>NZ_CP168501.1:4800000-7104203 GCF_059491305.1 Massilia sp. Masssp94
CCGCGCAGAGCTGGCCGAGCCCGTTCAACTACCAGGAGCAGGGCATCCTGTACGTGCCGACCGGCCTGCCGGAACCGAACACGTTCGGCTACACGGACGCGGTCGTCGACATGGCGCTGCCCGTGATCGAAGCGGCGGGCGGCCGCTGCTTCTTCCTGTGCACGACGATCCGCGCCGTCAACCGCGTGGCCGAGCGCCTGCGCGAGGAATTCGCCGCGCGCGGCCTCGACTTCCCCCTGTTCGTGCAGGGCGAACGGGGCCGCACGGAATTGCTGGACTCGTTCCGCAACGCGGGCAATGCCGTGCTGGTCGGCAGCCAGAGTTTCTGGGAAGGCGTCGACGTGCGCGGCGAGGCGCTGTCGCTCGTCATCATCGACAAGCTACCGTTTGCGCCGCCCGACGACCCCGTGCTGGCCGCGCGCATCGAAGTGATGGAAAAGAAGGGCATGAACGGTTTCGTTCACCACACCTTGCCGGAAGCTATCATCAACCTGAAGCAGGGCGCCGGGCGCCTGATCCGCGACGTCGAGGATCGGGGCGTGCTGATGCTGTGCGATCCGCGGGTGATCAGCAAGCCGTATGGGCGGCGGATCTGGCAGAGTTTGCCGCCGTTTCGGCGCACGCGGGTGCAGGCGGAGGTGATCGAGTTTTTTGCGACTTCGAATTCGCCGCGGGGTACGGATTCGGGGTCAGAGCCCTAAAAAAGCAAATTCGGGCTCTGACCCCTGGCTTACGAATCTGCCGCGGAGTCGGAGATTCGGGGTCAGAGCCCTAAAAAAGCAAATTCGGGCTCTGACCCCCGGCTTCGTTTCGCTTTACCCCTCTGCTTCGTTTTACGCTACCTTTGGGCTCGCCTCGCGGTACGCCGCGCAGCGGCTCCGCTTTCGCTTGTGTTCCCACAACATGCAGGATGGGTGACTTGTTTAGAGTCACACAGGCCCGGCCGGTGGCAGACTTCAAGGGGGAGCAATGGCGATACGTTATGGCTGCTTTTTCAGCTATGCCCATGGGCGGCACGAGCTGATGCAGCGCTTCAAGGCCACGCTGGCCGATGCACTGCGCTGTTACCTCGAACCGTATTTCGACAACGAAGACGAACTGTTCATCGACACCGAGCAACTCGGCGGCGGTGACGACCTCGACCGCAAGATCGCCCGCGCGCTGTGCGAAAGCGCGTGCATGGTGCTGATCTACACGCCCAAATACGAAGCCCATCCCTACACCCGGCGCGAGTACGCCGCGATGCGCCTGATCGAAGCCGAGCGCAGCTCGTGGTACACGCTGCCCAGCCAGCTGATCATTCCCGTGATCATGACGCAGCACCCCGTCAGCCTGCCGCCGCAGATCAGCGAATCCACGTTCTACGTCGACTTCTCGCGCTTCACGATGGCCACGGCCGACCTGAAGTCGAACCCCGATTTCCTGCCGGACATCGACAAGATGGTCCGGCGCATCGTCACGCATTACCAATACCAGAAAAAAACCATGCCGCCGGCGCATGACTGCAACCAATTCGTGCTTCCCGCTGTCCCACCCGCATGGCGTGAGTTACCGGATCCAACCTTCCCAAAAAAATGAGGAGCCTTATGGAAACCAACCGCATCACCGCAGTACCGGCCGGTCAGGCCGGCGAGGTGACGACGTTCTACTCCTACGACAGCGCACCCGTGCGCAGCCTTGCGCTGGCCCATGCCGCCTGGCTGCTTGCCGGGCGCGCGCATGCGAAGACACCGGTGCTGATGATCGACTGGGACCTGGAAGCCCCCGGCCTGCATCACTATTTTTCCCGCGCGGACGATGGGCAGCACGCCAGCGGCCTGCTCGAACTGTTCGAGAGTTGCCGCGAGCAACTGCACGGCAATACGTCGAACGACGACGCCGAGGCGCTGGCCGCGCGCGTGCTCGACACGCTGGACTGGGACGACTACATCGTCCGCGTCGACGACAGCCGTCCGCTGTACCTGATGCGCGCCGGCCGCTTCGACGACAGCTATGGCGAGCGCGTCGACCGGCTCGACTGGGACGCGCTGTTCTGCGCGTGCCCCGCGCTGTTCCGCACGTTCGCGGCGCAGGTGGCACGGCGCTTCGCCCACGTGCTGATCGATTGCCGCAGCGGCCGCTCGGCGGCGGCCAGCGTCTGCACCGCGCTGTTGCCGGACAAGATAGTCGGCGTGTTTACGCCCGACGCGCGCAGCCTGGACGGCCTGCAGGGCGTCGTCGCGCGCGCGCTCGATTACCGCTGCAGCCACGAGGACGAACAGCGGCCGCTGCTCGTCTATCCGCTGCCCTGTCCGGTCGACGGCACCGGCGAAGGGCGGTTGCGCTGGCGCTTCGGCGACGCGCCACGGAGTCCATCCGGCTACCAGGCCCGGCTGGAACGGATGCTGGCCGAGTGCTATGGCCTGTCCAGCGTCGCGCTCGACAGCTACCTCGACGAGGTACAGCTGCCCCAGGCGGCCGTCAGCGGCATGGCGCCGGCCGGCGGCCGGGCCCAGGCGGGCGAGCACGACCGGCTGGGGCCGCAGCGCGCCGTCGAAGCGCTGCTCGAATGGCTCGAGCCCGGTCATTTCCCGTGGCGCCCGTTGCCCGAGGTGCGGCTCGTGCAGGCCGTCGAATCGCTGCGCGAACGGGCCGCCGATCCGCAGGCCCCGAGCCTCGTACGCGAACTGGCCCGGCTGGCCCAATTGTATTTAGGGCAACAAGGCGAACTGGAGGCCGCACGCCGCATCGAGCAGCACGTGATCGCGCTGGAGCAGGGCCTGCACGCCATGGAGGAGGGCAAGCGCGGCCACGGCGCGCCGCGCCGCGCCGGCGAACCATCGCCGGATGCGCTGGACGACAAGCTGTCGCGCCTGCAGGAACTGATCGACAGCCGCAGTCCCCGCGAGGCGCGGGCACTGGCGGACAGCCTGCGCTCGACGATCCTGCGGCCGAGTGTGGCGCATCCGCTACGACGGCGCGGCGCCGCGATGATCAAGCAGGTCTACCTGCAGGAAGGCGACAAGGACGCGCTGCTGGCCTTCACCCTGGACGAGGTCTCGTCCCTCGAAGGCGCCCTGATCCAGGCGGCGGAAGGGCGTCCGCTGGTGGCGGGCTGACGTCGCGGCGGGGCGTGCGGCGGCGCGTCCGGGGGGGCAATAAATGTGACGTCCGATTGGTCGATCTAGCCGTTGCTTCAGGTAAAATCGCAGGATGCGTATCCTTATCAGTAACGACGACGGCTATCTCGCCCCCGGCATCAACGCCCTGGCCGATGCGCTCGCGACAGTCGCCGACATCGTGGTGGTCGCGCCCGACAGCAATCGCTCGGGCGCGTCGAACTCGTTGTCGCTGGACCGTCCGCTGTCGGTGTCGAAGGCTGCCAATGGGTTTTATTTCGTCAACGGCACCCCCACCGACTGCGTGCACATCGCGTTGACGGGGATGCTCGACGTCCGCCCGGACCTGGTCGTCTCCGGCATCAACAACGGCCAGAACATGGGCGACGACACGCTGTACTCCGGCACGGTGGCGGCGGCGACGGAAGCCTATCTGTTTGGGATCCCGGCCATCGCCTTTTCCCAGGTGCATGGCGGCTGGGCGGAGGTGGAAGCGGCCGCGCGGGTGGCGCGCGACATCGTGCTGCGCCGTTTCGAGATGCTGGACACGCCGTTTTTGCTGAACGTAAATATCCCGAACCTGCCGTACGAACAGGTGGGACCGCTCGTGCCGACCCGCCTGGGCCGGCGTCACCAGGCCGAGCCCGTCATCCGCGGCCAGGATCCGCGCGGGCGCGAGATCTTCTGGATCGGCGCGCCGGGCGCCTGCCGCGACGCGGGCGAAGGCACGGATTTCCACGCGACGAGCCAGGGCTGCGTGTCGGTGACGCCCCTGCAGGTCGACCTCACGCACCGCGACCAGCTGGACCTGCTGCGGCGAGGGCTTGGATGAGCGAAAAGCGCAGCCAGTTTCCCCTGCCGCTCTCGTCCGTGACGGGCGGCGGCACCCGAAAGCCCGCTGCGCCGGCGCCGGTCGCCACGCCGCAGACGGCGACCCAGAACGCGCGCAACAGCCAGGCGCAGCCGCCCGGCGGTCACCGTGGCGCGCCGGCCGGCGTGGCGGGCACGACCAAACCTTCGCAGCCGCAACAGACCGTCGTCCGGTCCGACCTGGCGGCAACGGAAGCGCCGCGCCGTGCGATGGCGGCCCGGGCCGCGCGCCAGGGCGTCAAGGACCCGCAGGTGCTGGCCGCGCTGGAAATCGTGCCGCGTCATATGTTCGTCGAGCCGGGCATGCTGGCCCAGGCGTATGTCGACATCTCGCTGCCGATCGGCCACAACCAGACGATTTCGCAGCCGTACATCGTCGCGCGCATGATCGAGTTGCTCAAGGACAGTAAGAAGCCGCTGCACCGCGTGCTCGAGATCGGCACGGGGTGCGGCTACCAGGCCGCCGTGCTGTCGTGCGTGGCGCAGGAGGTGTATTCCATCGAGCGCATCAAGCCGTTACATGAGCTGGCGAAGGCCAATCTGCGCCCGTTGCGTATCGCCAATCTGCGCTTGCAGTACGGAGATGGTATGCTAGGGCTCCCGCAGGTGGCCCCGTTCGACGGCATCATCCTGGCGGCGGCCGGTCTCGAGGTGCCGCGTGCATTGCTCGAGCAGATGGCCATTGGCGCCCGCCTGGTGGCGCCCGTCGGTGCTCAGGTCCAGCACCTGCAGCGCATTACCCGTACCGGCAAGGCGGAATGGACCAGCGAAACGCTGGAAGCCTGCCATTTTGTCCCGCTGCGGCCAGGCATCGCTTGAATGCCAGTTGTTGTAAAAGAATTATAGAGAGAATGAAACTTACGCCCCGCTTAGCCCTGTTGACCCTTAGTCTCGGCATCCTGTCCGCCTGCAGCACCGAGACCCGCGTAGCCCCCGTGATCGACCGTCCGGCTCCGACCGCATCCAGCTTCCGTCCCCGCCCGCAACCGGCCCCGGTGCCGGCCGCCGAGGAGTCGAAGCCCGACGCGCGCGGGACCTATACCGTGCGGCGCGGCGACACCTTGCTGAAGATCGCCCTCGACCACGGCCAGAATTACCGCGACCTCGTCGCCTGGAACAACCTGGCCGATCCGGACGACATCAAGGTCGGCCAGGTGCTGAAAGTGGCGCCGTCCGAGCGTAACGGCAACGGCGTCGTGACGTCGCCGATCGCGATGCCGGGTGCCGAGAAGGCGCCGGCCGTGCCGAAGAAGACGGAGCCGAACGGCGCCAAGAAGCCGTACAGCGAATCGAACCTGGCCGCGAAAGAAGACAATCCGAAGGCGGAAAAAGTGATCTCGGCGGGCGTGACCGCGGGCACCACCGTCACCGCGAACGACGACGAAAAACTGAGCTGGATGTGGCCGTCCGACGGCAAGATCATCGCCACCTTCGACGAAGGCAAGAACAAGGGCATCGACATCGCCGGCAAGATGGGCCAGCAGGTGATGGCCGCGGGTTCCGGGAAGGTGATGTACGCCGGCAGCGGCATCCGCGGATATGGTAATCTCGTGATTGTTAAGCACAGCAACAGCCTGTTGTCGGCATATGCGCACAACCGCACCATCCTGGTGAAGGAAGGTCAGAACGTGACCAAGGGCCAGGCGATCGCGGAGATGGGCGATTCCGATGCCGACACCGTCAAACTGCATTTCGAGATACGCCAGCAGGGCAAGCCGGTCGACCCGGCCAAGTTCCTGCCCAGTCGCTAGAGAGAGCCGATGACCTTGCCCGCCGACCCGCTGGACAACGACACGCCGGAAGAGAATCCGGATGAACCGCTGGACGACGGCGGGTTCGGGGCGGACGGCGTCGACCGTGCCGAGATGCTGCCGGAAGGCGCGGCGACGGCCGTCGTCGACACCGTCGACGAGCTCAAGAGCGTCCTGCAGGCCGAGCTCTCGACGGACACCACCCAGCATTACCTGAACCGCATCGGCGCCAAGCCGCTGCTCACGGCCGAACAGGAAGTGCACTACGCGACCCTGGCCAAGGCGGGCGACTTCAATGCGCGCCAGAAGATGATCGAGCATAACCTGCGACTCGTCGTCTCCATCGCCAAGCACTACATCAACCGCGGCGTCGTGCTGCTCGACCTCATCGAGGAAGGCAACATCGGCCTGATGCGCGCGATCGACAAGTTCGAGCCGGAGCGCGGCTTCCGCTTTTCCACCTACGCGACCTGGTGGATCCGCCAGAGCATCGAGCGCGCGATCATGAACCAGGCCCGCACCGTGCGCCTGCCCGTGCACATGGTGCGCGAGTTGAACCAGGTGCTGCGCGCGAAATACCACCTGGAGGCCCAGCACCACGACGGCAAGGAAGCGAGCGCGGAAGACATCGCCAGCCTCGTCGGCCGGCCCGTGGAAGAAGTGCAGGACATCCTCGCGCTGTCCGAACACGCGACATCGCTCGACGCCCCGCTCGACAACGATCCGCAGAGCAGCCTGATGGACATGCTGCCGGACGAGGGCGACGTCAGCCCGGACACCCACGCGGAGCAGCACGAAATGACGGTGCTCGTGCGCGACTGGCTGCAGAAGCTGCCCGACAAGCAGCGCCTTGTCGTGATGCGCCGCTTCGGTCTCGACAACGACGACCCGGCCACGCTCGAAACGCTGGCCGAGGAGATGGGCGTGACGCGCGAACGGGTGCGCCAGATCCAGCAGGAGGCCCTCGTCAAACTGAAACGGGCGATGGCCGCCCGTGGCGTCGTCCGCGATTCCTTGCTATGATGCCCGGCTGGCCGGAATGGCCACGAAATCGTCATTCCCGCGCAGGCGGGAATCCATACTGAGCAACCGCAGCCGACACGCAGGCGTTCCGGCTCCGCGATCGTCACCATGGGTCCCCGCTTTCGCGAGGACGACGTCGTTTGGTTGTGCGGTATTCCGACCGCCGTCTTCCCCGATTCTGCTTTCTTCTATCCCATGCAAGAAACCTTCATCAACATCAAATCCCTCGACATGGACGCGCGCGGCGTCGGCCACCTGGAGAACGAGGACGGCACGCAAGGCAAAGTGATCTTCGTCGAAGGCGCGCTGCCGGGCGAGCGCGTCAGCTTCGAGACCCTGCGCAAGAAGAAGAACTGGGAATCGGGCCGCATGGTCACGCTGCAGAAGGCGTCGTCGATGCGCGTCGAACCGAAATGCCCGCACTTCTGGCACTGCGGTGGCTGCTCGATGCAGCACCTGGAGCCGTCGGCGCAGGTCGCGATGAAGCAGCGCGTCCTGGAAGACAACCTGTGGCACATCGGGAAGACGAAGGCCGAGAACATCATGCGCCCGATGTACGGCCCCACGTGGGACTACCGCTACCGCGCGCGCCTGTCGGTGCGCTACGTGGCCAAGAAGGGCACGGTGCTGGTCGGCTTCCACGAGCGCCACTCGTCGTACGTGGCCGACATGACGAGCTGCGAGATCCTGCCGGACCACCTGTCCGCCATGCTCGTGCCGCTGCGCGAACTGGTGGGTGCGCTGTCGATCTACCAGCAGATGCCGCAGATCGAGATCGCCGTCGGCGAAGAGACGACCGTGCTCGTGCTGCGCATCATGGCGCCGTTGAGCCCCGCGGACGAGACGCTGGTGAAAGCGTTTGCCGACCAGTGGCACATCCAGTGGTGGCTGCAGCCGAAAGGCCCGGACACCGCCGCGCCGTACTACCCCCTGGGCAAGGAACTGTACTACACGCTGCCGGAATTCGGCATCAGGATGCCGTTCAAGCCGACCGACTTCACGCAGGTGAACCACCAGATCAACCGCCTGCTGGTGCACAAGGCGTTGACCCTGCTCGAGGTGCAGCCGGGCGACCGCGTGGCCGACCTGTTCTGCGGCCTCGGCAACTTCACCTTGCCGCTGGCGACGCAGGCGCGCGAAGTCGTCGGCATCGAGGGCAGCACGGCGCTGACGACACGCGCGCTGGAAAACGCCAAGGCCAACGGCCTGGCCGACAAGACGACGTTCTACACGCGCAACCTGTTCGAGGTGACGAAGGACGACCTGATCGCGCTCGGTAAATTCGACCGCATGCTGGTCGACCCGCCGCGCGACGGCGCCGGCGCGCTGGCGATCGCGCTGGCCGAACTGCGCCTGACGCAGCCGGACCTGCTGCCGCAGCGGATCGTGTACGTGTCGTGCAGCCCGTCGACCCTGGCGCGCGATGCCGGCATCCTGACGCACCGCGCCGGTTACGTGCTCAAGAAGGCGGGTGTGGCGAACATGTTCCCGCACACGTCGCACGTGGAATCGATCGGCGTGTTCGAGCGCCTCGAGAACTTCCAGCCGCGCGAATTCGCGGCGCCGGACGTCGCCGACAACGCGTCAGCGGGCGGCGACGCGGTCCAGTAACGCGAACAGGCCGGCCGGATCGACCGGCTTGACGAAATAACTGTCGAAGCCGGCATACGCCGCGCTGGCCTGGTCCGATTGCTGGCCATACCCGGTGATGGCGACGAGCGTCGCCTCAATGCAGCCGGGCACCTTGCGCAGCCGGCGCGCCAGTTCGTAGCCGTTCATGCCGGGCAGGCCGATGTCGAGCAGGAACGCGTCGTAATGCGCCTGCGCGGCACGTTCCAGTGCCTCGCCCGGGTGGTGCATCACCGTCACGTGGTGGCCGCCCGATTCCAGCAACAG
This sequence comes from Massilia sp. Masssp94, assembly GCF_059491305.1. Lineage (NCBI taxonomy): Bacteria > Pseudomonadati > Pseudomonadota > Betaproteobacteria > Burkholderiales > Oxalobacteraceae > Massilia > Massilia sp. Masssp94. Next base: position 4,808,639 of record NZ_CP168501.1, read on the forward strand.
GCCCAGGGTCATCGCCGCGTCGACGTTATCGTCCACCAGCATCAGCGACAGTCCGCGCGCCGCGCCCGGTGCCGCGGGACCGGCCGCGGCCGTGCCGCCGGCGGGTGCGGCGGCGTTGTGCAGCCGCGGCAGGCGGACCGTGAATTCGCAGCCGAGGTTGCGGCCTTCGCTGGCCGCCGTCACCATCCCACCGTGCAGTTCCACGAGACTCTTCACCAGCGCGAGGCCGAGCCCGAGGCCGCCCTGCGAGCGGTCCGGCGTGCGCTCCGCCTGGGAAAATAAATCGAATACGGTCGGCAGCAGTTCGGCGGAGATGCCGATGCCGTTGTCCGACACGGTCACGAGCACCTGCTCGGGCGTGATGCCCATCCAGATCGACAGCCGGCCGCCTTCGTGCGTGTACTTCGCCGCGTTGTTCAGGAGGTTCGCGATCACCTGCACGAGGCGCTTCGGATCGCCTTCGACGATGGCCGGTTCCGTCGACAAATGCAGTGCCAGCTGGTGGCGGCGCGCCTCGATCAGCGGCCGCACCTGCTCCACCGCGTCGCCGATCACGCGGCGCAGGTCGACCTCCTCGCGCGTCAGCACGACGAGCCCGCGCGTGACGCGCGAAACGTCGAGCAGGTCGTCGATCAGGCCCGTCATGTGTGCCACCTGGCGCGCGATGATGGCGCTCGTGCGCTCCACGCGGACATTGTCCGGCGGGCCCAGGTTCAGCAGTTGCGCGGCGGCCGAGATCGGCGCCAGCGGGTTACGCAGCTCGTGCGCCAGCATCGCGAGGAATTCGTCCTTGCGGCGGTCGGCGAGGCGCAGCGCGTCTTCCGCGCGCACGCGCTCGACGGCGCTCCACGCGCGCTCGGCGACGTCCTCGATCAGGCGCACGATGTCGGCGCTCCACACGCGCGGCAGGTTGTCGTTGATGAAGAGGCAGCTCGTCAGCGCGCCATTGCGGTTCAGCGGCACGACGACGGCGGAGCGGATCTGCAGCGCCGCGTAGTTCGGCCACACGTCGGGGCCGCTCGTGCGCGGGTCGCGCTGCAGGTCGCTCGACACCCACGTGCCCAGGCTCAGCGTGCTGAAATTCGCCACGCCGAACAGCGCGGCGGGGAAGGTGCCGTTCAGCTCGGCGACGATGCCGTCCGTGTAGTTCGAGTGGAAGGTCACCAGCTGCTTGTCGGCGTCGTAGTCGCCGTACAGCACGCGGCTGGCCTGCAGGAAGCGGCCCAGCATGGCGCCCGTCTGGACGAAGATCTGCGACGGGTCGTTCAGGCGGCGCAGCAGGTCCGACACTTCGAGCCGGAATTCGTTCATGTCGAGCAGCGTCGTCTGGCGCGCGACGGCGTCGCGCAAGGCCTGTTCGGCGCGCACGCGGTCCAGCGCTTCCCAGCTGCGCTCGGCGATGTCGGCGGCGAGGCGCTGCGCTTCCTCGTCCCAGTCGCGCGTCTGGGTGGAATAGCCGACGAGGGCCGCCACGAGCTGGCCGCGCCTGACCTTGGGCACGACGAGGATCGCGCGCGCGCCCGCGGCCGCGTAGCGCTCGCCGCGCGCGGGCAGGCGCGGGTCGGCCGTCGCGTCGCGCACGGCCAGCGGCGAACCCGTGCGCAGCAGGGCCAGCGCCTGCGGGCCGAAATCGTCGAGGCGGGCGCGCCGGCCGATGAGAGGCGTGCCCGTGTCGCGGGCCCAGTCGTGCATCACTTCGAAGCTGCCGTCTTCCTCGTCCGTTTCGACATAGCAGGCGCGCTCGAGTTCCAGATGCTTGCCGAGCAAGGTGCACGACCCTTCGATGATGTCGGACGGGTGGTGCAGGCGGCGCAGGCTGTCGACCACCTGCAGCTGCACGGCGTGGCGCCGCTCCAGTTGCACGCGCTGGGTCGTCTCGCTCGTCACGCACAGCATGCCGCGCACGGTGCCGGCATCGTCGCGCACCGGAGAATAGGCCAGCGTGAACCAGGCGTTGTACGGCTTGCCGTTGCGGTCGATCGGGCTCGGCACGTCCTCGCCGTACGTGGCGTGGCCCGCGAGGGCGCGTTCGACCAGCGGCTTCAGGCCGGGCCAGCGGTCGGGCCAGACCTGCGCCAGTGGGCGGCCGAGCGAAGCGGGATGGGTGCCGTCGAGGAGAGGGATGAAGGCGGCGTTGTACAGCAGCGCCAGGTGCGGGCCCCAGGCGAGGTACATGGGGAATTCGGATTCGAGGATCAGGCTGACCGCATTGCGCAATGCGGGGCTCCAGCGGTCCGGCGGGCCGAGTGGGGACGCCGACCAGTCATGGACGTGGTAACCGGCGCGGACGGCGCCGGTGCTGCCGAGGAGATGAAAGTCGCGCGTCGCTGCTTCCATGCCGATCGCTTCCGAGTCCGAAAGCGGTCATTTTATGCGCAAATGCATAAGCTGGAACGGCCATGAAAAAAAATACATTTTCCGCGCGAGAAACTCCGTTGATACCTGGAGAACAAAATGTCTCCGAAGGACCATTTGCGGCGGCAAACGTACAGCTGATGCCTAGGGGATGGGGCTTGATGGCAAGACTATAACGGACGTCCCGCCCGCGTGGCGCACGGGACGTCAATACGTCATCGCGTTACGGCGGGCTCCCCGTGCCCCCGATGGTCGTCAGAACTTCGCGCGCACGCCGAACGTGATGTTCCGCCCCGGCAGCGGCGCAATATCCTTCAGCAGCGACGTGGCCAGGCGGATGTCTTCGTTGAGCAGGTTCTTTGCCGTCACGAAATACGTCAGATCGACGTGTTCGAGCTTCTGCGTGTACGAGACATTGGCATTGACCTGGTTGTACGACGGCGTCGTGGACGTCTCGAACGCCGCGAGGCGGTCCTGGCCGCGGGCGTGCGTCCAGTCGAGGCCGGCGCGCCAGTGCGGCTGGCGGTAGCCGATCGCGGCGCCCACGCGGTCGGCCGGCTGCAGCGGCAGGTTGCCGGCGTCGTCGAGGTAGCCGCGCGACGTGTCCGCGAACACGCGGCCGTTCCAGCCCATGCCGATCTGGTTCCACGTCATCTCCGCTTCCGCCCCCTGGACGTGCGCCTTCGCCTGCTGGAACAGGCGCTGGCGGAAATCGCCGCCCGGGTTGCCGTCCTCGTCGAACGACGCGTCCATGACGCGGCCGTAGATGAAGTTGTTGACGTTGTTGCGGTACGCGTTCACGCGCCAGCGCAGCAGGCCGCTCGTCTTTTGCAGCGACAGCTCGATGTTGCGCGAGCTTTCCTTTTGCAGGTTCGGATCGCCCACGTCGAACGTGAGCGTGGCGTCGTGCGGGCCGCCCGAATACAGTTCCTCCGTCGCGGGCGCACGCTGCGCGTACGACACCGTCGCGCCGGCCGAATAACCCTTCGTGAACGGCCACAGCGCGCCGATCGAGCCGGAGCCCAGGTCGAAGGTGCGCTCACGGTTGGACACCGGTTTGCGGTCGACGTTTTCATAGCGCAGGCCCGCGTTCCAACGCAGCGGACCTTGGCGCCATTCCTCGACGAGGAAAACGGCCTGCGTCGTCGAATGCGTGACGGGCACGGTGTCCGGCCCGCCTTCCGCGCTCAGCGCCGAGAAGTGCGTGTTTTCCGTCTGCATGCCGAACGTGCCGTGCAGGCCCAGGGCCGTGATCGGCTTGTGCGTCAGCTCGACGCGCGATTCGAACGATTTATTGGAGAACAGCGTGGCCGGCACGCCGTCGTCCAGTTCGGCGTGGTGGTAGTCCGTGTAGCCGGCCTTGACGCGCGCGCTCTCGAAGCCGGCGAGCGGGTTCTTGACGACGCTGTCGAAGTCGTAGCGGTTCTGGCGCTGGTCGATGTGCGATCCCTCGTTGGTCGGGATGCCATAGAAATTCGTCAGGTGCGAAGCCGACAGGCCCGCATAGCCCCAGTCGTCGATGTACGAACCGCCGATGCCGATGTTGCGCTCCTTCGTGTCGGAATTCGGCAGCCGGTTCATGCGCGACGTGGGGTCGTTCACCACGCGCAGGTCGGGGATCTGGAAGTCGTCCGTGTTGCGCATGTTGCCGTCGAGGTGCAGGCCGATCTTGCCGACGGATCCGTCCAGGGTGCCGGACATGTCCTTGCCGTTGTCGACGGTGCTGAGGCGCGTCTCGACCTGGCCCGTCAACTTCGGTTCCAGCGCCGTCGGGATGCGTTCGTTGACGACGTTGACGAGGCCGCCGATGGCGCCCGAGCCGTACAGCAGGGCGGCGGGGCCGCGCAGGATCTCGATCTGGCGCGCGACGGCACCTTCGGACGCGACGGCGTGGTCGTTCGACAGGCCGGACACGTCCGACGTCGCCATCCCGTTTTCCAGCATTTTCACGCGCGAACCTTCCATGCCGCGGATGATGGGGCGCGACGCGCCAGCGCCGAACGCGGACGCGGACACGCCCAGTTCGTTCTGCAGCGTCTCGCCCAGCGAGCTGCCGACCTTGTCGCGCAACTCGTCGCCTGCGAGCACTTTGGCCGGCGTGAGGATCTGGTCGCCTTCGCCGTTGCGCAGCGGGCTGGCGGTGACGACGACTTGCTGGATCTTGCCGTCGTTGATGGTTTCTTGATCGTCTGCGCGGACGGCCGGGTGGAAGGCGAGCAGGAGCGCGCTGGCGAGCAGCGTACGTTCGATTTTCATGGTTTTCTACAATCTCAAGCGAATGGATAACGGCCCATACCGCCGGGACGCGCCGGGCGGTACGGAAAAAGCGGGAGCGTTATCGGGCTTGAGGCGGCGCGCGCGACTGGAACGGGCAGGCCGTGAGCAGGCAGATGCCTGGCGTGGCCGGCACGGCGGGCGCGGCATAGGCCAGCTCGGCCGGGACGAATTGCCGCAGCGTGGATGGCAGCGCGAACGCGATCTGGGCGCTGGCCGCGCACTGGCCGCACAGGTCATGCAGGCCGGGCTTGGGCAGCTTGCCGGTGCCGTCGTCGTCCGCGTCGGCGCTGACCTGCTGGACGAGCGTGTTGCCGGCCTCGGTCCAGTGGGTATAGCCGTGCGCGAGCGACAACTGCTGCGAAACGAGCAGCAGCAGCGACAGCAATACGTGGACCAGGCTACGGGACATGGGGGACGGGGTCGAAAGCGAACGGATATTGTACGCAGGGGCGTTCGGTTCTGACAATCATACTTTCAGTAAGGTCCTTAAGCTCAATTAAATTCGGGGTCAGAGCACATTTCGGAACAAATTCGGGGTCAGAGTACTTTTCGGCGCACAATCTTCGAGGCAAGTTTCCGCTGCGTGCTGCAGTTGGATGCGGCGGCCGCATGGCGGTGGTACGGCTCGGCGTTACGTTTTCGTTGTGAGCCAGGACATTGATCAGAAATGTGCTCTGACCCCGAATTTTTAGAAAAATGTGCTCTGACCCCGAATTGGGGCAATAAAAAACCGGCCCGCAGGCCGGCTCTTCGATGCGAGCGGATGGATCAGTCGCGGTTGCCGAAGCCGATGCCCAGCAGTTGCAGCAGGCTCGTGAACACGTTGTAGATGTCCAGGTAGATGGCCAGCGTCGCGCTGATGTAGTTGGTCTCGCCGCCGTTCACGATCCGGTTCACGTCGAACAGGATGAAGGCCGAGAAGATCACCATCGCGAGCACCGACACGACCAGCATCAGCGCCGGCAGGTGCAGGAAGATGTTGGCCAGGCCGGCCAGGATCACGACGATGGCGCCGGCGAACAGCCAGCTGCCCATGCCCGAGAAGTCGCGCTTGGACACGGTCGCGATCGTCGCCATCGTGGCGAACACGGCCGCAGTGCCGGCGAACGCGGTCATGATCAGCGTGCCGCCGTTGGAAAAGCCGAGCGTGAAGCGCAGCAGCGGCGTCAGCCACAAGCCCATGAAGAACGTGAAGGCGAGCAGGATCGGTACGCCGGCCGCCGAGTTCTTGGTCTTCTCGATCGCGAAAATGAAGCCGAACGCGATCGCGAGGAACAGGATCACGCCCATGCCGCTGGCAAAGATCGGCAGGGCCATTTGCAGGCCGATATAGGCGCCGAACACCGTCGGGATCATGGACAGTGCCAGCAACCAGTAAGTGTTGCGCAGCACGCGGTGACGCGTGGCCTGGATGGCCGAGACGTCGTAGGTTTTCTGCAGGCTGGGAATCATAATGCCTCCGTTGGAAGAAATCGCTTTGCTCCCCATATGGGGACGGGACCCGGCGTCAACAGGGGGGGGTGTGCTGGAAACGCAAGTTTTAAGTCTTGCCTAAGGTCCAGCGCGCACCCTGCCATGGACGAGGTCGAACCGATGTCACTGTATCATCCGCGGTCGCCCCGACGCAATATCGGTGGCAGCCAGGATGTATGGTAAAATAGAAGGTTGATTGAGTTCCCAAATCTCGATTTAAACCTTTCTTTTTATTGGAGTTTTTAAATGGCAATCGAACGCACCCTGTCGATCATCAAACCTGACGCAGTCGCTAAAAACGTGATCGGCCAAATCTACAGCCGTTTCGAAGGCGCAGGCCTGAAGATCGTCGCTGCCCGTATGGCCCAGCTGTCGCGCGCCGAAGCCGAAGGTTTCTACGCTGTCCACAAAGAGCGTCCGTTCTTCAAGGATCTGGTCGACTTCATGGTCTCGGGCCCGGTCATGATCCAGGTGCTGGAAGGCGAGAACGCGATTGCCAAGAACCGCGAACTGATGGGCGCAACCGATCCGAAGAAGGCCGACAAGGGCACCATCCGCGCCGACTTCGCCGACTCGATCGACGCCAACGCCGTGCACGGTTCGGACGCTGCCGAGACCGCCGCTGTCGAGATCGCTTACTACTTCCCGGCCCTGAACGTCTACTCGCGTTAATCTTCGTAGCAAATTTTTTGTGTTGATCAGCCTCGTGCTGATTTAACATCGCAATATCCCGCTCGCCCATGCTCGAAGAGCCCGGCGGGCGGGACTTATTTTGAAGGCACAGGATTCAATCATGGCAACTCTCACCAACTTGCTGGACTTCGATCCCGCGCAGCTCGTCGCTTACTGCGCCGAGTTGGGGGAGAAGCCGTTCCGCGCGAAACAGCTGCAGCGCTGGATCCACCAGTTCGGCGTCGCCGATTTCGACGACATGACCGACCTGGCGAAGTCGCTGCGCGAAAAGCTCAAGACGCGCGCCGAAGTGCGTGCGCCGGCGATCATCAGCGACCACACGTCGAGCGACGGCACCCGCAAGTGGCTCGTCGACGTGGGCAACGGCAACGCCGTCGAAACCGTGTTCATTCCGGAAGAGACGCGCGGCACGCTGTGCATCTCCACGCAGGCCGGCTGCGCCGTCAACTGCCGCTTCTGCTCGACGGGCAAGCAGGGCTTCAACCGCAACCTCTCCGTGTCCGAGATCATCGGCCAGCTGTGGATGGCCGAGTTCGAGCTGCGCCGCACGAAGGGCATCGAGCCGGGGCCGAAAGGCGAGCGCCAGATCACGAACGTCGTCATGATGGGCATGGGCGAGCCGCTGTTGAACTTCGACCCGACCGTCACCGCATTGAAATTGATGCTGGACGATAATGCGTACGGCCTGTCGCGCCGCCGCGTGACCGTGTCGACGTCGGGCGTCGTGCCGAACATGGACAAGCTGTCGCAGGAATGCCCGGTGGCGCTGGCCGTGTCGCTGCACGGTTCGAACGACCCGCTGCGCGACATGCTCGTGCCGCTGAACAAGAAATACCCGCTGCGCGAGTTGATGGCCGCGTGCAAGCGCTACCTGGAATTTGCCCCGCGCGACTTCATCACGTTCGAATACTGCATGCTGGACGGGGTGAACGACACGGACGAGCATGCGCGCGAACTGGTCGCCCTCGTCAACGACCCGGTCGTCGGCGTGTCGTGCAAGTTCAACCTGATTCCGTTCAATCCGTTCCCCGAATCCGGCCTCGTGCGCTCGAAGAACCCGCGCATCAAGGCGTTCGCGCAGGTGCTGATGGATGCCGGCCTCGTCACGACGATCCGCAAGACGCGCGGCGACGACATCGACGCCGCCTGCGGCCAGCTGGCGGGCGAGGTCAAGGACCGTACCCGCGTGAACGAGCGCATGAGCAAGATGACGGAATACCAGCAGAAATTCGGCCCGAACTTCGGCAAGATCGTGGAGATCTCGTCCTGATGGCGCGGCTGTCCGGACGCGTCGCCTGCGCACTCGCTGTGCCGTTGCTGTTGTCGGCATGCGCCGGCAATGGCGGCATCGCGGGCGAACCGCATGAGCTCAAGACGCTGTCCGACCAGACGGCCGCGGAAAAACGCGCCCAGATCCGCCTGCAACTGGCGGTGGGCTATTACCAGGAGCGCAAGTACGAGATCGCGCTGGACGAGGTGAAGCAGGCCATTGCCGCGGACCCGGACGATGCGGATGCGTACGGCGTGCGCGCCCTGATCTACACGGCGATGAACGAAAACCGTCTCGCCGACGAGAACTACCGGCACGCGCTGCGCCTGGCGCCGCGCAATCCGGACCTGTCGAACAATTACGGGCTGTTCCTGTGCGATGCCGGCGGCAAGCCGGCGGAGGCCATGGGCTATTTTGACGCGGCGCTGAAGAATCCAAATTACGCGACGCCGGTCAAAGCCATGGTGAACGCAGGTAACTGCAGCCTGAAGATGAAGAACGTCGACGCGGCCGAGCGCTATCTGCTCGACGCCCTGCGTTACGATCCCGACCTGCCGGCGACGAGCGCCGGCCTGGCCCGGGTGTATTTCGAGCGGCGCGATGTCACCCGCGCCGGGTTTTTCATTAACCGCCTGACGGAGACAGCGAAGCTCGACACGCTGTCGGCCGACGTGCTGTGGCTGGCCATCCGGGTCAAGCACATGCTCGGCGACCGGGCCACGGAAGCTTCGCTGGCGGCGCAGTTGCGCAAGCGCTTCCCCGGTTCGCCCGAGTACGCGGCCTTCGAGCGCGGTGCATTTAGTGAGTGAGACAACGACAATGAGTTCCGAGCGTGCAGATCAGCCGGCGACGCCCGACAACCAACCGCCTGTGCACGGTGTCCCCGGCCAGGTCCTGGCCAGGCAGCGCGAGGCGATGGGGTGGTCGGTCGAGCAGGTGGCCGACCAGTTGAAACTGGCGGTGCGCCAGGTCATCGCCCTGGAGGCGGGCGATTACGCGTCCCTGCCGAGTCCGGCCGTGACCCGTGGGTTCGTGCGGGCCTACGCCAAGCTGGTGAAGGTCGATCCGGCGCCGCTGGTGGCCCAGATCGCCATGGAGACCGAGCCCGCGCCCGATACGAGCGCCGTCACGGCGAACCGCCGTCCGACGCCGACGTCGTTCTCCCAATCGAAATTCCCGAGCCATGGCAAGCGTTCGTCGCTGCCGCTGGGGATGATCGCGGGCGCCGTCGTGGTCGTCGTGGCTGCCGCTGCCGCGGCGTGGCACTTCGGCTTCGTGCCGGGCAGCCAGCACGCCGAAACGGGTACCACCGTGGTCACGCCGGTCACGCCGGCCTCGACCGGTGCCTCGACCGAGGCCGCCAACGGCAGCTCCGTCGAGGTCCTGCAGAATCCGGCCGTGCCGCTGATTTCCGTGCCGGGTTCGAGCGCGAGCGCATCGGCGCCGGCAACGACTGCCGCACCGGGTGCCGTCGTCAATGTGCCGGGTACGGCCGCGACCGGCGCGCCGCCGACGACTGTTCCCACGGCACCGGCCGCGGCGCCGGGCGCCACGTCGCCTGCAACACCGACGCCGGCCGCGGCGGCGGCGACCGCGCCGGCTGCGCCGACGCCAGCCGCCGCCGGCGCCAACGCCCTCGTGCTGAACGTGCGCGAGGATTCGTGGATCGAAGTCCGTCCGGCCAAGGGCGGCGCGCCGCTGTTCTCGCGCCTCGTCAAGGGTGGCAGCACGGAGACGGTCAGCGTCGACCAGCCGGTGCGCGTCACGGTCGGCAATCCGGGCGGCGTCACGGCCACGCTGCGCGGCGCGGCAGTCGCCCTGCCGCAAGTGCCGGGCAAGACGATCTCCCGCGTGAATTTGCAGTAAGAACGGAAGCAACGAGATGACTCTTTCGAACAACGCCAACGACCCGATCGGTTCCGGCCCGCTGGCGCGCCGCGCCAGCCGCGGCGTGGTCGTACGGCATGGCGCGCGCAAGGTGATCGTCGGTGGCGATGCCCCGGTCGTCGTGCAGTCGATGACGAACACGGACACGGCCGACGTGATCGGCACCGCCATCCAGGTCAAGGAACTGGCGCGTGCCGGTTCCGAGATCGTGCGCATTACCGTGAACACGCCGGAAGCGGCGGCCGCCGTGCCGGCGATCCGCGAACAGCTCGACAGGATGGACGTCGACGTCCCCCTCGTCGGCGACTTCCACTACAATGGCCACCTGCTGCTGCGCGATTATCCCGAGTGCGCGCAGGCGCTGTCGAAATACCGCATCAATCCGGGCAACGTGGGGCAAGGCGCCAAGCGCGACACCCAGTTCGCCCAGATGATCGAAACCGCGATCCGCTACGACAAGCCGGTGCGCATCGGCGTCAACTGGGGCAGCCTCGACCAGGCGCTGCTCGCCCGCATCATGGACGAGAACGCCGCCCGCGCGCAGCCGTGGAGCGCGCAGTCCGTCATGTACGAAGCGCTGATCACGTCGGCGATCGAGAACGCGCAGCGCGCCGAAGAAATTGGTATGCGGCGCGACCAGATCGTCCTGTCGTGCAAGGTGTCGGGCGTGCAGGACCTGATCGCCGTCTACCGCGAACTCGCGAAGCGCTGCGACTATGCACTGCACCTGGGCCTGACGGAAGCGGGCATGGGCAGCAAGGGCATCGTCGCGTCGACGGCTGCGCTGTCCGTGCTGCTGCAGGAAGGGATCGGCGACACGATCCGCATCTCGCTGACGCCGGAACCGGGCGGCGACCGCACGAAGGAAGTGGTTGTCGGCCAGGAAATCCTGCAGACGATGGGCCTCCGCAAGTTCACGCCGATGGTGATCGCGTGCCCGGGCTGCGGCCGCACGACGTCGACCGTGTTCCAGGAACTGGCCGACAACATCCAGACCTTCCTGCGCGAGCAGATGCCGGAATGGAAGAAGACCTACCCGGGCGTCGAAGCGATGAACGTGGCCGTGATGGGCTGCATCGTGAACGGGCCGGGCGAGTCGAAGCACGCGAACATCGGCATCTCGCTGCCGGGCACGGGCGAATCGCCGGCGGCCCCGGTCTTTGTGGATGGGCAAAAGGTCGCTACACTGCGGGGCGAGCGGATCGTGGATGAGTTCAAGACGATCGTGCTCGAGTACGTACAAAAGAAATACGGCTAATAACGTCGTTCCCGCGAAAGCGGGAACCCATACTGAGCATCTTTAGTCACCTCAGCATGGATCCCCGCTTTCGCGGGGACGACGGAAACGGAAAATAGAAATGTCCGAGAAAAAAGAGAAAATCGTCGCCATCAAAGGCATGAACGACATCCTGCCGGCCGACGCGCCGCTGTGGGAACTGTTCGAAAACACCGCGGAATCCGTGCTGAAGAGCTACGGCTACCAGAAGATCGTCACCCCGATCGTCGAAGAGACGGGCCTGTTCGCGCGCGCCATCGGCGCCGTCACCGACATCGTCGAGAAGGAGATGTATTCCTTCACCGATTCGATGAACGGCGACCAGCTGACCCTGCGTCCCGAAGGCACGGCCGGCGTCGTGCGCGCCGTCGTCGAGCACAACCTGGCCTACGACGGTCCGAAGCGCCTGTGGTACAAGGGCCCGATGTTCCGCCACGAGCGTCCGCAGCGCGGCCGCTACCGCCAGTTCTTCCAGTTCGGCGCGGAAGCCATCGGCTTCTCCGGCCCGGACATCGACGCGGAACTGATCATGCTGTGCCGCCGCCTGTGGGACGACCTAGGCCTCGACAACATCCGCCTCGAACTGAACTCGATCGGCAACGCGGAAGAGCGCCAGCGCCACCGCGCCGACCTGATCGCCTACTTCGAAGCGAACATCGACGTCCTCGACGCCGAAGCCAAGCGCCGCCTGCACGCGAACCCGCTGCGCATCCTGGACACGAAGAACCCGGCGATGCAGGACCTCGTCAACAACGCGCCGAAGCTGCTGGACTACCTGGGCGGCGAATCGCTCGCGCACTTCGAGGGACTCAAGCAGATCCTGGATGCCAACAATGTCCAGTACACGGTCAACCCGCGTCTCGTGCGCGGCCTCGATTACTACAACCGCACCGTGTTCGAGTGGGTCACGGACATGCTGGGCGCGCAGGGCACCGTCTGCGCGGGCGGCCGCTACGATCCGCTGATCGAGACCTTCGGCGGCAAGCCGACGCCGGGCATCGGCTTCGCGATGGGCATCGAGCGCCTGATCGAGCTGATGAAGGCGCAGGGCGAACCCGCCGAGCCGGCCCAGTGTGACGTCTACCTCGTGCACCAGGGTGAAGACGCGCAGATGAAGGCGTTCATCCTCGGCGAGCGCATCCGCGACGCGGGCCTGGACGTCGTCCTGCACTGCGCGACCCCGGCCGGCGCGGGCAGCTTCAAGAGCCAGATGAAGAAGGCCGACGGTTCGGGCGCCGCGTTCGCCGTGATCATCGGCGAGGACGAGGTCAACAACGGCGTCGTCGCCGTGAAATCGCTGCGTGACAGCGAAGGCGGCCAGCAGCAGACGAGCGTGCCGTTCGACGAAGCCGTCGACTTCATCGTCGACCAGATCGTCGGTGGCCACGATCACGACCACGATCACGACCACGTGCACTACCATCCATAATTACGAACCCGCGCCGACACGCGGGAACTTCCCGAACCCGCGCAGACACGCGGGAACTTCCCAACACGATAACGAAGAAGACGAACGTCCATGGCATACGATCTCGAAGAACAAGAACAGATAGCCAATTTCAAGGCCTTCTGGGACCGCTTTGGCAACCTGATTACCTGGGTGCTGATCATCGCGCTGGGTGGCTACGCCGCCTGGAACTTCTGGGGCTCGCATCAGCGCTCGCAGGCTGCGGAAGCGTCCGGCCTGTATGACGGCCTGACCGAAGCGATCCAGGCGAAGGATGCGGCCAAGGTCCAGCGCATCACGGGCGACATCGAGAACAAGTTCGGCTCGACCGCCTATGCCCCGATGGCCGCGCTGGCCGCCGCCAAGGCCGCGTTCGACGCGAACGACCTGAAAACCGCGAAGGCCCAGCTGCAATGGGCGGTCGATCATGGCGACGACGAGTACAAGGCCATCGCGAAGCTGCGCCTGTCCGGCGTGCTGCTGGACGAGAAAGCGTTCGACCAGGCGCTGGCGCTGCTGAACGGCGAGTTCCCGGCGCAGTTCGCGGCCGAGGTGCAGGACCGCAAGGGCGACGTCCTCGTCGCGCAGAACAAGCTGGCGGAAGCCCGCGCGGCGTACCAGGCGGCGCTCGACAAGATGGAGAAGAACCATCCGGGTCGCCAGGTCGTGCAGGTCAAGCTGGACGCCATTGGCGGTTCGGCACCGGCGCAGAAAGCGGCAGCGTAAAATAACAATTCCGTCATTCCCGCGCAGGCGGGAATCCATACTGAGTTTCAGAATTCGATACGTCGCACATGTCGCGACTTCGGTAAATCAGCATGGGTTCCCGCTTCCGCGGGAACGACGTATTCAAGAACAAGGTAAATAAGACATGCGTATTACCCGGAAGCTCGTTGGTGTCGGTATGTTCGCCCTGATGGCGGGCTGCTCCTCGCTCAATCCGTTCGCGTCCAAACCGAAGGGCAACCAGCCCACGCCGCTGGTCGACCTGAAAGGTTCGATGGCCGTGCGCACGGCGTGGAAGCTGGAAGTCGGCAAGTCGCAGAGCTATATGTTCTCGCCCGCCATCGCCGACAACACCATCATCGCGGCCGGGGGCGACGGCACCATCGTGCGCGCGGAAGCGGCCACCGGCCGCCAGATCTGGCGCACGAAGGCCGGCATGGACCTGACGGCGGGCGTCGGCACGGACGGCAGCGTCATCGTGCTGGGCGGCGCCAAGGGCATGCTGCTGGCGTTCGACATGGACGGCAAGAAGCTGTGGGATGCCCAGCTGTCTTCCGAGATCCTCTCGTCGCCGGTCGTGGGCCAGGGCATCGTCGTCGCGCGCAGCATCGACAACCGCATCGTCGGCTACGACGCGAAGACGGGCCAGAAGAAGTGGACCGTGCAGCGCAACGCACCGGCGCTCACGCTGCGCCTCGCGCCGGGCATGGTTATCCACGACAAGGACGTGCTGGTTGCACAGCCGGGCGGCAAGCTGATGTCGCTGATCCTCGCCACCGGCGCGCCGCGCTGGGAGATCGAGGTCGGCGTCGCCCGCGGCGCGACGGAACTGGAGCGCGTCACCGACATGGGCGGCACGCCGGTCGTCATCGACAACGACGTGTGCGCCGTGTCGTACCAGGGCCGCGTCGGCTGCTTCGACCTGGCCACGGGCAGCCCGCGCTGGACCCGCGACCTGTCGTCGGAAGTCGGCGTCGCCGCGGACCAGCGCTTCGTCTTCGTCCCGGACGACAAGGGCGCCCTCTACGCGTACAACCGCGACAGCGGCACGAGCGCGTGGAAGAACGACAAGCTGGCCTACCGCCGCCTGTCCACGCCGGTGTCGTACGGCCGTGCCGTCGCCGTCGGCGACTACCAGGGTTACGTGCACTTCCTGTCGCGCGAGGACGGCTCGTTCCTGTCCCGCGCCGCCACGGACGGCAGCGCCATCGAATCCACGCCGCTGGTCGTCGGTTCGAACCTGATTTTTCAAACACAAAATGGAACCGTGACCGCCATCGCGGTCGAATAAGATTCAATGAAGCCGGTAATCGCACTCGTAGGTCGTCCCAACGTCGGAAAGTCGACCTTATTCAATCGCATGACCCGCTCGCGCGACGCGCTGGTGGCGGACTTGCCCGGCCTGACGCGCGACCGCCACTACGGCGAAGGGCGCATGGGCGAACGTCCGTTCCTGGTCATCGATACCGGCGGTTTCGAGCCGGTCGCCAAGGAAGGCATCATGCACGAGATGGCGCTGCAGACGCGCCAGGCCGTCGCCGAGGCGGATATCGTCATGTTCATCGTGGACGGCCGCCAGGGTCTCACGCCGCACGACAAGACCATCACGGACTTCCTGCGCAAGTCGGGCCGCAAGGTCATGCTCGTCGTGAACAAGAGCGAGGGCATGAAGTACACGTCCGTCACCGCCGACTTCTATGAGCTGGGCATGGGCGATCCGTACGTGATCTCCGCCGCCCACGGCGACGGCGTGCTGGACCTCGTCAACGAGGCCATCGACGTCGCCGTCCAGCAGCGTCCGGAGGAAGCCGAGGAGTTCGATCCGGCCGACTACGGCGTCAAGATCGCGCTGGTCGGCCGTCCGAACGTCGGCAAGTCCACGCTGATCAACACCCTTGTCGGCGAGCAGCGCGTGATCGCGTTCGACATGCCGGGCACCACGCGCGACTCGATCGAAGTCCCGTTCGAAAAGGGCGGCAAGCACTACACGCTGATCGACACGGCCGGCATCCGCCGCCGCGGCAAGGTGTTCGAGGCCATCGAGAAGTTCTCGGTCGTGAAGACGCTGCAGTCGATCTCGGAAGCGAACGTCGTCGTGCTGATGCTGGACGCGCAGCAGGACATCTCCGAGCAGGACGCGCACATCGCCGGCTTCATCCTGGAGACGGGCCGCGCGCTCGTCGTCGCCGTCAACAAGTGGGACGGCCTGACGTCCGACGTGCGCGACCAGGTCAAGAACGACATCGACCGCAAGCTGAACTTCCTCGACTTCGCGGAGACGAAATTCATCTCGGCGCTGAAGGGCACCGGCATCAACCACCTGATGAAGGCGATCGACACGGCGTACGCCGCGGCGACCGCGAAGCTGTCCACGCCGCGCCTGACGCGCGCGCTGCAGGAAGCGATCGAGAAGCAGGAGCCGAAGCGCAAGGGCAGCACCCGTCCGAAGATGCGTTACGCGCACCAGGGCGGCCAGAACCCGCCGATCATCGTCATCCACGGCAATGCGCTGGATGGCGTCACGGAACCGTACAAGCGTTACCTGGAAAAGCATTTCCGCGATACGTTCGATCTCATTGGCACGCCGCTGCGCATCGAGCTCAAGAGCGGCAAGAATCCGTTCGCCAAGGAATAACCATAATGCGTGAAAACCATTTGTGTTAAATGTTTTTCACGCGTGCGAGGCACTTTTTAAGCCAGCTTTAACCATAGCAGTACGACAAAAAAGAGCAAAACAGGTTACAGTTAGCTTGGGCGAACATTCACAGCTTGAGAATGTTGGCGCAGCCACTTGAAATCCGGCATCCCGCCACAATTTTTATACGACAACAACATCACGGAGCTGTCATGAGCAACAAAGGGCAACTGTTACAAGACCCATTCCTCAACGCCTTGCGCAAAGAGCACGTCCCCGTCTCGATCTACCTGGTCAACGGGATCAAGCTCCAGGGCCACATCGAGTCCTTCGACCAGTACGTCGTCCTCCTGCGTAACACCGTCACCCAGATGGTGTACAAGCATGCGATCTCTACCGTCGTTCCGGCCCGTGCGGTCAATCTCAACCTCGAACAAGACGCCGAGTGAGGTCGATGGCTGACGTTTCCGGCAACATCATGCGCGCCGCCCTGGTCGGTATCGATTTCAACGCTGGCGATTTCAAAGCCAGCCTGGAAGAACTGGCCCTGCTGGCGCGCTCGGCTGGGGCCGAACCGATCAGCACGATCACAGCAAAGCGCAACAGTCCCGATCCTGCGTATTTCGTCGGCAGCGGCAAGGCCGACGAAATCGCGCAGGCCGTTCTCGCCGACAAGGTCGAGATCGTCATTTTCAACCACGCCCTGTCGCCCGCCCAGCAGCGTAACCTGGAGCGGCGGCTCAATGTGCGCGTGGTCGACCGTACCAGCCTGATCCTCGACATCTTCGCGCAGCGCGCGCAGAGCCACGAGGGCAAGCTGCAGGTCGAACTGGCCCAGCTGCAGCACCTGGCCACGCGCCTGATCCGCGGCTGGACCCACCTGGAACGCCAGAAGGGCGGTATCGGCCTGCGCGGTCCCGGTGAAACCCAGCTCGAGACCGACCGCCGCCTCATCGGCGAGCGCGTCAAGATGCTGCGCACCCGTCTCACCAAGCTGCGCAAGCAGCACGAGACCCAGCGCCGTTCGCGCGGGCGCAACCAGACTTTCTCGGTGTCGCTCGTCGGCTATACCAACGCCGGCAAGTCGACCCTGTTCAACACCCTGACGAAGGCCGGGGTGTACGTCGCGAACCAGCTGTTCGCAACGCTCGACACGACGTCGCGCCGCCTGTACCTCGGTCCGGATACCGGCAACGTGGTCGTGTCCGATACGGTCGGTTTCGTGCGCGAACTGCCGCACCAGCTGGTCGCCGCTTTCCGCGCCACGCTGGAAGAAACCATCCACGCCGACCTGCTGCTGCACGTCGTCGACGGTGCTTCTCCCGTGCGGATGGAGCAGATCGAGCAGGTCAACGAGGTCCTGCGCGAGATCGGCGCCGACCATATCCCGCAAATCCTGGTCTGGAACAAGATCGATGCGGCCGGCCTCGAGCCGGAGATCGAGCGTGATGAATATGGTAAGATCAGCCGCGTTTTCATCAGCGCCAGGAGCGGCGCCGGCCTCGATCTGCTGCGCGACGCGATCGTCGAGGCGGCCGGCAGCCCGGCCGTTGTGCCGGTTGTCGACGAGCACCCCGACCTCATGCCCGCGACTCCCCATCCCGGACCACACTAGTCTATGCTTGTTTCTCTGATCAAACGGATCGGCGTGCGGCTCGCGCCGACCGGTCGTCACGCCGGCGCGCGCAAGGCCGGCGTGCCTCTTTTTTCCCTCAATGATCCGCGCTGGGGCCACAACCCCAAGTCGAACGAGGGCCGCCGTCCGAACAATAACAACAAGAACGACAACGACGGTCCGCCCGACCTCGACCAGCTGTGGCGCGATTTCAACCAGCGCCTCAACAAGCTGTTCGGCGGCAAGCGCGGCGGCGACGGCGGTCCGTTCCGTCCGGACGCGCGGGGCGTCGGCCTCACGGCCACCGTCGTCGGCGCCATCGCCCTCCTGATCTGGCTTGCCAGCGGCGCGTTCATCGTGCAGGAAGGGCAGGTCGGCATCGTCACGACGTTCGGCCGGCTGTCGCACGTCACGGGCGCCGGCTTCAACTGGCGCTGGCCCGCGCCGTTCCAGTCGCACGAGACCGTCAACACGGCGCAAGTGCAGACGACCGAGATCGGCTACCGCGCCAATGTGCGCAACAAGCAGCCGAGCGAAGCGCTGATGCTGACGGGCGACGAGAACATCGTCGACGTCCAGTTCTCCGTGCAGTACAAGATCAAGGACCCGGTCGCGTGGGTGTTCAACAACCGCGACCAGGTCGAGACCATCCGTGACTCGGCCGAGACCGTCGTGCGCGAACTCGTCGGCCAGAACAAGATGGACACCGTCCTGTACACGGGCCGCGACAAGCTGGCGGCGGAAGCGCGCGAAGCGATCCAGCGCCTGGCCGACCGCTACAAGATGGGCGCGGAGATCGTCGGCGTGACGATGCAGTCCGTGCAGCCGCCCGACCAGGTCGCCGCCGCGTTCGAGGACGCCGGCAAGGCGCAGGAAGAGCGTGTCCGTGCCCGCAGCGAAGCGCAGGCGTTTGCCGACGAGGTCATCCCGCAGGCGAAGGGCAAGGCCGCCCGCTTGCTGCAGGATGCCGAGGCGTACCGCGCCAGCGTGGTGAGCGTCGCGACCGGCAACGCCGCGCGCTTCGACAAGATCGTGGCCGAGTATGCGAAAGCCCCGGCCGTCACGCGCGACCGCATGTATATCGAGACGATGCAGCAAATCCTTTCCAGCACCAGCAAGGTCATGATCGACGCCAAGAGCGGCAACAACACGATCTACCTGCCGCTCGACCGCCTGCTGGCCCAGTCGACGGCCAACGAGGCGGCGCGCGGCGCCAATTCCGGTCCGATGATGGCACCGCAGCAGAACCCGGCGCAGCCGCAGGCGCAGCAGCCGGCGCAGCAGCCGGCGCCGGCCCAGGCGCAACCGCAGCCGCAGCCGCAGACGGAAGTCTCGGCCGGCGAATCGAACCGCACGCGCGACCTGCGCAGCCGCGACACCGGCCGCGAACGGGAGAGCCGCTGATGAGCCGCCTGTTAGCCAGCCTGATCGGCGCCGCCATCGCGGTGGCGCTCGTGTCGTCGTCCGTGTTCGTCGTCGACCAGCACCGTTACGCCGTCGTGTACGCGCTCGGCGAACTGCGCGAGGTCATCCAGGAACCGGGCCTGAACATCAAGGCGCCGCCGCCGTTCCAGAACGTCGTCTTCCTCGATAAACGCCTGCAGACGCTCGACACGCCCGACGGCGAGCGCTTCCTGACGGCGGAAAAGAAGGACCTGCTCGTCGATGCGTTCGTGAAATGGCGCATCGTGAATCCGCGCCAGTACGTGATCGCCATCGGCAGCAACGCCGACCGCGGCGGCGAGCGCCTGAACCAGCTCGTGCGCAATGCGCTCACGGCCGAGATCGGCAAACGCAACCTGGCCGACGTGCTGACGGGCGGCAAGCGCACGGACGTGGCGAATGCCGTGCGCGCCGACCTGGCCCCGGAAGCGAAAGACCTCGGCGTGGAAGTCGTCGACGTGCACCTGAAGCGTATCGACTTCATCGACCAGGTCAACAATGCCGTGTACGAACGCATGAAGGCCGACCGCGTGCGCGTGGCGAACGAACTGCGCGCGACGGGCGTGGCCGAGGCGGAGACGATCCGTGCCGACGCCGAGCGCCAGCGCAGCGTGATCCTCGCCGACGCCCAGCGCGACGCCGAGACGATCAAGGGAGAAGGCGATGCGCAGGCGTCGCAGATCTATGCCCAGTCGTTCGGCAAGAATCCGGAGTTCTACCGGTTCTACCGCTCGATGGAAGCGTACAAGGCCACGTTCAAGGGCCGCAACGACGTGATCGTGATCGACTCGAACTCCGAGTTCTTCAAGTATTTCAAGGGTCCGGGCGCGGGTAAGTGAGCGCGCAACAAGCGCGAACGTGCGGCGTCCATCGTGGAGTATCGGCAACGTTGGCATTCGTTTCATCGCCAACCGCCCCGCGTTTTCGGTTAAAATCGTCGATTCGGCGGAATGAACGCGTGCAAAGCCGCGTTCATGCTGCCCGAATGTTGTCCGACTTTTAATAACCCGACCCGCTTTGCCCATGCCCACCTGGCTCCTGCCCGAGAATATCGCCGACGTCCTGCCGTCCGAAGCGCGCAAGATCGAAGAGCTGCGCCGTCTGATGCTCGACACCTTCCGTACCTACGGCTACGAACTCGTGATGCCGCCGCTGCTAGAATACGTCGATTCGCTGCTGGCCGGCGCCGGACAGGATACCGATCTCCGCACCTTCAAGCTCGTCGATTCGATGAGCGGCCGCCTGCTCGGCCTGCGCGCCGACATGACGACGCAGGTCGCCCGCATCGACGCGCACCTGTTGAACCGCGACACCGTCACCCGCCTGTGCTATGCCGGCAGCGTGCTGCACACGCAGCCGTCCGGCCTGCACGCGACCCGCGAGCCGCTGCAGATCGGCGCGGAGATCTATGGCCACGCCGGCCTCGAAGCGGACGCGGAGATCCAGGAACTGGCGCTGGCGTCGCTCGCGCTGGCCGGCTTCGAACAGCCGCGCCTGGACCTGTCGCACGTCGGCGTGCTGCGCGCGATCCTCGCCGAGGATGCCGCCGCCAAGCGCGACGAGCAGCTGCTGTACTCGCTGCTGCGCTCGAAGGACGTCCCGGGCCTGCAAGAGGCAACGGTAAGCTACAACGAACAAACCCGCGCCGCGCTGCTGGCGCTGCCGAACCTGTACGGCGACATCGACGTGCTGGCGCGCGCAAAAGACGTGCTGCCGGCGCTGCCGGGGATCGCCCGCGCGCTGGCGGAACTCGCCGCGCTGGCCGGTTCCGCGCTGGGCCGCGCCCAGATCGCGATCGACCTCGCCGACCTGCGCGGCTACCAGTACGAAAGCGGCGCCATGTTCGCGCTGTACGTGCCGGGCCTGCCGAACGCGGTGGCCAGGGGCGGACGCTACGACCACGTGGGCGAAGCCTTCGGCCGCGCGCGTCCGGCCACGGGCTTCTCGCTCGACCTGCGCGAACTGGCCCGGCTGCTGCCGACGGCCGAGCGCAAGCACTCCATTCGTGCCCCCTGGGGCAACGCGCCCGAGCTGCGCGAAAAAATCGCTGAACTGCGCAAAGCGGGCGAAGTGGTGATCCAGTCCATGCCGGGTCACGACAATGTACAGGACGAGTTCGAGTGCGACCGTGTGCTCGTCCTCGAACAAGGAAATTGGATTCTCAAAAACTTAGGTTAATGATGTCAAATACTGCTAAGAACGTCGTTGTCATCGGCACCCAGTGGGGCGATGAAGGCAAGGGTAAGATCGTCGACTGGCTGACCGACCATGCCGCCGGCGTGGTGCGTTTCCAGGGCGGCCACAACGCCGGCCACACGCTGGTGATCAAGGGCCAGAAGACCGCGCTGCAACTGATCCCGTCGGGCATCATGCGCGAAGGCGTGGCCTGCTACATCGGCAACGGCGTCGTCGTCTCCGTACCGGACGTGATGCGCGAGATCGACAAGCTGGAAGCGGCCGGCGTGGAAGTCGCGTCGCGCCTGAAGATCTCGGAAGCCTGCCCGGTCATCCTGCCTTACCACGTCGCCATCGACGTCGCCCGCGAAGCGAAGCGCGGCGTCAACAAGATCGGCACGACGGGCAAGGGCATCGGCCCGGCCTACGAAGACAAGGTCGCGCGCCGCGCGATCCGCATCGCCGACCTGCTGAACGAAACCCGTTTTGCCGAGAAGCTGCGCGAGAACCTGGAATACCATAACTTCGTGCTGACCGGCTTCCTGGGCGGCCAGGCGCTGGACTTCCAGAAGGTGTACGACGATGCGATGGCCCTCGTGCCGCGCCTGCGTCCGATGGTCGGCGACGTGTCGTCCGCGCTGTATGCGACGCACAACGCCGGCGGCCACCTGCTGTTCGAAGGCGCGCAAGGCTCGCTGCTGGACGTCGACCACGGCACGTACCCGTTCGTCACCTCGTCGAACTGCGTGGCCGGCAACGCCGCCGCCGGTTCGGGCGTCGGTCCGGGCATGCTGCACTACATCATGGGCATCACCAAGGCCTACACGACCCGCGTGGGTTCGGGCCCGTTCCCGTCGGAACTGCCGACGGACGCCGGCGTGGGCGAACACCTGTCGCGCATCGGCCACGAGTTCGGCACCGTGACGGGCCGCGCCCGCCGCTGCGGCTGGTTCGACGCCGCGCTGCTGCGCCGCTCCGTGCAGATCAACGGCGTGTCGGGCATGTGCCTGACCAAGCTGGACGTGCTGGACGGCCTGGACACGCTGAAGCTGTGCACCGGCTACAAGATCGACGGCCGCGACGTCGACATCTTCCCGGTCGGCGCGGAAGAAGCCGCGGCCTGCGTGCCGGTGTACGAAGAGATGCCGGGCTGGACGGGCACCACCGTCGGCGCCAAGTCGATGGACGAACTGCCGGCCAATGCGCGTGCGTACATCAAGCGCATCGAAGAACTGGTCGGCGTCCCGGTGGACATGGTGTCGACCGGTCCGGATCGCGAAGAAACCATCGTGCTGCGCCACCCGTTCGCAGCCTGATATCGAAACATCGTCCCCGCCGCGCCACCCGTGGGGTGGGGACATCAGTCACAAGCAGAAGTTAGCCATAAGCAAAAACTAGGATAATCCAAATGACGACGCCTTCCTCGACCGACAAGGACCTGTGGGTCTCCTGGGATGAATACAACCGCCTGATCGAGCGCCTGGCGCTCAAGGTGTACGAATCGAACTGGAAGTTCGACATGGTGCTGTGCCTCGCGCGCGGCGGCGTGCGCCCGGGCGACGCGATCTCGCGCATTTTCGACGTGCCGCTGGCGATCCTGTCGACCAGTTCGTACCGCGAAGAAGCGGGCACGAAGCAGGGCGACCTGGACATCGCCAAGTACATGACGATGACCAAGGGCCCGCTGGCCGGCCGCATCCTGCTGGTCGACGACCTGGCCGATTCGGGCGTCACCCTGATGCGCGTGCGCGAGCACCTGCAGGAGAACTACCAGGACGTCACGGAAGTGCGTTCGGCCGTCATCTGGGTCAAGGGCACGTCGTCGATCAAGCCGGATTACCACCTGGTCGACCTGCCGCACAATCCGTGGATCCACCAGCCGTTCGAAGACTACGATGGCCTGCGTCCGCACCAGCTGTCGTCGTGGCTGAAGAAGTTCGAACAGAACTGATTCGGGCAGATGCGAAACGAGAAGGGCGACACCGCGGTGCCGCCCTTTTTCATTTGATCGGTTAAGATCACACCTGCCATAACAATAACAACGTCCCATGACCCAGAGCTTCTTCCAGACCTTCATCCTGCTGCTGCTGGTCACCGACCCCTTCGGCAACGTCCCCCTGTTCGTGACGGCGCTGAAGGACGTGGCCCCGGCCCGCCGCCCGCGCATCGTCGTGCGCGAATGCGCCATCGCCTTTCTCCTGCTGCTGCTGTTCATGTTCTTCGGCCGCCACTTCCTCGCGGCGCTGCAGCTGACCGACATCTCGCTGCGCATCGGCGGCAGCGTCATCCTGCTGATCATCGCGATCCGCATGATCTTCCCGCATCCGGACGGCGTGCTCGGCCGCAGCGAAGGCGGCGAGCCGTTCATCGTGCCGCTCGCGATTCCCGCGCTGGCCGGGCCGTCCGCGCTGGCCACCGTGCTGCTGTTCACGTCGCAGTCGGTGGAGGAGGTGATGGTACACGTGGCCGCGCTGGCGGCCGTCGCCATCATCTGGCTCGCCGTCTTCCTCGGCGCCGAGCGCCTGCAGAAGGTGCTGGGCACCCAGGTCATGACGGCGTTCGAGCGCCTGATGGGCCTGATCCTGACCGCGATGTCGATCGAGATGCTGCTGGGCGGCGTGCGCGCCTTCGTCAAGACTTTATAACCTCAAGGATTCAACATGACCCCGATGATCCGCGCCGGTTTCCTCGGCCTCGCACTCGCGCTGTCCCTCGCCGCCTGCAAGCGCCGGGAAGAGGCGCCGGCCGCCCCGGTGAAGGCCGACACCTCCGCCATCGGCTTCCAGAAGATCGACACGACCGCCGGCACGGGCGCCGAAGCCAGGGCCGGCTCCCACGTCACCGTCAACTACACGGGCTGGCTGTACCTGCCGGACGCGCCCGACCACCACGGCGAGAAATTCGACAGCTCCATCGGCCGCAAGCCGTTCACGTTCCGCCTCGGCAGCGGCATGGTGATCCCGGGCTGGGACCAGGGCGTCGACGGCATGAAGGTGGGCGGCAAGCGCACGCTCGTCATTCCCGCCGCGCTGGGCTATGGCGCGGAAGGCGCGGGCCCGATCCCGCCGAACGCCAACCTGATCTTCGACGTCGAACTGCTCGACGTGCAATAAGCCGCAGCGCATGCACGCCTGGATGCACCACCCGCGGGGCGAGCTGGCCGAGGCCCTGCACGGCATCGGCTTCTATTCGACCGTGGACGAGCCGTGGCCGCCGGCGCAGCCGCAGCTGAACCGGTTTCCGGCGATGGTGTACTGCAGCCTGAACTTTTTCACGGAGGGCGCCGCCGCGCTGCCCGGCGGCGACGGCGAATTGCGCGCCATGTCCGACCTGATCGTGTCCGGGCCGCGCACGCGGCCGATTGCGTCGCTCACGCTCGCGCCGCTGCGCACGGTCGGCATCGTGCTGTATCCGGATGCCTTCGCGTTGCTGACGGGGCTCTCCCCGGCGGCGCTCCAGGACCGCAACGACCCCGCCGACGGCCTGCTCGACGACACCTGGGCGGACTGGCCGCAGGCACTGCGCGCGTGCGCCGACGACGCCGCGCAGGCGGCGTGGATCGAAGCGCGGCTGGGCGAGCGCTGGCACGCCGTGCGCGGACGCTGGGATGCGGAGCTCGGCGCCAGCCTGCGCAGCATCGCCGCCAGTGCGCCCGAGCTGGGCGTCGGCGCGCGCCAGACGCAGCGGCAATACCGGGCCCGCGTCGGCCTGAGCCCCGCGCAGGCGCGCCGCCTGCAGCGCATGAACGCGGCCGTGTATGCGTTGCGCGACCCGCATGCGCCGGCGCGCTCGCTCGCGGACCTGGCCGCGGAACTGGGCTATGCCGACCAGGCCCACATGGCGCGCGAACTGCGCGAGCTGGCCTTCTTGCCGCCGTCGCGGCTGGAAGCGCATATCGAGACCGATCCCGAATACTGGCCCTATCGGCTGTGATGTCGGGTTTATACAAGCCGGGCTGACGTCCGCCGGCGACAATCGTGCCTTTCCGAACGAGGCACGACCATGAAGATCACCTTTCTCACCTACGGCACCGAAGGCGATACCCGGCCGCTGCTGGCGCTGGCGCGCGAAGTCGTCGACCGCGGCCACGCGACGCACCTGCTGGCCGACGTCGCGGGCGCCCCGCGCGCGCAGACCCTCGGCATTCCGTTCACCGCACTGGCCGGCGACATGCGCGGCGCGTTCCAGCCGGGCGGCGCATTCGGCGCGCTGCTGAAGGATGGCGCCAGCATGTCCCGCCTGATGCGCGCCTGCGCGACGCTCGCGCGCGACAACACGCTGCCGTGGATGGAAGCGGCGTGTACGGCCGCGCGCGGCAGCGACCTGATCGTGTATTCGGGACTTGCCGGCTTCGTCGGCCTCGCGGTGGCGGAGGGGCTCGGCATCCCGTGCATCGGCGCCGCGATGTGGCCGATGACGCCCACGGGCGAATTCGCGCCGCCGTTCCTGAACATGCACCGCCTGCCGGGCTGGGCCAATATGCTGGCCCACCGCGCGTTCGAACGGATGGCGTGGTCGATGTTCGGCCCGGAACTGAACCGTGCCCGCGCGCGGGTGTTCGGCGCCCCGCCGCGCCAGCAACCCTGGCGCGACATGCCGCTGCTCGTCGGCTGCTCCCCCACGTTGCTGGCGCGCCCGGCCGACTGGCCGCCGAACGTCGCGGTCACGGGCGTCTGGCAGTTGCCGGCGGGGGAGGGCTTTACACCGCCGCGCGCGTTACTGGACTTCCTGGCGGCCGGGCCTGCGCCCGTCTACATCGGCTTCGGCAGCATGGCGGGCATCGCCCAGGGCACGCTGGTCGATGCGATCGCGGCAGTGGCCAGCGGGCGGCGCGTGCTGTTCCATCCGGGCTGGAGCGGCATCGATTCATCCCGCCTGCCGCCCGACGTGTTCGTGCTGGACGACACGCCGCACGACTGGCTGTTCCCGCGCACGGCGCTCGTCGTGCATCACGGCGGCGCGGGCACGAGCCACGCCGCGGCGCGTGCGGGCGTGCCGTCCGTCGTCGTGCCGTTCGCCGGCGACCAGTTCTTCTGGGCGCGGCGCATGGCGCTGCGCGGGATCGCCGCGGCCTGTCCGGCGGCCGGGCTCGACAGCGCGCGCCTCGTGCAGGCCGTGGCCGCGGCATCGCAGCCGGCCATGCGGGAGGAAGCGCGGCGCGTGGGGCAGGCGATGCGGGAAGAGGACGGCGTGCGGACGGCCGTCGATCTGCTACTGGGGGCGCACATTTGTACAAATGCTAAATAAAATTGCACTTTGGAAATCCGAATGGCTATAATTTCCAGATCAATTATAAATACCGAGAGAGTCCATGAGCCATTCCCGTGCAGTCGTTTTCATCGATCCCGCCATCGCCGGCTGGGAAGACATCGCCGCCTCCGCTGGCCACGCACGGGTCGTCGTGCTGGATGACGAACAGGATGGCCTGCTCCAGATCGCCGCCGCGCTGGCGGCCGAGCGCGACCTGGCCGCCATCCACATCGTCTCGCACGGCAGCGCCGGCCGGATCGTGCTGGGCAGCACGGTCGTGACCGCCGGCGTGCTCGCGCATCATGCCGGCGCGCTCGCGACGATCGGCCGCAGCCTGGCCGCGGCGGGCGACATCCTGCTGTACGGCTGCGAAGTCGGCCAGGGCGCGGCCGGCGCAGCCTTCCTGGAGCAGCTGTCCGACTACACGGGCAGCGACGTGGCGGCGTCGACCGGCCTGACCGGTGCGGCCGCGCTGGGCGGCGACTGGCATCTGGAAGCGCACGTGGGCACGATCACGGCCCGGCCGCTGGCGGCGCCGGCCTTTGCCGGCACGCTGGCGCTCGTCGGCGGCACCGTCAATAACGACCGCCTGGTCGGCACCGCGGGCGCGGATTCGATGACGGGCGGCGCCGGCGACGACGTCCTCGTCGGCAGCGCCGGCAACGACACGATGGATGGCGGCGCCAACGGCGCGTACGGCGACACCGTCGACTATTCGGCCGGCCCGGCCGGCGTGTCGGTCAACCTGGCAGCGGGCACCGCCAGGGACAATTGGGGCAACACGGACACGCTGGTCGGCATCGAGCACATCACCGGCTCCGCATTCGCCGATACACTGGTCGGCTCGGCCGGCCAGAACTGGTTCCGCCCGGGCAAGGGCAACGACACCGTCAACGGCGGCGGCGGCGACGACGTCGTCATGTACGAGGGCATCACCACCAGCGTCACCATCAACCTGCGGACCGGCGTCGCCACCGGCGCGGACGTCGGCAGCGACACGCTGACCGGCATCCGCAACATCCACACGGGCGCGGGCGCGGACATCATCCAGTTGTCGGACCAGGGCGGCTACGTGTTCGCGCGCGGCGGCAACGACAGGATCACGGGCGGCAACGCCAGCGACACCTTCTTTGGCGGCAGCGGCAACGACACGATCGACGGCGGCGCCGGCCGCGACACGGCCAACTACATGGACGACACCTTCGACGGCACCGTGAACGTGGCGGTCACGGGGCTGGGCGTCAAGGTCAACCTCGCCACCGGCATCGCGACGGACAACTGGGGCCACACGGATACGCTCCTGAACATCGAAGACGTGTCCGGCTCGCGCTTCGGCGACGCCATCACGGGCAATGCGGTCGACAACAACCTGCGCGGCGAGGATGGCAACGACACGATCTCCGGCGATGCCGGCAACGACTGGCTCGACGGCGGCAACGGTGCCGACAGCATGGTGGGCGGCCTCGGCTTCGACCAGCTGACGGGCGGCGCCGGCAACGACACGCTCGACGGCGGCGCCGACCGCGACCGCGTCAACTACAACAACGAGTATCCCGGCACCGGGCTCACCGGCAAGGGCGTGGCGGTGAACCTGGTCACGGGCGTGGCGACCGACAACTGGGGCAACACGGACAAGCTCGTCAGCATCGAGGACGTGTCCGGTTCGCGCTATGCCGACACGCTGACCGGCAACGCGGCCGACAACAGCCTGAACGGCGACGACGGCAACGACACGATCTCCGGCGACGCCGGCAGCGACTGGCTCGACGGCGGCAACGGTGTCGACAGCCTGCTGGGCGGCCTCGGCATGGACCAGCTGTCGGGCGGCGCCGGCAACGACACGATCGACGGCGGCGCCGACCGCGACCGCGTCACCTATTTCAACGACTACGGCACCATCGCGCCGACGGGCAAGGGCGTCATCGTCAACCTGGCGACCGGTAGCGCGACCGACAACTGGGGCAACGTCGACAAGCTCGTCGGCATCGAGGACGTGTCCGGCTCGCGCTACGGCGACGTCCTGACCGGCAACGCGGCTGACAACAGCCTGAACGGCGACGACGGCAACGACACGATCACCGGCGATGCCGGCAACGACTGGCTCGACGGCGGCAACGGTGCCGACAGCCTGCTGGGCGGCCTCGGCATGGACCAACTGTCGGGCGGCGCCGGCAACGACACGATCGACGGCGGCGCCGACCGCGACCGCGTCACCTATTTCAACGACTACGGCACCATCGCGCCGACGGGCAAGGGCGTCATCGTCAACCTGGCGACCGGTAGCGCGACCGACAACTGGGGCAACACGGACAAGCTCGTCGGCATCGAGGACGTGTCCGGCTCGCGCTACGGCGACGTCCTGACCGGCAACGCGGCCGACAACAGCCTGAACGGCGACGACGGCAACGACACGATCTCCGGCGATGCCGGCAACGACTGGCTCGACGGCGGCAACGGTGCCGACAGCATGGCGGGCGGCGCCGGGTTCGACCAGCTGACGGGCGGCGCCGGCAACGACACGCTCGACGGCGGCGCCGACCACGACCGCGTCAACTACAACTACGAGTACCCCGTTACCGGACTTACCGGCAAGGGCGTGACGGTCAATCTCGCAACGGGTGTCGCCATCGACAACTGGGGTAATACGGACAAGCTCGTCGGCATCGAAGAGGTGACCGGCTCCCGCTTCGCCGACGTCATCACGGGCGACGCGCAGGATAACTACCTGTGGGGCGAAGAAGGCAACGACAGCATCGCGGGTGCCGGCGGTTCGGACATGCTGACCGGGAACAGCGGCAACGACACGCTGGACGGCGGCGACGGCCGCGACCGCGCCAATTACTCGGACGACTACCGCGGCCCGGCACCCACCGGCAAGGGCGTGGCGGTGAACCTGGTCACGGGCGTGGCGACCGACAACTGGGGCAACACGGACAAGCTCGTCAGCATCGAGGACGTGTCCGGTTCGCGCTATGCCGACACGCTGACCGGCAACGCGGCCGACAACAGCCTGAACGGCGACGACGGCAACGACACGATCTCCGGCGACGCCGGCAACGACTGGCTCGACGCGGGCGCGGGCAGCGACAGCCTGCTGGGCGGCCTGGGCATGGACCAGCTGTCGGGCGGCGCCGGCAACGATACGATCGACGGCGGCGCCGACCGCGACCGCGTCACCTATTTCAACGACTTCGGCGCCATCGCGCCGACGGGCAAGGGCGTCATCGTCAACCTGGCGACCGGTAGCGCGACCGACAACTGGGGCAACACGGACAAGCTCGTCAGCATCGAGGACGTGTCCGGCTCGCGCTACGGCGACGTCCTGACCGGCGACGCCAACGACAACAGTTTCTACGGCGACGACGGCAACGATACGCTCACCGGCGGCGCGGGCAACGACTGGCTCGACGCCGGCGCCGGCAACGACAGCCTGCTGGGCGGCATCGGTACGGACCAACTGTCCGGCGGCGCGGGCAACGACACGATCGACGGCGGCGATGGCCGCGACAACGTCATCTACGACAACGACTACGGCAGCATCGCGCCGACCGGGAAGGGCGTCGTCGTCAACCTGGCGACCGGTGTCGCGACCGACAACTGGGGCAACACAGACAAGCTCGTCGGCATCGAAGCCGTCGCCGGTTCGCGCTATGGCGACTTCATCACGGG
This sequence comes from Massilia sp. Masssp94, assembly GCF_059491305.1. Classification (NCBI taxonomy): domain Bacteria; kingdom Pseudomonadati; phylum Pseudomonadota; class Betaproteobacteria; order Burkholderiales; family Oxalobacteraceae; genus Massilia; species Massilia sp. Masssp94. Next base: position 4,838,830 of record NZ_CP168501.1, read on the forward strand.
CAGCGCGGGCGACAACGACCTGTTCGGCCAGGACGGCAACGACACGCTGGCGGGCGGCGACGGCAACGACTGGCTCGACGGCGGCAACGGCAGCGACGTCCTGCAGGGCGGCAGCGGCGTCGACGCGTTCGCGGGCGGGACCGGCAACGACACGATCGACGGCGGCGACGGCCGCGACCTCGTCTCGTACACCAACGACTACGGCGCACTCCCGATCACCGGCGCGGGCGTGAAAGTCAACCTGGCCACCAGCGTCGCGACCGACAACTGGGGCAACACCGATACGCTCGTCAGCATCGAGGATGTGTCGGGTTCGCGCTTCGCCGACAAGCTGACCGGCAATGGCGCCGACAATGCCCTGATGGGCGGCGCCGGCGACGACGTGCTCGCGGGCGGCGGCGGTGCCGACCGGCTCAACGGCGATGCCGGCGACGACACCCTGGACGGCGGGAGCGGCAGCGACACGCTGGGCGGCGGCGACGGCAGCGACACGTACTACGTCGACAATGCCGGCGACATCGTGATCGAGACCAACGCATCCGCGGCGGGCGGGATCGACGAGGTCGTGGCGTCGGCCAGCCATGTGCTGGGCCTCAACGTCGAGAACCTGATCCTGCTGGGCGGGACCATCAACGGCACCGGCAATGCGCTGGCCAACCTGATCATCGCCGGTTCCGGCGTAAACGCGATCGACGGCGGCGCGGGCATCGACACGCTGTCGTTCGAAACGGCCACCACGTCCGGCACTGCCGGTGTCACGCTGGCATTGGGCGCGGCCGGCGTGAAGACGACTGCGGCGGGGATCTCCGGCGCGGACACCGTGGTCAACATCGAAAACCTGATCGGGTCGGACTACAACGACACCCTGTCCGGCAACGCCGGCGTCAACGTCATCCATGGCGGCGAGGGCAGCGACGTCCTCAACGGCATGGGCGGCAACGACGTGCTGTTCGGCGGCGCGGGCAGCGACGCGTTCGTCTTCACGACGGCGCTGAGCGCCACGGCCAATGTCGTCCGGATCGAGGACTTCTCGAAAGGGGAGGACAAGCTCCGGCTGGAAAACGCGATCTTCACGAAGCTGGCGGCCACGGGGACGCTCGGTGCCAACAATTTCAGGGTGATCGGTTCGGCGGCCCTCGATGCGGACGACTACATCCAGTACGACAAGGCCAGCGGCGCCCTGTACTACGACGCGGACGGTTCGGGTGCGGGCGCGGCCGTCAAGTTCGCCATCGTCGGCGTCAACCTGGCGCTGGCCAGCACGGACTTCATGGTGATCTGAGGCAGAGCGGGCCGGTTCCCGCGGACTTCCTGGGTATATACTGGACCATCGTTGCCCGATGACCAGTCCAGGAACCGTGGGTCCCCAATGAACCAGTCGCTCTCCCGCCCGACGAGGATCAGCTATTACCTGATCATCCTGTTGCTGCTGGCGACGCCGGCGCTGCTGGTCTGGCAGCACTACGGGATGGTCAGGACCATCGAGATCTCGCCCGGCCAGCCGCACGGCGCCCGGGTCGCGGACGACCGGCCCGAATTGGGCGGCAACTCGGTGGGCATCCTGGAGCGCACCCCCGATGCGATCGTCATGCGGTGCGCGCTGGGCACGGCCGCGACTTACGGCTTCTGCAAGCTGCAGTTCCTGCTGGGCCGGCCCGGCAAGGGGATCGATCTGTCCGGGTTCGACTCGATCGATTTCGACCTGCGCTACATGGGGCGGTCGCCGCGTATCATCAAGCTGCACCTGATGAATTTCGAGCCGGAGTTCTCCACCCTCGGCGACTGGAATTCGCAGCGCTTCAACGAAGCGGAAATCGACTTGTCGCGGCAGGCGACCCCGTTCACGATTCCGATGAACGTCCTGCGCACCGCCGACTGGTGGCGCAGCACGCACAAGATCCCGCTGTCCAAGAGCTATCCCCGGCTCGACCGCGTGACGGCCGTGGAATTGTCGACGGGCGCCGTCCCGCAGGGGCAGACCATCACGCTCGAGGTGCGCTCGCTCCGCTTCCACGGCAAGTGGATCTCGAAGACGGCGCTGCTCATGGGCCTGGTGTTCGCCTGGATCGCCTGCGGCATCCTCGGCCTGTCGCTGGGCCTGCTGCATTTCCGGGACAGCCTGTCCGCCACCAAGTCGCGGCTGGAACACCTGGCCGCCGTCGACCGCGAACGCAAGGCGGCCGAGGCGGCGCGCGAGGCGGCGCTGGCCGAGGCCGTCGGCCTCGCGCGCCAGCGCAGCAATTTTCTCGCGCAGATGAGCCATGAATTGCGCACCCCGCTCAACGCCATCATCGGCTATGCGCAATTGCTCAAGCGCGACAGGCACCTGTTGAACGACCGGCAGGCCACCGGCCTCGCCACCATCCACGAAAGCGGCCAGCACCTGCTCACCCTCATCAACGACATCCTGGACCTGGCGCGGGTCGAGGCTGGCAGGATGGTGCTGTATCCGGCCGCGGCCCACCTCGGCACATTCCTGCAGGTGGTCGTCGACATCATGCGCGTGAAGGCCGAGGAGAAGGGCCTGGCGTTCGAGTACGCGCTCGCGCCCGACGTGCCGGCCGCCGTGACGATCGACGAGACCCGCCTGCGCCAGGTGCTCCTCAACCTGCTCGGCAACGCGGTGAAATTCACCGATCGCGGGACGGTCTCGCTGCGGGTGGCGCGCGTGCCGGCGGCAAGCGGGGACGACGCCTGCGTACGGCTGCGCTTCGAGGTGGCCGACACCGGCATCGGCATGAGCGCGCAACAGCTCGGCCGCCTGTTTCGCCCGTTCGAACAGGTGGCCGACGTGCCGCGGCGCGCCGGCGGCACGGGCCTGGGCCTGGCCATCAGCCAGCAACTGGTGCGCCTGATGGGCGGCACCATCGGCGTCGCCAGCGAACCGGACAAGGGCAGCACGTTCTGGTTCGAACTCGCCGCGCCGGTCGCCACCGGCAGCCCGGCCAGTGCGCGGTCGCAGCGCACGATCATCGGCTATGAAGGCGAGCGCAAGCGCTTGCTGATCGTCGACGACGTCCCGCAGAACCGCGCGATGCTCGTCGACCTGCTGCAGGCCGTGGGCTTCGTCGTGGCCGCGGCCGAGAACGGCCTCGAATGCCTCGCCCTGCTCGACAGCTTCAAACCCGACCTGATCGTGATGGACGTCATGATGCCTGTCATCGACGGCAACGAGACGACGCGGCGGATCCGCCAGATGCCGGCGTGGAGCCGGGTGCCCGTCATCGCCGTGACGGCCGGCGCGAGCCCCGAGGACGAAGCGCGGTGCCGGGAAGCGGGCGCCGACGCCTTCGTGCCCAAGCCGGTCGAGCACGACGTCCTGCTGCGCGCCATCGGCACACAGCTGGGCCTGGCGTGGATCACCGGCCCGGCTGCGCCGGACGCGCCGCCGGAGGAGGAAGAGGCCGCGCTCGTCGTCCCGCCCACCGAAGAGATCGAGGTGCTGTGGCAGCTGGTGCGGATCGGGAACATGCGCAAGATCCGCGAACAGGCCGGCTACCTGCGGACGCTCGACCCGTCCTATGCGCCGTTTGCCGACCACCTCGATGCGCTCGCGCGGGGCTATCACTCGAAGGACCTGGCCGCGTTCGTGGCCCGCTACCGGACCGAGGACGTCGTGCGGCCGGCGGTTTGACGACAAACAAATACAATGTGTCGGAAAAATTTACATCAGTGCAATTATTCCGAAACAAAAATCCGGCAAAAATGAAACAAGCGTTTGATTAATTAAAGAAATAACTCTTGGTTACAGTTAATGGCATACCCCTTGCTTGACTGCGGATGAGCCTGCTGGTGCCCGGCGGGATCTTCAACAATCGACAGGGAGTCCGCTTTGAGAACGCTTTCCGCCATTGCTGTAGCCATCGGCGTGCTGACCACGTCGCTGGCGTACGGCGCCACGACCTCCACCCAGTTCCACCTCGACCGCGACGCGCGCATCGTCGACCTGGGCCTCGCGCCCCAGTCGGAAGTGCGCCAGATCACGCTGTCGCTGGCGGTGAAAAACGCCGCCGCGATGGACGCGCACGCGGCGTCCATCGTCGACCCGTCCAGCCCGAACTACCGCAAATTCCTGACGCCGGCGCAGGTCGGCAGCCTGTACGGCCAGGACGCCACGTCCATCGCCCAGGTGGTGAACTTCCTGCAGTCCCAGGGCCTGACGGTCACGAAAGTCTATGCGAACAACCTGCTGATTTCCGCGAAGGGCACGAATGCGCAACTGGCCGCCGTGTTCGGCAGTCCGATCCATGCCTACCAGTCGCTGGGCCGCAAGTACGAAGCGCCGGCGGGCGCGACCGCGGTGCCCGCCAATTTGTCCGGCATCGTCAAGGCCGTGCACGGCCTGAACGGCCGTCCGCTCTTCCACAGCAATATCGTGCGCCAGCCGGCCTCGGGCGTGGCGACCGGCGAGTCGAAGCTCGTGCCGAGCCGCATCCCGACCGCGAACGCCGCGGCCGCATCCTTGCCGGGCGAGTACACGGTACGGGACCTGGCCGCCAAATACAACGTGACGCCGCTGTATTCGGCCGGCGTGACGGGCGCCGGCAAGACCATCGGCATCGCCACCCTGGCCGGCTATCGCCAGTCCGATGCGTACGGCTACTGGAATGCGCTGGGGCTGAACGTGGCGCCGAACCGCATCACCGACGTGCTGGTCGACGGCGGCCCGCTGCCGGATGACGGTCCGGGCAGCGACGGCGCCGGCGAGTCCACGCTCGACATCGAGCAATCGGGCGGCGTGGCACCGGGCGCGAACATCCGCGTCTACCTGGCGCCGAACCAGGGTAATGGTTTCCTGGACATGTTCGCCACGGCCGTCGACGAGAACATCGTCGACACGCTGTCCGTGAGCTGGGGCGCCGCCGAAGTCTTCAACGGCCCCGAGGACCTGGCCGTCTTCCACGCCGTGTTCGTCCAGGCCGCGCTGCAGGGCATTCCCGTGATCGCCGCCTCGGGCGACGCCGGCGCCTTCGACATCAACAGCGTGCTGCCGTATCCCGCCTGCACGACCCTGCTGACGACCGATCACCCGGCGTCCGACACGGCCGTCCTCGCGGCGGGCGGCACGACCCTGCCGCACACGCAGGTGCACAAGTACGGCAACATCACGATCCCGACCGAGCGCGCGTGGGCGTGGGACTACCTGCGCAACTACATCACGCAGTACTACGGCCAGACCACGTATTACACGGATTACTTTCCGGTGGGCGGCGGTGGCGGCGTGAGCGTGGACTTCGGCCGGCCGTCGTACCAGAACAACCTGGCCGGCGTCGCGTCGACCTCGGCGGCGCAAAGCCTGTACTGCAAGGCGTCCGTGCTGGGCGATCCGGGCACGGGCTACGAATGGCTGATCGACCTGCCGCCCGCCGTCCCGGGCCGCAACCTGCCGGACGTGTCGCTCAACGCCGACCCGTACAGCGGCTACCTCGTGTACTTCGAAGGGAAGTGGGGTTCGGGCAGCGGCGGCACGAGCTTCGTCGCGCCGCAACTGAACGGCATCTTCACCCTGATCGCGGCCGGCAAGAACGACCGCCTGGGCCTGCTGCATCCGCAACTGTACGGCGCCTTCAAGACCTATGGCTACGGCGCGAAATCGCCGTTCCGCGCGATCACGGCCGGCACGAATCTCTACTACAAGAGCACGAACACGTTCAATCCGGCGACGGGCCTCGGCTCGCTCGACGTGACGAACCTCGCGCGCGCATTCGGCGTGAATCTGTGAACCCTTCAGGAATAACCAAATGAAATCGATCAAGCACATGCTGTTCGGCCTCGTCCTCGCGACCTGCGCCGTCTTCAACGCCTCCGCCACGCCGACGTACAGCGACATGTTCTTCGTCGTGCCCGAGTTCGGCCCGACCACGACCCAGACCTGGGAGTTCGGCATCTCGGCACCCGGCGCCCTGGCCGGCGAGACGTTCGAGTTCGACTTCCTGTTCAACACGCCGCCCGAACCCGCATGGTTCTCGTTCGTCGTGTTCCCGGACCTTGCCGGCTCGATCGCCTTCACCGACCTCGGCTTCTTCGCTGGCGACCTCTTCACGCCGATCGACGCGCTGAGCCTGAGCCTGGCGAGCGAGCTGGCGCAAGGTGCGGGCTGGATCACGAGCGGCACGTATGACCTGCGCCTGGCCGGCACGTTCCTCGTCGACGGCGCCGGCTTCACGGGGCGTGCGGAGTCCGACATTCCGGAACCCGTGAGCCTGGCGCTGGTGGGGCTCGGCCTGGCCGGGATGGTGGGGGTGCGGCGGCGCAAGGCGGTCGAGGAAGCGGCTTGATGTGAAGGCCCTCACTCGACACCGCTGCCCGACCCTTCGACGAGCACCGGCGCCCGATAACCCGGCGGCTTGTCGCCGACCCGGGACCCGCCGTACATCATCCCTTGCATCGCGTTCGTGAAGAAATAGTAGGGGAAGGGCGTCACGGGCTTGCTGGCCTCGTCAAGCCGCCTGGCCAGATCGAAGGGGAGTTCGAAGTCGAGCGCCCCGAGGTTCGTGTCGAGCTGCTCCGGCCGCGACGCGCCCACGATCACGCTGGCCACCCCCGGACGGTTCGCCACCCAGTTCAGGGCGACTTGCGCCGGCGGCCGGCCGATTTCATTGGCCACTTGCTCCAGCGTGTCGAGGATCTGGAAGTTGCGTTCCGTGAGGTGCTGGAAGGCCGGGTTCCCATTGCCTTGCATGGCGGCGAGGCGTCCATCGGCGAGCGCATCGCGGCGGTAGCGTCCGGCCAGCAGGCCGCTCGCCAGCGGGCTCCATACGGTGATGCCCATGCCGAGCTCGGTGGCCAGGCGCGTGTATTCGTGTTCGATGTTGCGCTCGACGAGCGAATACTGCAGTTGCAGTGCCGAGACCGGTTCATGGCCGCGCCATTCCGCCAGCGTCTGGGCGCGCGCCGCATACCAGGCGGGCACGTCCGACAGGCCGATGTGGCGAATCTTGCCGGCACGGACGAGATCGTCGAGCGTGCGCATCACTTCTTCCACCGGCGTCAGCTGGTCCCAGGCGTGTACGTAAAACACGTCGAGGTAATCCGTCTGCAGGCGCTTGAGCGAGCCTTCGACCGCGCGCAGCAGGTTCTTGCGGCCGTTGCCGCCGCCATTCGGATTCGCGGCCGCCAGGTTGAACGTGTATTTGCTCGCCAGCACGAGTTCGTCACGCGAACCGCTGGCCTTGATGAATTCGCCCAGCCACGTTTCGCTCGTGCCGTTCGTGTACACGTCGGCCGTGTCGATGAAATTGCCGCCGCGGTCGCGATAGAGATTGAAGACCGTCTCGGCCGCCGACTTGTCGGCGCCCCAGCCCCATTCCGTTCCAAACGTCATCGCGCCCAGCGACAAACGGCTGACGCGCAGGCCCGTACGGCCAAGAGTGTAGTAGACCGGCTGATTCATTTCGTTCTCCTCGTTGGTGGATGAACAGAAGAATAGCGGGCTCGATAAGGGAGAAAAACTGGGATAATCTTCAGTCCTTATTAAGTGCTGCTTCATAATGAAACTAACGCAACTGGATGGCCTGGTGGCGTTCGCCACCGTGGCAAAGCAGGGCAATTTCACGGCCGCGGCCGCGCTGCTGGAAGTGACCCCGTCGGCCGTCAGCCAGACGGTGCGGCAACTCGAGGAACGGCTGGGCGTGCGGTTATTGAACCGGACGACGCGCAGCGTGAGCCTGACGGAAGCGGGCGAGCAATTTCTCGCGCGCGTGGGCCCGGCCGTCGCCGAGCTCACGCAGGCTGCCGCCGAGCTGGACGACTACCGCCGCGGCGCCAGCGGCACCTTGCGACTGAACATGTCGCACATCGTCTACGTCGCCTGGCTGCGCCCGCTGCTGCCGGGCTTCCTCGCGCGTCACCCCGGTATCAAGGTCGAGCTCGACCTGGACGACGGCTTCGTCGACATCGTGGCCGGCGGATTCGACGCGGGCGTGCGCCTGGGCGAGTCGGTCCAGGTCGACATGGTGACCGTGCCGCTGACGCGGCAGGAGAAGATCTGCATGGTCGCCTCGCCGGACTATGTGGCACGGCGCGGCCTGCCGGCCTCCATCGAGGAATTGCAGCAGCACGACTGCATCCGGTTCCGCTTCCGCAAGAGCAATGCGATCTACCGGTGGGAGGTGATGCGCGACGAGCAAATGATCGAGGTGGAAGTGAACGGGCCGTTGATCGTGACGAGCAGCATCTCGATGGCCAGCTCGGCACTCGACGGCATCGGCATCGCCTACGTGTTCGTCCGGCAAGTGGAAGCCGACATCGCGGCGGGCCGGCTCGTACCCGTGCTGCCGGCGTGCTGGCCGACGTTCACGGGGTTTCATTTGTATTACCCGACACGAAAACAAATGCCCGCGAAGTTGCGAGCATTTATCGACTACTGCGCGGACCAATTGCTCTAGTTTATTTGCCCAGCTCATTCCATGGAGCGGCGGCCCGACGGCTTGCGTGGTGTCAAAAGCCTAATTCGGTCCGCATAGGAGTATCTCATTTCGTATCATTCCGGGTCATGTAACATTTAGTTGTTACTGCGTAATGCAACGCCTGTTTCAGTGCCGTTTGGTAATTCAAGCGAACACGTCCATGTTAAATAGCGTCAGAGTGTTTTTCCAGGGCGAATTCAACCGCAATGTTGCCACCCTGGTGACGGGAACGGGGCTCGCGCAGCTTATTCCACTTGCGGTCACACCGATCCTGGCGCACCTTTATCCGCCGGAGCAATTCGGCGTGCTCGCACTCTTTGTCTCGGTCGTATCAAGCTTGTCCGCGCTGGCCACGGGCCGTTATGAATTCGCGATCATGCTGCCGCGTAAGGATGTCGACGCCACCAATATTGCGGCATTGTCGATCACGATCAGCCTGATTGTCGGCGCCAGCCTGTTTGTAGTCGCCTGCCTATTGCACAAGCCGATATCGACAGCCTTGGAAAACGAATCGATGTCGGTGTGGCTGTATATCGTTCCCTTGGCAGTTTTTCTGAATGGTATTTACTCGACTCTAAAATACTGGAGCAATCGCCACAAACTGTATTTTTTGATTGCGCATCGGCAAGTGCTTCATAGCGGCGGGACGTCGGCCGTGCAGCTCGGCCTCGGGCTGCTCCACGCCGGCGCCGGCGGACTGGTGATCGGAAGCGTGTCCGGCCAGGCCCTGGCGGCGGGCATGATGGCGAGCATGGTGCGGCGCCATTCTCCACGGTTCTGGCGCGGCATTAACAAACGCAAGATGCTGGCGCTGGCGAAGCGTTACCGAAGCTGTCCGCAATACCTTGTCCCGGCCCATACGCTGGGTGCGGTATCGGTCCAGCTGCCCACGATATTCATCAATGCCGCGTTCGGTCTGGCGGCGTCCGGATATTTCATGCTGGCCGAGCGGGCGGTCGGGATGCCGCTGTCACTGGTATCGGGCTCGATCGGGGATGTTTTCAGGCAGGAAATCAGCGAGGCTTTTCTGGCAGGGCAACGTTGCAGAGAAATATTCATTTCGACACTCAAAAAACTTTTGACGGTTGCGACACCTCCTTTTGTACTCCTGTTGTTTTTTGCCCCTTCTTTGTTTGCGCTGGTATTCGGTGAAAAGTGGCGTGTTGCGGGCGAATATGCCCGGCTAATGTGCCCGATGTTTTACCTGCGTTTCATCAGTAACCCTTTGAGCCTGGTTGCGATAATCGCGCAGAAGAATCGATTCGAATTTGTGTGGCAGGTAGGTATGTTGCTATGCCTGATGGTCGTGGCGGCAACACATTATGTCATTCACCTGGACGCGAAAATATACATCGTTGGCTTCGTGATTATCTACAGCGTATTTGATCTCGCGAACCTTTTTGCTTCATATAAATTTGCCTGCGATGGCGACTGGCGGGAGTCCGGCAGCCGAATGCCCTGATCGGCTCCGCAGTTTCAATCGTTGTTTGATGACGGAGGCAAGGCAATGGATGCAGTCATTCAAGAGTTGAACGGGACAGAAGGCGAGAATACGCAACACCGGTCCGCTGCGCTGCTGAACAAAGCCGAGTATCGAAACCTGTGCGCAGCCGAGCCGTCGATCCCGATTTTTTCGCATGCCTGGTGGCTCGACGCGGTGGCGGGGCCGGACGGCTGGGACGTCGCGCTCGCGAAGGTGAATGGGCGGATCGTCGGTGCCATGCCGTTCTGCATGACCCGGCGCTATGGCATGAAGGTGATCCAGCAACCGCCTTTGACACCGGTACTCGGGCCGTGGATACGGGGCGACCAGGGCAGCCCCATTACCCGACTGAGCAACCAGCAAAAAATCATGCAGTCGCTGATCGAGCAGTTGCCCTGGTTCGACCATTTCAGCCAGGCCTGGAACAAGGATTTGTCGAACTGGCTGCCGTTTTACTGGAACGGCTTCAGCCAGTCGACTGAATACACCTACGTCGTTCCCGGGCTGGACGACCTCGATGGCGTCTGGAGCAGGTTCGACCCCACCCGCCGCAAACATTGCAGGACAGCCGTCGAGCGGCACAATTTGCGGGTGCGCGACGACCTGCCGCTCGACGCGTTCCTGGCCCTGCACCGGATGACGATCGAAAGCCGCGGCGTCGCGCAGGCGTTCACCGACGATTGCCTGCGCCGCCTGGACGCCGCGTGCGTCGAACACAAGCGCCGCAAGCTCCACATCGTTGTCGACGAGGCTGGCCGGCATTGCTCCGCGACCTATACGGTCTGGGACGACAATTGTGCGTACGCGTTGTTAAAGGGTTCCGACCCCGACATGCACCACACCCAGGCGCCCAGTGTCTGCCAATGGGAAGCCATCAAGTTCAGCGCCACGGTTGCCCCGAAATACGATTTTCTCGGGAATATGAACCCGTCGATCGAACCCTATGTCCGCAGCTTCGGGACGGAGCAGACGCCGGTATTCACCATCACCAAAACCCCCTCGCGCCTGCTGCGCCTGCGCCGCGGCCTGATCGCGGCGCTCGCCGGCGGACGCCAGGAACGCCTCATTCACCGAAAGCCAGCCCGATGACGACCATCCCGCCCAAGGCGCCTGCACAGGCCACGAGCGACATTGCCTCGCCGAAGGACACGTACCGCCGGTTCTGCGCCCAGGAATCTTCGCTGCCCCTGTTTTCGCGCGACTGGTGGCTGGACGCGGCAGTGGGTCGGAACGGCTGGGATGTCGCGCTCGTCAAGAAAGGCAGCGAAGTACTCGCGGCGATGCCGTATGCGATCCGCAGCCGCTACGGCATGAACATCGTCACGCAGCCCGCGCTGACGCCCATGCTCGGCCCCTGGCTGCGGCCGACCGGGGGCAGGCAGGCGGCGCAGCTGAGCAACGACAAGGAAGTCATGCAGGCGCTGATCGATCAGCTGCCCCGTTTCGATCACTTCGCGCAGACCTGGCATCCCGGCGTCCGGAACTGGCAGCCTTTCTTCTGGAACGGCTTCCGGCAAACCACGTACTACACCTTCGTTTTGCCCGAGTTGACGGACATGGACAAATTGTGGGCCGGGTTCGAAGGCAAGACCCGCCGCGCCATCACCAAGGCCCAGAAGCAACACCAACTGCAGGTCCGCAGCGATGTCCCGCTCGACCTGCTTCTCGACCTGAACCGCAAGACGTTTGCGCGCCAGGGCCTGCTTCCACCGTATCCCGACGACTTCGTCCGGCGCATCGACGCCGCCTGCCGGGAGCGCGGTTGCAGCAGGGTGTTCTGCGCGATCGATCCCGACGGCGCCCCGCATGCGGCCTGCTACATCGTCTGGGACGAGCACAGCGCCTACGGCCTGATCTCGGGCACCGACCCCGCCTACCGCGAAAGCCAGGCCAACAGTCTTTGCGTATGGGAGTCGCTCCTCCACGCCGCCGGCGTGACGCGCGCATACAACTTCTCCGGCTCGATGATCGAGCCTTTCGAAGGCTACCTGCGCGGCTTCGGCGGCAACCATGTCCCGTATTTTCACATCAGCAAAACCCCGTCGCGGCTGCTGACCCTGCGCCAAGGCCTGTTGTCACTCACGGGGAAACACTGATGCTGCGTATCTCACTGCCGGAAAGCCAGCGTCCTGAGCGCAGCTGGATCTGCGACGTCCTGCTCGGAGAATTCCTGGGGCTCGATGTCGAACTCGCGTTCGACCACGGGGACACGGTACGCATCAGCGCGGCCGGCAGGACGCTAAGTCTGCCGGACGTCTTCTTTGCCGGGGCGGCGAGCCCGGAGGCAACGCCGCAGCGCTGGATCGTCGCCCGCAGCGGTCTCGATGCGCGCCTGTGCGAGGCCAGCGTTCCGGTGCTGTTCGGCGCTCCCGGGTTCACGATCGACGCCGGCGGCAATGCCGCGCTGGCGCTCGATGTCTTCGGATCGGCATTCTTCATGCTCGCGCGCTACGAGGAATCGGTGAGTCCCGCGCGCGACGGGCATGCGCGTTTCCCCGCCAGCCAGTCGCTCGCCGTGCGCCAGGGCTTCCTCGACCGCCCGATCGTGGACGAGTACGTCGAGATCCTGTGGGCGGCCATCCACCGGCTGTGGCCTACGCTCGTCAGGAAGCGACGCGTCGCGCGCAAGCTGATCAGCTGCGACGTCGACCTGCCGTTCGATCCGGCGTGCGCATCGATCGGGCGTCTCGGCAAGCGGCTGGTTGGGCGCGCGGTACGGGAGCGGTCGCTGAGTGCGTTATGCGCAACCGCCGGCAACTACTGGGCCGTCAGGCGCGGGAACCAGGCACGGGACCCTTACTGGCAGGCGTTGTCGTGGATGATGGATGTGAACGAGAAGGCCGGCAACCAGGTCACGTTCAACTTCATTCCCGAGCGGACCGACGGCGCCATGGACCATGCGCCGGGCATCGACGATGGGCGCATGCGCGCGCTGCTGCGCGCCGTGCACGCGCGCGGCCACCTGGTCGGCATTCACCCCGGCTATCGCACCTACCGGCATCCGGACACGTTTGCGCGCTCGGCCGCGGCCCTGCGGCGCGCCATCGACGAGGAAGGCATCCGCCAGGACGAACTGGGCGGGCGCCAGCACTACCTGCGCTGGGACGTGCGGACCACGCCGCAGTTGTGGGCAGCGAACGGGCTGACTTACGACAGCACCCTGTCTTACCCGACGGTCGCCGGGTTTCGCACGGGAACCTGTCGCGAATACACGATGTACGACCTGGTCGGGCGCCGGCCGCTCACTGTGAAGCAACGGCCGCTGGTCGTCATGGAAAACGCGGTGATCGACGACCCCAACATGGGACTGGGCCATGGCGACCACGCACTGGCCGCGATGCGGCGCTACAAACAGAGGTGCGCCCGTGTCGATGGCGACTTCACGCTGCTCTGGCATAACTCGTCGTTCGCTGGCGAAGACGACCGGGCGATGTATTGCGACCTCATCCAATAGGCGAGCCGAGCATGTCCGCCACCTGTGCTCCTTCGGCCAGCATCGCCAGCACGCCCGGCAAGGCGGGGCCGGCGCGGCTCGCGTTCCTGCTGCTGTTCCCTGGCTTTTTTTTCTACCAGACGCTGATCGGCATGGGGGTGATGGGGGCCTTCGTGGGCGGGTATTTTTCGGTCGTCTCCATCGGGCTGTTTCCGCCGCTCGCCTATATGTATTACCTGGCAATCAGGGCGTCCGGCTACCGTATCGCGCCGACGGATCTGCAGTTCGGCTTTTTCCTGTTCTATTTTTTGGTGGTCGTGGCGATCAACGCGGCCTTTGGCGCCAATCCCACGATCGTGAAGACGCACCTGTTGTCGATTCTCTATTTCATCAACATCTACCTGATCTTCAAACACAGCGACTTTTCAGAGCGCAAGACGATCGCGACGACGCTGGCCGCGCTCCTGCTGATGTCGGCGACCGTATTCTTCTTGTCGCGGGACGGCAGTTTCCAGCCCGGGCAGTTCGGCGATCCGGCGAGTCCGGACAGTGTGGCGACCTACCAGGAGCTCGCCCGCTCCTACGTCCTCACCTTCGTGACGGTCATCTGTTTCACTCGCGTGCTGGCGGCCCGGCTGGTCCTGTATGCCATCGCTGCCGCGGCCCTGTTCCTGAACGGTGCGCGCAGCGAGCTGGTGGCGGCGCTGACCCTGTTTCCGATCATCGAACTGTATCGCGCGAAGCACTGGCTACCCTTTCTGTACCTGGTGCTGCTCGTGTCCGGCCTGGCCAGCATCGATCCCAGGTTCCTGGCGACGCATTTTCCTGAAAGCCGGGTGTGGGAATTATTCAACCTCTCCCAGTCGTCGTCAGCGAGCGCCAGGCACGAGCTCACCGAACACGCGCTGCGCACGATCGCGGATAACCCGGTACTGGGCGCATACGCCAGTTATCCGCCTGGCGGGTATTCGCACAACATCCTGTCGGCCTGGGTCGATCTCGGCTTGTTCGGCTTTGTCTACATGCTGTTCATGCTGGGACGCACCGCGGTCGGGCTGTGTTCCCGCGGTTGGCTGGCACGGCCCAGGTCAGGCCAGTTCCTGCTGGCATGGTCACTGATCTGCATCTCGTTGCTCCTGCTGGTGACCGCCAAGACGTTCGACGACATGTTCACCGGCGCCGCGATGGGTGCTTACGCGAACTATCGAAACACCAGGCGGCCGCCGGGAAGCCGCCGATAACGTAGAAGGGGAGAGACCTTGATCAACATTCACCTGTATCCGTCGCCGTTCCTGAACGAGAGCCGGATCCTGCGCGAGGCCTGTACGCTGTCCCGGTTGGCGCTGTTCGACCGCATCGACCTGGTCGGCGTGGGACGGGAGGGCCTGCCGGCGCTCGAGGATCTACAGGACAATATCCGGATCGTGCGCGTCGGACAGCGCAGCGGCGACCGCCTGCTTGGCAAGCTGAGGCGCACCGGTGACTGGACCCGCGCGGTCTACCTGCGCTATCGCGACGATAAACTCGGGTGCATCAACTGCCACAGTATCGCCACGCTGCCGCTCGGCGTCCTGCTGAAGCGCGCCACCGGCGCCAGGCTGGTGTATGACGCCCACGAACTGGAGACGGAGACCAATGGCCTTGGCGGTCTGCGCAAGTGCCTTACCCGGTGGGCCGAACGCGCCCTGATCCGGCACGCCGATCATTGCATCTTCGTCGGGCAAGCGATCGAACAATGGTATGTGCGCAAGTACGCTTTGCGCAACGTTACGGTGCTTTACAACTGCCCGCCGCGCCGCAGCGTGAACCCGGCCGATTATTTCCGCAAGGCGTATTCGATCGACGCCGGCACGCCGATCTTTCTCTACCAGGGCTTCATCGGCGAGGGCCGCGGGATCCGCAACCTGGTCGAAGCGTTTGCCGGCCTGGCCGGACGCGCGGCGCTGGTCGTGATGGGGTACGGCCCGCTGGCGGACTGGATTGCCGGAGAGGCGGCGCGCCATGGGGACATCCATTACCACCCGGCGGTTGCGCCGGAGCGCCTGCTCGATTACACCGCGGCGGCCGATTTCGGGCTGTCGGTCATCGAGGCCACGTCGCTCAGCTACGAGTACTGCATGCCGAACAAGCTGTTCGAGTACGTGATGGCGCGCAAGCCGGTGCTGGTCTCGCCGACCCGCGAGCAGAGCGAGTTCGTGCGCAGGCACGGGATCGGCGAAGTGACGAGCGACGCCTCGGCGGCGGCGATCCGCGACGGCGTGCTGCGCCTGCTCACGCGCGACCAGCGCGACCTGCAGGATGCGCTGGTGCGAACCGCGGACGAATATTGCTGGGAAGGGCAAGAGGCGAAGCTCGAGATCGTCTATCTGCATGCGCTGGGCATGCGTTCGCGCAGGTACGGCCAGGGCCACCAGGGCGAGGTGCGGCATGATCTCTGTCATTGACTACGGCGTCTGCAATCTCGGGTCGATGCTCAACATGCTGCGCAAGGTTGGCGCCGAGGCGGAGCTGGTGTCGACCGCCGCGGCGCTCGAGCGGGCCGGGAAGCTCGTCCTGCCCGGCGTGGGAGCCTTCGACAATGGCATCGGCGCCCTGCGGGAGCGCGGGCTGGCCGATGCACTGCGCAAGCGGGTACTCCAGGACAAAGTCCCCCTGCTGGGCGTGTGCCTCGGCATGCAAATGCTGGGCCGGCGCAGCGAAGAGGGCGGCATGGAGGGCCTGGACCTGATCGATGCCGAAGCGCGCCGCTTCCGGTTTGCGCCGGACAGCAGGAACAAGGTCCCGCACATGGGCTGGAACCTGTTGGCGCCGCGCCGCGACGGCCCGCTGCTGTGCGAGCTGGCGACCCGCTCACGATTTTACTTCTGCCACTCGTACCACCTGGTCTGCGCCGATCCCGGCGACGTGCTGGCCACCGCCGACTACGGCGGCGAGTTCGTCGCGGTGCTCCAGCACGACAATGTGTACGGAGTGCAATTTCATCCTGAGAAGAGCCATCGCTTCGGCATGGCGCTGCTGCACAACTTCGCGGAGCTGTGATGTTGCACCCACGTGTGATTCCCTGCCTGCTGATGCGTAACGGCGGCCTCGTCAAGACGGTCAAATTCAAGAACGCCCGCTACGTCGGCGACCCGATCAATGCCGTGCGGATCTTCAACGAGAAGGAAGTCGACGAGGTGGTGTTCCTCGACATCGGCAGCGCCGGCGCGCGCACCGCGCCCGACTTCGATTTGCTGGCCGACATAGCCAGCGAGGCCTTCATGCCGTTTTCGTACGGCGGCGGCATTACCAGCATCGGGCAGGTGAAACGGCTGTACGCGCTCGGCGTCGAGAAAGTCGTGCTCAACACCGCGGCGGCCGACCAGCCGCGCCTGGTGTCGGAAGCTGCCGCGCTGGCAGGCAGCTCCGGGGTCGTGGTGTCGATGGACGTACGCCGCAGCTGGCTGGGCGCTTATACGGTCTGCGTGGCCGGCGGCACGCGCAACCTGAAGCGCGAACCGGCCGCATATGCGCGCGCCATGGAACAGCTCGGCGCCGGCGAAATCCTCCTCAACGCGATCGACCGCGACGGCATGCGGGAAGGCTACGATCTCGAGCTGGTACGGCAGGTGAGCGAGGCGGTGTCGATCCCGGTGGTGGTCGCCGGCGGCGCGGGAGAGGTGCGGCACTTCCGCGAAGCCACCGAAGCCGGTGCGTCCGCACTGGCGGCCGGCAGCATGTTCGTTTTTCACGGCAAGCACAACGCCGTGTTGATTACGTATCCCGAGTACGAAGAACTGGACAAGGTATTCAAATGACGTCGATTACGGAACACTACAACTATTCGGCCGTGCCGGACCAGGCCTACCGGGTTTGCACCCGCTGCATCATGAACACGGCGGCGGACCGCAGTATCAGCTTCGATGAAATGGGCCTGTGCAGTCACTGTCAGCGCTACGACCGGCTGGTGAGCGCGCGCCGGCTGCAGGGCGAGCAGGGGCGCGAAGCGTTGCAGGCGCTGGTCGAGCGCATCAAGGCAGCCGGCCGCGGACGCGAGTACGACTGTATCGTTGGCGTCAGCGGCGGCGTGGACAGTACCTACGTGGCCTGGCTGGTCAAGCAGCACGGGCTGCGCCCGCTGGCGGTACACTTCGACAATGGCTGGAATTCCGAACTGGCGACCAGGAACATCGAGCTGGTGCTGCGCAATCTCGGCATCGACCTGCATACCCATGTCGTCGACTGGGAAGAGTTCCGCGACCTGCAGCTCGCCTTCCTCAAGGCGTCGACGCCGGATGGGGAGATCCCGACCGACCATGCGATCGGCGCCTTGCTGTGGAAACAGGCGGCATCGCGGGGCATCAAGTACATCATATCGGGGATGAATTTCGCCACCGAATCGATCAGCGTGCCGGAATGGTCGTACGGGCATTCCGACTGGCGCTTCATCAAGGACATCCATCGCCGCTTCGGCAGCGTAAAGCTGAAGACCTACCCGCGCTTCAGTCTGTTCTACCTGTTTTACGCCAACATCCTGCGCGGCACGCGCATCGTGTCCATCCTCAACTACGTCGATTACGACAAGGACGAGGCCATGGCTTTGCTGAGCAGCCAGCTTGGCTGGAAGGGCTACGGGGGCAAGCACCACGAATCGATCTACACGCGCTTCTACCAGGGCTATATCCTGCCGCGCAAATTCGGCGTCGACAAACGGTATGGCCACCTGTCGGACCTGATCAATGCCGGACAGATCAGCCGGGCGCAGGCGCTCGCGGAAATGCAGCGGCCGCCCTACCCGGAAGAGCTGCAGCAGCAAGACCTGGCCTATGTGGCGAAGAAGCTGCGCCTATCGACAGAGCAGTTTGCGGAAATCATGGGTGCGCCGGTCAAGTCATTCAGGGACTATCGCAACCTGTACGGCGTGGTGCAGTTCCTGCGTAATGCGGTCAACGCGCTGCGCAAGCGCCACCTTTACCCGCGTTAGGCAGGGACGGCGCTTGCCACGATGCTTGCAATCGGCGCCCCGACTAGGCGTCGTTGTCGTCGGTTGAGGTTTCCAGCCGAACTTCGCCGAGGCCGATGACTTGGCCTGTCGGACCCTGTTCACCGTCGACCCGTACAAACGAGACGGAGAGCAGGCCGATCCTGGACGCCGCTCCGGCAAATACGGCGCGTCTGATCCGGTAACGCAACCGGACAGGATTCCCGTGGTGCGCGGCGCCGCTGATTTCGAAGGCGCCGAGGGTACCGATGGCAATGGACTGCGATTTGCTGGAAGCGTCCGGCGAGAGGTTCAGGATGACCCGATAGTAGTAGCCGCCCAGTTTTCCAGCGTCGGTGATCACGACGTTATCGAGAACAACCTGGACGGAACGATAGCGTTGCGGGCTGGCGCGCAGGGAGGTGGCGGCCCCGGTCCCGATTTGCGCCAAGGCCCGCATGTGTTCCGAGTCTACCGGCAACTGCACACTGATCGACCTGTCATCAAGGCTGACATCGAGCGCGCCGCCGATCGCGAACGTCTGATCGCTCGTCTGCCGTGACGGCGATATCCTGAATGAACCGAGCGGCGGCTGCGTTCCCACCGTTTCGTTCGGCGTCGCCTGCACGAGATCGGGGGACGAGAGCGCGGATCGGGCCGACGGTAGCCTGGTCGGGAAGCTCTCGTTCTGGTAGCGGTATCCCAAAGTCGTCCGGGTGCCGTAGGTGGACGACCGCGGCATCGTCAACGAACTCGTGTAGATATGCGACCCGGACCAGTAAGCGCTGCCGAGGGCCGGCATCTTCCGTCCGTTGCCGGCACTCACCCAGGCCACCCAGAGGCGGTCGACATTGGCATGGTGCAGCCAGAAAATCGGGTCCGTCGGCGACAGCATATCGGACATCACGCCGCCAATGATGTTGTGGACCAGGTTGTGAGGTGCCGATTCGAAACTGGGCTCGAATGCGTTGGCGCTATTCGTCGGAAAGTTAATGAGGCTTGAAGAAAACGGCGCCATGCTCAGGGCTTGCCGTACATTATTGTTGACACGGGAAACGTAGAGTGGATTGCCCCCGTTCGGATTCGTGAATTCGGCTGGCAATGTTGGGTTCGTATAGTAATCCCAATACGGGAGAACAAGTTGAGAGTCGCCCGAAACTGCGCGTATCTGGCGCTCGAAATAATAGATGTAGCCACGGTGCCATGCGAAGAAGTACGGAATGGAATGCGGGCAGCGGTTCAGGTGAATGTTCGTCCAGAAAGACCAGCTCTTGGGATCGGTGGCCGTCGTGTTGCTTTTCATAAGCTTCACCGCTCGCAGGAATGCATCATAATGCGGCGTCGTCTTGAACGCCTGCCATTCCGGGCGAATCATTAATGTCGTCTGGCCAAATGCTTTTGGGAGCATTGCCGATGCGCCGAGCAACATCACGGATCGCTGCATAAAATTTCTTCTGCCCATCAGATCATGCCTCATCATGAGCTCCTTGAAATACCTACATATCTCGAATTGCCTCGCCCTTTGCAAAATTATTGGCAATATATTTCCGCCAATTGCATATCATTTCTACTGAAATGCAATCTTTACGTTATTCTCACTATTTGCGGATTTTTTGATTGGCTTCATGTGTTCCAGAAGCGTGATATGACTTGATGAATTGCGTGCCTGTGCACTTCGAATTCCGATTACACTGACGTTTTTTCGCAATTCACGAAAGCCATATGAAAACACCCTACGAGCCTGGGCTTCGTAGGGTGTGACAATAGAGCGGTCCCGACAGGTTTATTTGGCGTTCGTCTCGTAGGCGCCCATGTCGATGTAATAGCCACGGGCCTTGCCGTCGAAGTCGGTATGGGGCGCGTAAGAGGTCTGGCCCCTGTTGATGGCCGGCGAGGTGGTCTTCAGGCGATAGTTGCCGCCACCGTTGGAGAGGTAGCTGACGAACTGCGGATCGGTGCCGATGATGCCGGTCCTGGTGGCGCTGCTCGGGCTGGCCAGGTCGAAGTTCGTGCGGTTCGCATACACCAGGTTGTTGGCGACGCTGTTGCCGACGTCTTCGGACGCGATCGGACCCTGGATGCCGCCGCCGTTCGCATAGATGATGTTGTTGTGGATCTGGATGCCGCGGGTCGGGCAGCCGTTGTTGTACGCTTCCTTGCAGCCGCCGAAATACACGCCATAGCCGAGGTTGGCGAACAGGGTGTTATTCATGACCAGGATGTTGTGGTCGTCATGGCCCATGTTGATGCCCTGGCTCGTCCCGTTGACCACGTTGTTGATGATCTTGCCCGACGACGAGTGGTAGATGCCCTGGATCCAGCCGCAGCCACCGCCGACATTGTTCACCCTGTTGCCGATGATGTCATAGTTGCTGTAGGCCTTACCGCGGCCCTGGTCGGCGACGATGCCGCCGCCCCCGCGGTTGTCGCAGCCGGAGGCCATCGCAACGTCGTGGATCCAGCTGTTCTTGACCGACGAATTGCCGCCATTCAGATAGATGCCGACACGCGCGGTGGTGCTGCCGGCGCCATTGAACTGGAAGCCGTCGATATCCGTATAGCCGCCCCGGGCGGTCCACATCGTATAGGCGCTGCCGGCCGGACGCAGGATCGCGCCGTACTTCGTGTCCGAAACGAAGCGGATGCGCGCGGACGAAGTGCCGTTCACGGTCGAGGTGATGGTCTCCGTGTAGGTGCCGGGCGCCACGTGGACCGTATAGCCGGGTCGTGCCAGGTTGGCGGCGCGCTGGATGGTGCGCAGCGGGGCGCTGCTCGACGTGCCGGTGTTCGTGTCCCTGCCTGCGGTCGACACATAGAGGTCGGCGGCCGAGGCGACGGTACAAGTCATCATTGCGACTGCAAAACCAGTCAGCAGGGGGGCGGTCAAAGCGTTGTTTGCGAACGAAAAAGTTTTCAAGGGAAAGCCACTCATCAATAAACGAAGGAGTAACTTTGACGAGGGGAAACTGCCAAAGTTCAACGTTTCGCGAAATAAATTTCCCTGAGTAATAGTTTTTCTACAGAAGTTTCTCGTGCGATATATGTGTGGTCTGATCAAAAACTTGGATGGCCCTGACGCCGTGTTCGACAACAGCGGCGTCCTTTTGAACCGGCGAGCATGGCGCTGATTGACAATCGATAAAGGCCGTGCTGGCGAAGGTCGGGAAAATAGGTGAGGTTCCCAGCTTCGGATCATTTTTCGGAATGTACATGGCTCACCACACTGAATCGACTCGCATTCAATTGCAAGGCAGAATCGCCACTTGGCTGAGACGGCCGCTCGCCCATAAGCTGCGTTCGCTTTCGAACAAGGCAGCGGGTGGAGTAAACTGGATGGAGGACCAGCTGTTCGAAAAATGGCATGGCCTCGACTGCAGCGGTTTTATCGATGGGCACGAACTCGAAACCAGTTATTCGTCGGCGCGCGCGCACTCACGGGCCTACCAGGCCGTTACCTGCGTGGCGATTCGGGCATTGCTCAATGAGGCAATGAAGACCGGCATCGTATTCGACCAGTTCATCGATCTCGGCTCGGGCAAGGGAAAGGCGTGCTTTTATGCTGCCGCCAACTACCGGTTTCGACGGCTCGTCGGCGTCGAGTTTTCGGAGCCGCTGGTGCAGGCAGCGGACCGTAACGTCAAGAAATTTGGTGCCGACAATATCTGCTTCGTCAACGCTGACGCAGCCAGTTTCTCACTTCCGGCCGGAAATAATCTGGTCTACCTGTTCAACCCATTTGGCGAGGCGATTCTGCTCGAATTCCTGAAAAACAATATGGACAAGTTCAGGCGGAGCCAGTCGATCATCGCCTACGCCAACGACAAGCACCGGTTGTGCCTCGCAAAAGCCGGTTTTGTCACGCTCTTCAGGAACCAGGATTCCCAGAGCTCGCTGCACCAATACCTGTAAAGCAAAAGCGGCCTCGACGTTGTCGGCCCCCGGCGCGCCGAACGCCTGCTGCTTGAGAACGTGCAACTGGTCGCGTACCTGCGCCGCCTTTTCGTACCCGAGGTTCTTCGCGTGGCCGACCATGAGTTTTTCGAGGCGCCTGGTCTCTTTCGATGCAGCACGGCCACGAGCGACACCTCCGGCAAGTCGAGACCCTCGCGCAGCAGGTTGATCCCGATGACGACGTCGAACGTGCCGAGGCGCAGGTCGCGCAGGATTTCCACCCGCTCCACCGTGTCGATGTCGCTGTGCAGGTAGCGCACCTTGAGCAGCAAACGGTTGAGTGGCCCCGCTTTGCTATAAATATGCATTTAATTTGCATATTTAAAACGATCGGGCTACACTTCACCTGTATAGATATTTCCTAGCGGCATTAATCCGGTTCTGGTTTCAGGAGTTCCATGATGAATATCGACAAGTTCAAGCACCAGCATGTAGCTATCCTCGATGGCATCGCGCGTTTGCGCGAGGCCGTGCAGGCCGGCATCGCGGGCAACGCCGACGACATTGCCACGGGCATCGTCAAGATCAGCGGCGTGATCAAACTGCATCTCGCTATCGAGGACACGGTGCTGTATCCCGCCGTCGCCGAGAGCGCCGACCGCAAGCTCGCACGGCTGGGCGAGTCCTACCAGCGCGAGATGAACGGCATCGCCGGCGAGTATTTCGCGTTCGCGTCGCGCTGGAACCTGCCGGCACGGTTGAAGGCCGATCCCGAAGGTTTCCGCGCCGACGCGAACCGCGTTCTGCGCGTCCTGTTCGATCGCATGCGGCGCGAGGACACCGAGTTCTATCCGGCGATCGACGCGGCCGCAGGGGCCATCTGAGCCACAGTGATTGCGGCGGTCCCAGGCATGAAAAAACGGCTCCGCAGAGCCGTTTCGCTGGATACCGGGCGCAAGCCCTTACTTGCCGAGGATAGACACGACGTTGTCCGCCCCCGGCGCCCCGAATGCCTGCTGCTTGAGCACGTGCAACTGGTCGCGTACCTGCGCCGCCTTTTCGAACTCGAGGTTCTTCGCGTGGTCGACCATGAGTTTTTCGAGGCGCTTGATCTCTTTCGAAATCTGCTTCTCGCTCATGCCCTCGACCTTGGCCGCTTCTTCCGACAAGCCGTTGTCGTTCAGCATCGCCTTCTGCGCGGCCGCGCTGTAGACGCCGTCGATCATTTCCTTGATCTTCTTCTGCACGCCCTTCGGGGTGATGCCGTTCGCTTCGTTGAACGCGATCTGCTTGGCACGGCGGCGTTCCGTCTCGTCGATCGCGCGCTTCATCGAATCCGTGATCTGGTCCGCGTACAGGATCGCCACGCCGTTCAGGTTACGCGCCGCGCGGCCGATGGTCTGGATCAGCGAGCGTTCCGAACGCAGGAAACCTTCCTTGTCGGCGTCCAGCACGGCCACGAGCGACACCTCCGGCAAGTCGAGACCCTCGCGCAGCAGGTTGATGCCGACGACGACGTCGAACGTGCCCAGGCGCAGGTCGCGCAGGATTTCCACCCGCTCCACCGTGTCGATGTCGCTGTGCAGGTAGCGCACCTTGATGCCGTGGTCGGACAGGTATTCCGTCAGCTGCTCGGCCATGCGCTTGGTCAGCGTGGTGACGAGCACGCGCTCGTCCTTCTTGATGCGGTCCGTGATCTCGCCCATCAGGTCGTCCACCTGCGAACGCGCGGGTTTCACGATGACCTGCGGGTCGACGAGGCCCGTCGGGCGCACGACCTGCTCGACGACGTTGTCGGCTTTTTGCTTTTCGTAGTCGGCCGGCGTCGCGGAGACGAAGATACACTGGCGCATCTTGTTCTCGAATTCCGAGAATTTCAAAGGCCGGTTGTCGAGCGCGGAGGGCAGGCGGAATCCGTAGTCGACGAGGTTCACCTTGCGCGACCGGTCGCCGTTGTACATGGCGTTCAGCTGGCCGATCATCACGTGCGACTCGTCCATGAACATGAGCGCGTCTTTCGGCAGATAGTCGATCAGCGTCGGCGGCGGTTCGCCCGGCATCGAGCCGGACAGGTGGCGCGAGTAGTTCTCGATGCCTTTGGTAAAACCGACTTCGGCCAGCATCTCGAGGTCGAAGCGCGTGCGCTGTTCGAGGCGTTGTTCTTCCAGCAGCTTGCCCTGCTGGCGGAATTCCTCGAGGCGGTCGCGCAGCTCGGCCTTGATGGAATCGACGGCCTTCAGCACGGTGGCGCGGCCGGTGACGTAGTGCGAGCCCGGGTACACCGTGAAGCGCGGGATCTTCTGGCGCACTTTACCCGTCAGCGGATCGAACAGTTGCAGCGATTCGATTTCGTCGTCGAACATCTCGACGCGGATCGCGAGCTCGGCGTGTTCGGCCGGGAAGATGTCGATGGTGTCGCCGCGCACGCGGAACGTGCCGCGCGCGAAGTCCATTTCGTTGCGCGTGTACTGCATCTGGATCAGGCGCGCGATGACGTCGCGCTGCGCGACCTTGTCGCCCGTGCGCAACGTGAGAATCATCTTGTGATACTCGTTCGGATTACCGATACCGTAGATGGCCGAGACGGTCGCCACGATGACGACGTCGCGCCGCTCCATCAGCGACTTCGTGCACGACAAACGCATCTGTTCGATGTGCTCGTTGATCGACGAGTCCTTTTCGATGAACAGGTCGCGCTGCGGCACGTACGCTTCCGGCTGGTAATAGTCGTAATACGAGACAAAATACTCGACGGCATTCTGCGGGAAGAACTCGCGGAACTCCGCGTACAGCTGGGCCGCGAGGGTCTTGTTCGGGGCGAACACGATCGCCGGACGGCCGGCTCTAGCGATCACGTTGGCCATCGTATAAGTCTTGCCGGAACCGGTCACGCCGAGCAGCGTCTGGTACATCAGGCCGTCCTCGATGCCTTCCACCAGGCCATCGATCGCCGTGGGCTGGTCGCCCGCGGGCGGGAAGGGCTGGTGCAGCTTGAACGGGGAATCCGGGAACGTGATGACGGTAGGTGCTGGTGAATTTGCAACCGATAAATCTGCCATTGGATCAGACCTTTGCTAGAATGAGAATCCGCCTGCGACCGAGCAACTCTCGAGGTCGCTGTCTATACAACCGCTGCGAAACCCAGCCGACAAACCAAGTTTATCACGATGAATTCCCCAGCTACTGCCAGCATCTTCAGCGCCATCGCCATGGCTCCCCGCGATCCGATCCTCGGCATCACCGAGGCCTTCAATGCAGACACCAACCCCGCCAAGATCAATCTGGGCGTGGGCGTCTACTACGATGACAACGGGAAAGTGCCGCTGCTGGAATGCGTGCAGAAAGCGGAAGCGAAGTTGATGGAACAACCGACGCCGCGTACCTACCTGCCGATCGAAGGCCTGGGTGCGTACGACAAGGCTGTGCAAGAACTCGTATTTGGTGCCGACAGCGCCGTAATTCAAGAGAAACGTGCAGTCACGGTGCAAGCCCTGGGCGGCACCGGCGCACTGAAGATCGGCGCCGACTTCCTGAAGCGCTTCTCGCCGGATTCGCAAGTCTACATCAGCGACCCGAGCTGGGAAAACCACCGCGCCCTGTTCGAAAGCGCCGGCTTCACCGTCAACAACTACGCCTACTACGACGCAGCCACGCACGGCGTCAACTTCGAAGGCATGCTGGCTGCGCTGAAAGCGATGCCGGAAGGCGCCATCGTCGTCCTGCACGCCTGCTGCCACAACCCGACCGGCGCCGAGCTGAACGCCGACCAGTGGGGCCAGGTGATCGAGGTCGTGCGTGCCAACAACCTGATCCCGTTCCTCGACATGGCCTACCAGGGCTTCGGCGACGGCATCGCGGAAGACGGCGCTGTCGTCCGCCGCTTCACCGCTACCCCCGGCCCGCTGCTCGTGTCGAACTCGTTCTCGAAGTCGTTCTCGCTGTACGGCGAGCGCGTGGGCGCGCTGTCCGTCGTCGCATCGACCGCGGAAGAGGCTGCCCGCCTGCTGTCGCAGCTGAAGCGCATCGTCCGCACCAACTACTCGAACCCGCCGACGCACGGCGGCAAGGTCGTCGCGACCGTCCTGTCCACGCCGGAACTGCGCCAGCTTTGGGAAGACGAGCTGGCCGGCATGCGCGTCCGCATCAAGCAGATGCGCGACGAGCTGGTCAAGAAGCTGGCCGAAAAGGCACCGGGCTCGGACTTCCAGTTCGTGCGCAAGCAGGTCGGCATGTTCTCGTACTCGGGCCTGACGAAGGAGCAGGTCGAGAAGCTGCGCGCCGAATCGATCTATGCCGTGGACACCGGCCGCATCTGCGTGGCCGCGCTGAACTCGAAGAACATCGATCGCGTCGTTGACGCCATCGCAAAAGTTCTCTAAAATCGCGGCCTTCCGTTAAGCAATTATTGTTAGCGGATCAGGGGCATTGAAGAGCCGTCGCGAGCGGCAGCAGTTCCGGTCGAGAAGCGCAGCCGTACTTACGGTACGGCGAGCATCGCAGACCGGAAATGCAACGCGCAGCAGGCTATTCAAGCCCCCACTACTCCCTGATAGCTCAGTCGGTAGAGCGACGGACTGTTAATCCGCAGGTCCCTGGTTCGAGTCCAGGTCGGGGAGCCAGATTTTCGCACGGTTGGCCTGCCAACTTTGCAAGCCGTTGGTGAGCGGCTATAATACGAACACCTATTCCCTGATAGCTCAGTCGGTAGAGCGACGGACTGTTAATCCGCAGGTCCCTGGTTCGAGTCCAGGTCGGGGAGCCAGAATTTCGGAAGGGGCATCGAGCGATCGATGCCCCTTTTCCGTTATCGGCCCGATACCGGCTTCACTTTCGACGCCGCCTCCAGCGCCCGTGCACGCGCCGTCTCGACATCCTCCGCCGTCGCCAGCGCCACGCCCATGCGGCGGCGCGCGAAGGACGCCGGCTTGCCGAACAGGCGGATGTCGCTGCCCGGCACGCGCAGCGCGTCGGCCACGCCTTCGAACGCGATGCCCGCTTCCTCCAGCTGGCCGTAGATCACGGCGGACGCACCCGGCGCGCGCAGCGCCGTGTTCACGGGCAGGCCGAGGATCGCCTTGGCGTGCAGCTCGAATTCGCTCTGAACCTGCGTCGCCATCGTCACCATGCCGGTGTCGTGCGGGCGCGGGCTCACTTCCGAGAACCACACCATGTCGCCCTTGACGAACAGCTCGACGCCGAACACGCCCTGGCCGCCCAGGTTCGCCGTGACCTTCCCGGCGACCTCCTGCGCGCGCTGCAGCGCGAGCGGAGCCATCGGCTGCGGCTGCCACGATTCGACGTAGTCGCCATGCACCTGCTTGTGGCCGATCGGCTCGCAGAAGCGCGTTTCGACGTTGCCATCCGCACCGATCGCGCGCACGGTCAGCAAGGTGATCTCGTAATCGAAGTCGATGAAGCCTTCGACGATCACGCGGCCCGCATCCACACGCCCGCCGGACGCGGCGTAGTTCCAGGCGCCCTCGACGTCGGCGGCGCTGTCCAGCTTCGACTGGCCCTTGCCCGACGACGACATCACGGGTTTCACGACGTTCGGAAAGCCGATCTCGGCGCAGGCGGCCTCGAGCTCGTCGAGGCTGGACGCGAAGCGGTACGGCGACGTGGCCAGGCCCAGTTCCTCGGCGGCGAGGCGGCGGATGCCTTCGCGGTTCATCGTCAGCTGCGCGGCGCGCGCGGTCGGGATGCAGATGATCGTCCCGGCCGCTTCCAGCTCGGCCAGCTTCGCGGTCGCGATCGCCTCGATCTCCGGCACGACGAGGTCGGGCTGCTCCCGCTCGATCAGCGCGGCGAGGGCGGCGCCGTCCGTCATGTCGATGACGTGCGCGCGGTGCGCGACCTGGTGGCCGGGCGCGTTCGGGTAGCGGTCGACGGCGATCACTTCGATGCCGAGACGTTGCAGCGCGATGATGACTTCCTTGCCGAGCTCGCCGGAGCCGAGCAGCATGACTTTGGTTGCGGAAGGGGAGAGGGGAGTGCCGAGGGTGGTCATTGGTCAGTGGGGGGCAGGTCGGGAAGAGGGCGACTATAGCAAACAGTATCGCCGGGCGCACGCCGCGGGCGTGATTTGGCAATTCCTGGATTCCTGCTATAATATTGCCTCAATTCCCTGATAGCTCAGTCGGTAGAGCGACGGACTGTTAATCCGCAGGTCCCTGGTTCGAGTCCAGGTCGGGGAGCCAGAATTCGAAAGGCCGCGCACTCATTTTATTGAAGCGCGGCCTTTTTCATTTCCGCCGCACGATGACGAATCAATCCCCGCTCGCCGCGCGCGACGCCGCCCGTATCGACCGCTACGCCGCCACCGCCGACACGGACGGCTGGCTGCACCCCGTCCACCAGGCCCTGATCCACCACCGCGGCTGGCTGCGCATGCTGGCGCCGCGCGCGGTCGGCGGGGAAGAGCGGCCGCTGCCGGACGTCGTGCGGCTGGAAGAAGCGATCGCGCGCGTCGACGGCAGCGTCGGCTGGACCGTCACGCTGTGCGCCGGCGCCGGCTGGTTCGCGGGGTTCCTGCCGCCGCACCTGGCCCGCGCGATCCTGGCCACGCCCCGCGCCTGCCTGGCGGGCAGCGGCGCCCCGACGGGCCACGCGGACCGCGAGGGTGACGGCTGGCGCGTCGAGGGAGAATGGGACTACGCGAGCGGCGCGCCGATGGCCACGCATTTCACGTTCAACGCCTTCCTGCGCGCGGACGGCCGGCCGCTGCTCGCTGCGGATGGCCAGCCGCGCATCCAGGCGTTCGTGGTGCCGAAGGAGATCGTCGAGATCGTGCCCCGCTGGCGCAGCATCGGCCTGCGCGCGACGGCGTCGCACGCCTACCGCATCCGCGGCGCGTGGGTCCATGCCGACCACGGCTTCGTGATCGACCCGGCCGCTGCGCGCGAGCAGGGGCCACTGTACCGTTTTCCATTTCTCCCGTTCGCCTTCGTCACGCTGGCCGCGAACGTGGCCGGGATGGCGTCCCACTTCGTCGACCTGGCCCATGCCTGCATCGCGCGCCGGCGCAACCGGTTCGGCGCCCGGAACGAGCTGTTGATCGACGTGCCCGCCGTGCGCGCCGTGCTGGATGATGCCCGCGGCAGGCTGGATGACGTGCGTGCGCGCTTCTACGCCTTGCTCGACGCGACGTGGTCCGACGTCGTCGCCGGCGCCGACGTCGCGGACGAACAGGCCGCGCAAATGCAGGCACTGGCACAGGAGTGGGTCGCCGCGTCGCGCCACGCCGTCGACACGCTGTACCCGTACTGCGGCCTCGTGGCGGCCAGCGCGGACAGCGCCATCAACCGCGTCTGGCGCGACTTCCATACGGCATCGCAACACGCGCTATTGCTGCCGCAGAGCTGAGCCGCTATAATGCGGCCTCCTTTCCCTGATAGCTCAGTCGGTAGAGCGACGGACTGTTAATCCGCAGGTCCCTGGTTCGAGTCCAGGTCGGGGAGCCAGAATTCAAAATGGGCGTCGAGAAATCGATGCCCATTTTCGTTTTTGCCCGCCCCAGCAGGAAACAAAAAAACGAGCGAAAATAACGACTTACGTTATCCCGAGATCGTTTCCCAATGTCTACTGCAGCTTCGCCAACATTCCCCCGCGGCGCCGACGTCAACCCGAAACCGCTCGGCGTCGCGTTGTTGCTCATCGTCCTCGGCGCGTGGTATCTCGCGCAGACCGTCGGTGCGAAGCACGCCGCCTTGTTCGTCGTCGGCGCGCTGCTCGGCCTCGCGCTGTACCACGCCGCTTTCGGCTTCACGTCCGCGTGGCGCGTCTTCATCGCGGACGGCCGCGGCGCCGGCCTGCGCGCGCAGATGATCATGCTCGCCGTCGGCGTCGCGCTGTTCTTTCCGGCACTGTCCGCCGGCACCCTGTTTGGCAATCCCGTCAATGGGCTCGTGTCGCCCGCGGGCACGTCCGTGATCGTCGGCGCGTTCATGTTCGGCATCGGCATGCAGCTGGGCGGCGGTTGCGCGTCCGGCACGCTCTACACGGTCGGCGGCGGCAGCACGCGCATGATCGTGACCCTGCTTGCGTTCATCGCCGGTTCCGTCATCGCGACGGCGCACATGCCGTTCTGGACGTCGCTGCCGCAACTGAAACCGGTCTCGCTCGTGAAGACGCTGGGCCTGGCGCCCGCGCTGCTGCTCAACTGGGCCGTGTTCGCGCTGATCGCGTACGTCACCGTCGTCGTCGAGAAGCGCCGGCACGGCCGCCTCGTCGACCCGACCGTGCGGCCCGCGCACGCGTCGCCGTGGCTGCACGGGCCGTGGCCGCTGGTGGCCGGCGCCGTCGCGCTCGTCGTGCTGAATTTCGCGACGCTCGCGCTGTCCGGCCGGCCGTGGGGCGTGACGTCCGCGTTCGCGCTGTGGGGCGCCAAGGCCGCGCAGGCGATCGGCGTCGACACGGCGAGCTGGACGTACTGGTCGACGAAGGCGAACGCCGCGGCGCTGGCCGCGCCCGTGTCGCACGACGTGACGTCCGTGATGGACATCGGCATCGTGCTGGGCGCGATGCTGGCGGCGGCGCTGGCGGGCCGCTATGCACCCGTATGGCGCGTGCCGCTGCGCTCGCTCCTCGCGGCCGTCGTCGGCGGACTGATGCTCGGCTATGGCGCGCGCCTCGCGTACGGCTGCAACATCGGCGCCTACTTCAGCGGCATCGTGTCGGGCAGCCTGCACGGCTGGCTGTGGCTCGTGGCCGCCTTCGTCGGCAACGTGTTCGGTACGCGGCTGCGTCCGCTGTTCGGGCTCGAGGTCGAGCGGGTGAAACCGAGCGGCTGCTGAGGCCGGTCCGCTGCACGCTTCGCCGGACAGGCCTACAATCGATCCTTTGCCGTCAGGATCGAGCATGCAAGCAGCAGTCAATACAACACCTCTCGAACAGGACGGATTACCAGCGGGCCCGCGCACCTGGGCCATCCTTGCCCTCGCGCTCGGCGTGGGCATGTCATCCCTCGATACCGCCATCGCCAACACCGCGCTGCCCGCGATGGCGCAGCAATTGCACGCCACGCCGGCCGACTCCGTGTGGATCGTGAATGCCTACCAGCTGGCCATGGTCGCCACCTTGCTGCCGATCGCGGCGCTGGGCGAAACCATCGGCTACCGCCGCGTCTACGTGGCCGGCATGGCCCTGTTCACGGTGGCCTCGCTCGCGTGCGCGCTCGCGTGGTCGCTGCCCGTGCTGATCGCCGCGCGCCTGTTCCAGGGCCTCGGGGCCAGCGCCATCATGGGCGTCAACACGGCGCTGCTGCGCGCCACGTATCCGGCAAAACTGCTGGGACGCGGCTTCGGCACCAATGCCCTCGTCGTCGCGGTCGGCTTCGCGCTCGGGCCGAGCCTCGCGTCGATCATCCTTGCCGCATCGTCGTGGCAATGGCTATTTGGTATTAACGTCGTGCCCGGCATCGTCGCGTTCTTCATGGCGCGCAAGGTGCTGCCGGAAACGCGCCGCGCGACCCACCGCGTGGACCGGCTCGCCGGCGTCTACAACGTCGTCGCGTTTTCGATGGCCGTGCTGGCGCTGGGCGATGCCGCGCACCGTGTGGACATGAAGACGTTGCTGCCGGAGGCATTGATCGC
This sequence comes from Massilia sp. Masssp94, assembly GCF_059491305.1. Lineage (NCBI taxonomy): Bacteria > Pseudomonadati > Pseudomonadota > Betaproteobacteria > Burkholderiales > Oxalobacteraceae > Massilia > Massilia sp. Masssp94. The sequence goes on from NZ_CP168501.1 coordinate 4,870,595, forward strand.
CCTGGTGTTCTTCGTCCTGCTGCTGCGCCGCGAGCGTGGCCACCCGGCGCCGCTGTTGCCGGTGGACCTGTTCCGCCGTCCCTTGTTCGCGCTGTCGACCATCACCGCCATCTGCACGTTCGCCGCGCAGGCGCTCGCATTCGTCGCGCTGCCGTTCTTTTTCGAGACGACGCTCGGCCGTTCGCCCGTCGAGACGGGCTTCCTGATGACGCCGTGGCCCGTGATGGTCGGCGTGATGGCGCCCGTCGCCGGACGATTGAGCGACCGGTATTCGCCGGGGCTGCTGGGCGGCATCGGCCTGTTGATCCTCGCGGCCGGCCTGGTCACGATGATGAGCCTGCCGGCAGCGCCGTCCGCCTTCGACATCGGCTGGCGCATGGCCCTCTGCGGCATCGGCTTCGGCTTTTTCCAGGCGCCGAACGTGAAGGCGATCATGAGCAGCGCGCCGGGCTCGCGCGCCGGCAGCGCCAGCGGCATGGTCGCCACCGCGCGCCTGACGGGCCAGGCGACGGGCGCCGCGCTCGTCGCGTTCTGCCTTACCATCTCTCACGTACGCGGACCATGGTTCGCGCTCGGCATCGCCGCCGCGTTCTCGTTCGCGGCCAGCGTGGCCAGTTTCTCGCGCCTGGTCGTCGCGGCACCGGCCGTGTGAGCTTCACCATTCAAGAAAGAAAACAGATGACACGACGTTTCAAGATCGCCGCCATCGCGGGCGACGGCATCGGCAAGGAAGTCCTGCCGGAAGGCCTGAAGGTATTGGCGGCCGCGGCCGAGCGCTTCGGCCTGCAGCTCGAGTTCACGCATTTTCCGTGGGCCAGCTGCGACTGGTACATCCAGCACGGCGAGATGATGCCGCCGGACTGGAAAGCGCAATTGTCCGGCATGGACGCCATCTATTTCGGCGCCGTCGGCTGGCCCGCGCTGGTGCCCGACCATATCTCGCTGTGGGGCTCGCTGCTCAAGTTCCGCCGCGAATTCGACCAGTACATCAACCTGCGCCCGGTACGCCTGTTCGAAGGCGTGCCGTGCCCGCTGGCCGGCCGCAAGCCGGGCGACATCGACTTTTTCGTCGTGCGCGAAAACACGGAAGGCGAGTACACGAACCTGGGCGGCGTGATGTTCCCGGACACCGAGCGCGAGATGGTGATCCAGGAATCCGTGTTCACGCGTTACGGCACCGACCGCGTGCTGCAGTATGCGTTCGAGCTCGCGAACGCGCGCCAGCGCAAGCATGTGACGGTGGCGACCAAGTCGAACGGCATCGCCATCAGCATGCCGTGGTGGGACGGCCGCGCGGACGCCATCCACGCCGAGTACCCGGACGTCACCGTCGACAAGCAGCACATCGACATCCTGACGGCCCGCTTCGTGTTGCAGCCCGACCGGTTCGACGTCGTCGTGGCGTCGAATCTGTTCGGGGACATCCTGTCCGACCTCGGCCCCGCGTGCACGGGCACGATCGGCCTGGCGCCGTCCGGCAACCTGAACCCGGACCGCACGTTCCCGTCGCTGTTCGAACCCGTGCACGGCTCCGCGCCGGACATCGCCGGCAAGGGCATCGCCAACCCCATCGCGATGATCTGGTCGGGCGCGATGATGCTGTCGTTCCTCGCCGCCGGCCCCGATCCGGATCCGCGCTGCGGCGAGGCGCACGATGCGATCGTGGCCGCGATCGAGGACGTGCTGCGCGCAGGACCGCGCACGGGCGACCTGGGCGGCACGGCGACGACGGTCGAGGTGGGCGACGCCATCGCGGCGCGCGTGCGCGGCTGATCATGCTTTAAACGGGCACGGCCGCCCCGATATACGAAACATGGCGCGCCGTTCCCGCATTCCCGACTTCGATTTTCCTGCCCACCCCGCTGCGGCGGACAGCCCGTGTCCGCTGTGCGGCCGGCCGCTCGGTACGGTCAACATCGACCGGCATCACCTGATCCCGAAGTCGCTGAAGGGCAGGGAGCAGTTCCCCATCCACAAGATTTGTCATCGCAAGATCCATGCGACGTTTTCCGAGCGCGAATTGCTGCGTACCTATCACACTTGGGATGTGCTCAAGGAGGACGGCGATATCCGGGCGTTCATCGAGTGGGTGATGAAGAAGCCGCCGGAGTTTTATGCGCGGACGTTCACGTCGAATACCAAGAAGAGCCGCTGAGCAAAGTCTTCCGTTATCAGGATGACATCGATTATGTCGCACGATTGAATCGGAACTCTCCCCTGTCGTGCTTGGTGTTAAAATCGGACATTACTTTTTTGCAATTCTGGTTCCTTTTTTAATGCCGCTACTTCCGCAGTTGCAATGAACCAAGAAGACTCCAACGCCTGCTCGGTTCTCCTGATCGACGACGAACCCTTTGCCGAGGACATCATCTCCCACGGCATGAAGGGATGCGCCTCGTATGCGCTGCGCTATGCCCGCGACCCCGGCATGGCGGTCGAATTGGCCAAGGAAATCGGCGCGACGGTCGTGCTCGTCGACCTGCGCATGCCTGAGATCGACGGCTTCGAAGTCACGCGCCGCCTGCGCGCGGACAAGGACACCGAGCACATTCCCGTCATCCTGCTGTCGTCCGAAGAAGATCCCGAGATCAAGGCGAAAGCGTTCGCGCTCGGCGCCAACGACTACCTCGTCAAGTGGCCCGATCCGCGCGAACTCGTCGCGCGCGTGCGCTACCACAGCGATGCGTGCATCGCGCGGCGCCAGCGCGATGCGGCGTTCGTGTCGCTGCGTCTCAGCCAGGAGCAGCTGGCCGCTAGCCAGTCGGCGCTGTACCAGGCGCAGAAGATGGAGGCGATCGGCCAGCTGACGGGCGGCGTCGCGCACGATTTCAACAATGTGCTGCAGATCATCGGCGGCAATTTGCAGCTGCTGAAGCTGGTGGGCAACCTGAACGATGCCGGCAAGGCGCGCGTCGACATGGCGCTGGCCGGCGTGGAGCGCGGGGCCAGGCTGTCGTCGCACCTGCTCGCCTTTGCCCGCCGCCAGCCGCTGCAGGCCGTCGTGATCAATCCTGGCCATTTGCTGCGCGAGATGGACGACATGATGCGCCGCGTGCTCGGTCCACGCGCGCGCGTCGTGACCGACATTTCGGCAAGCCTGGGCAGCACGCTCGTCGATCCGAACCAGCTCAACAACGTGCTGCTGAACCTTGCGATCAATGCGCGCGATGCGATGGCGGGCGGCGGCACGCTGACGATCCGCGCGGCCAATGCCGGGCCCGACGGCGTGTTGCCGACCGAAGTGCCGCGCGGCCATTATGTGCTGATCGAAGTGGCGGACACGGGCAAGGGCATGGCACCCGAAGTGCTGGAGCGCGCGTTCGAGCCGTTCTTCACGACCAAGCCGACGGGACAGGGAACGGGCCTGGGCCTGTCGATGGCGTACGGGTTCGTCAAGCAGTCCGGCGGCGAGATCGTGCTGAGGAGCGAGCCGGGCAAGGGCACCAGCGTACGCATCTACCTGCCGCGCAGCGAGGCCGAGCCGCAGCACGCGGAACAGGCGCCGACGGCGCCGCTTTTGGGTGGCATCGAGACGATCCTCGTCGTCGAGGACGAGGAAGACGTGCGCAGCACGACCTGCGGCATCCTGTCCGCGCTCGGCTACAAGGTGCTGGAGGCGCCGGATGCGGCGAAGGCCGTGGAGATCGTCGAGCGCGGCCAGCATATCGACCTCGTGTTCACGGACGTGATCATGCCGGGCCCGGTGAGCAGCCTGCAACTGGGCGAGGTGGTGCGTGCGCGCCTGCCGCAGGCGCAGATTCTATACACGTCGGGCTATGCGGAGGGCGTGCTGGCGCACGAAGGGAAGCTGGAGGCGTCCGTCAACCTGTTGCAGAAGCCTTACCACCCGGACGCGCTCAGCGCGCGCATCCGGCATTTGCTACGCCGTAGGGCGGGCACCCCTGTGCCCACGCGTAACGATGCGTGACGCGAACATTCGCGTTGGCACGGATCGTTACTTGTTGGGCTTGATGTAGCGCTGCGACCCCGGCGGCGGTTCGTTCAGCACGGCCCAGAAAATGCCCAGGTCCGCGATCGCGCGCACGAATTCCGTGAAATCCACCGGCTTGACGACGTAGGCATTCACGCCCAGCTCGTAGCTGCGCACGAGGTCCTGCTCTTCCTTCGACGACGTCAGCATCACCACCGGCAGGGGCTTGAGCCCGTCCGTGCTGCGGACTTCGCGCAGGACTTCCAATCCATCCACTTTCGGCAACTTCAGGTCGAGCAGGACGACGGCTGGATTGCCGGCCGCGCGCGACGCGTATTCGCCGCGGCGGTGCAGGTAGTCCAGCGCTTCGGCGCCGTCGCGCACGATGATGACCTGGTTGGCGAGCTGGCTCTTGGACAGCGCGATCAGCGTGAGTTCGAGATCGTTCGGGTTGTCTTCGACCAGCAGGATGGGTTTGAGCATGGATGTCTTCGTAAACTTTCAATGAGATGAGTCTGGCTTGGGCAGCGCGAACGAGAACGTCGCGCCTTCGCCCTGCACGGAGTCGGCCCAGACGCGGCCGTTGTGGCGCTCGACGATGCGGCGCACGTTCGCCAGGCCGATGCCCGTCCCCTGGAAATCTTCCATCCGGTGCAGGCGCTGGAATACGCCGAACAGCTTGTGCACGTATTCCATGTTGAAGCCGGCGCCGTTGTCCGCCACGTGGAAGACCGTCTCGTGCGGATGGTCTTCGGCGGAGATGCGGATCACGGCCGGATCGCGCTGGCCCGTGAACTTGACGGCATTGGCCAGCAGGTTGAACAGGGCCAGGTGCAGGAACGTCGGGTCGGCCCAGGCTTCCGGCAGCGTGCCGATGTTCCACTCGATGTTGCGGCCGCGCGTTTCCAGCGCCAGCTTGTCGCGGCAGGAGGCGACGAGGTCGTGCATGTCGACCGTCGTCGGGCGCAGCGAGGCGCGGCCCATCTGCGAGAAGGACAGCAGGTCGTCGACGAGCTTGCCGGCCAGGCGCGCGGCTTCCTTGATGTTCTTGAGGAAGCGCTGGCGCTGCTGGGCGTCCTCGTCGCCGGCCGATTCGAGCAGCAGGTCGGCAAAGCCGACGATGTGGCGCAGCGGCGCGCGCAGGTCGTGCGACACGGAGTACGAGAACGCTTCCAGTTCCTTGTTCGCGCGGCCCAGTTCCTCGGCCAATTCGGCCATCTGCTCCGCGCGTTCGAGCGCGATGCCGAGGAGGGCGGTGCGGAATTCCAGCGCCATCTCGATCTCGCCCTGGTGCCACGGCTGGCTCGTGCCGAGGATCGTCTCGCGCCACGCTTCGAAGCTCGTGCGCGGCGACAGCTGCGTGGGCGTGGCGCCGGACCCGGCGCCCGGCGTGGGCACTTTCCCGTGCGGATTGCCCGCCCACTCGATCGTGTGCACCCACTCGGGACGGAACCACAGCAGGTAGTGCTTGTGGATGCGCGAGATCGGCATCGCGAGCAGGCCGCTGGCGTTGCGCGCGATGCGCGCCGCCGGCGGATACTGCGCGGACAGTTTATCGCTGTGGAACACGTCGCCGTGGTCGTGCAGCGTGAGCCAGTCGACGAGGGCGCGGATGTCGTCTTCCTCCGGCGTGTCGCCGTACGTGAGGACGCGGTCGTCGACCATGATCGCCGCGCCCGACGCGCGCGCGAAGCGCAGCAGGTCCGGGAACACATTGGCCAGGTTCTCGACGAAGTCGCTGCCCTGCGTGAGGCCGGCCAGCATCGACACCATCGTGCGCCGCACGTCGAGGCGGAACTGCAGGTCGGCCGCGTCCTCGCGCGATTCGATGCACAGCGCGAGGATCTGGCCCAGCTGCTCGCACGCCGTGCGCTTTTCGAAGGTGACCGGGGTCGGTTCTTCGTTATGGCACGAGACCAGGCCCCACAGCTTGCCCTTGACCATCAGCGACACGGACATCGACGCCAGCGTGTTCATGTTGCGCATGTATTGCAGGTGCACGGGCGACACGCTGCGCAGCGCCGCGAACGACAAATCGTTCGGCCGGCCCGTGACGGGGTTCAGCGCCGGCACGAGCGGGGCGGGCACGTAGGTCGCGTCCTGGATCAGGCGGATGCGCGACAGCCTGTACAGCTCGCGCGCCTGCGCCGGGATGTCGGACGCGGGAAAGTGCTGCCCCATGTACGAGTGACAGCGTTCGTCGCGCGCTTCCGCCATCACGTGGCCGTGGCCGTCCGCGTCGAACCGGTAGACGAGCACACGCCCGAAACCCGTCACGGAGCGGATGTGCTGGCACGCCAGGCTCGCCAGCGCTTCGATGCCGGTCGCGTCGTTCACCTTCAGCAGGAAGTCGCCGATCAGCGGGTACAAGTGGCGGAAATCCGCCGCTTCCGCGCGGTCGACGGCTTCGAATTCGGCGATGGTCACGCCATCCCATTTGTGGGCCAGCACGTCGAAGTGGTGGCCGTTGGCCGTCGTGATCGTGCCGACGTAGTACGGACGCGGACCCAGGTCGGCCGCCAGCTCGGGCGCGATACGCTGCGCCGCCGCGGCGCCGATCACGTCCGCCAGCGGCTGCCCGACGGCGTCCCCCGCCGCGACGCCGGTCCAGTCGCCCAGGTTGGCGCTGGCCTGCAGCACGGCCAGGTCGGGCGCGAGCGTCAGCAGGAAACCGTGCGGCTGGATGCTGCCGGGCGTGCGGATCGGTTCCTTGTCGCAGGTCGACAGGTCGAGGACGGGTACGGTGGCGGCCTGGGTCATGGGTGGTCAACGGCGTCGGAAACGTCGGGTTGCAAGTGCAGCATTTTACATTGAAAAGCTGGGCGTCCGTCCGGCGTTCATACAACGATACCTCATCGATTCGCGCGAATCCGGCGAATTGCGCGGGTGTGTTGATGGCCTTGTCGCCGTAGAAATGGGAAATTCGACGACAGCCGTCATTACCTGGGAGGTAATCGCCGCGCCGCACGCCGCCGGGCACACTGGCTCCAACGTCAACCACCGAAGGAGACCATCATGACCCTGCAGCGACACACCCGCGCCTACACCGCCGCCCCGAACACCATCATCGCGGGCGACGTCAACCTGTACTACCGCGACTGGGGCCGCGGCCGGCCCGTGCTGTTCGTGGCCGGCTGGTCGATGTGCTCCGATTCCTGGGGCTACCAGATGATGGTGTTGTGCCGCCAGGGCCTGCGCTGCATCGCCTTCGACCGGCGCGGCCACGGCCGCTCGTCCGACCCGGGCGGCGGCTACGACCTCGACACGCTCGCCGACGACATCGCGGCCGTCATCGAAGCCCTCGACCTGCGCGACGTCGTGCTGGTCGGGCATTCGATGGGCTGCAACGAGATCGTCCGCTACCTCACGCGCCACGGCAGCGCGCGGGTGACGCAGGTCGCGCTGCTCGGGCCGATGACGCCGGGCATCACACTGTCCGCATCGAATCCGCACGGGGTCGACCCCGCGCTGCTGCAACAGTTCCGCAGCACGCAGCTGCTGCACGACTTCCCGCGCTGGATCGAGGAGAACGTCGAGCCGTTCGTGCCCGGCGCCGGCCCGCGCATGCGCGACTGGCTCGCGCAGATGGCCCTGCAATGCTCGCTCCAGGCGCTGCACGATTGCCACCTCTGCGTGGAGGCGTCAAGCATGGAGGCGGAGCTGGAAGCCGTCGACGTGCCCGTGCTCCTGATCGCCGGTGCACTCGACGTCTCCGCGCCGCTGGAGCTGACCGCGCGCCGCACCGCCGCCCTCGTGCCGGACTGCCGCCTCGTCGTCCACGAAGACGCCGCGCACGGCATGTTCCTCACGCACGTGGAGCAGGTCAATGGCGAGTTGCTTGAGTTCATCCGTGCGGAGGTCTAAATTGACGCTTTTACATCAACAGGGGATCACGATGCAGGATGGACACGCGGACGCGCGCGGCGACGGCTACTTCAGCGACTTCGGCTCGGCGCTGCGCTACTGGCGCACGCGGCGCGGCTACAGCCAGCTGCGTCTTGCCGTGGATGGCGGCGTCTCGCAGCGGCACCTGAGTTTCCTGGAGAGCGGACGGGCGCAGCCGAGCCGCGACCTGGTCCTGAAACTCGGCATCGTGCTCGACGTGCCATTGCGCCAGAGAAACGCGATGCTGCTCGCCGCCGGTTTCGCGCCCGCCTACCAGGAGCGCAACCTGTCCGATCCGGAACTGTTGTCCGTGATGCAGGCGCTCGACTTCATGCTGCGCCAGCAGGCGCCGTTTCCGGCCCTCGTCGTGGACCGGCTGTGGAATCTCGTGATGTTCAACGAGCCCGCCGCCGGCTTCATGAAGTGGCTGCTGGGCCTGCCGCCGGACGCGGCCATCCCGCGCGACGGCTCCATCAACGTGCTGCGCCTGATGCTCGACCCGAACGGGCTGCGGCCGCGCCTCGTCAACTGGGAGGCCGTGTGCGCGGACAGCCTGTTGTGGATCCAGCGGGAAGCGATGGCGGACGGGCCGGGCAGCGAGGCGACGGCGCTGCTGGCCGAACTGTCCGCGTTGCCCGGGATGGCGGGACTGTCCGACGGCCACGTGCCGAACCTCGACCGGCGCGCGCTGCCGTTCCTGCCGCTGACGATCGCCCACGAGGGTGTGGAACTGAACCTGTTCACGACGATCACGACGCTCGGCACGCCGCACGACGTCACTGTGCACGAGTTGCGGCTGGAATCGTTTTTTCCGGCCGACGGTACGACGGCGGCATGGTTCCGCGAAAATTTTGCGGTGTAATAACACTCATCAATTCCGGTGATTTTTGGTGAAGATGCATCGTCAATGCAAGTTTTCTTGCCCAATAAAATCCTAAAATTGACAATGTGAAATTCGTTAATCGCAACGCGCGCAAGGCTTTTTCCTGCGGTGTATGATGACCCGGTTTTGACCCTATTCCGAGCGCATTCAGCCGTAGTAAATGAACGACCTGACCCCCACGCAATCCTGGCCCGACGAGCGGCGCTACCAGTACCTGATCTCCGGGATCAGCGACTACGCCATCTACATGCTCGATCCGAACGGTTACGTCAGCAGCTGGAATGCCGGCGCCAACCGGTTCAAGGGCTATGTTGCGCAAGAGATCCTGGGCGAGCACTTCTCGCGCTTCTACACGCCGGAGGACCGCGAAGCGGGGAAGCCCGCGCGGGCGCTGGCGATCGCGCTCGCGGAGGGCAAGTACGAGGCCGAGGGCTGGCGCGTGCGCAAGGACGGCTCGCGGTTCTGGGCGCACGTGGTGATCGATCCGATCTACAACGAGGAAGGCGTCCTGCTCGGCTTCGCGAAGGTGACGCGCGACGTCACCGAGCGCAAGCGCGCCGAGGATGCGCTGCGGGAAAGCGAGCAGCGCTTCCGCCTGCTCGTGAACGGTGTCACTGACTATGCGCTGTTCATGCTGTCGCCGGAAGGCACCGTCACCAACTGGAACCCGGGCGCCGAGCGCATCAAGGGTTATCGCCAGGAAGAGATCGTCGGCAGCCATTTCTCGCGCTTCTATACGCCGGAGGACCAGGCCGCGGGCATCCCGAAGCGCGCGCTGGACACGGCCGCCGCGGCGGGCCGCTACGAGTCCGAGGGCTGGCGCGTGCGCAAGGACGGCTCGCGGTTCTGGGCCCATGCCGTGCTCGACGCCGTCCGCGACGACGACGGCGAACTGCTCGGCTTCGCCAAGATCACGCGCGACCTGACGGAAAAGAAGAAGGCCGACGAGGCGCTGGAAAAGGCCAGCATCGCGTTGTACCAGGCGCAGAAGATGGAATCCATCGGCCAGCTCACGGGCGGCGTCGCGCACGATTTCAACAACCTGTTGTCGGTGCTGTCCAGCGGCATCGAGGTGCTGAACCTGCAGCGGGGCGAGGGCGATGCGCGCACGCTGGAATCGATGCGGCGCGCGATCGACCGCGGCGCGCGCCTGACGCAGCAACTGCTCGCGTTCGCGCGCCAGCAGCCGCTGCAGGCGGAAACGCGCAACCTCAATGCCGTCATTCGCGGCTTCGAGACCGTGCTGCGCCGCGCCGGCAATCCGTCCATCGATTTCGTGATCGACCTCGATCGCAAGGCCCACAATGCGCTGATCGACAGCGCCCGCTTCGAGTCGGCGCTGCTGAATCTCGTCGTCAACGCGCGCGACGCGATGCCGGAGGGCGGCCGCCTCGTCATCGCGACGGGCAATATCGTGGCGGACGGCCAGCATCCGGCCGGCCTCGCGCCGGGCGAATACGTGCGTGTGACCGTCAGCGACACGGGCACCGGCATGCCGCCGGACGTCGTGGCGCGCGCCTTCGAACCCTTCTTCACGACGAAGGAAGTGGGTAAGGGCACGGGCCTGGGCCTGTCGCAGGTCTACGGCTTCATCAAGCAGTCGGGCGGCGAGGTTGCCATCGACAGCATGCCGGGCGAAGGCACGACGATCGCGATCTACCTGCCGGCCGTCGTCAATCCCGCCGAGGAGGCACAGGCCGAGCACACGGAGCGCGTCCTCATCGTCGAGGACGAGCCGGACCTGATGGACGTGGCCGCGTCGCTGTTCACGAGCATGGGCTACGAGGTCGTCACGGCCGCCAGCGGGCAGGAAGCGATCGACGTGATGGAACAGCGCGACATCGACATCCTGTTCACCGACGTCGTGATGCCAAACGGCATGAACGGCATCGAGCTGGCCAGCTACACGCGCGAGCATTATCCGGCCACCAAGATCATGCTCGCGTCCGGCTATCCGCTGCCGGCCCTCAAGCAGCGGCATGGCGTCGACCTCAACGAGTTCGCGTTCGTCAACAAGCCGTATCGGCTGTCGGACCTGGCGCGGACCTTGCGGTCTGCGATGTGATTACAAGCCGAAGATGATGTCGCTGATCCGCTCGTAGATCGGGTCGGCCGACGGCCCGTTATTCGGCCAGTTCAAGATATCGAAATGGTCGTAGCCGCGGTAATTGCCGAGGAAATTCCACGTCCCCTTGACGGCCTTGCCGTCGTAGTCGCGCACCGGATGGCCGCTCGGCGCGCGCATGCTCACCGTGTTGACCACGCCATCGTTCGGAAACCATGCGCTGTCGATGCGCACGCGGCCCGGCGCGTTCTGTGTGTACGAGCCCATGCCCGGCTGGGCCAGCGAGCCGACGATCCATTCGCCGGCGAACAGCTTGAAGTACGGGATCATGTCCGCGCGCGGATACTGGAACTGGACGTTCTGTACGGGCGCGAGCACGCGGTCCGTGCCGTTGCAGCACCAGGCGCCGGCTTCCGTCGCCAGCGTCCCCACCGAAAAATAATAGACCGACGGCGACGTCAGCGCCCAGCGGTTGAATTCGCGCGCGCCGTCCGGCGCCAGTTCCCAGTGGGCCAGTTCGTTGTCGAGGATGTCGCGCAATGGACTGCGCAGGTTCGGCAGCACGTCCACTACGGCATCGCGCAACGTGGTGCCGTCGTGCGGCGCGGAGATCGTCACGACGCTCCTGATCCAGCCGACCTTGCCGCCTTTATAAAGTTCGCCGCCGCCCTCGTCGCCGTCGGGCGAGCCGTGTTCCAGCAACTGGACCAGGGCGCGGATCGTCGTGCCGCCCTGGCTGTGGCCGATCATGTGGACCGGGTGCGCGGCATCCCATTGCGGGTAGAACGCGAGCGGGTAGTTTTCCGGATTGTTGGCGGGGTCCGCGGCCCAGCATTTGCCGGCCGGCTTCTGTGCCTGGCCGGGATAGCCGTAGCGCGCCACGTGGTGGGCGCCATAGTCGACGCAGCCACCCTTGATCTGGGCATACAGCTCGGCGGCGCGGTCCCAGTTCGACGCGATCGCGCCCACCTGGGCCGTGAAGACGGTGTGCGGGCCGTGGTAGACGGTCAGGTGCGCGGCGATGTTGCCGTAGCCGCCCCAGTACAGGAAGCTGCCGAGCGGATGCGATTCCGGCCCGAAGCCGAGGACGCCGTGCACGAGCACGACGGGATCGTTGTTGGTGGCGCGCGCGGGCGTGCCCAGCAAGGCGGCAAGCGCCAGCAGCGCGCAGGCGCAGGACTTCGTCAGTCGCAACATGTGACTCTCCATTGGACGTGGCGAGCCCATTGTCGGTTTGATATGCGGCACAGAGTTTGCGCTGCCTCGACCGGGACGACGAAACGGCTGCTGCAATGCAACAAAATGGCGTCGGTGTGGCTTGTGCGCACTATACCGCCGCACATTGTGCAACGCGAGGTTAGTTCGCCGCCGTCATGCCCGCCGCATTGCCCACCGCGCCATCGCCCGGCGTGGCCGGGGCCGGCGCATTGGATGCCGTGACGGCAGCCTTCTCGGCCAGGTCCGGGTTCCACACGACGTGCTCGTCCACCGAATACAGGCGGCACGGCTTGTCGCTCTTGGCCGAGCAGGTGGCCAGGGCGCGGGCTTCCGGATCCTCGCCTTCCTCGGCCCAGCACCAGGCGCCGCTGGGCGACACGGCAAACGCGCGCGGCGTCATCTTGGTCAGGTATTCGCGGTAGGCGCGCTTGCCGTTCTCGGACAGGAACGGCACGGCCTCGATGTCCTCGATACCGGCGAAGTTCGTCGCCTGCGGCTGCGGCGGTTCCGGCACCTTGTACACGACCCTGGTCGGCATGCCGATCTGCTGCAGGAAGTGCATCGTGTCGGCCAGCCATACCTTTTGGCCGTCGCGGCTGGCCAGCATTCCATGCGAATCTCGCTTGAACGGGGCGTACTCGACGAGCTGGGCGCGGCCGCCGGCCTGTTCGAACGCGTCGTGCATGCGCGCCACGAGTTCCGGCGAGAACAGCGAATCGTTCTGGCCGTACATCCACAGGCTCGGCAGCTTGTTCTGCGACCCGTACTCGGCGAAGGCCGACACGAGGGCCGAGCGCCAGCCGCAGCCGTTGCTGTCGTCGCGCAGGCCGCCCGCGAAGTTGATCAGGCCGCGCACGCCCGGCAGGTCCTCGGTGCCGAGCGCCATCGTCGCGAGGCCGCCGTACGACTGGCCGGCGACAACGATATGGTCCGCGTCGACCCACTTCTGCGCACGCGCGTATTCGAGGGTGTCCTTGATGTCCTCGGCCTGGGTGTAGCCGTTGGCCGTCATGTCGCAGCCATGGTCGCGGTAATAGCCCGTCGAGTTGGCGAAGCCCTGGCGCATCGGCACCATCACGGCATAGCCGCGTTCCACGAAGGCGTGGGCCATGTGGTAGAAGCGGTCGCGCGGCTGCAGGTTCGGGTGACCCGGATCCTTGCCGTGGTTGACGATGATGAGCGGGAAGGGCCCTGGGCCGTTCGGCTGGAACACGGTCGTTTCCAGGCGGGCCTGATGGTCCTGGCCGGCCGGGATCAGGACGATGTGCTCGTTGATCCGATAGTCGAGCTGAAGCTCTTGTTCGATGGCGAGACCCGGCAGCAGGGCCAGGGCGGCAATGAAGGCGGACGTCAGTTTGCGAACGGAAGGGCGGACTTTAAGCATGGAAGACTCTGGAGCGACACCGGGTTTGCACTTTTCCCCGAGAACTGATTGCCTCGCGGAATGAATTGATTCTAAGCACGGTGATTTCTCAGAGCAATGTCCAATTAACCAAATCTCGAACTAAATCTTCACGTGTGGCCACATTTGCCATAACAGGCAGATAATCTGGATGGCCAACGATTGGGATACCCATGTTTAACTGACATGAATACCGACGACCCCGACGACCCCGACGACCGTTTTCTGCAAGCGCTGCAAGGCAGCGCGCGCGCCTGGCGCCTCGCGCTCGAACGCCACCTGAAGGCGAACGGGCTGACGATGGCCGGCTGGAACGCGCTGACGGCCGTGGCGGACAGCCCCGAACCGCCGTCGCAGCGGGAACTGGCGCGCCGGCTCGGCGTGGACGGCGCCACGCTCGTGACGACCCTCGACCGCCTCGTCGCGGGCGGCCTCGTGCGGCGCGATTCGGAGCCGGACGACCGCCGCGTCAAGCGCATCGCGCTCACGCCGCAGGGCGAGGCGGTGGCGCGCCGCGTCCACGCGGAAGCGGATACGCTGCGGCGCCTGACGGTCGCGCGGCTGGATGCCGGCGCCATGGCGGCGGCGGCGGCCGTGCTGGAAGACCTGCAGCGGCTGCTGGAGAACCCATGAGCGACGCCGACTACGCGCCGCGCCAGTGGCATCCCGACGAGCGTCCCACGCTGCCGGGCGGACCATCGTTTCCGAGGCACTCGACGCCGCGCCGCATCGCCTATTTCCTGGTCGGCACGCTCGTGACCATCACGGGCGGCCTCGGCAACGCGCTCGTCACCGTCAACCTCGTCAACCTGCAGGGCACGCTGGGCGTCTTCGCGGCCGAAGTCAACTGGCTGCCGACGGCCTACGTCATGACCAATGTGTCGATGAATCTGTTGCTGGTGAAATTCCGCCAGCAATTCGGCCTGCGCGCGTTCACCGAGTTCTTCCTCGTGCTGTATGCCCTGATCACGTTCGCGCACCTGTTCGTCAACGACCTGGGCTCCGCGATCGCCGTGCGCGCGGCCCACGGCATGGCGGGCGCGGCCCTGTCGACGCTGGGCCTGTACTACAGCCTGCAGGCTTTCAAAAAGGAGTGGCGGCCGCGCGGCATCGTGATCTCGACCGGCATCGCGCAGCTGGCCCAGCCGATCGCCTACATCTTTTCCAGGAGCCTGCTGCAGATCGCGGAATGGCGCGGGTTGTATCTGTTCGAGCTCGGGCTCACGCTGGTCACCCTGGCCGCCGTGTTGTGGCTGAAGCTGCCGCCGGGCGACCGCTTCAGGGCGTTCCGGCCGGCGGATTTCCTCACGTTCTCGCTGTTCGCGCCCGGCATGGCGCTGCTGTGCGCGGCGCTCACGTTCGGCCGCGTGCTGTGGTGGACGGAGAATGCATGGGTGGGCATCGCGCTGGCCGTGTCCATCGTGCTGCTGCTGGCCGCGATCTGCGTCGAGCACAACCGCGACAACCCCCTGCTGAATATCCGCTGGCTGACCAACGGGATGATCCTGCGCCTGTCCATCGCGCTGATGCTCGTGCGCGTCGTGCTGTCGGAGCAGAGCGTGGGCGCCGTCGGCTTCCTGCGCCTCGTGGGCCTGAACAACGACGAGATGCAGACGCTGTTCATCGTCATCCTGCTCGCGACCATCCTCGGCATCGTCGTTTCGGTGCTGGTCACCCGGCCGCCGCACCTGATGGCGCCGCAGGTGGTGGCGCTGTTGATCATGGCGCTGGGCGCATGGATCGATTCGAACGCGACCAACGCCACGCGCCCCGCCCAGATGTACGTGAGCCAGGGTCTGCTGGCGTTCGGCGGCGTGATGTTCCTCGGGCCATTGCTGCTTACGCTGCTCGGGTCCGTGATCGCCAATCCCGCGAACCTGATCAGCTTTTCCGTGCTGTTCGGCCTGACGCAGAACCTGGGCGGACTGATCGGCTCGTCGCTGCTGGGCACGTTCCAGGTGATGCGCGAAAAATACCACTCGTCCGTGCTGGCCGAGCAGCTGAGTTCGCTCGATCCGCTCGTCGCCGCGCGCATCCAGCAGTACGGGGCGGCGTACGCGCGCCAGCTGGCGGACCCGTCCGCGCGCACGCGCCAGGGCATCTCCGTGCTGACGCAGACGGCCGCGCGGGAAGCCAACATCCTCGCCTACAACGACGTGTTCCTCTTGATTTCCATCATCGCCACTCTGTTGGCCGCGTGGATCTTCGGCCGTTCGCTGTGGCTGAAATACGTAGCGCCGCCACCGCCGGCGCCGGTGCCGGTGCCTGCGCCGCCCGAGCCGACCGATTCGCCGATCGCCGTCCCATCCGGCGACCGCCGCACGGCGCCGCGTCCGCCCCAGCCGACGCCGGCCGTCCCAACCTGAATCGAGCCCCGACCATGCCGGAAACGACGACAACCCAACAAACATCGAACCGCCACGTCATCGTGAGCGGCCTGCTGTTCGCCTTCATCGCGCTGATCGGCGTCCTGATCGTGCTGTATGCCTGGAACCTGCCGCCGTTCCACAGCGCGCTGCAGACGACGGAGAACGCGCTGGTGCGGGGGCAGGTGACGATCATCAGTCCGCAACTGTCCGGCTACATCGTCGAAGTGGACGTGCAGGATTACCAGGTGGTCCACCAGGGCCAGCTGCTGATGCGCATCGACGACCGCATCTACCAGCAGAGACTGGACCAGGCCAAGGCCCAGCTGGCGACCACGCGCGCCGCGCTGGCGAACTTCGCGCAAAGCCGCGGCACGGCCAGCGCCACCATCCAGCAGAACCAGGCCGCCGTCGCCAACGCGGCTGCCCAGGCGCAGCGCGCGAATGCCGACCTGAAACGCGTGGAAGAACTGGCGGCCGACGGCTCGCTGTCCGCGCGCGAACGCGACGCCGCCCGCGCCACCCGCGCGCAGACCGTCGCCGCGGCCGAGCAGGCACGCGCGGCACTGGAGATCTCGCGCCAGAACCTGCGCACCGTGGAGGTCAACCGCGCGTCGCTGGACGCGGCGGTCGCGAACGCGGAGGCGGCCGTGCGGCTGGCCGAGATCGACCTGTCCAATACCCGCATCGTCGCGCCGCGCGACGGCCAGCTGGGGCAGGTCAGCGTGCGCCTCGGCGCGTTCGTCAACGCGGGCGCCCAGCTGACGGCGCTCGTGCCGCAGACGATGTGGGTCGTGGCCAACATGAAGGAGACGCAGATGGCCGACGTCCGGCTGGGCCAGCCCGTTACGTTCACCGTCGACGCGCTGAATCACGCGAAGCTGCGCGGCCACGTCGAGCAGATCTCCCCGGCCACGGGGTCCGAGTTTTCCGTGATCGTGCCGGACAATGCGACGGGTAACTTCGTCAAGATCGCCCAGCGGATTCCGGTCCGCATCAGCATCGACCCGAACCAGGAACTGGCCACACGGCTGCGGCCCGGGATGTCGGTGGTGGCCAGCATCGACACGAAGGCCGGTAGGGTGGGCGCCCCCGCGCCCACGCGTACGCCCGGGTCCACGGGGAACGCTCGATGAAGCGGGGGCTCATGCTCGCCATCTGCGCCGCGCTGCTGGCCGGCTGCCGCATCCCCGTGCCGCCGCCGCCGCAGGCGACCTTGAACGTGCCGCCCGCGTGGCGGGGCCAGGTCGGGCCGGGCGCGCCCGTCGAACGGGACTGGTGGCATGCGTTCGCCGATCCCGCGCTGGACCGCCTCGTCGCGCAGGCGCTGGAACGCAACAACGACGTGCGCACGGCGCAGGCGCGGCTGCAGGAATACCGGGCGCGCGTCCAGGTGGCGCGCGCGGCCGAGCAGCCTACGTTGTCGGTCGGCTTCACGCCCACCCGGGCGCGCGTGATCGGGCCGTTCGGCACGCCGATCGATACGACGTCGCTGCAGGGCGCGTTCCAGGCCGCCTATGAGCTCGATCCGTTCGGCCGCACGGCCAGCCTGACGGAAGCGTCGCGGCTGGACTACGCCGCGCAACAGGCGGCGGCGGACGCGACGGCGCTGTCGGTGGCGGCGAACACGGCGTCCGGTTATTTGAACCTGCGCGGCCTCGACGCCCAGCTGGACCTCGCCCGCGCCACCCTGGCATCGCGCCAGCGCTCGCTGGACCTGGCGCGGCGCCAGTTCGAGGTCGGCTACAGCTCGCGCCTGGAATTGTCGCAGGCCGAGGCCGAGTACCGCGCGACGGCCGCCGTCGTGCCGCAGCTGGAGCGGGCGATCGCGCAGCAGGAAAACGCCCTCGACGTCCTCGCCGGCGCCAATCCCGGCCCCGTCGGACGCGGCACCGAACTGACGCGCCTCAACGCGCCCGCGATCCAGCCGGCGCTGCCGTCCGAACTGCTGCGCCGGCGGCCCGACATCGCGTCGGCCGAACGCGCGCTGGCCGCGGCCGACGCGAGCCTCGCGGCCGCGCGCGACCAGATGCTGCCTACTCTACGCCTGACGGCGTCGCTGGGTGCGTACGCGAACGATTTGCCGACGTTGCTGTCATCCCCGACAAGGTTGTGGAGCGTGGGCGGCAGCGTGCTGGCACCGCTGTTCGACGCGGGGCGGCTGCGCGCCCAGGCCGAGATCAGCGCCTCGCTGCGCGACCGCGCCGTGTTCGCGTACGAAGCGGCCGTGCGCAATGCGTTCGCCGACACGGAGAACGCGCTGACATCCGTGCAGCGCCTGCGCGAGCAGCTGGACGAGGCGGAGGCGCGCCGGGTGGCCACAAGCGAGGTGCTGAGGATCGCCCACAACCGCTACCGCAACGGCTATTCGTCGTACCTGGAAGAGCTGGACGCCCAGCGCAACGCCTTCGCCGCGGAGAACGCCGCGTTGCAGCTGCGCGCCGCCTGGCTGCAGGCCCACGTCGACCTGTACCGCGCGCTGGGCGGCGGCTGGCATCAATAACGACCATGGAGGAGCGCACATGATCAAGATCGGAATCATCGTCGGGAGCACCCGGCCGGGCCGCAAGGCGCTGGACGTGGCGCGCTGGGTGCTGGACATCGCGGGCATGCGCGCGGACGCCGTGTTCGAGTTGGTCGACATCCAGGATTTCAACCTGCCGCTGCTGGACGAGCCGGTGCCGCCATCGCTGGGGCAGTATTCTCAGCCGCACACCAGGGCCTGGGCCGCCGCCATCGCCGGCTTTGACGGCTACGTGTTCGTCACGCCCGAGTACAACCACGGCACGTCCGGCGCGCTGAAGAACGCCATCGATTTCCTGTACAAGGAGTGGAACAACAAGGCCGCGGGCTTCGTCGGCTACGGCAGCGCGGGCGGCGCGCGCGCCATCGAGAGCCTGCGCCTCGTGATGGGCGAGCTGATGGTGGCCGACGTGCGCGCGCAGGTGATGCTGTCGCTGCGCACCGACTTCGAGAATGGCACGACCTTCAATCCGGCCGGGCACCACGAGCAGTCCGTGGATGCCATGCTGGACCAGGTGGTGGCGTGGAGCCGGGCGCTCAGGACCGTGCGACCGGATGCGCCCGTCACCTCGGACGATGCGCCGCATACCGGCCAGCGCATGGGCAGCCAGTGACGGCCTGGCGGCGGCGTTACAATCGGCGTCCATGACCGCTTCATCCTCTTCCACAAGGCGCGCAACCTGCGCCGCCTGCCTGCGCGCGCAGAGCGCCTGCATCTGCCACTGGGTGCGGCCGCTGTCCAGCCGTGTCGACTTGCTGATCCTGCAACATCCGCTCGAGGTGCGCAACGCCAAGAACAGTGCGCGGCTGCTGCATCTCTGCTTGCCCGGCAGCCGCCTCGAAGTGGGCGAGACGTTCGCTGATCTGCAGGCGCTGCTGCACGCGGATGGGCGGGTGCCCGTGCTGCTGTATCCCGAAACGCCCGGCTTCGTGCCGCCCGTGCTCGCACCGGCGCCGCCGGAACGGCTGCGGCTCGTCGTGCTGGACGCCACCTGGCGCAAGAGCCGCAAGATGCTCCACGTTAATCCTGAGCTGCAACGCCTGCCCCGGTTGGCGCTGCATGACGTGCCCGCGTCGGCTTATCGGATCCGCAAGGCGCATGCGCCGCACCAGTTGTCGACACTGGAAGCGGCCGCGCTGGCACTTGGCCAAATGGAAAGCGACGCCGACGCGTACCGGCCTCTACTGCAGGCGTTTGACGGTTTTGTGCAACAACAAGCTGTTCTTTTTTGGTGCTTGAACCCATCCTGACATCGGCGTACTATACTGTATAAACATACAGTACTTAAGGAGCGCCGTGTGAATCGGGTCAACAAAGCAAACGCAAGTCGGGCGGTCAGCCAGGTGGTGTTGCCGTTCCCGCAAAAGTCCGCCGAGGTCGTGCCCATCCACGGGCCAATCAAAGGTCGTGGCGCCGTCACCAATCTTCAAGGCCGCTACGAAGTGAACGGCCGCGAGCGGTTCGACGACGGCTGGACCGTGCCTGGCGTAAAGGACGAGGCACCGGCGCCCCTCAAGACGACTGTCACTGACGAGATCGCCAAATCGATCCTCAGCCGCAACACGTCGCCGGATATCCCGTTCAGCGTGTCGCTGAACCCGTACCGGGGCTGCGAGCACGGCTGCATCTACTGCTTCGCGCGGCCGACGCACGCCTACCTGGGCCTGTCGCCGGGTCTCGATTTCGAGAGCCGTTTGTACGCCAAGGTGAACGCGGCCGACCTGCTGCGGCGCGAGCTGGCACGGCCGGGCTATGTCCCGGAAAACATTGCCATCGGCGTCAACACCGACGCGTACCAGCCTTGCGAACGCGAGCGCCGCCTCACGCGCGAGGTGCTGGAAGTGCTGGGCGAATGCAACCACCCGTATGGCCTGATCACGAAGTCGTCGCTGATCGAACGCGACATCGACCTGATCGCGCCGATGGCCGAGAAGGGCCTGGCCTGCGCCGCGATCACCCTGACGACGCTGGACGGCGAAATCTCGCGCACGCTCGAGCCCCGTGCGGCCGCGCCCGCCCGCCGCCTGCGCGCGATCCGGACGCTGACGGAAGCCGGCATCCCCGTCAGCGTGAGCGTCGCGCCGATCATCCCGTTCATCACGGAACCGGAAATCGAGCGCATCCTGGAAGCCGCGAAGGACGCCGGCGCCGTCGGCGCGCACTACACGGTGCTGCGCATGCCGTGGGAAGTGAACCCGCTGTTCCAGCAATGGCTGCACGCCCACTTCCCCGACCGCGCCCAGCGCGTGATGAACCGCATCCGCGACATGCGCGGCGGCAAGGACTACGACAGTGACTTCAGCAAACGCATGACGGGCGAAGGCATCTGGGCCGACCTGATTCGCCAGCGCTTCACGAAGGCCATCAAGCGTCTGGGCCTGGATGGCTATATGGGGCGCTTCCACAAGCTGGACGGCTCGCAGTTCAAGCGGCCGCTCGTGGTGCCGAAGACGATCGTCAAGCCGACCAGCGCGGCGGCGGCGCAGATGGATCTGTTTTAAACGTTCGCCG
This sequence comes from Massilia sp. Masssp94, assembly GCF_059491305.1. Classification (NCBI taxonomy): domain Bacteria; kingdom Pseudomonadati; phylum Pseudomonadota; class Betaproteobacteria; order Burkholderiales; family Oxalobacteraceae; genus Massilia; species Massilia sp. Masssp94. The sequence goes on from NZ_CP168501.1 coordinate 4,891,380, forward strand.
TCGTGTCCGACGGCGTCAGCGACAGCACGTGCGCTGCGACGGCGCGACCGTGCAGGTTGAGTCGGTTGCGCGCGAGACATTCATGCACGGCCCCGGCCTTGCGGGCAACGCCGAGGCTGGGCAGGTTGCCGTCCGCGACGACGATTTCGACCCGCGACTGGCCCAGGTGCTCGAACGCATGACGCGACAGCGCCCGGATGGCCGCCAGTGCCGCGCCCTCGCCCTGGGCCGAGGTACGCACCCAGTAGCCGAGGTTGCAGAAGCCGTGCAGGCGATTGAACTGGTTGAGGCCGGCCGCGCCGACGTAGTGCCGGCCGTCCGGCAGGAAAATGCCGAACTCGTGCGCGCTGCCATCGGCACGCGCGGCATCGCAGAACGCGATCCAGGCCAGCGCATCGGCATCGTCGTAGGCGGCATGGGCCCAGGGCATCCACGGTCCGAGGCTCGCCATCGATTCGCGGACGGCGGCTGCCATCGCCGGCGCATCGTCCGCGACGAGGGGGCGCAGCAGGAAACCGTCGGCGTGGATGGGCTGTATCATGTGAGCATGATAACCGGTCAGTTGTAGGGATGCAGGCTCTCGGCTACGATTGCGTTCTTGATATCGGCGGATCGGCAGGCGGAATATGGTGGAGCAAGGCGGCACGGTGCAGCGCATCGTCTTCGTGGGCGCGGAATCGACGGGCAAGTCGACGTTGTCCGAGCACCTGGCACGTGCCTACAACACGGTCGCGGTGCCCGAGATCGGCTGACACTGCTGCGCTGCGCCCACGAATGCCGCGCGCGCTATGCCTACGTTCGTCTGCGCGGACGACATCCCGTACGAGGAACAGGACGTGCGCGAGAACGAGGCGTGGCGCGGACGCATCCAGCGACTCGTGCTCAAGGATCTCGACGCCCGCCGCATCCCGTACACGGTTGTGCAGGGCAGCGTGGAAGAACGGGCGCGCCAGGTGCGCCGCGTGCTCGACCAAGCCGATTAAACGATCGTGCCCGGTAACTCGATGCCGTGCAGGCGCCGGAACAGCTTCAGCGCGAAGCCGTCCGTCATCCCGGAAATATAGTCGGTCGCCCCGAGCAGGCGCGCGTACAGCGTCGTGCCGCGGCTGAATTGCTGCGGGATGATTTGCGCGATCTTGCGGTCGGCCGCCGACCGGTCCGCTTCCGGCTTGACGAGCGCCGGCACGATCTTGCCCAGCAGCCCGCCGAGGATCTCGAAACCGGCCGCTTCGATCTGCAGCACGGACGGCGTCGCATAGATCCGCTCGCGCGACAGCGTGGCAATCGCCTTCAGCCCGGGAGCGAAGCGCGATGCACCGGCGAGGTCCTGCTCGAAACGGCCGTCCATGATCGCGTCGTAATGCTCGCGGAAGACCTCCAGCGCGGCGCCGATGAGATGGCCGATGGCTCGGGCGCGCAGGTATTCCACGCGGCCCGTGTCGTCGGCCAGTTGCCGGTAGGACGGGCTCGCGGCCGCGCCGCCCGGGAAGGCGAGGGGCCACAGCAATTGGCGCGCCTCGTCGAAGGACACGCGGCCCAGGCGGTGACCATCCTCCAGGTCGACGATGCCGTAGCAGATGTCGTCCGCGGCTTCCATCACGAAGGCGAGCGGATGGCGTGTCCAGGCGCCCGGGCCCTTGCGCACGAGGCCGACCCGGGTGGCGACCCGTTCGGCCGTTGCCGCGTCGTCCGCGAAGTAGCCGAATTTCTTTTCGCTGATCGTGTCCCTGGCCGACGGCAGGTCGGAGGCGCGCGGGTATTTCATGAACGCGGCGAGCACGGCATAGGTGAGCTGGAAGCCGCCATGGTCGACGGCATTCTGCAGACGCGTGACGAGGCGGAAGCCCTGGGCGTTGCCCTCGAAGCGCAGGAAATCCTGGCGTTCGCGCTCGTTGAGGTCGGTCAGCCAGCGTTCTTTGTGCTCGGCGAACCATGACTGGATCGCAGCTTCGCCCGAGTGGCCGAACGGCGGGTTGCCGATGTCGTGGGCGAGGCAGGCGGCCGCCACGATGCTGCCGAAGTCCTGCGGCGCCATCGACAACGCCGGTTCGCGCTCCTTGATGAATTCGCCGCACAGCATGCCCAGCGAACGGCCCACCGACGACACTTCGATGCTGTGCGTGAGGCGCGTGCGCACGTAATCGCTGTCCGATAGCGGGAACACCTGCGTCTTGTCCTGCAGGCGCCGGAACGCGCTCGAATACACGAGCCGGTCCCAGTCGCGCATATATTCGGTACGGCTGCCGCCGTCGCCCCGGTCATCCTCGCGGCCCAGGCGCATCGTCGACACCAGGCGGTCCCATTCCATCGGCATCTTGTCTCCAGAAATTGTTCGATGGTGCAGTGTAGCGCCGTCGCGCACAAAATGGTTGACATCATCAACTTCGTTATATATCTTACGATGTATCTTACGATATAGGGAAGCGATTATGCCGCACCATCATCCACATCATCACCACCATCATCACGACCACGAGCACGCGGGGTTCGCACCGCACCACCGGCATGGTCCCGGCGGTCCCGGCGGTCACCATGGCCGGGGCCGCGGTCCGGGCGGCTTCGGCTTTTCCGACGACGGCGGGCTGCCGCGCGGCCGCAAGCTGTCGTCGGACGATCTGCAATTGCTGCTCCTCGCCCTCATCGCCGAACAACCGAGCCATGGCTACGAGCTCATCCGGGCATTGGAAGCCCGCTCGGGCGGCTTCTACGTGCCGAGCCCCGGCATGATGTATCCGGCGCTCGCCGCGATGGAAGACCTGGGCTGGGTGACCATCGAGCTCGAAGGCACGCGCAAGCGCTACGCCCTGTCGGACGACGGCCGCGCCCATCTGGACGCGAACCGCGAACACGTCGACATGCTGCTCGCCCGGCTGCAGGAGGCCGCGCGCAAGATGGAATTGATGCGCAGCGCGCTCGCCGAAGGGGACGAGGGGCCGGGCGGACGCGGTGCGTTCAGTGCCGAGTTGCACGACGCGCGCCACGCACTCAAGCGGGCACTGGCCTCGCGGGCGGGCGCATCCGCCGAGGAGCAGCAGCGCATCGCCGCCATCCTGATGCGCGCGGCGGCCGAGATCGAGCAGGGCGGCGCAGCCGGCTGAAGCTCAGCCCGCGAGTGCACCGGGCAGCCGCCGGGGCGTGCCGCGACGCATTCGCAGCCCCGGACGCTCGACCGCCACGTACAGCAGCGCCGCCATGGCCAGCGACGCCCCGTTGTACAGGACGAACGCGGCGAACGGTGCGTTCGCCGCCAGATCGCCCACCACGCCGTCTAGCCACGCGTACACCTGGCGATGCGTCAGGTACAGGCTGAACGCGAGCAGGGCGACCATGCGGACGCCCGGCAGCGCCCGGCATCCGAGCGGCGTACGAGGACTCAGCGCACCGAGCAGTAGGCAGGCACAGCCGAGGGCGACGAGCGGATAGAGAAAAACGGCACCGCCACGGGCAAGCACATCGACCCGCGTGGCTGCAACAAGCAGCGCCAGGCCCGCGCCGAGCAGCACCCATCCGTGCGCCAGCACGCGCGTCCACCAGGCTGGACGGAACGCGCGCAAGGCAGCCAGCAGGACGCCGGCCAGCAACCCGTCGATCCGCGTCCACGTCGGGCTGTAGATCCTGCCGACATAGCCCGCGACCGCGCGCGCTGCGTCTGCGCCCGGCGCGAGATGCGGCGCGATCGCATGCCGCCATTCCCAGTCGCGCAACAGCATGCCGGCACCGAATAGCAGGGCGGCGCCGGCGCCTGTCGCGAGCACGCCCGGCATCCGTCCGCGGCGCGCCAGCAGCCATCCGGCCAGTGGAAACAGCAGGTAGAAATGCTCCTCGACGCACAGCGACCAGGCGTGTGAATACGCCCGCTGCGTGAGGTGGTCGGGAAGGACGTTCATGGTGAAGGTGAGGAATTGCCAGACGGGCGGCATCGCCTCGGCCTCGCGCCATGCCGGCAGCGCGAGATACAGTGCCAGCACCGCGAGGTAGGCCGGCAGGATGCGCCACGCCCGGCTGACGACGAAGCCCGCCCAGTCCGGCGTGCGGCCGGCCGCCAGGTCGCGCAGTACGGGCCACCCGATCAGGTAGCCGCTGAGCACGAAGAACAGGTCGACACCCATCCAGCCATGCTGCCCGGGGCCTGTGACGTCGATGCCGTGGCTGGACAGGTGGTACAGCATGACGACGCCGATGGCGATGGCGCGCAGCAGGTCGAGGCCGGGCGCGCGGGGCGACGGCGAGCGCGACGTCGGAATGGGTGATGGATGCATGGCGCGCAAGTCTACCTGAGCGCAAGGCGTCAAGACTCGGCAATCATCACGGCGTCGTCGGCGAGTGCGTTGGCGGTCGCGACCAGCCTGTCGTATGCTGGCGCCGATTCCATTTCTCCTGTTCACATCATGTCTCGCGATACGATCGTCGACACCAGCAAACTACTGAGCTACGTGCTGCGCCATCGCCCGGACAGCATCGGCCTTCAGCTCGATGCCAACGGCTGGGCCGATGTAGACGCGCTGCTGCAGCGTCTGGCCGAACATGGCAGGCCGGTCGCGCGCGAACTGCTCGATCGCGTCGTCGCGAACAACGACAAGCAGCGTTTCGCGTTCGATGCCACCCGTACCCGCATCCGCGCCAGCCAGGGGCACTCGATCCAGGTCGACCTGGCCCTGCAGCCGGCGCAGCCGCCGGACGTGCTGTACCACGGCACGGCGAGCCGCTTCCTGAAGTCGATCCTCGCGTCGGGCCTGCGTGCCGGCAACCGCCAGCACGTGCACCTGTCGGGCGACGTCGGCACCGCCCGCCGCGTCGGTGCACGCTACGGCTTTCCCGTCATCCTGCGCGTCGACACGGCCCGCATGCGCGTGGATGGCGCCGTGTTCTACCGCTCGGACAACGGCGTCTGGCTGACTGGTCCCGTGGCGCCGCGCTACCTGCGCGTGCTGGACGGGAACGGCCGCGGCGGCGATTGACGAGCGGCTCAGCGCTCGTTGGTCGCCGCAGCCAGCAGTTCGGCCGTGTCGTCCGCCCCCATCCTGCGCGCCGCGTCGAGGATCGCATTGCCGTCCGCGTCCAGGCGGAACGGGTCGGCGCCGCGCGCCAGCAGCAGGCGGACGATATCCCCGCGGTTGAACATCGCGGCGAACATCAGCGCCGTCTTGCCGTTCGGGCCCGCGTGGTCGACCGCCGCGCCGTGGTCCAGCAGCAGGGTCGCGATCGCCAGGTCCCCCTTGAAGGCGGCGCCGGCCAGCGGGGTCTGGCCGGCGTCGTTCATGATTTCCGGATCGGCGCCGTGCTCCAGCAGTACCCGCGCCGCGTCCGCATGGCCGTGGTAGCAGGCCAGCATCAAGAGACTGTCGCCGCGTTCGTTGCGCAGGTTGGGCGGCAGGCCCTGGCCCAGCAGCGTCGCCAGTTCGGCGGCCTCACCGGTGCGCGCGAAGTGGAAGACCTTGCGCACGAAGGCCAGCGTGTCTTCGTCGAGTTCGCTGGCCGATGGCGGATGAGGCGGTGGTTGCATCATGGTCTCCTGTGCTTGAAAGCTCGACAGGATTAGAACATAAAGCTGCCGGGCGCACCGCGGCGCCGGGTTCGCGCGATATCAAATCCGGCGTTGGAACTCTTCCAGGTGCCGTTCGATCTCAAACACATGCGGGTCGGGCTTGCCGAGTGCGCGCAGGGCCTTGGCCAGTTCCAGCAGGTATTCGCTGTTCGGTCCGCTCGGGCCGCGCGCGGTGGCGATCTGTAGCGCAATGTCGCGCTCACTCGCCGGACCGAGGTACGCGGCGTTCTCGTGCGTGGCGATGTAGACGAGGCCTTCGGTGGCGCTCCCATCCTCGAAGCGGATGTCGGTCGCCAGGCGCAGGTAGCCGTTCTTTTCGCGGTAGTCGAGGTGTGCGAATTCCTCGGGCGTGACGAGGTAGGCCATGCCGTGGCACGTCGCGTCCGGGTCCGGCACCAGGGTCACGACCCGGCCCGGCGCAGTCTCGGTGCCGCGGTGGTCGTGCGAGCCTTGCCAGAAGCGCCGCGTCCATCCCGTGATGCTGGCGGGGCGCCGCTCGATGTAGGGGAAGTCGGCCTTGAAGATGAGGGAGCCGTAGCCGAACAGCCAGACACTGGCGTGGTTGTCGAACCTGTCCATGCGCTGATTGATCGCGATGGTGTTATGGGACATCGATGAAAGGAGGTTGCGTGGAGGAAGCTGCATTCTAGCGCGGCCGTTCGGCGGCGTCAGGCGCGTGGCCGCAATGCGCCCGCGGGATTGTCGGCCGCGCCGACCCAGTCGAACAGGAACGCGATGAAGGCGGCCGCGGCCGGCGACAGCGACCGCTGTTCGCGTGTGTAGACAAAGAAGCGGCGCGTCAGCACGGGCGCGTCGAGCGGCAGCATGCGCAGGCCGTGCAGGCGCACGAGCGGGGCGGCGTAAGGCATGCAGACGGTGACGCCCAGGCCGGATGCCACCATGGCCAGCGCGGTGGTCATGTACGTGACTTCGTGGGCCGGCCGCAGCGTCAGGTCGCGCAGCGTATCCGCGCCGCCGGCCTTGGCGTCGGCGGCGCCGGTGGTCATGTTCGCCAGCAGCCGCTCCGTGAACTGGCCGCGCAAGGTGATCAGCGGATGCGCGGCCAGGTCGCTCCAGCCGAGCCGGCGGCGCTTCGCCAGCGCATGATCGGGCGGCAGCACCGCTTCGAACGGCATCTCCATCAGCTCGCGTGCTTCCAGTTGCGGGGCGCCGTCGCGTTCCGGGCCGATGCCGAAGTCCGTCTCGCCGGACAGCACGCGCGTCGTGACGGCCTCGACCGGCGAATCGGACAGGCTGATGCGGATGTCCGGGTAGCGCGTGCGCCACGCGGCGATCACCTGCGGGAGCAGGGTGCAGGCCATCAATTGAGGCACGGCCACGCGCACGATGCCCTTCCTGAGCTGCGCCTGGTCCGCAATGTTCGCAAGCGCACGGTCGAGATCGTCGATCATCTGGCTGAATAGGGGGTACAGCTCGTTCCCCGTTTCGGTCAAGGCGATACGCCGTGTGCTGCGGTCGACGACGCGGACGCCGAGCGTCTGTTCCAGCTCTTTGATCAAACCGGACAAGGCCGACTGTGTTACGTGCATGTACTGCGCGGCAAGCGTAAAGTTACCGGTCTTTGCCAGGGCAACGAGGGCGCGCATCTGGCGCAGGGTAGGATTCATCAGAAAATCCGATAAATAGAGCGGAAAATATTGTTTGTATGATAGTCCGTTTTAATTTTTAATGGCGGAAACACTTAATCGTTGAAGGAAACGCCATGAAACTCGCTACCCTGAAGTCGGGCGGGCGCGACGGCACGCTCGTCGTCGTCAGCCGGGACCTGGTCACCTGCCAGGCGGTGCCCAGGATCGCCCGCACCCTGCAGCAGGCGCTGGACGACTGGGACCACGTCGCGCCGAAGCTGCGCCAGGTCTATGAGCAACTGAATGCCGGCACGGCCGCCGGGGCGGAATCCTTCATCGAGGAAGAGTGCGCGTCGCCGCTGCCGCGCGCCTACCAGTGGGCCGACGGCTCCGCCTACATCAACCACGTGGAACTCGTGCGCAAGGCGCGCGGCGCGCAGGTGCCGCCGTCGTTCTATACGGATCCGCTGATGTACCAGGGCGGCTCGGATTCCTTCGTCGGCCCGTGCGACCCGATCGCCGTGCTGTCCGAGGAGTGGGGCGTCGACCTGGAAGCGGAAGTGGCGGTCGTGACGGGCGATGTGCCGATGGGCGCTACCGTGGAGCAGGCAGCCCGGGCCATCCGCCTCGTCATGCTGGTCAACGACGTCTCCCTGCGCAACCTGATTCCGAAGGAGCTGGAAAAGGGCTTCGGCTTCTTCCAGTCCAAGCCGGCCAGCGCGTTCTCCCCGGTGGCCGTGACACCGGACGAACTCGGCGATGCCTGGCGCGACAGCAAGCTGCACCTCCCGCTGCTGGTGACGTTGAACGATCAGCCGTTCGGCCGTCCCAACGCGGGCGACGACATGACGTTCAGCTTCGCGCAACTGGTCGCGCACGCCGCGAAGACGCGCGAACTGGCAGCCGGTTCCATCATCGGCTCGGGCACGGTGTCGAACAAGCAGGGCAGCCTGCATGGATCGAGCATCGCCAACGGCGGCGTGGGGTATTGCTGCCTGGCGGAGCTGCGTATGTACGAGACGATCGAACAGGGCGCGCCGGCCACGCCTTTCCTGCGCTTCGGCGATACTGTCCGTATCGAGATGCTCGATGCCGACGGCGCCAGCGTGTTCGGCGCCATCGACCAGGAGGTAGCACACTATCACGGGAGGAAGGAATGAAGCTCTATACCTATTTCCGCAGTTCGGCCGCATACCGGGTGCGTATCGCGCTCAACCTGAAGGGGCTGAAGTACGACGCGGTTCCGGTGCACCTTTTGCGTGGCGGCGGCGAGCAGCTGCAAGAGAACTACGTCAAGATGAATCCCAGCGGTCTCGTCCCCACCTTCCAGGACGACTACATCACGCTGACGCAGTCGATGGCCATCCTCGAATACCTCGAGGACGAATACCCGCAGGTGCCGCTGCTGCCGAAGGATGCTTCCGGCCGCGCGCGCGTGCGCGAGCTCGCGCAGATTATTGCCTGCGACATCCATCCTGTGAACAATCTCCGCGTGCTCCGCTACCTCGTCGAGGACCTCGGCCTGTCGGAAGAGATCAAGACGCAGTGGTACCGCCACTGGCTCGTGGGCGGCCTCGACGTGCTGGAGAAGCACCTGGCGCGCGACCCGAGCGCGGGCCCGCTGTGTCACGGCTACCTGCCGACGATTGCCGACTGCTTCCTCGTGCCGCAGGTGTTCAATGCGCAGCGCCACGGCATCGACGTTGCCGTCTATCCGAACATCGCGCGCATCAACGCGGCGTGCATCGAACTGCCCGCCTTCGTGGCGGCGCATCCGTCCAACCAGCCGGACGCCGAGTAAAGCGAACCGGCTGATCGAAGACGCGGCGCTGCTCAATGCCGCGTCTGCGAGCCGCGCGTCGAGCGGTCCGGCTCGGCCGGCGTGGAAATCTCTTCCAGCGTGTGGTCGATGCCGGCCGAATGCTTGGCCGCCATGTCGCCAAGGGAAACGATGCCGATCACTTCCTGCGACTGCTCGTCGACGACGGGCACGCGGCGGATCTGCACGTCGCCCATCTGGCCCAGCACCTCGTCCACTGTCTGGTTCGGCGCGCAGGTGCGCACGTCGGTGCTCATCACGTCGCCCACGCGTGTCCGATCCGGGGCCTGGCCGGCCGCCGTCGAGCGGACCGTGATGTCGCGGTCGGTGATCATGCCGACGAGCTTTTGGCCATCGAGCACGGGGATCGACCCCACGTTCAATTCATCCATCATCTGCGCGGCGCGCTGCACGGTTTCCTGTGGCGAAATGCTTTGCACGTCGCGGGTCATCACATCCTGAATGGTCTGCATTTGAACTCCTCCTGATGTTCACACGGCGATGCATGATGCACGCTTTCGCGAAGATCGGACGCTACGTTGACTCGCGGAACAGTCCGTGAATACAGGCCTTGTGCGAAGCCGGCTCGGCTACAATCTGCGGCTCTTTGACTCGCAATGACACCATGCCTATTCCCGCGCCCATCCTCGAAGCCTTGCAGCGCGCCGACGCCTCCTGGCGCCCCCATCTGATCACCGGTCTCGACGCGATGATGCGCGCGACGCCGGATTACCTGCCGGACCTCGCCAACGATCAATACCTGCCGACCGGCGGCCGCCTCTTCGCGGCGTTCGCACTGCCGTTGCCCAACGTGCGCTACGTGCTCGTGGGGGAGGGGCCGTATCCGCGCGAGGAGAGCGCGACCGGCGTGTGCTTCATGGATGGTGCGGTCGGACCATTGTGGTCGGAGACGGGCCTGTCGAAGCCCGTCAACCGCGCGACGTCGCTGCGCAACTTCATGAAGATGCTGCTCGTGGCCGAGGGCCGCCTGAGCGAGGACGACACGGGCGGCGCGGCATTGGCCCCGGTCGCGAAGGCGGCGCAAACGGATGGCTCGATCCAGACCCTGGCCGAGCTGCAGGACAACCTGCTCGGCCACGGGTTCCTGTTATTGAATGCGGCCCTCGTGTTCCGCAAGCACGTGCCGCCGGTCCAGGAAGCGCGTGCGTGGGTACCGTTCCAGCGCGCCGTGTTCGCCGCACTGGCGGAACGGGCCGACAAGCCGACGCTGGTCCTGTGGGGCAAGATCGCGGAGCAATTGAACAAGGTGCCGGAGACGGCCGGCCTCCCGCAGATCCACGCCGAGCACCCGTACAACCTGTCGTTCATCCGCCACGAAGGCATGCAGACACTGTTCGGCCCGATGCATTTGCTGCACCGCCGTTAAATTCGGGGTCAGAGCACATTTTTGCGCAATTGATCCAATGCCATTCGACTGGATGAGGGCAGGAGGGGCGGCCACGATTTCGAAGCAGCTACCATGTCGTCGGCTGACCGAAGCGCCAATGCCCGGCGCGAATCTTGGCGGAAAGACATTGCCAAAAAAAGGGCTCTGACCCCGAATTGTCGATGCGTTTGCTGCACCGCGGCTAAAAAAGAGGGGGCCAAGCAAAGGCTGGCGAAATACGCTATACTTGACTAAATCGATCAACTAATCAGGTTTTTCTCAACGTCCCGCAGGACAGATGAAAACGTGACGGGTTGAAGAGAAGCAAGATTTTAACACTGTCTGGAAAACAACCGGGGTTCTGATGCGTCTGACCACCAAAGGCCGTTTTGCTGTTACCGCGATGATCGACCTCGCCCTGCGCCAGGGCAATGGTCCGGTCACGCTGTCGGGCATCAGCCAGCGCCAGGCTATTTCGCTGTCGTACCTGGAGCAATTGTTCGGCAAGCTGCGCCGCCACGAGATCGTCGAGTCGGTGCGCGGCCCGGGCGGCGGCTACAGCCTCGCGCGCAGCGCCGACAAGGTCACTGTCGCCGACATCATCATCGCCGTCGACGAGCCGATCGATGCGACCCAGTGCGGCGGCAAGGAAAACTGTCATGGCGCCGATGCCGCCAGCGGCACGCGCTGCATGACCCACGAACTGTGGGCCACGCTGAATGCGAAGATGGTCGATTTCCTTGACTCGGTGACCTTGCAGGATCTCGTCGACCAGCAGAAGCAGAAAGAACAGAACGTCGTGGTGATGCACCGCCACGCGCCGTCGGACAATACTGAAGCTAAGCATATTGGAGTGAACTGATGAACGCGCCCTTGGACAAAAAAATCGAGCAGAGCTTCGTGACTGCGCCGCATTTCCCGATCTACATGGATTACTCGGCCACGACGCCGATCGATCCGCGCGTGGCGGACAAGATGATTCCGTACCTGCGCGAGCAGTTCGGCAACCCGGCGTCGCGCAGCCACGCTTACGGCTGGAGCGCCGAGGCGGCCGTCGAGGAGGCGCGCGCGCAAGTCGCGGCGCTCGTCGGCGCCGATCCGCGCGAGATCATCTGGACCTCGGGCGCGACCGAATCGAACAACCTCGCGATCAAGGGCGCGGCGCAGTTCTACAAGTCGAAGGGCAAGCACATCATCACGGTCAAGACCGAGCACAAGGCCGTGCTGGATACCGTGCGCGAACTGGAACGCCAGGGCTTCGAGGCGACTTACCTGGAACCGCAGGACAATGGCCTGATCACGCTGGAGCAGCTGGAAGCGGCGATGCGTCCGGACACGATCCTCGTCTCCGTCATGCTCGTGAATAACGAGATCGGCGTGGTCCAGCCGATCAGGGAAATCGGCGAGCTGTGCCGCAAGAAGGGCATCATCTTCCACAGCGACGCGGCGCAGGCCACCGGCAAGGTCGAGATCAACCTGGAAGAGCTGAAGGTCGACCTGATGAGTTTCAGCGCGCACAAGACCTACGGTCCGAAGGGCATCGGCGCGCTGTACGTGCGCCGCAAGCCGCGCGTGCGCCTGGAAGCGCAGATGCACGGCGGCGGCCACGAGCGCGGCCTGCGTTCGGGCACGCTGGCACCGCACCAGATCGTCGGCATGGGCGAGGCCTTCCGCATCGCCAAGGAAGAGATGGATACCGAGCTCGCGCGCATCAAGGCGCTGCGCGACCGCCTGGCCAAGGGCCTGCTGGAGATCGAAGAGGTCTACATCAACGGCGACATGGAACACCGCGTCCCGCACAACCTGAACGTCTCCTTCAACTTCGTCGAAGGCGAATCGCTGATCATGGCCGTCAAGGACATCGCCGTGTCGTCGGGTTCGGCCTGCACCTCGGCGTCGCTGGAACCGTCGTACGTGCTGCGCGCCCTGGGCCGCAGCGATGAACTGGCGCACAGCTCGATCCGCTTCACGATCGGCCGCTTCACGACCGAGGAAGACATCGACTTCGCCATCAAGCTGCTGAAGGAAAAAGTCGGCAAGCTGCGCGAACTGTCGCCGCTGTGGGAAATGCACAAGGATGGCATTGACCTGAACTCGATCCAGTGGGCAGCCCACTAATTCAACGAACAGAACACCAAGGAGCACTACCATGGCATATTCCGACAAGGTCCTGGACCACTACGAAAACCCGCGCAACGTCGGCTCGTTCGACAAGAATTCCGACGACGTCGGCACCGGCATGGTCGGCGCACCGGCCTGCGGCGACGTGATGAAGCTGCAGATCAAGGTGAACGAAGCCGGCGTGATCGAAGACGCGAAATTCAAGACGTACGGCTGCGGCTCGGCGATCGCATCGAGCTCGCTCGTGACCGAGTGGGTGAAAGGCAAGTCGCTGGACGAGGCACTGTCCATCAAGAACACGCAGATCGCCGAGGAACTGGCGCTGCCGCCGGTGAAGATCCACTGCTCGATCCTGGCCGAAGACGCCATCAAGGCGGCTGTCGCCGACTACAAGACCAAGCACGCGACCGAAAAAGCGTAACGTCGTAACCCCAAGCTGGAGAGTGAAATGGCTGTGACCCTGACCGAAAAAGCCGCAAAGCACATCAACCGTTACCTCGAACGCCGGGGCAAGGGCGTGGGCCTGCGTTTCGGCGTGCGCACGACCGGCTGCTCCGGCCTGGCCTACAAGCTGGAATACGTCGACGAAGCCAGCCCCGAAGACGCCGTCTTCGAATCGCACGGCGTGAAGGTCTTCGTCGATCCGAAGAGCCTGGCGTATATCGACGGCACCGAGCTCGATTTCGCCCGCGAAGGCCTGAACGAAGGCTTCCGCTTCAACAACCCGAACGTCAAGGACAATTGCGGTTGCGGCGAAAGCTTCCGCGTCTGACCGGGAGCGCCGGAACGTGCAAAACCATTTCGAGCTGTTCCAGCTGCCGGCCAGGTTCGACGTCGACATGGACGCGCTGGACGCGGCTTACCGCGAGGTCCAGGGCCGCGTCCATCCGGACCGTTTCGTGAACGCGAGCGACGCGGAAAAACGCGTCGCGATGCAATGGGCGACGCGCGCCAACGAGGCCTATCAAACGCTGAAGAGTCCCATGTTGCGCGCGCGCTACCTGTGCGAGCTGAATGGCGTCGACCTGCAGACCGAGTCGAACACCGCGATGCCGATGGACTTCCTGATGGAGCAGATGGAGCTGCGCGAAGCGCTGTCCGACGCGCGCGACGCGAAGGATGCCGGCGCGCTCGACGAGCTCGATGCGCGCATCCGCGGCGAGCGCAAGCAGCGCCTGGCGCAGGTCGGCAAGCTGCTCGACGCCGGGGACTACCCGCAGGCGGCGCAGGGCGTGCGGGCGCTGATGTTCCTCGACAAGTTCGGCGACGAATTGCATTACGCGTTCGAGGCATTAGAGTCGTAGCGCGGCACGCCGTGCCCACGCGCGTAGGGTGCCCACCCAACGCGCCGCGAACGTATCCAATAATAAAACCAGGTAACACGACCATGGCACTACTGCAGATCTCCGAACCCGGCATGTCGACCGCGCCGCACCAGCACCGGCTGGCGGTGGGCATCGACCTGGGCACCACCAATTCCCTCGTCGCGACCGTGCGTCATTCGATCCCGGAAGTGCTGACCGACGAGGACGGCCGCTCGCTGCTGCCGTCGATCGTGCGCTACCTCCCGAACGGCCACGCCAACATCGGCTACAAGGCCATGGCGGCCCGCACCACCGATCCGAAGAACACCATCGTCTCCGTCAAGCGCTTCATGGGCCGCGGCCTGAAGGATATCGCCCACGTCGAGAACCTGCCCTACGATTTCGTCGATGGTGGCCGCGAAGGCGGTCACGGGATGGTCCAGGTGAAAACCGTCGCGGGCGTGAAGTCGCCGGTGGAGGTCTCCGCGCAGATCCTGGCCACGTTGCGCCAGACCGCGGAAGATGCGCTGGGCGATGAACTCGTCGGCGCCGTCATCACCGTCCCCGCGTACTTCGACGACGCGCAGCGCCAGGCGACGAAGGATGCGGCCCAGCTGGCCGGCCTGAACGTGCTGCGCCTGCTGTCCGAGCCGACGGCCGCCGCCATCGCGTATGGCCTCGACCACGGCAAGGAAGGCGTGTTCGCCGTGTACGACCTGGGCGGCGGCACGTTCGACATCTCGATCCTCAAGCTGTCGAAAGGCGTGTTCGAAGTGCTGTCCACGGGCGGCGATTCCGCGCTCGGCGGCGACGACTTCGACCAGCGCCTGTTCTGCTACATCACCCAGCAGGCCGGCCTCGCGCCGCTGTCGGAAGTCGACACCGCCACGCTGATGGTCAAGGCGCGCCAGGCCAAGGAACTGCTGTCGACGAACGAAGAGACCACCGTCGAGGCGATCCTGAAATCGGGCGAGGTCGTGCAGGTGACGATCACCGCGAAGACCTTCGCCGAGATCACGCAGCCGCTCGTCGCGAAGACGATGAACGCCGTGCGCAAGGCGATGCGCGATGCGAACGTGTCCGTGGAAGACGTCGATGGCGTCGTGCTCGTCGGCGGCGCCACGCGCATGCCGCACATCCGCCGCGCCGTCGGCGACTTCTTTAAAACGATCCCGCACGCGAACATCGACCCGGACAAGGTCGTCGCGCTGGGCGCCGCCATCCAGGCGAACCTCCTCGCGGGCAACCGCGCGGCCGGCGACGACTGGCTGCTGCTGGACGTGATCCCGCTGTCGCTGGGCATCGAGACGATGGGCGGCCTGGTCGAGAAGATCATCCCGCGCAACTCCACGATCCCGTGCGCCCGTGCGCAGGAATTCACGACGTTCAAGGATGGCCAGACGGCCCTGGCCGTGCACGTGGTGCAGGGCGAGCGCGAGCTCGTGTCCGACTGCCGTTCGCTGGCGCGCTTCGAACTGCGCGGCATCCCGCCGATGGCGGCCGGCGCGGCGCGCATCCGCGTCACGTACCAGGTCGATGCGGACGGGTTGCTGTCCGTGGCGGCGCGCGAGATGCGCTCCGGCGTGGAAGCGTCGATCACCGTGAAGCCGTCGTACGGCCTCGGCGACGACGAGGTCGCGCGCATGCTGCAGGATTCGTACAACTCGGCGCAAGTGGACATGGTCGCGCGCGCGCTGCGCGAGGAACAGGTCGAGGCCGAGCGCATCCTGCTGGCCACGCAATCCGCGCTCGACACCGACGTCGAACTGCTGAACGCCGAAGAGCAGGACACGATCGCGCAACTGATGCAGGGCGTGCGCGACGCGGCGGCGCGCTCGAACGATACGTCCATCGACGCGGACTCGCGTCAGAACGTACTGCACGACGCGGTGCAGGCGCTGGCGCGCGGCACCGAGGAATTCGCCGCGCGGCGCATGGACAAGAGCGTGCGCAAGGTGTTGGCAGGAAAAGCGCTCGATCAGGTTTAAACTCGAACGGTAAAACAACGTCGTTCCCGCGGAGGCGGGAACCCAAGCTGAGCATCAGGAATCGCAACGTGTGCGGTATCGCGGGTGCACCGACTTCGGAAACTCAACTTGGATCCCCGCCTGCGCGGGGATGACGGTTTTAGGGGTGCGGACCGAGATCGGCACCCCAGAACAAACAAACACAAGAGGTCAAGAAGTGCCACAAATCGTCATCCTCCCCCATCCCGTCTTCTGCCCCGAAGGCGCCGTGCTCGAAGGCCAGAGCGGCAAGTCGATCTGCGACACGCTGCTCGAGCACGACATCGAGATCGAACACGCCTGCGACCGCGTGTGCGCATGCACCACGTGCCACGTGATCGTGCGCGAAGGCTTCGATTCGCTGAACGAGCAGGAGGAAAAGGAAGAGGACATGCTCGACAAGGCCTGGGGCCTCGAGCCGAACTCGCGCCTGTCCTGCCAGGCCATCATCGCCGACGAAGACCTCGTCGTCGAGATCCCGAAGTACACGATCAACCACGCAGCCGAGAACCACTGATCACGACGGGGGACACATGAAGTGGACCGATGTCACGGCCATCGCCGAGGCCTTGTACGAACAGCACCCGGACGTCGATCCGGCCACCGTGCGCTTCGTCGACCTGCATAACTGGGTCGTCGCGCTGGACGGCTTCGACGACGACCGCACGCGCGGCGGCGAGCGCGTATTGGAAGCCATACAGGCAGCCTGGATAGATGAAGCCCGCTAAAAAAGAAGCCCCCACGATTTACCAACAAGCCCCGGAAATCAAGCCGGGGCAGTCGATCGAACTGCTGAAGGAACTGCATATCCTCACGCGCGACGGCAAGCTGAACCAGGACAGCCGCCGCAAACTGAAGCAGGTCTACCACCTCGTCCAGTTCATCGAGCCCTTGCTGAAGGATGTCGGGGAAAGTGCGACCGTGGTCGACCACGGCGCCGGCAAGTCCTACCTCGGCTTCATCCTGTACGACCTGTTCTTCAAGGGCAGGGAGAACGGCGGCCATATCTACGGCATCGAGACGCGCGAGGAACTCGTGCAGAAGTCGACCGAGCTGGCGGCGCGCCTGGGCTTCCCGGGCATGTCGTTCCTGAACCTGTCCGTCGCGGAGTCCACCGGGTCCGACAAGCTGCCGGCCACGATCGACGTGGTGACGGCGCTCCACGCCTGCAACACGGCGACGGACGACGCCATCGATTTCGCACTGAAGAAGCACGCGAAGCACATCGTGCTGGTGCCGTGCTGCCAGGCCGAAGTCGCATCCGTGCTGCGCAAGAATAAAGGCAAGGACCTGGGCCGCAGCGCGCTGACGGAAATCTGGCGCCACCCGATCCACACGCGCGAATTCGGCAGCCAGATCACGAACGTGCTGCGCTGCCTGCAGCTGGAGGCGCACGGCTACCAGGTCACCGTCACGGAACTGGTGGGCTGGGAACACTCGATGAAGAACGAGCTGATCGTCGCCACCTATAAAAACCTGCCGCGCCGCCGGCCGGCCGAGCGCCTGCAGCAGGTGCTGGCCGAAGTCGGCCTCGAGGAACTCTCTTCGCGTTTCTATACCGGACCAACGACAAGCGAGTCAACGACAAGCGAGCCAACGACATGAGCGACCACCACGACCGCTGGATCGACCTGCGCAGCGACACCGTCACCCAACCGTCCGCCGCGATGCGCGCCGCGATGGCCGATGCGGCCGTCGGCGACGACGTCTACGCCGACGACCCCACCGTCAACCGCCTGCAGGACTTCGCGGCCGAACTGTTCGGTTTCGAAGCCGGCCTGTTCGCGCCGAGCGGCACGCAAACGAACCTCATCGCGCTGATGACGCATTGCGGCCGCGGCGACGAATACCTCGTCGGCCAGGAAGCCCACACGTACAAGTACGAAGGCGGCGGCGCCGCGGTGCTGGGTTCGATCCAGCCGCAGCCGATCG
Source organism: Massilia sp. Masssp94 (assembly GCF_059491305.1). Classification (NCBI taxonomy): domain Bacteria; kingdom Pseudomonadati; phylum Pseudomonadota; class Betaproteobacteria; order Burkholderiales; family Oxalobacteraceae; genus Massilia; species Massilia sp. Masssp94. The sequence goes on from NZ_CP168501.1 coordinate 4,909,083, forward strand.
CCAACCAGCCGGACGGTTCGATCGCAATCTCCGACATCGCCGCGTACATCAAGCCGGACGACATGCACTTCGCGCGCACCCGCGTGCTGGCGCTGGAAAACACGATCGGAGGCCGCGTGCTGCCGCGCGACTACGTGAAGGCGGCGACGGATCTCGCGCATGCGAAGGGCCTGGTCACGCACCTGGACGGCGCCCGCGTCTGCAACGCCGCAGTCAAGCAGGGCATCTCGCTGCGGGAGGCGGCGGCCGGTTTCGACACCGTGTCCGTGTGCCTGTCGAAGGGTCTCGGCGCGCCGGTCGGCTCCGTGCTGCTCGGACCCAGGGCGTTCATCGAGCAGGGCAAGCGCTGGCGCAAGATGCTGGGCGGCGGCATGCGCCAGGCCGGCGTCATCGCGGCCGCGGCGCATTACGCGCTGGAGCACAATGTCGAGCGCCTCGCCGAGGACCATCAACATGCGGCCGACCTGTCCGCCGGCCTCGCGCGCATCGAGCAGCTCACGGTGACGGCGCCGCAGACGAACATTTTCTACGTCGAGATCCCACAAGCCGCGTGCGCGCAGCTGGCAGAGGCGTTGAGCCGCCAGGGCATCCGCGCCTCGATCGGCCCGCATACGCGCCTCGTGACGCACCTGGACGTGACGGCCGTGGATGTGAAGACGACCATCGCCGCGTTCGAAGCGTTCTTCCGCGACTGGAAAGCACAATGAGTGACGAAGGAATCCGCCTCGCCAAGCGCGTGGCCGAAACGGTGCCGTGCTCGCGCGGCGAAGCCGAACGTTATATCGCAGGCGGCTGGGTGACGGTCGACGGGGACGTCGTCGAAGATCCCGCGACGCGCGTTACCTCGGCGCAGACGGTGGCGCTGCTGCCGGGCGCCGAACCCGTCGAACCGGCGCCGGTGACGATCCTGCTGCACAAGCCGGCCGGCGTCGATGCGGCCGGGGCTCTCGCGCTGATCGCGCCCGAGACGCTGGCCGCAATGCCCAACGCACCGGGTTTGCGTTATCTGCGCCGGCATCTGTCGCGGCTGACGATCGTCACGCCGCTGGAACCGGAAGCGAGCGGCCTGCTCGTGTTGAGCCAGGATTGGCGCGTGACGCGCAAGCTGGTCGAGGACGGCGCGCGCGTCGAACAGGAGTATGTGGCCGAAGTGACGGGCGCCATCGCCGACGATGGTCTCGCCCGGCTGAACGCGAGCATGCGCGTGCAGGGCCGGGCGACCGTGCCGCTGAAGGCGAGCTGGCAAAGCGAGGCGCGGCTGCGCCTGGCCGGCAAGGACGTTCGGCCCGGGCAGGTCGAAGCGATGTGCGCCGAGGTCGGCTTGACCGTCAAGTCGCTGCGCCGGCTGCGCATCGGGCGCGTGGCGCTGGGCCAGCTGCCGGTTGGGCGCTGGCGGTATCTGCACGAGGCCGAACGGTTCTGACTTGCCGGAAAGGCAACCCCTCCTGTACACTGCGTCGCGCGCGCCTGGCGCTACAGAGAGGATCAATGGATGAAGTTCGGTAAGCTGCTTCTGCCCGTGCTGTCGCTATGGACGGGCGTCGTCCTGGCCGCGGGCGTCGATCCGCTGACGGTCGACATCGACGCGCGCGACGCGCTGCGTTTCGCGAGTCTCATGCAGGATGGCGCCGTGCCGACGGCCGATGCGTTGCAGCGCGGTTATCTGGATGGGGCTGGGCCCGGCGTCAAGGTCTTCACGCCGGCGCCGCGGATCATCGACGCGCAGCGCCTGGCAAAGACGGTCGCCGCGCATCCCGACAGCTACCGCTACGCGATCCGCGAATGCCTGCCGCAGCTGCCGGCCCTGCGCAGCGACCTGCGCGCGATCTATCTCGCGTTTGCGGGCCTGGTGCCGGAACGCCCGCTGCCCGCCATCGACGTCGTCTTCGGCGCCCGCACGTCGGGCGGCACGGCCAGCGGCGACAGGCAGGTGCTCGGCCTCGAAGTAATCTGTGCGCCCGGGACGACGCCCGAGCAGTTCCGCACCGCGATGCGCGGCTTCTTTGCGCACGAAACGGTCCACACCTGGCAGGACGGCGACACACCGGCGAAACTGGCCGATTTCCTTCTGGGCCAGGCCTTGACGGAGGGCGTCGCCGACTATCTCGCGACGCTCGTCACGGGCGCGATTCCCCATCAGGACCGCGACGCCTGGGCACGTCCGCAGGAAGCCTGGCTGTGGCAGGAATTCCAGCGCGACCGCGAAGCGATCCGGGGCGGTGGCGATGTCAACAGGCTGGTCGCGAGTCCCCACTTCCGCCGCTGGTTCGCGAACTGCGGTTCCGCGCCCGAGGGCTGGCCGTGCGAAGCCGGCTACTGGGTCGGCATGCGCATCGCCGAAGCATACGTGGCGCGCGCGTCCGACAAGCGCGCCGCGATCCGTGAACTCATCGAATTGCGCGATCCCGGCGCGATCCTCAAGGCCAGCGGCTACGGCAGGTAAGCCGTTCAGGCGACGAATCCGCCATCGATCGTCAACGACGCCCCGTTGACATACCCCGCCTCGTTCCCGACGAGGTAAGCCACCAGCCCCGCGATCTCGGCATCCTGCCCCATCCTCCCCACCGGGATCTGCGCGCGCAGGTAGGCGCGCACGGATTCGTCCGTGACGATCTCCGTCTCCGTCGGCCCCGGCTGCACATTGTTCACGGTGATGCCGCGCGGACCGAGGTCGCGCGCGAGCCCGCGCGTGAGGCCGGCCACGGCCGCCTTGCTCATCGCGTACAACGCCACGCCCGGGCTGCCCGCGCGGTCCGCCACCATGCTGCCGATGTTGACGATGCGGCCGCCATCCCGCATATGCGGCGCGGCCGCCTGCGTGGCGACGAACAGGGCGCGCACGTTGACGGCGGCGATGCGGTCGTAGTCTTCCAGCGTGGTCTCGGCGAGGTCCTTGTGGATGAGGATGCCCGCGCTGTTGACGAGGATGTCGATGCGGCCGAACTGTGCCGCGACGCCCGCGATGGCCTGCCGCAGCGCCTGTGCGTCGGCGCTGTCCGCGCGCAGGGGCAGGGCGTGGCCGCCGGCGGCGTCGATGCTTGCTGCCAGTTCCAATGCGCGGTCGTGCGCGCTGACGTAGGTGAACGCGACGGTGGCGCCGTTGGCCGCGAGGCGGCGGACGATGGCGGCGCCGATGCCGCGCGAGCCGCCCGTGACGAATGCGATCTTGCCGGTGAGGGAGGTCATGGCGATCCTTTCTTGACTGATTGGTCCAAAATGGAGAATCGATTATACTTCCATTCTGGACTGACTAGTCAAGATTAAAAAACATGGCGAGAACGAAGGTATTCGATCCGGCCGCAGCGCTCGATGCGGCGGTGCGGGTGTTCTGGGAGCAGGGGTACGAGGCGACGTCCACGGACGACCTGGTGCGCGCGATGGGCATCGGCCGCCAGAGCATGTACGACACGTTCGGCGACAAGAAGCAGCTCTATCTGGCCGCGCTCACGCATTACACGGACACGGGTGGCGCGGCGCTGAAGCACCGTCTTGCGGCGGGGCGGTCGCCGTTGGGCGCATTGGAAGCGTTCCTGCGCGAGATCGCCGGCGCGGATGCGGCCCTGCGCGCGCGCGGCTGCCTCAGCGTCAATGCCATCGCCGAATTCGGGCAGGCCGACGCCGACGTGCAGGCGCTCGTCGAGCGCTCGCAGCGGGTGACGGAAGACATCTTCGCGGAGGTGCTGACGCGCGCGCGCCAGGCGGGCGAACTGGCGGCCGGGCTCGATCCGGCGGCGGCCGCGCACTTCATCCACACGGCCGTCCGCGGCATGCGCATCAGCGCGAAGGCAGGCGCCGACGCCGCGCAGCTCGGTGCGACGGTCGATTTCGTCATCGCCGCACTGAAAGCGCGCGCGGCGCCCGTCGCGGAAGTCTGAGCGTCAGCTGTCCGTCCTGCCCGCCGCGTCGATCAGGTTGTCGCGCAATTGCACGATGGCCTTCTGCAGCTGCGGGAATTCTTCCGGACCGAGGCCGGACGCGGCGACCGTCTGCTTGCCGAATCCAAGTCCCTTCTCGCGCAGCGCGCGGCCCGCGTCCGTGAGCGAGATGCGGACGTTGCGCTCGTCTTCCTTGTCGCGCTCGCGGCGCACATAGCCCATCGCTTCCAGCCGCTTGAGCATCGGCGTTACCGTGCTCGGTTCGAGGAACAGCTTTTCGCTCAAGGCCTTGACCGTCTGCCGGTCCTGTTCCCATAGCGCGATGATCGCCAGGTATTGCGGATAGGTGAGGCCCAGCGCGTCCAGCACGGGCTTGTACACGCGCGAGTAAGCCAGATTGGTCGAGTAGATGGCAAAGCACATGAAGTCCGCCATGCGGGCAGCTTGGGCGCGGGCGTCTTTATCGTCAGGCATGATTATCTAGAAAATTATCGCGATAACGATTATCGTACTTGAAATCCGCCAATCGTGCAGGTCACGGCAGGGTCAGCCGCGCCTCCAGCCCGCCCTCCGGCCGGTTGTGCAAGGTGAGCGTCCCGCCGAGACTCCCCGCGAGCTGGCGCGCGATCGCCAGGCCGAGCCCGGTGCCGCCCGTGTCGCGGTTGCGCGATGCCTCCAGCCGGAAGAACGGCTCGAACACGGCTTCCAGCTGCCCGGCGGGGATGCCGGGACCGTTGTCCAGCACGCGGATGAGGACTGCGCCCTGGCTGTCGCGCCCGACGACGATGTCGGCCCCGCCGCCGTAGCGCAACGCGTTGTCGACGAGGTTGCCGATGATCCGCCGCAGCGCTTTCGGACGCGTGTGCACCGGTGCACCGATGCGGCCTTCGAGGTTCACGGCGCTGCCCGCGTCGCGGTAATCCAGCACGAGGCTGTCGAGCTGGGCGTCGAGGTCGATGGCGCGCGCCGGCTCGCGTTCGCCGTGCATCGCGCGCGCGTAGCCGATGCCGTCCTTGACGAGGCCTTGCAGCTCTTCCAGGTCGGCACGCAGGCGCGGCTGCTGGGCTTCGTCGTCCATCATGTCCACGCGCAGGCGCATGCGCGTGATCGGCGTCTGCAGGTCGTGCGAGATGGCGGCCAGGATGCGCACGCGCTCGTCGACGTACGCGGCGATGCGCTTTTGCATGGCGTTGAACGCGCGCGCCGAGCGCAACACTTCCGACGGGCCGCGTTCCGGCAGCTCGACGGGGCGCAGGTCCGGCCCGAGCGCATCGGCCGCCTCGGCCAGCACGCGCAGCGGACGCACGGCCTGGCGCACCGCGAACCAGCAGCACGCGGCGAGGATCGCCAGCTGCGCCGCGAGCATGTACGGCAGCCATGGCGACAGCGGCACGCCGCGCATCGGCAGCACGTCGATGGTCAGCGGCGCACCGTCCGACAGGCGCAGGTGCACCTGCATGCGGCCCTCGTTCCCGAGGCCGTTCACGGACAGCGGATAGCTGCGGCCGATGCCCTGTTCGATCGAGTGCGCGATCTGCGCCGACAGCTTCTCGTCCGGCATCGCGCCCACCGTTTCGCCCGGCCCGAGGATGAAGCGGTAGCTGCGCCGCGCGAGGCGCGGCAGCCAGGCCGGGCGCTCGGCCGCCGGCAGCAGGTCGAGCAGGGCGACGGAGCTCGCGACTTCGCGTTCCACATACCCCATCATCAGGTTCGTCGTCGCCTGGTCGCGTTCCGTGAACGTGAGCGCGACGGACAGGCCCTGCGCGACTGCGAGGCCAGCGAACAGGATCAATGCGAGGCGTGCGTACAGGCTCCGTGGCCAAGGGATGGCCGACCGCGGTTTCATGTCCGGCCTTCCAGGATCGTCACCTCGGCCGAGAACACATAGCCCTCGTTGCGCAGGGTCTTGATGTAGCGGGGTTCGCGCGCGCCGTCGCCCAGGCGCTGGCGCAGGCGGCTCACGAGCAGGTCGATCGAGCGGTCGAAGAATTCCGCGTCGTTGCCGTGCGTGAGGCCCATCAGCTGGTCGCGCGACAGCACGCGCTGCGGGTGGTCGAGGAATACGCGCAGCAGGCGGTATTCCGCACCGCTCATCGCGACTTCGACGCCGTCCGCATCGAGCAAATGGCGGCCGACCGTGTCGAGGCGCCAGTCGCCGAACGCGATCAGTTTCGCGGCCTCCGTCACCTGCAGGTTCGGCGGCAGCATGCGCGTGCGGCGCAGCACGGCGCGGATGCGGGCCAGCAGTTCGCGCACGGCGAACGGCTTCGGCACGTAGTCGTCGGCACCGAGTTCCAGGCCGACGACGCGGTCCGTCTCGTCGTCGCGCGCCGTCAGCATCACGATCGGGACCGCGCGGTGCTTCCCCGCGCGCAGTTCGCGGCACAAGGTGAGGCCGTCCTCGCCGGGCATCATGATGTCGAGCAGGATCAGGTCGGGCGTCGCCTGCATCAGCGCGTTTCTCATCTCGCGGCCGTTGGCGGCCAGGGTGACGCGCAGCCCCTGCTTTTCCAGATAGGCGCCGACCAGTTCGCGGATGCCGCGGTCGTCGTCGACGACCAGGACGTGATCGGACTCGTTCATGGGTTCTCCTTCGTTGGTTGCAGGGCTACTGTAGCGCGACGTCGCGGCGTCATTATGTCCGAATGTGTCGGGGGCCGGACAGGACACATGGCCTGACAAAAATGGGAGGTTGCGGACACATCGCGTACACACCGCGGGCGTCCAATGGCGTCTCACACAACAAGGAGGCTCCCATGACCAACCCGATCGAATCCCCGCTTGCCCTGCTGGCCGGCCTGGCCACGGTGGCGTCGCCGTGCGTGCTGCCCGTGCTGCCGTTTCTGCTCGGCGCGACCGTGGAACAGTCGAGCCGCCGCCGTCCGCTCTTGATCGTGGCCGGCTTCGTACTGTCGTTTTCCGCGTTCGCGCTGGCGCTGGGCGCCGTGTCGAGCGCGGCGCAGCTGGCGCAGGAGACGCTGCGGAATATCGCGATCGTGCTGCTGGGTGTATCGGGCCTGCTGCGCATCTGGTCGCGGCCGTGGGACCTGCTCGTCGACGCCGTCCGCCCGCTGTGGGCGAAGCTGCGCGGCACCGGCGCCGTCCCGAAGCAGAGCGGCGCGTTCGTGCTGGGCCTGTCATTGGGCGCCGTGTGGACGCCGTGCGCCGGTCCCGTCCTCGCCTCGATCCTCGCCCTCGTCGTGCAGGCGCACGATCCCGGCAAGGCCGTGCGGCTCGTCGGCCTGTATGCGCTCGGTGCCGCGCTGCCGATGCTGGCGCTGATCCACGGCGGCCAGGCCATCGTCCAGCGGGTGCGCGGCGTGGCCCGCCATGCGGTGGCCCTGCAGCGCGCGTTCGGCGTGCTCGTGCTGGCCAGCGCGGCCGCGATCTGGTTCCAGGTCGACACACAGATCGCCGCCCACGTCCCGTCCATCTTCCCAACCCTGTAAGGAGTTCACCATGAAAATCCGTTCGCTCGTCCTCGCTGCCGCTTTCATCGCTGGCGGCGCACATGCAGCACCCGCACCGGAATTCGCCGGCATCGACAACTGGATCAACAGCGCGCCTTTGAGCATGCAGCAGCTGCGCGGCAAGGTGATGCTCGTGGATTTCTGGACCTACGACTGCATCAACTGCCAGCACGTGCTGCCGTACGTGAAAGGCTGGCACCAGAAGTACAAGGACCAGGGACTGGTCGTCGTCGGCGTGCACACGCCGGAATACGGTTTCGAGCGCAACCTGAACAACCTCAAGACGGCCGTGCAGCGCAACGGGATTACGTTCCCGGTCGCGCAGGACAACCGGTATGCCACCTGGAGCGCGTACAACAACCAGTTCTGGCCGGCGTTCTACCTCGTCGACAAGAAGGGCGAAGTGGTTTACACGCACTTCGGCGAAGGCGATTATGCGCAGACCGAGGCGACGATCCGCAAGCTGCTGGCGCAGCAGTGATTACGCCGCTTCGACGGGGGCGGCGGTCTTCACCTGCTTCGGCAGCTGCACCAGGCGGGTGCCGGCCAGGCGGTCGTGCAGGAACTGGCGGTCGCGGTCGAGGAAGGCCGTGAGACCCCACGCCAGCACGCCGACGGCGACGGCCGCGCCGATCTGGGCCTTGTCCTTCAGGCCCAGTGCCGTGCAGGCGAGGAGGGCGGGCAGGAACCAGCCCCAGGCCAGCAGGTAGCGCACGATGGCGATGCGCAACGGCAGGCGCGCGCCGCCGGTGGTGACGACCTGCATGCGCCACGTCTTCATCGCGAGGGTGTGGCCGCTGTTGGTCCAGCCCCAGGTGAAATACGCGCCGGTGACGACGAACAGCCAGACCTTCATCGCGTACTGGAACACGGGCGCGTGATTGTTGCGCGTGACGATGAGGAACAGCGCCACCGCCAGCATCTCCACCGCCAGCAACAGGAAGGTCTCGTAGACCATCGCGGTCAGGCGGCGCTTTATGGTCGGAGTCATGCTGGGGGTGTCGTGCATGGCGATCCTGTCTAGGCGTTGTTCGGCGTGATGCCCCAGTTGGCCGGGACCTGCTTTTCCGGCTCCGGTGCGGGCTGGGGATTGGCGGGCGGCTGCACCGGTGCGGGCTGCACGGGCGCCGGGGGCGGCGGCGGCGTCACGCACGGCGGGGCGGCCGAGACGGTGTTCTTGATCATGCCGGCCGGGCACGACGTCGCGCCCTGGCCCAGCGGTGCGACGACCTTGCCGTTGGCCTGGGACGGCACGACGCGGGGCGTCTTGCGGGCCGTGGCCGAGGCGGCCAGTTTCTTTTTCTGTTCTTCCGGCAGTTGCAGGTAGCTTTCCCACGTGGCGTTCTTTTGCTCGGGGGCGATCTTGCGGGTGCGCGTATAGGTTTCGCGCGCCAGCTCGCGCTGCTCGGGCGTCAGCTTGGCCCATGCGCGCATGCGTTCGTGCACGCGCTGCTGCTCTTCCGGTTTCAGCGTGGCGAAGCGGTTCGCGAGCTGCAGCCACTTCTGCTTGCGCACGCTATCCATCTGGTCCCATTCGGCCTGCAGCGGCTGTAGGGCCACCTGCTGGGCCGGCGTCAGGCTGCGCCACAGGGACTTGTCGCCGCCTTTGTGGCTGCCGGTGGCCGGTTTGGCGGGCTGGGCAGGCGCAGCGTCGGCCGCCGCGTCACGCGTGGCCGGGCCCGATGCCGGAAGGAAGCCGCCTTGCTGATGGAGGGTCAGTGCGGCCGCGCCAACGAGCACGACGGCGGCGGCGGCGCCGGCAATCTTGAGCTTGTTAGCCGTCATCCTTTACTGGGCTCGCTGCGGCTGTTGCTGTGCTTGCTGCTGTTGCGCCAGGTAAGCGTTGAAGCCGTGGTCGGTGTAGGCGGTCAGGGGCAGGTCGTCGGACAGCACGGCCGCATCCAGCTCGGCCAGCTCGGCCGCACGCTGCTCGCGTTCGTACTGGTACACGCCGACCATGCCGGCCGCCATCAGCAGCAGCGGCGCGACGACGGCGGCACGTGCCACCCACTGCATCGAGAACAGCGCGCCCAGGTCGAACGACGCACGCTGCTGCTTCGCACGGGCTGGCGCATCGGCAGCATGTGCTTTTTTTCGCGCGAGCGCGGCCGCGCGGGCGGCGGCGAGGCGGTCGGTCGTCGAGGCCGGCAGGTTGTCGAGGTTCTCGTTCAGGGCGTGGCGGATCTTGTACGCCAGGTTGATGTCGTCGGTGTTCATAATTTAATTCCCTTGGCCTCCAGGGCTTTTTGCAGGGAATGCGTAGCGCGAGAACAATGTGTTTTTACACTGCCCTCGGAGCATCCCATCGCTTGGGCCGTCTCGGCCACATCCATGTCCTGCCAGTAACGCATGAGGAACGCTTCCCGTTGACGCGCCGGGAGTTTTTGTATCTCTTCCTCGATCAGGCGCAGGGTTTCCGCACGTTCGACCTGATCCGCGCTCGACTCCGCGGCGGACGTTCCTTCTTCGGCCTCATAAGATGCCAGTATATCAAAATCCTCGTCGTCGTCGTCCCGGCGGCCGAGGCCTCCGAAGAGGCTGACCCAGGTATTCCTGACCTTTTCGCGGCGGAAGTAATCGAGGATGGTGTTCTGCAGGATGCGCTGGAAAAGCATCGGCAATTCGGCCAGGGGCTTGTCGCCGTATTTCTCCGCGAGCTTGATCATGGCGTCCTGAACGATGTCGAGCGCTGCCTCGTCCTTGCGGACCGCGTACGCCGCCTGCTTGAAGGCGCGCCGCTCGACACTCTCGAGGAAGTCGTTGAGTTCTTTATCAGTGGCCATGCGATAAGTGGTGGGCGCCACAGGTACGTTGCCTGTGGCTTTTCGGAAAACTGTCGAATGCTAGCAAAAATTATGGATGACCGCACCCGAAACCGGCAGGCTGGCGTGTACGTAGTTTCCCGGGGTGCCTGCAAGCAAAGTTGCCATTCTGCTTTTAAAATGGCTGAATCGACATCGTGACGGAGACAATCAGATGATGCGCATCCTCGGCAAGGCAAGCTCGATCAACGTCCGCAAGGTCTTGTGGACCGCCAGCGAACTCGGCATCGCGTTCGAGCGCGAAGACTGGGGCAGCGGCTTCCGCTCCACGCAGGAACCGGAATTCCTCGCGCTGAATCCGAACGCGATGGTGCCGGTGCTGGTCGATGGCGACGTCGTGCTGTGGGAGTCGAACACGATCTGCCGCTACCTGGCCACGCGCCATGGCGATGGCCGCCTGCTGCCGGCCGAGGCGCTGGCCCGCGCGAAGGTGGAGCAGTGGATGGACTGGCAGGCGACGGAATTGAACAATGCGTGGCGCTACGCGTTCATGGGCCTGGTGCGGGGCAGCCCCGCGCACCAGGATCCGGTGCAGATCGCCGCCGGCATCGCCGGCTGGAACCGCCAGATGGGCCTGCTCGAGCGGCACCTGGAAACGGCGGGCGACTACGTGGCGGGCGGGGCGTTCTCGCTGGCCGACGTCGTGCTGGGCCTGTCCACGCACCGCTGGCGCAAGACGCCGATGGACGAGCGTCCCGACTATCCCGCCATCGCCGCGTGGATGGCTCGGCTGGAAGCACGTCCCATGGCCCGCGCGTGGCTGCCGGACAATATTGTGTGAAAGCGCGCTTGAAAAAATCATTATTTATCTTGACCAGAATGGTGCAACGCAGTAAGGTATGGAACGCTTTGCACCCCCGAAGCTTATTGTCAAGCCAGCTTGTCACACAAAGTCAACCTCGGCATGACGCGCTTTCACAATGTAGGCAGTTTGCTCCAACCCGTGCCACAAGCGCGAGAGATTCGCATTCCGCTACAGTAACTCAAGCTGAACGAGTTGCGTCCAGCGCCGGTTCGTAAGGATCCTACGGCATCCTGAAAGATCGACGTGACCGCAGAGAGAAGGGAAGCATGAGCACTGTTGCGTGACACGTATCTCGTCAGGGACGAGCATCCGATCAATCTCCCTATGGGTTTTGAAAGGAACGTATCATGAGTAACGACGCAGCAGCTCCCATCACGGGCGCTGAGATCGTAGTCCGTTGCCTGGCGGAAGAGGGCGTGAAACACGTCTTCGGTTACCCCGGCGGTGCGGTTCTCTACATCTACGACGCCATCTTCAAGCAGGACAAATTCCAGCACATCCTGGTACGCCACGAGCAGGCAGCCGTGCACGCGGCCGACGCGTATTCGCGCAGCTCGAACGAAGTGGGCGTATGCCTGGTCACGTCCGGTCCGGGCGTCACCAATGCCGTCACCGGCCTCTCCACCGCATACATGGATTCGATTCCGATGGTCGTGATTTCCGGCCAGGTTCCGACCAATGCGATCGGCCAGGACGCATTCCAGGAATGCGACACCGTGGGCATCACGCGCCCGGTGGTGAAACACAATTTCCTCGTCAAGGACGTCAAAGACCTTGCCGATACCATCAAGAAAGCCTTCTATATCGCACGCACCGGCCGTCCGGGCCCGGTCCTCGTCGATATCCCGAAGGACGTGAGCATGCAGAAGGCGACGTACTCGTACCCGAAAGAGGTCGAGATGCGTTCCTACCGCCCCGTCGACAAGGGCCACGCCGGCCAGATCCGCAAGGCGGTGCAGCTGCTGCTGGCGGCCGAGCGTCCGATGATCTACACGGGCGGCGGCGTCATTCTCGCCAATGCGTCGAACGAACTGAACAAGCTGGTCGACAAGCTCGGCTTCCCGGTCACGAACACGCTGATGGGCCTGGGCGCCTACCGCGCCACCGACAGGAAATTCGTCGGCATGCCGGGCATGCACGGCACCTACGAAGCGAACATGGCGATGCAGCACTGCGACGTCCTGATCGCCATCGGCGCCCGCTTCGACGACCGCGTGATCGGCAACCCGAAGCACTTCGCGTCGAACCCGCGCAAGATCATCCACATCGACATCGACCCGTCGTCGATCTCGAAGCGCGTGAAAGTGGACATCCCGATCGTCGGCAACGTCAAGGACGTGCTGGTCGAACTGCTGTCGCAGCTGGATGCCGCCGAGCAGCGTCCGAACCCGGCCGTGCAGAAGTGGTGGCAGCAGATCGAGGACTGGCGCGGCCGCGAGTGCCTGCGCTATGCGACCTCGGATGAGCTGATCAAGCCGCAGTCCGTCGTCGAGAAAGTGTGGGAAGTCACCGGCGGCGACGCGTTCATCACGTCGGACGTGGGCCAGCACCAGATGTGGGCCGCGCAATACTACCCGTTCGACAAGCCGCGCCGCTGGATCAATTCCGGTGGCCTGGGCACGATGGGCGTGGGCCTGCCGTACGCGATGGGCGTGCAGATGGCGAATCCGGGTGCGACCGTGGCCTGCATCACGGGCGAGGGTTCGATCCAGATGAACATCCAGGAACTCGCGACCTGCAAGCAGTATCACCTGACGCCGAAGATCATCCTCCTGAACAACCGCTTCCTGGGCATGGTGCGCCAGTGGCAGGAACTCGACTACGGCTCGCGTTATTCCGAGTCGTACATGGATTCCCTGCCGGACTTCGAGAAGCTGGCCGAGGCCTATGGCCACGTCGGCATGCGCATCGAGAAGCCGGGCGACGTCGACGGCGCGCTGCGCGAAGCGTTCGCCATGAAGGACCGCCTGGTGTTCATGAACTTCATTACCGACCGCAGCGAAAACGTCTGGCCGATGGTCAAGACGGGTAAGGGCCTGTCGGAAATGCTGCTCGGATCGGAGGACCTGTAATGCGACACATCATCTCCGTCCTGCTGGAAAACGAAGCCGGCGCGCTGTCGCGCGTGGTGGGCCTGTTCTCGGCACGCGGCTACAACATCGAGACGCTGACCGTGGCGCCGACCGAAGACGCTACCCTGTCGCGCATGACCATCGTGACGACGGGTTCGGACGACATCATCGAGCAGATTACCAAGCACCTGAACCGCCTCATCGAGGTGGTGAAGGTGGTCGACCTGACCGAAGGCCAGCACATCGAGCGCGAGCTCATGCTGATCAAGGTGAGGGCAGTCGGCAAGGAACGCGAAGAAATGAAGCGCACCGCCGACATCTTCCGCGGCCGCATCATCGACGTGACGGAAAAAACGTACACGATCGAACTGACGGGCGCGAAGACGAAGCTGGATGCCTTCATCGACGCCATCGACCGCGCCTCGATCCTCGAAACCGTCCGCACGGGCGGTTCCGGCATCGGCCGCGGCGAGCGCATCCTCAAGGTTTGACGCTGGCGATATATTCGGTGGACCTCGTGTCCACCAAACAAAATAACGAAACACGAAAAGCACAGGATTAAAAAATGAAAGTTTTCTACGACAAAGACTGCGACCTCTCCCTCATCAAAGGCAAGAATGTCGCCATCATCGGCTACGGCTCGCAAGGCCACGCACACGCCCAGAACCTGACGGAATCGGGCGTCAACGTCACCGTCGGCCTGCGCCGCGGCGGCGCATCGTGGGGCAAGGTCGAACAGGCCGGCATCAAGGTCGCTGAAGTCAACGAGGCAGTGAAAGCCGCCGACGTCGTCATGATCCTGCTGCCGGACGAAAACATCGCCGACGTGTACAAGAACAACGTCGAGCCGAACATCAAGCAGGGCGCCGTGCTGGCGTTCGCGCACGGCTTCAACGTGCACTACGGCCAGGTCGTGCCGCGCGCCGACCTCGACGTGATCATGGTCGCACCGAAGGCCCCGGGCCACACCGTGCGCGGTACCTATCGCCAGGGTGGCGGCGTGCCGCACCTGGTCGCCGTCTACCAGGACAAGTCCGGCGCAGCCCGCGACATCGCCCTGTCGTACGCAATGGCCAACGGTGGCGGCAAGGCCGGCATCATCGAAACCAACTTCCGTGAAGAAACCGAAACCGACCTGTTCGGCGAGCAGGCCGTGCTGTGCGGCGGTGCCGTCGAGCTGATCAAGGCCGGCTTCGAGACGCTGGTGGAAGCCGGCTACGCGCCGGAAATGGCTTACTTCGAGTGCCTGCACGAGCTGAAGCTGATCGTCGACCTGATCTACGAAGGCGGCATCGCCAACATGAACTACTCGATCTCGAACAACGCGGAATACGGCGAATACGTCACCGGCCCGCGCGTCGTGACCGAAGACACCAAGAACGCGATGCGCGCTGTCCTGAAGGACATCCAGACCGGCGAATACGCCAAGTCGTTCATCCTGGAAAACAAGGCCGGCGCCCCGACCCTGATCTCGCGTCGCCGCCTGAACGCCGAGCACCAGATCGAGCAGGTCGGCGCACAGCTGCGCGCGATGATGCCGTGGATCGCCAAGAACAAGCTGGTCGACCAGTCGAAGAACTGATCGGCATTCCCGGCTGAATGAAAATCGCCTCGCTTGCCGGGGCGATTTTTTTTGTGTCCTTCGTTTGCAATCATTTGCAACTTTCCATTACATAAACTCGACTTTCGCGTCAAACCGGTTATCGTTCTCGTGCCGCGGCAATACGCCGTGAAGAATCAAGGAGAACAACAATGTCCATCAAAAAACTCGTCCTGTTGACCGCGCTGAGCGCCGCACTGTCCGCGCAAGCCCAGACCGCGCCCGCCACGAGCGGCACCCTGGTCATCGTGCCCGCGTTCGGCGAAGTGAAGCATGCCAACGACGAGGCGACCGTCACCTTCGCCGTCGAGGAGCAGGACAAGGACCGCGCGGCGGCCACCGCCCGCGTCAACCAGAAGATGAAGCAGGGCACGGACATCGTGCGCCGCGAGGATCCTCAGGCGGAACTCAAAACGGTCGGCTATTACACCTATCCCGTCTACCCGGAAGTGCCGGACGGCCCGCGTCCGCTGGCGAACCCCGCCGCGCGCCGCGTCCCGATCGGCTGGCGCGTGGGCCAGTACCTGGAAGTGAAGACGCGCAACCTGCAGGCGCTGCCGAAGACGGCCGCGGCCGCGCAGAAAGTCGTCAACCTGAACGGCATCGACTACCACCTGAGCCCGGAGCTGCAGAAACGCCTGGACGACGAGCGCATCGCCGCCACGTACCGCAACCTCAATGAGCGCATCGCCTCGATCGCGCGCGCGATGGGCCGCAACGTGAATGATGCCGTCATCGACACGGTCGATTTCGAAGGCAGCGGCAATTACGCGGGCGGCCAGGCCGAGGCCGCGGCACCGCAGATGATGCGCATGTCGGCCAAGCGCGCGGACATGGCCGAGATGCCCGAGCCGAGCTTCGAGCCGGGCGAGACGACCTTGCAGATGCGCCTGGTCGGCAAGGTGAAATTCCGCTGACGGTAGCCGTTCGCTAACAGAGGTGCGCGGACACTATAATGGCGGGGTCCGCGCCTCCTCGGTGCATTGTTGAGAAAAAGAAACCTATGCCGACACTACCCCGACGCCGCAAACCCGGCGCCATCAAGGCGCCCCGCTTCGCCCGCTTCAGCCGCGTCCGCAAGACGGATGCCGCCGCATCCCGCCCGCGCCGGGGCATCTACCTGCTGCCGAACGCCTTCACGACGGCCGCGCTGTTCGGCGGCTTCTACGCGATCGTGATGGCGATGAACCAGCGCTTCGACCACGCCTGCTGGGCCGTGTTCATCGCGATGGTGCTGGACAGCCTGGACGGCCGCGTCGCCCGCCTGACGAACACGCAATCGGAGTTCGGCGCGCAGTACGACAGCCTGTCGGACATGGTGTCGTTCGGCGCCGCGCCGGCCCTGGTCATCTACGAATGGTCGCTGCGCGGCCTGGGCAAGCTGGGCTGGATCGCCGCGTTCGTGTACTGCGCCGGCGCCGCATTGCGCCTGGCCCGCTTCAACACGAACATCGAGGTCGTCGACAAGCGCTTTTTCCAGGGCTTGCCGAGCCCGGCCGCGGCTGCGTTGGTCGTCGGCTTCGTGATGATGATGACGGACCCGGACATCAACGTCAGCGCGCGCAAGGTCGACTGGATCTCGTGGGGCATCGCGCTGTTCGCGGGCCTGACGATGGTGACCAATGTCCCGTTCTACAGCTTCAAGGACGTCAATTTCCGCAAGTCGGTGCCGTTCATCGTCGTGTTCCTGATCGCGCTCGCGCTGGCGCTGCTGGCGATCGACCCGCCGAAGGTGTTGTGGCCGCTGTTCGTCGTGTATGGCCTGTCGGGTTATGCCGTGTACCTGTACCGGCTCGCGAAAGGCAAGCCCGTCAGCATCATCCAGACGGATGAAGAGACGCTCGATCCGAGCGAGCGCCGCTGAAAAAAACGCCCCTCGCGGGGCGTTGTCATTTCTACGGCCGGTCAGCCGGCTTTCGCCGCCGACTTGCCCTGCTGGCCCACGTGCGCGTCCGCCTGCACGCTGCCGCGGAACGTGTCGTCATGCGCGCCGTTGCCTGCGCTCTGCAGATTGCCGCGGTGGACGCTGCCGTTCTGGAACGGGTCGCGGAAATTCTTCAGCGTGTCCTGCTGCGTGCGCAGGCTGCTTTGCGTTTCTTCGGAGGCGACGCGCGCCACCTCGTCGGCCAGCGTGCGTGCGGTGCGCGACGTCTCCTGCACGTGCTGCTCGGCCACGCGGGCCAGGTCGACCTGGGAATCGGCGACGACGCGCGACAGGTGCTGCTGGTAAGCGCGCAGCTTGTCCGCGGCCGGCTGGGCGCGCGACGCGGCGGCCGAGATGATGTCGGTCGGGTGGTTCGTCGTCAGCAGCTGCTGGCCGGCGATGTTGCTTTCTTCGAGCAGGGTCTGGCTCAACTGGATGTTGGCGTCGATGAGATGCTGGATCGAACGCGACATCGATTTCGACATGTCGTTGAGGAACGCAACCTGTGCGTCCAGGTGCGAGCGAACGGCGGGCGTGACGGACTGGGAAAACAGGAACATGGGTGACCTCGTGAAAGTGGATCCGCTTCGGAAAGTGCGCTTCGGGAGCGCGACGTCAGGCTCGCCGATTTCGATGACATTCCGATGACAGGTCCAATCGTGCGCGTGGCGCACGAGCCACTTCAATCGCGCGCCGTGCGCCATTCCTGCGAGCTGGGCGTCGATTCGTGCTCCGGGCAATTGGTCTGCCTCCACTTGCCGTGCTTCTCGATCATGTCGATGCTCGTCGTCGGCGCGCGCTCCGTCATGCAATAGGTGCCGCCGCCCGCGATCACGCGCTCGCGGCGTGCGCCGTCGCCCGTGTTGTTGACGAGTTCCGCCACCTTCGGCGCCTGGTACCACGCATTCGGCGCCATGTCGGCCGCGGCCTGGATGCCCCTGCGCAGGCGGATCTGCGGGCTGTCCGGCGGGGCGACGATATACGGATTGTTTTCCTTGCGCAGCGCGCGGTCGATGGCGCCGACGTCGCGCCGGGCGCGTTCCAGCATGGCGGCGCCGGCGGACGGCGCCGGCGCTGCCGCGGGCGTGCTCGCGGCGGCGGGCGTGTCGGCCGGCGGCGGCGCGGCGGCGGGTGCGGCCGGCACGGTCACGCGGGGCAGGGTGATCGCACCTGCGCGCGGCGCCACCTGCGGGCGCGCGGGCGCCTGTTCCTCTTGTTCGCGCCGCGGCTGGGGCGCGGCGGGCGCCGGCAGCCGTATCCACTGGATCGTCGAGCGCGGCGGTTCGGGCGTGACGGCGGGCGGATGGCGCGTCATCTGCCAGCCCAGGACCAGGACGGCATGCACGACGAGGGTGACCGCGATGCCGACGTGGCGGCGGTCGCGCGGCGGGAGCAGGGCGGGTGCGGTGGCGATCATGTCGGCCCAGTATAGCCAGCGCCGATCGCCACATCCTCACACATTGTTGCGCTGCCGGCGCGGATCAGCGGCGGCGGAAACGGTCGTCGTACAGCGGGTCGGGCCCGTTGAGCATCTGGCGCACGACGCCCTGCGCATCGAAGTGCACGTTCATCATCGAGTTCCACACTCCCGCTTCCTTGTAGCGGTACGACCAGACTTCGTAGTCGTGCGCGTACACCCGCGACACCTCGGCGGGACGGCCGAAATTGCGCAGGATGTCGTCCTTGGTCCACCGGTCGACTTTGACCTTGCCGAAGTTCTCGCTCGTGAGGACCTGGTCGTACGAGACGAGGCGGCCGTCCGGGCCGATGCGCGCCATGTACTGGAACTGGCCCATCGGCTGGCCACGGTATTCGAGTACCTGGCCGCCGGCGGGATCCGGATAGACGGCGTTCGGCTGCCCGAGCTGCGCGGTGACGGCGGTCAGCGGCGCCCCGATCGGCGGCGGCTGGCGCAATATCGTCGTGCAGCCTGACAGGACCAGCGCCAGGGCGGTCGCGCACAGGGTCGAACGGAGCGGGGTCATCATCGCGATCTCCTGGGTTACAGGCCCTTCGAACGGTCGTCGAGCAGCGGATCCGGTGTGTCGTCCGTGCGCCGTACTTCGCCGCGGACGTTGAAATAGATGTTCCTGTACGAGTTCCAGATGCCGTCCTGCTTGTAGCGGTACGACCAGACTTCGTCACCCGTCGCGCGGTCGCGCGAGACTTCGGCGGGGCGGCCGAAGGTGCGCAGGACGTCGTCCTTCGTCCAGCGCGCCGGCTGCACCTTGGCGAAGTTCTCGCTGGTGAGCGCCTGCTCGTACGCCACGAGGCGGCCGTCGGCGCCGATGTGTGCCATGTGGTTGTACTGGCCCATCGGCTGGCCGCGGTATTCCAGCACCTGGCCGCCGGCGGGATCGGGGTAGACGGCGTCCGGCTTGCCCAGCTTCGCGGTCACGTCGGCCAGCGGCGTGCCGGCCGGCGGCGTGCGGTTGAAGGTCGAGCAGGCGGACAGGGACAGGGCGATGCCCAGGACGGCGGCGGTGCGGATGAGAGTGATTTTCATGTATTTACGGTTCAGCGGGCATGCCATTGTGGCATCGCCAACCTCCCGATTTTAACGGAAGCGGCGGAAAAACTGGCCTCGCCCGCGCTTTTCCCATATACTTCCCGGTCTTGGCCTCCGGGCCAGGTTTTTTATCAATTCACGGTGCGCTGGGTTCCGACTCTTGCACCGCATGTGAAAGGCAACATCATGACCGTAGAAAACATCAACAAGGCCGCGATCATCGCGGACAACGCACGCGGCGACAAAGACACCGGTTCGCCGGAAGTCCAGGTTGCACTGCTGACCGCCCGCATCAACGAACTGAACGGCCACTTCAAGGAACACCAGAAGGATCACCACTCCCGTCGTGGCCTGATCATGATGGTCAACCGTCGTAAGAGTCTGCTGGCTTACCTGAAGGCCAAGGATCTGAACCGTTACCGCGACCTGATCGCCAAACTCGGCCTGCGTAAGTAATCAGCAGTTCCCGAGCATTGCGCCAGACGGCCCAAGCTTCGAAATGCCTGCGTCAGTTTCACTGTCGCGGGCATTTTTCGTTTTGGCCGTCGTTGAGTTTTTCTTTGAAGTAAGTCGGGGTCAGAGCACAACCGTGAACACCGTGCTCCGACCCCGGAGGAAAAAATGTAGTTGAGGTGAACGACAGCGCCTGAAAATCTGTCGGCAAATAGAAAGGGATTACCCATGTTTAACAAAGTTACGAAAACCTTCCAGTACGGCGACCATACCGTCACCCTCGAGACCGGCGAAATCGCCCGTCAAGCCAGTGGCGCCGTCCTCGTGTCGGTCGAAGACACCGTCGTCCTTGCGACCGTCGTGGCCAAGAAGGATGCCAAGCCAGGCCAGGATTTCTTCCCGCTGACCGTCGACTACATCGAGAAGAGCTACGCCGCGGGCAAGATCCCCGGCGGCTTCTTCAAGCGTGAAGGCCGTCCGTCGGAGAAGGAAACGCTGACGTCGCGCCTGATCGACCGTCCGATCCGTCCGCTGTTCCCGGAAGGCTATCTGAACGAAGTCCAGGTAATCATCCACGTCCTGTCCGTCAATCCGGAAATCGATCCGGACATCCCGTCGATGATCGGTGCCTCGGCCGCCCTGTGCGTGGCCGGCATCCCGTTCAACGGCCCGATCGGCGCCGCCCGCGTCGGTTACGCGAACGGCCAGTACATCCTGAACCCGACCACCACCCAGCTCAAGACCTCGCAGATGGACCTGGTCGTCGCCGGTACCGAGCACGCCGTGCTGATGGTCGAATCCGAAGCGCAGCAACTGTCGGAAGAAATCATGCTGGGCGCGGTCGTCTACGGCCACGAGCAGATGAAGGCCGTCATCGACGCGATCCACGCGCTGGTCGAAGAAGGCGGCAAGCCGGAAGTCGAATGGGCGCCGGCACCGAAGAACGAAGAGCTGATCGCCCGCGTCACCGCGATTGCTGAAGGCAAGATCCGCGAAGCCTACCAGGTCCGCGACAAGCAGGCCCGTACGCAGAAGCTGAAGGAAACGACCGCGCTGGTGCTGGCCGAGCTGGGCGAAGGCGTCGACAGCGTCGAAGTCGGCAACATCCTGTTCGACATGGAAGCCAAGGTCGTGCGTTCGCAGATCCTGGAAGGCGAGCCGCGCATCGACGGCCGCGACACCCGCACCGTGCGTCCGATCTCGATCCGCACGAGCGTCCTGCCGCGCACCCACGGTTCCGCGCTGTTCACCCGCGGCGAAACCCAGGCCCTCGTGATCGCCACGCTGGGCACCGGCCGCGACAGCCAGAAGATCGACGCGCTGATGGGCGAGTACACCGACGACTTCATGATGCACTACAACATGCCCCCGTTCGCCACCGGTGAAACCGGCCGCGTGGGCACGCCGAAGCGCCGCGAAATCGGCCACGGCCGCCTGGCCAAGCGCGCGCTGGTCGCCGCGCTGCCGTCGCCGGAAGAGTTCAGCTACTCGGTCCGCCTGGTGTCGGAAATCACCGAGTCGAACGGTTCCTCGTCGATGGCCTCCGTCTGCGGCGGCTGCCTGGCACTGATGGACGCGGGCGTCCCGATGAAGGCCCACGTGGCCGGCATCGCGATGGGCCTGATCAAGGAAGGCGGCAAGTTTGCCGTCCTGACCGACATCCTGGGCGATGAAGACCACCTGGGCGACATGGACTTCAAGGTCGCCGGCACCACCGCGGGCATCACCGCGCTGCAGATGGACATCAAGATCCAGGGCATCACCAAGGAAATCATGCAGGTGGCACTGGCGCAAGCCAAGGAAGCGCGCCAGCACATCCTGGTCGAGATGCAGAAGGCCGTGCCGTCCGTGAAGACGGAACTGTCCGACTTCGCCCCGCGCCTGATCACCATCAAGATCAATCCGGAGAAGATCCGTGACGTGATCGGCAAGGGCGGCGCCGTCATCCGCGCGCTGACCGAAGAAACCGGCACGCAGATCGACATCACCGACGAAGGCATCGTGACCATCGCGTCGGTCGACGCCGCCGCCGGCCAGGAAGCCAAGCGCCGTATCGAAGAGCTGACCGCATCGGTCGAAGTGGGCAAGACCTACGACGGTACCGTGCTGAAGCTGCTGGACTTCGGCGCCATCGTCCAGGTCATGCCGGGCAAGGACGGCCTGCTGCACATCTCGCAGATCGCCAACGAGCGTGTGAACGCCGTCGCCGACTACCTGAAGGAAGGCCAGCAAGTGCGCGTGAAGGTCCTCGAGACCGACGAGCGCGGCCGCCTGAAGCTGTCGATGAAGGCAGCGGCTGCGGATGACGCGGCGGCAGCGGCGCAGTAAGCCGCTGCCGGCTGTTCAGCCAAGTAAAACCGCCAGTGCGTGAGCCTGGCGGTTTTTTTTATGCGAATCGCAAGCATGGTTAATAGTGCCAAATTCGGTACTGGATTTAGGTATGCCGTGTTACGATGCCGTCATCGACTGTGGAGGCCTCATGAACGTTGTGCAAAATATTCAACCCATCAGCTTCCTGAAAACGAACACGAGCGATGTCGTCAAGCAGGTGCAGGAGACGCGCGAGCCGGTGCTGATCACCGTGAACGGCAAGGTACAGGCCGTTATCCAGGATCCCTTGAGCTACCAGACAATGCAGGACCAGCTGACGATGCTCCGCATTCTTGCGCATGGCCAGAAGCAAATCGAACAGGGCAAAGTGACCGATCATGATGATCTGTTCGCGCAGTTCGAGGCGGAAGACAGGGAAAGCTGAACGACCTCATGCAAATTATCTGGACCGATGCCGCGCGCGACGATCTTCTCGAGATCCGCGAATACCTGAAGCGTTCCCAGTCTCCGGCATTCGTCAAAAAGGTAACGGAACAGATCCGCGATGAGGTCGGGTCACTCAAGGAGTGGCCTTCCAGGGGCCTCCTTGTGCAGGAACTGGAGGAGCTTCAACTGGATCAGTATCGCGAGCTTCTCGCGGGGCAGCATCGCATCATCTTCGAGCGCGCGAGTGAAGCGTTGTACGTTCACATCGTCTGCCATGCGAGGCGCGATCTCGAGGCGCTGCTGCGGCGCCGGCTGTTGGCGGGGTAGGTGGTTCGTCTGCCGGTAAAAAAAACGCCAGTGCGTGAACCTGGCGTTTTTTTTCGTCCGGTGCGGGCATTTTGCGCATCAGGCCGCCAGCTTGGCTTTCTGCGCAGCGGTCAGGCGCTTGCCGACGATGACGATCGTGATGGCCGGGCCGGTCGGCGCGGTCGGGGCGGCGGCGCGGGCTGCCACTTGCAGCGGCGCGACGGGGGCGGCGAAGGTGTTCGAGACGCTCACGGCCACGACCAGGGCTGCGAGGAAGATGGCTTCCATGTTTTTAGCGATGTTCATTCTCTGTTCTCCGTTTCGTTTGACTGTAAGCACATTATCGGAACCGATGAGATATAAATCCAATTTCAAGTTCAAATACTCGGCATTACTTCTGGGAATGTCTTGTCGGGCGAACACAGGTTAGATATCACGATAGCGAATAATTTGATCGAAGTTCATGAATAAACACATGGCCACGGAACCGTCGGCCCGCGCCCGTGCACATATGCCCAGTGCCGACCAGGCAAGCAACGACTGGACATCATGGACAAACTCTTCTTCATCCAACACTTTTTCTCCAAGAACCCGCCGGGGAAACCCGACCGGCATCCGGCCTTCGCGTCGTTGAGCGACGGGCAGCTGGTGGCGACATCGCGCGGTCCGGCCGCGCGTCGCCATGAGGACGATGTCGATTGGGGCCGCATGCGGGGCCTGCCCAGAAAAGGCGGAGAGACGCCATAACCACACATCCGAGGGGCGCAAACTTGCAAGATGACGCCGGCACTGCCCGGATCACCGCGCTGCTGCGCGAACTGGTCGCGCTGACCGGCCAGGACGAGGGCGGCGTGCCGGTCCTCGAGCTCCGGTTCGGCGACATCCTGACCCGTACCGCCCTGCATGCGCGGGACAAGAGTCACCTCGTGGTCACGGCAATGTTGCCGCCGTGCGGTGACGGGGGATACCCGCCGCCGCATGTGGGGGACCTGGAAATCCTCCGGGACGCGGACGACGGCCGCTACATCGGCTTGCGCATGGTGCCCGTCGGCGCGCTGCCGGACGAATGCAGCGTGATGGATGCGATCCTCGCGACGTCCGACATGGCATCGGCCTGGATGGCGGCGTGGCGCCGGCGCGCCTAGTCGGCGGGGGCGGCCAGGCGGTTCGCGAAGAGGACGCGCGCCTCCAGTCCGGTGACCGCGCCCGCCATACCGCAGTTGCACAGGGTGAGTTCCGCGTGCATCGAGTCGGCGATTTCGGCGCAGATCGCGAGGCCCAGGCCGCCGCCTTTCGAACTGTGGGCGGCGGCGAACGGTTCGAACACGCGCATCTCCTGCTGGTCGGGGATGCCGGGACCGGAATCCCAGACGCACAGCAGGGCACCGTCGTCGAGAGGCGCCACACGAATGCCGAGGCGGGACTCGGCCGGCGTGTGGCGGATCGCGTTGTGCAACAGGTTCGACACCATTTCGGCGGCCATCCAGTGACGGCCCTCGACCCAGACGTTGCCGGCGTCCAGCTCGAAATCGAGGTTCTTGTCCGAGATTAGCGGCGACAGGTCGATCGCCACGTCGCGCGCCACGTCCGCCAGGTTGCACCGCTCGCGCGTGGACTTGCCCCGCAATTGCTCGATCCGGGCGAGCGACAGCAGCTGGTTCGCCAGCTTGGTCGCGCGCTCGACCGTCGAACGCATTTCGCGCAGCGCGAGTTCCGGCTCGATGTCGCCGCTCAGCCCCGATTGCAGCTGCGTCTGCAGCACGGCCAGCGGCGTGCGCAGCTGGTGCGACGCGTTCGCCACGAAGTGCTGCTGCAGGTCGACGATCCGGTGCAGCCGGCCCATCAACTGGTTCAGGGCCGCCACCACCGGCCGCAGTTCGCGCGGCGCGGACGCGCAGTGGAGTGCCGACAGGTCGTCCTCATGGCGCGCATCGAGTTGCGTGCGCAGGCTGTCGAGCGGGCGCAAGGCCAGCGTGACGACGGCCATCGTCACGCCGGCCACGACCGCAAGCAACAGCGTCTGCCCAAGCACCGCACTCCACAGAATGTCGCGCGCCACCTCGCGGCGATACGACAGCGGTTCGGCGATCTGGATGATCAGATCGTCTTCCGGGTGCTGCAGTTTCGATGGTTGCGCCAGCGCGGCCACGCGCACCGGGGCGCTGCCATAGGTGCTCTCGTACACCTTCAGCAGGGTGGGCGCTTTCGGCCACCGCGCGCCGCCGGGGCGGAACGTCGGCAAGTCCTGATCGCCGGCGATATACCTGCCGTTCCGGTCGCTGATCTTGTAAATCATCCGGGTGGAAAACCCGGCTTCGTAGACTTCCAGGGAGGCGAAGGCCACGTTGGTGAGCAGGTGACCATCCTCCACCGCGATATTGTTGCCGATCGAATACGCGGTGGTCACCAGCATGCGGTCGTAGGCGGTGTTGGCCGAATCGAGCGCATGCAAGTACAAATGAATGGCGTTGAGGACGATGAACAGGGCGATCGGCGCCAGGATGCCGGCCAGCAGATAGCGGCGCAGCGAACGGTCGCGCAGCGCGAACTTCATGCGGGCCGCGCGGTTTCGGGTCGCAGGAGGTAGCCGACGCCGCGCAACGTCATGATCTCGGTCTGGGTCGCCATCAGCTTCTTGCGCAGGCGGTGGATGACCACCTCGATGGCCTCGACCTGGACGTTGGCGTCGTCGGGAAAGACCACCTGCAGCAGGCGTTCGCGATTGACGGCGTGGCCCGGGCGGGCGATCAACGCCTTCAGCAGGGCCTGCTCGCGGGGCGTGAATTCGAGCGGGGCCTCGCCGTTGTAGAACGCGCCCGAACTGCGTTCGAAGCGCAGCCTCCCGCATTTCTGCATCGACTCTTCCCCATTTCCCTTGCGCCGCAGCTGAGCGTGGATCCGCGCCTCCAGCTCTTCCAGGTCGAACGGCTTGGCGAGGTAGTCGTCGGCGCCGGCGTTCAGGCCCGCGACCCGGTCGCCCACGGCGCCCCGCGCGGTCAGCACGATGATCGGGACGCCGATCGACAGGGCGCGGGTGCGCTGGAGGATGTGCAGGCCGTCCAGGTTGGGAATGTTCAGGTCGAGGATGACCAGGTCGTTCGTTTCTTCGCGGATCTGGCGGAAGGCATGCGTGCCATCGGCGCAGGTGGTGACCTGGAAACCGCGTTTGTCGAGTGCGCGGGCCAGCGCTTTCGACATGTCGGCGTCGTCTTCCACAAGCAGGATTTTCATAGATCGTCGGGTCGTTGAGTAGTCGGAATACCGCGAACACTGCTGTTACATCCCGGAATTTACTTGTGCACGAGAAAAAATGGAAGGCGAATGAACTTTCCGGACGGAAAAAGGTACTTACTGAAAGCCAATTGAAAGGAGGCTGAAAGCCAGCCGCAAGATTGGCGCCGTTTTGCGGCACTGCAATATCGCAATTTAAAAATTGCTTCAATACACTGCGTCCAAGTCGAGCGTCACGCCGTCCCCCCCCGGCGGGCACATCGATGCAGGGCCGGCCGTGCGAAGGTCCGCACAGCCGGCTTCCATAACGAGGGATGGGCGCTTACCCGAGCGCCTTACAGGAGATGAAATGAAAAAAAATATGATCAGTGGTATCGCCCTGGCGGCGTCGATGGTGTGCATGTCGGCGGCGTACGCCGAGCCGATCATGGCGGCGGGTCCGGTGCATTTTGCGGTCTCCGGCGTGGGCGATGCCCAGTTCGAGTACGTCGACGCGGTCGACGCCGCGGTGCCGGCCCAGGACAAGCGCGGCCGCTTCCGGGTCAGCAACGTCAGTTCCGAGCTGGCCTTCCGCGCCTCGGTGGACCTGGGCAACGGCATGACCGGCCTGGCCAACTTCACCACCGGTATTGCCGCCGACAACGGCAACGCCAACACCACCGGCGGCATGTTCGGCAGCGCGAAGGACGTGTATGTCGGCATCGCGTTCGCCGACGTCGGTACCGTGAAGCTGGGCCGGATGACGGCGGCGGCACGCTGGAACAGCGGCACCGCCGACTTCTCGCCGATGGGCGCGGGCCTGCAGGACGACCAGGGCATGCTGTCCGGCGCCAGCGGCCAGTCGGCCGTCGGTCCGCAGTTCAACGTCCGCTTCGACAACACGCTCGCGTTCGAATCGGCCAGTTTCGGCGGCCTGTCGGCGCGCGTCTATTACAGCGCCAACGAAGGCAAGAGCGCCGTGGGCACGACCAACAGCCCGCACCTGAACGACGGCAGCTTCAGCCTCGGCCTGCAGTACGTCCACGGCCCGCTCGAGCTGCGCGTGTCGGGCGAACAGCGCAACGACAAGGGCACGCTGAACGGCACCAACGACCACAACACGCGCGACCGCGACTTCCGCTTCGGCATGCGCTACACCCTGCCGGACGGCACCATCCTCGGCCTGGGCCACGACCGCATGCGCCTGTCGGACGCCAACGCCACCGGCACGGCGAAAAGCCTGCTGACCAAGCACGGCACCGTCATCTCCGCCAGGCACGCCTTCGGCAAGCACGTCGTGTACGGCGGCTATGGCGTGGGCAGCGACGTCCACTGCGAGTACGGCAACGGCGCCGCCTGCAACGGCAACGATACGGGCGCCCGCAACGCCGTCATCGCCTACCAGTACGTGTTCAACAAACAGATGATGTTCGAAACCTTCGCCGCCATCGTCAAGAACGAGGCGCGCGGCCGTTATGACTTCGATTCCGGCGGCGTCGGCCCTGCCACCGGCGCGCAGTCGCGCGCCATCGGCGCCGGCCTGCGCTACGCCTTCTAAGCCATTCCCGGCAGTACTTAAAACGGAGACAACATGAAACGATTTATCGTGGGCGCCCTCGGGGCTCCCCTGCTGGCGCTCGCCGCCGGCCCGGCCAGCGCCGCTGGCGGCACCCTGAATCTGATCTGCGGCGTGCAGGTCGAATGGTGCAACCTGGTGCAGACCACGTTCTCGCGCGAGACCGGCATCAAGGTCAACATGGTGCAAAAGGGCGCCGGCGAAGCGCTGGCGCAGATCGCCGCCGAAAGCGCCAATCCGAAAACCGACGTGTGGTTCGGCGGCACGGGCGATCCGCACCTGCAGGCGGCCGAGAAGGACCTGACCCTGGCCTACCAGTCCCCCAACATCAACCTGTTGCGCGACTGGGCGGTGGAGCAGGCCAAGCAGGCCAAGTACAAGACGGTCGGCCTGTATTCCGGTCCGCTCGGGTTCGCCTACAACACCGAGTTGATGGCGAAGAAAAAGCTGCCGGTCCCGATGTGCTGGATGGACCTGATCCAGCCGCAGTACAAGGGCGAGATCCAGATGGCCAATCCGAATTCCTCGGGGACCGCCTACATGGCGATCGCCACCCTCGTCCAGCTCACGGGCGAAGACAAGGCATTCGAGTACCTGAAGAAGCTGCACAAGAACATCAGCCAGTACCCGCGCTCCGGCACCGGGCCGCTGAAGAACGTGTCGCATGGCGAGAACACGATCTCGATCAGTTTCGTGCACGACGTGCCGGGCGAAGTCATCCAGGGTTTCCCGGTGAAGAGCGTGACGCCGTGCGAAGGGACCGGCTACGAAATCGGATCGATGTCGATCGTCAAGGGCGCGCGCAATCTCGCCAACGCCAAGCGGTTCTACGACTGGGCGCTGACCGCGAAGGCGCAGGAACTCGGTGCGGCGGCCAAGCAGTTCCAGCTCCCCTCGAACAAGGCCGCGAAAGTCGATCCGCGGGTGCCGGACGTCTCGCACATCAAGTTGATCAACTACGACTTCGCGAAGTACGGCAAGGCGACCGAACGCAAGCGTCTGCTCGAGCGCTGGGAAAAGGAAGTCAACGGCGATTGACGCCGGTGCCACCGAGGGAGCGGTGCCCCACCGGCACCGCTCCGATTGCAATATTTGGCCCCGGCCTGGGGATCGGAAAACAATCATGAAACAAAAAACCTGGTTTGGCGGTGTCCCGGGATGCTGGGCCATGCTCGCCATCGCGGCGTCGGGACTACTGCCCTGGTACGGTGTGCCTGACGATTTCAAGTGGCTGCGCGACTTCGGCGCGATCTTCAGCGACGTCGGCGCGGCCAACGCCTGGCTGCAGGCCGCTGCGTTCCAGCGTCCGTGGCTGTTCCTGCCCCTGGTCGCGCCCGTCGTCGCGCTGGGCGGCCTGCTCCTCCGTGCGCGGCGCGCACAGGCGTTCGTCCTGCTGGGCAGCGCCGGGGTGGGGTTGGCCGGCATGCTCGGCGCGGGCTACGCGATCGGCGTGCAAGGCTGGGTGTGGCCGTCGCTGCAGGCGGGCGCGCTCGAGCTCGCGGTCGGCCAGTTCGGATTCGGCTGGGGCGCGGCGATCGTGCTGGTGTCCCTGCTGGTGCTGCTGGGGGTGGGACTCGCCCGCCTCGGCTATTTCCAGGGTAACGAATTCGTCGCCGGCGCCGTCGTCCTGTGCGCCGCCGCCTTGATCCTGTTCATCGCCGAGCCGGTGCTCAAATCGCTGAGCGGCGCCCTGTTCGACGAAGCCGGGCAGCTCAGCGCGACCGAGGCCTGGGCGCGCCTGTCCAGTTCGCGCGTGTGGAGCCTGCGCTGCGTCAGCGGGGCGCAAAGCTGCGGCGTGGCGTGGAATACGCTGGGCCTGGCATTGGCCACCGCCACCGGCACCACGGTCCTGGGCACCTTGCTGGCGCTGCTGACCGAGCGCGCGCTGGTACGCGCCAGGCCGCTGGTGCGCGTGATGTCGATCCTGCCCATCGTGACGCCGCCGTTCGTGGTGGGCCTGGGCCTGATCCTGCTGTTCGGACGCGCCGGACTCGTCAACGAGGCGCTGGAACAATTGTTTGGGCTGGAGCCCTCGCGCTGGTTCTACAGCGCCAAAGGGGTGTGGCTGGCCCAGATGATCGCGTTCACGCCGATCTCGTACCTGATGATGCGCGGCGTCACGCAAGCCATCGCGCCCACGCTCGAGGAGGCGGCGCAAACCCTGCGCGCCAAGCCGATGTACGCGTTCATCTCGATCACGCTGCCGCTGCTCGGGCCCGGCCTGGCCAACGCCTTCCTGGTCGGCTTCATCGAGTCGATGAGCGACTTCGGCAATCCGATCGTCGTGGGCGGGCAGTTCTCCGTGCTCTCGACCGAGATCTTCTTCGCCATCGTCGGCGCGCAGATCGATCCGGGGCGCGCCGCGTCGTTGGCGCTGATCCTCAGCGCGTTCGCGCTCGCCGTCTTCGTCCTCCAGCGCAAGGCGCTCGGCAAGGGCAGCTATACCAGCATGTCGGGCAAGGGCGACAACGGCATTCCGCCCGCGCTGCCCACGCCGGTCCGCCGCGTCGCCATGGGTGTGGCCGTGCCATGGCTCGCCTTCACCGCCATCATCTACCTGTTCGCGTTCGCCGGCGGTTTCGTCAAGCTGTGGGGACGCGACTTCAGCCTGACGTTCCAGCACTTCCACACCGCGTTCGGCATCGACTGGAACGGCGGCTTCGCGCTGACCGGCGCCGCGTGGCAATCGCTGCTGACGACGTTGCGCCTCGCCGGCGCGGCCGCGCCGGTGACGGCCCTGTTCGGCCTGCTCGTCGCCTACCTGCTGGCCCGCGTCAAGTTCCGCGGCCAGAACGCGTTCGAGTTCGGCGCCTTGCTGGCCTTCGCGGTCCCCGGCACCGTGCTGGGCGTGGCGTACGTCACGGCATTCAACGTGCCGCCGTTCGAACTGACCGGCACCGGCCTGATCATCATGGTGTGCTTCGTGTTCCGTAACCTGCCGGTCAGCATCCGCGCCGGCACGGCCGCGTTCAAGCAGATCGACAAGAGCCTCGACGAGGCGTCGAGCATGCTGGGCGCGTCGACGCCGACCACCCTGCGCCGCGTCATTCTTCCGCTGCTGCGCCCGGCGCTGGTCACGTCGCTCGTGTATTCCTTCGTGCGCGCCATGACGACCGTGTCGTCCGTGATCTTCCTGGTGAGCGCCGAGAACGAGCTGGCCACCACCTTCATCATCGGCCGGGTCGGCAACGGCGAGTACGGCGTGGCGCTGGCCTATTGCACGGTGCTGACGCTCTTGATGCTCGCCGCCACCGGGCTCATCCAATGGATGGTGGGGGAGCGCTCGCTGGGACGCCGCAAGCGCCAGCAGGAACAGCAGGAAGACACGGCGCAGGCAGCGCCGGTGATCTCATAACGAACAAAAACGAGGAGCCATCATGAAGCCCGGAATCGAATTCAAGAACATCACCAAGGCCTACACCAAGAACGGCGCCCTGGCGGTCAAAGGCATCAACTTCACGGTGCCGAAGGGCACCCTGACGACCCTGCTCGGCCCCTCGGGCTGCGGCAAGACCACGACCCTGCGCATGATCGCCGGCCTGGAAAGCCCGACCGGCGGCCAGATCCTGATCGACGGCGTCGACGTGACCACCCTGTCGGCGGCGGAGCGCAACGTCAGCCTGGTCTTCCAGAGCTACGCGCTGTTCCCGCACATGAATATTTTCAATAACGTCGCGTACGGCCTGACGGTGGCCGGCGTGGACCGCGAGCGCACGAAGGAACGCGTCAACGCCGCGCTCGACACGGTGGGGTTGAAAGGTTTCGGCACGCGCTGGCCGGGCGAGTTGTCCGGCGGTCAGCAGCAGCGCGTGGCGTTGGCGCGCGCTCTCGTGCTGGAGCCGGCCGTGCTGCTGTTCGACGAACCGCTGTCGAACCTGGACGCGCGGCTGCGGCGCCAGATGCGCGACGAAATCCGCGCGTTGCAGCAGCGCCTGCAACTGACCGTGGCCTACGTCACGCACGACCAGAGCGAAGCGCTGGCGGTGTCGGACCAGATCATCGTCATGCGCGACGGGCTGATCGCGCAGGCGGGCTCGCCATCGGACCTGTACGAACGCCCCAACAGCGAGTTCGTGGCCGGCTTCATGGGCGAGGCCCTGCTGTTGCCGGCCAATGTGACCCATGGCGGCGAGGTGCAGCTGGGGCCGCTCTCCTGGCGCGCGCCGGATGCCGTTCCCACTGGACGGGCGCTCGTGGCGGTGCGGCCCGAGGCGTGGATCGTCGGCGATCTCGGCCAGTACGGGCTGGCGGCCAGGGTGCGCAAGGCCACCTATCTCGGCGGCTTCTACGAGTACACGCTGGATACCGAAATCGGCGAGCTGTTCGTCGTCTGCCCCCACGTCGACCGGTCGCGCAACGTGGCCGACCCGGTCAGCCTGGGCATACACCAACGCGGCGTGTCGGTGCTGCGCGCGTGACGGCCTGTTGACATTCACCGCCACCGGGAGAGCTCTCATGCGCGCAATCGTCAATCTTCATATCGGCGCGAGGCTCGCGCTGGGTTTCGGCCTCGTCCTGTTGTGTGCAAGTGCCTTGCTCGGCATCGGGCTCGGCAACATGGGCGTATTGCAGAGCGATACCGAGCACATCGTCGGCAGCCGCCTGGTCAGCCTGAACGGCGCGCTGCGGATGCGGCATGCCGGCGCGGAGATCGCGCTGGCCATGCGCCGGATCGCCGCGCCCACGGATGGGAAAGAGGGCACCGACGCGGCCGCCGCGCTGGTGCGCCTGCTGGGCGACTACGACGAGGCCGAGCGGGCCTTGCAGCATGGCGCGGTCGACGCGGACGCCCTGGCCGAGGTGCGCCGGCGCAAGCAGGCGTTGATGCCGTCGCTGCGGAATATCCAGTCCACCGCCGCGTCGGGCAATCTGTTCGATGCGGCCGTGATGCTGAAAACCGATTTCGCGCCCAGGTACGCGGGCTGGATCGACGCGCTCGACACCCTGGCCAATGCCGAGCAGGACGCCATGGCGCGCACCCGCGACCACTCGCGCACGCGCTACCGCACGGCGCAAGTCCACATGCTCGGCGCCGGCCTGGCGATGCTGCTCCTCGGCGCGCTGTGCGCGGTGTACATCACGCGGTCGATCACCACGCCGCTGCGGCGCGCGGCGCGCATCGCCGACACCATCGCCGGCGGCGATCTCCACGTGGCGATCGACACCGGCGGCAAGGACGAGGCGGGCCAGCTGATGCGCGCCCTGAAGCTCATGCAGCAGAACCTGTTCGCGGCGATCGCGCAGATCACCGCCGGCAGCGAGCACGTGCTCGTGGCGTCGCGCCAGATCGCCGAGGGCAACCTGGATTTGTCGACGCGCACCGAACAGCAGG
Organism: Massilia sp. Masssp94; assembly: GCF_059491305.1. NCBI lineage: Bacteria > Pseudomonadati > Pseudomonadota > Betaproteobacteria > Burkholderiales > Oxalobacteraceae > Massilia > Massilia sp. Masssp94. The sequence continues at coordinate 4,941,794 of NZ_CP168501.1, forward strand.
CGGGCACGCTCCGCCAGACCACCGCCGCCATGGCGCGCCTGGAGGACACGGTCGGCGGCAACGCCGAGAATGCGCGGCAGGCACAGGAACTGAGCACGGCCGCGTACGCCTGCGCGCAGCGCGGCAGCGAGGTGGCCGCGCGCGTGTCGGACACGATGGGGTCGATCAAGGCAAGTTCGGACAGGATCGTCGACATCACCACGGTCATCAATTCAATCGCGTTCCAGACCAATATCCTCGCCCTCAACGCGGCCGTCGAGGCGGCCCGCGCCGGTGAGGCCGGCCGCGGTTTCGCCGTGGTGGCGGCGGAGATCCGGGAACTGGCGCAGCGTTCGGCCGGGGCGGCGCGGCAGATCGATACGCTGATTCGCGACTCGGTGACCCAGGTCGACGCCGGCCATGCGCTGGTCGGCGAGTCCGCCGCGACCATGGACCAGATCGTCAAGGCCGTGCGCCGCGTTGCCGAGCTGGTCAGTCAGATTTCCGCGGCCAGCGCCGAGCAGGGTGCGAGCATCGGCGGGATCAGCGTCGCGATCGGCCTGATGAACGGGATGACGGAGCAGAATGCCGCGCTCGTCGGCGAAGCTGCCGCGGCCGCGGAAAGTTTGCGTGAACAATCGGCCCGGCTGGCCGAGGCGGTGGCCCGCTTCCATATTGCCGGAACAAGCGCGACGCAGGCGGCACCGCAGCGCCAGATTACGTCGCGGCGATTGAATCTCAATACAGCCGATTGTCCTGTCGCGGAATAAAAATCCGTATTCGGCGACTGACATGCATATTTGCCAGTCGACAAAAAAAGATATCAACATTATCTCGCGAACGATGTCGGATTTATATCCCCTGATATTCAAAAGTATATACAAGGATAAAATATGGGGCGGGCGAAAGTTATTCAGCCATCTCGCCAGGGACTGCCCGCCCGGGTCGCGTTGCGGCGAGTCGTGGGAAGTGTGCGGACTGCCGTCGGACGATTCGCTGGTGAAAAATGGCGCGCTGGCCGGTACTTCGCTTTCGGCTTTACTGATGGATTATCGGGAATGCCTTGTCGGGAAAACCCCGTATGCGCGCTTTGGTAATCGTTTTCCCTTGCTCGTCAAATTCATCGACGCCGCCGACGATTTATCGATCCAGGTGCATCCCGGCGATGTGCTGGCCGGTATGAAACACGATTCGCCGGGAAAAACGGAAATGTGGTACGTGATCCAGGCCGATCCCGGCGCGACGCTGATTGCCGGGTTCAATCGGCCAGTCAGTGCCGCCCTGTGCCGCGAAAGATTCGAATGCGGCCGGGTCGACGACATCCTGAACCGTCACGCCGTCGCGGCGGGCGACGTGTTTTTCCTGCCCGCCGGCAGGGTCCACGCCATAGGGAAGGGCGTCCTGATCGCCGAGATCCAGCAGGCGTCCGACGTGACCTACCGGATCCATGACTACGACCGCGTCGACGCGAATGGACGCCGGCGCGCGCTGGACACGGACAACGCCATCGCCGCACTGGATGTCGGTGCCGATCAGGATTGCAGGCTCGCGTATCAGGAAATCCTGAATGCGCCTGCCCGCCTCGTGCACTGCGAGCATTTCACGGCCGATATATTGGCGTGTTCCGAAACGGTCGTGCGGAATTACGCGTTCGACTCGTTCGTTATCCATGTCTGCGTACATGGAGCCTATACGATCGATTATGGCCGGGGGCGGCTGGACGTGCGTATCGGCGATTGCGTCCTGATTCCCGCGGCAATTGAATCCGTCAATCTGGAAACAGAATCGGGATTCAAGTTACTGGAGTGTTTTATCGTTTAAGTTTTTTCGCGGTTTCCCTCTTTTTGGGTCGTATTCGGCCCTGTCTGTCCTTATCGCTTTTACCGGCGAGGCGCATTTATTTACTAAACAAGGTTCATGCTGTGGCGATAATGCGTCATTCCTTAAAAAGCATTGAGCTTTATCAAAAAATCTTGAGTTTATTTTTGTGCCCGAGGTAGACTACGCAACGAATTAATTGTTTCCTTGCCGAAATTTTCTCGCTTCCAGCATGACTGAATCCGGTTCGTGTTGGAGCGGATTTCGGCGAATTGCCGCGCCGATGTCGAGCGAGCGAAAAGCGCATCGAATACCGTGAGAAACCATAGCCGGAAGCATTTTGAGCCGGCATTGGGCGGCTAAAAAGTGGTAGGAGTTACAATGATGTTGTGCGCTAACATTTTCTGTCCCGGCCTTGGGACGAGCTCGAGATTCTGGCGGCGCGGGACGCTGGCGCTGATGACGGCGACCACGGTGGCGACGTCGCTCTGGGCACCTGCCGCGCACGCCGCAGTCCCGGCGGGCTGGAAGGACCACGGCTTCGCACTCGATACCGCCGGCATGCCACTGCACCAGGTGCTGGAGCGGTTCGCCACCGAGTACGGCGTGGAGGTCGTGTTCGACGTGCCGGATCGCGCCGTGAAACAAGAAACCCTGCGCGCGAGTGGCGGCGCCGACCTGCTGGACCGGTTGGCGCAGGCCTGCCGCTTCCGCTGGTTCGTCTACGGCGACACGCTGCATATCGTTCCCCGCGAAGACAATGTGTCGATGCGCCTCGAGCTTGGCGCGAACGCCGTGCGGGATGCCAGGGGCGTGCTGGCCGGCGTGGGTTTGTACGAGAGCCGCTTCGGCTGGGTGGAACTGCCGAAGGAAGGCGCCGTCGTCATCAGCGGGCCGCGCGAGTACGTCCGCCTGGCGCGCGAGGTCCTGGTGCCCGCCCGGCCAGGCGACGCCATGAACGACATGCAGCCGATGGTGTTCCGCCTGAAGTACGCCGGCGCGACCGACCGCGTGATCACCGCCCGCGGCAGGACGGAAACCATCCCCGGCATGAAGACGATCCTGTCGAACCTGCTGGTCGGGCAGCCGGCCTCCGCCTCCGTGCAGGCCGCCGACGCCGGCCATCCGCGCATCGACGCCGACCCCTCGCTTAACGCCGTCATCATCCACGACGCGGCCGGCAAGCGCGCCATGTACCAGGCACTCATCGAGCAGCTCGACGTGTTGCCGCGCCAGGTCGAAATCGACGCGCTGATCGTCGACGTCGACCGGGACAAGCTGCCCGGCCTGGTCGCCGGCGCGGCGCCCGCGGCGCCCGGGGCGACGCTGCTGGTCAACGATGCCGCCGGCCTGGTCGCCAGGCTGAAAGCGCTGGAAGCCAGCGGCGATGCGCGCATCGTGGCCACGCCGGGCGCGCTGACGCTGAACAACGTGGCCGCCGTGCTGGACCTGCGCCAGTCGCGCTACATCCCGCTGGTCGGCGAGCGCGTCGCCGACGTGGCCGAAGTGAGCGCCGGGACGCTGCTGCGGGTCGTGCCGCGCCTCGTCGACGATGGCGGCACCCGCGTGCGGCTGGACGTCGACATCGAGGACGGCAACCTGGGCAGCGGCACCGACGCGCAAGTCACCCGTTCGACCCTCAGTGCGCTGGCCATCGTCGACGTGCAGCAGATGCTGATGATCGGCGGCTACGGGACGGAGGCGATGTCCGGCGACCGCGCATCCCCGTCATTGCTGGGCAACCTGTTCGGCCACAAGGACACGCCGGGAACCCGGCGCGAGCGCCTGTACCTGATCACGCCGCGCCTGGCCGGCGGCACGCCGGCGCAGGCCGCAGCCGAACCGGCTGCGGCGCCGCAGCCGCAGCCGCTTGCTTCCGCGCCCGTGCCCGCACCTGTGCCGCCCGCCCCGGCGGCGGTGCCGGCGCCCGCGCCGGCCGCGGCCGCAGTCGCGCCGGTCGCCGCCGCGGTCGTGCCGGTGCGCGCGGCGCCCGTCGCGCCCCCGCCACCGCCCGAGCCGACCTGGGCCGTGTTGCAAAGCGATAAAACCCTGAACGGGACACTGCAACGGTGGGCGGCCGGCGCCGGCTGGCAACTGATGTGGGAACTGCCCGTCGATTACGCCGTCGCGGTGCGCACCGAACTGCACGGTTCCTTTGCCGACGCCGTCGGCATGGTGGTGAAGAGCATGGAGGGAGCGGACGTGCCGATGAAGGCGATTTTCTACGACGGCAACAAGGTGCTGCGGATCGTTGCGAAAGGAACCGAACCATGATGACCAGGCGCTTGCATGCGGTGTTGCCCCTGCTGCTGCTGTCGGCGTGCGGCGGCATGTCGGCCCGGCTGGACAAGACCATCGACGACACCGGCGGCCAGGTGGCCACCCTCGTCAGGGACACCGGCCATACCGCGAACGGTGTCGTGGCCAGGGCGCCGTCGTCGGTCAGCCACGAATCCGGCATCTGGCTCGGCAAGGACGTCGTCAAGCTGGGGCAGCCCGCGTTGCCGAAGATCTTTTTCGAGAACGCGGTGTTCGACAAGACGGTCGCGTCGCTGGCCGAGCTGGCGGAACGGATCAGCGTGCGCACCGGCCTGCCGGTGAAGGTGACGCCCGACGCGCTGGACGTCGCCGCGGGCATGCGTAGTACGCCAGCCGGCGCCGCCGTGCCGCTGCCGCCGGGCGGCGTGGGCGATGCCCGTACCTATGCCGGCCCGCCGTCCGCGCGCGGTGGCGGAGTCCGCATCTACTACACGAACGGCAACCTGCGCGGCCTGCTCGACACGGCGGCGGCGCGCTTCGGCGTGTCGTGGAAATATGTTGACGGCACGATCCAGTTTTTCCATACGGAGTCGCGCACCTTCCAGATCAACACGCTGCCCGGCGATTCGACGTTCAACGCCAGCGTCACCAGCGGCGCCACGTCGAGCCCGGGCACCGGCGCCGGCACCGGCGGCGCCGCGGGGCGGGCGGCGGTGCGGGCACGACGAATGGCGTGACCGCCAACAACAGCCAGAACACGGCGGTGGCGTCCAAGCTGTCGGTCTACGGCAGCATCGAAAGCGTCATCAAGGCCATGTTGTCGAGCTACGGCAAGGTGGTCATCTCGCCGGCGACCGGGTCGATCACGGTGGTCGACACGCCCGACACGCTCGACCGGGTGGCCGCATACATCGAAAACGAGAACCGGACGCTCGAGCGCCAGGTGGTCATCAACGTCACCGTCCTGTCGGTCAGCCTGAACGACAGCGAAGACTACGGCATCAACTGGAACCTGGTGTACACGACCCTGCGCCAGAAATACGGGCTCACCAGCGCGCCGTTCGCGCTGGACGGGACCCGGTTCTCCGCCGGTGTGCTGGGCGATTCGCGCTTCGCGGGCAGCACGGCGATCATCGACGCCCTGTCGAAGCAGGGCAAGGTGCGGCGCCAGACCACCGCGTCGGTGATCACGCTGAACAACCAGGTGGTGCCGCTGCAGGTGGCCAAGCAGACGTCCTACCTGCAGCAATCGCAGACGACGGTGGTGCCCCAGGTCGGCACCACCACGACGCTGATTCCGGGCACCGTCACGTCGGGTTTCAACATGAGCATCCTGCCGCACGTGCTGGCCAACGGCACGGTGCTGCTGCAGTTCTCGACCGACATCTCCGCGCTGAACACGATCCGCGAAGTGCAGAGCGGCGGCAGCAAGATCGAGACGCCGGAAATCGATACCCGCAATTTCCTGCAGCGCGTGGCGATGAAATCGAACGAGACGCTGATCATCAGCGGGTTCGAGCAGACCGACGACAACCTCGACCGCCAGGGCGTGGGCAGCGCACGCAACGTCGCGCTCGGCGGCGGCATCAAGGCGGCCAGCGCCAAGGAATCCATCGTGATCCTGATCACCCCCACGACGGTCGGCCCCTGACGCGAAGCGATCCGGCATCATGGCCATCCACATCATCCAGATCGAAAAGCACCGGTTCGTGTGCGGCCTGTTCTGGCAGTCGCTGTCGCGGCCGCGCGAACTGGCCAGGGAGGCGCGCGAACTGGGCGCGAAGATCGACTCCGACCTGTACGTGCTGCGCACCGACCAGTCGACCGCGCAGGCGGGCTTCGGCCAGAGCGCGGACGGGGCGCGCCGCGGCATGTTCTCGCTGGGCGCGATCATCTCGAAGACGCTGGCGCTCGAAGGCGCCTACTTCGACGGCGAGAAGCAGCGGGTCCACAACTGGCTCGCCGCGCTCAGGCTGCCGGACGGCATGTGGGCCTATTTCGCGGCGCGCGACGCGAACTTCCTGCCGAACGGCGATTTCGCCGGCACCCGCGAGGAAGTCATGGAGCGCCTGCACAGCGACTATGGCCTGGGCGGCTGGAACGTCGTCCTCGGCGATGCCGAACTGGCCGACTACGGCTTCCACAACTTCGAGGCGCGCACCGTCGAGAGCTTCATCCCGCACCGCAAGGACGGCCGGATCCGCGCGCACCGCTGGTGGGGCCTGCAGCCCGTGCACACCCGCGGCAATCGCTGGCCGGCACTGGCGGCGGCCGTCCTCGCCCTGGCGCTCGCCGGGGGCTGGGTCCATGTCCAGCGCCTGCGGGCCGAGCAGCGGGCCGCGCAGGCGGCCGAAGAAGCGCGCATCGCCGAGCGCCAGGCCGTGCTGCGGCGGGCGGCGCCGTCCGTACAGCCGCCGCCGTGGGGCGGTAAGCCGACGCCGACGAGCCTGGCCAGGGCCTGCGTCGATGGACTGGGCCATCTTGCCGCCGGCGGCTGGCTGCTCGACGAGTACGTCTGCACCGCCGACACGGCCAGCTACGCATGGTCGCGCCACGGTTCCACGCTGGACCTGCTGCGTGCCGAGGTGCCGGATGCCGTGTTCGACCTGGGCGGCGAGAAGGCCACCCTGGCCGTGCCGCTCCGGCTCGAACGGCGCCCGCCCGAGGCGCTGCTCGAACGCCGCGCATTGATGGAACCGATCATCTCCGAACTGCAACACATGGGCATCGCATTCAGGATCGCCAGCGTGCCTCCGGCCGCGGCGACGCAGCAGGCGCAGACGCAGACCCGGCCGCCCGCGCCGCAGTGGCAGGCGTATTCGTTCAGCTGCGACAGCCAGGGGCTGTTGCCCACGGCCCTGGCCGAACTGCTGGACCGGCCCGGCGTGCGTATCGACCGGATCGTCAACCGGGCCGGTCACTGGTCAATCGAAGGAGTCATGTATGTCAAATAAATCCCTCTGGTGCGCGCTGCTCGTGTCCCTGCTCGGCTGCGCCCACGCGTACGCCGATCCCACCGCCGAAAAGCTGAGCCGGATCGAAGGCGAGACGCTGCTGCTGAAGGCGCGCGAACGCCAGCTCGACGTGCAGGGCAGCATCCTCATGAAGCAGAACCAGATCGCCACGATCCAGGCGGCCACCACAGCGCTCACGCATGCGCCCGGCGCCGGCGATCCGCAGGTACGCGGCGTCGAGGGCGTGGGGCGCGCGGTGTTCGCGACTCTGCAACTGGGCGACGGCACCGTCATCGAGGTGCAGCCCGGCGACATGTTGCCGAAAGGGATGCGGGTGGTGTCGATCGCGCCGGGCAACGTCATCGTCAGCAAGGGCAAACAGCGGGTCCGCCTGGCGCAGGCGGCGCCGCCCCAGCTGCAATTCGGATCCGCCTTGCCGCTGCCGCCCGCGGTCCCGGGCCCGCCGCCGGGCCTGCCCGCAGGGAGCGCGCGATGAACCTGCTCGCGTTGGACCGGGCGGAAGCGCGCGCCACCGGACGGAGCGAACAGCAGGGCGGCGTCGGCGACATCGGCACAGCCGCCGTGCTGAGCGGCGCGGGCACGTTCGAGGCGAGCGCCGAGGAGCGCAAGCTGCTGTGCCTGCTGAGCGACGGCCGCCTGCTCGTCGCCGAGGGACAGAGCCTGAACCGCCACGTGCTGTCGTACATCGCGCGGCTGGAAAAGATGCGCCGGCCATTCCAGGTGACGTTCTCCCGGATCGAGGTCATCGCCCGCGCCTACCAGGGCGGCGGGAGTGCGCAGCCGCAGCACGAACACTCGCTCATGCAGGTGACGGCCAAGGACCTGCTCAACCGGGCCTGCCAGGCGCGCGCGTCCGACATCCATATCCGCGTCCGCAAGGATTGCACGGAGACGTGGTTCCGCATCCATAACGACCTGGTGCCGAAGGGCGTGCAGACGCGCGAATACGGCGAGCGCCTGCTGGCGACGCTGTACGGGGCGATGACGTCGGTGTCCGACAATTCGTACAAGCCGATGGAGCGCCAGGACGCCGCGATTTCCGACCGCGACAAGCTGCCGCCCGGGCTGTACGGCGTGCGCATCGCCACCGCGCCCACCAGCGAAGGCGCCGTCATGGTGCTGCGCCTGCTGTACAACGACGCCGGCGACAACGTCGACCTGCGCCCGCTCGGCTTCAGCGAGACGCACGCCGGCATGCTCCAGCAGATCAAGGAGCAGCCGATCGGGATGAACATCATCAGCGGTCCCACCGGATCGGGGAAATCGACCACGCTGCAGCGCATCCTGTCCGGCGAAATCATCGAGGCGGGCGGCAAACTGCACGTGCTGACCGTCGAAGACCCCGTGGAATACCCGATCGAGGGCGCGGTGCAGACGGCCGTGACCAATGCCAGCACGGAAGCGGACCGCGCGCGCCAGTTCTCGGCCGCGATCTCGAACGCGATGCGGCTCGATCCCGACGTCATCATGATCGGCGAAATCCGCGATGCGGCGTCGGCGCAGAACGCGCTGCGCGCGGCGATGACGGGCCACCAGGTGTGGACGACGGTGCATGCCAACAGCGCGCTGGCGATCGTCGACCGGCTGCTCGATCTCGGCCTGCCGATGAGCCTGGTGGCGGACCACACGATCATCACGAGCCTGATCAGCCAGCGCCTCGTCAAGGTGCTGTGCCCGCATTGCAGCCGGCCGCTGGTGGACGCGCCGGAGGCGCTGCCGCCGGCGCTGTACGCCCGCGTCCGGCAAGCGGTGGGCGGCGCGCTGCCGCGCGTGCGCGTGACCGGCGACGGTTGCGAGCATTGCGCCATGCAGGGCACGGTGGGGCGGTCGGTGCTGGCGGAAGTCATCGTGCCGGACGCCCAGTTCTTCAAACTCATCCGGGCCGGCGACAAATGCGCGGCGGTCGCGTACTGGCTCGAGCACCTGGACGGCCGCACGATGCTGGGCCACGCGATCGACAAGGTCGCGGCCGGCCAGATCGATCCGCGCATGGCGGAAAAAGTGGTCGGCCACCTCGCGGCGCCGGGATCCCGGCTGGAGGTGGTCCATGCGGTTTGACGTCACGCGCGCCTGGGCGAAGACCCAGTTCTCGGCGGCGGCGCGCGTGCGCCTGTACCGCAAGATCGCCAAGATGCTCACCAACGGCCTGCCTTTGCTGCGGATCCTGGAAGTCCTGCGCGAACGGGCGTCGGACAATGGCCGCAAGCCGCAGGAGCCGCTGGCGATCGTGCTCGACGATTGCCGCCGGCAGGTGCAGAACGGCCGGATGCTGTCGGAAAGCCTGGAAGGCTGGGCGCCGCGGCCGGAACGCATGATCCTGCTGGCCGGCGAACAGTCCGGCAACGTGGAGGCCGCGCTGCTGGCCGTCGTCGACGTCGTGCAGGCGCAGCAGCGCATCAAGGCGGTCATCGTCGGCGGGCTCGTCTACCCATGCGCGATCCTGGCGCTGATCCTCGTCTACGTCTACCTGTTCGGCACGAAGGTCATTCCCGAGTTCACCCGCATCACCGACCCGACGAACTGGCATGGCGCCGCCAGGTCGCTGTACGTCATGTCCGAGGTGGTCCAGCACTGGATGCTCGCCATCGTCGGCGCGCTGGCGCTCGTCGCGGGCGGCGTCGCCGCGGCGCTGCCGCGCTGGCGCGGCAACCTGCGCGTGTTCGCCGACCGCTTCGCGCCGTTCTCGATCTACCGGCTGGTCGTGGGCAGCGGCTTCCTGCTGGCGTTCTCGGCCTTGCAGACGGCCGGCGTCACGGTCGAGAAGTCGCTCAGCCGCCTGTCCGACATGGCCGACCCGTGGCTGCGCGAACGCCTCGACGGCGCGCTGCTGGGGGTGCGTTCCGGCCTCAACTGCGGTGAAGCCATGCGCAACGCCGGTTACGGTTTCCCGTCGGCCGAAGTGATCGACGACCTGTGCGTGTACGCCGAGTTCCGCGGATTCGGCGAGGCGCTCAAGGTGCTGGCCGACGAATGGCGGGAAGAGGGGATCGAGCAGATTTCCAATCAGATGAAGATCCTGAACGGCGTCGCCATCCTCGTGATGGCCGCCGTGATCGGCTGGTTGGTGACGGGTTTCTTCGGCATCCAGCACGAGATCGCAACGATGACACGCGCAGTACATTGATTACACCATAAGGAGATACGACATGTTTGCCACCATGCCCCAACGCCGCGCCCGCCTCGCCCGCCTGCACCGCCAGCGCGGCGCCTCGCTGCTGGAAGCCATCGCCTACCTGGGCGTCGCCGCCATCGTGGTGCTCGCCGCGGTATCGCTGCTGCAGAATGCCTTCGGCAGCGCGCGGGCTAATCAGACCACGGAAGAGCTCACGGGCTTGCGCACCACCCTGCGCAAGATGTATTCGGGCCAGCCCTACAAAGACGCCGAGATGCTGAAAAACATGATTACCGCGAAAGCCATCCCGGGCACGCTGTCGGTCTCCAGCGACGGTGCGGCGATCAACAACACGTGGGGCGGCACCGTGACCCCCACGTCCGCGGACGACGCTACGTTCACCATCACCTACACCAACGTACCGCCGGACGTGTGCATGACCGTCGTCAGCGGAGCGACCGGCTGGACAAAGATTGCCGATGGCGCCGGAAACAATCCAATCACCGTGTTTCCCGCCGCAGCGGCCAGCGCCGCGAAGCTGTGCGGCGCGGCGGCGAATACGGTCGCATTCACGGCGAACTGAGTCTGAGTAAATGTGGGCCGTCCTGATCATGGTCGTCATGGTCGCGCTCGGTGGCTGGTACGGCTGGCCGGCCGAACAGCGGCGCGAGGCCGTGGTCCGGCAACAGGCCGACGACGATGCCGGGACCATGGCGGTCTACCGGGAAGCGGTGATGGCGTACTTCAAGGCGAACAACGTCACCGACACCAGCGTGAGCCTGGCCGGCCTGAAGGGGGCCGGCGTGCTGCCGGCGTGGTCGAAACTGGCGACCAGCCCGACGGTGGCGTGGACGAATTACCGCGACGGCGCGGGGCAGATCTACATTTTCCCCGCCGCGGCGGGCGCGCGGCCGATCGTCGCGGAACTGTTGGCGCTGTCGCGCAACTCACTCAACGTCGGCGTCTACCGGGCGGCGGACCATACGCTGTTTTCGCCCGTGGACGGGACGCGCATCGCGCTGCCGACGCTGGGCGACGCCGTCATCCCGGACGGCGCGCCGGTGTGGCTGGCGCAGGCACCCTGCGATTGAGGAAACAACGATGAACACGATGCGGCGGCAGCGCGGCATGACCCTGATCGAAGTGTTGGCGGCGCTCGCCATCGCGTCGGCGCTGCTGGTCGGCCTGGCCAGCATGATCGGCGATTCGATCGAAGAAGTGAAGGAACAGCAGGCCGCCCTGCAGCAGGCGCAGGTCGTGGCGGCCGCGTCCAGGTATGTCGCGGCGAATTACAGCGACCTCGTCGCCAGCACGGGCGGGGGCGCCGTGACGGCCGTCACCGTGGCGCAGCTGACCGCGGCCGGCTTCATGCCTGCCGGCTTTGCCGCGACCAACCCTTACCAGCAAGCGGCATGCGTGCTCGTGCGCCAGGGCACGCCGGGCCGGCTCGACGCGCTGGTGGCCGGCTACGGCGGCACCGCGATACCGGACCGCGCCATCGCGGCGGTGGCCATGATGGCGGGGCAGGGCGGCGGCTACATCAGCGCCGCGCAGCCCGCCACGGCGCGCGGATCGTCCTGGGCACTCGCCACCGCCGCCTACCAGGGTGTGGCCTGCGGCGGCGCGACGGTCCTGAACGGCAGCGCCGGCCACGATGGCGGCCACCTCGTGTCGGGCCTGTTCTACGACGGGCCGGGCCAGTTGTCGACCGATTTCCTCTACCGCGACGTGGTTCCCGGACGTCCGCAGCTGAACCGGATGAACACGCCGCTGGGATTCGCCGGGACCGCCCTGGTGACGCTGGGCACGGCATGCGGCGGCGCGGCGGCCATTGGGATCGACAGCGCGAGCCGGACGGTGGCGACGTGCGGGGCCGACGGCCTGTGGCAGGCGGTGTCGACGTGGAAGGCGCCGGTGGCCAATTTCGCCGACCTGCCCGCGACGGGCAACACGACCGGCGACGTGCGGATGGTCACCGCGTTGAACCGCGGCTTCACCTATTCCGGCAGCGCGTGGGTGGCACTGGCCGTCGACGAGAAGGACGATCTGCACGTGCCCGGCACGGTGTACGGTGACACGGCCGTCGTCAGTGGCGGTACCGTGACGGCGGAACAGACGGTGACGTCGAACCACGGCGGGATCAAGGGCGACTGGGTCGTCGGCAGGAACTGGATGGAGGGCCCCACGGTGTATCTCAATCAAGCCATCGTGGCGGGCACGCCCTGCAATATCCCGAATCCGGACGGCAGCATCACGTACAACATCGGCTCGGTCAAGAAAGATGCGAACGGCGTCCTGCTCTCGTGCCAGCCGCCGGATAACGTCTTCAAATACCTGAACGGAACGCTGACCCCATGAGCGGCATATCCACACCGCGCCGCGCGGCGGCAACCCTCGCGTGCGTGCTCGCGTGCGGCCACGCACAGGCATGCTGGGAGGACGCCGGCGCGCGCTACGGCGTCAACCCCTACCTGCTGTATGCCATCGCCAAGACGGAATCGGGCTTGAATCCCACTGCGATCGGCCCGAAGAACAAGAACGGTTCCTACGATATCGGGCTCATGCAGATCAACAGCAGCTGGCTGCCGACCCTGCGCCGGTACGGCATCGGCGAGGCCGAGTTGATGGATGCCTGCACGAACATCGAGGTCGGGGCGTGGATCCTGTCGGGGAAGATGCAGAAGCTGGGCAATTCATGGACCGCCGTCGGCGCCTACAACGCCGGCAAGCCCGAGCTGCGCATCGCTTACGCGAAAAAAGTCTATCGCAACCTGCCGCGCGCGGCCCTCGAGGCCCAGCGCTGACCGGTTTGCGCCGCATACATCATTGTTGAGACGTTCGCGCGGCCGCGCGCATGACCTTGGAAGTTGATATGAAAACGATTTCGTCGACGATAACACCGATCAGCGACCGCCCGGCAGCCGGGACCGCGTCCACCGCCAAGCCCGAGACCAGCCGCGCGCCGAAGCGCACGTTCGGGTTTTCCTTGCCGGTGCTGGGCCGGCGCCCGAAGACGCAGCCGCCCGCGGCGAACGTACAGGCGCCGCTGCAGCGGCTGGAACAGTTCAGCGCCCGGCACGCGCAGACGCAGGCGCCTGTGCCGGAGCGGGGCACGCTGGCGGACCTGCTGCAAGCGGACAAGTCGCCGACGCTGGCGGAACTGATGCGGGCGGATGACGACGCCCACGCCGCGTCCGCGTCCACGCCCGTGCCCGCGGCGCCGGCCGCGCGCCCGAAGACATTCGGCAAACTGGCGTCGGGGCCGAAGATCGACTGCATGGCGGACACGCTGACGTCGATCGACCGCCTGGACGAGCAGCAAGTGTCGCAGATCACGGAAGCGCTCGGCATGGGCCCCGCGGCCGCGCCCGGCCGCGAGCGGGACGCCCAGCTGAAAGCCGCGGGCCGCCTGCTGCGCGCGCCGCTGGATCTCCATCCGCCCGCGCCGGACAGCGCGGCGATCGGCCGGACGCAATTCGGCCGGGGCATGCCGCCCGACGTGCTCGCCTCGCTGTCCCGGGCGGCCAGGGCGGCCAATTGCTTCGTCACCGAGCGCCAGGTCGCCGGTCCCGACGGGAAGACGGTGAACATGCTGCAGGTGCATTTCGCGAACCGGGGCGACCAGGAAGGCGAGCCGCTCGCGTCCCAGCCGGACTCGGTCAACTACCATGCCGTGCAACGGCTGGCGGCGCGCTTTGCCGAAGCGCTGTCCCCGATCGTCCGGACCGACGACAGGGAGTACCGGATCGAGCACGTGGCGTGCTTCCGCACGCAGGGCGGCAGCGCCGACGTGTTCGCGGATCAACTCGCCCGGCAGATGCCGATGACGTACCAGCCCGCACGTATCGAACTGACTTCGGATCACTACCTGGACGCTTCCATACGCACGTCGCGCCTGTTCAGCCTGCTGCCTGCGGGCGAGCGGGAACAGCTGGTGCGTGCGGCCCACGTCGCGCACATGGTGTGGGACGAGCAGGTCGGCATGGACGAGCACGGCAACCAGCGGCTCGAGGTGCGCGTGATGTTCGGCGGCACACAGAACATGCGCGACGTCAAGCAGGCCTTCAGCAGCATCGGCCAGTCGGTGGGCAAGGTGTTCAAGGCGAACCACGAGGCGGCCGTGCTGGTGGCGAAGGCGGTCGACGACGCCTATGCCAAGGGGCGGAACGTGAAGTTCGAGTACATCGCGGGCGGATCGATGGGCGGCGCGAGCGCGCAGCTGTTCGCCGCCGCGGTCGAGAGCCGCGTGAAACTGTACGACCCGGCGCCGCTGATCCTGTTCGACCCGCAACTGCCGAACGAGGCCCAGGCCAGGCATGCCATCAAGGACGGCAAGCTCGGCTACGACTATGCCAAACCGCGCGGCATCGCCATCACGCTCGACTATGCGGAGCGTTCGCGCAAGAGCCTGATGGGACGCATGAAAGGGCTGGGCTTCAAGTCGCCCGGCCTGGTGCGCCTGAAGCTGGGCCTGAGCGCGTACGACCGCACCAAGTACCTGCCCGACGGCGGGACGGAACTGCGCCCGCCGCGCACGTCCGGGCCGCCGGGCATGGGCTACCATGCGGATCCGGGCCTGTACAAGAGGGCGCTCAACCGGTTCACCGGGATGGTGGGGTTGCGGCGCTGAACCTGCGCTCAGCCGACGTCGGCCTGCTTGCCCAGCACGAGGAGCAGCAGCGCCATCCGGACCAGGATACTGTTCGCCGCCTGGCGGAAATAAGCGGCGTTCGGCAGGCTGTCGACGTCCGTGTGCAGTTCGTCGATCCGGGGCAGGGGATGCAGGATTACCGTGTCCTTGCGGCAGCGCGATTCCACTTTGGCGCGGGTCAGCACGTAGCTGCCGCGCACGGTCGCCCTCACTTTCGCGTCGGCGATCCGTTCGTCCTGGATGCGCGTCAGGTAGACCACGTCGGCCTCCTCCAGCGCGGCGTCCAGGTTGCTCGTCCGGATCGCCTGGCATCCCATGTCGCGCACGCCGCGGAGGATCGCGCCGGGAATCTGGAGTTCGGGCGGCGCGACGAACAGGAACCGCACGCCCGCATGGAGACACAGCAGGTTGACGAGGGAAGGCACGCAGCGCCCGAACTTCAGGTCGCCCACCACGGCGATCGTCATGCCGTCGACGCCGCGCCCGGGCCGTTCCTCGAGGATCGTGAACAAATCCTGCAGCGCCTGCGTGGGATGCTCGCCATTGCCGTCGCCGGCATTGATGACCGGCACGCTCGACACGGCGGCCGCTTCGGCGGCGGCGCCGCGCTGGTGATGCCGCATCACGATCACGTCGCAATAGGATTGGATCATGGTGATCGTGTCGGCCAGCGACTCGCCCTTGGCCAGCGACGAGTTGACGGTCCCGGTCGTGCTGTTGACCTGGCCGCCGAGGCGCATGAACGCGCTGGCGAAACTCATCCGCGTGCGCGTGCTGGGCTCGAAGAACAGGTTGCCGAGGATGTAGCCGTCGAGGACGTTGCTCCTGGCCTGGCGCGCGGCGATGGGCTTCATCCGGCGCGCCAGGTCGAACAGGGTGTCCAGCCCCGCAAGGTCGAACTGGTTCACTGAAACGATACTGCGGTTCTCGAATTCCAAGGCATACTCCGTTGTCCGCCGGGCCGGTCAACCGCGCATTCTGGAGGAAAACATCGGCGGCATGTGCGGACCGACAGCGGATTGACGGCCAAGTGACAGGAAAATGCAAGACTTCCCGTCCGCCGGACGGCTGGTCAGCCAAGGACAGCCGCGCTATACTCAAGCAAGTCCTACATTACCCAGGTGCATCATGTCCGACGACTTTTCGATATCCCGTGAATTACTGGAGGAGCTGATCTCCCTCGTCAATTCCGGCCAGAGCTTCTCGGATATTCACATCGAGCAGGACATGCCCGTGATGATCAAGTCGCCGCGCGGATGGCGCCAGGTCGGCACGGAACCGGTCACGCTCGAGGACATGCTGCCCGTACTGAACGCCATCGACGAGGATTGGGAAGACAAGATCGTCGAGAGCGCGATCGACCGGCCGTTCATCCTCACCGACTACCGGCTGCGTTGCAACGTGTTCCGCTCGTCGTCCGGTTCGAAGACGACCATTTCGATCCGCCGCCTGCCGCTGCGCCCCATCGCGCTGGACCAGACCGGCCTGCCGCACTATGTCAAGACGGTGCTCGAGGCGACCCGCGGGATCATCCTGATCACGGGGCCGACCGGCTCGGGCAAGACGACGACGATCGCCTCGATGCTCGACCAGATCAATGCGACGCGCAGCGCCCACATCATCACGATCGAGGAGCCGATCGAATACCAGCTGCGGCGCAAGCAGTCGATCATCTCGCAAAAGGAAGTCCCGGCCGACACGGCCACGTTCTCGTCCGGCCTGCGCGAAGCGCTGCGCCAGAAGCCGGACGTGCTGATGGTGGGCGAGATCCGCGATTTCGACACGGCCGACACCGTGCTGCACGC
This sequence comes from Massilia sp. Masssp94, assembly GCF_059491305.1. Classification (NCBI taxonomy): domain Bacteria; kingdom Pseudomonadati; phylum Pseudomonadota; class Betaproteobacteria; order Burkholderiales; family Oxalobacteraceae; genus Massilia; species Massilia sp. Masssp94. The sequence continues at coordinate 4,958,393 of NZ_CP168501.1, forward strand.
CGGCGAATCCGGCCACCTCGTGCTCGCGACGATGCACACCAACAGCGCGGTCAGCGCGATCTCCAAGCTGCTGGGTTTCTTCCCTGCCGAACAGCGCGAGCAGCGCGCGGCCGGGCTGTCGAATTCCCTGGTCGCGGTGATTTTCCAGACCCTGCTGCCGAACGAGCAGGGCGACGACGTCGTGCTCGCCTACGAAATGGTGTTCAACAATAACCAGCAGGTGGCACAGTACATCGCCGACCCCGGCAAGCTGCACCTGATCGCCGACTTCATGCGCCGCAAGGAGGACAGCATGTCGCGCAGCCTGAACGACGTCCTGGTCCAGCTGATCGCGAAAAAGGCGATCAACGTGAAGGATGCCATGCGCGCCACCTACAACCGTCTCGAGCTGCACGAGATGGCCAACGCCAAGCGCTGACGCGCGCGCCCGGCTTCGCTCCCGGCGGCGCGGCTTCGCCCGCCCCGCCCGCCGGCCCCTCATGTGCCGTCATCCTGTCGAGGGGCACTCCCTCAACCAACCGTACAGGTACCGACATGAGCACATGCGTGCATTCCCATTATTCCCCACAGGCGTTTCCCGATTTCCCCAAGGCCCCGGCGGGGCCGTCGCCGCAGCAGCAGACGGACGAGTGGATCAAGCGGCTCGAACACTTGTCCGTCAAGCTGAAGCAGAAGGTCAGGGACGACGACCACGAGCATGGGCACAAGCGCAAGGCCAGTCTGCCGGCCGCGCCCTATCATGATGCCGACGGCGAACCGGAAACCAGGCGCAAGAAGTCATCCAAATCGGCGTCCAAATCGGCGTCCAAACCAACATCCAAACCGCCGGCGGACACCAGCGTGCCTGCCGGCGCCAGACCGGAACGCGGCCAGCCGATGCCGAAGCCGACCGGCATCGTCGACGTCGACAAGCCGATCATCGTGAAGGCCGGCGAGACCTTCGACGGCGGCGGCAAGTACTACCGGCCGACGAAGGCGATCGGCGACGGTTCCCAGAGCGAGCACCAGCAGCCGGTGTTCATCCTCGAGCCGGGGGCGACGCTGAAGAACGTCCAGTACTCGGGCGGCGACGGCATCCACCTGATCGGCGACGCCCACCTCGACCACGTCGTCAACCGCGACATCGGCGAGGATGCCATCACGATCGACGGCGAGAAGAACCGCATCCATGACGCGAAGCTGTCCGGCATGTCGGTCGACGACATCCCGAAAGGGCCGGCGAAAGTCGTCATCACGAACAGCTCGTTCTACAACGGTTCCGACAAGGTGGTGCAGGACAATGGCGACGCCGAGGTGCTGATGAAGAACGTCTACGTGAACGGCGCCGGCAAGCTGTTCCGCACGAACGGCGGCCAGCCGATCACGAGCAGGTTGACGGTGCAGGATTCGACGTTCGAGAACGTCAAGGAATCGCTGTTCCGCACCGATTCGAAGACGTCGAGCGCCAGTTTCTCGAATGTCGACGATGGGGGGATGAAGGTGGTGGCATTGACGCCGGATGCCGCGCAGGTCAGCGGGACCCGCAAGGTGTCGTACAAGCCGTATGCGGGATGAGGCGGAAGCGGGCGGCGCGCAAGCGTCGCCCGCGCGGGGCGGGACTAGAACTTGTCGGGATCGTCTTCGTTCATTTCGGCGCGGCGCCGCTTGGCGCCTTGCAGGATCTTCTGCAGCATCATGATGCCGAGCGTGCCGATGGCCTGGTCCAGCGCGTCCTGGTCGGCCTTGTCCTTGTCTTTGTCCTTGCTCTTGTCCTTCGTCTTGTCGGTCTTCTCCGGCTTCTCTGGCGGCGAAGGCGGTTTGCTGCCGGTCCTGCTCGTGGATGTCATGTCGTCCTCCTGAACATGTTGGTGGTGAGTGATGGGGAAAGGTCCTGGCTCAGGCGCGCAGCCAGACATAATCGCCGCGTGCGAGGTTCTCGAACATGTCGTCGCGCGCCTTGAAAATGTTGTCGCGCCAGTAGCGCCCGTGTTCGACGTAGTGGTCGATCAAGCCGAGTAGCCACTTGCCGTCGACCTCGTCGTTGAGTGCCACGCGGGCAATCAGGACGATGGCGCCGGTCTCGACTTCCAGGCCGAGCTGCGCCTGGTCCTGAGCGTAGACGGCGAGGTTCGCTTCGAGCAGCAGGCGGAACACCCGCAGCGTCCGGCCCGCGGTGACGACGCCGTACTGGAACGTCACGTACACCGCATCGCCGTCTTCCTCGAAGTGGTCGATCGCCACGTCGAAGCTGTCGATGTCGAGCACGCCGCGCGCGAGCACCTCGTCGGCGCCGGGCACGTCGCGCAGTGCGCAGATTTCGCGGATCAGTTCATCGCGTCGTTCGAGGCTCATCGTTCGTTTTCCGTCGCACAGGTGAAAAAAAAGCCGGCCGGGAGCGGGTTGCGGCTCCCGGCCGGCGCGCCATGCGCGGCCCGATGGCGCGCCGTGGACGTTACTGGACGATGTCCTTCGCCGCCTTCAGGCCCATCGTGCTGATTTTGGCGTGCAGGGTGGCCAGGTTGATCGCGTTTTCGGCTGCTGCGGCGGCTTCGATCGCTGCGATTTGGGCGCCGGTGTTCAGAACTACGGGTGCGTCTGCCATGATGTTTCTCCTGAAAGTAAGTGGATCACTGCTGGATATGCGTGCGGCAGTACCGCACACGCTGGTTTGCCGGCTGTGCGCTTGGCACATGGCTGGCGGAACTACTGGATCGCCAGGCGGCACAACTGTGCCGCGGCGCGGAATCCATCGGCCACCGCGCGCCCGGCCTGGGCTTCGGTGCTTGCCGTGTCGGTCGAGCGCGCGGCGCACGCATCGGCCAGGTCGTCGAGGGCCTGCGCCGCGGCGCGGACCTCGTGGTGGCGGCGGGCCTGGCTGCCTGCCTGGGGCAGGTCGTCGAGCACGTCGATCAATCCTTCGGTCATGACTTCGTACATTGCGGTCTCCTTATTGCAAGGTGGTGTTGCCGGAAGCGTCGGCCAGGAAATTCTTGGTGCCGTCGCTCGATTCGATGTAGCGCACGCTGTCGGCATTCAGGGCCGAATCGACCTTGCCCGCGACCGCCAGTTCGTCGATGCGCTCGACCTTGACCCCGACCGTGAGCGGCAGCGGCGCCATGTCGTTGCGGAAGCGCTCGACCACGTCGCGCACCGCGCCGGGCTGGCGCGCCGTGCCGGTGACCTCGAAGCGCCCGGCACCGGCGTAGCGCACCTTGACGTTCGGCTCGTGTAACGATTCGGCCAGTTCGCGGGCGATGTCGTCGGCCGGCTTGACCTGCCAGCGCAGGCGGCTGCCGGCGACGCCGCGCAGGCTGGCGTGCGCCCTGCGGGCCGCCGCGCCGTTCGCCACGATGCCGCTGACGACGAAGCCGTGAGCCTGCTCGCGCAGCTCGATGCCGGGTTCCTGCAGGCGGTCGAGCGCGCCCCGCACGTCGCGCAGGCTGGCCTGCGCGAGCGGATGAGTGGCTGCCTGCGACGCGGTGCCCACGGTCAGCGCCAGGGCGCCCGCGCCGAGGGACCCGACCAGCATCGCCACCAGTCCGGTGCGCATCCACGAGGCGCGCGGGGCCGGCGGAACGGTCACCGGTTCGTCCGCGGCGGCATCGGCGGCGGCCGGCGCGGCGAGCATCGTCTCGAGCAGCTGCACGTCCGACGGCCACAGTGCATCGTCCGGGCCGGCGCACAGCACCACGTCGCCGAAGCGGCGCGGGGTGAAATCGTCGAGCGTGGACGGGGCATCGGCCGCGCCAGCGGCGGCGATCGTGACCCGGTCTTGTGCGTCGGTTGCCAGTTGCATGGTGCCCTCGTTCCAGTCTTGAATCAGGATGTCGGCCGTTGCTTCCGCGCCGATCGACATCGTCGTTGGATTCAACTTTATCCGGGCGCCGGCGTGGAAGCCGGTCAGGATGCGAAGTTCTTTGGTCATGAGCGAATCTCCTTGTTCAATGTGATGCGGTTGCGGCGGCGCTTACCAGCCGCGGCCGCGGCGGATCAGGGCGGCGAGCGCGGATACGCCGAGTGCGCGGCCTTCGCTCGTCCGGCGGCGGCCCAGGTTCAGCAGGACGATCGGCAGCAGCAGGTTGACCGACTCCTCGGCGTCCGTCAGCGGGCGTTTCGGGCCGGCCGGCCTGGCCGCGACCACCAGGCGGTCACGCACGTCGGCCAGCGTGGTGGGGCGCGCGCGCTCGGCCTCCGGGAGCGCGAGGAATTCGCGCACGATGGCCAGGATCGGGTACGTGGGGCTGGCGGCCGGGGCCGCGCCCGGCGCGGCGGTGCGCTGGGCCGCGGCGGACAGTGCCAGCAGCGCGCGTTCGGCGCGGGCCTGCGCATCCTTGCTCGCCGCCGCGGCGCGCCATTGCATGAGCAGGCGCGTGGCGTCGCGCGCCGGGCGCGCCACCGCGCGTATCGTCCAGCGGGGAGCGCTGTGCGCCGCGTCGTCGGCGGCGGCCTGCTGCCGTGCGAAGCCGCCGGCGCCGCCGGGGTCGCGCCCCTGCGACGACGACTGCTGGTCGCGCGCGCCGCGTTCGCCGGTCTTCGCCACCTGCTGGTCGTCGCGCACCAGGTGCTGCTCGAGCATCATCAGCAGGTCTTCGCTTTCGGCGCTCAGGTCGGTGCCGTGCGGATTGTCGGCGTCGCGCTTCTTGCGTCCGGCGGCGCGACGGGCGACCGTCTGGCCGAGCCGGGGGCGGCGCGGTTGCGGCAACAGCGGCTGCAGTCCCTGCGGCGCGGGCTGGTCGGTCTGGGTGGCCGGCCGGGGCGTGTCCGGCGCGGCGGCGGGGAGGGGCGGCAGCCAGCCGCCGCCGATGCGCTGGATGCTCATACGAACATGACCTCCCACAGGCTGCGCGCGAAGCTCAGCACCGCCATGCCGCCCCATGGCGCGCTGACCATGATGGCGACGGTGACGATCACCAGTTTCACGCTTTGCGAAATGCTGGAATCCTGCAGCGACGTGATCGCCTGCAGGAAGGCGACGACGAGGCCCGTGAGTGCGGCCACGGCGACGGCCGGCAGGGACACCATCAGGCACAGCTTCAGCGCCTGGGCGGTCAGGTGGGTGAGGTTATCGTATTCCATGACGTCACTTGTAGGTGGAGATCAGGCCGTGGACCAGCATCGACCAGCCATCGAGCGAGACGAACAGCAGCAGCTTGAACGGAATCGCCACGTTCGTCGGACTGACCTGCGACAGGCCGAGCGCCATCAGCACGTTCGCGACGACGAGGTCGATCACGATGAACGACAGGTACAGCAGGAAACCGATCTTGAAGGCGGCCGTGAGTTCGCTCAGGATGAACGCCGGCGCCAGCACGATCAGGTCGTCTTCCTTGAGTTCGGCCGCGCGCCCGGGCGGCCAGATCTGGCGCGCCGAGCGCAGGAAGAAGGCCTTCTCGCGCTCCGTCGCATGGGCCTTCAGGAAGGCCCGGAAGGGCTCGCGCCCGGCGTCGAGCAGCGGCATGACCTGGGCCCCGGCCGCCGTTTCGCCCGGCAGGTGCGCGCGGTGCATGGCGTCCATGCCGACCGGCGCCATCACGAAGCACGTCACGATCAGGGCGACGCCGTTCAGGACCGAGTTGGGCGGCACGCCCTGCAGCCCGAGCGCGTTGCGCAGGAGGCCCAGCACCACCACGATCTTGGTGTAGGACGTGACCACCATCGCCACGAACGGCAGGACCGCCAGCGCGAGCGCGGCGACCAGCAGCGAACCGACGTCAGGCGCGGCGTTCATCGGCGTTCGCGATTCGGCGGATGTGCAGGCCGAGCTGGTCGCCGATGGCGACGAGCTCCCCGAAGGCCAGGGTCTGGCCGTGCGCCACGAGCCGGATGTCGGCGTCGGCCAGCGCGACCGGCAACGTGAGGATATAGCCCGGCTGCAGGGCGGCGATCTGCCCGATCGGCAGGTTCACCGTCACCACTTCGATGTGGACCGGCAGTTCGACGTCGCTGACGTCGAGCGGGGAGGAGGCGGCATCCGGCGCGGCGCGCAGGGACAGGTCGGGATCGTGGTTCATGGCGTAGGGACTGCTCTCCAGGATGACGTTGCGGGAATCGATGCGCGCGTGCGCATGGACGGCGTGACCGTTGGCGGCGCCCCACAGCAGGGTCGCCTGGCCGAGCGTCGCGTGCGGCGCGAAGCCCGGGGCCGCTGGCCACCCGAGCAGCACGTCGCCCGGACGCAGCGTGCGCAGCAGCGCGGGCGTGGCGTGGCGGGTGCGCAGGCGCAGCCGGGTCGGCAGGGCCAGCGCCGCCAGCGCCGGGGTCAGGACGCCGCGGCCGCGCGGGCCGATGCGCTCCACCAGCGCGGCGGCCCGCGCGGCGGACACGCCGGCCACGGTGGCGCCCGTAGTGACCCCGGTGGCGGCCCCGGTGGCGGCGCCGTCGTGGTCGTATTCGAGGTGCAGCACGCCGGTGCGCGAGGCGGACGGCGCGGCGAGGCGCACGTCCCGTACCGCCGGCCGCGTGGCGCCATGGCGCGCCAGCGCCGCCAGCGGGCCGGCCAGGTACAGGCTGGCCACGGCGGCGCGGCACGCCGCCTCCGGTTCGAGGGCGATCGCCTCGAAGGCGGCGCCGGCGTCGACGTGGACGTGCAGCTCGCCCTGGTCGCAAGCGACGGTCAACTGCGCGGTCTTGCCGGCACGCGGCGGTCGCTCGGGCACGGCCCGCACGGTGCCATGCAGCGCGCCGCGGGCGTCGTACAGGGCGCGTGCCAGGCTGGCCAGCGCCGGCGTGTAGCGGCGCAGGCTGTCCGCCAGCGGGGTCGTTGCCGTTGTGGTTTGCATGGGCTTCCTCAGATCACTTCCAGGTGGACGGTGACATGGACCGCGATATGCGCGCCGAGGCGCGCTTCCAGACGGCTGCGCAATGCGGCGCCGTTGTCACAGATTAGCTGGCGGGCCCCGGTGTCGCGGGTGTCGAAGCGAAGCGATAGCGTGCCGTCCGAAAGCACCAGGTGCAGGCGGGTGCCAGGCAGGATGGCCGGATCGAGTTCGACCACGACCTCCCAGCGCCCGCCGGCGTGTTCGAGCGCGGGGCCGGTGCAAAAACGGGCGATGCGTTCGGCCAGCCGATCGGCCACCAGGTCGGCCTGCGCGGCGCGGGCGCAGTGGGCGACGAGCCGGGCGCCGAGGGCCCGGATCGAGTCGTCCGGGCCGGCGCCGGGCAGCCGCGGGCGCGGCGGCGGAGGCAGGGCGCCGCCATGGTTCGGCGCATTGCCGTCGCCGCCGTCCCGTTCCTGGCCGGCCTCGCCGTCGTCGTCGTGCGCGCCGTCGTCGTCGGCGGGCCGGTCACGCTCCAGCGCCTGGCGCGCCTGGTCGAGCAGCTGGCCGAAGCGCGCTTCGGCCGCCGCTGGTTGCGCCACCACGATGCGCAGTTCGCGCGGCGAGCGGATGCGGGTCATCGGGGCCTCCCGTTACAGGCCGAGCTGGCCGACCGGGCGCAGGTCGATGTCGCCCAGTTCCTGGAACGAATACACCTGCAGCCACGCCAGTCGCTGCGCGATCATGCGCCGGAAATAGCGCCGGATGTCCATCGACGTGACGACCGCGAGATTCGGCGGCGGATTGGCGCCGACCAGGCGTTCCAGCGAAGCCAGCAACTGGTCGATCTGCTGCGGTTCCAGGGTCAGGTAATTGCCCGCCGGGGTCTGCTTGATCGCCTGGCGGATGGTCTGTTCGACTTCGACGTCGAGCACGATCGCCGGCAGCTGGCCGCCGCCGGCGGCGCGGTGGGCGATGAAGCGGCCCAGGTCGCCGCGCACGTATTCGGTGAGCAGCAACAGGTCTTTTTCCTTGGCGCCCCAGTTCACGAGGCTCTCGAGGATGGCGCGCTGGTTGCGGATCGGCACGTGTTCCTCGAGCAGGCGCTTGAGGACCTCGGCGATGCGCAGCACCGGCATGACTTTCTGCACTTCGGCCACGAGGCCCGGATACTCGGTGCCGACCCGGTCGAGGATCCACTGGGTTTCCTGGACGCCGATGAACAGGTGCGCATGCTCCCGCACCGCCACGCCCACGGCGTCGGCCAGCGCGCGCTCGGCGCGCTCCGGCCTGGCTGGCAACTCGAGCGCGGGCTGCGGCACGTCGTGCAGCATGATCTCGACCGCCATGCCGGCGAGGGAATCGGTCGTCCACACGGCGGCGCGCGGGAACGGCAGCCCCAGCTCGTCGACGAGGACGGCGCGGACGGCCGCGAATGCACGGTTCAGCTCGGCGGCATCGAGGCGGTCGGCGAGCGCCGGCGACAGGCGCACGGACAGCGGCGCGGAAAACGCCGGCGCCTGCGCGGCGATGGTCGGGGCCTGGCCCTTGGCGCCGTCGGCGCGCAGCGCGGTCAGTTCCGGGCCGGCGGCCGGCTGTTGGTCGAGCACCTGCTTGCCCATGATGCGCGCGCCGGCGAACAGCGCTGCCGCGAGCAGCAGGAACATCGGCCACGGAAAGCCCGGCACCAGGGCGAAGCCGACCAGCATGGCCGCCGCGCTGTAGAGCGCACGGGAATTCGTGCTCAGCTGCTTGACGATCTCGGTGCCGAGCGAGCGCGGCTTGCTGTGCTCGTCGGACACCCGGGTGATGAGCACGCCGGCCGCGACGGAAATCAAGAGCGAAGGAATCTGCGAGACCATCGCGTCGCCCACCGACAGCACGGCGAAGCGGTCGGCCGCCTCCGCCGCCGACATGCTGTGGTAGGTCACGCCGATGACGATGCCGGCCAGGATGTTGACCATGGTGATCACCAGCCCGGCGATGGCGTCGCCCTTGACGAACTTCATGGCGCCGTCCATGCCGCCGTGCAGCTGGCTCTCGATCGACAGCATGGTGCGGCGGCGCTGCGCCTCCTCGGCGGTCAGGTTGCCGGCGCGCACGTCGGCGTCGATACTCATCTGCTTGCCGGGCATCGCGTCCAGCGTGAAGCGGGCGCCGACCTCGGCCACGCGCTCCGACCCCTTGGCGATGACGATGAACTGGACGATGGCGATGATCAGGAACACCACCAGGCCGACGACCAGGTTGCCGCCGACGACCAACTCGCCGAAGCTTTCGATGATGTGGCCGGCCTCGGCATGCAGCAGGATCGACTTGGTCGAGGCGATGTTCAGCGACAGCCTGAACAGCGTGGTGAACAGCAGCAGCGACGGGAACGAGTACAGCGAGGTCGCGTTGGGGATGTACAGCGTGACCATCAGCAGCAGCACGCTGATCGTGATATTGAGCGCCAGCAGGCCGTCGATCACGACGGTCGGCAGCGGCAGGATCATCAGGGCGATCACCGCGACGATGAGTACGGCGATCGAGACTTCCCCTCCCAGGTCGTTCAGGCGGAATGATTTCATGGGCTACCTCTCTGTCACGGTGTTGGGGCTCGGGGCCCGCATGTCCTCGACCCACGCCAGCACGGCGGCGACCGAATCGAACAGCGGTTCCGGAATGGCGTCGTTGACGGCCACGAGGAACAGCGCGCGCGCCAGCGGCGGGTTGCCGACGATCGGCACGCCGAAGCGCATGGCCTGTTCGCGGATCACCCTGGCGTCGCCGTCGACGCCCTTGGCGATCACGCGCGGCAGGCCCGTCTCGCCGGGGTCGTAGCGCAGCGCCACCGCGTAGTGGGTCGGGTTGACCACCACCACGTTGGCGTTGGCCACCGACTCGTTCGGCGGGGCGGAGGCGTTTTCACGCCCGATCTTGCGGCGCTCGTTCTTGATGTGCGGGTCGCCTTCGGAATCCTTGTTCTCGCGCTTGACCTCGTCCTTGCTCATCTTGTGGTCGCGGATGAACAGCCAGTGCTGGATGCCGTAGTCGGCCACGCCGATGATCGCGTACAGCACGCCGGCCACGCCGAACACCTTGCACAGCACGCCCCAGGCGACGTCGGCCAGGCCGCCGACCGGCTGGTAGACCACCCCGAGCACCAGCGGCACCAGCAGCATGCCGGTGCGGACCAGCACGGCGCCGATCAGCAGGGCCTTGAGCACCGCCTTGAGCAGGTCGATCAGCGAGCGCACCGAAAAGATGCGCTTCAGGCCCGAGGCCGGGTTGATCGCGTCGAACTTGAGTTCCAGCGGCTTGAACGAGGTCTGCAGGCCGACCTGTGCCACCAGCGCGCCGACCGCGGCGAGCGCCGCGACGGCCACGACCGGCAGCACGAGGGCCAGACCGTGGGTGGCCGCGGCGACGAGCGCGTCGGCCACCCGCAGGTCGTTTTGCGCGCGCTTGACGTCGAGTCCGTCGAGCAGCAGCAGGCGCAATTGCTCGGCCATGCGTCCGCCCGCGAGCGAGAAGCCCAGCCAGGCGCACAGCAGGATCGCGGCGAACGGCAGGTCGGTACTCTTGCTCGTCTCGCCGTCGCGGCGCGCGTCGCGCAGCTTCTTGTCGCTGGGTTGTTCGGTTTTTTCGTCGGACATGCGCTTCCCCCTTCCGATCGGCATTGTCGGCGCCGCGGCGCGGCTGGCCGGCGGCCCGCGCGAAGCGGCGGCCCCGAACGCGAAGTCCGGGGTGGGCGAACGGGGCCCTTCGTTTGGCGCGCGGGGATTTCGGCTCCGGGCCGCGCGAAGGGACGGGCGGCCGGTAAGGTGTGCGTCATGCCGCCTGGTCCAGCGCGGCCCACCCAACAGGAGCGAACCATGTCCGTGTCCCAATGCAGTAACCGCCTGATTGCGGCGTTGATCGAAGTCTTGATGTTCGGCGCCAAGCATGGCCATCTCGAGCAATCCGAACGGGTTCTCACCGCCTTGCACGTCCTGCGCCCGAATTTCGTCGAGCTGCACGCCTATGACGCCTGGATGCTGATCCGCCGCCACGACTTCGCCGGCGCGCTGCGCTACCTGCGCGACCTCGAACAGCGCCCCCTGCGCGGCGCGTTCGGCCCCTACGTCAACGCGCTGCTGGCCGTGGCGCTGTACGGGCTGCAGGATCCGTCGTGGCGCTCGTACGCCAACGACGTCATCAACCGCAACGAAGACCAGGACTCCGTCGACATCGTGAATGCGCTGCTGGGCAAGGCCAGCACGCGCCGCGCCGCCGCCGGCCCGGAGGCGCAGGTCGACCTGGCCGAATTGCAGAAAATGATGCAGCAGCGCCACCTGCGCGCCTGAGGAGCCCGTCATGACGATCCCCATCCAGCCCCTGCCGCCGATCTCCACCCTGGCGCCGCCGTCCGCGCCGCAGGCGCTTGCCCCGGCCGGCCCGCGCGCGCAGCCCGCCAGCGAGCTGGTCGACCTGTTCCGCAGCAAGCTGGACGCCGCGCGCCTGGCGCCGCCGGAGGCGTCGCGCGCGCACGGGCCGTCGGCGATGACCGAGGCCGTCACGCGCCAGGACCATGCCTTCGCCGAATTCGGCGGGCGGATCGACCGGTTTGCCGCCGAGGCGCCCTACATGTCGCAGCAGGAACTCGTTGGCGCCACCACGAAGATCCAGTTCGAGGCGGCGCAGATGGCGTGCAAGATGTACGGCGGCCAGATGGTGGCCCAGGGCGTCAAGACGTCGGTGCAGACTTTGATGAAGAACCAGTGATATGGCAAACCATGTGAACCTGCTGAAGGCGTGCGCGCTGGCGTCCGTGACGGCCCTGCTGCTGAGCGGTTGCAGCAAGCAGCTGTTCGCGCACCTGCCCGAGCGCGACGCCAACGAGATGCTGGCGGTGCTGCTCGAGGCCCAGGTCGATGCCTCGAAGCAGTCCGACGACGGCGGCAAGACCTGGAACGTCGACATCGACGGCGACCAGTTCGCCCGCGCGATGGACGTGCTGCGCGCGCACGGGCTGCCGCACCAGCGCTTCCAGAACCTGGGCGACATGTTCAAGAAGGACGGCCTGATCTCCACGCCCACCGAGGAGCGCGTGCGCTTCATCTACGGTGTCTCGCAACAGCTGTCGGAGGTCCTGTCGCGCATCGACGGCGTGGCCTACGCGAACGTGCAGATCGTCCTGCCGAACAACGATCCGCTGGCGGCCACGGTCAAGCCGTCGTCGGCGGCGGTCTTCATCCAGTATTTGCCCGGCACGGACGTGGCCACGCTCACGCCCAACCTGAAGAACCTGGTGGTGCACGCGGTCGAGGGGCTCACCTACGACAACGTCAGCGTCACGATGGTGCAGGGCGTGGCGGCGCCGGAAGCCTTGCGCGAGTCGAACCAGGGTTCGGCCGCCTGGCGCTGGGGCGGCGCCGCGCTCGGCGTGCTCGCGCTGGCCGTCGCGCTGGCATTGCTGGCGCGCCGCTTCGGCATCTCGCTGAAGGGGGCGGTCCAGCGCGTGCTGCGGCGTTCCGGGGCCCGCGCCGCATGAACGCCGCGCCGCCGCCGGAACGCCTGGCCGACTGGCTGGCCGCCTACGAGCGGCGGGTGGCGGCGCTGGCCGCCGCGCTGGGCGAACGCGCCTGCCGCCGCCTGGGCGTGCCCGTGCCGCCCGGGGCGGGGCGCACCTGGTATGGCATGCGCGCCGCCTGGCTCGGCACCCCCGCGCCCATGAGCAGTTTCGTTTCGCACGCGAATCGCCTGGCACTGCTCGACGAGGAGGCGTTGCGGCGCGTGCTGGGCGCCCTGCGGCTGTATCCCGCGCGCGGCGCGCTGCGGCGGATCGTCTCCGGCACGCAGCGGCGCGCGCTGGCGGGCGCGGTCGGGGAACAGGCTTTCGACGTGCTGGTGCGGCTCGGCCTGCAGGCGCCCGGGGCAGACGCGGCGCCGCCCGACGGCGACGATGCGCTGGTCGACGGCGGCCACGCGATGCTCGTGGCCGACGGGGCGTTGACGCTGGACGTAGCGGCGCGCCTGGTCTCGTTGACGCTGCAGAGTGAAGTGGACGGCCGCCCGGCCGAAGCCGCCCAAACCGGCGCGAGCACGCCTTTCCTGGCGGACGCCGCGCAGATTTTTCCGGAGTTCACATGGTTATTTGGTTGAGATCGCCGCGTGGCGGCATCGGCGTCGGCCAGGATGTCCTGCGGGCCGGCGACGTGGCTGGCCTGGTCGCCCTCGACGGTACCGCCGAGCAGTGCCGCGCGCAGGCGGAAAGCCTGATCGCCGCCGCCGAGGAGGAAGCCGAGGCGCTGCGGCAGGCCGCGCGCGACGAGGCGGCGCGGATGATCGAGGCGGCGCGCGCCGAGTACGACACGGCGGAGCAGCGCGGCTACGAGGCCGGCGCGGCGCGCGCGCTGGAAGACGCGCAGGAGACGATGCTGCGCGGCGCCGAGGAAGGGCATGACGCGCTGCTGGCGCTGCGCGAGCGCATCGCCGACGTCGTGCTGCGCACGGTTGCGCGCACCTTGGGCGACGCCGACCGCGACGCGCTGTTCGCCCGCATCGGCGCCGACCTGTCGCGCCATCTCGACGACGCCTCGTACCTCGCGGTGCGCGTGGCGCCGCAGGACGTCGACGCCGCGACCCGGGCATTCCGCGCCGTGTGCGAGGAACACCGCTGGCAGCTCAATCCCATGGTGACCGCCGATCCCGACGCGGAAGCGGGCAGCTGCGTGTGCGAGTGGGACCACGGGATCGTGGCCGGCGGCCTGCCGCTGCTGCTGGACGCGCTCGAACGCGCCATCGGTGCGCTCAAGGGCGGCGCCGGCGAGAGCGGGGAAGACGGCGCCGCGGAAGAGGACGAGGAAGAGTACGAGGAAGAGGAAGAGGAAGAGGAGGAGTACGAGGACGAGGAAGAGGACGAGGAAGAGGAAGAGGGCGGGGAAGAGCGCGAGGAAGACGCGGCGCACGCGGCGTACGACGACGGCGCCGACTGGGGGGCGCCATGAACGACGCCATCGCCTTCCTCGATGCGCTGGGCGGGGCGCTCGACGCCGCCGAAACGGTGGTCCGGCACGGCAAGGTGGTCGAAGCCGTCGGGACGCTGCTGAAGGTCGGCGGCATCGACGTCATGCTGGGCGAACTGTGCGAGCTGCGCGACGCGCGCGGCACGCTGCTGCAGCGCGCCGAGGTGGTCGGTTTCACCCGCCAGTTCGCGCTGCTCGCGCCGTTCGGCGATGTGACCGGCCTGTCGCGCTCGACCCGCGTGGTCGGCCTCGGCCGCCCGCTCTCGGTGCCGGCCGGCGAAGCGCTGCTGGGGCGCGTGCTCGACGGGCTCGGTCAGCCGATCGACGGCACACCGCTGCCGCCGGACGCGATCCTGCGCCCTGTGATGGCCGCCGCCCCGGATCCGCTGACCCGGCGCATGGTCGACACGCCGCTGGACACGGGCGTGCGTGTCATCGACGGCCTGCTGACGGTCGGCGAAGGCCAGCGCTTCGGCATCTTCGCGCCGGCCGGCGTCGGCAAGAGCACCTTGCTCGGCATGCTGGCGCGCGGCGCCGCCTGCGACGTCAACGTGATCGTGCTGATCGGCGAACGCGGCCGCGAGGTGCGCGAATTCATCGAACTGATCCTCGGCGAGGACGGCATGGCCCGCAGCGTCGTCGTGTGCGCCACGTCCGACCGCTCCGCCATCGAGCGGGCCAAGGCGGCCCACGTCGGCACGGCCATCGCCGAGTACTTCCGCGACTGCGGCCTGCGCGTGCTGCTGATGATGGATTCGCTGACCCGCTTCGCCCGCGCGCAACGCGAAATCGGCCTGGCGGCCGGCGAGCCGCCCACGCGGCGCGGCTTTCCGCCGTCGGTCTTCGCCGAGCTGCCGCGCCTGCTCGAGCGGGCCGGCATGGGGCCGGAGGGATCGATCACCGCCTTTTATACGGTGCTGGCCGAGGACGAGGAGGGCAACGACCCCGTCAGCGAGGAAGTGCGCGGTATCCTGGACGGGCACATGGTGTTGTCGCGCAAGGTCGCGGCGCGCAACCGCTACCCGGCCATCGACGTGCTGCACAGCCTGAGCCGCGTGATGACCCTCGTCGCCACGCCGGAGCACTGCGCCGGCGCCGGGCACGTGCGCAAGCTGCTGGCGAAGTACGACGACGTCGAGCTGCTGCTGCAAATGGGGGAATACCAGCAGGGCACGGACCCGCTGACCGACGAGGCGATCGCACAGCACGACCCGCTCGACGAGTTCCTCAACCAGCGCACCGACGACTTCGCGGACGGCGCCGACACGCACGAATACATCGCCGGGTTCGCACCGCAATGAGCACGGCGGCCATCGGCAAGTGGCGTGCGATCGTCGCCGCCAAGACGCGGCGCCGCGAGCGCATCGAGGAAGAGTTGACGCGCGACCGGCGTGCGCTGGCCGAGCGCGAAGCCGCCTGCGACGCGGCAAGGCGCGAGGTGGACGAGGCCAAGGGGCGCTGCGGCGCCCACGCCGACGGCATGGCCGCGCGCTTTCGCGGCGCCGCCGCGGTGGCGGTGGCCGACTACGTGCGCCACGAAAACTGGCGCGTGGCGCTCAAGGACGTGCTCGACGCGGCCCGCAAGGAGGAGCAGAAGGCAGCCGGCGCCGTGGAACGCCACCAGGAGCGGGTGCGCGCGGCCGAAGCCCGGCTGGCACGCGCCGACGCGGCGCTCGACCGGTGCCGCGCCCGCCTGGACGAAGTACGCCGCGCCGCGGCCCATGCCGCCGAACTGGCGGCCGACGAGGAAGCGGTGGACAACCTGCTGGCCCGACGTTTTGCGAGGGAACGATGACCTACGATACCCATGCCTGGATCCGGGCCCTGATGGACTGGTACGACGCCTACCACTCGCTGATCGTGCTGGTGCTGCTCACGGGCATCCGCATCATGGTGGCCTTCGTCGTGCTGCCGGCCACCGGCGACACCGCGCTGCCGGGCACCGTGCGCAACGGCGTCGTCTACGTGCTCACGTTCTTCGTCGCCGCCGGACAGTCGCCGCAGGCGTTCGAAACGGCCGGCAGCGCGCAGCTCGTCGTCCTCGCCTGCAAGGAAGCCTTCCTCGGCCTGGCGTTCGGCTTCGCGGCCGCGCCGGTGTTCTGGATCGCGCAGAGCGTCGGCACCCTGATCGACGACCTGGCCGGCTTCAACAACATCCAGATGACCGATCCGCTGCGCGGCGACCAGAGCACGCCCGTGTCGAACCTGCTGCTGCAGCTGGTGACGACGCTGTTCTACGTCGGCGGCGGCATGAGCTTCCTGCTGGGCGCGCTGTTCCAGTCCTATAAATGGTGGCCGCCGCAGGTGATGCTGCCCACGCTGGCCGGCACGGCGGAAGCATTCCTGATCGGCCGCACCGACACCGTGTGGACCGCACTGGCCAAGCTCGGCACGCCGGTGATGCTGGTGCTGGTGCTGGTCGACGTCGGCCTCGGCATCATGGCCCGTTCGGCCGACAAGCTCGAGCCGAACGCGCTCAGCCAGCCGCTGCGCGGCATGATCGGCATGATCATGCTGATCGCGCTGGTGGCGGTGTTCGCGTCGCAGGTGGTGGGCGACGTGCTGCTGGGCGACCTCGGCAACCAGCTGGCGAAGGGCATGCTCGGCGGACCGGCGCAGTAGGGTGTGCACCCGTGTGTCCACGCGTGACGTATGCGCCGCGTTGGCGTTCGCGTTGGCGTTCGCGTGGGCTCGGGGAGCCCACCCAGCCGAGATTTGAGGTTTGTTGATATTTGCGCTGCGGTTTGTTGAGATTTGTCGAGGTGGATCGCGCTTACCATGATCTTGTCGCCGGGATAACCCGGCAGCAAACAGATCAATCGGGAGGTGCACCATGTTTTCGACCATCTATTTCGCCCTGTGTTCCGGACTCGCACACCGCGCCGCCTTGCCCGGCTATGCCGGCGCCATGCTCGACGGTGCGGCCGAGCGCGCGTATTGCACCGTTGACGAGGTGCTCGACAGCACGGCGCGCAAGCTGGGCGAAACGGACGTCGCGCGCCTGGTGGCCGCCGGCGACGCGTCGCTGCTGCTCGGTTACGACGAAGACGCCGAGGACCTGTACCGGCGCGCGCAGAAATTCACCGTCAACGACAACGACCGCCTGCGCATCATGTCGTGCCGGAACACCGGCTGGCAGCTGATGATGCGCGACCGCTACGCCACGACGGCGAAATGCTTCGCCCGCATCGTGCAGGACGGCGCCGCCACGGCGGCCGAGCGGATCGAGGCCCTGATCGGCGTCGCGCTCGTGCAGCACCAGCTGGGCCTGCAGCGCGACGCCGACAACGCCCTGTTGCAGGCGGCCACGCTGGCCGACGGCCACGCCGAGCCGGGCTGGCGCATCGTGATCGGCCTGCTGGCGCGCGAGTTCGACGTCCAGCTGGGCATCCGCACCTCCACCACCTTGAACGATCACGCATTCTGGAGCTCGGCGCAGCTGGTCCAGACCCTCGCCGGCAACGGGCGCGCCGACGTCACGCGCAAGCTCACGGCCACCACGGCCATCCTGGCGCCGCTGCCGGCCCTGATCACGCAGCGCAACGACTACCTCGAGCGCCTGGCCGCGCTGGCCGGCGGCGACCGCCTCGCGTCCGCGCCGCTGATCGCCCTCGCGCACCAGGGGCACAATTTCCGTAGCGGCATGCAGGGCCTGCTGACCAAGATCGACATCGCGCTGGCGGCGTTCGCCGGCGGCCTCGACGACGTGGCCGACGCCGTGATGGGCAAGCTCAACCGCACCGAAACCGAGCTGGGCACGCGCCGCTGCAATTTCGACTATCTGTACTGCATGGCCCGGATCGCCGCGCGCCAGGGCAACCCGGTCCAGGCGCTGAAGCTCTACGCCAACTACACGGCCGAGGCGCTGCGCTGCCTGCGCAGCGAGGCGCCCGAGTCCGGCACGGTCCATCCGCAGGCGGGCCGCGCGCTGGCCGTCGACGACCTGTCGGCGCGCCTGCCGGCGAAATACCGGCGCGCCTACCGCCACATCGTCGAAAACCTCGAGCGCGCCGACCTGAGCACGCGCGAAGTCGCGGCCCAGATCGGCGTGACGGAACGGGCGCTGCAGATGACCTTCAAGAGCTCGATCGGCATGACGCCCGGCGGCCTGATCCGCAAGCTGCGCCTGGAGGGCATCCGCGAGGAATTGCTCAGCGACGCACGGGTCAACGCCTCGATCGTCGACACCGCCAGCCGCTGGGGCGTGAAGAGCCGCTCCGTGCTGGCCAAGGGATACCGGCGCCAGTTCCACGAGTCGCCGTCCGAGACCATCTACGGTTGAGGGGCGCCGTGATGAGCCCATCGACTCTCGCACGCCGGCGCCGGCCCTCGCGGCTCGCCACGTTCCTGGCGGCCGCGGCCGCCGTCGCGGCCATGACCGCGTCCGCGCCCGCCCACGCCGAGCGCATCCCCTGGCAGAGCAACCGTTTCGAATACGTCGCCGACCGCAAGGACCTCAAGGACGTGCTGCGCGACTTCGGCGCCAGCCAGCACGTGATGACCTGGATCTCGCCGCAGGTCGAGGGAAACGTCACCGGCCGCTTCAACAGCTCACCGCAGCAATTCCTCGACAAGATGGTCGCCTCGTTCGGCGTGCTCTGGTACTACAACGGGGCCGTGCTGCGCATCTACGGCGCCAACGAGGCGCGCACCGCCACGCTGGGCCTGCAGCATGCGGGCACGGGCGACTTGCGCCAGGCCCTGGCCCGGTTGCAGATCGAGGATCCGCGCTTCCCGGTGCGCTACGACGACGTATCGCGCACGGCCGTCGTATCGGGGCCGCCGCAGCTGGTCGACCTGGTCAGCGACGTCGCGCGCCTGATCGACCGTGTCCAGGTCAAGGGCGATACCGTGGTCGTGCGGCGGTTCCCGCTGCGCTACGCATCGGCCACCGACAAGACCATCACGATCAACGGGCGCAGCGTCGGCGTGCGCGGGGTCGCGGGCCTGCTGCGCGGACTGTACGGGCAGCAGGCCGCGGGCACCGGCGCCGAACCGGCACCGGTGCGGCGCGACACCTACCGGATACCGAGCCTGCGCGAAGCCCAGGACGACGGGGTGGGGCGCGTGCCGAACAACCGGGTGCCGCCGCTGCCCGCGCTGTCCGGGCTCGGCGCCATGACGCCGCCCGCGCCGCCCGCCGCGCCGGCCGGCGCACCTTCCGGCATGTCTGCCGGGCTGCCTCCCGGACTGCCGGCGCCGGCGCGCGCGCAGGACGAGGAGCGCGCGCCGGCGCAGGCGGCCGGACCGTCGATCGAAGCGGACCCGCGCGGCAACGCCATCCTCGTGCGCGACCGTGCCGAGAACATGCCCGCCTACGCCAGCCTGATCGAGTCGCTCGACATGCGCCCCGGCGTGCTCGAGATCGATGCGACCATCATCGAAGTCACCGACAACGCGCTGAACGAACTGGGCATCGACTGGCGCCTGCACACGGGCCACCTCGACCTCCAGACCGGCAGCGGCCAGGCGCAGCAGGCGGGCAATCCGGACTCGCTCAATCCGGGCGGTTTCGGCGTCTTTCCGGTATCCGGCGCCTTGCCCGCCACGCCCCAGGGCGCCGTGCTGACGACCGTGATCGGCAACGCCGGCAAGTACCTGCTCAACCGCATCAGCGCGCTGCAGCAGAAGGACCAGGCGCGCGTGACCGCCAGCCCACGGGTCGAGACGCTCGACAACGTGGAAGCGCTGATGGACAGCAAGAAGACGTTCTACGTGCAGGTGGCCGGTTACCAGTCCGCCGACCTGTACAGCGTGTCCGCCGGCGTGTCGCTGCGCGTGCTGCCGTCGATTATCACGGCACCCGGCGGTGCCCAGCAGATCCGCATGGACGTGCACATCGAGGACGGCAAGCTCACGACCCAGCAGGTGGGGCAGTTGCCGGTGGTGAGCAACAGCACCATCGATACGCAGGCCCTGATCAACGAAGGCGAGAGCCTGCTGATCGCGGGCTACTCCGTCACGCAGGACGACAACACCGAAACGGCGGTGCCGGGCCTCTCGAAGCTGCCCGTGATCGGGGACCTGTTCCGCTATCGCAAGCACGAAGGGCAGCACTACCAGCGCATGTTCCTGTTGACGCCGCGGGTGCTGTCGCCGGCCGTCGGCGGGATCGGCGCGGCGGAAAGCGCGCGCCAGGCCGCCGTGCCCGCCCCCGCCAGGAAGCCGCGCCTGGCTTGCCGCATGAAGCACGCGGCCGCGCCCGTGGCCGTTCCCTGAGACGCGCCGCAAGCGGCCGGGCCGTTCAGTCCCGACTGAACGGCATGACTCCCGAATCGCAATTCTCCGTGTACCTGGCTGCATGAGTGCAGCGGCAGCATGCTGCCGTTTCACGCGTCCATTGCCGGGCTTACGTGTTCCGGCACGATACTGTTGAATCCTCCACCTGCCCGTAACGCCGTTTTTAAAGGCCGTGTTCGCGCGAGTCATGTGAACGTCAGACCGTCGCCGTGGTCATGCGAATCGTCGAGATCACTCATCGGGAGCGGCGATGCGCAGCCTGTCGGTCGACGAATTGTTTGCCTCGCTGGCCGCGGTGGAATCGTCGGCCAGCGCGCTTGCCCGTCTGAGGGAATGGAGCGCCAGCATTGCGCATCCGGCCGCGTGCAACGCCCCGACAGGGACACCGCTCATCAAAGAAAAAGCGGGTAACGACGCATGGTCGTTACCCGCTTCGCCGTGACGCCGCTTGCGCACGGATCGCAGGCTTCTACACCCGCTTGACGTTGCGCGTAAACGCATCGTTCTTGGTCGGCAGGACGAAGATTTTAGGCGACTTGTCGCTGCCCTTGTCGTCGTCCTTCCCGTCCTTTTCTTCTTTCTTGTCTTTCTTGTCCTTCTTGTCCGCTTTCTTGTCGTCTTTCTGCCCGGTCTTCCCGGTCTTGTGCTCGCCCTTCGACGGCTTGGACGGCTCCGACACGTGACTGGTCGTGGACGTGTGGCCGCCTTTCTTGCCGCGTCCGCCCGGGACGAGCGACGCCGCCGTCAGCACTGCGGCGCCGCCGAAGACCGCGTCGCTGACGGTGCCGTTCGCCAGCGCGGTCGCGCCCGCGTTCGTGCCCGTCTCCACCGCCGATTTGACCACCTTGCCGACACTGCCATGCATCAGGCCGGCAATCGCGCCGTTGATCTGGTCGTTGCCGATGTGCAGGGCCGACAGGGCCGAGGCCGCGATCGTGGTGCCCATGCCTTCCGGGGTCAGGTCGGCCGCCAGGTTGAGCGCATCCTCGCCGACATGGCCGAGTTCGCCCATCATCCCCTTCAGGTCGCCATGGGCCAGGTCCTTGACGGCGCTGAGCGAATGTTCGACGATGCCCTCGGCCGAATTGACCAGGTCCTTCAGGCCCGCGTCGGTGCCCTTGTTGACCGCATCCTTGACGGTTTCCAATCCTTTTTCGACATCCGCGACGAGGTGGTCGAAGCCCTTGCCGAGGTGGAGGTCGCCGAGCGTCTTGAGGGCCATGTCGGCGGTGCCGGTGGCCGCGTCCGCCGCCGTCTTTTCCAGGTCCGAGCCGAGCTTGGCCAGGTCCTGCAGCGCCAGCTTCATGTTGCCCTGCATGAGCGCCTCGGTCAGGTCGAGCGCATCCTTCAACACGTTGAGGACGTCGTGCGCCAGTTTCTTCGCGAGGTGCTCGACGCCGTGGGCGACCGCGCCAGCGGCCTTCTCGATATCGTGGCCGAGATGTTGAAACGCGTGTTTCATTTTTGTAAATATACTGCTCATGCTGTGCTCCTCGATGCGCCGGTGCGCGTTGGGTTGCGGGAGAGTGAAAAGGTTTGGCCGCGCAGAATCGCAAACGCGATCCTCCTGGTACGTAGCGTAAGAGAATGGCGGTCCCCGGCCGGGGCGGGATGCGAAGAGGTGCGGTTGGCGCCGAAGTCAGGCCGGCGCTTCGCCGGGACGGGCCGCGCTTCGCTGGCGGTCGCGCGGGCGCGGCGGCGGATCCCTAAGATGGCGGCCATTCGCATTCAAGGAATCCGCATGACACGCATACACGGCGCCGCCGCGTATCCCACGCCACCGGCACTCGACTCGACGGCCGATGTGGCCGCTACCTCCCGCGCGGCCGGCGTTTCCCGCAGCAGGGGGAACACGACGCTGTTGGCACCGGGTGCGCCCGACGTCCTCGCGGCCAAGTCCTCTGGCGGCGCCGGCAGCCGGGCCAGGGTCGCGTCGGCCCGCCTGTTCGCCGGACCCGCCGCGCCGGACGAGGTGCCGGACGACGTGCCGGACGTGGAGCTTGACCCGGGCGTCGCACTGTTCGTCGCCATTTCCCGGCTGTGCCGCCCCGGCGACGACCGGCTCGATCCGATGTTCACGTACCGGTTGCGCGGCGAGCCGGCGAGCGCGCAGGCGCGGTTGTTCAAGCTCGCCGCGCACCCGCGCATGGCCGCCGGCACCGGCGACGCCGGGTTGACCTGGAGGGCGCAGGCGCTGCGCGACGTGATCGCCACCGCCGGCGTCATGTGCATGCCGGTGGTGCTGTACTGCGACGTCGACGCGGCCACCGGCGCGGGTCCGATCGAGGCGCTGTTCGCCATGCCCGCGGCGCGCGCCACGACCATCCTGTGGGCGCATTGCGGCGGCGTCGGGCGCTGCGTCGAGCAGCCCGTCGACCACGCCGCCTGTCTGCGTTCGATCCTGGCCGATCCGTGCATGGGGCACGTCCACGTCGACCTGGCGTGGTCGCGCATCGCGCGCCAGATCATGCTGCGCACCGGTGCGGACGGCCGGGAGATGCCGGACCACGCGTCGATGCGGGCATGGGCGCGGTTGATCGACGATCACCCGGACCGCTTCCTGTTCGGCTCCGAGGCGCTCGACGCGCGCGAACGGGCGGCGCTGTGGCATGCGATCGATGCGCTGTACCAGCCATTGCTGGATACGTTGGCGCCCGCCGCGCGCCGCGCCATCACGACCGGCAACTACGAGCGCCTGGTGCTGGATGCGCGGCCGCGCATGCGGGCGTTCGCGCGGCACGTGCTCACGCCGGCGTTCGTCGGGCAGGACCTGCGCGCCTGGGAGCACGCCCGCGGCGGCGACGGCAGGCGCTTCGATCCCGACGCCTTGCGCGCCGTGCGCGATGCGGCGTTTGCCGGCGCGGCCGTGGATGCGGACGGCACGCCCCCGGCCTGACCGCCGGCTCAGACGTCGCCGTTGCGGCGGCGGCGCGGCAGGAACCAGTTGGGCAGCCCGGTCAGCAGGTTGGTCATCCGGCCCGCAAAGTACGAGTGACGGTTCGCGCGCGCGAACGGGTCGGCGTAGACCGGATTCGGATTGTGGTTGAGGTAGTAGAGCGGCGGCTGGGGCGCATGCGCCTGCGACGTGTGGCTGAGGACGAACTGCGGCGCCGGCGCAGGTTCGGCCGCCGGCGCCGGCGCAGACTGCGTCATGTGACTGAGGACGTACAGCGGCTGCGGCGGCGCGGCCGTTGCAGGTTCGGCCGCCGGCGCGGGCTGCCTCGTGTGACTGAGGATGTACGCCGGCGCGGGCGGCGTCTGTTCGCGCCGCATGCGTTCCGAGAACGCCGCGAATTTCGTGCCCAGGTCGAGGCGCGCGTGGTCGCGGTTCAGCGTCTCCGTCGCATAAGGGCGCGGCGCGCGCGCCTGCAGTTCCGGTGCCACGGGTCCGCCGCGTGCGGGACGCGGGGCGGGGGCGGGCACTGGGGGCCGGTGCCGGGGACGACGGGCCCGGGTCGTTCACCGGTCGGAAATAATTTGTGATGCGAGCTTGTGGCATGGGAACCTCGGTCGATTGGTCGGCACGTCCAGCATAGGACGCCGTGCGTGCCGGGCGCGGCGGGGATGCGATCCGGCCGCCCCGCCAGCGAAGTTTCGCATTCCCGGCGCCGCGCTTCGCATCGGCGCCGCGGTCCGCCGGCCGCCGGGATTATCGTTGCGCCACCGCCGACACCGCTCGGCCCACCCGACAAGCGAGAGACCCCATGACCGCATCGACCGACCCCCGCGTGCAATCCATCATCGAGACGATCGACACCTGCCTGGCGCAGGCCGAACGCCTGCCCGGCACGGCGGCGCACGATGCGGTCTTCGACACCGTGCCGGCGCTCAAGGCGCGCATCAATGCCACGCTGGCCGGCGACGCGCAGGCCGAGGCGCAGGCACTGGGCCACCTGGCCGCCATGTTCGAGCATTTCAAGCAGCGCCGCCCGGTCGCGCGCCTGCCGTATTCCCCGCTGCTCGACGGGCGCTACCCGTTCCGCGACGCGACGCACAGGCCGGTCCACATCGTCGCCGTGTCGGACGGGCCGGACCGGTTCGGCGCGTGCGAGGATCCGCGCCGCGAGGCAGTGCTGCCGTTCGTCGATCCCGATGCCGGCGAGGCGGCGCTGGCCGCCGCCTACCGCGACCGGCTGGTCTGCCGCGCGATCACCGCCGCCGACCTCGCCGATCCGCGCGAGCGCGTGCTGGTCGGGCAGCTCGGGGTCTTCGCCGCGCGCGACCTGCGCGGCGGCGAATGCCTGGGGGTGTACGGCGGCCAGTTGCTGACGCCGGCCATGTACTTCGCCTGCGCCGACGATGCGTTCATCCTGTCCGCCGTGTCGGGCGAACACTTCGCCTTCATCGACGGCGAGAACATCCTGGCGATGGCCAATACCCGGCTCGCCTACGACGCCGCCGGCCTGCCGGTGGCCCAGGCCGGAGCGGGGTACAACGTGACGGTGGCGCGCTTCCACGTCATCGCCGAGGGCGGCCGGCGCTTTTCGATCGGCGCGTTCTTCGCCGCCGGCGACGTCGCGGCGGGCACCGAACTGCGCTGGAACTACGGCCACTCGGCCGAGGTCATCGCCGCCGTGTATCGCCCCATGTACGTCGCCGGCTAGCGATGCCCCACGAGTTCAGTCTTGTCCGCGACCTGCTGGACGAATTGGTGACCCTGGTGAATTCCGACCAGACGTTTTCGGATATTCACCTGGAACAGGACATGCCCGTGATGATCAAGACGCCGCGCGGCTGGCGCCAGGCCGGCGCCGAACCGGTCACGCTGGAGGACATGGCGCCCGTGCTCGGCGCGATCGACGAGGCGTGGCGGGACAGGATCGCCGACGGCGCCGTCGACCGGCCGTTCGCGCTGACCGATTACCGGCTGCGCTGCAACGTCTACCGGTCCGCGGGCGGCGCCAGGGTCACGGTGTCGATGCGGCGCCTGCCGTTGCACCCCATCCCGCTGGCGCAGACCGGGTTGCCGCCCCACACCCGGTTGATGGTCGAGGCGACCCGCGGCGTCATCATGATCACCGGTCCAACCGGTTCGGGCAAGTCGACGACGGTGGCCTCGATGCTCGACCATATCAATGCCACGCGCAGCGCCCACATCGTCACCATCGAGGAACCGATCGAGTACCGGCTGCAGCGCAAGCAGTCGATCATCTCGCAAAAGGAAGTGCCGACCGACACCGCGACCTTTTCTTCCGGCCTGCGCGAAGCGTTGCGCCAGAAGCCGGACGTGCTCATGGTCGGGGAAATCCGCGATGCCGACACCGCCGAGACGGTCCTGCATGCGGGCGAATCGGGGCACCTCGTGCTGGCGACGATGCACACCAACAGCGCGGTCGGCGCGCTTTCCCGGCTGCTGGCGTTTTTCCCGGCCGAGCAGCGCGACCAGCGCGCGGCCGCGCTGGCGCGCTCGCTCGTCGGCGTGATCTTCCAGAGCCTGGTGCCGAGCGAGCAGGGCGACGCCGTGGTGCTGGCCCACGAAATCCTCTTCAATCACAACCAGCAGCTGGCGCGCTTCATCGCCGACCCGGGCAAGGTGCACCAGCTCGAGGATGTCCTGCGGCGCAGGGAAGACAGCATGTCGCGCAGCCTGAACGACGTGCTGGTCCAGCTGGTGGGGCAAAAGGCCGTCGCGGCGCGCGATGCCATGCGCGCCGCGTACAACCGGCTCGAGCTGCACGACATGCTGGGCAGCGTGCGCTAGCCTTGTGCGCGGCCGGCCCCCGCGCGCGCCAGCGCGACGCGGTTGCGGCCCGCGTGCTTGGCCTCGTACAGGGCCTCGTCGGCCAGGCGGAACAGGTCGGCGGGATCGGCGCCGCCGCCGGCGACGTCCAGGTCCGCCACGCCGGCGGAAAAGGTGGCGTGGAACACCGTCTCGTCGGCCTTGAGGCGCACGGTGGCGAACAGTGCGCGGATGTCGTCGAGTACGTGGCCCGCCGCCGCCGCGCTCGTCCCCGGCATGATCACGGCGAATTCCTCGCCGCCGTAACGGCCGATCAGGTCGCCGTGGCGCAGGCGCTGCTGCAGGATGTGGGCGATGGCGCGGATGACCTGGTCGCCGACCTGGTGGCCGTAGGTGTCGTTGATCTTCTTGAAGAAATCCAGGTCGACCATCGCGAGCGCCAGCGGACTGCCGTCGCGCCTGCTGCGCGCCATTTCGCGCAGCAGTTGTTCCTTGATCGAGACGTGGTTGTACAGCCCGGTCATGCCGTCGCGCATGATCAGGCTGCGCAGCGCGCGTGAGCGCTCGACGCGCATCATGACCGCGAGCGCGAGGTCCGCGCGCGTGTCCGGCGGCGCCAGCAAGTCGTCCACGCCGGCCGCCACGGCGCGCCGGCGCGCCGCGGGATCGCGGTCGTCCGACAGCACGAGTACGGGCAGGTCGAGGAAGGCCGGGTCCTGGCGGATCAGCATGGCCAGGTCGACCCCGTTGCAGGCCGGCGTGTCGACGTCGATCACGATGGCGTCCGGGTGGTGCCGGCTGAGGGTGGCGATCAGCTCGAGCGGCTTGTGCAGCCGCAGGGCTTCCATCCCGGCCTGCGCCAGGGCCCCTTCGATCCCGTCGAGGCGGGCGGCATCGCTGGCGACCACCAGCACCCGGCAGGGCGGCTGCTCCAGGCGCTGGGCCAGCGTCTCGATGCGCGCCTTGATATCGTCGACGTCGAACGGCCTGGCCAGGAATCCGTCCACGCCGGCGCGGGCGGCCGCGAGGCGCGCGTCGAACTTGTCCAGGGGGGCCAGCCACAGGATCGGCACCGGCGCCGCGCACTGCGCGCGGATGGCCCCGGCGCGGGCCGGGTCGCCGAAGCGGCTGCCGCGGCTGGCCGGATCCACGACGATGCAGCACAAGCCTCCCAGCGTGGCGAGCTGTTCGAGCTGTGTCGCGACCGTCACGTCGTAGCCCGACGCGCGCAGTTGCAGAGCGGTGTCGCGGGCGAGGAGGGCGTTGTCGCCGAGCAGGCAGATGCGCCTGGCCGGCTTCGGTGCTTCCAAAAACTGCATCGTGTCGATCCTCATGTCGATGGCGTTCTTACCTGGCGCCGAACATCCGGCGCAGACGGCCCGGGCCCGACTTCTTCGCGGGAGCCGTCAGCGCCGCCACCCGCGCATCCTGCTGGGCCTTGATCTTTTCCAGATGCGCCTTGACCTGGGCCGGCGTCTCCTTCGCGCGCGGCTCGGGGGCAAGCCGTTTCCCGTGCACGTCCACGCCCGCGCCGGCGTAGGCGGCATCGCGTGCGGCGCGCAAGGCATTCGGATCGATATGGGGCCCGGCATTGACGCGGGTGTCGCCCGACGCGCGCAGGCGCTGCTCGACGAATTCCGGCGTGAGCACGTGCTGCTCGAACGCGCGCACCTTCGGGCGCGCATCGACCAGCAGGCGCTCGTAGTTGCCGGTCTTGACGGCGATCCGCGCTTCCGGCGTCAACTTGTCCAGCAGGGGCTTGTAGAGAACCCCGGTCTCTTCCCAGGTCGCCTTTTCCTGCGGATTGAGCGCGTCCGAGCCGAACAGGAAGCGGTCGGGATGATCGTTGATCAGCTGCGCCCAGGCCTGGATCGATTCATGATCCGGCACTTCCTTGCCTTCGGCGTCGGTCTTCAGCACGATCTGGCGCGCCACGCGCGACCAAGAAATGTCGATGTTGATGTGCTTCATTTCCGGGTTCGACAGGATCGAGCGCAGGTTGTTGGCGTGGTCGACCGGCTTCTGGACGAAGCGTCCGACGCCGCCGCAGTGCGCCCAGATAATGGTCGTGTCGCGCGTTTCGGGCGAGGCGAACAGCTGTTTCAGGTTGTCCAGGTGCTCGGGCTGGCCAAAGCCGTTGGCGCGCTGGTTGGCGGTCGAGTCGACGTCGCAGTGCAGCACCACCGGCATGCCGACCACGCCGGCGGTGGCCACCAGATTCTTGAACGATTGCACGTTGTCGGTCAGGTTGGCCTGGCGCGCGCCTTCGTACTGGCTCTGCACCAGTTCCTTGTGAATCGTCACCTCGCCCACGCCGGTGAACATGCCCGGGTGCGTGGCCAGCTTGAACAGCAGCGCCTGGGGGCTCAACGGCGAACCCAGGTGCAGGCCGGTGACCATCGGATCGAGGCGGTCGCGCTCGGCCTGGCTCAGTTTGGAAATATTCATGAACAGCGCGGTGTCCGCATCGACCTGCTGGTTCAGCATCAGGTGGGCGCTGCCCTTGATGGTCTGCTCGACCTCGGCCGTCAATTCATGCGGCTTGATGTTGGCAAACTGCGCCGGCACGTAGTACGACTCGGCCGGGATGTGGTTGTGATCGCCGTGATCGCCGCACGGCATGACGTCGGTCGGAATCGGCGACATCACCGAGCGGTGGATACCGACCTGGTCCATCATCTTGAGCATGTCGCGCGGCGTCATGCCCTGCTGGGTGTAGTTGGTGGGGTGGAAGTGCGAGTCCGACATCCAGTGGCCGGTCGTCAGCTTGCCGGCCAGCGCGGCGGGCAGGCGGGTTGGCACGTCGCCCTGCTTCATCTTCTCGAGCGTGGTGGTCATGGCGCCGACCAGTTCGCCGGTCTTGCGCGGGGAGCCGGCGTGCGCGCCTTCGGCCTGCTGCGGCAGGTCGGCCACCGTCACCGATGCGCTCAGGTCGTCGAAAATGCGGGTCGTCGCGACCCTGATCCGGTTGCCCGCACTGGCGGAGGATTTCGGCGCCGACGTGGCCGGGCCGCCCAGCGAACCCAGCGGCGAGCCGCTCTTGCTGCGCGACGCGCGCGGCGTTTGCGAGGTGGACGCGTGGTTCCCTGCCGGGTCCGATGTCGGTAGCGTCGAATGCGAGTGTGCTTCGTTAATGCGTGTCATATGGGTTCCTTGAATAAATGCCGCACAACGGCTGTGAGGCGCGGGGACAGCTTAATAAGGCGCTATCGCGCGCACGGCGCCGCCAGCGAAGCGGCGCCCCCCGCAGCGAAGCGCCGGCTGGGTTCGCGTGGCGCTTCGCTGGCGGACACGGCAGTTCGCCGCGAGCCTGCCGCCGGTGCGCGGCGCCAACCCATACTTGGCCAACCTCGGCAAGCCTGTCCGGGGCACGCGCTACCCACTTTCGTAGAGACGCTCATGCCATCCCCGACCCGACTTTCCGGCGCCAGCTCATCCGACATCCATGAGATCGCCGACCCGAACGCGACGCCGGCGCAGCCCGCGCGGCAGGAGCCGACCCGGCCCTCGCGCACCCGCCAGAACGACGGCTGGATCGCGGCCATCAAGCGCACGCTTGCCCCGCGCCCGATGACCACGTCGAGCTCCCTGCTCGGCAGTGTCACCAAGGCGCGCCCCATGACCGCGCGCGCCAAGCTCGGCCTCGCGCCCGAGGAGGCGCACAAGCCGGACCCGCGGGCCACCACCCAGGCGGCCGCCCTGCGGCACGGGCGCAACGTCGCCCAGACCGTCGGCGGCGCGTCCCGGACCGGCCCGGCCCGGGTCGCGCCGGACGCGCCCATCGTCGAACCGGGCGGCACCGAGGCGCTGGCCGCGCGCCTGTTCAATCGCGCCGGCCTGGGCGCCAGCCATGTGCTGCCGGCCCAGATCGCGGCCGACCTGCGCCTCTACCTGGCCGCGCCGGCGGATGCCGGTGCCGACGTGGCGGCCGAAGCGGCCGGGCGCCAGGAACTGGTGCTGCGGCGCCTGTCCCGTGCCTTCGGCAACGACGCGGCCGCCGCGCGCGGCGCGCTGGACGGCCTCGGTCGCCGCCGCCAACCCGCTGGCCGTCGAGCATGGCGCGTTCGAGCTGGCGCGCCGGCTGTCCGCCACGGCGCTCGGCCATTCGACGCTGAACGCCCTGTGTTCGCTGGACCGCCCGCCCCCCGACGACGGCGCGCTCAACACGGCCATGCGCAACGACGCCCAGCGCCTGGCCTTCACGGCCGCCAACGCCCTGATCGATGCCTTGCCCGAGGGCGCGCCGCGTCCGGCCAGCCTGGCCGAGGTCCGCGAGCTCGCCGTCGCGGCGTTGGCATCGCACGACCGGCCGCACGGCACGCCGTCGCAGGCGCCGCCGGCGCCGATGAAGGGCAACGTCAGCCTGGCGGCCAAGGCCTTCCTGGCCGCGCAGCAGCTGGCGGCGAGCCCGCAAGCCGAGCCCGAACGCCATCTCAAGAACGCCTATTTCTCGTGGCGCTGCGGCTTCACCGAAGAGGGCCCGGGCACTCCGCTGGCGCGGGCCCAGGCGCGCATGTTCAAGCTGTCGCGCTATGCCCGGCGCGCCAGCAATCCCGGCATGCTGGCGGCCCTGCGGCGCACGTTCGGCTTCAACAAGTCGCCCATGTCGGCGCTCTCGATGGGCACCGGCGGGGCCAGCCTGCGCCAGCCGGACGAGGACTTCCTCAAGGCCGACGTCATCCAGGACCTGGGCGAGGTGCTGAGGGAACGGGCGCAGGCGCGCGGCACGGCCCCGCTGGACGGACGCATCAGCGCCGCGCTCAAGGGCGCCGCGCTCGAGCAGTGGCACACGCGCATCGCGCAGAAGGGCTGGCGCGACAAGACCACCGTCACGCCCGCCATGCGCAAGCGCATCGCCGCGCGCGCCGCCGAGCTGGCCGGCGTCAGCGTGAGCGAGGTCAAATTCAGTCCCACCTATCGGGAGCTCAAGGGCACCCGTTCCGTGCTGCGTCCGCGCGGCGGCGCGCAGCTCGACGTGGCCACCCTGCGCCAGTGGATCGGGCAGTGCGAGCCGGGCGACACGGAAGAGGCCGCCTTGCGCGCCGGTGCCGATCGACTCGCCACGCTGGAGCACGATGGGGAAGTGCCGCTCGACACCTCCACGCCGCACACCGTGCTCCAGAACTTCAGGCGTGTGATCACCGAGCCGCGCATGACGTACGACGTGCGGCTGACCAACGGCGGCCAGTACGGCATCAACTTCAATGTGCAGGAAGCGCTGAACCTCCCGGGGATCAAGCACCTCCCGGTCCTTCCCTTCGTGCTGGCCGGTCCGGACGCCAGGCTGATGCGCGGCCGCATGGCGATGATCAACGGCGGCTCGTCGGCCAACCACGGGCAGCTGTTCATCGGCAGCGACCGGCGGCTCTCCGGCCATCTGGGCGCTTCCGCCACCGCCGGCGTCAACCTGCTGGGCAAGCGCCTGAGCGTCAGCGGCACGCTGCAGGCGCTGCCGTTCATGGTCGACACGTCCAGCCCGAAAGGGGTGATGGTGCGCTGCCGCTTCCAGCCGATCGGCCCGGCGCCGGCCGGCCATCCCGATCCGTGGCGCGCCAAGCTGCTGTCCGTGGTCGATGCCGCCACCGCGAGCGGCCCGAGCGGTGGGTTGCCGACCGACGTCAACGCCATGTGGGACGCGCTGTCGCATACCTTCTACAAGGACCCCGACGTGTCGCTCAACTGGCTCGACTCGAGCGGCACCTCGGTATCGAGTTCGGTCGGCGCGTCGGCGGGCGCGCGCTACCAGCACAACGACTACAAGGTGGGGCCGAATGCCCAGGTCAGCGCCAGCAAGACGTGGTCGACCCGCCTGCGCAGACAGGAAACACCGGGACCGTTGCGCGCCGAATATGCCGCCAGCTCGAGCTCGCGCCAGGTCGGCGTCGGTGCCACGCTGGTCGCCGGCGCCCCGCCGCTGGGCGACTTTTCCGGGGAGACCGGGCACGTCAAGTCGGTCGTGCTGCCGAGCGCGTCGATCATCGGCTTCAGCACCACCATCCTGCATTCGGAAATCGGCTCGGTATGGCGCATCGCCGAGGAGGACGGGCACATCGACCCGGCGCTGAGCTACCGCGACACGACCTTCACCAGCATGAAGGAGATGAAGCGCTACGTCGACAGCCGCCGGGCCGCCTGGGACCAGGTCTATCCCAACCAGCCGCCCGATGCGCCCGATCCGGCCGAGCCGATCGACAATTACCTGGCCCGCGTGGAGCACGACGCGACGGCGGGCAACCAGCTGTTTGCCGAGCGGGTGTGGCTGCGTCCGGATGCGGCGCGCCAGATCAACGTGCTGCGCGAACTGCGCGACGCGGTCGTGGCGCCGCACGCGCAGCCGGACCCGGACCAGGCGGCGCAGATCGCCGCGCGCAACGCGCAGATCAGCGCCCTGCTCGAATCGGACCAGAGCTGGGACAAACGCTTCTTCTATTCGCTGGAAATCACCGGCCAGTCGCGCGCGGTTGGACCGAACTTCATGGTGGCCGGCCAGCAAGTGTCGGAGGTCTCGCATCCGCACCAGTTGAGCGTGCTGCGCGCCGAACGTCCGGCGCCGCCGGCCGGGCAGTAAGAACCGATTGCACCACATGGGGAGACCAGGATGACCAGGATTAAATCACCAACCACGGCGAGCCTTGCCGCCCAGCCGGGCGGCCTGCCGTCGGCACAGACGATCGCGCCGCGCAACAAGGTCAAGATCAGCAAGCTGGGCGGCACCATCGGCCTGAGCGTGTTCGGGACGAAGGGCACGGAGAATACGTGGAAGTTCAACGGCGACAAGAAGAAAATCACCGCGAACTGGCGCAAGTACGACCTGCCGCCGGAACAGCTCGGCAAGACCGGCGCGAAGAGCCTGGACACGATGCTGGCGCGCGCCGAGCAGCGCAACCAGACGCGCCTGCCGGACGTGGCGCGCGAGGTCATGGCGCGCACGGAACCCGTCGCCGGCCAGATCGCCGCGCTGGAAGCGCGCCTGGGCGCGGCCAATGGGATCGCCGATACGGCGCCGTCCGATTCGCCCATCCACGCCACCGTCGCCCGGCTCAAGGGCGAACTGGCCGAACTGCGCGGGCAGGCAAAGACGCCGCTGGCCCAGCGCAGCGCCGCGCAGCGCGACATCGCCGCCGACTCCCTCGACAACGTGCGCGCGGCGGCCGACCAGGCGCTGGAAGCGTTCACGGCCGAGCCCGGTGAAGCGACGAAGACGGCCTACGAGACCGCGCGCACCGACCTGATCGGCGCGTCCGTGCAAAAGTTCTTTCACGGCTACCGGACCCTCAACGACCACGTGAGCGACCAGGGCCGCGCCAAGGGCATGGCCCTGATGATGCCCATCCTGGCCCGCCAGCTGGAATTGCCCGCCAAGTACCTGGAAGGCGAGGCGGCGCTGGAGATCGCCCAGGCCAAGCTGGAGAGCCGCAGCCCGCCGGGGGCCGAGCTGGGCGAGGACCGCGCGGCCCTGCGCGACGCGCTGGTGGGCCGCCGCGTGCGCGACCTGACCGCGGGCCGCGCCTACGAGCTTCCCGGCACGAAGCCGCTGCCGGCGGAAGCGCGGCACTGGCAGGCCGAAGCCGGCAAGCTGGAAGACCTCGGTGCCAAGTTCGCGATCGCCGGCCAGCTGCTCGCCGACACCACGCCGGCCCTGAAGGAGCGGGTCGGCACCATGCAGCAGACCTGCATGGACGACCTGGTCGCGCACCTGCCGGCGCTGGCCGGGATGACGCCGGCGCAGCGTACGGAAACGCGGGAGGTGCTCGGCGCGCTCGCCGGCAAGCTGCGCCAGACGGCGGGCGACACGCTGCACAAGGACGCGGAACTGGCGCCGATGCAGCTGATGCACATCGTCGACATGGCGGAAAAGGCGACCGGCGGGGATCCGGCCCGCTGCATCGACGTGTACCGGTCGCTGGCCAACGAGAGCGTGCACCAGGTCATCGGCGCCGCCGTCGCGCACCTGAGCGAAGGCACGCCGGCCACGCAGCAGGAGCAGGATCTCGTGGCGATCTGGCAAATGGGCGCGCACCAGCTGCCCGATGCCGTCAATTCGCTGCTGGCCGCCAACCCGGAGCACCGCGCCGCCAGGGTCGACTGGCGCGACGTGCAGACGTTCTTCCGCTGCACGCAGGAGCACCAGCGCCTGTCGGCCGAACCCAACGGCGACCCGGCGCACAAGGCGCGCATGCTGTCGGCGATGAAGAGCATGCGCACCGAGCTGGCCACCGGCGAGAAGCCGGCCGTGGGCACGCCCGAGCGGCGCGACTGGGCCATGGTCAAGAGTGCCGTGTGGCACCACGACAACCTGCGGCACGTGGTGCAGACGTTCGAAGGCTTCAAGACGCAGATGGCGTTGCCGAGCACCGTGGTCAACCAGGTCCACCAGCAGTTCGACGCCAAGGGGCGCGGCGAGGTGACGCAAGAAGTCCGGACGCAGTTCAAGCAGGTGCTGCACGACTTCAAGGGGATCGCCGAGGCGGCGCTGGCCAGGCCCGACGCGACCCTCGCCCAGCAGGGCAATGCCAAGCTGCTGGTGGCGCTGTGCGACTACATGGAAAAGCACCGCGGGTCGGAAAAGCTCCTGACCGCGGCCAAGCGCAAGCTGACGGGGAAGGAAGGCACGTTCAATGCCGGCAGCGAGATCTGGTCCAATTCCCTGAAGGGCAAGGACAAGAAAGCCATCCTGGAGGCCGCCGGATCGCACATCTCGGTGGCGCGCGCCGATGCGCCGCTGCTGCGCAACCTGCAGCAGGGGCACAGTGCGCTGGAATTGCTGCAGGACGCGGTCAAGGCCGTCCTGCCCGAAGCGGAGCGGGGCGAACCCATGCACCGGCTGGCGTCGCTGGGCAACCTGGTCCGTCTGGCCAAGGGCGAGGCGCTGGCGGGGCCGGAGCAGATCCGCACGTTCCTGCACGACGCGATCGACCGCACGTCGCTGGGCGACCGCACCGACACCATCAACGGGAAGCAGTTCAAGCTGGCCATCCCGCTCATCCTGCCGATACCGTTCGCCAGCCTGAGCGCCACGTTCGGGACGTCGAAGAGCTCCGGCACCATCGTCAACGTGCAGGCCAATAACGACTGCGTGCAGCTGACCCTTGGGCGCATGAAGGAAAAAGCGGTCAGCACCAGTCTGGGCGCGTCGATGGCGCCCGAGATCCTGAGTGCGCACGCGGAAAAAGCGCTCAAGAAGACCAGCCTCGACGTACGCTTCCCCGGCTTGAGCTGGAAGAAGGAGGAGAAGCTGCGTACCGACCCCGCAGTGGTGCTGAAGTTCTCGATCGAGCCGGTCAAGGGCCTGCGCGACCTCGACGAAGCGCGTACGCAGCTCAAGAAGGCCGTCGACATCCTCGTCGACTGGGATCCGCAAAAGCCGGAGTACCAGCAATACGGCTCGGCGTACGAAGCGTTGTGCGACAAGCTCGATTCCCCCTTCACGATCGACGACGAGGTGCGCCAATACACGACCGTCAGCAATGAAACCGCGCTCACGCCGGGCCGCGTGGCGCTCAAGTACAACAAGGAGAAATTCGGCGCCACGCCGAAAAAGACGAACGACCCGGTGCGCACCGGCGCCGGCGCGACCGTGAAGTTCGCGGTCAGCGAGGACAAGATGGCGTCGGTCAACCAGCAAAAGGCGCGCGAATTCTACGATACCGTCAAGAAGACGCTGACCACGGACGTCTTCTTCGGCATCAACACCCGCCATACCACCGCCGAGACGAAGAAGAAGACCGGCATCACCGACGGCAAGAAGCTGCTCTCCGTGCCGGTGCAGGCCGGGGCGACGGGCTCGCTCACGGCGAACGTCGGCGGCAGGGAATACAAGGACAAGAAGCCGGTCGGCACCGACAAGCTGAAGGCGTACAAGTCGGAATACGGCGATTACAGCCGCGACATGAACAAGGCGATGGATGTGCTGCTCGAAGCCTTGCCGTCGGTCAGCAACCGCGTCCAGGAAGTCGTCGACAAGGGGTTTCGCGACCAGCTCATGGCGAAGCTGGCCGGGCCCGCCGCCGCGAAGCTGGCGGAACGCCGGCAGGACGTCGACCAGTTGCAGGCCGAGATCGCGGTGCTGCAGCGCCGCCTGGCCGGCAGCGATCCGCACGCCGAGATCCAGGAGGAGCCGTTGCCGGAAGCCGAGGCGGCGGCCCTGGCCGCCGAGCTGGCGGTCAAGCAGCACCTGCACGCGTCGCTGGTGGAAAAGCTGGCCGGCACCACGGTCGACGGGGTCAGGAAGGAGATGGTCGACAAGGAAGTCGCGAAGATGTGCGGGGAAGTGCTGATGAACTTCGTCCGCGCCCTCATGGAAAACAAGACCGACCGTTTCTCGGTGAAGCTGGAATCGAAGCAGCAGTGGGCGCACCGCGGCATCGAAGCGGCCATCGCCAATGCCGAGGCGGCGGGGCACCACGGGATGGCGGCGGTGATGCGCGCCGTCGATGCCGAGATGTTCGAGGGGGAGCGCGACCAGTCGGTCAAGTACCTGGTCGCGGCCGGGGACATGAACAACAAGGTCACGCAGTTCGACTGGAAGAATCCCCTCGTGTTCCGGCGCCGGGAAACCAAGGGCATGACCGAGGATCCGATCCCCGATACCCGCACCGCGACCTTGCAGCCCACCGCCGACCGCCTGGTCGAGGTGCGCGAAGTCGGCACCCCGTTGACGGACTTCCAGGCGGCCATCGTCAGGGAGAGCCTGGCGGAAGTGCGCGCGCAGGCCAGGGAGCGGGGCGCCAACGCCGGCGGCGCCGCGTGAAATAAGCGGCGCACGGGCGAACCGGATGCGGCGTGGCGCAACTCATCATGAGTCCGTCACCCCGTCACCACGACCAAGGAAACCATCATGCATCCGGTAATTCACTCATCGTACGCCCGCGGCACCCTGGCCGCTTTCGTCATCGGCGCCGTGCTGTGCCTGGCCGCCGGCGGAGCACGCGCCGCGGGTCCCGCGCCGGCCGCCGGCGCGTTCTTTTCGACCACCCCGATCAGGCCGCAGACGTTGGACGACGACGACTGCGACGACGCCGAGGCTGACGCCGTGCCCGCGCGTCCCGCGGCCGTGCCCGTCTGGGAGGTCACGCCGGCCGACAGGACGCTGAAGGCCGCGTTGACGCGCTGGGCCGAGGCGGCGGGCTGGCAGCTGGTGTGGGAGCTGCCGATCGATTACGCGGTGACGGCGCGCACCGGGATCAAGGGCAAGTTCACCGACGCGGTGGAGGCGGTCGCCAGGAGCATGGCGACCGCCGACACGCCCATGAAGGCGATTTTCTACGACGGCAACCGCGTGCTGCGCATCGTCGCCAGGTAACGCGAAAGCTCAACAATTCTCAATGTCTCAGCAATGCTCAAGGATTGGCTTTTTGCGCGAATTCCACTGATATGTTTGATCCATCGCAACGTTACTGGAGATCAAACATGACGATGGAGTCGAATGGCGCCGCCGGCGTACCGCAGGCACTGGACATGGACCAACTGTTCCGCACGCATCACCGTCATCTGCTGCGCTTCGTCCAGCGCTACATGCGCAATCCCGAGGACGCGGAAGATGTCGTCCAGCAGACCTTCATCGAGGCGCTGCGCTGCGCGGACCGTTTTGCCGGGCTCTCCAAGCCGTCGACCTGGCTGTTCGGCATCGCCCTGAACCTGGCGCGGCACCAGGTGCGCCGCAACTGCGCGCAGGCCCACGACGCGCTCGACGAAGCGGCGCTGGAACAGGTGGCCGATGCCCATGGCGACCCGGCCGTGCTGCTGGAGTGGCGCCAGACGGCGGCGATGGTCGACGCGATGCTGAATGCGCTGCCCGCCCGGATCCGCACGACGTTCGAAGCGGTGCTCGACGGGGGCTCGACGTATGAAGAGGCGGCCTGTGAAATGGACATTCCGGTGGGCACCGTCCGCTCGCGCGTGTCGCGCGTCCGGGCCGCCGTGCGCGCCGGATGCGGCCGCTGATTATTCCGGCAGGTCCGGGGCGGATTCGTCCGGGACGGCGGCGGCGTGTTGCGCCGACAGTTCCAGCCGATACCCCTGGCCGTACGCGGTGCGGATGCTGACGCCGCGTTCGGCACCCAGCTGCAGCTTCTTGCGCAATTTGTACACGTGCTGCTCGATCGTGCGACCGGCGACCTCGCTGTCGGAACTCCAGATCGACGTGCCGATGGTCTCGCGCGAGATGTACACGCCGGGCGACGAAAAAAACATCCACGCCAGGCCGAACTCGCGCGACGTCAACATGATCGGCGTGCCGAGGTAGGCGAATTTGCTGCTCTCGCGGTCGAGCGAAAAACCGGCCAGTTCGATGCGGCGGCGCGCGCCGCGCGGATTACTGCGGCGCACCAGCGCATGGGCCCGCGCCAGCAATTCGACCGGTTCGAACGGCCTGACCAGCAGGTCGTCGGCGCCCGCATTGAGCACCAGTGCGGTCATGTGGGCGTCGCGTACGGGCGACATGGCGAGAACCGGCGTATCGTTGCCGGAACGGCAGTTAAGCCAGGACACGATGGCGTCGTCCGGCGTGGGCGCGGCGTCCAGGTCGATGAAGATCAGGTCGAATTTTTGCCGCAGCAGGGCACGAAACAGGACGACTTCGGACGTGAAGTGCGTGCATTCGGCACCGGCTTGCATGAATGCGGCACGGACGACTTTCAGGACGGATGTGTTAGTTATCAAACATGCAATATTCATTCGCATCTTTAACTGAGCCCGATTGTTCGGTAGGGGCGACGCCGCTTGATGCGTGCCGGATGGCGAGGTCGACGTGAATGATGGGTATCATAATTGCAAACGGTTATTTTGTCCTGTTGAATAATCTCTGCCGGAGCCGGACGATAGGGGAAATCCACGTTGTCAATCGTGCCGTGTCATCAAGGAAATGGATGGTATAGTCGGTCATTTGACAGAACTGCCGGGGCCGCAAACTGGTCCAAACGGCACAACCTTTCACTCCAAAAAAGGAATACAGATGACGACCCAGGACTACGCGAACCGCATCAGCCAGCTCATCCAGGATCATCAGGCCGACATCGGCTCGGAGTGGATCGAGCAGCTGGAAGCGCTGACGGTGCGGTCGAGCGTCGTCTCGAAAGACCAGCTGCGCAAGCATTGCCAGCAATTCCTGGCCGCGTTCGCCCAGGCCACGCGCGGCGGCGAACTGCAGAACATGGACCACCGTTCGTGGGACGAAGTGCGCGACATCCTGAGCGAGATCTCGTCGATCCGCGCCAGGAACGGCTCGACCCCGAGCGAGACGGCGACCTTCGTGTTCTCGCTGAAGCAGCCGCTGTTCACGCGCCTGAACCAGGGCTTCGCGGGCGACCCGGCCGCGCTCGCATCGGCCTCGTGGACCATCAGCTCGCTGCTCGACCAGATGGGCCTGTACACCATCGAAGTGTTCCAGCGCGCGCGCGACCAGATCATCGTGCGCCAGCAGCAGGAATTGCTGGAATTGTCGACGCCCGTCGTCAAACTGTGGGAAGGCATCCTCGCGCTGCCGCTGATCGGCACGCTCGATTCGGCGCGCACCCAGGTGGTGATGGAGAACATCCTGCAGAAGATCGTCGATACGGGCGCCTCGATCGCCATCATCGACATCACCGGCGTGCCGACCGTCGACACGCTCGTCGCGCAGCACCTCATGAAAACGATCGCTGCCGCGCGCCTGATGGGCGCCGACTGCATCATCAGCGGCATCCGTCCGCAGATCGCGCAGACCATCGTGCACCTGGGCGTGAATCTGGAAGACGTCGTGACCAAGGCCACGCTGGCGGACGCGTTCCTCGTCGCGCTCGAGCGCACCGGCACGTCCGTCATCAAGCGCACCGCCCACGCCTGAGGACCGCGCATGGAACGCATCCCGATTCTCCGCATGGGCGACCTGTTGCTGGTGACGATCCAGGTCGACATGCACGACCGCCTGGCGATGACCCTGCAGGACGACCTCACCGAACGCATCGTGCGCGACCGCGCCAAGGGCGTCCTGATCGACATCTCCGCCCTCGACCTGGTGGACTCGTTCATCGGCCGCATGATCAGCAACACGGCCGCGATGGCGCGCGTGCTCGATGCGCAGACCGTGGTGGTCGGCATGCAGCCGGCCGTCGCGATCACGCTGGTCGAACTGGGTCTCACGCTGCACGGCGTGAAGACGGCACTCAACGTCGAGAAGGGCATGGCCCTGTTGGGAAAGACTAATTTTTGATGAGCGCTGCTCTCAACAACCCGGTGGTCTTCGAGTCCGAACTGCTCGAGCGGCACCGCCAGGACCGCCTTGACCGCACGGCGCTGCCGCTGCGGTCGGACGAGGACGTCGTCGCGCTGCGCAAGCACGTGCGCGAGCGGGCCGTCGCGATCGCGCTGTCGCTCGTCGACCAGACCAAGCTCGTGACGGCGGCCAGCGAGCTGGCGCGCAACACGATCAAGTATGGCGGCGGCGGCATGGTCTACCTCGATGCGCTGACGGACGGATTCCGCAAGGGCGTCGGCCTGATCTTCATCGATAACGGACCGGGCATCCCCGACCTCGAGATGGCGCTGCGCGACGGCTACACGACGGGCGGCGGCCTGGGGCTCGGCCTCGGCGGTTCGAAACGCCTCGTCGACGAATTCGGCATCGATTCCCGCGCGGGAGAGGGCACTGCGGTGTCGGTCGTCAAATGGAAACGCTGATCAGTTCGCTGTCGCCGCAGCTCAACTTCGCCATCACCCACGCCAGCGACGTCTCGGCCGCGCGCCGCGCCGGGCAGAAGCTGGCGGATACGCTCGGCTTCGACGACGTCAAGGCCGGCCGCCTCGCGATCATCATCACGGAAGCGGCCACCAACATCCTCAAGCACGCGGGCGAAGGGACGATCAGCATCATGCGTACGCAGTCCGGCGTCGCGATGCCGGGCGTGGACGTCGTCGCCGTCGACAACGGGCCCGGCATCGCCGACATCGACTTCGCGCTGCGCGACGGCGTCTCGACGGCCGGCACGGCGGGCACGGGCCTCGGTGCGCTGCGCCGCCAGGCCGATGAATTCGACGCGTGGACCCAGCACGGCCGCGGCAGCGCCTTCTTCATGCGCATCTGGCAGGGCGCCGCGCCACCCGAACCATGTGGCATCGAAGTGGGCGCGCTGTGCATGCCGCTCGCCGGCGAGGACGAGAGCGGCGACGGCTGGGGCGTCACCTGCGATCTCGATGGCGCGACCCTGCTGGGCGTGGATGGACTCGGTCACGGGCCGGAAGCGGCAAAGGCCGCCGCCGGCGCCATCCAGGCGCTGCAAAAGCGTCCGGCCGCTCTGCCTTCCGAAGTGCTGCACACGGCGCACGAACTGCTGCGCATCACGCGCGGTGCCGCGATGTCCGTGGCAAGGATCGACTACAGCGGCGGCGACATCCGTTGCGCCGGCATCGGCAACGTGGCCGCCGTCGTGTTCGACGGCGCGGCGCGCCGCGCGCTCGTGTCGCACAACGGCATCGTGGGGCACAACATGCGCAAGGTGCAGGAATTCACCGCGCCGTTCCCGCCCGGCGCGCTGTGCGTGCTGGCCTCGGACGGCATCCAGACCCAGTGGGACCTCGGCGCCTATCCGGGCCTCCACGTGCACGCGCCCGCGCTCGTGGCGGCCGTGCTGATGCGCGACTTCATCCGCCGCCGCGACGACGCGATGGTGCTGGTCGCGCGCCGGAGAACGTCATGAACGTGCAGCGCATCCTGGCCGTGGGCCTCGACGCCGAGCAGGACGTCGTGCTCGTGCGCCAGCGCGCGCGCCAGGTCTCGCACCTGCTCGGGTTTTCGCAGCAGGACCAGGTACGCATCGCCACCGCCGTCTCGGAAGTGGCGCGCGGCGCCTGCCAGGCCGGATTTGGCGGCCGCGCCGCGTTCCTGATCCGCGAGGCGGGCCGGCGCCAGTCGCTCGAGGTGACGATCAGCGGCGGCAAGGGCGCGCAAGGCAGCTTGCCGGACGATGCCGTCGTCACCGCGCACCGCCTGATGGACGAGTGCGACGTCGCGCGGGACGAGCAGGGCGCCGGCGTGATCACGATGCGCAAGGCGCTGCCGCCGCAGCTGTGGATCGACAATGCGCGCCTGGCCGAGGTCGCGGCGCAGCTGGCCAAGGACAGCCCCGTCGCGAACACGTACAACGAACTGGAGCTGCAGAACCGCGAACTGGTCGCCACGCTGGCGGAACTGCGCGAGCGCCAGGAAGACCTGCTGTCGCTGACGCGCGAACTGGAAGACACGAACCGCGGCATCGTCGCGCTGTACGCCGAGATCGAGGACAAGGCCGAGCGTTTGCGCCGCGCCGACGAGATGAAGTCGCGCTTCCTGTCGAACACGAGCCACGAACTGCGTACGCCGCTGTCGTCGATCCGCGCGCTGGCCAAGCTGCTGCTGGACCGCATGGACGGCGACCTGACGCCGGAACAGGAGCGCCAGGTGCGCTTCATCGAGGCCGCCGCGGCCGACCTGTCGGAACTCGTCAACGACCTGCTCGACCTGGCCAAGATCGAGGCGGGCCGCGTCGAGGTGGTGGTGGCGCCCATCGTCGTGGACAACCTGTTCCGCGCGCTCAAGGGCATGCTCCGTCCGCTCGTCGACGAGGCGCGGGTCGACCTGATCTTCGAACCGTGCGACTATGTCGAGGCATTCGATTCGGACGAGGGCAAGATCTCGCAGGTCCTGCGCAATTTCATTTCGAACGCCCTGAAATTCACCGAGCAGGGCGCGGTGCGCGTGTCGGCCTTCCATGACCGGGGGGCCGACACGATCACGTTCGCGGTAGCCGATACCGGGATCGGCATCAGCCCGGACAACCTGCAACTGATCTTCGAAGAGTTCAGCCAGATCGAACACCCGCTGCAGCGGCAGAGCAAGGGCACGGGGCTCGGCCTGCCCCTGTGCCGCAAGCTGGCGGATCTACTCGGCGGCCGCGTGGACGTGGTCAGCCAGCCCGGCGTCGGCTCCACCTTCAGCCTCGTGCTGCCGCGCTTCTTCCCGGCCCAAACTGTGCAGCGCAACGCTGGAACCTGAGGAACGCAACATGACTACCCCGACCTTGATCCTCAACGTCGACGACAACGACGGCGCCCGCTACGCCAAGACGCGCATCCTGCAGAGCGCCGGCTTCGACGTCGTCGAGGCGAGCAACGGCACCGATGCGCTCAATGTCGTAAAGCGCGGCGGCGTCGCGCTCGTGCTGCTCGACGTGAAGCTCCCGGACATCAACGGCATCGAGGTGTGCCGCCGCATCAAGGCCGACCCGGACAGCGCGATGGTCCTCGTGCTGCAGACGTCGGCCGCGCTGACGGGCCGCGCCGACAAGATCCGCGGCCTGGAGGGTGGCGCCGACAACTATCTCGCCGCGCCGATCGAGGCCGACGAACTGGTCGCCAACGTCAACGCGCTGCTGCGCATGCGCCAGACCCAGAGCGCGTTGCGCGACAGCGAGGAACGCTTCCGCCAGCTCACCGACAACATCGAGGACGTGTTCTGGATGTTCTCCGTGCCGGCGCGCGCGCTCGAATACGTGAGCCCCGCGTACGCGACGATCTGGGGCCGCCCCATCGACACGCTGGAGCGCGAGCCGGACAGCTGGCTCGCGGCCGTGCATCCGGACGACCGCGCCTACGTCGCGTCGCTGTGGGATGCGCTGCAGGCCGCACCGCACTACGAAGCCGAATTTCGCGTGATGATGCCGGACGGCTCGCCGCGCTGGGTGCGCGACCGCCTGTTCCCCGTGCGCGACCGGCGCGACGAGGTGTATCGCGTGGCGCGCGTGACGAGCGACATCACGCGCCGCAAGGAGATGGAAGCGCTGCTGCGCGCGGCCGACGCCAACAAGAACGAATTCCTCGCGACGCTCGCGCACGAGCTGCGCAATCCGCTGTCGCCGATCCGCAATGCGGCGGCGCTGCTGGGCGCGTCCGGCAACGGCGCCAACGAGCACCAGGCGCGCGCGCGCGACGTCATCACGCGCCAGGTCGACCATCTCGCCCACCTCGTCGACGACCTGCTCGACGTGGCGCGCATCTCGGAGGGCAAGATCGTCCTGCGCCAGGAAGAGGTCGAGCTGAAAGGCGTGATCGCCCAGGCGGTCGAAACGGCCGGTCCCCTGATCGCGGCGCGCGAGCACAAGCTGGACGTCGTCCAGCCGGACCGCCAGATCTGGCTGCGGGGCGACCCGGTGCGCCTCGCGCAATCGATGGGCAACCTGCTGCACAATGCGGCCAAGTTCACGCCCAAGGGCGGCAGGATCAGGGTCGAGGTGACGCTCGCCGACGCCGTCGTGCGCATCGCCGTGCGGGACAACGGCATCGGCATCGCCGAGGACAACCTGTCGCGCATCTTCGGCATGTTCGCGCAGGCGGCCGTCCCGCCGGACCGCGCACCGGAAGGCCTCGGCATTGGCCTGTCGCTCGTCTCGCGCCTGCTCGAGATGCACGGCGGCCGGCTGTCCGCCACGAGCCCCGGCATCGGCCTCGGCTCCACGTTCACCGTCGAGCTGCCGGTGCTGCGCACGGCGGAGCAGGGCGCGCAGGCGGCCGAGGCACCGTCCAGCGCACCGGCGCCGGCGTCGGGCGGCCGCAAGATCCTGCTCGTCGACGACAACGTCGACGCGATGGAGATGATGGCCTTCCTGCTGGCCGAGATGGGCTACGAGGCGCACACGACGGCGGATGCCGGCAACCTCGTGCAGATGGCGCTGGAGCTGCGGCCGGACGTGATCGTGCTCGACATCGGCCTGCCGGGCGTGGACGGCTACGAACTGGCGCGCATGCTCAAGCGGCATCCGCAGCTGGCCTCGACCC
Organism: Massilia sp. Masssp94; assembly: GCF_059491305.1. NCBI lineage: Bacteria > Pseudomonadati > Pseudomonadota > Betaproteobacteria > Burkholderiales > Oxalobacteraceae > Massilia > Massilia sp. Masssp94. The sequence continues at coordinate 5,002,819 of NZ_CP168501.1, forward strand.
GCCTCGTCGCGCATACCGGCTACGGTTCGCCGGAAGACCGGCGCAAGGCGCAGGAGGCGGGGTTCGATGCGCACCTCGTCAAGCCTGCCGAGCTGGAAGACCTCGAAAAAGCGTTGCAAGGCTGATTTGCGTTCCGCGTGGGCACAGGGTGCCCACCCTACGGATGCGCGGCAGTTCAACGTGCGTCAGCGGTAGGGTGGGCAACCCGAGCCCACGCGTTCAACGTGCGTCAGCGCACGTACATCCGCACGTCATCGGCCTAATCTGGCGCCATCCACTTACCGATGGAGGCCATCATGCCGAAGGGAGCGAGCCCGAAACGCGAGCGCGAATACAAGAAGCTCGAGACGGAATTCAAGAAGGAACACCGTTATCCCGGCCGCGAGGAAGAGGTCGCGTCGCGCATCGTGAACAAGCAGCGCGCGGAGCACGGCGAGACCAAGCAGTCGTCGAGCGGCGGTTCCAAACAGTCCGCGAAAAAATAAAGCCTCCCGGGGGAGGCTTTTAGCGTAGAGCGGGAACGGTCACTTGTCGCTGACCGTAAAGTCCCCGAACGCCTTCAACTGCTCGCCGACGGCCTTCGAATCGCCCACCACGACGATGGACTGGTTCTCCGGCGCGAAGTACTTCTTCGCCACGTCGCGCACCTGTTCCGGCGTGACCTTTTCGATCAGCGGCACGTACTGGCCCAGGAACTCGGCCGGCAAGCCCACGAGCCAGTTGCTGGACAGGGTGTTCGCCACGGCGCGCTGCATCTGGTTGCTCAGCAGGTAGCCGCCCGCCACATAGCGCTTGTGCATCTTCATCTCGTCCGCCGGGACGAGGTCGGCGCCGATGCGCTTGTACTCGTTGAAGTACTCGGTCAACGCGGCGCCCGTGACTTCGTTGCGCACGTCCGCGCCGCCGACGATGCCGCCGCCTTCGCGCAGCAGGCGCGCGCCGGCCGAGGCGCCGTAGGTGTAACCCTTCTCCTCGCGCAGGTTGATGTTCACGCGGCTCGAAAAGCCGCCGCCCAGGATCGTGCTGGCCAGGCGCAGCGGAATCTGGTCGGAAGCCGTCGCGGCGATGCCCGGGCTACCGAGGCGCAGTGTCGACTGCACGCTGCCGCCCCGTTCCAGCAGCAGGCGTACGGGTTTTGCCGTGGCCGGGGCCTTCGGCACCTCGGCTGACGCCGGGCCGCTTGCCTTCCAGTCGCCGAACGCCTTCTGCGCGAGTTTCAAGGCATCCGCTTCCTTGATGCGGCCCGTGATCACGAGCAGCGCGCGCTCCGGACGGAAGCGCTTCGCGTGCTCGGCGCGCAGCAGGTCCTGCGTGGTCGATTCGATCGCTTCGGCCGTCGGCGTCATGTGGCCGTACGGGTGGTCGCCGTAGATCGCGCGGCTGATCGCGCGTTCGGCGCGGAAGCGCGGCTGCGTCTCCGAGACGCGCAGGCTTTGCAGCGCGTTGGCCTTGGCCAGCGCCACTTCATTCTCGGGGAAGGATGGCGTGCGCGCGACTTCGGCCAGCAGCTGCATCATCGGCCCGGCCTGCGACGCGAGCGCGCTGGCCTGGACCGCGATGCCGTCCGCGCCGGCGCCGGCGGCCACGGAGCCGCCCATGCCCTGGGCCGCTTCCGCGATCGCGCGCGAGTCGCGTTTCGCCGTGCCTTCATTCAGCAGGCCGGCCAGCAGTTCGGCGAAGCCCGGGTGTTTCGCATCGTCGGCGGCGAAGCCCGCGTCGCGCACGGCCAGCACCATGTCCACGCGCGGGATGCCGGTGCGCGGCACGATCCACACCTGCAGGCCATTCGACAAGGTCTTCTTGCCGATGTGCGGCACGGGCAGCGGTTTGTCTTTTGCGTAGGCCGGCATCGCGGCCGGCATCGTTTCTTTCGGCACGTCCGCGGCCTGGGCCGAGTGGGCGAACAAGGCACCCACGATCATCGTCAGCATCAGTTGTTTCATCGGGGCGCTCCTCATTTCTTGACTGCCGGTTTGCGGTCGATGACGGTGCGGTTCGCCTTCGTCAAATACGTGGCGGCCACGCGCTGCAGGTCGGCGGACGTCACGCCCTCGATCCAGCCGGGCACCTTGTTGACGACGTTGGCGTCGCCCCACAGCGTCTGCAGCTTGGCGAGCGTGTCGGCGCGCGACAGGATGTTTTCCAGGTCGTTGTTCCAGTCCGCGAGCATGCGGGTCTTCACGCGCTTCAGCGTGGCGGCGTCGACGCCGTCCTTGACCACTTTCGCGATCTGCGCGTCCATCGCGGCCAGCATCGCGTCGGCGCTGCTGTTCGGCTTGTACAGGCCGAACACGGTGAACAGGGTGGGGCCGCCGTATTCGAACGGACCGGTGAGGCCGAAGCCGCCCTGGACGTTCAGCGCGATCTCGCGGCCCTTGACGAGATTCAGGTAGAACAGCGACGCGTCGCCGCCCGCCAGCAGTTCGGACAGCACGGCCATCGGCGCCTGGTCCGCGCTGCCCTGCGGCGGCACTTTCCAGCCGACGGCGACGGCCGGCACCTGCGCCAGCGCGTCGCTTTGCTCGATGCGTTTTTCCTGTGTGTTCAGGCCTTCCGTGAAGTCGGAGCCTTTCGGCACGGGGCGGGCCGCGATGCCGCCGAAGTACTTCTGCGCGAGCGCGAAGGCCTGCGCGGGCGTGACGTCGCCGGCGATCGCCAGCACGGCGTTGTTCGGGCCGTAGTAGTCGCGGTGGAAGGCGCGCACGTCGTCGAGGTTCGCGCCTTCGAGGTCTTCGAAGCTGCCGTAGCCGTCGTGGTTGTTCTCCCATTTCTGGAACGCGAGCTGGCTGATGTCGAGCCAGAAGAAGCCGCCGTACGGCTTGTTCTTGACGTTCACGCGGATCTCTTCCTTGACCACGTCCTGCTGGTTCTTCAGGGTGGCCGGGTTGAAGTCGAGGGTCTTCATGCGGTCCGCCTCGAGCCACAGGATCGGCTCGAGCGACGACACGGGCGCCGTCTCGATGTAGTTCGTGAAGTCGGGACGCGTGGAGCCGTTGTTGTTGCCGCCGCCGCCCGTGATGGCGCGGTCGAACACGCCCTTCGGCGCATTCGGCGTGCCCTGGAACATCAGGTGCTCGAACAGGTGGGCGAAGCCGGTGCGGTTGCGCGGCTCCAGGCGCATGCCGACGTGGTACACGACGGACACGCCGACGGTCGGCGAACTATGGTCTTCGGAGACGACGACCGTCAGGCCGTTGTCGAGCTTCTTGACGTTGACCGGCAGGGTCCACTGGTCGCTGGTCGCGGCAGCCGCGGTCAGCGAGAGCGACACGCCGGCCAGCAGGGCGGGCAGGTAGCGCAGGCGCATTGATCACCTTTTATGAAGTTATGGGGCAGGGCATCGAATTTATCTTAACGCAACAAATGCAGGGCCGGCATGAAATGTTGATACATACATCGATGACAAACGGTGACAAACGGTGACATTTGAAGGCGGCCCGGCGCGCGATAATGACCGGCTCGCCCATGCATGCCAGCCCGCCCCCGGTGTCGCTCAGGTGGTCATTTTTGCAGTTCGTCGCAATTCGCTGGGCCGGGCGGGGCCGTCCGTTTATCCTGTTTTCCATAAACACCAACCCTTACAAAACAAAAACAGGAATTCGGAGAATCGGATGAACAGGATTTTCTCGCTCGCCCCCGTCGGTGCCGCCCTGTGTGTCGCGCAGTTGTTCGTCCTTGGGCTCGCGCATGCCGCCCCGGACCTCGCGACCGAAACGCGGCCCGTCGATGCCCGCGTCGTACGGGTCAAGGTCGACGGCGCCGTCGACCTGAAGATCCGCCAGGGTGCCACGCCGGCCCTGACGCTCAAGGGCGAATCGCGCTACCTGGAGCGCACGATGACGTCGCAGAACGGCGATACGCTGAACATCGATACGGACATCCGCGGCCACGTACGCACCGGCTCGCTCCATGCGGAACTGGTGTTGCCGGCCCTACGGGCGGTGACGTCCGAAAGCCTCGGGACGACGGATATTTCCGGCTTTTCCGGCGACGAGCTGGAACTGACCCTGGACGGCGCCGGCTCGATGAAGATCGCGGGCAGCTACCGCCTCGTGCGGGCCAGCCTGGGCGGCATCGGCAGCATGGAGATGCAGGGCCTGAACGGGGAGGGCGTCGAACTGAACCTGCAGGGTGCGGGCTACATCTCGCTGGCAGGACGCGCGAAATGGCTGAAGGCCGACCTGGGCGGTCTGGGCAACCTCGACGCGCAGCAGTGTAACGCGGACTCCGTCGACATCGACCTGTCCGGCCTCGGCAACGCGCGCGTGACGGCGCGCCAGAACGCGAACCTGAATTTGTCCGGCATGGGTTCCGTCACGGTGTACGGGAAGCCCCAGAACCGCAAGGTCGCGGTCGACGGGCTGGGGAAAGTGAGCTGGAAGTAAAAGAAGATTTATCTCGAAACAAAAGAACAAAGAGGCGAGGCCTCACGAATCCGAACGAGACGATGAGAAAACTGACCGTTGCGATCCTGTTCGCGCTGGGCCTGCACGGTAGTGCGATGGCGGGCCTCGCGGAGGGCGCCAATGCCTACAATGCCCGCAACTATGCGCTGGCCCTGAAGGAAATCACGCCGCTTGCCAAGGCTGGCAACGCGGACGCGGAGCATTTGCTGGGCCTGATGTACTACATGGGCCGCGGCGTGCCGCGCGACTACAAGCAGGCGTTCGCCTGGCACTACAAGGCGGCCGTGCAGGGCAAGGCCGACGCGCAATACGTGATCGGCGCCATGTACTACACGGGCAATGCCGTGCCCCAGGACCAGAAACTGGCCGTGCAGTGGTTCCGCAAGGCCGCCGAGCAGGGCCATCCGGATGCCCAGCACGCGCTCGCCCTGATGTACCGCTACCACGTGGCGGGCATGCCGCAGGACCTCGTCATCGCCTACATGCTGTGCAACCTGGCGGCCGCCAACGGCCACCGCAATGCCATCGAGCAGCGCGCTTCGCTCGTCAAGCAAATGAGCCAGGAACAGATCGACGAAGCGCAATCGATGTCGCGCAACTGGAAACCGGGCACGCCGCTGCCGACGCAATCGCACACGGGCAACGGCGGTTCCTGAACTTTCTGTTGCCCTCAAATGTAAGGACGATGCCGACCCGGGTATGAGGCATCGTCCTACGCGCGCATGGCCAAACCTTGGTGTTCCGCTCGCCTTCTCGGGGCTACGATGAGGACCTCTGAAGCAGTTTTCATGAGCTTTACGACAACTCAACCATTGGAGGCAATCATGGCAAACCAAGGCAACAATCAAGGCGGCAACAAGGGCAACAACCAGAGCGGCGACACCAGCAACCGCGGTTTCGCATCGATGGACCCGCAGAAGCAGCGTGAAATCGCCTCGGAAGGCGGCAAGGCTGCGCACGCCTCGGGCAACGCCCACGAGTTCACGTCGGAAGAGGCACGCCGTGCCGGCTCGATGAGCCACAAGAACGACGGCGGCAGCCAGCAGAACCAGGGCGGTGGCGGCAGCCAGCAAAGCGGCAACAGCACCCGCGGCGGCACGCCGGAGCAGCACGCCAAGGCCGGCTCGCAGAGCCACAAGAACGACAAGAAGTGATGTGACCCGGACGCGGCGGGCAGGCCGCGTGCACTGGCGTCGCCGGTGAGCTCGCATGCTGCCCGGCCGTTCTGTATCGCACCCATGACGTTCCCGACACCGCCAGCCCTTCGAGGCTGGCGGTGTCGTTTCGTACGTCCGGCCGGCTACTACACGATCTGTGAGCTATGCAGTAAATTTACTACATTTTGTCATTAAATGAGCATTTTCTTGCTCATTGTTAGCGATAGCAGCCATTTTCTGGCGCGGCATGCTTGGGTGATCAGGGCCAATGGGGTAACATTGCTCATCATTTAACTAGGGTATGCCATGCGTGCTATCGAAATTGTCCAACCCGGTGGGCCCGAGGTGCTTCAGCCTTGCGAGCGCCCCATGCCCGAGCTGAAGCCGGGCGAAATCCTCATCCGCGTCCACGCGGCCGGCGTCAACCGGCCTGACGTGTTCCAGCGGCTGGGCCAGTATCCCGTCCCGCCCGGCGCGTCCGACCTGCCGGGCCTCGAAGTGGCCGGCGAGATCGTCGACGGCGACCTCGGCGACAGCGGATTCAGGAAAGGCGACCTCGTCTGCGCCCTCGTGCAGGGCGGCGGCTATGCCGAGTACTGCGCGGCGCCGCTCGCGCAATGCCTGCCGGTGCCGCAAGGCTTGACGGCGCTCGAGGCGGCCGCGCTGCCGGAAACCTTCTTCACCGTGTGGAGCAACGTGTTCCAGCGCGGCGCGCTGGGCGAAGGCGAGACGCTGCTCGTGCAGGGCGGCAGCTCCGGTATCGGTACCACGGCGATCCAGCTGGCGAAGGCGCTGGGCCGCCGCGTGTTCGCGACGGCCGGCAGCGCCGACAAATGCCGCGCGTGCGAAGACCTGGGCGCCGAGCGGGCGATCAACTACAAGACCGAGGACTTCGCGCCCATCGTCAAGGAACTGACGGGCGGGAAGGGCGTCGACGTCGTGCTCGACATGGTCGGCGGCGACTATGTGGCGCGCGAGGTGTCATGCCTCGCGGACGACGGCCGCATCGTCATCATCGCCCTGCTGGGCGGGGCGAAGGCGAACGTCGACCTGGGCCAGGTGCTGCGCCGCCGCCTGACGATCACGGGTTCCACCTTGCGTCCGCGCCCGGTGGCGTTCAAGGCACAGATCGCGCGCGAGTTGCGCGAGCGCGTGTGGCCGCTGCTGGCAGCTGGCCGAATAAAACCCGTCATCTACAAGACGTTCCCGCTCGAAGAAGCCGCCGCCGCGCACACGCTGATGGAAAGCAGCGCGCACGTGGGCAAGATCATGCTGCGTGTCGCCGGGCACTGAACAAGACAATGAAAAATACAATGAATAAGCGACTGAACAACCGTGCCAGGCCCGGTTTGACCGGTTTTTCAACGCCCGTTACAATAACGGGTTATTTGACCGTGAGGTTGTAATGCGTGCCAAGCTCATCGTAGGCAACTGGAAGATGAATGGCAGCCGCGCGGCCAATGAAGCTTTGCTGAAGGGGATCGTCGCCGGCCTCGACAATGCGCGCCGCGGTTCGTCCGCCTTGTGCGCGGTTTGCGTGCCCACGCCGTATCTGCAGCAGTGCGAAGACGTGCTGACCGGTACGCCGGTCGCCTGGGGTGCGCAGGACGTGTCGATGCACGCGTCCGGCGCGTACACTGGCGAAGTGTGCGCGAAGATGCTGACCGAGTTCGGTTGCCGCTACGTGATCGTCGGCCATTCCGAGCGCCGCGCCTACCACCGCGAAGACAGCGCGCTGGTGGCAAAAAAGGCGCAGGCGGTACTGGCCGAAGGGATGACCCCGATCGTGTGCGTCGGCGAAACGCTGGAGCAGCGCGAGGCGGGCGAGACGGCGCAGGTAGTCGCCGCCCAGCTCGACGCGGTGCTGGAAGCGCTCGACGCGGCATCGGTGGCGAAGATCGTCGTGGCCTATGAGCCCGTGTGGGCCATCGGCACTGGCAGGAACGCGACGCCGGCGATGGCGCAGGAAGTGCATGCGCAATTGCGCGCGCAACTGAAGGCGCGCAACGCGGAAGCGGCGGAAGTCGTACCGATTCTGTATGGCGGCAGCATGAAGCCGGAGAATGCGAAGGAACTGCTGGCCCAGCCGGATATCGATGGCGGGCTGATCGGAGGCGCGGCCTTGAGGGCGGAAGATTTTCTTGCCATCATACACGCCGCCTGAATGATGCTTGGGTTGGTATTCCAGTCCGGGCGATGAAACACCGTCATTCCCGCGCAGGCGGGAATCCATGCTGAGCCAATGTGGTCGGCTCAGTATGGGGCCCCGCTTTCGCGGGGACGACGTAGAGCAAAGTTTTTTGCAAACGTAGTCAACCTTGGAATGGAATAAACAATGAACGTGTTGTTCAATCTGATCGTCGTCGTACAGGTCATCTCCGCACTGGCCATCATCGGTCTCGTGCTCGTCCAGCACGGCAAGGGCGCGGACATGGGCGCCGCCTTCGGTTCCGGCGCGTCCGGCAGCCTGTTCGGCGCCAGCGGTTCGTCGAACTTCCTGTCGAAATCGACGGCCGTCGCCGCCGCGATCTTCTTCGCGTCGACGCTGGGTCTCGCGTACTTCGGCACCAACCGTCCGCACGCGAGTGTCGGCGGCGGCGTGATGGAACGCGTGACGGTCCCGGCCGCCAAGGTTCCCGCCGGCGCAGGCGATGCCGTCCCGACGACCGCACCGGCTCCGGCACCTGCTGCGCCTGCACCGTCGGCCACGCAGGACGTGCCGGCGCCTGCGCCGGCAGCCGCACCGGCTGCTCCGGCACCCGCGCCTGCCAAGTAATTTTGCGGCGCGGCCACTTCCTGCAAGCGCGAGCAGGGTGGTGTAACATTCTGCGGGCTTCGGTCCGCCAGCGCCGGCGACCGGACTCTCGACTCGGTCCGCCGTAAACACAAGTTTTATAAAGTTGAGAAAAAGAGTATTTTTTCTTGGTTTAGCGCAATTTGAGCATTGAAAAATGCTGCTAAGTCAGAGTAGAATACTGGTCTCCAGCCGACGTGGTGAAATTGGTAGACACGCTATCTTGAGGGGGTAGTGGCGCAAGCTGTGCGAGTTCGAGTCTCGCCGTCGGCACCAAGATACAAGAAGCCAGCTAGGGCGCATGAGCTTCCGCTCGTTAGCACTAGCTGGCTTTTTTACGAGGATCTGTCGGAGGCTTTGAAGAACCGTCCCCTGCGGCGGCGCTTCTGGCCCGAGAAGCCCGGTCGTACGAACGTGCGGCGAGCCTCGAAGGTCGGGATCGGCAACGCGGAACAGGTGATTGAGAGTCTCCAGTCGTACGATCCTGGTGTAGGCCAATAGCCAGGATTGCGCGATGCGGTACTGCAGCCCCTGCAGTGTTTTTTCAACCGATCGTTCAACTAAGGCTTCATCGTGAACCTCGAGAACTACTTCCCCGTCTTACTCTTCATCGTGATCGGCACCGTCGTCGGCGTCGCATCGCAGGTGCTGGGCCGTGTCGTCGGTCCGCATCGCCCCGACCCCGCCAAGCTCTCTCCGTATGAATGCGGCTTCGAAGCCTTCGAAGACGCGCGCATGAAGTTCGACGTCCGGTACTACCTGGTCGCGATCCTGTTTATTTTGTTTGATCTGGAAACGGCATTCTTCTTCCCTTGGGGCGTTTCGATGCGCGACCTGGGCCTGCCTGGATTCCTGACGATGATGGTGTTCATCGTCGAATTCATCGTCGGCTTCTGGTACATCTGGAAGAAAGGTGCCCTTGATTGGGAATAAGCCATGGCTATTGAAGGCGTTTTAAACGAAGGTTTTGTCACTACCACAGCCGACAAACTGATCAACTGGGCGCGTACCGGGTCGATGTGGCCCATGACGTTCGGCCTGGCATGCTGTGCGGTCGAGATGATGCACGCGGGTGCCGCGCGCTATGACCTCGACCGTTTCGGCGTTGTGTTCCGCCCGTCGCCGCGCCAGTCCGACGTGATGATCGTGGCCGGTACCCTGTGCAACAAGATGGCACCTGCGCTGCGCAAGGTGTACGACCAGATGGCCGAGCCGCGCTGGGTCATCTCGATGGGTTCGTGCGCCAACGGCGGCGGCTACTACCACTACTCGTACTCCGTCGTGCGCGGCTGCGACCGCATCGTGCCGGTCGACGTCTACGTCCCGGGCTGCCCGCCGACCGCCGAGGCCCTGTTGTACGGCATCATCCAGCTCCAGAATAAGATCCAGCGCACCAATACCATCGCGCGATAATCCAAGCCGGTTTCAACCATGACGACAAAAATCGAAGCCCTCGAACTCGCCCTGAAGAATGCTCTGGGCGAGGGCGCTGCCATTACCGTGGCGCTGGGCGAAGTAACGGTAGTGGTGAAGGCCAGTGACTACCTGGCCTCCATGCAAAAGCTGCGCGACGATCCCGCGCTGCGTTTCCAGGAACTCGTCGACCTGTGCGGCGTCGACTACTCGTCCTACGGCGAAGGCACGTGGGACGGTTTGCGTTTCGCCGTCGTGTCGCACCTGCTGTCGATCGAGCACAACTGGCGTGTGCGCGTCCGCGTGTTCTGCCCGGACGACGACATGCCGCTGGTCGACTCCGTCACGAGCGTCTGGCGCAACGCCAACTGGTTCGAGCGTGAAGCGTTCGACCTGTTCGGCATCCTGTTCGAGGGCCACGGTGACCTGCGCCGCATCCTCACCGACTACGGCTTCATCGGCCACCCGTTCCGCAAGGACTTCCCGATCTCGGGCTATGTCGAGATGCGTTACGACCCCGAGCAGAAACGCGTGATCTACCAACCCGTGACGATCGAGCCGCGCGAAAACATTCCGCGCGTGATCCGCGAAGAAACCTACGGGATGAAATAATGGCTGAGCTTAAGAATTACACCCTGAACTTTGGTCCGCAGCACCCGGCAGCGCACGGCGTGCTGCGTCTCGTGCTGGAACTGGACGGCGAGGTCATCCAGCGTGCCGACCCCCACATCGGCCTGCTGCACCGCGGCACCGAGAAGCTGGCCGAGACCCGCACCTACCTGCAGTCCGTGCCGTACATGGACCGCCTCGACTACGTCTCGATGATGTGCAACGAGCACGGCTACGTGCTGGCCATCGAGAAGCTGCTGGGCATCGAAGTGCCGATCCGTGCGCAGTACATCCGCACGATGTTCGACGAGATCACCCGTATCCTGAACCACCTGATGTGGCTGGGCGCGCACGCGCTCGACATCGGTGCGATGGGCCCGTTCCTGTACGCGTTCCGCGACCGCGAAGACCTGTTCGACGTGTACGAAGCCGTGTCGGGCGCGCGCATGCACGCGGCCTACTACCGCCCGGGCGGCGTGTACCGCGACCTGCCGGACGTGATGCCGCGCCACCGCGAATCGCCGCTGCGCAGCAAGAAGGCCATCGACGAACTGAACGAGACCCGCCAGGGCTCCGTACTGGACTTCATCGACTCGTTCACGAAGCGCTTCGACGGCTATGTCGACGAATACGAGACCCTGCTGACCGACAACCGTATCTGGAAACAGCGTACCGTCGGCATCGGCGTCGTGACGCCGGAAGACGCGATGGGCATGGGCTTCTCGGGCCCGATGCTGCGCGGCTCGGGCATCGCCTGGGACCTGCGCAAGGTGCAGCCATACGCCGCGTACGACAAGGTCGAATTCGACGTCCCGGTCGGCACCAACGGCGACTCGTACGACCGTTACCTCGTGCGCATCGAGGAACTGCGCCAGTCGAACCGCATCATCAAGCAATGCATCGCCTGGCTGCGCGCCAACCCGGGCCCGGTCATGACGAACAACCACAAGGTCGCCCCGCCATCGCGCGTGGACATGAAGACCAACATGGAATCGCTGATCCACCACTTCAAGCTGTTCACCGAAGGCTTCCACGTCCCGCCGGGCGAAGCCTACGCGGCCATCGAACATCCGAAGGGCGAGTTCGGCATTTATATCGTCTCGGACGGCGCCAACAAGCCGTACCGCCTGAAGATCCGCACCCCGGACTATGTCCACCTGCAATCGCTCGATGAAATGGCGCGCGGTCACATGATCGCCGACGCCGTCACCATCATCGGTACGCAGGACATCGTGTTCGGCTCGATCGACCGATAAGAAGGGTAGAAAAGATTATGTTATCTGAGCAGTGCTTGAAAAAAATCGACCGCGAGTTGGCCAAGTATCCGGCCGACCAGCGCCAGTCGGCCGTGATGGCCGCGCTGGCCCACGCGCAGGTCGAAAAGGGCTGGCTGTCGCCGGAAACGATGCAGGAAGTGGCCGACTACATCGGCATGCCCGCCATCGCCGTCCAGGAAGTGGCCACCTTCTACAACATGTACAACATCAAGCCGGTCGGCAAGCACAAGATCACCGTGTGCACCAACCTGCCGTGCGCGTTGTCGGGCGGCGAGCGTGCCGCCCAGCGCATCAAGGATGCCCTGGGCATCAATTTCCGCGACACGACCGAAGACGGCCAGTTCACCCTGCTGGAAGGCGAGTGCATGGGCGCCTGCGGCGATGCGCCGGTCATGCTGGTGAATAACCACCGCATGTGCTCGTTCATGTCGGACGAGAAGATCGACGCCCTGCTGGAGGAACTGAACAAATGACCAGCCTGCACGACCGCCACATCAATCCGCTGATCCTGAAGGATCTGAACGGCGACAACTGGCACCTGGAAGACTACGTCAAGCGCGGCGGCTATTCCGCGCTGCGCCGCATCCTGGAAGAGAAGATCACGCCCGAGGCGATCATCGCCGACCTGAAGACGTCCGGCCTGCGCGGCCGCGGCGGCGCGGGCTTCCCGACCGGCCTGAAGTGGAGCTTCATGCCGCGCCAGTTCCCGGGCCAGAAATACCTCGTCTGCAACACCGACGAAGGCGAACCGGGCACGTTCAAGGACCGCGACATCATCCGCTACAACCCGCACGCGCTGATCGAAGGCATGGCCATCGGTGCGTACGCGATGGGCATCACCGTGGGCTACAACTACATCCACGGCGAGATCTTCCAGGAATACCTGCGCTTCGAAGAGGCGCTGGAAGAGGCGCGCGCCGCCGGCTTCCTGGGCGACAAGATCATGGGTTCGGAGTTCTCGTTCCAGCTGCACGCGCACCACGGCTACGGCGCCTACATCTGCGGCGAAGAAACCGCGCTGCTGGAATCGCTGGAAGGCAAGAAGGGCCAGCCGCGCTTCAAGCCGCCGTTCCCGGCCTCGTTCGGCCTGTACGGCAAGCCGACCACGATCAACAACACGGAAACGTTCGCAGCCGTCCCGTTCATCCTGAACATGGGCGCCGCCGAGTACATGGGGCTGGGCAAGCCGAACAACGGCGGCACGAAGATCTTCTCGATCTCCGGCGACGTCGAGCGTCCGGGCAACTACGAAGTCCCGCTGGGCACGCCGTTCGCCAAGCTGATGGAGCTGGCCGGCGGCATGCGTGGTGGCAAGAAGATCAAGGCCGTCATTCCGGGCGGTTCGTCGGCACCGGTCGTGCGCGGCGACGTCATGATGCAGACCGACCTGGACTACGACTCGATCGCCAAGGCCGGTTCGATGCTGGGTTCGGGTGCGGTGATCGTCATGGACGAGACCCGCTGCATGGTCAAGTCGCTGCTGCGCCTGTCCTACTTCTACTACGAGGAATCGTGCGGCCAGTGCACGCCGTGCCGTGAAGGTACGGGCTGGATGTACCGCATGGTCCACCGCATCGAACATGGCCAGGGTCGTCCGGAAGACATGGACATGCTGAACTCGATCGCCGACAACATCCAGGGCCGCACCATTTGCGCACTGGGCGATGCCGCCGCGATGCCGGTTCGCGCCATGATCAAGAACTTCCGCGAAGAATTTGAATATCACGTCGAGCACAAGCACTGCCTGGTGCCGACTTACCTCTAAACCAGGTCAGGTAACGATCAAATGGTTGAAATCGAATTAGACGGCAAGAAAGTCGAAGTCCCACCGGGTTCGATGGTGATGGACGCCGCAAACAAACTGGGAAGCTACATCCCGCACTTCTGCTACCACAAGAAGCTGTCCATCGCGGCGAACTGCCGCATGTGCCTCGTGGAAGTGGAAAAAGCGCCGAAGCCGCTGCCTGCCTGCGCCACCCCGGTGTCCCCGGGCATGATCGTGCGCACGCACAGCGACAAGGCCGTGCAGGCGCAGAAATCCGTCATGGAATTCCTGCTGATTAACCACCCGCTGGATTGCCCGATCTGCGACCAGGGCGGCGAATGCCAGCTGCAGGATCTCGCGGTCGGCTACGGCAAGGGCGAATCGCGCTACCAGGAAGAAAAACGCGTCGTGGCGCCGAAGGAAGCCGGCCCGCTGATCTCGATGGAAGAGATGAGCCGCTGCATCCAGTGCACCCGCTGCGTGCGCTTCGGCCAGGAAGTGGCCGGCGTGATGGAGTTCGGCATGCTGGGCCGCGGCGAGCACTCGGAAATCACGACGTTCGTGGGCAAGTCGGTCGACTCGGAAGTGTCGGGCAACATGATCGACCTGTGCCCGGTCGGCGCGCTGACCAGCAAGCCGTTCCGTTATTCCGCACGTCCGTGGGAACTGCAGCGCCGCCGTTCGGTGTCGCCGCACGATTCGCTGGGCTCGAACCTGATCGTCCAGGTCAAGGGCGGTAAAGTGATGCGCGTGCTGCCGCTGGAAAACGAGAACATCAACGAGTGCTGGATCTCCGACAAGGACCGCTTCTCGTACGAAGCCCTCGACAACGCGTCGCGCCTCACGCAGCCGATGATCAAGCAGGACGGCAAGTGGATCGAGACCGACTGGCAGACGGCGCTGGAATACGTCGCCCACGGCCTGCGCAACATCCGCCACGAGCACGGCGCCGATAGCATCGCCGCCATCGGCACCGCGCACTCGACGGTCGAAGAGCTGTTCCTGCTGCAGAAAGCCATGCGTGGCTTCGGCATCGAGAACGTCGACTTCCGCCTGCGCCAGACCGACTTCGCGCTGGACGGTAAAGTCGTCCCGCACCTGGGCATGCCGATCGCCGAACTGTCGACGCTGTCGCGCGTGCTGGTCGTCGGCTCGTTCCTGCGCAAAGACCACCCGCTGGCCGCGACGCGCCTGCGCGCCGCCGTCAAGTCGGGCGCCAAGCTGGCTATCGTCCACGGCTCGGCCGACGACAACCTGATCCCGACCGCGAACCGCATCGTCGCCGCACCGAGCGACTGGCTGGCCGCGCTGACGGAAATCGCCGTCGCCGTCGCTGCAGCAAAAGGCATCGCCGCGCCGGCGGGTTTCGAGGGCGTGACCGCCGGCGACGCCGCCAAGGCTGTCGCTGCGACGCTGGTCGTCGAGAACGCTGCCGACCTGCCGGGCGCTGTCCTGCTGGGCAATGCCGCGATGTACCACCCGCAGGCATCGAAGCTGCACGCCGTTGCCGAGTGGATCGCCGCCGAGACGGGCGCCAAGTTCGGTTACTTCGTCGACGCCGCCAACACGGTCGGCGGTTACCTGGTCAACGCCACGTCGAAGAACGCCGCGAACCTGTTCGCGCAGCCGAAGAAAGCCTACGTGCTGCTGAACGCGGAACCGGAACTGGATGCCGCCAACCCGGCGCAAGCCCTCAAGGCGCTGAAGGGCGCCGAGATGGTCGTCGCGATGTCCGCGTTCAAGCACGGCACCGAGTACGCCGACGTGCTGCTGCCGATCTCGCCGTTCAGCGAGACCGCCGGTACGTTCGTCAACTGCGAAGGCCGCGCACAGAGCTTCAACGGCACCGTCAAGCCGCTGGGCGAAACCCGTCCGGCCTGGAAAGTGCTGCGCGTGCTGGGCAACCTGCTGGGCCTGCAAGGCTTCGATTACGAGAACTCGGAATCGATCCGCGACGAAGCGCTCGGTAAGGGCAACACGGACCTGTCCGCGAAGCTGAACAACGTCGCCAGGATCGCCCCGACGGGCGCCTTCTTCGGCAATGGCGAGCAGCTCGAGCGCCTGGCCGACGTGCCGATCCACTTCGCCGACGCCGTCGCGCGCCGTTCCGAACCGCTGCTGCGCACGGCCGACGGCCAGGCGCCGCTGGCCACCATCTCGGCGGCACTGGCTGAAAAGCTGGGCGTGAACGCCGGCGACCAGGTCACGGTATCGCAAGGGCAGGGCAGTGTCGTGCTGACGGCCAATATCGACGCGCGCCTGCCGGCGAACGTCGTGCGTGTCGCGGCCGCCCACGAATCGACTTCGGTACTGGGCGACATGTTCGGTCCGATCAACGTAGCTAAAGCATAAAAGCAGGGGAGCCCAAGCAAAATGTCGGTACCTGACATGATCAACAACCTGAACAGCAGCGGCGCGAGCCTGCTCGGCACGACGGCGTGGCCGCTCGTGTGGACGCTGCTGAAAATCGTCGTCGTCCTGCTGCCGCTGATGGGCCTCGTGGCCTATCTCGTGCTGTGGGAGCGCAAGCTGATCGGCTGGATCCACATCCGTATCGGCCCGAACCGCGTCGGCCCCGCCGGCCTGCTGCAGCCGATCTCGGACGCCCTGAAGCTGCTGCTGAAGGAAATCGTGATCCCGGCGAAAGCCACGACGAGCCTGTTCGTCATCGGCCCGCTGATGACCATCATGCCGGCGCTGGCCGCATGGTCGGTCATCCCGTTCGGCCCGCAAGCGGCCCTCGCCAACGTGAATGCCGGCCTGCTGCTGCTGCTGGCCATCACGTCGATGGAGGTGTACGGCATCATCATCGCCGGCTGGTCCGCGAACTCGAAGTACTCGTTCATGGGCGCGATGCGCGCATCGGCGCAGATGATCTCGTACGAAATCCCGATGGGCTTCGTGATGGTCGTCGTGCTGATGGTGTCGGGCTCGCTGAACTTCTCGGACATCGTCGCCAGCCAGGAGCGCGGCATGTTCGCCGCCCACGGCGCGAACTTCCTGTCGTGGAACTGGCTGCCGTTGCTGCCGCTGTTCATCATCTACATCACGTCCGGCCTGGCCGAGTGCAACCGCCACCCGTTCGACGTGGTGGAAGGCGAATCGGAAATCGTGGCCGGCCACATGGTCGAATACTCGGGCATGTCGTACGCGATGTTCATGCTGGCCGAATACGCCAACATGATCCTCGTCGGCACGCTGGCATCGATCATGTTCCTGGGCGGCTGGTCCGCACCGTTCTCGTTCCTGGAATTCGGCGCCATCGGCGGTTTCTTCTGGCTGTTCGCGAAGATGTTCCTGATCGTCTCGCTGTTCATCTGGGTCCGCGGCACGTTCCCGCGCTACCGCTATGACCAGATCATGCGTCTCGGCTGGAAAGTGTTCATTCCGCTGACCCTGATCTGGCTGGTGCTGGTGGCTGGCTGGATGCAGACGCCGTGGAACATCTGGAAGTAAGGAAGCACACAAAATGACACGAGTTAAAGAGATCCTCGGCAGCCTGATGCTGTCCGAGCTGATTAAAGGTCTGGCCCTGACCGGCAAGTACGCGTTCTCGCGCAAGATCACGGTTCAGTACCCGGAAGAAAAGACCCCCATCTCGCCGCGCTTCCGCGGCCTGCATGCGCTGCGCCGCTACCCCAACGGGGAAGAGCGCTGCATCGCGTGCAAGCTGTGCGAAGCCGTGTGCCCGGCGATGGCCATCACGATCGAATCGGCGCAGCGCGAAGACGGCACCCGCCGCACGACGCGCTACGACATCGACCTGACCAAGTGCATCTTCTGCGGTTTCTGCGAAGAGTCCTGCCCGGTCGATTCGATCGTCGAGACGCAAGTGCTGGAATACCACGGCGAAAAACGCGGCGACCTGTACTACACCAAGGAAATGCTGCTGGCCGTGGGCGATCGCTACGAGAACGACATCGCCGCCGCACGCGAAGCCGATGCCAAGTATCGATAAATAACAAGAGGGCTCCTGCGTAAGTCATGGATTTCACAACTGTTCTGTTCTACGTGTTCTCGGCCGTGATGGTGCTGGCCGGGTTGCGCGTCATTACCGCCAAGAACCCGGTCCACGCCGCGCTGTTCCTGGTGCTCGCGTTCTTCAACGCTGCCGGTATCTGGATGCTGCTCAAGGCCGAGTTCCTGGCCATCGTGCTGGTACTGGTCTACGTCGGCGCCGTCATGGTGCTGTTCCTGTTCGTCGTGATGATGCTCGACATTAACATCGACCGCATGCGCGAAGGCTTCTGGGGCTACCTCCCGGTGGCGTCGGGCGTCGGCGCGCTGATCGTGCTGGAAATGGCCGCCGTGCTGTGGCGCGGCTTCCTGGGCCAGGGCGATGCGCCGGCCGAGTCGGCCGTGGGCCACATCGGCGGCACGCATGAACTGGGCCGCCTGATCTACACCCAGTACATCTACGGTTTCGAGATCGCCGGCCTGATCCTGCTGGTCGCCATCATCGCCGCCGTGGCGCTGACCCTGCGCAAGCGCAAGGACACCAAAGCCATCGACCCGGGCCTCGCCGTCCGCGTCAAGCGTAACGACCGTCTGAAGATCGTCAAGATGCAGACGGTGAACCAGAAAGCGATCGACGACGCGGCTGTTGCCGCCGCTGCGGCCGCTGCTGCTGCCAACAAGGAGGCGCAATGACCCTGTCGCTCGCTCACTACCTGATCCTGGGCGCGATCCTGTTCGCGATCTCCGTGATCGGCATTTTCCTGAACCGGAAGAACATCATCATCCTGCTGATGGCCATCGAACTGATGCTGCTGGCGGTGAACCTGAACTTTGTGGCGTTCTCGCATTATCTGGGCGACGCGGCAGGGCAGATCTTCGTGTTCTTCATCCTGACTGTCGCGGCCGCCGAATCGGCGATCGGCCTGGCGATCCTGGTGGTCCTGTTCCGTAACCTGGACACGATCAACGTGGAAGACCTCGACAGCCTGAAGGGCTAAGCGGTTTGTCTGTCAACCTCCTGATAAATACACAAAAGGTTCAACATGGCGGGGCAAATTATTAACCCTAATCTCTTGCTGGCGGTGCCACTGGCGCCGCTCGCGGGCTCGGCGATCGCCGGCCTGCTCGGCACCAAGTTCTTCGGCAACGTGGTCGGCCGCGTGGTGTCGCACTCCGCGACCATCCTGGGCGTGTTCATCGCCATGGTCATCTCGATCATGACGCTGAACCAGGTCATCGACGGCGCCACATTCAACGGCGACCTCTACACCTGGATGACGATCGGCACCATGAAGATGTCGGTCGGCTTCAAGATCGACGCGCTGTCCGCGATGATGATGTGCGTCGTCACGTCCGTGTCGCTGATGGTCCACATCTACACGATCGGCTACATGGCGGAAGACGACGGCTACAACCGCTTCTTCTCGTACATCTCGCTGTTCACGTTCTCGATGCTGATGCTGGTCATGTCCAACAACTTCCTGCAGCTGTTCTTCGGCTGGGAAGCGGTGGGCCTGGTCTCGTACCTGCTGATCGGCTTCTGGTACACGCGTCCGACCGCGATCTTCGCGAACATGAAGGCGTTCCTCGTGAACCGCGTCGGCGACTTCGGCTTCATCCTCGGCATCGGCCTGCTGCTGGCCGCCACCGGCACGATGAACTACGACGAGACGTTCCTCAAGGCGAACGCGCTGTCGGCCATGTTCGTGCCGGGCACGACCTGGCCGCTGCTGACGGCTGCCTGCATCTGCCTGTTCATCGGCGCGATGGGCAAGTCGGCGCAGTTCCCGCTGCACGTCTGGCTGCCGGACTCGATGGAAGGCCCGACCCCGATCTCGGCACTGATCCACGCCGCGACGATGGTTACCGCCGGCATCTTCATGGTGACCCGCATGTCGCCGCTGTTCGAGCTGTCGGATACGGCACTGTCGTTCATCGTCGTCATCGGCTCGATCACCGCGCTGTTCATGGGCTTCCTGGGCATCATCCAGAACGACATCAAGCGCGTCGTCGCGTACTCCACGCTGTCGCAGCTGGGCTACATGACGGTCGCGCTGGGCGTGTCGGCCTATAACGTCGCCGTGTTCCACCTGATGACCCACGCGTTCTTCAAGGCGCTGCTGTTCCTTGGTGCCGGTTCCGTCATCATCGGCATGCACCACGACCAGGACATGCGCAACATGGGCGGCCTGCGCAAGTACATGCCGATCACCTGGATCACGTCGCTGCTGGGTTCGCTGGCACTGATCGGTACGCCGTTCTTCGCCGGTTTCTATTCGAAGGATTCGATCATCGAAGCGGTGCATGCGTCGCACCTGTGGGGTTCGGGCTTCGCGTACTTCGCCGTCATCGCCGGCGTGTTCGTGACCGCGTTCTACTCGTTCCGCATGTATTTCCTGGTCTTCCACGGCGAGGAGCGTTTCGGCAAGGCGCATGACCACGGCCACGCCCACCACGACGACCACGCACATAACGGCGAAGGCAAGGACCCGACCGCACTGCACGAGGCCACTGCCCATCATGAAGAGGACGAGGACGACCACGGCCACCACGGCCTGGCTCCGGGCCAGAAGCCGCACGAGTCGCCGCTGGTCGTGACGCTGCCGCTGATCCTGCTGGCGATCCCGTCCGTCATCATCGGCTTCTTCGCGATCGGCCCGATGCTGTTCGGCGACTTCTTCAAGAACGTCATCTATATCAACGCCGAGCGTCACCCGGCGATGGAAGAACTGGCGCACGAGTTCCACGGCGCCGCCGCGATGGGCGTGCATGCGTTCACGTCGCTGCCGTTCATGCTGGCCCTGGCCGGCGTCGTCGCCGCTTACTACTGCTACATGATCAATCCGCGCGTGCCGGCGGCCTTCTACAAGGCGCTGCGTCCGATCCACACGCTGCTGGACAACAAGTACTACATGGACAAGTTCAACGAAGTCGTGTTCGCCGGCGGCGCACGCCTGCTGGGCAAGGGCCTGTGGCAGGTGGGCGACCGCGCGCTGATCGACGGGCTCGTCGTCAACGGTTCCGCGAAGCTCGTGGGCTGGTTCTCGACCATCGTCCGTACGTTCCAGACTGGTTACATCTACCACTATGCGTTCGTGATGATCCTGGGCGTGCTGGGTACGCTGCTGTACTTCTTCCCGTTCTGGCACGCTTAAAAGAGAGAAAAACAAGATGCAGTCTATTTCGACCTTTCCTCCTTACCTGAGCCTGTCCGTCTGGCTGCCGATCCTGTGCGGCGTCATCGTGCTGGCCGTCGGTCGCGACAGCCGCGCGGGCTTTACCCGCCTGCTGGCGCTGGCCGGTTCGATCATCAGCTTTTTGCCGACGATCCCGCTGTTCACGCAATTCAGCAACACGGCCCACGGCCCGCAGTTCGTGGAAAAAGCCGCCTGGATCTCGCGCTTCAACATCCAGTACTACCTGGGTATCGACGGCCTGAGCCTCTGGTTCGTGCCGCTGACCGCCTTCATCACGATCATCGTGGTGATCTCGGCCTGGGAAGTGATCCAGGAACGCGTGGCCCAGTACATGGGTTCGTTCCTGCTGCTGTCGGGCCTGATGATCGGCGTGTTCGTCGCGCTGGACGGCCTGCTGTTCTACTTCTTCTTCGAAGCCACGCTGATCCCGATGTTCATCATCATCGGTGTGTTCGGCGGCCCGAACCGCGTGTATGCGTCGTTCAAGTTCTTCCTGTACACGTTCATGGGCTCGCTGCTGACGCTGATCGCGATCATCTACCTGTACAACAAATCGAACGGCAGCTTCGACATCCTGGCATGGCACAACCTGCCGCTGACGATGAAGGAACAAGTCCTGATCTTCGTCGCGTTCCTGATGGCGTTCGCCGTCAAGGTGCCGATGTGGCCGGTGCACACCTGGCTGCCGGACGCCCACGTGGAAGCGCCGACCGGCGGTTCCGTCGTGCTGGCCGCGATCATGCTGAAGCTGGGCGGCTACGGTTTCCTCCGTTTCTCGCTGCCGATCGCGCCTGACGCGTCGCACTACCTGGCCCCGCTGATCATCGTGCTGTCCCTGATCGCCGTGATCTACATCGGCCTGGTCGCGATGGTGCAGGTCGACATGAAGAAACTGGTCGCGTACTCGTCGATCGCCCACATGGGCTTCGTCACGCTCGGCTTCTTCATCTTCAACGAGATCGGCGTGCAGGGCGGTATCGTGCAGATGATCTCGCACGGCTTCGTGTCGGGCGCCATGTTCCTGTGCATCGGCGTGCTGTACGACCGCCTGCACTCGCGCCAGATCGCCGACTACGGCGGCGTCGTCAACGTGATGCCGAAGTTCGCCGCGTTCTCCGTGCTGTTCGCGATGGCCAACTGCGGCCTGCCGGCGACGTCGGGCTTCGTGGGCGAGTTCATGGTCATCCTGGGCGCCGTCAAGTTCAACTTCTGGACCGGCCTGCTGGCCGCCACCGCCCTGATCCTGGGCGCGGCGTACTCGCTGTGGATGGTCAAGCGCGTCGTGTTCGGCAAGATCGGCAACAAGCACGTGGCCGAACTGACCGACCTGAACGGCCGCGAGTTCTTCATGCTGGGCGTGCTCGCAATCCTGACCATCTACATGGGCCTGTATCCGGCGCCGTTCACCGACGCGCTGCAAGTGTCGGTCGCGGACCTGCTGCAGCACGTGTCGGTCAGCAAGCTGCCCCAGGCAGTGGCTGCTGTCGCCGCGCACTGAGATAGAGGCACAACAACGATATGAATCCGATGATTAACACCCAAGCCGTGCTGGCCGCCAACAACCTGGGGCCGGTCTCTGCAGAAATCTTCCTGGTCATCGCGTCCTGCGCCATCCTTCTGATCGACATGTTTCAGAAGGAAGGCAAGCGCACGCCGACCTACGCACTGTCGCTGCTCACCCTGGTGGGCTGCGCGGTGATCACCTACGCCGACTTCAAGGCCGGCACGACGACCTACACGTTCTACAACATGTTCGTGTCGGACCCGATGGCGAACCTGCTCAAGCTGTTCACCTACCTGGCCGTGGGCGTGACCCTCGTCTACTCGCGCCAGTACACCGCCGACCGCGGCATGATGTCGGGCAACATGGGTGGCGAGTTCTACGTGCTCGCGCTGTTTACGCTGCTGGGCCAGATGATCATGATCTCTGGTAACAACATGCTGCCGATCTACCTGGGCCTGGAACTGATGTCGCTGTCGCTGTACGCGCTGGTGGCGATGCGCCGCGACCATGCGATCTCGACCGAAGCCTCGATGAAGTACTTCATCCTGGGTTCGCTGGCCTCGGGCTTCATGCTCTACGGTATCTCGATGATCTACGGCGCCACCGGTTCGCTGGACATCACGACGATCGCCAAGCTGGTGTCGAGCAACGCCGCCAACCACACGATCCTCGTGTTCGGCCTCGTGTTCGTCGTGGCCGGCATGGCCTTCAAGCTGGGCGCCGTCCCGTTCCACATGTGGGTCCCGGACGTCTACCAGGGCTCGCCGACCGCCGTCACGCTGCTGCTGGGCGCCGCACCCAAGCTGGCATCGTTCGCGATGATGATCCGCATCCTGGTCGAAGGCCTGCTGCCGCTGGCGATCGACTGGCAGCAGATGCTGCTGGCGCTGGCCGTGCTGTCGCTGCTGGTCGGTAACCTGACCGCGATCGCGCAGACCAACCTGAAGCGCATGCTGGCCTACTCGACCATCGCGCAGCTGGGCTTCGTCCTGCTGGGCATGATGGCCGGCGTCGTCGGCACCCGCGATGCCACGAACGCCGCGAACATCGCCAACGCCTACAGCGCCTCGATGTACTACACGATCACCTACGTGCTGACCACGCTGGGCACCTTCGGCATCATCATGATGCTGGCGCGCTCGGGCCACGAGGCGGAAGAACTGGCCGACTTCAAGGGCCTGGCCAAGCGCAGCCCGTGGTACGCGCTCGTCATGACCGCCCTGATGTTCTCGCTGGCCGGCGTGCCGCCGATGATGGGCTTCATGGCCAAGTGGGCCGTGCTGGACGTCGTCGTCGGTTCGGGCCAGCTGTGGCTCGCGATCATCGCCGTGGCCGCGTCGCTGGTGGGTGCGTTCTACTACCTGCGCGTCGTGAAAGTCATGTGGTTCGACGAGGTGGCCGATGCGTCGCCGATCTCGACCCCGCTGGACATGCGCGTCGTGCTGTCGCTGAACGGCATCCTCGTCGTGATCCTGGGCATCCTGCCGGGCCCGCTGCTGGCGGCCTGCCTGTCGGCGATGTCCCTCACGCTGAAGTCGTAAGGCCACGGTGGACGCCTCCCTGGCCAGCTGGTTGGTGATCGCGGTCGCACTCGCGTTCGCCAACCTGCCGTTCCTCAACGAGAGCGTGCTCGGCTTCATTCCCGTGAAGCCGGCACTCAACAAGGCGCACGCGAAATACTTCGTCGTGCGCCTGCTCGAGCTGGTTGTTCTATACTTCGTCGTCGGCGCGCTGGCCCACGCCCTCGAATCCCGCATCGGTACCGCGTTCCCCCAGACCTGGGAGTTCTATGCGATCACCGCCTGCCTGTTCGTCGTGCTGGCCTTCCCAGGTTTCGTTTTAAGATATCTGCGCAAGCGCCGCGGCTGAGCACCAGCGTCCATGGCGCCGGTGCAAGAGTAACGATGTACCGGAGCCTTCCATGGACGACCACCTCAAAGAAATCAAAGTCGATGGCGCGATCGCCTACGACGGCAACTTCCTCAAAGTCTCGCGCGACCGCGTGAAACTCCCCGACGGCAAGATCACGCAACGCGAATACATCCGCCATCCCGGCGCCGTCGTGATCCTCGCGCTGTTCGACGACGGCCGCGTGCTGCTCGAACGCCAGTTCCGCTATCCGAACGACCAGGTCTTCATCGAATTCCCGGCCGGGAAGATCGACCCGGGCGAAGAGTCGCTCGCGTGCGCCAAGCGCGAGCTGGAAGAAGAGACGGGCTACACGGCCACCGACTGGCATTTCGTCTGCACGATCCACAACGCGATCGCGTATTCGGACGAGCACCTCGACCTGTTCCTCGCGCGCGGCCTGACGGCGGGCGACGCGAAGCTGGACGACGGTGAATTCCTCGAAACCTTCACGGCGACCATTCCCGAGATGCTGGAGATGGTGCAACGGGGCGACATCACGGACGTGAAAACCGTGATCGGCACGTTCTGGCTGGAGAAGATCGCCGCCGGCACCTGGACGCCGGCTTAGTTTGAAGCCTGTGCGCCCGGCCGCGCTCGGCTTGCTGCTGCTCGCCTGGGGCGGCTTCGCCTCCGCGCGCACGCCGTTCGAGGCGAGCTGCGAAGCCGCGGCCCGGGATGCCGGCGCGACGTTCTCCACGCGCGAGAGCGGCTGGCGCGTCGACAACACGGTGTCCTACCGCGACCTGACGCGCATGAAACGGCCCGGCGTACGCAACGGCTACGTCCTGGGCCTCACGCGCACGGAGTCGCGCGTCGCGATCCAGGTCGACGGCACCCTGCTCACGGCGCCGGACGGCGCGGCCGAATGCGTGATGCCGCGTATCGCGGTGACCTTGTACTACCAGCCCATCGTCGTGTACGTCAGCCGTGAATTCGAACCGGACTCGTGTACGTATGACGAGATACTTGCGCACGAAATGCGCCATCTCAAGTCTTACCTGGACTATCTGCCGAAAGTGGAAGAGCGGGTGCGCGCACGCCTCGGCGGCCGTTTTGCCGGCAAACCGTTGTACGCGCGGGCCGGCGAGTCGCGGACGCTGCTCCAGCGCGAAATCGACCGCAACTGGATGCCGTACATTAAGGCCGAGATGGGACGTGTCGAACGATTGCAGGCCGCGATCGACAGTCCCGCGGAGTACGCGCGTCTGAGCAAAGTTTGCCAAGGTGAGGTACAGTCTCTTATTGGATCGACAAGACGTTCCCGATCGTAGATTGAACAACATGACTCAAGCACCACGTTACTTCGCCCTCATTCCCGCCGCCGGCGTCGGCGCCCGGATGGGGGCCACGAGCCCCAAGCAGTACCTGAAAATCGGCGGCAAGCCCATGCTCAGGCACACGCTCGACGCATTCCTGTCCAGCGAGCTCATCGCACACACGTTCGTCGTCGTGAGCCCGGACGACCCCTGTATCGACGCCGTCGCGCCCAACCACGGCGTGACGGTCCTGCGCTGCGGCGGCGCCAGCCGCATGGAATCCGTACGCAACGGCCTGGCCGTGCTCGCCAACACCCTGTCGCCCGCCGACTGGGTGCTCGTGCACGACGCCGCGCGTCCCGGCCTGACTGCCGAACTGATCGAAAAACTGATTACGGGCACGGGCGACCACCCGGCCGGCGGCCTGCTGGCGCTGCCGGTCGTCGACACGGTCAAGCGCTGCATCGACGGCGAAGCGGCCGGCACCGTGCCCCGCAACGGCTTGTGGCTCGCGCAGACCCCGCAGATGTTCCGCTACGAATTGCTGCGCGAAGCGCTGGCGGCGGCTAAAGATCCGGATTCGATTACCGATGATGCTAGTGCGGTTGAAGCCCTCGGTTTGAGCCCCAAGTTGGTGGAAGGGCATCCCCGCAATCTCAAAGTGACATTGCCGGACGATATCCGGATCGCCGAGATGTACCTGGCAGTGTCCCAACCTGAATTCGTATAGCGTGTAAAGAACATCATGGCTCTCGCATCGTACAACCCGACCCCGCCGTTCCGCATCGGTACCGGCTATGACTGCCACGCCCTCGTCGAAGGGCGCAAACTGATTGTCGGCGGCGTCACCATCCCGCACCGGCTGGGCCTGCTCGGCCACTCGGACGCCGACGTGCTGCTGCATGCCATCATCGACGCCATGCTGGGCGCCGCCGGCCTCGGCGACATCGGCAAGCATTTCCCGGACACCGACCCGATGTTCGCCGGCGCCGACTCGCGCGTGCTGCTGCGCGAAGCGGCCAACCGCGTGCTGGGCACCGGCTACACCATCGGCAACGTGGACGCGACCATCATCGCGCAGCAGCCGAAGATGGCGCCGCACATCCCGCAGATGGTGTCGCGCATCGCCGAGGACATCGGCGCGTCGCCGCAGCAGGTGAACATCAAGGCCAAGACCAATGAAAAACTCGGTTTCCTCGGCCGCGAAGAAGGCATGGCGGCGCAGGCTACCGTGCTGCTGATCCGCGCCACCACGTGACGTCGGGTGGGCACGGGTGCCCACCCAACGCGTTTTTTGTTTCCGTTGTAACATCGTTGGTCTGACGATAACAACGGGGACGACATGACCACCACCACGCCACGTGCGGCCTGGACGCTGATCCTGGCCGCCAGCGCCATCCTGATGATCACGATGGCCGCGCGTCTCACGACGGGCCTGTTCCTGTCGCCGCTGAACACGGCGACGGGCCTCGGCATCGCGTCGATCAGCTTTGCCATGGCCGTCGGCCAGTTCATGTGGGGCGCGTCGCAACCCGTCTTCGGCGCCGTCGCCGACAAATACGGCTCCATGCCCGTCATCGTGCTGGGCGCGGTGCTGCTGGCCGGCGGCCTTGCCGCCACGCCGTTCGTGTCCACGCAATGGGGCCTGCTCGTCACCCTCGGCATCCTGTCCGCGAGCGGGGCGGGCGCGGGCAGCTTCTCGATCCTCATCGGCGCCACCGCGCAGCGCCTGCCGGCCGAGCGGCGCGCGTTCGCGTCCGGTTTCATCAACGCGGGCGGCTCGTTCGGCCAGTTCGTGTTCGCGCCGCTCGTCCAGTTCCTCATCGCGACCACCGGGTGGATCACGGCGATGCTGGCGCTGGCCGCGACGAGCCTCCTCACCATCCCGCTCGCGTGGCCGCTGCGCGGCAAGCCGCCGGCGCAATCCGTCGTCGGCCATGGCGATCTCACTCTCGGCCGGCAGGTGCGCGATGCCATGCGCGACCGCAGTTATCTCTGCCTGCACGCCGGCTTTTTCACGTGCGGCTTCCACATCGCCTTCCTCGTCACCCATCTGCCGGGCGAGGTCGCGCTGTGCGGCCTGCCGGCGGGCGTCTCGGCGACGGCGCTTGGCCTCATCGGCCTCTTCAACATCGCGGGCTCGCTGGCGGCGGGCGCGCTGGCCCAGCGCTACCGCATGAAATGGCTGCTCGCGTTCACGTACGGCAGCCGCGCCGTGATCATCGCGGCTTACCTGCTGGCGCCGAAATCCGCGTGGACGTTCTACCTGTTCGCCGCCGCCCTCGGCTTCACATGGCTCGCGACGGTGCCGCCCACGGCGGGCCTCGTCGGCAAGCTGTTCGGCATGCGCTACCTCGCCACCCTGTTCGGCCTGACGCTGCTGTCGCACCAGATCGGCGGCTTCTTCGGCGCCTGGCTGGGCGGCCTCGCATTCGTGCACTTCGGCGACTACTCGTGGATGTGGTACGCGGACATCGCGCTGGCGCTGGCCGCCGCCCTCGTCAACCTGCCGATCCGCGAGGCGAAGCCGGCACCCGCGGCCGTGGCGGCATAACGCATGGCACGCGATCCCTGGGCCTACCGCGACGTGGCGGTCGAATCCGTGCCGGACCCGCGCACTGGCCGGCTGCGCATCAAGCCGATGGCGGGGCAGGCCTACGCGACGTCGATGCGCGTGCAGTGCGCAAGGACGCTGTCGGACCCCGGGCGCTATCCGGCGGGCACCCGGTTCCTCATCCGTGCCAAGCTGACCGACCGCGCGGGCGGGCCGCCGTTCCTGTATGCGTGGCATGGCGATCCGGTGCGCGTGCTGACGGCGCGCGAGGTGCGCTCGTTCCTGGATGAATACCGGCGCCGGCGTATCTGATCCGCACGGTCCGCCGAAAGTCGTTACACTCTGGGCATCATCCGACCCATCAAGACCGAAAGGACCGTCATGGCAACAAGGAAGATCGCAGTGCTCGTCGGCAGCCTGCGCCAGGAATCGTTTACGCGCAAGCTGGCCAAGAGCCTGATGCTGGCCGCACCGCCCACGCTTGAGCTGGAGATCGTCGACATTTCCGGGCTGCCGCTGTACAACCAGGATGACGAGACCGACACGCCGCCCGCCACCTGGACCGAGTTCCGCGGCCGCATCCGCGACGCCGACGGCGTCCTGTTCTGCACGCCGGAATACAACCGGTCGCTGCCCGCGGTCCTGAAGAACGCCATCGACGTCGGCTCGCGCCCGTACGGCCAGGCCGCGTGGACGGGCAAGCCGTGCGCGGTCGTGTCCAACTCGCCGGGCGCGCTGGGCGGCTTCGGCGCCAACCACGCCGTGCGCCAGTGCCTCGTCTTCCTCAATATGCCGTGCATGCAGTCGCCGGAAGCGTACCTCGGCGGCGTCGGGAGCAAGTTCGACGGCGACACGCTGACGGACGAGGGCCTGAAAACCTTCCTGCAGCAGTTCATGGAGTGTTTTGCGACGTGGGTGGAGCGCCATGCCGACTGATGCCGTAAAAAGTCCGATCGCGATCCGCGAAATCGATCACATCGTGCTGCGCGTGGTGGATCTCGCGCGCATGCTGGCCTTCTATGGCGACGTGCTGGGCTGCCGCGAAGTGCGGCGCCAGGACGAGATCGGCCTCGTGCAGCTGCGCGCCGGCAGTTCGATGGTCGACCTGATCCCGATCTCCGGCAAGCTGGGCGCGGCGGGCGGCGCGGCGCCCGGCAAGGAGGGGCGCAACGTCGATCACTTCTGCTTCCGTGTCGAGCCATTCGACGAAGACGCGATCCGCGCCCACCTGGCCGCGCACGGCATCGAGGCGGGGCCGGCCGCGTCGCGCTTCGGCGCCGAGGGAGAGGGCCCGTCCATCTACCTGTCGGACCCTGAGGGCAACATGATCGAGCTGAAGGGACCGCCCACCGCGCCATGAGGCAGGATGATGAAGCACCGCCGTATGTGCCGCAGGCGCCGGTCGCCTACGGCAAGCCGCCGCCCGGGTGGCGGCGGCACATGTACGACGTCATCTTCGAGGCCGACACCCCGGCCGGGCGGCGCTTCGACATCGCCCTCGTGTGCGCCATCCTCCTCAGCATCCTCGTCGTCGTGCTGGACAGCGTGCCGCGGCTGCATCGCGATCACGCCGACCTGCTGAACGCGTTCGAATGGGGCTTCACCGCGCTGTTCACGGTGGAATACGTGGCGCGCCTCGTGTGCGTGCAGCGGCCGTGGCGCTATGCCGGCGGCTTCTACGGCGTGATCGACCTGCTGGCCGTCCTGCCGTCGTATTTTTCGTTGCTGATGCCGGGCACGGAGCTGCTCCTCGACATCCGCATCCTGCGCCTGCTGCGCGTGTTCCGCATCTTCAAGCTAACCCTGTACATCGAGGAATACACGCGCCTGGGCGAAGCGCTCGCCGCCAGCCGGCGCAAGATCCTCGTGTTCCTGTCCGTCGTGCTGATGGCGATCCTGATCCTCGGCACCGTCATGTACGTCGTCGAGGGACCGAAGAACGGCTACACGAGCATCCCCGTCGCGATGTACTGGGCGACCGTCACCATGACGACCGTCGGGTATGGCGACATCACGCCGCACACCAACCTGGGCAAGGCGATCGCCTCGTTCATGATGCTGATGGGGTGGGGCATCCTCGCCGTGCCGACCGGAATCGTGACGGCCGAGATGACGCTGCGCCGCGGCGACCGGCGGACGGGGCCGTTGCGCGCGGCCCTGCATTGTCCAGCGTGCGGCAGCGGCGGCCACGACGCCACCGCCCGGTTCTGCAAGGATTGCGGGACGGCGCTGCCGGCGCACCACGCTGGCGCAAAATGAGGGTTGCTCTAATGTTAGAATCGGATAGAATCGTCATTACAGTGCAAGTCCCCGCGAATCGATGGACCAGTTGACGGAACCGATATGACGACTTCTGTCGCGCCCCAGGATGTGGGCACCCCGACTGTCCTGATTGTCGACGATACGCCGGCCAACGTGGGCATCCTCGTCGAGTATCTCGAGGGGCGCCAGGTCCGGGTGGCGGTCGCGCAAGAAGGCGAGGAGGGCCTGGCCCGCGCGGAATTCGTGCAGCCGGACCTGATCCTGCTCGACGTGATGATGCCCGGCATGGACGGTTTCGAGACGTGCCGGCGCCTCAAGGCGTCCCCGCGTACGCGCGACATCCCCGTGATCTTCATGACGGCGCTGTCCGAGACCCACGACAAGGTCGCCGGCTTCGCGGCGGGCGGCGTCGACTACGTCACCAAACCATTCCAGATCGATGAAGTGTGGGCGCGCGTCACGACCCACCTGGCACTGCGCAGCGCGCAGAAGCGCCTGGCCGAACAGAACGCGCAGCTGCGGCGCGCCGAAGCCGAGCTGCTGGCCGCCAATGATCTCCTCGAACAGCGCGTGGCCGAGCGCACCGCGGAGCTGGTCCGGACCAACGCCAGGTTGGAACAGAAGATCGCCGACTACAACCAGGCGGAGCGGCGCATCGACTACATGGCGCACCACGATGCCCTGACGGGGCTGCCCAACCGCCTGCTGCTGGAAGACCGGGTCAACCAGGCGATCGCCCAGGCGCGGCGCCATCAGGACGAGATGGTCGCGCAGCTGCACATCGACCTGGACCACTTCAAGACCATCAACGATTCCCTCGGCGAGCGGATCGGCGACCGCCTGCTGCAGGCCGTCGCCTCCCGCCTGCAGCAATGCACGCGCGAGGGCGACAGCCTCGGCTGCCTGGGCGGGAATGCGTTCGGCATCTGCCTCGCGGCCCTGCGGTGCAGCAACGATGCCGCGCTCGTGGCGGGCAAGATCCTCGAGACCCTGAGCCGCCCATTCCACGTCGAAGACCACGAACTGCACGTCAGCGCCAGCATCGGGCTGGGCCTGTTTCCGTCCGACGGCAGCGACGCGTCCGCGCTGCTGCGCGCGGCCAATGCCGCCATGTACCAGGCCAAGCAGAAGGGCCGCAACACGTACCAGTTCTTCACGCCGGCCCTGCACGAAGCGGCGAAGCGGCGCATGGCGGCGACCAGCCAGCTGCGCCAGGCGCTCGCCCACGACGAGTTTTCCGTGTACTACCAGCCGCAGGTCGACATGGAGAGCGGCCGGATCTTCTCGGCCGAAGCGCTGCTGCGCTGGACGCCGCCCGGCAAGGCGGCCCGCTCCTGCGCGGAATTCATCGCCATCGCCGAAGAAACCGGCATCATCGTGCCGATCGGCGAATGGGTGCTGCGCCAGGCCTGCGCACAACTGAGGCGCTGGCGCGACGGCGGCTATCCGGACATGCGGATCGCCGTCAACCTCTCGGCGCGCCAGTTCACCCAGGCCAACCTGACGGAGTTCGTGGCCCAGGTGCTGCGCGACACGGGCGTCCCCGCCGACGCGCTCGAACTCGAGCTGACGGAAAGCCTGACGATGCAGCCCAGCGACGACAACCTCGACGTGATGCGCCGCCTGAGCGCCATGGGCGTGCAACTGTCCATCGACGACTTCGGCACCGGCTATTCCAGCCTCGCTTACCTGCAGAACTTCCCCATCCACGCGCTCAAGATCGACCGCTCGTTCGTCATCGGGATCAACGAGCAGGCGCACGACGCCGCGATCGTCACGGCGATCATCGCGATGGCCCACAGCCTGCACCTGAACCTGATCGCGGAAGGCGTCGACAGCCCCGAGCACGTCTCCTTCCTGACGGCGCACGGCTGCCTGGCCGCGCAGGGCTATTACTACAGCCAGCCGGTGCCGGCGGACGTGATGACGCGGTTGCTCGACCAGAAAAACCTGACGCCGAACGGGGGCGCCAGGATGGGTGCGATTGCGCGCTAGTCTGTCTCATGAGTACAGGAACTTGGACCGATGCAAAGATCGGACCGACATTCGCTACTTCAGGCCGACAAGCCCGGCACGATTAGCCCAGATCAAAGGTAATCAGCCTCGCGCCCTTAGTCTGTGAGCTTCGCGCCGCGGCGCCTGCTGCGGCTCGTTCAACCCAAAACTTTGCGAGGCACAACCATGTATCCATTTCCACAAACGATCGCCCCGGCGGTGCGCACCCACATCGACGCCCAGACCGCGTTCCTGAATGACATGTCGAAATCGCTGTTCAGCTCATTCCAGCAAATGTGCGACCTGAACATCCAGCTCATGCAGACGATGCTGGAAGAAACGACCCTGGCCAGCAAGCACGTGCTGAGCGCCGACCGCCAGTCCGAGCTGCTGAGCGCCGCCACGGCGCGGACGCAGCCCACGACGGAAAAGTTGCGCGCCTACCAGCAGCACATCGCGCGCCTGGCGGCCGACTCCCAGGTCGAGCTGGCCCGCGTGACGGAGCAGCACGTGCAGAACACCACCCGTACCGCGCGCGCCCTGGCGGACGAGGTGGCGCGCGACGCCACCGAGCAGACGGAGCGTGGCCTGCGCGCCCAGCAGGAAACCGTGCGCCAGTTCAGCGATCCATTCATCCGGCCGGGCAACGGTGCCGCCCAGCCGCACGCATCGGGCAGCACGGGCCAGACGCAGCAAATGCCGCCGAGCCAGCAGCAGGGCAGCAAGGACCAGCGGGCCGCCGCGCACTGACCCGGCGCAGTTCCCGGACCTTACGCGCTGCGCCCGGCCACCGGGTGCGGCGCGACGATGTCCTGTGCAGCCTGGGCCGCGGTCCGGATGCGCGGCCCGAGCCCGAACAGCGGACGCAGCAACGGCACCCGGCGCACGATCTCGAAGCCGGCGAAGCTGAGCACCGTCACGAGCACGACGAGCAGCACGGCTTCCAAGCCCGGCGCAAGGTGCAGCGGTTTCGACGCATGGGCCAGGACGACGATCAGCGTCTGGTGCAGGATGTAGACGGGGAACACGGCCTCGGTCAGGTAACGCCGGGCGGGGCCGTCGCGGTCCAGGTGGCGCCGGGCAAAGCCGCAGGCCGCCAGGATCGCGCTCCACGCCAGCAGCGCGTAATTGGCGCGCACCGGCTTCGCGAGCAGTTCCCAGCGCGTGCCGTCGATGCCGCCGGCGTTGTCCAGCGCGATCCACAGCATGAGGAGGGCCCAGCCGGCGAGGGCCAGCGCGAGACACGTCCAGCGCAGCGCCGCGACACGGGACCAGAAGTCGGGAACGCGCGCCATCAGGGCGCCAAGCAGGAAGACCGGCAGATACGTCGCATGGTTGGTCCAGTCGTCCACGAGCGCGTGGGTGACGGGAAAACGATTCAGCATCAGGACGCGCACCAGCGCCAGCACGGCCGCCGGCAGCACGATGATCTTCCAGCCCTCGAGCACGCGGCCGAGCAGGGCGGCGAGACGGTCGAAGCGCGGACCCAGGGCCAGCACGACGAGCCCGAGGACGGCCGTATAGGCCCACAGGTAGGCGACGAACCACAGGTGGTTCCAGGTCGGCAGGATCAGGCAGCCGTCCTGGCAGAAGCCGTGATAGCCGCGCACGTACAGCCGCATGAAGTCGGCGTAGCTGCCCGCATAGCCGAGCTTCTCGACGACTTCGAGATACGACTGCGGCGGCACGATGACGAGCATGCCGAACAGCAGGGGGATCAACAGGCGCCAGCTGCGCTTGCGCAGGAAGGCGAGGGGCCGCAGCTTCGCCAGCATGACGCTGGACGCGACGCCGGACACGAGGAACAGCAGCGCCAGCCGCCACGGCGACGACAGCATCATGAAAGGCTCGAGCGTGGTGCCGGCGTGCGGGCTCTTCACGTGCCAGCCCCACGTCACGTAATACATGCCCACGTGATACAGGATCAGCAGGAAGAAGGCGATGATGCGTACCCAGTCGAGGAAGTGATGGCGCGGAAGATGGCGAGTGTTCATGGCGGATCGTCGTCGGTTGGTCGATGAAATTAACGACGTCAGACTAGATCGGCGCAGGTCGCGATGCGAGCGGATTGTGGCGAGGCGGGAGCCGGGTGGGGCGGGCCGGACGGATGCCAAAAAAAAGCCCGCTTGCGGCGGGCTTGAATCTATTTTCTTGGAGGAAGATAGAGGAGACGGTTCGGAGTATGCGGGGGCATAAGAAATAAATCCAATTTGATTTTCAGATATCGATCATACAAATTTGGAATAATATGGCTGAGATAATTGGTGATGTTTGAGCGCATACATACGTTCTAGAATGGAATGCTGTATTGCAAGCATTTAATTCCTGTTCCCGCTCATGAAAACCACTCTCCTCGGCCGCGCCCTGTCCATCCTGTTCCTGGCGATGCCGCTGGCGCAAGCCGGCAACATCAACGATCTCGTCGACCAGAACTGGATCGAAATCGACAGCCCGAATTTCCGGGTCGTCACCGACCAGCCGGAAGACGTTGCGCGCCACATGATCGTCGACCTGGAAAACTTGCGATACATCTCGAACCGCGTACGCGGTGCGCAATCGCTGGACGGGCCGCCGCTGACGATCGTCGCGATGGGCCGGAGCAGCTTCGCGACGCTGGGGCTGCCCCGGAACATGGCCGGGGTGTTCCAGTTGTCGCGCCTTGGTTACGCGGCCGTCGCAAGGATCGAGGATTACGTCACGTCGGCGGCGGCAAGCGACGTGTCGCGCGCGATCATCCTGCATGAATACCACCATTTCCTCCTGCACTATTCGCCCGAAACGACGGCGTATCCGCGCTGGTACGACGAAGGGATGTCGGAGTACTGGTCGTCGCTGGTCATCCAGGACGGCATGGCATGGTTCGGCCATCCGGTGGAAGGCAGCCATCGCGAGGACTGGCTGGCCGACCGGACGGGCCGGATCAATCTCGATACCAAATGGCTGTTCAACACGAACAAACTCTCTTACGACGACAGTACGCGGGCCGGCAAGATCGACATGGCCCGCTTTTATGCCTGCGCGAAGTACGCGATCCACTACTTCAATTCGAGTCCCGAATTGCGCAGGCAACTCGCGCACTACCTGCGCCTGCATAACATGGGGCTGTCCGAAGACCAGGCCGTACGCATCGCTTTCAAGAAGTCGTACGAGGAACTCGATGTCGACATGCGGCGCTACGTGGAGCGCCGCATGATGGCCCGCGGATTCTCGACCGGCAAGGATGGGCTCGACCTGCCGCAAGTCCAGGTGAAGGTCACGAAGCTCGACCGTCCCGCGACCTACGCCGTCCTGGCCGACGTGGTGCCCCGCTTCGCGAAGCGCGACGCCGACATGATGCGGGAACTGGTCGAGACGAATCTCAAGCTCCACCCGGACGATCCGAAGGCGACCATCCTTGCCGTCAATCGCCGCGTCGTCGACGACGGCATGGCGCGCCTGGATGCGTTGCTGAAACGCTACCCGAACGATGCAAACCTGCTCGCCGCGCGCGCCGAAGGCCTGGACATGGCGGCGGCCGCGATGCACGATACCTGCGTGCCCGGCTGGGAAGCGCCGCTGAAAGAGGCGCGCGACCTGGCCCGGCGCGCCATCACGGCGGACCCGTCCAATCCGCTGGCCTACTTTACCCTGGGCCATGTGTACAAGCTTGCACCCGACATCGGACCGGTACAGGAAGGTATCGCCGGCCTGGACACCCTCGTCATCTACGAACCGACGCCCGGCAGTCTGCGCGCGCTGGCGCACCTCTACCTGCGCAACAAGCAGTTGCCGGAAGCGGTCAAGAGCATCCGCAGCGCCGTCGCGTTCGATGCGGCGGGCAAGAATCCGCTCGACGCGTTGTTGATGGAAAACCTGGAACTCGTCGCCGACATGGCGTCCAGTGCGACGCCGGACGGCAAGGGATTGCGCTACGCGAGCGGCGCCGTCTACGAAGGCCCTGTGACCAGCGGCAAACCGGACGGGAAGGGCAAGTGGCTGCGTCCGGATGGCAGTTATTACGAAGGCGACTTCGTGCAGGGCCAGCCGTCGGGACACGGCAAGCTGGCGAGCGAGCGGGGCGTCGCGTACGAGGGAGCGTTTGCGGCGGGCATGGCCCGTGGCACCGGGCGCATCAGTTTCCCGGCCGGCGGCAAGATGGTCTCGTACGAAGGCGGCGTCGAGGATGCCGTACCATCCGGTCCCGGGGTCCTCGTGACGAAGGAAGGGCGGCTGGAAGCCACGTTCGTGAAGGGCGAGGCGCACGGCGACGGCGTGTTCGTGCCTGCCCACGCCGCGCCCCTGCGCGGCACATGGCACTACGGCGCGTACCAGTGGCCGGTGGCCGACAAGCTCGTGTTCGTCGGCGGCATCGATGGCGAAGGGCGGCGCCAGGGCCTGGGCTGGTGCCGGGCGGACGCCTCGCCGCGGATCGACCTGTGCCGCTACAAGGAGGATCGCAAGATTGCGTTGGACACGGAAGGCGATTGACGCGCTACAATCAATTTCTCCGACCATCGAACGAAAGGCTTTCCATGCAAGCG
This sequence comes from Massilia sp. Masssp94, assembly GCF_059491305.1. Lineage (NCBI taxonomy): Bacteria > Pseudomonadati > Pseudomonadota > Betaproteobacteria > Burkholderiales > Oxalobacteraceae > Massilia > Massilia sp. Masssp94. The sequence continues at coordinate 5,039,396 of NZ_CP168501.1, forward strand.
CGCACCGTCCTCGCCCTCCCTGGCCTCCTGCTGGCCCTGTCGTATGCGGCAAGTAGCCACGCCGCGTCCGCCTGCGGCACGGCACCGTCCGGCGAACTGCGCGCGGAGCGCGTCGCGAGCGTCAAGCCGTCGCGCACCGAGGCCAGCCTGTACGAAGGCCCCGTGTGGATCAAGGACGCGCTGTATTTTTCCGATTTCAGCCTCGGACCAGGCTTCCCGTCGCGCATCCGCAAGCTGGCGGCGGACGGCACGGTGACGACGGTGGTGGAGGACAGCGGCAGCAACGGCCTCGCCGTCGATGCCCACGGCGACCTCGTCGCGGCCACGCACAAGTACAAGGCGCTGTCCCGCTATGCCATCGCGGACGGCAAGCGCACGACACTGGCCGGGGAATATAACGGCCAGGTGTTCGACTCGCCGAACGACATCGCCATCGCGAAAGATGGCACGATCTATTTCACGGACCCGGATTTCCAGAAGGCGGCGGCGCCCGGCGGGCAGCCCGTCACGGGCGTCTATCGCGTGGGCACGGACGGCAAGATCACGCTCGTGGACGGCAGCCGGCCGAATCCGAACGGCGTCGCGCTGTCGCCGGCCGGCGACGTGCTGTACGTGAACGCGGGCGACGGCTTCCTGCGCGCCCACCCGATCGTGAACGGCGCGCCGGGGCAGGGGAAAGACATCGTCAAAGGGCTCGACATCCCGGACGGCATGGCCGTCGATTGCCACGGCAATATCTACGTGACCGAGCACCCGGCCAGGCGGGTGCGCGTGTTCTCGCCGCAGGGGAAACAGCTGGCGACGATCCGCACGGATGCCAACGTGACGAATGCCGCGTTCGGCGGCGCCGACGGCAAGACCCTGTTCCTGACGGGCGCCGGCGCCGTGTGGCAAATCCGGCTGGACGTCGCCGGATCGCCGTACTGACAGACGCGGTGCGCGTGCAGTCGCACGCGCACGTGATGGCTTCAGGCCTTCAGCACGATGCGCTTCTGCTCGCGCGCCGACTGGTAGATCGCCTCGATGATGCGCAGGTCGCGCAAGCCTTCCTCGCCTCCGACGATCGGCTCGCGGTTCTGCAGCACGCATTGCGCCATGTGGTCCAGCTGGCCAGCCCATTGCGTGGCGCCGGGACCCGGCGGCGGCGTGACTTCCTTGTCGCGGCCATTGCCGCCGACCCACATCCGGTTGCCCTGGTAGCCGGTCGCCGGTTCCATCTCGATGCGGCCTTTATCTCCCACCAGCAGGATGTGGTTCTGGTTGGCGCTGTACATCGACTGGCATGAGCCGATCACGCCGGACGGGAACTCCAGCTGGAAGCCGATCATGTCCTCGACCTCGCGGAAGCGCGGGTCCTTGCGGTCCGTCGTTTCCTGGGCATAGACGGCGGTCGGTTCCTCGCCCGTCATGTAGCGCGCCGCGTTGAGGGCGTAGATGCCGATGTCCATCATCGAGCCGCCGCCCGCCAGCGCCTTTTTCAGGCGCCATGCATTCGGATCGCGGAAGTTGAAGCCGTGTTCCGAGCGGAAATAGCGCAGCTTGCCGATCTCGCCGGCGCGCGCGATGCGGCGCGCTTCCAGGTTGTACGGTTCGAAGTGGCAGCGGTAGCCGATCATCAGCTTCTTGCCCGCCTGGCGGCACGCGGCGATCATCGCTTCGCATTCGGCCGACGACACGGCCATCGGCTTTTCGCACAGCACGTGCTTGCCGGCCTTGGCAGCGCGGATCGTGTACTCGGCATGCATCGAGACGGGCAGGCAGACGTAGACGATGTCGATGTCCGGGTTGTTGCGGATCTCGTCGTAGTTCTGGTAGTTGTAGAGGTTCTTTTCCGGGACGCCGTATTCCTGCGCCACGCGCTTCGCCTTGGCGGCATCGCCGCTGACCAGCGCGACGAGCTTGCTGTTCTTGCAGTTCTTGAATTGCGGGATGATGATGCCCAGGCCATAGGAGCCCAGCCCGACGATCGCATAGCCGAGCTTGCGATCGGGCGGGGCCGCCCATGCCATGTCACCCACCGCGCCCGCCGCCAGCGCGCCGCCGGCGGCAAGGACCAGACCTCGCCGATTCCTGTCGATCATCACGTCTCCTTTGTTATGAATGTTAGCGCTCACAGTCGCGTTCTTATTTTAATACGAATGCACGGGCTCGCCCACAATTGGCGCTAATCAATAATCAACTCGCCCCGACGCGCACACTGGCAGATGGTGCCCGGACCGGCCGGGCCATCTTCCAGCGAGGTGAATCATGGTCAAACTCCAGGGCAGCGTGCCCGCAACCAGTGCCGACATGCGGTCCCTCGGGCCGGCGCCGGACGACGAACGCATCGACGTCACCGTCTTCGTGCGCCGCCGCGCGCCGCTCGCACCCCATTCGCTCGACGCGAAACCGGGGCAGCGGCGCTATCTCACGCGCGCCGAATTCGCCGCGCAGCATGGCGCCAGCGATGCCGACCTCGACGCCGTCGCCGCGTTCGCGCAGCGCGCCGGGCTCGTCGTCGTCGAACGCCGGCCGGCCGCGCGCAGCATCGTCCTGTCCGGCACGGCGGGCCAGGTGACCGCCGCGTTCGGCACGGCAATCGAGCGGGTCGAGCACGCGGCCGGGATCTCGCGCCGCCGCACCGCGCCCGTGCACGTGCCGCCCGAGCTGGACGGCATCGTCGAAGGCGTGTTCGGCATCGACGACGTCCCCATCGCACGGCCCCATTTCAAGTTCTCCAAAGAATCCGAGCAGGCCGCGATGCTGGCCTCGATGTCACCGGGCGCCGCGCCGTCCGACGCGCAGGCTGCATCCGGCTTCACGGGCATCGACATGGCGAAGGTGTACGACTTTCCGACCGGCCTGGACGGCAGCGGCCAGTGCATCGCCATCATCGAACTGGGCGGCGGCTACCGCAGCGCCGACCTGAAAGCCTATTTCAAGAGCCTCGGCCTGGCGGCACCGCATGTGACGGCCGTGTCCGTCGACGGCGGCAAGAACAGCCCGTCGCTGCCGTGGAGCGCCGATGCCGAGGTCATGCTGGACATCGAGGTCGCGGGCGCCGTCGCGCCGAAGGCCAACATCGCCGTGTATTTCGCGCCGAACAGCGAGCAGGGCTTCGTCGATGCGATCGCGGCCGCCGTCCACGACGACGTGCGCAAGCCGTCCGTGATCTCGATCAGCTGGGGCGCGCCGGAATCGGAATGGACGGACCAGGGCCTGGCCGCGATGGACCAGGCGTTCGAGGCCGCGGCCGCGCTGGGCGTGACGGTGTGCTGCGCGGCGGGCGACGCCGGCGCGCACGACCAGAACCCGCAGAACGGCACGCCGGACGGCCTCGCGCATGCGGACTTCCCCGCGTCGAGCCCGTACGTGCTGGGCTGCGGCGGCACGCGCCTGACGGTCAGCGGCCACACCATCACCAGCGAGACCGTGTGGAATGACGACCCTTCCACCAGCGCGACAGGCGGCGGCGTCAGCGACAAGTTCGCGCTGCCGTCCTGGCAGGCGGATGCGCGCGTGCCGGCGTCGATCAACCCGGGCGGACGCGTCGGACGCGGCGTGCCGGACGTGGCCGGCAATGCGTCCCCGGCGACGGGCTACCGGGTGCGGGTCGACTTCCTGACGACCACGATCGGCGGCACGAGCGCCGTGTCGCCGCTGTATGCGGGGCTCGTCGCGCTGCTGAACCAGAAGCTGCCGCAGCACGTGGGATGGCTCAATCCGCTGCTGTACGGCCCGCTGGCGGGCAGCGGCGCGCTGCGCGACATCACGAGCGGCGACAACGGCGGTTATGCGGCCGGGGCGGGCTGGGATGCGTGCACGGGCTGGGGCGTGCCCGTCGGTTCGACACTGCTGGCCGCGCTGGAGGCCTGATTCAAGCCGGATTCAACCGCGCCATCACGTCGGCGCGGTACTGGCGGCTGCACGGCACCCGCGCGCCGCCGCGCAGCAGCAATTCGCCGTCGCCCTTGTCCAGGGTGACCACCTGTTCGATCCAGCCCACTTGCACGGCGGCGCGCCGGTGACAGCGAATAAAGCCGGCACCGAGCCGGTCGACGAGGCCGGCCAGCGTCTGGCGCAACAGCGGGCTGCCCACGGCCGTGTGCAGCACGACGTAGTTGTCGGCCGTCTCGATCCACTGGATGTCCGCGACGCGCACGACACGCGTGACGCCGCGTTCACTCACAAGCAATTGCTCCAGCGGCGCGGGCGGCAGCGCGGCCGGCTGGCCGTCGACGCCGGCCGCCTGCTTCCGGCGCAAGCGCGCCAGCGCGCGTGCGAGGCGGTCGCCGTCGTAGGGCTTCAGCAGGTAATCGATGGCGTCGCAGTCGAACGCCTGGCACGCGTAGCGTTCGTACGCCGTCACGAACACGACGAGCGGCGCCGGTTCCGGCAGGGATGCCGCCAGTTCGATGCCGGACAGCTCGGGCATTTCGATGTCGAGCAGCAGCGCGTCCGGGCGAAAACTTGCAATCCGCTCCAGCGCATCGATGCCGTCGGCCGCTTCCTCGACGGCCGTGATGCCGTCCTGCTGCGCGAGCAGGTGGCGCAGTTTTACGCGCGCGGGGCGCTCGTCGTCGACGATCAGCAGACGCATACGAACCTCAGCAAGGCAACCTCATCTCGGCACGCACGCCCCCCTGCGGCCGCGCCGTGATGTCGAGCCGGCCCGCATCGCCATATAAAGCCTGGATGCGCGCGCGCAGGTTGGACAGGCCGATGCCGCCGGGGCGTTCCGTCGCGGCCAGCTTGCCGGCATCGTCCTCGACGCCCAGCACGAGCTCGTCGCCCTCGCGGCAGACGGAGACGGCGATGTGCGTCTGCCCGCGGCGCCGCTCGACCGTGTGCTTGAACACGTTTTCCAGCAGCGGCTGCAGGCTCATCACGGGCACTTCGCGGTCGAGCAGCGCGTCGTCGACCTGCCACGCGATGGCGACGCGGTCGGCGAAGCGCTCGGCCATCACGTCCGCGTACCCGCGCGCGAGGCGCAGCTCGGTCGCGAGCGGCGCCGCGTGGCGGTCGCCCAGGGCCAGCGTTTCGCGCAGCACGTCGGCCAGTTGGGTGAGCGTCGCGTCGGCGCGGGCCGGGTCCGTCCAGATCAGTGCGGACACGGTGTTCAATGCGTTGAACAGGAAATGCGGCTGCATCTGCTGGCCCAGCCGCTGCAATTGCGCCTGGCGCAGCAGGGTGTTCGAGCGTTCCGCGCGCAGCCGCGCGTCGAGCAGCGCGCGGTAGGATTGCACGCCGAAGCGGATCGCCATGAACAGGCCGAAGAAGATCGTGATCTTCATCGATTCGTACAGGAACAGCTGCGGCACCGGATCGTGCCGGTAGGTTTCGCCGACGAGCGCATACACGCCATGGCGCAGGCCGAACGCGAGGGGGACGAAGGCGATCCAGTACATCGACAGCCAGCGCGCCTGCCGCGCGAACCAGCGCCAGGGCGTGCCGAGCAGGTGATCGTCCGCGTGCGACCAGCGCAGCTGCACGAGGGCGAGCAGGGTCACGACGAGCGCGGACGACCCTTCCCACAGAAGCGGTTTCCAGATCGCGTGGCTGTGTTCGTTGCGCATGAAGTCCTGCACGGCGACGAGCATCATCAGGATCCAGAACAGGATCCACGCGGATACGAAGACGACGTTGCGGCGCAGGAAGGTCATGCGGCGATGATCGGCCATCCTCGGGTGATTGTCAAAAGGCACGGAGGTAGGCACGGGTGCGTCGCGGCCGCCGCGCTTCTGCTAACGTCGAGCCGATCAAACCAACTCCAGGAGAAGGCCATGGAACGTTTCCTGTTCGTGTACCACGGCAAACCGGGCGCCGATGCGGATACGCGCCACGATTTGTCGCGCTGCGCCGCGTGGTTCGACGGCATGGGCTCGCGCGTCCTCGACCGCGGCAGCCTCACGCACAGCGCCGTCGACGTGCCGCGCCGCCTGCTCGGGCCGAAGGAATCCGCCAGTTCGCTGTGCGGCTATTCGGTCGTCGAGGCGGCGGATTTCAACGACGCCGTCGAGATCGGCGAGCGCTGTCCGATCTTCGACGAGGGCGGCTCGGTCGAGATCGCGCGGCTGACGATCCCGCTGTCGTAACGTTTGCCCCGTCGTTCCCGCGCAGGCGGGAACCCAAGCTCTGCGTGCATCATGACCACGCGTGCTAGTGGGCCCCGCCTCCGCGGGGGCGACGTTCGAGTGTTGCCGGAATTCAGTCTCTGCGCAATACCACATGCGTAGCCGCCTCGGTCGCCACGTGCTCGGCGACCTTGAACCCGAGCGCGGGCAGGTCGATGCCGGCGAGCAGCGCTTCGCCGGCCCCCAGCAGCACGGGCGAGATGGCCAGGTGCATCTCGTCCACGAGACCCGCCTGCAGGTATTGCCGGATGGTCGATACGCCGCCGCCCAGGCGCACGTCCTTGCCGCCCGCGGCCTCTTTTGCGCGGGCGAGGGCGGCCTCGATGCCGTCCGTGACGAAGTAAAAGGTCGTGCCGCCCTTCATCTCGAGCGGGGGGCGGGCGTGGTGCGTGAGCACGAACACGGGCACATGGTAGGGCGGCTCGTCGCCCCACCAGCCCTTCCACTCGTCGTCCGGCCACGGACCGCGCACGGGGCCGAACATGTTGCGGCCCAGGATCCACGCGCCGACATTCTCGAAGCCGCGCGCGGCGAACGTCTCGTCCGGACCATCGGTTCCCCTGGATTCATCGCCCAGCATGCGCTGGAACGTGCGGGTGACGCGGAACCATTGGTGCAGCGTCTCGCCGCGTTCGCCCAGCGGATTCTGCAGGCTCTGGTTCGGGCCGGCCCCGTAGCCGTCGAGGGATATGGCAAAGCATCGGACAGTCAGTCTGGACATCGTCGTTCTCCTGTTGGACGGGACGCGGGCTGCGTCCCTCGTTCATACGACGAACGGGGCCGCCCAATTGCGACAACGCGGCGCCGTCAATCGTTGATCTCGTCATCGCCCGGCTTGCGCCCGCGGCTGCGGTCGAGCGGGGCCTTCATCGCTTCCACGTCGCGCATGAACTCGTCCACGCCATGGTCGGGGCTCACGCGGATGGCCGGCGGCATCAGCACGGACATGTACAACTCGTCCGATACACGGCCCGTGCGCTGCACATTGCTAGCCAGAATCAGCCCGGAGCATAGCACGGCCAAGCCGGCGCAGACCCAGCGGTAACGGGTGCGATTGCGGGGACGGATCGTGCACAAGTGAAAATAAATCATCCCGGCCAGCAGCACCGTCGCGACGTGCGAGGCGTAATGCGTGAACCCTTCGGCGGAAAAGGCGTAGCCGAGCGTGCTGCCCAGCAGCGCATAGCCGGCGAGGGCCGCGGCGCCGCAGCCGAACACGAACACGTGCCGGCCCAAGCGCGCGTGGCGCGCGAACAGCCGGTTGGCGCACGCCCAGATGCCGCCCCACAGCAGCGCGGCCGCGAGCCCGCTCGCGAGCGCCTCCGCATAGCGCGCCAGCTGGAAATATTCCGTGTCGCTGAGCCAGCGCGCCAGCAGGGCCACGCTGCCCGCGAGCGCCAGGCCCGCGGCGGCGGGCAGTACGCCTTCCCAGCCGTGGAATGTGCGGTCGAGGCGTTCCGGCACGACGGGGAAGTCGGCCGCGCGCACGCGCAGCGCCGTGTGGCCGATGCGGACGACCGTGTCGCCGGTCAGCTCGGCGTCCTGCCGCCGCTTGCCCTGGATGACGATGCCGTTGCGGGTACCCAGGTCGTGCAGCAGCAGCCGGCCGGATGCATCCTGCTCGACGATGGCGTGGGCGGCGGCCGCGTAGTCGTCGTCGAGGATCACGTCGTTGTCGTAGCCGCGCCCGATGCGGATCGGCAGGCCGTCGACGCGCTGGCGGTGCAGCACGTCGCCGTTCCTGGCCAGCAGCTCGACGAACCACGGGCCAGTCATCTGCGGCTCCGTCCAAGGGCCGACAGGAAGGCGCGGGTCGCGCGCATGCCGTTCTCGTACGAGACGCCCGCCAGGTCGAGCCGGCTCTGCAGGCTGGCGTGCGGATCGTCCGTGCTGGCGGCCAGCAACGTGAAGTTGTACAGCCCGGCGAACTTGCGGTAGGCGCGCACGCACGTCACCGCGCGCACGGGCAGGGTCGCCGTGTGCACGAACATCTCGGCGCAGGCGGGCCGCGTGAGGCGCGTGTCGCGGCCGGTGCCGATGCTGTCGACGCGAAAGCGGCTGCTTGCCAGCGCGGCGAACTGCAGCGGGTGCAGGGAACTCGAACGGAGCACCTGGTGCGTCATCGACACGTGGCCCGTCTGCTGCGTGTCCGACACGTAGATCGCCGCTTCCATCGCGCAGCTGACGGAGTCGGCCGTGTACTCGGCTTCGGCGCGGAAGTTCGAGCGGCCCCAGCAGCGCAACTGCTGCGATTCGCGCACGGGCACCTGGTACGGCCCCATCGTGCGCATCGACAACGGCTCGGCCAGCAGGCGGTCGATCAGCGCGCGCTGGTGCGCCAGCAGCTGCTGCCCGATCAGCGGATTGAAATTCTTTGGAGGGTGGGATTGCGTGGCGGCCTGCCGCAGCAGCTCCTGCGCGTATTTGACGGGCACGAGGAAGCTGACCAGTTCGCCGTCGAGCCGCTTCGAGACGTTGATGCCCGCCACGACGCCGGCCGCCGTCACGCTGGGCCCGCCGCTCATCCCGGAGTTGATGGGTCCCGTGAAAATCAGCTGCTCGTAGAAGCTGCGTGTGACGATGCCGTTGTACGAGCCTTCCGAGATGGCGAAGCCGAGGTCGAGCGGATTGCCGAGCGAGTACAGGTACTGGCCCTGCACGAGTTTCACGGGTTTTTCTCCGACCTGGAAAAAGCCCGTGCCATTGCGGTTCACGCGCACGACGGCCAGGTCGTGCAGCACGTCCACCGCGAGCAGTTCGATGGGACCGCTCTTGCCGTCCGTGTCGACGTATTCGCCGACGTAGACGTCCGGGTCGAGCGCCATCTGCGACACGACGTGGTAATTGGTCAGTACGAGGTTGCCCGTGCCGACGAGGAAGCCGGAACCGACGCTGGACTGGCTGCGGCCGTTCCTGAGCAGCATGCGGATCTGCAGCAGGTCGGCGCTGGCGGCGGAATAGAGGGTTTGCGCGGCGCTGGAGGGCGTGGGCAGCGCGGCCGTTTCGTCGGTCTCGCCGGGGCCGGGCGCGGGCGGCGTCGTCGCGGGCGGCGTCGCGGGCGGGATCACGAGCGGCGGCTGGGGCGCCGGTTTCACGCGCTGGCCGGCCTTGCCCGCGGCGCCGGCAAGCGAAGCGGCGGCGCCGAAGACGAGGACAGCAAGGGCGGCGGAAGGGAGGCGCATGCCTCCATCTTGCCAGAACCGCCCGCGGCGGGGGTTACGACTCGCTGTCGAGCACCGCTTCGGAGACCGAGGTCATCATGTGCCCAAGCTTGGCCTGCTTGGTGTTCAGGTAATTCTCGTTGTAGACGTTGCGGTTGACGAGCAGCGGCACGCGCTCGGCGACCTTGATGCCCAGCTTGCCGAGGGCGTCGATCTTGCGCGGGTTGTTCGTCATCAGGCGCACGGCCTCGATGCCGAACTGCTCCAGCATCGGCAGCACGAGTTCATAGTTGCGCGCGTCGGCGTGGAAGCCCAGCTGCAGGTTCGCCTCGACCGTGTCGGCACCGGCTTCCTGCAGGCGGTAGGCGCGGATCTTGTTCACGAGGCCGATGCCGCGGCCTTCCTGGCGCAGGTACAGCAAAATGCCGCGGCCTTCGTCGGCGATGCGGCGCAGCGCGGATTCCAGCTGGGCGCCACAGTCGCAGCGCTGCGAGAACATCACGTCGCCCGTCAGGCATTCGGAGTGGATGCGCGCCAGCGGGGCGTCGCCCGTGGACAGGTCGCCCAGCGTCATCGCCAGATGCTCCTTGCCCGTCGAATGCTCGACGAACGCATGCAGGGTGAACTGCGCCCACGGCGTCGGCAGGGAGCACGACGTGACGTAGTCGACGAGGTTGGACGGCGCGGTGGCATTGTCTTGCATGGCTTTTCCTGGGCGATGGCGTAAATAATGGTTACGTAACAGGCGAGTTTACCGGAAATCGGACATGGCCGTGTAGTTCGCCCCTTCGCGGCCCCTCCGCTTCTCCATCCGATCTGGGTGCTGCTGGTCGGAAATACAACAATGCGTCGCGGGTGTTCACGTGGTGCAACACAATTCCCGCACGGAATCTTGGCTGTGCTAGGCTCCAGTTCGCCATGCCAAATCCCCTGAAATCCGTCCGCCGCCTGCTCCCGCGCGCCCTCGGCGCCTGGCTCGCCCTCGCTTTCGTGCTGCTGTCCGTCGTCCTCACGCTGGTGCTGACGTCCATCATCGAACGCAAGTCGGCGGAACAGGTGCAATCGAGCATCGGCCACGGCCTGGCCGAGCTGGCGATGCAGACGTCCGACAAGCTGGAACGCGGCATGTTCGAACGCTACCGCGAGGTGGGCCTGCTGGCCCGGCGCCGCGTGCTGGCCGAAGAGCAGCCGCAGGAGCGCCGCCGCGCCACGCTGGACGGCATCCGGCACAGCCTCGGTTACTACAGCTGGATCGGCCTGGCCGGCCTGGATGGCAAGGTGCAGGTGTCGGCCCAGGGCCTGCTGGAAGGCGCGGACGTGTCCAAGCGCCCGTGGTTCCGCAATGCCCTGCGCGGCATCCACGCGGGCGACGTGCACGAGGCGGTACTCCTGGCGCGCTACCTGCCCAGGCAGGACGAGCCCTGGCGCTTCGTCGACGTCGCCTTTCCCTACGTCGACGACGAGGGCGTGACGCGCGGCGTGCTGGGCGCGCACCTGTCGTGGCAATGGGCGCGCGACGTCGAGCGTTCCGTGATGGCCGGGATCACGGCGCGGCGCCAGGTCGAAGCCCTGATCGTGGATGCGGACGGCAACGTGCTGCTCGGACCGGCCGACGTGACGGGCCGGCGCCTGACCCTGCCGAGCCTGAAGGCGGCCCGTGCGCAGCGGCGCGGCGGCTACGTCGTCGAGACGTGGCCGGACGGCCGCTCGTACCTCGTCGGCTACCAGCTGGGGCACGGCTACGGCGAGTATCCCGGCCTGGGCTGGACCGTGCTCGTGCGCCAGAACGTCGACGACGCGTTCGCCCCCGTGCGCCGCCTGCGCGAATACGGCCTGGCCGCCGGCGTGGTGCTGGCGGGCGCGTTTTCGCTGGCCGGCATGTGGCTGGCGCGCCGCATCACGCGGCCGCTGGGCGACCTGGCCGATGCCGCGCAGCGCATCCGCGCGGGCGAGACGACCCCCATCGACATCCAGCGGGGCGGCTATACGGAGGTGCGCGCGCTGGCCACCACGCTGAACGCCCTGGTGGCGAACCTCGTGCGGCGCCGGCGCGCGCTGGAAGACTTGAACGCGACGCTGGAAGCGCGCGTCGACGAGCGCACGCGCGAGCTGGAACAGGCGCTGGCCAGCGTGCGCGCCAACGAGCAGCGCATCGCCACCATCATCGAGACGGCGCAGGATGCCTTCGTCGGCATCGACATGCGCGGCCGCATCTGCGACTGGAATTCGGCGGCCGAGAAGATGCTCGGCTGGTCGCGCGACGAGGCGCTGGGCCGCGTCGTCCCGGAACTCGTGATGCCGGAACGGTTCCGCGCCCATTCGCGCGAGCTGCTGCGCCACTTCCTCGAGACGGGCCAGCTGGATACGCTGGGCCAGCGCGTCGAACGCATCCTGCTGGCGCGCGATGGCCGCGAGATCCCGGTCGAGATGACCGTCGGCCTGGCCGGCACGGGCGACGGCATCTTCTTTTCCGCGTTCATGCACGACATCTCGGCGCGCAAGGAAATCGAACGGATGAAGGACGAATTCGTGTCGACCGTGTCGCACGAACTGCGCACGCCGCTGACGGCGATGTCGGCGTCGCTGGCGCTGCTGGCCGACGGCATGGCGGGCGAGCTCCCGCCCGATGCGAAAGGCCTCGTCGACGTCGCCAATGCGAGCTCGGGACGCCTCGTGCGCCTGGTCGGCGACGTGCTGGACATCCAGAAGATGGACGCCGGCAGCATGGCGTTCGAGAAGGAAGTGCAGCCGGTGCTGCCGCTGGCGGAGCATGCCGTTGCCGCGATGCAGAGCTTCGCCACGCAGTCCGGCATCGAGCTCTCGTGCGTGGCGGCGCCCGGCGCGGAAAGCGCGCGCGTGGACGTCGACCGCGACCGCCTGGCCCAGGTGCTCACGAACCTGCTGTCGAACGCGATCAAGTTTTCCGAGCCCGGATCGACCGTGCGCACGCAGGTCGAAGCGGGCGCGGAGCACGTGCGCCTCGCCGTGGCCGACGAAGGCGCCGGCATTCCGGAAGCGTTCCGCGAGCGCGTGTTCCAGCGCTTCGCCCAGGCCGACGGCGCCGATTCGCGCCGGCAGGGCGGCACGGGCCTCGGCCTGTCGATCTGCAAGACGATCGTCGAAGCCATGGGCGGGACCATCCGGTTCGACAGCGTGGAAGGTATCGGCACCACGTTCTACGTCGAGCTGCCGCTCGCGGCCTGAGCCTGCGCGCGGCCGTAGCGCCGCTCGAATTCGTCCATGGCCACTGGGCGGCCCAGCAGGTAGCCCTGCATCACGTCGCAGCCGTGCGCGGCCAGGAACGCGTGCTGCGCATCCAGTTCGACGCCTTCGGCGATCGTCGCCAGGTGCAGTTTTCTCGCCAGCGCGATGATCGCTTCGACGATCGACGACGCGTTCGGGTCGTGGTCGACGTCCTGCACGAACGAGCGGTCGATCTTCAGCGCCGCCAGCGGAAAGCGGGCCAGGTAGGCCAGCGACGAATAGCCAGTGCCGAAATCGTCCAGGGCGAAGTGCACGCCGAGCCCGCGCAGCTGCAGCATGCGGTCGACCAGGTCGTCCGGGTTGCGCGCGAACACGCTCTCCGTCAGTTCCAGCGTGAGGCGGTCGGCCCGCGCGCCCGTCGCGGCCAGCAGCGTGGCGACGGCGTGCGGGAAATCCGGGTCGCGCAACTGGTGCACGCTGACGTTCACCGCGAGCTTCAACGTGGCGAGATGCGGCGCCCGGGCCCAGCGCGCGAGCGCGTGGCAGCCCTGTTCCAGCACGTCCATCCCGAGCGCGGAGATCAGGCCGCCCGATTCGGCCGCGCCGATGAATTCGCCGGGACCCACCAGTTCATCCGTGCCCCGTTTCCAGCGCACGAGCGCCTCCGCGCCGACGAGGCTGCCGTCGTGGCCGAACTGCGGCTGGAAGTACAGCACGAACTGGCGCCGCGCGAGGCCCGTGCGCAGCGCGGCCGACAGCGCGGCCTGGCGGTCGACGGCCGCCTGCATGCCGGGGTCGAAGAAGCGCAGCGTGTTGCGGCCTTCGTCCTTGGCACGGTACATCGCGAGGTCGGCCTGGCGCAGCAGCGCGTCGATGTCGGTGGGGTGGCCGTCGAACAGGGTGGCGCCGATGCTCGGGCTGCTGGCACACTGGCGCCCGGCCAGCTCGAACGGCTCGCCCAGCACCTCCAGCACCTTGCGGCCCACGGCCTGGACTTCCGCCGTCGCCTCGGCCGGCGTGGCGCCCAGGTTTTCCAGCACGATCACGAATTCGTCGCCGCCCAGGCGTGCCAGGTGGTCGCCTTCGCGCAGCGCGCGGCGCAGGCGGCGCGCCACTTCGCGCAGCAGCAGGTCGCCCACGTCGTGGCCCATCGTGTCGTTCAGGAGCTTGAAGTTGTCGAGGTCGAGGAACAGCAGGGCACCGTGGCGGCCCGCGCGGCTGTTGCGCGCGAGGATCTGGCTCAGTTCCTCGAGCAGGAAGCGCCGGTTCGGCAGGCCCGTCAACTGGTCGAAATACGCCAGTTCGTGGATACGGCGCTCGGCCTGCTTGCGCTCCGTGAGGTCCGTGTTGGTGCCGGACAGCCGCAGCGCCTTGCCCGCGCCGTCGCGCAGGATGTAGCCGCGGCTCAGCACGGGGACGTAGTGGCCGTCGCGGTGGCGCAGGCGGAATTCCATGCTGTAGGCCTGGCGCGGGCCGGGCAGCAGTTCGTCGAGGAAGGCGACCACGCTGATGCGGTCCTCGGGATGCGTGAGGCGCACCCACGCCTCCGGATCGGCCGCCTGCTCGCCGGGCACGTAGCCGAGCATCTCCCACCAGCGCGGCGAGTAATACAGTTCGCCGGTGACGAGGTCCCAGTCCCACGGCGCATCGGTCGACCCCTGCAGCGCGAGGCGCATGCGCTCCTCGGACTTGTGGAGCGATTGTTCCGCGTCCTTGAGGGCCGTGCAGTCCGTGAAGCAGACGACGACGCGGTGGATGGCGCCACGCTCGTCGCGCTCCGGATACGCGTTGCAGATCGCCCAGCGCACGTCGCCGTGGGCCGGCCGGGACACGCCGACGACGAGGTCCGACACCTTGGCGCCCGTGCGCAGCACCGCGTTCACGGGATATTCGGAGGGCGGCATCTGCGAGCCGTCCGCGCGCACGAAATGCCAGGCGTCGCCGCCGCCTGGCGCTTCCCGCGCTTCGTACTCGGTGCGCCCGAGCAGCGCCAGCGCCTGGCGGTTGGCCGCCACCACGCGGCCCGCGCCATCGTGCATCACGACGCCGGCCGGCAGGTGGGCGAGCAGGTCGTCGAAGCGGCGCTGGGCGTCGTCCGGGACGCCGTCGGCGCGACGGGCGCTAGGCGGGTTCGCTGGCATGTGGACTTTTGGTTACGATTTCCGCGCATGCTAGCAGTTCCGGAACACCCGTGGCGCGCGCCCGGACCGTTTTTGTCGCGTCAGCCCGACGGCAGCGCGTGGTAGCGGAAATCACGCAGGCGCACGGTCCCTTTGCCCGCCGCGTACACACCCACTTTCAGGCTCAGGAAGCCGCCGAACACGTTGTGGTGGATGCCCGACACCTCCATGCGCGTGCCGTGCAGGATCCACGTCCTGCCGCCGTCGAACGAGTAGCGGAAGGTCACCACGTTCGCATCGTTCGTCAGGCGCACGCGCACGCTGGACACGGCTTGCGGCCGCCGCGCCCACGGCTGCTCCTCGGCGTACTGGTACGTCTTGATGGTGTCAGGGGTGAAGCCGATGCCGACGAACGCCTTCGGGTTGTAGTACAGGAGCAGGCCGCCTTCGGCCGGGCCGACCAGGTCGAGCGTGATCTCGGCCTCGTACGACCGGTCGCCGACGCCGCACGTGAGCGGCGTGCTGTCGGCCGGCATCGACCCCTTGCCCCGGATTTCCAGGCCGCCGTTCGCGAAGCGCACGCGCGTCATCTCGTCCGGCGCCGGGTCGTGGAACGACCACTGGACGCCGAAGCGGTCCTTCGAAAAATCGTCGGACAGCGCGAAGCCGTTCGGCCCCGCCTTGCCGCCGCGCGGCTTGTTGATTGGCTTCGAGAGGTCGCCGCCTTTCGCGCGGAACCAGCCGTCGGCCGTCCATTCCATCGGTTCGAGCAGCGTCTGGCGGCCCAGGGTGCGGTAGCCGTTCTCGTAGCCGTGGTAGATCATCCACCAGTCGCCGCCCGGTCCCTCGACGAGCGACGCGTGCCCGCGCGACCACCACGGTTCATTGGTACCGGTCGTGCGCACGAGCGGATTGTGCGGGCAGTGCTCCCACGGCCCGTCGATCGACTTCGAGCGGGCCGCGATCACCATGTGGCCCGTCACCGGACCGGCCGTGCCGCCCACCGCCGTGATCAGGTAGAAGTATTCGCCATGGCGCAGCAGCTTCGGGCCTTCCGGCGCGAAGTTCTCGGTGATCCAGTCTGCCGGATAGACCCACGGTTGATACGCCGGTTCGACGGCGCCGTCGGTCGCGAGGCCGTCGTCCGTGAGGCGGATGCGGCGGATGCCGTTGACGAACAGGTAGCGCTTGCCGTCCTCGCCCACGACGTGGCCCGGGTCGATGCAGCCCGAGATTTTCAGGTCGACCGGGTCGCTCCACGGCCCCTCGATGCGGTCGGCCCAGATGGCGTAGATCGACCACGCATTGCCGTCGGGCGCGGCCGGGATGTAGATGAAGTAGCGGCCGTCGTGCTTGCACAGGTCGAGCGCCCAGATCGTGCCCAGCGGCTTTTTCAGAGCCGGGCCGACGGGCGCCCAGTTCACGAGGTCCGTCGAATGCCAGATCACGATGCCCGGGTACGAGAAGAAGGACGAGAAGGTCATGTAATAGTCCTTGCCGTCCTTGAGGATCGTCGGATCCGGGTGGTCGCCCGCGATGATGGGGTTGACGTAGGTGCCGTCGCCGCGGTCGGCCTTGCGCTGGCCTTCGATGCCGCGGCCCCAGCCGGGGAAGGGCGACGCGCAGGCGGTCTTCGAAGCCGCCTGGGCAGGCAGGGCGATGGGGAGCGATGCGGCGCCGGCGCCGGCCAGCAGGGTCTTGAAGGCGTTGCGGCGGGATGGGTTGGTCAACTTTATCTCCGTTGAATGTTTATGTTGATTGCCAACAAGATTATATGAAAACGATTTCATAAACAAGCAACGGAGGCGTCTGGAACGGGGCGGCCGCGGCCGCCCCCTGCGGACCGTCAGGTCTTAGTTGGCGTACTGGATACCGCGGGCACCGCCGGCGATATACAGCCTGCCGTAGGTGTTCCAGTCGCCCGCGATCGCGCCGATGCCGCCGAACTGATGGTTATCGTCGTTAAAGCGGGTCCAGGTGCTGCCGGCATTGTCGGACTGCCACACCCCCCACTGGCCATTGATCACCCCGACCACGTACACCGCCGCCGAGTACGGCGCACCGACGGCGGCCTTGCCGAGCGTTACAAAGCTGGCGCCCTGCACATCCGGGTACGACCAGGTATCGTGGGTGCCCCAGATCGATGCGAAGTTGTTGATCTTGGTCCAGGTAGCGCCGGAATCGGTCGAGTGGTACACGGTATTGCCGTCCGCCAGCCAGATGTCGCCCTCGGCGTTCGGGTTCACCGTCATGGTGGTCACGCCGAAGGGATTGGCGCGCAGGTTCGCGTTCACCGAGCCCTGGCTCAGCGTGAAGGTGTGGCCGCCGTCGGTCGAGACGTAGACCTTGCCTGGCGTTCCCCACCATGCGCCGCCCGAATCGTAGGCGTAGACCTTGTTCGGGTTCTTGCGGTCCGCCGCCAGTTTGTAGCTGCGCGGGAAGCCGCTGACCGGCGCCAGTGCGGGCAGGTTGGTCGCGGTCCAGTGCGCGCCGTTATCGGTGGTGTAGGAAGGCACCGAATCGGCCGGCGCGAACACCGCCTTGTTGCGTGCGGTGACGGCGATGTTCGACGCATTGGACGTATTCGTTGCCGCGCCGGCCGGCAAGCTGGCGAACTTTGTCCACGTGCTGCCGCCGTCACCGGACGAGAAGCCGAATCCGCCGCTGTGGTCGGCGCCGGCGACGGCAATGTACTGGGAATCGGACCAGGCCATGTCAGCTGAGTTGCCGTTGCTCCAACCCGTCGCCGGGCCCCTGGTCGCCTTCGTCGCGAGGTCGGTCTGGACCCAGGTGCCGACGTCGCCCGCGCTGTTGATCAGCTTGTACGACGCGCCGGCCGGCGGCGTGACGATCGCCATGGTGACGGTTTCCTCGAGGTTGTTCACCTTCATGGTCCAGGATGGCGTCGCCGCGGAGGCGTTGGTGGTTTCCCAGATGCCGCCGCCGAACACGTACATGATGCGGTCGCGGTTGTTCGGATCGATCTCGACGTCGTCGAGCCAGCCCCAGTACTCGTTGCCCGCTGGCGTATGCGGCTTCTGCGACACGATTTCGCGCCAGGTGGCGCCATTGTCGTCGGACAGCTTCATCATGTGCTGGCCGGCCCAATCGCCCCAGGTGCCGCTCACGCTCAGCGCGATGCGGGTGTTCGCGCCGGTGCCGTGGACCGAGACGCCGCCGTAACCGCCCCAGGTGTTGGCGGTGGTGTTGAGCAGGGTCCACGTGCCGCCATGACTGTTGCCGCCGAACTTGTACAGGTAGCTCGTACCGCCGGCACCCGGGCCGGCGTCCTTGTTGAACACGACGTAGTAATAGCCGTCGGCGGAGCGCACCATGTGCGGGATGTGGTACCCGGCCACGGCAGACGGCACCGCGACCGGCGTCCAGCTACCGCCGCCGTCGCCGGTGACGTACAAGGTCGACGTCAGGCCCGCCGCGTTGGCGTAGTCCGGTGCGACCGCGGCGTACGCGATCCAGGTCCCCGTGGTGCCGCCCGTCGTCGGCGCTTCGAACACGAGATGCTCGACGCCGATCGCGCTGGAGGTCAAATGGGTGCTCGACAGCCCCGTCCTCTGGGTCCAGTTCTGCCCGCCGTCCCAGCTTTCGTACAGGCCGTCCTGGCGCGAGGCGTAGAACATCCACTGCGAATTGTTCGGGTCGACCTTCAGGCGCTCTCCGATGGCGCGGCCGGCATCGTTCCCTTTCACCACGAAAGGCACGGGGACCGAGGTCCAGTTGGTGCCGCGGTCGTTCGAGATGTACAGCCGGCCTTTGCCGCTGCAGCCAGCCACCATGTAGAGCTTCTGGTCATTGTTGGTATCGACGGCCATGCTTTCGATACAGTGGTCGCCCTGGCCGGCGCCGAAACCCACGCCGTCGGTGATCGGCGTCCACGACGACGCGGCCTGGTTCCAGCGATAGGCGCCGCCGACGTCGGTGCGGGCGTACAGCACGTTCGGGGAAGTCGGGTGATAGATCAGGCCGGTGACATAGCCGCCGCCGCCGAACTTCACGCTGTTCCAGGTGGATGCCTGGGCCGCCCGGACGTTGCTGTCCTGGCGCGCGGCCGTTAGTGTAGCCGTGCCCGGTTCGCTGCCCGATCCGCCGCAGGCCGCGACGAGCGCCGCGATGGCGATCGGCAGGATGGCGCTTCTGGTGCTGAATGCTTGCATACGTGTTTCCTCCAGAAATAGATGTGTTTGATATGTAATCTCCATCATCTGCCTGGCGGGTGTCGTCGGCCGTATCGCACCGATCCGCCGCGTCGCCTTCTTCGTGCGTCCGGACATTCTGCGAGCGGCATCAGGTGTCGTTCAATTGCGAAGATCGTCAACGCGGCGAGGAAATCGCGGAGTATCGGCGGCGAAGCGGTCGGTGAGCGATGCCAGCAGGGCGTCGGGGCGGCAAACGCTCCGGCGGCAGGTCCGCCGGCGCGTGGGCGGGATCATGCGGGGGTCTTCAGGAAGCGGCGCAGGCGTGCCAGCAATTCCTGCGGCTGGAACGGCTTGATGATGAAGTCGTTGGCGCCGGCGTCGAGGGCGCGCACGGTGTCGCGCTCCGTGTTCTTGGCGGTCAGCATGAGGACGGGGACGGCTTCCCAGCCGGCCTGCGCGCGGATCACGCCCACGATCTCGAACCCGTCCACGTACGGCAACATCACGTCCAGCAGCACGAGGTCGGGCGCGCGCTGCGACACGACGTGCCGGACGGCGGCGCGGCCGTCGGCCACGTGGATGACGCGATAACCCTGGCGCTCGAGCATGAAGCCGAGGACGTGGGCGATGTGGACATCATCCTCGACGACGAGGACGCTGGGTTGTGCGCTCATGTTGTTGGAGTCGAAAGTTGCCGTAGGGCTTCAGTATACCGGGGGCATTTAACATTCGACGCGCGATTGTGGCATGCAGGCGATCTATTCGCACCTTGATTCAGACCCCCGGGTGCGCCTGGTGACACTGGTGGTGCCCTCGATGAGAGCGGGCACGACTCGTTCAAGCGGCCTCGTGTCGCACGACTTCGATCCACTCCTTGTGCTTGTCATCGATGGACTCGCCCTTGATCCTGTCGATTTGCGAATACACGTCGTTCGCCAATTCTTGCTCCCTGATGGTTACAGGAGCAGCAATTGTCGAGCTTACGCGCACCGCAAATTTTATCGACGGTCAAAACCGGCAAGATCCACCGCCAGTATCCGAGGAGGTTCCGCCATCGTATCAAGCCGGCAGGTCGAACAGCAGGAGTTCCGCCGCCTCGGCCTTGTCGAACACGACCCGTTCCTCGCCACCGATCTTGAGCGCATCCCCATCCTTCAGCGGCACGCCGTTGACGGTGACGTCGCCGCGGATCACGTGGACGTAGGCCAGGCGCTCGCTGTCGAGCGCATGTTCGACCTTGTCGCCTTCGTCCAGGATCGCGGCATAGATCGACGCGTCCTGGTGGATCAGCACGGTGTCCTGGCGGCCGTCGCGCGAGGCGACCAGGCGCAGCTTGCCCTTCTTGCTGTCGGTCGAAAAATGCTTTTCCTCGTAGCTGGGCGGGATGCCTTTCGTGTCCGGCTCGATCCAGATCTGCAGGAAGTGCACGGGGTCCGTCTTCGACCAGTTGAACTCGCTATGGCGCACGCCGCTGCCCGCGCTCATGCGCTGCACGTCGCCGTAGTGCAGCACGGAGCCCGTGCCCATGCTGTCCTTGTGTTCCAGCGCGCCGTCCAGCACGTACGAGATGATCTCCATGTCGCGGTGGCCGTGCGTGCCGAAGCCGGCGCCCGGGGCGACGCGGTCTTCGTTGATCACCAGCAGCGGGCCGAAGCCGCTGTGGCGCGGGTCGTAATAATCGGCGAACGAAAAGCTGTGTTTGGACATCAGCCAGCCGTGCTGGGCGGCGCCCCGTTCTTCGCTCCTGCGGACTTCCATCATGATCTGCTCCTTGTGTGTTCGTGTGTCGATGGAAGCCAGTATAGGGACAGCCTGCGCCGTTGAAAAACGAGTTATTTTCCGTCTTTGCATCGAAAAATTCGATGATGGTGCCGGCCCATGCGGTACACTCCGCCCGCCCCGTGTAAAGGAATGCCATGACCCGCCCGAGCCCCGAAGTCGCCGACCTTGCCGAAGACCTGCGCAGCGCCGTGAGCGCCTTCGTGCGGTCCGTCCGCTACGACACGGACACGCCCCGTTCGGCCGGTTCGGACACGCTGGAACTGCTCGACCGTGGCGGCCCGGCGAACATTGCCGCGCTGGCCCAGGTCCGCAACGTCAAGCACCAGAGCATGCGCCTCGTGACGGCGCAGTTGGAAGAAGACGGTCTCATCGAGCGCACGCCGGACCCGCAGGACGGCCGCAGCGTGTTGTTCGCCGTCACGGCGCAGGGACGCGAGCGGCTGCGCGCCCTGCGCGCCGCGCGTGCCGCCCACATCGCGGACATCATCGCAGAGCGGCTGACACCCGGCGAATGCGCCGAGCTGCGCGCGGCCGTCCGCCTGATCGGGCGCCTGGCCGATCCGGCACGCTGAGCTTTTCCTCGATCAGCCCTGGCGCAGGCCGGCCAGCACGGCCGGCAGCGTGTTCACGCCCCAGTGCTCGGCATAGCGGCCGTCCTCGACCCGGACGATGTCGATGACGTCGATCGCCACGTCGCGGCCCGTCGCGGCGACACCGAGCAAGGTGCCCGTGTGGCGGCCGCGGATGGTCTTGCGCGACGTGACTTTCGCGCCTTCCGCCACCTGGTCATGGATCTCGACCCGCAGGTCCGACAGCGCCGGGCGCAGCACGCGGTCGAACGTTTGCCACATGCTCTCCGGGCCGTCCGCCGCGCCGGGCGGCGCCGTGCGGTTGACGAACGACGGCAGCATCAACGCCTCGAAGGCCGCGCGGTCGCCGCGCTCGATGACATCCAGGTTGAAACGGCGTACGACATCCTTCGGGTCTGCATGCGGCATGGGGATTCCTCGGTCACTGTCCGACGGTGGACGCGTCCGATAATATACAGGCTAGACTGTATAGTCAACGCTTCAACGGATCGAGCAGGCCGCGCAGGTTGTTATGGTCGATTTCGTACATGAGGGCGAGCAGCTCGCCCAGCTCGCCCTTGGGAAAGCCTTCGCGGGCGAACCAGCCCAGGTAGTGGCCGGGGAGTTCGGCGATCCTGCGGCCCTTGTACTTGCCGTAGGGCATTTCGCGGGTGAGGAGGAGAGTGAGGTGTTCGGGCTTCATGGTGGCGCCACTTTAACAAACATGGCGTAGCATGCGGTCAGGAGGACTATCGATGGCAACCGACTTCAACCTCGAACGCTTCGTGGAAGCCCAGAACGGCGTCTACGACGCGGCGCTGGCCGAGCTGCGCGCCGGCCACAAGCGCACTCACTGGATGTGGTTCATCTTTCCGCAGATCGCGGGGCTGGGCCACAGCGCGATGGCGCAGCGCTATGCGCTCCGTTCCGCCGACGAAGCCGCGGCCTACCTCGCGCATCCCGTGCTGGGCCCGCGCCTGCGCGCCTGCGCGACGGCCGTCGCCGGCCACGACGACCGCGGCGTCGACGAGATCTTCGTCCACCCGGACAACCTGAAATTCCATTCCTCGATGACCCTGTTTGCCGACGTCGCGCCCCACGAAGCGATCTTCCAGACCTGCCTGGACCAGTTCTTCGACGGCCGTCCCGACCCGGCCACGCTGGAGCGGCTGGGCTGACCGCGCGGACACCGGACGCGTCCGCGGCGGCGCCGTCGGCGTTGTTGCGTATAATCCGTGGTCAGCTTGTCTACCAACCACACAACAACACACATGGCTTCATCTCCAGACAATATCAGCATGGCGGTGTTCTGCGACTTCGAAAACGTCGCACTCGGCGTGCGCGATGCGAATTACGAGAAGTTCGACATCAAGCCCGTCCTCGAACGCCTGCTGCTCAAGGGCAGCATCGTGGTCAAGAAATCCTATTGCGACTGGGATCGCTACAAGGGCTTCAAGGCGACGATGCATGAAGCGAACTTCGAACTGATCGAAATCCCCCACGTGCGCCAGTCGGGCAAGAATTCCGCCGACATCCGCATGGTCGTGGACGCGCTCGACCTGTGCTACACGAAATCGCACGTGAACACGTTCGTGATCGTGTCGGGCGACTCGGACTTCTCGCCGCTCGTCTCCAAGCTGCGCGAAAACGCGAAACGGGTGATCGGCGTCGGCGTCAAGCAGTCGACGTCGGACCTGCTGGTCGCCAACTGCGACGAATTCATCTTCTACGACGACCTCGTGCGCGAACAGCGCCGCGCCGCCGCCAAGCGCGACGAGCGCAAGGCCCAGCCGCAGCAGGGCCGCCGTCCGTCGGACGAGAACAACCGTAAGCGCGAAGACATGGAAGCGCGCAAGCTGCAGGCGCTCGAGATGGTCGTCGAGACCTTCGACGCGCTCGTCTCGGAACGCGGCGACACCGGCAAGATCTGGGCCTCGCTGCTGAAGGACACGCTGAAGCGCCGCCGTCCGGACTTCTCCGAGACCTATTACGGCTTCCGCACGTTCGGCAACCTGCTGGAAGAGGCGCAGACGCGCGGCCTGTTCGAATTCGGCCGCGACGAAAAATCCGGCACCTATGTCTTCCGCGGCGCCAACGCCCAGGTCGACCTGCAGCCGGTCGACGCCGCGCCGGTGGAGCCGGCCGTCGAGCAGCCGCAGGTGATGGACGAGCCGGCGGTCCAGGAAACCGGCGACGAACTGGCCGCCGAAACCCTGGGCGAGCAGCCGACGGAAATCCCGGCCGCCGCCCGCGAACCGCGCCGCCGGGGGGGCCGCGGACGCAAGGGCCGCGAAGGGCAGGCCCCCGCGCCCGCGCTGGAAGCGGTGCAGGACGCCGTACCGGTGTCCGAGGAAGCCGCGATCGCCACCTGGCCCGCGCCGACGCCGGACCTGGCCGAGGCGCCGGAGCCTGTCGTTGCGGCCGAGGAGCCCGTCGCGGTCGCCGAAGAAGCGCCCGCGCCGGCGAAGGAACGCCGCCGCACGACGCGCACGCCGCGCAAGCGCAAGGAAGAGGCCGCCGGCACGGCCGTGACTGCGGAGGCGGTGGCTCGGGAAGACAGCGCAGCGGCGCCGGATGCGCAGGCTGCGGACGTGGAAGCCGCGCCCGCCGAGCCGGTTGCGGCGGAAGGCGAGGACGACGATGCGGCGGCGAAACAAGCCCGCAAGAAGTCGAGCCGCCCGGCGCACAAGGCACCGTCGCGCAAGCCGGCTACACGTGCGCCGCGCCGGCCGGCCAAGCCGAAGACGCCGCCGGAGAACAGCTGATACACCGTCATTCCCGCGCACGTGGGAATCCATGCTGAATTTCCGGATTCGAGCGTCGGACAGGCCTGCAAGGCATCCGGCGTAGCGATCTCCTGTCGCTCGGCATGGGTTCCCGCTGTCGCGGGAACGACGATTAGCTGCGCGCGCGTCCCGTCCGGGCCTGTGTAATAATGACAATAACGCCCCCGCGTCCACTGTCATGCAAAGGCCCACCATGCGCGCGCTCACCGGTCTCTTCGCCTGCCTCCTCGCCACCGCCGCGCTGCCGTCCCAGGCAGCCGCACCCTCCGCGGCGCATCCCTTGCTGGGAATCTGGATCCTCGCGATCCCGCAGCTCGGCTGTTCCGAGACGTACCACTTCCGCGGCGACGGCACCACGCTCGTGAAAAGCGCGGACGAAGTGTCGGAAAGCGAGTTCACGGTCGCCGAAAAACCCAGCGCCAAGGGGTTTTATAAACTCGACGACAAGATCGTGAAGGACAACGGCAAGCAGGACTGCTCCGGCGAGATCATGAAGCCGGGCACGCGCGCCACCAACTACATCCGCTTCCACCCATCCGGCGCGCGCTTCGTGATGTGCCGCGACGAGACGATGGAGGCATGCATCGGGCCGTTCGAGCGGATGCCGGGGCAGGGAATCTGACCCGGAATTCCGGTCTCCGATTCAGTAGGTGAGTGTCACCAGCGACACCGCCTGCCGCGGCAACTGCATCCTGACCGTGGCGGCGCCATCCTGCGTCGCCACCGTCGCCGCCTCCATTTGCGCCAGTTCGCTCGCCTTCTGCAACTCGGCCACCTGCGCCGCCGTCGGATGCGCGGGCGACCCCATGCGCTTCCACGCGGCGTACGAATTGCTGTGCTCCTGGTCGATGCGGTAATGCCGCAACTGCACCTGTCTGGCGGGAATGCCGGCGATGTGAAGCTCGACCGGCGAGCCGGCGTCGATGATGTCGTCGTCGTGGTAGTTCCAGACCAGGACGGACACGCTGTGCGCGTCCTTCGCCGCCAGCGCATCGATGTCGGTGCGCGCGCCGCGCACGCCGGCGGCCTGGATGCGGGCCGCGTCGTAGGCGCGGTCGCCCGTCACCGCCACGCGCTCGCCGCGCATCTTGCCGAGCATGCGGAACACGTTCAGCACCGGCTTGTTGACGCCATTGGTCGCCAGGTCGCGGAAGCCCGCGAACCACGGCTGGTCTTCGAACTCGAACGACCAGTTCACCGCGCCGATCAGGTTCACGCCGCGCCGCGCGGCCAGGTCGTACTCGCGCGCGATCGACGCCGCCGTGTAGCTGGCGTACAGCGTGCCGTTGCGGTAGGCGTTTTCCGGATTGGTCTGCATGCCGCAGGCGGCACAGCCTTCCGGGTCGGATTCGCCGACGATGACGGGGATGTTTTTAAGTTCCGGGTATTTTTCGACGAGCGCGAAGCCTTCGTCGAGGTGACGGAAATGCGTGCCCATGCCCATGCGGACGATGCCGTCGACGACCTTCGGCGCGCCCTTGGCGTGGAACGCGACGAAGTCCAGCGGCGTGCCGGTCTTGCCGGTCGCGTAATTGGTCTCGTGCAGGCAGTGCTGCAGGAAGTCGTCCATGAAGCGGCCCGCGCCGGCCGTGTGCGGCCCGCCGATGCGCGCCGCCGGCAGCGCGCGCTTCACCGCGGCGGCCGCGTAGTCGTACATCTTGAAGTACTCGCGCTTCGAGTCCGCCGCGACCAGGTAAGAGAGATCCGGCTCGTTCCATACTTCCCAGTACCAGCTCTCGACTTCCTTCTGCCCATAGCGCGCCACGCTGTGCTTGACCCATTGGTAGATCAGCTCGGACCACCTGGCGTAGTCATTCGGCGGCGTGGCCCAGCCGGTGAAGAGCGCCGGGTAGGGCGGGCCCGGCTTCCAGTGGTGGCGGTACGGTTGCGGGCGCTGCGACAGCGCTTCCGGCATGAAGCCGATCTGCGCCAGCGGCTTCATGCCGCGTTCGATGTACGTGTCGAAGATGCCGTCGATGATGGTCCAGTCGTAGACCGGCTTGCCGTCCTTGTCTTCGCTGTACATATTCGTCGAGCCCCACTTGAGCGCATAGCTGCCGTCGCCCGACGTCATGAGGTTGTGCGTGCGGACGTGGACCGGGACCGGGCTCAGGGCGGCGATGTCGCTCAGCAGTTTTTTGCCGTTGGGCGCCGTCGTGTAATTCGGTTCGTCGTAGCCGAACCAGGCCCAGATCGGCGTCAAGGGGCCCTTGACCTGCGTGGCGTCGATGGCCAGCCTGACCGTCTGTGGCGTGGAAGGTTCGGCGGCGTGCAGCGGCGCGCAGGCCGCAAGGAGGAGGGCAACGAGATGTCTCTTCATGTCGACGATCACCAGAGATGGTGCACGTGGGGTGCGATCCGCTCGCGGTACAGCGCGCGCAGCTGTTCCATCGCCGCAGGCGGAATGGCGTCCAGCGCGCTGGCCTGGCTGTTCGCGATCGCCTGCGCGGCATTCCTGGCGCCCGGGATCACCGTGCTGACGCTTTGCTCCATCAGGATCCAGCGCAGCGCGAATTGCGCCATCGTCGCGCCGCCCGGCACCAGTCCGCGGATCCGTTCGACGGCCTCGAGCGCGAGGTCGTACGGGACGCCGGCAAACGTCTCGCCCTTGTCGAACGATTCCCCCTCGCGGTTGAACGCGCGGTGATCGTCCGCGGCGAACGTCGTGCTGGCGCTCATCTTCCCGGTCAGCAGGCCCGACGCGAGCGGGACGCGCACGATCACGCCGACGTCGCGTCGCGCCGCTTCCGCGAAGAACAGCGTGGCTGGACGCTGGCGGAAGATGTTGTAGACGATCTGCACGGTGGCGACATTCGGGTATTCGATGGACTTCAGGCCCTCTTCGACCTTCTCGACGGAGACGCCGTAGTGGCGGATCTTGCCGGCCGCGACCAGGTCGTCCATGGCGCCGAAGACGTCCGGCCGATAAAAGACCGGCGTCGGCGGGCAATGCAGCTGCACGAGGTCCAGGCAGTCGACGCGCAGGTTGCGCAGCGACCGCTCGACGAATGCCGTCAGGTTGGCCTTCGTATAGCCTTCCGCCACGTGGGGCGACAGGCGGCGCCCGGCCTTGGTGGCCACGAACGGCCGCTCGCCGCCGCGTTCCGCGAGCACGTCCGCGATGAGCCGTTCGGAACGGCCGTCGCCATACACGTCGGCGGTATCGATGAACGTGACGCCATTGTCGAGGGCCGCATGCAGCGCGCCCTTGGCGTCCTCCACGCTGACATCGCCCCAGGAGCCGCCGATCGCCCAGGCGCCGAAGCCGATGTCCGAGACGGCCGCACCGGTACGGCCCAGTTTTCTTTGTTGCATCTTTTTTCCTTCTTAAACCATCAGTTGTCCGCCATTGACTTCGATGACCTGGCCAGTGAGATAGCCGGACAGTTCTTTCGAAGCGAGAAACAGGTATGCGCCCACGCACTCTTCCGAAGTGCCGGCGCGCCCCATCGGGATCGTGCCGACCTGGGCCGACAGCAGGTCGGCGGGCGTGTAGCGGTCATGGAAGGCCGTCTGGATCACCCCGGGCGCGACGGCGTTGACGCGGATACCGTCGGCCACGAACTCCTTCGCATGCCCGCGCGTGAGATCGCCGTGGACGACCACGGCACGGTCCGGTGCGCCGGCGGCGACGCGCTCGGCGCCGGCGCGGTTGGTGCCGTAGTGGATCGCCACACGGGCGCCCTGCCCGAGGAACCCGAGCGCAACCGCTGCGCCGATGCCGGCCGAGGCCCCCGTGACGAGGATGCGCTTGCCGGCAAGGTCCGGGATGTTGAGTTCGCTGCGAGATGACATGGGCATGGGGACGGTCGCGAGTTGTCGAGCCATCTTTATACCGCCCAGCCTTGCCGCAGTGCTATCATTCAAAGATGAGCCGCATTCATCGCGGCGATGATTCTCTCTCAACCATGTCCCTGATCGATCGCGTCGATTTCGCCGACCTGCGCCTGTTTCTCGCCATCGTGCGCACGCGCAGCTTCAAGGCGGCCGCGATCCAGCTGGGCCTGTCGCCATCGGCGGCCAGCCACGCCATGCGCCGGCTGGAAGCGCGCCTCGCCGTGAAGCTGCTGAACCGTTCCGCGCGTTCCGTCACCCCGACCGATATCGGCCTCGAACTTGCAAAGCGCCTGGAGGACGGCTTCGACGCGATCGGTGCGGCGCTCGGGCTCATCGACTCGGCCACGCCCGCGCATGGCGAACTGCGGATCAACGTGTTCGCGGACGCGGCCCATCTGTTGATCGAACCGGCGATCGTGGCGTTCGCCCGTGTCTATCCCGACGTACGGCTGACCGTCGTCGTGGAAGACCGGCCCATCGATATCGTCGAGGAAGGCTACGATGCCGGTGTCCGCTATGGGGATTACGTTCCGGAAGACATGGTCGCCGTACCCCTGAGCGGCCCCCAGCGCTGGGTGGTGGCGGCGGCCCCGGCGTATCTGGCCACATACGGCGAGCCGGCGCATCCCGACGACCTGGCGCGGCACCGGTGCCTGCAACTGCTGCTCGGTGACAATTCGGCCTACAAGTGGGAATTCGACATCGACGGCGAACGGCGCCGGATCCGTGTGCCGGGACCGGTCACGATCAACGATACGGCCACGACGATCGCCGTGGCGAAATCCGGCGCGGGCCTGGCCTATCTTCTCGAATCCAGGATCGCGGGCGAACTGGCCGAGGGCAGCCTGCGTATCGTGCTGGATGCGTTCGCCGCGCGCGGCGAGCCTTTCCACATGTACTACAGCAGCCGGCGCCACAGTCATCCGGCGCTGCGCGCCCTGATCAACATCATCCGTGCCCGGCAGTCCCTGCCGCCCGTCGGCTGAAAGCCTGCTGCCGCGCCTTGGGTGTATATTGCCGGGCGATCAGACAACTTTTTGGATCCCCGATGTCCCCGGCTTTACTTTTCTGCATCCTCATCGCGTATTTCGCCCTGCTGCTCGGCGTCGCCTGGGCCACGGGGCGGGGTGCCAACAACGACAGCTTTTTCATCGGTAACAAGAGCAGCAACTGGATGCTCGTCGCGTTCGGCATGGTCGGCACCACGCTGTCCGGCGCCACCTTCATCAGCGTGCCGGGCGCCGTCGGGGCCGACGGCTTCGGCTATGCGCAAATCCTCATCGGCTACGTGATCGGCTACATCGCCGTCGTCTACCTGCTGCTGCCCCTGTACTACCGCCTCCGCTTGACCTCGATCTACCACTACCTCGACGTGCGCCTCGGCCGGCGCGCCTACCAGAGCGGCGCCGGGTTCTTCATCCTGTCGCGCCTGTTCGGCGCCACGGCGCGGCTGTACCTCGTCGTCGCGGTCCTGCAGACCATCATCCTCGACAGCCTCGGCATCCCGTTCTGGCTCACGACCTTCGTCATCCTCGGCATGATCCTGCTGTACACGGTCCAGGGCGGCGTGAAGACCATCGTCTGGACCGATACGCTGCAGACCACGTGCATGCTGGCTGGCCTGTTCGCCTGCGTCGCGTTCATGCTGGGCCAGCTCGACCTGACGATCCCCGAGGCGCTGCGGCAGATGCAGGACAGGGGCCTCGCGCGCGTGTTCACGCACGACCCGGACAGCCCCGGCTACTGGCTCAAGCAGATCGTGGCCGGCGTCTTCATCGTGCTGACGATGACGGGCATGGACCAGGAAATGATGCAGAAGACGATCTCCGTGAAGACCTTGCGGGATTCGCAGAAGAACCTGCTGAGCCTGACCGCCGTGCTGGTCGTCGTGCTGTGCGCCTTCCTGTTCCTCGGCGGCCTGCTGTACCTGTACGCGCCCATCGCCGGCGTCACCGCGACGGGCGACCGGATCTTCCCGGCGGTCGTCATGGGCCACCTGCCCGCCGCGGTGCAGATCATCTTCCTGATCGCGCTGATCTCGGCGCTGTTCCCCAGTGCCGACGGCGCCATCACGGCGCTGACGTCCACGTTCTGCATCGACATCCTCGGCATCAAGCGCCGCACCGACCTGACGGAACACCAGCGCATGCGCCTGCGCCGCCACGTGCACCTCGCGTTCGCCGCGCTGTTCCTGGCCATGGTGCTCGTGTTCAAATGGGTGGACAATCCCAGCATGATCGTCGTCATCCTGAAACTGGCCAGCTATACATACGGACCCTTGCTCGGTCTGTTCGCCTTCGGCATGATGACGACGCGGACGCTGCACGACCGCCTCGTGCCCGTGGTGACCATCGGCGCGCCGATCCTGTGCGCGCTGCTGGAGTATTACCAGCATGCGCTGCTGGGCAGTTACCGCCTCGGCCTCGAACTGCTGATCGTGAACGGCGCCATCGTGTTCGCCGGGCTGTTCGCGATCTCGCGCCGCGCCGAGCCGTCCGCACTGACCGAACCGAATCTCAACTAGCCGGAGCACTAATGTCATTCAAGCCTTTCTCCTCCCTGGGTCGCGGCGTCAAGGCGCTGTGGCGCGGCCTCGACGCCACCCGCCGCTTCGTGCTGAACCTCATCTTCCTGGTCATCCTGATCGCCTTCGTCTGGGCTATGTTCGGCGGCGGCCTCAAGCCGCTGGCGCCCAAGACGGCGCTCGTGCTCGACCTGAAGGGCGAACTGGTCGAGGCGCGCGCCGGCAGCGTGCGCGATTCCGTCGTCGCCGGCCTGTCGGGCAACGGCCGCCGCCTCGTGCGCCTGCCGGACGTGCTGAAGGCGCTGGACGGCGCCGCGAAGGACAGCAACGTGAACGAGGTGCTGGTGCTGCTGGACGAGCTGGATGGCGGCGGCCTCGCGTCCGTGCGCGAGATCGGCGCCGGCATCGAGCGCGTGAAGGCGGCCGGCAAGCGCGTGGTCGTCTGGGGCGGCAACTTCGACCAGAAGCGCTACCTGATCGCCGCGCATGCCAGCGAGATCTACCTGCATCCGATGGGCATGGTGCTGATCGAAGGTTTCGGCCGCCACCGCAATTACTACCGCGACGCGCTGGACAAGGTCGGCGTCACCGTCAACCTGATGAAGGTCGGCACGTATAAAAGCTTCGCGGAGCCGTTCATCGGCAACGGCCCGTCGCCGGCCGCGCAGGAGGCGGACGCGTTCCTGTACAACGGCCTGTGGACCGCGTACACGGACGAAGTCGAGAAGGCGCGCAAGCTGCCGGCGGGGTCGATCGCGAAAGGCATCGACGAGCTGCCGCAGCGCCTGCAGGCGGCCAACGGCAACGCGGCCAGGGTGGCGCTGGACTGGAAGCTGATCGACGGCGTCAAGACCCGCGACGAAGTGCGCGACATGTTCATCAAGCGCGGTGCGTACGACGACCGCATCAAGAGCTTCCGCCAGGTGAGCTTCGGCGACTACGTGGCGCGCCATCCGGAGAAGCCCTTCGGCGACGCGGTCGCCGTCGTCGTCGCGGCCGGCGACATCACGGAAGGCACGGGCGGCCCCGGCATGGTCGGCGGCATCTCGACGGCGAACCTGATCCGCAGCGTGCGCGAGGATTCGTCGGTGAAGGCCGTCGTCCTGCGCGTCAATTCGCCGGGCGGCAGCGCCTACGGTTCGGAACTGATCCGGCGCGAGCTGGAACTGACGCGCGCGGCCGGCAAGCCGGTCGTCGTGTCGATGGGCGACGTGGCCGCGTCGGGCGGCTACTGGATCTCGATGGCGGCCGATGAAGTCATCGCCGACCCGTCCACCGTCACCGGTTCGATCGGCGTGTTCGCCATCCTGCCGACCGCGGACAAGGTCGTCGACAAACTGGGCATCCACACGGCCGGCGTGACGACCACGTGGCTCGCGGACGCCTACAACCCGCTGCGCCCCCTCGATCCGCGCTTCGGCCAGCTGATCCAGTCCGCCATCAACCACGTGTACGACGAGTTCACGACCAAGGCCGCCCTTGCGCGCAAGACGACGCCGGCCAAGATCGACGAAGTGGGCCAGGGCCGCGTGTGGACGGGCACGCAGGCCAAGGAACGCGGCCTCGTCGACCGCCTGGGCAGCTACGGCGACGCGCTGCGCTCGGCCGCCAAGCGCGCGAAGCTGGGCGACGATTTCCGCGTCACCTATGCCGAGCAGCCGACCACGCTGGCCGAGCGCGTGCTGGAACGCATGGGCCTGTCGGACGCGCAGATCCTGAACGTGCAAGTGAAGCTGGGCCTGCTGCCGGTCGACCTCGGCGCGGCCGCGCTGGGCGGCAACGCGACGGCCGGCATCGCCAGGGACCTCGGCTGGCTGTCGGCCGTCGCCGACCGCAAGCAACCGTTCGCGGCTGTCACGCATTGCCTGTGCGGGGTGCCCTGAACCTTTCCGGAGCGTTAATCTTTGTAACAGCGTGTAGTCAGGCAACCATACGTTGCAACACGGGCGTGGGAATCCTCCCGCGCCCGTTTTGTTTGGATCTCCCCGCATGTAGGCTGCTTCTGTGTAAAGCCGTGTAAAGATGCAACTTCCTGTGCCCGGAGAGAGGATACGCTCACCGTACGTTACGAAACATAAGGCAATGCCAGGCCGTGCTACATTTCAAAGGAACATTTATTGTGCTTTTGAACACTCGGCCACCAGGGATCAGAATGGATTCGACCGTCACACCCGACAAGAATAAAACCCCGACCCAACCCAAGCGCTCGCGCCGCACCCGCATCATCGGGACCCTCATCGCCGTCGTCGCGATGGGCGGCCTGGGCTGGCTGGCCTGGCACCTCGTGCACCAGCAGCCGCAGGGCGCGCCCGGCGGCGCGGGCAGGCAGGGCGCGGGCGGACCCGGGGCGGGCCGCGGTGGTCCGGGCGGCGGGCGCGGCATGCCGGCCACGACGGTCGGTGTCGGCAAGGCCGAGCGCGCCGACATCCCGATCGTGCTGGACGCCCTCGGCACCGTGACCCCGGCCGCCGTCGCGACCGTGCGGCCGCAGGTCGGCGGCGTGCTGCAGAAGATCCTGTTCACGGAAGGCCAGCTCGTCAAGCAGGGCCAGGTGCTGGCGACCATCGACCCGCGCCCGTCCCAGATGGCGCTGCTGCAGGCGACGGGCCAGCGCCAGCGCGACGAGGCCCAGCTCGAATCGGCCAAGGTCCTGCTGTCCCGCTACCAGACCCTGCTCCAGCAGGACTCGATCGCGCGCCAGGACGTCGACACGCAGGCGGCCCTCGTGAAACAGCTGCAGGGCGCCGTGACGACCGACAAGGCGGCCGAAGGCATCGCCCAGATCAACCTCGGCTACACGCAGGTGCGCGCCCCGATCGCCGGCCGCGTGGGCCTGCGCACGGTGGACATCGGCAACCTGGTGGCCAGCAGCGACGCGAACGGCATCGCCGTCATCACCCAGCAATCGCCGATCGACGTCGAATTCGCCGTGCCGCAGGACCACCTGCCCGCGATCCAGGAGCGCATCAACGCGAACGCCACGCTGCCCGCGACGGCGCTGGATCGCACCCGCACGCGCGAGCTGGCGCAGGGCCGCTTCATGGCGCTGGACAACCAGGTCGACACCTCGACCGGCACCGTCAAGGCCAAGGCCCGCTTCGGCAACGAAGCGTCGAAACTGTTCCCCAACCAGTTCGTGAACGTGCGCCTGCAGGTGAACGTCATCAAGAACGCGATCACGGTGCCGGTGACGGCATTGCGCCACGGCGCCAACGGCGACTACGTCTACGTGCTGAATCCGCAGACCCGCACCGTCGCGCTGACGAACGTGAAGCGGGGCGAGGAAGACGCCGAGCGCGTCGAGATCACGAGCGGTTTGAAAGGCGGCGAGACCGTCATCACGGAAGGCGCCGACCGCCTGAAGGATGGCGCGAAGGTGACGCTGCCGGGCGAGCATCCGGCGCGCGGTGCCGGTGCCGCCGGCGCGAAGCAGGGCCAGGGCGGCCAGCACCGCCGCCGCCAGCAGGAAGGGGCGGCGCAATGATGCAGTTTGCCGGAACCCGTGACTTATGCACGTCGTTCCCGCGCAGGCGGGAACCCAATCTCTGCATGCGTCCCGTCGGCTCGACGAAATTGGGCCCCGGCCTGCGCCGGGGCGACGGTCTCGCGTGCAACGGAGCGGTTCGATGAGCCCATCCGCCCCCTTCATCCGCCGCCCCGTCGCCACGTCGCTGCTGATGCTGGCGATCGTGCTGGCTGGCCTCGTCGGCTATAAATTCCTGCCGTTGTCCGCGCTGCCGCAGGTCGACTTCCCGACCATCCAGGTGCAGACGCTGTACCCGGGCGCGAGTCCGGAAGTGATGGCGCGCACCGTGACGGCGCCGCTGGAACGCCAGTTCGGCCAGATGTCGGGCCTGGCGCGCATGAGTTCCAACAGCGCGGCCGGCGTCTCCGTGATCACCTTGCAGTTCACCCTGGGCCAGACGCTCGACGTGGCCGAGCAGGAAGTCCAGGCCGCGATCAATGCCGGCGGCTCGCTGCTGCCGACCGACCTGCCGGCGCCGCCCGTCTACGCGAAGGTCAACCCGGCCGACGCGCCCGTGCTGACGCTCGCCATCACGTCCGATTCGATGCCGCTGACGGAGGTGCAGAACCTCGTCAACACGCGCCTCGCGCTGAAGATCAGCCAGGTGACGGGCGTGGGCCTCGTCACCCTGCAGGGCGGCCAGCGTCCGGCCGTGCGCATCCAGGCCAACACGGAGGCGCTCGCCGCCAACGGCCTCGGCCTCGACACGCTGCGCACCGCGATCACGAACGCGAACGCCAACAGCGCCAAGGGCAGTTTCGACGGCCCGCTGCGCGCCTACACCATCAACGCCAACGACCAGCTGGTGACGGTGCCCGACTACACGAACCTGATCGTCGCGTACAGGAACGGCGCGCCGGTGCGCCTGGGCGACGTGGCGAAGGTCGTCGACAGCGCGGAGAACGTCAAGCTCGGTGCGTGGGCGAACATGAAGCCCGCGATCATCCTGAACGTGCAGCGCCAGCCGGGCGCCAACGTGATCGCCACCGTGGATGCCATCAAGCAGCGCCTGCCCGAGCTGCAGGCCAGCCTGCCGCAGAGCATCCACATGGACGTGCTGTCGGACCGCACGAACGGCATCCGCGCCTCCGTCGAACACGTGCAGATCGAGCTCGTGCTGGCCGTCGTCCTCGTCGTGCTCGTGATCTTCGCGTTCCTGCACAGCATCCGCGCCACCGTGATCGCGAGCCTCGCCGTGCCCATCTCGCTGGTCGGCACGTTCGGCATCATGTACCTGCTCGGGTACAGCCTGAACAACCTGTCGCTGATGGCGCTGACGATCGCAACGGGCTTCGTCGTCGACGACGCCATCGTCATGATCGAGAACATCTCGCGCTACATCGAGGAAGGCGAGAGGCCGATGGACGCCGCGCTGAAGGGCGCCACGCAGATCGGCTTCACCATCATTTCGCTGACCGTGTCGCTGATCGCCGTGCTGATCCCGCTGCTGTTCATGGGCGACGTCGTGGGCCGGCTGTTCCGCGAATTCGCCGTGTCGCTCGCGATCACGATCCTGATCTCGGCCGTCGTATCGCTGACGCTCGTGCCGATGATGTCGGCCCGCTGGCTCAAGCAGCACGACAAGTCGCACGAAACCCCATTCGCCCGCAAGTTCCAGTCGTTCTTCGACTGGACCGTCGGCCACTACGACCGCGGCCTGAACTGGGTCCTCGCACGCCAGGGCCTGACCCTGCTCGTCGCGCTGGGAACGCTCGTGCTGACGGCGATCCTGTGGACGTTCATCCCGAAAAGCCTGTTCCCCACGCAGGACACGGGCCAGCTGCAGGCGCGCGTGGAAGCGCGCCAGGCAATCTCGTACAGTTCGATGGCCGGGATGCAGCAGGCCGCCGCGCGCGAGATCCTGGCCGACCCGGACGTCGAATCGCTCGCGTCGACCGTGGGCGTGGATGCCGCCAACAACACGATGCTCCACACGGGCACCATGCTGATCAACCTGAAGGCGAAGCACGGCGACCAGCAGGACATCATGGAGCGCCTGCGCCGCCGCGTGGCACAGAACGTCGCCGGCGTCACGCTGTACCTGCAGCCGACCCAGGACCTCACCATCGACGCCGAGACGGGACCGACGCAATACCGCCTGTCGATCGAAGGCGCGGACACGAAGACGGTGACGGAGTGGGCCCACAGGATGGTGGCGGCGATGGCGCGCCGCAAGGAGCTGGCGAACGTCGTCACGGATGCGGGCGCCACCGGCGCAGCCGCCTACGTCAACATCGATCGCGACAGCGCGTCGCGCCTGTCCGTGACGGCGTCGAATGTCGACGACGCGTTGTACAGCGCGTTCGGCCAGCGCATCGTGTCGACCATCTTCACGGAGACGAACCAGTACCGCGTGATCCTGGAGGCGCAGCAGGACGACAAGATGTCGCTCGACGCGCTGTCGGACCTGCAGCTGCGCACGGGCTCCGGCGCGCCGACGCCGCTGTCCGCGATCGCCTCCATCACGGAACAGGCCGCGCCGCTGCAGATCACGCACGTGGCGCAATACCCGGCGACGACGATCGGCTTCGACACCGCGTCCGGCATCAAGCTGGGCACCGCCGTCGCCGCGATCAAGGAAGTCGCGCAGGAGATCGGCCTGCCGGGCTCCGTGACCATGACGTTCCTCGGCGCGTCCGGCGCGTACCAGGCGTCGCTGTCGAACCAGCTGTGGCTGATCCTCGCGGCCGTCGTCTGCGTGTACATCGTGCTGGGGGTGCTGTACGAGAGCTACATCCACCCGCTGACCATCCTGTCGACCCTGCCGTCGGCCGGCGTCGGCGCGCTGCTGGCGCTGGGGATCACCGGGCAGGGCCTCGGCGTCATCGGCATCATCGGCATCATCCTGCTCATCGGTATCGTGAAGAAGAACGCGATCATGATGATCGACTTCGCCATCGAGGCCGAGCGCGACGAGGGCAAGGACCCGCGGACGGCGATCCACCAGGCCGCGATGCTGCGCTTCCGTCCGATCATCATGACGACGCTGGCCGCGCTGTTCGCCGCCATCCCGCTGATGTTCGGCTGGGGCGAGGGCGCCGAGCTGCGCCGGCCGCTGGGCCTCGCGATCTTCGGCGGCCTGATCGTCAGCCAGCTGCTCACGCTGTTTACGACGCCCGTCATCTATCTCGCGTTCGACCGCCTCGCGCGGCGCTGGAGCGGCGCGGAGCCCGCTAAACCCGGCGGCGCGGTGAAACCCGGCGGAGCGGGCGCATGAGTCTCTCGCAGCCGTTCATCAAGCGGCCCATCGCGACGGTGCTGCTGACCATCGGCATCGCGCTGGCGGGCATCGGCGCGTTCTTCGTGCTGCCCGTGTCGCCGCTGCCGCAGGTCGACTTCCCGGCGATCTCCGTGTCGGCCAACCTGCCGGGCGGCAGTCCGGACACGATGGCGACGTCGGTCGCCACGCCGCTGGAACGGCGGCTGGGCGTGATCGCGGGCGTCAACGAGATGACGTCCAGCAGCGGCAACGGCTCCACCCGCATCAACCTGCAGTTCGACCTCACGCGCCAGATCGACTCCGCCGCGCGCGAAGTGCAGGCCGCGATCAACGCGGCGCGCGCCGACCTGCCGGCCACCCTGCGCAGCAATCCGACGTACCGCAAGGCCAATCCGTCCGACGCGCCCGTGATCATCCTGGCGCTGACGTCGAAGACGCGTTCGCCCGGCCAGATCTACGACGACGTGTCGAACGTCGTGCAGCAAAAGCTCGCGCAGGTGAAGGGCGTGGGCGACGTGGAGATCGGCGGCGGCTCGCTGCCGGCCGTGCGCGTCGACCTGAACCCGTACCAGTTGAACCAGTACGGCCTGTCGACCGAGGACGTGCGCGCCGCCATCCAGGCGACGAACGCCAACCGGCCGAAGGGCGCGCTGGAAGGGCAGGGCATGCGCCTGCAGATCTATTCGCAGGCGAACACGCCGACCAATGGCCGCACGGCGGCCGACTACAAGGGCCTCGTCGTCGCATGGCGCAACGGTTCCGCCATCCGGCTGCAGGACGTCGCCACGGTGTGGGACGGCGTCGAGAACATCAACACGCTGGGCCTGTTCAACGGCGAACCCGCCGTGATCGTGCTGGTGACGAGCCAGCCGGGCGCCAACGTCATCGAGACCGTGGACGGCGTGCGCGCGCTGCTGCCGCAGCTGCAGGCCCAGTTGCCGCAGGACGTGCGCATGCAGGTCGCGTCGGACCGCACCCATTCCATCCGCGCGTCGCTGCACGAGATCGAGATGACCCTCATGATCTCGATCCTGCTCGTCGTGCTCGTGGTCTCCGTGTTCCTGCGCAGCGTCCGCGCGACCGTCGTGCCGGCCGTGGCGACCGTCGTCTCGCTGCTGGGCACCTTCGGCGTGATGTACCTGCTGGGCTTCTCCCTGAACAACCTGTCGCTGATGGCGCTCACGGTGGCGACGGGATTCGTCGTCGACGACGCCATCGTCGTGCTGGAAAACACGAGCCGCCACGTGGAGCAGGGCATGGACCGCATGAAGGCGGCGCTGCTGGGCGCGCAGGAAGTGGGTTTTACCGTGCTGTCCATCAGCCTGTCGCTCGTGGCCGTGTTCATCCCGCTGCTGTTCATGGGCGGCCAGGTGGGCCGGCTGTTCCGCGAATTCGCCGTCACGCTGTCGGCCGCCGTGATGATCTCGCTCGTCATCTCGCTGACGACGACGCCGATGCTGTGCGCGATGCTGCTGAAACCGGGCCAGAAGCTGCACGACCACGCGGGCCGCAAGCAGGGCCGCCTCGCGCGCTGGGCCGAGCGGGCCTTCGACGGCGTGCTGAAGTCGTACGAGCACGCGCTCGACTGGGCGCTCGACATGAAGGCGCTCGTGATGCTGATCCTCGTGTTCGTCGTCGGCCTGAACGTGTACCTGTTCTCGGCCGCACCCAAAGGCTTCTTCCCGCAGCAGGACACGGGCCAGGTCAACGGCGGCCTGCGCGCGGACCAGAGCATCTCGTTCCAGGCCATGCAGGGCAAGCTGCGCCAGCTCGTGAACATCATCAAGAGCGATCCCGCCGTGGACACCGTCGTCGGCTTCACGGGCGGCTCGCGCGCGGGCGGCGGCTTCATGTTCCTGAACCTGAAGCCGGCCGACGAACGCGCCAAGGGCGAGAGCGGCCAGGCCGTGATCGCGCGCCTGCGTCCGAAGCTCGCGCAGGTGACGGGCGTA
Source organism: Massilia sp. Masssp94 (assembly GCF_059491305.1). Taxonomy (NCBI): domain Bacteria; kingdom Pseudomonadati; phylum Pseudomonadota; class Betaproteobacteria; order Burkholderiales; family Oxalobacteraceae; genus Massilia; species Massilia sp. Masssp94. The sequence continues at coordinate 5,078,344 of NZ_CP168501.1, forward strand.
CAGCTGTTCCTGAACCCCGTGCAGGACCTGCGCATGGGCGGGCGCCAGTCCAACTCCACGTACCAGTACACCCTGAAGAGCGACAACCGCGCCGACCTGAAAACGTGGGCGACGAAGCTGGCGGACGCGATGAAGGGGCAGAAGGCGCTGACCGACGTCGACACCGACCAGGCGGACAACGGCGTCGAGACCTATGTCGACATCGACAAGCAGACGGCCGCGCGCCTCGGCATCAGCGCGAAGGACATCGATAACGCCCTGTACAACGCGTTCGGCCAGCGCCAGGTCGCCAACATCTACGACGAATTGAACCAGTACCACGTGATCATGGGCGTGGCGCAGCAGTACGCGCGCTCGCCGGCCGCGCTGGACGACGTGTACGTGCCGGCCAAGAACGCGCCCACGACCGCCGCCGGCACACCCGCTGCGCCCGCGAACCTGACGGCCGCGCGCGATCCGTCCGGCGGCTCGGCCCTGTCGTCGAGTGCCACGACGATGGTGCCGCTGTCCGCCATCGCCCACTTCGCGGAGCGCTCGACGCCGAGCTCCGTCAACCACCAGGACGGCGAGCTGGCGACGACGATCTCGTTCAACCTCGCGCAGGGCTTTTCGCTGTCGGAAGCGCAGCAGGCGGTCAAGCAGGCGGAGGCTGACATCGGCATGCCGACCAACGTGCGCGGCAGTTTCCAGGGCCAGGCCAAGCAGGCGCAGGAATCGAACCAGCAGCAGCCGCTGCTGATCCTCGCCGCCATCGTCGTCATCTACATCGTCCTCGGCATCCTGTACGAAAGCCTCGTGCATCCGGTCACGGTGCTGTCGACGTTGCCGTCGGCCGGCGTGGGCGCCGTGCTGGCGCTGCTGCTGTTCCACATGGAGTTTTCCATCATCGCGCTGATCGGCGTGTTCCTCCTGATCGGCATCGTGAAGAAGAACGCGATCCTGATCATCGACTTCGCGCTGGAAGCGGAGCGCGCGCGCGGCCTGTCGGCCACTGAGGCCGTGCGCGAGGCGTGCCTGCTGCGCTTCCGTCCGATCCTGATGACGACCCTGGCGGCGGCGCTGGGCGCGCTGCCGCTGGCGATCGGCTTCGGCGAGGGCTCCGAGCTGCGCCAGCCGCTGGGTATCGCCATCATCGGCGGCCTGGTCGCGAGCCAGCTCCTGACGCTGCTGACCACGCCCGTCGTCTACGTCTACCTCGACAAGCTCCGCCGCCGCAACGCGGACGAGCACCACCTGGTCCGCCATCCGCTGGAGGACCAGCCCACGATTTCCCAGCCATGAACCGAACCATGCGATCTACCACCTTTCGTCCGCTGATCTCCGCCTTGCTCGCCGCCGCCGTGCTGTCCGGCTGCGCGCTCGCGCCCACGTACGAGCGGCCGGCGACGCCGCAACCGGCCGCGTTCAAGGAACTTCATGGATGGGCGCCGGCCGCTCCCGCGGATGCGCTCGACCGGGGGCCGTGGTGGACACTATTCAACGACCCCGTGCTCGATGGCCTCGTGCGCCAGGTCGAGGTCAGCAACCAGAACGTGGCGGCGGCCGTGGCCGCGTACAGCCAGGCGCGCGCGCTCGTCGCGCAGCAGCGCGCGTCGCTGTTCCCGACCGTGACGCTGACCGGCGGCGCGAACCGGAACGGCAGCGGCGGGGGCAGCGGGTCGAACGACAACAACAACAACAACGGCCGCACCTCGAACAGCTTCCGCCTGAACATCGGATCGAGCTGGGAACCGGACGTGTGGGGGCGCCTGCGCGCGGGCGTCTCGGCGGCGCAGGCCAATGCCCAGGCCAGCGCGGCCGACCTGGCGTCCGCACGCCTGTCCGCGCAGGGCGAACTGGCGGCCGACTATTTTTCGCTGCGCTCCGTCGACGCCCAGCGCGCGCTGCTGGCCACCACCATCGAAGGCTACCAGCGCGTGCTGAAGATCACGCAGAACCGCTTCGACGTGGGCATCGTGCCGCACTCGGACGTCTACCAGGCCCGGACCCAGCTCGCCAGCGCGCAGAGCGACGACCTCACGCTGGCCCGCCAGCGCGCGCAGCTGGAGCACGCGATCGCGGTCCTCGTCGGCAAGGCGCCGGCCGATTTCGCGCTGGCGCCGGCGCCGTGGAGCGTAACCGTGCCGGACGTGCCGGTCGGCGTGCCGTCCACCTTGCTGGAGCGCCGCCCCGACATCGCCGCGTCCGAACGCGCCGTGGCCGCGGCCAACGCGCAGATCGGCATCGTGCGCGCCGCCTACTTCCCGCAGATCGGCCTGACGGCATCGTACGGCCCGTCCGCCAGCGCCATCGGCGACCTGTTCAAGGCATCGAGCATGGCGTGGGCACTGGGCCTGTCGGCCACCGAGACGATCTTCAACGGCGGCGCCAACCGCGCGGCGGTGCAGGGCGCCGACGCGGCGCGCGAGCAGGCCGTCGCGCGCTACCGCCAGACGGTGCTGGACGCCTTCGCCGACGTCGAGGACCAGTTGAACGCCACGCGCGTGCTGGCGCAGCAGCAGGACCTGCAGCGCCAGGCATCGGAAGCGGCGGACAAGGTCGAGGAGCAGGTGCTGAACCGCTACAAGGCCGGCCAGGTGAGTTATTCGGAAGTGGTGCAGGCCCAGGTGACGGCGCTGAACGCGCGCCGCGCGCTCGTGCAGACGCAGGGCAACCGGCAGACGACGGCCGTGGCGCTGATCCAGTCGCTGGGCGGCGGCTGGCACGCGGACCAGCTCACCGCGCAGGAGTAACACCATGCCTGCATGGAGCGCGCTGTACCTGGCGGGCGACGTGGCGCTGTCGGCCTGGATGCTGCGCCACGACTTCCGCCGCCGCGGCCGCGCGGCCGTCGTCGCGACGGCCGAACTGCTGGGCAGCGCGAGCCTCGCGCTGCCGGCGCTCGCTTATCTGGATGAGGACTTCGCCGCACTGTTGAACGAGTCGGCGCTGTGGATGCTGTTCGCGCTCGGGATGGCGGCGCTGGCAAGCTTCAGCTGGCGCGACATCCGCGCGAGCCTGCATGATCCGCGCACGGCCTGGCTGCCGCCGCGCCGGCGCTGGCTCATCACGGCGCTGGGCCCCGGCATGATGCTCGCCGCCGCGCTCCCCGAAGTGTGGTGGGGCGGCCTGGCGCTGGCCAAATAAAACCGGGGTCAGAGCCCGGATTTTGGCAACAACCTAAAAGACATTTCCAATAATCGGGCTCTGACCCTGGTGTTAACGTTGTTCGCGGCCCCACTTCTGGGCGAGGACCGCGCAGACCATCAGCTGGATCTGGTGGAACAGCATTACGGGCAGGATGACCATGCCCAGCGCGCTCGGTGCGAACAGCACCTTGGCCATCGGCACGCCGCTGGCCAGACTCTTTTTGGAGCCGCAGAACACGATGGTGATCTCGTCCTCGCGGCTGAAGCCGAGGCGCCGGCTCGTCCACGTGGCGAGGCCCAGCGCGATCGCCAGCATCACGCAGCTGATGACGACGAGCGCAACGAGCGATTCCCCCGACAGCTTGTGCCACAGGCCTTCGTTGACGGATTCGGAAAACGCCGTGTAGACCACCAGCAGGATCGAGCCCTGGTCGACGATCTTCAGCATCGGCTTGTGGCTGTCCACCCATTTGCCGATCCACGGACGCAGGAATTGCCCGGCCAGGAAAGGCAGCAGCAGCTGTTCGACGATGGTGATCACCGCGTCCAGCGACGAGCCGCCCGCCGCGCCCTGCACGATCAGCGTCGACACGAGCAGCGGCGTGACGAAGATGCCGACGAAGTTCGACGCCGACGCGCTGCACACGGCCGCCGCCACGTTCCCGCGCGCCATCGACGTGAACGCGATCGACGACTGCACGGTGGAGGGCAGGGTGCACAGGAACAGGATGCCCACGTACAGCTCGGGCGTGACGACGCTGCCCGCCAGCGGCTTCATGGCGAGACCCAGCAGCGGGAACATGACGAAGGTCGACGCAAGCACCAGCAGGTGCAGGCGCCAGTGCGTCATGCCGGCGACGATCGCTTCGCGCGACAGCTTTGCGCCGTGCAGGAAGAACAACAAGCCGATGGCGACGGTGGTGACCTTGCCGAGGACGACGGCCGTCTCGCCCGCGCACGGCAGCACGCTCGCGAGGGCGACGGTGCACAGCAGCAGGATGGTGAAGGTGTCGATCGACAGGCGGCGGAGGAGGGCGGAAACGGGGGCGAGAAGGCTGGACATGATGATGGTCGGCGAGAAGCTCCGGACAGCGCCGGACCCGCCATTCTATCTGCATCTGCTGGCCTCCGCTCAAGCGCGTGATTCTTTGCGTGGCAAGCATTCCACCCCGTTGACCCGCCGCGCGCAGCCCGTCAATACTGATGTGCAAACCCGGGTGCGTACATATTTGACAATCGGGACTGACGTCCCGACAAACCGACAAACAGGAGACAGACGATGCACATGTTCATGCGCAGGACCGCCTTCGCCTCAACGTTATGCCTGCTGGCCGCAGGCTGCAGCGACAACAACACTGCAAGCGCCGGCGCCACCAAGTCGCTGGCGACCGTCGCCACGGTATCCGCGTTCGGCCTCACGCAGGATGCCAGTTTCTACACGATCGACACGGGCGCGGGCCTCGTCTTCAAGGTGCGGCGCCTGGACAACGGCGTCAGCACGCAGTCGGCCGGCGACATCGCGTCGCTGGTCTACAACGGCGTCGAGTACCAGGACCAGGGCCGCGGCACGCAGGTCAATTCCGGCTTCGACTACCTGTACAAGGGCATCTCCGCGGTGGACGTGAACGCGCAGACGATCGGCAGCGACGTCGTCAAGGTGACCGTGCAGGCGGGCGGCCTCACGCACTACTACATCGCGCGCCGCGGCGAGGCGAAGATCTATATGGGGACGTATTTCACGAGCGAGCCCGACACGCTGAATCTCGCGCGCTTCATCGTGCGCGTGCCGATCGCGCGGCTGCCCAACGGCCCGGCGCCGTCCGACCTGCGCGGCACCAGCGGGGCGATCGAAGCGAGCGACGTCTTCGGCATGCCGAACGGCGAGACGCGCTCCAAGCACTACTCGAACATGCGCCTGAAGGACTGGCAATTCATCGGCGCGACGGGGACCAACGTCGGCCTGTGGATCGTCCGCGACAACAATGAGGGCAATTCGGGCGGCCCGTTCTACCGCAGCCTGCTGAACCAGGCCACGGCCACGAACCAGGAGATCACCTACATCATCAACTACGGCGAGGGCCAGACGGAGCCGCTGCGCACGAAAGTCCTCAACACGTACACGATGGTGTTCAACGACGGCGCCGCACCGGCACCGGTGGACACGTCCTGGCTCGGCACCCTCGGCCTCACGGGCTGGGTGGGGCCGGAAGCACGCGGTGGGGTGAGCGGGGCGGCCATCACGGGCCGCGATCCGCGCTTCGCCTACACGGTCGGCTTCGCGAATGCGACGGCCCAGTACTGGACGGCGGCCGATGCCACGGACGGCCATTTCGCCAGCACCGGCATGATCCCCGGGACCTATACGATGAAGGTCTACAAGAACGAGCTGGCGGTCGACACGCGCACGGTGACGGTCGGCGCGGGCGCCACGACGGACGCGGGCACCGTCGCCGTGACGGGCGATCCGGGCGGCGCGGCCGCGCTCTGGCGCATCGGCGAGTGGGACGGCACGCCGGCGGAATTCATCAACGGCGGCAAGGTCACGACCATGCACCCGTCCGACGTGCGCATGGCGCCGTGGACGCCGGGCGATTACGTGGTCGGCACGTCGACACCGGCCACGGGCTTCCCCGCGTACCAGTGGAAGGACGTGAACGGCACGCTGACCGTGCGCTTCAACCTGCGCGCGAGCCAGATCGTGCCGCTGCGGCTGCGCGTCGGCATCACGGACGCCTTCGCGGGCGGACGGCCCAAGACGCAGGTCAACGGCTGGGTCTCGGCGAATCCGCCGGCGTCCACGCAGCCGTCGTCGCGCACGCTGACGGTCGGCACCTACCGCGGCAACAACACGATGTATACGTTCGACATCCCGGCCACCGAACTGGTCGTGGGCCAGAACGTGCTGACGCTGACGGCGATCAGCGGCTCCAGCGGCATCCGCTTCCTGAGCCCCGGCTACAGCTACGACGCGCTCGACCTGATTCCCACGCCATGATGGAGACGACCATGCATGTCAAGAACCGCCTGCTGTGTGCAGCCGCTCTAACCCTGGTCGCGCAATGGGCCGGCGCCGCCGTGCTGCAGACCCTCGGTGCCGGCACGGCCGTCGGCACCGTCACCAACGCGGCGCACTTCGACCTGAACACGGCGCTCGCCAACGACTGGGTCGAGGACGGCCTGCTGTTCCACGCAAGCGGCTACGGCGCCAACAACGGCTGCGGCTACGCCGGTGTGGACTGCTATGACGCCGTCTCGGAACTGAGCCCCGCGTTCTCCGGCAACTACTTCGCCACGTCCGGCACGAACGCGTACATCAGCGTGCGGCGCGCGGACGGCGCGGATTTCTACCGGATCGAGTTCGCGGCCGGCAGCGGCTACCAGTCCCTGAACGGCTACTGGGCCACGTATGCGGATGGCCAGCGCACCGGCAGCGGCAACTTCAGTTCTCCGCGCGGCGCGATCCTGGGACTCGTCGACGGGAACGGCTTCGACGAGGTGCGCTACTTCGCCTTCTCGACCGCGAACCGGCAGGCGGGCTACAGCGCGCCCGCGCTGGACGAGGTGCGCGTCGGCCTGCCGGAACCCGCGTCGCCGGCGTTGTGCGCGGCCGCGCTGGCGGGGATGGCGGCGGTGCTGCGACGACGCAAACGTAAATACGCCTGATCGACGAAATTGCGGGATGTGGCGTCCGCACGACGCCGTTATGGGGTCTGTACATACTCTTTCAGAACGAATCCTGACAATTTTGTTTCCGAAACAAGACGGCCTGGCGATATACTCGTGGTTGCTTTTTTTCGCGAGGTTTGTCTTGTTCAAATCCGTCGTCCTTCCCGTCGCCCTGCTGGGGGCGAGCGCCGGGGCGCTCGCCGACGAGGGCCAGTGGCAGCCGCACCAGCTGCCGCAGCTGAAATCCGAGCTGAAACGCATCGGCATCACGATCCCGGCCGAGCGTCTCGCCGACCTGTCGAAACACCCGATGAGCGCCATCGTGGCGACGCCGGGCTGTTCGGCGTCGTTCGTGTCGCCGGACGGTCTCGTCGTCACGAACCACCACTGCGGCTACGGCGCGATCCAGCGCAATTCGACCCCGGAACACAATTACATCGCCAACGGCTTCCTCGCGAAGACGCGCGCGGAGGAACTGCCGGGCGGGCCGAACACGGTCGTCTACGTGACGGAGAAGGTCGAGAACGTGACGGACCGCGTCCTGAAGGGCCTCGGTGCCGGCGTGTCGGGCAAGGAGCGCCACGAGCAGGTCGCGGCGCGCATCAAGGCGCTGATCGCGGAGTGCGAGAGCGACAAGGCCTACCGCTGCGCGGTCCCCGCGTTCAACCGCGGCGGCGAGTACTACCGCATCAAGCAGCTGCTGATCCGCGACGTGCGCCTCGTCTACGCGCCCGCGAACAGCGTGGGCGACTTCGGCGGCGACATCGACAACTACGAATTCCCGCGCCACGTCGGCGACTTTTCCTTCCTGCGCGCGTACGTCGGCAAGGATGGCCGCCCGGCCGATCCGTCGCCGGACAACGTGCCCTATAAATCGAAGAGCTTCCTCGTCGTCTCGGCCGAAGGGTTGAAGGCGGGCGACCCGATCCTGCTGGCCGGCTACCCGGGCCGCACGAGCCGCTACAAGCTGCCGGCCGAGATCCGCTTCGCGCGCGACGTCGACTATCCGGCCAAGGTGGCATCGATCACGGCCGACCTCTCGGTGATCGCGGCCGCCACGATGGGCAACCCGGACTACACGGTGCGCTACGCGAGCGTGGCGAAGAGCCTGAACAACGTGCTGAAAAAGACGCGCGGCCTGCTGGACGGCTTCGCGCGCAAGGACATCGCTGCCATCAAGGACGCGCAGGACGCTCAATTCCGCACGTGGTACAAGCAGCACGGCACTGGACCGAAGAACCTGCTGGCCGACCTCGACGCCGCCATCGCCGCCGACATGGCGACGACACAGCACGAGACCGCATGGGCGGAAGCCACGCACAGCGACCTGCTGAAGAGCGCGCGCACCCTGTACCGCCTGGCGCTGGAACACCAGAGGCCGGACGCGCAGCGCGAAGCGGGCTTCCAGGAGCGCGACGTCTCGTTCATCAAGGCGCGCCTGGCCCGCCTCGAGCAATCGTTCGTGCCCAGCGTCGACCAGGCCCGCTGGCAGGCCGCGCTGGTCCGCTACGGCAAGATCGACACGAAGGTGCGGCCGCACGGGCTGGACGGGCTGCTGCCCGCGCAGAACGCGCTGGCGCCGCTGTACAAGGGCACGGAGCTGGGCGACACGGCGAAGCGCCTGGCGTGGATCGGCAAGGACGCGGACGCGTTCCGCAAATCGAGCGACCCGTTCATCCAGCTGGCCGTGCACCTGCACGACGCCGGCGTCGCGCTGGAAGAGCGCCGCAAGGAAGTCGACGGCAACCTGGAACGCGTCGTCCCGCTGTACATGGACGCCGTCGTGGCCTGGAAGAAGTCGCAGGGCAAGCCGGTCTACCCGGACGCGAACGGCACCTTGCGCGTGACCTACGGCACCGTGGCGCCGTACAGCCCGCGCGACGGCATCGTCAAGGGTCCGTTCACCACCGTCGAAGGCATCCTCGAAAAGCAGACGGGCAAGGCGCCGTTCGACGCGCCGAATTCGCTGCTGCAGGCAATCCGCGACAAGCGCTACGGCCAGTTCCGGGATCCGGCGCTGGGCACGGTGCCGGTGAACTTCCTGTCGAGCGCCGACACGACGGGCGGCAATTCCGGCTCCGCCGTGATGAACAAGCGCGGGGAACTGGTCGGCCTGAACTTCGATTCGACCTACGAGTCGATCACGAAGGACTGGTACTTCGATCCGGTGATCACGCGTGCGATCCACGTCGACATCCGCTACATGCTGTGGGTGATGAAGGAGGTCGACCATGCGGACAACCTGCTGAAGGAAATGACGATCAAGTACCCGAAGGGGTAATGCGTCACGGCGCCGGGAACCAGATGTCGAACCGCGTCTCTCCCGGCGCCCCCGGCGCCAGCGAATACGTGCACCCGTGCCGCTGCAGCACCTCGCGCACGAACATCAACCCGATCCCCTGGCCGCCTTTGCGCGTCGTGAAGAACGGCGTGAACAGCGGCCGCGCCGGTCCGGTGGCCAGCAGGTCGCCGGAATCGACGACCGAGAGCCTGACTCTCCGGCCTTCGTCCGCCAGCTCCAGCCTGATCGCGCCGCTCGATTGACTGGCCGCCTCGATCGCTTCCATCGCATTCTTGACGATGTTCATGAGGGCCTGCTCGATCAGCTGCGCATCCAGCGCGAGCGGCGCGACGGCATCGCAGCGGTGCCAGCCCAGCGCGATGCCGCGGCTGCTGCATTGTTCGCGGTTCAGCCACAGGATGTCGTCGACGACCGCTTTCAGATCCGTCGGGCGCGGTTCCGGCGGCGGCATCTTGACGACCTTCGTGAAGCGGTCGATGAATTCGCCGAGGCTCGCATTGCGCCGTTTGACGGCGACGATGGCCGTCGCGAAGTCGCCCGCGTCCCGTTCGTGCAGCTGGCCGCGGTAGTACAGCAGCGAGTCGAGCACGGAGCCCGTCGCGGCCACCGTGTTGTTGACTTCATGCGCCAGCACGCGGATCAGGCGTGCGTAGGTCGCGCGCTCCGAGTCTTCCAGCTCCGCCGTCAGTTCCTCGACCATGATGAAGTGGCGCGCGAAGCCGCGGTCGTAGAACTGGCCGCGTTGCGCGCGGTAGCGGCGGCCGTCCGGGTCCGTCAGCAGGCGCGATTCGCCCAGCGGCAGGGCATCCAGCTGCGCGGCGAGCTGGCGGCTCCGCGCGCGCCCGCGCGCGTCGAGGCGTTGCGCGAATCCGGCGGCGCCGTCGGCCCAGGCGGACAAGCGCTTGCCCTCGGGCCGGTCCAGGCCGAGCAGTTCGCCCGCGCTCGCGTTCACGAGGCTGATCGCGCCGTCGAAGTCGAACACGAGGACCGCGACCGGCGTCGCTTCCAGCAGGCGGTCGAGGAAGCCCTGCTGCTCGCCGATCGCAAGCCGTTCGCGGTGCAGCGCGGCGAGCATCGTGTTGAACGTGTCCACGAGGTCGTCCAGCTCGCGCGACACGGGGGCGGCCAGGCGGTTGGCGTAGTGCTGGTCCTGCAGCAACTCATGGAAGCGGCGCGTGTAGCCGAGCGGTTCCAGCGCCTGGCGCACGAGCCGCCAGCCCAGTGCCAGGCTCGCGAGCAGCAGGCCTTCCGCGCCGACGAACAGCAACGGCCGCGCCGGCAGCAGCAGGGTGGCGCAGCCGAACAGCGGCACGTGCAGCGCCACGATGTAGACGCCGAGACGGGGCCGCAGCCGCATCATGCGGCGCCGTCCGCGCCGGCGAGGCCGTGGCGCTCCAGCCTGCGGTACAGCGCCGTGCGCGACAGGCCCAGGGCCTTCGCCACGCGCGAGATGTTGCCCGCGTGCTGGCGCAGCGCCTGTTCGATCATCAGGCGTTCGACCTGGTCCAGCGTCATGCCGTCGACGCCGAGCCGGCCGCCGGACACGCCTTCGTCGACGGCGCTCGTCGCCAGGAAGTCCGCCTGCGTGAGCACGTCCTTGCCGGCCAGGAGGAGGGTGCGTTCCAGCGTCTGCTTCAGCTGGCGGATGTTGCCGGGCCACGGCTGCGCCGCGAGCCAGTCCAGCGCCTGCGGGGCGAGGGCGACGGCTTGCAGGCCGTAGCTGTCGGCGACATGCTCCACGATATGGCGCGCCAGCAGCGGGATGTCGCTGCGCCGTTCGCGCAGCGGCGGCAGGCGGATCGTGATCAGGTTCAGGCGATAGAACAAATCTTCGCGGAAGTCGCCGGCGGCGACGAGCTCCGCCAGTTCGCGGTTGGTGGCCGAGATCACGCGCACGTCGGCCTGCTCCGCGCGGCTCGCGCCGACGGGCTGGTAGCGCTGGTCCTGCAGCACGCGCAGCAGCTTGACCTGGTCGCCGCGGTTCAGTTCTCCGATCTCGTCGAGGAACAGCGTGCCGCCGTCGGCGCTGGCGATATGGCCCTTGCGATTGTCGCGCGCATCCGTGAACGCGCCGCGCACGTGGCCGAACATCTCGCTTTCGAACAGCGACGTCGTGATCGCGCCCATGTTGATCTTGACGATGGGCGCATCCCGGCGCGGGCTGTTGCGGTGGATGGCGTCGGCGATGAGTTCCTTGCCGGTGCCGCTCTCGCCGAGGATCAGCACGGGCGCGCGCGTGGCCGCGACCTGCGCGATCGTCTCCAGCACTTTCAGCAGCTTCGGGTGCGCGCCGACGATGCCCGTGAAATCGTACTTCGCATCGAGCGCGGCGCGCGTGCGGCTGCTTGCTGCCGGCGGCGTGCCGAGATCCAGCGTCGCTTCGATCAGGTCGACCAGTTGGGCGTTGTCCCAGGGCTTGGTGAAAAAGTTCGCGGCGCCCGCCTTCACGCCGCGCACGGCCAGCGCGATCGAGCCCCACGCCGTCATCAGGAGCACCGGCAGGGACGGATGCGCCGCCTTGATGCGCGCGAGCAGGTCGAGGCCTTCCTCGCCGCTCGTCTGCAGCGAGAAATTCATGTCCTGCAAAACGAGATCGAATGGCGTTGCGTCGAGTTGCGCCAGCGCCTCGCGCGGCCCGTCCGCGCATGCCGCGTCGAAGCCGGCCTGCTTGAGGAGCAGGGCCAGCGAGACCTGGACGGCGTGGTCGTCGTCGACGACCAGTACGCGCCGCCTGCGTTGTGGTTCCATGTCAGCCTTTTATTCGTAGTGCAGTGCCGCGGCCGGATCGAGGCGGCTCGCGCGCCAGCCGGGGTAGAGCGAGCACGCCAAGGATAGCAGATAGATAACGGCCATCGACAGCCCCACGGCGCCCGCGAACACGGACCAGTTCAAGGTGTCGCCCAGCGCGCCGGTGAGCGGCAGCTGCACGAGCAGCACGAGGCCCACGCCCATCGCCAGGGACCCGAGCAGCAGCTGTTCGAGGACGATCTGGCGGTAGATGTCGGCGGCGCGCGCGCCGATCGCGCGGCGCAGGCCGATCTCGGGAATCCGGCGCGTCGTGTTCTGCCACAGCACGCCGAACAGGCCGAAGGCGACCATGACGAGCATGAACGACGCGATCACGCCCGCCACGGCCAGCGGAATGAGCTGCTCCTTCAGCAGCGAGGCGCGCAGCGATTGCAGCGGCGCGATCTGGTAGCCCCAGTCGTTGTGGACCGCCTTGAGCCGCTGGTTCAGCTTCGCCTCGAAGCCGCGCGGCGTGCCGGGCGCGACGCGCAGCAGGATCGTGCGCACGCGCGATTCCGTCGTGTGCGGGGTGAACCGCATGAGGACGAAGTTCGTCGGCACCATCAGCGGGCCCTGGTTGCGGAACGTGTCCACGATGCCGATGATGCGGAAGGTGCGCGTGACGCCGTAGTCGGTGCTCGTGTAGCGCTGGCCCAGCGCCGGCCGGCCCGGGAACATCTCGGCCGCCACGCGCCGGTTCACGACCGCGGGCCGCGCGTCCTGGCCGTCGTCGGCGGCGCTGAACCAGCGGCCGGCCACGAGCCGCATGCCGAGCACCTCCGGCAGGTCGTCGCCCGCTTCGATGGTATTGGTCTGCACGGCGGCGCCGGTCTGCGGCGACGCGAACGTCGTGGTCCACGTCGAGCGGGTGTACGGCGCATAGCTGGCAAAGCTCACGGCGCGCACTTCCGGCAGTTCGAGCAGGCTGCGGCGCAGCGTGTCGTAGACGTCCGGCGCGATGGACTTGGGCGGTGCTTCGCCCATTTGCATCTGCACGGACCACGTGTCGGTACCGTCGAAACCGACCGGCTGGCGGTACAGCTGCCAGTAGCGCAGCCCGAACGCGGCGATGCCGAACACGATGACGAAGGCGAGCAGGATCTCGAGGCTCAGCATGAGGTTCCTGGATTTGCGCTTCCAGGTCAGTCGCAACAGGTGGCGCAGCATCACGCGGCTCCTTTCAGGGCATGGACGGGATCGAGGCGCGACATCTTCCACGCGGGGATCGCGCCGGACAGCAGGCCGAACACGAAGGCGAGCAGCATGCCGCAGCCGAACACGGTCGGGTTGAGGTGGACTTCCAGGTACGGGATCAGCTGCGACGCTTCGAGCCACCACAGCACGCCCTGGGCGCAGGCCAGGCCGAGCAGGCCGCCGGCGAGGCACAGCAGCACGTTCTCGACGACGAGCTGGCCCGCGAGCTGCAGGCTGGTGGCGCCGAACGCCTTGCGCACGCCGATCTCCGCGCTGCGCTCCATGATGCGGCCCATGTTCAGGTTGACGAGATTCAGCGCGGGCAGCAGCATGAACACGAGCATGCCGCCCGCGATCATCAGGAGCAGCCGCCTGCCGCCGGAATCGACGTAGCTTTCCCGGCCCTGCAGCGCGCGGGCGACGACGTCGAGCTTGGTGTCGGCCCAGAACGTGGTCTTGCCGAAGATCTGGGTACCCACCGGCTGGATGGTCCTGGCGACGCGTTCGACGTCGGCGCGGATGCGCGGCAGGTCGGCCGGCGAGCGCGCCAGCAGCAGTGCGGCGAACATGCCCGTGTATTCGTCGCGGTAGTTCGACGACGGGAATGTGGCGAGCGGCGCCCAGATGTCCGCGTAGGCGTTGATGTGGATGACGTCCGCGACGACGCCGATGACTTCGAACGCCTGGCCGTCCACGCTGATGCGCTGGCCGACCGCGGCGGCCCCGGGGAACAGCTGGCGCGCCGTCGTCGCGTTGACGACGGCCACCATGCGGCCCAGGCGGTCGTCGTCCTCGTCCGGCAGGCGGCCGGCCAGCAGCTTGAATTGCATGATCTTCCAGTAATTCGCGTCGACGCGGCGCATGTCGAGCCGGCTCACGCGGTCGCCCTGGTAGACCGAGACCTCGCTCGTCGTCGTGATGGCCGAGACGCGCTCCACGCTCTGCAACGGCATGAGGTAGCGCGAGATGGTCTTGTAGCCCAGCAGGCCGGTGCGCAGGCCGGTGGGCAGGCCCTTGTCGTTGACGCTCTCGCTGCGCATGCCGTACACCTGCAGCAGGCGGTCGCTCCGGCCTTCCACGCCGGTTGGCCAGAACGCCGTGTCGAGCAGGGCGCTGATCACCATCAGCACGACGAGCGTGAGCACGATGCACGCGAGGTTGATGGCCGTGAACAGCTTGCGGCGCATGAAGACCTTGTAGGCGGTCAGCAGGTAGTTACGCAGCATGGAGATGCTCCGGCTGGACGAGCTGGCCGTCGAACACGCGCACGATGCGGCCGACCTGCGACGCCTCGCGCTCGTCGTGCGTGACCATCACGATGGTCGTGCCTTCCGCGTTCAGTTTCAGCAGGATGTCCATGATCTCGGCGCCCATCCGGCTGTCCAGGTTCCCCGTCGGCTCGTCCGCCAGCAGCACGTGCGGCTGGCCGACGATGGCGCGCGCGATCGCCACGCGCTGCTGCTGGCCGCCGGACAGCTGGTTCGGGTAGTGGTCCATGCGCGCGGACAGGCCCACGCGGGCGAGCGCCTCGCGCGCGAGCCGGCGCCGCTCACCGCCGGACACGCTGCGGTAGAGCAGGGGCAGCTCGACGTTGTCGATCACGCGCAGGTCCTGGATCAGGTGGAAGCTTTGAAAAATGAAGCCGAACGTCTGGTTGCGCAGCTTCGCGAGCTGGCGGTCGGCGTAGCGCTTGATCGGGATACCGTCCACGTCGATCGCGCCCTGGCTGGGCCGGTCGAGCAGGCCGATGAGGTTCAGCAGGGTGCTCTTGCCGCAGCCGCTGGGGCCCATCAGCGCGACGAATTCGCCCCGCTCGACGACGAGGTCGATGTCTTTCAGGGCCAGCGTTTCCACCTTGTCGGTGCGGTAGGTCTTGCTGACCTGGTTCAGTCTGATCATGGTGTCCTCTCGTTTGGATTCAGTTCGTGATGCGGATGCTGTCGCGGTGCTTGAAGTCGGCCGTGTCGGAGACGACGACGCGGTCGCCCGCGTGCGCGCCGCCCACGACCTCGACGACCTTGCCGTCGCCGGCGCCCAGGTCGAGGATCGTCCTGCGCGCCACGCCGTCCCGCACGACGAATGCCGGCTGCGGGCCGCGGCCGTTGAAGGCGGGGCCGCTGTCGACCACGAGCACATTCGCGCGGCGTTCCGTGACGACCGCGACGTCCACGCGCATCTTGTTGCGCAGGTGCGGATTGCGCGGTTGCGCGAGGTCGACCAGCAGCTTGATGGTGCCGTTCTGGATTTCGGGCAGGATCGTGTGGACGGTGCCGGCCATGACCTCGCCGTTCTGCTCCACGCGCACGGCCTGTCCCGGCGCGAGCTGGCGCGCGTGGAAGTCGGACAGCGTGGCCTCGACGCGGTAGTTGTTCAATTCGGAGACGCGCGCGACGAGCTGGCCCGCCGCCACGCTCGCGCCTTCTTCTTCCAGCAGCCACGTGAGCATGCCGCCGAACGGGGCGCGCACGCGGGTGCGGTCCAATAACCGTTCCTGCTGTGCGATCTGCTTTTGCAGGATTGCCTTCTGCAGGTCGGCCGCCGCGATATTGGTGGCCGTCGTGCGGTGCGTGGCGTCGAGCAGCGCGCGCTGCTGGCGCAGCTGGATCTCCGTGCGCTTCACGTTCAGTTGCGCCGTCAGCAGGTTTTCGCCGGATACGAGGCCGCTCGAGCGCAGCTTCTCGTTGCGTTCCAGCGTGGCGCGCGCGGCCTGCAGGTCGATCTCCAGCAGCTCGAGGCTGCTCACGATCTGCGTGCGCTTCTGTTCCAGTTCCTGCTTGAGTGTCGCGATGCGGTTGTCCTGCTGCGCCAGCTGTTCCTTCAGCGCTTCCAGCGCGAGGCGGATATCGCGGTCGTCCAGTTCCAGCAGCAGGTCGCCCGCGCGGACCTGCTGCCCGGGCTTGGCGAGGACCTTCGCGACGCGGCTCGCGCCCGGACTCGCCACCACTTCCTCGTGCACGGGAATGACGACGCCGGCCGCGCCGACCGTGTTGTCCACGTTCCCGCGCCGCACCTCCGCGACGACGACGTCGGCCGCGGACACGCTCGGACGCAGCGCGCGGTTCAGGCCCCACGCGGCGGCGCACAGGGCCCCGAGCACGACGAGCGTGGAGGCGAGCCGCATGCGGGTGCGGCGGCGGAGGATGTCG
Source organism: Massilia sp. Masssp94 (assembly GCF_059491305.1). Lineage (NCBI taxonomy): Bacteria > Pseudomonadati > Pseudomonadota > Betaproteobacteria > Burkholderiales > Oxalobacteraceae > Massilia > Massilia sp. Masssp94. The sequence goes on from NZ_CP168501.1 coordinate 5,094,567, forward strand.
AGCGGGATGGCCTGGTCCATGATCAAAGCGGGCATTGTGATGCTGCCTGTATTGCAAGCCCCGTGCCAGCCGGGTTTCGCTCTGGGGACGGACTGCCGCATTGCCCGCTGGCGGGCAGCGGTGTCCGGAAACGGACACTCGCCGTCGGGTTGCATAAACCCGCGCCACCTTCCATAATCGCCGACTCTCCTGTCATTGTCCGCCCATGAACGATACCCTGGTCCTGCTGGGCTTTTCCACCACGCCGCTCGAACTGCTCGGCTTCGTGCTGTCCGTCGCGACGGTCGTCCTGACCATCCTGCGCAATCACTGGGGCTGGTTCTTCGCCATCGTGTCGTCCGCCACGTACGGCGTCGTGTTCTTCGACGCCCGCCTGTACGGCGACGCCGGCCTGCAGGGCGTGTTCATCGCGGCTTCGATCTGGGGCTGGTGGCAGTGGCTGCGCGGCGCCGAGGGCAAGCCGCTGCCCGTGACGCGCCTGTCACACACGGGCCGGCTCGCGTCGCTGCTCGGCTGGGCCGCCGGCTTCTTCGCGCTATCGGCGTTCCTGAAGGCGTGCACGGACACGGACGTGCCCCACATGGACGGCTTCCTCACCGCGGGCAGCCTGCTGGGCCAACTGCTCACGGCGAAGAAGAAGATCGAGAACTGGCACACGTGGATCGTCGTCGACATCCTGTACGTGGGCCTGTACATCTATAAAGGCCTGCACCTGACGGCGATCCTGTACGCCGTGTTCGTCGTGCTGGCCGTGCTGGGCCTGCGCGCGTGGACCCATGCCGCGCAGGACGCGGACATGCCGGTGGCCGAGGGCGCGCGATGACGGTGGCGACCGTGGCACGTGTGGCGCTGCTGGGCGCGGAATCGACGGGCAAGTCGACCTTGGCGCAGGCGCTGGCGGCGCGCTACGGCACGCTGTGGGTGCCGGAATACCTGCGCGAATTCGTCGAGGTGAATGCGCGCGTGCCGCGCGAGGACGACCAGCCCGGCATCGCGCGCACGCAGCGCGTCCGCGAGGAGCTGCTCGCGCGCGACCCGCGCGTGCGCGACTTCCTGTTCGTCGACACGACGCCGCTGATGACGGCCGTGTACAGCCGCATCTACTGGGGCCGCGTGCCGCCGGACCTGCTTGCCTGGGAAGCGGAACACGACTACGCGTTCACGCTCGTCGCGGCGCCCGATCTGCCGTGGGTGCCGGATGGGTTGCAGCGCGAGTCGGAGGAGGTGAGGCAGCGCGTGCATGCGCAGCTCGTGGACGTGCTGGATGCGCGGGGGATTCCGTTTGCGCTGCTGACGGGGGAACTGGAAGCGCGGGTGCGGCAGGTGGAGGACCTGATCGGTCCACCCGCCCGCCGTGTTTAGGCGACTTCAGAAGTCGAACTGCGCCGACGCCCGGAACGTCCTTGGCGCGCCCGGCAGCAGATAGCCGCCCAGCGCCGGCGTCACGTCACGCCAGTAGAACTTGTCGAACAGGTTCTCCGCGCGGGCACGCAAGGTGACGTTCGTCGTGCCCCATTTCAGGCCGTACGACGCGCCCACGCCGAACACGTGGTAGTCCGGCACGAACACGGTGTTCTCGACGTCGAACGCCTTCTTGCCCGAGTACTGCCACGTGCCGTCCAGCTTCAGGCCCGGGATCGCCGCGACGGCGTACTGCACCCATGCCGTCGACTTGAACGCGGGGACGTCGGTCACGCGCTTGCCGTCGATGCCCGCCTGGCCCGTGCCTTCCTGGCGCGTGTTCAGCGCCATCAGCGACACGCTCCAGTCCAGCGCCGGCGTCGCTTGGCCCTGCGCGGTCAGCTCGATGCCGCGGTGCGTTTCGCGGCCGTTGCGGACGAACGTGTTGTTCGCGTTCGTGTATTCCAGGCCCTGGCGGATCTGGAACAGCGCGGCCGACAGGTTCAGGCCATTGTCCAGCGCGGCCTTGGCGCCGATCTCGACCTGGTGCGAACGCTGCGGCGCCAGCACCGAATTCTCGTTCGTCGTCTGCATCGGCGCGATGCCGCCGTGCTGCAGCCCGTGGCTGACCGCGGCGTACACGTTCCAGTCGCGCGCGGGGCTGAAGACGAGGCCCACGTTCGGCAGCAGGAACGAGTCGTCGGCGTGCACGTAGCCGGTGGCGTCGTCGACGAATTCGCTGCGCTTGATCTGGACGTGGCGCAGGCCCGCGTGCAGGGTCAGCCGGTTCGTCAGGCTCACGATGTCCTGCGCGAACACGGCGCGTTCCTCGTCGCTGCGGCGCTCGAACACGGGGCCCGTTACGCGGTCGGCAGCGACGTGCGGCGTCACGAGCGGGTTCCAGATATTGCTGTACCCGACGTAGTCGTAGACGTAGTCGCCGAAGCTGTCGTGGCGCTCCGAATACGACGCGCCCAGGGTGAGCGCGTGGCGCAGCGCGCCGGTCGCGAACTTGCCCTGCACCTGCGCCTGCACGCCCCACGGCGACTTGCGCTCGCCCGTGCTCTGGTAATCGTAGACGTCGTAGTCGCCGTTGCCGCAGTAGCCCGGATAATAGCCCGCGCCCTCGTTGCTGCAGCCGTAGGGGAACGCGGTGAAGTCGTCGCGCTTGAACCAGTGCTTGTTGCCGGACACGGTGGCGGTCCAGTCCTGCGCCAGCTTGTATTCGAAGCGCAGGCCCACGTTGCTGTCCTTCGTCGTGACGGGGCGCGTCCACGGCTGGTCGTTCAGGAGCATCCTGGCCGACACGCCGGTCGGCAGCGTCGTACCCTGGATCAGCTGGAAGCCGGGCGCCGTGATCTGGGCCTTGCGCTGGTAATCCATGTCCAGCTGCAGCAGCGCATCCGGCGTGATCTGCCAGTCGAAGGCGGCCGCCACGAACTGGCGGTCGCCGTTCGCGCCGCGCACGTACGGGTGCAGGTCGGCGGCGGCCGCGTTGATGCGGTAGCCGAAACGGCGGTCCTCGAAGCGGCCGCCGAGATCGACGGTGCCGTACAGGGTGCCGCGCTCGGACACTTCCACGGTCGCGGAGCGCAGCGGCGCATTCGTCGGGCGCTTGGTCACGTAGTTGACGATGCCGCCCGGCGTGGCGATGCCGGCCGTGAGGCCCGCGAGGCCTTTCAGGATTTCGAAGCGTTCCTTGTTCTCCAGCGGGATCTGCGTATCGCCCGGGATCGCGAAGCCGTCCTTGCGATAGCTGTAGTTGTTGTCGAGGGCGAAGCCGCGGATGGAGAACTGCTCGGCATAGCCGACGGCGTTGTAGGCGTCGGCGACGGATGCGTCGAAGCGCACCGCCTCGGTCGTTGAGCGGATCGACAGGTCCTGCATCTGCGTGCGGCCCATGGAGATGATGGAGGCCGGGGTGTCGAACAGCGACGCTTCGCCGAAGCCGCCGACGCTGGCGCGGTCGACGGCGATGAAGCGGTTGCCCGTCACGACGACTTCGGCGACGGGGTGGGTGGTGTCTTGTGCATGGGCGTTCGCGATGAAGGCTTGCGCGATGGCGTACGCGACTGCGGTGTACTTCAAATGACGGTTCATGGTTTGCTCGTTTTCGCGCGCCGGCGATGGGCGCGCTGCTTTTTCTTAAAAGCCGGAGCCAACGGGGGGAAGGGCAAACAAGGATGGGAACTGCGTTGCGCTTTCCTTCGCTGGCATTATCCAGATCAGGTACGAAGGGTATCTCTCACCCGGGAAGCGAACTCCCAGGACCCCTAGCGAAGGCGCGAGTGTAGCACAACGCGCCTTGTCGTGATGCTTCAGACAATAGACATGTTGTAAAGCGGATGGTTCCGCGATCAGGCGGCGCCGTCCAGCACCTCGCGCGCCACGTCCAGCGTGACCTCGCCGGTCTCGCCCATGCGCGTCATGCCGTGCGCTTCCAGTGCGGCGATCACGGCCGGGATCGCATCGCGGCCCAGGCCATAGTCGGACAGCTTTGTCCCCACGCCCATGGCACGGAAGAAGTCTTCCGTGCGGGCGATGGCCGCCTCGATGCGCGCGTCCTCGTCGCCGCTGTGGAGGTCCCACACGCGGGCCGCATATTGCAGCAGTTTCTCCCGCTTGGCCGCGCGGCGCACGCGCAGCATCGACGGCAGTACGATCGCCAGCGTCTGCGCGTGGTCGAGGCCGTACAGCGCGGTCAGCTCGTGGCCGATCGTGTGCGTGGACCAGTCCTGCGGCACGCCGGTGCCGATCAGGCCGTTCAAGGCCAGCGTGGCCGTCCACATCAGGTTGGCGCGCACGTCGTAGTCGGCAGGCAGCGCCAGTGCTTGCGGACCGTCTTCGACGAGCGTCAGCAGCAAGCCTTCCGCAAAGCGGTCCTGCACCTTGGCCTGGGCCGGGACCGTCATGTATTGCTCCATCACGTGCACGAACGCGTCGACGACGCCGTTGCCCACCTGGCGCGCGGGCAGCGTGTAGGTACGGGTCGGGTCGAGGACGGCAAACCGCGGGTACACGGTGCGCGCGACGAACGCGAATTTTTCCTGCGTGCGCTTGCGCGTGATGACGGCGGCCGCGTTCATCTCGGACCCCGTCGCCGGCAGGGTCAGCACGACGCCGATGGGCAGCGCCGCGTGCACGTTCTTCGCGTGCTGTTCGAGGATGGTCCACGGGTCGGCGTCGAGCATGGCGCCCGCCGCGACGAACTTGGTGCCGTCGATGACGGAGCCGCCGCCCACGGCCAGCAGGAAGTCCACGCGTTCGCGGCGGACGAGCGCGATCGCTTCGGATAACGTTTCGACCGTGGGATTCGGCTCGATGCCGCCGAACTCGAACACGGTGCGGCCGGCCAGTGCGGCCATCACGGCGTCAAACGTGCCGTTGGCGCGGATGCTGCCGCCGCCGTACAGCACGAGGACGCGCGCCTCGGACGGGACCAGTTTGCCGATGCGCTCGATCTGGCCGTCGCCGAACAGGATGCGGGTGGGATTATGAAAGTCGAAGTTGTGCAAGGTGATCCTCTGGTTTTGCTCAGAGGATCATTATCGCGCAGGTGTCCTGCCGGCGTGGGCCACGCCGGCAGGCTTTCAGGCCGGTTCGGGCACCGCGGCCGGATGCGCCACGTGCGCGCGCGCATGCAGCAGATGGCGCTGGATGACGGCGCGCGACGCGTCGCCGATCAGCCGCCAGTGCTCGCGCCGCAGCGCCGCGCGCTTGCGGTGCTTGGACGGCATCTCGGACAACGGCTTCACGTAGAACGGCAGCGGGATCAGGTAGCCGTCGCGGCCCGGCATTTCCTCGCCGCCGAGGATCTTCCAGAAGCCGTCATACGCGTTGGCGAAATGTTTTTCCGGATCGGGATCGTAGGCGATGTGCGCTTCGCTGCGGATCGCGACGACCTTGTCCATGCCGAGGGCCAGCGCGATGCCCTGCATGGCCGCGAAGCAGAAGAAGCTGGGCGAGTTGTTCGGGAAGACGCGTTCGAACGCTTCGAACGCGGCGCCGGAATCGATCCAGCGGCCCTGGTTGCGCGCGATGAACGGGACGACGGGCATGTCGACGCCCACCATGTCGCCTTCGAGCCAGCTGAAGGACAGGCGGTGCAGGCATTTGCCGTCCGCGATGAGGGCGAGGGTGAGGTCGCCTTCGGCATTGCTGCGCGAGGCCATCTCGAGCTGGATCATGAACGTGCTGCCCTCGGCCTCCTGCTGCCACAGGGGCAGGCAGCGCTGGCCGTAGACGGCGTCCAGGTAGCCGTCATTGAACGTCGTTTCCTCGAAGCGGTAATGGCTCAGCACGGCCTGCACGCGCTGGCGCGGGCTCAAGCCCTTGATGAGGTAGTCGCGGTGGCTGAGGTGGTGGAACAGGTCGTCGCCGGCGTCTTGCGCGACGTGGTTGCGGTAGACGCCGAGCTGGCATAGCGCGCGGTGGTCGCGGTAATAGGCCAGCACGCGCAGGCTGCGCGCGATGCACAGCACCCACGACGACAGGCTGTACTGGCGGCGCCGGGCCATCCAGTGTTTGGTCAGGTGAGCGAAAATCATGATGCGCTCCGGGCAATCGTTATCGGTGGATTCGTCTTCGTACTTTGCTGAACGGCAGTGAATCGTTCAGAAGATCAAGATCGTAACCACCAACACCCCATCCCTCTATTATGATTTTCCGTTTTCATGTCTCTCATTTTTGTTGATTTTTTGTCAGGCAAGCGCCAGACGCAAGACTAGCACGATTGCCGCGCCGAACATCAAAATCCTGCTCGATAATTGAGTCAGACCGAACAAGTTGAGGAGCATGGCATGGTGTATGAACTTTTTTATTGGCCGAGCATCCAGGGCCGCGGCGAATTCGTGCGCCTGGCGCTGGAAGAGGCGGGGGTGCGATACGTGGACGTGGCGCGCGCGCCGGGCGGCATGGCGCGCATGATCGCGGCGATGGACGGCGCCGACCACCCGTCGTTCGCGCCGCCGTTCCTCAAGGCGGGCGATGTGACGGTGGGCCAGACCGCCAACATCCTGATGTTCCTGGGCGAGCACCATGGGCTGGCGCCACGGGATGCGCAAGGTAAATATTGGGTGAACCAGATCCAGCTGACCATCGCGGACCTGGTCGCCGAGACGCACGACACGCACCACCCGATCGCGACGTCGCTGTATTTCGAGGACCAGCGCCCGGAAGCCAAGCGCCGGTCGGCCGATTTCATCGACACGCGCATCCCGAAGTTCTTCGACTGGTTCGAGAACATCCTGGCCCGGCCCGAACCGAAGGACTACCTGCTGGGCGACACGGTCACGTACGCGGACCTGTCGCTGTTCCAGCTCGTCGCGGGCCTGCGCTACGCCTTCCCGAAGGCGCTGGGCCGCATCGACGCGGGCTATCCGCTGCTGACGGCGCTGCACGACCGGGTGGCCGCGCGGCCGCGCATCGCGGCCTACCTGAAGTCCGGGCGGCGGATTCCTTTCAACGAGGAAGGGATCTTCCGCCACTACAAAGAGCTGGACAGGTAGTCTAGTCCCACTGCGGCGCGAAGTCGGGGCTGACGAGGCGTTCGTCCCGGTCCAGCGCGTCGATGTCGGCGATATCCTGCCGCGACAGGATCAGGTCGCGCGCCCGCAGGTTGCCCTCCAGGTTCGCGCGCTGCGTCGACGACGGGATCACGGCATATCCTTTCGCCATCGCCCACGCCAGCGCCACCTGGGCCGGCGTCGCGCCGTGCACCTGCGCGATGCGGGCGATGGTGGCATCGTCCATCACCTTGCCGTAGGCGAGCGGCATGTAGGCGGTGAGGTGGATGCCGGCATCGACCATGAACGCGTCCACTGCGCGGTTCTGCAGGAACGGGTGCAGCTCGACCTGGTTCGTCGCGATGTTGTCCGCACCGACGGCCGCAATGGCTTCGCGCAGCAGCGCAATCGGGAAGTTCGATACGCCGATGGCACGCGTCAGGCCGGACTCGCGCGCGGCCAGCAGCGCTTCCATGGATTCCGCGACGGACACCGCGGCGCCCGGCGACGGCCAGTGGATCAGGGTGAGGTCGACGTACTCCGTGCGCAGTTTCACGAGGCTTTCTTCGAGGCTGGCGCGCAGGCGGTTCGCGGCCAGGTTCTCCGTCCAGATCTTGGTGGTGACGAAGACGCCGCCGCGCGCCACGCCGGATTCTGCCAGCGCCTGGCCGACTTCGGCCTCGTTGCCGTAGATCTGCGCCGTGTCGATGTGGCGGTAACCCAGTGCCAGGCCGGTGGCGACGGAATCGATGGCTTGCCGCTCCTTCAGGCGGAACGTGCCGAGGCCCAGTTGCGGGATATTGGTATGCATGGTTTTTCCTTTCAATTCAATGCATGGCGACGGCGCGTTCGCCGCGGACGGCGTGCCGCGGCGCCGGATCGCGCCGGTCCAGCCAGCCGGCCAGCGTGGTGAGGGCGAGCGCGCCGATGACGATCAGGGCGCCGATCCAGGGCGTGTGCATCAGGCCGAGGTGTTCGACGATCAGGCCGCCGCCCCAGGCGCCGATGGCGATGCCGACGTTGAACGCGGCGATGTTCAGGCCCGATGCGACGTCGACGGCACCCGGCGCATCGCGTTCGGCGCGCTGCACGACATAGACCTGCAGGCCCGGCACGTTGCCGAAGGCGACGGCGCCCCAGGCCAGCACGGTGACGAGGACGGCGATCTTGTTCGCGGCCGTGAAGTCCAGCACGAACAGCACGCCGGCCAGCAGCGCGAACACGATCTGCAGGGCGCGCACGGGGCCCTTGCGGTCCGCCAGCTTGCCGCCCCAGATGTTGCCGAAGGCGACCGACACGCCGTACACGAGCATCACGAGGCCGACGCTGTTCGACGAAAAGCCGGCGACCTGTTCGAGGATCGGCGCGAGGTACGTGAAGGCGATGAACGAGCCGCCGTAGCCCAGCGTGGTCATCGCATACACGAGCAGCAGGCGCGGTTTCTTCAGCACGGACAGTTGCGTGAGAAGGCTAGCCGGCTTGCTGCCGGCGATGCCGCGCGGGACGAGCAGGGCGATGCCGGCGAACGCGATCACGCCCAGCAGCGCGACGGCCAGGAAGGTCATCTGCCAGCCGAAGTGCTGGCCGATGAACGTCCCGAGCGGGACACCGGTCACGAGGGCCACGGTCAGGCCGCTGAACATCAGCGCGATGGCGCTGGCCGCTTTTTCTTTCGGCACGAGGCTCGTCGCGATCGTCGAACCGATCGAGAAGAAGACGCCGTGCGCGAGGCCCGTCAGTACGCGGGCGGCCATTAGCGCGGCATAGCCGGGGGCCATCCACGCGGTCAGGTTGCCGGCCGTGAACAGCAGCATGAGGCCGAGCAGCAGCGTCTTGCGGGGCACCTTGCCGGTGAGGGCGGTCAGCACCGGCGCGCCGATGGCGACGCCCAGCGCGTACAGGCTCACGAGCAGGCCGGCGGACGGCACGGACACATTCAGGCTGGTTGCGATGGTGGGGATCAGGCCGACGATCACGAATTCCGTCGTGCCGATGGCGAAGGCGCTCAGTGTCAGCGCCCATAAAGCGAGTGGCATGGTGTTCTCCTTGTTGATGCCTCGATGGGATGAGGGCATTCTGGCCGTCCCGTCCACAAAGAAAAACCCGTGGCCGTACAATAGACTTTTGACCTGGGAGCAAAAATGCTGGACGTGGGCGCGTTGATCGCATTCGTCGCCGTGATCGACACGGGTTCGTTTTCGAATGCCGCCGAGCGGCTGGGGCAGACGCCGTCCGGCGTGTCGCGTACCATCTCGCGTCTGGAGCAGCAGCTCGGCATGACCCTCATCCACCGCACGACGCGCCGCCTCGATCTCACCGAGGAAGGCAACTGGCTGCTGGCCCGCGCGCGCCGCATCCTCGCCGACCTGGAAGAGACGGAGTCGCAGGCCGCCCTCGCGCGCGCGCAGCCCGCGGGCCTCGTGCGCGTGAACGCCGCGACGCCGACCCTGGATCACCTGATCGCCCCGCAGCTGGCGGACTTCCTCGATGCGTACCCGCAGGTGCAGGTGGAACTCACGAGCGGCGAGACCGTCGTCGACCTGATCGAGGAGAAGGCCGACGTCGCGATCCGCATCGGCCAGTTGACCGACTCGACGCTCAATGCCCGCCGCCTGGGCCGCAGCCGCATCCGCGTGCTCGCCGCCCCCGGCTATCTCGAACGCCACGGCACGCCGCGGCAAGTGGAAGACTTGATGAAGCACCGCCTCGTCGGCTTCGTCGCGCCCGCGTCGCTGAATACGTGGCCGCTGCGCGCCGGCACGGAAGAGGGCTGGCGCATCGCGCCGCACGTGACGGCCACCAGCGGCGAGACGGTCCGCCACCTCGCGCTGCAGGGCGCGGGCATCGTCAGCCTGTCCGACTTCCTCACGCGCGCCGACGTCGCCGCGGGCCGCCTCGTGCCTGTGCTGGAAGAGGCGGCGCTGCCGTGGACCCAGCCCGTGTGGGCCGTGTTCTACAAGCAGGGCGCGCTGGCGCCGCGCGTGAAGGCGCTCGTCGACTTCCTCGCCGACCGGCTGGCCGGCGTGCTCGAACCTTGACCATCCATCCCGACAAGGAGACCGCATGACCATCACGACTTCGCACATCCTTCGCATCGCCGCATTCTCGGACGGCGACGCCGGCGGCAATCCGGCCGGCGTCTGGATCGGGGAATCCCTGCCGCCGGCCGACGAGATGCAGCGCCTGGCCCACGCCGTCGGCTATTCGGAGACGGCATTCGCCGAACCGCAAGGAAAGGGCTGGCGCGTGCGCTACTTCTCGCCGGCGTCCGAAGTGCCGTTCTGCGGCCACGCGACGATCGCGCTCGGCGCCGCGCTGGCCCGGCGCGACGGCGACGGCGTGTATGCGCTGGCGCTGAACGATGGCGACATTACGGTCGAAGGGCGACGCGAAGGCGGTCGCGTGGCCGCCGCGCTGCAATCGCCGCCGACGTGGAGCCGCCCGGCCGCGCCGGAACTCGTCGCGGACGCATTGATGCTGTTCGGTTACCGCGACGCAGACCTCGACCCGCGCATCCCGCCCGGCCTTGCCCACGCGGGCGCGAACCACCTCGTGCTGGCGCTGGCCAGCCGCGACCTGCTGGCCGCCATGCGCTACGACCTGGAGGCGGGCCGCGCGCTGATGGAGAAGCACGGCCTGACGACGATCGTGCTGGCCTGGGTGGAGTCCCCGCGGCGTTTTCATACCCGCAATCCATTCGCGATCGGCGGCGTCTACGAGGACCCGGCCACGGGCGCGGGCACGGCCGCACTGGCCGGCTACCTGCGCGACCTCGGCTGGCCGCACGGCGGCGCGATCGACGTCGTGCAGGGCGAAGACATGGGGATGCGGTCGTTATTGCATGCCGAAATCGGTCCGGAACCGGGTGGTTCGATCCGCGTTAGCGGGACGGCAAGAATGTTGGTGAAAGACTAATGAAATTGATCATGATTTATTGAAAATTGAAATAGGGGCAAAAGACACGCTTTTTCGACAATTTGTTAACCCCTGCAACGTTGATAAAGTTCAAAACATCCGTTTCTGAACATCAACACAGGAGTCAACATGGAAATGCGCCACCCCGGCGTTCTTCGCCCCGCCGTTTCAGGCCCCGCCGCCGGCGTGGGCAAGCCGACCGAACGCCTGCCCTTCACCATCCGCCGCGTGGACAACGAGGCCGACTTGTGGAAAGCCGTCCGCGTGCGTCACGCGGCGTATGCTCGCCACGTCCCGGACTTCGCGCGGCAGCTCGTCAAGCCCGAATCTGCCGACTACGGCGACGACGCAATCGTTTTCCTCGCCGAATCCAAGCTGGACGGCGCCCCGCTGGGCACGGCCCGCATGCAGACGAACCTGTACGAGCCGCTGCATGTCGAAGAGTCCGTCGAGCTCCCCGACTGGCTGCGTGGCCAGCCGCTGGCCGAGATGAGCCGCCTGGGCGTGGACAACGGCCGCATCGGCCGCATGGTCAAGACCGCGCTGCTGAAGGCCGGCGTCATGTATTGCCAGCAGAACGGCATCCACTGGGCCCTGGCGACGGGCCGCGCGCCGATCGACCGCCAGTACGAACAGCTGACTTTCGTCGACGTGTTCCCGGAACTGGGCTTTGTCCCGCTGCGCCACGTGGGCAATATTCCGCACCGGATCATGGCGTTCGACATCACGACGATCGAGGAGCGCTGGACGGCCGCGCAGCACCCGCTGCTGAACTTCTTCTGCCACACGCACCACCCGGACATCGATGTCCGGGGCCATGCCGGTGTGCGGCCGCCGTTACCCAATGCGGGCAGGATGGGTGTTGTAATGCAGGCATCGGAATGGCATGAACTTGTTGCCTGATCCATTAATTGCATGACGGCACTACTGTAAAGCTGTATCCTTGCGAAACGATAACGGCCGCCCGCGCCCACGGGCCGCGATACGAGCTTCGCAGATACTCATGCAATTCACATCATCCGGTCGCTGGAAACTGCCGGGCATGGCGCAGTCCGCGCTGGACCTGACGTTCAAGGCGTTCGCCTATTATCTGATTCCGATCGTGATCGGTGTCGTTTCCATCGTCGCCCTCGTGTGCTGGGACAGCCAGTACGTGTCGGGCAGCAGCGATGCGCGCGACATCCGCGTCCTGAAGGAAACGGCTCCGCTGAGCCCGCCCGCGGCCAACGCCCGCCTGCATGCCGCCGTTCCGGTGTCGTACTTCGACACCCACCTGTCCGAAGCGCCCGTGTGGTTCCGCTTCAGCACGCGTCCGCGCGCGCCCGGCAGCATCGTCGGCGACGTCATCGAATTCCCGTCGCGCCACGCGGTCGATATTTCCTGCTGGGACGCCGCCACCCTGCAACTGCTCGGCATGGCCACGCGCGAGCAGGGCACGCCCTATCTGCATTCGTCCAAGGCGGGCTTCGCCCTGCAACTCACCGATCTGCCGCGCGAGATCCTGTGCCGCGGCACCTTCGCCGGCCCCGCGCGCGTGAACGTCGTGCAATGGCCGGAGACCCAGTTCGACCTGTCCGTCGAGGGGTACCACCGCAAGTCGGGCCTGCTCGACGGCGGCATGATCGTGCTGTCGCTGTTCGTCCTGATCACGGCGCTCATCAACCGCCAGCCTCTGTACGTATTGTTTTCCGGCTGGCTGCTGCTGAACCTGCGCATCGCCGGACTGTCGGCCGGCTGGGACATCCAGTGGCTGGGCATGACCGTGCCGCCGCAATGGATGCTGCTGGGCCGCTCGCTGACGATCGCGTTGTACGGCGTGTCCACGCTCACGCTGTACCAGGCCCTGTTCCGCGAAGAGCTCGTCAAGACGCGCTGGGCGATCCCGCTGCGCATCACGCAATGGGCGTGCATCCCGCTGCTCATCGGTGCCGTCACCATGCCGTACGGGACGTTCCTGCCGATGCTGTGGGTTATCATGGCCTTCGGCTTCACGCTGATGACGCTGGGCCTCATCACGATCATCATCCGTTCGCGCAACCGCGTGGCGGGCTGGTTCGCGGCCTCGTTCGCGCTGACCTATGTCGCCTCGCTGGCCGAGGTCGTGTCGGCGGCGCTCGGCATGCACCAGGTGCTGAACGTGATCAACAGCGTGACGGCGGCGCTCGCGTCGAGCCTGCTGGCCGCGCTGGCCGTCGCCGAGCAGATGCGCATGGAAACGCAGAAGCGCCGCGAAGCGCAGGAAAAGCTGGAACATGCCTACGAGGCGATGCCCGTCGGCCTGTTCACGCTGGATATGTACGGCAATATCGTGAGCGCCAACCCGGCCATGCGCAAGATGCTGGGTATCACCGAGATTGTCCCTGGCCGCACGTCGTGGAAGCAATTCTTCGCCGACAGCCTGTGGTCGGAATTGCTGGAGCAAGTGCACCTGCGCAGCGACGCCGAGATGCAGATCGCCAGCCGCGACGGCGCCCAGCGCTTCATGGTCAGCGCCACGCTCGCGCGCGGCCGCGTGGAGGCGGTGCTGCAGGACGTCACCGAGCAATACCAGGCCACCGAGCAACTGCGCTTCATGGCCAACAACGACCCGCTGACGAAAGTCTTCAACCGGCGCGGCATCGAAAAGATGTTCGAGGGCGCGGCCCAGCTGCTCAACGCGGGCAAGCCGCTGGCGCTGGCCTACATCGATCTCGACCGTTTTAAACTGATCAACGACCTGTTCGGCCACGCGGCCGGCGACGAAGTCCTGAAGCAGGTGTGCGAACGCATGGAACTGACCCTGGCCGGCGGCCAGAAGATCGGCCGCGTGGGCGGTGACGAATTCGTCATCGTCATGCCGGATACCGCGATCCCGCTGGCGTCGCTGATCTGCCGCGGCATCGTCGACCGCATCGGCGGCACGCCGTACCGCGTGGGCGACAAGGCGTTCCACGTGCGCGGCTCCGTCGGCCTGATCGAGGTGTCGCCGGGCATGCCGATGAAGGATGCCGTCTCCACCGCGGACCGCGCCTGCCGCGAGGCGAAGGGCGGGCACCACGAAGGCCTCGTCGTGTACGAACGCGGTTCGAACGCGTTCCAGGAGCGCACCAACGAATTGAACCTCGTCGCGCGCCTGTCCGGTCCGGACGCGACCGAGGGCATGTTCCTCGAGATGCAGCCGATCATGTCGCTCTCCGCGCCGTACGAATCGCTGAACTTCGAGGTGCTGCTGCGCATGCGCGAGGCGGATGGCCGCGTGGCCCCGGCCGGCCCGCTGATCGCTGCCGCCGAGAAGAGCGGGCGCGCGGGCGTGATCGACCGCTGGGTGCTGTCGACGACGCTGTCGTGGATCGAGGACAACCTGGAATCGCTGACCAATACGCGCTTCGTGTGCATGAACCTGTCCGGCGCGTCGCTCAACGACGAGCGCTTCGTGCAGGACACGCTGGAAGTCCTGGCCCGCTACACGCACGTGGCGAGCCGCCTGTGCATGGAGATCACGGAAAGCGTGGCGCTGCACGACCTGGACAACACGCGCCGCTTCATCGACCAGGTGCGCAACTTCGGCGTGAAGGTGGCGCTCGACGATTTCGGCGCGGGCTACACGTCGTTCTCGTACCTGAAGGAGCTGCCGGCGGACGTGCTCAAGATCGACGGCAACTTCATCGTCAACATCAACGCGCACCCGGCCAACGTGGCCATCGTGGAAGCGATCGTCAGCCTGGCCGGCAACCTGGGCATGCGCACGATCGCGGAGTGGGCCGAGGACGCGGCCACGATCCGCACGCTGGCGGAAATCGGCGTCGACTACGTGCAGGGCTATGCGGTGGCGCGTTCGCAGCTGCCGGAAAAGCTGCTCGCGGCAAGTTCATCGGCGAGTTTCATCCAGGGCGAGGACGTACTGCAGCTCGTGCGCACGCTGGGCAGCTCGGCCAACGAGTCGGACCTGCGCGGGTTTGCCCCGTACGACGAGCACCTGTTTTAATTCAAACCGGCCAGGCGCGGGCGCGCATCCTGCAGCATGAGCATGCGCCGCGCTTCCTTCAGCGTGGCGATGTCGCGCGCCAGCTTCACGGGCGCCGCGAGATTCGGCCGTTTCCACGTCACGCGCGGCAGCTCGCCCGCGGGCAGCACGTGGCGCTGCGGCGGCAGAGGGCCGGTGTCGCGCGACACGGGCGTCGAGACGGAACCGGACGCGCAGGGCTGGTCGGTCAGCGTGACGTGGCCATTGCTGTCCACACATTTAACGATCTCGCCGGCCCATGCCGGTACCGCCAGTACCGCGGCGGCGATCATGCTCAGCAGTCTAACTGGGCGTTTCATGGTGTTCTCCTGTGTCAGGTTCCCATCGTGCCCGGCGCGGCCGCCTGCCTCTGTTCGGTGCTTCACCCAGTGCGCATGTCGGCCTCCAGCGCCGTCGTGGCGCGCGTTTCTTCGCGATGTGCCCGCGTGCACAGGACAACTCCCGCGACCAGCAGCACCAGCGCGGCCGCTTCGAGCGGCGTCGGCCAGCGGCCTTCCCACAGGTAGCCGTACAGCGACGCGAAGATGGTCTCGAACACGATCATCTGCCCCGTGAGCGTGAGCGGCAGCGCGCGGCTGGCCACGTTCCACAGTCCATTGCCGAGCACGGAACAGAACAGCGCCATCGCGCCGATGAGACCGGCGAAGCGCAGCCAGTCCGCGTTCGTGTGGACGAGCGTGTCGCCATAAAACGCGGGCACCGCCAGCACGATCGCCTCGAGGCCCGTGACGACGCCCGTCAACAGGCTCCAGTCCTGCGCCGACACGTGGGCCAGTCGCGCGAGCCAGCGGCTGTTGCTGACGGCATACGTCGTCCACGACACGAGCGCGCCACCGGCGCACAGCAAGCCCGTCAGGGAGCCCCAGCCGGAGGTGGCAAGCGATTGCGAGCTGATGCAGACGAGCCCCGCCGTGCTGCAGGCCAGCGAGGGCAGCAGGTCGCGCAGTGTCGGAGAATGGCGCTCGCGGCTGCCGACGAGCGTGACGGCGAGCGGCAGCAGGCCGATCACGAAGGCCGTCATCGCGACGCCGCCCGTCTGCACGGCCTTGGCCAGCAACACGTAGTAAAGGATATTGCCGATGAAACTGAGCCACGCGAGCGCCCGCCATTCGCGCCACCCGAGCGCGGCCTTCAGCCGGCGCCACGACGGCGCGACGAGCACGGCGGCGACGAGCCCGTAGGCGAGATAGCGCCCGGCGGACAGCTGCAGCGGCGGAAAATCGGCGGCCAGCTTGGGGGCCAGGAAGACGAGTCCCCAGAACGCGCCGGCGACGATGCCGGCCGCGATGCCGAGGAGGGTTTTGTGCGTGCTCACGGGATGCTCCAGATGCGGAAAGCATCCATTGTCGGGGGAGGGCGGCAGGGTGTCTTGGCTGGAACTACTGGCGAATTGACCGCGTCTCTCGATGCCTGTTTTGCGCGCTAGAGCACTGCCCGATTCTGCGAAATCGACCGGTTGAATTCGAGCCAGCTATTGCCGAGCTCCGTGATCTGGTAGTCGTTGCCGATACGCTGCAAAAACAAATTCGATTCCAGCCAGATCCGGATTTCCTCGCTCATCATGGGCGCTTCGAGGCCGCATTGAATGCTGTTGAGCGCACGCACGCAGGCATAATGCTTCAGCGCCTGCCGCCCTTTCACGGTGATCACGGGCTTGCCGTCGTCATCCAGCTGAATCAGGCCAAACCGTCGCAATTCAACGGGACACTCGGCAATCGTCATCCTGTGCATGCCGGTGTCCGCTTCAAAGCGAAGACGGTGCAGGATCGCCATCGCTGCCGAGTCGAGCGTGACCGGTTCGTCGTCGTCGGTCGACGCTGGATGCGGGGCCGCGGACGCAGACGGCGCTTCATCGGTACGACGTCGCTCCGCGCGGCGCTCCTCGGGAATGGCCAGCACGCGCTCGACCAGCGCCTCGTCGAGGCCATTTCGCAAGAGTAGATTTTTCGCGGCGGCGTTGCCGAAACTGCGCCGCATGGCGAACATGGTGCGCAGGATTTTTGCGGTGACGCCATCGGTACGTCGATCTCCCGAGCGTCGATCAGGGTGAATCACGAGAGCCATGGCCGCCAAAAGATGTGTCGATGATTAATAATAACAAAAAATCATCGAAATTGGAGGCTCAGTCTGTCATGTCTTACGTTTGAAGCCGTTCCGATAAGTCAGCGCCACTAGCGAAACGGCGATAACCCAGAGTGCCCATGCGTCTAGCATGTAGGGCAACAGGGCCACTGGATTCCCAGCAGGCGCCAGGACGCCTCCGGACACCAGGGCCGCGCCGGCGCCCAGGACCAACACTGCGCTGGATACGAAGAAGTGCCGCAGGCAGAAGCTGATCCTGGACCAAGGGAAAAAGATCAGTCCAGCTATGCAGAACATGAAAAGGGTGCAGGAACCGGATTTTATGGACAGCCCCCAAAGCCCCCCGATCACTGCCAATGCCAGGCACGGCAATATATCTCCGGCGCTATAGCCACGTGATGCAGCCTGGGTGCCGGGAGTGATACTGCCGAATCCAGGCCACCATGTCCTGCACCTGCGTAGTGCGAGGGAAGAAATAATGCAGCCGATGAATATGACCGCGAGATGCAAGCGTATTCCCCCGCCGCGCTGCAAAAGCAGGATTTCAAGCACGCTCCAACCAAGGATCGAGCAGAAAAATACACTGAACGTCAGGTTTGCCGTTGCCGAGTCGATTGTTCTGCGAACCATGATGATGGCTTTCCAAAGTCAATGGGCGACGGGTTCGACGTTTGTGAATCACAGGAAATGTCTAGTCTGCTCGTCCGAGAAATTTGCCTCAAGCAAGCGCCTGCCTAAAGTTGATGTGGCTCAGTCGTTGCCAGACCATTTGAGGCCTCAGAACGTCCTGGTTGTTCAATGCCCCGCTGGCTCGCTGCCTGGGCGCAGACAGTGTTGTACGTTCTCCGCATCCCAATCGAGATTGCTGGGAATCAATGCCACAGTGTTGCTCAACCTTAAAATTTACCGTGACTCTATTTAATTGATCTGTCGCAAAAATCGCCAGATGAAGGAGGAACGAGATGAAAGAAAAGATGCCCATGCTCGATCGGAATTCCCCTTTCCTGACAGGCTGGTCATTCTCTTGTTCCGGTCACGGCATAAATCGGGAAACTGGCGCAATCGCCATCATGACCGCCGTACTTCTGCCCGTAATTTTTGGCTTTTTTATGCTTGCTCTTGATTTCTCGCGGATTTACAACCGTAAAGTGGAAATGCAGACCTTGGCTGACGCAGTTGCGATCGCCGCAGCAAAAAAACTGGATGGAACAAGCACTGGAATCAGCGCGGCGCTGGCTGCTGCGCAGGGCGTCGTGGAAGACCCGGCGAATGGTCCCAGGTACGACTATCTGAACAATATTACTTGGGAAAATGCCGCGATAAAATTCGGGGCTTCACCTGACGACAACACGGGCTGGAAATCCGATGGAGAGGCGGCAGCTGCTCCAGCCGGGCTGGTCTTCGTAAAAGTGGACACCGAGCTGCTGAGCGGACATTACGGAAAAGTCGACATGTTCTTCGCTCCCATACTGTCCTCATCTTTCGGTTCCGTCGAAATCGGCCACGTTACCATTGCAGGCAAGGCGCGCCTCCAGGTTACGCCGCTGGCCATTTGCGCCATGTCTCCCACGGCGAGGGCAAGGCGCCAGAACGCGAACGGGACCCAATACGACGAACTGGCCGAGTACGGTTTTCGCCGCGGTGTCGGCTATAACCTCATGAACCTCAATCCGAACGGGCCGACAGCAATGAGTTTCCAGGTCGACCCGGTTTCATTGGCAGGCGGCGCTACAACCAATTTCAATCAATCGATTTACGAGCCGTATATCTGCACGGGAACGATGGCCGTCGCGAAAGTGACGGGTGCGACGGTCGCCGTCCAGAGCCCATTTCCGATTGGTACGTACTACAGTCATCTCAACTCCCGATTCGACCCTTATTCAGGGACCTGCGACGTCAACACCTCGCCGCCGGACAGCAATGTCAAGCAATACGCGTTTGCTGGCGTGAGCTGGATGTCCACGAAGGCTACAGTCCAGGTTGCAAAAACGGATACCTCGACTAGCGCAAAGCTGCAGACGGTTGCCGAGATCGGGCCGACGAATTACCCGACTGCGGTGGATTACGGAGCGCTCTGGTCTTTTGCCCGCGCGGTTCCCTGGTCGTCCGTTGCAGATCCTGCCGCACCGGAACCCGCCGGGGGCTATACGTCCTTCAATGCAACTTCACTCATCTGGAGCAAGTTGTACGGCTCGGCTTCGTCGGTTGGGACCTATCCGGGCTCGACACCTTATCTCACGACCAGTGGCAGCTCATATTTTCAGACTCCACCAACAGTGGCGCGCCGGCCCGGCGCCAAGAATAGACGGGTCCTGAACCTACCCCTGCTTTCGTGTCCGGTCACCGGCTCTACCGCGACGGTGCTTGGGATCGGGAAATTCTTGATGACCATACCGGCCGATTCCGGCTCCATCTACGCGGAGTTCGGCGGCCTTGTGACTGACGATCAGCTGGGCGGGCCAGTGGAGATCTATCAATGAGCGCACCGATTCGAAAACCGTCCTTGCGCAAGAGAGGCAGCGTTGCCGTCGAGTGCGCAATCGTACTTCCCATTCTCCTGCTCCTGATAAGTGGCGTGTTGTTCTTTGCCCGGGTTTTCTGGTGCTACACCGTCGCGCAAAAGGCCGCGCATGACGGCGCCAGGTTCCTGGCGGCGACAACTTTGCGGGAAATCGCGCCATCGTCAGCCGGCCCCGTGGTACCGGTTGCCGTGGTGGCACAGAAAATCGCAATGGATGAGCTCGCAGAACTGAACCCTGGCGGGGGCATCAGCGCTACGGCCCTGTGTTACGTAGGTAGTCCGACCCCGTACTGGGACCTTTGCTACGGCTACGACGTCCCGAAGAAGGTGTCGGTACGCGTCACCGTTTCCGTTTCCGACCCGTTCTTCGATCCATTTACAGAACTATTTACCGATGGAGGGCCAATCATTCTCAGGGCGGTCATGGCAACGGACTATGTAGGGGGCTGAGGTGAGGAGATTATCAATTCGGCCCCCGCGGTGGGCTGCACAAAGCGGTGTGGCGGCAGTTGAATTTGCGCTTGTCGCGCTTCTGTTTTTCACGGTGGTATTCGGCACCATAGAGTTCGCCCGGATCATGTATATGTACAACACACTCGCCGAGGTCACCCGGAGGGCAGCGAGGGCCGCCGCCAATATCGACTGGCGCGAAACCACCGAATTGGATCTTGCAAAGCAGCACGCGATTTTTCGAGATTCCCCGGGAGAACTTCCATTCGGTGCCCCCATCACTGACCAGCACATTCGCATCGACTACTTGTACCTCACACAGGGCGCGACGACGACTTACGAACCCATCTCGGCCGGATCCATGCCCGGCAGCCCCGGCCAGAACCGTCACAACTGCCTGACAAATCCTTACGGCAGCGCAACAAGCCCATCCAATACCTGTATTCGCATCGTTCGTGCCCGGATATGCAAACCCGATACCGATTGCGAAGCGGTCGACTACCAAATTCTGATCCCACTCCTGAACCTGGGCGTAAAACTCCCGACGTCCACTACGCTCGTCAGTGCCGAGACGCTGGGCTATCATGCTGGCGATCCGGTTTCACCTTAGCGTCCGCTTCGGGCGAAAGGTCAGTCTTCGGCCAGCAGCTTTCATTTCTTGCGATGAAACCGCTGTGCCCCGATGGGCTTCCCGGCGGCATACTCGATCAATTCGATATGCTGGGTATCGTAGATCAACGGATAATTGATCCGCACCGCCGAGCCACCGCTGCCGCACGTACCGCCATCCAGCTGGAGCAGATAGGTCGGTATGCTGCCCTTGGCCCCCGCGATGAACTTCGTGCCGCGCGCGTTCACGTACACCGTTCCCGGCTTTTCCTGTTGTACCGCGAATCGGCGCATGCACTTGGTCACCGACTTGTCCCGCCCATGCCAGGCGATGGTGTCGCCCTTCACGGTAAGCGTCGTGTAGGGCGATCCCGCCTGATCGTCCGCGAGCCAGCGTCCGGCAAACGGCACGGGTTCCGCCAGCACGGACGAACTGCAGCCAAGGCCGGCCACGACCGCAACGAGCCGTGCGCAAGACATCACACGCTCAGCCATGCCGATTCGCCCGCCGATACGCCCCAGGCGTCATCCCCGTCACGTCCCTGAGCGCCCGCGTCAGCGCGCTCTGGTCCGAAAAGCCTGCCGCCAGCGCGATGTCGGCGATGGAGCGCGACGTGTCCCCCAGCCACGCCTGTGCGCGTGCCAGGCGGACGTCGCGCAGCCACGCGTGCGGGCTCGTATCCAGTTCCGTGCGGAACAGGGCGTGCAGGCGGCTGACGGACAGGCCCGCACGGCGCGCCATCGAATCCGTCGTCCAGGCGAGGCCGGGCTCCGCTTCGACGCTGGCCATGAGCGCGGCGAGGCGCGAGGTGGGGCGGGGGGCGTCCAGCGCGATGGTGTCGAGCAGCAGCGGGACCCAGCCGCGCAGCAGTCCGCGATCGAAGGCCTGCGTACGCATCACGCCCATGAATTCGACCAGCTTGCGCGCGCCCGGGCCGAGGCTCATGAACGGGCGGTCGAGCATGCGGTCCCAGGCCGGGTGCGACATGGCGGCCGGTTCGACGTCGAGGATCAGCGACCGGTTGGTCCCGATGCCGCACTGGGCATGCCAGGCGTTCGGCGCGACGCAGGCGGCGCGCAGCGGGTCGAGCCGTCCCCGGCGGCCTTCGATGTCGAGCAGCACGGCGCCGCTCACGGGCAGTACCAGCTGGGCGAACACGTGGCGGTCGGTGACGATGTCGGCGCCGTAGGTGCGCAGGTGGAGGTCGGTATCCATGGCGGGCAGTCTAGCAGTGATTGTGCGACAGGGCCTACAAGTCGACGGGAAAAAATTTATGCGCCTGCCCTCTTGCAGGCGCGGCCGCCGTCCCAATTTGCCATCCTGATTCAGCGCCTTCGGGCGCGTGTCTCCTCTGTCTCCTCCAAGTGCAAACTTGGATTTACCGCCTGGCGCAGCAATGCGCGGGCGGTTTCTTTTTTGTGGTGCGCCCGGCCAGCCTGTCCGGGCGCGGTGCTGCGGCTGCGTCAGTCCCGGCGCGGATTGTTGGGATGATCGTCGAACCGGTTCGGCACGCCGTCGCCGTCACGGTCGCCGCGGCGCCAGCCGCCGCGTTCCATCACCCAGCGGCCGTCGCGCTCGACCCAGGTCGGGGCGCGGTAGGCGTAGCCATGGCGCTCGCGCAGCCATTTGCCGTTCGTCCAGACGTAGCGGCCGTGACGCCATTCCCAATGGCCCGGCGCCCACACGTAGCCGTGGCGCGCGGCCGGGATGCGTTCGTCGCGCGGTGGGGGCGGGGCAGTGCGGATGACGACATCGGCGGCGGCCGGCAGCGCGACGCTGCCGAAGGAACCTGCAACCAAAGCGGCAATGAGCAGTTTTTTCATCTTGGCCTCCTCATAAGTAGGTGTAGGCCGACTGTACTGCCGCGTTGCGGGCGCGACCGTGCGGCGTTTCGCTTAACGCCGCAACTGATGATGCCGGAAGGGAATGCTCAGGTGGCCAGCGGCAACGCGAACTGCAGCACAAGGCCGCCGCCGTCGCGGTTGCGCACGGTGAGCTCGGCGTTGTGGCGGGTGATCACGCGTTCGACGATGGCGAGGCCCAGGCCCGCGCCGTTGGCCTGGCCGCGGGCGCTGTCCAGGCGGGTGAACGGCCGCAGCAGCTGCTCGATCTGGTCGTCCGGGACGCCGGTGCCGTGGTCGTTGATCTCGACGACCGCGCGGCGGCCGTGGCCCGTCATCCTGACGTGCAGGGCCATGTCGATCTCGGTGACGTCCGTGCCCGGCGTCTTGCCGTAGCGACGCGCGTTCTCGATCACGTTGTTGATCACGCGGCGCAGGTCGGTCGAGTTGCCCATCACGTGGATGTCCGCGTCGATGTCGGTCGTCGTGCGCACGTCCGGCAGGCGGGCGGCCGCGTGCGCGCAATCTTCCAGCAGTTCCGAGAGGTTCACCGGCACGAACGTCGCGCTTTCGGTGGGGCGCGCGAAGTCGAGGAATTGGCCGATGATGGCGTCCATCTGGGCGATGTCCGACTGCATGCCGGTGCGGGCTTCGTCCGACAGCGGCGCCATCTCCACTTCCAGCTGCATGCGCGCAAGCGGCGTGCGCAGGTCGTGCGAGATGCCGGCCAGGATGATGGCGCGGTCCTTCTCGAGCTGCTGCAGGTCGTCGACCATCTGGTTGAAGCTGCGGTTCGCCTCGATGATCTCGCGCGATCCTTTTTCCGGCAGCGGGGTGGGGCGCTTGCCCTGGGCGATCGAGCGCGCGGCCGCCGTCAGGCGCGCCAGCGGCAGGTTGACGAGGCTCGAGATCAGTGCCGCGCCCAGCAGCGACAGCACGCCGACCACCGTGGCCCAGCCGAGCCACTGCACGCGCGTGAGGCCGGGCAGCTTGTCGCGCTCGAGCATGAGCCAGTACTTGTCGCCGTCGATGTCGAAGCTGACCCAGAAGCCGGGGATCTCGTTGACCATGCGCGAGAAGCGCGTGTCCGGCCCCAGCTTGTCGCGGACGAGGGCGGCCACTTCCGGCATCAGCGAATTCGGCGGCGGCGGTTCGACCGTATCCGTCGGCTTCACGTCGTAGATGCGGATGCCCTCGTTCGACACCAGCTCGAACAGCAGCTCGCGCCGCAGGTCGGGCGCGGAGTGCGTCAGCGCGGCCTTCGTGATGGTGACGACGGAGACGAGCAGCTCGGCCGTCTGCTCGACCTGCGGGCCGCGCTGGAAGACATTGAGCATGCCGATCCACGAGGCCATCGACAGGCCCGTCAGCATGGACAGCAGGAAGAAGGTGCGCCAGAACAGGCCACTCTTCATCCTGCCGAAAATCCGCGGCATGGCCTGTTCCTTCGACGTTGATGCGAACACTAGCGCGGCTGGCCTTCAGGAATGAATACGTAGCCCAGGCCCCATACGGTCTGGATGTACAGCGGGCTCGACGGGTCCGGCTCGATCAGCTTGCGCAGGCGCGAGATCTGCACGTCGAGCGAGCGGTCGAACACTTCGTACTCGCGGCCGCGCGCCAGTTCCATCAGCTTTTCGCGCGACAGCGGCTGGCGCGCATGGCGCGCGAACACTTTCAGCACCGAGAACTCGCCCGTGGTCAGCGGCACGGTCTCGCCGTTTTTCTTGAGCGTGCGCGTGCCGAGGTCCAGCACGAAGTCGCCGAATTCGAAGGTCTGCGGCGTCTCGCTCGGCGCGCCGGGGATTTCGTCCGGGCCCTTGCGGCGCAGGACCGCGTTGATGCGCGCCACCAGCTCGCGCGGGTTGAAGGGCTTCGGCAGGTAGTCGTCGGCGCCCATCTCGAGGCCGACGATGCGGTCGACGTCCTCGCCTTTCGCGGTCAGCATGATGATCGGGGTCTGGTCGCCGGCACCGCGCAGGCGGCGGCAGATCGACAGGCCGTCTTCGCCGGGCAGCATCAGGTCCAGCACGAGCAGGTCGTAGCGCTCGCGCAGCCACAGCTTGTTCATCGCGGGCGCGCTTTCGGCCGTCACGACCTGGAAGCCCTGTTCGGTCAGGTAGCGGCGCAGCAGGTCGCGCAGGCGCACGTCGTCGTCGACGACCATGATCCGGGCGGAGTGGCCGCCATTCGCGCCGGCCGTGCCGGCATTCGAGCTCGTTGCATTCATCGTTCTGTCGGATTTGTCAGATTAATGTCGCTATGGTAACGTCTTATGGCTCGACGCCAAGGGGGTATCGTTGAGCCATTACATTGTGTTACAAACTTTACCCAATTCGCCTTATGCCCGAAGACGATTCCTCATACACTGGCCTCATCGAATCGCAGCTTACACTACAGCTCAAAACCACAGCTTACTCCTGACACGGCAACGCGAATGAGGAACACCATGAACAGTGCGTTCACACATCACCACGCAGCGAAAAAGGCCGGCCGCCTGGCCCGCCGCGCTGTGCTGGCGTGCGCCCTGGTGCTGGGAGCCGGCGGCGCGTTTGCCCAGCAACACGGCGACCGGCGGGACGACCGCGGCGACCGGGGTGACTTGCAATCGCAATCGCAGCCGCAGTTCTCGCGTTTCCGCCTGCCTCCGCAGGACCGCGACCAGCGCGACGACATGCGCGCCTACGAGGAACAGCGCCGCGCCCAGCAGCAGGAGCAGCGCGAGCAGCAGCATGAGCGCCGCGGCAGCCGCATGACGCCGGACGAACGGCGCGACCTGCGCCGCCAGATCAATGAAGCGGGCATGGACCTGTACCCGCAGCGTCGCTGAAATTTCTTTGCATCAACTTAGTTGCTTGATGTTTATTTTCAGGTGACAACATGATACGCTAGCCGGATTCTGCCGCGGCCCAGCCCATGCCGCGGCATCAACCGCACGGAGCGTATCGTGACCACAGACCTTTCCGTAACGGCGACCCGCATCGCCGCGACCGGTCCCGAGCATTGCATCGCCAAACGCGACGACGGCGTGTATGCCGATCCCTCCGTGCTCGGCACCACGCTGGTGGCCGCCATCGACAACGTCTACCGCGCGGGGAACTACTTCACCGGGATCGATTATCCCGTGCTGATGAAGGCGCTCTTCGGCCACGGTCCCGAGCTGCCGCAAGGGCCGGACGGCACGACGCTCGTGCGCTTCGCGGCCGACATCCAGACCTTCGATCCGGCGCGCCGTGCGCTGTACCGCGCCGTCAAGATCGGACGCGGCTACGCGGAATATTACTTCGAGCCCGTCTGGCTGCCCGACCCGGCCGACCCCGACGCCGTCGGCTTCCAGACCCGCCTCGATCTCGACGAATTCATCGCCGACGTGTGGATCAAGGGCATCCGCTTCGGCCTCGACCTGCCGGCCATCCGCGCGGCGCTGGAATCCACCAGGGCCGACCGCGTCACGGTCGCGCGCCAGCTTGATCCGGTGCCGGGCGAGGATGCGCACATCGTCGAAGTGTCGGATGACCTCCACCGCAGCGACGCGCCGCTCGAACTGGGCAACGGCCGCCTCGACCTGAACAGCTTCCAGAACCGCTTCCCGCAGATCCAGGCCGGCGTACGCCTATTGAAGAAAGTCCCGGCGACGGCGGGCGCGATGGGCTTCGAGATGTCCGGCGCACCGCTGCCGCCCGAGCCGGGGCGCGACGTCGACCTGCCGGCATATGCGGGCACCGGCACGAAGGTGGAGCGCACGCCGGAAGGCGAGTTCCTCGTGTCCAGCGCGGCCGGGTTCCTGATGGTCGATGCGAAGACGAGTCGCATCTCGGTCGAGGACAAGGTCGTCAGCCGCGACGGCGTCAGTGCCAAGACGACGGGTAACCTGAGCCTGACCGGCGACTACGAGGAGTTCGGCGAAGTCCAGGAAAAGCGCGTGATCGAGGCCGACAGCATCACCGTGCACGGCGACGTGTTCGGCAGCCTCGTGTCGCGCGGCGGCACGGTCGATGTGCGCGCGAACCTCGTGGGTGGCAGCGCCCGCAATACGCGCGGCGACATCCACGTGCGCGGCGTCGCGTCGGCGTCGGTGCTGTGCGCGGAAGACGGCCGGATCGTCGTCGAGCGCGCGGAAAACTGCGTCATCGCGGGCACGCGCGTCGAGGTCAACCATGCCGTCAACTGCGAGATCGTCGGCGACGAAGTCGTCGTGAACATGGCCGAGGGCTGCGCGCTCGCGGGCCGGCGCGTGACGGTGGAATGCACGGTGCCGCGCAAGCAGAGCGAGATGCTCGTGGCCGTGCTGCGCGAGGAAGGCCAGCAGATCGGCGAAGTCATCGCGGCGGTGACGCAGCGCGTCGCGCAGTTCGCCACCCTGGCCGCGCAGCTGAAGGCCGCGCAGGATGCGATGACGGGCAAGCCGGACGTGCGCCGCTACCTGATGCTGGCCACGCGCGTGCGCAAGGGCGAGATCGGCCTGACGCCCGAGCAGGCGCGCCAGTTCCAGAAGATGGCGCAGGACGTGGGCCCGGCGCTGAAGGCGATCGGCGACGTCTCCGCGAAGATCAAGGCCACGGAAGCGGAGCAGCAGGCGGGCACGCACATGCTCGCGAACCTCGAGGCGCAGCGCGGCGACGCGGCCAGCGTCTCCAGCGTGGCGATCGCCTCGGTGCAGGGCGAGACGCAGGTGCGCATCCTCGCCTACAGCCCCGCGGGCGGCCAGCCCTGGCGGTGGACGCCGCGCGAGATCCGCACCCGGCTGCGCGGGCCGCAGGCGGGAGAACTCTTGTTCATGGGCGGCGCGGGCAGCGTCGCGTGGTCCAGCGATACCGTCGCCGCGTCGTAAAGTTTATACTTGGGGGTGGCCACCAGGCCATACCCATAACGACTCCAATCCGACAGAGGGGAAACCTTGAACACCATGCGTCCCATCCTCCAGCGCCGCCCGATCGGCGCGCTGGTCGCCGCCATGTGCGCCGGCGCGCTATTCGCAGCGCCGGTCCATGCCGCAACGAAGGCAGCCAGCAGCAAGGGCAAGCCGACCGTGGCCGAAGCAGAGCGCTTCGTCGCCGAATCCGAAAAGAAGCTCGACCAGCTGGGCCTCGACGCCGGCCGCGCCGAGTGGGTGGCCGAGAACTTCATCACGCTCGACACCGAGACGCTGACCGCGCAGGCCAACGAACAATACCTGACCGTGAGCGGCGACATCGCCCTCAAGGCGCGCCGCTACAACGGCCTGAAGGTCTCGGAAGCGAGCGCCCGCAAGCTGATGCTGATGCAGCAGTCGCTGATGCTGGAGAACGCCGACGACCGCGGCGCGTACGCGCGCCTGGCCGCCAGCATGACGGGCGCGTACGGCAAGGCGAAATACTGTCCGGAGGCCGCTGCTGGCGCGGCAAAGCCGGACTGCATGCCGCTGGGCGAACTGGAAAAAGTGCTGGCCACGAGCCACGACCCCGCGCGCCTGAAGGAAGTCTGGCTCGGCTGGCACGCCCAGTCGCCCGCGTACAAGCAGGATTATGCGAAGTACGTCGAGCTGTCGAACAAGGGCGCCCGCGCGATGGGTTATGCCGACACGGGCGCGCTGTGGCGCTCGCGTTACGACATGGCGCCGGATGCCTTCTCGGCCGAGATGGAGCGCCTGTGGCAGCAGGTGAAACCCCTGTACGACTCGCTGCACACGTACACGCGCTACAAGCTGCGCCAGGCCTACGGTCCGGACGTCGTGCCGGCCGACGGCCCGATCCCGGCCCACCTGCTGGGCAATATGTGGGCGCAGAGCTGGGACAACCTGTACCCGATCCTGAAGCCGGCCGGCCTCGAAAAGGGTGAAGACCTGACGGCGCTGCTGGAAGAGCGCAAGACGAGCGCCGTCGAGATGACGCGCTATGCCGAAGGCTTCTACACGTCGCTGGGCATGCGCAAGCTGCCGGCCACGTTCTGGGAACGTTCGCTGCTGACGAAGCCGCGCGACCGCGACGTCGTGTGCCACGCGTCCGCCTGGGACCTGGACGGCAAGGACGACGTGCGCGTCAAGATGTGCATCACGCCGACCGCCGAGGACTTCCGCGTCATCCACCACGAGTTGGGCCACCTGTACTACGACCTCGCGTACAGCAACCAGTCGCCCATGTTCAAGAACGGCGCCAACGACGGCTTCCACGAAGCCATCGGCGACACCGTCGCGCTGTCGATCACGCCGGCCTACCTGAAGAAGGTCGGCCTGATGAAGACGGACCCGGATCCGAAGCAGGAGATCGGTCCGCTGCTGTACACCGCGCTGCAGAAGATCGCGTTCATGCCGTTCGCGTACAAGGTCGACAAGTGGCGCTGGCAGGTCTACGGCGGGCAGGTCAAGCCGGCCGACTACGACAAGGCCTGGTGGGCGCTGACGCAGCAGTACCAGGGCGTATCCCGTCCGGCACCGATCGCGGACGGCGGCTTCGACGCCGGCGCGAAGTTCCACGTCGCGAGCGACACGCCGTATGCCCGCTACTTCCTCGCCCATGTGCTGCAGTTCCAGTTCCACCGCGCGCTGTGCAAGGAAGCGGGCGACACGGGACCGCTGTACCGCTGCTCGATCTACGGCAACCAGAAGGCCGGCGCCAGGTTCCAGCAGATGCTGGAGATGGGTACGAGCAAGCCGTGGCCGGAAGCACTGAAGGCCGTGACGGGGTCGGACAAGATGGATGCGACCGCGATGCTGGAATACTTCGCGCCGCTCAAGACCTGGCTGGATGAGCAGAACAAGCAGCTGGCCGTCGAAGACGCGAAGTTGAAACGCTGATATACGTTCCGCGTGGGCTCCCGGAGCCCACGCGGACGTCAATCGACCGCGGTTGCTTTCAGCACCGCATGGCACTCCGCCGCTTCGGGCGGGAGCCCCGCGAACAGGGCTTCATCCGCCTCGTCGACAAGTCCCTGCGCGACGAGCATCCGCACCTTCCCGAGATAATCCGCCAGCTTGAGCAAACGCCCCAGCGGCGACATGATCACGCCGCGCCGCAAGTCGCCCTGTTCCAGCAGCGCGGTACTGACCGTCTCCGGAAAATTCCACTCGCGCGCGATGCTTGCGCACAGGCGGCGCGTGGCGCGGGCCAGCTGGGCGAGAAACACGTCGGAGCCGAGGCGCTCGCCGTCCTTCGCCTCCTGGTCCATGATGCGCAGGCTGACGATCAGCCCCACGTTCTGCAGCAGCCCGGCGAGGAAGGCGTCGAACGGTTCGACGCCGGCGCCGGCCATCTGGCGCGCGGCGATCGCGCAGCGCTCCGAGTGCGCCCACAGGTGCGGCGCCAGGCGGCGTGTATAGAATCCCGAACGCACGTCGATGATGGGCCGGAACGCGACCGTCGTGATCAGCTGGCGCAAGCCCTCCTGGCCGATCAGGATCACTGCCTGTTCGACGCTCGTGATCGACTGGCCCGTTCCCCGGTAGCAGCTGTTGGCGAGACGGACGACGGCCGCCACCAGCACGGGATCGGTTGCGATGGTGCGCGACAGCGCGCTCCCGGAAAACGTCTCGCTGCGCAGGCTTTGCAGCAGTTGCGGGACCAGTCCCGGCATGCGCCGGACGAGCGCGGCGCCGGACTGCTGCGACGCGACGATCGTGGCCAGCGCCTCCAGCACGCGCGTCTCGGCGTCGGAGAGTTCCAGTCCACCGTCGGCGCGGTCGAACAGCCAGGCGTGCCAGGCGCCGTTGATCCGTTCCAGCTGCTCGAAGGAGACGGGTGCCGTGCCCGGTTGCGGCGCGGGTGACGCGGGCGCGGGAGCAGGGGCGGGGACAGGCTCGACGGCCGGCTGCGGCTGCGGCTGCGGTTGCGCCACGGACGGGCTGGAAAACAGGCTTTGCAGCCACCGGAACATCGTCATCCCCTTTAGGTCAATTCCGAACATTGTACGGACGTAAGCGCCGAGCGCAAGGTAGGAAATGTCTCATTGATTGTTGACTGCACTCAACAATTTCCAATCGTCATCGCCTTAGCATGGCGATCTTGAGGAAAGGATCCGCCATGCACATGACTACGACGACCACCACCCAATTCCTGAGTTTTACCCTCGGCGGCCTCGAGTACGGGCTCGACGTCGCCAAGGTGCAGGAACTCCGGGTACTCAAGGCACTCGAGCGCTTTACATCGGACGGCGAGATCGTCGGCGGCGTGGCCGTCTCGCGCGGCGTGATCATGCCGCTCGTCGACATGCGCGCCGCCTGCGGCACATCGCCGGACGCGCCCGATCCGATGACGGACGTGATCATCCTCAGGCTGTCGACCTGCACGATGGGGATGGTGGTGGATGGCGTGACGGGCGTCGTGTCGCTGGCGCCCGAGCAGGTGTCGCCGGTGCCCGGTGCGGACCAGGCGCAGGTCGATTACCTGATCGGGCTGGGGCAGATGGGGGCGCGGCGGTTGATTCTGGTCGATATCGACCGGCTGATGTCGGTGCGCCGTCCGCAGAAGGACGGCGCGCGCCAGGTCGCCTAGGCTACCAAGCTTTCCAGCTGCTCCTGCAACTCCAGCCACTCGTTCTCGAGATTGCCCAGGTCGCGCGTCAGGAACGCCTGGTCGGCCACGAGATTCTTCAGCTCTTCCTTCTTGTCCGCCTCGTAGATGCCCGGCTCCAGCAGCCGGGCGTCGACCTCGGCCTTTTTCGCGTTCAGCTTGGCCATCTGCTCTTCCAGCCGCTTGATGCGGTTTTCGATGGGCTTCTTCAGCGCGGCCAGGCGCTGGCGTTCTTCCGCTTCCAGGCGCTTCTGTTCCTTGCGGTCGACGGCGGGCGCCGGTGCGGCCGGCGTCGATGACGGCAGCGGCGCGCTCGTGCCGGCATCGCCCTTCAGCTTGGTCTGGAACAGCCAGTCCTTGTAGTCGTCCAGGTCGCCGTCGAACGGCTGCAGGCGGCCGTCGGCCACGATGATGAACTGGTCGGTCGTCGCGCGCAGCAGGTGGCGGTCGTGCGAGACGACGACCAGGGTGCCTTCGAACTGCGCCAGCGCCAACGTGAGCGCCTCGCGCGTCTCCAGGTCCAGGTGGTTGGTCGGCTCGTCCAGCAGCAGCAGGTTCGGACGCTGCCACACGATCAGCGCCAGCGCCAGGCGCGCCTTTTCGCCGCCGGAGAACGGCTTGATGGAACTCGTCACCATATCGCCCGGGAAGTTGAAGCCGCCGAGGAAGTTGCGCAGTTCCTGTTCGCGCGTGGTCGGCGCGATCTTCTGCAAATGCCACAGGGGCGACTCGTCGTGGCGCAGCATCTCGACCTGGTGCTGGGCGAAGTAGCCGATCACGAGGCCCTTGCCGAGGGTCGCCGTGCCGGCCAGCGGCGCGAGGTCGCCCGCCACGGTCTTGATCAGCGTCGATTTACCGGCGCCGTTCACGCCGAGGAGGCCGATGCGCTGGCCCGTCTGCAGCGAGAAGTTCACCTTGTGGACGATGGTCTTGCCGCCGACCTTGTCGCCATGCGCGTCGAGCAGCGGGTAGCCGGCGTCGACGTCTTCCATCACGAGCAGCGGATTCGGCGCCGAGACCGGGTCGCGGAATTCGAACGAGAACTCGGCCGCCGCGCGCAGCGGCGCCAGCTCTTCCATCTTCGCCAGCGCCTTCATGCGGCTCTGCGCCTGGCGGGCCTTGGTCGCCTTGGCCTTGAAGCGGTCGACGAACGATTGCAGGTGGGCGCGCGTGCGCTGCTGCTTTTCGTACGCGGCGGCCGCCAGCACCAGGTGCGCGGCGCGCTGGCGCTCGAACGCGGAGTAGTTGCCCGAGTAGCGTGTCAAGCTGCGCTCGTGGATGTGCACGACCACGTTCACGATCTCGTCGAGGAAATCGCGGTCGTGCGAGATGATGATCAGGGTGCCCGTGTAGCGCTTGAGCCAGTCCTCGAGCCAGATGATGGCATCGAGGTCCAGGTGGTTGGTCGGCTCGTCCAGCAGCAGCAGGTCGGACGGACACATCAGCGCCTGCGCCAGGTTCAGGCGCATGCGCCAGCCGCCGGAGAAGCTGGCGACGGGCTGGCGCATCTGGTCCAGCGAGAAGCCCAGGCCCAGCAGCAGCTGCTCGGCACGGGACTGCACCGTGTACGCGTCGGCGTCGGCCAGCCCCGAGTGGACGTGGCCGATGGCGATGCCGTTCTCCGTCGTGTGGGGCAGGGCTTCCAGGCGGTCCAGCTCGGCCTGCAGGGTGCGCAGGTGGGCGTCGCCGTCGATGGCGTACTCGATGGCGGGACGGTCCAGCGCCGGGGTCTCCTGCGCGACATAGGCCATGCGCCAGCGCGCGGGGAAGTCGATTGCGCCCTGGTCCGGGTGCAGCTCGTTGCGCAGCATCGCGAACAGGCTGGATTTGCCGGCGCCGTTCGCGCCGATCAGGCCGATCTTGTCGCCGGGATTGAGGGTGAGGTCGGCGTCTTCCAGCAGCGGTTTCGTGCCGCGCATCAGGCTGACGTTGGAGAATCGGATCATGGGGGGGGAACTGAGTTATCTTGACCAACGTCGCCCCTGCGAAGGCAGGGGCCCAAGTTCGTGGCAGATCACGCAAGCTTGGGTTCCCGCCTGCGCGGGAACGACGGTTTTAGGGCTGTCTTGGGAATTACTTCGCCAGCTGCTCCGCCGTCAGCAGGAACACGGCATCATCGCCCTGGCTCGTGGTCAGCCACGTGAGGCCCAGGTGTCCGAACGCCGCTTCCGCATACTCGCGCTCGTTGCCGATCTCGACGATCAGCACACCCTCGGGCGTCAGGCGCTCGGCCGCGCCGTCGACGATCTTGCGCACGAGGTCCATGCCGTCTTCGCCGCCGGCCAATGCGATCTGCGGCTCGCGCAGGTATTCCGGCGGCAGCTTGCCCATCGAATCGCTGTTCACGTACGGCGGGTTGGTCACGATCAGGTCGTATTTCTTGAACGGCACGTGCTGGTACAGGTCGGACTCGATCGGGTTCACGCGGCCTTCCAGCTTGTAGTCGCGGATGTTGCGCTCGGCCACGGCCAGCGCGTCCTTCGAGATGTCGACGGCATCGACGACGGCGTTCTGGAACGCGTCCGCCAGCATGATCGCCAGGCAGCCGGAGCCGGTGCACAGTTCGAGCACGTTCTCGACGCCGTCCGGATCCGCCACCCACGGGCTGAAGAAATTCGGGATCAGCTCGGCGATGAACGAGCGCGGCACGAGCACGCGTTCGTCGACGTAGAAGTTGTAGCTGCCCAGCCACGCCTCATTGGTGATGTAGGCGGCCGGCACGCGCTCGTTGACGCGGCGCTCGATGACGGCCATGACCTGCAGGATTTCTTCCGGCAGCAGGCGGGCGTCGAGGAAGGGCTCGAGCTTGTCCAGCGGCAGTTTCAGGGTGTGCAGGATCAGGTAGGCGGCCTCGTCGAACGCTTCGGCGCTGCCGTGGCCGAAGAACAGCTTGGCGCCGTTGAAACGGGTCACGGCGTAGCGCAGCAGGTCGCGGGGCGTGCAGAAATGGGTCGTGGTCATGGCCAGGTCTCGTCGTTATGCCGCGGACGGCGGGATGGTGAGCAATCGCTCCAGCGTGCGCCGGTAGATGTTCTTGAGCGGATCGATGTAACGCACTTCGATGTGTTCGTCGATCTTGTGGATGCTGTCGTTGGGTGGCCCGAATTCTATCACCTGGGGGCAGATGCGGGCGATGAAGCGGCCGTCCGACGTCCCGCCCGTGGTCGAGAGTTCCGTCGTCACGCCCAGTTCCTGCTTGATCGAGCCGCAGATCGCGTCCGACAAGGTGCCCTTCGGCGTGAGGAACGGCTGGCCGGACAGCGTCCATTTCAGGTCGTAGTCGAGGCCGTGGCGGTCGAGGATCGCGTGCACGCGCGCCTGCAGGCTCTCGGCCGTGCTGGCCGTGGAAAAGCGGAAATTGAAGTCGACCTTCAGCTCGCCCGGGATCACGTTCGTGGCGCCGGTGCCGGCCGCGATATTGGACACCTGCCAGCTCGTCGGCGGGAAGTATTCGTTGCCCTCATCCCATTTCTCGGCAGCGAGCTCGGCCAGCGCCGGCGCCGCCTGGTGGATCGGGTTGCGCGCCAGGTGCGGGTAGGCGATGTGGCCTTGCACGCCCTTGACGACGAGGCAGCCGGACAGCGAACCGCGGCGGCCGTTCTTGATCATGTCGCCCAGCACGTGACTGGACGTGGGCTCGCCCACGAGGCAGTAATCGATCGTCTCGCCCCGTTCTTCCAGCAGGTCGCAGACGATGACGGTGCCATCACGCGCCGGGCCTTCCTCGTCGGACGTGAGCAGGAACGCGATCGAGCCGATATGGTCCGGGTGCGCGGCCACGAATTCCTCGACGGCGACGACCATGGCGGCGATCGACGTCTTCATGTCCGACGCGCCGCGGCCGTACAGCTTGCCGTCGCGCCGCGTCGGCACGAACGGCTGCGACGCCCACTGGCTGGCGGGACCGGTCGGCACGACGTCCGTGTGGCCGGCGAACACGAACACGGGCGACGCGTCGCCGCGGCGCGCCCACAGGTTCGTCACGCCGTTCGACTCGATCGTCTCGCAGCGGAAGCCGAGCGGCGCCAGCAGGGCCTGCAGCTTCTGCTGGCAGCCCTTGTCCTGCGGCGTGACGGAGTCGAGCGCGATCAGCTCCTCCGTCAGGAGTTGGGTGCGCGACGGCTTCATGCCGGCCAGTCTCCGAACAGGTCTTCGTACTGGGCGGCCGAAAAGCCGACGGACACGCGGCCGCCGCCTTCGAGAACCGGACGCTTGATGACGGACGGATTTTCCAGCATCAGGTCGAGGGCGCTGGCCTTGTCGACGACCTGCGCGCGGCGCTCGTCGCTCAGCTTGCGCCACGTGGTGCCCTTGCGGTTGACGAGCGTTTCCCAATCGATCTGCTCGAGCCAGCGCGCGACGGTGGCGCGGTCCAGGCCCTGTTTCTTGAAGTCGTGGAAATCGAATTCCTGGCCGTTGTCGGCGAGCCAGGTGCGGGCTTTCTTGACGGTGTCGCAGTTGGGAATACCGTAGAGGGTCTTCTTCATGGCGGGTGGGTATTGCTGTTCGGGAAGGCGCGAAGGATAGCACAGGCAAGCTATCCCACCGACAGTTTACCAATGGCGAAGGGAGGGCGGCGTTATGTACGCTGATTAGACAAGGATTTAACATTTCCGTAAATTAACAACGTGAATCCAACCCTGGAGATCCCATGCGCATCCTTGTCGCTTCCGCCTGTTTCCTGACGTTGCTGGCCGGCTGCGGAGGCCGTCGTGTGGAACGGGACCATGGCCTGCGGCGCCCGCAACGACAGCGGCCCGAACGCGGGCGTGAGCGGAATGACGGTAATGTCGAGGCCGGCTTACTTCTGCGGCTTGAAGGCGTGGCTGTTGTCGAATCCAAACTGCTGTTCGTCATACATCCGCTTCATCTTCCGCACCAGATGCGTTTGCAGGACGGGCGGCAGCTTGAAATAGGACGCGCTGGCGGTGGTCGACCGTTGCAGGTCGAGGTTGCCCGTGATGGCACGGATGGCGACTTTGGCGTCACGGTGAAAAGCGATCATCTTCAGCCGGCCTTCATAGGGGTCGCTCAGCATCTTGCCGTTGTCGCTGGCGTAGAAGCGGTAGACCAGGATCGGATCGACCAGGCCATCGCCGTCGATGTCGTTCAACTCGGTCAGCTTGGTCCACCATTGCACACCGGCCGTCCCGGCCGGTGCGCTGTCGCTGACCGTGCCCATGGCCGCCAGGGTTGGCCCTGCATTTATCTTGAACAAGTGCGCGCCGATCTTGCTCGACAAGGTGTCGTCACCGTAGCGACGGTCGCCGCTTGCGGTCAGGTACACCACGTAGTCGCCGCTCTTGTCGCGATAGCAGAAGTGGGCGAACACCGGCAAGGTCACCTTGGCGGCCTCGAGGGTATCGCGCTGCAGCAGGAAGTCATCGCCGACGCAGCCCGAACCAGGCGCGGCATGCACATTCGAGGACGATAATACGAGCAGGCCACACAGCAGTGCGGTCGATAGGGGACGACCAGTCAAGTCAATTATCCAGCGTAAATTCCGTGAACGACGGCCCATCCGGCTCGGCCGGTTTGGGCGTTTCCTCTTCTTTCGCCTTGCTGTCCGGCCCGTTATTGATCAGCCAGAGCAGATTGGTGGCCGAGTCGGCATTGGCCAGCGCCTCGTCCTGCGTGATGAGGTCGGCCTGCACGAGTTCCAGCAACGCCTTCTCGAACGATTGCGACCCCGGCGACAGGCTCTTGTCCATCGCTTCCTTGATCTGGCCGATCTCGCCTTTTTCGATCAGGTCCGCGACGTAGCGCGTGTTGACCATGATCTCCACGGCCGCCTGGCGCCGCCCGCCGGCCTTCGCGCGCACGAGGCGCTGCGACACGATCGCCTTCACGGCGGACGACAGGTCCTGCAGCAGCGCGGGGCGGTTCTCGATCGGGTAGAAACTGATGATGCGGTTCAGCGCGTTGTAGCTGTTGTTCGCGTGCAGCGTGGCCAGCACGAGGTGGCCGGACTGGGCGTAGGCGAGGGCGGCGGCCATCGTGTCCTTGTCGCGGATCTCGCCGATCAGGATGCAGTCCGGTGCCTGGCGCATCGAATTGCGCAGGGCGACGTCGAAGCTTTTCGCGTCGCTGCCGATCTCGCGCTGGTTGACGATCGATTTCTTGTTCTTGAACAGGTATTCGATCGGGTCTTCCAGCGTAAGGATGTGGCCGTGGCGCTGCTCGTTGCGGAGGTCGAGCATGGAGGCGATCGTCGTCGACTTGCCGGAGCCCGTGGCGCCGACGATCAGCAGCAGGCCGCGCTTTTCCATGATCAGTTCCGACAGCACGGACGGCAGGCCCAGCTCGGCGAGCGGTGGAAT
The DNA here is from genome assembly GCF_059491305.1 of Massilia sp. Masssp94. NCBI lineage: Bacteria > Pseudomonadati > Pseudomonadota > Betaproteobacteria > Burkholderiales > Oxalobacteraceae > Massilia > Massilia sp. Masssp94. The sequence continues at coordinate 5,131,697 of NZ_CP168501.1, forward strand.
CGTGGCGGGAACGAAACGGAACACGGCGGAGATGCTGCCGCGCTGGCGGAAGGCCGACAGGCGGAAGCGGCCCAGGTTCGGGACCGAGATGCCCATGTTGAGCTCGTTGTCGCGGTCCAGCTCGTCCATCTGCTCGGGGGAGGCGATTTCCGACAGCAGCACGCGGATATTGTCCGGCTCGAGTTTGTTCTGGTTGATCGGGATGAGGTTCCCGTTGATCTTGATGTGGACTGGGGAATTGACCGCGAAGAACATGTCGGACGCGTTCTTTTCCTTCATCAACTGGAACAGGCGTTCCATCATCATGGCCTCTCTCCCTTGCTTTGCGGTAATACCCCCCAACGTCGTTCCCGCGAAGGCGGGAACCCATGCTGAGGCACCGACGCCGCATCTTTGCACTGTCGATGTGCGTTCGGCTGTACGATTTCTGATGCCCAGTATGGATTCCCGCTTCCGCGGGAATGACGGATCAAACGCCGCGCAGCAGCTCGTTGATGCCCGTCTTGGCACGGGTCTTCGCATCCACCTGCTTGACGATCACCGCGCAATACAGGCTGTACTTGCCATCGCTAGAGGGCAGGCTGCCCGACACGACGACGGAACCGGCCGGGATGCGGCCGTACGACACTTCACCGGTCTCGCGGTTGTAGATCTTGGTCGACTGGCCGATGTACACGCCCATCGAGATCACCGAGTTCTCTTCGACGATCACGCCTTCCACGATTTCCGAACGGGCGCCGATGAAGCAGTTGTCTTCGATGATGGTCGGGTTGGCCTGCATCGGTTCCAGCACGCCGCCGATGCCCACGCCGCCCGACAGGTGGACGTTCTTGCCGATCTGGGCGCACGAGCCGACGGTGGCCCACGTGTCGACCATCGCGCCTTCGTCGACGTAGGCGCCGATGTTCACGTACGACGGCATCAAGACGACGTTCTTGCCGATGAACGAGCCGCGGCGTGCGACGGCCGGCGGGACGACGCGGAAGCCGCCCTTGGCGAAGTCTTCGGCGCTGTAGTTGGCGAACTTGGTCGGCACCTTGTCGTAGAACTGCAGGCTGCCGCCGAGGCCCGCCGCCGAGCCCATTGGGGTGTTGTTCTCGAGGCGGAACGACAGCAGGACGGCCTTCTTGATCCACTGGTTCACGACCCAGCTGCCGCTGTCCTTCTGGGCGACGCGCAGGCTGCCGTCGTCAAGGCCGGCCAGCACGTGGGCGACGGCGTCGCGCACTTCGGTGCTGGCACTCGTCGGGCTGATGTCTGCGCGCTGTTCCCACGCGGTGTCGATGATGGTCTGGAGTTGTTGGGTCATGATAATGGTCTATACAGGTGGTGTTTCAGGAGGCCTTGAGATCGTTGCAGAACTGGACGATGCGGTTCGCCGCTTCCAGTCCTTCGTCCACTTCGGCGACGAGCGCCATGCGGATGCGGTTGCGGCCCGGATTGCTGCCGTGCGCGTCGCGCGCCAGGTAACTGCCGGGCAAAACCGTCACATTATATTCGGCGTACAGGCCGCGTGCGAACTCCGTGTCCGACAGGCCCGTGCGGCGCACGTCGGCCCACAGGTAGAAGCCCGCGTCCGGCAGCTCCACGTCCATCACCTGCTTCAGGAGCGGGGTGATGAGGTTGAACTTTTCCTTGTACAGCGTGCGGTTCTCCTGCACGTGGGCCTCGTCGTTCCACGCGGCGATCGACGCGGCCTGCACCGGCGGCGACATCGCGCCGCCGCAGTAGGTACGGTACAGCAGGAATTTCTTCATCAGTTCCGGATCGCCGGCGACGAAGCCCGAGCGCATGCCCGGCACGTTCGAGCGCTTCGAGAGGCTCGAGAACACGATCAGGTTCGCGTACGGACGCGTGCCGCCACTCCGGCCCAACTGGTGCGCCGCTTCCAGCGCGCCCAGCGGCGGCGTGGCGCCGAAATAGATCTCGGAATAGCACTCGTCGGCCGCGATCACGAAGCCATGGCGGTCGGCCAGCGCGAACAGCTCGCGCCAGTCGTCCAGCGACAGCACGGCGCCCGTCGGATTGCCCGGGGAGCACAGGTACAGCAGCTGCACGCGGGACCATACCTCGTCCGGCACGCTGGAGTAATCGCAGGCGAAGTTGCGGGCCGGTTGGGAATTCACGAAATAGGGCTCGGCGCCCGCCAGGTAGGCCGCGCCTTCGTAGATCTGGTAGAACGGATTCGGGCTGACGACGAGCGCGCCCGGCTTGCGCGGATCGATCACGGTCTGCGCGATCGCGAACAGCGCCTCGCGCGAGCCGTTCACCGGCAGCACCATCGTGGCCGCATCCAGCGCCGGAATCCCGTAGCGGCGCTCCAGCCATGCGGCGATCGCGGCGCGCAGCGGCTCGTTGCCGTGCGTCGTCGGATACGTGGCGAGGCCGGCCATCGCGTGCGTCAGCGCTTTCTGGATGAACGCGGGCGTCGGGTGCTTGGGCTCGCCGATGCCGAGGCTGATGGCGTTGTAGTCGGGATTCGGCGTGACGCCGGCGAACAGCTGGCGCAGCTTTTCGAACGGGTACGGGTGCAGGCGGTCGAGATGTGGATTCACGGCGATGTGTTTTCCTGGCGATATTCGAGGTGAGAAGGGCAATTATAGCCACGTGCACCCGGGTGCGTTAGTATTGACGTAAGGAATCCCAATCGGACCCATTCAATCATGCAGCGCTCCGTCGACTATGTCCGCACCCTGACCGCCCAGGCGCGCAGCGCCCGGGCCAACCGCCACCTCGGCTATGCACTGGCCGGCGTGGCCGGGGCCGTGAACGCCGGCGGCTTCCTCGCCGTGCAACAGTACACGTCGCACATGACGGGCATCGTGTCGTCGGCCGCCGACAATCTCGCGCTGGGCGCCTTCGACCTCGTGCTCGACGCGCTCGGCGCCATCGTCTCGTTCCTGCTGGGCGCGGCCACCACGGCGATCCTCGTCAACTACGGCCGGCGCCGTGCGCTGGCCAGCGAATACGCGTTGCCGCTGCTGTGCGAAGCCATGCTGCTGCTCGCCTTCGGCGTGCTGGGCGCCCAGTTGTCCAGCGTGCGGGGCCTGTTCGTGCCGGCCACGGTGATGCTGCTGTGCTTTACGATGGGCCTGCAGAACGCGCTCGTGACGAAAATCTCGCATGCGGAGATCCGCACGACGCACATGACGGGCATCGTCACCGACATCGGCATCGAACTCGGCAAGATGATGTACTGGAACGTGGACGATGGCCTGACCAGCCCGCCGCACCCGCGCGTGGCCGCGAACCGCGGGCGCCTCGTCCTGCTGTGCGGCCTGCTGGGGGCCTTCTTCTGCGGCGGCGTCGCGGGCGCGCTCGGCTTCAAGATCTTCGGCTACGTGGTGACGGTGCCGCTGGCGCTGCTGCTGTGTGGGCTGGCCATCGTGCCGGCGGTGGATGATTTGCGCGCGCGGGGCCGCAGGCGCTGATGTCGTCCCCGAACTAGGCGTCGCCCTTGGCGGGGACCCAATTTTGCACGCGTAATCGCGGTGCACGCAGAACTTGGATTCCCGCCTGCGCGGGAATGACGGTTTGAAGGTCGCGGGTCGAACTCACATGCCGCAGTGCGGCAGCGAAGCCGACGCCGCCTTGCCGTCATAGACGACCTTGACGATGGCGCCGCCCTTGGAACCGCAACGCACCGCGAACGCCTGGCGGGCCGGCATGCCGTCGTAGCGGCCCTGGCGCGGCGCGATGTCGAGGCGTCTGGCTCCGTCGTTCCACGTCATCCGCACGACCGCATACGCGCCTTTCTCGTAGGCGTAACCGTCGCCGCCGTCGTCATACAGTTCATAGGCGCCATCCTTGCCCGGATAGACGACGAGATCCACCGGCGCATCCGACTTCTCGTCCGCGAACTGCTTCACGGGACCCAGCGGCAGGATGCTGCCGGCGCGGACGTAGAGGGGAATGGTCGCGATGTCGGCCTTCGCCGTCACGACCCGGCCGCCCGCCAGCTGCGCGCCGCTCCAGAAGTCGTACCACGCGTCGTTGCCGGGCAGGTAGACGTCGCGCGCCTGTGCCTTCGCCTGCACGACGGGCGCCACGAGCAGGGCCTTGCCGAACATGTACTGGTCCGGGATGTGCAGCGCGTGCTCGTCCTCGCGGAAGTCGAAGGCGAGGGCGCGCATCATCGTGCCGTCGTTGTGCGTGACGTCCCACGACGCCGAATAGATGTACGGGAGCAGGCGGTAGCGCAGGTCGATGTAGTCGCGCATGATCTTCTGCGTGGCGTCGTCGAACTGCCAGATCTCCTTGCCGTCGCCGGTGCCGTGCACGCGGAACATCGGGTTGAACACGCCGAACTGGAACCAGCGCGTGAACAGTTCCGCGTACGCCGGATCTTTCGGCGAACCGCCGAAGAAGCCGCCGATGTCGGCCGACCAGTACGGGATACCGCTCAACATGAAATTCAAGCCGGCCGGGATCTGGCGGCGGAACACGTCCCAGTTGCCCATCGTGTCGCCCGACCACGTGATGGCCGCGTTGCGCTGCTGGCCCGCGTAGGCGGAGCGGGTCAGGATGAACGCGCGCTTGCCGGGCTGGTCGCGCTTCATCCCGTCATGCACGGCGGTCGTGTGCAGCAGGGGATAGGCGTTGTAGACGACGCTGCCCGGACCGGCGCCGGTCTGCAGCTCGCGCATCTGGCCCCACCAGCCGCCCAGTTCCGCTTCCGACGCGTCCAGCCACCAGCCGTCGAAGCCGAGCGTGCCGAGGCCGCGCATGACCTGGCGCCAGTACAGGTCGCGGGCGCGCGGGTTGTACGCGTCGTACCAGCGGCCCTTGCCGGCCGGGTAGACGTTCGGATAGGTGGGCGGGTACAGGCCGCCCATCGCGTCCAGCGCCTTCGTGTTGGCGGTGTCCGGGTCGAGGCGGGCCCACACGGAAATGATCGTGTGGACGTTCTGGTCATGCAGTTTTTTCACCATCGCGGCCGGATCGGGGAAGCGCGCCTTGTCGAATTCGTGGCTGCCCCACTGGCCCGGCAGCCAGTACTGCCAGTCCTGGATGACCGCGTCGAGCGGCACCTTCATCTCACGGTATTTCGCCGCGACCGACAGCAGCTCGTCCTGCGTCTTGTAGTGTTCCTTCGATTGCCACAGGCCCCACGTCCAGCGCGGCATCATGGGCGCCGTGCCCGTCAGGCGGCGGTAGCCCTTGATCACGTCGTCCAGTTCCGGGCCGTACATGAAGTGATAATCGACGCCGCCGCCCGCTTCCGAACGGATCAGGATCGGCGGTCCGGACGGGATGTCGACCTCGACGTCCGTGACGGCCGCGTTGTTCCACAGGATGCCGTAGCCCTTGGGCGAGACGAGCATCGGCACGGCCACGTCGCGGTTCGCCTGCTGCAGATGCACGATGTTGCCGCCGTAGTCGAGCAGGCCGTTCTGGTGCTGGCCAAGGCCGTACAGGACCGTGCCATGGTCGTCGTTATAAAAGCGCTGCACGACGCCGCGCGACAGGTCGCGCCCGCCTTCCTTGACGATCTCCTTGCCGTCCGGCGTCTGGAACGAGACGTTGCCGTCCTGGCGTCCCACGCGCACCTTCAGGCCGGCGGTGGACAGCGTCCACGCGTCGGCGGATTCACCGATGTCGAACGCGATCTTCTGCGGCTGCGCGATGACGGCCGGGTTGTAATTGCCCGTGTAGCCCGCGGGGCCGAAGCGGACGTGGACGACGCGCGGCGCCACCGGCTCGATCATCAGCACGCCCTGGTCCGTGCGCACCTCCATGCCCGTGCCCACGCGCTGCATGGTCGGCGGCGCGGCATGTGCCGCCAGTGCGCACGCGGACAGGCCTCCAATGAATAATGATTTCCACATTTGTATTGACTCTCCGTGTGTAGTCCAGCCCAGCGGCCGGGTCAACCCGCCGTTATAGCAAAACCGCAGCGGGCATCCGTTATGAAAACGCCCACGTTCAGATCTATTTTTTACCGGCCGTCCGTTCCCGCCACGCGCCGGGATTCATGCCCGACCATTCGCGGAACGCATGCGTGAACGCGCTTTGTTCCTGGAAGCCGAGCAGGAAAGCGATGTCGACGAGCGACAGCCCGTCCTGGCGCAAATAATCCATCGCGAGCGCGTAACGGGCAGCATCGAGCACCTGCTGGAACGTCGCGCCGGCGTCGGCCAGCTTGCGCTGCAAGGTGCGCGGGGACAGGTCCAGCGCCGCGGCGATGCCGGCCAGCCGCACGGGTTCGCGGGCGAGCGCGTCGACGATGGCCGCATGGACCTGCGCGACGATCCCGCTGGCCGTTTGTTCCCGTTCGCGCAGCAGGCGTTCGGCGTGCTGCTGCAGCAGCGGGTACATGGTGATGTCCGCGGCGGGCAGCGGCAGCGCGAGGAGGGAGGCGTCGAAGTCGGCGGTGTGCGCGGACGCGCCGAAGTCCGGCATCGTGCCCAGCACGCGCGCGTACTCGGCCGGGTCGGCATCGGGCGGGCGCGCATGCGCGAACGCGAGGGCGCGCGGCGCGAGCGGACGTCCCGCGAGCCACGACCCGAATGTGCGGATGCCCGCGAACACGCTTTCCGCCAGGTGCCGGCTCGCATGCGGATAGCGGCTCGTCCACGTGTAGCGGGCGAGCGCGCCGCGCGGCTCCAGGCGCGAGCGTCCGAGGTCGTGTGCCAGCTGTTCGTAGCGTTGCGTCTGATCCAGCGCCTGGCCGATGTCGCGGCAGGCCAGCAGCACGAGGCCGTACACGCTGTACGTGCCGGGCCGCACGCGCTCGCCCACGTGCAGGCCGAAATGCGGATCGCCCGCGAGGCGGCTGCCCGCGTCCAGCAGGGCGATGTAGTCGGCGGCCGGCAGCGGGTCCGATGCGATGGCGGCGAGACCGGCGCTTGATGCCAGCGCGGCCGCGTCGATACCGCGCGCGGCGGCCGTCTCCAGCAGCGGCTGCAGGTAGGCCGCGGTGACCCGGGGCGGCGTGGCTGGCATGTTCGAACAAGCGCTTGGCATGAATCCGCAATACTGTCGTGATGACGCAAGGCAGTATAGCCGCAGGATGAACACCGTGTACGGAGAAAAGAACCAATGCGACGCTGGAACGGCTGGGGAGACGATACGATCGAGGTGGCGCTGGGCGAGCCCGCGCTGGATTTCCTGCGCGGGCAGGTCGGCGCCAGCGCGGCCCCGCGCGACGCCGGGTTCGACGCGCTGTGCGCTGCCCTGCAGGCGGGCCGGCTGCCGGCGCATCCTTTGGTCGATGCGACGCCGCAGACCCGCCTGACGCATGCGGCGGGCCAGAGCCTGCGGGACTGGCTGCGCCTGCGCTACGGCCGCATCGGCACGGCGCCGGATGGCGTCGCGTTCCCGGAAAGCGGCGCCGACGTGCGCACCCTGCTGCGCTGGGCCGCGGACCACGACGCGGCCGTCGTCCCGTACGGCGGCGGCACGAGCGTCGCCGGACACCTGGATGCAGTCGGCGCGCGGCCGACCTTGTGCGTCGACATGGCGCGCATGCGGGCTCTCGTATCCATCGACGCGGATGCGCAGCTGGCCGTGTTCGAAGCCGGCGTGGCCGGCCCGGACCTGGAAGCGCAGCTGCGCGCGCACGGCTACACGCTCGGCCACTTCCCGCAATCGTTCGATTATTCGACGCTGGGCGGCTGGGTCGTGACGCGTTCGTCCGGCCAGCAATCGCTGCGCTACGGCCGCATCGAGCAGCTGTTCGCCGGCGGCCGCGTGGAGACGCCCGCCGGCCCGCTCGCCATCCCCACCTTTCCGGCGTCCGCCGCAGGCCCCGACCTGCGCGAACTGGTGCTGGGGTCGGAAGGACGGCTCGGCATCCTGACGGAAGCGGCGGTGCGCATCAGCCGCCTGCCCGAATACGAAGCGTTCCACGCGGTGTTCTTCCCCGACTGGACGGCGGCCGAGCGGGCCGTGCGCACCATCGTGCAGGCGCGACTGGGCCTGTCGATGCTGCGCCTGTCGAACGCGGTGGAGACGGCGACGATGCTCACCCTGGCCGGCCACGGCCGCCAGGTGGCGCTGCTGGAGACGTGGCTGAAGCTGCGCGGCGCGGGCCCTGATAAATGCATGCTGCTCGTGGGCGCGAGCGGAGAGAAGGCGCAGGCACGTGCCGCGCTGAAGGCGGCGCTGGCGCTCGCGCGGCGCGATGGCGGCGTGCACGTCGGCCGGGGACTCGGCGAGCGGTGGAAGCGCAACCGCTTCCGCAACGTCTACCTGCGCAACAGCGCGTGGACGCACGGCTTTGCGATCGACACGGTGGAGACGGCGCTCGACTGGCCGCGCGTCACGCCCGGCATGCGTGCCATCGAACGGGCCGCGCACGATGCCCTCGCGCGCGACGGCGAACGGGTGCACGCGTACACGCACCTGTCGCACCTGTATCCGCAGGGCGCGAGCGTCTACTCGACGTTCATCTGGCGCCTGGCGGGCGACTACGACGCGGACCTCGCGCGCTGGCGCCTGCTGAAGACGGCGCTGTCCGAAGCGATCGTCGCGAGCGGCGGCACGATCAGCCACCAGCACGGCGTGGGCCGCGACCACGCGCCGTGGCTCGCGCACGAAAAGGGAGAACTGGGCATGGCCGCGCTGCGCACCCTGTTCCGCGCATTCGATCCGGACGGCCGCATGAATCCGGGCAAGCTGGTGACGCCGTGAACGGCGCCTTCGCCGCGCTGTGGCAGCGGGGCGGTCGCGCGGGCCTGGCGGACGTGCTGGCGCGCGACTGGGACGTGCTCGTGATCGGCGGCGGCATCAGCGGCGCCGGCGTGCTGCTGGAGGCCGCACGGCGGGGGCTGAAGGCGCTGCTGGTCGAGCGCCACGATTTCGCGTGGGGCACGTCGAGCCGCTCGTCGAAGCTCGTGCACGGCGGCCTGCGCTACCTGAAGGACGGCCACGTGCGGCTGACGGCGGAATCCGTGCGCGAGCGCGAGATGCTGCTCGCCTGCGCGCCAGGCCTCGTCGAACCGCAGGGCTTCGCGTTCGCGCAGTACGAGGGCGCGCGCGGCCGGCGCAGCTTCCTGGCCGGCCTCGCGATCTATGACGTGATGGCGGGCCGGCGCGAACGGCACTGGCTCGATGCCGACGATTTCCTGATGGCGGCGCCGAATGTAAAGCGGGACGGTCTTGCGGGCGGCATCGTCTACACGGACGCGCGCACGGACGATGCCCGCCTCGTGCTGCGGGTCTTGCGCGAGGCGCTCGATCATGGCGCGGCGGCCGTCAATTATCTCGGTGCGAGCGAGTTGCTGCGCTCCCCGGGTGGCCGCGTGTGCGGGGCGCTGCTCGCCGGCGACGGTACTGACTACGCGGTGCGTGCCCGGGTCGTGGTCGATGCGACGGGCGCGTGGTCCGGCCCTCTGCACGGCGCCGGCCCGCGCCTGCGTCCGCTGCGCGGCAGCCATCTCGTGCTGCCCGCATGGCGGCTGCCGCTGGCGCGCGCGGTGAGCCTGATGCATCCGCACGACGGCCGGCCCGTGTTCGCGTTTCCGTGGGAAGGCGCAACGCTGGTCGGCACGACGGACCTGGACCACACGGACGGCATGGATCGCGCGGCCCGCATCACGCGCGCGGAAGTGGCTTACCTGATGGCGGCGCTGCAGGCGCAGTTCCCGCATCTGCAACTAACCGACCGGGACATCGTGGCCACTTACGCGGGCGTGCGCCCCGTCGTCGCGGGCAAGGAGGGCGGGGCGCCGTCGCAGGAAGGGCGCGAGCATGTCGCGTGGAGTTCGGCCGGCCTCGTGGCGATTGCCGGCGGCAAGCTCACGACGTTCCGCGCCATTGCGCTCGATGCGCTGCGGCTGGTAAAACAGCAGCTGCCCGGCTGGAACGATCCGCTCGATGCCCGCGCCGTGTTCGCGCCCGTGTCCCAGGTCGGCGCCGGTGTGCCGCGGCGCCTCCTCGGCCGTCATGGCGCTTGCGCGGCGGCGCTGCTGGACGCCGCGCGGCCCGGCGAACTGGAACGGATCCCCGGGACGGAGACCGCGTGGGCCGAACTGCGCTGGGCCGCGCGCGCCGAAGCCGTCCGCCGGCTGGACGACCTGCTGCTGCGCCGCACGCGCCTCGGCCTGCTGCTGCGCGACGGCGGCACGGCGCACATGGACCGCATCCGCGCCATCTGCCAGCCGGAGCTCGGCTGGGACGATGCCCGCTGGGCGCAGGAAGACGCCGCGTACCGCGCGCACTGGACCTTTCACCACGGTTTGCGACATGAAGACTAGAAAGAACTGCGACGCGACGACGATCCTCGCCATCGACAACGGCACCCAGAGCGTGCGCGCGCTGCTGTTCGACCTCGCCGGGAACATCGTCGCGAAATCGCAGGTGATGCTGGACCCGTATTTCTCCACGCAGCCCGGCTGGGCCGAGCACGACCCCGAGGATTACTGGCAGGCGTTGTGCCGCGCATGCCAGGGCCTGTGGACGCAGCCCGGCGTCCGGCGCGACGCCATCGCCGGCGTGGCCGTGACGACGCAGCGCGGCACCGTGGTGAATCTCGACCGCAACGGCCGGCCGCTGCGGCCCGCGATCACATGGCTCGACCAGCGCCACACCGACACCGTTCCGCCGCTCTCGTGGTGGTGGCGCACGGCGTTCAAGCTGGCGCGCGTGGACGGCACCATCGATTATTTTCGAGGCGAGGCGGAGATCAACTGGATCCGCGCGCACGAGCCCGACGTATGGGCCGCGACGGACAAGTTCCTGCTGCTGTCCGGCTACCTGAACTGGCGGCTGTGCGGACGCTTCGCGGATTCGTCCGGCTCGCAGGTCGCATACGTCCCGTTCGATTACAAGCGCCGCCGCTGGGCCGGTCCGCGCGACTGGAAGTGGCAGGCGCTGGCCGTCGAGCCGCGCATGCTGCCGGAACTCGTCGAGCCGGGCGACCGCCTGGGCGAGATCGGCCGGGATGCGTCCGACGCGACCGGCATCCCGGCCGGCACGCCGGTGCTGGCCGCGGCGGCCGATAAAGCCTGCGAAGTGATCGGTGCCGGCTGCCGCGAACCGCACGTCGGATGCCTCAGCTACGGCACGACGGCGACCATCAACACGACGGGCACGCGCTACGTCGAGGTGACGCCCTTCTTGCCGCCGTATCCGGCCGCGATCCCGGGCGCGTACAGCAGCGAGGTGCAGGTGTTCCGCGGGTACTGGATGGTCAACTGGTTCAAGGAGCAGTTCGGCCACCGCGAACAGCAGCGCGCGCTGGCGGAAGACGTGGCGCCGGAACAGCTGTTCGACCAGCTGGCGCGTTCCGTCCCGCCCGGATCGATGGGGCTGATGCTGCAGCCGTACTGGACGCCCGGCATCCGCGTGCCGGGCCGCGAAGCGAAGGGCGCGATCGTCGGCTTCGGCGACGTGCACACGCGGGCGCACGTGTACCGCGCGATCCTGGAAGGCCTCGCGTACGCGCTGCGCGAGGGGAAGGAACGCATCGAAAAGCGCAGCGGCGTGGCGATCACGGAACTGCGCGTGTCCGGCGGCGGATCGCAGAGCGATTGCGCGATGCAGCTGACGGCCGACATCTTCGGCCTGCCGACGTCGCGCCCGCACGTGTACGAGACGTCCGGGCTGGGCGCCGCCATCGACGCGGCCGTGGGGCTGGGCCTGCACCGCGATTTCGCCACGGCGATCGGCGCGATGACGCGCGTGGGGCGGGTGTTCGAGCCGGTGCCGGCGCATCGCGACGTGTACGAGCGGCTGTACCGGCAGGTCTATTTGAAGATGTATCGGCAGTTGCAGCCGTTGTATCGGGAGATTGCGGAGATTACCGGGTATCCGCAGCGTTGACGGGCGTCAGCCCTAGCTCATACACTGGGCCTTCCGAGTTACCCTGTGGAGTGGCTGTGAACGACGATCCGACCGATTCCCCGGAGAATACCGACTTCATCACTTCTGTTCCCTACCTTCACACGGAACGGCTCCTCCTGCGCGCATACCGGCGCGAGGACTTCGACGCATTCGCGGCGCACCTGGCCGACCCGGTCAGCGCGGCCCACCTGGTCCCGGCCGACCGCCATGCCGCCTGGCGCATCTTTTGTTCGCAAGCGGGCCTGTGGCTCATCCACGGTGCCGGGTGGTGGGCTGTCGAGGAAAAGGCGACGGGTCGGCTCGTCGGGAGCGTCGGCGCGTTCTTTCGCGAGGATTCCGCCGTGATGGAGCTTGGCTGGAATACCTATCGCGAATGTTGGGGCCGCGGATTCGCGAACGAAGCGGCGGCGGCCGCCATGCACCATGCGCTCGAGGTCCGGCGCGAACCGAAAGTCCGCGCCGTCATCGCCGCAGCCAATGAATCGTCGCTGCGCGTCGCCCAACGCCTTGGCCTGACTTACGAAGCGGACACCGAGATATACGGCAAAGCGGTCGGCATTTATGCGCGGGCGCGGGGAGGCCCGGTCGTTTAGGCCTGCAGGACTGCATGGGACTGCCCACGGGCGTTCAGGGCGCGTTCAGAACACCGCCGCGTCGTGCACGACATCCCACGCCGCCCCGACAATGGTCGACTCCACCCGGTTGCGCCCCCCGGCCTTGGCCGCATACATCGCGCGGTCCGCGCACACGAACAGGTTGTCGACCGCATCGAGCTGCGTCGGCACGATCGTCGCCACGCCCACGGACACCGTGAGCCAGGTCGACGTCGTCGAACCCGGATTCGGGATTTCCAGCGCCGCTACGGCCGCGCGGATCATCTCCGCCAGGAGCGCCGCGTTTTCCGCGGGCGTCTCGGCGAATAGCAGCACGAATTCCTCGCCGCCGTAGCGGGCCGCCAGGTCGGTCGGGCGCGCGGCGTGGTCCTGCAGCGTCTGCGCGACCTTCTGCAGGCAGACGTCGCCTGCCGCGTGGCCCAGCGTGTCGTTGTACAGCTTGAAGTGGTCGACGTCCAGCACGACCAGCGACAGCGGCTGGGCGTTGCGGATGGCGCGGTGCCATTCCTTGTCCAGGAAGGCGTCGAAGTGGCGGCGGTTGGCGATCTTGGTCAGCGGGTCCAGCATCGCGGCGCGCTGCAGCGCGTCCTCGGATTGCTTGTGGTGCGTGATGTCGTGCAGCAGGACGACGAACAGGCCGTCCGCCGCATGCATCGGCGTCATCGTCAGGTCCATCGCGCGCAGGTTGCCATCGCGGTGGCGGATCTTCACTTCGCGCGTGCCGTAGACCATCGCATCGAGGCCTTCGCAGCAGCCGGGTTCCTTGCAGTCCAGCAGATCCTTCAGCGACTGGCCGACCAGCTCTTCCGGCGCATAGCCCAGGTAGCGGTCGCACGCCGGGTTCGCGTACTGCACGCGGCCGCAGCCCTCGACGATCAGCAGGCCCTGGTCCATGCTGTTGACGATCATGCGCAGGCGGTCGGTCTGTTCCGACTGGGTGTCGCTGCCGCTGCGCAGGCGCAGCTGGGCGCGCACGCGGGCGCACACTTCTTCCAGGCGCAGGGGCTTCGGGATGTAGTCGGCGGCGCCCGTGTCGAAACCGGCGACGATGTCTTCCGTCTCGCCGCGCGCGCTCATGAAGATCACTGGGATGCGCGTCGTGGCCGGATGCGCCTTCAGGCGGCGGCACGTCTCCAGGCCGTCGATGCCGGGCATGACGACGTCCAGCAGGATCAGGTCCGGCTTGACGCGTTGGGCGATGTCCAGCGCGCGGTCGCCGGAAGTGGCGACGAACGTCTGGTACCCTTGACGCAGCATCATCGAACGCAGCGTGCCGAGGTTGTCGGGCGCGTCGTCGACGATGAGGATGGCGGGCTTGCGCGGGTCGGCAAGCGGCACGGGCACTGGGTTGGTCATACGGTGCTTTGCGAGGACTGCACGTTTATATTGCGTCCAAAATCATACACCTCGCAGCACTGACGTGGGGTAACAACTTCTTTTACAAGTGGAAAAATCTGTAACTTTTGCGCAACTGACAATTGTCTGATCTGTTCAACAATTGTCGATACCCGGCGGTATTGCTGCCGCCGGGCTGGAACGAAGGCTTACATCTGGTCCTTGATCAGCTTGCCGAGGGTCGCGATGCCTTCGCGGATGCGCTCCGGCGGCACCGTCACGAACGACAGGCGCAACGTGTTCGTTTCCGGCTTGTTGGCGTAGAACGGGGCGCCCGGGACGAACGCGACGCGGGCGGCGATCGCCTGGTCCAGCAGTTTCATCGCGTCGATGTGCTTCGGCAGCGTGACCCAGATGAACATGCCGCCTTCCGGGCGGGTCCACGTCACGCCTTCCGGGAACTGCTCGGCCATCGCGTCCAGCATCACCTGGCACTGGTTGGCGTACAGGTTGCGGATGGTCGGGATGTGTTCGTTCAGGAAGCCGTCCTTGACGACTTCGTGCACGACCATCTGCGTCAGCGTGGCGGTGTGCAGGTCGGCGGCCTGCTTGGCCAGCTCGAGGCGGCGCACGAGCGGCAGCGGGGCGACGACGTAGCCCAGGCGGATACCCGGCGTCAGCACTTTCGAGAACGAGCCCATGTAGATGACGCCGTCCGGGTTCATCGACAGCATGCGCGGCATCGGCTCGCCCTTGTACGACAGCGCGCCGTACGGATCGTCCTCGATCAGCGGCAGGCCGAGGCGGGCGCAGGTTTCCACCAGTTCGCGGCGGCGCTCGATCGACAGCGAGCGGCCGGTCGGGTTCTGGAAGTTCGGCAGCGAGTACAGCAGGCGTGCACCCTTGGCCAGCGGCTCGATCGACGACGGCACCAGGCCGTGGTCGTCCGTGTCGACCGACTGGAATTCCGGACGGTAGACCGAGAACGCTTGCAGCGCGCCGAGGTAGCTGGGGGTTTCCACCAGCACGCGCGAGCCTTCGTCGATCAGGACCTTGCCGAGCAGGTCGAGGGCCTGCTGCGAGCCGGACACCATCAGGATCTGTTCCGGCACGATTCTTGAGCCTTCCGTGGACAGGTAGTCAGCCACCCATTCGCGCAGCGGCGCGTAGCCGTCCGTCGGTCCGTACTGCAGCGCTTGTTTGCCGTTTTCGCTGAGCACCTTGTCGTAGGCTGCCTTCATGCGTTCGACGGGGAAGGTGGCGGGCGAGGGCAGGCCGCCGGCGAAGGAGATGATCTCCGGACGCTGGGTGATCTTCAGGATCTCGCGGATCGCCGAGCTTTGCAGCTGCTGGGCACGCTCCGAGAACTGCCACTGGATGGGATTGGGGTTTTCGATTTTCATACTGGTCTCACAGGAAGGGCCACGATGGTGCGTCGGCCATTATAAAGCACGCCGGGTAGGCTGCTCTCTCAATAGAGGAGCACGCCTGATAAGCATGCTCCGGTTAAATTTCTGTAGCAGGCCGATAGTTTATTCCACTTCGGCGATCAGTTCGATCTCGACCGAGGCACCGAGGGGCAGCGACGCCACGCCGAAGGCCGAGCGCGCGTGCTTGCCCGCGTCGCCGAACACTTCGCCCAGCAGTTCCGAGCAGCCGTTCGTGACGAGGTGCTGTTCCGTGTAGTCCGGCGTCGACGCGACCAGGCTCATCACCTTGACGATGCGCTTGACGCGGTTCAGGTCGCCGCCGACGGCCGCCTGCAGCGTGCCGATCAGGTCGACCGCCACGGCGCGCGCCGCCGCCTTGCCCTGTTCCGTCGTGTTGTCCTTGCCCAGCAGGCCGGTGTGCACCGTGCCGTCCGCATTCTTGGAAATGTGGCCGGACAGGAAGACCAGGTTGCCGGTCTGTGCATACATGACATAGGCAGCCGCCGGCGTCGCCGGTGCCGAGAGGGTGATGTTCAGTGCGTTGAGTTTGTCGTAGACGGACATGGATTCCCCAGGGTTGTGTGAAAAGAAAGCCGATATTGTACGTCGTGCCGGACAGCGTGGGCGTGCCTGGATGCATAGTCATTATCGCCTCACCTGCATGCGCCGGCCCAGTGCCACGGTCGCGATCACGGCCAGCGCGAAGCCGACGTTGGCCAGTGTGAGCGTTTCGCCGAGCAGGACGGCGGCCCCGGCCAGCGACAGGAACGGCTGCAGCAGCTGCACCTGTCCCACGCGGGCCACGCCGCCCAGCGCCAGGCCGCGGTACCAGAAAAAGAAGCCGATGAACATCGAGAAGACGGTGACGTAGCCGAACGCGAGCCAGCTGGCCGGGCCGACATCGCCCAGGCGGCCGATCTGCTCGCCCTCCAGCGCCAGCAGCAGGACGGCGGCCGGAACGGCGGCCAGTACGAGCGCCCAGCAGATCGTTTCCTGCCCGCCCAGCGTGCGCGCCAGGCGGCCGCCTTCCGCATACCCGGCCGCGGCGGAGACGATGGCGCCGAACATCAGTACATCGGCCGCCTGCAGCGCGCCGCCGCCCTGGCTCAGCGCGAACGCGACGACCAGCCCGGAACCCAGGAGCGCGACGAGCCAGAACCGGTTCCATGGCCGCTCGTAGCCCCGAAGGGCCGCGTACAGCGCGGTCGCCAGCGGCAGCATCCCCGCCAGCACGGCACCGTGCGACGCCGGCACGCTGCGCATCGCGATCGAGCTGAGCAGCGGAAACCCGAGCACGCAGCCGAGCCCCACGATGACCAGGGGCCGCAGCGCCGCGCGTCCCGGCCACGCGACGCGGCGCATGCGCAGCCAGCCGGCCGCCAGCACGGCGGCGCCCAGCGCGCGCGCCAGCGTGAGGAACAGCGGGTCGAGCGCGCGCACCGCGAGCCGCGTGAACGGCAGGGTGAGGCTGAAGATGGCGACGCCGATCAGGCCGAGCAGCATGCCGCGCGCTTCGTCGGACGTCGTGCCGACGGTCGGCGTCGGTGTGAGGGTGGTGGGACGCATCAGTTCTCCGGTTGTCGTTGCAGCAAACTTTGGTCAGGGTTATGCTAGTCCGGACGAGCAGTACAGTCCCTATACACTTACCGATATCCTTTTCGCACTGTAATGGTGAAATGACCGATACAACGATCCCGACATTGCTGTCACGCGATTCCGGCGAACCGCTGGCCGACCAGATCGTCCGGATGATCAGCGCCCGGATCGACGACAAGCAGCTGCGCGTCGGTAGCCGCATGCCCTCGATCCGCCGCTTCGCCGCGGCGCATGGCGTCTCGCCGTTCACGGTCGTGGCCAGCTACGACCGCCTCGTCGCGCAGGGCTACCTGGAATCGCGCCGCGGCGCCGGCTTCTTCGTGCGCGAGCGCGCGCCGCTGAATACGGCGCTGCGCCGCGACGACCCGGACATTGCGGGCGCGCTGGAAAAGCGCGCGCTGGACGTCGTCTGGCTGGTCCGCCACATGTTCCGCCAGATGCCGGGCCAGCCGACGAGCGCGGCCGGCGTCCTGCCGACCGCGTGGCTGGACGGGCAGGGCGTCGCCAACGCGCTGCGCGCCGTCAGCCGCCAGAACAGCAGCGCGCTGCTGAACTACGCCAGCCCGCAGGGGTACGCGCCGCTGCGCGAACAGCTGCAGCGCAAGCTGGCGGAACTGGAAATCGCGGCCGCGCCCGAACAGTTCGTGACGACGCTGGGCGTGACGCAAGGCCTGGACCTCGTCGCGCGCGAGTTCTGCCGCCCCGGCGACACCGTGTTCGTCGACGACCCGGCCTGGTTCCTGATGTTCGGCTCGTTCGCCGCGATGGGACTGAAAGTGGTCGGCATCCGGCGCCAGGCGGACGGCCCGGACCTGGCCGAGTTCGAGGCGCTGGCGGCGCTGCACAAGCCGCGCCTGTACATCATCAACTCGGTGCTGCACAACCCGAGCTCCACGTCGCTGTCGGCCGCGAAGGCCTTCCAGATCCTGCGCATCGCCGAGCGCCACGACATCACGATGGTGGAAGACGACATCTATTGCGACCTGCACCCGGGCGGTTCGCAGCCCGCCACGCGGCTGGCGGCGCTGGACCAGCTGCAGCGTGTGATCTACCTGGGCGGCTTTTCGAAATCGCTGGCGCCGAACCTGCGTGTGGGCTTCATCGCGGCCTCGAGCGACATCGCGCAGCGCCTGGCCGACCGCAAGATGCTGGCGACGCTCTCCACGAGCGACCTGGGCGAGCGGGTCGTTTATAAAATCCTGTCCGAGGGCGTGTACCGCAAGCACCTGGACCGCATCCGTACCCGCCTGGACGCCATCCGCCCGCCGGTGCTGCGCCGCATCGAGTCGCTCGGCATGACCCTGGAGCCGGCGCCGACGGCCGGCATGTTCGCGTGGGCAGACTGCGGCCGCGACACGAACGTGCTGGCCGCCCGCGCGATGGACGAGGGCCTGCTGCTGGCGCCCGGCAGCCTGTTCTCGCCGACCCAGCTGCCGTCCACGAAGCTGCGCCTGAACGTGGCGGCCATGGAGGACGACACCGCGTGGCGCTTCCTCGAGCGCTCATTGGCCTGATGGTCAGGGGAGCTTGATCGACACGACGCCGGCCAGCAGCACCAGCGCGCCGGCGAACCGCACGCCGGAGACGGCGCTCTTCGGCAGCCCGAACAGGCCGAACCGGTCGGTCAGGATCGCCACGACCTGTTGCCCGGCGATCGTGAATCCGACCGTCGCGGCCGCGCCGATCACGGGCAGCGCGAGGAAGACGGTCGTGACATAGCACACGCCCACCGGTCCGCCCAGCCACGCCCACCACGGTATGGCGCACAGCCCGCCGAGCTTCGGACGTTCGTTGCGATTCAATGCCATCGCGAGGGCGAGCACGATCGCCATGCCCGCCGTCGCGACGGCGAAACTCGCGAGCGACACGACCAGCGGCGCACCGACGGTCCGCGCGACGGCCGCGTTGAGCGCACCCTGCACGGGCAGCACGCCGCCGCACAGCGCGGCCGCCGCGACCCACGCCGGCTTGATCCGGCGGGGCGGGGCCCCTGCCGCGGGACGCTGGCCACGCACGATCAACAGGATGCCGGCGGCGACGCAAGCGGCGCCCAGCCACGTGAACGGTCCGGGCGCCCGTTGCGCGACGCCCAGCAGCCCGGCACCGTCCAGCAGCAGCGAGGTGAACGCTTGCCCCGCGATGAACAGCCCGATCGTGGTGACGGCGCCGATGCGCGGGATGAACACGATCCCCGCAACGACAAACAGGGCGCTGGCGAGGCCGCCCAGCAGCTGCCACCAGTGGGCTTGCCCCAGCCGGCCCAGCGCGGGCAGGGCGCCGCCGGCGGTGACGGCCAGGAACAGCAAGACGGTGGCGACGAACAGTTGCACAGTCGCGGCGGCGAACAGGCTCGCGACGGCCTTGCCCAGGCGCGCATTGGCGGCAGCCTGCAACGGCAGGCCGCAGCCTGCCAGGAAGGCGATAACGATATAAATCGTATTCATGTCAGGCTTTCCGCATCTTGCTCGCGGCCCGCGCGACCCGGATAGTCGCGCGGGGCGATGCCCGGCTCGTCGCAGGTGACGTGGTGGACCCGGTAATCGAGGCCGGGTTGTTCCAGCGCGATGATGAGTTTCCTGCCGTTCGGGGTAGCGGCGACATAAGCGGTATTCATGCTTCTCTCCTGTGATTGACAGGGAGAGCGTAGCTTGTGCAAAAATGGATGAACATTCTATTTGTTCAGACATTGCTTGTCTGTTTTTGCGCATCCATGGACTGGGACGACTATCAATACTTTCTGGCGGTGGCGGGCAGCGGGTCCGTCTCGGCCGCCGCGCGCCGGCTCGGCCAGAGCCACTCGACGGTGCTGCGCCGGCTGGACAAGCTGGAGACGGCGCTCGACGTCCGCCTGTTCGAGCGCTTCCAGACCGGCTACGTGCTGACGGCGAGCGGCGAGGAATTGCAGGTGCTGCTGACCCCGATCGGCGAGGGCATGCAGGACATCGAGCGGAAGCTGGCCGGCCAGGATGCGGCACTGCAGGGCACGATACGCGTCACGACGACCGATACCCTGATGGCCGTGCTGCTGCCGGCGCTGGCGGATTTTCGCGTGCGCTACCCCGGCATCCAGTTGCAGATCACGGTCAACAACAGCTTCCTGAATTTGTCGAAGCGCGATGCGGACGTCGCCATCCGGCCGTCGAACACGCCGCCGGACAACCTCGTCGGCCGCAAGGCCGGCACCCTGCGCACGGCGCCGTACGCGTCGGCGGCCTATCTGGCGCAGCGGCCGCGGGGAGACCACGAGTGGATCGCGCCCGACGACAGCCTCGCGCACCTGCGCCAGGCCCGCTGGCTGCGCGAGCACGTGCCGGCGGAGAAAATCGCCGCCAGCGTGGATTCGCTGCTGGGCATGGCGGCTGCCGTCGAGGCCGGCCTCGGCGCCGGCATGCTGTTATGCCTGCTTGCGGATGCGCGGCCGGGGCTCGTCCGGCTGGCCGATCCCGATCCGGCGCTGGACACGGACGTGTGGATCCTCACGCATCCCGACCTGAGGCGCGTGCAGCGGATCCGGCAGTTCACGGCGTTCGTCTTCGACGGGCTCGCGGCGGTGCTCGGCCCGGCTTGACAGGCATATTCTCTTGTCCTACGCTGCGCGGTCCGCCACGGACAGACAAAGGAACAGCATGCGCGCAGCAACGATTTTTAGAGCCGGGATGGCCGTCCTGCTGACAGCTGCACTGACGCCGGCGCAGGCCGGCCGGCTGGACGACATCGCCGCGCGCGGCGTGCTGCGCGTGGGCAGTACGGGCGACTACAAGCCCTTCAGCTACCAGCAGACCGGCGGCGGGTTCATCGGCATGGACGTGGAGCTGGCAGGCGAACTGGCGCGCTCGCTCGGCGTGCGGCTGGAACTGGTGCCGACCACCTGGCCGACGTTGATGGCCGACCTGGGGGCGGACAAGTTCGATCTCGCGCTGAGCGGCGTCTCGGTGACGGCCGAGCGCCAACGGCAGGCGCTGTTTTCGGTGCCGTATCTGCACGACGGCAAGACGCCGATCACACGCTGCGAGAACGTCGCCCGGTACCAGGCGCTGGCGCAGATCGACCGGCCGGAGGTGCGGCTGATCGTCAATCCGGGCGGCACCAACGAACGCTTCGCGCGCGCCCGCGCGCCGCACGCCCGGCTGATCGTGTACCCGGACAACGTGACCATCTTCGGCCAGATCGTCAGCGGTGCGGCCGACCTGATGATGACCGACGCCATCGAAACCCGTTTGCAGCAGCGCCTGCATCCGCAGCTGTGCGCGGTGCATCCGGAGGCGCCGTTCGACATGGCGGAGAAGGCCATCCTGCTGCCGCGTGATGCGGCGCTGAAGACGTACGTCGACCGCTGGCTGCAGCGACGTCTCGACGACGGCGACGTGCCGCGGCGCCTGGACCGCTGGCTGGCGTTCCCCTGGGGGCTGGAGCCGCTGCGCCAGGCCATCGACCAGCGCCTGCTGCTGGCGCAGGATGTGGCGCGGGCCAAGTGGAATGCGAAGGCGGCCATCGAAGACCTGCCGCGCGAGGAACAAGTCATCGCCGCGGCCGTGCGCCAGGGCGGCGTGCTGGGCCTGCCGGAAGCATGGATCCGCACCGTGTTCCGGGCGCAGATCGAAGCCTCCAAGACGGTGCAGCGCGCGCTGTACGAGCGCTGGCAAGCGGAGGGCGCCGGCCGCTTCGACGACGCGCCCGACCTCGGCAAGACCATCCGTCCCGAGCTGGACCGCCTCACGACCCAGCTGCTGCGCGCCATGGCCGACAACCAGGCCCTGTTGCACGACAGCGGCCGCAAGGCCGACGTCGCCGTCGCCATGCATGCGCTGCAGGCACGCGCCGTCAATCCGGCCGCGGCCGGGCAGGCACTGGCGCCGTTCCTGTCTGCTACGCCATCGGCTGGCGAATGACCGTCTTCCACCGGGCCGGATCGGCACGGCGGATGTCGCTCAGGTAGATTTCGTGGTGCTTGCCGGCGAGGCGGCCGCGCGCCTCGATGAAATCGTGCACCCGCTGGATCGTCGGCCCCTCTTCGGTGAACGGGCCGACATGCAGGATCTGGGCGCACGGGCCTTCCGTGAAACGTTCGATCCGCAGCGCGTCGACGGTGTCCAGTCCCTTTTTGCGCTTCACCTCCGCCATCGCGTCGCGCAACAGCGACTCGTCGACGAAGGCCGGCTGGTGGATCATCATCGTCCACTGCCACTTCGTCCGGTCGTTGGCGACGAACGACGCCATGTCGTCCGACCACCACAGGCCTTCCAGCGGCATCACCGCGTAGTCGATGGCCGCCGGTCCCTTCTTGACCATGAACTTGGCCGTATAGGACACGGAGAACAGCGCTTCCACGGCCCGCGCATAGTGCGGCGAGGTGTTCGGATCGCCCGTGCCGTCGATCATCAGGTAGCGGATTGCGGGGACGTCCACGTGCACAACGTCGCGCGCGGACGGCTGGTACAAATGCTTGAGGTCTTTCTTGAGGTCGATTTTGTTCACGGGTCTATCTCTCCAGTAGCGCACTCGACCGTGCACGCTCCAGCAGCAGCGCCTGCTCGCGCTCGTTCTGCGTGAGGCCGGCGGCCCGTTCGAACTCCGCCTTCGCTTCCGCATGCCGGCCCAGTTTCGCCAGCAGGTCGCCGCGCACGCTCGGCAGCAGATGGTAGTTGCGCAGCGCCGGCACGTCCAGCAGCGCGTCGGCGAGGGCCAGGCCCGCGTCGGGACCATAGGCCATGCCCAGTGCCACGGCGCGGTTCAGTTCCACGACGGGCGACGGCGTCAGTTGCGACAGCGCATCGTACAGCGCGGCGATGCGGGCCCAATCCGTCGCGTCGGGTGTGAGCGCGCGCGCGTGGCAGGCGGCGATGGCGGCCTGCAGCGCGTACGGGCCGAGGGCGCCGAGGCGGCCCGCGCGGTCGAGCGCGGCCAGCCCGCGGCCGATCAGCAGGCGGTCCCAGCGCGAACGGTCCTGGTCCATCAAAAGGATCGGCGCGCCGTCCGGACCCGTGCGGGCGCGCTCGCGCGAGGACTGGATTTCCATCAGCGCGACGAGGCCGTGGACTTCGCCCTCGTCGGGCATCAGTTCCGCCAGCACGCGGCCGAGGCGCAGCGCTTCGCGGCACAGTGTCGGCCGCAGCCATTCGTTGCCCGCGCTCGCGGAATAGCCTTCGTTATAAATCAGATAGATCACCTGCAGCACGGACGCGAGGCGCGGCTTGAGTTCGTCGTCGCGCGGCACCTCGAACGGCACGCGCGCTTCCGCCAGCGTGCGCTTGGCACGCACGATGCGCTGGGCGACCGTCGCTTCCGGCACGAGGAAGGCGCGGGCGATTTCTCCGGTGGCGAGACCGCCCAGCAGTTTCAACGCCAGCGCCGCGCGCGCCTCGGCCGACAGCACGGGGTGGCAGCAGACGAAGATCAGGCGCAGCACGTCGTCGTCGATCTCGCCCGCGGTCTCCTGCGTCAGCGCGGCCAGCTCGGCCGGGTCGCGGAAACTGCCGCCGTCCGCGAGCAGGTTGTCCATCTCCCAGCTCAGCTCGCCTTCCTTGCTGGCGTGCATGGCATGGTGGCGCAGGTGGTCGAGGGCGCGCCGCTTGGCCACCTGCATCAGCCACGCGCCGGGACGGTCCGGCACGCCGTCCGCCGGCCAGCGCTCCAGCGCTTCCAGCAGCGCATCCTGGGCGAGTTCCTCGGCCCGGCCGAGGTCGCGCAGCATGCGGGTCAGCGCGCCGACGATGCGCGCCGACTCCATGCGCCAGACGGCCTCGACGATCTTGCCCGTGTCGGCGCCGCGCGTCATGTCACGGACGGTCCCAGGCCGGTTGCGGCGCCAGCTCGGCGCGCAGGGCGGCGTCGAGCTGCTCGGCGCGCACGCTGGCATCCTCGCGCAGCCGCGCCGTGGCCGCATCGACCGGCGCGTGCTTGCCCAGCGGCGCGATCAGCGCCACCGGCCGGACCTCGACCTCGACTTCCGGCCCGGTCGGATAGGGCAGGGTGCGCGCCCAGTCCAGCGCGGCATCGATGGAGGACGCGCGGATCATCCAGAAGCCGGCGATCAATTCCTTGGCTTCCGCGAACGGGCCGTCGATGATGCTGGCGCCGCCGTTCGCCACGCGCACGCGGGCGCCGCGCGCGGTGGACTTCAGGCCGTCGCCGGCCAGCAGCGTGCCGGCCGCCGCGTGGATGGCGTTGAAGGCGTTCAGCCGGTCCAGCTTTTCCTGCAGCGGGATGGCGTCGCGCTCGGTGCCGGCGTCGGACCGCAGCAGGATCGCGTAGCACGTGTCGTCGCCGGCGGCGCCGGGCGGGATGCCCGCGCAGCCGCCGGGGCAACCCGTCTCGCGCAATTCCACCGTGACGTCGTCGTTGGCGGAGACCACGCCATTGGCCTGCAGCCATGCCAGCGCCGCGGCGCGCGACGGCGCCTCGAACACGGCAAAACCGGCCGGCAGGCGCTCGCCGGGCGGGAAGGGCCCGGACGTCACGGCTTCGCCGCCGGGCCAGAGCTTCAGGCGCCGCGCGTCGGCGTCCGGCGCGAAGGCCAGCGCGAGCGCTGGGGCGCGCGGGCCGTCGGCGGTCGCCGTCTGGCCGCCCGGCAGGCGGCGCAGCAGGTCGTCCAGCACGGCCTGCGGATCGGCGGCCGCGGCGCGCGTGCCGTTGTCGGTACGGATGAGCATGAACTGCATGGTGGTCTCCTTAGCGTGCCGCCATTTGTTCGCGCAGGCGGTCTTCCTGTGCGCGGACGTCGGCCGGGAGGTCCGTGCCGAAGTCGTCGGGGCCGAAGATCTGGCGGATTTCGATCTCGCTCTCGACACCTTCGTGCGGATTCGGGCAGCGCTTGAACCACTCGATGGCTTCTTCCTTCGAACCCACCTCGATCAGCCAGAAACCGGCCACGAGTTCCTTCGTTTCCGTGAACGGGCCGTCGATCACGGTGCGCTGGTCGCCATTGAAGCGAATACGGGCGCCCTTGGAACTGGGGTGGAGGCCTTCGCCGGCCAGCATGACGCCGGCCTTGACGAGTTCCTCGTTGAAGTTGCCCATGTCCGTGAACAGTTTTTCGCTCGGCATGATGCCGGCTTCCGAGGCCGCGCTGGCCTTCACGATCACCATGAATTTCATTGCTGTGCTCCTGCGCAGCCCTGGCCCATCGATTGCAGCATTTCTTCCCGGATCTGTTCGGGCGTCATGTCGCGCTTGTGGGTGGCGATCGACCAGCGGTGGCCGAACGGGTCCTCGAGCTGGCCGTAGCGGTCGCCCCAGAACATGTCGGCGACCTGCATGATGGGCTTGCCGCCCGCTTCGATGGCGCGGGCGTAGGCGGCGTCGACGTCTTCCACGTACAGGTGGATGTAGACGGGCGTGTTCTTCAGCGCCAGCGGGCCGACGCAGCCGTAGTCGGGGAAGTCGTCGGCCAGCATGAAGATCGAGTCGCCGATGCGCATCTGGGCGTGCATGATCTTGCCGTCCGGGCCGGGCATGCGGCTCATTTCGACGGCGCCGAAGGCCTGCGCGTAGAACGCCAGCGCCTCGGCCGCGCCGCTGCAGACGAGGTGCGGGGTGATCGTGTGGAAACCTTCGGGGATGGGACGCACTTGCTGGGTCATGATGTATCTCCTTCGTGAGTGGTTGTGGGTGCTGCCATCCGTACGACGATCGGGCTTCCACGGTTTCGACATGCCCGCACAAAAAAATTTCGGCCGACCGCAACGTTATGCCGACTCGGTCAAAAAGTCGAGAATCTTAGTGTATGTATAAGAAATACGATTCGGAAAAAATAGCTCTTGAAATCCCTGTTGGTATCCCAATATCGAACCGGTCTGTCCAACCCTGTTAGCAACGAGGATATAAAAGATGGCTGTCGCCGAAAAAGAAACCCTTGGGTTCCAAGCAGAAGTCAAACAGCTGCTGCAACTGATGATCCACTCCTTGTATTCGAACAAGGAAATTTTCCTCCGAGAACTGATTTCCAATGCGTCCGACGCGGCCGACAAGCTGCGCTTCGAGGCCATCAATAACGACAGCCTGTACGGCAACGACCATGAACTGAAGATCAAGGTCCTGTTCGACAAGGATGCGAAGACCGTCACCATTTCCGACAACGGCATCGGCATGAGCCGCGACGAGGTGATTTCGCACCTGGGCACGATCGCCAAGTCGGGCACCAAGGAATTCTTCAGCAGGCTGTCGGGCGACCAGCAGGCCGACGCCGCGCTGATCGGCCAGTTCGGCGTGGGGTTCTACTCGGCCTTCATCGTGGCCGACCGCGTCACCGTCGAGACCCGCCGTGCGGGCGCCGACGCGGCGGACGGCGTCCGTTGGGAATCGACGGGCGAGGGCGACTACACCGTCGAGCAGGTCGGGAAGACCGGCCGCGGCACCGACATCATCCTGCACCTGCGCGACGGCGAGGAGGAGCTGCTGTCGTCGTGGAAGCTGAAGTCCATCATCCGCAAGTACTCCGACCACATCTCGCTCCCGATCATGATGCCGAAGGAGGAGTGGGACGAGGAGAAGAAGGAAACCGTCGTCAAGGACGAATTCGAGACCGTCAACCAGGCGTCCGCGCTGTGGGCCCGCTCGAAGTCGGACATCACCAAAGAGCAGTACGAAGAGTTTTATAAACACGTCTCGCACGACTTCCAGCCGCCGCTCGCGTACACGCACAACCGCGTCGAAGGCCGCAGCGAATACACGCAGCTGCTGTACGTGCCGGGCCACGCCCCGTTCGACCTGTGGGACCGCAACAAGCGCGGCGGCATCAAGCTGTACGTGAAGCGCGTCTTCATCATGGACGATGCCGAGCAGCTGATGCCGGTCTACCTGCGCTTCGTGAAGGGCGTGATCGATTCGAACGACCTGCCGCTGAACGTCTCGCGCGAGATCCTGCAGGAATCGCGCGACGTGCGCGTGATCCGCGAAGGCTCGACCAAGCGCGTGCTGGGCATGCTGGAAGAGATGGCCAACAGCGACGAGCAGGAAGGCAAGGACAAGTACGCGACGTTCTGGAAGGAATTCGGCCAGGTGCTGAAGGAAGGCATCGGCGAGGATGCCACCAACAAGGACCGAATCGCCAAGCTGCTGCGCTTCGCGTCCACGCACACGGATTCCGCGGACCAGACCGTGTCGTTCGCCGACTACATCGGCCGCATGAAGGAAGGCCAGGACAAGATCTATTACGTCACGGCTGACAATTACAACGCCGCGAAGAACAGCCCGCACCTGGAGATCTTCCGCAAGAAGGGCGTCGAGGTGCTGCTGCTGACCGACCGCGTGGACGAGTGGATGCTGTCGTTCCTGAACGACTTCGACGGCAAGGAACTGGTGTCCGTCGCGAAGGGCGGCCTGGACCTGGGCAAGCTCGAGGACGAGGCCGAGAAGAAGGAGCACGAAGAGACCGAGACGCAGTACAAGGATCTCGTCGAGAAGATGAAGAGTGCGCTGGCCGACAAGGCCAAGGACGTGCGCGTCACGTTCCGCCTGACGGATTCGCCGGCCTGCCTCGTGGCGGACGAACACGAACTGTCCGCGAACCTCGTGCGCATGCTGAAGGCGGCCGGACAGAACGCGCCGGAGAGCAAGCCGATCCTCGAGATCAACCCGAACCACCCGCTCGTCACGCGCCTGAAGTACGAGGACGCCGCGAGCCCGCGTTTCGGCGACTGGGCGCACATCCTGTTCGACCAGGCGATGCTGGCCGAAGGCGGCAGCCTGACGGATCCGGCGGCGTTCGTGAAGCGCTTGAACGAGATGCTGCTGGCGACTGCGGCGAAATAAGCAACGCAATCATGGAAGCCGGGCACTGCCCGGCTTTTTTTTGGTTCTTCACGGATTAGCGGGAAGTAACCGGTAAACAAAGAAAGCGGTAAAGAAGAGTTAGACTTGTTGTGCGACCAACAAAACCTGACTCAACTTACCGCTTTCATGACGAATCATAATCTCGAGCTCCCGTTCTGGGAAGGCTTCATCGCATCAAAATTGGAACGGCGTGCCGACGCCATATGGATCGATCTGCGGCGCTGTCCATCGGCTCCGATGGTTTGTAGTGGGTGTGGCCATCACTGCTATCGCGTGCACGAAGCAGGAGTAAGGCATATTCGAGAGCTGCCGATGTTCGGGCAACCGGTGTGGTTGCGAGTACCGATCAGGCGCCTTCGGTGCGGACAATGCGGCACACGAACCGAGCGCGTGAGCTGGCTTGATCGCCACGCTCGAGTAACCCGCTCGCTGGCCGATTTCGTGAGTCGATGGTGCGAAAAACTGCCTGTCGCTCACGTCTGCAAGCTCGCTGGTCTGCATTGGGAAACGGTGCGTACGATCGAGCGCGCCCGGCTGGAACGCCAACTGGCCGCACTGCCCGAGCCACAGCCAAAGCGGCTTGTGATGGATGAATTCGCCCTTTTCAAGGGCCATCGTTACGCAACCGTTGTGCTGGATGCCGATACCCGACGCGTCCTTTGGGTTGGAGAAGGTCGCAGCCGTGAGGCGATCCGGCCGTTTTTCGACTGGCTTGGCGTGCGGCGTTGTACCAATATCGAAGCCGTCGCGATGGACATGAACACGGCATTCGACCTGGAAGTACGGCAGCACTGTCCGAACGCCCGTGTCGTCTACGATCTGTTTCACGTCATCGCCAAGTACGGCCGTGAAGTAATCGACCGCGTACGTGTCGACGAGGCCAATCGTCTGCGCGACAACCGCCCTCAACGCAAGGTCGTGAAGCGAGCTCGCTGGCTCCTGCTGCGCAATCCGGAGAACGTGCCACCCGACCAGCGAACCACGCTCAACGAACTGCTCACGGCGAACCAGACTTTGATGACCGTCTACGTCATGAAGGCCAGTTTGAAAGAGCTATGGCAGCATGGCAGTGCCAGGTCGTGGCTTGCCTCCTGGCGTAACTGGCTCGCCATGGCACGAGACAGCGGTATCGAGGCGCTGCGTAAGTTCGCCGCCAAACTCCGACCATACTGGCGCGGCATCGTGTCCAGATTACGCTGGCCGATGCACACCGGCCAACTCGAGGGTATCAACAACCGCATCAAAGTAATGAAGCGGATGGCCTACGGCTACCGGGATAGCGCCTTCTTCTTCCTGAAGATCAAAGCCGCGTTTCCCGGAAATCCGTGAAGAACCTTTTTTTTCGACCTGGATTCAGGTCCGCAGGCCCATTCCGCGCGCACCCAGCGCGAGTGCGGCGTCGAACACGCGCCGCAACCCGCGCTGCAGCGCTTCCGTGAGCGGATTCAGCGCCAGCGCCACGACAGCGATCGCGGTGCCGATCGCGAGCATCTCGTGCGCCGCCCCGCGCTCGATCGGCAGCAGCGATTGCCACAGGCCGATCACAATCCCGTGCGACAGGTACAGCGTGAACGTATGCCCGGCCACGAAGCGGATCGGACGCGCCAGCCGCAGCAGGGCGTCGAACCGCGCCTGGCGCGCGCAGGCGAAATTCAGCAGCACGAGCAGCATGACGGCGTAGTCGGCCAGCACGCGGTCGGCGCTGCCCATGCGGATGCCGGCGAAGGGCCACAGGCCGTTGGCGACGTCGCGCAGATACGGTTCCGGGTCGAACCAGCCCCACAGGAATATGAGGACGACGGAGAGCGCCCAGCCGGCGCGGGCGAGGGTGGCGCCGAACGCGAGGCGGCCCTGCAGGCGGTACAGCGCGACGCCGGACAGCCACACGGGCAGCAACAGCCACAGGCGTGGGCCGACCACCGCCAGCACGGCACCGGCGGCGAGCCAGCGGCGCCGCCCCTGCGTGAAATGGAAGACGCCGAACAGCACGTAATACCAGGCTTCGTAATCGAGCGACCAGTACGGGATCAGCCACGGCGGCCGCTCGACGAGGCTCCATACGTCGCCCAGGAAGGCGAGATGGAACGGCACGTACAGCCAGGGGCGGCGCAGTTCGTACGAATCCCCGATGGGCACGTGCAGCACGTCCTGCACGACCGTCGCCAGGATGAAGGCCAGGGCCAGCACGGGCAGCACGACGGAATACAGGCGCGCCGCGCGGGCCACGACGTAGCTGTGCGCCGTCAGGTTCTTGTGTTCGGCGCTGTACGCGATCACGAAGCCGGACAGCACGAAGAACGCGATGACCGCCTCGCGCCCGAAGTCGGGAATGCGGGCGATCTGGGCGTCGTCGAAGATGCGGAAATAGCCGAAGTGCGCCACCACGACGGCCAGCGCGGCGCAGGCGCGCGCGAGGTCGAGGTAGAGGGAGAAGCGCGCGTCGAGCGCGCTGGCCCGCGCCGGGGTCATCGTGCCGTCCGGCGTTACGGGTTCAGGTCGCGGCAGAATTCGTCGAGCATCGCTTCGCCCTCCGGCCATGGACCGTAGCCGCTGCCGCCGTTGACGTGGCCCGCCGGCCCGATCTCGACCAGCTTGCTGCCCCACGCGCTGGCGAACCTGCGCGCGCGGTCCGGGGCCACGTATTCGTCGTTGCTGCTGGCGACGACGATCGACGGGAACGGCAGCTTCGCCAGCGGGATCGGCTTGAACCCGTTGGCATCGATCGGGTAGGACGCCGCTTCGACGTCGCTCGGCGCGACGAGGAAGGCGCCGGCGATCTTGAGCTTCGATCCGGACTGCGCCCACTGCGCCACCAGCATGCACGCGAGGCTGTGCGCGACGAGGATCGGCCGGCCCTCGCACTCGGCGATGGCGGCATCCAGTTCGGCCACCCATTCGTCCCGGTCGGGGTTGTTCCAGTCGCGATGCGGCACCCGTGTCCAGGCGGGATATTTACGTTCCCAATGCGTCTGCCAGTGTTGCGGGCCCGAGTTCCACAGGCCGGCCAGGGTCAGGATGTCGCACTTCATGTTCGCTCCAGTGTGGTCTTGCCGGCCATTGTACGATGGCGCGCCGCTACAGCGCCGTGCGCAGCGCGAACAGCTCGGGGAACAGCACGACGTCCAGCATCTTGCGCAGATAGCTCACGCCCGCCGTGCCGCCCGTGCCCGTCTTGAAGCCGATGATGCGTTCCACCGTCGACACGTGGCGGAAGCGCCAGAAGCGGAAGGCCGTCTCCAGGTCGACCAGCTTTTCTGCCAGTTCGTACAGGGCCCAGTGGTGCTCCGGGTCGCGGTAGACCTCGAGCCACGCGGCCATCACACTGTCGTCGTGGACGGTCGGCTGCGTCGGATCGGCGTCGAGCCGGCTTGGTGCGACTGCGAGGCCGGTACGGGCCAGCAGCCGCACGGCTTCGTCGTAGATCGACGGCGCGTGCAGTTCGCGTTCGAGCAGCGCGTGGTGCTCGGGCGACGTCTTGTGCACGGCCAGCATGGCGGCGTTCTTGTTCCCGAGGATGAATTCCAGCTCGCGGTACTGGAACGACTGGAAGCCCGAGGACGACGCCAGGTAGGGGCGGATCGCGCTGTATTCCGGCGGCGTCATCGTGGCCAGCACGTCCCACGCGTGCACCAGCTGGTCCATGATGCGCGCCACCCGCGCCAGCATTTTAAAAGCCGGCGGCAGGTCGTCGGCGCGGATGTGGGCGCGCACGGCCTGCAGCTCGTGCAGCATCAGCTTGATCCACAGCTCGCTCGTCTGGTGCTGGACGATGAACAGCATCTCGTTGTGGTTCGGCGACAGCGGGTGCTGGGCCGACAGGATCTGGTCCAGGCCCAGGTAGTCGCCGTAGCTCATGCTGCGGCTGAAATCCATCTGCGCGCCGTGCCATTGCGCGTCTTTCTTGTCCTTGTCCACGATCGCTCCTCAGGTCACGGCGCTGCGTTCGGCGCGGGTGTCGTAGTCCTCGCGGCCGAGGATGTCGCGCAGGATCTCGACGGCATCCCAGACGTCGGCGAAGCTGGTGTACAGCGGCGTGAAGCCGAAGCGCATGATTTCCGGCTCGCGGTAGTCGCCGATGACGCCGCGCGCGATCAGCGTCCGCATCACCGCGTAGCCGTGCGGATGCGTGAAGCTCACCTGGCTCCCGCGCGCGGCGTGTTCGCGTGGCGTGACGAGCCCCAGCGGGTGCGCGGCGCAGCGGCTTTCCACCAGCGCGATGAACAGGTCGGTCAGCGCCAGCGATTTCGCGCGCAGCGCGGCCATGTCGGTCGCCTCGAAGATCTCGAGGCCGCATTCGACGAGCGCCAGCGACACGACCGGCTGCGTGCCGCACAGCGCGCGCCCGATGCCCTCGGCGGCCTCGAACCCGTGCGACATCGCGAACGGCGCCGCGTGGCTCCACCAGCCCGTGAGCGGATGCCGGAACGCGGCCTGGTGGCGCCTGGGCACCCAGATGAAGGCCGGGGAACCCGGACCGCCGTTCAGGTATTTATAGGTGCAGCCCACCGCGAAGTCGGCATCGGCCCCGTTCAGGTCCACCGGCACGGCGCCGGCCGAATGGGCGAGGTCCCACAGCACGAGGGCGCCGCGGGCGTGCGCGTGATGGGTCAGCGCGGCCATGTCGTGCATGCGCCCCGTGCGGTAGTTCACGTGTGTGAGCATCAACACGGCGCAATCGGCGTCGACGGCCGCTTCCAGTTCCTCGGGCGAATCGACGAGGTGGATGCGGTAGCCGCGGTCGAGCCACCGCGCGAGACCGTCCGCCATATAGATATCGGTGGGAAAGTTGCTGCGTTCCGTGACGAGAACCTTGCGGGAAGGATGACGGTCGGCCTGGATCGCCAGCGCGGCGGCCAGCGCCTTGAACAGGTTCAGCGACGTCGTGTCGGTGACGACCACTTCGCCGGCGTCGGCGCCGATCAGCGGGGCGAGGCGGTCGCCCAGCCGGCCGGGCAGGGCGAACCAGCCGGCCGTGTTCCAGCTGCGGATCAGTCCCTGGCCCCATTCCTGGCCGACGACGTCGCGCGCGCGGTCGAGCGCGGCGCGCGGGCGGGCGCCCAGCGAATTGCCGTCCAGGTAGATGACGCCCTCGGGCAGGTCGAAACGGTCGCGCAGCGGTGCCACCGGGTCGGCGGCGTCGAGCGCGAGGCAGGCCGCGCGCGTGGTGACGGCGGCGATGTCATGGAGAGGTGGGTTCATGCGGGAAGTGTAGCCACTTTTGCATCAATCGGGCGCAGGAAAAAATTTTCAGGATTTTTTGGTCCGGACTCTAAAGTTCTCCGGAACCCGTCCGATAACCCATCCAGATACCCGGGAAAGGGTCTCGAAAAAATTTTGGCGAAAACCCTAAAGTTTCTCTAAAGGCTGCCGATAACCCTCTCAGATGACGAGGATTGGATCAAAAAAAGTTTGTCGAAACCCTAAAGTTCGGCAAAAACGGTCCGATAACGAGTCAGTAGGGTTGCTTTAGGGACAAAAAATTTTTTTTGAGGAACCCTAAAGTTCCCGAAACTGTTGACGTAAACCAACACAGCAATACGTTGTTGGCGACGTCGAAGGGCAGGAAAGCGCCCTGGTTGCACATCATTCTTCCGGCCCCTTTTCATAGGGGAGCCACCACGATTCGGCAGGGTTTGTCAGACAAACTCCTACGGATCGATCTCGTCTTTGCCGGACGAAAAATACAGACACTCTCCTATTCTCCAAAAGTTTCCTCACAGTCAGAATCTATCTCACTGGCAACACACAACGCCTCACAGATAGATCAAACGGAGATGGAAATGACTGCGAACGACATGATGGCTGAAATTCGTGATGCGAACCTGAGCTACCTGATGCTGGCACAGCAGATGATCCGCGCAGACAAGGTCACCGCAATCTTCCGTCTCGGCATCTCGGCCGACATCGCCGACCTGATCGAAGGCATGAGCAACGCGCAGATCCTGAAACTCGCCGGCGGCAACATGATGCTGGCCCGCTTCCGCTTCGACGACGCCGCGATCCTCGGCATGCTGACGAGCCACAGCAAGGACCGCGCCCTGGCCCAGTCGCACGCCGCCATCCTGATGGCCGGCCAGCCCGCTGAAGAAATCGCCTAACACCGAACACCGCACACCCCCGGCAGAAAACGGAGCCGGGGGTCAGAGCGCGAAGTTGCTTTTTTGCGCTCTGACCCCGAATTTCAGCCCGCAGCCCGCAATCAGAATCGAAGTCACGGAGAACAGCATGACCAAGAAAAGCGTCGTCTCGGAAGCCCAGGAAATCCAGCTCGCCATCGAACTGATCCAGCTCGGTGCACGCCTCCAGCTGCTGGAAAGCGAAGTCTCCCTGTCGCGCGAGCGCTTGATCAAGCTGTACAAGGAACTGAAGGGCGTGTCGCCGCCGAAGGGCATGCTGCCGTTCTCGACCGACTGGTTCCTGACGTGGCAACCGAACATCCACGCTTCGCTGTACATCAACATCTATAAATTCCTGGTCGAGTATGCCGGTGCAACGGGTATCGAGGCCGTGATGAAAGCCTATAAGCTGTACCTGGAACAAATGCCGCCGGCCGCGGGCGAAGAGCCGCTGCTGTCGCTGACCCGCGCCTGGACCCTCGTGCGCTTCTTCCAGGGCAATATGCTCCAGCTGGCACCGTGCTCCAAGTGCCAGGGCAAGTACGTCGTCAACGCCCTCGACCTGAACAACGATTACCAATGCGGCCTGTGCCACATGCCTTCGCGCGCCGGCAAGACCCGCAAGGCCAAGGACGCCGCCGCACTCGCCGCTGCCTGAGCGGTTTTCCCTCCAGGTCGATGACCCAGCCTGCCTCGCGCCGCGCGTTCGCGGCGCCGTCCGTCCGCGCACTGCTGGCCCAGGCCGGCGCTTTCCCTCTCACCCTGATCGCCGTCTGGCTGCTCGCCCGTGCGGGCGTCCACATGTCGTGGGAGGGCGTCGCCCTCGTCCAGGGCGCCCTGGCCGCACTGCTGGCCTGGGGCCTGCGGCTTGCCATCTGGTGGCGGGCCATCGAACTCGTGTTCCCGACCGGCGTGCTGCTGGCGCGCGGCTTCGAGCTGCCGCCGGGCGTGTTCCTCGTATTGTTCGTGCTGTTCCTTCTAATATATTGGTCGACGTTCCGCACGCAGGTGCCGTACTACCCGTCCGGGCGTGCTGCCCGGGATGCCGTCGCCGGTGTGTTGCCCACGGACCGTCCGCTCGCGATCGCGGATGTGGGCAGCGGCCTCGGTGGTCTCGTGCTCGACCTGGCGCGGCGCCGGCCGGATTCGCAGGTGGACGGTATCGAACTGGCGCCGCTGCCGTGGTTCGTCAGCCGCCTGCGCGGCAAACTGTCGGGCAGTCGCGCGCGCTTCCTGCGCGCCGACTACGAAACGGTGAATTTCGGTCACTACGACGTCGTGTTCGCCTATCTGTCGCCGGCCGCGATGGCCGGGTTGTGGCGCAAGGCGGAGAGCGAAATGCGGCCCGGTAGCATCCTGTTAAGTTACGAATTCGATATTCCCGGAAGAATGCCCGACCGTCGCATTGTGACGACTAACAGTAAGAAAATTCTCTTTCTTTGGCAATTTTGACGGTGGTCCGGGCACTTTTACTTGCCCGTGGGCCATTCTCAAGCTAATCTAGTTCCCTACGTAAATATTTCTCTTTGGATTCATCAACTTGGATCCAATCCGGGCGACCCCCGGAATCACGCATCGGGAGTCCCGTGTTTGTCATTGTTGGTTACGTAATCGTCTGCGCATGCGTCTTCGGCGGCTTTGCCATGGCCGGCGGTCACCTGGCAGCATTGTTCCAGCCGCTCGAACTGCTGATGATCGGCGGCGCGGCTACCGGTGCGTTCTTCGTCGGTAACACGCCCAAGGCGGTGAAGGCGACGCTGGGCGCGCTGCCCACGCTGTTCAAGGGCTCGAAGTACACGCGCGAGATGTACATGGAGCTGATGTCCCTGCTGTTCGACGTGCTGTCGAAGGTACGCAAGGAAGGCCTGATGTCGATCGAAGGCGACATCGAGGGCCCCGAGCAGAGCCCCGTGTTCTCGAAGTACCCGCTGGTGCTGGCGGACCACCACATTATCGAATTCATCACCGATTACCTGCGACTGATGGTTTCGGGCAACATGGACGCGTTCCAGATCGAGAACCTGATGGACAACGAGATCGAGACCCACCATCATGAAGGTGCGGTCCCGGCGCAATGTATCGCGAAGCTGGGCGACGGCCTGCCGGCGTTCGGTATCGTGGCGGCCGTGATGGGCGTCGTGCACACGATGGAATCCGTGGGCCTGCCGCCGGCCGAGCTGGGCATGCTGATCGCGCACGCGCTGGTCGGTACGTTCCTCGGCATCCTGCTGGCCTATGGCTTCGTGGGACCGCTGTCCGGCCTGCTCGAGCAGAAGCTGGAAGAATCGAGCAAGATGTTCCAGACCGTGAAGGTGACGCTGCTGGCGAGCCTGAACGGTTACGCGCCGGCACTGGCCGTCGAATTCGGCCGCAAGGTGCTGTACTCGACCGAGCGCCCGACGTTCGCGGAACTCGAGGACCACATCAAGAAGGCCAAGAGCAAGTAATGGTGCGAGCTGACCACATCGGCGCGGGAGTGCGGCATGGCTGACGAAGGCCAGAAGCCGATCATCGTCAAGCGCGTCAAGAAGGGCGGCCATGGTCACCATGGCGGCGCCTGGAAGATCGCGTACGCCGACTTCGTGACGGCGATGATGGCGTTCTTCCTGCTCATGTGGCTGCTCGGCTCGACGACCAAGGGCGACATGGAAGGCATCGCCAATTACTTCAAGACGCCGCTGAAAGTCGCCATGCAGGGCGGCTCCGGCTCCGGTAACAGCAACTCGATCCTGCAGGGCGGCGGCAAGGACCTGACGCGCCGCAACGGCCAGGTCAAGAACGGCGACATCGAGCCCAACAAGAAATCGATGGACCTGAAGTCCGCGCGCGAAGCCCTCGAGAAGCAGGAGGCGGCGCGCCTGGAAGAGCTCAAGCAACGCATCCAGCAGACGATCGACGCCAATCCGCTGCTGCGCAAGTACAAGAACCAGCTGCTGCTCGACGTGACGAGCGAAGGCCTGCGCATCCAGATCGTGGACGAAAAGAACCGCCCCATGTTCGCCTCGGCGAGCGCGCAGTTGCAACCGTACACCCGCGACATCCTCGATGTGCTGGGTCTCGTGCTGAACGACGTGCCGAACCGCATCGGCCTGTCGGGGCACACGGATTCCACGCCGTATTCCACCGCCGAAGGGTATACGAACTGGGAATTGTCGGCCGACCGCGCCAACGCTTCGCGACGCGAGCTGGTGCATGGCGGCCTGTCCGACGCCAAGATCCTGCGCGTGGTGGGTCTCGGCTCGGCCGTCCACCTCGACCGCGCGGATCCGTTCAACCCGATCAACCGCCGCATCAGCATTCTCGTGATGAACAAGCGTACCGAGAACGCCGTGCTGCACGACGGCACGCCGCTGGATGTGCCGGGCGAGAGCGCCGACGCGGCGGTCAAGGCTGTTGCGGAAGCGACGGGTGCCGGGGTGGCGGCACCCGTCGAAAAGGGTGCCGGGGTGGCGGCACCCGTCGAAAAGGGTGCCGGGGTGGCGGCACCCGTCGAAAAGGGTGCCGGGGTGGCGGCACCCGTCGGGCAGGGCGGTCTGGCACAGCCGGCGGCAGCGCCGGCCGGAAAGAAATAACGGGCGGGAGTTCTGGAGGATTTTATGACGACAAGAAAAAAGATTCTCGGGTCACACGTCAAGCGCCTCCTGTCGGGTGTCTCCGACCATGGCCGGCGCCACCTGTCCGAAGTCGAGACCGACCTCGTGCAGACGACGC
Organism: Massilia sp. Masssp94; assembly: GCF_059491305.1. NCBI lineage: Bacteria > Pseudomonadati > Pseudomonadota > Betaproteobacteria > Burkholderiales > Oxalobacteraceae > Massilia > Massilia sp. Masssp94. The sequence goes on from NZ_CP168501.1 coordinate 5,169,056, forward strand.
TGTTGCTGGAGGAAGCCATCGAGAAGCTGACGAGCAGCTTCATGGCGATCCACCACGTGGTCGACTCGCGCCAGGAGGCGATCAACCGCCTGCTGGCGGGCCAGGCGCCGACGGCCGAGGACAGTGCGTGCCTGACGGGCATGTCGGGCGAGATCGCCGGCCACGTGAACGCGGCCGTGACGAGCATGCAGTTCCAGGACATGACGAGCCAGCTGCTGGACCGCACGCTGCGCCGCGTGACCGGCCTGCGCGAGTTCCTGACGACGCTGTCCGAGCATGGCGACGAGATCCTGCCGGAGAGCGACGGCGACGAGATCGTCGAGCGCCTGGGTAAGGTCAGCATGGCGCTGGCGATCCAGTCGCTGGAGCTGCGGAGTATGCTGCGCAAGTCGGTGGAGCAGCGGCATCTCGAAAGCGGCGACGTGGAATTATTTTAATCCATGGGGTCAGAGCCCGAATTTCTCGGGTGGGCTCTGACCCTGTCTGACTAGAACGAGCAGCCGGAATAACGGCAACAGAAAAAACAGCAGGAGCATAAAGATGGCAAAAACTATTCTCGCAGTCGACGATTCCAGTTCCCTGCGCCAGATGGTGGCTTTCAGCCTGAAGGCCGCGGGCTACCAGGTGGTGGAAGCCGTCGACGGACAGGATGGCCTGGAAAAGGCGAAGCTTCAGACCGTCGACCTGGTCCTGACCGACCAGAACATGCCGAAGATGGACGGGCTCACCCTCATCAAGTCGCTGCGCGGCCTGCCGGGCTACCAGAAGACGCCGATCCTCATGCTCACGACCGAGTCGTCCGAAGACATGAAGACGAAAGGCCGCGCGGCCGGCGCCAACGGCTGGCTGGTCAAGCCGTTCGACCCGCAGCGCCTGATCGAGGTGGTCAAGAAAGTCATCGGCTGATCGTTTCACGCCGATCGCACCAGACGGATAATGACATGACCATCGACATCAGCCAGTTTTACAAGGTCTTTTTCGACGAGGCGGAAGAGCTGCTCGCCGAAAAGGAGCGTCTGCTGCTGGCCGTCGATATCGATTCGCCGGACCCGGAAGACCTGAACGCGATCTTCCGCACCGCCCATTCGATCAAGGGCGGGGCATCGACCTTCGGCCTGACCGACATGAGCGAAGTGACGCACGTGCTCGAGTCCCTGCTGGACCGCATCCGCAAGGGCGAGATGGCGCTCACCAGCCAGCACGTGGACGCCTTCCTGGCCGCCAAGGACATCCTCAAGATGCAGCTCGACGGCCACCGCAATGGCGCGGACGTCGACCAGGAAGCGGTCGCCAACGTGCGCATGATGCTGCACGACCTGTCCGAAGGCGTGATCGTGCCGACGCACCAGCCGACCGTGCCGTCGTTCCTGCACGCGGAACAGAAGCAGCAGGTCGCCGAGGGCGCCCACCGCTACAAGATCGAGCTGCCCGACCTCGCCAAGCGCGACGTCGACGCGCTCGTGGACGAACTCGGCCTGCTGGGCCGCGTGTCCGTCGTGCCGCTCGCAGCGGGACGCACGGCGCTGATCATCATGACGCACGAGAGCCTGGACGACATCATCGCCATCTGCTCCTTCGTGCTCGACCCGAACGACCTCAGGATCTTCGAGGCGCCCGCGCTCACCCCCGAGCAGCGCGCCAGCGAAGCGGCGGAACGCGCCCGCATCGAGGACGAGCAGGGCTACGGTTTCTTCGACCCGGCCGATCCGGTGGACGCCACCACGAACGAGCGTTCCGAGGACGAACTCGGCTACGGTTTCTTCCAGCCGATCGAGCAGATCCGCCGCGAAGCGGGCATCGTGGCCGAGGCGCCGCCGCCCGCGCCGGTGCGCCCTGAGCCGGTACGCCCGGAACCGCTCGAAGTGACGGAGGCGGCGGCCGAAAAGAAAGCCGCCAAGAAGACCGCCGAGGGCAGCCACGCACAGGGCTCCGAATCGTCGTCGATCCGCGTGTCGATCGAAAAGGTCGACCAGCTGATCAACCTCGTCGGCGAACTGGTGATCACGCAGGCGATGATCGAGCAGCGCAGCGACGGCCTCGACCCGATGGTGCACCAGCGCCTGCTGGCGTCCGTGTCGCAGTTGACGCGCAATACGCGCGACCTGCAGGAAGCCGTCATGTCGATCCGCATGATGCCGATGGACTTCGTGTTCTCGCGCTTCCCGCGCATGGTGCGCGACCTCGCCGGCAAGCTGGGCAAGAAAGTCGATTTCATCACCAACGGCGCCGCGACGGAACTGGACAAGGGCCTGATCGAACGCATCGTGGACCCGCTCACGCACCTGGTGCGCAACTCGATCGACCACGGCATCGAGCTGCCCGCCGCGCGCGTGGCCGCCGGCAAGTCGGAGTCTGGACGCCTGTTCCTGTCCGCGGCTCACCAGGGCGGCAACATCGTGATCGAAGTCGCCGACGACGGCGGCGGCCTGAATCGCGAACGCATCCTGGCCAAGGCCAGGCAGAACGGCCTGCCGGTGTCGGACAACATGAGCGACGCCGACGTCTGGCAACTGATCTTCGCGCCGGGCTTCTCGACGGCGGAAATCGTCACCGACGTGTCGGGCCGCGGCGTCGGCATGGACGTCGTCAAGCGCAACATCCAGGCGCTGGGCGGTACCATCGACATCCGCTCGGCGCGCGGCTTCGGCACGACGATCCTGATCTCGCTGCCGCTGACGCTCGCGATCCTGGACGGCATGTCGATCCGCAGCGGCGACGAGATCTACATCCTGCCGCTGGGCTTCGTCGTGGAGTCCCTGCAGCCGGCGCGCGCCGACGTCAAGGAGATCCACGGCCAGGGCCGCGTGGTGAAGGTGCGCGGCGAATACCTGCCGCTGATCCCGCTGTACCAGATGTTCAACATCGAGCCGCGCATCACCGACCCGTGCGAAGGCATCCTCGTGATCCTCGAGGCGGAAGGGCGCAAGGCCGCGCTGTTCGTCGACGAACTGGTCGGCCAGCAGCAGGTCGTCGTGAAGAACCTGGAAGCGAACTACCGCAAGGTCGCCGGGATCTCCGGCGCCACCATCCTCGGCGATGGCGGCGTGGCGCTGATCCTGGACGTGGGCGCGCTGCTGCGCTCGTCGCGCCAGTTGTCCGACGAATCCGTCATCTCCTGATTTAACCCTTACTTTTGCTCCGATAAGGAACCGACATGTCCACTCAATCGACGAACAAGCCGAACGATGCCCACGACGGCAACGGCAGCGAATACCTGGCCTTCACCCTCGGCTCCGAGGAATACGGCATCGACATCCTGAAGGTGCAGGAGATCCGCGGCTACGAAGCCGTGACCCGCATCGCCAACGCCCCCGAATTCATCAAGGGCGTGATCAACCTGCGCGGCATCATCATCCCGGTGGTCGACATGCGCATCAAGTTCAACCTGGGCACGCCGACCTACGACCAGTTCACCGTCGTGATCATCCTGAACATCGGCGGCCGCATCATGGGCATGGTCGTGGACAGCGTGTCGGACGTGACCACGCTCACGCCGGACCAGATCAAGCCGGCGCCGGAGATGGGCTCCGCCTTCAATTCCGACTACCTGACCGGGCTCGGTACCGTCGACGAGCGCATGCTCATCCTGATCGACATCGACAAGCTGATGTCGTCCAGCGAGATGGGCCTGATGGACCGGTTGGCGGCATAAGACACACTGCGCGGCGCAAGGAACACACCCGGACCGCACGCGGTCCGCAGAACGACAGCAATCCATAGGTTATAACGTGCCGCCCACCAATACGAACAAACAGGAGACGGGCAAGGAATTCAACTTCACGCGCGCCGACTTCGAGCGCGTGCGGGGCCTGATCTACCAGCGCGCCGGCATCTCCCTGGCCGACAGCAAGCAGGAAATGGTCTACAGCCGTCTCGCGCGCCGCCTGCGCGCCAACGGCATCGCCTCGTTCGCGTCCTACCTCGACGCGCTGGAAGCGGGCCGCATGCCGGCCGAGTGGGAATCGTTCACGAACGCGCTGACGACGAACCTGACGTCGTTCTTCCGCGAGGCGCACCATTTCCCGCTGCTGGCCGAACACGCGCTCAAGGCGCGCGCGAAACACGGCGCACCGCTCACGATCTGGTGCTCGGCCAGTTCCACGGGCGAGGAGCCGTATTCGATCGCGATGACCGTGTGCGAGGCGTTCGATACCTTGAGCCCACCCGTCCAGATCATCGCCACCGACATCGACACGAACGTGCTGGCCACGGCCAGCGCCGGCGTGTATCCGGCCGAGCGCGTCGACAAGATGGAACAGGCGCGCCTGCGCCGCTTTTTCCTGAAAGGCAAGGGCGCCCAGGAAGGCCTCGTGCGCGTGCGCCCGGAACTGCGCCAGCTGATCACGTTCCGGCAATTGAACCTGCTGGCCGACGGCTGGGACGTCAAGGGCCCGTTCGACGCGATCTTCTGCCGCAACGTGATGATCTACTTCGACAAGGCCACGCAGCGCAGGATCCTGTCGCGCTTCGTGCCCCTGATGAAGCCGGACGCGCTCCTGTTCGCCGGCCACTCCGAGAACTTCCTGTACGTGTCCGACTCGCTGCGCCTGCGCGGCAAGACGGTCTACGAATTGAACCAAGGCTGACGCCCATGGAAACGAACAGCCATTTCGCCACCAACGTCTATTACGACCGGACCTTCGACTGCGACGCAGCCAAGATCCTGCCCGGCGAGTACTACTACACGGGCAAGGACATGCTGATCGTGACGGTGCTCGGCTCGTGCGTGTCGGCGTGCATCCGCGACCGCGTAAAGGGCCTGGGCGGCATGAACCACTTCATGCTGCCGGACGGCGGCGACCCGGGCAACCCCGTCTCGGCCTCGATGCGCTACGGCACGTATGCGATGGAAGTGCTGATCAATGACCTGCTCAAGGCCGGCGCCCGGCGCGAGCACCTGGAAGCGAAGGTGTTCGGCGGCGGCGCCGTGCTGCGCGGCTTTTCCGCGATGAACGTGGGCGAGCGCAATGCCGCATTCGTCATTCAGTTTCTCAAGACGGAACGGATTCCCGTGCTGGCCGAGGACCTGAACGACATCTACCCGCGCAAGGTGTATTTCTTCCCGCGCACGGGCAAGGTGCTCGTCAAGAAACTGATGCAGACCCATAACGACACGCTGGCGAAGCGCGAGCTCGATTACGCCAGCCGCCTCAAGGTCACGCCCGTCTCCGGCGCCGTCGACCTGTTCTGAAGAGAAAGGCAAAACCAATGACAAAGATCAAAGTGGTGATCGTGGACGATTCCGCGCTGATCCGCAGCGTGATGACCGAGATCGTCAATTCGCAGCCCGACATGGAAGTGGTCGGCGTCGCGCCCGATCCGCTCGTCGCCCGCGACCTGATCAAGCGCACGAACCCGGACGTGCTCACCCTGGACGTCGAGATGCCGAAGATGGACGGCCTCGACTTCCTCGAAAAACTCATGCGCCTGCGCCCGATGCCCGTGCTGATGGTGTCGTCGCTGACGGAGCGCGGCTCCGAGATCACGATGCGCGCGCTGGAACTGGGCGCCGTCGATTTCGTGACGAAACCCAAGATCTCGATCCAGAGCGGCATGCGCGAATACACGGAACTGATCGCGGACAAGATCCGCGGCGCGTCGCGTGCCCGCATCAAGCCGCGCACCCTGCATGCGGCCACGGCCGGCGCCACGACCCCGCTGCCGCAACTGCGCAGCCCGCTGACGTCGTCGGAAAAGCTGATCATCATCGGCGCCTCGACGGGCGGCACGGAGGCGATCCGCGAATTCCTCATGCAGATGCCGTCGGACTGCCCCGGCATCCTGATCGCCCAGCACATGCCGGAAGGCTTTACCACGTCGTTCGCGCGCCGCCTCGATTCGCTGTGCAAGATCAGCGTCGTCGAGTCCGCCGGCAACGAGCGTGTACTGCCGGGCCACGCCTACATCGCGCCGGGCCACTCCCACTTGCTGTTGACTCGATCTGGCGCCAACTACATGACGAAGATCGAGCAGTCCGAGCCCGTGAACCGCCACCGTCCGTCCGTGGACGTCCTGTTCCGCTCGGCGGCGCAGGCGGCCGGCAAGAATGCCGTCGGCGTGATCCTGACGGGCATGGGAAAAGACGGCGCACAGGGTATGCTGGAGATGAAGAACGCGGGCGCCTACAATTTCGCCCAGGATGAAGCGTCGTGCGTCGTGTTCGGCATGCCGCGCGAAGCGATCGCCATCGGCGCCGCCCACGAGGTGGCCGCCCTGAGCGCATTGCCGGGCCTCGTGCTTGGCCATCTGGCAACGCATGGAGGCCGGGCGTTGCGCGTTTGATCCGCGTACGGTGCATTCACTGCGGTTTTATCGCCGTAGAGCAACAAAACTGCTATGCTTTAGCCTGTATTCGCAGTGCCGAACCTACCAACCTATACTAGGGGCTTCGTAGTCCTCGAAGCCCATCATCAGAGTTAAGAAACAACGGAGTATTTCATGGCTGATCCTAAGATGCGTTTCCTGGTTGTTGACGATTTTTCGACGATGCGACGCATCGTCAAAAATCTGCTGAAAGAACTGGGTTACGGCAATGTCGACGAGGCGGAAGACGGTGTCCAGGCACTGGCCAAGCTGCGCAGCGAACAGTTCGATTTCGTCGTGTCCGACTGGAACATGCCGAACATGGACGGCCTGACGATGCTGCAGAACATTCGTGCCGATCCCGCGCTGGCCAAGCTGCCGGTGCTGATGGTGACCGCCGAAGCCAAGAAGGAAAACATCATCGCGGCGGCGCAAGCCGGCGCCAACGGCTACGTCGTGAAGCCGTTCACCGCGGCCACGCTGGACGAAAAGCTGAACAAGATTTTCGAAAAGATGGAAAAGGCCGCGTAAATGAGCCAGCACATCGCCGACTCGACTTCGCCCGACGAGGTTCTGAGCCGGATCGGGTACATGACCCGCGCATTGCACGAAAGCCTGCGCGGGCTGGGCCTGGACAAGCTGATCGAAAAGGCGGCCAGCGACATCCCCGATGCGCGCGACCGCCTCGATTACGTGGTCCGGCTGTCCGAGCAATCGGCCAAGCGCGTGCTCGACGCGACCGATGCCGCCAATCCGCTGCAGGACGGCATCGACGACCGTGCCGCCGAACTCGGCCGTTCGTGGCAGGCGCTGCTGGCTGCCCCGGGCGCCGACGGCGACTGGCGTGCGCTGGCCGAGCGCACCGTCGCCAGCCTGGCCGAATCGCGCGAAGCGGCCAGCGCCACGAAGGCGCATTTGATGGACATCATGATGGCCCAGGACTTCCAGGACCTGACCGGCCAGGTGATCTCGCGTATCACGGGCATCGCCCAGAACCTGGAAAAGCAGCTGGTGCAGGTGCTCGTCGATTTCGCCCCGAGCGAGATCAAGCGCGAGCTCGACAATGGCTTGCTGAACGGTCCGCAGATCAACCCGGAAGGCAGTAGCGACGTCGTGGCCGACCAGGGCCAGGTCGACGACTTGCTGGACAGCCTGGGCTTCTGATCCCGACGCGGCGGCATCAAGCCGCCGTTTTTTGTTCCACCCGGCGATCGTTACAAGACATGCACCAGACTCACTTCATCGTCCGTGAACCCCTGCTCGACCCGAAGCAACGCGTGATCGGGTACGAGCTCTGCTGGCAACAGCGCGCTGGCCAGCCACTCGGCGACGCCGACCTCGAACGCCTCGTCGCCTTCGTCGCCGACCACGTGGTCGACGAGGAGCAGGGCTGGCTCCTGCGCGACAAGATCCTGTTCCTCGACGCCGTGCCCGCGATGCTGTCGCTGGATGCGCTGCACGCGCTGCCCCCGGAACGCACCGTGCTCTCGCTGCCTGTACGCGATCTCGCGAACCCCGATACCCGTGCGGCCGTGCAGGCGCTGCGCGCGGGCGGCGTCGGCATCTCGATCCGCGGCGCCGACCTGGCCCTGCTGGGCAAGAACCTGTCTCCCTTCGCGTCCTATGCCGAAGTGCGCTTCACCGGCGCCGACGTGGCCGCCCAGGCGCGCGCGTACGCCGCCGCGAAGCAGTCGGCGCTGCGCCTCGTCGGCCGGCCCGTGTCGACGTGGCAGGATTTCGACGCCTGCGCCGCGCTGGGGCTGGATGCCTTCGTCGGCAAGCTGCACCTGACGCCGCGCCCGGGCAACCCCGTCAAGGGCATGAACCCGGCCCAGACCATCATCCTGCAGCTGATGCAGATGGTGCAGAACAACGAGGACGTGCCCAAGATCGAGGCCGTGCTCAAGCGCGATCCGGCACTGATCTATAAACTCCTGCGCTTCATCAATTCGGCCGGTTTCGGCTCGGGCCGCGACATCCAGTCGCTGCGCCAGGCGATCGCGATGCTCGGCTACGCGCCGCTGTACCGCTGGCTCGTCCTGCTGCTGGCGACAGCCAGCACGAGCGGCTATTCGCCCGTGCTGATGGAAACGGCGGTCGTGCGCGCGCGCCTGTGCGAACTGCTGGGCCAGACGTATCTGCCGCGCGGCGAGGGCGAGCACCTGTTCGTGGCGGGCATGTTCTCGCTGCTGGACCGCCTGCTGGGGCTGCCGATGAAGGAGGTGCTGGACACGATCCAGCTGCCGGAGCAGGTCGTGCAGGCGTTGCTGGGGCGCGATGGCGTCTACGGACCCTATCTCGCGCTGGCGGAGGCGTGCGAGCTGAATTCGGACCTCGTGGCGTCGCTGGCGGCGTCGCTGGAGATCGGCCCGGTCGACGTCAACAAGGCGCATCTCTCTGCGCTGGCTTGGGCGCAGAACGTCGCCGCATGAAAAACGGCCCATCACGGGCCGTTTTGCTTATCTGCGTTTCTGGATCTTGACGACAGCCCGTTCGAGCGTCTGCCGCATCTGCATCGTGATATTCGAAATGCGGCAACCCACCTGCACCTGCTGACCCAGCAGGAAGGTGCGGAACGGCCGCAGCAGGCGGATTTCGAGGTCGGCCGAGACGGCCAGCGACGTGCCCAGTTCCAGCTGCACGCCTTCCAGCTTCTTGCCGACGTACAGTTCGAGCGCCTGTTCCGGCGTCGCGCGCAGCCCGACGCCCCCGCGTGAGAAATCGTACAGCGGCATCTCGAACACCTTGCCCAGCAGCGTGAAGCGGGCGCCGTAATTCATGCCTAGCGGCGATTCCAGGCGGGGCTCGGCGCGCCGGTTCAGCACAAGACAGACCGCCGGCAGCGGCAGTTGCACGAGGTCCGGGCGTCCCTCCACGATGGCCCAGCCGGCGTCGAGCTCGAACTGGATCTTCGCATTGCTCCCGAGCGCCGCGACGAACACGGCCTCGCCTTCCGCCAGGACGTCGTTGCCGGCGAGCTCCAGGGTGAACACCTCGTGCTCGGGATCGACGCTGTCGATGCGCGCCATGACGAAGTCCCGGCCGCGTGGATACACGGTCACGGGTTCGCCGGTCAGGGCGAGCGTGGTCAACGCGTCGCCGATGTCGAACGGGTCGCGCATGTCATGGGCGCCGGAATCCGGGCGGATCCGGTCCACGGCGTCCGCCGGTTTGGGCGGGCCCTTGCGCATTTGAAGCATCGAGAGGTCGGTCAAGACGCTACTCCTTCTTTTTACGTGGTTTGGGTAAAAAGCCAAGCCACGAGTCTAACAAGAAGAGTTGCCAATTCCTACAACATATTTGCAACAAAGGAACTTCTAGAGTCAGATCTCGAGATTATCGATCAGACGCGTCGCACCAAGTTTGGCGGCCGTCAGGACGACGAGCGGTGCGCCCGCTTCATATTCCTCGCGGCCTGGCGCCTGCAAGTTCATGCGCTTGCGGATCGACACGTAGTCGGGCTGCCAGCCGCGCGCGGCCAGGCGCTCCATCGCGTCGCGCTCCAGCGCGGCCAGGTCGGCGTGGCCGGCGCGGGTCTGTTCCGCTACGTACTGCAGCGTCTGGTACAGGAACGGCGCTTCCGCGCGTTCCGCCGTGCTCAGGTAGCCGTTGCGCGACGACAGCGCCAGGCCATCTTCCGCGCGGAACGTCTCGGCGCCGATGATTTCCGTCGGGAGCGCGAACTGGCGCGCCATGTTACGGACGATCATCAACTGCTGGTAATCCTTCTTGCCGAACACGGCCACGCGCGGCTGCACGCAGGAGAACAGCTTCGTCACGACCGTGCACACACCGTTGAAGAAGCCGGGACGGAACTCGCCTTCCAGGATATTACCCAGGTCGTCGGGCGGCTGCACGCGGTATTCCTGCGGCTCCGGATACAGGTCCTTTTCGGTCGGCGCGAACAGCACGTACACGCCTTCCTTCTCCAGCTTGGCGACGTCCGCTTCGAACGTGCGCGGGTATTTGTCGAAGTCCTCGTTCGGGCCGAACTGCAGGCGGTTGACGAAGATCGAGGCGACGACCGGGTCGCCGTGGCGGCGCGCCAGTCGCATCAACGACAGATGGCCTTCGTGCAGGTTGCCCATCGTCGGCACGAAGGCGGTGCGCAGTTGTCCGCGCAGCTGGTCGCGCAGTTCGTCAATGGTGGAGATGATTTTCATGGTATCGGATTCGTAATGGCGTCACGCGGGAGAATAGGCGAGCCGCACATAGATGGGGGCGAAAGGTTCGGCCTGGGTTATTTCGATTAAGGTTTCTTTCGCCAGTTCGAGCATGGCGACGAAATGCACGACGACGACCGGCACGCTGGCCTGGCCGCCGAACAGTTCCGAGAACTCGACGAAGCGGGCCGACTGCAAGGTGCGCAGGATGGCCGACATGTGCTCGCGCACGAACAATTCCTCGCGGCCGATGCGGTGGTGCTGGGTCAGCTTGGCGCGGCGCAGCACGTCCATCCAGGCGCGCTGCAGATCGTGCGGGTCGACCTGCGGCCAGACCGGCCCCAGCGCCTGCTCGATGTGCAGCTGCGGGCGCACGAAGTCGCGGCCTTCCTGGGGCAGGGCGCCCAGCTGCTGGGCCGCGACCTTGATCTGCTCGTAGTCCAGCAGGCGCCGCACCAGCTCCGCGCGCGGGTCTTCCGCTTCCTCGACGAGCGTGTCGACGCGCTTGGGCAGCAGCATGCGCGACTTGATCTCGATGAGCATCGCGGCCATCAGCAGGTATTCCGCCGCCAGCTCCAGGTTGCTTTTGCGGATCTGCTCGACGTATTCCAGGTACTGCAACGTGACCTGGGCCATCGGGATGTCGAGGATATTGAAATTCTGTTTGCGGATCAGGTACAGCAGCAGGTCGAGCGGACCTTCGAACGCATCAAGAAAGATCTCGAGCGCATCGGGCGGGATGTACAGGTCGGTGGGCAGGTGTAGCAGCGGCTCGCCGTACAGGCGTGCGATGGCGCTGTCGACGTGGGCGTCGACACTCGCGGTATCGGCAGGGGAGGCCGTGGTGCCGTCGCCCGTGTCGGGATCGGCGCGCCCCCCGGGCGTCGCCTGCTCGGGCACCATCGTCGTCGACCTGGGAATGATCGAGAAGCGTCAGACTTTCGTCTGGTACGGATACGCCTGCTGGCGGAGACGCGACTCGTCGATGCGGCGCTGCTCGTCCAGCGACAGCGGGGCTTTGTCCCACAGCAGCGAGCGGCCGGCCTGCTGGCGCTCTTCCATGCCCGGGGTCTTTTCCTTCAGTTCCTTGATGAACTTCGTGTGCTCGGATTCGTACTGGATGTGTTTCATGGCTTTTCTAGGCAGGTCGTACAAACGGCGGCCTCGCTTATCGAGAGCCGCCGCATCATAAAAACAAGGAATGATACTGCGAGTCAGCGCTTATTGGTGCAGCGCATTCAGTTGACGGGCAATGATGTCGTGGTTGAGCCACAGCACCGGTGCGATCTTCTCGGCCGCGCCGTGGAACATCAGCGGGCCGGTGCCTTCCAGCACGAGGGCCGACAGGTGGTCCGTGATCAGCGCCTTCTTGTCCGTGTGCAGCGACGTGATTTCGTCGGACGTGCCGATCATCAGGTCGGCCAGTTCCGGCGTGTTGTCCATCGGCCAGGCCTCGAAGTTGCGGAACGAGGTGCTGGTGGCGGTCTGCAGATACGCTTCCAGCTTGTCGAGGATCGATTGCAGCGAGACGCCTTCGCCCAGCAGTTTCTGGCAGATGTCCCATTGCTCCTGTGCCCATGCACCGCCGCCTTCTTTTTTCAGGGCCAGCAAGAGCGGGAAGAGCGACAGTTCCACGCCGACGAAGATGTCGGACGAGTTCGTGCGGATTTCCGGGCAGTTGAACACGGTGGCGGTGACGCCCTGGGCCCAGGCGGCCTCGGCGATCGACTCCAGGCGCATCTTGGCATACCCCTGCGTGTAGTTCGTGTAGGTCTGCCACACGTATTCGCCGCCGATCAGGATCTCGGTGCCGTGGTAGCCGTACGCCGTGTAGCGCACCTGGCCGCCCTTGGCTTCCACGCGCGCGCGGATGGCGGCGGACGCATCGATCAGGTATTTCAGCGTGTTCGCCGACACTTCGTCGAAGTTCATCAGGATCAGCTTGCCGAGGTCGCTGTCCAGCAGGGCGCGCGACGACATGAAGCGGTCGCCGCGGCCTTTGTAGATGCGGTTGGCGATGGCGAGGAAGGCCTTGATCTTCGGGATGCCGCCGGCCATCGTGTGCGCGAAGAACACGTTGGCGCCGTCCGGGATCAGCTTGTCGATCTCGGCCATGACTTCCTGGGCCGACTGCGTGAAGCGCTGCACGCCGGCGGTGCGGCAGGCTTCGATCTTGGTCCAGTCCAGCTTGTCTTCTTGCCAGCTTTTGAGGGTAATACCGGACAGCATCTCGGTCGGATTCTGCTCGCCCGGGGGCGCGTCCATGTCGAAACCGGCCATCAGGGGCACATTGACGATGCGGCCGCCGAGCTTGGCTTCCGCTTCCGCGTGTTCTTCCGGCGTCAGGGCGCGCAGGGTGCCATCGTCGTTGCGGCGGCCGACGGTGATGCCGAGGATCGTCATGCCGGCGGCGCGCGCCTCGTCGATCAGGCCGTTCACATAGCCGCGGCCGAACAGTTCGCCGAACAGGACGAAGACGTCACCTTGGCGGAACAGATTCGCTTGCGGGATGTGCCTCAGGGCTTTGTATTCGGTCATATTAGTCGCTACTACTCTAAAGTAAGTTTATTTTATGGGGTCAGAGCACGATTCTTCTGTTAGGGCTCTGACCTCATCTAATTTTTATGGGGTCAGAGCACGGTTCTTTCGTTGGGGCTCTGACCTCATCTAATTAAACAGCGCATTATACTGCTACCCGCGTGCGGGAATTAATAGTATTCTGGCAAGGTATTTATCTTTCCCTTAACCTATTCCCGTACAGGTGATCCATGAAAGCCGTCCTGCCTTGCGCTGCCTTGTCATTTGTCCTGGCCGGGTGCGCCAGCACGAATGAACCTGCCGCCGCAGACATGCTCGCGCTCGGCGCCGCGTCCACCTCGACGACGGACGCGGCCGCACCGATCACCGGCAGCCGCATCCCGGCCAAACGCACCGAAAAGATGGTCAGCCAGATCGGCGGCAAGGACTATAAAGACAATAAGAGCTCGCTGATGGCGCCGTTGCAGAGCAACTGACGCCACCAGGCCGGGCTCAGCGAATGCGCATGCCCGGCTGCGCGCCGCTCACCGGCTCCAGCAGGTACAGGCCCGGATTCGCTTTTTCATCTTTCGCGGACGCGCACAGCACCATGCCTTCCGACACGCCGAATTTCATCTTGCGCGGCGCCAGGTTGGCCACGAGCACCGTCAGTTTGCCGATCAATTGCTCCGGCTGGTAGGCCGACTTGATACCCGAGAACACATTACGATAGCGGCCTTCGCCCACGTCCAGCGTGAGGCGGAGCAGCTTGCCCGCACCTTCGACGTGCTCACAATTGACGATCTTCGCCACGCGCAGGTCGATTTTCGTGAAGTCGTCGATCGAGATTTCCGGTGCCAGTTCTTCGATGTCGGAGGCTTCCGGGGCCGGGGGGGCGGCGGTCTCGACGGCAGCAGCGGGCGCAGCAGCGGCCGCAGCCGGCTTGTCGAACAGGTCCTCGACCATCTTGGCATCCACGCGCTGCATCAGGTGGCTGTAGGCGCCGATGGTGCGGCCCAGTAGCGGAGCGTAGACGCGCTCGCCCTGGGTGTCTTCCCACGAGTACGCGTCCTCGCCGAGGAATTCGCGCACGCGCGCGGCCACGTGCGGCAGCACCGGCGACAGCATGATCGTCAGCTGGCGGAACAGGATCAGCGCGGTCGTGCAGACGTCGTGCAGTTCGGCGGTCCTGGTCTCGTCCTTGGCCAGGATCCACGGCTTGTTCTCGTCGACGTAGCGGTTGGCGACGTCGGCCACTTCCATGATTTCGCGCAGCGCCTTGCCGAACTCGCGCGCTTCGAAGTTTGCCGCGATGGCGGCCTGGCGCTCGCCGTTGTCGCCGTTCAGGGCGCGAGCGATCCATTGTTTCGCGTCATCCGACAGCGCCGATGCCAGCTTGCCGTCGAAACGCTTGGCGATGAAGCCGGCGCAGCGGCTGGCGATGTTCACGTACTTGCCGATCAGGTCGCTGTTCACGCGCGCGACGAAGTCCTCGCCCGTGAAGTCCAGGTCTTCGACCCGGGCGTTCAGCTTGAACGCGAGGTAGTAGCGCAGCCATTCCGGATTCATGCCCAGCTGCAGATAGCGCAGCGGCGAAATGCCCGTGCCGCGCGATTTCGACATCTTTTCGTTGTTCACGGTCAGGTGGCCGTGGACATTGACCTTCAGCTTGTCGATGATCGGGTGGCCCGAGAAATTCAGCATCGCCGGCCAGAACAGCAGGTGGAACGACACGATGTCCTTGCCGATGAAGTGCACTTGCTCGGCGGACGGATCGTTCAGGAACGCTTCGTAATCGATGCCCTGTTTTTCGAAATAATTCTTCAGGCTGGCCAGATAGCCGACCGGCGCGTCCAGCCACACGTAGAAGAATTTACCTGGCGCATCCGGGATCGGGATGCCGAAATAGGGCGCGTCGCGCGAGATGTCCCAGTCGGCCAGCTTTTCGCCGTTCTCGCCCAGCCATTCGGAGACCTTGTTGACCATTTCCGGCTGCAGGCGGCCCGGCGTGTTCAGCCACTCCTTCAGGAATTGGAAGCAGCGCGGGTCGGACAGCTTGAAGAAGTACTGTTCGGACGGCTTCAGGATCGGCGTCGAACCCGTGAACACGGAGTACGGGTTGATCAGCTCGGTCGGCTGGTAGGCGGCGCCGCACACTTCGCAGTTGTCGCCGTACTGGTCCTTCGCGTGGCAGACCGGGCACTCGCCCTTGATGTTGCGGTCGGCCAGGAACATGCCCTTGGCCGTGTCGTAGAAGCGGTCGACGGTCTTCGTGGTGATCAGGCCGTTATCGCGCAGGCGGCGGTAGATGCCCTGCGACAGGTCGACGTTTTCCGGCGAGTCCGTGGAGTACCAGTTGTCGAACGCGATGTGGAAGCCGTCCAGGTATTGCGCGCGGCCGGCCGCGATCTTCGCGACGAATTCCTGCGGCGTGACGCCTTCCTTTTCGGCGGCGATCATGATCGGCGTGCCGTGCGTGTCGTCGGCGCCGACGAAGTGCACGACGCGCTGCGCACCGGCATCGCGCTGCATTCGCTGGAAGCGGACCCAGATGTCGGCCTGGATGTATTCCATCATGTGGCCGATGTGAAAGGCAGCGTTGGCGTAGGGCAGGGCGGTGGTGACGAACAGCTTGCGTGTCATGGTCGAAGGTCGAGGTTGTCGAGGAAAACAGGCATTTTACCAGCGGATGACCCCAAGCGCGCAGGGGGTACTTTGCGCATTTGCCGGCCTGACAACAGGGGGCGCCGCGTTTTGCGCTAAACTTGCGCATCACATCCGGAGAACCCAATGAGCATCACTGTAGATGACGTCAAGGCCGCCCTGGCCGCTGTCGTCGATCCCAACACCCATAAAGATTTCGTCACCTCCAAGGCAGTCAAGAACATCCAGGTCGACGGCGGCAACGTCGCCCTCGACATCGAGCTCGGCTATCCGGCGAAGAGCCAGGTCGCGGGCATCCGCGCGGCCGTCGTCGACGCGCTGCGCAAGCTTCCGGGCGTGGACAACGCCAGCGTCAACGTCACGAGCAAGATCCTGTCGCACGCCGTGCAGCGCGGCCTGAAGGTGATGCCGAACGTGAAGAACATCATCGCCGTCGCGTCCGGCAAGGGCGGCGTCGGCAAGTCGACGACGGCCGTCAACCTCGCGCTGGCGCTGGCCGCCGAGGGTGCGTCGGTGGGCCTGCTGGATGCCGACATCTACGGCCCGTCGCAGCCGATGATGCTGGGCGTGAACGGCCGCCCGCAGAGCCTGGACGGCAAGACGATGGAGCCGCTGGAAAACCACGGCGTGCAGGTGTCGTCGATCGGCTTCATGATCGATCCGGACGAGCCGATGGTGTGGCGCGGCCCGATGGTCACGCAGGCCCTGCAGCAGCTGCTGGAACAGACCAACTGGAAGAACCTCGACTACCTCGTCGTCGACATGCCGCCGGGTACGGGCGACATCCAGCTCACGCTGTCGCAGAAGGTCCCCGTGACGGGCGCCGTGATCGTCACGACGCCGCAGGACATCGCCCTGTTGGACGCGCGCAAGGGCCTCAAGATGTTCGAGAAGGTCGGCATCCCGATCGTCGGCGTGGTGGAAAACATGAGCACCCACGTCTGCTCGAACTGTGGCCACGTCGAGGCGATCTTCGGCGAAGGCGGCGGCCAGAAGATGTGCGAAGATTTCCACGTGGACTTCCTCGGCAAGCTGCCGCTGCAGCTGTCCATCCGCGAGCAGACGGATTCGGGTACGCCGACCGTCGTGGCGGAGCCGGACGGTGCCGTCGCCGCGATCTATAAAGAGATTGCGCGCAAGGTCGCGGTGAAGGTGGCGGAGCAGTCGAAGGATATGTCGGCGAAGTTTCCGACGATCGTCGTCAAGAACGATTGACGGCTCCGATACAACCGTCATTCCCGCGAAAGCGGGAATCCATACTGAGCCACTTCGATACGCTCAGCATGGGTTCCCGCGTGCGCGGGAACGACGATTCGACGTCAACATGAGAATCGAAGCAATCCGCACCCGCCTGCGCACGCTGGGCGCCCAGCCCCTGCACGCAGACCGCGTGCTGCGCGACTGGGTCCGCGTGATGGCCCATGACCGCGGCCGCCGCCGTCCCGACGACTTCCTGCCGAAGCCCGTCCGTGAAGCGCTGCCGCAGCTGGATGCCGAGCTGGACGCGCTCGCCCGCGTCCTCAGTACCCATCCCGCCGACGACGGCTCGGCGCGCCTGCTGGTCGGCCTCGCCGATGGCCAGACGGTGGAATCCGTGCTGCTGCCGCGCGACGGCGTGTGCGTGTCGAGCCAGGTCGGGTGCGCGGTCGGCTGCCAGTTCTGCATGACGGGTCAAAGTGGCCTGATCCGGCAGGTGACGAGCGGCGAGATCGTCGCCCAGGTCGTGCTGGCGCGCCGGATGCGGCCCGTCAAGAAAGTCGTGTTCATGGGCATGGGCGAGCCCGCGCACAACCTCGACAACGTGGTGGAAGCCATCGAGCTGCTCGGCATCGAAGGAAATATCGCGCACAAGAACCTCGTGTTCTCGACGGTGGGCGATCCGCGCGTGTTCGAGCGCCTGCCGCAAGGCCGCGTGAAACCGGCGCTGGCTCTGTCGCTGCACACGACGAAGACGGACCTGCGCGCACGCGTGCTGCCGCGCGCACCGCGCTTCACGGCGCGCGAGCTGGTCGAGGAGGGCGAGCGCTACGCGCGCCTGACCGGCTACCCGATCCAGTACCAGTGGACCTTGCTGGACGGCGTCAACGACGGGCCGGACGAACTCGAGGCGCTGGTCGACCTCTTGCGCGG
Source organism: Massilia sp. Masssp94 (assembly GCF_059491305.1). NCBI lineage: Bacteria > Pseudomonadati > Pseudomonadota > Betaproteobacteria > Burkholderiales > Oxalobacteraceae > Massilia > Massilia sp. Masssp94. The sequence goes on from NZ_CP168501.1 coordinate 5,186,833, forward strand.
CAAGTATGCCGTGCTGAACATGATCCCCTACAACACGAATCCGGGTTTGCCGTTCCGCCGGCCCGACTGGGACAAGGCGCGGACGATCGCAGCCTGGCTGTTCGAGCGGGGCATCCTGACCAAGCTGCGCGATTCGGCGGGGCAGGACGTCGATGGCGGCTGCGGCCAGTTGCGGGCGCGCGCCGCCGGCGAGCAGACCGTCACGTTGCGTCGGACGGCGGCCGCAGCGTAAATGTCGCGACCGGTTCGACCGCCGCGCTCGACATATACCAGTCGTTGATCACGAGCTCGAGGTTGCTTACCCGCATGGTCCCGAGCGGCACGTCGCGCAGCGCCGCCAGCACTGCGGCCAGTCGCGCCGGATCGGCGGGCGGGGCGATGAAGCGCAGCACCGTCGAGTGCGCGGTGACGAGCCGGTAGCGCTGGTCCAGTGTCCCGTCGAGCCCGCGTGCGCGCAGGGCGTCGCGCAGGCGCGCGCGCAGCCGTTCCAGTGTGCCGTCGCGCGGGAATCCCTTGAACAGCACGGCGCCGCGCGAGATCGTGATGCCTTCGAAGCCGATGTCGAACGCGCGCAGATCATCCGTTGCCGCGCGTGCGGCCGCGGCGTAATCCGCACGCCGGGCCAGGTGCGGTGCGTAATCTTCCGTGACCGTGAACAGCGACAGCACCGTCATGTGCAGGTCGGAAAGGGGTTGCCGATACTGGCGCGGGTCGGCGGCGAGCAAGGCGTCCTGCACGGCTTCGAAACGGGCCGCCAGCGCAGGACCGGGGCGCGCGATCAGCGTGAGGCCGCGGCGCGGATCGAGGCCGCCGGCCAGGTGCGGGTCGCATTCGACCTCGCCGCGGGAGATGTCCGGCCAGGCGCGGTCCCACATGGCGTCGTAGTGGGCGCGCAGATCGGGTAAGGAAGAATCGCTCATCCGGGCGATTCTATGCCACGCGTGCGATACCCGTCTCGACCTGGCGTGCGCGCACCTGGTTGCGGCCGCCCCGCTTGGCGTCGTACATGAGGACGTCCGCGACGGCGATCAGGGATTGCGGCGTGATGGCCTGGTGCGCCGCGAAATCGGCGCCGACGACGCCGAAGCTGGCGGTCGTGGCCAGCGCGGTGTCGCCGTACGGGATGCGTTCGGCGGCGAACGCGGCGCGGACACGTTCGGCCAGTTCGACGGCGCCGTCCAGCCGCGTCTCCGGCAGGATGATCAGGAATTCCTCGCCGCCGTAGCGCACGACCGTGTCGATGGAATCGCGCGTCATCGCCTGCAACAGGTTCGCGAAGCAGCGCAGCAGTTCGTCGCCCGCGTGGTGGCCGTATGTGTCGTTGATGGCCTTGAAGCCGTCCAGGTCGCACATGATCAGCGACAGGCTCAATCGGTAGCGCCGCGCGCGCGCGATCTCGCCGTCGAGCAGGGCCGCGTTCAGGTGGCGCCGGTTGTAGCAGCCGGTCAGCGGGTCGCGTACGGACAAATTCGTCAGCACCTGGCGCGTGCGATATTGCTCGCGCCACAGGCGGGCGTGGCGGTTCGCGGCGACGGCGCCGAAGGCGTTGGCGAACAGGACCAGCATCGTCATCGACACGAGGTGGCGCGTCGTTTCGAGGTGCTGGATCCACGCCAGCGCGACGAACACGAGGCTGGAACCCAGCGCGATGGCGACCGACGTGCGCAGGCGGTTCGGGATGAAGATCAGGATCACGACGGCCATCAGGCCGACGGACGTGCCGTGCAACAGCGTGTCGGCCGGGCGGCGCCAGACGACGAACATATAGGTGAGCATCCCCAGCAATGTGAACGCGCTCGCCACCCGGTACGCGGCCTTGACGGGTGCGGCGGCGCGGCGTGCATGGCGCAGGCCGGCCCAGGCGAGGACCGGCACGAGGGCGCGGGCGAGCAGGGACGGGATGGCGCCCGGCAGGCCCAGCGCCAATACGTCGGCCACGCTGAACATCAGGTAGAACAGCGAGCACACGATCAGCGCGCGGCGCAGGTCGCGCAGGATCGTCGGCGCCTGCTCGTGCAGGAAGCCAAGTTCCGTCGTCGCGCAGACGAATTCGCCGCGCAGGCGCGCAATGGCAGCGGTGCTCGGGTCGCTCGTCATGGGTAGAGTGATATATGCATGAGGTGGGAAAGCCGGACGAGACTGTAGCCAAAACTTTAATTTCTGTAAAGTAATTTTCAGTCATCGTGAGTAACCGTGTTGCAGGATCGCTCGCCCCCCATTGCCGGGCCTCGCGGTAAAATAGCCGCTTCACTAATATTCATGCGTTCCCTTCGCATCCGACCATGACCGTCCGTACCCGTTTCGCTCCCAGCCCGACCGGCTATCTCCACCTCGGCGGCGCGCGCACCGCGCTGTATTCGTGGGCTTATGCCCGCCATTTCGGCGGCACCTTCGTCCTGCGCATCGAAGACACCGACCTGGAGCGTTCGACGCCGGAAGCCGTGCAGGCGATCCTGCAGGGGATGGAATGGCTGGGCCTCGCGCACGACGAAGGCCCGTTCTACCAGATGCAGCGCATGGACCGTTACCGTGAAGTGGTGAAGGGCATGCTGGAAGCCGGCACGGCCTACCTGTGCTACTGCTCGCCGGAAGAAGTGGAAGCGATGCGCGAGCGCATGCGCGCCGCCGGCGACAAGCCGCGCTACGACGGCACGTGGCGCCCGGAACCGGGCAAGACGCTGCCGCCGGTACCGGAAGGCGTCAAGCCCGTGGTGCGCTTCAAGAATCCGCTGGACGGCGAAGTCACGTGGCACGACGTCGTCAAGGGCCCGATCACCATCGCCAACAAGGAACTGGACGACCTCGTGATCGCCCGTCCGGACGGCACGCCGACCTATAACTTCTGCGTCGCCGTCGACGACTGGGACATGAAGATCACGCACGTGCTGCGCGGCGACGACCACGTCAACAACACGCCCCGCCAGATCAATATCCTGCGCGCGCTGGGCGCCGAGCTGCCGCAGTACGGCCACCTGCCGATGATCCTCGGCCCGGACGGCCAGAAGCTGTCGAAGCGCCACGGCGCCGTCAGCGTGATGGAATACCCGGAGCAGGGCTATCTGCCGGAAGCGATGCTGAATTACCTGGCACGCCTGGGCTGGAGCCACGGCGACGACGAGATCTTCTCGATGCAGCAGTTCACCGAGTGGTTCAACCTCGACCACCTGACGGCGTCGGCCGCGCAGTTCAATCCGGAAAAGCTGGGCTGGCTGAACAACCACTATATCAAGCAGGCCGACAACGAGCGCCTGGCCGGCCTCGCGCGTCCGAAGATGGAACGCGAAGGCGCCCGGTTCGACGGCGCGCCGCCGCTGGCCGCCGTGCTGGGCCTGATGAAGGAGCGCACCAACACGATCAACGAGCTGGCCGATGCCGCGATGCTGTTCTACCGCGAGCCGAAGCCGGACGCGGCGCTGCTGACCCAGCACCTGACGGACGCCGTGCGCCCCGCGCTGGCCCAGTTCGCCGAGCGCCTGCGCGACGTGGAATGGACCAAGCCGGCATTGTCCGCGATGATGAAGGAAGTGCTGGCCGCGCACGGCCTCAAGATGCCGCAACTGGCCATGCCGCTGCGCCTGCTCGTCACCGGCCAGCTGCAGACGCCGGCCATCGACGCGGTGCTGGAATTGTTCGGCCGCGACACCGTGCTCAAGCGAGTTGGCAAGGGGCTGTGACTATTTGCGTAATGCAAGTGCGTCCGCTATAATGCTCGCACTTCAGCGCTGCGGGGGTATAGCTCAGCTGGGAGAGCGCTTGCATGGCATGCAAGAGGTCAGCGGTTCGATCCCGCTTACCTCCACCAACTCTGAAGTATGTTGTAGTCCAGGTCCCCATCGTCTAGAGGCCTAGGACATCACCCTTTCACGGTGAGTACCGGGGTTCGAATCCCCGTGGGGACGCCAGATTCGGCAGCGACGTTGAAAAACGACGTAAGCAGTAAATGTAGTGTGTTATAGTGCTGTTTTCCCGTAGGGGGTATAGCTCAGCTGGGAGAGCGCTTGCATGGCATGCAAGAGGTCAGCGGTTCGATCCCGCTTACCTCCACCAAGCAGGGAAAAACAGGGTAACACAGTGCAGTCCAGGGTCCCCATCGTCTAGAGGCCTAGGACATCACCCTTTCACGGTGAGTACCGGGGTTCGAATCCCCGTGGGGACGCCAAGATTTTGATCGGTCTGTCGCAGTAGAGTTGCAAGGAAGCCGCCTTGAGCGGCTTTTGTTTTGGGGGTATAGCTCAGCTGGGAGAGCGCTTGCATGGCATGCAAGAGGTCAGCGGTTCGATCCCGCTTACCTCCACCAAGAATACGTAGTAGCGAAGTTCAGGTCCCCATCGTCTAGAGGCCTAGGACATCACCCTTTCACGGTGAGTACCGGGGTTCGAATCCCCGTGGGGACGCCAGTTTTGATGTAAGATGCCTGCGATCAGGCATAGCGGTAAAAGTTCCAGGGTCCCCATCGTCTAGAGGCCTAGGACATCACCCTTTCACGGTGAGTACCGGGGTTCGAATCCCCGTGGGGACGCCAAGCATACATACGGCAAGCAGTAAAAAAACAGTTTTAGGTCCCCATCGTCTAGAGGCCTAGGACATCACCCTTTCACGGTGAGTACCGGGGTTCGAATCCCCGTGGGGACGCCAGTCAAAGACCGGAGCAGACCACCCGCACATGCGGAAAGGTGCTCCGGTTTTTCTTTGGGTCCGCGACCATGCACAACGATCAACGCTCCACGACTCTCGCCATCTTCTGCAAAGTGGTCGACAACTTCGGCGACATCGGCATCTGCTGGCGCCTCGCGCGGCAGTTCCACCGCGAGCATGGCATCGCGGTGACCCTGTGGGTCGACGACCTCGCCAGTTTCCGCCGCATCTGGCCGGGCGTGTCCGTCGCTGCCGACGAGCAGGTGGTCGACGGCGTGCGCGTGCTGCACTGGCGCGACCAGGACGGCGCCTGCGCGCCGGCCGACGTGGCCGACATCGTCATCGAATTCTTCGGCGTCGACATCCCGCCGGGCTATATCGCCGCGATGGCGCAGTGCGAGCCGCGGCCCGTGTGGATCAATTACGAAGGCCTCAGCGCGGAGGAGTGGGTCGAGGGTTGCCACGCGCTGCCGTCGATGCATCCGCGCCTGAAGCTGACGAAGCATTTCTTCTTCCCGGGTTTTACGAGCAAGACGGGCGGCCTGCTGCGCGAACGCGATCTGCTCGACGCGCGCGACTGCTTCCAGGCCGACGCGGCGGCGCGGGCCGGTTTCCTCGCGCGGCTTGGCGTGACGACGGACGAGGCAAGCGCGCTGACAGTCAGCCTGTTTTGCTATCCGCACGCGCCGGTCGCGGAGATGTTCGCCGCATGGCGCGATGGCGACCGGCCCGTGACCTGTCTCGTGCCGCAAGGCGTCGCGCGCGAGCAGGTGGCGGCGTTCGCCGGCGCCGGCGCGGTGGCGACGCACGGCAATCTCACGGTCCGCACCGTCCCGTTCCTGGCGCAGGACGATTACGATCGCCTGCTGTGGGCGTGCGACGTGAACTTCGTGCGCGGCGAGGATTCCTGGGTGCGTGCGCAATGGGCGGGACGACCATTCATCTGGCACATCTATCCGCAAGATGAAAACTTGCATCATGTTAAACTCCGCGCGTTCCTGCAAAAGTACGCGGCGAACCTGGACAGCCTGATCGATTTTTCCCTGCGCTGGAATGGCGTGGAAGGTAATGCTCCGGCGGATTGGCGCGCGCTGTGGACATCGCTGCAAGCCAGTTTGCCGACGATTCGTGAACGCAATGCCGAATGGCAGGCGCAGATGTTGGCGCATGGCGACCTGGTGAGCAATCTGCTGGATTTCGCCCGGTCGCTGCGGTAGGCGACGGACGAGGAACATGGTATCATGCTTGATTACTGCAACTCATTTTTAGGTTAAAACCCTCCTATGAAACCCGCAAAAGAAATCCGTGTCGGCAACATCATCATGGTTGATGCCAAGCCTTTCATCGTGCTGCGCTCCGACGTCAATGGCTCGAGCCGCACGGGCTTCACGTACAAGTGGAAGATGAAGAATCTTCTCACCAACGCACCGCTGGAAAACGTGTTCCGCGGCGACGACAAGTTCGACGTCGTCGTCCTGGACAAGAAGCCGGTGACCTACTCGTACTTCGCCGACCCGCTGTACGTCTTCATGGATGAAGAATACAACCAGTACGAAATCGAAGAAGAAAACCTGGGCGACGCCATCAACTACCTGAAAGACGGTATGGAATGCGAAGCCGTGTTCTACGACGGCAAGGCCATCTCGGTCGAACTGCCGATCACCATCGCACGCCAGATCATCTACACGGAACCGGCCGTCAAGGGCAACACGTCGGGCAACGTCCTGAAGGAAGCCAAGATCGAGAACGCCATCGAGTCGAAGCAGTTCACCATCCAGGTGCCGCTGTTCGTCAACCAGGACGACGTCATCGAGATCGACACCCGTACCGCCGAGTACAAGAAAGTCGTCCGCAACTAAGCCGACGCGCTCTTACGAAAAACGCTGTCCATCGGGCAGCGTTTTTTTTCGACGGTACGTCCGACACGCGCTCATGTCAAATAAGCAAGATCCTGTTATGCTGGAGCATTCACGAGGAGAGTGCATGGACCGCAGGGATTTCGTTCGACTGGGCCTGGCGGCGAGCGCCGCGGCCGGCGTGACTGCGTCGGCAGCGGGCAAGGAACCCGATGCCGTGCTGGACGCCGGCGTGCGCGAGCAGCAGGCGCTGATGGAAACGGGCAAGCTGACGTCGAAGACGCTCGTGCAGCGCTACCTCGCGCGCATCGCGGCCGTCGACAAGGCCGGGCCGCGCCTGAACGCCGTCATCGAACTGAATCCCGACGCCGCCAGGATCGCCACCGACCTCGACCGCGAGCGCAAGGCCGGCAAGGTGCGCGGCCCGCTGCACGGCATCCCCGTCCTGTTGAAGGACAATATCGCGACGGGCGACAGGATGAGCACGAGCGCCGGCTCGCTCGCGCTGGACGGCGTGCGCGCCACGCGCGATGCGTTCGTCGCGGCGCGCCTGCGCGCGGCCGGCGCCGTCATCCTCGGCAAGACGAACCTGTCCGAATGGGCGAACATGCGCTCGACGCATTCCGTCAGCGGCTGGAGCGGACGCGGCGGCCAGACGCGCAACCCGTACGCGCTCGACCGCAACACGAGCGGTTCCAGCTCCGGCTCGGGCGCCGCGATGGCGGCCGCCCTCGCCACGCTCGCCATCGGCACGGAGACGGACGGGTCGATCGTGTCGCCGGCGTCGATTTGCGGCATCGTCGGCATCAAGCCCACATTGGGCCTCGTCAGCCGCAGCGGCATCATCCCGATCGCGCATTCGCAGGACACGGCCGGCCCCATGACACGCACCGTGGCCGACGCCGCGCTCCTGCTCGCGGCCATCGCGGGCGCCGATGCGGACGATGCCGCCACGGGCACCATGCAGGGCAAGCCGGCCGATTACGCGGCGGCCCTGCGGACCGACGGCCTGCGCGGCCGCCGCATCGGCGTCGCGCGCAATTTTTTCAATAACCCGGCCGTGAACGCGGTGATCGAAGCCGAGCTGGCCATCCTGGGCGCGCAGGGCGCGACGCTCGTCGACGTGCAGGTGCCCAACGTCGACCAGTACGGCGACACGGAACTGGAAGTGCTGCTGTCCGAATTCCGTCCCGACCTGGAGGCGTACCTGGCCGGCTACGCACCGCACGCGTCCGTGAAAACGATGGCCGACGTGATCGCGTTCAACGACAGGCACGCCGCGCAGGAACTCCGCCACTTCGGCCAGGAACACCTGATCGCGGCGGCGGCCCGGCCAGGTCTCGACGCCAGGGCTTACCGCGACGCGCTCGCGAACAACCAGCGCTACAGCCGCGAAGAGGGCATCGACCGGATCCTGCGCGAGGAAAAGCTGGATGCGCTGGTCGCGCCGACGGGCGGCACGGGCTGGCTGACCGACTACATCAACGGCGACCATGATGGCCCCGGCTTTTCGTCGCCCGCGGCCGTGGCCGGTTACCCGCACGTGACGGTCCCGGCCGGCTTCGTGCACGGGCTGCCCGTCGGGCTGTCGTTCGTCGGCGGCGCGTGGAGCGAAGCAGCGTTGATCGCGATGGCCTATGCGTACGAGCAGGCGAGCCAGCGGCGCCGCGCGCCGACGTATCCGGCGTCCGTCAACCCGCGCGCCTGATCCAGGCGAACGCGCAGATCGACGCCGCCAGCGCGCAGGCGGCGCACACGACCATCGCCACGTGGAACGCCGCCAGCAGTGCGCGGCCTTGCGCCGTCAGGACGACGCCCAGCAGCGCCGTCGCGATGAGCCCGCCGCCGCGCGCGACGGCGCTGTTGAAGCCGGACGCGACACCCGTGTGATGGGCGTCCACGGACGACAGCACGGCCGTCGTCAGCGGCGCCGCCACGCACGCCATGCCGACGGCGATGACGAGGATGGCGGGCAGCACGGTCGAGGCATAGCCGCCGTCGCCGATGCGCGTGCCCAGCAGGAATCCGCCCGCGACGATGAGCGCGCCGATCGATAACGGTAGCCGCGCCCCGTGGCTGCCGGCTACCTTGCCCATCAATGGAGAACCGATCGCGAGGACGATGGGAAACGGCAGCAGCGCCGCGCCCGCCTGCTTCGCCGAATACTGCAGCGCCTGGATCAGCACGAACGGCACGAGCAGCATCAGCGCGCCGAGGGCGCCGTAGAGCAGGAACGTCATCAGGTTCAGGCCGGAAAAGCTGCTCGATCCGAACAGTGTCAATGGCAGCATCGCCTTCTCGCCCGCCCGCCGCTCCGCCCACAGGAACCCCAGCAGCACGAGCACGCCGGCCGCCATCGCGCCGCCGGATGCGGCCGTCACGCCCTTGTCGGCCGATGCCGCCGCCAGGCCCCACGTCAAGCAGCCCAGGCCCGCGCTGGCCAGCAGCGCGCCGGCCGGATCGAGCGCAACGGGCTTCTCGCCGCGCGGCACGCGCACGTAGCGCCAGCCGAGGAACATGGCCACTGCCGCGATCGGCAGGTTAATGTAAAACACCGCGCGCCAGCCGACTGTATCGATGAGCCAGCCACCGAGCAGCGGCCCGATCGCACCGGCCGCCGCGCCGGCCGCGGCCCAGATCCCGATGGCCTTGCCGCGCGCCTTGCCGTCGAACGTGGCGCCGAGGATCGCCAGGCTGTTGGGCAGAAGGAAGGCTGCGCCCATGCCTTGCAGCACGCGCCCGCCGACGAGCAGCCACAGCCGTGGTGCCCACGCGCACAGCAGCGAGGCCAGCGCGAACGTCGCGATGCCGGCGAGCAGGATGCGGCGCCGGCCGTAGCGGTCGCCGGCCGCGCCGCCCAGCAACAGTAACGAGCTCAAGGGGAGAAGATAGCCGCTCACGACCCACGACAGGTCCGCGCCCGCGCCGCCCAGGTCGCGGCCGATGGCGGACAGGCCCACGTTGACGACGGAGCCGTCGATGAAGGCGAGGCTGCTGGCCAGGATCGACGTGGCCAGCACCAGGTGCGGGTGGTCGGTGTGGCCGCTCGTCGGCGTACTGTCGGCCAGCGGGCGATCGCAATGGGCCGGCAGCGCGCTCACGTTCTAGTGCGGCGTCGCCGCCTGCTTGGCCTTCGTGAAGACGGGCCCCCACAGCGGATGGCCGTGTTCGCCGGGTGCCAGGTCGAACGACGGGTCGAGGCGCAGCGCGCGGTCGAACGCCTGGCGGCACGGGCCGGGACGCGACGTCACGCAATAGCTGAACGCCATGTATTTCAAGGCCGTGAGGCGCGTGGCGAGCGGGCCGTTGTTCACGTCGCGCGCGGACAGGCGCCGGATCGCGCCGTTGTAGTCGCCGTCGTTGTACAGCCGGATGCCTTCCTGCAGGCCTGCGCTGGGCGTGGACACGTCGTCGCGGTCGCGCGGTTTTTCCTTCGGCCGCGCCGGGGCTTCGCGCACCGCCGGGGTGTCCCGTTCCACGGTCGATGTCGCCTTCGGATGGCTGGGGCTGCGTGCCGGTTTCTTGTCGAAGCCGGGCAGGTCGGCGCAGCCGCCGAGCAGGGCGGCTGTCGCGGCCAGCAGGATGGCGCGGGCGAAGCGGTGGGTCTTCATCGGTCTCCGGTCGTGGGTCATCAGGGTTCCGCCGTGAAGTCGACGGTGATCTGGCCGTCGCTGCTCGCCGTGTCGACCTCGAGCACGCGGTCGTGGAAGTTCGGGTTCGTCACGCGGATCGTGTGGCGGCCGGGCGCCAGCACGAGGCGCTTGACGGGCGGACTCACGCCGCGGTCGACGTCGTCCACGTAGACGACGCCCCACGGCTGGATCTGCAGCTTGTAGACGTTGCCGTTCGGCGTGACGACGACACCGGGCAGCCGGGTGTCCGGCGCGGACTGGGCCTGGCCGGCGGCGATGGGCGCGGCCGGGTTGGCGGGCGTTTGCGGTACGGCCGCCGGGCTCGCTGCCGGCGAATCCGGTGCGACATAGCCCTCGCCACTGTCCAGTGCGCCCGCGGCCGCGGCGCCGGTCGCGACGGACGGTTTATCGGCCTGCTGGGGCAACGTGAGCACGACGTGGTCGAACGAGCCCGAATCGCGCATTTCCGCGAACATGGCGAGCGCCAGCGCGATGAGGACGGCGCCGCCGCCGGCCGCGACGGCCCAGCGTTGCCAGCGGTTCAGGTTCAGGATTCGGCGGGGGCGCTCGGCGGCCTGCATGAACGCGGGCGGCACGGCTTCGGGTGGTGCGATTGCGGGACCGAGGTCGGGCGCAGGCGCAGGCGCGGGCGCGGGCGCGTCGGGCGGCATCGGTGGCGTCATGTGCGACGCCACCGCGGCCCCGACGGGCGGACCGAGCGGGACGATGCCGAGCAGGTCGCGCAGCTGTTCGATGCTCTGGGGGCGGCGCGCCGGGTCGGGATCCATGCAGCGGTCGACGGCATTCACGAGCGAATCGCTGTAGCCCTCGGCCCGGCCGGCCAGTGGGCCCGTGGGGGCGAGCTCGCGCGTGATGGCGTAATGGATGATGCGTGCCAGGGCGTTCAGGTCATCGGCCTCCTGCGCGTCCGGCGGGCCGAAGTCGGTGGGAATCAGCAGCGGCTCGCCATTCTCGTGGAACACGATCGTGTCGGGCGTGATGGCGCGATGCGGCATGTGCATCGCGTACTGCAGTTCGAGCGACTGCAGGATCTGGCGTAGGATCTTGCGGCACCAGACTTCGTTGACCTGTTCGGGACTGTACTCGACGATGTCCCTGACGGTGCGGCCTTCGAGGTGCTGCTGCTCCGGTCCGATGGTAGTTAGGCTGGTCATTTTGCTAAGGCATGGGCTTGGCAAAATCATGCCAGATTTGTAGCACCGGTGCCCGAGTACAACTCAACCGTGCGCGCCTGTTACAACTGTTACAAGCGCGGCCTGTCGACTATCAGTCGTCGATGAAACGCATCTTGAAGTTACGGCCCTTGATGGTGCCGAATTCCGGTCCCAGCGGATTGCCGCTGTTCAGCCGGTCGAACGCCTGCTGCGCGACCCGGCGGTCGAGCGCGACGTAGCTGACGAATTCGAAGATGGCGATCTTGCCGACCTGTTCTTTCGTGAGGCCCGCGTCGCCGGTGAGGGCACCCAGCAGGTCGCCCGGACGCAGCTTCTCTTTCTTGCCGCCGGATACGCACAGCGTGATCATCGGTGCCGGATCCACCGCGCCGTCGTCGTCGGCCAGTTCGTCGAGCGCATGCCACTCGGCCGTGAAGCCCTGCGCGTCCTCGATCAGCTTGACCCAGCGCTTTTCGTTCGGCGCGCACAGCGACAGCGCGACGCCGTTCGCACCTGCGCGTCCCGTGCGGCCGACGCGGTGCACGTGCACTTCCGGATCCTTGGACACGTCGACGTTGATGACGGCTTCCAGCCCCGCGATGTCGATGCCGCGCGCGGCCACGTCGGTGGCGACGAGCACCGCGCAGCTGCGGTTGGCGAAGCGCACGAGCGTCTCGTCGCGCTCGCGCTGTTCCAGCTCGCCGTACAGCGCGAGCGCGGAAAAGCCTTGTTCGCGCAGGGCGTCCGCGACTTCGCGGCAGCGCGCCTTCGTGTTGCAGAATGCGATCGCGGACGCGGGGCGGTAATGGCGCAGCAGCCGCGCGACGGCATCCACGCGGCCGTCGAAGCCGATCTCGTAGAAACGCTGTTCGATGCGGGCCGGCGCGTGCGCGGTGTCGACGGCGACCTCGAGCGGATCGCGCAGGAAGCGCGCGGTGGCGGCGCGGATGTCGTCAGGATACGTCGCGGAGAACAGCAGGGTCTGGCGATGCGCGGGGCATTCGCGCACGATGGCCGCGATCTCGTCGTAGAACCCCATGTCCGTCATGCGGTCGGCCTCGTCCAGCACGAGGGTGCGCAGGCGTGCAAGGTCGAGCGTGCGGCGCTGCAGGTGGTCGCGGATGCGGCCCGGCGTGCCGACGACGATGTGCGCGCCGAACTGGAGTGACGCGATCTGCGGACGCATCGAGATGCCGCCCGTCAGCACGACGACCTTGACGTTGCCGATGCCCCGCGCCAGGCGGCGGAGCTCGTTCGCCACCTGGTCGGCCAGCTCGCGCGTGGGGCACATGACGAGGCCCTGCACGGCGAACAGGGTCGGGTTCAGCTTCAGCAGCATGCCAATGCCGAACGCGGCCGTCTTGCCGCTGCCCGTCTTGGCCTGCGCGATGAGGTCGCGGCCTGCGAGTGCGAGCGGCAAGGTGGCCGCCTGCACGGGCGTCATGTCCTTGTAGCCGAGCTGGTCGAGATTGGCGAGGAAGGGGGCTGCGAGCTGCAGGGAAGAAAAGGCGGTGTCGGACATGGTGGCGGCGTTTCGTTGGCGCGACGAACCGGCGTTCATGTCGCGTGCTTCAGGGTGCCGGCTTCCAGACAGGCAAGCCGGTAAGGTCCAGATCGGGATCGTGTTTCCAGACCGGCAGGCCGGTCGCATCCGTTTCTGCCAGGTTCATCAGCATCAGCTGTTCCTGTTTCTGTGCCGTGCGGCGCGCCCGGGGACGCTTGGCTGCCGCCGGAACTGCGGACGGAGACGAAGAAAGAGCCGCGGCGTCATCGTCATGTGGCGCCGGCTCGAAGCCGGGCAGGTCGAAGGTCGCGTTGTCTTTCTTGTCTCTCATGCGCTGCGCTGGCCCAGAAAACAAAAGCCCGGCTACGAGAGTCGGGCTTGTTGTTACGGAATTTGGTTGCGGGGACAGGATTTGAACCTGTGACCTTCGGGTTATGAGCCCGACGAGCTGCCAGACTGCTCCACCCCGCGTCTGAGAACGCTATTTTAACCCGATCGGCGCCGGAGCGCAAATCGGGTTGTCGATTCATTAGCTGGCCACCCGCAGGCGCCACAGCGACGTCACCTCGGCCATGCGTGCCGCGGCCAGCGGATCGTCGGGATCGCTGGCCTTCGGGTGCGTGGGGCGGATGTCGTGGCGGCCGGCGACGTCCAGCCCCGCCTCGGCGATCCAGCCGAGCAATTGATCGCGCGACCGCAGGCCCAGGTGCTCGGCCAGGTCGGACAGGATGAGCCAGCCTTCGCCGCCGTCGCGCAGGTGCTCTTTCAATCCCGCGAGGAAACCTTTCAGCATGCGGCTGTCGGGATCGTAGACGGCGTATTCGATGGCGGAGCTCGGCTTGCCCGGCAGCCAGGGCGGATTGCAGACGACGAGGTCGGCGCGGCCCTCGGGATACAGGTCGGCGCGCACGATCTCGACCTGGCCGGCGAGACCCAGGCGCTCGACGTTGGCACGGGCACAACCGAGCGCGCGCTCGTCCACGTCGGTGGCGAGCACGCCCTGCATGCCGCGATGCGCGAGCACGGCCGACAGCACGCCCGTACCGGCACCGATGTCGAACGCGAGTTTCGCGCCGGCAGGCAACGGTGCCTGCGCGACGAGCTCGACATATTCGCCCCGCACGGGCGAGAACACGCCGTACCACGGGTGGATGCGCTCGTCGAGGGCGGGAATGAACACGCCCTTGCGGCGCCACTCGTGCGCGCCGATGACGCCCAGCAGTTCGCGCAGCGAAGCAACGTACGGTTCCGTCGCCCCACCGTAGGCTTCCGTGCATGCTTCGCGGACGTCGGGCGCGCGGCGCAGCGGGATGCCGTGGTCCGCGTCGAACGGCATCAGCAGCATGGCCAGCGTGCGTGCGCGCTGCAGTTGCGCGAGGCGGTGGCGGTGGAATTGTTCGGTGAGCGTCGCCGGCGCCTTGCCGGCCCTGGCGCGTTTGGCGCGCGAACCTTTATGGTCGACGCGGCGCACGAGTGCCTGCAGCAGCTGGCGTGCGTTCTGGAAGTCGCCGCGCCACAGCAGCGCCGTGCCGTCCAGCGCGTGGCGCCAGGCCGCATCGGCGCTCATCGTGTCGTCCGCGAGCACGACCTTCCGCGGCGCCGGCCAGCCGCTTTCCGAGCGCCAGCGCGCCGAGCGTTCCTCGCCGTGTTCGATCCAGTGGATGCGCGCCGCGCCGTCGGGAGTCGTCATCGCCGCGTCCGATCAGTGGTGGTGGTGCCAGTGGAGTTCGTTCGACTCGACGAAGGATTTCACGGCGTCCGGATTGCCGGTCGCGTGGCGCTTGATTTCGCCGCATTCGCAAATGCCCTGGTAGGGCTGGATATGCGAGCAGGCGGACACTTTCTGCAGGGTGACCTTGACCGGCTTGGCGCATTTGGCGCACTTGAAGGTCAGGAAACGGGCGGGTTTGTTCATGATGAAAGTGAGCGATGAATCAATGGAAGGGGCGCATTTTAGCACTGCACGGTCACGGCACTGCTGCCCGCGCCGGCCGGCCGGACGAACACCTTGGTGGCGATGCGTTCCGTCATCTCCTGCACGTGCGAGATGACGCCGACTTTGCGGCCCAGCGACTGCAGCGCGTCCAGCGCATCCATCGCGACGCCCAGCGTATCGCTGTCCAGGCTGCCGAATCCTTCGTCGATGAACAGCGATTCCACCTTGACGCGGTTCGACGACAGCGAGGCGAGGCCCAGCGCGAGTGCCAGCGACACGAGGAACGATTCGCCGCCGGACAGGGAGTTTACGGAGCGCACTTCGCCGCCCATGTCCTGGTCGCGCACCATCAGCGCCAGCGACGGACCGGCCGTGCTGACGACGCGCTCCAGGCGGTAGCGCCGCGCCAGCTGGGCCAGGTGCGTGTTGGCATAGCCGAGCAGCACGTCGAGCGTGAATTGCTGGGCGTAGTTGCGGAATTTCTTGCCGTCCGCGGAGCCGATCAGTTCCGCCAGCTTGGCCCACCGGTCCTCGATGGCGCGCTGGCGCTCGATCTCGGCCATCATCGAGCGCGCACGCTCGCGCCGCTGCTCGTCCTCGCGGATGCGCATGGCGAGGCTGGCCGCCGCTTCGTGTGCGGCGTCCCGTTCGGTCTGGGCGCGGCGCAGGGCGGCGGCGACCGCGTCGGCGTCCTGGGCCTGCGCGGTTGCCTGCGCCTTTGCCTGCGCCGTCGCTTGTTCCATTGCGAGCGCGCCGTCCCCGGCTGGCGCGTCCGGCTGTTCGACGTTTGTCAGCGCCGGCGCCACGTCTTCGCGCAACCGCTCGTGCTGTTCGCGCTGCGCACGGCGTTCGGCCAGCACGGCCGTCGCCTGGCGCAGGGCCGCGTCCAGTTCCTGCAGGGCCGCACGTTCCTGGGCGATCCAGCCCGCGCCGACCTGGAGCAGGGCAGCGAGCTGCTGTTCGTTGGCCACGCTTTCCAGCGCCGGGTCGCTGCCGTCGAATTCCTGGATCCAGTGTGCGAGCCGCTCGCCCGCATCGGCCAGCTCGCCCTGCAGGTCGGTGATGCGGCGCGCGGCCAGCGACTGCGCCTCGCGCACCCGTGTTTCCGCCTGCGCAGCCTGCAGGCTCGCGGCCTGGCAGGTATTCACGGCTTCGCGTGCCGCGTTCACGGCACCCACCAACTGTTGCTCGACATCGCGCGCGGCGCGGCCGTCGAACAGTTCCGCACGTTCGACGCGGCGCGCGGCCAGGTCCGCGTCCAGGCGGGCAAATTCGGCCTCCGCCTCGACGAGGCGCCGGCCGGCATGTTCCACACGCGTGGCCAGCGCGGCGTGCTCGGCGTCGAGGGCCCCGATGGCGCCCTGCAGCCGCGCAAGGCGTGCCGCCTGGTCATTCCATTCGCGCGCCTCGTGGGCGCGAGCCTGGCGCCAGCCGGCAGGGTCGCGCTGCCATTGACCCTGCCAGCCGTCGCCGCACGCTTCCGCCAGCACGGGGTCCAGTTCGGCGAGCAGTTCGCCCAGCGTGGCCGCGGCTGCTTCGCGCCGCGCGGCCAGCGCGGCAATGTCGGCATCCAGGCGCGCCAGCGTGCCTTGCGCCGTCTGCGCCGCGTCGAGCAGGCGCGCGTGTTCGCGGTTGGCCTGGTCCCAGGCTTGCTGGGCGGCGTCGCGCGCGAGTTCGGCGCGGCGCAGGTCGCCGTCGCGTGTTTCGAGTTCCGCGTACGCCTTGCGCAGTGCGGCCTGTTCGGCGGCCAGCCAGCGGCCGCGCGCGTCGGTGCCAGCGTCGCTGTCCGGTGCGTCCGCCGCGAGCGGATTGTCGGCCCATTCCGCATCCAGCTGGACGAGCGCGGCGGCGAGGTTGTCGCGTTCACGCGCCAGCGCCGCCAGCCGTTCGCCGGCGGCATCGTACGCGGCGCGCTGGCCAGCCTGCAGGTCGACGTTGGCGCGCTGTTCGCCGCGCCGCGCGGCCAGTTCGGCGGACAGCTCTTCCAGCACGGCATGCAGCCGGTCGTCCTGGTGCCGGTAGGGGTGTTCCGTGCCGCCGCACACGGGGCAGGCGTCGCCGTCCACGAGCGTGGCGCGCAGCTTTTCGACGCCGTCGGCGCACGCCAGTTGGGCCGTCTTCAGCATGCGCTCGGCCTGGGTGACGGCCGCGTCCAGCGCGCTACCCGCGGCGCGTGCGGCGTCGAGTCCTTCCTGGGCTTTCGCCTGCGCCTGGGTGGCCTGGGTGGCCTGCGCATCGAGGTCGGCCAGGCGGCCGCGCTGCGTGCGCAGTGCCTGCCACGTGTGGTCGAGCGAGGCCAGGTGTTCGCGCCGCTTGTCGAGCGTGCGGCGTTCCGCGCGCAGGGCGTCGGCGTCGATGCCGTCCAGCGCCTCGGCCGCCTGCCGGCGCGCCGCCTCGCGCACCTCCAGCAGTTCGACGGACGCCGACAGCGCGTGCGCCGTGCGCTGCGCCATCGCGGCGGCCTGTTCGGCACCGGCGCGGGCGGCGCTCAAGGCTTGCGCGCTGGTGGCATCCTGGCGCGCGGCCTGCTCGGCCTGGGCCAGGCGCTGGTCCCAGCGCGTCCATTGCGTGCCTAGCAGTTCGCGGGTGCCGTGCGCGGCGAGCCAGACCGTCGTGTCGTGCAGCGCGCGCCGGTTCGCTTCCAGTTCCTCCGTCTTGGTCCGCAGGGCGGCCTGGGCCTGCGTCGACTCCGTGCGCACGCCGTCTTGCGCCGCGCGCGCCTTCGCGTGGGCGGGCGCGAGCGTGTCCAGCGTGGCGTCGAGGGCTTTCGCGCGGTCCAGCTGTGGCGCGGCCGCGCGCTGCGCGTCCTCGGCCGCCTCCAGCTTGCGTTCGGCCTCCATCAGGCCGCGCGCCGCTTGTTGCTGGGCATCGAGGGCACGTGCCAGTTCGTGTTCGCTGCCGGCCAGTTGGGCCTGCACCTGGCGCTGTTCGCCGGCCAGGCGGTTCAGGTCGGCGACGAGGGCGCGTGCAGGTTGCACGGCGTCCAGCGTGGCCAGCCGGCGCCGGCGGTCGGCAGCGGCGTCGGTCTCGGCCCGGGCCCGGGCCAGCGCGCCGTCCGCCTGGGTTTCGGCCGCGCGCAGCCGGTCCAGTTCCTGGTACCAGCGCAGGTGACGTTCCAGCGCGGCGCGGCGCGTCTCGGCCGCCGTCAGCGCGGCCTGGGCGGCGGCATGGTCGGCGTCGAGGCCGGCGCGCGCGTCCGGGCCGAGCGGCGCCTGGTCCTGCAGGCGCGCCGTCAGGCGGCGCATGGCTTCCTGCTCCACGCGCCAGCGTTCGAAGGCGCGGCGCGAGATATCGCTGTAGACGGCGCTGCCCGTCAGCGTTTCCAGCAGTTCGCCACGCTCGTTCTCGTCGGTACGGAGGAAGGCGGAAAACTCGTTCTGCGCCAGCAGCACGGAGCGCGTGAACTGTTCGAACGAGAGGCCGATGCGGCGTTCGACTTCGGCCAGCACCTCCGTCTTCGTGCCGCCCAGAGGTTGCAGGCCGGGCAGTTGTTGCAGGCTCATCGTGGACGGCTGCAGGGCGCCGGCAGCGCGATTGCGCGAGCGCCGCACGCTCCAGCGCGCCCGGTAGCGCTGCTCGTCGTTGCCGACGAAATCCACTTCGGCGAACGCGTCCGCGGTCCCGCGCCGCATCAGCGTGCGGCGGTCGGCGACGGACAGCGTTTCGTCGCCCACGTCGGGCAGGTAGTTGCCCACGCGCGGTCCCTTGATGAGGCGCGGCGTGGCGTCGTACAGCGCGAGGCACAAGGCGTCCAGCAGGGTACTCTTGCCGGCGCCGGTGGGGCCGCTGATCGCGAACAGGCCGGACGAGACCAGCGGTTCGCTCTCGAAATCGACTTCGAATTCGCCGGCCAGCGAGGCCAGGTTCTTGCCGCCGATGCGCAGGATCTTCATGCGGCCTCCCGGTTCCTGGCGGTGCCATCCGTCGGCAGCAGCAGTTCCGTGAACGCGGCCAGCTGGTCGTCCGGCGCGTCCTCGCCGAAGCGCTGCTGCCACAGGCGGCGGAAGATGTCGTCCGGCTGCAGCTGGGCGAGCTGGTCGAGGCTCAGCGCGGGTTCCACGCCGGCCGTCGTGACCACGCGGCGCGTCGGTTCGATCTTCGCCAGGCGCACCGGCTTGCCTTCCAGTGCCGCCTCGACCTGCGCGCGCAGGCCCGGCTCGGGCGCGTCGAGCAGCACGCGCACTTCCACGTAGGGCCACACGTCGCGCGGCAGGTCCGGCAGGTCGAGGGCGACCAGTTCCGCGATCGCCTGCTTGACGGGCGCCGGGCTCGCCGGCACGCGCAGCAGTTCGACCGCGCGCGGCACGTGCAGAGGTTCGATGGCGGCGGCGCGCGGGCCGTCCAGGTCGATGCGCAGCACCTGGTGCCTGTAGCCGACCTCGGCAAACGACAGGGGGAGGGGACTGCCGGAGTAGCGCAGGTGCTCCTGCTGGCCGACCCGCTGGGCCAGGTGCAGGTGGCCCAGCGCGGCGTAGGCGACGTCCGGGCCGAACATCGACGCGGGCAGGGCCTCGGTGCCGCCGATGACGATGCGCCGTTCGGAATCGGGTGACGCATCCCCGCCGACCATGTGGCAATGGCCCATCGCGAGGATCGCCTGGCCCCCGGTGGCCCGGGCGCGGGCCAGGTCGTACGCCTGCTGGTAGAGCAGCCGGATACCGGCCAGGTAGGCGTCGAACGCGTCGTCGCCCGGCGCCGCGCCGGCCACGGCGGCCACGCGCGGCACGTCGCCCGGCCGCAGGAACGGGATCGCGACGCACCAGGCTTGCACCGCACCGTCCTTGCCGGTCAGCGGCACGATGCAACGCTCCAGGTCGATGCTGCCTGCGGCGTCGCGCACGACGTGCCCCACGACGCGCGTGCCGTGCGCTTCCAGCAGCGGCCCCGGCGCCTCCAGCCGGCCCGGCGAATCGTGGTTGCCGGCGATGATGACGATGTCCAGCTGCGGCGCCCGTGCCCGCGCCTGCTGCAGGAAGCGGTACAGCTGGCGCTGCGCTACGGCGGACGGGTTCGAGGTGTCGAACACGTCGCCCGCGATCAAGAGGGCGTCCGCTTCCTCTGCGACGATCGTGTCGAGCAGCCAGTCGAGGAAGCACTGGTGTTCGTAGGTCCGGTCGAAATTGTGCAGGGTCTGGCCGAGGTGCCAGTCCGATGTGTGCAGCAGCCGCATGGTCGTTAAGAAATCCGCAACAGGGGTTGAGCCAGGGCGCCAACTATATCGCATGCGACGAGATACTGTAAAAAAAACCAGTACTTTTTCGCGGCGACCTGTACAAATGTTGATGAGATGTCATTAGAATGCCGGGATGAATGAACCAATTTTGACGCCTGCTGTCGCTCGAAACCTGCACCTTGCGGCCCAGGGCATGCTGCAGGCGAAACGCGCCCGTGCCACCAAAGCCGATGTCCTGGCCGCGATTCGCCGCATGGGCGTGTTGCAGATCGACACCATCAGCGTCGTCGCGCGCAGCCCGTATCTCGTGTTGTGGAGCCGCGTGGGCGACTATGACCCGGACTGGCTCGACCAGTTGCTGGCCGAGGGCCGGCTGTTCGAGTACTGGGCCCACGAGGCGTGCTTCATTCCGATCGAGGATTATGGCCTGTACCGGCACCGGATGGTCGATCCCGGCTCGCTCGGCTGGAAATACGCGGGGACGTGGCTGGCGTCGCACCGGGACGAGGTCGAGCGCGTGCTGGCGCATATCCGCGCCAACGGGCCGGCCCGCTCGGCCGACTTCGAGCGCACGGACGGCAAGGCCGGCGGCTGGTGGGCATGGAAGCCGGAAAAGCGCGCGCTGGAAGTCCTGTTCACGACGGGTCGGCTGATGATCGCGCGCCGCCAGCAATTCCACCGCGTGTACGACCTGGCGGAGCGCGTGCTGCCCGGCTGGGACGATGCGCGCATGCCGTCGATCGACGCGACGCGGCGGCGGTTCGTGCTGGACGCCGTGCGCGCGCTGGGCGTGGCGAAGGCGGCCTGGATTCCGGACTATCACCGCACGAAGCCGCCGCACCTCGATCCGGCGCGGCTGGCCGACGAGGGCCTGCTGCTGCGCGCCCGCGTCGAGGGCTGGAAGGAGCCCGTGTACGTCCACCCCGACAATGCGGCGCTGCTCGGGCAGGCCGTCGATGGGGGGCTGCAGGCGACGCTCACCGGCGTGCTGTCGCCGTTCGACCCCATCGTCTGGGACCGCCGCCGCGCCCTCGACCTGTTCGGTTTCGACTACCGGCTGGAGTGCTACACGCCCGCCGAGAAACGGCGCTACGGCTATTTCACGCTCCCCCTGCTGCGGCGCGGGGCGCTCGTCGGCCGGGTGGATGCCAAGGCGCACCGCAAGACCGGCGTGTTCGAGCTGAAATCCCTCGTGCTGGAGCCCGGGGTACGTATCAGCGACCGGTTCGTGCGCGACCTGGCCGCGGCGTTCGCCCGCTGCGCGCGCTGGCACGGCTGTCCGCAGGTCGTGCTGGCGCACGCCGAGCCGGCCGGGCTCGCCACGCCGCTGGCCGCCGCGCTGGGCCAGACGCTGGCGGCCGCGGCCTGATGCCGGGTGGCAGTTTGTGATAGATCAAACGGGTGCCAGCCCGGCCTCCTTACACTAGACCTTCCTTCAGGCCAAAACCAACCAGAGGACGCCTCGCAATCCGAGACTCGCGATTCGAGAGTGCCCCGGGCCTGTCAACAACGCTCCCACGGACCTTGCATAGCGCCGCGCATTCCATGCGGCCGGGGAGCGGATTTGTCGAACTCACTCGTGAGAAAAAGGTGGAGACCGAATGCTGACATCGACTTATACCCTCGTCGCCCTGTCCGTCGAACAGACGACGGTGCGCGCGGCCCTGCAGTCGCTGCTCGACGAGCTGCGCGCGCTGCCGGGCGACTTCAGTACCCTGGCCGCCGGCCGGGCCGCACAATTGTGTACTGCACTGCGCCAGGTGTACGACAACTGTCATTGGCGCAAGCTCGACAAGTTCCTCGTGCCGGCCCTGCGTCGCAGCACCGCGGCGGCCGACAGGTTGCTGGAGGAGCTCGAACGGCTCAGCGGCCAGGCGGCCAGCGCGATGGCCACGGCCGAGGCCAGCGTCGGCGCGGCGGACCGTCCGGTGCCGCGCGATGCGTTCTGCGGCGCCGTCGAGGGCTGCGTCGCGGCCTTGCGCTGCCGGCTGGAGCGCGAGGAACACGAGTTGTTCCCGCTGGCGCGCGCGGCGGTCGGCGGCGATGCGTGGTTCGCGATCGCGAACCAGATGCTCGCGCACGATGCGTACGCACAAGAGCACCGCGCCGATCCGCGCCGCCTGCGTCACGAACTGGTCGGGCATGCCGGCCACGATGTGCATGGGCGACGGCATGCGACGCTGACCGCGGCCCACTGACACTATCGATATTGTTAGTGGGAAATGATGAACAATTGCTCGCACGCGCCAGGCTGGTGTCACGAGGCCATCAGGGTTCTTTGCTATGATGGCGATTTTGGAAGTGCGATTTCATCATGTTCGAGTTCCTATTCAAGCGGCCGGGCGACAAGCCCGGCGACAAGCCGGCCGGGCAGGGAGGACAGGCGGGGGCGCAAGCGGAACCGTCCGCGTCCGCCGCCACGCATTCGTCCAACCATCAACGCGTGGCCCAGGCTGAAAAGCTGGGCCGCATCGGGGATGATGAAGCCGCCGCGGTGGAATTCATCCTCCAGTGCGAATTTTCCGAACTGCGGCTTGCAGCCGCCGAGTTCGTTCACAGCCCGGCGCTGATCGAGCGTGTGCATACCGCGATGCGCAATACCGATCGCCGCGTCGCCAAACTGATGCAGTCGCGCCTCGACGCGCACCGTCACCGCGAAGCCGAGCACCGGCGCGCACAGGCCGCCGTCGAGCAGGCCGAATCCCTCCTCAAGGATGCGTTGCTGACCCCGAACCACGTGGCCGAGCTGGACCGCAGATGGTCCGTGATCTCCGCGCCCGAACTCGATGCCACGTTCCAGACCGCGCGCGCCGCGCTGGCCCGGCGCCTCGAAGCGCAGGTGGCCCTGCAGCGCGCCATGATCGACCGCGTGGCTGCCTTGCGCCAGCTGGGCGGCGCCGGCCTGTCGTCAGCGGAACTGGGGCAGCGTCTGGATGTGCTGGCACAGGAACAGGACGAGGCCCTGCGTTCGCCCGAACACCCGTCGCTGCCGCGTGCCCTCGTCGCCGAATTCGCGGCCGGGATGGAGAAGCTGCGCGCCGGCATGCAGGTGCAGGAAGCCGGCCAGGCCGCGCGCGCCGCGCGCGCCGCATTCATCGACGCCCAGCAGGCGAAACCGGTTGCCGAGCTGAATGCGGAGACGCTGCGACGCGAATGGAAAGCGCTGCCGCATCTGCCCCAGGACGAGCAGGCCGCCGAACTGCAGCGCCGCTTCGACGCTCTGCTGGCCACGGTGCCGCAGGCCGAGCCACGCAAGCCGAAGGAGCCGCGCGAGCCCAGGCCGGCGCAGGAAGGCGCCGTAAAAGCCCCCGCCAGGGAAGGCATGAAGGACAACAGGCCGCGCGGTGCGGACCAGCATTTCATCGATACGATGGATGCGATGGAAGCCGCCCTGCAACAGGGCTCGCTGGGCGCCGCCGCCGACCACGACAAGACGCTGAAGGACGCGCGCGAAAAGGGCATGCGCCTGACGCCCGCGCAATCCGACCGCCTGGCCCACCTGCGGGCCGAGCTCAAGCGCCTGTCCGACTGGGCGCGCTGGGGCGGCAACGTGTCGCGCGAGGAACTCATCAAGACAGTCGAGGCCTTGCCCACGCAAAACCTGGCGATGAGCGAGCTGGCCAAGAAGGTCGGCAGCATGCGCGACCGCTGGAAGGCGCTCGACAGCCTGTCCGGCGCCGCGCCGAAGAGCCTGTGGGAGCGGTTCGACGCCGCCTGCACGACTGCCTATGCGCCGGCCGCTGCCCACTTCCGCCACCTGGCCGACGAGCGCCATGCGAACGCGGCACGCGGCCAGGCGCTCGTCGAGGAAGCGCAAGCCGAGATCGCGCGCCTGCGCGAGGGCAGCGTCGAGTGGAAGCACGTGGCGGGCACGGTGCAGCGGCTGCGTCTCGCGTGGAGCCACCTGGGCGCCATCGACCGCAAGGAAAAGAAGCGCCTGGACGCCTTGTTTGCCGATGCGCTGAACGTGCTGCAGGGGCCGCTCGAAGAGCAGCGCAAGGCCGAGATGGCCGAGCGCGAAGCCATCATCGAGGAAGCCGCCGCCATCGATCCGCACGACCGCCACGCGATCGACACGATGCGCGCCCTGCAGCAGCGCTGGCAGGACCATGCACGCTCGCTGCCGCTCGAACGCAAGAGCGAGCAGGCGCTGTGGCAGCGCTTCCGCGCCGTGTGCGACGACGTGTTCCAGCGCCGCAAGGAAACGATGCACGAGGCCGACATCGAGCGCCGAGCGCACGAGGCCGCCAAGGAAGCCATCAGCGCGCGCCTGGAAGCGGCGGCGGACAGCGTCACGCCGGCCACGGTCGGCAAGCTGCTGCGCGAGGCGCAGGCGGAATGGCAGGCGATCGGCCCCGTGCCGCGCGCGCATGAAGCCCGCGTGGAAAAACGTTATCACGCGGCCGTGGCGCTCGTGCAGCAGCATGCGGACCAGGCTCGCCGCGCCGCCGGCGTCGCCCAGGCGGGCATGCTGCGCGACAAGCTGAGGCTCGTGCAGGAACTGGAGCAGGCCGTCGCGGCGGACAATGCCGGCGACACCGATTGGGAGGCACGCTGGTCCGGCTTGCCGCCCCTGGACGCCGACATGGAACGCACGTTGCGCACCCGTTTCGACGCCGCGCTGGCCGCGCTGCGCGGGAGCGCGGAACAGAGGGCCGCGTATGGCCACAAGCTGGAAGACAATCGCGGCAAGCTCCTGCAGGAACTGCTGCGCCTGGAAATCGGTGCCGGCATCGACAGCGGCCCGGAGTTCGCGCGCGAGCGGTTGAAGCTCCAGGTCGAGGTGTTGCAGTCGTCGTTGAAATCAGGACAAAGCGCAGGACAGGGCAGCGGCCGCGGCGCCCAGGGCGGCGCGACGGCGCAGCTGCGCGACCTGTGCGCGCTGGCGGCGCTCGTCGATGCGCGTACGGCGTCCCGGCTCGAGCAGCTCGCGCTGCGGGTGGCCAAGGAGGGCAAGTGAAGAAGGATGTGACGGAAGTCCGGGTCGAGGCCGCGGATTTCGACGTGAGCGCGGAAATCGCGCGCCTGCGCGCGGGTGATGCGCGCGTTGGGGCCGTCGTCAGTTTCGTCGGCACGGTGCGCGACATGAACGACGGCGACAATGTGGCCGAACTCGAGCTGGAACATTATCCGGGCATGACGGAGCGTGCGCTGCACGACATCGTGGAGCAGGCGCGGGCGCGCTGGCCGCTGTATGGCGTCCTCGTGATCCATCGCATCGGGCCGATGCGGCCGCTGGACCAGATCGTCCTCGTCGCCTGCACGTCCGCGCACCGCGGCGAAGCGTTCGCCGCGTGCGAATTCATCATGGACTATCTCAAGACCGACGCCCCGTTCTGGAAGAAGGAGCAGACGCCGAACGGTGCGCGCTGGGTCGATGCGCGCGTGACGGACGACACGGCCCGGGCCAAGTGGGCCAGCCGCTGAGCTGGATCGCGGTCGCCGTAGGCGCGGCCCTCGGGGCCTGGTTGCGCTGGGGCCTGACCATCTTCCTCGGCCAGCTGCATGCCCACATCCAGCTGGGGACGCTCGTCGCCAACCTCGTCGGCGGCTACCTGATCGGGCTGGCGCTGGGCTTCTTCGACGCCATGCCGGCCCTGTCCCCGGCCTGGCGTTTGTTCGTCATCACGGGCTTCCTCGGGGGCCTGACCACGTTTTCCAGCTTTTCCGCCGAAGCGATGGTGCTGCTGCAGCGGGGCCATTACGCCTGGGCGCTGGCTCATTCGGCGGTGCACCTGCTGGGGTCGATCGGCTGCTGCGTCGCAGGATATGCGACCTGGCGTGCCATCGCATGATACCGGCGCGTCATTCGCTTGCGCGCAAAGTGCTTGGGCTGCAATCTGGCAATGTCTTAGTTTTCATTGACCGGAGAACAGCATGACCAAGCAATCATTTGCACGCCCGAGCCCCGCCTTCGTCGGCGCATCCTGGGGCGCCATGATCGTCGGCATCCTTGCCTACCTCATCGGTTTATGGAATGCCCAGATGCAGCTCAATGAAAAGGGCTATTACCTGACGA
The DNA here is from genome assembly GCF_059491305.1 of Massilia sp. Masssp94. Taxonomy (NCBI): domain Bacteria; kingdom Pseudomonadati; phylum Pseudomonadota; class Betaproteobacteria; order Burkholderiales; family Oxalobacteraceae; genus Massilia; species Massilia sp. Masssp94. Next base: position 5,212,763 of record NZ_CP168501.1, read on the forward strand.
TCCTGCTGTACGGCTGCTTTGCCGCCGTGTCGCTGCAAAAGACGGTGCGCGACCGCGCCGAGGGCCTGCCGGTGACAGGGATGTACGTCGGCTTGTGCTGGACCTCGTTGATGGCCGCCGTCGTGCTGCTGACGGTCGGCCTGTGGAATGCGACGCTGATGCTCAGCGAAAAGGGTTTTTATGCCATGTCGTTCGTGCTGACCCTGTTCGCCATCATCGCCGTGCAAAAGAACGTGCGCGACCTGGCCGCGGCGGGCGACGTACCCGACGCGCAGCAGGCTTGATCCATCACGACTTGCCGGGCTTGGCGTGGCCGATGCGCTGGGCCCGGTAAATCCCCGTGTGGCCGGAAAACAGATAGGCCAGCACGCACCCGACGGCCGCATACACCCCCACCTCCGCGCCGAACAATTCGATGGCCATCAGGGTCGACGCGATCGGCGTGTTGGCAGCGCCGGCGAACACGGCCACGAAGCCGACACCCGCCAGCAGTGAGAAGGGCAGGTGCAGCAGCGGCGCCAGCGCATTGCCGAGTGTGGCGCCGATGTAGAACAGCGGCGTCACTTCGCCGCCCTTGAAGCCGCTGCCCAGCGACGCGACCGTGAACACCAGCTTGCCGGCGAAGTCCCACGGCGCCAGCGGCTCGGTGAATGCGGCCTGGATGGTCGGGATGCCGAGGCCGATGTAGCGGTCCGCGCCGAACGCCAGCACGACGGCGGCGACGACGCTGCCGCCCAGCAGCGGCCGCAGCGGACCGTAAGGCACGCGCCGCTTCATCCAGCCCGACAGCGCGTGCGTGCAATCCGCGAACAGTTTTCCTGCAAGACCGAACAGCGCCCCCGCGATCGCGACGGCCGCCAGCGGCCACAGGCCCAGTGCCGGTACAGACGCGATGGCGTAATGCGTGTGGTGGATGCCCAGCGCATGGCCCCACAGCAGGCAGACCTGGTCGCCGGCGATGGCGGCCGCCAGGCAGGCGAGCAGGGCGTCGTAGCGCAGGCGGCCGATCGCGAGCACCTCCAGGGCGAAGATCGCGCCCGCCAGCGGCGTGCCGAACACGGAGGCGAAGCCCGCGCTGATGCCGGCCATCAGCACGATCCTCCGGTCTTCCACCTGTAGCTTGAATGCATGGGTGAGCTGGTCGGCGAGCGCGCCGCCCATCTGCACGGCCGTGCCCTCGCGCCCGACCGAGGCGCCGAACAGGTGCGAGATGACGGTGCCGCCCAGCACGAGCGGCGCCATGCGCAGCGGAATCACTTTCTTCGGGTCGTGGATCTCGTCGATGAGCAGGTTATTGCCGGCCTCGACCGAGCTGCCGAAACGCAGGTACAGCCAGCCGACGGCGAAGCCGGCCAGCGGCAGCAGCGCGATCAGCCAGCGGTGGGCGTTGCGCGTCCCGGTCGCCAGTTCGAGCGCGAACAGGAAGAAGGCGGAGGCGGACCCGGACAGCAGCCCGACGGCGAGGGCGAGCAGCAGCCATTTCCCCATGTAGGGCAGCAGGTGGCGTTGCTCCGTCAAGAATGAATGTTCCATGACGGACATTTTATCTCAGCACGATTTGCCGGCCCCAACCGCGTGTTCGCATCTTGAAAAGTCGCTACGGCATCCCTAACTAGATGTCAATCCAAAATCCAACCCACGGGGATCAAAACATGCGACAAGACAAATTGACGACCAAGCTCCAGGAAGCGCTCGCCGACGCGCAGAGCCTGGCGGTCGGCAACGACAATCAGTACATCGAACCCGTCCACCTGCTCGCCGCGCTGCTGGGCCAGAGCGACGGCGGCGCGCGCTCGCTGCTGCAGCGGGCCGGCGTCAACGTCGGCAGCCTGCAGACGGCGCTGCGCTCCGCGTTCGACCGCCTGCCGAAAGTGCACGGCACGGGCGGCGACGTGCAGGTCGGCCGCGAGCTCGTCTCGCTGCTGAACCTGGCAGACCGCGAATCGCAGAAACGCGGCGACCAGTTCCTGTCGAGCGAGATGGTGCTGCTCGCCTTTACGGACGACAAGTCCGAAGCCGGCCGCCTCGCCCGCGAAAACGGCCTCGCCCGCAAGGCGCTCGAATCCGCGATCCAGGCCGTGCGCGGCGGCGAATCCGTCAACTCCCAGGATGCGGAAGGCCAGCGCGAAGCGCTCAGGAAATACACGCTCGACCTGACGGAGCGGGCCCGCAGCGGCAAGCTCGACCCGGTGATCGGCCGCGACGACGAGATCCGCCGTGCCATCCAGGTGCTGCAGCGCCGTACCAAGAACAATCCGGTGCTGATCGGCGAACCCGGCGTCGGCAAGACCGCGATCGTGGAAGGTCTGGCGCAGCGCATCGTCAACGGCGAAGTGCCCGATTCGCTGAAGGGCAAGCGCGTGCTGTCGCTAGACATGGCCGCGCTGCTCGCGGGCGCCAAGTTCCGCGGCGAATTCGAAGAACGCCTGAAATCCGTGCTGAAGGAACTCGCGCAGGACGAGGGCATGACGATCGTCTTCATCGACGAGATCCACACGATGGTCGGCGCCGGCAAGGCCGAAGGCGCGATGGACGCGGGCAATATGCTGAAGCCGGCCCTGGCGCGCGGCGAGCTGCACTGCATCGGCGCGACCACGCTGGACGAGTACCGCAAATACGTCGAGAAGGATGCCGCGCTGGAGCGCCGCTTCCAGAAGATCATCGTCGACGAGCCGAGCGTGGAAGCGACCATCGCCATCCTGCGCGGCCTGCAGGAAAAGTACGAACTGCACCACAAGGTGGAGATCACGGACCCGGCGATCATCGCCGCGGCCGAGCTGTCGCACCGCTACATCACCGACCGCTTCCTGCCGGACAAGGCCATCGACCTGATCGACGAGGCCGCCTCGAAGATCAAGATCGAGATCGACTCGAAGCCGGAAGTGATGGACAAGCTCGACCGTCGCCTGATCCAGCTGAAGATCGAGCGCGAAGCTGTCAAGAAGGAAACGGACGAGGCCTCGCAGCGCCGCCTGGAATTGATCAACGAAGAGATCGTCCGCCTGGAGCGCGAGTACGCCGACTACGAGGAAATCCTCACGTCCGAGAAGGCTGCCGTGCAGGGTACGACGCACATCAAGGAAGAGATCGAGCGCATCCGCCTGCAGATGGATGAAGCGAAGCGCCAGAGCAATTGGCAGAAGGTATCGGAGCTGCAGTACGGCCGCCTGCCGGAGCTCGAGAAACAGTTGAAGGATGCGGAAGCCGCCAGCCATCAACCGGACGGCGCCGACAAGGAAGAGAACACGCGGCCGCGCCTGCTGCGCACGCAGGTCGGTGCCGAGGAAATCGCGGAAGTCGTGTCGCGCGCGACCGGCATCCCCGTCGCCCGCATGATGCAGGGCGAGCGCGACAAGCTGCTGCACATCGAAGAGAAGCTGCATGAGCGCGTCGTGGGCCAGGACGAGGCGATCGAGGCCGTGTCCGATGCGATCCGCCGTTCGCGTGCGGGTCTCGCGGATCCGAACCGGCCGTACGGCTCGTTCATGTTCCTGGGCCCGACGGGCGTCGGCAAGACCGAGCTGTGCAAGGCGCTGGCGAATTTCCTGTTCGATACGGAAGACGCGTTGATCCGCATCGACATGAGCGAGTTCATGGAGAAGCATTCCGTGGCCCGCCTGATCGGCGCGCCGCCGGGTTATGTCGGCTACGAGGAGGGCGGCTACCTGACGGAAGCCGTGCGCCGCAAGCCGTACAGCGTGATCCTGCTGGACGAGATCGAGAAGGCGCATCCGGACGTGTTCAACGTCCTGCTGCAGGTGCTCGACGACGGCCGCATGACGGACGGCCAGGGCCGCACGGTGGACTTCAAGAACACCGTGATCGTGATGACGTCGAACCTGGGTTCGCACAAGATCCAGTCGATGGATTCCGACGATCCGGCCGTCGTGAAGCTGGCGGTGATGGCCGAGGTGCGCGGACACTTCCGCCCCGAGTTCATCAACCGGATCGACGAGATCGTCGTGTTCCATGCGCTCGACGAGAAGAACATCGGCGCGATCGCGAAGATCCAGCTGAAGAACCTGGAACAGCGCCTCGAGAAGATGGAAATGGCGCTCGACATCAGCGAGGAGGCCCTGCAGAAGATCGCGGAAGCGGGCTTCGATCCGGTGTATGGCGCGCGTCCGCTCAAGCGCGCGATCCAGCAGCAGATCGAGAATCCGCTGTCAAAGGAAATCCTGGCGGGCCGCTTCGGACCGAAGGATACGATCCGCGTCGGCGTGCGTGGGGGCCAGTTGGTGTTCGGCGAGGAGCCGGCTGTCGAGCTGGCGAAGTAATCTGTTCGTGGCTATGGAATCGCCCTGTCGGCCAGCGCCGGCAGGGCGTTTTTTACGCGCGCTTGCGGCGCGCCATGAAGCCGAGCAGGCCCAGGCCGCCGAGCATCATCGCGTACGTCTGCGGTTCCGGCACGGCGGAGACCACGAGATGTTCGCCCATCAGGCTGCCGACCTTTTTATCGCCGTCCGTGCCGAACATGGTCACCTTGAGCTGGGGCGACGTCGCGTCGACATTGCCGCCAGAGAAGGTGAACTGGAACACCATGTCGTCCGTCAGGGCGACATGCGCGCCGGCATAGCACAACGACGTGCCGGCATGGCCGCCGCCCGTGCAGCCGTTCGCGTTCAGCTCGTTGCTGGACAGGGTCCAGTTCGACACGCCGCCCGGCGCGGCTGTGAGCAACACGCTGTCGAAGCTGCCGAGGTCCTTCAGCTGCAGGGCGCCGAGCGACGAGGCCCCGGCCCAGCTGCCGGTCGGGTTGGCGGCGTCGACGTCGAGGGTCAGCACGTTGCCGGACCAGGACGAGGTAAAGTCGACGCCCTGGAATTCGATCGTGCCGGCCTGCGCCGACGCGAGCGTGCCCGCGCCCAACAGCGCCGCCAGCAGGGTAGTGCGGATGCGTGATGTCATGTTCTCTCCTTCTCCACAAAATGCAAGGACCCGGCGGCTCGCGTCCTGCGAGACCGACGGGCACATACGGATCAGATCCGTGCCGCAAGGGTAGAAGGGGAGCCGATATGGCTCTGTTAGCCGACTAACTCATCGTTTGTAACAACAACGCCCCGCCGGGCGCTGGACCGGGCGGGGCGTTCGGGAGGAAGGACTACGTTCAGCGCGGGCGGCGGCGCAGCACGAGACCCATCAGGCCCAGGCCACCCAGCAGCAGGGCGATGCTCTCCGGCTCCGGGACGTTCGCCGTGGCGGCGGGGGTGCCGGCCGGCGTTTGCACGACCTCGGGGCCTTCGATGGGCAGCGTCGACGGCAGGTCTTCCTGCGGCGGCAAGTCGGCCGGCGTGCCGGATGGAGAAGCGACGTCGGACGTGCCGGTCGGCGTTGTCGTGTCGGCCGTCGTGTTGGTCTGCGTGCCGGCGGACGTGGTCGGGGTGTCGGGGATTACCGGAACGACCGGCGTGACCGGCGCGGTCGGGGTGGCCGGGGGCGATGCCGGCAGCACCTGCGACAACAGCGAGCCGACCTTGTTGCCCCGGGCATCGACGAACTCGACCTTCACGTGCGGCTCGTTCGTCGCGACGCTGGCGCCGTCGAACGTGAATTTGAACACCATGTCGTCGGCCAGCGCGATCTGCTGGCCGTAGAAGCACATGCGGCTCCCGGCCGCGCCGTTGCTCGTGCCGGAGCAGCCGGACGCTTTCAGCTCGGACGTCGACAGTTTCCATGCATCGGTCCCGCCCGGCCAGCCGCTCACGCTCACGCTGCTGTAAGTGCCCACACCCTTGATCGCCAGCGCAGCCAGGCCCGTCGCGCCGCTCCAGCCGCCGCTGCGCTTCGCGGCGTCGATTTCCAGCGTGAGCACATTGCCGCTCCAGTTCGACGTGAAGGTCACGCCTTCCGTCGTCAGGATACCGGCGTGGGCCGTCATCGTCATTGCGCCCAGCAGGGCGGCCAGCGCGGTCAATCGCAGTGTCATCGGGTGTCTCTTTCGGAAGTGCGGAAAATTGCTTTTAAGAATTTAATGATGGTGTTCGGAATTTATTCTCCCCCGATTTGATGCAAATCGTCAATTTGTGATTCTTTATGATGACGGCGGTGTTGTTTAATCAGGAAAAATTGTCAGATTTGCGGCAGTATTTACGAAATACTTTGTGGAAACAACTCACTATATTTCACATTATGAAAACTTGTTCGTACATGTGAAAAGCGCACAAGAAGCACCTGCCCGGCAGTTTCCATTGTGAGAAATTTGTTCTCGTATCATGAAATAATAAATGTAAGTAGATGATTTTCAAGGAAATAAAAACCGTCATATGTCTTATATAAGAGTATTGGTGCTGCGCACAACCGGCGCTATCATGTGTCTAACGGAATCACTGTCCAACCCCGTCTTTTCAATCAGGAGAACGCCATGGCAACTCGTGAACAGCAAATCGCCGCCCTGCAACAGGATTGGGAGTCCAACCCGCGCTGGAAAGGTATCGTCCGCAATTACACGGCGGAAGATGTCGTACGGCTGCGAGGCTCCGTGCAGATCGAACATACGCTGGCGCGGCGCGGCGCCGAGAAGCTGTGGAACCTGATCAACAACGAGCCGTACGTGAACGCCCTGGGCGCGCTGACGGGCAACCAGGCCATGCAACAGGTCAAGGCCGGGCTGAAAGCCATCTACCTGTCGGGCTGGCAGGTCGCGGGCGACGCCAACCTCGCCGGCGAGATGTATCCGGACCAGTCGTTGTACCCGGCCAATTCGGTGCCGATGGTCGTCAAGCGCATCAACAACACGTTCCAGCGCGCGGACCAGATCCAGTGGTCGGAAGGCAAGGACGACGTCGATTACTTCGCCCCGATCGTGGCCGATGCGGAAGCGGGCTTCGGCGGCGTGCTGAATGCTTTCGAGCTGATGAAATCCATGATCGAAGCGGGCGCGGCCGGCGTGCACTTCGAAGACCAGCTGGCCTCCGTCAAGAAATGCGGCCACATGGGCGGCAAGGTGCTCGTGCCGACGCGCGAAGCCGTGGAAAAGCTGACGGCGGCGCGACTGGCGGCCGACGTGATGGGCACGCCGACGATCCTCGTCGCCCGCACGGACGCCGAAGCGGCCGACTTGCTGACGGCCGACGTCGACGCGAACGACAAGCCGTTCTGCACGGGCGAGCGCACGGTGGAGGGTTTCTTCCGCGTGAAGCCGGGCGTCGACCAGGCGATCGCGCGCGGCCTCGCGTATGCGCCGTACGCCGACCTCGTGTGGTGCGAGACCGGGAAGCCGGACCTGGAATTCGCCAAACGCTTCGCCGACGCCATCCATGCGAAATTCCCGGGCAAGATGCTCGCGTATAACTGCTCGCCGTCGTTCAACTGGAAGAAGAACCTGGACGACGCGACGATCGCCAAGTTCCAGAAAGAGCTGGGCGCGATGGGCTACAAATTCCAGTTCATCACGCTGGCCGGCTTCCATGCGCTGAACTACAGCATGTTCAACCTGGCGCACGGCTATGCGCGCCGCGGCATGTCGGCCTTCGTCGAGTTGCAGGAAGCGGAATTCTCCGCCGCCGACAAGGGCTTCACGGCCGTCAAGCACCAGCGCGAAGTGGGCACCGGCTACTTCGACGCGGTGACCCAGACCATCCAGCAGCACCAGAGCTCGACGACGGCGCTGCACGGCTCGACCGAGGACGAACAATTCTTCGACGAGAAGAAAGTCGCCTGAGCTGAAACGATCCTCCACCCATCCTCGCGATGGTCTGCCGCAGTGGCCACAAGCCGCTGCGGCATTTTTATTTCCCCAAACCGGGGTCAGAAACTTCGGGGTCAGGTCCCATTTCGCTCCGAATTCGGGGTCAGAGCACATTTGCGATCAATGTCCGGATGTGCAAGAAGTTTCGCCATCCCGGCGTGGTGCGCCGACTGTCCCCCTTAAACGCGTAGCCGTCACGAGTAGAAATCCTCTCCCGGAAATTTCACCTAAAAGTGCTCTGACCCCGAATTGTGCCGAAAATGTGCTCTGACCCCGAATTTGGGCTTTTGGGATCGAGACGTATCTGAGGGATAATGGCGGTTGGCCCGCGCGCGATCGCATGGCGGGCGCCGCATCAACCAGATTGGAATCTCTATGTTCAGCTACCGCCACGCCTTCCACGCGGGTAATCACGCCGATGTCCTGAAGCACTTTATTCAGGTTCAGTTGCACAAATACATGAACCAGAAAGACACGGCCTACACCTATATCGACACCCATGCCGGTGCCGGCGTGTACGCGCTCGACAGTGCGCAGGCGGTCAGGAGCGGCGAATACATCGACGGCATCGGGCGCCTGTGGGGGCGCGACGACCTGCCGCCGGCGCTGGCCGAGTACGTGGACCTCGTGGGCAAGTTGAACCCGAGCGGCAAGCTGCGCTGGTATCCCGGTTCGCCGTGGGTCGCGGATGCCGAGGCGCGCCTGGAGGACCGCCTGCGCCTGTTCGAACTGCATCCGGCCGACATCAGGGTGCTGGCGGAGAACGTCCGCAAGCTGGAGGCGCATCACGCGGAGCAGGGCGAACGTGCGCGCGGGCGCCGCATCCTCGTCGAGCACGCGGACGGTTTCCATGGGCTGAAGGCACTGCTGCCGCCGCCGTCGCGGCGGGCGCTGGTGCTCATCGATCCGCCGTACGAAGTCAAGCTCGACTACAAGCACGTGCGCGACGCGCTGGACGAAGCGCTCAAGCGCTTCCCGGCGGGCATGTATGCGGTCTGGTATCCGGTGCTGCAGCGCATGGAATCGCGCCAGTTCGCCGATCGCCTGAAGCGCCTGCCGGCCAAGGAATGGCTGCACGTGACGTTGAGCGTCGCGGGTCCGCGCGCGGACGGCAACGGCCTGCACAGCAGCGGCATGTTCATCCTGAATCCGCCGTACACGCTGGAGGCGACGTTGCGCGAGACGATGCCGTATCTCGTGCAGGTGCTGGGCCAGGATGCCGGTGCAACGTTCCGTATCGAAAAAGGGACGCAGGTCACCGGCACGGTGCCGGCACTGGGCGGTCCCCGCAAGCCGGTGGGCAATGCGCGCCGCGCGAGCCCGCTGTCCGGCGGCGGCAGCCTGCGCCTGCCGGGCCAGCCGTTCGGCGACGATCCACGTGCGCGCAAGGAAGGCGAGGGCACCGAAGGACGTGCGCGCACCCCGCGCACGGAAGCCAAACCGGCTCCGCGCGGCCCCGCCAAGCGTAACGGATCGGGTCGGTCCTGATCCTTTTCGCATCGATCGTTTCTGGCAAGCACATCTATGTTTGAAACGTTTTGATACGATGTCGAAATGTAAAGACTTCCCGTCTGTAGTATAGTCGGACCGGTATTCCGGCCAGACCGGGTCCGGCACGCATGGTGCGTGCCGTCGTTTCAGGAGTTTTTACATGCAAGCGGTAGCAACGGCAGCCACGTCCACGCCGTCCGACGAATTCTTTTTGGCGCGCCAGCCCATCCTCGGGCGCGACCAGAAACTGGTGGCGTTCGAGTTGCTGTTTCGCGCCGCGCCGGAGCATGAGGACGCGCAGCTGACCGATTATGCCGCCGCCACCGCCGCCGTGATCTCCCATGCGTCGCAGCTGGGGATGAAGCAGGTGGTGGGCGAGCAGGTTGCCTTCGTCAATGTCGACGAGGTGGTGCTGATGAGCGATTTCGTCCGATTCCTGCCTCCCGATAAGGTCATTCTGGAAATTCTGGAAACCGTCCGTCCCACCACGGCCTTGCTGGCCCGTGTGCGGGAGTTGAAAGAGCTCGGCTTCAAGTTCGCACTCGACGATGTTATAGGCCATTCCGAGCAGGTAAGCAAGCTGATGAGCCTCGTCGACATCATCAAGATCGACTTGCAGGGCGTCGGGCGCGGCGAGCTCGCCGAACTCGTCCGCACCCTGCGCGGGCCGCATCAGAAGCTGCTGGCGGAAAAGGTCGAGACGATCGAGGAATTCGAGTTATGCCTGGAACTCGGCTTCGAATACTTCCAGGGCTATTATTTTGCGCGTCCTGCGATCCTGTCCGGCAAGAAGATCACGCCGTCCGAGCTCGTGCTGCTGCGCCTGTTCGATCTCATTCATTCGCAAGCCGACAACGATGCGATCGAGGCGGCCGTCAAACGCGACCCGTTGCTGAGCCTGAACCTGCTGCGCCTCGTGAACGGCCATCTGGCCGGCACCGGCGCGCCGCAGGTCGAGTCGATTTCGCAGGCGCTCGTCCAGCTCGGCCGCAGCCAGTTGCAGCGCTGGGTGCAGATCCTGTTGTACAGCGGCCCGGAGGGGCACGTCGAACTGAATTCGCCGTTGCTGCAGATGGCGACGACGCGCGGCCGCCTGCTCGAGCTGATGACGCTGACCCTGCGTCCGGGCGACGTGGCCGGCGCGAATACTGCCTTTACGGTCGGCATCATGTCGCTGATGGATGCGTTGTTCGACGTGCCGATGCGCGAGATCTTCGACAAGGTCGACCTGTCGCGCGAGGTCCGCGCCGCGCTGCTGGAGCGCGACGGCGACTATGGCGCCATGCTGAGCGTGGCGGAAGCGCTGGAGCATGTGGATCCGGACCGCAATCTGGCGGCCGCGCTGGACCGCCTCGGGCTGTCGGTGAAACAGGTGCGCGACATCGAACTGGCCGCGTTCGGCTGGGTGCGCGAACTCGGTGCCGAAGTGCACTGACCTCTACGATTGCGCGAGGAACAGAAAGACGGTCGGCTTCTTGTGGAAATCCGGCGCCTTGCCGGCAGCCAGTTGCGCCTTCCATTTCGCGGCCGTCTGCGTCCGCACGGTTTCCGTCGCCAGCGACAGATCGGTCGCCACGCACACCAGCGTGCCCGGCTGGCAGCTGGCGACGAGGGCTTCCAGCATCGCGCCGTTGCGATATGGCGTCTCGATCAGCAACTGCGTCTGTTTCTCGCTGCGCGAGCGCTGCTCCAGTTGCTGGATGCGCTTGGTGCGCTGGCCGGCGTCCGTCGGCAAATAGCCGTTGAATGCGAAGCTCTGGCCGTTCAGGCCGCTCGCCATCACGGCCAGCAGCAGCGACGACGGCCCCACGAGCGGACGCACGGGCACGCCGTGCTGGTGCGCCAGCCGGACGAGGTCGGCACCCGGGTCCGCGACGGCCGGCACGCCCGCTTCCGACACGAGGCCCGCATCGCGTCCCTCCAGCAGGGGCGCGAGCAGCGCGGCCAGCGCCTGCTGCGGCGTGTTCACATTGAGTTCCGCGATCTGAATCTCTTGCAGCGGGCGTGCGAGCGGATGGTCGATGCCGACCAGTTTCAGGAAGGCGCGCGCCGTCTTGGCGTTCTCGGCGACAAAGTACTCGAGCTTGCTGGCGATGTCCTGCACCTGCTCGGGCAGGATGTGGGACAGCGCGTGCGGTGCGGCCTCGGTGGGGCCGAGGGTGTTCGGGATCAGGTAGAGCGTACCGGGCATGGTTGTTATTGTTGGCGATTAAAAAATGGCATGCCGGCGCGGCGCAGCATGCCGGTCAGGGCGATCAGGGGCAGGCCGGTGAGGGCGGTCGGGTCGCCGCTGTCGATGCGTTCGAGCAGGGCGATGCCGAGTCCTTCGTTCTTGGCGCTGCCGGCGCAGTCGTAAGGCTGCTCGATGTGCAGGTAGGAGTCCAGCTCGGCATCCGGGAGGTCGCGGAACGTCACGAACACCTGGACATTCTCGACCTGCGCCGTGCCGGTTCTCCCGTCCCACAGGCACAGGGCCGTATGGAATATGACGCGGCGGCCGCGCATCATCTGCAATTGGGCGAGGGCGCGCGCGTGGTCGCCCGGCTTGCCGATCTGGATGCCGTCCAGCGTGGCCACCTGGTCCGAGCCGATCACCAGAGCACCGGGGTTCTTGAGGGCGACGGCCGCGGCTTTCTCGCGCGCCAGCCGCAGCGCCGTCGCTTCCGGCGTTTCATCCGGATGCGGGGTCTCGTCGATGTCGGGCGAGATCGTTTCGAACGGCAGGTGCAGGCGACCCAGCAGCTCGCGCCGGTAGGCGGAGCCGGAGGCCAGGATGAGGCGCGGAAGGGTGGAGCTTGGCATCGATTTTCGTAAATAAAACAGGAAGATAGCGCTTTGTGAGGAAGTCTTTGACTGCGCGGGCAGAAGCCTGCTATTATCGCAGGTTTTCCGGGGATGTTTTTCCAAATGAGCGCTTTTGTCATCGACGCCTTTGAATTTTGTCGGAACAACGGCCATCGTGAAGGCGTCACGCCGGTGGCGGAAATGAACCGCCTGGCGGTTGATTGCGCCGACAAGTCCGGCGAGATCGCGTGGTCCATCGACGGCGGCCAGACCCGGCAAGGGTATCCGATGCTGACGTTGTCCGTCTCCGGTACCGTGCAACTGGTCTGCCAGCGCTGCCTGACCCCGTTCGGCTACGAGCTCGATTCGTCGACCGTGCTGGTGCTGGGTAAGGACGACCAGGAAGCGGACGAGATCGAGGAAATCCTCGACGATGAAAGTATCGACGTGATCGTCGGCAGCCATACCTGCGACATCCGCGATCTGCTGGAAGATGAAGCCCTGCTGGCCCTGCCGCAGGCACCGAAACACGAGGTGTGCCCCGATACCAGGCTGCTGGACGCGATCAAGTCCGAGAAGGTATCGCCGTTCGCGGCACTTAAAGGCCTCAAATCTGAATAAAAGAATTGCAGTGGGTGTTACGTACAGGTAGCATTCGCAGCGTCAAAACGTGTCAAGCGCGTGCAGCTCGAGTATTGAGTCATCGTTGTAAGGCAGCGTTAAACATGTCGGCAATGGCAGCCTCAACGTTATTGCTGCTGGGATACTCGATGCGCATGTACTTGCAAGTCGAATGTGTTAGAATTTTAGAACTTAAGTTTAGGAGTCATCATGGCTGTTCAACAGAATAAGAAGTCCCCGTCGAAGCGCGGCATGCACCGTTCGCACGATTTCCTGACCGCCCCGAACCTGGCAGTCGAGCCGACCACCGGCGAAACGCACCTGCGTCACCACATCAGCCCGAACGGTTTCTACCGTGGCCGTAAAGTGCTCAAGACCAAGAACGACGAGTAATCGACGTCTTGCTGTTTTGTTCCATGAAAGCGGTGCAACGTATGTCGAATGCGTGGCGCCGCTTTTTCTTTTGCGGTAACTCCGTCATTTACCATCCCGCTGACTCGGCTCGCAGTGTACCCCGCCGAGACCACGCCGCCGCCGGCCGACCTTGAGCCCGCGGTTCATTCCGACAAATGACAATCAAAATTTCCATCGACTGCATGGGCGGCGACCACGGCCCCGCCGTGACCATCCCGGCAGCCCTCGCATTCCTCAAGCGCGAACCCGACGCCGAGCTGATCCTCGTCGGTCAGGAAGAGCTGGTCCGCGCTGAACTCAAGAAACATCATGCGGGCGACACCCTCCGCCTGACCGTCCGCCACGCCTCCGAAGTGGTCGCGATGGACGATCCCGTCGAAGTCGCCCTGCGCCGCAAGAAAGACTCGTCGATGCGCGTGGCGATCGAGCTCGTCAAGGACGGCAGCGCCGACGTCTGCGTCTCCGCCGGCAATACGGGCGCGCTGATGGCCATCTCGCGGTATGTCCTGAAGACCATGGCCGACGTCGACCGTCCGGCCATCTGCTCGATCCTGCCGAACCAGAAGGGCGGTCCGACGTACATGCTCGACCTGGGTGCCAACGTCGATTGCGAGCCCCATCACCTGCACCAGTTCGCCATCATGGGCGCCGTGCTGTTCGAAGCGATGGAACACCGCCGCCCGAGCATCGGCTTGCTGAACGTCGGCACGGAAGAGATCAAGGGCAATGAAGTGGTCAAGGCCACCGCACCCCTGCTGCGGGCCGACCATGAACGCGGCGTGCTGAATTTCCATGGCAACGTGGAAGGTAACGATATCTTCAAGGGCACCGTCGACGTCGTCGTGTGCGACGGGTTCGTCGGCAACGTGACCCTGAAGGCGATCGAGGGCCTGTCGCGTTTCGTGAAATCGGTGTTCCTCGAAACGACCATGTCGAAGATCGGCGCCCTGTTCGCGCGCAAATCGCTCAAGAAGCTGAACCCCGAAAGTTATAACGGTGCCGGCCTGCTGGGCCTGAAAGGCCTGGTCTTCAAGAGCCATGGCGGCGCCAATGCCTACGCCTACGAGTGGGCACTTCGACGCGCTTTTGACGCGGCGAAATATAATGTGCAAGCGCAACTCTCGACCTTGATCGCCGAAATGTTGCCGCAAGCTCCCAATCCGGAAGCGCCAGGCTCAACTATTCAGCAGGGTTAGCAATGACTTACAGCAAAATCATCGGTACCGGCAGCTACCTGCCCGCGCAGCGTGTCACCAACGACGACCTCGCGGCGCAGCTCGCCACCAAGGGGATCGAAACCTCGGACGAATGGATCGTGTCCCGCAGCGGCATCTCCGCCCGCCACTACGCCGCGCCCGACGAAAACGCGTCGGACCTGGCCGTGAACGCGGCACGCAAGGCGCTCGAAGCGTCCGGCCTCGAAGCGGAGCAGATCGACCTGATCATCGTCGCCACGTCGACGCCGGATTATTTCGGCAGCTTTCCGAGCACGGCGTGCATCGTCCAGAACAAGCTGGGCATGCGCAACAACAGCGCCGCGTTCGACATGGGCGCCGTGTGCTCGGGCTTCGTCTACGCGATGGCGACGGCCGATGCCTTCATCAAGGCCGGCAACGCGAAGAACGTGCTCGTGATCGGCACGGAAGTGTTCTCGCGCATCCTCGACTTCGATGACCGCAGCACCTGCGTGCTGTTCGGCGACGGCGCCGGCGCCGTCGTGCTGGCCGCGTCCGAGGAGCCGGGCCTGCTGGCCGTCAAGCTGCATGCCGACGGCAGCCATGGCCACATCCTGTGCGGTCCCGCGAACCCGTCGAACCAGGCCGCGAACCAGAAATTCCTGTACATGGATGGCCCGGCCGTCTTCAAGCTGGCCGTCTCCGTGCTGGAAAAGGTCGCCAACGAAGCGCTGGCGCATGCGCAGATGCCGGCGGGCGACATCGACTGGCTGATCCCGCACCAGGCCAACCTGCGCATCATGGCGGGCACCGCGAAGAAACTCGGGCTCCCGACCGACAAGATGGTCGTGACCGTCAACGAACACGGCAACACGTCGGCCGCGTCGATCCCGCTGGCGCTCGATGTCGCGGTGCGCGACGGCCGCATCAAGCCGGGCCACAACGTCATGATGGAAGGCGTCGGTGGCGGCTTTACCTGGGGTGCCGTGCTGGCGCGCATGTAATAACAAGACAAAAACACGCTAAGAGGAATCGATGAGCAAATTCGCATTTCTGTTTACCGGCCAGGGCGCGCAAGCCGTCGGCATGCTGAACGGCTTCGCCGGGAACCCGGTCGTCGCACAGACCGTCGCCGAGGCGTCGGAAGCGCTGGGCCAGGACCTCGGCAAACTGATCGCCGAAGGTCCGAAGGAAGACCTCGACCTGACCACGAACACGCAGCCCGTGATGCTGACGGCCGCCGTCGCCGTCTACCGCGCGTGGATCGCCGCGGGCGGCCCCAGGCCGGCCGTCGTCGCCGGCCACAGCCTCGGCGAGTACTCGGCACTCGTCGCCGCCGGCGTGATCGACTTCAAGGATGCCGTGCCGCTCGTGCGCTTCCGTGCGCAAGCCATGCAGGATGCGGTGCCGGTCGGGCAGGGCGGCATGGCCGTGATCCTCGCCCTGTCGGCCGACGACGTGCGTGCCGTGTGCGCGGAGGCTGAGCAGGGTGAAACGGTGGAAGCCGTGAACTTCAACGAGCCGACGCAGATCGTGATCGCGGGCCACACGGCCGCCGTCGAGCGCGCGTGCGACATCGCCAAGGCCAAGGGTGCCAAGCGCGCCATGAAGCTGGCCGTGTCGGCGCCGTTCCACTCGTCGCTGCTGAAGCCGGCGTCGGATCGCCTGCGCGACTACATGGCCACCCTGAACTTTGCCGCCCCGCAGATCGACTTGATCAACAACGTCGACGTGGCTATCCTGAACGATCCCGCCGCGATCAAGGACGCGCTGGTGCGCCAGGCGGCCGGTCCCGTGCGCTGGGTCGAGACCATGCAGAAGATGGCGGCCGACGGCGTGACGCAAGTCATCGAATGCGCGCCGAGCAAGACCCTGATCGGCATGGCCAAGCGGATCGATCCGGTGCTGGTGGGCGAAGCCCTCGTCGACCAGGCATCGCTGGAGCGCGTGCTCGCCGCCGTCCAGGGCTGAGTGCCGCCGCATCCCCCCGTTAGAGAAAAAGAGGACTCAATGAACCTGCAAAACCAAGTCGCCCTCGTCACCGGCGCCTCGCGCGGCATCGGCAAGGCCATCGCACTCGAACTGGCCCGCCAGGGCGCCAGGGTCGTCGGCACCGCCACCACCGAAGCGGGCGCGGAAGCCATCGGCGCCTACCTCGCCGAGTTCGGCGGCAAGGGCGTCGTGCTGAACGTCACCGACGCCGCCCAGTGCGCCGCCGTCATCGACGACATCACGAAGAACGTCGGCCCGATCGGCATCCTCGTCAACAATGCCGGCATCACCCAGGATCAACTGGCGATGCGCATGAAGGACGAAGAGTGGGACAACGTGATCGCCACCAACCTGACGGCCGTCGGCCGCCTGTCGCGCGCCGTGCTGCGCGGGATGATGAAGGCAAAGCAGGGGCGTATCATCAACATCACGTCCGTCGTGGGCGCGGCCGGCAACCCGGGCCAGATGAATTACGCGGCGGCGAAGGCCGGCGTGGCCGGCATGACCCGCGCGCTGGCGCGCGAGATCGGCAGCCGCAACATCACCGTCAACTGCGTGGCGCCCGGCTTCATCGATACCGACATGACCAAGGCACTGGGCGAAGGCCAGCACGAGGCGCTGCTGACGCAGATCCCGCTGGGCCGCCTGGGCGCGCCGGAAGATATCGCGTACGCGGTCGCCTTCCTGGCGGGGCCGCAGGCCGCCTACATCACGGGCACGGAACTGCACGTGAACGGCGGCATGTACATGAACTGATGGGCATCCTTTAATTAGAGATCTCGGCAGTTCGCAGTAGTTTCGACCGTTTTAGCGTCAGACGCTGAAAATAGTTTTTCAACGCGCAAACCCTGATAAAATGCGCGCACTTTCCGCAACACATACCTAATGGAGCCATAACATGTCGGATATCGAACAACGCGTTAAAAAAATCGTCGCTGAGCAACTGGGCGTTGCCGAAGCAGACATCAAAATCGATTCCTCGTTCGTTGACGACCTCGGCGCTGACTCGCTGGACACCGTGGAACTGGTGATGGCCCTGGAAGACGAATTCGAAATGGAAATCCCGGACGAGCAGGCCGAGAAGATCACGACCGTTCGCCAGGCTATCGAGTACGCACAGGCTCACGTCAAGGCCTAAGCTTTCAGGATTTCAGGAGAAGCGCTTGAGTTCACGCAACCGTCGTGTCGTAGTGACCGGCCTGGGTTGCATCTCTCCGATCGGCAACACCATTGCCGACGCGTGGGAGGCAGCACTGGCGGGCAAGTCGGGTATTGCCAACATCACCAAGTTCGACGCAACGCCATTCTCGACCCGCTTTGCGGGCGAGGTGAAGAACTTTAACGTCGAGGATTACCTGCCGGGCAAGGAAGGCCGTCATATGGATACGTTCATCCATTTCGGCATGGCCGCCGGCATCCAGGCGTTACAGGATTCGGGCATTGTCGTCACCGACGACAATCGCGATCGTATCGGCGTGCTCGTGGGTTCCGGCATCGGCGGTCTGCCGATGATCGAAGACACGAAGGCGGAGTACGACAGCCGCGGCCCGCGCCGCATCTCGCCGTTCTTCGTCCCGGCGTCGATCATCAACATGATCTCGGGCGACCTGTCGATCAAGTTCGGCCTGCGTGGTCCGAACCTCGCCATCGTGACCGCCTGCACGACCGGACTGCATTGCATCGGCCAGGCAGCCCGCCTGATCGAGTACGGCGACGCCGACGTGATGATCGCCGGCGGTGCGGAATCGACCGTGTCGCCGCTGGGCCTGGGCGGTTTCGCCTCGGCACGCGCGCTGTCGTCGCGCAATGATGATCCGGCCACGGCCTCGCGTCCGTGGGACCGCGACCGCGACGGCTTCGTGCTGGGCGAGGGCGCGGGCGTGATGGTGCTCGAAGAGTATGAACACGCCAAGGCGCGCGGCGCGAAGATCTATGCGGAAGTCGTCGGCTTCGGCATGAGCGCGGACGCGAACCACATCACGGCACCGCTCGAGGATGGCAGCGGCGCATCGCGCTGCATGGTCGCCGCGATGCAGTACGCGGGCATCAACCCGGACCAGGTGCAGTACGTGAACGCGCACGGCACGTCGACCCCCGTGGGCGACGTGGCGGAAGTGAAGGGCATCAAGCGCACCTTCGGCGACCATGCGAACAAGCTGGTCGTCAACTCCACCAAGTCGATGACGGGCCACCTGCTGGGTGGCGCGGGCGGCCTGGAGTCGGTGTTCACCGTGCTCGCGATTCACAACCAGGTCTCGCCGCCGACGATCAACATCTTCAACCAGGATCTGGAATGCGACCTGGACTTCTGCGCCAACACGGCACGGGACATGAAGATCGATTACGCGGTGAAAAACTCCTTCGGTTTCGGCGGTACCAACGGCACGCTGGTCTTCGCCAAGATCTAACGATCGCGCAATAGCCGAACTTTCGGACGCCCATTCCTGTCCAAGGAATGGGCGTTTGTCATTTCTGGCCTCCTCAAATTCTAATTGGAAACACCCATGTCGATCGCGGTGTCCGCGCTCGTCAGGCCGTCGCGCATCCAGCGGTTCGTATGGGGTGGCTGCGGCCTGGCCCTTCTCGCGTCTGCGCTGGCCATCGGGCTGGCGGCGCCCGGGCACGTCCGCCTCGCGCCTCTCGTCGCGGCGGCGCTGGCGGCCGCCGGCAGCGCCGTGCTGGGCGCGGCGGCCCTTCCTTCTAAGACGCACCGGATTGATATTTCTGGAACCGGCGACTTGCGCGTAACGGTACAACAGGACGTGGGCCTGCCGCCGGAGGGCAATGCGGTCCTGCTGCCCGGAGCGGTCGTCTGGCCGATGCTGATGGTGTTGCGGTACGCCGCGCCGGGCACGGGACCACGCGTCCTGTACGTGTGGCGCGACAGCGTCGACGCCGCGGTGTGGCGCGCGCTGGCCGTCGCGCTGGCAGTGGTCGGCCGGCGCGGACATGCAGACGAAGGATGCGAAGACACGACGAACTCATTGCAGCGGACCAACTCTTAAGGAAACGTGCACACCGTTTCCGTCTAACAGGGACGCCGCCGCAGCCAACGGGGCATTGCAGTGACGACCGAACGCGAATGTGATCAACTGCTGGTTGAGCGCGTCCAGGCGGGCGATCGCGGAGCGTTCGACCTGCTGGTGGCGAAATATCAGCGTCGCCTGATGCGGCTCGTGTCGCGCCTCGTGCACGATCCGGCCGAGGCGGAAGACGTGGTGCAGGAAACCTTTATCAAGGCATTCCGTGCACTGCGCCATTTCCGCGGCGATTCCGCGTTTTATACATGGCTATATCGAATAGGAATTAATACGGCAAAGAATTTCCTGGTAACGCAAGGCAGGCGCGCGCCGACCTCGACGGAAGCCGATGCCGAACGTGCGGAAGGATTTGACGACGCAGATAGCTTGCGAGACATTAATACACCCGAATCAATGTTGGCCAGCAAACAGATCGCCTATACCGTGAATGCGGCCATGGAAGCCTTGCCGCTGGAATTGAGGACCGCGATCGTCCTGCGCGAAATAGAAGGTTTAAGCTACGAGGAAATCTCCGAAGTGATGGCGTGTCCAATCGGGACGGTGCGGAGCCGGATTTTCCGGGCGCGCGAAGTCATCGCCGAGAAATTGCGGCCCTTGCTGGATATCTCGGCGGACAAACGTCGGTAGGTAGCGAGCGATATGAAGACGAAGTTTTACGTACCGGCGTGATGGCTATGGACACGAACAAGAAAAACCGTGAACTCATCTCGGCGCTGAGCGATGGCGAGATCCCGGACGTCGACCGGGAACTGGCGCTCGCCGCCCTCGACACACCGGAGGGCCGGCAGGCCTGGGCGCTCTTCCACCAGATCGGCGACGTCCTGCGCGCGGATCCCGCGACCGACCTGTCGCCCGGTTTCGCGGAACGCATGGCCGCCCGCCTCGAGGCCGAACCGCTGCCGGGCAAGCGCGCGGCCGTCGTCGCCGACGCCGCCGGCCAGGCGACCGTCGCCGCCGACCCCACCTGAGCCGCCCGGCTCGTCACGCCGCACCGCCTGATGCCTGCGCGGGCCGCGCGGTCCGTTCGCCACGGCGGTGCCAACGCGACAACAATGCACTTTTGTCTTACCATACGAACCATCCAAGCCCAGACCTTACCGAACCTATGACAAGCAAAACTGGAAGCGCGATCCTGTCCGCCCTCGTCTTTGCGGGCGCGAGTCTGATGTCCGTCCCGGCGGCCCATGCGGCCGCTCCCGTTGCCGCCCCGACCGTCACCGGCCTGCCCGATTTTGCCGACCTCGTCGACAAGGTCGGCCCGGCCGTCGTCAACATCCGCACCACCGAACGGGTCCGTCTCGACCAGGGCGGCCCGGACGAAGAGATGCAGGAATTCCTGCGCCGCTTCTTCGGCGGCCAGATGGTGCCGCGCGGACGCCGCGGCGGGCCCGCGGAACAGCCGCAGGAAGAACGCGTGCAGCGGGGCGTCGGCTCCGGCTTCATCATTTCGGACGACGGGTATGTGCTGACCAATGCGCACGTCGTGGAAGGCGCGGACGAGGTCGTCGTGACCCTGACCGACCGCCGCGAATTCAAGGCCAAGGTGCTGGGCTCGGATGCCCGCAGCGACGTGGCCCTGCTGAAGGTGGACGCACGCAACCTGCCGAACGTGCGCATCGGCGATTCCAGCAAGATCCGCGTGGGCGAGTGGGTGATCGCCATCGGTTCGCCGTTCAACCTGGAGAACACGGTGACCGCCGGCATCATCTCGGCCAAGGCGCGCGACACGGGCGAATACCTGCCGCTGATCCAGAGCGACGTGGCCGTCAACCCCGGCAACTCGGGCGGCCCGCTGATCAACATGCGTGGCGAGGTCATCGGCATCAACTCGCAGATCGCCACGCTGTCCGGCGCCTATAACGGCATCTCGTTCGCCGTGCCGATCGACGAGGTGATGCGCGTCTCCGAGCAGATTCGCAAGACGGGCAAGGTGACGCGCGGGCGCCTCGGCGTGCAGATCAGCGAGGTCACGACGGACGTCGCGGAATCGCTGGGCCTGGGGCGCGCGCGCGGCGCCGAGGTCGCGATGGTCGAGCCGGGCGGGCCGGCGGACAAGGCCGGCCTGAAGGTCGGCGACATCATCCTGAAATTCAACGGCAAGGACATCGAGCGCAGCTCCGACCTGCCGCGCCTCGTGGGCGGCAGCGCCGTCGGCAGCCGCGCCAACGTCACCGTGTGGCGCCGCGGCAGCCAGATCGACCTGCCGGTGACCATCGTCGAACTGCAGGAAGAAAAATCGCCGACGGCCAAGGCGACGCCCAAGAAGCCGACGCCGGACCAGGCGCCGAACGCACTGGGCCTGCACGTGTCGGATCTCACGGCCGCCCAGAAGCGCGAGCTCAAGACGGAAGCGGGTGTGCTGGTCGAGTTCTCCGAAGGGCGCGCGGCGTCGGCCGGCATCCGCCAGGGCGACGTGATCCTGCAGATGAACAATGTCGAGATCACGGGCGCGGCCCAGTTCAACGGGCTCGTCGCCAAGCTCGACGCGAAGAAACCGGTCGCGCTGCTGGTGCGTAGGGACAATGTCTCGCGCTACCTCGTCATCCGGCCGCGCCAATGAGTCTACGTTTTACGCTGTACTCCAGGTCGTACTGCCACCTGTGCGAGGACATGCTCGCCGCGCTGCAGGCGTTCATGGCCCGCCAGGGGCGGGCGTACGCGGTGGACGTGGTCGACGTGGATGCCGACCCGGCCCTCGTCGCCCGCTACGACGAACTGGTGCCGGTGCTCGCCGCGGAGCCGGCCGGCACCGAGCTGTGCCACTACTTCCTCGACGAGGGTGCGCTGCGGCGTCACCTCGGCCTGGCAGAGGCGGCCGCGTAATCAAAAGGGCAATAGTCACAGCTTTTACAGCTTGTTCCACGGATCGAAAGCGAGCCGACCTGCGATAATCGGCTGCATCGATTCCTGAATGATGCATATGGCTGACGGCCCCGACGCTACGCTCGACCCTGCGGACTGGACGCAACTCCGCGCCCTCGGGCACCAGATCCTGGACGACATGTTCGACCACCTGGAGGATATTCGCGCGCGGCCCGTCTGGCAGCAGATGCCGGACGCCGCACGCGCCAGCCTGCGTGCCCCGCTGCCGCGCGCGCCGGGCTCGCTGGCGGATGCGTACCGCAGCCTGCAGGACAACGTCATTCCCTACACCGTCGGCAACCCGCATCCCGGCTTCATGGGCTGGGTGCATGGCGCCGGCACGCCCGTGGGGATCGTCGCCGAGATGATCGCGGGGGCGCTGAACGCGAACGTCGGCGGCCGCAACCAGGCGCCCGTCGAGGTGGAGCGCCAGGTGTCGCAATGGATGGCGGCGCTGTTCGGCTTCCCCGATACGGCCCGCGGCGTGTTCGTCACGGGCACGTCGATCGCCAACTTCATGGGCGTCGTCGTCGCGCGCACGCAGGCGCTCGGGCGCGACGTGCGCGCACACGGTCTCGCGGCGCATGCGGACCTGCGCGCGTACGCGTCGGCCGAAGCGCACGGCTGCATCGCGAAGGCCATGGACATGGCCGGCTTCGGCACCGATGCGCTGCGCACCGTGCGCGTGGATGCCGCCGGCCGCATGGACGTACCGGATCTCGCCGCGCAGGTCGCTGCGGATCGCCGCAACGGGTTACGGCCATTCCTCGTCGTCGCCAGCGCCGGCACGGTAAACACGGGCGCCATCGATCCGCTCGCGGCACTCGCCGATGTCGCGCGTGAACAGGGCATGTGGCTGCATGTCGACGGCGCGTACGGGGCGCTGGGGATGCTGGCGCCGGACGTCGCGCCGCTTCTCGACGGCATCGCGCGTGCGGACTCGCTCGCCTTCGATTTTCACAAGTGGGGCCAGGTGCCGTACGACGCCGGCTATTTTCTCGCGCGCGACGGTGCGCACATGCTCGACGCTTTCGCCGCACCGGCCGCGTACCTGCAGCGCGCCAGCACCGGGCTCGCCGCGGGGACGGCGTGGCCGTGCGACCTGGGGCCCGACTTGTCGCGCGGCTTCCGGGCACTGAAGACGTGGCTGACGTTCCAGGTCTACGGTGCCGACGCCATCGGCAGCTCGATCTCGGCCACGTGCGCGCTGGCCCGCTACCTCGCCGGGCGCGTCGCGGCCGAGCCGTCACTGGAGCTGGCGGCGCCCGTCGCGTTGAACATCGTCTGCTTCCGCTATGTCTGCGCGGATCCCGAACGTGTGAATCGCGAGATCGTGCTCGCACTGTACGACGAAGGCCGCGTGGCGCCATCCGCGACGACGCTCGAAGGCCGCTACGCGATCCGCGCGGCGATCGTCAACCACCGCACGTGCCGTGCCGACATCGACGCGCTCGTCGAAGCCGTGTTGCGCGCCGGCCGCCGCCTGTCATGATCACGCCCACCATCCTCGGCGCCGCCGCCACGCCGTACGCCCCGCTGATCGGCGCCGCGGCCCTGATGCGCTGCGCCTTTTATCGGGCCGACCTGCGTCCGGTCGGCGAACGCCTGCTGGCGCGTGCCCGGGCGCATCCCGACGATGCGAACGCGTGGCTGGATGCCAGCTTCGTCCTGCAATTGCTGGGCCAGCGCGCGGCGGGCCTGGACGTGCAACACCACGCGCTGGCCATCCGGTCGCTGTACGCGCTGCCGGCGCCAGCCAGGACGCCGGCCTTGAACCTGCTCGTGCTGATGGGGCCCGGCGACTTCATGGCCAACACGCCCGTCGAATTCCTGCTGCAGACCTCGAGCATCGCCGCGACCGTGCAATACGTGACGCCCGACCTGCCGCTGCCGGAGGAGGTGCCCGACCACGACGCGCTGTTCGTGGCGATCGCGCAATCGGACGCCAACGCGCCGCTGCTGCGCGACGTGGCGCGGATGCTCGACGGCTGGCCGCGTCCCGTCATCAACCGGCCGGAGCGGATCGCGCACCTGTCGCGCGACGGCGTCTGCGCGGCGCTCGATGGCGTGTCCGGGACACTGGTGCCGCGGACGGTGCGCCTGGATCGTGCGGCAGCAATGCAACTAACCGACGATGCGTTCCCGCTGATCGTGCGGCCAGTGGATTCGCACGCGGGTACGGACCTGCAAAAGGTGGACGACGGCACCGCGCTGCGCGACTATCTCGGCGGGCATGCTGCGGGCGAGTTCTATCTGGCGCCGTTCGTCGATTATTCCGGTCCGGACGGCCAGTTCCGCAAATACCGTATCGTGCTCATCGACGGCAAGCCATTCCTCTGCCACCTGGCGATCTCGTCGCACTGGATGGTGCATTACCTGAACGCGGGCATGGACGACAGCGCCGCCAAGCGGGCGGAGGAGGCGGCCGGGATGGCTGCGTTCGACGACGGGTTCGCGCGCCGTCACGCGGCGGCGCTGGCCGGGATCGATGCGCGCATCGGCTTGCCTTGGCTGGGCATCGATTGCGCGGAGACGCGCGATGGCCGGGTACTCATCTTCGAAGTGGACAACGCGATGGTCGTGCACGCGATGGACGATCCGGGCAGGTATCCGTACAAGGGGCCGGTGATGGAGCGGGTGTTCGGGGCGTTCGAAAAGATGCTGCACCGGGTTATAAGCGCGGCCTCGAATTAGCCGTCATCCCCGCGCAGGCGCACTGCTGTCCGAAATAATTTTTACCGTCGAAAATAGGCCCGCCATAGAGAAAAACCGTCGTTCCCGCGAAAGCGGGAACCCATGCTGACTACTCGAAGTCGACTCTTTATAGCCAACGAGGTGGAAATGGAGAACGTAGTTAGCATACTCAATATGGATTCCCGCTTGCGCGGGAATGACGATGCTATTTCTGACGGTTTTTGAAAACAATATTCCGGACACTAGTGCGCGCAGGCGGGGACCCAAGTCTTACGCGTTGCGGCAGATCCAGATTGGGCTCCCGCCTTCGCGGGGGCGACGGTTTTTCATGCAGCGACAAACTGTTTTTCATCGTTGGCGACGCCCGCCGTCTCGCCGAGTAATTGCCGCATGAACTCCCGCTTCGCCTCGCTGCGCGGACTCGCCCAGAAACTCTCGAGCGTAGCCTGCGGCACCCCGTCGTAATCGACGCGCAACTCGTACGGCCGCCCCAGCAGTTCGCTGTGCACATAGCTCGCAAAGCATTCCGCGAAATCGTCGTACGGATTCGTCGCGCCGTACAGGCTGGGAAAATCGCTGCCTTCCAGGCCGGCATACGCGGTCACGATGGTGTCGCTGTGCAGTTTGTTCGTGCCGTAGAAATCGACGGCGCCGCGCAGGGCGAAATCGGAGCCGCCCCACGGCACGAAGCGCCCGGCGGGGTTCACATGCCAGCTCAGGTCCAGGAAGGGAAACAGCGCGGCCGGCACCGGTTCCCACCAGCGCGGCAGGAACGATCCGCCCGCCGTCACGACGTGGCCGAATTCGTGCAGCATCAGGAATTGCAGGGCGTGCGCGCGGGTGTCGTCGTGCGGGGCGGCGATCGTCGCGGTGAGCGCAAAGCCGGGGCCGCCGAACGGCAGGTTTTCCTTCCACGTGGCCCAGGAATTGGCCGTATGCGTTTCCAGCAGATCCATGTCGAGCAGTACGACGCAGCCGAGGATGCGGCCGTCGACGGCATCCGTGACGATGTCCGTGATGCCCGACGATCCGAGGCCGCGGCCCGTGCACACGCCCAGCAGCAGCGGGTCCACGAGGTCGCGCACGGCGGCCGGCATGCCCGCCAGCGCGGCGCGCAGGTCCGCCTGCAGGGCGGCATCCGGCACGCACGGGGCGGGCACGGCGTCCAGTCCGGTCGCCATGTTCACCTGGTGCACGATGTCGCGCACTTCATCGGGCAGGGGCAGGATGCGTTGCTCGATGGGCAAGGAAAGCTGTGTGCGCCATTGCTGCGGTTCGGACGTGTAGATCATGGTGGCAAAAAAGAAGGGCCGTAAGGTGCCGATGTGCCATTAACGGCGCGCCAATGGCCAACTTGAATCGTGGTCCTCCCCGGAAACCGGGCTTTCTGCCTCGAAATCCGGTAAAATGGGCAGCTTGCGGGTCAAGCCGCGGCCTTCATGAGCCGCGATTCGCCCGATAAGGCGCTCGCCCGGGGAACTTCCCGTCCCCCAGACGCGGCGCTTTTTTCGTATTGCGCCGGCAGGAGCCAAGCCTGTCGGCCTGGCCGCGTGCCGCTCTTTTTGGTTTTGAGTTTGTTAATGAAAAACATACGTAACTTTTCCATCATCGCCCACATCGATCACGGTAAATCGACGCTGGCGGACCGCATCATCCAGCTGTGCGGCGGCCTGTCGGAACGTGAAATGGACGAGCAGGTGCTCGACTCGATGGACCTGGAGCGCGAGCGCGGCATCACCATCAAGGCCCAGACCGCGGCGCTGCATTACAAGGCACGCGATGGCCAGATCTATAACCTGAACCTGATCGACACCCCGGGCCACGTCGACTTCAGCTATGAAGTGTCGCGCTCGCTGTCCGCCTGCGAAGGCGCGCTTCTCGTCGTCGACGCGTCGCAGGGCGTGGAGGCGCAGACCGTCGCCAACTGCTACACGGCGCTGGACCTCGGTGTGGAAGTGGTGCCCATCCTGAACAAGATCGACCTGCCGCACGCCGATCCGGACCGCGCGAAGCAGGAAATCGAGGACGTCATCGGCCTCGACGCCACCGACGCCACCACCTGCTCCGCGAAGACGGGCCTGGGCGTGGAAGACGTGCTGGAAACGCTGATCGCGAAAGTGCCGCCGCCGGAAGGCGATCCGGACGCGCCGCTGCAGGCGCTGATCGTCGACTCGTGGTACGACAGCTATGTCGGCGTCGTGATGCTCGTGCGCGTGAAGAACGGCACGTTGCGTCCGAAGGACAAGATTCTCCTGATGGCGACGGGCTCGCAGCAGCTGGTCGAGCAGGTCGGGGTGTTCTCGCCGCGCTCCGTGCCGTTGCCGGAGCTGAAGGCCGGCCAGGTGGGCTTCATCATCGCCGGTATCAAGGAACTGAAGGCCGCGAAGGTGGGCGATACCGTCACCCTCGCGTCGCGCCCGGCCCCGGCGCCGCTGCCCGGCTTCAAGGAAGTGCAGCCGCAGGTGTTCGCCGGCCTGTTCCCGGTCGAAGCGAACCAGTACGACGCACTGCGCGACTCGCTGGAAAAGCTGAAGCTGAACGACGCCGCGCTGCAGTACGAGCCGGAAGTGTCGCAGGCGCTGGGCTTCGGCTTCCGCTGCGGCTTCCTGGGCCTGCTGCACATGGACGTCATCCAGGAACGCCTGGAGCGCGAATTCGACCAGGACCTGATCACGACGGCCCCGACCGTCGTGTACGAAGTCGTGATGCGCGACGGTTCCATGATCAAGGTCGACAACCCGTCCAAGATGCCGGAAGTGTCGAAGATCGACGAAGTGCGCGAGCCGATCGTCACCGTCAATCTGTACATGCCGCAGGAATACGTCGGCGCCGTCATCACGCTGTGCACCGGCAAGCGCGGCGTGCAGATGGACATGAGCTACCACGGCCGCCAGGTGAAACTGGTGTACGAGATCCCGATGGCCGAGATCGTGCTCGACTTCTTCGACCGCCTGAAATCCACGTCGCGCGGCTATGCGTCGATGGACTACGAGTTCAAGGAATACCGCGCGTCGGACGTCGTGAAGGTCGACATGCTGATCAACGGCGACAAGGTCGACGCGCTCGCCATCATCGTGCACCGCGCCAACGCCGCCTACCGCGGCCGCCAGGTGGCCGCGAAGATGCGCGAACTGATCCCGCGCCAGATGTTCGACGTGGCGATCCAGGCCGCGATCGGCGCGACGATCATCTCGCGCGAAAACGTCAAGGCGCTGCGCAAGAACGTGCTGGCGAAGTGCTACGGCGGCGACGTCAGCCGCAAGAAGAAGCTGCTTGAGAAACAAAAGGCCGGCAAGAAACGCATGAAGCAGGTGGGCTCGGTGGAGATCCCGCAAGAGGCTTTCCTTGCCATCCTCCAAGTGGAAGAAAAATAAGGGAAGAATCAGAAACGATGAATCTGCAACCGATCCTCGGCAATTTTGCCCTGATTTTGTTCGTGGCCATGGTGATCACGGGCGTCATCTGGTGCCTGGACGTGTTCGTCCTCGCGAAGCAGCGCCGCGCGAAGGCGGACGCGGCCCTGGCCGAATACGACGCGCGCCACGCCAAGCTGACGGCCGACGGCATCAAGCTGGACAACGGCAACCGCGCGGCGCTGGAGGCATCGATCCTGCGCCAGCCGACGTGGGTCGAGTATTCCGGCAGCTTTTTCCCCGTGATCGCGCTCGTGTTCGTGCTGCGTTCCTTCCTGTTCGAGCCGTTCAAGATCCCGTCGTCGTCGATGGTGCCGACCTTGCTCGTGGGCGACCTGATCCTCGTGAACAAGTTCGACTACGGCATCCGTCTCCCGGTGATCAACAAGAAGATCATCGAGGTGGGCAATCCGCAGCGGGGCGACGTCATGGTGTTCAAATACCCCAAGGATCCGAGCCAGGACTACATCAAGCGCGTGATCGGCATACCGGGTGATAAAATCACTTACGAGAACAAGCGCCTGACCGTGAACGGCCAGCCGGTCGAGTACGTGCCGATGGACGATTACCTGGACGACGAGCGCCCGGTCTACCACAAGCAATTCCTGGAAAAGCTGACGAACGCGCCGCACCGTATCCTGAACATGGACGGTGCCCGCACCTACAACCAGAGCGCCGTGGAGGAGTTCCCCCATCACGAAAATTGCACCTATTCCTACGATCAATTTACCTGTATCGTACCGGAGGGCAATTATTTCATGATGGGCGATAACCGCGACAACAGCGCAGACAGCCGCTACTGGGGCTTCGTGCCGGACCAGAACATCGTCGGCAAGGCTGTGTTTGTTTGGATGAACTTCAGCAACCTGAAGCGCATCGGCGGTATCCACTAAGCCGACGCGGAGGGTGTGATGAGAGGTGGCAAGCGGTATCGGATCGGTGCGGAAAGCGGTGTCTCGCTGTCGGGCCTGATCGTCGTGTTGATCGTGCTGGGCGCGCTGGCGCTGGTGGCGATCAAGGTGACGCCGGCTTTCCTGGAGTACCGGGCCGTCAAGGATTCGATCGCCAAGGCGAAGGCCGAGGCCGGTTCCGGCACCGTGCGCGAGATCCGGCAGGCGTTCGACAAGAATGCCGGCGTCAACGACGTGTCGGCCATCCAGGGCCGCGACCTCGTGATCACGCGCGATGGCGGCACGACCGAGATCGGCTTCGCTTACGAGAAGCAGGTGCCGCTGACGGACAGCATCAACCTGACGTTCAAGTTCGACGGTACCACCGACCCCAGCGGCAACAATGCCGCCAAGGCCGACAAGGCCGACAAGTAATACGCCGGGAGGGCGCGCGATGGGATCGGCGCGCGGCGCCGGCCCATTAGATTGGTACTACAATGAATCTTCAGTTATTGCAAACTCGCCTAGGCTATACGTTCCGGGACGCCGGCCTGCTGCAACAGGCGCTGACCCACCGTAGCCACAGCAGTCTGCATAACGAGCGCCTGGAATTCCTCGGCGACTCGATCCTGAACTGCGTCGTCGCCTCCATTCTGTACGAACGATTCAACAACCTGGCCGAAGGCGATTTGTCGCGCCTGCGCGCCAACCTCGTCAAGCAACAATCGCTGTTCGAGATCGCCCAGAAGCTGGAACTGTCGCAATTCCTGCGCCTGGGCGAGGGCGAGTTGAAATCCGGCGGGTTCCGCCGGCCGTCGATCCTCGCCGACACCCTGGAAGCGCTGCTCGGCGCCATCTTCCTCGACAGCGGCTTCGATGCGGCGCGCGACGCGATCCGTTCGTTTTATATTCCGCTGCTCGATTCCGTCGACCCGCGTACGCTCGGCAAGGATGCCAAGACCCTGTTGCAGGAGTTCTTGCAGAGCAAAAAGATCTCGCTGCCCACGTACAACGTCGTCGCCACGCACGGCGCTGCGCACAGCCAGGAGTTCGAGATCGAGTGCCTCGTGCCCAAGCTGGGCATCCAGGTCTTCGGCCGCGGCGGCAGCCGCCGCGCCGGCGAGCAGGCCGCGGCGCGCCTCGCGCTGGAAACGGCCGAGCAACTGCTGCAAAAAAGTCCGTCCACGGCGCGCAAATCGCGGCCCCGGTCGGCCCAGCTGAAGCTGGCGGGCATCGCCACCGACCAGACCGAGCTGGCGGTGCAGGCCGAGGAGCCGCAGTCGCAGCAGAAACAAACCCACAAGTCAGGAAACACCCCAGCATGAACATCGAGACCACCACCGAGACCAACGACTCTGCACCGGAAGGCTTCCGCTGCGGCTACATCGCCATCGTCGGCCGTCCGAACGTGGGCAAGTCGACGTTGATGAACGTGCTGATCGGTGCCAAGGTGTCGATCACGTCGCGCAAGGCGCAGACGACGCGCCACCGCATCACGGGCATCCAGACCCGCGACGACGCCCAGTTCATCTACGTCGACACGCCCGGCTTCCAGACCCGCCACGCGAATGCGCTGAACAAGACGCTGAACAAGACCGTGTCGAACACGCTGACGGCATCCGACGTGATCCTGTTCCTCGTCGAGGCCGGCACGTTCGGCCCGGCCGACCAGTTGGTCGCGGACCTGCTGCCGAAGAACGTGCCCGTCATCCTCGTCATCAACAAGTCCGACCGCATGAAGGACAAGGCCGAGCTGATGCCGTTCGCCGCGAAGGTCGCCAGCCTGCGCGATTTCACCGCGGTCGTGCCCGTGTCCGCGAAGCTGCGCTTCCAGGTCGATGCGCTCGAAGGCGAGATCAAGCGGCACCTGCCGGAAAATCCGCCGATCTTCGGCCCGGACGACATCACGGACCGCAGCGAGAAATTCCTCGCGGCCGAGATCGTGCGCGAAAAAGTGTTCCGCCTGCTGGGCGACGAGCTGCCGTACACGAGCACCGTCCTCATCGAACAATTCCAGCAAGAAGGCAATTTGCGCCGCGTCTTCGCCGCGATCCTCGTCGAGCGCGACACGCACAAGTCCATGATCATCGGGAACAAGGGCGCGCGCCTGAAAGAGATCTCCACGCAATCCCGCCTCGACATGGAAAAGCTGTTCGGCGGCCCGGTGTACCTGGAAATCTGGGTCAAGGTGAAGTCCGGCTGGGCCGACAACGAAGCGGGCCTGCGCGCTTACGGTTACGAGTAACAAGCCGGGGCGGGAGCGTACGCATGCCGAGCCGCGACGACGAACTCATCGACAACGATAACGACGCCCATGCCCCGGCGACGGCCGGCGCCAGGCGCCGCACGCCCGCGCGCGAAGGCCGCGTGGTCGGCCAGCGGATTGCCGGCCAACCGGCCTTCGTGCTGCACAGCTATCCGTACAAGGAGACGAGCCTCATCGTCGACCTCTTTACGCGCGATCACGGCCGGATCGGCGTCGTCGCGAAGGGTGCGAAACGGCCGCATTCGAAACTACGGGGCGTGCTGCAGACCTTTCAACCGCTGTCCGTGTCCTTCTCGGGCAAGTCCGAACTGCGCACGCTGATCGACGCCGAATGGGTCGGCGGCATGCTGCCGATCGAGAAGACCGCGCTGCTGTGCGGCTTCTATCTCAATGAATTGCTGGTGAAGCTGCTGGCGCGCGACGATGCGCATCCGGCCTTGTTCAACCACTACGTCGCGACACTCAACGAACTGGCGCACGGCGAACCGGCGCCGATCGCCTTGCGAAAATTCGAACGGGCCTTACTTAAGGAGACCGGGGTCGCCGCCGACCTGACGCGCTGCACGACGACGCGCGCCCCGGTCGAGCCGGACGGCCTGTACGTCGTCGACCCGGAACGCGGCGCACGCACGGCGCAGGCCGTGGAGTCGTGGCCGGTAGTGTCCGGCAAGACGCTCGTCGACATGGAACGCGAGGATTACGCCGACCCGCAGACGAAGGCGCAAAGCAAGCAGCTGATGCGCTTCCTGCTGGCCTATCACCTGGGAGGCGCGCCGCTGAACACGCGCCAGATTTTGATCGACCTGATGCAGCTTTAAGAACAAAGACTACGACCATGAGCTTCCTGCAACCCGCCGGCCAGGTGATCGACCTGGGCGTGAACATCGACCACATCGCCACCGTCCGCAACGCGCGCGGCACCGTCTATCCCGACCCGCTGCGCGCCGCGCTGATCGCCGAGCAGGCGGGCGCCGACCTGATCACCCTGCACCTGCGCGAAGACCGCCGCCACATCAAGGACGCCGACGTCCTCGCCATCCGCCCGCAACTCGCGACGCGCATGAACCTGGAGGCGGCCGTCACGCAGGAGATGATCGACTTCGCGTGCAAAGTGAAACCGCAGGACGTGTGCCTCGTGCCCGAGCGCCGCGAAGAAGTGACGACGGAAGGCGGCCTGGACGTCATCCGCTACCAGAAGGAAGTCGAAGCCGCGATCCGGCAACTGAAAGGCGAGGGCATCCGCGTGTCGCTGTTCATCGACGCCGACGAGCAGCAGATCGCCGCCGCGGCCGCCGTCGGCGCGCCCGTCATCGAGCTGCACACGGGGCGCTACGCCGAGGCCGGGAACGCCGAAGAGCATGCGCGCGAGCTGGAACGCGTCAAGGCGGGCGTGCGCGCCGGCGTCAAGCACGGCCTGCGCGTCAACGCGGGCCATGGCCTGCATTACACGAACGTGCAGCCGATCGCCGCGATCCCCGAGATCCACGAGCTGAACATCGGCCACGCGATCGTCGCGCACGCGCTGTTCGCGGGCTTCGAAAACGCCGTGCGCGAGATGAAGGCGATCATGGTCGCGGCGCGCCTGGGCGTCTCTTACGCCTCGTCCAAAGCGGGCCAGTGATGATCTACGGGATCGGCACGGACATCGTCCAGATCTCGCGCGTCGAGGCGGCCCTCAAGCGCAGCGGCGAACGCTTCGCCGAAAAGATCCTCGGTCCCGAGGAACTCGTCAAATACCACGCCCGCCGCGCCAAGAACGAGGTGCGGGGGCTGCGCTTCCTGGCCACCCGGTTCTCGGCCAAGGAGGCGTTCTCGAAAGCGATCGGCTTGGGGCTACGCATGCCCATGACCTGGCGCTCGGCCCAGATGCTCAACGCCCCGAGCGGCAAGCCGATGATCGTATGCAGCGGGGCGCTCGATGAATTCATGCGGACGCACCGGCTCACGGCCCAGGTGACGATCAGCGACGAAGCCGATTACGGCGTCGCGTTCGTCATCGTCACCCAGGCGCCGTAGTTGTTGTTGTCCGCTGCCTGGGTGTAGCGGAAGTGACAGACGAAGTCGTAGTAAGTACGGGACTAAAGGCGCGCCGGCGCAAGCCGCTGCCGTCCCCGGCGCAAGTGCCGCGCGCCCGTCCGGATGCGTGGCAAGCCATGAAAGAGGAATTGATCGCGACGATGACGAAGGATGCGGAATCACCCGTGCGCCCCACCGAGGCGGCGCGCGAACAAGTCCTGGCGACGGTGGCAAAGCTGCCCGACCTGCCCGGCGTGTATCGCTATTTCGACGCAGAAGACAGGGTTCTCTACGTCGGCAAGGCGCGCAACCTCAAGAAGCGCGTGTCGAGCTATTTCCAGAAGACGCTGTCGAGCCCTCGCATCGCGATGATGGTGTCGCAGATCGCGCGCCTGGAAACGACGGTGACGCACAGCGAGGCCGAAGCGCTGATCCTGGAAAACAACCTGATCAAGACGCTCAAGCCGCGCTACAACATCTTGTTCCGCGACGACAAGTCTTACCCGTATTTGAAACTGACGGCGGGCGACTATCCGCGCATGGCCTATTATCGCGGCGCGCTGGACAAGAAGAACCAGTACTTCGGGCCGTTCCCCAGCGCGTGGGCCGTGAAGGAATCGATGCAGCTGCTGCAGAAGGTGTTCATGCTGCGTACGTGCGAGGACAGCGTCTTCGCCAACCGCACGCGGCCCTGTTTGCTGCACCAGATCGGGCGCTGCAGCGGGCCGTGCGTCGACCTGATCGCGCCGGAAGACTACAGGCGCGACGTCGACAACGCCGCGAAATTCCTGCGCGGCCGCCAGACGGAAGTGCTGGAAGAACTCGAGAAGAAGATGCTCGCGTATGCCGAGGACCTGAAGTTCGAGCAGGCGGCGAGCGTGCGCAACCAGATCCAGGCGCTGTCGCGCGTGCTGCACCAGCAGAGCATGGAGACGACGGGCGATGCGGACGTCGACGTAATCGCCGTCGTCGTGCAGGGCGGGCGCGCGTGCGTCAACCTGGCGATGGTGCGCGGCGGCCGCCACCTGGGCGACCGCGCGTACTTCCCGACGCAGGTGGGCGAGGCGATGGACGAGTGCCCGATCGAAGTGGAAGTGCTCGCGGCGTTCATGGCGCAGCATTACGGCGACAAATTCGTCCCGGGCATCATCATCCTGAACATCGAATTCGACCAGCCCGAGCTGATGATGGCGCTGCAGGAGCAGTGCGGCCACCGCATCAACCTGGTGTTCCAGCCGCAGGGCCAGCGCCGCCAATGGCTCGAACTGGCGCAGAAGGGCGCGGAAATCTCGCTGGCGCGGTTGCTGTCGGAGCAGGGCTCGCAGCAGTCGCGCACGCGCGCGCTGGCGGAGGTGCTGGGCCTCGACAGCGAGGATCTCGAGTCCCTGCGCGTCGAATGCTTCGACATCAGCCACACGGCGGGCGAGGCGACGCAGGCGTCGTGCGTCGTGTTCCATCACCACCAGATGCAGAACGGCGAATATCGTCGCTACAACATCACGGGCATCACCCCGGGTGACGACTATGCCGCAATGCGCCAGGTGCTGACGCGGCGCTACGAAAAGGTGGCGAACGGCGAGGGCGTGATGCCGGACATCGCGCTGATCGACGGCGGCAAGGGCCAGGTCGAGATGGCGCGCCAGGTCTTTACGGAGCTGGGCCTCGACATCGGCAACATCGTCGGCGTGGCGAAAGGGGAGGGGCGCAGGGTCGGCCTCGAGACGCTGATCTTCGCCGATGGCCGCCCGCCGCAGGAACTGGGCAAGGAATCGGCCGCGCTGATGCTCGTGGCGATGATCCGCGACGAGGCGCACCGCTTCGCCATCACGGGCATGCGCGCCAAACGCGCCAAGACGCGCCAGGCGTCGCGCCTGGAAGAGATCGAGGGCATCGGCGCCAAGCGCCGCCAGAAGCTGCTCGCGCGCTTTGGCGGCCTGAAGGGCGTGATCGATGCGAGCGTGGAGGACCTGATGTCGGTGGAAGGCATTTCCAGTACGCTGGCGGAAGAGATTTATCGGCAACTGCACTGAGAGGGGGGCGCGTCACGGATGGCTCAACTGGTTTAAACGGCAAGAGCCATGTAGACTAGCGCGCACGCAACTCAACAAGCAGAGCACGATCAGCCTCACCCCATGCCTTTCAATATTCCGATTCTCCTGACCTGGCTACGCGTCGCCCTCATTCCGCTGGTCGTTGGCGTCTACTATCTCCCCGAACACTGGCTGCACGTGGCCGACCGCAACCTGGCCTCCACGCTCGTGTTCATCGTCGCCGCGATCACGGACTGGTTCGACGGCTACCTCGCCCGGCGCTGGAACCAGACGTCGGCCTTCGGCGCCTTCCTCGACCCCGTCGCGGACAAGCTGATGGTGGCGGGCGCACTGCTCGTGCTCGTGCAGCTGGACCGCGTGAACGCCATCATCGCCTTCATCATCATCGGCCGCGAGATCACGATCTCCGCGCTGCGCGAATGGATGGCCGAGATCGGCGCACGCAAGTCCGTCGCCGTGAGCTCGCTGGGCAAGATCAAGACGGCTGCGCAGATGGTCGCCATCCCGATGTTGCTGTTCCACGATCCCATGTTCGACGGCGTGCTCGACATCCACAAGTGCGGCGAGATCCTGTTGTGGATCGCGGGCGTGCTGACGGTCTGGTCGATGTTCTACTACCTGCGCCGCGCGTGGCCGCTGATCAAGGAAAAGTCGGGCACGGTATAAGTTTCTGCTGGGTCATCCTTGACACATAGCTCAGCATCTCTATAATGCCTGCCTGTTGCAACGACAACGCAGCAAACGAAACGAAGCGGGAGTAGCTCAGTTGGTAGAGCGCAACCTTGCCAAGGTTGAGGTCGAGAGTTCGAGACTCTTCTCCCGCTCCACAGTTTGCCTGTCGAAGTAATAAAAAGGTTGTCTTGGAAAGCAGTCGAAAATCTGAGATAATCGCAAGTTCCAGCGACGCGGGAGTAGCTCAGTTGGTAGAGCGCAACCTTGCCAAGGTTGAGGTCGAGAGTTCGAGACTCTTCTCCCGCTCCAGTCATCGCAAGATGATGCTGGGGCAAACAAGTAAGACTCCATGCGGGAGTAGCTCAGTTGGTAGAGCGCAACCTTGCCAAGGTTGAGGTCGAGAGTTCGAGACTCTTCTCCCGCTCCAGTGTTTTACGATCGTAGTACGTGATGAACTCCTAAGCGGGAGTAGCTCAGTTGGTAGAGCGCAACCTTGCCAAGGTTGAGGTCGAGAGTTCGAGACTCTTCTCCCGCTCCAGGTAATTCACGATGGTGTACCCGATGCGGGAGTAGCTCAGTTGGTAGAGCGCAACCTTGCCAAGGTTGAGGTCGAGAGTTCGAGACTCTTCTCCCGCTCCAGTTACAGAGAAGCCAGCCTTCTCGTGTCGCTGCGACGAATAACCGGTCGCTGTGGCATAGTCAAGTCTCCTCCGGCGAGGTAGCAAAGCGGTTATGCAGCGGCCTGCAAAGCCGTCTAGACGGGTTCGACTCCCGTCCTCGCCTCCAGCATATCTGTAGATCAGCGCTTTCGCGCTGATCTACGTCAACGATGTAGCTTGTCCCTTCAAATCGACGGATTACGTTTGCGACACTACATTCGGCTCGATCACACCGGTGCATTGGCGGACCTTCGACATTAATGCCATAATTTGGATCTCGACAATTCCAGTCCTCGGATTCGCTAGCGAGGGCGTAACCTGGGCAGGTCCATGAGTAACATGAAAGCGTCCATGCAGGTGTTGGAGTTATTTCCGACGCCGGTTTTCGTTGTGCAGACCCAAGGGGTAGACAACGAGGAACTGGCGCGCCAGATCTATGCCATTCGCGACGAGGAAGTCGTAGCCGGCATCGCCGACAAGACTGGCCTGTCGAACTATGGCGGCTTCCGTAGCTATGACCTGTTGCCGATCCCGGGGTTTGCACAGCTCAAGCAACTCGTGCTGCGGGTGCTCAACGAATGCATGGTCAAAGGCGCATGGTTTGCGGAACCGGAGGTCACGGAAGCGCAGTTCGGCGCGATGTGGGGGGTTATCAATGGCAAAGGGCACGCCAACAGCCCCCACAATCACCCGGGCAGTTGGATCAGCGGCGTGTATTACCCGCAGGTGCCGGCCGCGAAAGAACGTGCCGGTTCGCTCTGCTTCCGTGATCCGATCCTGGCGCGCACCTTTACACGAAGCTTTTACCGCAATGTGCAGGCCGAGGCGGCATCCGTGGTGCCCGAAGTGGGCAAGCTGATCATGTTCCCAAGCTGGGTCGAACACCACGTCGGCCCCAACCTGACCGATGAGGATCGCATCGCCATCGCGTTTAACATCGATCACGCGAAAGCGCGCTAGCTTTTCGAAGCCGCGCTTCAGCAGGCGTTCAGGCGCACCCCGAAGAACGCGTTGACGGTCAGCCGTCCTTGTTCCGGATCGGCGCTGAGCAGCTCCGGATGGCGGATGTCGCCGCTGTGGTAGATCGTGCCATCATAGAACAACGCGCGGTTGAACGCCGCCGGGACGGTCGCCATCTTTTCAAAATATGCGTTGGTCTTGGTCGGATACGCGGGGGCGCTGTCGATCAAGACCGAAAACGCGTCACGGTCCATGTGCTGCCCGCGGGCCATCATGGCCGACAATGTCGCGGTGTCGACCCGCGGTCGAAAAAAACTCGTGCCACCCAGCCGTTCATCCTTGAACAAATACAGGACCATGGCGAAATTGCCTTCGCCCGGCTGGAAGGGACCGCCATCGACATGCGGGATTCTCTGGAATGGCTCGAGATTTTCCGGCTTGCGCGTGACCATCGACATCCTGCACAAGGCGCTGCGGGTGCGCCGGGCGCCAAGCTGGCCCCGGATATATTGTGAAAAAAACGCTTCGAATGCCTGGTGCGCGGCTGGGGGCAACCGCAGTTCCGGCCCGGGATAGTAGTGAGAATCTTCCGGCGAAAAATCCGCGCGCCGCGCGACGGCATGGGCGATGAATTGCATGGGATCGCGCAGGATATTGTCAACGACTACATAAGAACGGCCATCGCTCAGCGCGACTTTACTCATCGAGGGATTTGGGTTGAACATGGGCGGCTCCGAATTAAAAGGGTCAGCTCGGCCTCTCTGCGCGGCAGAACCGCTGGACGTAAGCCTGATGCGATGGCAACTGCTGGACCGTCCTTTCGATCTTCTGGCGAATCGAGCCCAGGAACTGCGACAGCTCGGCATCGCCCATCAGGTCGGCCGACTGGTGATGCTGCTCGGGCATCATGCCCTGGCCCAGCATGACTTGCAGCCACGACGACTCGGTAAACAACTCACCCTCGGTGCGGAACACCCGTCCGGTTTCGCGGAACAGGTCGATGCGGTGTTGCAGCGATGCCGGCACTTCCATGTTCCTGGCAGCTTCCCAGTATGGGGTATCGGCGCGACTGGTCACCTTGTAATGCAGGATGATGAAATCGCGGATGTGGGCGATCTCCCTTTGCACTTGGGTGTTGAACTCGTCGATGTCGGAGCGGCAGATGCCGTCGGCCGGGAACATCTGCATCAAACGGATCAGATTACGCTGGATCAGGTGGATGCTGGTCGACTCGATCGGTTCCAGAAAGCCGCTCGACAGGCCGATGGCGACGACGTTGCCTTTCCACGATTGCTTGCGCTGGCCTGGCTTGAACTTGATCATGCGCGGCTGCGTCAGCGGCTCGCCTTGCAGATTGTCGAGCAAGATCTGCATGGCTTCCTCGCCGTCCATATACTTGCTGGAGAATACGTGGCCATTGCCAACCCGGTGCTGCAGCGGGATCCGCCACTGCCAGCCGGCGCCGTGCGCAATCGCACGTGTCATCGGCACCGGTTCGCCCATCAATTCAGTCTGCACCGCGATGGCGGTGTCGTTAAACAGCCATTGCGACCAGTCGTCGTATTCCACCCCCATGGTCTGGCCCAGCAACAGCGAGCGAAAGCCGGTGCAGTCGATGAACAAATCGCCTTCGATCAAGGCGCCGTTTCCGAGCTTGAGCCCGGTCACGTAGCCGCTGGCGGCGTCAAGCATCACCTGGTCAATCTTGCCTTCCACCCGCTTGGCGCCGAAACCTTCGCTGTACTTGCGCAGGAACCTGGCGTACAAGGTCGCGTCGAGATGGTAAGCGTAATTCATGACGTCGTTCGGCAGATGCGCGAAGCGGCCAAGCTGGGCCGACCTCAATTCCAGGCAATAGTCGCCGAAGTCACTGGCCAGGCCGCGCTGGCGGCCCTTGTGCCAGAAATGCTGGAAGCCCGCAGTCCAGTGGTCGACGCCGGTCAAGCCGAACGAGTGGATATAGTCCTCGCCCGGCGCGCGCCAGTTCTCGAAGCTGATGCCCAGCTTGAAGGTCGCCTGGGTTGCCCGCATGACGTCGGCTTCGTTCAGTTCCAGCAACTGGTGAAACTGAATCAAGCTGGGAATTGTCGCCTCGCCGACCCCGACGGTACCGATCTCGTCGGATTCGACCAGCGTGATGTCCAGTGTCTTGCCCAAGATCTTGGAGATGACGGCAGCGGCCATCCAGCCGGCTGTGCCGCCGCCGGCGATGACCACGCGCCGCACGGGCTTCCTGCCGATATTTTCCGGATTGTTCTGTTGCATGGGGTGTCTCCTGCTAACGTTTTAGTTTCTGCATGATTGCGGCGCGCATGGACCGCGCCTTGTCGAGATCGAGCGGACCGAGGACCCCGCGCGCCGGTTCCGGGATATGCGCCGCTTCACTGCCGTCCGCTTCAAATATGTAGTGGCGGAACACCTCTTGCCATGCCAGTCGCTGGGGCGGCGGCAGTTCGCGCAGCGTCAGGATGGCGTGCATCAGCGTATTGACCGGGGCATCCATATAGCCTGGCGACTGGCGCCACCAGTAGTTGATCAGGACGTTAAAACTGTCGAGCCCCTCGATATGGTGCCACCACATGCTGGGCATGAAGATGGCGTCGCCCGGCAGCAATTCAGCAACCTGCGCATGCGCCATGGCCTCGGCAAACCTGGGGAATTTCACCAGGTCCGGCCGATGAAAATCGACCAGGCTGATGGGCTGATTGGCCGGCGCAAAATCGAGCGGCCCGATGTAAAGGTTGCTCAACTGTTCGGGCGGGAACAAGGTGAAGCGGCGACGCCCGGCGGCCACACAGGCCAGGTTATCGGGCAGATCCTGGTGCGCGGGAATGCGCGAACGGTTGCCAGTCCACACGCTGACGAGCGGATCGCGATCGCCCAGGTCGAGATCGTTTTCGTCCCGGAAGCCTGGCAGGCAGGTGTCCACTGTCGTCGAGCCGACATAAAAAGTCGGCGCACACGGGTCATCGAGGTGTTCGAGCACTTGATCGAGGATCGCGTCGAGCCTGGCGTTGACGGCGTCGAAGTTAAATCCGCTGATGTCGTCGTTATAAAAATAGCGCCCCGCGATCTCGGGCGGACCGATCAGTGCACGGACCACCTCGCCCCGGTAGAAGCGGCGCAGATAGGCGATGCCCTCGCGCTGCGAGCGCAGGCTGGCCTTGACCAGCGGCCAGCTTGCGACCAGGCCGCGCAGCACCAGCGGCTCGGTCGCAGTGAGAATGGCGTCAGTCAGCGCGCCCGGTGTCGCGCCGCTGATCTCGCGCATCGGTTTAGCCATCGACCGCAACGCGCTGGTTTTTGCGCTCGATGAGCTCGCGCAGCTGGACGAGCGATGCACCCATCTGATGGGCAGCCATCAGGTAGCCGTGCCGATGCAGGTGCGCAAGCGCCGCACCGTCGAGCGCAGCAAGCTTTTCCTCGTTGATCGCCGAAAAGCCAAGCAGCTGGTTGTGCGAGCCGTTGTTCAATTCGATGTCGAGCGTGAGCGGCTCGATCAGGTCATGGTCGAGCAGCGCGGCGACAAAGCCGGCGTTGCTCTGCAGCCCCTCGTGCAAAGCCAGCAGCAGGCTGTTGACTTGTTCCAGCAGCTCGCTCTGGCCGCCGTATTCGAGAAACAGCGGATAGCCGGTGGTCGTGCTCACTTTTGGATGATCGAGGTCGACATGCACCAGCAGACCGTCGCCATGCAGTCCCATCGAGAAGGGCTGGCGCGCCACGGCCATCGGCACGTACAGCGCATCCCAGGCATCGGCGCCGGCAAACAGGTTCTCGCCCTCCGCAAAACCGAACAGCGCCACCGGTTCGTAGCGCTGTTCGTTGCCGGTCTCGCGGAACACGATCGGATAGTGGGCCAGCACATTGCGAAACTCGGCCGGGAAGGTCGGGCAGATCGTCTCGCCGTCACCGAACCGGGTGCCGCGGCCAAGAATGATTTTCAGGTCTTTGTGTTCGACGTTGTTCAACAAAACACGGTGGGTCATTGCTTGCCTCTTCATTCAAATGTCATTGACTACCTGATCGGCATGCCGTGATGCACGATATGCCCGATCAGTTCGCGGTTGCCTGGCAGCCCCGCCAGCATCTTGCGGGTCATTGCGGCCGCCTGGCGGAAGTAGCCGTCGGCCAGATCGGCGTGCTCGCAGTGGCGGATCCGCCGGTCCACCTCCGGCACCAGCCCCATGCCGTACATCACGTATTGATAACTGGCGGCGGGAAACAGCTCTTCGATCCGATGCAGGTCGTAGCGCGACGGCGGCTGCGTGCGCCAGAGCGCGAGCAACTCGTTCAGGCGCGTGGGAATCGATGCCGCCGCCCGGTGATCGCGCCAGTACTGGCTGGCGTTGCGCCGGCTGAGCACATAATGCAGCTTGAGAAAATCGATCACCCGTTCCCAGCGGTAGGTGAAGGCATCGTTGAAGCGTTTGGCGACGATGTCCATCACGGCGCGGTTGGCCGGCATGCCGTCGCTGAGCATGGTGGCGGACAACTCCACCATCGCCAGTGCCGACGCCTCGAGCGGCTCGATGAATCCGGCCGACTGGCCGATGGCCACGCAGTTGCGATGCCAGAAATGGTCGCGGTAGCCGGGCTCGAAGCCGAGCTTGCGCGGCGCGGTGAGCATCGGTGCGCCACCGTCGCTGCGTTCGACGTAGGCCAGCAAGGCCTGCTCGGCCTGCGCGTCGCTGGTGTGGGCGCTCGAATACACATGGCCGATGCCGCGCCGGGTCGGCAAGCCGATATCCCAGATCCAGCCGGCTTCCTGCGCCGTCGATTGGGTCTGCGATGCGATCGGGCTGGCCGGCTCCGGATAGCCCAGCTGGACCACGCAAGCGCGGTCATTGAACAGGATATGCCCTTGCGGCAGCAGGGGCACGCCGTAATGCTTGCCCAGCAAGAGCGCTTGCGAGCCGCTGCAATCGATGAACAGATCGCCCTCGATGGCGCCGCCCAGCGCCGTCTGCACCGAGGCGATGTCGCCGTCATCGTGCGCATGGACCGCCACCACATGGTCCGCCACGTGGACCACGCCGAGTTTCTCGGTGCAGTGGCGGCGCAGGAACAGGCCGAACCTGGCGGCGTCGAGGTGGTAGCCATAGTTGGCCACGGCGGCGAACTCCAGCGTCGTCGCCTGCTTGGGCGCCCTGCCGGCGCGGCACAGGTGCGGCTGGACGCTGACCAGATCGGCAAACGGCACGGCGCCGTGTTGGCGCTGCCAGCTCGCGGCCAGATGGGTTTCGCCATAGCCGTAGGGGAGTTCGAACGGGTGGTAATACGCGTCGTCATCGCTGCCGTCGACCCAGCCGACGAACAGCGAGCCCTGTTTGAACGAGGCGTCACAGGCGCGGAAGAAATCGTTCTCGGACACGCCGATGCGGCGCAAGGTCTCACGCATGCTGGGCCAGGTTCCCTCGCCGACGCCCACCGGCGCCACGTCGGGCGATTCGATCAGGGTCACCTTCAAGGCCGGGCCGGCAGGGGTCTGATGCGCTGCCGCGACCAGCGCGGCGGTCAGCCAGCCGGCCGAGCCGCCACCGACGATCACGACCTTTTCCAGGGGTTGACTACGCACGCGAGTTCCATCCAGTAAGTAGTGTAGCGATTCAGTGTAGCAAGAAAAAAGCAGGCCATGGTCGTCACCACGGCCTGCTTCAGGACCTGCTCACTTATCAAGTGCCGACTTCAGCAATCAGAACGTGTAACGTGCGCCAACCATGTAACGTGGGCCGGTCTGGGTTGCGTTCAGGAAGTGGCTCTTGGTGCGGCCGTACTGACGTTGCGTCGAATTGGTCAGATTGATCCCTTCGAACAGCACGTTCAGGTTCTTGGTCACGGCATAGCCCACGCTCAGGTCGGTCTGGCCATACGAGGCGGTGTACACCGGATCCAGGTGTCCGCCGCCATCGGTCTTCGACGCCAGGAAGGAGTCACGCCAGTTGTAGGCGAGTCGTACCGTCCAACCGAAGTTTTCATAGATACCCACCAGGTTGGCCGAATTGCTCAG
Organism: Massilia sp. Masssp94; assembly: GCF_059491305.1. NCBI lineage: Bacteria > Pseudomonadati > Pseudomonadota > Betaproteobacteria > Burkholderiales > Oxalobacteraceae > Massilia > Massilia sp. Masssp94. The sequence goes on from NZ_CP168501.1 coordinate 5,256,458, forward strand.
ACCCAGGATTGCGAACTGATCGGTGGTTTGGTCGTTCTTGTATTTCAATGGCGAGGTCACGTAGGTGTAGTTCGCCTGAACGCCAAAGCCGGTCTCGCCGAACATATGCTGAACGGCCAATTCGGCGCCATGCAAGCTGGCCGGCTGCGAGTTCACGAAGCTGGAGGTCCTGAACTGCATCAGCGGGTCGCTCGGGATGCCCGTGATCACACCGGTGGCATTGCCAACGGAGTTCACACCGGTCTTCGTGACGCCAGGTTGGCCGTTGTAGTTGTTGAGAATGTAGTTACGGATGCAGTTGGTGTCCGCGACGGTGCAACCACCAGTCGCCAGGGCGGCTTTATAGTACCCGCCGCCGATCGGGGTATGGATGCCGTACTGGTTTTCCAGGACCTGGCTCTGGGCAGTGTAGTCAGTCAACTTCTTGTTGAACAGACCCAGCGAGGCGACGCTGTGCTGGGTGAAGTACCATTCGAAAGACAAGTCCAGGTTCTTCGACTTCACCGGTTTGAGGCTCGGATTACCCGTCGCAGCAGTGCCACCCAGATAGTAGTCGGAACCGGTGCCGATGTTCAGGCCGCCCTGCAGCTCGTTGTAACGGGCGCGGCTGATGGTGACGCCGGCGCCGGCGCGCACCTTGAAGTTCGAGGTCACGTCGAAGTCGGCATTCACGTTTGGCAACACGTTGCTATAGGAGCCATGCGTGTTCGAGTAGGCGGTACCGGCAAAGGTCAGCGGCAGCTCATTCTGCGAAATCCAGGTCACGCCCGTCGCCGGGAGCACCTGGGCCACCGAAGTGACCTTGGTTTTTTCGAAGTGCAGGCCGACCGAGGTGTGGACCGGAATGGCCAGCTCCCAGTCCTGGCTCAAGGCCACGTAGGCCGTCGTCGTTTTTTCCTCCAGACGCTGGTCGCTGTCGGTCGTGGCGAAATTCGGCAGGAAGCTTGCTTGCGTTTTCAGACCGTCGTTACTGACATAGCCAGGCTTGGTGGCGGCGGCGGCGGTTGCCGCGCGCAGTGCGCCGAAATCGGCCGTGTAGAAGTCCCTGAACATGCCGGCCGCGCCGTCGCCACCGAACTGGTCGAAGTAGCTGGCGGTGTCACTCTTCGAGAACAGGCTGGCGGGATAGTCGTTCTTGTTGGTCAAGCCCGACCATCCGTTGTTCTGCACGAGCGATGAGGTCGAGCGGTTTTTCACGTCGGTATAGCCCACACCGAAGTTCAGGTTCGACGCTTCGGCCACCTTCCACTCGCCGCTCAACTGCAACTGCTTGACGGTCGACTTGACGTAGGTGTTGGAGAACTGCGAACCGGTTGCCTGGATCGGCTCGGCGGCCACGTTGGTGCCGTCAATGCCCAGGATCGGCAGCTCGTGGGTGAAGTCAATCGAGGTTCTGCCGCGGCTGAAGCTGGCGTTGCTCAGCTGATTGCTGCTGCCCCATGGGCTGTCGGCTTTCGATTCGGCGCTCGACGAGTGGGCGTCGAGCGTGAACCTCAGGCCGGATTTCGGTTTCCAGACAGTGTTGAAGCCGACCGAATTCAGCGTGTTCTTGGTGGCATAGTCGGCTGAGATGACCGACATGTCCTGCGGCGTGTTGTACACTTCCGAGTAAGTCAAGGGCGCCTGGTTGCTGCCACCCGGCCAGGTGCTGGTCGAGGTCGGCGTCTGGGCGAACCAGACACTCATCTCGGCGCGGCGGGTGTGCAGCTTGTTCTGCGCGAAGGTGTAATCAAGCGTCGCGGTCAGTTCCTTGACCGGACGGAATTGCAGCACGGCCTGGCCATTCACACGCTCGCGCTCGAGACCGTTGACCTGGTAACCAAAGTTTTGTGGGCGCTCATACAGATCGTTCGGACCTGGACGGTTCGTTACGCTGCCGACGGGCGCACCGGGCTGCGGCAAGGTCGAGCCGTCAATCACATCCGAACCTTTGTAGGGGCCGATCCAGCCATTGGCGATCTGGGCACGATTCAAGCCCGAGTCGCGCTTCGAGTAGCTGGCGTTGCCGCCAAAGCCCCACATCCCATCTTTGCTGACGGTGCTGAAGATGCCGGAAACTTCAGGCGTAACGCGCTTACCCTTCAGCAAGTCGGGCAGGTTCTGGCTCGACTGGTCCACCACGCCCTTGACGCCAACGCTCGCCACGGTGCCCTTTTGGTCGAGAGGACGCGCGGTCATGATGTTGACCGTGGCGCCGATGCCGCCGGACGGATCCTGGGCGCGGCTGGTCTTGTAGACCTGCAGCTGCGAAATGGCATCCGACGCCAGGTTGTCGAAGGAGAACGAGCGGCCGTTCGCGTCGTTCAGGTCAGCCGTCGGCATTTGACGGCCATTCAACAGCACCAGGTTGAAGTCGGGGCCCATGCCGCGCACCGTGATCTTCTGGCCTTCGCCATTTTGACGGTCGATAGACACGCCGGTGATGCGCTGCAGCGACTCGGCCAGGTTCGTGTCCGGGAATTTACCGATGTCTTCAGCGACGATACCGTCGACGATACCATCGGAGTTCTTCTTCAGGTTCAGCGTCGACTGCATACTGGCCCGGATACCGGTCACCACGACGGTATTCGTCGCGACGCCCTGCACGGGCGTGGACCCCGTCTGGTCGGTCGGCGCGGCGATGCCGTTGGCGGCGCCCGTATCCTGCGCCTGGGCCGGCGCAACCAGGCCGGCACAGGCACTCGCAACGGCGAGGCTGATCAGGCGATGCCTGGTGTTCAGGTGATGGGAAAAAACCCTCTTGGTGTGTTGCACTGTGTCTCCTCTCGTCTCTCGAAAAAACGCCGGACCCGACGGGCGGCGGCGTCCGTACTGGTGGTGCTACAACCTGGCGGCCCGCATCGGGTCATTGCCGGCGGGGTCTGTTGTCCGCTGCGGCGGCTGCGGCAGCCGTCGCTTTGTTGCCTTATTTATCATTGATAGCGGACATCATTTCCCGTAGATTAATGACACTAAATATTTTGGTCAATCGATCAAACCAAATGTTTGCCTCAACAATGAGCGTCGGTGCACCACGGCGGGACACAGTTTTGATCGTGAAAGCGGGGATTACGTAACATACGTACATTGATGTCGGTACGTACGCGAGAAATCGATTTCATAATTAAATCAATCACTTCATCCAATACGATGAGGATGACCGGGCCGTGAAACTTTGCGTTGCGAGACGGAAAGATGTTGCAAATATGCAGTTTGCATGACCAACAAATTTTTCCAACCCGTTGCATAATCATCACAACCACTTGATTTTCTTAGCCCATGCAAGTTACCGGTGACCAGCAACTCCTCAAACAACTGAACCGCATGGCCGTCGTACGCCAGGTGAGCACCCAGCCCGGGCTGTCGCGCGCGGCGCTGGCCGACGTGCTGGGCCTGACCAAGGCCGGCATCAGCCTGCTCGTGCGCGCACTGGTCGACGAAGGCTGGCTCACCGAAAGCGAGCTGCTCGTGACGGGCGAAGTCGGCCGGCGTGCCACGCCGTTGCATCTCGATCCGTCGCGCCTGGCTCTGCTCGGCGCCGAACTGGGCGTGGACGAAGCCCGCGTCGTCGCGACGAACCTGCTGGGCGAAGTCCTCGACACGCGCATCCTCACGTACGAGGATCCGGGCGACCCCACGTCGTGCATCCGGCTGGCCGCGCTCGCGCTCGCGAAGCTGGCGAAACGGCTCGGGCGCCCCATTCTCGGCGTGGGCATCGGCCTGCACGGCGCCGTCGACGAGGCGCTGGGTCTGCTGCACCACGCGCCCCACCTCGGCTGGCGTGACGTGGACGTGGCCGGGATCGTCCAGGCCCACGCCAAGGGCTCGCCGCTGGACGGCCTGCCGCTGTACATGCAGAACGAGGCGAACGTCGCCGCGCTGGGCGAGTTCGAATTCGGCGACCAGGCCAGCACCGATCCCTTGATTTATCTGTCAATCGGCTATGGCGTGGGCGCCGGCGTGATCGTCAACGACCGCCTGCTGACCGGCCTGCACGGCTTTGCCGGCGAAGCGGGCCACGCGATCCTGCAGGCCGGCGGGCCGCTGTGCTCGTGTGGCAGGCGCGGCTGCGCCGATGCCCTGATCGGCCTAGGCGCGCTGCTAGGCGCCGAACTGCCCAGCCATCCCGCGCTGGACCGGCTGTTCCGCCGCGTGGTCGACGGCGACCCGGCCACCTGCGCCGCAGTGGACGCAGCCGGCCGCCAGCTCGGCGTCCTGCTCAACAACCTCTGGGCCAGCTTCGACCCGATGGCGATCGTCATCGGCGGACCGGCAGTGCGGCTGGGCGACACGCTGATCGAGCCGGCGCGGCGGGTGCTGGGCGAGTACGCGGATGCCGCGATGCTGACCGCGCCGGAAATCCGCACTTCGCGCTTCGGCGCGGACGTGGTCGCGGTAGGCGGCGCGGCGCTGGCGCGCCACCGGCTCACGCGCCCGCTCGACCTGCAGAGCATGGCGCGGCGGGCCGACAAAGCGGGGCGCCAGGCGCGGGTGGCGAATGGCGAACTCGGCCTGGCGCGCTAGATTAGGAAGGCCGATGCCTCCGCAATTACATACGGCTGTGCTGCGGGTACGCGGAACGATGATCAAGATGCTCGACCGGGCGGCAGCTTGCCCATCGCTGAGCCGTTTGGCCCCTAACTCCGTTCGCCGGCCGAACTCATGATGTGACAGACTGGACCAGTCGCGGTGGAGCATAGAATCGTGCTGAACAAGATGGCAGAGGTCGGCTCTCTAAGACTACAGACACTGATCGAGGTAGGGATTAGGTATGTATGCCTTGCCCGGACCTTACGTTTTACCGGCGCGATCCGATCGACCCTGCTCTGGTCTAGAGTAATAGTCGAGCCGTAATTGCTGCGTGAATGTCGCGTTGGCGGTGTCGAAGCAGGGATCGTAGACGCTTGCAGTTCAAGCCGCCAAGCAGCTTGCCAAGCAAGTCGCGAACGAAGCGCAGGCCGAAGCCACGCCTGGGGCTCTGCACCTCGAATGCGACGAACTCATGTGGTGCAAAGTGTGGTGCAGAGCTAACCCTTTGATTCCTAAGAGCGAAAACGGCCTGCAAAGCCGTCTAGACGGGTTCGACTCCCGTCCTCGCCTCCAGCATTCTGTCAGATCAGCGCATTGGCGCTGATCTACGTCAGCAATTCACGACGAATTAAGGCTTGCCGCATCGTGTAGTTGACGCCGGCGCATAGCAAACCTTCGACATTAGAAAATGTATTATCGAATGCATATCTTGCGCTGTGGGGCATTGCAGGTGCCTTCCGGACGACGTCAAACCACGCCCAGCCAGCGTGCGATTCACATGCTGATCGGCAAGGCAGCTGATGAAGGCAAAGTGTTGTCGGCCGATGTCGTGTGCGTCGCCTCTGGCGATACTCGAGAAGGCTTTTCCTAAATCGACGCACATCTGCGGATGAAGCCCAGCGCAACATCGAATTGATGTGGCTGATGCAGCGCTTGAGCCCCGACTTCATGGCGACAGCGAACTTCCGTCGCGATGTTTGCCGCCAGTTCGTTGTATTGTGCCGGCAGCTGGGTGGTCGCCATCGATGGCAGCAAGTTCAACGCCGTCAACAGCAGCGATGCTGGCGCCGCCATGGGTTGTCAAGACCCGGCTGGTTATAGACGCGTTTCCTGAATAATTCAGGGCGTTTTTCATTCCATTCCTTGAGTGCCTGAATGGGTGTTTTATGCTTGAGCGCTCGCTGCGGAATGCTGTGGTTGTAGATCTTGACGTAATTGCGCAGCGTCGATTCCAGTTCGGCAGCTGAGCCCAAACGGGTCTGGTTGACGATGTCGCTGATGCGGCCATTGAAGCGCTCCACCATGCCGTTGGTCTGCGGGTGGCGAGGTGGGATGAGGCGGTGCTCGATGTCGAACTGTTTGCACAGCCGATCGAACACGTGCGAACCGCTGGGCTCCTTCTTTTTGCCGCCGGCCGTGAAGCGGTCGGTGAACTGGCTGCCGTTGTCGGTCAGCAGTTTGACGATCTTGACCGGGCAGGCATGCTGGACCTTGGTGAGGAAATCGACACTGCTGCCGTCGGTTTGATCGGCATACAGTTCGACGAAAACCCAGCGCGTGGCGCGGTCGATGGCAGCAAACAGATAGCGCCTTGCCGTTTCGTCCGGCATCTGCGGCAGGTACTTGATGTCAATGTGCACGAAGCCCGGCTCGTAGTCCTTGAAGGTCTTCTTCGTAGCCGGGGCAGCGCCTTCCTGCTCGACCAGGTCGCGCAGGTCGGAGACGCCGTGGCGGCGCAGGCAGCGCCCGAGGCCGGCACGCGAGACTGCGGGATTGATGAACTCGCGTGTGACCGCCAGCAGGTCGTCCGTCGGTAGCAGGAGAGTCTTACGTAGCTCCACAACGATGAGCTCCTGTTCGGGAGACAGAGTTGTGTACATCTTGATGGGCGCGTGCGACTTGTCTTCCGAGGAATCCCGATCTTGCCATTTCCGGATGGTCTGGCGGGAGACGTTGCACAGCCTGGCCAATTTTGCTTGCGGCAGCCTTGAGTTCCTGATTTCCTCACGGATCAGGTGGGTGGTGCGAGCTTGGCTGTGCAGTACCTGGGCCATCGTGTCGCCAGTGAAAGATCGGATTGGAACGGTGTACGCAAAACGTTCCTGGCCTTGAAGAGCGGCCAGCTACGGATGGGTACATGATCCCACGAGTCTAGACATCTATGTTCCTGCTTGCCGGCTTTTACTACGCGACTCGGCCGGTCGCATAAGAACGTTTTCCCCATCCTCATTTGCTCGAAAACGGTTGCACCTGACTGGCCGTTGCCCGGTTCCGCCGGATCGTTTGCGTCTTGCGAACTGTGAATTTCCGAGAGAAATCCCCACATTCTGTTGTGATATCGTACGCCCGCGTGACGTAACAATCATTTCCGCTGCCACTGCAGCAGATCGTTTCCCAGTTATTGTCACTCAACAATTGTTTGCGGGAATATATGTTCGAGAGCCTCGACGGAACAGGTAGGTCGCTTTTCAACGAGTTGGGTAATTTAGTGTCGGGTTTGAGCGAAGCACATCGCCCCATCCGTCTGAGACTTGCCGGCCCGGAAAACGTTTTTGACGATGTTCTGCTCGTTAAAAAAGCAGATGGGCACGAACAGTTGTGCGGCGGCCTGGAATATCGGCTTTATTGCGTATCGTCGCACGCCACGTTACCTCTCAAAGATTTAATTGCCCTGCCGATCGAGCTGCAATTCGTCACCGATCGCGGACAATTGCGTTCCGTTTGCGGCATCGTGGCGGAAGCGGCGGCGGGGCAGAGTGATGGCGGACTTGCCACTTATCACCTCGTTGTTCGGGATTCACTGGCATTGATGGAGCAGCGGGTGAACACACGTGTTTTCCGCAATGTCAATGAGATCGATTTGTCCGCAGCCTTGATCAACGAATGGCGGGCGATGAATCCAGTGCTGGCAAGGGTGCTGGATATCGATTTTTCCGGCGTAGGCAACGCTTATCCCTCCCGTGAATTCACAATGCAGCACAACGAATCGGATGCTGCATTTTTACGCCGGTTGTGGAAACGGCGCGGTATTTCCTGGTTTATCCGCCCGGGTGCTGCAAGCGAAACCGGCACCGACCGGACGCCGGCGCACACGCTGGTCCTGTTCGATTCTCCGTACGTCCTCGGCCGCAATGAAGCGGGCGCAATCCGATTCGACAATGACCTCGCCACGCTGACGTCCGACAGCATTTATCACTGGAGCGCAACGCGAACGCTGAGGAGTGGCAGCGTCAGCCGGCAGAGCTGGGACTACAAGACAGGCGCATTGATGTCCGTCCAGGCACCGACCGTGATGCGCCTCGGCGAAGTCGGCACCCAGTTCGCCTTTAGCTTAGACGACTACCTCGTCGATCCCCCGCATGCGGGCGATGATGTTGCAGATTACAAGCGGCTCGGAGAACTGCGTATCCAGAGGCACGAATACGAATCAAAGTGTTTCCATGGCGAAGGCGGTGTGCGTGACTTGTGTGTCGGAGAGTAGTTCAGTCTGGATGGGCATCCTGAGATCGATTCGCATCCGGAAGACGAGCGCGAATTCGTGCTGACGGAATTATGGGTCAGCGCGGAAAATAATTTACCGACGACGGCCGATGAAGTTGTGCAGCGCCTGTTTGCCGTGAATGGCTGGGAAAACGGGCGTGCCGCGTCCGAACTTTTCGGTGCGAGTGAACGACGCGAGATGCGCTACACGAACCGGTTCTCGTGCGTGCGGCGCGGTATTCCCATCGTTCCTGCATTCGATCCGCGCACGGACCTGCCGCGCGTGACGTTGCAAAGTGCCGTCGTTGTCGGCCCCCCTGGCGAAGAGGTGCATTGCGATGCGATGGGCCGCGTCAAGCTGCGTTTTCTCGGAACGCGCGAACAAGACCACGGGTCCGGTCCCGGTGCCTCGAACAGCGATCGCGACTCGGCTTGGGTGCGTGTCGCCAGCTTTTGGGCGAGCGATAAATGGGGCAGCATGCATTTGCCGCGCGTCGGGGACGAGGTGCTGGTGGACTTCCTCGGCGGCGACCCGGACAAGCCGGTCGTCGTGGGCAGCATGTATGGCAGGCCCTTGCCGCCGGCCTTCAGTCACGTCGGGGAATTGCCCGGAAACCGCTTCCTTGCCGGCATCAAGAGCAAGGAAGTCAAGGGCATGCGCTACAACCAGCTACGGTTCGACGACACGCCCGGAGAGATCAGCAGCCAGCTCGCGAGCGAACATGGTCATAGCCAGCTGAACCTCGGATGGCTGACTCACCCGCGCCAGAACGGACACGGCGGCGCCCGCGGAGAGGGCGCCGAACTGCGTTCGGACGGCGCCGTATCCGTACGCGGTAAATCCGGCGTGTTCATCAGTGCGGACGGCCAGCGCAGTGCTGACGGCGCGTTGCTGCAGCGGGAGGCGCTGTTGGGGCTGACCGAGGTGCTCCAGAGCGTCCAGCAGCAACTGTCGCAGTTAGCTGAGACGCACCATGCGGATCCGACACCGGCCGCGAAGCTCAAGGACCTCGTCAAGCGGCTCAACGAATGGGAGGCCGGTACCAATGTCGACCCGGATGGTACCGGCGGCAGAATGCCGATGGTCGCCGTCAGCGCCCCGGCGGGCGTCGCCATCGGTAGCCAGGACAACGTACTGGTGGGCGCGCAAAGCCAGATTGACCTCATCAGTGTGGGCACGACCCAGGTGAGTACAGGCAGTACGTTCCTGGTGCGCGCAGCCCAGACCGTCAGCATGTTTGCTCACAAGCTCGGCATGAAACTGGTCGCCGCGTCCGGCAAGATGGAAATCCAGACCCACAAGGACGATATCGAAATCACGTCCGCGAAACGGATCGTCCTGAGTGCCGCCGACGAAATCGTGCTGCAGGCGCCGAAGGTACGCGTGGTCGCCAAGGGGGCGCAGGTCGACCTCGGCAATGACGAGATCGTGCACCAGTGCAGTGCGAACCACACGATCAAGTCTGCCAAATTCGCCCATGTGACCGGCGGTGGCGGCTCGGTCGCGGCGATGACGCTGCCGACCAGTGACATCAGGACCAACGAACGGATCGTCCTGTTCGACCAGCAGTCCGGCTTGCCGGTAGCACGCCGGAGCTACCGCGCCATCCTGTCCGACGGCCAGGAAATCTCAGGAAAGACCGACGCTGAGGGACGCACTGAACTGATGCGATCGACGTCCATGGGCGAAGTGCAGATCTTTATCGAGCCACATGGCGATGCGTCGTAATCAATCGAAATCAAACAACAGTCATGACAGAACCATTCCGCCGTCTCCCTGACCCGATTGTCGGCGATGACGGCATTCTCAAGGGCATGAGCGTACTCACGCCCGAGGCAATGACCACGATCGGTGGCATCGCTATTCCGTCAAGCAAGGTGATTCCCGTTATCGTCGTACCCGGTATCATGGGCAGCAACCTGCGCGCGACAACGAACAAAAAGCAGCCCCAGAATGGGGAATTGTCGGCGGGTAGCCCAGCGTGGCGACCGCCGAACGGGCTGACCGAGAAGGTGAAGGCTTTGCTGGTATGGAAGGACCGTAACCCAGCGCAACGTCAGCGCATACTGGACGGCGACACACTCGAAGTGGACGATTCTGGCCAGGTGACGCTGCCCGACGGCGCCGAGGGCATCACAATCGAGCACCTGCGCACACGCTGGTGGGGAGAGGTCCACGCGGACAGCTACGGCCCCTTGCTGGCTGCGTTGCAAACCAATCTGAACAGCACGTTTCTTCCGGGCGTCCCGAATAGGAAGCGCCAGCCGCGTCCTTATTGGGACAAGGTCATGAAGTACGATCGAGCCTCCTGGAATGCCGCCGATCTCGCCCCGTTGACCGAAGAGGAGTTGGAGAAATTCGCGCAGTACCAGTATCCGGTCTACGCGTGCGGATATAACTGGGTTCGTTCGAACGAATTCTCGGCCGAGCGGCTCAAGAACCGGGTCCTCGAGATTATCAAGTTCTGGGCCGACCGGAAGCACGAATGCAAGCAGGTCATCATCGTTACCCATTCGATGGGGGGCCTCGTCGGAAGGGCATGTGCCAAACTGATTCCCGACCAGATCCTCGGGGTCGTTCATGGCGTCATGCCTGCGCTCGGCGCACCACTGGCCTATCGCCGCATCGTCAGCGGAACGGAACAATCGGCGCCAGGTGCAGGCTGGAACGACCGTAATACGATGAAGGGTTTCGCGACCATTGCAGGCGACACGCCCGAAAAGACCACGCCGTCGATGGCTACAGCATGCGGGCCTCTCGAACTCCTCCCCAACCACCTCTACCCGTCGCCATGGCTGTTCGCATCTGTCAGAAAGCCGGACGGTACCATCGTAGACGTCGCCGCGCTCCAGCACAGCAACGTTTGCGACATGTACCGTGACTATGACGCGTGGTTCCGCCTGATCGATCCCAGTCTGGCGGATCCTGCTGGTAAATATCGCAAGATCAAGGACGGAGTAAAAGGTGCATGCGACAAGGCGGTGGCCCAGGCCGAGAAATTCCATACGAAGCTACTCGACACGTACTATCACCCGAATACTTATGCGTATTACGGCGCGGACGAGGATAAACCTTCATTTGGCAAGTTCCGCTGGGTAACCGACGAGCAACGCGCGCTGACCGATCCCGTCAAGAGCCTGCTCCCTGCCGGCAAACCGATGGTGGCGCTGCAAACCGAAAACCGGTTCATCCAAATGCCTGAGGTTTATAAACTGCCGGTATGGGAAATATTGTTCACGCCAGGCGACCAGGATACGTCCGGCGACGGTACCGTTTCGCAGCAGTCTGGCGACGGGCCACGTGGCAAAGTACGGCGCATTTTTCGCACCACTGGCTATGACCACCAGGGTAGTTATGCAAACAAGCACATGCTCAGTCTGACCCACCATCTGATCTGCAAGATCGTGCAGGAGGCTAAGTGAAGATCGGAAAGCGTACGCGGTACACGTTCATCGTCGTGGCAGGACTGTTTGTGGCAGTTCTTGTCGCCAGCAAGACGCCCCCGCAACGCCAGCAATCAAGGACGGCACAACAAATGATGCAACAAACGAAAACAGTATGTGTTGGCAGACTGATGGTTGACCTCCCGGCCGACGCGGAAGTCACCTTTACCGATGCGCGCGTCGACGGCGTCACGATCAGTGTGGAGGCGGGATACGACGCACAAAAGGCGGCTGCCGCGATCGCCGAGCGCGTCTCGGCGTTGGGGGGCGAGACGAACGAGCTTGGAAGACCATCATTGGAAAAGCGCGAGGTCGTCGACGGGGTCAACCTGCAGGCGACGCTCTTGTATTCAGGTCGTGAAAAAGCCGTCACGAGGATGCGGAACGGGCAGCCCGTGACCGGCGACGAGGGCATTACCGTCGAAGCGTTTGCGCTGAAGGATGACCTTCTCTATCGCTTCAAAGGGCAATCCCTGGCCTCGCCGAAGTATGAGCAGGTCGTGCACGACCTCGTAAAGAACTTCGCCTCGAGGACTGCAGGCTCCATGCCGGCAGAGCCAGGATTTTGTACAGAGAATGGCATCATCCACAGCACGACGCCTCCGGAACCTGACGAAGGCGTCACGATGTTCGCGACCCTCAAGGGGCATCCGGATATCGCAATCCGGTTGGACACGGCGGTGCTGGACAAGCCCCAGGAGTCCTTGTTGGCACGCCATGCGAAGAACGATACGGCAATGGAGTTCGCCAGCAGCATCAAGTACCTGGGCAAACAGGCGCGCACTCTGAACGGCATACCGGGCTCCGAAGTGCTCGTGCGCGTGAAGGAGTCGAACGGCACCAGTGCCCACTCGTTCATGTGGGAAAGCCCGGGCAAGGGCATGGATGTACTTGCACCCAACATCACGCTCGAGCTCGAGACAGGCAAGGGGAATCCAGGCAATCCTGTCAATTCGAGCCTGTCGGATGAAGCCGCTCTACAGCTCTGGCAGGCGATCTCGACGAGTTTGCGACTCCGTCCAACGTCAACCGTTAACAAAGTCGGCAACACCGCTCACGTGCCGGCAGTGCCACTTGGGGAACTCGTCGCCACAGGGAAGGTTTGTCCGCAGACCGGATATTGGCAATGTAGTGAACATGCTACGGTCGAAGGCGCTCAGCCGCAATTCTTCAGGCAGGGAGATTTGATGCCTCCTGCGACGTTGCGAGGGGCTCCAAGCCTTTGGCAGAAATTGAGCGGCAATGTGCGAACGCACGAGGTGGCAACAGTCTGGACCCTGATTGCGTACCAAATGAAACCTGATGGTAAGCCGACAGACGACAATCGTGCACAGCAACGGCCAAAGGCGTCCGGCCCAGACGACAGCCTCACTTAGCACTCCACTGCCGGTCAAAGCACCCGAGGGTATGGTGCGTAAATTCAGTTCGACAAATCTATACTGCTCATGCCTAACGTAATCCGACTCGGCGATTCAACCAGCCACGGTGGTAAGGTGGTGAAAGTAACCGCAGAGCACTATACCATCGGCGGTATTCCGGTCGCCCGGGTGGGCGATTTATGTTCATGTCCAAAGCCGGGACATGACAACTGTACGGTCGTAGAAGGCAATCCTGATCACCTCATCGATGGGATTCAAGTCGCTTACGACGGACATAAGACGAGTTGCGGAGCTGCTCTGATTTCGACCCAGGCAACGTTCACCGCTGGTTAGCATATGCGCACAAGCGCTTATAGAGTCTCTACGAGCAACCATATCGGAGGTAGCAGTGCACCCGGCTGCCGCGAGACGTTGAATCCGGTGTGCACAGGAGCCGCCATGAACCGATTTTCCACCTGCTCCTTGAGCCTGTTGATCGCGTGTGGCCATGCGCAAGGCGGGCAACTTACGCGCTCCGGCAGCATTCCGCTCGGCGATCTCACGGCGTCGTCCGACATCAACAACATCGCCATCTCGCCGGACGGCACACAGGCCTGCGTCGTCACCTCGTACGTGAAGGAGCCTGGCGCGGCCGTCTATAGTACCGTCACGCTGGTGGACCTGGTACGGAAAAAAGCAGGTTGGACCCGGCAGATGCCTCCTCCCGACGCGACGGCCAATGTGTACGCCGTGGCGTGCCGGTTCCACGGCAACAACGTGTATGTGCTGGCGAACGCCGACACCGCACACGCGATGGCGAACAACGTGGGCCGCGTCTACGTGGTCAAGTACAGCAGGAGTGGCGACGAACTCAAGCGCGCTGCGATTCCGGTGTCTACCGAAAGCCGGGTTGCCATCGATATGCTGGCGCATGATGGCAAGTTGGACGTCATCGGCTTTGGCAAGGATACGGACGCGAACAACGAGTATTACGGCATGTTCGTCACGGCCGTAGACGAATCGCTGGAGTTCCATACGCGCATGATGAAAGACGGCAGCTATACGCAATTCGCCGCCGTGCGGGCCATCGGGAGCCAATGGTACATCGGCGGCGACTTCTACCCGAAAATCGTTCCGAAGAACGACCTCGCCATCTATTACGCCAACTCAAAAATTAAACTGGGCGGCGGGTATCTGTGGAGCGTGCGTCCGCAGCATAAGGTGGTCACAGCCTCGGACAACATCGCGACCGCGATCGATTATCAGGCGACGACGTACTCGCTCTCGCAGTCACGCGGGACGTCTTCGCTGATCGCGGTCGATGCAGGCGGCACGATCACTCCCGCGGTTACGTATAAAAGCGCGTTCTGCAAGGTGGAAGCCTTCACGCCTGCGGGGCAGGGCCTGCTGGCGATCCGCCAGTCCTGTGCAGGTTCGGGCGGCAAGCGGGGATTGGTGTGGATCGATCCCGCCACGGGTGCCGAAACGACGCTCGACGTGCTGGGGAATACGCCGAAATTTATCGTGTCGGACAGCCGGAACTGGTACGGCGTGGGCCAGCTCGGGCGTAGGCTGGAGTTTGTATTCGGCCCGGTCACCGCGTGCAAGACCCGCTAGCGCGCCTCATCACCCTATCGAGACCAACCATGCTGAAGACACTCATTCGAGTTGCCTGCCTGCTTGCTGCTTGCGGGGCGCACGCGTCCACCGCCGCAGACCTGCATTTCGCGGAGAAGCTCGGCGGCATCAGCCACGACCTGCGCATCGCAAACCTGAAGGCTGATACGCGCGGCGTCCCATCGTTTGACTACACCTACCATCAGCAGGGCCTAGGCTGCGGCTTTACCTTGGCCGGCAAAGCAGTCGCTGGCTACGACGATGCCAGCGGCAAGGTTGAGCTCGAAGTCTACAATCCGCAAGGCGGCGACGGCAAAGAGATACCCCCCATTCTGGCTTTCCACGATGGCGAGGCCAACTTCACGGTCGCGCGCAAGGATATGCTGACGCCGAAATGGATCACGTTCGACTCCATGCTCTATGGTGCCGCACGCGCCAGACACTGCGACAGGAAGGCAGATCGCGTCGAGGTCATGTTCATGCATGCCGTTCGCTGATGTTCCATGGCCATGATGGAATTCAATCGATGAACCTGACGCTATTCCAGGGTTTTCTGGCGGCGCTTGCCGACAGCAGTTTTTCTGCCGCGTTTTATCTTGCTGCGGGCTATCAGCTCATCGTGCTCGGGGTGGGGTGCTTCCCGGAAGGGAGGCGGGCGAGGTGGTATGCGTTGGCTGCGGCCGTGTCGCATCTTCTCTTGCCCATGTTGCTCCTTGTTGGCTTCTATTACGCGACTCGGCCGGTCGCATGAGAAAGGCTTTCGCCTGCTTTTGCACGACATGTTCTAACGAACTCATGCGGTGCAAAGTGCGGTGCAGAGCTAACTCCTTGATTCCAGAAGGCCAAAACGGCCTGCAAAGCCGTCTAAACGGGTCCGACTCCCGTCCTCGCCTCCAAATAATAAACATGCTGCGCTGATTTTATGTAAGTTTCATTTGAAGAATGCGCCTATTAGTCAAATTTAATTTGACATCGACCGAGCTGTAGTTAGAGTCGCATTTTGGCGGCCTAGCAGGCCGTTGCGGATGGGCTCACATGAGCCCTGTAGCCGTGCAAAACGGTGCTTCAGTCCTGTTTAGTCCGCTTCACCATGGATTCACCCCTGTTGAGGTTGATCTGCACCTCAATCGCGAACCGTCACGGAACCGTGCGAGAACAGGACGTTCCTACGCAACGCAAGACAGGCACACCTACCATAGGATGGGGCCGAAGCACCCCGGCTTTCGTGGAGGGCCGAACTGTTTAAGTCACAACACGTCGAGATCGATCTGGCGACAGTGAGTCAAACAGCAGCAGCGCTTTTGGGCGGTTGGATAAGAGCCTCGGCTGGGATACCAAGTCCTTTATGCAGCCGCCAGATCATCGGAAGCGTCAAAGGACGAGTCCGGTTCAGCACCTCGTACACCCTGTTGGACCGGCCAATCATCGGCTCGAGATCCTTGACGGTAAGGCCCTTCTGATCCATCTGGAATTTGATGGCTTCGATCGGGTCTGCGGCTTCCATCGGGAAGTGTTTTGCCTCGTAGGCTTCGACCAGTGTCGCAAGCACATCCAGACGATCGCCTTCCGGCGTTCCGAACTCGGCAGTCATGAGCGATTCCACTTCGCGCAGCGCTGCCTGGTAGTCTGCTTCGGTACGAATAGGCTTAATGTCCATGATGTCCCTCGATAGTTTGTGCATCGATGGCGTCGTACTGCTTGTGCGTGCCGACGAACTTGACGAAAACGATCCCGTACGGATAGTTGATGGACTTGACCAGGCGATACTTGTTGCCAGCGATATTGAAGACCACGCGTCCGTCTTTCAGGATGCTCGCAGTACCAAAATCGGCTTTGACGTCCGCCGGGGATTGCCACTTGGCCTTGAGGACATGGCCATGCCAGTTAAGAAGTGGCTCCTTAGAGTCGGCATACTCCGGTCGTTCGTACAAGGTCCGAAGGGTAGGTAGGGACAGGATTCGCACACCTCCATGATAGTCCCAATTTGGGACTTCAGCAAGGAGGGAAGGCGAACTTCGTGTGGCGTAAAGTGGCTACGTGTCTAAACGTGCTCCATGGAAATTGTTTTAATAGCACAATATTATCGATCTCGGCTCGTTCGACTTTCCACGAATCGAAGCGCCAGGAACTGTTCGAGTTCCACGACATCCTGGATACCGCCCCGGAACCGGTTTTCGACCAGGTTACCTGCCTGGCGACGCGCCTCCTTCCTGAGAAAAACATGCAGCAAAGCGCTTGATTGGCCTTGCCAAGGTTTGCCGTTGTGATCAGGATATCGCATTGATCGAATGGTTCACGGGGCAATAATGAAATCGAGTCAGCGGAATTTGCGTCGGGGGATGAACCGGCATGCCGTCAGGCTTGCACTGACCACGACCGTTGCGGCAGCGGGCGTGCCGCAGGCCTGTCGCGCGCAGGATGCCATGCCGGTGGTCACGGTCACCGCGCAGAGCCGCAGCCAGGACATCCAGAACGTGCCGATCGCCGTGCAGACGCTGGCCGGCAGTGCGCTCAGGGATGTCGGCGTGGTCAACCTGGCCGACATGGACGCGTTCGTCCCCGGCTTGTCGGTCGAGCCGCTGCAATCCACCCGTCCGATCATTTTCCTGCGTGGCGTCGGTACCGAGGATTACGGCATCGGCACGGACTCGCCGGTCGGCATCTTCACCGACTCCGTGTATGTCGGCAAGACCGGTGGATCGCTGCTGAACTTCAATGACGTCAAGCGGATCGAAGTGCTGAAAGGTCCGCAAGGCACGCTGTTCGGACGCAATGCGGCAGCCGGTGTCATCTCCATTGTCACCAACGATCCCGTCGAGCGGACCGAAGCGAGTGGACTGGTCCGGGTCGGCACGCGTGGGGCGGTCCATACCGAACTGCTCTACAACACCCCGCTGGCCGAGGGACTGGCGCTGCGCATCTCGGCGGTCGACCAGCGCGACAACGGCTGGGTCCGCAACACCTTCAATGGTCAGCGCATGGGCGACGATGGCGAGCGCGGCCTGCGCGCCACCGTGCGCTGGCGGCGCGACGACACCGACGCCATCCTCGGCTGGGAACACGGGGTGATGCGTGTGTCCGGCCCGCCGGTGTTTTCCCTCACGGGCGGGAAGATCGACTTTGGCGGGCCCGCGGCGTGGGTCGATCCGCGCAGGCAGCCGCTGGCCAACGACGCCGGGCCCAATGCGCAGGCGCGCACCTTCGACGGCCTCACGCTGCGTGTGACGACGCCGCTGCGCCATGCGACATTGAGCAGCATCACCGCCTACCGCCACTTCAACACGCAGAACTGGCAGGACAACGACGGGTCGATGAATCCGGCGGCGTATATCGGCATCGGCAACGTCGAATCGAACTCGACCTGGCAGCAGGAATTCAAGTTGAGCGGACAGAACGGCGCGCTCGACTGGGTGGGCGGCGTCAGTGCCTATCGCGAGCGCGCCACCCAGACGCAGCACGTGGACTTGACGACGCTGTCGCTGGACACGCTGATTCGCCATGCCGCCGGCAGCGCGCCCTATGCCACGCTGACTGGCCTGGCCCAGGGCATCGGCCGTGCCACCGGCAACGCGGCGCTGCAAGGGCTGAGCCTGGCCGGCCTGCCGTGGCGCGAGAGCATCCACGACAAGGGCGAATACCGCGCCTATGCCGTGTATGGCGACCTGCTCTGGCATGTGAGCCCGGTCACCAACCTGACGGTCGGCGGCCGTTTCACGCACGACGACAAGCGCTTCAGCTGGTATAACCCGCCACGTATCGCAAGCGAGCTCGACGCTCGCCTCGCCGTCATGCAGCAAGCACAGCTGTTTCCGGCCGCGGTCGCCCTGAAACTGCTGACCCCGCAACAGGCGGCATCGCTGCAGGCCGTGGTGGCACGCAACGTCGAGTTCAACAACACCGTATCGAGCACCAGCCCGTTCCCGGCATCGAGGAGCTGGAATAACTTCAGCCCGCGCATCGTGCTGGACCGCCACCTGACGCGGGACCACATGGTGTACGGCTCGTGGAGCAAGGGCTATCTGGCCGGCGGTTTCGATGCCCTCGGCGTGAATGGCTATTACGACGAGGAACTGGTGACGAATACGGAGATCGGCATCAAGGGGCGGGTGCGTGCGCTGGGCCTGTCCTACGAGGCGTCGATCTTCCATTACGACTTCACCAATCTGCAAAGCCTGACCCTGGTGGCGGCCAATGCCGGCGCCGGCGTGCCCAGCTACCAGGTCGTCAACAGCGACCAGCGCGCGACGGGCGCCGAGCTGAGCGCGCAGTGGACGCTCAACCGGATCTGGCGCCTGAACGGCGCGCTGGCCTACATCGACCAGACTTATGCGCATTACGTGTCGCCGTCCGGTGTCCGGCTGGACGGCCAGCCGGCCGGCGCGCCGCGCCTGAGCGCCAGTGCCGGCGCCACTGCGCGCTGGGCGCTGTGGACCGGGACGGCGGACTTCAACGTGATGCTCGGCTACATCGGTGAACGGCGCTGCAATGCTGACACGCGGGCGCAGGGAACGTGCAACCCCGACGGCAGCGTCGATACCGGGGCGGCGCGCGAGAAAGTCGACGTGCGCCTCGGCTGGACGGCGCCGTCCGGCAACTGGGACGTGGGCGCGGTCGTGACGAACCTCACCAACCGGCAAACCATCGCGATCAGCACGCTCGGTTCGGTCGTCGGCTCGCCTTACAGCTATGTGAGCAAGCCGCGTGCGATCGCGCTCGAACTGCGTGGACGGCTGTAAGCAGGCTCAACCTCACTCCAGCTCGCGCCACAGTAGCAGCAGAACCGGTCCGTAAAACAGCACGGCAGTCAGTGCAATCAGGCACATGCCTAACAGTACGGACCGGTTGATTCTCCACAGGGGGATCGGCGGGTTGTTCGCGGACGAGTTCATGAGGGTCTCCTGGGCAACAGACTGCTGTTCGCGCTTTGTTTTGCCGGAAAACCAGCAATGTCCATGCCAAGGAAAAAATACGCTTTGGTTTCAATGGCTTGGAATAGCACCGCCGCCAGACTCATCCTCAACTGTAAAAATTACCGAAGTGTTGCTGACTTTTCATGCCGCTGGCGCGGGCGCAACATCTGGTGACCGGTACCAAGCAAGAACAGCACGAACACGCAGGCCAGCGCCAGCCTGACGGACGGCGAGTCCGTGCCATGGCCGATTAGCGCCGACGTTCGAGGGGGGATGAGGCATGAATGCCCGGCTTGCGGATGCCGACGACCTCGGCGATGTCTGCATAGCTGAATCCGTTGTAACCGCCGGCGGCGATCAGGGAACGTGCGCAGGCCAGGATATCGTCGGCAAAGGCGGTCGTGCGATGCGGCGGCGGTTACTGGTCCAGGCTCGCCAGCGCCCAGCACTGCGTCCACGAAAAAATGGCGTGCCGCTGCTCGTTGTCGACGGCGCCCGTGAGGATCTCGGTCAGGTAATGGGCGACGTTCGTACGCAGGTGATTCGGAAGGCATGCCACCGTCGCGATGGATGACTCGATGTCCGGATGCACGCTCGACATCATGATCTGCACGACGACCTCCGCATGCTCGGTCCAGCCGGCACCGTCGACGTAGTTCATGAGCGCGACAGCGCTGTCTGGCATGTTCATCTGGTTTCTCATGATCGACGTATCCGGGCTCGAATGGTGAAGTCACCCAGAGTACCGCAGTCGCGTGACAGACAGGGATGAAATCTGGAACGAGCGGGCAGATTCGTGGCAGCCGTTGCAACGATACGTGGTGCAACTGGTACAGTCGGCGCCGCGCATCCCCGCTCGCCGCCCGTTTCGTGCCTGTCCGACAGCAGTGCATCGCCCGGCAGGGACCTGTGCGAGGCGCTGCGGCAGCACGGCGGGACGACTACGCCACGTTGTTCCCGGCGACGTCGCGCTGCGCCACACCCGCCACGGCCTGCACGACGAGCGCCACCACGACGTTGACGGCCAGCGCCAGCAACCCGCTGTACAGGGTCACGCCGGCATCGCCCAGGTGCAGCGTGTGCACCGGCTTGATGCCGTCGCCGAACGCGATCCACGTGCCGTCCACGTTGCCGACGGCCCAGCCGCACAGCAGCGCGGTGCTGCCGAAGCGGCGCGAGAACAGGCCGTCCAGTGCGAACTTTGTCGGCAGGAACAGGATGCAGACCAGCGCGCCGACCTTGACGACCAGCGACGCCATCTTCGCCACCTTCGCCTCGCCGGCCGGGCCGACGTGCGGATTCACGTACGGCTTCCAGAAATTGCGCGTGAAGCGATTGGCGGCGCCGATCGACATCACGGCCGCCGGCACCAGCGCGCCGAACAGCGCGGGGACGACGTCGTTGTTGCTCGCCACCTTCAGGTGCGCCGCGTGCGCCATGTAGCCGAGCAGCGCGATCAGGCCGAGCAGGATCGTGTAGGCCGGCAGGAAGATGGCGTTCCTGCGGATCGTGTCGGCGCTCTTCGCGGCGAAGATGCCCGTGCATGATGACGAAGACGATCGTGCAGGGCAGCGCGAAGAAGCCGTAGGCGCCCACCGCGTAGACGAGGGCCGGCACGGCGATCACGGCGTAGGCGGTATAGAAATCGCCGCCGACGAGGAACCACGTGATCCACGTGCCGAAGTTGCGCCCGCCCAGGCCCCATTCGTCGAGGTGCTCGCCCTTGCCCGCGCCGCCCGTTTGCCAGCGCGACGCCATGAAGCCATTCACCGTGACGAGGACGAAGAAGCCGATGAAGACCCACAGGGCGGTCCAGTTGATCGTCGACGTCATCGCTGGTCTCCCTTCTTTTGCTCGTGGCGCTAGACGAGCCAGATTTGTAGGGATGATGTGTCCGATCGCGCCGGCGCGCCGCCAGGCAAGGTACGCCACCGCACGGAGCGCGGCCTGCAGAGCCGATATATTGCAGTGCAACATCCATGCCGAGGCACCATGGCCAAACCCGCCCGAAAGTCGCGACTGCTGCGCAGCCTGACCCGTGCCGCGAAGGCGCAGCAGTCGATGCTGGCCACGCTGCTGGACGTGTGCGCGCCGGCGCCACCCAGGCCGGCGCGCAAGGCAGCACCGCGCAAGCCGGCGGCCCGGCCCGGCCTCGCGCCGGCAACCGGCAGGTGGCTGGCGGGCCGGTTCCCGCTGCCCGCGACGCAGGGCCAGGCAGTCGCACGCGACATGCAATACTGGCTGTACCTACCGGACCGCGTGCGGGACGAGCAGCCGCTTGGCGGCTGGCCGCTCGTCGTGATGCTGCACGGCTGCCACCAGAGCGCCACGCAGTTCGCGCAGGGCACGCGCATGAACCACGTGGCGGAGAACAAGGGGTTTGCCGTGCTGTACCCGCAGCAGTCGGTGACGGTGCAGGCGCAGCGGTGCTGGCGCTGGTACGACCGGGCCACGCAGCAAGGCGGTGGAGAAACCGGGGCGCTGGCGTCGTTGATCGGGACCGTGTGCGAAAGGTATCCCATCGACCGGCGCCGGATCTATGCATGCGGGCTTTCCGCCGGTGCGGGGATGGCGGCGATATTGGCAACCAACCATCCGGAACTCATTGCCGCGGTCGCGCTGCATTCGGGCCCCGTGTTCGGCGCGGGGCATGGCCCTCTCGGCGCCTTGCGCGTCATGCGCCATGGCGCCCCGGAACAGGCCGACGCTGCCATTCGCAACCTGTTGCGCGGCCGCCCAGCCGTACCGATGCCGGCGCTGCTGATCCAGGGCGAGGACGACCAGGTGGTGGATCCGGTGAACCAGCGGCAGCTGGCACGCCAGTGGCTGCAATTGAACGGGTTGCCCGCAGGCCCGGCGACGCGGATCGCGGCGAAGCCCGCGGGCCGGGGCTGCAGCCGCAATGCGCATGAAATCCACGACTACCTCGTGGGGCGCAAGGTCGTGCTGCGCGTGGTGCGCATCCTCGGCCTGGGTCATGCATGGAGCGGCGGCGACCCGGCACACGCCTTCAATGCGAAGGCAGGGCCGGATGCCAGCCGTATGGTGCTCGACTTCTTCGGCCGGCATCGGCGTTGACGGCAATAGTCATACCCATCAGGTATCGAATGGATACCAAATCGGTCTTGGACGCGCCTGTGCAATCTCTCTACCCTTGGTCCCGATAACGATAAGACAAGGAGACCCCATGGGCACAGGACAGGTGGAGTGCGCCGCCGTACGCGGACGGCGCTGGTCCGACGGATCCCTGTCGGCCGTGGCCGCGGGCTTCCTGGCCGTGCTGGTCTCGTTCTCCGGGCCGCTGGCGATCTTCTACCAGGCCGCGCAGGCGGGCCGCATGCCGGACGCGATGTTCGCATCGTGGGTGTGGGGCATCTCGGTCGGCGCGGGCATCGCCGGCATCGTCCTGAGCTGGCGCCTGCGCGTACCCGTCATCACGGCGTGGTCGGCGCCCGGCACGGCGCTGCTGATCACGCTCTTTCCCCAGTTGCCGCTGGCCGAAGCCGTCGGGGGCTATCTCACCGCGGCCGCCATCCTGCTCGCGATCGGCCTGTCCGGTTCCCTCGAACGCATCATGGCCCACGTACCGAAAGGGATCGCCAGCGGCATGATGGCCGGGATCCTCGTACCGTTCGGGATGAACGCGTTCAGGACGGCCGGCACGCTGCCGCTGCTGGCGTTCGGCATGATTGCCGCGTACCTCGTGTTCCGGCGCGCCGTGCCGCGCTACGGCGTGGTGCTGCTGCTCGGCGCCGGCACCGGCATCGCGTGGCTGTCCGGCGCGACGCATTTTGCCGCAGTCCGCTTCGAGTTCGTCGTGCCGTCGGTGATCGCGCCCGCGTGGAGCTGGACCGGCACGTTCAGCCTCGCGCTGCCGCTCGTGCTGGTGACCCTGACCGGCCAGTACCTGCCCGGCATGGCGGTGCTGAAGACGTCCGGCTACGCCACGCCGGCGCGGCCGGTGATCGTCACGTGCAGCCTCGTGTCGCTGGCGGTCGCGTGCACGGGCGGCATCACGATCGCGCTCGCCGCCATCACGGCCGCGATGTGCACGAGCCGCGACGCGCACGAGGACCCGCGCCGCCGCTACGTGGCCGGCATCGCCAACGGCGTGTTCTACCTGCTCGCCGGCCTGTGCGGCGGGTCCATCGTCATGCTGTTCGCCGCGCTGCCGAAGGAACTGATCGTCTGCCTGGCGGGACTGGCGCTGCTGGGCGCGATCGGGTCGAACCTCGCCGGCGTGATGGCGGCCGAGGACCACCGCGAAGCCTCGGTGATCGCCTTCCTCGCCACCGCGTCCGGCATGACTTTCCTCGGCCTCGGCGCCGCGTTCTGGGGCGTCGTCATCGGCATGGCGGCGCACCGCATCCTGCATCACCCCACGACAACACATCCATAAGGAGACAATCGCATGCGGCACATCGACATCCACGCACTGGCCGACGGGGCCAGGTTCAACCGCTTCCACGCCGGCATCCTCGCGTGGTGCGCGCTCATCATCATCTGCGACGGCTACGACCTCGCCGTGGCCGGCATCGCGCTGCCGTCGATCATGAAGGAGATGGGCGTGACGGCGCAGAACGCCGGCTTCATGGTCAGCTCCGCGCTGTTCGGCATGATGTTCGGCGCGATCTTCCTCGGCACGATCGCCGACCGCATCGGCCGGCGCCACGCCATCGTCATCTGCCTCGCGCTGTTCAGCGTGTTCACGGCCGCCGCGGGCATGAGCAGCGATCCGTACGTGTTCAGCGCGATGCGCTTCCTGGCGGGCCTCGGCATCGGCGGCGTGATGCCGAACGTGGTCGCCCAGATGACGGAATATTCGCCCAGGCGCATCCGCGCCACGATGGTCACCCTGATGTTCAGCGGCTACGCGGTGGGCGGCATGCTGGCCGCGCTGCTGGGCAAGGGACTGATCGAGCACCACGGCTGGCAGTCCGTATTCCTCGCGGCCGGCGTGCCGGTGTTGCTGATCCCGTTCATCCTGAAAAGCCTGCCGGAATCGATGCCGTTCCTCGTGCGGCGCAACCGGCTGGCCGAATTGCAGCGCACCCTCGCGCGCATGGAGCCGTCGTACCGCGCGCAAGCCGGCGACCGCTTCGACCTGCCCGCCGCGGACCGCGCGCAGGGCGCCCCGATCGGGCAGCTGTTCCAGGACGGCCGCGGATTCTCCACCGCGATGTTCTGGATCGCCTTCTTCATGTGCCTGTTCATGGTGTACGCGCTGAGCTCCTGGCTCGCCAAGCTGATGGCCGGCGCGGGCTACAGCCTCGGGTCCGCGCTGACCTTCGTGCTCGTGCTGAACTTCGGCGCCGTCATCGGCGCGGTCGGCGGCGGCTGGCTCGCCGACCGCTTCCACATCAAGTACGTGCTGGTGGCGATGTATGCGCTGGCCGCCGTGTCGATCACGCTGCTGGGTTATCCGGTACCCACGCCCGTGCTGTTCGTGCTCGTGGGCCTTGCCGGTGCATCGACGATCGGCACGCAGATCGTCACCTACGCCTATGCCGGCCAATTCTATCCGACCGCAATCCGTTCGACCGGCATCGGCTGGGCCTCCGGCGTGGGCCGCAGCGGCGCCATCCTCGCGCCGATCGTCATCGGCACGCTCGTCGGCATGGCGCTGCCGCTGCAGCAGAACTTCCAGGCGATGGCCATCCCGGCCGTCATCGCCGCCGTGTCGGTCGCGCTGATCCGCCACGGCCGCTCGGCGTCCGCCGTGCCGCAGCACACTGGCGTCGTCGCCGAAGCCTGACCCGATTCCCTTCCAACGTTTTTCATGGGTGCGCGGCATCCAGGGCGGCGCTTTGTCGTCGCCCGAACAACAACCAACAGGAGACATGATGAAAAAGGCAGTAGCGATCGCCCTCGCGGCGGGTCTGGGAGCGGGCGGCGCGCAGGCGCAAAGCCAGGTGACGGTGTACGGCATCGTCGACGTGGCGCTGGCGCACATGAACAACGCGGACGCGGCGGGCCACAGCGTCACGCGCGAACCGTCGCTGACGGGCAGCCTGCCGTCGCGCATCGGCTTGCGCGGCAGCGAGGACCTCGGCGGCGGTCTCTCCGCCGTGTTCAACCTGGAGAGCGGCTTCAACCCGGACGTCGGCACGCTGGGGCAGGGCGGCCGTTTGTTCGGACGCCAGGCGTGGGTCGGCCTGCGCGGCCGCTGGGGCACGGTGCAGCTGGGCCGCATCCTCAACATGACGTATCTCGCCACGATGAAGAGCGACGTGCTGGGGCCGAACCTCTTCTCGATCAACAGCATCGATCTGTATCTGCCGAACGCGCGCAGCGACAACGCGATCGGCTATCTCGGCACGTTCGACGGCGTGACGGTCGGCGCCACGTGGAGCTTCGGGCGCGACGCGTCGGCGGCCGGCGGCCCGTCCGCCACCGGCTGCGCGGGCGAGGTGCCGGGCAATGCGCGCGCCTGCCGCCAATACACGGCGCTACTGGGCTATGACACGAAGGCCTACGGCATCAACGCCACGTACGACAAGCTGTATGGGAACACGGGCGCGGCGGGTGGCCTGACGGACAGCGCGCACTACGATCGCCGCATCACGGCCAACGGCTGGGCGATGGTCGGCACGACGAAGATCGGCGCCGGCGTCATCGACCGCAAGACGGATGCCGCGACGGGCATCACCGAATCCGACCTGTTCTACCTCGGCGCGAGCATCCCGGTCGCGCCGCGCCTGACCCTGGATGCCCAGGTGGCGCGCAAGAACGTCAAGGGCTCGCCCGACGACACGAACCTGGCGGTCGCGCGCCTGACGTATGCGCTGTCGGTGCGCAGCGCCGTGTACGCGGGCGTCGGCCGCATGGACAACCACGGCGGCGCCGCGATCGCGCTCGATGCGGGCGGCACGACGGCGCCGGGCAAGACGCAGAGCGGGGTGATGGCGGGGTTGCGGCACGCGTTCTGACGGCGGCAAGGCGGCAGCATGTCTGCCGCCTTGTCCTGGTCAGTCGGCGAGGAAGGCGGCGAGGGCGCCGCTGAACTGCGGTTCCGCTTCGATGCTGGAGATGTGGGACGCCGCCAGCGCGACGAGGCACGCGCCGGGAACCCGGTCGCGCAGCCAGCCGGCGTCGGCGACGGTGGTGACCGGGTCCGCGGCGCCGGCGATGATCAACGTGGGAACGGCGATGGCGCCGATCGCGCTGCGCAGGTCGGCGTGCGCCAGCGCATTGCAGCAGGCCGCGTAGCCTTGCGCATCCTGCTCGCGCAGGCGGGCGATCATGCGCGCGACGGCGTGCGGTTCGCGCGCAATGAACGCGGGCGTGAACCAGCGCGCCGCGGCACCGTCGGCCACGCCATCCATGCCGCCGGCCCGTACCTGGGCGGCGCGCGCGGTCCAGCCCTCGTGCGTGCCGATGCGCGCCGCGGTGTTGGCCAGCACGAGCTTGTCCAGCCGCTGCGGCGCGTGGATGCCGAGCCACTGGCCCGTCATGCCGCCCATCGAGATGCCGCAGAAGTGCGCGCGCGGAATCGCCAGCGCGTCGAGCAGGCCGACGACGTCGCGGCCCAGGCGGTCGAGCGTCGCGGGTGCCGTGCCACGGCCGGACAGGCCGTGGCCGCGCGTGTCGTAGCGCAGCACGAAATAGTCGCGGGCCAGCACGGCGGCCTGCGGATCCCACATCGACAGGTCCGTGCCGAGGGAGTTCGACAGCACGATGCAGGGGCGCGCGGGGTCGCCGTCGGTCCGCACGTGCAGGCGGACGTCGTCAACTTGAATGAAGGCCATGGCGTCAACCCTGATCGCCGCCGCCCACGGGCAGGACGGTGCCGGTGATGTACGACGCTTCGCTTGAGGCGAGGAACAGGATCGCGGCGACCTGCTCGTCGATGGTGCCGTAGCGGTGCATCAGGCTCGTCGCGGTCGTCTGGTCGACGATGCCCTGGTACCACGTTTGCTCCTGCTCGCTCAACGGCTTCGGATTGCGCGGCACCTTGCGCGGCGGCGCTTCCGTGCCGCCGGTGGCGACGGCATTGACGCGGATGCCGTCCTGCGCGTGCTCCATCGCGAGGCTGGCCGTGAGCGCGTTGATGCCGCCTTTCGCCGCGGAATACGGGATGCGGTAGATGCCGCGCGTGGCCACCGACGACACGTTCACGATCGCGCCGGATTGCGCGGCCAGCATCGCCGGCAGCACGGCGCGGCAGCACCACAGCGTCGGGAACAGCGAGCGGCGGATCTCCGCCTCGATCTGGTCCGGCTCGTACGCCTGGTAGGGCTTGGCCCAGATCGTGCCGCCCACGTTGTTGACGAGGATGTCGATGCGGCCGCAGGCGTCCAGCGCGCGCGCCGCCAGCGTCGACGCGCCGGCCCAGGTCTCGAGGTCGGCCTCGACGACGATGGGTTGCGTCCCGGTCTCCTGCGCCACTTCGTGCACGAGCGGCGAGCGGTCCGCCAGCACGAGCCGCGCGCCTTCCGCGGCCGCCGCCAGCGCCACACCGCGGCCGATGCCCTGGGCGGCGCCGGTGACGATCATGACCTTGTCCCTGAAACGGTCCGGATGCATCATGCCGCCACCCCCGCCGTGCTCGTGGCCGAGAACTTCTCGAAGTGGAACGAATTCGGTGTCACGCCGATGCCGTCCAGCCAGCCGCGCACCGCGTCGACCATCGGCACGGGGCCGCACAGGTAGACGTCGACGTCGCCGCCGTTCATCCAGGCCGGTTCCACGTGCGCCGTGGCATAACCCTTGCGCGGATGGCTGCTGGATTCCGCCGCCACGCAGGTCACGTACTGGAACTGCGGATGCGCGGCCGCGATGCGGTCCAGCTGCGCCAGGCCGACCAGGTCGTGGTCGTTGGTCACGGCGTAAACCAGGCGCACCGGATGCGGGAAGCCTTTCGCCGCCAGCACGTCCAGCATCGACAGGAACGGCGCGATACCCGTGCCGCCGGCGAGCATCAGCACGGGGCGCTGTACGGGCCGCAAATAAAAGCTGCCGTACGGGCCGGAGAACGTGACCGGCTGCCCGACTTGCGCCCGGGTCGTCAGCCAGGTGCTCATCAAGCCGTCCGGCACGTTGCGCACGACGAAGCTCGCTTGTTCCGCACCGGGCGCGGAGCTGAACGAGTACGAGCGCGTCTGGTCCGTGCCGGGCACCGTCACGTTCACGTACTGGCCCGGCAGGAAGTCCAGCTGGTCGGGCTGGTCCGGCGCGATAGCGAAACGGATCGTGGACGGCGACAGCTGCTCCACGGTGGTGACGGTGCCGGGAAAGTCGCCGACGCCCGTCTTGCAGGCGGCGGACGTGGCCGGGATGCGTACGACGCAGTCCGACGTCGGGCGCATCTGGCACGCCAGTACGTAGCCGGCTTGCGCATCCTTCTCTTCGAGGGCATCCTCGATGTAGCTGTCCGGCGGCAGGTCGTAGCTGCCCGACTCGCACAGCCCGCGGCAGGTGCCGCAGGCGCCGTCGCGGCAGTCGAGGGGGATGTTGACCTTCTGGCGATAGGCCGCGTCGGACAGTTTTTCGTTGGGGTTGCAGCTGATGAAGCGCGTGACGCCGTCTTCGAACTGCAGCGCGATCGTGTGGCTCATGACCGTCTCCTGCTTAGATGTGATAGATGTCGATCACCTGGCTGATGTAGTCGTTCTTCAGCACGACGTACTTGTCCAGGATCTTCGGCTGCGGACCGGAAAAGTCGATCACGTAGCGCGACATGCCGAAATAGCTGTAGTCGGTGTGGTAGCGGTGGCTCAGCGTGTGCCAGTTGAAGCGCACCGTGTGCACCGCGCCCTCGACTTTCTCGATCTCCACGTTGGCGATGTTGTGGCTCGTGCGCGTATCGGGAATCGTCGCGCTGGAGCGTTCGGTCTTGATGCGGAAGACGCGGTCCTCCAGCCCCTGGCGGTTCGGGTAGAAGATCAGCGAGATCTCGCGCTCCGGGTCCTGGACCAGCGTGCCGTCGTCGTCCCACGACGGCATCCAGAAGCGCGCGTTGGCGTCGTAGCACTGGAGCCAGTCGTCCCACTGTTCGTCGTCGAGCAGGCGCGCTTCGCGGTAGAGGAAGGATTGAATATCCTGGATCGTGACCGCGCTCATTTCGCTTCTCCCTTCGCGTCGAATGCCTTCTTCATGACGTCGAGCCAGTAGCGGTGCTGGATCGTGTACAGGCCTTCGTCTTCCGTGCGCACGCCGCTCATGACGGGCGCCAGGCCGATGTCCTGCGCCGCGTCGTCCGCGCCGTGGATCCAGTGCCTGGCGCCGCGGCACATGTCGTTCCACTGCATCGCGGCGCCGTTGTAGCCCTGCTGGCAGGCGCGGAATTCTTCCAGGTCGTCCGGCGTCGCCATGCCGCTGACGTTGAAGAAGTCCTCGTACTGGCGGATGCGGTGCGCGCGCGCCTCGGGCGATTCGCCCTTCGGCGCGATGCAGTAGATCGTCACCTCGGTCTTGTCGACGGCGATTGGACGCAGCACGCGGATCTGGGAACTGAACTGGTCCATGAGGTACACGTTCGGGTACAGGCACAGGTTGCGCGAGCGTCCTACCATCCAGTCCGCGGTCGCCTTGCCGTATTTTTCCGTGTACTCGGCGTGGCGCGCGAAGTTCGGGCGGTCTTCCGGATTCGCCCACTGCGACCACAGCAGCATGTGGCCATGCTCGAAGGCGTAGAAGCCGCCGCCCTGGCGGCCCCAGTTGCCGGCGTCCATGGCGCGGATCTTGTCTTCGCCGGCCGCCTGCTCCTGTTTGCGCCGGTTCGTCGTGGCCGCGTAATTCCAGTGCACGGCCGTCACGTGGTAGCCGTCGGCGCCGTTCTCGGCCTGCAGTTTCCAGTTGCCCTCGAACGTGTAGGTCGACGAGCCGCGCAGCACTTCCAAACCTTCCGGCGACTGGTTGACGATCATGTCGATGATCTTGCCGGCCTCGCCGAGGAAGGCTTCCAGCGGCTCGACGTCCGGATTCAGGCTGCCGAACAGGAAGCCCTTGTAGTTGGCGAAGCGCGCCAGTTTCTTGAGGTCGTGCGAGCCTTCCTTGTTGAAGCATTCCGGATAGCCGGCCGATTCCGGATCTTTCACCTTCAGCAGCTTGCCGCTGTTGTTGAAGGTCCAGCCGTGGAACGGGCAGGTGTAGGTCGCCTTGTTGCCCCGCTTGTGGCGGCACAGCTGGGCGCCGCGGTGGCTGCATGCGTTGATGAACGCATTCAGCTCGCCGCCCTTGTTGCGGGCGATGAACACCGGCTGGCGGCCGATGTGCGTCGTGTAGTAATCGTTGACGTTGGCGACCTGGCTCTCGTGCGCCAGGTAGATCCAGTTGCCCTCGAAGATGTGCTTCATCTCGAGCTCGAACAGGGTCTCGTCGGTGAAGGCGCTGCGGTGCAGGCGGTGGTCGCCCGTTTGCGCGTCTTCGATCATGTAGTCGTCCAGCCGTTTGGGCTTGAACGCGTCGACAGGAACGATCGGGATCATGGCGGTGTCCTCAGGCGGCGGCGCGCGGACGGTCGACTTGCGTGGTCGGCGCGGCGGCGGTGTCGTGATACAGGTGGAAGTCGAAGTCGATCGACGCGAACGGCTTGTCGACACGCTTGGCGTCCAGTTGCGCCGGGTCGTCGATCCGGTTCACGGGCGGTACGAGGCCAGGGCGGCTCGCGAACGCGAAGTCGTCCCACAGGTATTCGTCGCCGTCGATGTTGATCTGCGTGGTCAGCTTGCGATGATCCGGGGCGCTGACGAAGAAGTGGATGTGCGCCGGGCGCTGGCCGTGGCGGCCCAGCAGGTTCAGCAGCTGCTGCGTCGTGCCGTCCGGCGGGCAGCCGTAACCGACCGGGATGATGCTGCGAAACTGGTAGCGGCCCTGGTCGTCCGTGACGATCGTGCGGCGCAGGTTGAACGGCGACTGCGTCTGGTCGAAGAACGAGTAATTGCCCGTCAGGTTCGCGTGCCACACCTCGACCTTCGCGCCCGGCAGCGGCTTGCCATCCTGGTCGAACACGGTGCCCTGCATGAACAGGACCTCGCCCTTGTCCGCCTCGGTCCCGTCGTCCAGGCGGGCGAAGCCCACGCTTTCCGGCGCGCCCGCCACATACAGCGGGCCTTCGATGGTGCGCGGCGTGCCGCCTTCCAGGCCGGCCTTCTGTTCCGCTTCGTCGGCGCGGATGTCGAGGAAGCGCTCCAGGCCCAGGCCCGCGGCCAGCAGGCCCAGTTCGTTGGCGGCGCCCGCGGCCGACATGTATGCCACGCCGTGCCAGAACTCGGTCGGGGTGATGTCGAGGTCCTCGATCGCCTTGCACAGGTCGCCCAGCAGGCGCAGCACCACCTGCTGCACGCGCGGGTCGGCGGGGCGGTCGGCGGCGTCCACGACCCAGCTGTGGGCCAGTCGTTCGATGTCTGCGTGGTTCATTTCAGGTCTCCTTTATAGTTGCGTTAGATATCGCCGTCGCGGACGGACGAGGGATGGCGGCACAGCGGCATGACGTCGATGTGCATGTAGGGGAACAGGGGCAGGGACGTCAGCAGCGTGTGCAGCTCGTCGACGCTGTCGACGTCGAAGATGCTGACGTTGGCGTACTGCCCGGCGATGCGCCACAGGTGGCGCCACTTGCCCTCGCGCTGCAGGCGCTGGGCGAGATCCTTTTCGGTCTGCTTGAGCGCCGCGGCTTCGTCGGGCGGCATCGTCGCGGGCAGGTTGACGTTCATTCGGACGTGAAACAGCATGGTGGTCTCCAGTGTCTTTACTTGCGTTGCAGGCTGCGCAGCTTGTCGGTGTCGATCTCGACGCCCAGGCCGGGGCCCGTCGGCACCTGCAGTTCGAAGTCGCGGTACACGAGCGGTTCGCGCAGCACTTCCTCGGTCAGCAGCAGGGGACCGAACAATTCCGTGTCCCACTCCAGGTCGGCGAACGTCGCGCAGACGTGCGCCGTGGCCGCGGTGCCGATGCCGCCTTCGAGCATCGTGCCGCCGTACAGGCCGATGCCGGCCAGCCGCGCGACGGTCGCCACTTCCAGCGCCGCGAACAGGCCGCCGGACTGCGCGATCTTGACGGCGTAGACGTCGGCGGCGTCCGAGCGGGCCAGCGCCAGCGCATCGACCGGGCCGTGCAGGGCTTCGTCGGCCATGATCGCGACGTCGAAGCGGCGCGCGAGGCGGCCCAGCATCGCCGTGTGATGGGCTTTCACGGGTTGCTCGATCAGGTCGACGCCGCCGGCTTCCAGCTGGGCGATGCCGCGCACGGCTTGCGCTTCGCTCCAGGCCTGGTTGACGTCGACGCGCACGCTGGCGCGGTCGCCCAGCGCGCGCTTGATCGCCAGCACGTGGGCGACGTCGGCGTCCACGCTGCGCAGCCCGATCTTCAGCTTGAAGATGCGGTGGCGGCGGATCTCCAGCATGTGTTCCGCTTCCGCGATGTCCTTGGCCGTGTCGCCGCTGGCCAGGGTCCAGGCCACGGGCAAGGCGTCGCGCACGCGGCCGCCCAGCAGGTCGGACAGCGGCACGCCCAGGCGGCGCGCATGCGCATCCAGCAGCGCCGTCTCCAGCGCGCACTTGGCGAAGCGGTTGCCCTGGATGGCCTTGCGCACCCTGGCCATCGCCTTTGCCGGCTGGCTCGCGTCCATGCCGACCAGCAGTGGGGCGATGTGGGTGTCGATATTGGCCTTGATGCTTTCCGGGCTCTCTTCGCCGTAGGCCAGGCCGCCGATGGTGGTGGCCTCGCCCCAGCCCTGGATGCCGTCGGCGCAGCGGACGCGCACGAGCACCAGGGTCTGCGTGTTCATCGTCGCGACGGACAGCTTGTGCGGCCGGATCGTCGGCACGTCGAGCAGGAAGGTTTCGATATATTGAATCATATTATTTGCGTATAATTCGCTGAGGTGAGGACACGATATTCCTGCAAATGAGGGACGTCCAACACCGTTTTGGTATCGTTTCAATACCCTATAGGTATCGAGTATGGAATTAAGGCACCTGCGCTACTTCGTCGCGGTCGCGGAAGAACGCAACTTCACGCGCGCCGCCGAGCGCCTGCACATCGCCCAGCCGCCGCTCAGCCGGCAGATCCAGCAACTGGAGGAAGACCTGGGCGTGACCCTGATCGAAAAAGGGGTGAGACCGCTGCGCCTGACGGAGGCCGGCGCGTTTTTCCTGGCGCATGCGAAGCCGCTGCTGGACCAGGTGCGCGACCTGCGCACGATGACGCAGCGCGTGGGGAAGCTGGAACGGACGCTGTCGGTCGGCTTCGTCGCGTCGACGCTGTACGGCCTGCTGCCGGACATCATCCGCCGCTACCGCGACAACCACCCCGAGGTGGAGGTGACCCTGCACGAGATGACGACGGTGGAGCAGCTCAAGGCCTTGAAGGAAGGGCGCATCGACGTGGGTTTCGGGCGCCTGAAGAGCGAGGACACGAGCATCCGCCGCATCCTGCTGCGCGAGGAGCCGATGGTGGTGGCGCTGTTCCCCGGCCACCGCCTCGCGGAGAAAGAGGGCAACCTGCGCCTGACGGACCTGATCCACGAAGCGCTGCTCGTGTACCCGAAGGCGCCGCGGCCCAGCTTTGCCGACCAGGTGCTGGCCGCTTTCCGCGAAGCGAACCTGATGCCGGACCACGTGACGGAAGTGCGCGAACTGCAGATCGCGATGGGCCTGGTGGCGGCCGGGCAGGGCATCGCGATCGTGCCGGAGAGCGTGCAGGGCATGCATCACCGGAACGTCGTGTACCGGCGCATCGAGGACAAGCATGCGGTGTCGCCGATCTTCTTCAGCGTGCGCCACATGGACCGCTCGCCCGAGCTGGAAAACATGCTGGCCGCCGTGTATTCGGTCTACGACGACCTCGGCATCCCGCACGTCAGGGAAGCGTTGTAGGCCGGGAGCGCAATGAACGACAGGAACAAGGCGACCCTGATCGGCTTGACTGCCGTCCTGCTGTGGAGCGCCATCGTGGGCCTGATCCGCCAGGTCAGCGTCCACCTCGGCCCCACGGGCGGGGCCGCGCTGATGTACAGCGTGGCGTCGGTGTTCCTGCTGCTGTCGGTGGGCCATGCGCGGCTGCCGCGCCGCTACCTGGCCTGGGGCAGCGTGCTGTTCGTGACCTATGAACTGTGCCTGTCGCTGTCGATCGGCTATGCGGACACGGCGCGCCAGGCCATCGAGGTCGGGATGGTCAACTACCTGTGGCCCACGTTCACCATCGTGGCAAGCATCCTGTTCAACCGGCAGAAGACGAACTTCCTGATCGTGCCGGGGTTCGCGCTGTCCATCGTCGGCATCTGCTGGGTGCTGGGCGGCGCGCAGGGCGTCGATCTTGCCGGCATGCTGCGCAACGTGCGCGCCAACCCGCTCAGCTACGGGCTGGCGTTCGCCGGCGCCGTGATCTGGGCCGCGTACTGCACGGTGACGGCGCGCATCGCGGAAGGAAAGAACGGCGTCACGCTGTTCTTCATCCTCGTGTCGATGACGTTGTGGGGCAAGTACCTGCTGGAGGGCGGCGGCCGCATGGATTTCAGTCTCGAGGCCGTCGTCTACCTGCTCCTGGCCGCGGGCGCCATGGGCTTCGGCTACGGCGCGTGGAATGTCGGCATCCTGCACGGGAACGTGACGGTCCTGGCCGGCGCGTCGTACTTCATCCCCGTGCTCTCCGCGGCGCTCTCGGCACGCCTGCTGCGCGCGCCGCTGTCGCTCGCGTTCTGGCAGGGCGCGGCCATGGTGTGCGGCGGTGCCATCCTGTGCTGGCTCGCCACGCGCACCAATCGTACACGCTGATATCACGCGTTGCGGGTATGATGCTTATCGGTAACGTATCGTTGCCGAAGTCCGAAAGCATCCATGAAGTCCAGCCAGAAAATCGCCACCGCGCTCGTGCTCTGTGCCGCGGCCCTCGTTCCCCGTTTCTCCCTCGCCCAGTCCATCCCCGCGGCCATCCATGCGCAAGCCGCGCCATTGCCCGGTCCCTACGACGAGCGCGGTTGGCTCGACCGCTTCTACGCCCCGCGCAAGTATGCGCCCGCGTGGAATCCGCAAACCGCCGCCGCCGCGTTGTGGGTGCTGCGCCAGGCCCCGGTACAGGGCCTCGACCCGCAGGACTACGGCGCCGACGACCTGCAGCAGCAGCTGCGTTCCGGCCATGCCGATCCCGCCAGATTCGACGTCGCGCTGACGGCGGCGATGCTGCACTACCTGGCCGACCTGCGCGTGGGCCGCGTGCGTTCCGAATACCACACCGGCAAGTCCGACGCGCGCCTCAAGCGCTACGATCCGGTCGAGCGGCTGCGTACGGGACTCGCGGCCGGCAAGCTGCGCGACGCGGTGCAGGCGGCCGAGCCGCAGCTGCCGCTGTACGCGCAGGTCAAGGCGGCGCTGGCGCATTACCGCGAGCTGGCGAAGCAGCCGTATCCCGCGCTCCTGGTGCCGCAGGCGAAGGTCAAACCGGGCGCGGCGTATCCGGATGCGCAGGCGCTGTTCGAACGCCTCGTGCTGCTGGGCGACCTGCCGGCCGATGCGGCGCCGCCCGTTGACGGCATCTACGGCGACAAGCTGGAAGAGGGCGTGCGCCACTTCCAGGCCCGTCACGGACTGGAGGAAGACGGTGTGCTGGGGCGCGGCACGGTCAATGCGCTCAACGTGCCGCCCGCGCAGCGCGTGCGCCAGCTCGAACTGACGCTGGAGCGTTTGCGCTGGCTGCCGGATTTCGGTCCCGGCCCGCTGATCGTCGTCGACCTGCCGGCCTACCGGCTGTGGGCGCTGCAGAACGGCAGCACGGAGGCGCCGCTGGAGATGCGCGTCGTCGTCGGCTCCGCCGTCAAGACGGAAACGCCGCTGTTCGTCGGGCAGATGCGCTACCTCGAATTCAACCCGTACTGGAACGTCCCGCGCAGCATCCTGGAAAAAGAGATCCTGCCGAAGCTCGCGCGCAATCCGGCGTACCTGAAGCAGCATGACATGGAGACGGTGCCGCCGGAAGCGAGCGTGGCGGACCTGAAAGCGGGGCGGGCGCGCGTGCGCCAGCGCCCGGGGGCGAAGAATTCGCTGGGACCGATCAAGTTCGCGATGCCGAACCCGATGGACATCTATTTGCACTCGACGTCGGCGCGCGAACTGTTCGAACGCAGCCGGCGCGACCTGTCGCACGGCTGCATCCGCGTCGAGCACCCGGCCGCGCTGGCGCAGTACGTGCTCGGCGGGCAGCGCCAATGGACGGCGGATGCGATCCAGGAGGCGCTGCAGCCGGGGCCGACGAAGCACGTCGACCTGCCTCGTTCGATTCCCGTGGTGCTGTTCTACGCGACCGCCATCGTCGACAGCGAGGGCGGTGCGCGCTTCGCCGCGGACATCTACGGCCGTGACGTCAGACTGGAGCAGGAGCTGGCGGCGCGCCGCCACGCCTTGAAATCAGCGCGCTGACGTCAGCGCCGCGTCACCCCAGGTCACCGGCAGCTGCTCGTTGGCGCCGCCCGTGCTCTTGGCCACCAGTTCGATCAGCTTGACGCCGGCGACGTCCACGCTCAATGCCTGCGCCGGCTGGCCCCAGCGCAGCGCACGGCTCTTCGCGAGCAGCTTGCCGTCGCCGTAGACGAGGAACGTCACGCCGTTCTTGCGGTCCTGCGCGGAATCGTCGACGCCGACCTTCGTCTCCAGGCGGCGGTAATCGTGGTTGCGCACTTCGAGGCGCGAATTGGCCAGGATGCCGATGCCGGCGTCGTAGCGCTTGCCGCCGATCTGCAGCCACTGGCCGTACGGCGTGCTGTCCGCGCGCGCGCCGCCGAAGCCGGCGTACATCGGGCGTTCGCCGCCGCCCTTGGTGCCGCTCCAGCCGAACGACGAGCGGAACACGGTCGGATCGGCCGTCGGCTTCGTCACGCCGTCGACGGCCGGGTTCACGCTGCCCGGCTGCTCCGACAGGTACAGGCCGTCCGCCAGCGCGCGTGCGCCCTGGACGCGGAAGATGCGCGTTTCGCGCGGCGCCACTTTCACTTTCGTCTCGTTCGTGAACGAGGTGGCTTCCTTCGACCAGAGATCGGTCAGCGTGATCTTGCCGTCCTTGCGCAGCTTGAGGTGCTCTGCCGTCAGGTCGGCATCGACGGCTGCGATGCCGCGGTTGAAGATGGCGACGGCCTTGTCGCCCGACGCGAGGGTCTTCACGAGGATTTGCACGTCGTCCGCGTCGTACGCGAGCACGGCCTGGTTGCCGGCCGGGTCCTGGTTCAGCGCGATGATGTCGGCGTTGCCGAAGATGTCCATCAGCGCCTGCGGCGTCGTGCGCAGGTCGGCGCCCGTCATCAGCGGCGAATTCAGCATGGCCCACAGCGCGAAGTGCGATCTCGCTTCGGTCAGGTGGTTCGCGTCGAAATCGCCGGCGCCGATGTACAGCATGTCCGGATCGTTCCAGCTGCCCGGATGGCCGTACAGTTCGCGCCGTGCGGCGCTGTCGTAGTTACTGAGCAGGCGCGGCCAGTTCGGGCGGATGTCGTCGCTCGTGCGCGAGAGGTTGCCGAAGTTCTTGCCCCAGGCGCGTACGTCGGCCGAGCCCCACACGCACAGCGACAGCAGGTAGTCGCCGTCCGGATTGCTGCGCTTCAGTGCCTCGTTGATCTGCGTGAATTCCGCCTGCACGGCCGGGATGTCCGAGCGGGCGACCGATTCCAGGTCCAGCACGGGTTTCAGCGCGCGGTAGTTGCCCGTCTTGACTTTCGGGCTGTCCGCGCCGTACGCGCGCAGGCCGCAGCCGTCGACCTTGATGAAGTCGAAGCCCCAGTCGCGGAAGAACAGGCCGATGTCCTGGTCGATGTGGCCGTACAGGCCCACTTCGCGTTCGAGCACGCTGCCCTTCGGCAGGTTCGGGTCGTCGCCGCCATACGCCTGCGAGCACGTATTGCGGCCCAGGTCCGAGTAAATACCGGCCTTCAGGCCCATCGCGTGGATCTTGTCGGTGAACGGACGGAACCCGCCGTTGACGGTGGACGGGAACCGGTCCGGGCGTACGATCAGGCGGCCGTCCGGCTGGTTGCGGCGCAGCGCCCAGCCGTCGTCGATGTTGACGTAGCGGTAGCCCTTGGCGGCCAGGCCGCTGTCCACGAGGCGCTGGGCCGCGCCCAGGACCTTCGCCTCGTCGATGTCGGTGCCGAACGCATTCCAGCTGCTCCAGCCCATCGGCGGCGTGGCCGCGTGGCCCGCGGTGTAGGCGCTCCAGCGCGCGGTCGGTGCGAGGGGATCGGTGGCAGCGTGAGACAGGGTCGCCGCGAACAACAGAGGAATCAGGGCCAGGCGAGGCTTTTGCATCGGGATTTCCAGTATGAGGTGTGGACGTGATAGCAGATTATGCGAAGCACGGGGGCTTTCGACAATTACTAAATGTGTCATCCGGTATATCAAATTGAGCTGACTGGCGCCTATGTTAAAGTGACATCATTATTCCGGGTGCTCCATGAATCTGTTCGAACATCTGGCCTTGCTGGCCGTCCTCGTGCTGGCCGCCGGCTTCCTGTCCCTGAGCGAAATCGCGCTGGCGGGCGCACGCAAGATCAAGCTGAAACT
Source organism: Massilia sp. Masssp94 (assembly GCF_059491305.1). Taxonomy (NCBI): domain Bacteria; kingdom Pseudomonadati; phylum Pseudomonadota; class Betaproteobacteria; order Burkholderiales; family Oxalobacteraceae; genus Massilia; species Massilia sp. Masssp94. The sequence goes on from NZ_CP168501.1 coordinate 5,295,260, forward strand.
GCTGGCCCAGGCGGGCGACGCGCGCGCGCACAAGGTGATCGCGCTGCAGGCGCAGTCGGCCGACTTCTTCGCCGCGTCGCAGATCGGCCTGAACGCGATCGCCATCCTGGGCGGTATCCTCGGGGAGGGCGCGCTGCGGCCGTTTTTCCTGGAATGGCTGACGCTCTTCTACGATGGACCGGGCCGCGACAATATCGCGTTCGCGCTGTCGTTCGTGTTCGTCACGACGCTGTTCGTGCTCTTCGCCGACCTGATGCCCAAGCGCCTCGCGATGATCGCGCCGGAGAGCACGGCGATGGCCGTCGTGCGGCCGGTCATGGTCGTCATCCGCGTGTTCAGGCCCCTGTCCTGGGCACTGAACAAGGTGGCGAACATGCTGTTTCGCGTGTTCGGCGTCGACACGACGCGCGAGGACCGCATCACCTTCGACGAGATCTCGGCCGTCGTGGAAGCGGGCGCGCAGGCCGGCGTGCTGCAGAAGCAGGAGCAGCACTTCATCGAGAACGTGTTCGAGCTGGAGTCGCGCGCCGTCACGTCGACGATGACGACGCGGGAGAACGTCGTGTTCTTCACGCTGACCGAATCCGAGGACAGCATCCGCCAGAAGATCGCCACGCACGCGCTGTCGAAATTCCCCGTGTGCGACGGCGTGATCGACCGCGTGATCGGCTATGTGGACACGCGCGACATCCTCGTGCAGCTGCTGAACCGCCAGTCCCGGTTCCAGCTGAACGAATCGAGCATCCGCACGGTCCTGATCATTCCCGATTCGCTGACGCTGTCCGAACTGCTCGACCGCTTCCGCGCCACCAAGGAGACGTTCGCCGTCGTGATCAACGAGTACGCGTTCATCGTCGGCGTCGTCACGCTGAGCGACATCATGGTGACCGTGATGGGCAAATGGGGCACGCCGCTGGAGGCGGACCAGCAGGCCTTGCAACGCGAGGACGGTTCCTGGCTGATCGACGGCAGCACGCCGGTGGCGGACATGAAGCGCGTGCTCGAACTGGACGGGCTGCCCGAGGAGGAGCACTACGAGACGGCGGCCGGCTTCATGATGTACATGCTGCGCAAGGTGCCCAAGCCGACCGACAGCGTCGAATACGAAGGGATGCGGTTCGAAGTGCTCGACGTGGACCACTACCGCATCGACCAGCTGCTCGTGAAGCGGATCGGCGCGCGCGGCGCATCGTCCGCCACGCCGGCCGAACCGCTGGAAGATTAGTCGAGCGCCAGGATGCCCTGCAGCGACGAGATCCGCTCGGGGGCCGACCACGTGCCGGCCAGCCGGCGCTGCGCGTCGAACTCCAGCAACTGCCTTCCCTTGTGCCCGTTGTCCGGACCGTGTCCCTGCCAGTTCGCGACGAGCAGGTGGCCGTCGTCCAGCTGCTGGAAGCTCGCATAGAAGAACGGCGCCACCTCGGCGGGCAGGTCGGCCGCGGCGCCGAAGCGCTGCCGCACGTTCCCGGCCGCGTCGAACAACACCATCACCGCGCCATAGCCGCCCGACACGAGAGTGGTGCCGTCCGCGTTCCGTTCGGCCTTCCACGCATGCTCGAATTCGGACACGCCAAAGCGGCGGCGTTCCGTCAGGTCCGGCGCCGTTTCGAGGATGTGGTCGTTGGTGCAGAGCAGGTACGTGCCGTCCCGCGTCGGGCGCATCAGGCGCACGTAGTCGCCGTCGCGGCGCGCGCTGGCGACGACGTTCCATTCGCGGTCCAGCGTCAGCACGTTGACGCCACCCGTGCCGTCCAGGTTCCAGCCCGTCACGAGCGTGTGGCCGTCGGGCCGGCGGTGCACGGCCGTGACGTCGGTCCAGCGCGCGCAGGCGTCCAGGACGCGGCCCGATTCGATGTCCAGCTCGAAGAAACCGCGGTCGAAGCCGACCAGCGCGCGGGCCGCGTCGAGCCGCTGCAGGTCGCGCGCGAGCGGGTAGGGGGACAGGTCCAGCGTCCAGTGGAAGGTGTCGGTGGCGGTGTCGACGAGCGACAGTTGTTGGCGGCCTTCGTCGATGGCGAGCAGGCGGCGGGAGATTGTCTCGGTCATGTGGGTGAATTAGTTATCGATAACTTTTCGGAGTGTATGCGATTTCCGCGTTATCGGCAATGGCGCCGGCGTTCGACGTTCTCCCGCTCCGCGCGGCACACGACCGGGTTGTCCGGATCCCGGCTCCATTCGCACCAGCCGCCGTCGTACACGCCGATGCGCTCCCAGCCCATCAGCCAGGCGTAGAAGAACGCCAGCGACGCGCGCCAGCCGGTGCCGCAATAAAATACCGTCGGCCGGCCCGCGTGGATGCCGTTCGATCCCCACATGCGCAGGATGTCCGCCGCGGGTTTCATGCGCCCGTCGGCGTGATGGAACGCGGCCATGCTGTTCACGTCGCCCTCGTCGCCGGCGCGGCCCCATACGGCGCCCGGAATGTCGCCCCGTGCCTCGATGTAGTTGTAGCCCGACGTCCGGCCGACGTATTCGTTCCACGTGCGGATGCTGGCGAGCGTGCCCTGGCCATGCCGCAGCAGGCCGCGCACCTGGTCCATGTCGAACAGGTAGTCGGGCCGCGCGGGGAAGGGCGCGCCGAAATCGTCCGCCGCGGGACCGGGACGCGGCGGCCCGGATTCGAGCGGCAGGCCCGCCCGCTGCCACGCCGCGATCCCGCCGTCGAGCAGGCGGACGTCGGCGACGCCCGCGTACAGCAGCAGGTGCGCGACGCGCGCCGCCGCGAGGATGTTGCGGCCATACAGGACGACGGTGGTGTCGTGGCGTATGCCGTGGGCGAGCAGCACCCGCCGGAGTTCGGCGTCGGGGACCTTGTTCCACAACGGTCCGTGTTCGAACCACGTCGTGTCGAGGTAGCCGGCCCCGGGGAGATGGCCGGCCGTGTAGGTATCCTGCGCGTCGCATCCCGCTTCGAACACCCGCGAGCCACTGCCGGCGAGCGACATCACCCACGCGGGCGTGACGAGATGACGCCAGCGGGGCAGGTCGCGGCGCAAGCCGAAAAGAGGGATGCTGTTCAAGGGCGGAGGCAGAGGGAAGTGGCCGGAGGCCGTATGGTACAGGACCCGACGTCAAGTTTGATTGGTGATGAGGAACCGCGCGGCGAAGCTGGCCGCGCTGACGGGCGGCGACACGACGAAGCCCTGGATCTCGTGGCAGCCCTCGACGCGCAGGAACTCGAGCTGCTCTTCCGACTCGACGCCTTCGGCGATGACTTGCAGGTTCAGGTTCGCGGCCATCGCCAGGATCGCGCGCACGATCGCGCGGTCGCCCGCGTTGCGCGGCAGGTCGCGCACGAAGCTCTGGTCGACCTTGAGGCGGTCGACGGGCAGCTGCTTCAGGTAGGACAGCGACGAGTAGCCCGTGCCGAAATCGTCGACCGCCAGTTCCACGCCCATGCTCTTGATCAGGTGCAGCTTGCCGATCGCGTCGAGGGTGTCGGCGACGAACGCGCCTTCCGTGATCTCCAGTTCGAGCCGGTGCGGCGGCAGGCCGGACAGGACCAGCGCAGACCGCACCTGGTCGACGAAATCGGCCTGGCGCAGCTGGACGACGGACACGTTGACGGCGATGCGCAGCGGCACGGCGGTCCGGCCCCAGTCGGCCGCCTGGCAGCAGGCGGCGCGCAGCACCCAGTTGCCGAGCGCGACGATGAAGCCGCTTTCCTCGGCGACGTGGATGAACTCCTGCGTGGGCACCATGCCCCGGCCGGGGCGGTCCCAGCGCACGAGGGCCTCGGCACCGACGATACGGCCGTCCGCCAGCGAGCGCTGCGGCTGGTAGAACAGCTGGAACTCGCCGCCGTCGATCGCGTGGCGCAGGCCCGTTTCCAGGTCCATCCGGTGCTCGACCTGGCGCGCCATCGAGCTGTCGAAGAATTGCCAGCCGTTGCGGCCGGAGGCCTTGGCCCGGTACAGCGCGGTGTCGGCGCTGCGCACGAGGGCCTGGTAGTCCAGGCCGTCCTGCGGATACAGCGCGATGCCCATGCTGAGGGTGACGTACAGCTCGTGGCCGTCGAGCGCGATCTTGTCGGCGCAGGCCGCGTGGATGCGTTCGGCCAGGTGTTCGGCCTTGAGGGCGAGCCGGTGGCCGCCCTCGACGGCGATCGCGAATTCATCGCCGCCCATCCGCGCCAGCATGTCGGTTGGGCCGATGCAGTCGCGCAGGCGCTCGCCGATCCGCACGAGCACCTGGTCGCCGTGTTCGTGGCCGAGCGTGTCGTTGAGCGTGTTGAAGTTGTCGAGGTCGATCAGGACGAGCGCGACCATCGTCTTGTTGCGTTCCGCGAGCGCCAGTGCATGGTTGACGTGGTCGACGAAGGCGCGCCGGTTCGGCAGCCGGGTCAGCGGATCGACGTGGACCGCCTGGAATAGTTGCAGCTCCGACTGTTTCTGGCGCGTGACGTCGACCGTGACGCCGCGCACCTGCAGGTGTCCCGTCCCCGACCCGGCCAGCATGACGTTGCTGAGCAGCCAGATCTCCCTGCCGTCCGGCGTCATGAGGTGATGCTCGACCGGCTTGAGCAGGCCCGGTCCGTCCATGTCCAGCACGGGCTCGACGGTCTTGCCGTCCGGCGTCGTGCAGAGGCGGTCGCGCCAGAACGCGGGGTCCCGGATCCACTCGCCGGCCTTGTAGCCCGAGATGGCTTCGGCGTTGCCGCTGACGTAGGTGAAGTGGAACGCCGGCAGTTCCGCCTCCCAGACGACGCCGTCGATGCCGTCGACCAGCTCCTGGAACCGGCGGTGCGCCGTGTCCAGCTGGGCGTTGCGGCGGGTGAGGTTGTGTTGTGTTTCCTCGAGGTCGGCCAGGCGCAGCCACAGGAAGCGCAGCAATCCCAGCAGCAGCAAGGTGGACACGGCGCCGATGGCGGCCACTTCCCAGCTGCGCACGGCCCATGGGCGCAGCACCTCGGCGCGGGCGACGCTCGCCACCGCGACGACGTCCGATTCGGGCAGGCTCGCATAGCCGATCAGGCGCGGCCGGCCGTCGACCATGCTGCGTTCCGTTTCGTACACGCCGGACGGTGCCTCGGCCAGTTTGCGGAACAGGCCCGTCGTCGCCACGTTGCGGTCCATGACGTCGGCCCCGAGCGGTGTTTCCATGATCACCCAGCCGTCGCGCCGCAGCAGCATGAGGCGGCTGCTGTCGCCCAGCCGCAGGGTGCGGTAAAAGCGGTCGAAATAGGCCATGTCGACGCCGAAGCCGCCGATCATCTTCAGCGAGCCGTCCGGATGGTCGACCCGGCGCGCGACGGGGATCGTCCATTTGCCGCTGGTGCGGGAGCGGATCGAGCGGGCGACATGCATGCCGCGGCCGGGGTGGGAGGAGAGGTAGATGTAGTATTCGCGGTCGCGGCTGTCGATGGGCTGCAGCGGATACGTGGTGCTGCTGGCGCGCAGCCAGCCGTCGGGACCGATCAGGTTCAGGCTGGCGGCCTGCGGCGCCCCGTCCATCGCGGCGGCCAGGATGTCGTGGAGGTCGCGCTCGTCGGCGGGGGAGAGCAAGAGGCCGCGCCGGTCGATCTCGTCGAGCGCCCAGCGCAGGCGGGTGTCCGCTTCGCCGAAGGTGCGCAGGGCATGTTCGTCGAGCGTGGCGGCGATGTTGCGCATGTCCGATCCGGCCTGCGCGAGCGTGGAGCGGCGGTCCATGACGATCGCGGTCCCGGCCGACAGGATGTAGAGCAATGGCAGGATCAGCGCGAACAGCACCAGGCCGCGCCGCAGCTTGCGGATCGAGTTCAAGGCCATCGTCGTCCCTCCCCGTGGGATAGCACAGCCTGTAAATATCATACACGCCGCCCATGAAAAAAGGCTCCCGTCGGGAGCCTTTCTTTTGTGTCAACCCGCGCCTCAGACGGCGACGGTATCCGCCACGTCGCGGAACTCGCTGATCTGGTCGAAGTTCATGTAGCGGTAGATCTGGTCGGCGTTCTCGTTGATCACGCCGATATGCGCCATGTACTCTTCGCGGGTCGGGATCTTGCCCAGCGTGGAGCAGACCGCGGCCAGTTCGGCCGAACCCAGGTACACGCGGGTGTCGATGCCGAGGCGGTTCGGGAAGTTGCGCGTCGACGTCGACATCACGGTCGCACCCTTGCGGATCTGCGCCTGGTTACCCATGCACAGCGAGCAGCCCGGCATTTCCATGCGCGCGCCGGTGCGGCCCAAGGTGCCGTAGTGGCCTTCGGCCGTCAGCACCTGCTGGTCCATCTTGGTCGGCGGGGCGACCCACAGGCGGACCGGGATGTCGGTCTTGCCTTCCAGGAGTTTCGAGGCGGCGCGGAAGTGGCCGATGTTGGTCATGCACGAGCCGACGAACACGTCGTCGATCTTGTCGCCGGCGACGTCGGACAGCGTCTTGACGTCGTCCGGATCGTTCGGGCAGGCGACGATCGGTTCATGGATGTCGGCCAGGTCGATCTCGATGACGGCGGCGTACTCGGCATCCGCGTCCGGTGCCAGCAGGTCCGGCTTGGCCAGCCAGGCTTCCATGGCCTTGATGCGGCGCTCCAGCGTGCGGCGGTCCAGGTAGCCGTTCGCGATCATCCACTTCATCAGCGTGATGTTCGAGGTCATGTACTCGATGATCGGTGCCTTGTCCAGGTGGACCGTGCAGCCGGCGGCCGAGCGCTCTGCCGACGCGTCGGACAGTTCGAACGCCTGTTCGACCTTCAGGTTCGGCAGGCCTTCGATTTCCAGGATGCGGCCGGAGAAGATGTTCTTCTTGCCCTTCTTGTCGACGGTCAGCAGGCCTTGCTGGATCGCGTACAGCGGGATCGCGTTGACCAGGTCACGCAGCGTGACGCCCGGCTTCATCTCGCCCTTGAAGCGGACCAGCACCGATTCCGGCATGTCCAGCGGCATGACGCCGGTGGCGGCCGCGAAGGCGACCAGGCCCGAGCCGGCCGGGAACGAGATACCGATCGGGAAGCGGGTGTGCGAGTCGCCGCCGGTGCCGACGGTGTCCGGCAGCAGCAGGCGGTTCAGCCACGAGTGGATCACACCGTCGCCCGGACGCAGCGCCACGCCGCCGCGGTTCTCGATGAACGTCGGCAGTTCCTTGTGCATCTTGACGTCGACCAGCTTCGGATACGCGGCCGTGTGGCAGAACGATTGCATCACGAGGTCGGCCGAGAAGCCCAGGCAGGCCAGGTCCTTCAGCTCGTCGCGGGTCATCGGACCGGTGGTGTCCTGGGAGCCGACGGTGGTCATCTTCGGTTCGCAGTACGTGCCCGGGCGGATGCCCTGGCCTTCCGGCAGGCCGCACGCGCGGCCGACCATCTTCTGCGCCAGCGAGAAGCCGCGACCGGAATCGATCGGGTTCTGCGGCAGGCGGAACAGCGTCGACGGCGCGAGGCCCAGCGCTTCGCGCGCCTTGGCGGTCAGGCCGCGGCCGATGATCAGCGGGATGCGGCCGCCGGCGCGCACTTCGTCGAACAGCACGTCGGACTTGACCTTGAACTCGGCGATCGTTGCGCCGTTCTTCAGGGCCTTGCCGTCGTACGGACGCAGTTCGATGACGTCGCCCATTTCCATGTTCGACACGTCGACTTCGATCGGCAGGGCGCCGGCGTCTTCCATCGTGTTGTAGAAGATCGGGGCGATCTTGGTGCCGAGGCACACGCCGCCGAAGCGCTTGTTCGGGATGAACGGGATGTCTTCGCCCGTGAACCACAGCACCGAGTTGGTGGCGGACTTACGCGAGGAGCCCGTGCCGACCACGTCGCCGACGTAGGCGACCAGGTGGCCCTTGGCCTTCAGTGCCTCGATCTGCTTGATCGGGCCGATCTTGCCCGGCTCTTCCGGGTTGATGCCCGGACGCGGGTTCTTCAGCATCGCCAGCGCGTGCAGCGGGATGTCCGGGCGGGTGGTCGCGTCCGGAGCGGGCGACAGGTCGTCGGTGTTGGTCTCGCCGGACACCTTGAAGACGGTGAGGGTCATGCTTTCCGGGACGGCCGGACGCGACGTGAACCATTCGGCGTCGGCCCACGACTGGATCACTTCCTTGGCGTTGGCGCTGCCCTTGTCGGCCAGTTCCTTGACGTCGTGGAAGTAGTCGAACATCAGCAGGGTCTTTTTCAGGCCCTCGGCGGCGACCTTGCCGACGACGGCGTCGTCCAGCAGGTCGATCATCGGCTTGATGTTGAAGCCGCCGAGCATCGTGCCCAGCAGGCGCGTCGCCAGTTCGCGCGAGATCAGCGGGCTGGTTTCCTCGCCGCGGGCGATCTTGTTCAGGAACGCGGCCTTGACCTTGGCCGCGTCGTCCACGCCCGCCGGGACGCGGTTCGTGATCAGGTCGACCAGGAAGTCTTCTTCGCCCGCCGGCGGATTCTTCAGGAGTTCGACCAGGTCCGTGGTCTGGGCTGCGGACAGGGGCAGCGGGGGCACGCCGAGGGCGGCGCGTTCGGCGACATGGGTGCGGTATGCGGCTAACATGGGAAGCTCTTTCAGTCGTTTTGAAAATCAGGACAGCGGTTGCTGGCCCGGTACTGCCGATATTGTATCTCAAGTCTTCTATAAGACATAAGACGCAACTCGGTTAGCCGTGAAAGCTGCCCGGAAGTGTGGCGCCGGACCGTCAGGTGAGGGGCGTATCGACCTTCTTCAGCGTGCGCAGCACGAAGCTGGACTTGCTATGGCGGATGCCCGGGATGTTGTAAATGCGCTCGCGCAGCAGCCGTTCGTAGTCGCGCGTGTCCTTCACGGCGATGCGGATGAAGTAATCGTAGTCGCCCGAGATCAGCGCGGCTTCCAGCACTTCCGGGATCGATTCGAGCGCCTGGCCGAATTTGTACAGCGTCTCCTCGCTGTGACTGTCCAGCGTCACCTGGACGATCACCGTGTCGTTGTAGCCGAGGCTCGCCAGGTCGACTTTCACCGTGTACGCCTCCAGCAGGCCGCTGTCCGTCATGCGCTTGATGCGGTTCCAGCACGACGTCGTCGACAGGTTCACGGCGCTGCTGATCTCCTGCAGCGGCGTGCGCGAGTCCTTCAGCAGGATGGCCAGGATCCGCAGATCGACTGAATCGTAGATTTTTCTCTGATCTTCCATGATGGGTGAAAATTTTTCAGGATACGGTGAGATTATAGCGAAAATCATGAAGCACTTTCGGCGATAAGGTCGATAAAATTCAGGGATGAAAACACTTCCTCCCCTGACCGCCGCCCGCGTGCTGGTCGACACGCTGGTGGACTGCGGCGTCGACACCGTGTTCGGCTATCCCGGCGGCGCCGTGCTGCCGCTGTACGACGCACTCGCCCTCGACCGGCGCATCCGCCACATCCTCGTCCGCCATGAACAGGCGGCCGTCCATGCTGCCCAGGGGTATGCGCGTTCGACCGGGCGGCTCGGCGTCGTCTTCGTGACGTCCGGCCCCGGTGTCGCGAATACGACGTCCGGCCTGCTCGATGCGCTCAGCGATTCGGTTCCCGTGCTGTGCGTCAGCGGCCAGGTCGCGACCGGTGCGATCGGCACCAACGCGTTCCAGGAATGCGACGCGCTCGGCATCACGCGCACGGTCACGAAGTGGAATACGCAGGTGCGCGACGCCGGTGCCGTCGCGGCCACGATCCGGACCGCGGTCGCGACGGCGCTGGGCGGCCGGCCGGGGCCCGTGCTGGTCGACGTGCCGAAGGATATCCAGGCGGCCGAGGTGGCGGCCGCGCCCTCCGGTTCGTCCGCCGACGCTGTCCGGTCAAGCGTGCCGCGCGCCGCGCTCGAACAGGCCGCGCACCTGATCCGGCACGCGCGCCGGCCCGTGTTCTACGGCGGCGGAGGTCTCATCAACGCGGGCGACGCCGCCTGCGCCGCATTCGCCCGTCTCGTGCGCTGGAAGGATGCGCCGTGCACCCTGACGCTGATGGGGCTGGGCGCGTTTCCCGCGTCGGACCCGCGCTGGCTCGGCATGCTGGGCATGCACGGCACGCTGGAAGCGAACCTCGCGATGCACGAGGCGGATCTCGTCGTGTGCGTGGGCGCGCGCTTCGACGACCGCGTCACGGGCCACCTCGCGCATTTCTGTCCGGAGGCGCGCATCGTCCACGTCGACGTCGATCCCGCGTCGATCGGCAAGGTCGTGCGCACGGACGTGGGCCTGGTGGGCGAATGCGCCGCCATTCTCGACGGCCTGCTCCGGATGCTGGACGGTGCCGACCCCGCGCCCACCGCGGCGTGGTGGGACAGGATCGCGTCATGGCGCGCGGCGCGCTGCCTCGACGTGCCGGCAGCCGCCGCGGGCATCCTGCCGCAACGGCTGATGCGCGCGCTGGCGGATCACGTGGCGCGGCGCGGCGCGATCGTGTCGACCGACGTGGGCCAGCACCAGATGTGGGCCGCGCAGTATCTCGGTTTCGAGCGTCCGCGGCGCTGGCTCACGTCGGGCGGTGCGGGCACGATGGGTTATGGCCTGCCGGCGGCGATCGGCGCCCAGGTCGCGCATCCGGACGATCTCGTCGTGTGCATCTCGGGCGACGCGTCCGTGCTGATGAACATCCAGGAACTGGCGACGGCGGTGCAGCACCGGTGTCCCGTGAAACTGGTCCTGTCGAACAACGGCTGCATGGGCATGGTGCGGCAGTGGCAGGAGCTGCATTACGAAGGGCGCTACAGCCACAGTTATTCGGAAGCGCTGCCGGACTTCGTGGCGCTGGCGCGCGCCTTCGGCTGGCAGGCGCGCCGCGTCGAGGACCCGGCCGAACTCGATGCCGCCGTGGCGGAGTGCATGGATTCGGAGGGCCCGTACCTGCTCGACGTGCGGGTCGAGCAGGCCGAGAACTGCTTTCCGATGATCCCCGCGGGGCGGGGGCATCACGAGATCCTGCTGGCGAAGGACCGCTGGTACGAGGCTTAGAGAGGGCGCAGCCACAGCGCCTGGCCGCCGGAAGCGGGCAGGTCCAGCTGCAGCACGGTGGCCGCGTCCACCGTGCGCGTGCGGATGCCGACTTTCGTGCGCGTCGGCGCGGCCGGGTCGTCCGCATAGATCGTCGCTTCGTAGCGCTTGCCCTTCGGGAGGAAGTCGAAGCGCAGCGGGATGCGGCGCGCGTCGTTGTTCGTGATGCTGCCGACGAACCACTCGTCGCCCTTGCGCCGCGCGATCGTCACGTCGCGGCCCGGCGCGCCGTCCAGCACGCGCGTCTCGTCCCACGTGGTCGGGATGCGGTCCCAGAACGCCAGTTCCGGCTCGTCGTGCGAGCGGTCCGGCGTGTCGTACCAGTACAGCGTCTGCAGCGGGCTGTAATAGACGACGGCCAGCGCCAGCTGGTGCGCATGCGTCGTCCGGATGCGCGGGTCGTAGTAGCAGATCGTGTAGTCGGCCGCGCCGGCGAGGTAGCGCACGAACGGCAGCACCGTGTTGTGCGTGGCGTCCGGCATTTCCTCGTTGCCGCGGATGCCTTCCGCCGTCAGGAGGTTGGGCCAGGTGCGCTGCTCGCCGGTGGGGCGCCAGTCGTCGTGGATGTTGACCATGATGTTGGCGGCGGCCGCCTGCTGGATCGTCTTCTCGAGCCACGTCGTCCAGCGGTGCGAACCGACCTGCACGAAGCCGAATTTCACACCTGCGACGCCCCAGTCGCGGTAGGTCTGGAACAGCGTGTCGCCCTGCGCCATCAGGCCCTGCTGGTTCACGTACAGCCACACGCCGATGCCCTTGCTTTTCGCGTAGGCGATGATGCCCGGGAGGTCGAAGTCGGGAATCGCCACCTTCGTCGCGTCCGCGTCGAACGAGAACGCATTGCCGTACCACTTGAAGTCGAACAGGACGTATTGCAGCTTGTGGCGCGCGGCGAAGTCGATGTTGGCCTTCGCGTCCTTCGTCGTCAGCGACATCACGCGCATGATCTTGCCCGGCTTGATCCACGAGGTGTCGGCGATGCGCGACGGCGCGTTCAGGTTCAGGATAAAGTCGTTGTTTTCGATCAGCTGGCCGGGACGGCGCGCGATCATGATGCCGCGCCAGGGCGTGGCGAACGGCGAGACCAGGTCGGCCGGGTCGTGCATGGCTGTCACGATGGTGTCCGGCTTGTCGGGGCTCAGCTTGAACTTGGTGCGCGCGTAATCGACCATCTGGCCTTCGAGCAGGGCGACGGACAGGCCGTTCGGCAGTTGCAGCGTGAGCGGGCGCTCGGCCTGGTCCGGCCAGTCGCGCAGCGGCATCAGCTGGTACGGACCCTGGGCCCAGCCGTGGAACCAAGCGCGCGTGCCGGCGGGCAGCGCGAATTCCGTGTCCTCGCCGATGATGCGGTAGTACGTGCCTTTTTCGTTCTCGGGGAACGCGAAGCGCAGCGCCACGCCCGCGTCGTAAGCACGCACTTCGACGGACAGTTTATAGGTCGGATTGTCGTCCTTGACCAGGTCGACGGTGAGGGCTTCGTAATGGTCGCGGATGTGCGTGCGCTCGCCCGTGACGGGCGTCCACGTGCTGTCGTGGCGCGCGCGGTGCACGCCCGTCACGCGCAGGTTCTCGAACCAGCGCGCGTGATGGTCGACGGGCAGGGCCATCGCGTTCTCGGACAGGTGGTTGTCGAGGCGCAGTTCCAGCAACGAGTCGCGGATGACGGTCTCGCCGTCGTAGCGCACGTTGTAGGACAGGGCGCGCTTGCCGGCCGCGTCCAGCTTCTGTGCCAGTTCGAGCACGATGTGGCCGTCCGGCGAGGCGACGCGTTCGATCATGTCCGCGGCGCTGGCGTGCACGGCGGCGGCGCACAGCCACACGGCGGCGAAAAATTGACGCATGAGGTCTCCCATATTTGTTATCGATCACATGGTAGCAGATATCCGCTGCCGGATGCAATCGGTGCCTAATCGCTCTGCAGGCTGGGGAAGGCGTCGCTGACATCGCCGCGGGCGCGCGCGGCACGTTCGTCGGCCAGGTCGCGTTCGAGGGTAGCGACGCAGGACGCCAGGTCCGCCTCCTTGCCGGCGACGGCGACTGTCCGCGCGGCGGCGCCGTCGATGCGCATCCACAGCGTGCGCTGGCGCAGGAACGTCCGCAACACGTCCATCATGGCCGGGGCGGGGATCTGCGCGGACGCACGGTCAGCCTTGTCCGGGTGTAGCGCGACGCTGAGTGCCGTCTGCGCGCCCGCGCCGATTTCCAGCAGGTGGGGGCGGGCCGGCGGGGCGTCCTCGCGCAGCCTGACCTTGCCGACCAGTTCGAGCTTTTTTGGGTCGACGCCCACGCCGAGGGTCAGGCGCAGGAATTGGCGGATGTCGCCCCCGACCGGCATCGTCGCGAACGTGCACTGTACGATACCGTGGTCGCCGGCGTCCATCCAGAAACCGAGCTGCTCTTGCGCCGGTGCCGGCTGGGCGTAGCAGGACGTCGCACTGAATACGGCAAGCAGGGCCGGCACCGGTCTCATTGTCTTCCTTTTATCGATCGCGACGGCCAGTGTAATGAAAAGTTCGCGACAAAAGGCGGAGATATCGATAACATTGCACGTCCACTCACGGAGACGAACGTATGAAGCACAAGATGAAGTTTTTCCTGGCGGCGGCAGCGCTGCTGGGCGCGGCGACGGCGGCACAGGCGGACGGCGTGTTCCGGCCCGGCGCGCTGTGGCCGGATGACAAGGGCGTGCACATCAACGCGCACGGCGGCGGGATCCTGGAACACGACGGCGTGTATTACTGGTTCGGCGAGCACAAGGTGTCGGGCACGGCGGGCAACGTCGCCCAGGTCGGCGTGCACGTGTACAGCTCGCGCAACCTGACCGACTGGAAGGACGAGGGCATCGCGCTCGCGGTCAGCGACGACCCGGCCAGCGACATCGTCAAGGGCGCGATCATCGAGCGGCCCAAGGTGATCCTCAATTCGAAGACGGGCAAGTTCGTGATGTGGTTCCACCTGGAGCTGAAGGGCAAGCGCTACGACGCGGCGCGTTCGGGCGTGGCCGTCGCGGACAAGGTGACGGGGCCGTACGTTTACCAGGGCTCGTTCCGGCCGGACGCGGGTGCATGGCCGGTCGACGTCAAGCCCGACGACAAGGACCCCGCCACATCCTTCCTCGCGCGCGACCACGCGGGCGGGCAGATGGCGCGCGACATGACCCTGTTCGTGGACGACGACGGCAAGGCCTGGCAGTTCTACGCGTCGGAGGAAAACCACACGATGCACGTGTCGCGCCTGACGGACGACTACCTGCGTTCGGCGGGGCAGTATGCGCGCGTGAAGCAGAACGGCGACGACGAGGCGCCGGCCGTCTTCAAGCACGGCGGCAAGTATTACCTCGTGACGTCGGGCCTGACGGGCTGGGCGCCGAACGCGGCCAAGTCTTACGTGGCGGACGCGATATCGGGCCCGTGGCGGGCGCTGGGCAACCCGGTGCGCGGCACGCCGGAGCAGCAGAAGATCACGTTCGGCGGCCAGTCGACCTATGCGCTGACACTGCAGCGCAACGGCTGCACGCGGCATATCCTGATGCTGGACGTCTGGCGCAAGGAGGATGCGATCGACGGGCGCTACGTGTGGCTGCCCATCGAATGGGAGGGCGGCAAGCCGATCGTGCGGTGGCGCGACCAGTGGACGCTGGCGGACATGGACAAGCTGCCCTGCGACGGGCCGGGGGACTAACTACGTCTACCACAAACCTGACTTGCCGGGAGAGCAATACTGGCCGTACACTGAGCCTTACGAACGGCCGGGTTCGGCCAGAAGCTGCCGTTAGCTCGTTAGTTAAGGAGGAAAGATGCTCAAGGTTGCAATTTTCAACGTGTTGAAGAAGAACTGGTTGCTCGTGGTGGCTATTCTCACAGTAAGCGCGGTCTTCCAGTACTGGCGTGAGCATTCGGTTTCTCCGCTAATGCTTTTCCTCGTCCTGCTTTCATCAATCGCAGCCGGACTTCTCGTCACGCTCCCGGTCGAACTTCACAAACTACGTAATGCCCGCTAGCGAACTGAGGACACGATGGGACTTTTGACCTTCAGTATCAACCTGACCCTGGACGGCTGCATCGACCACCGGGAAGGCATCGCCGACGACGAGACGCATGCCTTCTTCACCGACCTCATGGACGAGGCCGGGGCGATGCTGTGGGGCCGGGTCACTTACGAGATGATGGAGGCCTACTGGCCGGCGGTCGCGCGCGGCGCCGTCGACGCGCCGCCGGCGCTGCGCGCGTGGGCGGACAAACTGGAGGCCAAGCCGAAGTACGTGGTGTCCTCGACACGGTCGGATTTTCCATGGACGAACAGCCACCACGTCGCGGGCGACCTGCGCGCGGGCGTACAGCGGCTCAAGGACGCAACGCCGAACGGCGTGCTCCTCGGCAGCGGCAAGCTCGCGGCCGCACTGGAACGGCTGGACCTGATCGATGCGTACCGCTTCCTCGTCCATCCCAGGATCGCCGGGCACGGTCCGACGCTGTACGACAGCGGACTGCCGGCCACGCGCCGGCTCGAACTGCTTTCCGCGACCCCGCTGCGCAACGGCGCGATCGCCATGCACTACCGGCGCGCGGACTGACCCGGCGTCATTCGATGCTCCACTTGTACTGCACGACAGACACCTTTTCCACCGGCGCGCCGGCCGACGTACCCGGCGTGAAGCTGCAGCGGGAGAGGGCCGCCAGCGCGGCCTGGTCCAGTGCGGGGTAACCCGACGACGTTCCGATCTCCGCCTTCCGGATGGCCCCGTCGGCGCCGATCAGGAAGTTCAGCTTGACCAGGCCCGTGTGCTTCGCCCGCACCTCGTCCGGCGGATAGGCTGGCCTCGGGCAGGTCTTGAAATCGATCATGGCGGGCAGCTCGGCCGGATTCAGCGATGCCGACGGCAGCGCGCTGCCTGCCTGGCCGGGATCGTAGCCAACCGGACGCAAGCGCAAGGTCACGTCCCGCTCGCGGTCGTCGTGCGCCCTGGTGACCGCAAACTGCCGTGACTGCTTGACCTGCGCCACGAAGTCGCGCTCGGTCATCGGCTTGCCATGCTCATCCACGTAGTTGAAGTTGTCCACGGGGCCGACGCCCTTGTGGGCAAGCGCGTCAGCCAGGGCAGGGGGAACGGCCGCCGGTTGCGTTGCGCAGCCGGCAAGCGCGGCAAATCCGAGAACGGCAAGTCGCTTCTTGAAGTCGGTTTTCATGATCGGGCGGAAAGTTGTCGGACAACTAGTGTATTTGCAAAGTTGCTGAGATTGCAAGCAGCGATCCTTACCGCATGACGCAACAATCCGCCCGAAAAAAGTCAGCTGAAATTTACGATTCAATGGGATTGTCGTCCGACTCGCTGGACCAGCGCGAGTCGGCAGTAATGTCGCCCCAGGCTGGCCAAGCCGTTCCTACCGCTCGTTCCGCCCCTCCGCCTTCGCCGCATCCTCCGCCGCCTTCAGCGACGCATGCGCGACGGGCAGGTGCCAGTCCAGCTTGATGGCGGCGAGGCGCAGGCCGAAGCACAGCGCGGCGCCGGCGCAGGCGCTCGCGGTGCCCGGCACGCCCAGCGCGTCGCCCGTCACCATCACGGCCGCGCCGGCCAGGGCGGCGACGGCGTAGATGTCGGAGCGCAGCACGGCCGGAATCTCCGACAGCAGCACGTCGCGCGCGACGCCGCCGCCGACGCCCGTCAGCATGCCGAGCAGCGCGGCCATCACGGGGTCCAGGCCGAACACGAGGGCTTTCTGGGCGCCGGCCACGCAGAACAGGGCGAGGCCGGCCGCGTCGAAGATCAGCACGGGGCTCTGCAGGCGCTTGATGCGCGGATACCAGAAAAAGATCAGCACGCCCGCGAGCAGCGACACGGCCAGGTAGCGCCAGTCGCGGATCGCGGACGGGGGCGTCGCGCCGATGAGGACGTCGCGCACGATGCCGCCCGAGTTGGCGGCGACGAACGACAGCACCAGCACGCCGAACAGGTCGAGCCGGCGGCGCACGCCGGCCACGGCGCCGCTCAGGGCGAACACGAACGTGCCCAGCAGGTCGAGCGTGAGCACGAGGGTCTTGATGGCGGCGCTGACGTCGAGCGATACGGGAGGAAACACGAAAACCTCGTCAAGGACGGCGAAAACCCGCCATTATGCCGCTGAAAGGTAATTGAAGGGTTGCGTCGATATAGTGGGCTCCATTCACCAGGCTGATCGGCCGTATCAACGGTTCCGATATCTGGCCTGGACAAGAAAGAGGAGCACACATGAACACGACAACCTACACTCCGGCGAACGCAGAACAGCAGGCGGCCGGCACCTCCATTCCCCGGATCGTCCGCACCATCGCGCGCACCCGCATCGGCATCGTGCCGCTGCCGGTCTACGTGCTGCTGCTGGCGCTGATCGGCGGCTTCGTCGCGACCGGCAAGGTGCCGAACGACATCTGC
This sequence comes from Massilia sp. Masssp94, assembly GCF_059491305.1. Lineage (NCBI taxonomy): Bacteria > Pseudomonadati > Pseudomonadota > Betaproteobacteria > Burkholderiales > Oxalobacteraceae > Massilia > Massilia sp. Masssp94. Next base: position 5,312,557 of record NZ_CP168501.1, read on the forward strand.
GTGTCGATCGCCATCCTTACCGTCGGCGGCTTTTCCTGCGCCGAGCTGGGCAAGCGCCTGCCGTATTTCCGCAACATCGGCGCCGCCGCCATCTTCGCGACGTTCATCCCGTCGTATCTCGCCTTCAGCAAGCTGCTGCCGGCGCCCGTGCTGAAGAACGTCGTCGACTTCACCAAGTCCACCAACTTCCTGTACCTGTTCATCTCGTCGATCATCGTCGGCAGCATCCTGAGCATGGACCGCAACGTCCTGATCAAGGGCTTCCTGAAGATCTTCGTGCCGCTGGCCATCGGGTCCGTCGTGGCGGGCGCGGTCGGCACCGCGGTCGGCACGCTGCTGGGCCTGGGCCCGTACCACACGTTCTTCTACCTCGTCGCGCCGATCATGGCGGGCGGCGTGGGCGAGGGCGCGATCCCGCTGTCGATCGGCTATGCGGGCATCCTGGGCCAGGAGCAGGGCCATATCTTCGCCGAAGTCCTGCCGCCCGTGATGCTGGGCAGCCTGACGGCGATCCTGCTGTCCGGCATGCTGAATTCGCTGGGCAAGAAGCGTCCGCACCTGTCCGGCCAGGGCCGCCTGCAGCCGGGCGAGGAAGCCATCGCGCCGCAGGCGGCGAGCCTGCCGGGCCAGTTCGACATCGCCAACATCGCCGCCGCGGGCATCACCTCGATCTCGCTGTACATGGTCGGCATGATGTGCTTCCGCCTGTTCGATTTCCCGGCCCCGGTCGCGATGCTGTTCGTGGCCGTGATGTTCAAGCTGTCGCGCCTCGTGTCGCCGCAGCTGCAGCAGAGTTCCTACATCGTCTACAAATTCTTTTCGACGGCCGTGACGTACCCGCTGCTGTTCGCGATCGGCGCGTCGATGACGCCGTGGGACAAGCTCGTCTCCGCGTTCAACGTGGTCAACCTGACGGTCATCGTCTCGACCGTCGCCAGCCTGATCGCCACCGGCTTCTTCGTCGGCCGCCGCATGAACATGTACCCGATCGAGACCGCGATCATCAACGCCTGCCACAGCGGCCAGGGCGGCACGGGCGACGTCGCGATCCTGACGGCGGCCGAGCGCATGCAGCTGATGCCGTTCGCCCAGATCGCCACCCGCATCGGCGGCGCGATCACGGTCACGCTGACCTTGTTGGCAATGTCGCAACTCCACTGAAGCGGACGCCAACGCGAGTATCATGAGCGCCATGAAGTCCCTGCGCACGATCCTGTTGTCCTTGCCGCTGCTGGCCGCGTTGCCGGCTGTCGGTCGACCCGCGGCCGCCGAATGCCTCGTCCCGTCCAAGCCGGGCGGGGCGATGGACCTGACCTGCAAGCTCGCCCAGAAGGCGCTGCAAGCCAAGCCCGGCGCGCCGCGCCTGAAGCTGAGCTACCTGCCGGGCGGAATCGGCGCCGTGGCGTGGCACACGATGGTGTCGCAGCGGCGCGCCGAGCCGGACACGCTCGTCGCGTTTTCCGGCGGGTCGCTGCTGAACCTCGCGCAGGGCAAGTTCGGCAAGGCCAGTCCGGACGACGTGCGCTGGGTGGCGGCGCTCGGCGTCGACTATGGCGTCATCGCCGTGCCGGCCGATACGCCGTACCGTTCGCTGCGCGACCTGGTGGACGCCCTGCGGCGCGACCCCGAGAAGATCGTGATCGGCATGTCGGGCACGATCGGCAGCCAGGACTGGATGAAGATGGCGCTGCTGGCCCGCCAGGCCGGCCTCGACCCGCGCCAGCTGCGCTTCGTCGCGCTGGAAGGGGGCGGCGAGGAGTTCGTCGCGATGCAGGCGGGCTATGTGCAGGTCGTGTCGAGCGACGTGTCGGAGACGGCGTTGTACACGGCGTCCGGCAAGGTGCGCGTGCTGGCCGTGCTGTCCGATAAACGCCTCACGGGCGCGATGGCGGGCGTGCCCACGGCGCGCGAGCAGGGCTACGATATCGTGTGGCCGCTGATCCGCGGCATCCTGATGGGGCCGGACGTGTCCGATGCGGATTACCGCCGTTGGGTGCAGGCGTTCGACCGCATCGAGTCGGCGCCCGAGTTCGCGCAGATGCGCGCGCAAATCGGCCTGTATCCGCTCGCGCTGACGGGTGATGCACTGACCCGCTACATCCACCAGGCCGTGGCCGACTACAAGCGCCAGGCCCGGCAGTTCAATCTCGTGCGCGAGCACTAGCGTCTTCCGCGGGCGCGTCCGCGGAGGCGGTCTTTTGCCGTGCGCGCTGCGCGGCCACGACGCCCACGCCCAGCAGCGCCAGGCTGAGCATCGTCCCGAACGACGGCGCCGCGAGCCAGCGGAGCGACTGGTTCGGCTGTTCCAGCGGCTTGTCCTGCGCCGGGTCCGATCGCGCCTCGGCCGCGTTGGCCTGCGTCGCCGGTTCGCCCGCGAAGAAGGGCGTCAACGCCTGTACGAACGCGGCCAGGTCTTGCGTGCCGCGGCACGACAGCACGTGCGCGTCGCGCACCACGTCCTGGTTGAGCCAGGTCGCGCCCGCGTTGACGACGTCGTCGCGGATGCCCGGCCACGACGTCAGCGTGCGCCGCGGCGCGAGCCCGGCCGACACGAGGATCAAGGGCGCCTGGGACAGCAGGGCGATGGGCTTTCCTGCCGCGTCGAACTGCCGCACGAACGCTCGCACCTGGGCGGACTGGCGCAGGCTGTCGGGGCTGATGTAGCCGCCGGGGACGAGCAGGCCGTCGTAGTCGGCGGCCTGCGCGTCGTCGATGGCCTTGCCGACGCGCACGAGATCGCCGGGCTGGTGCATGTGCACGCCGCGGATCCGCCCGCGCCGCAGCGAGATCAATGTCACATCGGCGCCGCCGTCGGCGAGGGCTGCCAGCGGCGTCTTGAGTTCCGCCTGTTCGAATCCGTCGGCGGCCAGGACTGCGATGCGTTTTCCGGTAAGTGGCTTGGAGGTGTTCATGATGGCGTTTCCGCGCCAGGATCATGAATTACAGAGCGGATCGCGACGTGTTTAGTTCCATCCGGCGTCCACGGTTTTTGAAGTGGATCGATGCATCGTCCGCCCGAGCGCGCTATCGATCACGCCATGGCACAGCGCCACCTGCGCCGCATCCTGTTGCAGCAGCCGCAGCCGGCGCCGCAGCGGCGCCCAGCCGGTCCAGGCCGCCATCCGGTCGGTGCTGCCGGGCAGCGGCGCCGGTTCCGCCTGCGCGGCCCCGAGCGTGCCGCGCAGGCGGGCGAACGCGTGCCCGAGCGTGGCCTCGACTTCCGCGCGCGGCAGGTTGTCCGCGTAGCGCTGCAGCAGCAGGCGCAGCGCGGCCATGTGCGCCATCAGCAGGTAGTTCTGCACCGTGAAGCGGTTCAGCTCGGCGGGCGCGCGCTGCTGGGAGGCCGGTTCGTCGAGCATGCGGCCCAGCGCCGCGCTGAGGTTCGCGAGGGCGTCCATGAAGCGCTTGCGCTGGATCCGGTAGCGGGCATCGTCGACCGCGCGTTCCAGCAGCAGGTCTTCGGCGGCGTCGATGTAGCCGCGGTTCGCGTCGGTCACGGCGTCCACCAGCTCCGGCAGGTGCTGGTGTTCCCAGTTCGGCAGCACGTAGCTGAAGAACGAGGCGATCAGCGCGCCGAGCAGCGTGTCGAGCAGGCGTTGTTCGATGGCGCCGGCGAAATGCGGCACGGTCAGGCCGATCAGCAGCAGGGCCTGCACGCTGGCGGCGATCGCCGTGTAGCGGTACTTGATCGACAGGAAGGTCGGCCCGGCCGCGGTCGCGACGAACAGGAAGCCGATCAGCACGGCCGGCGAATGGACGAAGCGGAGGATCAGCGCCGTGAGCACGCAGCCGATCAGCGTGCCGACCAGGCGGTCGGTGCGGCGCTGGCGCGTCATGCTGAACGTCGGCTTCAGGATCACGGCGATCGTCAGCGCCGTCCAGTAGCCGTGCGACGTGTACGGCAGCCATTCGGACGACAGCAGGCCCACCGAGATCGCCATCGCCACGCGCAGCGCGAACCGGAACGTGGGCGACGTCCAGCGCAGGTTGGCGACGAGCGTGCCCAGGTTGTAGCGCTGCTGGGTGAGGAAGGGCGTCAGGTCGCTGCCCGGCGCCATCGGGAGTGTCCCGCCCTCCGTCCCGCTGGCGGCGTGCAGGCGCGCGATCATCGCGATCATGTCGCGGATCTTGTTGGACGTGGCGCGCAGCACGGCCTGCGGATTCACCTCGTCGCTGTCGGCCGGGGGCAGGGCGCGCAGGGCCGTTTCCAGCGCGGCCAGCTCGGGGCGGTAATCGGTATCGGCATGCGACGGCCGGTCGCGCGTCATGGCGTATGCCGCCGATTCGATGTCGCGCGCCGCCTTGCCGATCAGGTCGCCCAGCAGCGGCAGCACGGGGCCGCCCGCGAAATGCTGGCGCAGCAGGGCGTAATCGGTGTGCGTCGAGAGCACCAGTTCGTACAGGTCGAACATGGCGTAGTGCACGCGCACGAGGACGGCCTCGTCGTCCCTGGGCTTGCCGCGCAGGACCAGGTCGCGCGACGCCTGCTGGCGCTCGGCCAGCACGCTTTGCTGGCGCACGAGCTTTTCCATCTGCGCCGGCAGCGGTTTGGCCATGTCGTAGCAGCCGGCCTTGATGCCCGTGTAGGCCGCCAGTTCGTACAGCGCTTCGGCCAGCACCTGCTGCTTCAGCCGGCGCCGCAGCCGCCAGACGACGACCATCGCATACGTCATGTAGCCGGCACCGCCCGCGAAGAACAGGGCGCCCTGGCGCAGCGCCTGCAGCGGCGTGGCGGCGGCGTCGCTCGACAGCATCATCACGAACAGCGCGACGAACTGCAGCGGCATCGCCTTGCGGCCGTACACGGTCATCATGCTGGCGAGGAAGGAGACGAGCACGATGACGGTGCGCAGCAGCCATTGCACGGGCGAACACAGGCTGACGAGCAGCGCCACCAGCGAACACGTCAGCACGCCGGCCAGCATCTCGTTGAACTTGTGCCGCAGCGGGCTGGGCAGGTCCATCAGGCTCGTGCACAGCGCGCCCATCGCCACCGCCATCGCGGTCGGCAGGTCGGCGACGGCATACGTCAGGAACGTCAGGCCGACGACGCCCGTGGCGATGCGCAGGCCGGTATAAAAGTAATGACTGAAGAAGAGCGTGCGCGGCGCGAGGGCGTAATGCATGTGGGGACGCGTCAGCAATGGACGAGTCATTATAGCGTCGCCGGCGTCCCTATGCCGCCATCAGGAAATCGTACGCGGCATCGTTGGCGCACGCCTGGGCGCGCACGGCCATCGGCTGCGTCTCGGTGAGCAGGGTGATCATCGCCGGCACGTCGAGCCCGTCGAGCGCGGCATGGAAGCGGCGGATGAGCTCGCGGCACAGCTTTTCGTCCGGCGGCGTGTCGCCCTCGGTTGCGCGCAGGCGGCGCCGCGCGCGCGACAGGTGCTGGCGCGCGTTCGCCGGTGTCGTACCGAGCGCGGCCGCGATGTCGGCATGGCCGCATTCGAACACGTCGAACAGGACCAGTGCCAGCCGCTCGGACGGCGACAGCCGGGCGAGGAGCCGGGCCAGCGCGTCGCCCACGTCCGCACGCCGCAGCAGCGCCTCGTCCGGCGGGACGGGCGGCGCGGCGGGCACGAGTTCCATGGCGGCGTGCGCGGCCTGCGTCTCGCGCGCGCGCCGGCGCAGGCGGTCGATCGACTGGTGCCGCACGACGGTCGTCAGCCACGCCGCGGGCGTCGCCAGCGCGGCCCGGTCCGCGGCCTGCCATTTCAGGAAGCAGTCCTGCACGACGTCCTCGGCGTCCGCCGCGCTGCCGACGATGCGCAGGCTGAGCGCGATCAGGCGCGGACGCAATTGTTCGAACTCGTCGGTGGCGCTGGTGCATGGCATCGTGCATCTCCTCGCTGGTGGTGGTCCCGCTTGACGCCCGGCGCGGCCCGGATGTGACACGCCGCCGGCATATTTTTTACGCCGTCACACGGCGCCCGGCGGCAAGCGTCATGAGGCACCTTCCACCACCGAAAGGACCATCATGAATTTCGTCCCCACCGTCATCGAGCAGACCGGCCGCGGCGAACGCGCCTTCGACATCTATTCCTGCCTGCTGAAGGAGCGCGTCGTCTTCCTCGTCGGCGAAGTGACGGAACAGTCGGCCAACCTGATCGTCGCGCAACTGCTGTTCCTCGAATCGGACAATCCGGACAAGGACATCTCACTGTACATCAACTCGCCCGGCGGGTCCGTATATGCGGGAATGGCCGTGTACGACACGATGCAGTTCATCCGCCCCGCCGTGTCCACGCTGTGCACGGGCTTCGCCGCCAGCATGGGCTCGTTCCTGCTGGCGGCCGGCGCGCCCGGCAAGCGGTACGCATTGCCGAACGCCCGCATCATGATCCACCAGCCGCACGGCGGATCGCAGGGCGTCGCGGCCGACATCGACATCCAGGCGCGCGAGATGCTGTACCAGCGCCACCGCCTGAACACGATCCTCGCGGAACGCACGGGGCAGACGCTGGCGCGGATCGAGAAGGACACGGACCGCGACCGCTACATGTCCGCCGCCGAGGGCGTCGAGTATGGCCTCATCGACCGGGTGCTGGAGGCCCGCGGCGGCGCCACGCCGTTATAAAAATCACCAAGTGCCTGAACAATTTATCGCAGGCACGGTTACATCACGGTGTGCACGCAAATCCCTGAGATATGTTTCGAGGATTCTTGCGGTTCGGCCTGGAGGAGACAGGCCGACGCGGGAATCGACGCCTGCCCAGAAACAGGCGTTGTTTTACTTCAGATGCATAACAAATCTTAGGAGGCATTACATGAAGTTGATCAATGCAACACTGCTCGCGGCGGCTGCGTTGGCCGTCCAGCAGCCGGCGATGGCGTATTCGTGGGGGAATGTCGGCATCGGCGGCGGCGGATTCGTGTCCGCCGTCATTCCCAGCAAGACGGAAGCGAATGTCGTGTACGCACGCACGGACGTCGGCGGCGCGTACCGGTGGGACAATGCCAGCGGCCGCTGGGTGTCGCTGCTGGACTGGGTGGCGGAAGACCAGGTCGGCTTCCTCGGCGTCGAAGCGCTCGCGGTCGACCCGAAGAACGCCGCCAACGTCTACATGACCGTCGGGATCAATTATTTCAACAACGGCAAGACCGCGGTGCTGCGCTCGTCCGATTACGGCAGGACGTTTGCCGTCGCCGACGTGACGAGCCAGTTCAAGGCGCATGGCAACGGCATGGGCCGCCAGAACGGCGAGCGGCTCGTCGTCGACCCGGGCTCGAGCAATGTGCTGTATGCCGGCACGCGCCAGAGCGGGCTGTTCAAGAGCACGAACTATGGCGCGAGCTGGGCCAGGGTGACGGCGCTGAACGTGACGACGACGCCCAACGACAACGGCATCAGCCTCGTCCTGGCCGATCCGTCCAGCGTGTCGGGCGGCGTGGCGCAGCGGCTGCTGGTCGGCGTTTCGCGCTACGGCTCGGCGGGGGCGAACCTGTACCGCAGCGATAACGCGGGCGCGTCGTTCAGCGCCATCTCCGGCAGCCCGTCCGGCCTGATGCCGCAGCGCGCCGCGTTCGATGGCGCCGGCAACGTGTACATCACGTATGCCAACGGTGCCGGCCCGAACGGCAACAGCTCAGGCTCGGAACCCATGAACAGCGGCCAGATCTGGCGCTACACGATCTCGAACGGCGCGTGGACCAACGTGACCCCGTCCGGCGTCAACGCGGCGTTCAGCGGCATCAGCGTGGACCCGTCCAATTCGCAGCGCCTGGTCGCGTCGACGATCAACCAGTACATGCAGCAGGGCGACAGCTGGGGCGACCATGTCTACATCTCGACCAACGGCGGCGCCAGCTGGACCGACGTGATCAACCGCGGCTTCGTCCGCGACAATGGCGGCGTGCCCTGGATCAACGGCAAGGCGATCCACTGGGCCGGCGTGGCCGTGTTCGATCCGTTCAACAACAAGGCCGTGTGGGTGACCTCGGGCAACGGCATCTTCAAGACGGCGAATATCGACGCGGTGCCGACCACCTGGACGTTCACGGTCAAGGGTCTGGAAGAAACGGTGCCGCTGAATATCAACAGCATCCCGGGCGGCCCGGTGCTGTCCGCCATCGGCGACTACGACGGCTTCCTGCACTACAACATCGACGCGTACACGAACCCGCAGTTCTCGCCGACGATGGGCACGACCACGGGCCTGGCCGTCGCCGACGCCAACAAGAACCTCGCGGTGCGGGTCGGGAACAAGATGTACACGTCGGCCAATGGCGGCGTGAACTGGAACCAGACCAATATGAACGGCAGCTACGGCCAGGTGGCCTTGTCGGCCAGCGGCACGGTCCTGCTGCACAACCCGTCCAATTCGTCGACCATGTACCGTTCCACCAACATGGGCGGGACCTGGTCGACGGTGGGCGGCCTCAGCGTCAACAATGCGCGTCCGGTCGCGGATCCGGCCAATGCCAGCAAGTTCTACGTGTACAACCCGGCCGACGGCAGCTTCATGATCAGCACGGACAGCGGCGCGTCGTTCTGGAAGTTCAACACGCTGGCCACGTGGGGCAGCGACGTGATCCGCGCCGCGCCGGGCCGCGAAGGCGATATCTGGGTGCCGCTGAACTGGGGCGGCCTCGCCCGGACCACGAGCTCGGGCTGGCAATTCAGCAATATCGCCAACGTCACGTATTGCGGCGCGGTCGGCTTCGGCAAGGCCGCGGCGGGCGCGTCGTACCCGACCGTGTTCATCTGGGGCACCATCGGCGGCGTGACCGGCGTGTACCGGTCCACCGACGCGGGGCAGAGCTGGACCCGCATCAACGACAACGCGCACCAGTACGGCGGTCCGGGCAACGGCCATTTCGTCGTCGGTGACATGAACACGTTCGGCGTGGTCTACATGAGCACGGCGGGACGGGGGATCGTGGTCGGCAAGCCGTAAGCCGTTGCGTTGTGAACACGCCTCTTGTCAGAACAGATTGTTTCCGCACGGAACTGTGCTAATCTGGCCGGAAGCGTGTTCCCACCGATTCCTTCGAGCCGTGCAACCTTCTCATGCCCCCCATCGACCGGTTGCCGGCCTCGACCTGACAGACGCGCTGCTCGTCGGCGCGGTCGTCTTCATCTGTTCCATCTTCGGCATCTACACGGCGCCCCCGGGCGTGCTGGCCGCGTTCTGGCCCACGAACGCCGTCCTCGTCGGGCTGCTGCTGCGGCGCGCCCATCCGCCGACAGCGGCGCACTGGCTGGCCGCCATCGCCGGCTACATCGTCGCCGACCTGATCATGCAGCACGGCTGGCCCAAGACCCTCATGCTCACGACGACCAACCTGATGGGCGTGTCGGTGTGTTATGCGCTGCTGAAACGGATGAGCGACGACATGCGCGGCCTGCGCCATCCGCGCTCGATGCTGCGTTTCGTGCTGGTGGCGCTGTGCGGCGCCGCGGCGGCCGGCGTGGGCGGCACCGTGATCCACCCGGCGCTGTTCGGCGGCACGCGCGCGTACGGCTTCCTGTTCTGGTTTTCGACGGAGCTCGTGAACACCATCGCGATCCTGCCCGTGCTGCTGACGATGCCGGACCTGGCGCGCCGGCTGGCGCGACGCGGGCGCCGCGGCGACGCACCCGCCTGGCGCATCGGCCATCTCGCGCCGCTGGCCGCGTTCGCGGGCAGCCTGTGGCTGGAGACGCAGCTGGGCGGGCCCGGCGTGATCTCCTTTCCGATTCCCGCCATGCTGTGGTGCGCGCTGACGTACAGCCTGTTCGCCACGGCGGGCATCACCTTGCTGTTCTCGATGTGGACCCTGCTCGCGATCGCCAGCGGCATGCTCGCGATCGGCGCCGCCGTCGATACCCCGCAGGCCGTCATGTCGCTGCGCGTTGGCGTGACGCTGACGGCGCTGGCCCCGCTGGCCGTCGCGAGCGTGATGGTGGCGCGCAACGAACTACTGGCGCGGCTGCGGCACGCGGCGTCGCACGATCCGCTCACGCAGGTGCTCAACCGCGGCGGCTTCATGGCGCGTGCGGACACTGTGCAGGCGGCCGCCGTGCTGATGATGGATATCGATTTTTTCAAGAAGGTCAACGACACCCACGGCCACGCGGCCGGTGACGAAGTGCTGACCCATTTCGCGCGCGTGGCGGCGGGGTGCCTGCGCGCGGGCGACGTGCTGGGACGCCTGGGCGGCGAGGAATTCGCCGTGCTGCTGCCCGGCTGCGCGCCCGAGGACGCGCGCGCGATCGCGCAGCGCATCTGCGACGCGTTCGCGGCGCAGCCGGCCGTGCTGGAGGGCGGCGTGCGCCTGCACGCCACCGTCAGCATCGGCCTGGGCTGCCGGGATGCCCCGGACACGCCCGTCGGCACGTTGCTGTCGCAGGCCGACGCGGCGCTCTACAGCGCCAAGCACGCCGGCCGCAACCGCGTCGTCGTCGCCTAGACGCCCACCATCGAGATGGCCTTCGTGTTGAGGTAGGCTTCCAGCGCTTCCGGACCGCCTTCGGAACCGTAGCCCGAATCCTTGACGCCGCCGAACGGCAGCTCGGCGCTCGGCGTGGCCGGCTGGTTAATCCACAGCATGCCCACTTCCACGCGGTTCATCAGCAGGTGCGCGTTCTTGATCGAGCGCGTGAACGCGTAGCCGGCCAGGCCGTACGGCAGGCGGTTCGCTTCCGCGATCGCATCTTCGAGGCTGTCGAAGCCGCGGATGCCGGCGACGGGGCCGAACGGCTCGTCGTTGAAGATCGATGCTTCCAGTGGCACGTCGGCGAGGATCGTCGGCGCGAAGAAGTTGCCCGCATCGCCCACGCGCTTGCCGCCCGTCGCGACGATCGCGCCCTTGGCCTGCGCATCCTCGACCATCTTCGCCATCGCCGTCACACGGCGCGAATTGGCGAGGGGACCGAGGGTCGTGCCCTCAAGCAGGCCGTCGCCCAGTTTCAGGCCTTCCGCATGCGCGACGAAGGCGCGCGTAAACTCGTCCTTGATCGCGTTGTGCACGAGGAAGCGGGTCGGCGAGATGCAGACCTGGCCCGCGTTGCGGAACTTGGCGGCGCCGGCGGCCTTGACGGCCAGGGTCACGTCCGCGTCTTCGGCGACGATCACCGGCGCATGGCCGCCCAGTTCCATCGTCACGCGCTTCATGTGCGCGCCCGCGAGTGCGGCGAGCTGCTTGCCGACCGGCGTGGAACCCGTGAACGTGACCTTGCGGATGACCGGGTGCGGGATCAAATAGCCCGAGATCTCGGCCGGATCGCCGAACACGAGGCCCACGACGCCGGCCGGTACGCCCGCGTCGACGAAGCACTGGAACAGCGCGGCGGGGGAGGCCGGGGTCTCTTCCGGCGCCTTGCACAGGAACGAGCAGCCGGTGGCCAGCGCGGCGGCCAGCTTGCGGACGACCTGGTTGATCGGGAAGTTCCACGGCGTGAAGGCGGCGACGGGGCCGACCGGTTCCTTCAGCACGAGTTGCTGCGCCTGCGGGTTACGGGCCGGCACGATACGCCCGTACACGCGCATGCCCTCGGCCGCGAACCAGTCGATGATCTCGGCGCCGGCCAGCGCTTCCATTTTTGCTTCCGCAAGCGGCTTGCCCTGTTCCTGGGTCAGCAGGCGGGCGATGTCGCCGGCGCGTTCGCGCAGCAGGCTGGCGGCGCGGCGCATGATGGCGGCGCGCTCGGCGGCGGGCACGAAGCGCCATTTCTCGAAGCCCTGCTGGGCGGCGGCGAGGGCGCGGTCCAGGTCGGCGATGGCCGCGTGCGCGACGGTGCCGATCGCCTGGCCCGTGGCCGGGTTCACGACCGGGATCGTCTTGCCGCCGGTGGCGTCGACCCATTCGTTGGCGATCAGGAGGCGGGTATCGGGATAGCTGGAGGTGGTCATGGGTCCTCTATGAGTTGTCGGATGCAGAGAACGCAATGATCGCACCGCTGCGGATTGTTTGCTTAACACCGTGTGAAATCGGTGTGAGTGTTTGCGCTTTTAACAAAAGTGATTTGCCTGGCGAAACTTCGCGTACAACTGGCGCGGGCAGTTCCTGTCGACCGTGGCGGAGAACAACCGCGCCAATCCGGGCTACGTGGAGCCGTACGGGCAGGTCGACCTGTCGATCGGGTACAACGTCAACCAGAACCTGAGTCTGTCGCTGGAAGCGATCAACCTGTCCGACGAGCACCAGCGCCAGCACGGCCGTACCGACATGCAGATCCTGTCGGTCACGACGGGCGGTCCGCGCTACATGCTGGGTGCCCGCGACAGGTTCTGACGGCGTCAGCCCGCCAGCACGGCCGTGGCCGGGGAGGGCGCAGCATCGCCCTCCATGATCAGGATCTTCCCGGCGGCCTGGCCGGCGGGCGCCGCGTCCGGCCGGGTGAAGGATCGCACCGGCCCGATCATCGTACCGTTCGCATTGCCCTTCGCATCCGTGCGCAGCGTGCCGACCGGCTGGCCGCCCAGAACCACACCGTACTGCGTCGCCGGCTTGAGCTTGAACACGTTGACCTCGAGCGCATCGACGACGCCCAGCTGGCGCGCGACGACGAAGCCGCGTGCCGTCGTCGCGCCGTCGCGCGCCGCGAGCGGGATGTTGACGGCATCCTGGTTGACACGCGGGCCCAGGTTGTCCGCGCTGCCCGGCGCCGCGACGTGCGACAGGTAGACGAGGGCCTGCGGCGCCTGCCCGCCGGGCATGTGCGCGACGACCTTGTTGGCGGCCGGGTCGATGACGTCGACGCCGTCGCCGTTTTCCAGGCCCACGTAGACGCGGCTGCTGTCGTCCGCCGTCCAGATCCCGTGCGGCAGCGCGCCCGTCGGGATCGTGGCGACGAGCGTGGCGTCCTTGTCCGTCGTGTAGACCTTCACGACGTTCTCGCCGCCGACCGTCACGTACGCGTACGTCTTGCCGCCGACGCGGGCGAACGCGAGGTGGTTCGTGATGAAGCCGGTGTCGATCACGCCCGTCACCTGGAACGTGTGCGTGTCGATGCGCGTGACCTTGCCGACGTCCTTGTGCGTCATCCACATCTCGCGATAGTCCGGCGTGAACTGCAGGAACGGCGAGAACGGGCTGACGACGGCAATCCGCTTGATGACCTTGTGGGCCTTCACGTCGATGACGTCGACCTCGGGCGTGAAGCTGGAGACGACGAACGCGAGCTTCCCGTCCGGCAGGAATTGCACCATGCCGGGACCGACGGCCGTGGGGATGCGGCGCGTTTCCCTGAACGTGTGCGGGTCGATCACCGAGATGTAATCCTCGCCGCGCACGACCACCCACACTTCCTTGCCGTCGGCCGTGAAGAAGCCTTCGTGGGGCGAGCGGCCGACATAGGTCTTGCCCTTGACCTTGTTCGTCGCGGTGTCGATGAACGTCACGGAGTTCGAACCGTTCGAGACCGCGATCAGGGTCTTGTGGTCGGGCGAGAAGCCGAGGCCGTGCACGTTGATCTCGCCGCGGTACAGCGGCGACAGCACGTCGGGACGCTGGTTGCCCAGCACGATCTGGCCCAGCAGGCGGTTGCCGGCCGGGTCGAAGACCGAGATGGTGTTCGTGTTCTGGTCGGCCGTGTACACGCGGTCCGAAGCTGCCGGGAGGGCCATGGCCGCCTGCGCGACGGCGAGGGCGCCCGCGGCGATGGCGAGCCGTTCAATGGTGTTCATGCTGACTCCTTGTCTGCGAGGGGTGACGTGCCAGCCACGCCCGCATCACGTTGATTTCGTTTTGCTGCTCGGCGATGATGCCGAGCGCCAGGTTGCGCAGTTCCGGGTCCCGCGTATTCAGCAGGACGGCCTTCGCCATGTCGATGGCGCCCTGGTGGTGCGGCATCATCATCGTGACGAAGTCGTGGCCCGGTTCGCCGGTCATCGGCGCGGCGGCCATGTCGCGGTCCATGATCGCCATCGCGTCGTTCATGAGCGCCGCGAACGGCTTGTCGCTGGACGCGACGAACGATGCGGGTGCCGGCGATCCGTGCATGTGCTGGGCGCTGGCGGCCGTGGCGGCGCACAGCGCCAATGTGGCTGCGAGGGCTTTCATGGCATCAGTCCTGGTACAGCGGGTTGGGGGCGATGTAGACCCGCACGTCCGGCACGGCCACGCCCTTCGGCGCGATGGCCGACAGCGGCACGGAATCCGTGCTGGGCCACGCGTCGAACACGAACGTGAAGCGCTGGCCACCGACATCGAAGCGCACCGTCTGGCCATTGGTGACGTTGACCCAGCGGGTCGAGGCGTCGATGGCGACGTCGCGGTCGGCCGTATCGCTCATGATGACGCGGCCGGCGTTCATCGGGCGCGGCATGGCGCCGGCCGTGCCGGCGGCGAGGGCGAATAGGGACAGGGCGAGGGTGCGGGTCAGCTTGGTCATGCGGTTCTCCTTCGTGGTTGGGATGGACGCATTCTGCAAAAGGGCCGCTGACGCGAGGGTGACTTCAACATGACAATTGGATGACAGCCCGATGGCGCACCTGTCATCCAGCGGCGCCGGGAAATGCGGCACAATGTCCGCAGGAGGACGCATGCGCATATTGATCGTCGAAGACGAGCCCAAGACGGGCGACTACCTGCACAAGGGCTTGCGCGAGTCCGGCTTCAACGCCGACCTCGCGCGCACCGGACCGGACGGCTTGCACCTGGCGCTGGAGCACGACTACGACCTCGTCGTGCTCGACGTGATGCTGCCGGCGATGGACGGCTGGACGGTGCTCTCCAAGCTGCGCGAGCACAAGGAGACGCCCGTGCTGTACCTGACGGCGCGCGACGACGTGGCCGACCGCGTGCGCGGCCTGGAGCTCGGCGCGGACGACTACCTCGTGAAACCGTTCGCGTTCGCCGAACTGCTCGCGCGCGTGCGCACGCTGCTGCGGCGCGCGCCCACGCGCGAGCCGGACATCCTCGCCGTGGCCGACCTCGAGATCGACCTGCGCCGCCACCGCGTCACGCGCGCCGGCAAGCGCATCGACCTCACGCCGAAGGAACACGCGCTGCTCGTGCTGCTGGCGCGGCGCCAGGGCGAGGTGCTGTCACGCTCGCTCATCTCGTCGCAGGTGTGGGACATGAACTTCGATTCGGACACGAACGTCGTCGACGTCGCCATCCGCCGCCTGCGCACGAAGGTCGACGATCCGTATACCGTCAAGCTGATCCACACGGTGCGCGGCATGGGGTACCTGATGGAAGAACGCGAGTGACGGCGCGTCCGATGTCCATCGCGCTGCGTCTCGGCCTGCTGTTCGCCGCGATCGCCGCCGCCGTGTTCGTCGCGGTCGGCGCCTACCTGTACCAGACGCTGGCGCGCCAGATGGGCCGGCGCGACGATGCGGACCTGCTCAACAAGGCCGTGCTGGCGCGCCAGCTGCTGGGCGCATTGCCGACGCGCGATCCCACGGTGCTGGCGCGGGCCATCGGCCAGGACGGCGTCACCGTGCAGGTGAGCGCGGCGGACGGCAGCGTGCCCGCCGTGCCGCTCGGGCGCGATCCGGGCCCGGCGGACATCGCCGCGCGCGACGATGCGCGGGGCTCCCGGCGCATCGTCACCGTGCTGGCCGGCGCTGCCGCGCGCCCGCTGCAGGTGACGCTCGTGCGCACGCGCTCCGACCGGCTCGCGATCCTGCGCCGCTATGCGTTCGACCTGCTGGGCGCCCTCGTGGCGGGCACGCTCGTCGCGGCGGCCCTCGGGTTCGCGGCCGTGAAGCGGGGCCTGCGTCCGCTGTACGGCGTGATCGCCCGCGCCGACGCGATCCACGCCCAGCGCCTCGCAGTGCGCATGCCCGCCGCCGAGCTGCCGGCCGAACTGCGCGCGCTGGCCGTCGCCTTCAACGCGATGCTCGACCGACTGGAAGAGGGCGTGCAGCGGTTGTCGGGCTTCGCGGCCGACCTCGCGCACGACCTGCGCACGCCCGTCAACGCGCTGATGATGCAGACCCAGGTCGCGCTCGCGCGCGAGCGCACGGCGGACGAGCACGAGGCCCTGCTGGCGTCGAACCTCGAGGAGTACGAGCGGCTCGCGCGCATGATCGAGAACACGCTGTTCCTGGCGCGCGCCGACAACGCCCAGCTGGCGCTGGCGAGCACCGCGCTCGACGTGCGCGCGGAACTGGAGCACATCCGGGAGTATTTCGAGATGCTGGCCGAGGACAAGGGCATCCGGTTCGGCCTCGACGACGTCGGGGGCCTGCGGGTGCACGCGGACCCGGTGCTGCTGCGGCGCGCCGTCAACAACCTCGTGTCGAACGCGATCGCGCACACGCCGCGGGGCGGCGTCGTCAGCCTGGGTGCGGCGAGCGACGGCCAGTGGGTCACGCTGTCGGTGGAAAACAGCGGCGACGGCATCGCGCCCGAGCACCTCGAACGCGTGTTCGAACGCTATTACCGGGCCGACGCGGCGCGTGGCGCGGGGAGCTCGGTCGGCCTGGGGCTGTCGATCGTGCGCGCCATCATGCGCCTGCACGGCGGCACAGCGGAAGTCGACAGCGTGCCGGGCGGGCGCACCGTGTTCAGCCTGCGATTTCCGCCCTGACGCCGACTGGCGTCAGGGCGTCCACACGACCCGCACGGCGAGCGCGCGTTCGTATTCGCTGCGCGTGGCGGGCGACCCGAATTCCGCATGGCGCGGATCGAACAGATTCTGGCCGATGATCGACAGTTCGACGCCGCGGCGGATGCGCCAGCCCCAGCGCGCATCGACGGCCGTGTACGCGGGCACGCTCGGGCGCGGCAGCGCGCCCACGTGGCGCAAGGTCACGTCGAATTCCTGGCCGGCGCCGATGTCGTACGAGGAGCGCACCTGCCAGTAATGCGTCGGGTCGCTCGTGAACAGGCCCGTCGCTCCCGACAGGTCGCGGCTACCGGGCTCCAGGGTGGTGCCGACGCGCTGCACGACCCCGCCGCCGGACAGGCGCCACGCATCCGCCGCCTGCCACGTGGCCCACGCTTCGATGCCGCGCGTGAGGCCGTCCGCCCGGTTCTCGAACACGGAACCCGGGCCGGACGGATTCGGCTCCAGCGTGCGCAGCCGGTCGTAGCGGCTGAAGAACAAGGTGGTCGAATACGACAGGGACGCCGAGGGCCGGCCGCGGTAGCCCAGTTCGAATACCTTGGCCGTCTCCGATTCGAACCCGGGACCACCCGCGACGCCATACTGCGGCACGCCGTTCACGACGGGCGGCCGGATGGGACTGTACAAATCGCGGTCGATGCGCGACGGCGCCCGCACGGCGCGCGACAGCGACGTCCACACGAGGGCAGCCGGCCGCGGATTCCACGCGAGGCGCAAGGTGGGCAGCATTTCGACGCCCGTGTAATTGTTGTCCTCGATTTTCAGGCCGGCCGTGAGGCGCAGGTTGTCGCGCAGCGCGATCTCGTCCTGCGCGAACAGGTTCGCCCAGCGCAGGTTCAGCGTTCCGGGCAGGAAGCCGAACGCGGGGCCGTTCTCGACGCGGTCGTGGCCCAGGCGGTAGCCGCCGCCCCACACGACATGGTGGCTGCCGCCGACGTGCACGGCGTGCTGCAACTGCAGGTCGAACGTGTCGAGGCGTTCGTGGAAGGCGTTCGGCTGGTCGCGCTCCGTGTGGTCCCAGTACAGCTGGACGGTGGCCGACGAGCCGTCCGCGAACGTGCGCGCCGCGCGCCCCAGCAGGTTCGCGCCGGCGACCCTGATGTCGCGCGTATTCGCCTGGCGCAGCCGTGCGTCGTAAACGTCGCCCTGGACCGTGAGCCCATCGCCCCAGTCCGTGCGGAACCCGGCCTGGTCGCGGTGCCAGCCCGTCTGCGAGGTGGCGCCCGCCGCCGTGTTCGTGTCGTCGTTTTCGGCGTGCTTGGCGTAGGCGCGATAGTGGCCGTCGCCTTTCATCCGGCCGCCGTAGCGCACGGCGCCGTCGCGCGCATCCTTGCCGAGGGTCGTCGCCAGCAGTGCGCCCTGCGTGGCGGCGGACGACTTCGTGATGATGTTGATGACGCCGTTGACGGCATTCGCACCCCACAAGGTCGCGCCCGGGCCGCTGATCACTTCGATGCGCTCGACGTCGTCCAGCACCACGTCCTGCACGTCCCAGAACACGCCGGAAAACAGGGGGGAGTACACGGTGCGGCCGTCGATCAGCACGAGCAGCTTGTTTTCGAACGGGCTGGAAAAGCCGCGCGCCGTGACCGCGTAATTCCGCGCATCGACGCGCGCCACCTGCAGGTTGGGCGCGAGCCGCAGCGCTTCCGGCAGCGACGCGGCGCCCGCGCGGCGGATGTCGTTGCCCGTGATGACGAAGATGGAGGCCGCCGCGTCGGACAGCGATTCCGACCGTTTCGATACGGACGTGACCTGGATGTTGGCCAGTTCTTCCAGGCTCAGTTCCGCGATATCGTCGTTCTGTGCGGGGACGATGGCCCTGGCGGCCGGCGCGGCCAGGAGGGCCGCGAGGAGGGTAGAGACCCGGATGGCTGCGGTGGGGAACAATGTGGAACTGGGCATGGTAACAGGACACATTTAGTCGAATTCGCAAGATTGTATTGCAGAAATCGATTTGTTACCGATACCATTGTGCCGTGCGCGGCTTCCACATTTTTTATGACGGCGATAAGCGATTTCATAATTGCGGAGACGGGACACAATTCGGACAATCCGACAAAATCCAACGGAGACACTGTGAACACATTCATTCCAGCGCACGGCCGCCGCCGGCGCGCCCTGGCCGGCCTGTTGCTGGCCGCCGCCGCATGCGCGCTGCCGGGTGCGGCGTCCGCACAGGCGACCCCCGCCGGGGCGCCGGCCGCCGGAGCGCCGGCCGCCGACGGCGACGCGGCCGCCCGCATCGCCTGGTGGCGCCAGGCCCGCTTCGGCATGTTCATCCACTGGGGGCTGTACGCCATCCCCGGCCGCGGCGAGTGGGCGCAATTCATGGAACAAACCCCGGTGAACGAGTACGCGAAGCTGGCCGGCCAGTTCAAGCCGCGCCACTTCGACCCGGACGGGTGGGCGCAGCTGGCGAAGTCCGCGGGCATGAAATACATGGTGTTCACGTCGCGCCACCACGACGGCTTTGCGATGTTCGACGACGGCGACAATCCGTTCTCGAGCACGAAGACGGCCGCGCAGCGCGATTTCGTCGCGGATTACGTGAAGGCCGCGCGCAAGGCCGGCATGGGCGTGGGGCTGTATTACTCGCCGCTGGACTGGCGCTATCCGGGCTACTTCTTCCCCGACCTGTACCGGGACAGCGCGGAAGCGATGCGCGCCCAGTACCACCGCCAGATGGAAAAACTGCTGTCCAACTACGGCAAGCTCGACGTGCTGTGGTTCGATGGCGGCGAGACCGACTGGCTGAGTTTCGGCGGCGACTGGTCTGCCGCGCAGTGGCAGAAGCGCGCGCCCGGCAAGCACTACGGCGGCGGCTTCGACTGGCAGCACGACAAGGTGCACACGATGCTGCGCCGCCTGCAGCCGAACGTCGTCATCAACGGCCGCGCGGACATGAAGGAAGACTTCCACTCGCGCGAAGGCGACGGCGCGCTGGGCGACTTCGACGACCAGCATCCGTGGGAGCTGTGCACGACGATCGCCGGCGCCTGGGGCTACCAGCCGAACATGCAGCCGAAGCCCCTGAAGCACTACATCCAGCTGCTGGCGAACGTGGCGGGACGCGACGGCAACCTGCTGCTCAACGTGGGGCCCGACCCCGACGGCCGCATCGATCCGGCGCAGGCCCAGCGCCTGCGCGAGATCGGCGCGTGGCTGGGCAAGCATGGCGACAGCATCTACGGCACCCGCGGCGGGCCGTTCCTGCCGGGCAGCTGGGGCGCGTCGACGCGCCGCGGCAACACGGTCTATGTCCACGTGCTGAACTGGCCGGGCGACAAGCTCGCCCTGCCGGCGATCCCGGCCCGCGTCGTGCGCGCGTCCGTGCTGGGCGGCGGCGCGGCGAAGGTCGAGCAATCCGCGCGCGGCATCGAGATTTCGGTACCGGCCGCCGCGCGCGACGGCATGGACACTGTGGTGGCCCTGCAACTGGATGCGTCCGCCGAAGGGCTCGCGCCCGTGCGCTGAAAAAACGTTCGCCGCTCCGGTGGATTTCATCATTGCCCGCGCAGGTCGCACGTCGCCACAATGACGCTCCTGTATGATGATGACACCCTACCTGGAGCAACGATGCGTTCGCAGACGGCGACCCTGATCCGCCTGGCGGCTTCCGCCATGGCGCTTGCCATATTGACCGGCGTGGGGCATGCCGCAACCCCGGCCGCAACCCCGGCCGCAACCCCGGCTTCGGCCGCGGCCGCAGCACCCACCGCGCGCCAGCGGCAGAATTTCAACGCCGGCTGGCGCTTCCACCTGGGCGACATCGGCGGTGCCGAGAAGGTCGACTTCGACGACGGCGACTGGCAGGCCGTGGGTCTCCCGCACAGTTTCAGCACGCCTTACTTCCAGGCGCCTGAGGTGTACGTCGGCTACGGCTGGTACCGCAAGGATCTCGTGCTGCCGCAAGGGACCGCCGGGCGCCGCTGGACGCTCGAGTTCGAAGCCGCGTTCCAGACGGCCGAGGTGTACGCCAACGGCCGCAGGATCGCGCGCCACCGCGGCGGCTATACCGGCTTTCCCGTCGACCTGACCGGCGCCCTGCATCCGGGGCGCAACGTGATCGCCGTCCGCGTCGACAACACCTGGGACCCGACGCTCGCGCCGCGCGCCGGCGAACATATCTTCAGCGGCGGCATCTACCGCGACGTCTGGCTCGTGACGACGGACGACGTGCACGTCCCGTGGACCGGCACGGCCGTGACCACGCCGGGCCTGACGGGCCGCAGCGGCGCCGTGCGCGTGGCGACGGAGGTGCGCAACGACGGCCGCAAACCCGTCAAGGTGACGGTGCGCACCCGCATCGCCGACGGCCGCGGCGCCACTGTCGCCGTGCTGCCCGACGCGGCCGTCCGCGTGCCGCCGGGGCAGACGCTGGACGTCGCGCAGGAGTCCGCGCGGCTGTCGGGCCTCGAGCTGTGGAGTCCCGAGACGCCCACGCTGTACCGCGCCGTCACGACGCTCGACGTGGCGGGGCGCCAGCGCGACCGCTTCGAGACGCCGTTCGGCTTCCGCACCATCAAGTGGACGGCCGACCAGGGCTTTTTTCTCAACGGCGAGCACCGCTACTTCCGCGGCGCCAACGTGCACCAGGACCAGGCCGGATGGGGCGACGCCGTGACGAATGCCGCCATCGACCGCGACGTGCAGCTGATGAAGGACGCCGGTTTCGATTTCATCCGCGGCTCGCACTATCCGCACGACCCGCATTTCGCCGAAGCGACCGATCGGATCGGCATGCTGTTCCTGCCGGAGGCGCCGTTCTGGGGCACGGCCGGCATGAGGAGTCCGTGGAGCCGGTCCGCCTATCCGCCCGAAGCCGAACACCAGGCCGCGTTCGAGGACAGCGTCAAGCAGCAGCTGGCGGAACTCATCCGCATCAACCGCAACCATCCGTCCGTCGTCGCGTGGGGCATGGACAACGAGGTCTTCTTCACCGACAAGGAGACCCTGCCGGCCGTGCGCAAGCTGCTGGCGGACGAGGTGGCGCTGTCGCACAGGCTCGATCCCACGCGGCCCGCGGCCGTCGACGGCGCGCAGCGGGGAGACATGGACCGCATCGGCGACATCGCCGGCTACAACGGCGACGGCGCCGTGCTGTTCCCGAATCCCGGCATCGCCAACTTCGTCGCGGAGTACGGCTCGACCATCTCGGACCGGCCGGGCGAATACGCCCCGGGCTGGGGCGACATCGAACGCACGCCGGGCGCGAAGGCGGGCGAGCCGGCGTCGTGGCGCTTCCCGTGGCGCGCGGGCGAAGCCGTATGGGCCGGGTTCGACCACGGCTCGATCGCGGGCAAGTTCGGCTCGATGGGCCTCGTCGATTATGCGCGGCTGCCGAAGCGCAGCTGGTACTGGTACCGTAATGCCTACCGCGGCATCTCGCCGCCGGCGTGGCCGCAGCCGGGCCAGCCGGCCGCCCTACGGGTGACGGCCAGCAGTCCCGTCATCCGCCACGCGGACGGCACGGACGACGTGCAACTGGTCGTGACGGTGTTGGATGCGGCCGGCAGGGCGCTGTCCAACAGCCCGCCCGTGAAGTTGGCGCTGGAAGCGGGGCCGGGCGAGCTGCCGACGGGACGCAGCATCGCGTTCACGCCGGACGGCGACATCCCGATCCGCGACGGCCAGGCCGCCATCGCCATGCGCAGCTGGCAGCGCGGCACGACACGGATCCGCGCGACGTCGCCCGGCCTCGCCGACGGCGTGCTGACGGTGGAGACGGTGGACGGTCCGGCCTTCGTGGACGGCGTGACGCCGCTGGCGGCCGACCGGCCGTACGTGCAACGCAAGATGGCGGTGGGGGGAGAGCAGGCGTTCGGCCTGAAGAATCCGACGCAGGCCAGTTCGAGCGCGGCCGAGCACGCATCGTCGCTGGTCAACGACGGCGACGCCGCCACATGGTGGGCACCGGCGGCGGACGACGCGGCGCCGTGGTTCGCCATCGACCCCGAGCGCATCGTGAATTACCGCCGGCTGGCGGTGCGGTTCGCGCCGGGCGGGCGCTGCGGCGTGACGGCGGAAGCGCAGGATACGGGCGGCGTGTGGCAGGTGCTGGCCGACGTGCCGGCGGCGGCCGACACGTTCGACGTGCCGGTGCGCGCCGTCACGGGACGGCGCTTGCGGCTGCGCCTGGCGGGCGCCAACTGCCGCATCGCCGACGTCGTCATCACGGGGACGCCGGCGACCTTCTGGTGATCAGCGCACGTTCTGCTTCTTGATCAGTTGATCGAGCATGGCGTGTTCTTCTTCCGTCAAATCGGTCAGCGGCGCGCGCACCGGACCGCCGTCGTGGCCGACGAGGCGGGCGCCCGCCTTCACGATCGACACGGCGTAGCCGGCCTTGCGGTTGCGGATCGCCAGGTAGGGCAGGAAGAATTCGTCCAGCAGGCGGTTCGTCGTCGCGTGGTCGTCCTGCGCGATCGCGTGATAGAAATCCATCGCCAGTTGCGGCATGAAGTTGAAGACGGCCGACGAGTACACGGGCACGCCTAGCGCCTTGTAAGCTGCCGCATACACTTCCGCGGTCGGCAGGCCGCCCAGGTAGCTGAAACGGTCGCCCATGCGGCGCCAGATCGAGACCATCAGTTCGATGTCGCCGATGCCGTCCTTGAAGCCGATCAGGTTCGGGCAGCGGTCGGCCAGCTGTTCCAGCGAGTCCGCGGTCAGGCGGCATTGCGCGCGGTTGTACACGACGACGCCGATGTTCACCGATTTGCAGACTTCTTCCACGTGCGCGACGAGGCCGTCCTGGCTCGCTTCCGTCAGGTAGTGCGGCAGCAGCAGCACGCCTTTCGCGCCCAGGCGCTCAGCTTCCTGCGCGAACGCGATCGCGGCGCGGGTCGGGCCGCCGACGCCGGCGAGGATCGGCACCTTGCCGGCGCACGTGTCGACCGCGGTCTTGATCACCTGCGAGTATTCGTCGTGCGTCAGCGAGAAGAATTCGCCGGTGCCGCCGGCCGCGAACAGGGCGGTGGCGCCGTACGGGGCGAGCCATTCCAGGCGTTCGATATAGGTGTTCTTGCGGAAGTTGCCTTCGGCATCGAAGTCGGTGATGGGGAAGGACAGCAGGCCGGACGACATCACTTGCTTGAGTTCTTGCGGATTCATTTGCGCTCCAGGGCGGTGGGTTTAACTTGTCAGACATCGTATAACTAAGCCCGCGACGTCGCAAGAATAATTTGCGATATCGTTGTTTCGGCGCCGGTCAGCCGGCGGTGCGCGTCGTCGCCCGTTCGACGAGCTGGAAGCCCACGTCGACCACGTTGTCCGCCAGCGCGTCGCCTTCGATCTTGGCGATGAGCGCCCGCGCCGCCCGCACGCCGATCGCGCGCTTGTCGACGTGGACGGACGAGATGGGAGGATGGGTGTACGCGGCGAAGTCGAAGTCGCCGAAGCCCATGATGCCGAGCGATCCGGGCACGGCGATGCCTTGCGCCTGCGCCTCGATGAGGGCGCCATGGGCCAGCACGTCGGAGCTGCACACGACGACGTCGGGCTGGTGGCCCTCGGCCAGGATCGCGCGCAGGCCTTCGCGGCCGAGATTCATCACGGTCGGCGGGGTGGCCATGTGCGTGGCGATGGGCACCACGCCGTGCTGTTTCAGTTCCGCCTCCAGCGCCAGGCGCCGCCGGTTGGCGCGCTCGTCGCGCGCGCAGATCGATGCGAAACGCCTGTAGCCTTTACTTAAAAGGTATTGCGCGACCTTTTCGCCAACCCGTTCCTGCGAAAAGCCGATGGCGATGTCGATGGGGGAGGGCGTCAGGTCCCACGCTTCCACGACGGGCACGCCGGTCGCCAGCAGTTTCTTGCGCACGCCGGGGTGATGATGGATGCCGGTGAGGACGATGCCGTCGGGCTGGCGCGACAGGATCGCCGTCAGCAGGTCTTCTTCCTTTTGGCGCGAATAGTTCGACACCGACAGCAGCAACTGGTAGCCGTGCGCCGACAACTCGTCGTTGAGACCCTGCACCGTCTCCGCGAACATCGAGTTCGACAACTGCGGCACGATGGCGGCGATGAGCTGGCTGCGCTTCGTCGTCAGGCTGCCGGCCAGCATGTTCGGGATATAGCCCATCGCGGCCGCGGCTTCTTTCACGCGCGCGATCGTGTCCGGCTTGACGAGCTTGGGGTTGTGCAGCGCGCGCGATACCGTGATGGGAGAGAGGCCCGCCAGTCGCGCGACGTCCTTCAGCGTGATGCTTTTCGGGCGGTCTCCGTTGGTGGGGAGCGTGTCGTCTGCGGGATCCATCATGTTGTTGTGTTCTTTATCACTTGTACGACATCCGATCACAAAACGCTTGCGTTCGAAGATGATTGCGGTATCATACCAAACACCTCGGCCGAACTACCGGCCCTATTTTTAAGACAAGAATGATTGCGGTGTCATTTTTGCGCAAAGTGCGTGCTTGTTGTGCTTTGCTGTTAAATGATTGCGCAATCATGGAGACGCTGATGACTATCCCCCGCACCATCCGCATGCACGAGAACGACAACGTCGCCATCGTCGTCAACGCCGGCGGCCTGCCGGAAGGCACTATCTTCCCGGACGGGCTGACCCTGGCCACCCGCGTGCCGGAAGGGCACAAGGTGGCGCTCGTCGACATCGCCCAGGGCGCACCCATCGTCCGCTACGACGTGACGATCGGCCATGCGCTGCAACCGATCGCCCGCGGCACGTGGATCGAGGAATCGCTGGTCGGCATGCCGGCCGCGCGCGGCCTGGACGACCTGCCGAAGCCCGTCCGCGACCGCGTACCGTTGCCGCCGCTGGAAGGCTATACGTTCGAAGGCTTCCGCAATCCGGACGGCTCGGTCGGCACGCGCAACATCCTCGCCATCAGCGAGACGGTGCAGTGCGTGTCGGGTGTCGTCGCGTTCGCGGTCGACCGCATCAGGAAGGAGCTGCTGCCCCAGTACCCGCACGTGGACGACGTCGTCGCCATCGAGCACACGTACGGCTGCGGCGTCGCCATCGACGCGCCCGGCGCCGAGATCCCGATCCGGACGCTGCGCAACATCGCGAAGAACCCGAACTTCGGCGGCCGCGTGATGCTCGTGAGCCTGGGCTGCGAGAAGCTGCAGCCGGCGCGTATGTTCCCGCAGGGTTCGATCCCGATCCAGACGCCGAAACAAGAGCTGGATACCGTGTGCCTGCAGGATGCCGCGCACGTGGGCTTCGGCGACATGATCGACTCCATCATGCGCACGGCCGAGAAGCATCTGGCGGTACTGAACGAGCGCCGGCGCGAGACGGTGCCGGCGTCAGAACTCGTCGTCGGCGTGCAGTGCGGCGGCAGCGACGCGTTCTCCGGCGTGACCGCGAATCCGGCCGTCGGCTTCGCGAGCGACCTGCTCGTGCGGGCGGGCGCCGCCGTCATGTTTTCCGAAACGACGGAAGTTCGCGACGGCATCGACCAGCTGACGGCGCGCGCCGCCGACGACGACGTCGCGCACGCGATGATCCGCGAGATGGCGTGGTACGACGAGTACCTGAAGCGGGGCGGCGTGGACCGCAGCGCGAACACGACGCCGGGCAACAAGAAGGGCGGCCTCGCCAACATCACGGAAAAGGCGATGGGGTCCATCATCAAGTCCGGCACGGCGCCGATCGCGGGCGTGCTGGCGCCGGGCGACAAGCTCCAGCAGAAAGGCCTGATCTACGCGGCCACGCCGGCCAGCGATTTCATCTGCGGCACCCTGCAGCTGGCCGCCGGCATGAACATGCACGTGTTCACGACCGGCCGCGGCACGCCTTATGGCCTGGCCGCCGTGCCGGTCGTGAAAGTCGCCACGCGCGACGACCTGGCACGCCGCTGGCACGACCTCATGGACATCAACGCCGGCCGCATCGCGACGGGAGACTCCACGATCGCGGACGTCGGCTGGGAGTTGTTCCACTTCCTGCTCGACGTGGCGAGCGGCCGCAAGAAGACGTGGGCCGAGCACTGGAAGCTCCATAACGCGCTCACGCTCTTCAATCCGGCGCCCGTGACCTGACCGCACGCGCGACCGCACAAGCTAGAGAACAGCAAGGAGACATCTTGAAGACAGCAGTATGCATCGCCCTCGGCCTGGCCGCGGGCGCGGGCGCGCACGCCCAGACGAATGTCACGATCTACGGCATCGCCGACGCGGCGTTCGTCGGCGAGAACGGCAGCGCCGCCGGTCACCGGACGAAGATCACGAGCGGCGCCGCGTCCGCATCGCGCATCGGCTTCCGCGGCACGGAGGACCTGGGCAACGGCATGTCCGCGTTCTTCACTCTGGAGACGGGTGCGAAGATCGATACGGGCGAGCTCGATGCCGCGAACACGATCTTCAACCGCCAGGCGTTCGTGGGCATGAAAACGAAGGCGGGCGCGATCGCCTTCGGCCGCCAGTACACGCCTTACCACCTCACGCTGACGTCCGTCGCCGATCCGTTCGGCACGGGCTACGCGGGCACGGCGAAGAACCTCTTCCCCGACAACGGCACCAATGTCCGCACCAGCAACACGATCACGTACACGTCGCCCAAGGTGAACGGCGTGCACGCGGAACTCGCGTACAGCGCCGGCGAGCAGACCGAATTGTCGGCCGGTCGCCAGTTCGGCGGTGCGCTCGACCTGGCCCGTGGCGCCCTGCGCGTGCGCCTCGCCTACAACAGCAAGAACACGGACGTGGCGGCGGCGGGCGTGAACCACGACCTGGGCCGCAACGTGCTCCTCGGTGCCAACTACGACCTCAAATGGATCAAGCTGTATGGCGCATTCGAAGTCGACAAGGGTTATGACAGCGCCACCCTGGGCAACGCGAACAACCCGTACGGCGGGGTGAAACCGACGCCGTCGACGGACGGCCGCGAGATCCTGCTCGGGTTCTCCGCTCCCGTCGGGCCGGGCACGCTGATGTTCTCCACGCAGCACAAGGACGACCGCACGCACTTCGACCAGGACGCCCGCGAGTGGGGCATCGGTTACCTGTACGCGCTGTCCAGGCGCACGGGCCTGTACGCCGCGTACGCACATATCCATAACAAGAACGGCGCCGGCTACACGGTCGCCAACAACACGGAGCCGGGTACGGGCAACACCGGCTTCAACCTGGGCATCCGCCAGACGTTCTGAGTCCGGCGGCCACACCAATCTCTGGAGGGACCATGGAGCACACAACGACCGCCGCCATACCGGCCGCAACCACCAAACTCGCGTCGCGCACGCGCTGGGGCATACTCGCCATCCTGTTCATCGTCACGACGGTCAACTACGCCGACCGCGCGTCGATCTCGATCGCGGGTCCGGAAATCCGCAAGGCCCTGGGCCTGTCGCCCGTCGAGATGGGCTTCGTCTTTTCCGCGTTCGCATGGTCGTACGTGGCGGCGCAGCTGCCCGGCGGCTGGCTGCTCGACCGCTTCGGCTCGAAGATCACCTATTTCTTCAGCATTTTTCTCTGGTCGCTGTTCACGCTGCTGACGGGCGGCGTCGGCTTCCTCACCGGCGCCGCCGCCGTTGGCACGCTGTTCGTGCTGCGTTTCCTCGTCGGCGCGGCCGAGGCGCCTTCGTTCCCCGGCAACAGCCGCATCACGTCGGCGTGGTTCCCCACGCACGAGCGAGGGCTCGCGTCCGCGCTGTTCAACTCCGCGCAGTATTTCGCGACCGTGCTGTTCGCGCCGATCATGGGCTGGCTCGTCCACGCGTTCGGCTGGGAGAGCGTGTTCATCGTGATGGGCGGCCTCGGGATCGCGCTGGCCTTCGTCTGGCTGAAGGTCATCCACGGCCCGAAGGACCACCCGTCCGTCAGCGCCGGCGAACTGAAATACATCGAGGAGGGCGGGGCGCTCGTCGACCTGGATGGCGGCAAACGCGCATCGCAGGCGCCCGCGGTCGACACGCTCGCCTGCGTCAAGGAGCTGCTGTCCAATCGCATGCTGCTGGGCGTGTACATCGGCCAGTACTGCATCAACACGCTGACGTACTTCTTCCTCACGTGGTTCCCCGTCTACCTCGTGCAGGAGCGCCACATGACGATCCTGAAGGCGGGCTTCGTCGCATCGCTACCCGCCATCGCCGGCTTCCTCGGCGGCGTCGTGGGCGGGACGATCTCGGACCGCCTCGCGAAGGCCGGCTTCTCGCTGTCGATGTCGCGCAAGGTGCCGATCGTGTGCGGCATGCTGCTGTCGATGAGCATGATCGCCTGTAACTACATCGACACCGACGCCGTCGTCGTCGCCGTGATGGCGCTGGCCTTCTTCGGCAAGGGCGTCGGCGCGCTGGGCTGGGCCGTCGTCGCGGACACGTCGCCGAAGGAAGCGGGCGGCCTGTCCGGCGCGCTGTTCAACACCTTCGGCAACATCGCCGGCATCACGACGCCCATCGTCATCGGCTACATCCTGCAGGGCACCGGCTCGTTCGCGGGGGCGCTCGTGTATGTCGGCGCCAACGCCGCCGTCGCGATCTTCAGCTATGTGTTCATCGTGGGCGAGATCAAGCGCGTGAAGCTGGTGAAGTCGCTGACAACGGCTTCGTAGGTAGTTTGAATCCGATCGCCGGATTGCTGCGTACAGGAGGGAGCGGGGGAGGCTTTTCTGTCCGCGTGCGGCGGTGGTGAAGGTCGTCGACGACGCGGCCGTCATGAAGCAGGTCACCGTGACGGCCGCGCGCTTGCCGCAGACCGGATTGTCCGTGCGCGAGCAATACCTTTCCGCACGAATGTAATCGTTTCCAGTCCTGTCATTGTACGGTTACAATGTTTTCATTAAATCAATGACAGGGGCGACGTGAGCCACGAGACCGACCAGGACGACCAGCTGTACCATGTGCTCGCGGCCGTGGCCCTGCAGGACCGCGCCGCGTTCCGCAGGCTGTACGACGCCACGTCGGCGCAGCTGTTCGGCTTCGCGCTGCGCGTGCTGCACAAGGAAGAACTGGCGGAGGAGGCCGTGCAGGACGCGTTCGTCGCGATCTGGCACGCGGCCGCCGGCTACCAGGTGCACCTGGCGTCGCCGCTCACGTGGATGGTGACGATCGTGCGCAACAAGGCGCTGGACGTCCGCCGCCGCGCGCTGGCGGACGGCGGCGACGTCCGGGCCGAGCTCGAAGATGCCGACGGCCTGGCCGACATGACGGCGGGTCCGCACGGACAGGCGCAGCTCTCGCGCGACGCGCAGGCGCTGGCGCGTTGCATGGACACGCTCGCGGACCGCCAGCGCCAGGCGATCGGCATGGCGTACCTGCACGACCTGTCGTATTCGGAGGTGGCGGCGCGTCTCGCCCTGCCGCTCGGCACGGTCAAGACGTGGATCCGGCGCGGCCTCGACCGGCTGCGCGATTGCCTGTCCAGACGGGAGGCCGCATGAACATCCGCGACAACGCGCCGCTGCGCGACCGGCTCGCGGCCGAATACGCGCTCGGCACCTTGCGCGGCGGGGCGCGGCGCCGCTTCGAGACGTGGCTGCGCGACGACCGTCAATTGCGCGCCGCCGTCGCCGACTGGCAGGGCCGGCTCGCGGCGCTGGCCGAACTGCAGCAGCCGGTGACGCCGCCGGCGCGCGTATGGGAAGGCATCGAGGGCCGCCTCGGACCTGCGGTACAGCCGCAGTGGTGGCAGTTCTGGCACACGTCCGCCGCGCGGCCGTGGGGCGTGCTGGCGCTGGCCGCGGGCGCGGCCGCGCTCGTGCTGGCCGTGCGCCTCGCCGCGCCGCCGGCGGCTGCGCCGCGGACGCAGCAGATCGCCGCGCTGTCCGACGCCCAGTCGCAGACCGCCATGGTCGTCACGGCCGACACGCGTCACCGCCGCCTGCAGGTGCGCGTGGCGGAAGACGTCCACGTGCCCGCCGACCGCACCCTGCAACTGTGGGCGATCACGCGCACGGGCAAACCCCGCTCGCTCGGCATCCTGCCCGGCAACCGCAGCACGGACCTGGCGCTGGACGCGCGCGCGACCGCGCCGGACGTGGCCCTGCTCGCGATCAGCCTGGAGCCGAAGGTCGGCTCGCCCGATCCGAACGGACCAACGGGACCCGTGCTGTACAAGGGCAGCTGGGCAAGGCTGTAATCCACTCTTTCATCATCGAGGTGTCGTCATGCGCATGTTCGCCGTCCTGTCGTTGTGTTGCCTGACCGGCGTGGTCCACGCACAGGACATCGTGCCGCGTCCGGCCCGGCTGGAGCGCGGGACGGGCGAGTACGTCCTCACGCCGGCCACCCGCATCGTCGCCAGCGGCGCCGCGCTGCCCGAGGCGTCGACCCTGCGCGACTACCTCCGCCCGGCCACCGGCTTCGACCTGCCGGTGACCGCGCACGACGGCGCCAACGCGATCCGCCTGCGCCTCGACCCGAAGGCGGACCTGGGCAAGGAGGGCTACCGCCTCGTGAGCGACACGCGCGGCGTGACCATCGCGGCGGCGCAGCCGGCAGGCCTGTTCTACGGCATCCAGACCCTGCGCCAAATGCTCCCGGCCGACATCTACCGCCAGGCGCGGGTGAAACGCACGTGGACGCTGCCGGCCGTGGCGATCGAGGACGCGCCGCGGTTCTCGTGGCGTGGCAGCCACCTGGACGCCGCGCGCCACTTCATGCCGAAGGAATTCGTGCTGAAGCACATCGAGCTGCTTGCCCAGCACAAGATGAACGTCTTCCACTGGCATCTGACGGACGACCAGGGCTGGCGCATCGAGATCAAGCGCTATCCGCGCCTGACGCAGGTGGGCGCGTGGCGCCGCGACAGCATGCTCGCGTACGATCCGCCGCGCTACGACGGCAAGCCGCACGGCGGCTTTTATACGCAGGACGACATCCGCGAAGTGGTCGCCTGGGCGGCCGCGCGCCACGTGACGATCGTGCCGGAGATCGAGATGCCGGGGCATGCGCAGGCCGCCGTCGCGGCGTATCCCGAGCTGGGCAACCGGCCGGATCGGATACTCCAGGTCGGCACCGACTGGGGCGTGATCCCGCACGTGTTCAACGTGGAGGACGGCACGATCGCCTTCCTGCAGAATGTGCTGGACGAGGTGATGGACCTGTTCCCGGGCCAGACCATCCACGTGGGCGGCGACGAGTGCCCGAAGACGGAATGGGCGCAGTCGCCGGCCGCGCTGGCGCGCATGAAGCAGCTGGGTCTCGTGCCCGCCACCGCCACGCTGCAGGACATCCAAAACTACCGCGATGCGCAGGGCAAGCCCGCCGAACATCCCGCGCTGCACGGCCTGCAGAGCTGGTTCATCGGCCGCATGGATGCCTACCTGACGCGGCACGGCCGCCGCCTGATCGGCTGGGACGAGATCCTGGAAGGCGGCCTCGCGCCGGGCGCCGCCGTGATGAGCTGGCGCGGCGAGGCGGGCGGCATCAAGGCCGCGGGCGCCGGACACGACGTCGTCATGACGCCCGAGCGCGCGACCTATTTCGATTTTTACCAGGCCGACCCGAAGAGCCCGGGCTTCCGCGAACCGATGGGCGTGCGCGACGTGACGACGCTCGCGCGCGTGTACGCGTACGACCCGTTGCCGGCCGCGCTGCCGGCGTCGCAGGCGCGCCATGTGCTGGGCAGCCAGGCGCAGTTGTGGACGGAATACATGGCGACCCCGCGCGACGTCGAATACATGGCCTGGCCGCGCCTGGCGGCGCTGGCCGAGGGCCTGTGGACGCCGAAGGCGCTGAAGGAGTACGCCGGGTTCGAGGAGCGGATGCCGGCGGCGCTGGGCCGCCTGCAGGTGCAGGACGTGAACTACCGTCCCCTGGAGGGTCCGAAGTAACGATCGCCCGCGGATGCCCCGCGGGCTGCAAGACCTACTGCATGAACCAGCCGTGGCTGACGACGATCGACTGGCCCGTCAGCGCGTTCGACGGGAACGTCGCGAGGAACAGCGCCGTGTGCGCGACGTCTTCCACGGTCGTGAATTCGCCGTCGACCGTCTCCTTCAGCATCACCTTCCTGACGACGTCCTCTTCGCTGATCCCCAGTTCCTTCGCCTGCTCCGGGATCTGCTTGTCGACGAGCGGCGTGCGCACGAAGCCGGGGCAGATCACGTTCGCCCGCACGCCGTGCTTCGCGCCTTCCTTGGCGACGACCTTGGCCAGGCCGACGAGGCCATGCTTCGCGGCGACGTACGGCGCCTTCAGCACGGAGGCTTCCTTCGAGTGCACGGACCCCATGTAGATCACGCTGCCGCCGCGGCCCTGCGCATACATCCGCTTCAGGCACGCGCGCGTCGTGAGGAAGGCGCCATCGAGGTGAATCGCGAGCATCTTCTTCCAGTCGGAGAACTTGAATTCGTCGACCGGCGCGACGATCTGGATGCCCGCGTTCGACACGA
Source organism: Massilia sp. Masssp94 (assembly GCF_059491305.1). Taxonomy (NCBI): domain Bacteria; kingdom Pseudomonadati; phylum Pseudomonadota; class Betaproteobacteria; order Burkholderiales; family Oxalobacteraceae; genus Massilia; species Massilia sp. Masssp94. Next base: position 5,345,364 of record NZ_CP168501.1, read on the forward strand.
GCACGTCGATGCCGCCGAATTGATCGGTCACTTGCGCGATGCCCGCGTCGACCTGTTCCTCGTTCGTCACGTCCATCGCGACGGCCAGCGCGCGTTCGCCGGTCGGATCGAATTCACGCGCGACGGCCTGCGCGGCCTCCAGGTTGAGGTCCGCGATGACGACCTTCGCGCCATGGTCGAAATAGGTCTTCGCGATCTCTTTGCCGATGCCGCTGGCGGCGCCCGTGACGACGGCGACTTTGTCCTGCATGTTCATGTCGGTTCCTTTTCTGCGGAGGTGGGGAGGGGAAGGGGATGCGCGGGCGGCGTCAGGAAATCGTAGGTGGCCGGGTTGCACTCGAAGCGCGGCAGCTGGAAGATCTCTTCATGCGCGAGCGTCTTCGTCGCATCCGCGTAGCCGGCCTGCCAGTGTTCCTTCATCGTGCGGCGCGAGAATTCGAAATCCTTGTACTGGCCTTCGTAGTTCGGCGAGCGGTAGACCAGTTCGACGATGTTGTACAGCGCGGGGTCCGACGCTTCCGCCAGCATTTGCGCCTGCCGCGTCGCGGCCAGTTCGGGCGGCATCATCGCCAGCAGTTCGTTGAAGGCCGTGCGCAGCTTCTCCGTGCGGCGGAATGCGTCGGTCGCGGTGCGCGTGCGGCTCGAATACTGGATCTCCTTCATGCGCGTCGCGACGGCGGCAAGGTCTTTCGGCACTTCGCCGCGCGCGCTCCACAGGTCGACCTGGAACACGAGCGTGTGCAGGCGCGAACGCGCGGACAGTACCCAGTCGAGCGGCGTGTTCGACACCATGCCGCCGTCCCAGTACCGCTCGCCGTCGATCTCCACCGCGTCGAAGCCGGGCGGCAGCGCGCCGCTGGCCATGACGTGTTCCGGCCCGATGCGGTCCTTCGCATTGTCGAAGTAGGCGAAGTTGCCGGTCCTGACGTTGACGGCGCCGATCGACAGCCGCATCTCGCGCGCGTTGATGCGGTCGAAGTCGACGAGGCGCTCCAGCGTCGCCCGAAGGGGCGCCGTGTCGTAGAAACTCGTCGCACCCAGACCGGGCCACGACAGGTACGGCGGCGGCACGCGCGGTTCGAAGAAGCCGGGCACGCCCTGCACGAGCACTCTTCCGGCCGCGATCTGGTTGACCCACGCGTGCAGCGTGTCGACCAGCGGCACGCCGGTCCACCGGTCGCCCACGAAGCCGTCGCTGGCCGTGCTGACCAGTTCCCAGAATTCGCGCAGGCGTTCGACCCGCCGCTCGCGCGGATTGCCGGCGATGATCGCGCTGTTGATGGCGCCGATCGAAATGCCGGACACCCACGTGGGCTCGACGCCCGCTTCCAGCAGTTTTTCGTACACGCCGGCCTGGTACGCACCGAGCGCGCCGCCGCCCTGCAGCACGAGCGCGATGCTGTCGAATTCGGTGGCGCAGGCCTTCGGTACTTCGGCGGGCGCCTGCGTGCCTTCGTGCAGTACGCTTTGATCCCGTGTGTTCACGTGCCGGCTCCGTCGCGGAGCGCTGGGGTTGGGTTCATCCATTCCTCGCTGTGTCAATACGAATCGAGAGCGACCTTGCGTTTGGTCAACGTGTCGCTCGGCCGATATTCTCACAAATTTGCGGATGAGGCTGTCGTACGATTGGATGATGAGCACCATGTTTACGCGGCGCTGGTATAGTCGCCGGCATGGACGACACCTGGCATCCGCAACTGGACGAACACGGCCGCAAGGTGCGGCTGCACGCGCCGTCGTGCGAAGCGAACCTCGCTGCGCTGGCCGACCCGCGGGCCGCGGTGACGTTCGTGCCGGGCAGCGTCTGCGCCGGCATGCTGGATGGCGTGCCGCTCGCGGCGTGCACGCGCGCCATGGTCGATGCCGCTTGCGCCGGTGGCGCCACGCTTGTCGAACCGCCGTTCGTCCTCCCGCCGGGGAAGCACGCGGCGGCCGGCGCCGTCGTGCGCGAAGCCGACGGCCGCATCTGGCTCGTGGCGCCGTCGAACGGCTTTGGCGGCTATGCGGTGACCTTTCCGAAAGGGCGCGTCGAACCGGGCCTGCCGCTGCAGGCCACGGCCATCCGCGAGGTATGGGAAGAATCGGGGCTGCTCGTGGAACCGGTGGCCTGGCTGGGCGACTTCCCTCGCACCCAGACCTTTACACGCTTTTACATCGCGCGCCGGATCGGTGGCCATCCCGCGCACATGGGGTGGGAATCGCAAGCCGTCCACCTCGTGACGCCCACGCAGGCGCGTGGCCTGTTACACCGGGATACCGATCACGCGGTACTCGACGCCCTGAACGCATTTGAGGCGCATCAAGCCTGACGCCAGCCACGCGAGACACGGCAGCCTTTCCAATCTGTAATGTTCGACGACCCTGTTTTTAATTTTCACTTCAGGTTCGCGGCGTACCGTTTTCATTGCATATCGGAAGCATTTCTTGCCCTGTCCGTCGTCCCTTTTAAGGCTGTCGCCCCCGTGAAACTCGCCGCATACCAAGAACTCGCCCCGCAGGAACTCGCTCCGCCGCAATCCGGCGGCCTGGACATCCACGGCGACGATCCCGCACAGCACCGCCAGGTCCTCGACAAGCTCGACGAGCTCGGCTTGCGGCCCTATCTCGCGCCGTTTGAACACGGCCGCGGTTTCGCGCTGTCGGCGGACGCCGCGCACGCGCTCGTGGACGATGGCGACACGCTGAACCTGTGCCGCGATCTCGGCCTCGATACCGCCGCGAACATGGTCCACCTCGAACGCGAGATCGTGCTGGCGCTGCTGGCCGCGCCGCGCACGCTCCGCTTTGCGAGTGCCGCCGAATTCCTGGCGGCGGTCGCGATCCGGCGCAACATCGTCGTGGCCGCGCGCGCCACCCAGCTCGCGTTCGGCACGGCCGAAGCGGACCGCCCGGCCAGCCACTGGACGTACGACGAAGACCGCGGCTTCACGGTCTTGCCTGGACAGCCGCTGATCGAGGCCCTCACGCTCGCGACGCAGCCCGGTGCGGGCGACGGGCGCATGTACGCGTTCTCCTGCTACCGCGCGACCGAATACGTGATGCTGCTCGGGATCGCGCGCGAACTCGAACGGACCAACCCGCCGCTGCTCGCAGCCTTGCAGCGGCAGTGGGAGACGTCAGCGATCCAGTCGGGCGCCTTCCACGACGTCTTTCTCGTCGAATACGGTTCGTTCGACGCGCCGCTGCCGCCGCGCTGGTACGTGCCGGGCGATCGCGTGTGGTTCCGCAATCCGGACGCGCTTTCGTCGGACGCCTCCGGCTACGAAGGCTCGTGGGTGATCTATCTCGGCAACGGCCTGTTCAGCAATTTCTGGCAGCGCGACCGCCCGTACAGCCTGGTCGCGAAATGCCTGGAGATCTACCACTGGCGCCACGGCACGTATGTCGACGCCGCCGGCGACTTGCGGATGAACGAGGCGATCGTCGCCGCGCACGTGGCGGAGACGGCCGCCAACCCGGCCGCGCTGGCATCCGTCGTCGCGTGCATGTCGCGCCTGCGTGACACGCGCGGCGTGTATGCCGATGGCGGCTGCATCGACGTCTCGCGCGAATACTCGCGTCCTGTCTGCCCCGGCACCACGGGCATCGTGCTGCCGGGCTGACGGCGCACGGCTGACGGCTTACGGCTTACGGCTTACGGCTCCAGGACGTAGTGGCCGGGCGCGTCACGCACGCTGCGTCCTTGTGGAGGCGGCGCCACCCATGGACCGGCCAGGCGGGCCAGCCAATGTTCCCACGCCGGCCACCAGCTGCCTTCCCGCACGCGCGTCTCGGCCTGCCAGGTATCGGGATCGACGTACGGCGCGTCGTGCTCGTGCGTGCTCATCTGGTAGCTGCGGTTCGGCGTACCCGGCGGCGACACGACGCCCGCATTGTGGCCGCCCGACGTCAGCAGGAACGTCACCGACGTATCGCTCAGCGGAATGATTTTATAGACGGAGCGCCACGGCGCCACGTGGTCCGTCATCGTGCCGACCGCGAGGATGGGGATGTGGATGTCGGTCAGCGCCACCGGCCGCCCGTTCACGAGGTAGCGTGAGCTGGCCAGGCTGTTCTGCAGGAACAGGTTGCGCAGGTATTGCGAGTGCATGCGGTAGGGCATGCGCGTGGCGTCCGCATTCCACGAGGCGAGGTCATTGTCCTTGTCGGGGATGTCGAGCAGGTAGTGGCGCAGGCGGCGCGACCAGATCAGGTCGTTCGAGCGCAGCAGCTGGAAGGCGCCCGCCATCTGGCGCGTATCCAGGTAGCCCTGCTGCCACATCACGGCTTCCAGGAAGCTGACCTGGCTCTCGTCGATGAACAGCGACAGCTCGCCCGGCTCCGTGAAGTCGACCTGCGCCGCCAGCAGCGTCATGCTGGCAAGGCGCTCGTCGCCGTCGCGCGCCATTGCCGCCGCCGCGATCGCGAGCAGGGTGCCGCCAAGGCAATAGCCGCACGCATTGATCTGCGGGGCGCCGCTCTCGCGCACGACCGTGTCCAGCGACTCCATGATGCCGTGCCGCCGGTAATCGTCCAGCGACAGGTCGCGGTCGTCGGCCTGCGGATTCTTCCACGAGATCATGTACACGGTGTGGCCATGCTCGACGAGGTAGCGCACGAGCGAGTTGTGCGGGGAGAGGTCGAGGATGTAGTACTTCATGATCCACGCGGGCACGATCAGCAGCGGCACGGCATGCACCTGCGGCGTGACGGGATCGTAGCGCAGCAGTTCGACGAGGTGGTTTTCCATCACGACCTTGCCGGGCGTGATGGCGACGTCGCGCCCGGGCCGGAGGCTGACGGGCGCCGACGTGCCGGCCAGCGCGCGGCGCATGTCCGTGCCCGCGCGGGCCATGCCGTGCACGAGGTTCTGCCCGCCGCTGGCGAGCGTGACCTGCTGCGCGACGGGATTGGTGGCGATGAAGTTCGACGGCGCGATACCGTCGAGCAGTTGGCGCGCGACGAACGTGACCACGTCGCCGTGGTGCGACGACACGCCCCGCACGCCGGCCGTGGCCCGGTGCCACCATTGCTGCGTGAGCAGGAAGCCCTGGCTCAGCTGGTTCCACGGCCACGCATGCCAGAGCGGATCGCTGAAGCGCTTGTCCTGGGCCAGCGGCTGTACGGGCTCGGCCGGCGTGCCGAACATGGCGCTGGCACTGTACTGCAGCCAGCGCTGCATGTTGCTCGCGGCCTGCACGCCCAGCTCCAGCTGCTTGGCGGGCGAGAGCAGCAGGTGGGTGGCCCAGTCGTGCCACGCGCCGGCCAGCGCCGCCGGCGACACGTAGCCGGTCAGGCGCCCCAGCGCGGCGTTCAGCGCGAGGTCGACGTGCGCGTGTTCGACGCTGGCCTCGGGATAGCGCGGCCGCGCGCCGCCCTGCCACGTGCTGGCCTCGCGCCGCTGTTCGCTTGGCGGGATGGCGGACAGGATGTTCATGATGCGATGCCTCCGAAGCAGGGCTGGAAGCACGTTTGACCGGAATCCGGCGAGTAAGTGCCGCACCATGGCGGTGCGTTTGCTTGATATGGCACAGATACCCGTCATGGATGCCCGCCTATGATTGTTTACGGCGAGGTAGCAAAGCGGTTATGCGACGGCTTGCAAAGCCGTTCAGACGTGTTCGACTCACGTCCTCGCCTTTCACTCTTCTTCCACACCGCTCCCCCACCTGAAGTTGTTGACCCCGGCCCGAAAAGCCGATAGCATTCGGTCAAATGACAACGTTGGACAATTTGCGGTGAAAGACCACCGCGACGCCGACGTTGACCAGTTCGAAGACCCGAAGGGGCGGAGGAGACGAGGTGTCGACCATTCACGATGTCGCCGAAAAAGCCGGCGTATCGATCAAGACCGTGTCGCGCGTGCTGAACGATGCGAGCAGCGTGTCGGAAAAGACCCGCCAGCGGATCGAGCACGCCATGCAGGCGCTCGACTTCGCGCCGTCCGCCGCCGCGCGCATGCTGCGCGGGCGTCCGACCGATCTCGTGGCCGTCATCGCGGACCAGCTCACCACGACCCCCGATTCGTCCGAGATCATCAAGGGCATCCAGTCCGTCTGCGAAGACCTGGGCAAGATGCTCATCATCGGCGAGACGGGCGGACAGGCGCACGTCGCCAGCCGCCTGGTGGCCGACATGCGCACCCGCCGTGTGGAGGCGATCATCTTCGCCACCACGTTCCACCGTCCCGTGACGGTCACCGACACGCTGGGCCAGACGCCGGCCGTGCTCGCGAACTGCTTTGAAGCGGCATCCCGGTTCGCGGAGGTCATCCCGGACGACGAGGGCGGCGGCTATGCGGCGGCCGAGACCGTGCTGCGCGCGGGCCACCGCAAGATCGCGTTCCTGCAGCTGATCGAGGGCATGGTGGCGACGCGCCTGCGCCTGCAGGGTTTTCGCCGCGCCATGCAGGACCACGGCGTACGGCCGAACGACGCCTGGCTGCTGCACGGCGCCACGCCCGGTGTCGAGGACGAGTTCGCGCAGTTGCGGACGACGATCGACGGCCTGTTCGCGGGCGCCGAACGTCCCACGGCCATCCTGTGCGGGAACGACAAGATGGCGATCCGCGTGATCTTCCTGCTGCAGCGGCGCGGCCTCCGGGTGCCGGAAGACGTGTCCGTCGTCGGCTTCGACGACTTCCGGCTTCTGTCGGAGGCGTCCGATCCCGGCCTGACGACCGTCACCCTGCCGTATCGCGAGATCGGTGCGCTCGCCGCGCGCCGGGCGCTCGCCAAGGACCTGGAGCCGGGCATCGTCCGCGTGCCATGCCGCGCCGTGCTGCGCGGTACCGTGGCGGCGCCGTCGGGCGGCAAGGCGGGACAATGATGAAACGGGCGCTGCTTCCGGTACTCGCCATGGTGGCGTCGCCCGCCCTGGCGGCGCCCATCGACATTACTGTGTGGCGCCACGATACCGGCGACGCCGAAATGGTCGCGAGCCGGAACATGGTCGACCGGTTCAACCGCGCCCAGGACAAGTGGAAAGTCGTCGTCGAGACGATCCCGCAAGGCACGTACACGGAATCGATCACGGCGGCGTCCCTCGTCGGGCACCTGCCGTGCGTCATGGCGATCGACCAGCCGGCCGTGCCGAACTTCGCGTGGGCCGGCACCATCCGTCCGCTCGACCGGCTGCTGCCGGCATCGGCGGTGCAACCGTTGCTGCCGGGCGGGCGCGGCACGTACCAGGGACGCCTCTACAGCGTGGGCCAGTTCGACGTCGTGCTGGCGCTGTTCGCGCGCCGGTCGCGGCTCGCCGCCGAGGGCATCCGCGTGGCGACCATCGAACGGCCCTACTCGGCGCGCGAACTCCACGACATCCTCCTGAAGGCCAAGCGCGCCGGCCATTACCGCTATCCGCTCGACCTGAACGGCAAGGCGACAGGCGAGTGGTTCAGTTATGCCTTCTCGCCCTGGCTCGAGAGCGCCGGGGCGGACCTGATCGACCGCGGCGACTACCTGCGCGTCGAGGGTGTGCTCAACGGCGACCCCGCCGTGGGTGTCGCCCGCTACTACGGCCGCCTGTTCAGGGACCGTCTCGCCGAACGCAATCCCGCCGACGACAAGAGCTTCGAACAGGGGCGCTCGCTGCTCCAGTACACCGGGTCGTGGAAGGCGCGCGACTACAGCGAACGCTTCGGCGACGATCTCGTCGTGATGCCGCCGCCCGATTTCGGCCATGGCCCCCGGATCGGCGCGGCGTCCTGGCAGTGGGCGGTGTCGAGCAGCTGTCCTTATCCGGCGGGTGCCGCGGCGTTTCTCGAGCACGTGCTGTCCGCACGGGAGATGGCCGAGTTCTCGCGCATGACCGGGCTGGTCCCGGTCACGGCGGATGCCGCGGCGCTCACGGCGCACTACCGCCCGGGCGGCGCCTGGCGCATCTATTTCGACTTCGCCGCTCGCTATGCGCGGCCGCGGCCCGCGACGCCGGGCTATCCCGCGATCTCGGCTGCGTTCGAGAAAGCCATGGCGGATGTCCGTGCCGGGAAGGATGCGGCCGAGGCGATGGACGAGGCGGTCGAGACGATCGAACACGACATCGCCCGCAACGGCGGCTACGGATTCATCCGGCACGAAGCGGTGGCGCGCCAATGAAGACACTGCCCGGCCGCGACCATCCGCTGGCGATCGCCGGCTTCGCCGGTCCGGCGCTGCTGCTGCTCGGCTTCTTCATGCTGTTGCCGCTGCTGATCGCGGCCGGCGCCACGTTCACCGATCACCGGCTGGTGTCGCCGGCGCCGACCCGCTACGTCGGCCTGGAGAACTACCGGCGCCTGCTGGCGCTGCAGGTGGTCGAGGTGGGGCCGCTGCGCGACGCGGCAGGCGCGGCGTTGCGCGACGAGGAGGGCATCCGCTTCCCCACGTGGCGCCAGACGCGCCGCGCGCAGCCGCAGCTGGCGCAATACCGGCCGGCGTGGCAGGTCCAGCTGGGCGAGCGCCGGTTCGTGCTGGCCGCGACGGACCCGCTGTTCTACCGCTCCCTCATCAACACCTTCCTGTTCGCGCTGCTGGTGCTGCCGCTGCAATGCGGCGCGGCGCTGGGGCTGGCGCTGCTGGTGAACCAGCGCATCGCCGGGCGCGTCTTCTTCCGCACCGTGTATTTCGCGCCCGTCGTGACGTCGATGGTGGTCGCGTCCATCGTCTGGTCGTTCATGCTGAACACCGACCGCGGCATGATCAACGAACTGCTGCGCGCCGTGACGGGCGATCCGAACGTCGGGCCGGACTGGCTGGGCGAGCCCCGCTATGCGCTGCCCGCCATCGCCATCATGTCGGCCTGGCAGGGCGCGGGATTCCAGATGCTCGTGTTCCTCGCCGGCCTGCAGTCGATCGCGCCGGAGCTGTACGAGGCCGCGACCCTGATGGGCGCGAATGCGTGGCAGCGCTTCGTGCACGTTACCTTGCCGGGGCTGCGCAACACGATCGTGTTCGTCGTCGTGTCGACCCTGCTGCTGGCGTTCGGCCTGTTCACCCAGGTCGACGTGATGACGCAGGGCGGACCGCTCGATTCGACGACGACCGTCGTGTACCACGCCGTGCGCTCCGGGTTCCGCCAGCAGGACATCGGGTACGGCTCGACCATCGCCATGGTCTTCTTCGGCATCGTGCTGCTGGTCGCCGTGCTGCAGCGCGTCCTCCTCGCGCGGGGAGAGAACGCATGAAGCCGTTCCTCCGCACCGCCTTCCTGGTCGCCGTCATGGGCGTGCTCGGCGTCGTGTTCGCGGCCCCGCTGCTGTTCATGTTCGCGTCGTCGTTCAAGCGCGACGACGCCATCTTCGCCAACCTCGCCAGCTGGTCCGCCTTCGTCCCCGATGCGGGATGGTCGCTGGCCAACTACGCGGCGATCTTCGAGCGCAGCAACCTCCCGCTGTTCCTGCTGAATTCCACGATCATCGCGGCGTGCGTCGTCGTCGGCGGCGTCCTGGTCAACAGCATGCTCGCGTTTTCCCTGAGCCGCATGCGCTGGCGCGGCCGCCGCGCGGTGCTGGCCGTCGTGGTCGCGCTGATGATCGTCCCGTTCGAAGTCATCGCCATTCCCCTGCTGTCGCTGGTCGCGCGCCTGCCCTGGCCCGGCATCGAACAGGGCGCGCTGACGTGGCACATCGGCTGGTTCAACAGCCTGCACGTGCAGATCATCCCGTTCCTCGCCAACGCCTTCTGCGTCTTCCTGTTCTACCAGTTTTTCCGCGACATCCCGCGCGAGCTGGACGAAGCGGCCAGGATGGACGGCGCCGGGCCGTGGACCCTGTTCTTCCGCATCATCCTGCCCAACAGCCGCCCGGTGATCGCGACGGCCGCGATCGTGCTCTTCATCGCGGCGTGGAACCAGTACCTGTGGCCGATCATGGTCGTGCAGGGCGAAGCGGCGCGCCCCGTGCAGCCGGGCATCCAGCAATTCTTCGGGCGTTCCAATTCCTGGGGCCAGATCATGGCCTACGCGTCCGTGGTCACGCTGCCCGTGCTCGCCGTATTCCTCGCGTTCCAGCGCCAGTTCGTCGCCTCGGTGGCGGGTTCCGGCATCAAGGGCTGAATCGATTCAATCATCATGACACTCAAACTCGACGACAAATACATCTGGGATTTCTGGCACTACGCGGAAGGCGACGCCCAGCACCTGTTCATGCTGCAGGCCGACCGCGCGATCGGCGATCCGGACCTGCGCCACTGGAACGTCTCCATCGGCCACGCCGTGTCGCGTGACCTGCGGCACTGGGATTACCGCGGCACCGTGTTCGGGCCGTCCGCCGGACCCGCATGGGACGACTTCACGACGTGGACCGGTTCCGTGATCCATGCGGAAGGCCGCTACCACCTGTTCTACACGGGCACGTGCCGCGCCGAGAACGGGCTGCGCCAGCGCATCGGCCACGCGACCTCGAGCAGCATCGACGGCCCGTGGACCCGCGTCGGCGACGGCCTCGCGCTGGATCTCGACGAACGCTTTTACGAAGAACATGCGGAGGGCCGCTGGCACGACCGCGCGCTGCGCGACCCCTGGGTGCTGCCGGACCGGATCGACGGCATGTACCACATGTTCTTCACGGCGCGCCGCAACGACGGCCCCATGTTCGAGCGCGGCGTCATCGGCCATGCCGTCTCGCCCGACCTCGTGCACTGGGAAGCGACGGCGCCCGTGTACGAGGGCGGCCACTACGGCCAGCTGGAAGTGCCGCAGGTGTTCGCGCGCGACGGACAGTGGTTCTGCACCTTCTGCAACGTGCGCGACCACTGGGCCGAGGCGCAGCGCGCGCAGCAGGGCGGCGGCGTCTCGGGCACGCACTACCTCGTGGCCGGGAATCCGCTCGGCCCGTGGCAACCGGCCGAAGGCTTCCTGGATGGCGACGTACCGTGCCGGCGCTACGCGGGCAAGATCCTGCGCGACCCGGTGACGGGCGAGGACTGCCTGATGGCCTTTCTCGATGCGGGGCCGGACGGCCGGTTCGTCGGCCAGATCAGCGACCCGATCCCGCTGCGCTTCGAGCATGGCCGCTACCGGCTGGACGACATTTTGGCACCGGAATGACAACGATGGACAACCATCATTGAGGAGACACCGTGATTCCCTTTGACCAGACAAGCCGGCCGTGGCGGCGCGGGGTGGCTGCAATGCTGCTGGCGCTGCTCGCGCCGGCCCGTGCCGGAGCGGCGACCGACATCGCCGCCTGGCCGCTCGACGAGCAGCGCGGCAGCAGGACGATGGAAGCCGTCTCGGGCCGCCACGACCCCGTCGACTACGTCTTCAACCATGCCCGCTTCAAGCCGGATTCCGATCCGCTGTGGCGCCCGGCTGCGGCGTGCGTCAAGGGCGGCTGCCTGCTGTTCGACGGCTACTCCACGGACATCACGGCACCCGGCCTCGCGGCGGCGCAGCTGGGCGCCGGCTGGACGATCAGTGCGTGGGTGGCGCCGCATGCGTTCGAATGGGGCGACGGCGGCCAGTACTCGGCGTTCCTCAGCCAGTTCGACGAGGGCAGCAAGACCGGTTTCGCGTTCGGGATGTATCGCTTCGGCACCTGGGGCATCAAGCTGGGATTCGGCAGCGCGGAATTCGACCTGCGCGTGAGCGACCGCAAGCTGCCGAAGGACGCGTGGTCGCACGTGGCGGCCAGCTACGATCCGCGCGGCCGCGTGGTCCGGCTATTCCTCGACGGCGAACAGGTGGCGGCCGGCACGGTGCCGGCGGAAGGCAGCTTCGCGTTGCCCGCGCGGGCGCTGACGATCGGCCGCTATTCGCAGCCGCGCACCGTGGAAGGCGTGTTCCAGCTGAATACCTTCCTCGGCCTGATGGACGAGGTCCGCATCACGGCGGGCGCCGCGACGGGGGAGGATATCGCCCGCAAGGTGCACGCCGACCTGGCGGCCCACGGCGGCAGCGCGCCCGCGCTGGCGCAGGCCGACGTGACCATCGCTCCCGTCACGTTCGCCGGCGACCGCCATCGCCCGCAGTACCACGCAATGCCGGATTCCGGCTGGATGAACGAACCCCATGCGCCGTTCTACCAGGACGGCCGCTACCACCTGTTCTTCCAGAAGAACCCGTTCGGCCCGTTCTGGCACCAGATCCATTGGGGCCACTGGGTCAGCCCGGACATGGTCCACTGGCGCGAACTGCCCATCGCGCTGGCGCCGGAAGACGACACGCTCGCGCCGGACGGCATCTGGTCCGGCAGCGCCACGCATGCGCGCGACGGCACGCCGGTGCTGTTCTTCACGGCGGGAAACGACAAGGCGCCCATCCACGAGCGCACCGGTCTCGCGCGGCCTGCGGACGCGGACCTGGTGCGGTGGACGAAGTATCCGGTGCCGGTGACCGAGCAGCAGCCGGGCCCCGGGCACACGGGCGATTTCCGCGACCCGTTCGTGTTCCGCGACGATGCCGGCGACCGCTGGTTCCAGCTTGTGGGCTCGCGCATCGCGGGCGGCAGCGGCACGGCGCTCGTCCACGAATCGTCCGACCTCGTCCACTGGCGTTATCGGGGGCCGCTGTTCACGCTCGATGCGAAACGCTATCCCGGCTTCGACAAGACGTTCGAGCTGCCCGTGCTGCTGCCGATCGGGATGGGGACGGACGGCCGCCCCCGTCACGTGTTCCTCACGGACGTGGGGGCGCAGGCGTACTACTGGATCGGCGTGTTCGACCCCGCCGCCGCGCGCTTCGTGCCGGACCGCGAGGCCCCGCGCGTGTTCGACCTGGGCGATCACCATTTTTCCGGTCCCAGCGGTTTTATCGATCCAAAGACGGGTCGCACCATCGTCTTCTCGATTGCCCAGGGCGAACGCAGCCTGCGCGACGAATGGGCGAGCGGCTGGGCCCACAACGCGGGCCTGCCCTTGACGCTCGCGATCGGCCCGGACGACGACCTGCGCCTGGCGCCCATCGACGAACTCCGGAGCCTGCGCCAGGAGGTGTTGCTGGACCTGGCCGACGTCACGCCCGCCGCAGCGGCGGCCCGGCTGGCAACGATCAAGGGCGACGCGCTGGAAGTGGAACTGGACATGGAACTTGAACCGGCGGCGGACGGCCTCGCGCGGCGCGGGCTCGTCGTCCGCAAGACGCCCGACGATGCCGAGCACACGGACCTCGTCGTGGATACCGCGCGCGAGCGTTTCGAGATCGACCGCACGCACACGACGCGGGATGCGGACGCCCGCTCGCGCGGCGTGCAGGGCGGCGCGTTCGACCTGCGCGGCGAGCACGTGCGCCTGCGCGTATTCGTGGACCGGTCGATGGTCGAAGCCTATGTCAACGAACGCAAGAGCATCACGAGCCGCATGTATCCGTCGCGGCTTGACGCGACCGGGCTCGGTTTGATCGCGGCGCCGGGCGACCGTGTCGTCAGGCTGAAAGTATGGCGCATGGGCGGGCTGGATGCGGGGGCCTCGGCATGGCATCCATCACGTTGACCGGCGTGGGCAAGACCTACGCCGGCAAGCACGCCAACCGCGTCCTCGAGAACATCTCGTTCTCGATCGCGGACGGCGAGTTCGTCGTGCTGGTCGGTCCTTCGGGCTGCGGCAAATCGACCGTCCTGCGCATGATCGCGGGCCTGGAAGAGGCCAGCGGCGGCGAGATCCGCATCGACGGCGCGCGCGTCAACGGGACGCCGCCGGCCCGGCGCGGCCTGGCGATGGTGTTCCAGGGCTATGCGCTGTACGCGCACATGACCGTGTTCGAGAACATCGCCTTCGGCCTGCGCCTCGCACGCGTGCCGAAGCAGGAGGTCGAGGCATCCGTACGCACGGTCGCGTGCATGCTGCAGCTCGAGCACCTGCTGGACCGCAAGCCGCCGCAGCTGTCGGGCGGGCAGCGCCAGCGCGTGGCCATCGGCCGCGCCATCGTGCGCAAGCCGCGCGCCTTCCTGTTCGACGAACCGCTGTCGAACCTGGACGCCGCGCTGCGCGCCGACATGCGCGTCGAGATCGCGCGGCTGCACAAGCAGCTGGGCGCGACGATGGTCTACGTGACCCACGACCAGGTCGAGGCAATGACCCTGGCCGACCGCATCGTCGTGCTGGGGCCGACGGGCGTGCAGCAGGTCGGGGCGCCGATGGCGTTGTACGAGCGGCCCGCGAACGTGTTCGTCGCCGGCTTCATCGGCATGCCGAAGATGAACCTCGTCGACGGCACCGTCGACGCGCAGGGCCGGCTCGCGCTGGGCGGCGTGGCGCTGGACTGGCGCGGCCCGGCCGCAAGCGGCACCCCGGTGACGGTCGGCGTGCGGCCCGAGCACCTCGTGCCGGATGCCGCGGGGCCGATCCGCGGCGGCGTCGCGCTCGTCGAGCGGCTCGGCGCGGAATCGCACGTGCACCTGGATGTCGCGGGGCTGGCGCGGCCCCTCGTGGTGTCCATCAAGGAGACGCCGCCGCCGCCCGGCAGCGCCTGGGCCGTCGCGCCCGCGGACGGCGCGCTGCACGTGTTCGGACCGGACGGCAGGCGTATCGAAAACAATTTCAATCGGCAGGAGGAAGCATGATCGTTGTGTGTGGTGAAGCGTTGTTCGATGTGTTCGCGGCGGAGGAGGGGGGAGAGAAGCGGGCGGCCGCCATCGACCTGTCGGCCTGCCAGGGCGGTTCGCCGTTCAACCTGGCGACCGGCGTGGCGCGGCTGGGCGGCACCGCGTCGTTCTTCGGCGGCCTGTCGCGCGACCTGTTCGGCCGCAAGCTGCACGCGGCGCTGGCGGCCGAGGGCGTGGACCTGTCCGCCGCGCCGCGTCCGGACGCACCGACCGCGCTCGTGATGGTCAGCGTCGACGAGCGCGGCGTGCCCCTCTACACGTTCTACGGCAGCGGCACGGCCGACCGCATGGTGACCCAGGCCGACCTGGCGAGCGTGCCCGCCGACGCGGCGGCGATCCACGTGGGCTCGTACTGCATGGTCGTCGAGCCCGTGGCGTCCGCCTTGCGCGCGCTGGTCGACCGGCAGCGCGGCCGCAGTCTCATCGTCTACGACCCGAACGTCCGGCTGACCATCGAGCCCGATGTCGACACCTGGCGCGAATCCGTGCGCTGGATGCAGCGCCGCGCCGACGTGCTCAAGGTCAGCGAGGAAGACATCCACGCGCTGTATCCGGGCATGCGCGTCGACACGTTCATCGCGCAGTCGCTGGAAGCCGGCGTGGCCCTCGTCGTCGTGACATGGGGCGAGCGGGGCGTGGTGGCGGTCACGCGCTCGCAGCTGGCGGTGGAAGTGCCGGCCGTGCCCGTCACGGTCGTGGACACGGTCGGCGCCGGCGACACGTTCCAGGCCGGCCTGCTCGCCTGGCTGCAGCGCGCCGGCAAGCTCACCCGGCGCGCGGTGGAAGGCCTGGTCCAGGACGAACTGGTGGAGGCGTTGCGTTTCGCCGCGCGCGCCGCCGCCGTCACCTGCTCGCGCCGCGGCGCGGACCTGCCGTACACGAGCGAACTGGCCGATGTGGAAGGTTTCGAATTTTTTTAAAAATTTTTTCAAAAGAAATGACAACGTTGGACATCCGGTTCAAAAGACCGGCAGCTGGAAAAGCGAAGGCAAAGAAGTCAATATCACACAGGAGATAAATACAAATGCGTTACTCGCTCACCCCCTATATCGGCCGCTCGGCCGCCCTCGTCATCGCGCTGGCGCCCGCCCTCGCGTTCGCGCAGCAGCAGGCCGGCGCGGCCGCGGAGCAGTCCGCGGCCAAGGCCGACGAGCCCAATAACGTCGTGATCGTCACGGGCGTGACCCGGACGACGACCAAGAAGAACGCCACGTTCTCGATCAACACGCTGAGCGCGGAAGACATCCAGCGCCTGGCGCCGATGAGTACCGCCGACCTGCTGGGCAACCTGCCGGGCATCTATGCCGAGGGCAGCACCGCCGGCGAGGCCAGCAACAACATCACGGTGCGCGGCCTGCCCGTGGTCGGCGGCTTCCGTTTCGCGCCGCAGCTGATCGACGGCCTGCCGGCGTACGAGGAATCGGAAGCCCCGTTCCTGAACAACGACGTGTTCGTGCGCGACGACCTGATGACGGAAAGCGTGGAGGCGGTGAAGGGCGGCCCCGGCGGCATCTTGTATTCGAACGGCCTGGGCGCGACCATCAACCACATCACGCGCACGGGCGGCGACCACCTGGAAGGCGGCTACAAGCTCGAATACGCGGACTACGGCTTCATCCGCCAGGACGCGTTCGTGTCCGGCCCGCTGGGCAGGAACCTGACCGGCGCCGTCGGCGGCTACTATCGCAGAAGTCAAGGTATCCGCGATACGGGCTACACGGCGGACCGCGGCGGCCAGATCCGCGGCAACGTCATCTACACGAGCGACGACCGCCGGACGACGGCCCGCTTCGACGCGCTCGTCATCAACGACCGCACGGCCTTCTACCAGAACCTGCCGATCTCGGTGCCGCGCTTCACCCAGTCCGGCACGCCGGCGCATCCGACGGTCCTCAGCCAGGACACCATCCAGCCGCTGGGCATCGATTTCGCGCACGGCACGACGGCGTCGCCCTACAACCGCCGCTTCAACCTGATCGGCGAATACGGCACGCGCACGATCGACCAGGCCGACGGCATCCACCCCGACTTCAAGATGTTCACGCTGAAGCTGGGGCATGACTTCGACTCCGGCCTGAAGGTCACGGCCGGCCTGCGCCGCACGGGCGGCAGCAGCGGGTTCAATTCGGTCTTCACGGGCAACGACACGGCGACTGCGGCCACGTTCCTGAACGCGCGCTTCCAGAACGACGTGATCTCGCCGGCGCACGGGGCGGCGCTGGGCTGCAACCTGAGCAATGCGAAACTGGTCGGCTACTTCAAGAGCGGCACGTGCGCGGACTTCGCCAACATCAGCCGCGAGGACTTCATCGCGAAGTACGGAAAGGGCGCCGGCGTCGTCGGCACCTACCGGAACGACGGCACGCGCGTGGCGCCGGGATCCTACATGAACTTCCTGGTGCCGTTCATCGCCGACACCGACGCGGCCAGCACGGTCCTCGACCTGAAGGGCCAGCAGACGTTCAAGGCGGCCGGCACGCACGACCTGACGTTCGGCGTGTACCGCAGCCATTACACCTACGATCCGAACTTCCAGGCCGGGCTGCTCGTGTCGGAAAGCGCCCCCAACGCGCGCCTCATCGACCTGACGGTGGTCGATGCCGCCGGCAACCAGGTGGGCCCGTCGCTGACGTCGGGCGGCGCGATCCTGCCCGGCTGGTTCGGCTGGGTCAGCCACATCAAGGCCGATGGCCATGCAGCCTACCTGCTCGACCACTGGGAAACGCTGCAGGGCAAGCTGAAGATCGACGCGGGCGTGCGCTGGCAGGACGTGCGGGCCAACGTCGACCGCCGCGAACGCAACACGGCGGTCGACCTGACACCGGCGAACGTCGTCGTCGGCTCCACCCAGGATACCGCGGCGGACAACGAGATCCAGTTCCCCGGCCAGCCCAACCTGCTGAACAAGACCTATCACGGCATCGGCTGGTCGCTGGGCGGCAACTACAGCTTCAGCCGGCCCCTCGCCGTGTACGCGCTGGCGTCGTACTCGTTCCGCCTGCCGAGCCTCGAGGACCTCAACAACCTGAGCACTGCGGGCGCAGTGGTGGTGAACGGGCGCCCCGTCGAGCTCAGCGCCGTCGAGCACATCCGCCAGTACGAAGGCGGCCTGCGCTACCTGACGCGCGAGTTCGGCGCCTCCGTCGCGCTGTTCTACAACAAGTTCTCGCCGCGCAGCGCCGTGAACA
This sequence comes from Massilia sp. Masssp94, assembly GCF_059491305.1. NCBI lineage: Bacteria > Pseudomonadati > Pseudomonadota > Betaproteobacteria > Burkholderiales > Oxalobacteraceae > Massilia > Massilia sp. Masssp94. Next base: position 5,363,049 of record NZ_CP168501.1, read on the forward strand.
TCTACAAGGACTTCCAGTCGCCGGCATGCTCCACGCTCGGCGGCGTCACGCAGATCAACTCGTGCCCGGACGTGGCCCAGCTGTACAAGCGCGGCGTGCGCAACGTCGGCACGGAGATCGAACTGAGCTGGCGTCCACGCATGATCGAAGGGCTCGAACTGAAGGGTAACGTCGTGGCGCAGAATCCGAAGGTCGACGGTGCGCGCTACCAGATCACGCAGGAGGACAAGGATCCCCAGGGCGTGATCACGGGCTACCACTACGTGCAGATCAGCGAAGACGGCCGCCGTCCGCGCCGCCTGGCCAAGATCATGGCCAACTTCCAGCCGTCGTACGACCTGCTCGCCATGACGGGCATCCCGATGACGGTGTACGGACAATACCAGTACGTCGGCGACCGGTTCTCCGAGGCGACCGATACCAACGTGACCCTGCTGCCGTCGTACCACATCATCAACATGGGCGCGCAATACCAGGTCTCGTCGCGCTGGATGGCGCAGCTGCACGTGGCCAACCTCACGAACCAGCTGTCGTTCACGGAAGGCGATCCGCTGTTCTCCGACCTGCTGTCGCCGGACGGCACCCGTAACCGGGGTATCGCGCGGCCACTGTTCGGCCGCACGATCCGCGCCAGCCTCACGTACCGCTTCTGAGCGCACCGACGACTGCATCACGGGCGGCCGGGAGGCTGCCCGTCTCCGACACCAACAAGGAATTCCTGTGGCTTTGACCTTCCGATTCTCTCTGCTCGCCCTCGGCGCGGCGCTGCTGGCCGCCGGCTGCGCGAGCAGCTCGCCCGATCCCGCCCCGACCTACGGTGAGCCATTCCGCCCGCAACTGTCGTTCTCCCCGCAACGCAACTGGATGAACGATCCGAACGGCCTCGTGTACCACGACGGCGAGTATCACCTGTTCTACCAGTACAACCCGAACCAGAACACCTGGGGCGACATGTCCTGGGGCCACGCGGTCAGCCCCGATCTGCTGCACTGGACCGAGCTGCCGCTGGCGCTGCCCGTCGAACAGGATGCGAGGGGCGAACCCACGCAGATGTTCTTCTCGGGCAGCGCCGTCGTCGATCACGCCAACACCAGCGGATTCGGCCAGCCGGGCAAGCCGGCGATGGTGGCCATGTATACGTCCATGTTTCCGCAGGCGCGCACGGTGAACGGCAAGCCTGTGCGCGCCGGCACGCAGGCACAGTCGATCGCCTACAGCCTCGATCGCGGCCGCACGTGGACGCAGTACGCCGGCAACCCGGTGCTGCCGGAGCCGCCCGCGCCCTACGCGGCCGAGTACCGCGAATTCCGCGACCCGAAGATATTCTGGTACGAGCCCGGACACAAGTGGATATTGGCGACGGTCGTCGCGAAGCAGCACAAGGCATTGTTCTACAGTTCGCGCGACCTGGTCCACTGGGAGTGGACGGGCGAGTTCGGCCCGGCCGGCGCGACCGGCGGCGTGTGGGAGTGCCCCGACCTGATCGAATTGCCGGTCGACGGCGACCCGGCGAAACGTAAATGGGTTCTCGTCATCAGCCTCAATCCCGGCGGTCCGGCGGGCGGGTCGGGCATGCAGTACTTCGTCGGCGACTTCGACGGCAAGACCTTTACGCGCGACCGCGATGCCGCGGGCGACGCGCCGCGGTGGCTCGACTACGGCGCCGATTTCTACGCGGGCGTGACGTACAACGATGCGCCGGGCGGCCGCAAGCTGCTGGTCGGCTGGATGAACAACTGGCTGTACGGCGAGAAGGTTCCGACGGCGCCGTGGCGCAGCGCCCAGTCGCTGCCGCGCGAACTGGGTCTGCGCACGGTGAACGGGCAGGTGAAGCTCGTGCAGCAGCCGATCGCCCAGGCGCGGGGTTTGCGCGGCCCGTCGCTGTACAGCGGGGCCGGACAGGCCATCGCGCGCGGTACGAAGGCGGTGCCGCTGGCCGGCACGGCGAGTGCGCCGCTGGAATTGAAGATGGTCCTGCAACCGGGCACCGCGACGCGCGCCGGCATCCGCCTGGGACAGGGTACCTATACCGAGATCGGCTACGACGCGAAGCAGGGCGCCGTGTACGTGGACCGCACGAAGTCGGGCGAAACCGGCTTCCATCCGCAGTTCGCCGCGCGCCACGCCGCGCCGGTCGCGCTGCGCGCTGGCGGGCTGCCGCTACGCATCCTCGTGGACCGGGGCTCGGTGACGGTGTTCGCCGGCGACGGCGAGGCGGTACTGACCGACCAGGTGTTCCCGCCCGCCGGGGCGGGGGGCGTGAGCCTGTTCAGCGTGGAGGGCGACGCGCAGGTGCGCGACCTGGACATCTGGTCCCTGAATTCGATCTGGAAGGAAGCACGATGAATACGTTGTTGAAGGGAACCCTGGTTGGCGGCCTGGCGGGGCTGCTGTTCGGTTTCGATACGGCGGTCATCGCCGGCACCACGCAAGGCCTCACGCAGGCCTTCCGGCTCGACCCGTCGGGCCTCGGCATGACCGTGTCGAGCGCGTTGTGGGGCACCTTGCTGGGCGCGCTGTTCGCGGGCCGCCCGGGCGACCGCTTCGGGGCACGCAACTGCCTGCGCGCCATCGCGGGCCTGTACATCGTCTCGGCGCTGGGCTGCCTGTTCGCGCCCAGCCTGGCGGTGCTGGTCGCGGCGCGCGTGCTGGGGGGGATCGCGATCGGCGCCTCGTCCGTGCTGGCGCCGATCTACCTGGCGGAGATCGCCCCGGCGCACCGGCGCGGGATGCTGGTCGGCGCCTTCCAGTTCAACATCGTGCTGGGCATCCTCGTCGCGTACCTGAGCAATTACCTCGTCGGCCTGGCTGACCTGGGTGCCGACGAGTGGCGCTGGAAATTCGGCGTGGCGGCGCTTCCGGCGCTGCTGTTGTGCGGCCTCCTGTTCGTGATTCCCAACAGCCCGCGCTGGCTGGCCGTGAAGGGCAGGACGAAGGAGGCGGAACAGGTGCTGCGCGAGATCGGCGCCGCCGACGTCGCGGGCGAGCTGGCCCGCTACGCGCGCGGCCACGTCGCCGCGGGTTCGACGCTGTCCTGGAGCCGCTACCGCAAGCCGATGCTGCTGGCGTTCGCGATCGCGGCGTTCAACCAGCTGTCGGGCATCAACGCCATCCTCTACTATGCGAACGACATCTTCGCGGCGGCCGGATTCGGCAAGGTATCGGCGGACCTGCAGTCGGTGATGATCGGCGCGACGAATTTGCTGTTCACGCTGCTGGCGCTGACCGTCATCGACCGCCTGGGCCGCAAGACGTTGCTGATCGTGGGCTCGGTCGGCATGGTCGTCGCGCTGACGGGAACGGCATGGATCCAGTGGAGCGGCATGCACCGCGACCTGCTGCTGTGGGCGCTGGTGCTGTTCATCGCGGCGTTCGCGTTCTCGCAGGGCGCGGTGATCTGGGTGTACATCTCCGAGATCTTCCCGACCGAGGTGCGGGCGCGCGGGCAGAGTCTCGGCGCGTCCACGCACTGGCTCATGGATGCCATCGTCGCCGGCGTGTTCCCGGCGATGGCGGCGCGCTCGAACGGCCTGCCGTTCGTCCTGTTCGCGCTGGCGATGCTTGTGCAGCTGTTCGTCGTGGCGCGCTGGTTCGTCGAGACGAAGGGGACGCGGCTGGAGGATATCGACGTGTGACAGGCGTGCCCGCCAGGCCGTCAATGCGGGAAGACGGCCTTGGCGGCTGCATCCGGCCGGTCCGCCGGCTGTGTATACATCTGCATCTGCGAAACGGGATGGTAGCGCCGGTGCCACGGCCGCGTCAGGACGCGCAGCGCGACGTCGAACGGCACGCCGTTTTCGCACAGGGTGCGCGCCGCATACGCGGTACCCTCGGCGGCGCTCGCGCTGATCACGGCGTCGACGAGGAGGGCGGTGACCAGGTCGGTCCGCTGCCCGGAACCGGCGGGTGCCGGCTGTGAGGTGGTCGCGCAGTGCGGACAGGCCACCCGGAGCGTGCAGCCGCACCCGGTGCACGTGCACTCGACGATGTTCTTCGTTGTCATCTTGCTATTCTACATCTGGAACGTGATAGCTGGATGACTCGGCCCGCTTTTCGCAACCGATATTTTCCGGTCAATGCGCCAGCAACACCGGAATGCGCGCATCGGCCAGCACCGCGCGGCTGGCCCCGCCCAGGCAGAGTTCGCGCAACTTGCTGTGGCCGAAGCAGCCCATCACCAGCAGGCCGCAATGCAGTTCGGCGGCCAGGTCCAGCAGGTCGTGGCCTGCGTCCCGCCGCGGCGCCCGCACGAGCATGTGCGGCGTGACGCCGTGGTGGCCGAGGAACCGGAGCAGGTCGGGCCGCTGGGACTCCAGTTCCGCCGCGCCGGCGTCGGGGCCAGTGAGCGCGGCGATCGTCACGGCACTGGCGCGGTGCAGCAGGGGCAGCGCGGCGGCCAGGGCGTGCGCGGCTTCCTTGCCGCCGTCCCATCCCACCAATACGTCGCGGGCGGCGCCCGGCGCCGCGTCCGTGCGCGGCAACACGAGCACGGGTCGGGGGCTGTTCAGGATCACGTAGTCCGGCAGGTGGACGGCCCGGTCCGGCAGCGCCTCGTCGGGGTCGTCCTGGCTGATGACGACGAGGTCGGCGAAACGGGCCAGCCGCGCCAGCCCGTCGTCGGCCTGGTCGCACACGAAGCGGGACTCGTGGGGGACGCGCATTGCGGCGGCGATCGCTTCGAATTGCGCCAGTGCCCGCCTGGCGTTCTGCTCGAGGGGATCGAAGTAGCTGGCTTCGAGCGTACCCGGTCTCGATGTGTAGCCGAGCGGGAAGATACTGCGCGACACGCCGAACATGGCCGCGCCCAGCAGGTGCGCCTGGTGCGCGTGCGCCAGCGCGGCCGCGTAATGCATGCGTGCGGGCGCGTGGGACGACTGGTCGACGTGCACGAGGATGGTTTTGTAGTTCATGATGACCTCCCTGCCGCCTGCAGGCCCAGCACCATGACGGCGGCCGTGAGCGCCGCCAGCACCAGCCAGGGACCCGGTGGCGGCGCGAAGCGGAACAGGTCGGCCAGCGCAGGCAGCCATAGCGCGGCCGCCAGCAGGCCCAGTGCGCCGAGGACGACGGAGGCGAACACCGGATTCGGCGTGCGCAGTGCCGCGCCGACCCCATGCTGGCGGTGGCTCAGCAGCAGGCCGAGGTTGCACAGGATGAGGGCGCTGAACGCCGTCGCCCCCGCCTGCGCGGGAGGAAGCCGTGTCAGCGCCCAGCCGTAGCAGGCGGCGAGCAGCAGCGCTGCCCACAGTCCGCGCAGCAGGGCCGCCAGCAGCGCGCGCCGGTCGAGCACGGATTCGTCGTGCGGGCGCGGCGGGCGCCGCATCAGGTCCGGTTCCTCCGGCTCGTTCTCGAACGCCAGCGAACAGGCCGGATCGATCACCAGTTCCAGGAAGACGATGTGCGGGGGATACAGCAGGACCGGCCAGCCGAGCAGCGGCGGCAGCAGGGCCAGTACGGTGATCGGCACGTGCGCGGCCGCGACGTAGCGCATCGACTTGCGCATGTTGCTGAAGATGCGCCGCCCCGCGCGCAGTGCCTGCACCAGCGCCGGGAAGCGGTCGTCCAGCAGCGTCAGTTCGGCCGCCTCGCGCGCGACGTCGGTGCCGCGCAGTCCCATCGCCACGCCCACGTTCGCCGCGCGCAGGGCGGGCGCGTCGTTGACGCCGTCGCCGGTCATCGCCACGACGGCGCCGTGCCGTTGCAGCGCGCGCACGATCGCCAGCTTCTGGCCGGGCACGATGCGTGCGCAGACGCTCACGCCTTCGAGCCGCGCCGCGAGCCCTGCCGCATCCAGCCGGGCGATCTCCGGGCCCGTGACGGTGCCGCCTGCCGCCCGGCCGGCCTGGCGCGCGATGGCGCATGCGGTCTCGGGATGGTCGCCCGTGATCATCAGCACGCGCACGCCCGCGCGCCGGCACTCCGCCACCGCCTCCGGGATGTCCGCGCGCAGCGGGTCGGCCAGCGCCACGAGGCCGAGGAGGCGGTAGCGCCACGCCGCCGGATCGTCCGGCCAGGGCGGGGCGACATCGGGTGCCTCGGCAACGGCGAGTACGCGCAATCCGGCGCGCGCCATCGTCGCCGCAGCCGCGAGCGCCGGTGCACGCTCTTCAGGCGAGCACAGCGCCACGATGGTTTCCGGCGCACCCTTGGCCGCGGCGACGGCCTCGTGGCCATCGCTCCAGACCCTGACCATTGCCGGCCGGTGCGCCGTCAGGCCGTATTCGCGCACCATCCGCGCCGGCGGCCCCGGTGGGGCGCGCGCGGGCTGGGCTGTTGCGGCTTGCCGCAGCGCTTCTTCGATCGGGTCCGGCGAGCGGGGCCGGCTGGCGCGCACGGCGGCGTCGAGCAGTTCGCGCAGCGCCGGCGGCAACGGGTCGCCCGGCACGACGTCGTGGCCGGTGCCGGCGCGCCACAGGCTGCGCAGTACCATGCGGTTTTCCGTCAGGGTGCCGGTCTTGTCGACGCACAGCACCGACGTCGACCCGAGGATTTCGATGGCCGCCAGGCGCCGCGTCAGCACACGGCTGCGCGCCAGGCGCCAGGCCCCGATCGCGGGGAAGACGGTGAGGATGACGGGGAACTCGGCCGGCAGCACGGAGATCGACAACGCCACGCCCGCCAGCAGCGCGTCGAGCCAGTCGCCCGAGCGCCAGCCGAGCAGCAGCACGAGCAGCAGGCTCACGGCGAGGCCGAGGATGGCCAGCCGGCGCGCCAGCAGGCGCGTCTCGTGCTGCAGGCGCCCGGACGGCGGGCGGATCGTGCCGAGCGCTGCGCCGATGTGTCCCAGCTCGCTGTGCGCGCCGGTGGCCGCGACCAGCGCCAGGCCGTCGCCCTGGACGACGAGGGTGCCGGCGAAGACCCACGGCAGGTCCGCGCCGCCCGGGCGGACCCGCGGCGCGGTGGGCAGCCCGGCCCGTTTGCCGACGGGCACGGACTCACCCGTCAGCAGCGATTCGTCGGCCTGCAGGCCGTTCGTTTCCACCAGCACGGCGTCGGCCGGCACGCGGTCGCCTTCGGCCAGCACGACGAGGTCGCCCCGCACCACGTGCGCGGCCGGCACGCGCTGGAGGCGGCCGTCGCGGATCACGGCCGCGGCCGGCGCGCTCAGGTTGCGCAGGGCCTGCAGCGCGCGTTCCGTCCGCCCTTCCTGGTACAGCGTCATGCCCAGCATGAGCACGACCATCAGCAGCAGGAAGATGCTCTCGCGCGGCTCGCCCAGCGGCAGGTAGAGCAGCGCGGCGCCGAGCAGGAGCAGGAACATCGGTTCGCGCGCCGCCTCGCCGAGGATGGCGTGCCACCCGCGCCGCGCGTGGTCCGGCAGGGCGTTGGGGCCGTCGGCCGCGAGCCGGCGCGCGGCTTCCGCGCCGGTCAGGCCGTCGCGGCGCAGTTCCGGGGACGTCTCCTGGTGGCCCAGGTGCGCGCCGTCCACGTCCACGACAGCCTCAATGGGCCAGCAGCAACGGTACGGGCGCGCGCTCCAGCAGCTCGCGCGTCACGCCGCCCAGCACCCATTCGCGGTAGCGGCTGTGGCCGTACGCGCCGGCGACGATCAGCCCGGCACCCGCGGTGCGCGCAAGCGCCATCAGGGTGTCGCCGACGGTCGCATGCGTGCGCTCGAGCACGACGTCGACCTTCACGCCGTGGCGGGCCAGGTAGAGCGCCATGTCGGCGCCCGGCTGTTCGCCGTGCGCGTCGGACAGCTGGTCCGGATTGACGAGGACGAGCCGCACGCCGTCCGCGCGCGCCAGCAGCGGCAGGGCGGCGGCGAGGGCGCGCAGTGCCTGCGTGCTGCCGTCCCAGCCCGCGACGACGGTGGCGGCGATCGGCGCGTCCGCGTAGCCGGGCGGAACGACCAGCACGGGCCGCGGACTGCGCAGCGCCACGTGTTCCGGCAGCCTGCGCACGCGGGGCGGGATGCCGGGCCCGGGATCGACGTCGCGGCTGAGCACGATCAGGTCGGCATAGCGCGCCTGCAGCAGCAGCGCGCCGTCGGCCGTGTCCTCGACGAGCCGCGTTTCCACCGAGGCGACGCCGAGTTTAGCGGCCTGGTCCGTGAAGGCGCGCAGATGCAGCGCCGCGGTCTCGCGCAGGCCGTCGAAATCGGCTGGCGGAACCGGCGCGGCCATGGATCCGGTGAGTAACAGGTAGTCCGTCCACGAGATGCCGGTCGCCGCGCTGCCCACCAGGTGCGCGCCGTGCTCGCGGGCGAGGCGGGCTGCGGCGGCCATGCGGCTGTCCTGCTGCTCACTGCCGTCGACGTGAACGACGATGGTCTTGTACATCGCAAATCCTTTCGAAGACGCACCGCGCTGCCGGAATGGCGTGGTGCAGTCGTTCGACCGGGATTTGCCCGCTTAGTGCCGCGTGTCGTTGTGGAAGCGCGCTGTCAAGCGCTTCGGTCAAGCCGGCACGGTGCCGACGAACGCTTCCAGCTGCCGGTTGAACTCCGCCGCATGCGTCACGTTCATCCCGTGCGATGCGCCGGCAATGGTCCGCGCCGCGGCGCCTGCGATCCATGCCGCGAGCTGCCCGACATTGTCGCGATACATGCGCGGGCTCTTCTCGCCGGCGATCAGCAGCGTCGGGCAGCCGATGGCCTGTGCCGCGGCGCGGGTGTAGGCGGGCAGCGGGTCGCGGAACTGCATCGGCAGGGTGGCCGCGTTGTCGATCGCCATCGTGCGGAACGCCGCGGGGCTCTTGCGCCAGATGCCCGGCAGGCTGACGGAATCGACGAACAGTTCCAGGCCCGCGTCGACGTCGCCGTCTTCGATCAGCCGGGCTGCCCTTGCGCGCAGGGCTTCCGTCGCGGGCGGCAGCGACGCGTCGGCGTGCAGCGGGCCGCCGGGATCGGCCAGGGTCAGCGATTTCACGAGGTGCGGATAGTCGCGCGCCAGGTGGAACGCCACGCAGCCGCCGCGCGAGTGGCCGACCAGGTGCACCGGACCGAGGCCCATGGCGGTGATGAATTCGGCGAGTTCGGCGACGTGCGTCCACCAGTTGAACGCGCCCTGCAGCGCGAGGTCGTCGGCCGGCCAGTAGTGGCTGAGGCTCACGGAGACGCACTGGAAGCGTTTCGACAGCGCGGTCGTCTGGCCGTTCCAGTAGCGGTAGTCGCACAGCGAGCCGTGGACGAACAGCAGCGGCTCGCCGGCACCGCGCATCACGTACGGCATGCGCACGCCGGACGGCAGGGTGGCGAAGTAGATCTCGGGGACGGACAGGGCGTGCTGGTCGGTGCGTGCGTTCATCGTTGACTCCTTTTGCGCTACTATGCCGCACACGAAGTCCCAAGAAAATCGCATAATACTGAATCTATCAATCAGATTTTCTGATACCAATGAAAACACTCGACCTCGACGTCCTGGCGATGATCGTCGCCGTGGCGGATACCGGCAACATCAGCCGCGCGGCGGAAGTGGTGCACCGCTCGCAGTCGGCCGTGAGCATGCAGATCAAGACCCTGGAAGGCGCGCTCGGCAAGCCGCTGTTCGTGCGTGGCCCGCGCAGCGTGACGCCGACACAGGACGGCGAGGTCCTGCTCACCTACGCCCGGCGCATGCTGGCCTTGCGCGACGAGGCGTGGGCCGCGGTCGTGCGGCCGGACATCACGGGCCGCGTGGTCATCGGCGTGCCGGACGATTACGCGTCGTCGCTGTTTCCGCCGATTCTGAAAAAATTCTCGGCGACGTATCCGAAGGTGCAGATCCAGGTCGTGGGCCTGCCGAGCGTGGCGCTGGCGCCGATGGTGAAGGATGGCTCGGTCGACCTCGTGTGCGCGACGCGCGTGAAGGGGCTGTCCGGCGAGTTCGTCCGGTTCGAGCCGATGGTGTGGGCCGCGACGCCGAGCAGCCGCGACCTCTGGCGCGAGCGGCCGCTGCCCATTGCCGTGTTCCTGCCCGGCAGCGTGGCGCGCGAAAACGCGATCCGCAGCCTGGAAAAGGCGAAGATTCCCTACCGGACGTCGTACGAGAGCCCCAGCCTGATGGGCCTGCTCAGCATGGTCGAGGCGGGCCTCGCCGTGGCCCCGCTCGCGCGCTGCGCCGTGCCCGCGCACCTGAGCCTGCTCGGCCAGGCGCAGGGCCTGCCGGAAATCGACCCGCTCGAAGTCATCCTCGCGCGCAGCACCAAGTCGAAGCGGCCGCCGTGCGACTTCCTGGCCGAGAAAATCATGTCGGAGTTGCGGCGCTGACCGGCCGTCAGCGGGCCGCGACCTTGTCGATCCCGCCCGGTTCCCATCCGCCCCCGAGCGCCTTGTAGGCCGCCACGGCCGCCCGCGCCACGTCCGTCTGGGCCTGCGCGCGCGCATCGGCCGTGCGCAGCAGCGTGTCGTCCGCGCGCAGGACCTCGATCAGGCTCGCGGCGCCCCGCCGGTAGGCCGCGAACGACGCCGCGCGCGAACGGGCGAGCGCCTCCTCGCCGCGCACGAGGACGGCCGTTTGCTGCGTGCGGTTGGCCAGCGCCGAGAACGCGTTCTCGACGTCCTCCGTCGCGTGTAGCACGGCGAGGCGGTAGGCCGCAAGCGACTCCGCTTCGCGCCCCTTGGCCTGGGCGATCTGCGCGTCGATGCGGCCGAAGTCGAACAGGCGCCAGCGCACGCCGAGGAGGGCGGCGCCCTCGCCGGCACCGCTGCCGAACAAATGGCCGGCGGACAAGGTCGTCGCGCTGCCGAGCAGGGCGCCCAGCGACACGTGCGGATAGTATTCCGCCATCGCCGCGCCGATGCGCGCATTACCGGCGGCCACGCGCCGCTCCGCCGCGATCAGGTCGGGCCGGCGCTGCAGAAGGTCGGCGGGCGTGCCCATCGTGCCGATGACCGGCACGGCCGGGATGGCGGCCGGCGCGCGCAACTCGGCGCGATGCGTGCCGGGCGGCGTGCCGAGCATGACGTCCAGTGCGTTGAGCGCCGCGTCCAGGCCGGCCTGCAACGCGGGCACGGCCGCTTCGGCCTGCGCCAGTTCTCCCTCCGTCTGGTCGACCTGGTATGCGGGCGCCACGCCCTTGTCGTGCAGCAGCCTGACCTTGGCGAGCAGGTCGCGGCGCGTGGCGACCTGCTGCTGCGCGATGCCGAGGCGGGCCTGCAGGCCGCGGATGCCGATGTAGATGTCCGCCGTCTGGGCGGCGACGGCGAGCCGGGCCGCGACGAAGTCCGCCTCGGATGCCTGGTAGTCGGCACCCGCCGCTTCGCGCCCGCGGCGCAGTCCGCCGAACAGGTCGATCTCCCAGCTGGCGGCCGCGTTCACGTCGTAGGCGTTGCCCCAGCGTTCGTAGCCCGGTGTCGCACCGAGGACCCGGCCCAGCGGCGTCTCCACCGACTGGTACGCGCGTGTGGCGGATCCATTGACCGTGCCGGACGGCAGCAGCGCCGCGTCGGCCGCGTGCAGGCCGGCGCGGGCCTGGGCGACGCGCGCGGCGGCCTGTGCGAGGTCGAGGTTGCTTGCCAGGGCCTGCGCGACGTAGCGCGCCAGTTGCGGGTCGCCGAAGCTGCCCCACCAGGCGGTCAGGTCGGCGGCCCGGCCTTGCACGGTGACGGGTTGGCCGAGGTAACGGTCAGGGACGGGCGCATCCGGCCGCCGGTAATCGGGGCCGACGGCGCAGCCCGTTGCCGCGACGGCGACGACGGCGGCCGCGAGCAGGCGAATCGTGATCATGGTGTATCCTCGTGTTTTGTGACTAGTGACTATAATACTTATTGGTCACACTTTGTCAAACGTTTCTTCAACGCGTTAAGCTATCGCCATGAACACGACAATCACTTCTTCTTCCCCGAGCAGGGGCCCGCTGGATCACGACGTACGCACGCAGATCGTCGACGCCGCGACGGATTACTTCACCCGCTACGGCTATACCAAGACGACCGTGTCCGACCTGGCCAAGGCGATCGGTTTTTCCAAGGCCTATATCTACAAGTTTTTCGATTCCAAACAGGCGATCGGCGAAGTCATCTGCGCCAACCGCCTGGGCGAGATGATGCGCGCCGTCGATGCCGCGGTCGCCGCAGGGACCAGCGCATCCGACCGCTTCCGTCGCATGTTCCGGGCGTTCGTCGACGTGGGCACGACGCTGTTCTTCGAGGACCGCAAGCTGTACGACATTGCCGCGACGGGCGCCAGCGAGGCTTGGCCGTCGGTGCAGGCCTACGAGCGCTATATCGAGGAGCTCATTGCGAAAATCGTCCGCGAAGGGCGCGAGGCGGGCGAATTCGAACGCAAGACGCCTCTGGACGAGACGGCGAACGCGATCTGCCTCGTCATGAAGCCGTACATCAATCCGCTGCTGCTGCAATACAACCTGGACGGGGCGCAGGACGCCACGGTGCACCTGTCCAACCTCGTGCTCAGGAGCCTGGCCCCGTAAAAAATATCGGTTGTGACCATTGACTTATTTGGTCACTAGTAGAAAAATGGGGACTTTCTTACCAAAGGGAGCTCCCATGTCCATTCGCTCACGCAGCGCGCAGGTCCTGTGCCTGCTGCCGATCGCCCTGGCGGCATGCGGCGACAAGCCCGCCGCCGACGCCCGCACGGCGGCACCCCTGGTCGAGACCGTTCTCGTCCAGGGCGCACCGGCCACCGCCCGTTCATTCACCGGCGTCGTCGGCGCCCGGGTCCAGAGCGACCTGGGCTTTCGCGTGCCGGGCAAGGTGGTGCAGCGCCTCGTCGACGTCGGCCAGACCGTCCACCGCGGCCAGCCCCTGATGCGCATCGATCCCGTCGACCTCGGCCTGCAGGCGCGTGCGCAGGCCGGGGCCGTCACGGCCGCCCGCGCCCGCGCGCGCCAGGCGGCCGACGACGAGGCCCGCTACCGCGACCTCGTTGCGGCAGGCGCGGTGTCGGCCTCCTCGTATGAGCAGCTGAAGGCCGCCGCGGACTCGGCGAAAGCGCAGCTGAGCGCGGCCGAGGCGCAGTACGACGTCGCCCGCAACGCGGCCGGCTATGCGCTGCTCGTGGCGGACGCGGACGGCGTCGTCGTCGACACGCTGGCGGAGCCGGGCCAGGTCGTCGGCGCGGGCCAGACCGTCGTGCGCCTCGCGCACGCGGGGCCGCGCGAGGCGGTCGTCCACTTGCCCGAGACGATGCGGCCCCGGCCCGGATCGCAGGCGCAGGCCACGCTGTATGGCGGACAGGCTGCCGGCGTGGCCCGCCTGCGGCAGCTCGCGGACGCCGCCGACCGCCTCACGCGCACGTACGAGGCGAAATACGTCCTCGACGGGCCGCTGGCGGACGCGCCGCTCGGCGCCACCGTCACCTTGCGCCTGGACGGTGAACGTGGTGGCGACAGTGACGGCAAGGTCGGCGCGCTGCAGGTCCCGGCCGCGGCCGTCCTGGACGCCGGCAAGGGCAGCGGCGTCTGGACCGTCGCGGGCGATCCCGCCAAGGTGACGTGGCGCCGCGTCGACGTGCTCGCGATCGGCGACGACATGGCGCGCGTGACGGGCCAGTTAAAGCCGGGCGAGCGCGTGGTCGCGCTGGGTGCCCATCTGCTGCACGAAGGGGATACCGTGCGCCTCGATCGCGTGCCGGGCCGGCTTGCCGCCGCAACCGTATTGCAAACCGCGCCACAAACCACGCCACACTTCGCGCCGGGAGCCGCACGATGAGCCGCTTCAACCTGTCCGCGCTGGCCGTGCGCGAGCGGTCGGTCACGCTGTTCCTCATCCTGCTCGTCTCGCTGGCCGGCGTGCTGGCGTTCCTGAAGCTGGGCCGCGCGGAAGACCCGCCGTTCACGGTGAAGCAGCTCACGGTGATCACGGCCTGGCCCGGCGCCACCGCCCAGGAAATGCAGGACCAGGTGGCGGAACCGCTCGAAAAGCGCATGCAGGAACTCCGCTACTACGACCGCACGGACACCTATACCCGTCCGGGCCTCGCGTTCACGACGGTCACGCTGCTGGACAGCACGCCGCCCGCCGACGTGCCCGACCAGTTCTACCAGGCGCGCAAGAAGCTGCAGGACGCGCAGGCTTCGCTCCCGGGCGGCGTCATCGGCCCGATGGTCAACGACGAATTCTCCGACGTCACGTTTGCCCTGTACGCCCTGAAGGCGCGCGGCAAACCGTCACGCCTGCTGGTGCGCGATGCCGAAACCCTGCGCCAGCGCCTGCTGCACGTCGCCGGCGTCAAGAAGGTCAACATCATCGGCGAACAGGCCGAACGCATCTTCGTGTCGTTCTCGCACGACCGCCTCGCCACGCTGGGCATCGCCCCGCAGGACATCTTCGCGGCCCTCAATGCGCGCAACGTGCTGACGCCCGCCGGTTCGATCGACACGAAGGGCGCGCAAGTATTCGTCCGCCTGGACGGCGCCTACGACGAGCTGCAGAAAATCCGCGACACGCCGGTCGTCAGCCAGGGCCGCACCTTGAAGCTGTCCGACATCGCGACGGTCGAACGCGGCTACGAGGATCCAGCCACCTTCCTGATCCGTAACAACGGCGAACCGGCGCTGCTGCTGGGCGTGGTGATGCGCGACGGCTGGAACGGCCTCGACCTGGGCAAGGCACTCGATGCCGAGGTCGGGTCCATCAACAAGGACGTCCCGCTGGGCATGAGTCTCGCCAAGGTGACCGACCAGGCCGCGAACATCAGCGGCGCCGTCGATGAATTCATGGTCAAGTTCTTCGTCGCGCTCCTCGTCGTGATGGTTGTCTGTTTCCTCAGCATGGGCTGGCGCGTGGGACTCGTCGTCGCCACGGCCGTGCCGCTGACCCTGGCGGCCGTCTTCATCGTGATGGCCGCGACGGGCAAGAACTTCGACCGCATCACCCTCGGCTCCCTGATCCTCGCGCTCGGCTTGCTCGTCGACGACGCCATCATCGCCATCGAAATGATGGTCGTGAAGATGGAAGAGGGCTACGACCGCGTGCAGGCGTCCGCGTACGCCTGGAGCCATACGGCGGCCCCCATGTTGTCCGGCACGCTCATCACGGCCATCGGCTTCATGCCGAATGGCTTCGCGAAATCGACGGCCGGCGAATACACGAGCAACATGTTCTGGATCGTGGGCATTGCCCTCGTCACGTCGTGGATCGTCGCCGTCGTGTTCACACCCTACCTGGGCGTCAAACTCCTGCCGGCGATTCCGAAGATCGAAGGCGGTCATCACGCCATCTACGACACGCCGAACTACAACCGGTTCCGGCGGCTGCTGGGTACCGTGATCCGGCGCAAATGGCTGGTCGCGCTGATCGTGATCGGCACCTTCGTGCTGGCCGGCGCCGGCATGGCCGTCGTCAAGAAGCAGTTCTTCCCGACGTCCGACCGGCCGGAAGTGCTGGTCGAGGTGCAGATGCCCTACGGGACCGCGATCGGGCAGACGTCCGCCGCCGCCGCGAAGATCGAGGCGTGGCTGGCGAAGCAGAAGGAAGCGCGCACCGTCACCGCGTACATCGGGCAGGGCGCGCCGCGCTTCTACCTGGCGATGGCGCCGGAGCTGCCGGATCCGTCGTTCGCCAAGATCGTGATCCGCACCGACAATGAACAGGAACGCGAAGCGCTCAAGCTGCGCCTGCGCGGCGCCATCGCCGACGGCCTGGCGCCGGAGGCCCGGGTGCGCGTCACGCAGCTGGTGTTCGGCCCGTACTCGCCGTATCCGGTCGCGTTCCGCCTGTCCGGCCCCGACCCGGACACGCTGCGCGCCAGCGCCGCGAAGGTGGAAGCCATCCTGCGCGCGAGCCCGCAGATGCGCACCGTGAACACGGACTGGGGTACGCGCGTGCCGACCCTGCATTTCACCCTGGACCAGGACCGCCTGCAGGCCGTCGGCCTGACGTCGGCCGCCGTGGCGCAGCAGCTGCAGTTCCTGTTGAGCGGCGTGCCCGTCACGGCGGTGCGCGAGGACATCCGTTCGGTGCAGGTCGTTGCCCGCGCGGCCGGCGACGTGCGCCTCGACCCGGCGCGGATCAATGCCTTCACGCTCGTCGGCGCGGCCGGACAGCGCATCCCGTTGTCGCAGGTCGGCACGGTCGACGTCCGGCCGGAAGAACCGGTGTTGCGCCGGCGCGACCGCGTGCCGACCGTCACCATCCGCGGCGACATCGCGGAGGGCCTGCAGCCGCCGGACGTGTCGCTGGCCATGCAGCAGGCGCTGCAACCCGTCGTGGCGGCGCTGCCGTCCGGGTACAAGCTCGCCATGGCCGGGTCGATCGAGGAGGCCGGCAAGGCGAATGCCGCGCTGCTGCCGCTGTTCCCCGTCATGCTCGCGTTCACCCTCCTGATCATCGTGTTCCAGGTGCGCTCGATCGCGTCGATGGTGATGGTGTTCCTGACCAGCCCGCTGGGCCTGATCGGCGTGGTGCCGACGCTGATCCTGTTCCGCCAGCCGTTCGGCATCAATGCGCTCGTGGGCCTGGTCGCGCTGTCCGGCATCCTGATGCGCAACACGCTGATCCTGATCGGGCAGATCGACCACAACCGCGCGGAGGGACTGAATCCGTTCGACGCCGTCGTCGAGGCGACGGTGCAGCGCGCGCGCCCCGTCATCCTGACGGCGCTGGCGGCGATGCTGGCCTTCATTCCGCTGACGCACTCCGTGTTCTGGGGCACGCTCGCCTACACGCTGATCGGCGGGACGTTCGCAGGCACGGTCATGACGCTCGTGTTCCTGCCCGCGATGTACGCCATCTGGTTCCGGATCGTTCCGGCGTCCGAGCCCGCGCCGGCACTGGCCGAGGCGGCGCCGGCCTGAGGCCGCAACAAAAAGCCCGGGCGGGCCTTGCGGCACCGCCCGGGCTGGCGTCGGTCGTGACCGGAATCAGAACTGGTTCATCGTGTTGTGCTTGCCGCCGGCCTTCAGCGCCGCTTCGCCGCTGAAGTATTCCTTGTGGTCGTCGCCGATGTCCGAACCGGACATGTTCTGGTGCTTGACGCAGGCGATGCCCTGGCGGATTTCCTTGCGCTGCACGCCGGCCACGTAGCCCAGCATGCCCTGATTGCCGAAGTAGTCCCTGGCCAGGTTGTCCGTGGACAGGGCGGCCGTGTGGTAGGTCGGCAGCGTGATCAGGTGGTGGAAGATGCCCGCTTCGCGCGCCGCGTCGGCCTGGAACGTGCGGATGCGCTCGTCGGCGACCTTCGCCAGGATCGAGTCGTCGTACTCGGCGCTCATCAGGTGGGCGCGGTCGTAGGCCGACACGTCTTCGCCGCGGGACTTCATGCCGTCGTACACCTGCTGGCGGAAGTTCAGCGTCCAGTTGAACGACGGGCTGTTGTTGTACACCAGCTTCGCGTTCGGGACGACCTTGCGGATTTCCTTGACCATGCCGCCGATCTGGCCGATGTGCGGTTTCTCGGTCTCGATCCACAGCAGGTCGGCGCCGTTCTGCAGCGACGTGATGCAGTCGAGGACGCAGCGCGCTTCGCCCGTGCCTTCGCGGAACTGGAACAGGTTGCTCGCCAGGCGTTTCGGGCGCAGCAGCTTGCCGTTACGCTGGATCACGACGTCGCCGTTCTTCAGTTCGGCGGCCGCGATTTCTTCCGCGTCCAGGAAGCTGTTGTACTGGTCGCCCAGGTCGCCCGGTTCATGGGTGACGGCGATCTGCTTGGTCAGGCCGGCGCCCAGCGAGTCGGTACGGGCGACGATCACGCCGTCGTCCACGCCCAGTTCGAGGAACGCGTAGCGCACGGCGCGGATCTTCGCGAGGAAGTCCTCGTGCGGGACTGTGACCTTGCCGTCCTGGTGGCCGCACTGTTTTTCGTCCGACACCTGGTTTTCCAGCTGGATGCAGCAGGCGCCCGCTTCGATCATCTGCTTGGCCAGCAGGTAGGTCGCTTCCGCGTTGCCGAAGCCGGCGTCGATGTCGGCGATGATGGGCACGACGTGCGTGACGAAGTTGTCGATCTTGTCCTGGAGCGCGGCCTTGGCGGCGCCTTCGGCCGCGTCCAGCTGGCGGAACAGGCCGCCCAGTTCACGGGCGTCGGCCTGGCGCAGGAACGTGTACAGCTCCTTGATCAGCGCGGGGACGGCGGTCTTTTCGTGCATCGACTGGTCCGGCAGCGGGCCGAATTCCGAGCGCAGCGCGGCGATCATCCAGCCCGACAGGTAGAGGTAGCGGCGGTCGGTGCTGTTGAAATGCTTCTTGATCGAGATCAGCTTCTGCTGGCCGATGAAACCGTGCCAGCAACCCAGCGACTGCGTGTACCTGGACGGATCGGCATCGTAGTTCGCCATGTCGCGGCGCATGATCGCGGCCGTGTAGCGGGCGATGTCGAGGCCGGTCTTGAAGCGGTTCTGCGCACGCATGCGGGCGGCGGATTCCGGATTGATGGCGTCCCAGCCGCTGCCGTAGCGCTGCTTGAGGGTGGCGATGGCCTGGATATCGTTTTGGTACTCGGACATGTCGAACTCCATGAAAAGTGAATCGAAAGTGGTGAAGCGCATGGGTTCATCATACGAGATCCAGGTGTCTAAATCTTCTGTCTTATATAAGACATAGAACTAAAATTAAACGATTGTATTCAATGGGTTATCTCAAGCATTCCGCAATGCGGCAAGAAATTTTGCGAAATGGAATATTCATCCCACCTATTGAAAGGCAAAAATTTCATATTGTGGAATGTTATTCAGCCGAGTGAAAAATGGCGCCGGATCCGGCCCGGGAGCGTAGGGGCGAAAAAAAAGCCCGCTGGTTGGCGGGCTTGAATCTATTTTCTTGGAGGAAGATAGAGGAGACAGGAAGCATTATGCTGCGTTGCACAAAAAACCGTCCAATGATGTTTCGTGATGACTGTCATCCGCCAGGCGCATGACTGGGCATGCGCGGCGGTCAGAGGTGGTAGTGACCGGCGCGTTCCGGCTGGTAGATCACCTCGACGACTTCCACGCCGAGCGTCCGGCCGTCCGGGTGGGTCCACTCGATGCGGTCGCCTTCCGCCAGGCCCAGCAGGGCGCTGCCGACGGGCGACAGCACGGAGACCGTGTCGTCGCCCTCGCCGATTTCCTTCGGATAGACGAGCGTCTTGCACCACTCGCTGTCCTTGCCGTCCAGGCGGAAGCGGACGGTGGAACGCATGGTCACGACGCGGGGCGGCATGTCCCAGGGCGCGACGACGTCGGCCCGCGCGAGTTCATCGGACAGCGCGTCGCGCGCGGCCGCCTGGGCCAGCGGGAGCCGGTCCAGCATCAGGTCGATGCGGTCGAGGTCGAGCGTCGAAATGGTGATGGCGGGATACATGGCGGTCCTCCTTCAGTCGACATGGAGCAGCAGCCAGCCGAGCGGCAGGCAGACGGCGAGGGCGAGGCCGATGCGCTGGCGCAGGCGCTTGCGGTGCGCGATCAGGTCGTTGATGGCCCGGATGCTGGGCGGGCGGCGGAACAGCGAGGGTCGATCGAGTTTCATAATAAGTCTCTTGATGTCCTGGACAGGAATGGGGCATGGCCGCCCGATGCGGGTCGGGCGGATCGTCATGTTCTGTGGAGCCCGGCCAACGGCTGTGCCGCCGCCGAGCTTAATGAAGCCGGGCGAGGACGCGCGGCAGGGCGTAATCGGGCAGGCGCAGGCAGGCCGCCGTCGCGCGGACGGGGGCGTGGGGCTGTCGGCAGATCAGGAACTTCTCGTGAGCCATTGCGCTGCTATGTAACGAAGATCGATCGTTCATTGTACATCCGGTCGGGGCAAAGTGGCGCGCCGTTAGGCGTGGCCAGGCGCCGGTCCCATGCGTCGATAAACGAAGTAAGATGCAGGATTGTTGATACACCGTGTAATGAATGGGAACCTTCGATGAGCCGCCAGTTCGACGACATCCTGCTCGGCAGCATCGAGCTGTTCTGCTCCGCCGCGGAATTGGGCAGCTTCACGGCGGCCGCGACGGCCGCCGCCGTCACGCCGGCCGCCGTCAGCCGCGCGGTCTCGCGCCTGGAAGCGCGCCTCGGCGTGCGCCTGTTCGTGCGCACCACGCGCACCTTGAACCTGACGGAAGCGGGCCGCGAATATTTCGACCAGTGCCGCCAGGCGCTGGCCCAGCTGGTCGAGGCCGAGCGCGCCGTCACGGGCCGCCAGAGCGCCCCGTCCGGCCTGCTGCGCATCAGCATGCCCACGCCGTACGGCCATTACCGCGTGCTGCCGATCCTTCCCGAATTCACGCGCCGCTATCCCGACGTGAAGGTCGACTTCCACCTCAGTAACCGCAATGTCGACTTCGGCGACGAGGGCTTCGACCTCGCGATCCGGGGCCGCGCGCCGGCCGACTCGACGATGATCTCGCGGCCGCTGGAAGACGCCGAACTGGTGGTCGTCGCCGCGCCCGACTACCTGAAGCGCATGGGTAGGCCGAAGACGCCGGACGACCTGCGCGGCCACAACTGCATCCAGTTCGCGCTGCCCAGCACGGGCCGCAACATCCCCTGGCTGTTCCGCGTGGACGGCGAGGATATCGAACTGCCGACGGCAGGCCTGTACTGCTGCGCCGAGGACATCCTGGGCGCCGTCACGCTGGCGCGGGCGGGCGGCGGCCTGTTCCAGACCTACCGCTTCATCGCCGACGCCGACCTGAAGGCCGGCCGCCTCGTCGAGGTGCTGCCCACGTTCGGCGGCCGATCCAGGCCGTTCTGCCTGATCTACCCACATAACCGGCACGTGGCGGCGCGGGTGCGCGCGTTCGTCGATTTCCTCGTGGAGCATTTGCGCGAACCCCCGCGATTCATTACATGATGTATCGATTGTCTTGCTGCAACCCATCTTTTTCCGGCCGCAGCCTGTTCATATAGTTGTCTCCACGGACGACGCATCCGCGCCGTCGACAACCAGGAGAACAGCATGAACGCAGCAGTCCATCACCCTCGTACCGTCGTCATCACCGGCGCCTCCAGCGGCATCGGCCTTGCACTGGCCAAGGCATACATCGACCGCGGCGACAACGTCGTCGGCAATGCCCGCGGCGCGGCCCGCCTGGATGCCGCGGCGGCCCAACTGGGCAACCCGGCCAACTTCGTCGGCGTCGCCGGCGACATCGCCGAGCCGGCGACGGCGCAGGCCCTCTTCGAGACGGCGATCGCCCGCTTCGGCAAGGTCGACGTCCTGATCAACAATGCCGGCATCTTCAACGCGAAGCCGTTCCACACCTACACGCCGGACGAAGTCGACCGCCTCGTCGACACTAACCTGAAAGGCTTCTTCTATCCGTCGCAACGGGCCGCCGCACACATGGCCGCGAACGGCAGCGGCCACATCGTGAACATCACGGCGGGCATTGCGGTGCAGCCGAACGTGAAGGTCCCGGCGGTGCTGCCGGTGCTCGTGAAGGGTGGCCTGAACAGCGCGACGCGCGCGCTGGCGATCGAACTCGCGGCGAGCGGCGTGAAAGTGTCGGCCGTGGCGCCGGGGATCATCGAGACCCCGCTGCACGGGGACTACGAAGGCACGCGGGCCTTCTACAACACGCTGGCGCCGAGCGGCACGACCGGCACGACGGACGACGTCGTCGGCGCGGTGCTGTACCTGACGGACGCGCGCTTCACGAGCGGCGTCGTGCTGAGCGTGGACGGCGGCGCCACCGCCGGCACGTGGTAAGGCGGCCACCATGCCTTACATCCTCATCCAGGTGACCGACGAAGGGGTCACGAAGGAACAGAAGGCGGCCCTGATCGCGGGCGCGACCGACCTGATGGTGAACGTGTTGAACAAGGATCCGGAAGCGACGTTCGTCGTCATCGACGAAGTGAATACCGATAACTGGGGCCACGGCGGCGAAGTCGTGACGAAGCGCCGCCAGCGCGCGGCGGATGGACGCAAGGCCTGAAGCCATGGACGACCAGCGCGCCATCGCCGCCGTCCTCGGCGATTACTTCAAGGGCCTGTACACGGGGAACACGTCGCTGCTGCGCGCCGTGTTCCACCCGGACGCCACGCTGTTCGCGGAGCGGAGCGGGCAGCCGTACCACAAGCGCCTGGACGACTACCTGGACGGCGTGGCGGCGCGGGCGTCGCCCGCGGCGCTGGGGGAGCCGTACCGCATGCGGGTGCTGGCGATCGACGTCACCCACGACATCGCGATGGCCCGCGTGCACGTGCCGGCGCTCGGGTTCGACTACGTGAATTACCTGTCGCTCGTGCGCTGGCACGGGCGCTGGATGATCGTCAACAAGGTGTTTACGGATGTGCGGGTCAGCGGGTGACCGTCAGCGCGACGACGATGCCCAGGATGGCGAGCAGGACAATCCAGCACAGGCGCCGCAGGCCTTTGTACCTGCGCAGCTGGACGTTGAGGACGCTTTCGGCGATGGCTTGCAGGATCACGTCACCCGCCATGGGGTTTCTCCGGTGGTATGCTGGTCGGCATATATTGACAGATGCGGCAAGTCGTTGCAACCGGGCAGCAACGCATCCATCCAAAGACGGAGTCGTATTCGCGGGCGCGGGTGTAGATTCGGGCGATCCGTTTCAATCATCAAGGAGTCATCATGACCACACCCGATCTCAACCTCGCCAACGTCCGCGCCGCCGCACCCGCCGACGGCTTCGACCGCACGGTGCGCACCGCGGGCCGCGTGCTCGTCGGCGTGCTGTTCCTGTGGGCCGGTATCGACAAGGTGCAGGGCTGGCAGGGCGCGCTGCAGGAAGTGGTGACCGGCGGCCTGCCGGCGCCGACACTCCTGCTGGCGCTGACCATCCTGCTGCAGGTGGCCGGCGGCGCCGCGATCATCGCGGGGCGGCTGCTGAAACCCGCGTGCTGGGCGCTGGCCGGGTTCACGGCGCTGGCGACCGTGCTGTATCACGGCTTCTGGCACGCGACCGGTGCCGCGCGCCATGCGGAACTGATTCCGTTCATGGAGCACGTGTGCATCGTGGGCGGCCTGCTCGTCGTGTCGACGCTGGAACCCAAGCGCCGTTGATCAGCCGCCGACCGGGTTGCGCCACACGACCCGGTTCCTGCCTTCCTGCTTGGCGCGGTACAGGTGTTCGTCCGCCGCCTCGAACAATTCGGCCGCGCTCTCCGGCCCGTGGCCGCCGAGCGTCGCGCCGCCCACGCTGACCGTCAGCACCGGCGCCACCTGCGACGCCGCATGCGGCATTTCCAGCGCGGCGATCGCGGCGCAGATCTCGTCCACCACGTGGCGCGCGTGGACGATGTCCGTGTCCGGCAGCAGCAGCACCAGTTCCTCGCCGCCGTAGCGCGCCGCCAGGTCGGCCGGGCGGCGCAGGCCGGTCGCCGCCGTGCGCGCGATGGCGCGCAGCGCGCGGTCGCCGGCCGGGTGGCCGTAGTAGTCGTTGTACTGCTTGAAGGCGTCGATGTCGAGCAGGGCCAGCGACAGCGGCCAGCCGTTGCGCTGGGCGCGCTGCCATTCCTGCGCGTACAGCTCGTCGAAGCGGCGCCGGTTCGCCAGTTCCGTCAGGCCGTCCACGTGCGCCAGGCGTTCCAGCATGCGGCGCTGGCGCACGAGCTGCAGGTGCAGCGCCACGCGCGCCATCACGACGGTGGCGTTGAACGGCTTGGCGATGTAGTCGGCGGCACCCAGCTTGAGGCCGTTCGCCTCGTCTTCCGGGCGGTCCAGGCCGGAGATGAAGATCACGGCGATCTGCTCCGTCTGCGGATCGGCGCGCAGCCGGCGCAGCACTTCGTAGCCGTCCAGGTCCGGCATCATCACGTCGAGCAGGATCAGGTCCGGCGCGTGGCGCGTGGCCCGTTCCAGCGCCTGTTCGCCGTTCTTCGCCAGCAGCACCGTGTATTCCGGCTTGAGCAGCTCGGCCAGTACCTGGCGGTTGATCACGTCGTCGTCGGCGATCAGGACTTTTTGCGGTTCCACGTTCACGATGCGGCCTCCACGCGGCTGTCGATGGCGTGCTCCAGCACGTCGAGATGGACCAGCGCGCGCTCGTATTCGATCTCGTCGACGGCCGCGCGGATGGCCGCCAGCGGCGCCGCGTGGCGCGGGTCGGCCAGCGCGGCCTGCACTTCGGCCAGCGCGTCCTCGGCACGCGCGTCATCGGTCTCCAGGAAGCCGCGCAGGCGCGCCAGCAGGGCGCCCGCATCCAGGCCGGTGACGGCCGGCGCCTGGACGGCGTCGATGCGCGCGAGGCCGGACAGCACGCTGTCCAGCGCGACGATCAGGTCCGGCGCCAGCACCGGCACCCGGTCGATACGGCCGGCGCGGAGTTCCTGCTCCAGGCTGCCCGCGAGCGTGGCCAGCGGCATGGCGCCGATGTACGCCGCGCCGGATTTCAGGTTGTGCGACAGGGACTGCAGCGGCGCGTAGTCGCCGTGCGCCAGCGCGTCGCGCATCGCCTGCGGCGCCTGCACGTACTCGCGCAGGAAGCTGGCGATGCGGCGGCGCAGGCGCTGCTGCTGGCCGCCGGCGTTGGCCAGCGCGCGGTTCCAGTCGATGCCGCGCACGAGCGGCAGCGCCGTCGGCGCGGGGGCGGGCACGGGGACTGGCGCTGCGGCCTGCGGCGCCGTGCGGCCTTGCAGGCGTGCCGGCGCGATCCACTTGACGAGCGTGCGCAGCAGCAGGTCCGGGTCGATCGGCTTGACGACGTGGTCGTTCATGCCGGCGGCCAGGCTCTTTTCGCGGTCGCCGGCCATGGCATGCGCCGTCATCGCGACGACCGGCACGTCGGCACAGCCGGGCAGGGCGCGGATCGCGCGGGTGGCCGTGTAGCCGTCCATCTCGTGCATCTGGATGTCCATCAGCACGAGGTCGTAGTCGCCCGCCTTCGCCATGCGCACGGCTTCCTGGCCGCCCGTGGCGACGTCGATCCGCATGCGCGCCACGGCCAGGAAGTCGAGCGCCACCTCGCGGTTGTTGGCGTTGTCGTCGACGAGCAGGATGCGCGCGCCGGCCAGGCGGTCGGCGTCCGGACGGTGGCCGGCGGGCGCGGGCGGCTTGTCCGCCGGCGCGGCCAGGTCGGGGCGCAGCACCTGCAGCAGGCTGTCGTACAGCAGCGCCGGGCCGACGGGCTTGGTGAGGAAACCGTGCAGCGGCAGGTCGCCTTCCTGCTGCAGCACGCCTTCGCGCGTGCAGGCGCTGACCATCAGGATCGCGGGCGGCGCCGCGAAGCGCGCGTCGGCGCGGATGCGGCGGATCGTCTCCACGCCGTCCCAGCCCGGCATCATGTAATCCATCAGCACGACCTGGTACGGGCTGCCTTCCTGCACGGCCTGCGCCAGCCGCGCCAGCGATTCCTCGCCCGACGCGACGGCGTCGGCATGGATGCCGAAGCCGTCCAGCATCTCGACGAGCGCGTCGCGCGCGCCCGCGCTGTCGTCGACGACCATCACGCGCATGCGCTGCAGTTCCGCGCCCGGGGTGGTCGCGGCCGCGGCGTCGGCGTCGGCGATGCCCAGCGGGACCGTGAACGTGAAGCGGCTGCCGACGCCCGGCGTGCTGGTGACGGCGATCGTGCCGCCCATCAGTTCGACGAGCTGCTTCGAGATCGACAGGCCCAGGCCCGTGCCGCCGTATTTGCGGGTGATGGAGTTGTCGGCCTGCGTGAACGACTGGAACAGGCGCGCGAGCTGGTCGGCGTCCATGCCGATGCCGGTGTCGCTGACGGAGAAGCGCAGCACCACGCGGTCTGCCTCGCGTTCGACGACGTCGACGGCGACGACGATCTCGCCGTCCTCGGTGAACTTGACGGCGTTGTTGGTCAGGTTGATCAGCACCTGCCCCAGGCGCAGCGGATCGCCCACGAGGCGGCCCGGCACGCCGCGCGGCACGCAGAACACGAGTTCGACGCGGCGCGCATCCGTCTTGA
This sequence comes from Massilia sp. Masssp94, assembly GCF_059491305.1. Taxonomy (NCBI): domain Bacteria; kingdom Pseudomonadati; phylum Pseudomonadota; class Betaproteobacteria; order Burkholderiales; family Oxalobacteraceae; genus Massilia; species Massilia sp. Masssp94. The sequence goes on from NZ_CP168501.1 coordinate 5,388,730, forward strand.
TGGCGGCGATGCTGGCGAGGTGCTCGAGCATGTCGTCGAGGTCGAACGGCACCTTGTCGAGAGTCATGCGGCCGGCCTCGATCTTGGAAAAGTCGAGGATGTCGTTGATGATGCCCAGCAGGTGCTCGCCCGCGCCGAGGATCTTGCCGAGGTAGTTGCGCTGCTTTGGATTCGGATCGGCCATCAGCGCGAGGCGGCTCATGCCGATGATCGCGTTCATCGGCGTGCGGATCTCGTGGCTCATGTTGGCCAGGAATTCCGATTTCATGCGGGTCGCCGCTTCCGCGCGGACCATCGCGTCCTGGATGCTCTTGGTGCGCAGGCCCAGGATGCGCATGAACACGAGCATGTCGAACGTGCCGCCGAACTGCGTCGAATTCAGCGTCCAGTAGGTGGCGTCCATGCCGCCCTTGATCACCTGCGCCTGGACGACGGAACTCATGAAGCTCGCGGCCCAGCCGACGAGGAAGTAGATGCCGACCGTGTCGCCGCGGCGCGCGCGGTTGAACGCGCCGGGGAGGCCCAGCAGCATCGGCATGATGCCCAGCGAGCCGACGACGGCGACCAGGGCCTCGTCGTGGATCAGGCCGAGGCCGAAGGCGATCGCGGCGATCACGCACAGCACGGCGCCCGTCTGCATCAGGCGCGGGAACACGCGGTCGACGCCGGGCCGCGTCAGCGCGGAGCCGACGAACAGGTAGGCGCCGCACGACGTCATCAGGGAGATGATGCCGGTGGCGTTCGCGGTGGCCCACGCGCTGGCGCCCCACAGGTATTCGGCGCCGAGGCCCCACCACGCGATGTTGTACAGGGCCAGGCCGCCGATCAGCAGCGAGTACTTGGCGAACAGGCTCTCGCGCAGGTTGGCCCATTGCGCGAGGCTGTACAGCAGCAGGCACAGGAACAGGCCCGTGAGGATGCCCTGCACGAGGCGGTCGCGCAGCGCCTCCTCGTAGAACACGCCCGGCTTGGCGAAGCTGATCGGGAGGATCTTCGGACCGTTGGTCTCCACGCGCAGCAGCACGTCGTAGCGCTGGCCCGGCTCCAGTTGTAGCAGGAAGGCCGGCACCGGGCCGCCGTGGAAGATCGACGGCCGTTCGCCCGTGCGTTCCGAGCCGGCCTGCGCATGGCGCTCGATGCGGCCGCCGCGCACGAGGTACATGTCGACGCGGTTGAGCAGCCCGAAATCGATCTTCAACGTCCACGCGCCGTCGCTGCCGGGCGCCGGCTGCACGGGCACGCGCACCCAGACGACGCCTTTTTCCATGCCCAGCGTCGCGTACGCCGATTGCGGGGCCGCGAAGCGCCCGGGCGCGGCGACGAGGTCGGCGACGTCGAGGCGGCCGGCGGGATCGCGCACGAGCGTGACGGCGGGCCACGCCTCGACGCGGGGCACGGCGTCGTCCAGCACGAGCGGCGCCGGGGCGGCATGGGCCACGTTCAGCAGGAACAACACGAACAGCGGCGCGAAGCAACGGAATACGGACATCGTTTATCCTTGATGGGCGGCGGGCTTGAGGCGCCCGGTGAAACGGCGTTCGAGGGCATTGACCCAGCGCGGCGCCTTGTCGTCATTGTGCCAGGCGTGGACGGCGTCGCCGACTTCGCCCAGCAGCGTGTCCGGCAGTTTCAGCGGACGGGTCTCGTCCATCAGCAGCTTGACCGTGAGGTTGTAGCCGAGGATGCGCGTGACGAGGCGCGAGATCGAGAACCCCGGGAACACGAGCCGCGCCATGGCATCGACGCCGCGGATGAAGCCGAACACCAGCACGAACAGGCCGCGCGACAGCAGCGACACGCGTTGATCGAGGCCCAGGTCGCGCGAGGACGCCTTGCCGATCAGGTGGCGGGTGAGGAGCACCGGGAACGGTTTCAGGATGCGCGGCGGCAGGTAGCGCTGGATGTTCGCCATCAGCGCGCCGGCCAGCGCCGGGCGCGGGTCGTCCTTGCGCTGCCGGGTGCGCGTCTCCGCCTGGATGGCGGTGAACATGCGCTCCGCGTCCGCCATCGTGTCCGTCATCTGCTCGCGTTCGATGCCGAGCACGGCGCCCAGCACGTTCCAGGCGTGCATGTACGCTTCCTCGTCACCCTGCTCGAGGCGCAGGCCGAGGCGGCGCAGGCCCTGCAGGAACACATAATTAAACGTCAGCAGCGTGTAGCCCAGTTCTTCCTGGTTGCAGGGCAGGCCGAGGCGGTCGATGTCCCAGCCGTGCGCGTACAGCACTTGCGGCATCGTCTTCGCCTGCGTCAGCAACCGGGGCAGCCGGCGCGGCGCCACGAGGGCCTCGGCCACGTCGCCGCGCAGCACGAGGTGGCGGATCATGGCGTGGATCAGGCGCACCTTGATGGCTTGCGCGACGCCGCCGCCGGACGGCGCCGTCAGGCCCCCGCGCATCATGACGGGGAAGATCATGGCGGCGGTGGCGCGCACGCGGTAGTCCGTGTGCTGTTCGAGTTCGCCGGCCGCATGCAGCACGGCCGCGAGGTCCGGCATGATGTAGCACTGGGGCAGGCTCGCGCAGAACAGCAGCGTGCACGACGCCATGCTCATTTCCATGAACAGCACTTCGGCGCGCGCGATCTTCGCGGCGTCGGCCCAGTCGGGCAGCACGCTGGCCTCGACCACGTACGCTTCGAGCGCGGCGGCCATGTCGGGCGGCAGGCCGGGGCTGGCGCGCCAGCCGTCCAGGTCCCCGTTCAACTGCCAGCGCGCGATCTCCCGGTTCAGGAGGCCGATCGTCGCCATGTCCGGACCGCCGGGCTGGCCGGGGCCGAGGATGCGCGCGATGGTGGCGTCGGCCAGCGGGTCGGCGCGCAGCGCCGGGTTGTCGACGAGGCCGGGTTCGAGGACGTCGCGTCTCACGCGGCCTCCTTCAGCGCTTCGGCCGGCACGGCAGCCGTCGGTTCGTCGATGGCCGGACGGGCCAGGATGCCTTGCCGGCGCAGCAGGCCGATGGTCGCCGCGAGCAGCGGGAATCCCATCGCGAACAGCGCGATCGTGCGCGCCTCGACGGGGTAGCCGAGCAGCACCTGGAACACCATCAGGCCGGCGTAGACGCCCAGCGGCACGAACACGTGGCGCATCGTCGGCAGCACTGCGCCTGCGTCTTCCGGCGCCGTGCGTACGCGCGCGAGGCGGCGGAACGCGAACAGGATCGCGAACGACACCGTCATCCAGCCGGCGAAGCCCTGCACCGTCTCGCCGAACCACCAGCCGTCCTTCTCCGTCATGATCCAGGCCTTCAGCACGTAGACCATGTACGGGTCGACGCCGAGGTCGTAGCACGTGACGACCATCGCGCCCAGCAGCGCCATGATCGCGTCGTGGCCCGGCGACGCGGGGCGGTCGACGGGGTCGTGCCACACGATCAGGTTGGCGATCACGTAGCCGACGTACGCCAGCGCGAACCACATCAGCGGGATCACGACCGGGACGTCGCCCAGCGCGGGCCCGAGCACGGGCGTGTACGTGTAGCTGCCGAAGAACCAGCCGTACGACGACCCGAGCTGCTCGGCCAGCCAGCCGACACTCGTGGCGATGGCGACGAGGCGCAGCGCGGCACCGCCGCCCAGCAGGTGGGCGGCGCTGGCCCAGCAGCAGCCGAACATCAGCAGCGAGCTGGCGACGAGGGCGACGGTGGTGTCGCCGCCGATGCGCTTGGCCAGGACGAGGAGGAAGGCCGCCAGCAGCGTGGCGGCAAGGACGGGCAGACGACGGCGCAGCAATGGGGTCATATGAGGCTCCAGGGGCACGACGTAACGGTGAAAATGCGGCCACCGGCGGGCGGCGGCCGCGCTTGAAATCAGAAGCGGTAGTCGAACCGGACGTCGGCCGTGCGCGGTTCGGTCGGCACGGCGAGGCCCGACGAACTGATCGTCATCGGCCGCACCTTGTCCTCCACGTTGCGCACGCGCGCGAGCACGCTCCACGGCGCACCGTCCGGCTCCCAGCCGAGGCGCAGGTCCGATTCCGTGTGGCCGGGTACGCGGAACTTCAGGCCCGCCTGCGGCACGCCCAGCAGGTAGCTGGCGCTCGCGCGCGTGCCCGCGCCGGCCGTCAGCACGCCGCCGTTGATGCGCGTCCGGTGCTCCCAGCCGAGCGACAGCGTGCGCGCCGGCGTGCGGTCCAGCTTGACCCCGGCCCACGAATGCACGCCGTCCGGCAGGTAGCTGGCGTAGTGCGCGTCGAGCAAGGTGAGGGCGTACGTGAAGCGGTCGGCGCTCGTCGCGAGCACCTGGCCATCCGCTTCCAGGCCGCGGATCGACGCCGCGCCCGCATTCGTCGTCTCGTAGCGCGGCCGGCCGTTGATCACGACCTCATTCGACAGCTGCAGGTTGCGGTAGTCGTAGTGGAACACGGCCACGTTGAGTGTCGCGCGGCCGTCCCGGAAGCGGGTCTTCACGCCCGCCTCGTAGGCGCGCACGGTCTCGGGCCGGTACGTGAGGCTGGCGGCCGGCAGCGCGGTGGCGGCGGGGCAGCCGACGCCGTTGCGCGAATCGCCCGCGGCGCAGCCGTCGTTGAAGCCGCCGGCCTTGTAGCCGGTCGCGATCGAGCCGTAGACGAGCGTGGCCGGGGCCAGGTCGTAGTCGAGGCCGAGGCGCCACGTCGTCTTGTCGGTGGAGATGCTGCCGGCGTTCAGTTCGCGCAGGTCGGTGGCCGCGTTGAAGGCCGCGGTGCGCTGGTAGCCGATCGTGCCGGTGCGCGACTTGTCGTCTTCCGTGTAGCGGGCGCCGGCCGTGGCGCGCAGGCCGTCGGCCAGGCGGACCGTCGCCTGCCCGAACACGGCCTTGCTGCGCGCTTCGACCGGGTCGTTGCCGAACACATAGTAGGGCGGCAGGCCGACCGCTTGCAGGTCGCGGAAATAATAGGTGTCGCGCGCCCGTTCGCGGAACCAGTACACGCCGCCCTGGGCGGTCACGGGGCCGGCGCCGTTCGTCGCGAGGCGCAGCTCGTGCGAATCCTGGCTGTACGTGCCGGTGAACGGCTGGCGCACGCCCAGCGCGATCGTCGGCGCCACGCGGTAATAGAAGTTGTACAGGTAATCGTGGTCGAAGCTGCGGTGCGCGCCCAGCCACGACAGGGTCGCGGGGCCGAGGTCCCAGCTCAGGTCCGCCGTCAGGCTGGACGCCTTCTTGCGCGAATAGCCCTGTTCGAAGCGTGTGTTCGGCGGGTTGAAGCGGTAGGTCAGCTGGCGGTCGGTCGAATCGCCGTTCCACACCGGCTGGCCAGTGGCGATGCCGTTATAAAAATTCGAGTCGGGCACCGTGCTGTCGTTGTTGCTGTCGTCGCGGCTCGCCTCGTAGCGGACGAGCAGCGTGGCGTTCTTTGCGAGCGCGAGCCTGGCCGACAGGCGCGCGGCGCGGTCGTCGCGGTCCAGGCCCAGGCCGCGCGGCGTGTTCGAACCGTTCTTCAGGTAAGCGTCGTGCTCGTTCCAGGTGGCGGCGGCGCGCAGCGCGAGCACGTCGTTCACGGGCACGTTGACCATGGCGCCGACCTTGCGCTCGCCCCGGTTGCCGAAGGCGGCGTTGACGTCGCCCTCGAAGCGGCCGACGGGCGCCTTCGTGATCACGTTGACGACGCCGGCCGTCGTGTTGCGGCCGTACAGCGTGCCCTGCGGACCGCGCAGCACTTCGACGCGCTCGACGTCGTACAGCGCCGTGTTCTGGCTCTGCGGCCGCGCGACGTAGACGCCGTCGGCCATGAAGGCGGCCGACGGGTCGCCCTTTTCCGTGACGTCGGCGTTCGAGACGCCGCGGATCGTGATGCGCAGGCCGTCGTACGAATTTTCCAGGTACGTATTCGGCAGGCGCGCGGCGAGGGCGCCGGGCGTGTCGGCGCCGATGGCGTCGAGCTGGCGCGCCGTGAGCACGCTCATCGCCACCGGCGTCTTCGATGCCGGCGCGGCCGTGCGCTGCGCCGTGACGATCACCTCCTGGATGCCGTCGCCCTGTGTCTCCACCTGCGCGCACGCCGGCGCGCTCCATGCGATCGCCGCGATCGACATGGCGAGCAGGTTGGGGGTCAACCGACCCTGCTGATTCTTCATGAACTATCCCAGTTTTTTTATAGTCGTTGCTTGGTGCGCCGTGTCGTTTGCACTGGCGTCGCCTGCCTGCGTGATTTTCGTGAGAGTTTATTGCAGGCGGGTGAAACGGAGGAGTCTATCAGGTAGTGCGAACGGGCAATAGTGCCCAGTAACCACAAAGTGGTGCAATAAGGTTCACAAGTCGTTGTTTCCGGGGCACGCGCACGACTGATCCGGCGCAAACGCGCGCAGCCTCGCCTCCTTATGCTTGTTGCATGACGACGACATCTGTCCAACCCCGCGTGAGCGTGCTGGTGCCGACCTTCGACCAGGCGCACTTCATCGCCCGCGCGCTCGCGAGCCTGCAGGCCCAGACGCTCGACGCGTGGGAGGCCGTCGTGGTGGACGATGGCTCGCGCGACGCCACGGCGGCCGTCGTCGCGCCGTTCCTGGACGATGCGCGCATCCGCTACCTCGCGCTGGACGCGAACGAGGGGCTGGGCCGGGCGTTGAACGTGGCGCTGGACGCGACGACAGCACCGCTCGTCGCCTACCTGCCCGCCGACGACGTGTTCTATCCGCGCCACCTGGAGACGCTGGCGGCGGCGCTCGGGGCGGCGCCGGAGGCGGTGCTGGCGGTGTCCGGCGTGCGCTGGCGCTACAACCGCGAGGCGGAAGGACCCGTTCCCGGCGAGGGCCTGCAGCTCGTCCAGGCGATGCACTGGCGCACGGGCCTGCGCTGGACCGAGCGCGCGGCGCTCGAGTCCGACGACCTCGACCGCCTGTACTGGTCGCGCCTGCAGGCGCTGGGCGCCAGCGTGGGGACGGGCGTCGTGACCTGCGAATGGGTCGACCACCCGCGCCAGCGCCACAAGCTGATGCGCGAACCGGCAGGCGGGATCAACCCGTTCCGCCGCCACTACCGCGTGCGCGCGCCGCTGCGCTTCCACACGCGCAGCGGCAATGCTATCGACGAGGTCGCGCTGTACCGCCGCCTGCGCGAGCGTCCGCCCACACCGCGCGCAGCGGACGGCCTCACGATCCTGCTCGTGGGCGAACTGGCGTACAACGCGGAACGGGTACTGGCGCTGGAAGAGCAGGGGCACACGCTGTACGGCCTGTGGACGGACACGCCATACTGGTTCAACACGGTGGGGCCACTGCCGTTCGGCCACGTCGAGGACCTGCCCCGCGACGACTGGCGCGCGGCGCTGCGAAGGCTGCGTCCCGACGTGATCTACGCGCAGCTGAACTGGCAGGCCGTGCCGTTCTGCCACGACGTCCTGCTCGCAAGCAGCGGCATCCCGTTCGTCTGGCATTTCAAGGAAGGGCCGTTCATCTGCCTGGAACAGGGCACATGGCCGCAGCTGCTCGACCTGTACCGCATGGCGGACGGCCGCATCTTCAGCAGTCCCGAGGCGCGCGACTGGTTCGAGCTGGCGGCGCCGGGCCTGGTGCGCACGCGTCCGTGCCACGTGCTCGATGGCGACCTGCCCAGGCGCGACTGGTTCGACGGCCCCGTGGCACCGCCGCTGTCCGCCGCCGACGGCGACGTGCACACTGTAGTGCCGGGCCGCCCGATCGGGCTGCATCCGCCCACCGTGGCAGCGCTGGCGGCGGCCGGCATCCACCTGCATTTCTACGGCGACTACACGCACGGCCAATGGCGCGAGTGGATCGCAAAGACGCAGGCGCTGGCGCCGCACCACCTGCACCTGCACGGCAATGTGGCGCAGGACCGCTGGGTCGAGGAATTCTCGCGCTACGACGCCGGTTGGCTCCATTGCTTCGCGAGCCGCAACGGCGGCGACCTGTGCCGCGCGGACTGGGACGACCTGAACCTGCCGGCCCGCATCGCCACATTGGCGGCGGCCGGCCTGCCGCTGATCCAGCGCGACAATGGCGATGCCGTCGTGGCCGCGCAAGCGCTGGCGCGCCGGCTCGGCGTCGGCGTCTTTTATGACGACATCGACTCACTGGCGGCGCAACTGCGCAACCGTCTGCACATGGACGCACTGCGCGCGCACATGTGGGCGCAGCGCGAGCAGTTCTGGTTCGATACGCACGTGCCGGCGCTCGTCGCGTTTTTCCGGCAAGTCATCGCCAATGCGGGCCGCGGGCCGCGGGTGGCGGGCTAGGCGGCGCTCATGGCGATGCGTGATCCAGGCGTTCGAGGTAGCCGGCGGCTTCGTTCACACCTTCCTCGGCCGCCTTGTGGAGCCATGTCCGCGCTTCGGCGATATTTTTCTGGATGCCGTATCCCTCCGCCAGGGCCACGCCATAGTGATAGCGGGCCAGGCTCGGATAGCTCGATCCGTCGTCCAGCTGGGCCGCCCGGCGCATCAGCGCCGTCGATTGTGCGGCGTCCTGCCGGATGCCGATGCCGGTTTCGTACATCTGCGCAAGGCCGATCATGGAAAACACGTCGTTCCAGCGCCGGATGCAGTCTTCGAAGATCTGGATGGCGGCCGCGTGGTCGCCTGTCTTGTTCGCCGCATAGCCGTACAGGCATTTGATGCGCTTGTCGCTTGTCACGTAGGACCGATAGCTCAGTTCGCTTTCGGCGGACTTGATGTCGGTTGCGCCATCGCCTGGCGGCCGGGCATGCGCCGCCGTGCCGTAAAGGGTGGCGCAGCATACGGTCGAGATAAGTAACGTTCGCATCGGATCTCCCTGGTTGTGAAGGTGGTTGATCCTCGAGCAATATCCGGGCCACATGTTGGCCGCCAGCGAGCGCGACGATGTGTCACGTTATGGCACATTCTTGTGCCCCCGCTGTGTTCAAGGCTGCCGCAACAGGTCCGCGCGCGGATAGCCCCAGTCCGGCATGGGACGGGGGCAGGGCGTATCTGCGAGGTGGGCATAGGCCAGCGTCGAGAAATTGGCGCTGCCCAGCGGGCTCCAGCGCGCATCCGTCGCCGTCGTGCCGTCGATGGCCGGCGCGCGGGCGAACCGCATCCAGGCGTTGAAGTGGCAATTGTTCTGTTGCAGGTCGTGAAGTCGCGCAAGGCTGTCACGAGCGTCCCCTTGCCAGGCCAGTTGCGCATCGGCGCCGGCGGCACGGCCCGCGATCCCGGCCGGGCAGGACGCGACCGGCGTGATGCCCGGTGCGACGCTGAGCTGGCCGCGGCGCAGGTGATAGCTGCCGTGCGCGGCATCGGTGGCCACCGTCACGAACGACCAGCACAGCGGATTGGCGGGATAGGCGGACAGGGCCGTATCGAGCAGGCGCTCGCCCGGATCGAGGCGGGCGATGGCGGCAGCGACCGTGTCCCGGGCCGTGTGCATGGCCGCCGCCTGGACGAGGACGAAGGCGAGCGCCGCGGCCAGCCCGGCAGCCAGTGCGGTGCGGCCACGGTCGCCGCCGGCTCGCCGCGCCCGCCAGCGTGCAATCCACGCCAGGGTGCCGCCGAGGGCCAGCAGCCCGGCCAGCGAACCCCATTGCAGGAACCCGGCGAACGTGACGGCGACGGGCACGCCGACCAGCAGGGCCAGCAGCAGTCCGCGCCATACCGGTCCCCTCGCCATGAGGGCGAGCGGGATGCCGAACGCGATCCAGAACACGGGTTCGACGATGAAGATGAGGTCGCCGTAATACCAGCGCGCATCGAACGGCCAGAATGGATGCACGCCGTAGACGTTGAGTCCGTCCATCGAGATGTGCAGCACCATGCCCACGCAGGCCATCAGGAGCGCCGCGAACCGGGCGCGCGGGCTGGTGCGCAGCAGTCCGCGCGCCGCCGGCCACAGCAGCCAGACCAGGCCCAGCAACAAGGCAACTTCGCCGAGTGCCGCCAGCAATGTGTGCGTATGGCCGCGGTGATGCAACAGATAGCCCAGCGGTGCCTCGAGCAGCTTCGTGAGCACGAGGTCCAGGTCGGGGAAATTGCTGGCGAGGCAGCCGATGGTGAGGAGCAGGCGCGTGCGGACGCGCTGCGCGTCGGATGCGGGCTCGGCAGGCACGCTGCGGTCGATCAGCGCGCCGATGCCGAGGCCGACGACGGAGTGGGTGAGATTATCCATCCTGCAATCTTACCCAAACCGCAAGCTGGCGGATCGAACTGCTTACTGCGCCGACGGTGCGTTCAACGCGGTCCGGCAGATCCGGGCCGCTTGCAAGCCCAGCCAGGCAGCGTTCGTCCAGAAGAAGACGTAAGGCAGGGCGACGAGGGCGACGCCGGCCGTCCGCGCGTAGAACGACAGCAGGATCGTGACCGCGCCGCAGAATGAGGCGAGCACGAACGCCGCGCTATGCCGTGCAGCCGTTTCCGACGTGCCGGCCGCGAAGCCGATCAGCAGCGCGATGGCGAGGCAGATGGCGATGACGGCGGTCGAGGCGATCCCGGAAAAGCTGTTGTGGAGGCGGGCAAGAACGACGACGGTCGCGAGGTATCCACCCAGGAAAACGGTAAGTTGGCGTAATTTCATTGGAACTCAGGCAAGCTGTGCCATCGTCGGCAGAAAATGCGACGATGCGCGAATGCCACAAGTATACATGCACTCAGGAAAACCTGCCGCGGCCTCGAACATTACTGCAGTAAAGGGATTCCCTGCAATTTGTCTGGATTCCGCACTACATATATACGCGAAATGGTGCCGTCGTGAATGCAAAACGACTGCACGGATTCGACTTTCCCATCGATGTAACGAACCAGTCCCGGTTCGCCGTTCACACGTGCCATCTTGTAGACAACCCGATCGCGGAACGCATTGTCAACCGCCCAATACAGCCCTGCTACGCGTCCTGTCCCGATGAGGACCTTGTGCAGGGACTCCACTTTTCCTCCGCCGTCCGCCCGGAATTCGACATCGGCCGACAGGAGCGTCTTCATCGCAGCGCGATCGGCGTTGGCGGCCGCCTGCATGAATTGTTCGAGGACGACGCGATGCATCGACTTCGAGACCGTGAAACGCGGACTCTCCTGGCGTATCCGTTCCTGGGCGCGGTGGACCAATTGCCTGCACGCGGCTTCGCTTTTGCCAAGCATGGCCGCGACGTCACCATAATCCTGGTCGAATACTTTGCGCATCAGGAATGCGGCCCGCTCTTCCGGCGTGAGCCGTTCCAGCACCCAGAGCATGGCGACGGAGACATCGCTGGCCAATTCGGCAGCGGCCTCGGGCGTGTCTTCGACGATCTCGACGACGGGTTCCGGAAGCCACCAGCCGGTGTAGGCGTCACGCTCGGTTTTCCGGCTGCGCAGGCGGTCGATCGACAGTCGCGTCGTGATGGTCACCAGCCAGGCCTCGGCCGACCTGACGTCGTCACGCACGCTTGCGCTGTACCGCAGCCAGGCGTCCTGGACGACGTCTTCTGCGTCGGCGCGCATGCCGAGCATACGATAGGCAATCAGGAAAAGACGTGGGCGTAATGCTTCGAACACAAGCAGGTCGGCAGACTTCATGGCTACCCCAGGGACTTGAACAATACTGACTAGACGATCCGGCACCGACCGTTGTGACGGATCCGTCCGGTGTGTCACGGCGGCGCGCGGTCGCACGTCTTGTGGAAAGCGGCGGGCAGGGTTGCCAACCGCATGACCAATCACCGCATGAAAGGAAAACGCACGATGAATCGCGCAAACTGGTTTCAAGTGTCGCAGGAAGGCGCCAAGGCGCTGGGAGCACTCCACCATTACGTAACGACGGGCTCGGGTCTGGAACCGGGACTCATACACCTTGTTTTCCTCAGGACGTCCCAATTGAATGGTTGCGCACATTGCATCGACGTCCATACCCGCGATCTCATCAAACACGGGATGTCCGTCGACAAGATTGTACTGGTGCCGGTATGGGAAGAAGCCGCCTATCTGTTTTCGGACGAGGAACGGGCGGCCCTGGCGTGGACGGAGGAAGTGACGCGCGTGAGCGAGACCCATGCATCGGACGCGGCCTACGCGGCGGCATTGGCCGCGTTTGGAGAACAGGCCCTGGTCGAACTGACGATCGTGATCGCGGCCATGAACGCGATCAATCGCATGGGCATCAGCTTCCGGTTGAAACCGCGCGCAAAGGCCTGAAACGGCGCCGGTGCCGACGGACCGTCAGCGCTGCGGACATGGCGCGGGCAGCACCGCGACGGTACCCGCGTAACCGTCCGGCAGCACCAATGACAGGCAGGTGCACGCCGCCAGCAGGGGTTCGTCGCAGCCCCCCCATTCCGCTAGCGCCAGCCCCCGGCATTTGAGCCTGGCTTCGCGCTCGCTCCACGCGCGCGCGAACGCGGGCACGCCGGCCAGCGTCGCCGCGGCCGCCGGGCCGAGATAGTCGCGGGCGACGGCTTGCCAGTCCGGGACGTCGGTGACCTGCATAACGTCGATGCCGACGGCGCCGCCATCCAGCCGCAGGGCCGCCACGGACAGGTCGCCGTCGTGGCTGATCGACAGCGCGACGCGGCGGCCATCGTCGAGCAGCGCCCAGGGCGCCTCGCCCGGCGCACCACACAGCCGGATCGACGACGGCGAGAGCCCGCTCGCCTGCGCCAGCGCGGCCAGCAGCGCCGAACGGATCGTGCGCCGGGCCGTCGCGCGGTCAGGTTGCCCGCGCACGCCGACGACGTGCATGGCCGCGTCGAAAGGCGCGTCCGCGAATCCGCCGCCGTCCCACCAGCGCACGGGCAATGCGCGATCCATCACACGCGCTGCGGCGCCGCCGGCAACCCGTTCCAGCTCGTCGCGGCCGGAATGTGCTCGCCCTTCATGACAAGGGTCAGCGGCCCGATGCGGGCATTGTCCCCGACCTTCGCGCTGTACAGCACGGCGCTGCGCGGGCCCAGGTACACCTTGCTGCCGATGTCGACGTGATCGATCTTCATCACCCGGTCTTCGAACAAATGGGTCTGCGGACAGGACAGCGCGTTCAGCTCGCTATGGTCGCCGATCGTCACGCAGTCGAATTCCGTGATGTCCGTCGTGTCCATGTAGACGCCGCGGCCGATGCGGCAGCCGAGCAGGCCGAACGCGACCGGCAGCCAGGGCGTGCCGCGCAGGTAGCGCATGAAGTTGGGCACGGCGATGCCTTCGTACATGTTCGTGACGCCTTCGGACAGCCAGACGAACGGCGTCCACATCGGCTCGGCCCGCTTCTTGTAGCGGCCCAGCAGCAGCCATTTGAACGCGAGCACGAACAGATAGTTGCCGATGCCGTAGGCGAGGCTGATCAGGGCGAGGTCCCAGATCACTTCGCCCCAGCGGCCGGCCCCGGCGATCGGCATCAGGTCCAGCACGACCGTGTAGCCGACGGCGATGACGACCGCGTGCGGCGCGACGATGCGGAACGCTTCCACGAGCGCGCGGCCCAGGCGGCGCGCCGGCGACGGGCGGTAGGTCAGGTGTTCCGGGTAGCCGCTGACCTGTTCGCGCGCGGGCAGGTGGATCGGCGGCGAGCCGAGCCACGTGTCGCCGCCCGTCATACGCTCGTTCGCGGGCGCATGCGTGTGCACGCCCACAAGGACGCCTTCCGGCAGCACGGTGCCGTCCGGGATGTAGCTGCCGTTGCCGACGAAGCTGCGGTTCGAGACGACCGTCGCTTCCATCGTCATCCAGCCGCCGTCGATCTGCTCGTCGCCCAGCATGACGGCGTCGGCGATGAAGGTCTCGTCGCCCAGCGTCAGCATGTCGGGGACGACGCCCAGCGCCGTCGAGATCTCGGCGTCGCGGCCGACCTTCGCGCCCAGCAGGCGGTACCAGAACGGCGCGAACACGGTCGCGTAGATGCCGTGCAGGACGTTCAAACTCGATTCCTGGATATGGCTCACGAGCCATTTCTTACAGTACGCGTTGCTGTGCACGGCCGAGCGCCCCGGCATCATGCGGGGCAGGAAGCCCCAGCGGATGGCGGCCGACACGAGCATCGTCAGCGCGATCAGCACGGCGGACGCGGGCAGTGCCAGCACGAAGTAGCGCAGCAGCTGGCCCTGGATCGAGTTCTGCGCGAGGATCGGCAGGGTGCCCCGTTCGTCGAACCAGTCGATCAGCACGAAGCTGGGGAACACGGGCATGAAGAACAGCGTGGCGACGAGCAGCATGCCGAACACGAAGAACAGGGCTTCGCCGGCGAGGCGGGCACGGCTGACGCGCGGGCGCGGCGGCAGGGTCGACGGGTCGAACGCGCCGGCGTCGCGCGCGGGCGAGCCGTTCCAGACGCGGCCGGCGGGGACAATCCCTCCATCCGGCAGCGCGGATTGTCCCTCCAGGTGGCCGCGCCGGCCCACCTGCGTATTGCCTTCCAGGATCGCGTACGACGACACGCAGGCGTCGTCGTCGAGCGCGATGCGGCCGAGGATCAACCGGCCCCGTTCCACGCGCGCGTTCTCGAAGTTGACGGCATTGCCGATGCTGACGTTGGCGCCGATGGCGAGCAGGTCGGGCGCGCGGATCGTCAGCGAGCCGATCACGACGTCATGCCCGATCTTCGCGCCCAGCAGGCGCAAATACCAGCCGTACAGCGACGAGCCGGCCAGCAAATAGGTCGGGGCCGCCTCGACGAGGCGGTCCGCGAGCCACCAGCGGAAATAGGTCGCGCCCCACAGCGGATACACGCCGGGTTTCAGGCGGCCCGCGACGAGCCACTTGCCCCCGATGGCGAAGACGAATTCCAGCAGGGTCGCGAGCAGGAACACGACTATCGACGCGGCGATGGCACGCGCCACGGAGTCGCCCGGGTCGCCCGTGAAGAAGTGGTACGTGAAGAACGGCGCCAGCCATTGGGCCATGCGCAGCGTGATCAGCACGGGCACGGTCGCCAGCTGGGCGATGCCGCACAGCCAGCGGCGCGCTTCCGACGGCGGCGTCCAGTCGGGCTCGACGGCGGCCGTGCCGGCGGCCTGGTCCAGGCTCGAGGCGATGGCGCCGATCTGGCGTTGCGAATAAATGTCGCGCACCGTGACGTGGGCGAAGCGCGGGTCGGCGCGCAGTGCCGCGGCGAGGCGGGCGGCGAAGAACGAGTGGCCGCCCAGGTCGCTGAAAAAGTCCAGTTCGCGGCGGATCGGCTGGCCCGGGAACAATTTCTCCAGCGCGGCGAACAGCGCTTCCTCGCCCGGCGTTTCCGCCACGTCCGATTCGGCCGGATCGCTCGGTAGCGGGGCCGACAGGGCCATCGCCTTCAGCGCCTTGCGGTCGATCTTGCCTGACGTCAGGCGCGGCATCACGGACAGCTGTTCGAAGCGGCTCGGCACCATGTACGGCGGCAGCTTCCCGGACAGCGCGCGGCGCAACGTGGCCGGTGCGAGCTGTTCCCGCGTCGCGCCGGCGGCCGGCACGAGGTAGGCGACGAGGCGGTCGATGCCGTCGTCCTTGCGCAGCAGCACGGCTGTCGTGCCGACGCCGTCCTGTTGCGCGAGCTGGGCCTCGATCTCGCCCAGTTCCACGCGAAAACCCCGGATCTTGACCTGGTCGTCCGTGCGGCCCAGGCACACGACCTGGCCGTCCGGCTCGATGCGCGCGAGATCGCCCGTGCGGTACAGGCGCGGATCGTCCGGTCCCGCGCTCCACGGGTTCGGGAGGAATTTCTCGGCCGTCAGGTCGGGGCGGCCGAGGTAGCCGGCCGACAGGCCCGGGCCGACGATGCACAGCTCGCCCGTGTCGCCGCGCGGCAGCAGTTGCAGGCCCTTGTCGGTCTCGGTGGAAATGACCAGCAAACCGTAGTTCGGCAGCGGCGTGCCGATCGTGATCAACCGGCCCGGCTCCAGGCGCGCGAGGCTGGCCGACACGGTCGCTTCCGTGGGGCCATACGTGTTGAACATCTGGCGGCCCGGCTTCGAAAAACGCTCGACCACCGTTTCCGGACACATTTCTCCGCCCAGGTTAATGATGCGCAGGCTGGGCACGTCGTCCGCGAACAGGGCGAGCAGGGTCGGCACCGCGTGCAGTACGGTGACGCCATTCTCCGAAAGCAGGCGCGGCAGCGCCTCCGGATCGCCGGCCGTCTCCTTCGGCCCGAGCCACAAGGTGGCGCCGACGAGGTAGGAAATCCAGATTTCTTCGAACGACATGTCGAAGGCGACCGAAAAGCCCTGGTAGACGCGGTCGGTGGCCTTGACGCCCAGCACTTCGTTCTCGCTGCGCAGGAAGTGGCAGATGCTGCGCTGGTCGATGAGGATGCCTTTCGGCTTGCCCGTCGAGCCCGACGTGTAGATGACGTAGGCGGGGGCGTCGCCGTCGACCTTGCTCCGGCGGCGCAGTTCGTAGCCGTCGGGCGCGGGCGCCAGCAGTGTTTCGGCGGTGTGGATCGGTTGCGTCACGGTGCCGAGACGGTCGCGCATGCGCTCGCTGCTCACGAGGGCAGGGGAGCCGGCGTCGTCCATGCACACGAGCAGGCGCTCGACGGGCGTGTCCTCGTCGACCGGCAGCCAGGCGGCGCCGGCCTTGGCGATCGCCGCCTGCATGACGAGCAGGTCGATGCCGCGCGGCATCCACAGGCCGACGATATGGCCGGGCCGGATGCCCGCGTCGATCAGGCGCGACGCGGCCAGGCTGGACAGGGCGTCGAGCTCGCGATACGTGAGGCGGCGGTCGCCGGCGATGAGGGCCGGCTGGTCCGGTGCGCGTGCCGCGCTTGCTTCCAGCAGGTCGGCCAGGATCTCGTCGCGCAACAGCTCGGGCTGGTGCGGGCCGTACAGGACATCGGGGTGCCGTGTCAGAGGAGAGATATCGTTCATCGACGGCTATCTTGGGGTTGGTTGAATTTCATCAAGACACAAAATGCAAACCTGGCAGCCACATCCGCGCAGGGTACTCCATTTTAACGGCCGGGCGGCGCATGTGTTCATTACGCCCGTGTTCATCAGCCAATCCGTCATTTTTGATCTGGATCAAGGATTTAGGCGGACCAGATTTCATAAAATTTCCAAAAAACAATATTTCCTCACTAAAAGCCAGGAGCCACGCTTGCGTACCAACCTACCCGTCACGGGCATCGAATACCCGGTGCATGACGGCCAGTCCATCGTGTCCAAGACGGACACCAAAGGCCGCATCACCTACGTCAACCCCACGTTCATCGAAGTCAGCGGTTTTACCGAAGATGAGCTGATCGGCAAGGCCCATAACATCGTCCGCCACCCGGACATGCCGCCTGCGGCGTTCGCCGACCTGTGGCAAACGCTGCAGGCGGGCGAACCGTGGACAGGACTCGTGAAAAATCGTCGAAAAAATGGCGATTTCTACTGGGTCGTGGCAAACGTCGTGCCCATCAAGCAGGAAGGGACGACGGTGGGCTACATGTCGGTCCGCACCCGTCCCGCGCGCGACCAGGTCGAACGCGCCGAAGCGATCTATCAACGCCTGCGCGACGGCCGGGCCGAGGGGCTCGCGCTCCGCCGCGGCGCCGTCGTCCGCACCGCGTGGTGGGCGCGCCTGCTGGACCTGCGCACCTTGCCGCTGGGCCGGCGCCTGGGCGTCATGATGTGCACGCAGGCGCTGCTGATGGGCGTGCTGGCCTGTGCCACCCAGGCCTGGGGCTGGCGCCTGCTGGCGCTGGCCGGGGCGGCGCTGACCCTGCTGGCCTGGGCCGAGCTGCACCGGTCCATCGTGGCGCCCATGCACCGGGCGCTGGAGGCCGTCCACGCGCTGGCCGGGGGCGATCTGTCGCGCCCGCCCGCACGGGGACGCGACGACGAGATGGGCCGCCTGCTGCTCGCGCTGCGCCAGTTGAACATCAACCTGACGGCGATCGTCGGCGACGTGCGCACGGGCGTCGGCGCGATCCATGCGGCCACGCGCGACATCGCGACGGGCAACCACGACCTCGCACGCCGCACGGAGGCGCAGGCCGCGAGCCTGGAGCAGACTGCCGCGAGCCTCGCCCACATCGCGGCCAAGGCGGGCCAGAACACGGACGGCGCCGAGCGCGCCGACAACCTGGTCGGCGAAGCCTCCCGGGTGGCGGGACGCGGCGGCGCGGCCGTGCTGGAAGTCGGCACGACGATGGGCCAGATCAGCGGCTCGGCCACGCGCATCGTCGACATCATCGGCCTGATCGACGGCATCGCGTTCCAGACCAACATCCTGGCGCTGAATGCCGCCGTGGAAGCGGCGCGCGCGGGCGAACAGGGGCGCGGGTTCGCCGTCGTGGCGGGCGAAGTCCGCAGCCTGGCCCAGCGCTCGGCGGGCGCGGCGAAGGAAATCAAGGCGCTGATCGAGGATTCCGTGCACCAGGTCGGGCAGGGCAACGAGCTCGTCGACGCGGCGGGCCAGACGATGCGCCAGGTCGTGGGCGCCGTGCAGGACGCGGCCGCCATCATGGGCGACATCACGGCGGCGTCGCGCGCGCAGAACGAGGGCATCGCGGAAGTGAATGGGGCGATGGTCGAGCTCGACGGCATCACGCGCGAGAACGCGGCCCTCGTGGAGGAGTCGGCCATGGCGTCCGCCAGCGTGGCGGAGCAGGTGGGCCATCTGGGACAGGTATTGTCGGTTTTTAAACTTGGACGTCGGTAACACACTGGCCTCGGTGATTTTTGATGCAAGTCAAGGATTTTGCGACCCCGCCTCAATAGACTCATCTTGTATGTTCACGCCGCAGGCCCAGGAGTTTCCCCGATGTTAGATGCAGTTTCCGCATTCCAGCCCGTCGTCGAGTTCGACGCGGACCTGATCGCCCGGCTGAGCCGCAACGGTCCCCGCTATACGTCGTATCCGACGGCGGACCGCTTCACGGAATCGTTCGGCTACCGCGATTTCCTGCACGCCGTGGCGGACCTGCGCACGCGCGGCGGCGGCAAGCCGCTGTCGCTGTACCTGCACATTCCGTTCTGCGACACCGTCTGCTATTACTGCGCCTGCAACAAGATCGTCACGAAGAACCGCGAGAAGGCGGCGACCTATCTCGCTTACCTGAAACGCGAAGTCGAGATGCAGGGACGCCTGTTCGCCGGCATGAACGAGGTCGAGCAGCTGCACTTCGGCGGCGGCACGCCGACTTACCTGTCGGACGCGCAGATGGCAGACCTGATGGCGCACCTGCGCCGCTGCTTCCGTTTCGCGCCGGATGCCGTCGGCGAATACTCGATCGAGATCGACCCGCGCACCGTATCGGCGGCGCGCGTGCACGGCCTGCGGCGCCAGGGGTTCAACCGCATCAGCGTCGGCGTGCAGGACTTCGATCCGGACGTGCAGCGCGCTGTCAACCGCATCCAGCCCGAGGCCGCGACGCGCGCCATCATCGCGGCTGCGCGCGATGCGCATTTCCGCTCCGTCAGCATCGACCTGATCTACGGCCTGCCGAAGCAGACGCCGGCCACGATGCGCACGACGCTCGACAAGGTGATCGATGCGGCGCCGGACCGCATCGCCGTGTACCACTACGCGCACCTGCCGCACCTGTTCAAGCCGCAGCGCCGCATCATTGAAGCGGACATGCCCGACAGCGACACGAAGCTGCGCATGCTCCAGCTGTGCATCGAACGCCTGACGGCCGCGGGCTACGTGTATATCGGCATGGACCATTTCGCCCGGCCAGACGACGACCTCGCCGTCGCGCAGCAGCAGGGCCGTCTGCACCGCAACTTCCAGGGCTATTCGACGCATGCCGACGCGGACCTCGTCGCATGCGGCGTGTCCGCCATCGGCGCGGTCGGGGCCACATACAGCCAGAACGTCAAGACGCTGGACGCCTATTACGATGCGCTCGACCGCAACGAGCTGCCGGTGGCGCGCGGTGCGCGGCTGTCGATGGACGATGCGCTGCGCCGCACGATCATCCAGAAGCTGATGTGCCAGTTCGAGCTGTCGATCAGCACCATCGAACTCGCGTTCCCGATCGCGTTCCACGCCTATTTCGCCCGCGAGATGGCGCAGCTGGCGGAACTGGAGCGCGACGGCCTCGTCGAACTCGCGCCGGACTGGATCAGCGTCACGTTGAAAGGGCGCCTGCTGATCCGCAACGTGTGCATGGTGTTCGACCGCTATCTCGCCACGCGCGGCCCGGCCGCGCATTCCAGGACGGTGTGACCCCATGAACGTCGCGCTCCTTCCCGTCTTCGTGGTAGGCCTGCTGGGCAGCGTCCACTGCGCCGGCATGTGCGGCGGGATCGTGGGCGCGCTGTCGGTGGCGCCTTCCGTCGGACGGGTCATCCCCGTGCGGGTAGCGACCAGGCGGGCGCCCGTCGCCAACGTCCTTGCCTACAACGCGGGGCGGATCGGCAGCTACATGGTCGCGGGCGGGCTGGCCGGCGGCTTCGCACAAGGCGCGCAGGCGCTCGCCAGACTGCCGGCGCTGCAGGCAGGCGCGTACTGGCTCGCGAACCTGATGCTGGCCGCGCTGGGCCTCTACCTGATGGATGCGTGGCGCGGCCTCGCGCGCCTGGAGCAGGGCGGCCGCTTCGTGTGGCGCGGCGTGCAGCCCCTGCTGAAAAGAGTCGGGCCGCTGGACCGGCCCGCGCGCATGTTCGTCGCGGGCGGCCTATGGGGCTGGCTGCCGTGCGGGATGGTCTACAGCGTCCTGGTCACCGCGATGCTGAGCGGTTCCGCCCTCCACGGCGCACTCGTGATGCTGGCGTTCGGCCTCGGCACCCTGCCGATGCTGCTCGGCCTGGGCCTGATGGGCGCGCGCCTGCGCGGCTGGCTCGCGAGCCCGCGCGTGCGGGTCGCGTGCGGCGTCCTCGTGCTGGGCTTCGGCCTGCTGGGCCTCGCGCGCGCGGCCGGCGGCCTGCCGCACGGCTGGGTGCAGGAGATCTGCGTCGCACCTGGAGCCGGCGCATGAGCGCGGCCGTCCTCGGCACCGCCGCGTGCTGGCACTGCGGCCAGCCGGCACCGGCCGCGAGTCCGTGGTCGGCCGTCGTCGACGGTGAACGCCGCACCATGTGCTGCCCCGGCTGCGCCGCCGCCGCGCAGACGATCGCGGACGCCGGCCTCGCCGACTATTACGACAACCGCACCGAATTCGCCGCGCGCATCGGGGATGACGCCGGCCTGGCCGCCCTGCGCGCATACGACGACGCGGTCGATGGGGACGATGTCGTCTTCACCATCGAAGGCATGCGCTGCGCCGCGTGCGTGTGGCTCATCGAACGCCGCATGAACGCGCTGCCCGGCGTGACGGACGCGCTGCTGAACGTGGCGACGGAGCGCCTGCGCGTGCGCCGCGATCCCGCCGTGGCGAAGGCCAGCGACATCATCGCGGCACTGCGCGCGATCGGCTACACGGCGTATCCGCTCGATGCGGAGCGCCAGGCGGCCCACCTCGAACGGGAGCGCAAGACACTGTTCCGCCGCCTGTTCGTGGCGGGCATGGCGATGATGCAGGTGATGATGTACGCCGTCCCCGTGTACCTGGCGACGGACGGCACGATGGATGCCGACATGCGCGCGCTGATGCACTGGGCCGCGCTGCTGCTGACCGTGCCGGCCGTCGCGTACTCGTCGTGGCCGTTCCTGGCAGGTGCCTGGATGGACTTGCGGCGCGGCGTTGCGGGCATGGACGTGCCGGTGGCGCTGGGCATCCTGGCCGCATCCGCCGCCAGCGTCGTCGCGGTCGTGCGCGGACACGGCGACGTGTACTTCGATTCGATCACGATGTTCGTGTTCCTGCTGCTGGGCAGCCGCTACCTGGAGCTGGACGCGCGCCGGCGCGCCGCGCGCGCGCTCGAGGGCCTGCAGCGTGCAGGGCCCGCGACGGCGCAGCGCTTCGTCGACTTTCCGGGCGCGCGCGCGATGGACACCGTCCCCGCCGGCGCGCTCGTGCCGGGCGACGTCGTGCTCGTGCCGCCCGGTCAGGCCGTGCCGGCCGATGGCGTCATTCTGGAAGGCGACACGGAAGTCGACCTCGCGCTGCTGACGGGCGAGAGCCGCACGCGCGCGCTGGGGCCGGGCGCGCCACTGCCCGGCGGCGCGGTCAACGTCGCGCAGGCGATCGTCGTGCGCGTGACGAGCAGTGCGCGCGACAGCACGCTGGCGCTGCTGGTGCGCCTCGTCGAGCGCGCCGGGCAGGACAAGCCCGCGCTGGCGTTGTGGGCCGACCGCGTCGGCGCGTGGTTCGTGCTCGCGCTGCTGGTGCTGACGGTCGTCGTGTGCGCGGGCTGGTATCTCGTCGATCCGGCGCGCGCGTGGCCGGCGGCGATCGCGGTGCTCGTCGTGTCGTGTCCGTGCGCGCTGTCGCTGGCGACGCCGACGGCGCTCGCCGCCGCCACCGACCGCCTGCTGCGTAGAGGCGCGCTGGCCGTCAAGCCGCATGTGCTGGAAACACTGGGCCGTGCGACGCACGTCGTGTTCGACAAGACGGGCACGCTGACCTACGGCCACCCCGTGCTGCGCCAGACGGTAACGTTCGGCGGCGCGAGCCGGCGCATGGCGCTGCAGCTGGCCGCCGCGCTGGAAGCGGGCAGCGCGCATCCGCTGGCGCAGGCGCTCCGCGACGCGGCCGGGCCGGCCGCGCTGGTCGCGAACCTGGTCAACCAGGTCGTCGGCAAAGGCATCGAGGGCGAGATCGGCGGCCGCCGTTACCGTCTCGGCAACGCCGCGTTCGTGGCCGGCATCGCGCGCGGCGGCGTCCCGGGCGGCCAGCCGGGCGGCGTCACGGCTGTGTGGCTGGGCACCACATCCGGCTGGGTCGCGCGCTTCGACCTCGTCGACGACATCCGGCCGGAGGCGCGCGACGTCGTGGCCGGCCTGCGCGCGGCCGGCAAGACGGTCGTGCTGCTGTCCGGCGACGACGACGAGGCCGCGCAGGACGTCGCCATGCAGCTCGGCATCGCGCACGCGCTGGGCCACCAGTTACCCGAAGATAAACTGACCGTCGTGCGCGGCCTGCAGCGCGAGGGCGCCGTCGTGGCGATGGTCGGCGACGGCATCAACGATGCGGCCGTGCTGTCGGGTGCCGATGTGAGTTTCGCGATGGGGCAGGGCGCGCAGCTGGCGCAGCTGCACGCCGACTGCGTGCTGCTGGGTGAGGGCCTGCGCCCGCTGGCGGCCGCGCTGGACACGGCGGCGGACACCTTGCGCGTGATCCGCCAGAACCTGGGGTGGGCGATGCTGTACAACGTGGCGGCGATTCCGGCGGCGGCGAGCGGCCTGCTGAATCCGTGGCTGTCGGGCGTGGGGATGGCCGCGAGTTCGGCGCTCGTGGTGCTCAACGCGGCACGGCTGAGGAGGGAGTCATAATGGAAGCCTTGTATTTGCTGGTGCCGCTGAGCGTGATGCTCGTTGCGTTCGCAGTGTGGATCTTTTTCGGCGCGGCGGACAGCGGGCAGTTCGACGATCTGGAGGGACCGGCGTTGCGGATTCTCAGCGACGACGATTGACGGACTCCGTCGTTCCCGCGCAGGCGGGAACCCATGCTGAAGATCAGCATTCAGTACGTCGGAAACACCCGGGCGGATCTCGGCGTTCGACTTCAGAGGCTCAGTATGGGTCCCCGCGTGCGCGGGGACGACGTTACATGCTCGGCCCGCGGCCCGTCCGCTGTTCCTTCTCGATCCGCTCCTGGCACGCGGTGCGGGTCTTCTTCGGGGCGGCGGACAGCGGGCAGTTCGACGATCTCGAAGGGCCGGCGTTGCGGATTCTCGGCGACGACGATTGACGGACTCCGTCGTTCCCGCGCAGGCGGGAACCCATGCTGAAGATCAGCATTCAGTACGTCGGAAACACCCGGGCGGATCTCGGCGTTCGACTTCAGAGGCTCAGTATGGGTCCCCGCCTGCGCGGGGATGACGGTGATCCGCGCAAGCGAAGGTATTACATGCTCGGCCCACGGCCCGTCCGCTGTTCCTTCTCGATCCGCTCCTGGCAAGCGATACACGTCCGCACCGTCGGCGTCGCCAGCAACCGCGCTTCCGGAATATCGCGCCCGCACGACTCGCAGATCCCGATCGCGCCCGATTCCAGGCGCCCGATCGCCGCGTCGATCTCGTGCAGCAGGTTCGCTTCGTGTTCGGCCAGGTGTTCCTCGTTATGGCTGAGCATCTCGCCCGCCGGCGCGTCGTCGTTCTGGCCCATATGGGCATTCGGCGAGATCGCCGGGCGGTCGTCGGTATCGCCATCCGTGCGCGCACGCACGGCGGCCAGCGCATCCTCGCGCGCCTTGTGCAGGCGCTGGCCGAGTTGCTCGTGGAGTTTAGGTGAAATTGGCGGCATGGTCCTCGTCCTCTTCGTTGTGAGCGTCATGTTTGACGCACTTCATATCGTCCGTTCAAAACGCCAGTCTGCTTTCAGCAACATCGAGGAAGAAGCCGGCTCCTTCCTTGGACCCAATCTGGAATTTTTGATTCACATCAAGGATTTGGAACCCCCAGGAAACCTACCCTGACGGTGTCGTCTTTCTTATTCTTCAGGGAGTGCACCTTGGACAGCAGTCTAAACTATAACTACAAGATCGTGCGCCAGTTTGCCGTCGCAACTGTCGTCTGGGGCGTGATCGGCATGCTCGCGGGCGTGTGGATTGCCGCGCAGCTCGCCTGGCCGGCATTGAACTTCGATATCCCGTGGCTCACGTACGGCCGCCTGCGGCCGCTGCACACGAACGCGGTGATCTTCGCGTTCGGCATCTGCGGCCTGTTCGCCACGTCGTACTACGTCGTGCAGCGCACCTGCCAGGTGCGGCTGTTCTCCGACCGGCTGGCCGCCTTCACGTTCTGGGGCTGGCAGGCGGTGCTCATGGCGGCCGCCATCACGCTGCCGCTGGGCTTCACGCGCGGCAAGGAATACGCCGAGCTGGAATGGCCGATCGCCATCCTGATTGCCGTCGTGTGGGTCGCGTACGCCGTCGTCTTCTTCGGCACCATCGTCAAGCGCCGCGTGCAGCACATCTACGTCGCCAACTGGTTCTTCGGCGGCTACATCCTCGCGGTGGCCATCCTCCACATCGTCAACGGCATGTCGATGCCCGTCACGCTGTTCAAGTCGTACTCGATGTACGCCGGCGTGCAGGACGCGATGATCCAGTGGTGGTACGGCCATAACGCCGTCGGTTTCATCCTCACGGCCGGCTACCTGGGCATGGTCTACTACTTCATCCCGAAGCAGGCCGAGCGTCCGGTGTACTCGTACCGCCTGTCGATCGTGCACTTCTGGGCCCTGATCTTCACCTACATGTGGGCCGGTCCGCACCACCTGCACTACACGGCGCTGCCCGACTGGACGCAGTCGATCGGCATGGTGTTCTCGCTGATCCTGCTGGCGCCGTCGTGGGGCGGCATGATCAACGGGATCATGACCCTGTCCGGCGCGTGGCACAAGCTGCGCTCGGACCCGCTGCTGAAATTCATGATCGTGTCTCTGTCGTTCTACGGTATGGCCACGTTCGAAGGCCCGATGATGTCGATCAAGACGATCAACTCGCTGTCGCACTACACGGACTGGGGCATCGCCCACGTGCACGGCGGCGCGCTGGGCTGGGTCGGTTTCATCACGATGGGTTCCCTGTACTACCTGATCCCGCGCCTCGCCGGCAAGAAGCAGATGGCCAGCATGGCGCTCGTCGAGACGCACTTCTGGCTCGGCACCATCGGCATCGTGCTGTACATCGCCGCGATGTGGATCGCCGGCGTGATGCAGGGCCTGATGTGGCGCGCCGTGAACCCGGACGGCACGCTGACCTACACCTTCGTCGAAGGCGTCAAGGCGACGTATCCGTACTACGTGATCCGTTTCGGCGGCGGCCTGATGTACCTGACCGGCATGTGCCTGATGGCGTACAACACGTGGCTGACGATGCGCGGCACGAAGTCCGTCGACGCGCGCATCCCCGCACTGCCTTCGCATGGCACGACGCATGCGGTCCCGGAACACGCCTGATAGAACACGCAGGAGCATAACCATGAAATTCACCCATGAGTGGATCGAGAAGAACCCCTGGCTGCTGATCGGCCTCGTGCTGGTCGTGGTCTCGTTCGGCGGCCTCGTCGAGATCGTGCCGCTGTTCTTCCAGCATTCGACCACCGAACCCGTCGCCGGCCTGAAGCCGTATTCGCCGCTGCGCCTCGCGGGCCGCGACGTCTACATCCGCGAAGGCTGCTACAACTGCCACTCGCAGATGATCCGCCCGTTCCGCGCCGAGACGGAGCGCTACGGCCATTATTCGGTCGCGGGCGAATTCGTCTACGACCACCCGTTCCAGTGGGGCTCCAAGCGCACCGGCCCCGACCTGGCGCGCGTCGGCGGCCGCTACTCGGACGAGTGGCACCGCACGCACCTCGACAACCCGCGCGACGTCGTGCCGGAATCGAACATGCCCGGCTATCCGTGGCTCGCCACGGCGAAACTGGACCCGCAGTCGATCGTGCCGAAGATGCGCGCGATGCAGCGCCTGAACGTCCCGTACACGGAGCAGGACATCAAGGACGCGCCGGCGCAGCTGGCCGACAAGACCGAGCAGGACGCGCTGGTCGCCTACCTGCAGGGTCTCGGCACGCAAATCAAATCGAGGAATTGAGATGGCCATCCAACATATATTCGACGACGCGAGTCGCGTGATGACGGTCGTGAGTTTCACCACCTTCCTGGGCATCCTCGCCTGGACCTTCCTGCTGCGCAAGGAACCGGATTTCGCCGCGACGGCCGCGCTGCCCTTTGCCGATGAAGAAGTGGAGGACGACTATGTCTGACTTCACGAGCGGTTTCTGGAACTGGTACATCGTCCTGATCACGGTGCTGGGCATCGCGGGCTGCGCGATCCTGCTGTGGTCGCAGTCGCGCCACAAGGTGCGCCTGGACGAACACGGCCAGCCCGAAAAGACGACGGGCCACGTGTGGGACGAGGACCTGACGGAACTGAACACGCCGATGCCGCGCTGGTGGATGTTCATGTTCTACCTGACGATCCTGTTCGCCATCGGCTACCTGGTGCTGTATCCGGGCCTCGGCAGCTATGCGGGCCGCCTCGGCTGGCAATCGGCCGGCGCGTACAGGCAGGAACTGGCGAAGGCCGATGCCGACTACGGCCCCCTGTTCGCGCAATACCTGAAGCGCGACCTCAAGGACGTGGCAGGCGATCCGCAGGCCCACGCCATCGGCGAGCGCCTGTTCCTCACGTACTGCGCGCAATGCCACGGCTCGGATGCGCGCGGCAACAAGGGCTACCCGAACCTGACGGATACCGATTGGCTGTACGGCGGGGAACCGTCGGTGATCAAGGAAACGATCATGAAGGGCCGCAACGGCCAGATGCCGCCGATGGGGGCGGCGCTCGGCTCGGACAACGACGTGGAAAACGTCGCGCACTACGTGATGAGTCTCTCCGGCGCGCCGGCCGACCCGATCAAGGTCGCCTTCGGCAAGCCGAAGTTCGCCGCCTGCGCCGCATGCCACGGCCCCGACGCGCACGGCAATCCGATGCTGGGCGCGCCGAACCTGACCGACAAGGTATGGCTGTACGGCGGCAGCGCGGAGACGATCATGGAGACGATCCGCAAGGGCCGCAACAACACGATGCCCGCGTGGGGCGAATTCCTCGGCGAAGGCAAGGCGCACGTGCTGGCCGCCTACGTCTGGTCGCTGTCCAACACGCCGGGCACGCCCCGCGAGGTGGCGGCAAAATGAACGCGCGCGCGCCCAAGGAGGCGGTCATCAAGATGTACGCCAGGCGCGAGGACATCCATCCGCGCGAGGTGAAGGGCCCGTTCGCCACCCTGCGCTGGGCCTGCGTCTGGCTCACGCAGGCGCTGTTCTACGGCCTGCCGTGGCTGTCCATGCACGGCCGCCAGGCCGTGCTGTTCGACCTGGGCGCGCGCAAGTTCCACCTGTTCGGCCTCGTGCTGTGGCCGCAGGATTTCATCTATCTCGCGGGCCTGCTGATCATCTGCGCGTACGGCCTCTTCCTCGTGACCGCCGTGGCGGGGCGCGTGTGGTGCGGCTATGCCTGCCCGCAGACGGTCTACACGGAGATCTTCCTGTGGATCGAGCGCCGCATCGAAGGCGACCGCAGTGCGCGCATCCGCCTCGACCGCCAGCCGTGGACACTGGAAAAGCTGGGCAAGCGCGGCGCCAAGCACCTCGCCTGGGGCACGGTCGCGCTGTGGACGGGCTTTACCTTCGTCGGCTATTTCACGCCGATCCGCGCGCTGGGCGACGCGGTGGCGCACCTGGGCCTCGGCCCGTGGGAAGCGTTCTGGATCCTGTTCTACGGCTTCGCCACGTACGGCAATGCGGGCTGGATGCGCGAGCAGGTGTGCAAGTACATGTGTCCGTACGCCCGCTTCCAGAGCGCGATGTTCGACCGCGACACGCTGATCGTCAGCTACGACACGGCGCGCGGCGAACCGCGCAAGATGGAACGCAATGCTGCGCGCGACAGCGCAAACGGTGGCGACCGCCGAGGCGACTGCATCGACTGCTCGCTGTGCGTGCAGGTCTGCCCCGTCGGCATCGACATCCGCGACGGCCTGCAGTACGAATGCATCGGCTGCGCTGCCTGCATCGACGCCTGTTCCGGCGTGATGGACAAGGTAGGCAGGCCCCGTGGCCTGATCCGCTATTCGACCGAGAACGCACTCGCCGGCGGCTGGAACGCGAAGCAGATCCGCGCCCGCCTGCTGCGCCCGCGCACGCTCGGCTACGGCCTCGTGTTCGTCCTGATGGCGGCGGGCCTGGGCACCGCGCTGGCGCTGCGCACGCCGCTGAAGCTGGACGTGATCCGCGACCGCGGCTCGATGGGCCGCGAAGTCGAAGACGGCAAGATCGAGAACGTGTACCGCCTGCAGCTGATGAACACGGGCGAGCGTCCGCACCTGTTCCACATCGGCGTCTCCGGCATCCCGTCGGCCGCGATCGCCGACGAAGACCTCGTCGAGCTCGACGGCGCCTCCGCGCGTGCGGTGCCCCTGCGCGTGCGCGTGGACCATGGCGCCGCACGCACGGGATCGAATGCGCTGACGTTCACCGTGACGGCGCAGGACGATCCGGCACTGCGCGTGACCGAGAAGGCCGTCTTCATCGTGCCGCGCTGAACTAATAAGGATAGAACATGCACGCGACTCCGACTCCCTGGTACACCCACCGCTGGCCGTGGCTCCTGATGCTCGGACCGGCGACCGTGCTGGCCGGCGGCGGCTACGTGGCCTGGCTGGCCGCCGGCCACCCGGACGCCCTCGTCGTCGACGACTATTACAAGCAGGGCAAGGCCATCAACCAGGACCTGCGCCGCGACCGCGCGGCGACGGCACTGGGCCTGTCGCTGCGGGCGGAATACGATCCGCGCGCGGGCACGCTGGCCGGCCGCCTGGCGGGACAAGCGGCGCCGTTCACCATCTACCTCGCGCATCCGACCCTGCCGCGGCGCGACCTGCGCGTGTTCGTGAAGCCCGCGCCGGACGGCTCGTTCAGCGTCGCGCTGCCGGACCTGGAGCGCACGCACTGGCAGGTCGTCGTGGAAGGGGCGTTGCGCGACTGGCGGCTGGCCAAGGGGTGGGATGGCGTGCGGGCGCTGGAGATCGTCGCGGACGAGCCCTGAGCGGACTCACAGCGCCTGGCCGAGGCGCTGTTCCAACTGGCCGCGGTAGGTGCGGCTGACCTTCGTCCGCCCGCCGTGCTTCAGCACCACGTCGAACTCGCCGTGCGACAGCGGTTCGAGGCGCAGGATGCTTTCGAGATTCACGATGGCCGAGCGGTGGATGCGCACGAAGTGGGCGGGATCCAGCTTGTCGGCCAGCACATGGATCGGTGACCGGTACAGCAGCGCCTTGCCGCCGACGTACAGGTTGACGTAGACGCCGACGGCTTCGATCCAGTCGATGTCCGTCGTCTTGACGATGTGCGTGGCGCCCGCGGTTTTTACCACCAGCCGGTCCCAGCGCGGCGGTTCTTCGGCTGGACGGTGTTCTTCCAGCCGCGCGAGGACGCGCCGCATGGCCGCCTCGAAGCGTTCGTCGCTGAACGGCTTCAACAGATAATCGAGGGCGCTGGCCTCGAACGCGCGGACCGCATACTGGTCGTAGGCGGTGACGAAGACGGTGACGGGCATGCGGCCGGCACCGACGGTGCCGACGACGTCCAGGCCGGACGGCCCTGGCATCTGCATGTCCAGGAAGACGGCGGCGGGGCGATGCTCGGCGATCATCCGCACGGCCGCCGCGCCGTCCCCGGCTTCGAGCACCTCGCCGACCCCGTCTACCCTGGCCAGCAGGTCGACGAGACGCCGCCGCGCCGGCGCTTCATCGTCGACGACGAGTATCTTCAATGGACTGGCGGGCGGCATGCGCGGCATCTCCTCGTTCAAGTCAGGGGCAGGACGATCGTCGCTTGCGTGCCGCCGCCGGGATGGGGCGCGATGGCGAACACGCTGGCACCGGACGGGTACATGGCCGCCAGGCGGTCGCGCGTCACGCTGATGCCCAGTCCGCGCGCGGCGTCCATCGTCCAGCCGGGCGGCAGCCCGACGCCGTCGTCGGTCACGCGGATCTCGACCTGGTCGCCCACGCGCCGCGCCGACACGTCGACCTTGCCGCCGGACGCGCGGACCGCAATGCCGTGGCGGATCGCGTTTTCCACCAGCGGCTGCAACAGCAGCGACGGGACGCGCGTGTGCGCCACGTCGGGCATGACGGACACCGTGACCGCCAGGCGCTCGGCGAAGCGCATCCGGTGCAGTGCGAAGTAATGCTCGAGGAACTCGACTTCGTCGGCCAGGCTCACCTCACTCCGGTTCCGGGTGTCGAGCGTGAAGCGCAGCAGGTCGCCCAGGTGCTCGATCATGCGGCGGGCCACCCTCGGCTCGTGCTCGACGCACGCGGAAATGCCGTTCAGCGCGTTGAACAGGAAGTGCGGATCGAGCTGGGTGCGCAGCGTGTTCAACTGGGCTTCGAGAAAGCCGCGCTGCAAGCGCTCGATCTGCAATGCGTCGACGAGCACCCGCCGATAGTATTTCAGGCCGGTCAGCGCACCGATGATGACGCAGTACACGAGCATCGCCCAATAGAACCAGTCGAGCAGGCCCAGGGGCTGGCTCCAGGGATCCCAGTCGAGCAGGCCGAGCCGGTCTTCCACGGCCGCCGCCGTCAGGACGTACAGCGCCGTCAACGCCAGCCCGCACACGGCATGGGTAGCCAGCAGGGGCAGGGCGCGCCGGAACGTCGCGGCCAGGCGGTCGTGCAGGCGCCTGATAAGCGGCGTCAGCGCGCCCCACAGCCAGCAATTGATGGTGACGGACAGCAGCGCGCTCCAGCCGGCGCCGCGCAGGATGTACGGCAGCGCGAACACGCCGCCGGCGGCCGTGCAGGCCAGGATTGCGACGACATAGCGTGAGGTGCGTTGTTTCACTGGTTGATCGTTGACGTGTAAGCGACCCGCGCACGGGGACGGGGCGCCGCCCGTTCGATGGGCGCCGCAACCGTCTCGCAACAGCGGAATCCGGACTGTGACAAAGCCATTGTAAATACCTATTGCACTCCGGCATTCTACCCAAAAAAACGGAGACCTCAACCTATGCCCCCGATGAAATCCCATTACGAAGCCCTCGATGGCCTGCGCGGTACGGCCGCGCTCTGCGTCCTCATGTTCCATTTCTGGGAAATGATGGTGCCCGACATCGCCCACAACCCGATGGGCCATGCCTTCCTGGCCGTCGATTTCTTTTTCGCGCTGTCCGGATTCGTTCTCGGCCACGCCTACGACGCGCGCCTGGCGCCGCACGCCGCGCCCCGCGAGGCGCTGTCCCTGTCCGGGTTCTTCAAGCGCCGCCTGATCCGCCTCCATCCGATGACGCTGGCGGCGCTGGCGATCAGCGTGACGGTGTACCTGCTCGATCCGTTCGTCGGCGACACCCAGCGCATCGGCGAAAAGATCTCGCTCGCGGCGTTCGCAGGCACGATCGCGCTGAGCGTGCTGTTGCTGCCGACGCCGAACGTGCCGAACAGCTTCGGCGAAACGCATTCGCTGAATGGGCCGTGCTGGACGCTGTTCCAGGAATACATCGCCAACGTCCTGTACGGCGTCTTCGGGCACAGATTGACCCGGCGCCTGCACGTGGGCCTGTGCGTGCTGAGCGCCGTCGCGCTGGTGTGGACGGCGCATCATTTCAATGACCTGAGCCACGGCTGGGGATGGGCCGATTTCTGGGCCGCTCCGGTGCGCCTCGCCTGTCCATTCCTGGCCGGGCTGCTGGTGTACCGGACGGGGTTCCGGCTGGCGGTGCCGCAACCGTTCGTCGTCCTGTCGCTGGTGCTGGCCGCGATCTTCGTGGCGCCCCAGATGGGCACCTGGAACGGCCTGTTCGAAGCGGCCTGCGTGATCGTCGTGTTCCCGCTGGTCCTGGCCGCGGGTGCGGGCGTGACCCGGACCGAGGGCGCGATCGGCGCACTGTGCCGGTTCATGGGCGAACTGTCCTATCCCGTCTACGTCGTCCACTACGCGTTCGTCTACCTGTTCGCGCACTGGAACTGGAATACGCATCCGGCGCCTGCGCGGGTGGCGCTGGTGGCGGCGGCATCGCAGATCGGTATCGTGCTTCTGGCGTACGCGTTGCTGCGCTGGTTCGACCGGCCGGTGCGTGCGTGGCTCACGCGGAAGTATGCGGGGCCGGTTCCCGTTTCCGCCGCGGTGGCTGAGGTAAACGCGTAACCCCGGCCCTCTTGCAGACTCATCCATGATAGATTGCCATCGCCAGGCTTACCGAGCCGGCGACTACCACTATCCATGGAAAAGAGAGAGATGCCCAAGAACCATCTTCACGCGCGCGCCCGCACGGCCGCCGCCATCGCCACCCTGTTCGTTCCCCTCGTCCTCGGCACCGCCGCGCCAAACATCGCGGCGGCCGCGCAAACCGCACAGGCGGTCAAACCCGACGCCGCCTTCGACACCTGGTCCGACCGTTTCGCCGCCGACTGGGTCCGCGCCAATCCGCAGCTCGCCACGTCGACGCAATACTTCGACGGCGCCGAGCAGGAAGCGCTGGATCGCCAGCTCACGCCGTTGACGGCCGCGCACCGCAAGAAGATGATCGCGCTGGCGCAGGCCGGCGTCGCGCGGCTCGATAAATTCCTCGCCGGACCACTGGGCGAAGAACAGCGCACGTCCGCGTCCGTGATGCGCTGGAGCCTGGCCAACACGGTCGCCAGCGCGCCGTACGAGGATTACCAGTTCGTCTTCAACCAGTTCGGCGGCACGCAGATCGGCCTCGTCAACTTCATGACGACGACGCATCCGCTGCGCCGCGCGTCCGACGTCGCCAGTTACCTGGCGCGCCTGGACCAGGTGGCCACGCGCATGGACGAAGCCCTCGCGCGCGCCCGCGCCGCCACGGGGCGTGGCCTGATCCCGCCCCGCTTCATCCTCGAGCGCGCGCAATACCAGGTCGACCTGTTCCTGAAGCCGGCGGCCGAGCAGAACGTCCTCGTGACGACGTTCGCCCAGCGCACCGAAAAGCTCGCGGACCTGGCGCCGGATGCGCGCGCCAACGCCATCGCCGACGCCACCCGCATCGTCGAGACGAAGATCCGCCCCGCGTACCTGCGCGTGCAGGCTTACATGGCGGAGCTGCACCCGAAGACGAACGACACGGCCGGCATCGCGCGCCTGGCGAACGGCGCGGCCGCCTACCAGCAGGCGCTGAAGACCTATACGAGCACGAATTTGACGGCGCAAGAGATCCACGCGATCGGCCTGCGCGAAGTGGCGCGCATCGAGGCCGAGATGGACAAGCACCTGCGCGCCCTCGGCTACGCGGAAGGCGGCATCGAAGAGCGCATGAAGCAGCTGGACGCGACGTTCCAGCCCAAGACCGCGGGGTTGGGTAACCCTGATCCGCGCCCCGAACTGCTGCAGCGCTATGCGGGCATCGTGCAGGACGCATTGAAACGCAGCGACGCGCTGTTCGACCTGAAGCCGCGCGCGCCGGTCGACGTGCGCCGCGAGCCGCCGCTGACGGAGCCGTCGGCCGCGGCGCATTATTCGCTGCCCGCGCCGGACGGCAGCCGACCCGGCATCTTCTGGGTGCCGATGCGCGGGCCGACGTTCGACGTGATCCGCATGCGCAGCCTGTCGTACCACGAGGCCGTCCCGGGCCACCACTTCCAGCTCGCGATCCAGCAGGAGCGCACGGACCTGCCGAAGTTCCGCGCCCAGCGCATCTTCGGCGGCGGCAGCGCGCACAGCGAAGGCTGGGCGCTGTATGCGGAGCGGCTCGCGGTGGAGCAGGGCTGGTACGAGGGCGACGTCCCGGGCCTGCTGGGCGCCCTCGGCTCGGAACTGTTCCGCGCGCGCCGGCTCGTCGTCGACACGGGCCTGCACACGAAGGGCTGGACGCGCGAGCAGGCGATCGCCTACGGCATCGGCGCGCAGGAAGTGGAGCGCTATGTCGCGTGGCCGGGCCAGGCGTGCGCGTACATGATCGGCATGCTGCGCATCATCGACCTGCGCGAGCACGCGAAGCAGGAACTGGGCGCGAAGTTCTCGCTGCCCGCGTTCCACGACGTCGTGCTGCGCAACGGTTCCGTGCCGCTGGACGTGCTGGGCGAGATCGTCGAGCGCTGGATCGCGGCGCAGAAGCGGGCTTAGAAGCAGGCCGCGTGATCAGAAGTTGTGGCGCATGCCGAGCACGTACGCCTTGAGCGTCGCGCCCGGCGTGGCACCCAGACCGTTGATCGCGAAGTCGTAGACCCCGTTCGCGCGGTTGTCCAGGCGCGTCGTGTACGCGTACAGGCTGCTGCGCTTGCTGAGCGTGTAGTCGTAGCCGAGCGTCGCATGCGTGGCGCCGGTGCCCGCGCCGGCGCGCACGAAGCCGATGCGCGTGCCGGCCGGCCCGCTCGCGTCGCCCGCGCGCGCGATGGCGATGCGGATGCCGTGCGGCCCCACCTGGTGCGACACCGACAGGTAGACGGCATTGCGCGCCAGCTCGCCGGCGCCCGTCCCGTATTTCAAACGTTCGGCGACGACGGCGATGCGCGTCTGCGGGAACTGGTAGGCGAGGGCGGCCTTCGCCCCCGTGTCGTCCAGGCCCGGTCCCTGGTACTCGTGGTGGCGTTCGCCCGCCAGTACGGCATACCACGGGCCCCGTTCGTAGATCGCGGCGGCCGACGTCAGCGACGGCTGCGCGCCGCTTGCCGGCTTTTCTTCGTTCAGGCCGTGCGTCACCCGCAGCGACAGGCCGTGCCAGGACGGGCTCCAGTAGTGAATCGAATTGGACTGGCGCCGGTCGAACGACGACTTGTCGCTGACGTTGTCCGCGTCCCCCGCGGATCCATTGCCCATGATGCTCATGTAGCCGGCCGTCGTCGGATAGAACGGGTCGAGGCCGGACGTGGCGCTGTTGTAGGCCGTCGTCCAGTGGCCCGCGAACAGCGTGCCCCACGTGCCGGCGAGGCCCACGCGGGTATCGCGTGCGGCGAGGGCGCCGGTGCCCGTGTCGGGCGACAGCGTGCCTTCGACCTGGAAGATGGCTTTCAGGCCGCCGCCCAGGTCTTCGCCGCCGCGGAAACCCAGCACGGAGCGGTTGTTCACGAGGCGCGTGAGGCCGGGGCCGGAGGACGCCGCCGCGTGTTCGAGGGCGACGTTGAGGCGGCCGTAGATCTGCACGGCGTTGTCTTGCGCGTGGACGGTGCCCGCGGCCAGCAGCATGGCGGCGGGGATTGACTTGATATGCATGGGGGATCTCCTTTGCCCGCATTGTCGATGCGGACGGGGAGACCGGGAACTACCGAAAGGTCAGGCCATCGGACTGCACTGCTCCGTCCCGGCCGCCATCGCCTTCAGGCGCGCCGGTTCGAGCAGCACGACCTCGCGCTTGTCGACCTGCACGAGCCCCAGCTTTTTAAAACGGGACAGCAGGCGGCTGATGCTTTCGATGGTCAGGCCCAGGTAGTTGCCGATGTCTTCGCGCGACATGCGCAGCTGGAAGCGCGTGGACGAATAGCCGCGCGCCGCGTAGCGGGCCGAGAGGTTGATGAGGAACACGGCGAAGCGCTGCTCGGCGCGCATGTTCCCCAGCAGGAGCATGACGTTCTGTTCGCGCGTGATCTCCTGGCTCATGATGCGGTGGAAGTGGCGCAGCAGCGCCGGCACCTGGCCGAACAGGTCCTGCAGGTTCCCGAACGGGATCTCGCACACTTCGCTGTCTTCCAGTGCGACGGCGTCGCAGTGGTGGCGGTCGGCGCTGATGGCGTCCATGCCGAGCAGCTCGCCGGCCATCTGGAAGCCCGTGATCTGCGCCTCGCCGGCCGCGTTGATCTGGTACGTCTTGAAGTGGCCGAAGCGCACGGCGTACAGGTTGCGGAACGGCTCTCCCATCTTGTACAGCGGTTCGTCGCGCTCCAGGCGGCGGCGCTTGCCGATGATCCGATCCAGGCGGTCGATGTCCGCGTCTTCCAGCCCCATTGGCAGGCACAGCTGGTGCATGCTGCAGGCCGCGCAACTGGACTTGAGTGCGGTGACGTTGACAGGGGGTGCGGACGTGGTATCAGCGGCAATCATGGCAAGTACCTTCGGGTGATGTCTCGATTATAGACGTGCAGCCCGACTGCAACGAGGGAATTTGTCCCGACGTTGGTTGCCTTGCCAACGAAATGTCGCGTGGACGTCAAGCGTGCGCGCCTTTGCGTTGTCAAGGATTACACTTCCCATGAATATTTGCCAACGGGAGAACCATGTCCGTCGAACAGCGTTCTGCTTCATCCGATTTGCATGACGGCGTGGAGAGAGCCGTCGCGCCGCCGCTGGCCGACGAAGACCAGGCCCGCGCCGACTTCTACGCGCTGTTCGCACGCCTGCTGCTGGCCCCGCCCGACGACGCACTGCTCGCGGCACTGGCCGCCGCGGATCCGATCGGCGCCGCCGGCGAATTCGCTCTCGAGGACGCCTGGCTGAAGCTGACCCAGGCCGCCACCGTCGTCGATGCGGCCGCCGCAGCCGATGAATTCTCGGCCATGTTCATCAGCACCGGCACGCCGCCGCTGAATCCGTACGGTTCCTTCTACCTCACGGGCCACCTGAACGATGCGCCGCTGGCCGACCTGCGCCACGACCTCGCGCGCCTGCGTCTCGCGCGGGCGCCAGGCGTGGGCGAGTTCGAGGACCACCTGGGCACGCTGTGCGAGACGATGCGCGTATTGATCCAGGGCGGACCCGGCATGCCGCCGCGTAGCCTGGCCGTGCAAAAACACTTTTTCGAAACGCATGTCCGGCCGTGGTATGCGGCCTGCCTGGCCGACATCGCGGGGAGTGCCGACGCGAATTTCTACCGGATCGTCGCAGGCGTCGTCGATGCCTTCCTGTCGATCGAAGCGCAGGCGTTCGCCGTGCTCGATGCCACCGACCCGATTGCCGCATGAGGACCATCATGAACGATGACAAGCAACCCGATCCGACCCGCCGCAGCCTGTTGAAGGCCGCGCCGCTGGGCGCGCTGGCCGTCGCCGCGGCCGCGCGTGCGCGGGCGCCCGAGCCGCAGCCCGAGCCTGCGGCACCGGCGGCGCCGCAGCGGGCCAAGGGCTATCACGAGACGGAACACATCCGGCGCTACTACCGCACCGCGGCTTACTGGTAGAAGGAGACCACGACCATGACCCTGGTGAAGACATCACGCGACAGCGGACTGAAACGGCGCCGCTTCCTCGTCGGCGCGGGCGTGACGGCCGGCGCGGGCGCCCTCGCGCGCCACCTGCCGCTGAACGTGATCCAGCCCGCGACCGCGGCGGACCCCGTGCCGGCCAGGCCGAACACGGAGGTCAAGCACACCGTGTGCAGCCACTGCTCGGTGGGCTGCTCGGTGGAGGCGGTCGTCAGCAACGGCGTGTGGATCCGCCAGGAGGCCGCGTTCGACTCGCCGATCAACATGGGGGCGCACTGCGCGAAAGGCGCGTCGGTGCGCGAGCACGGGTTCGGCGAACACCGCCTGCGCTATCCGATGAAGCTCGTGAACGGCAAGTACGAGCGCATCACGTGGGACCAGGCCGTGGGCGAGATCGGCGACCGGCTGCTGAAACTGCGCGAGCAGTCCGGGCCGGATGCGCTGATGGTGATCGGCAGCTCGAAGCACAGCAACGAGCAGTCCTACCTGCTGCGCAAATGGGTGTCGATGTGGGGTTCCAATAACTGCGACCACCAGGCCCGCATCTGCCACTCGACGACGGTGGCGGGCGTCGCCCAGACCTACGGGTATGGCGCGATGACGAACTCGTTCAACGATCTCCACTACAGCAAGGCCGTGCTGTTCATCGGCTCGAACCCGGCGGAGGCGCATCCGATCTCGATGCTGCACTTCCTGCATGCGAAGGAACTGGGCGCGAAGATGATCGTCGTCGACCCGCGCTTCACCCGCACGGCGCGCTTCGCCCACCACTACGTGCGCATCCGTCCCGGCACGGACATCGCATTCGTGTGGGGCATGCTGTGGCACATCTTCAACAACGGCTGGGAAGACAAGGCGTACATCGCCGCGCGCACGTACGGCATGGACGACGTGCGCAAGGAAGTCGCGAAGTGGACGCCCGATAAGGTCAGCGACGTGACGGGCGTGCCGGAAGCGTCCGTGCGCATGGCGGCCGAAATGCTGGCGACGAACAAGCCATCGTCCGTCGTGTGGTGCATGGGCATCACGCAGCACCACGTGGGCACGGCGAACGTGCGCGCGCTGTCGATCCTGCAGCTCGCGCTGGGGAACATCGGCGTGCAGGGCGGCGGCGCCAACATCTACCGCGGCCACGACAACGTGCAGGGCGCGACGGACGTCGGTCCGAACGGCGAGTCGCTGCCCGGCTACTACGGCATCGCGGAAGGCGCGTGGAAGCACTTCGCGACCGTGTGGGGCGTCGATTACGACTGGGTCAAGTCGCGCTTCGGCTCGAAGGAGCTGATGGAAAAGCCGGGCATCACGGTGTCGCGCTGGTTCGACGCGGTCCTGGAAGACAACCAGTACGTCGACCAGCCGACGAATCTCCGCGCCGTGTTCTACTGGGGCCACGCGCCGAACAGCCAGACGCGCCTGCCGGACATGAAGGCGGCGATGCAGAAGCTCGACTTCATGGTCGTCATCGATCCTTATCCCAGCATGACGGCGGCGATGCACGGCAGGAGCGACGGCGTCTACCTGCTGCCGGCCGCGTCGCAGTTCGAGACGCAGGGTTCCGTCACGGCGTCGAACCGCTCGATCCAGTGGCGCGAGCGCGTGATCCAGCCGCTGTTCGAATGCAAGACGGACCACGAGATCATGTACCTGTTCGCGAAGAAGCTCGGCTTCGGCGAACAGCTCGTCAAGAACATCAAGGTCGTCAACAACGAACCGGTCATCGAGGACATCCTCCGCGAGATCAACCGCTCCTGCTGGACGATCGGCTACACGGGCTGCTCGCCCGAGCGACTGAAACTGCACATGGAGCACAAGCGCGATTTCAATCCGACGACGATGCGTGCGGAATCCGGTCCGTGCAAGGGCGACTATTACGGCCTGCCGTGGCCGTGCTGGGGCACGCCGGAGATGAAGCACCCGGGCACGCCGATCCTGTACGACCTGCACAAGCCGGTGGCGGAGGGCGGCCTGCCGTTCCGCGCAAACTGGGGCGTGGAGCACAACGGCGAGCCCCTGCTGGCGGCCGACGGCTCGTTCACGAAGGACAGCGAGATCGACACCGGCTATCCGGAATTCGACCACGTGTTCCTGAAAAAGCTGGGCTGGTGGGCCGAGCTGACGCCGGAGGAGCAGGTGCAGGCCGAGGGCAAGAACTGGAAGACGGACCTGTCGGGCGGGATCATCCGCGTCGCCATCGCCCACGGCTGCGCGCCGTACGGCAACGCGCGCGCCCGCTGCAACGTGTGGAACTTCCCGGACCCCGTGCCGACGCACCGCGAACCGCTCGTCACGCCGCGGCGCGACCTGGTGGCCAAATACCCGACTTACGACGACAAGGCCGCGTTCTGGCGCCTGCCGACGCTCTATAAATCCGTGCAGGCGGTCGACTTCTCGAAGGAGTACCCGCTGATCATGACGTCGGGCCGCCTCGTCGAATACGAGGGCGGCGGCGAGGAGACCCGGTCGAATCCGTGGCTCGCCGAACTCCAGCAGAACATGTTCTGCGAAGTAAATCCGGAAGACGCGGCGCAGATCGGCGTGAAGCTGGGCGAATTCATGTGGGTCGAGACGCCGACCGGCGCGCGCCTGAAGCTGATGGCGATGGTGACGCCGCGCGTGCCCGTGGGCCTCGTGTGGATGCCGTTCCACTTCGGCGGCTGGTGGATGGGCGAGGACCTGGAAAAGCATTATCCGGACGGCGGCGCGCCCGCGGTGCGCGGCGAGGCAGTCAATACCGGGTGGACGTACGGGTACGACGCCGTGACGATGATGCAGGAAACGAAGGTGTCGCTGTGCCGGCTGGTGCGCGCGTAAGGAGACTGAGATGGCACGAATGAAGTTCATCTGCGACACGGAGCGCTGCATCGACTGCAACGGCTGCGTGACCGCCTGCAAGAACGAGAACGAGACCCCGTGGGGCGTGAACCGCCGCCGCGTCGTCACCATCAACGACGGCGTGCCGGGCGAGCGCTCGATCTCCGTCGCGTGCATGCATTGCAGCGACGCGCCGTGCCTGGCCGTCTGCCCCGTCAACTGCATCTATCACACGGAAGACGGCATCGTCCTGCACGACAAGGACCAGTGCATCGGCTGCGGCTACTGCTATTACGCGTGCCCGTTCGGCGCGCCGCAGTTCCCGTCAACTGGCCTGTTCAACCACCGCGGCAAGATGGACAAATGCACGTTCTGCTCCGGCGGTCCGGAGCCCGACACGTCCGAGGCCGAGTTCAGGAAGTATGGCCGCAACCGCATCGCCGAAGGCAAGCTGCCCGCGTGCGCGGAGATGTGCGGCACGAAGGCGCTGATCGGCGGCGACGCGACCGTCATCGCCGACATCTACCGCCAGCGCGTGGAGACGCGCGGCTACGGTCCGGAGCTGTGGGGCTGGAAGATCGCGTACGGCAAGCCGAAACGCGGCGGCGACATCAAGGCGACGGGCGAAGGCCCGCGCGAGAACCAGAATCTCAAGGACTCGCAGAACGACGAGGGGAGGCTGCCGACATGAAGCGCATCCTCATCCTCTGCCTGCCGCTGGCGCTGCTCGCGGGCTGCCTCGAAGTCGACCAGCATCCGAACTGGGTGCACGGCATGGTCGCCGGGAAGAAGGACGACCGGCCGTTCTTGCGCCACTTCCACAACGACAAGCTGTCGTGGTGGGGCACGATCAGCAACCGCAACATGAACCAGAACGAATACAACCGGGCCAACCCGTAACAGGAGCCGACCATGTCATTCACGCTACGATCGATATTGTCATTGCTCCTGTCGCTGTGGCTCGTCGGCATCGCGCACGCCGGCGTCCCGAACAACCGCGCCGAGCCTGCGTATGCCGAGGAACAGACGATCCTGCAGGCCGAGAAGGATTCGCGCACGCCCGAGCCGGGACTGGGCTCGTCGGCCTCCGGCCGCGTGCACATCGACCGTCACTACCTGGGCCAGTACGGCAGCACGGAAGGCACCGTCATCGTGCAGCGCGGCGGCAACCAGTGGCGCATCTGGCGCAACGGGCCGATCGCGACGGCGATGGGCACGATCCTCGTCGTCGTGCTCGTCGCGATTTTCTTCTTCTACCGCGCCATCGGTCCCGCGCGCACCGAAGAACCGGACACGGGCCGGCGCATCCGCCGCTTCACGGGCTGG
The DNA here is from genome assembly GCF_059491305.1 of Massilia sp. Masssp94. Lineage (NCBI taxonomy): Bacteria > Pseudomonadati > Pseudomonadota > Betaproteobacteria > Burkholderiales > Oxalobacteraceae > Massilia > Massilia sp. Masssp94. The sequence goes on from NZ_CP168501.1 coordinate 5,430,318, forward strand.
GAGCGCGGCGTGCACTGGGCGACCGCGATCAGCTTCATCATCCTCGCGGTGACGGGCCTCGTCATCATGTTCGGCAAGAAGCTCCTGATCCCGCTCGTCGGCCACGACGTGTTCGCGGCGCTGGCCTACATCTTCAAGTACCTGCACAACTTCGTGGGTCCGCTGTTCATCGTGTGCTCCGTGCTGATGTTCTTCACCTTCCTGCGCCGGAACTTCTTCCGCCGCATCGACTGGCAGTGGGTCAAGCAGGGTGGCGGCCTCGTGTCGCACAAGCACGTGCGGGCCGGGTTCTTCAACGCGGGTGAAAAATCCTGGTTCTGGCTGGGGGTGACCCTGCTGGGCCTCGTGATGTCGATCAGCGGCCTGGTCCTGGACTTCGTGACCTTCGGACAAACGCGCTACATCATGCAGGTCGCGAACTACCTGCACATCGCCGGCGCCACGTTCTACATCGCGGCCGCGATGGGCCATATCTACATCGGCACGTGGGGCACGCCGGGCGCCTACGAAGCGATGCGCCACGGGACCGTGGACGAATCGTGGGCCAAGGCGCACCACGCCGTGTGGTACGACGAAGTGAAGGCGGGCGTGGAACCGGGCACGTTCGACGACCGCGTGCCGCCGGACCAGCGGCCGCCGGCCGGCAGTCCGCCGCCGCGGCCCGCGCATTGAGGAGCCGCCGATGAAAACGACGATGAAGGTCATGGCCGTGCTGCTGGCACTGGCCGCCGTGGGCTGCAAGCAGCATGGCGACGACGCCCAGCGCAAGACCAAATTCCCCGGCATGGTGACGGCCGACGGCGGCACGAGCGGCCAGGTGATGGCTGCACATGGCGGCCCGAAAACGAACGCCGTGTACGCGGGCGGCACGCCAGGCATCGCCGGCGGCAGCGGCGGCAACACCGCCGGCGCCGCGACCGGCGGCTCCGTGCAGGAGACGGGGCAAGGCCCGAGCCAGGGCGTGACGCCGCCCAGCGGTCCCGGGACGCTCGACACCACGCAGACCCAGCCCGGCGACCATGGCAAGCCGGCCGCGCCGACGCCGGCCGAAGTGGGGCCGCTGCCGGGCGCCGTCAACCGCGACCCGAGCCACTCGGCGGCGCCGGGACGATGAGGAGACCAGGATGAGCCACATGACCAGGATCGCGGCGCTCGCGCTGGCGCTGTCCGCCGCGACGGCCCACGCCGCGCTGCCGCCGCCGACACCGGCGCAGCAGGAGGCCGCCGCCGCGAAGAAGGCGGCCGCGGATGCGCAGGCGGCCAGGGACAAGGCGTTGCTTGCCGCATCGATGGACGCCATCACGGCCCGTTGGCGCAGCCGCGCGTCCGCGCAGGGCTGGAAGGCGCATGCGCAGGTCGCGATCGCGGCGGCCGCACCGGCGCAAGCGGCCGCACCGGCCGGACAGCCGGAAGGCAAGCTGACCGCGGCTGGCGCCGCCGCACCCATCAAGAGCGAAAAATTGGGCACGGCGCCGCCCAGCGCGGACGTGAAGGCCCACCCGACGCGGGCCGAGCCGGCGGGCACGCCGCCGACCGTCCAGAAAGGCACGCCGAAGGTGAACAACAGATGAAGATGGGATCCATGCCGATCGCCGTGCTGATGCAGCGGCGGACCCTCCAGCACCGCTGGGCCGACGAGGCCTGGGAAGCGATCGGCGTCGTGCCGGACCGCGGCGACCTGCCGCCGCTGCAGGTGCTGAGCCAGACGCCCGGGCGCGACTACTACCTCGTCTCCGGCCTCGAACTGGAACTGTATCCGGACGAGAACGAAGGCTATTACGAGAACTGCGTTGCGCCCGAATCGAAGGTCTTCGTGCTGTGGCGGATGGAGAACGGCCGCGCGATGCCCGTGCGCGCATCGGTCAGCTATGTCGAGGGCACGCGCATGTTCGACTCGGGAGAAAACGCGGACGGCGTGACGATGCCGGCCGAGATCTATGCGTGGCTCGCGGGCTATCTGCGCGCGCACTACCAACCGAAGCCGCGCCGCGGCCGCCAGCACGGATGACGGACGAAGGCTTCCTGCGCCGCTGGGCGCGCCGCAAGACGGAAGCGCGATCGGGTATCGAGCCGCTCCCGGAAGCGGCTGCGCCGGTCGAAGACCTGCCGGTTCCCGTCGTCGAAGCGCCTGCCGTGGCACCGGCCGACGTGCCGCTGCCGACGATGGACGACGTCGCCCGCCTGACCGGCGACTCCGATTTCTCCGCCTTCGTCACGCGCGGCGTCGATGCGGCCGTGCGCCGGACGGCGCTGAAAAAACTGTTCGCCGACCCGCACTTCAATGCGATGGACGGGCTGGACGTCTACATCGACGACTACACGAAGCCGAGCCCCGTGTCCGAAGCGATGCTCGCGTCGCTCGAGCACGCGAAGAATGCGTTGCAGCGGGTTGTCGACGCCGTCGAAGAACCGCCGGCCGCGGAAGATGCGCCGGAGGATTCCAATAAAACCACCTGAAACCGGGACAGCATGAACATCCGTTTGATCGAAGGGCAGGGCGTCGCCCTCGACCCCGTCCAGGACGACCGCGACCGCGTCGCCCGCAACGCGGCGCTGGCCGCGCTGTCCGAGATTCCCGCACCCGACCCGCTGGACACGGTCGGCTACAAGTCCGCCGGCCGCACGCTCGTCATCGGCACCCGCGCCGACGCGCTGCCGTGGGCCGAGCGCCTGGCTGCCGCGCTGCCCGTCACCGTGCTGCTGCTGGACGACGACGGCGGCGACACGGCGCTGCGCCTGTATCCCGTGTTCGCGGCGCGCGCGCTCGTCGTGACGGGCTGGCTCGGCGCGTTCGACGCGACGTGGCAGACGGGAGGCAGCAAGCCGGAACACGCGCGCTTCGACCTCGTGCTCGACCTCGGCGCGGCGCCGCAGATCGCGACGCACCAGCGCCCGCACGGCTATTACGCGCCGGGCCTCGATCCCGCCGCGCGCCAGGCCGCCGTCGACGAACTCGTCGGGATGGTCGGCGAATTCGAGAAGCCGAAATACTTCGCCTACAAGGAACGCCTGTGCGCGCACGGCCGCAACCGCAGGAGCGGCTGCAATGCGTGCATCGAGATCTGCTCGGCGGGCGCGATCTCGGGCGCGGGCGACCTGATCGCCGTGAACCCTTACCTGTGCGCGGGCTGCGGCGCGTGCACGACCGTCTGCCCCACGGGCGCGCTGGGCTATGCGTATCCCGGCGCGGCGCACACGGGCATGCGCATCAAGGCCGCGCTGAACGCCTACACGCAGGCGGGCGGACGCGAGCCGGTGCTGCTCGTCCACGGCCTGGAAGGCGCGGCGCTGCTGGAGGCCGTCGACGTGCCGGGACGGGTGCTGCCGCTGGGCGTGCACCACACGGCATCGACCGGCATCGACATCTGGCTCGCGGCGCTCGCCTGGGGCGCGGCCGGCATCACGGTCCTCATGACGGACGCCGAGGCCCCGCAGTACGCGGCCGCGCTGGATGAGCAGATGACGATCGCGCAAACCATCATGACGGGCCTCGGCTACGCGGGCGCGCACGTGCGGCTGCTGCGCGTGACGGGGCCGGACGAGCTGGCGCGCGCGCTGCTGCACGCGCCGCGCGGCGAGGTGCCGGCGCGGCGGGCCGGCTTCAACGTGGCGGCGGACAAGCGCAACACGCTCGACTACGCGCTCGAGCACCTGCTGCGCGAGGCGCCGCAGCAGGTCGAGGAGATCGCGCTGCCGGCCGGCAGTCCGTTCGGTACGCTCGACGTCGACGCCGGCAAGTGCAGCCTGTGCATGGCGTGCGTGGGCGCGTGTCCGGCGTCGGCGCTGCAGGATGGGCAGAAAGCGCCGCAGCTGCGCTTCATCGAAAAGAACTGCGTCCAGTGCGGGCTGTGTGCCGATACGTGTCCGGAAGATGCGATCCGGCTGGTGCCACGCCTGTCGTTCAGCGACACGCGCAAGCAGCCCGTGGTGCTGAACGAAACGCAGCCGTTCCACTGCATCCGTTGCAACAAGGCGTTCGGGACGCTGCGCATGGTCGAGAGCATGCTGGCGCGCCTGGCCGGACATCCCGCGTTCGCCGGTCACCTCGACCGCATGCGCATGTGCGGCGACTGCCGCGTGATCGACATGATGACGCCGACGGACGAGCAGACGATCCACCAGGCGCAGGAGCTGCGCCGGCGCTGACCGTGGCAGAATAGGCACGAGCCGCTATACGACCACCGGAACGGGCGCTCACGAGGCGCCCGTTTCGCAACCACAAGGAGACGACCGATGGCATCCCCGTACGAGCGCTTCATCCGCGCGCGCGACTTCCTGCACCAGCATCGCACCGACTACGCGACGGCCTACCGCGACTACGAGCCGCCCGGGCTCGACGAATTCAACTGGGCACTCGATTATTTCGACATGCAGGCGCAAGCCAACACGACGCCCGCGCTGTGGGTCGTGGAACAAGACGGCAGCGAGCGCAAGATCGGTTTTGCCGACATGGCGGCGCGTTCCAGCCAGGTCGCGAACTGGCTGCGCGATTGCGGCGTGCGGCGCGGCGACCGCGTGCTCCTGATGCTGCCGAACCGCGTCGAGCTGTGGGAGGTCATGCTGGCGGGGATCAAGCTGGGCGCCGTCCTCGTGCCGACGACAATGCTCGTGTCCGGCAACGACCTGCAGGACCGCCTGCAGCGGGGCCGCGTGCGCCACGTGATCGCGCAGGCGTCCGAGACGCACAAGTTCGCGGACCTCGCCGGCGATTTCACGCGCATCGCCGTCGGCGCAAGCACCCCCGGATGGCGCGATTACGCGGACAGCGCGACGGCGGCGGCAGGCTTCGTTCCGGACGGGGTCACGCGCGCCCTTGACCCGCTGCTGCTGTACTTCACGTCGGGCACGACCGCGAAGCCGAAGCTCGTGCTGCACAGCCACCAGAGCTATCCGGTGGGCCACCTGTCGACGATGTACTGGATCGGGCTGCGGCCGGGCGACGTCCACTGGAACATCAGCTCGCCCGGCTGGGCCAAGCATGCGTGGAGCTGCTTCTTCGCGCCGTGGAACGCGGGCGCCACCGTGTTCGTCTACAACTACGAACGCTTTTCCGCGCGCGCCTGCCTGGACACGATCGTGCGCTGCGGCGTGACGTCGCTGTGCGCGCCGCCGACCGTGTGGCGCATGATGATCAAGGAGGACCTCGCGCAGTGGCAGCCGCCGCTGCGCGAACTGGTCGGCGCGGGCGAGCCGCTGAATCCGGAAGTCATCGAGCAGGTCGAGCGCGCGTGGGGCATCCGCATCCGCGACGGCTTCGGCCAGTCCGAGACCACGTGCCAGATCGGCAATCCGCCCGGCCAGCCCGTGAAGCCGGGCTCGATGGGCCGGCCGCTGCCGGGCTACCGCGTCGCGCTGCTCGACATCGACGACCAGCCTGCGGAGGAGGGAGAGATCTCGCTTCGCCTCGATCCGGCGCCGCTGGGCCTGATGCTGGGCTACGAGAACGACGAGGCGAAGACCGCGGACGTCATGCGCGCCGGCCACTACCACACGGGCGACACGGCGCGCGTGGACGAGGATGGCTATTACTTCTACGTGGGCCGCAACGACGACGTGTTCAAGTCGTCCGACTACCGCATCAGCCCGTTCGAACTGGAGAGCGTATTGATCGAGCATCCGGACGTGCTGGAAGCGGCCATCGTCCCGAGTCCGGACCCGGTGCGCCTCGCGGTGCCGAAGGCGTTCATCGCGCTGCGTCCGGGCGTGGAGCCGACGCGCGCACTGGCCGCCGCGATCTTCGCCTTCGCGCGCGACCGGCTGGCGCCGTACCAGCGCATCCGCCGCATCGCGTTCGCGGACTTGCCGAAGACGATCTCCGGCAAGATCCGCCGGGTCGAGTTGCGCAGGGCGGAGGCGGCGGGCGATCGGGCCGTGCTTGAATTCAGGGACGACGAATTCGGCGCCTGAGCAGCCGACACGGTAAGATAAAGGCGTGCGGCAGGAATGCCGCGATCCGATCAATAATAGATCGTGTCCATCCAACCGAACGCCGATCCATGAACCCGTCCGTCAATCCGACCACATCGAAGCAGACCGCAAGCAAGGGCGCCGGCAAGCCGGCCCGCCCGGCCTCGTACGAGGTTCGGCAATCGCCCGTGCACGGCAACGGCGTGTTCGCGCTGCGCGACATCCCGGCCGGCGAGCGCATCATCGAATACCGCGGCGAGCGCATCACGTGGGACGAAGCGACGCGCCGTGCTGCCGAACGGGGCGGCCCGGTCAATCACACGTTCTATTTCAGCCTCGCCGACGGCAACGTGATCGACGGCGGCCGGCGCGGCAACGACGCCCGCTGGATCAACCACGCGTGCGAACCCAATTGCGAAGCCTACGAAGAAGACGGCCGCGTGTACATCCACGCGCTGCGCGACATCGACGCGGGCGAGGAACTCAATTACAACTATGCGCTGATCTACGACGAGCGCCACACGCCCGCGCTGAAGCGTTTGTTCGCCTGCCGCTGCGGCACGCCGGCCTGCCTCGGCACGATGCTGGCGCCCAAGAAGCGTGTGCGCAAGCAGGGGCCGCGCAAATCTGCCGGCGCCCCGACCTGAAGCATCCGGACCAGACATCGACACCACAACAACAGGAACCCCCGCCCGCCCATGAAACCCGTCGTCCGCAGCCTGCTCGAAACCGATCTCTATAAATTCACCATGTGGCAGGCTTTGATGCACATGCACCCGAACGCCATCGGCGAATACGAGTTCAAGTGCCGCAACACGCCCGCCTATCCGCTGGCGGAATTGAAAGAAGAAGTCGAACGCGAGTTGGACCATCTGTGCACGCTGATGTTCACGGAGGACGAGGTCAGTTACATGAGGTCCCTGCGCTTCATCAAAAGCGACTTCGCCGACTTCCTCACCTTGTTCCGTTTCCAGCGCAAGTTCATCCACGTGGAAACGGACGGGCCGCACCTGCGCATCCGCGCCTGCGGCCCCATCGTGCACGTGATGGGCTTCGAGATCTTCGTGCTGTACATCGTCAACGAGCTGTATTTCCGCCGCTTCGACCAGCAGGCCGCCATCGAGGAGGCGCGCAAGCGGCTCGACCAGAAAATCGCCGAGTTCCGCGCCTTCGACCAGGAACCGAAGAAGACCAACCCGTTCGAGTTCTTCGATTTCGGCGTGCGCCGCCGCTTCTCGGGCGACTGGCACGAGGAAGTCGTCGCCACGCTGGCACGCGAGCTGCCGCAGTTCTTCAAGGGCACGTCGAACGTCTACCTGGCGAAGACATTCAACCTGGTGCCGATCGGCACGATGGCGCACGAATACATGCAGGCGTTCCAGTCGTTCGACGTGCGCCTGCGCGATTTCCAGAAGAAGGCGCTGGAGGACTGGGTGCAGGAATACCGCGGCGACCTCGGCACGGCGCTGACGGACGTCGTCGGCATGGACGCCTTCCTGCGCGATTTCGACCTGTATTTCGCCAAGCTGTTCGACGGCCTGCGCCACGATTCCGGCGACCCGGTGGAGTGGGGCGAGAAGGCCATCGCGCACTACGCCAAACTGCGTATCGACGCGCGCACGAAGCGCCTCGTGTTTTCGGATGCGCTCACCGTGCCCAAGGCGCTCTCCCTGTACCGCCACTTCGCCGACCGCGTGATGACGGGCTTCGGCATCGGCACCAAGCTCACCAACGACACGCAGTACGACCCGCTGAACATCGTCATGAAGCTCACGCGCTGCAACGGCCAGCCCGTCGCCAAGCTGTCCGACAGCCCCGGCAAGGGATTCAGCACGGACGAGACGTTCATCGCCTATCTGCGCCAGGTGTTCGACCAGCACATCTGAACGGTTGCCGCTGTCAGTTTTTTCGCGACAAAGACTTTCGTGCTTTTTTATTGCGTTGAGTCTACTATTGTTTTGATATCGCTCACATTTGTATCGAATTCCCGGGGCGTCGCTCGGCCCTGACAGCAACGTCCACCAGGAGCGCACGTTTTGATAATGTTTTGGCAAAAAAATCCGTGTCGGGAGGGGCGGTCGCGTGCCATCACAAGAGGACCGGCCAGGCGCGCCTACCGGCTGACCGGATTGTTATTGGCGGTGGCCGGACTGCCGTGCCAGGCGACGCCGCAGGGCAGCGCGTTGCTCGACCTCAGTTTCGACCAGCTGGCCGATATCCGCGTTACCTCCGTGTCCAAGAACAGCGAGCGCCTGGCGGAGGCGGCGGCTTCCGTATTCGTCATTACGAGCGACGACCTGCGCCGCAGCGGCGTTGCCAGCCTGCCGGAGGCGTTGCGCCTGGCCCCGAACCTGCAAGTGGCCGAAGCAAGCGCCTACGGTTATACGATCAGCGCGCGCGGCTTCAACAGCAGTGCAGCCAACAAATTACTGGTGCTGATCGACGGCAGGTCGGTGTATACGCCGTTGTTCTCAGGCGTGTTCTGGGACGCGCAGGACGTGATGCTGGAAGATGTCGAGCGGATCGAAGTGATCAGCGGGCCGGGCGGAACCCTGTGGGGCACGAATGCGGTCAACGGCGTCATCAACATCATCACCCGTTCGTCCGCGGATACGCAGGGCGGCCTCGCCGGTGCCGGGGGCGGTAACCGCCGGGCCGATGGCGCGGTACGTTACGGAGCGAAGCTGGACAGCGGTGCGACCTACCGGATGTACGCGAAATACACGGGCCTCCGGCACACGTCGCTGGCAACCGGCGACCCCATCGACGACGGCGCCCACCATGTACAGGCCGGTTTTCGTGCCGACTGGCAGCACGGTATCGACCGGTTCACCGTCCAGGGTGACGCTTACCATGGTATCGCGGACCAGCCTTTGCCCGGCATGATCGCGATATCCGGGATGCAGCTTGCGCTGGGCCCGATCACGCTGGCCGGCGCGAATCTCAACGCCCGCTGGGAGCGCCAACTGGAAGCCGGGGGGCGCTTCAGCCTCCATGTGATCGAAGATCATACCGAACGCACCGTGCCGCCGACGTTCGGCGAGGTGCTCGATATCGTCGATGTCCAGTTCCAGCACAACCTGGCGCCCATCGGCATGCACGCGCCGGTGTGGGGCGCGGGCTACCGCTACAGCATCGATCGGGCCCGCAACAGCCGCTACGTCGCCTTCCTGCCGGCGGACCTGAACCAGAAATGGGCCAGCCTGTTCGTCCAGGACGAGGTGTCCCTGCGTGCCGACCTGCACCTGACCGTCGGCACCCGCCTCGAACGCAACGACTATACCGGCGTCGAAATTCTGCCCAATGCCCGGCTGGCCTGGACACCGGCACCCGGGCACACCCTGTGGGGCGCGTTGTCGCGCACCGTACGCGCGCCGTCGCGCTTCGACCGCGACATCTATGTGCCGGGCGCGCCGCCGTACCTGCTCGACGGCGGATCGACCGTGAAGTCGGAGACGGCGCGGGTCGCGGAACTCGGCTATCGCGGCCAGGCCACCGCGACGCTGTCCTATTCGGTCACGGCGTTCCATGCCCGATACGACGATCTGCGCACGCAGGAGGTCGCGGCCAGCCGCACCTATGTTTACTACGCCAGCAAGATGGAGGGGAGCACCCGCGGCATCGAGATGTGGGGCACGTGGCAGGCCGCGCCGCACTGGCGCCTGAACGCGGGGATGAATGCGCTGCATGAAGGGCTGCGCCTGCAACCCGGCAGCAACGACGCCGGGGCCACCGCGACGGCCGGGCTGGACCCCGCGCATCAATGGCTGCTGCGTTCATCGCTGGACCTGGACGGCGGGCGTTCGCTCGATTGCACGCTGCGCCATGTGGCCGCGCTGTCCGGCCCCGACGTGCCGGCCTACACGAGCGTGGATCTGCGGTATGGCTGGCGGCCGCGCCCGGACTGGGAGTGGTCGATCGCCGCGCAGCACCTGAACGGCGGCGGGCACGCGGAATTCACCCCGGCGGCGACACGCAGCCAGTTCGGCCGCGGCGTCTATGCCAAAGTCGTCCATCGCTTCTGAACCGCCCGCGCCACGACGACGACCATGTTCATTTCCAGGCTCCAGCGTAAGGGCGCCGCCGGCTTGCGGGGCCGGCTGTCGGTGCTTGCATGCGTTCTCGTCGTCATGGCCGGCGCCGCGCGCGCCGATACCCAGGCGAACGGAAGCTCCGGCCAGGTCGTGCGTCAGATCGAGGCCGCTTATCTGTACAAGTTTGCCAGCTTTGTCGAATGGCCGCCCGAGGCGTTTGCCCGGCCCGACAGCAGCTTCACGATCGGCCTGGCCGGCTCGGACGCGCTGGCCGACGAACTCGAGGCCAGCCTGGCGGGACGCACCGTGAACGGGCGCAAGGTGGCCGTGCGCCGGCTGCGGCGCGGCGAGGCGCCGACCGACGTGCAGATGCTGGTCGTCGGCACGCCGGATGCCCGCTGGGCGCGCGAGCTGTATGCGGCCATCAAGGACCGCCCGGTCCTGACGGTCGCCGAACCCGGTGCCGAGCCCGGCGCCGACAGCATGATCAGCTTCACCGTCGTCGACGACCGCCTGCGCTTCGAAGTGGCGCTCAGGCCGATCAAGCCGAGCCGTCTGAAGATCAGCGCACTGATGCTGAGTGCAGCTTACAAAGTGGAAAAAGGGAATCCGTGATGCTGCGCTCCTACTCCATCCGCAACAAGATGTTCGTCATCGTGTTGTCGACCACGCTGGTGGCGCTCGCCGTGGCGCTGGTCGGCAATGTGGCCGGCGACATCTGGACCTACCACCGCGGGCTCGTGACGGAAATGACGACCCAGTCGACGCTGCTCGGACGCATGACGGCGCCGGCACTGGCGTTCGACGATCCGAAGCTGGCGACCAGCAACCTGCACTTGTTCGACACCTGGCCGAACATCGAGGCCGCGGCGATTTATGACGAGCACGGCAAGCTGTTCGCGTCGTATGTGCGCCCTGGCCACGGCAAGGACCTGCCGGTGCTGCCGGAGGCGGACGGCGCGCAGGTCGACGGGGCGCGCCTGAACGTGTTCCGGCGCATCGTCGGCGAGAGCGGCATCGTCGGCACCGTCTACATGTGTGCCAGCTACGATCCGACGAGGACTGTTGCGGTCGACGTCGCCATCGCCGTGGTCGTCTGGCTGATCGCGATGGCGATTGCCCTGTTGATGGTCGTGCGCATGGAGAAGCTGGTGAGCCGTCCAATATTGGCGGTCGCGGAGACGGCGCGCGACGTGGTGGCCCAGCGCGACTATTCGCGCCGCGTCGAAGCCAGCAGCAGCGACGAAGTCGGCATGATGGTGGGCGCGTTCAACGACATGCTCGGCGAGATGGAGCGCCGCACCGGCGAACTGGAGTCGTCGAACCTGGCCATCATGCGCGAAGTGGAACAGCGCGAGCGCGCCCAGCGCGAGGTCATGCGCCTCAACGTCGACCTCGAGCAGCGCGTGACGGAGCGCACCTCGGAGCTGGAACTGGCCAAGGCGGCGGCGGAGGAGGCGAACCAGGCAAAATCGTCGTTCCTGTCGAGCATGAGCCATGAATTGCGCACGCCGCTCAACGCCATCCTCGGCTTTACGCAACTGCTTGCCAACGACGCCCAGCCGAACAACGTCGAGCGCAAGAAGGAATTTACCGGCTACATCCTCAAGGCGGGAAAACACCTGCTCACGCTGATCAACGAGGTGCTCGACCTTGCCAAAGTCGAGTCCGGGGCGGTCACGCTGTCGCTCGAGGCCGTGGCGCTCGAGGAAGTCATCCAGGAATGCCGGGCCATGATCGAACCGCTGGGCGACCAGCGCGGGTTGCGCATGACGTTTCCCGACGCGCCGGGCGTGACCGTGCTGGCCGACCGGACGCGCCTGAAGCAGATCCTGTTGAACCTGTTGTCGAACGCGATCAAATACAATCGGGCCGGTGGCGTGGTGGCGCTCGACTTTGTGCCGGACGCGGCACGGCGGGTGCGCATTTCCGTGCGCGATTCCGGGCCCGGCCTGAGCGCGGCGCAAATGGAGGAGCTGTTCCAGCCGTTCAATCGCCTGGGACAGGAAGCGGGCACCGAGGAGGGAACGGGCATCGGCCTCGTCGTCACGAAGCGCCTGGTCGAATTAATGAACGGCAGCATCGGCGTGACCAGCACGGTCGGGATCGGCAGCGTGTTCTGGATCCAGCTCGACAGTGTGGCGCCGGCCGCGTCCGGCACCGCGGACGGCGCGGCGGCGCCCTCGCCCGCGGCCGCGGCGCGGGATCCGCTTGCCGTCGGCCATGGCTACACCTTGCTGTATGTGGAGGACAATCCCGCCAACCTGAAACTGGTCGAATCGATCATCGCGCTGAGCCCGGACCTGCGCCTGCTGTCGGCGCCGGATGCCCACCTCGGCATTGCGCTGGCGCGCGCGCATACGCCCGACCTGATCCTGATGGACGTGCACCTGCCCGGCATGAGCGGCATCGACGCGCTCAAGGTCCTGCGTGCCGACCCCGCCACGGCGGACATACCGGTGATCGCCGTCAGCGCCAGCGCCATGTCGCACGACATCGCACTGGCGATGAGCAATGGTTTTTTCCGATATGTCGCCAAACCGATCGATATCGCAGAATTTTCCGCCGCGATCGACAGCGCGCTGGAAGCCAACGGCGCCGTTCGCCGTCCAACCATAGCGGAGCGAAAAGAGGGGCCATGATTTCCTTATCCGACATCCATCGTGCCCGCATCCTGATCGTCGACGACCAGGAAGCAAACGTCAAACTGCTCGGCTATATGCTCGAAGACGCGGGGTACACGTGCGTCACGCTGGCTACCGACTCGCGCACCGTGCTCGACCTGCACCGCGCGAATCGCTACGACATCATCGTGCTCGACCTGAACATGCCGCACATGAACGGCTTCCAGATCCTCGAGGGCCTGCGGCCGCTGGAAAGCGACGGCTACCTGCCGGTGCTCGTAGTCACCGCCGAGCCCGCGCACAAGCTGCGCGCACTGGAAGCCGGCGCCAGGGATTTCGTCAGCAAGCCGTTCGACCAGGTCGAGGTGCTCACGCGCATCCGCAATATGCTCGAGGTGCGGCTGCTGTACACGGCGACACGCGAATATGGCCTGCGCCTGGCCCGCTTCGACACGGTCACGGGCCTGCCGAACCGCATGCTGATGCACGCCTCGCTCGACCAGGCGCTCGCGCAGGCGCAACGCGACGGCGAGATGGTCGCGGTGATGGCGATCGACCTGGACCGCTTCAAATACGTCAACGATACGCTCGGCCACGTCGGCGGCGACGAGTTGCTGTGCCAGTTCGCGCAGCGCCTCGGCGACTGCGTCCCCGCGCGCGCCGCCCTGGGCCGCGTCGGGGGCAACCAGTTCGGATTGGTACTGGCGGGACCGCAAATGCAGCATGACGTGCTGCAGATCGACCAGCGCATCAGGGCGGCCCTGCGGCGGCCCTTCGCCCTCGAGACGCAGCACTTCACGATGACCGCGAGCATCGGCGTCGCGCTTTATCCGGCCGACGCCACCGATGCGGCGACCCTGCTCAAATATGCCGATACGGCGTTGCACCAGGCCAGGGCCGAGGATCGGGGACGATGCCACTTCTTCACCGATGAAATGAACGTCCAGGCGCGGCGCCGGCTGACGATCGAGAACGCACTGCGCGCGGCCATCGGCAACCATGAGTTCGAGCTCCATTACCAGCCGAAGGCCGGGATCAATACCGGCCGCATCACGGGGGCCGAGGCCCTGCTGCGCTGGAATCGTCCGGGGCACGGCCTGATATCGCCGGGAGAGTTCATTCCCGTGCTCGAGGACACCGGCCTGATCGTCGAGGTCGGAAGCTGGGTGATCGACGCCGCATGCCGGCAGATTGCAGCGTGGACGGGCGTGATGTCGGCGCCGATGCATATCGCCGTCAACGTCTCGGGCCGCCAGTTCGCGGGCGGCGGCCTGGAGACGGCCGTGCTGGAGGCGATCGACGCGCATGGCATCGACGCCGGCATGCTGGAGCTCGAAGTGACCGAAAGCGCGCTGGTCGACAATGTGGAATGCGCGGTCGCCACCCTCCAGCGTCTGCGGGCGCGCGGCGTGCGCGTGTCGATCGACGACTTCGGCACCGGTTATTCCAGCCTGGCCTATCTGAAACGGCTGCCGCTCGATGCCCTGAAAATCGACATCGCGTTCATCCGCGAGGTCACGACCAATCCGGACGATGCGGCCATCACGGAGGCCATCATCGGCATGGCGCACAGCCTGAAGCTCGACGTGATTGCCGAGGGCGTGGAAACGGTGGCCCAGCTGTCCCTGCTCAGGCGCTATCGCTGCGACCAGATGCAGGGTTTCTACTTCAGCCGCGCGGTGCCCGCGCAGCAGTTCGAGGCGATGCTCCGTCAAGGCGCGGCCCTGGCGCTGCCGCAGGACCTGGCGGCGGCACCGCCGCGTACCCTGCTCATCATCGACGACGAGCCGAGCGTGCTCGCGTCGCTCAACCGCCTGCTGCGCCGCGACGGTTATCGCATCCTGACGGCATCGGGCGCGGCGGAGGGATTCGAGATGCTGGCGCTCCATCCCGTTCACGTCATCCTGTGCGACCAGCGCATGAGAGGGACGAGCGGCACCGAGTTCCTCGGTAAAGTGAAGGAGATGTATCCCGACACGTTCCGGATCGTGTTGTCGGGGTACCCCGACCTCGACACCATCATGGACGCGGTCAACCTCGGGGCGCTGTATCGCTTCTTTACGAAACCATGGGACGACGAGGTGCTGCGCGGCAGCATACGCGCCGCGTTCCGGCACTACTGGCAATTGCACGGCATGGAGCCGGACAATGGCCGGCCGGCGCCGCCGTAAGAGGCCTCAGGCGCGCGCCGTGCCGGGCGGGCCCGCGGCCGCATCCGTGTCGTCCGCCCCCAGCGCCCGCCGCAGGTCGTCCAGGCTGGCCGGCTTGGTGAGATGCAGGTCGAACGCGGCGCCATCCGGCGGCGCGTGCGCGGCCACGCCGGCACGGCGGCCGTAGCCGGTGAGCGCCGTCAGCCGCAGCGGTGTCACGGCCGCGCGGCGCATGGCGGCGGCGAGGGCGTAGCCGTCCATGTCGGGCAGGCCGATGTCCAGGATCGCGGCGTCCGGCGGCCAGGCCGCCTGCACGTCCAGCGCCGCGTTCGCCGTGTGCGCTGTTTTCACTTCGTGGCCCAGTTCGCGCAGGATCGCGGCCGTGAGGGCGGCGGCGTCCTCGTTGTCGTCCACGACCAGGACGCGCAGCGGCCGGCTCGCCGCGCGGATGGGCGCGGGCGCCGTGGCGGACGGCGGTGCGCCGAGCGGCAGCATGATCTCGAAGCGGCTGCCCAGGCCGGGCCCGTCGCTGTGCGCGCTCACGCGGCCGCCGTGCAGCTCGACGATGCGCTGCACGATGGCGAGACCGAGTCCCAGGCCGCTGTGGTGCGCCAGCGCTTGCGGCGCCTGGTAGAACGGTTCGAACACGCGCTGCGCCAGCGCGGTATCCATACCTAGGCCATTGTCGGCGACGACGAGGCGGGCTACGCCGCCCGCGCGCTCGAGGACGACGTGCGTGTCCGTGCTGCCGAAGCGGGCCGCGTTCGACAACAGGTTGCCCAGCACCTGCGCAAGACGGTGCTCGTCGCCGGCGACCCACAGCGCCGCGGGGGCCTGCAGGCGGAGCGGCTGGTCGGGCCTGGCGGCGACGGCGTGGCGCACGACGGCCGCCAGGTCCACGGGGGCGACGTCGATGCGCAGCTTGCCGGACGCGATGCGCGACACGTCGAGCAGGTCGTCGACGAGGTGTTTCAGGTGCGCGACCTGGCGCCGCATGATGCCGCGCTCGCGGCGCGAGGCGGCGTCGTCGCGCAAGTCCATCAGGTCGAGCGCGCCGGCGATGGGGGCCAGCGGATTGCGCAGTTCGTGGCCCAGCACGGCGAGGAACTCGTCCTTGGCGCGGCCGGCCTGGCGCGCCAGTTCCAGCGCGTCCTCGCGGTCCCGCTCGTGCGCCGCGCGGCGTGCGCCCGCGGCCCGCAGCGCCGCGCCCATCGCGTCGATTTCCTGGATGCGCGACGAGGGCACCACCGGGTCGGTGCCGGCGCCGAGGGCGGCGGCGCCCGCCGCGAGCGTCGCGATGCGGCGCACGATGCGGCGCGCCAGCAGCGTCGCGAGACCGATGCTGAGCGCGAGCGACAGCGCGATGCCGGCCCCGTACCACGCAAAGCCCGCCCCGCCGGCCCAGCCCGCGGGCGGCGCGCCGACGGCGACCGTCCAGCCGTAGCGCGACAGCCGCGTATAGGCCGTCGTGACGGCACTGCCTTCGAGCGTGACGGTGGCGCCGGCGCCTTCCGGGCCGTTCAGCCGGATCAGCCGCGCCAGGCTCGGGCTGGGCGGCCCGCCGGCGTGGTCGCCCAGGCCGTGCGAACGGGCGACGATCGCGCCGTCGCCGTCCAGCACCGAAATCACCGAGCCGGCCGGCACCTGCTGGCGCGCGAGCGCGCGCATGATGCGGTCGGGCTGGACGACGGCCGTCAGCACGTACGGATGGCCGGCGGCGTCGCTGACGGGAAAGCGCACGGGGACGGCGGCCCGCCCGCCCTTGCCGTGCGCGACGTGGCCGATGACCGGGCGGCGCAGCAGCAGCGCCTGGCGCAGGCTGGACGGATCGGCGACGGGTTGCGGCGGCGCGTCGAAGGGCGCGGTCGTGCGGAAGACCATGTTGCCGTCGCCGTCGGCCAGGATCACGCCCAGCCATTCCGGCTGCGCCCGGGCCTGGTCGCGCGCGATGGGGTAGAAGGCCCGCACGTTGCCGTCGCCGAGCGCAGGCGTGCGCGCGATGCTGGCGAGGGTGGCGACGGTGCCGTCCAGTTCCGCGTCGACGGTGCTCGACAGCGCGCGTGCGAGGTCCAGCAGCGCCCGTTGCTGTTCGCTCTGGTGGTACTCGGCGGCGAGATGCACGCTCCAGGCGCCCAGCGCGGCCAGCGGGAGCAGGCCGGTCGCCGTCAGCAGGACGAGGAGGTGACGCAGGGACAGCGAGGGGCCGCGTTGGGCGCGCATGGAATCGGGATTCGAGAAAAGGCCGATTATAAGTCCAAACCGGTGCGGCGGACATTTGCGCATGCGTTGGTGAAATTGGGTGATTCGGCAATTAACCATTTGTGGAAAACCAAATGTCTGGAAGCCGCAACAACCGTAGATTCTCACAAAATATTTCACGGAAAGGACGCGGGAAGCGCTCGAAGCGCAAAAACTGGCGATATTATATTTACGGAGCTCATCGATAAATGACTTGCGGAATTCGCGGCGGTCATTGAAACAAGAGGTTTTATATATATTTCAGGAATGAAATATGACGCCACAACGACTGTCGATATCGGAAACGCCCATTCGCGTCATGGTGGTGGAAACCCACCAGTTGATCCTGTGGGCTTTGACCAAACTGATCAATAGCCATCGGCCGGGCATGGAAGTGGTGGCCGTCGCCGGCACGCAATCCGATGCGTTGTTCCAGTTGCCCACGGCGGTGCCCGACCTCGTGCTGATGAAGTACGAACTCGCGGTCACGGCCCGCCAGGCCGACCTGCCCGAGGCGTTGACGTGCGGGCGCCACACGCTGCTGTTCGCGGAAGAGGTGGAGACGGACACGCTGGCGTCGACGCTGCGCTGCGGGGCGCACGGCCTGCTGAGCCGCCGGTCCAGCGCCGACGAGATCGTCAAGGCCATCGAGAAGACGCATCAGGGCGAACTGTGGTTCGGCCGCGAAGCGACCTGTCTCGCGCTCAACGCCTTGCGTGGCGGCGAGCCGGTGCGGGCGCATCCGCACCACGACGGCCTCGACGCGCTGACGCCCCGCGAGCGGCGCGTCCTGCAGACCGTGGTGGTCAACAAGGTCCGGACGAATCGGGATCTGGCGAAAATCCTGTTCATTTCCGAATCCACGTTGCGGAATCACTTATCGTCGATTTATCAGAAACTGGGCGTGAGTAATCGGCTCGATTTATATGTATACGCGCAAAGCCATTTGGTAACAAATACCGCCGAAATGGCCTGAATCGCGGTTCCCTGATTAATGGAGGAGCAGCGGGGCGATGGTCCGGATAATCTGGATGATGGCCGGTCCGAGCACCACCATGATAATCGCCGGGAAAATGAACAGGACCAGCGGGAATAGCACCTTGGTCGGGATTTTCGCGGCCTTTTCTTCCGCCCGGGTCTGGCGTTTGTGGCGCAAGTCGTCGGAAAACACCCGCAGCGAATCGCCGATGCTGACGCCGAACCGGTCGGCCTGGGTCAGCATCGTCGCGAACGACGTCAGTTCCTCGACGCCCGTGCGCAGCGCCAGGTTGCGCAGGGACGTCTCGCGCGTGCCGCCGGCGCGCATCTCGAGGTTCGCCAGCTGGAGCTCTTCGGCCAGGGCCGGGCTCCGGGCCTGCATTTCCTCGGCCACGCGCGTCAGCGCCGTGTCCACGCCCAGGCCCGCCTCGACGCATACGAGCAGCAGGTCGGCGGCGTCGGGGAAGCCGTCGAAGATGTCGCGCTTGCGCGCGCGCGCGGCCAGCGCCAGCGCGATGTCCGGCAGGTAGCAGCCGGCCGTCGCCGCGGCGACGACCCACAGCAGCAGGGTCATGCCCGTCGCCTCGTGCGACACGCGCAGGGCCAGGTACGTGGGCGCGCCGGCCAGCGCCGGCAGCAGCGTCTTCAGGCCGAAGAACAAATGCGGCGCCTTCGGATGGCGGATCCCGGCATGCATGAACCTGACGCGGATCGGCGACGTGTCCCAGTCGCCGGACGGCGTCGACAACCGGGCGAACGGCGTCACGGCGTCGGTGATCCGCTCGCGCCAGGCCGGCGCGGCCGGGGCGCCGGGCGCCAGCGCGTGCAGGCGCTGGTCGGTGCGGTCGGGGGCCAGCCACAGGTACAGGCCGACACAGCCGAAGCTGACGGCGAGGAACACGACGATGGGCAGTAACATGGCGTTCTCCTTCAGACACGGATACGGGTGATGCGGCCCAGGACGACGATGCCGAGCAACATCATGCACAGCAGGGCACGCAGCATGGCGACGCCGATGGGGTCGACCCACAGCGGCCGCATGAAGTCGGGATTGACGAGGTACAGCAGGGCACCCAGCAGGAAGGGCAGCAGGGCCAGCGTCCAGGCGGACATCCGGCCTTCCGCCGACAGGACGCGCACGCGCGCGAGCAGTTTCAGGCGTTCGCGAATCAGGTGGCTCAGGTTGCCGATCACTTCCGCCAGGTTGCCGCCCGACTGCCGCTGGATCAGGACGGCCACCGCGAAATACCGGTAGTCCGTCAGCGGCACGCGCTCGCACAGGCCCGCCAGTGCCTGCTGCAGCGAGACGCCGAAGCTGACCTGCTCGTGCACGAGCCGGAACTCGGCGGCGATCGGCTCCGGCATTTCATCGGCCAGCATCTGGATGCCCAGCGGCAGCGAGTGGCCGGCGCGCACGGCGCGCGTGATGAGGTCCAGCGCTTCCGGCAGCTGCTGATCGAGCCGGCGCAGGCGGCGCCGGCGTTGCGTCGCCACGTAGCCCCAGGGCAGGGCGGCCAGCAGGCCCGCGAGGACGAGGCGGAAGTACAGCGGCTGCGCGCCCATCATGCCCAGCGCCAGCCCGGCGGCGCCGGCCGCGGCGCTGAGCAGCAGCAGGCGCGCGACGGTCCAGTGCAGGCCGGCCTGGCCGAGCAGGTTGTGCAGGGTCGACGCCACGACGACGCCGCTCAGGATGCGGGCCACGAACGACAGCTCCGACAGGCGGCCCCGCTTCAGCAGCGGGCGGCGGGCCGGGCTGGCGGCCGTGTGCGCGAGCTGGTCGAGGCGCCGCTGCAGCCGCATCGCCTCCGGGCCGCGGCGCGCGCGGTACAGCAGCCACGCGCCCTCGACGAGCAGGATGACGGACACGAACACCAGCAGCAGGATCACGAACAGGGCATGGCCGGACGGGTTCTCTGACATGACGCTCTCCTCAGGCAAGGCGGCGGGACGGATCGAACATGTGGTCGGGCAGGTGGATGCCGAATGCGCGCAGCCGCTCCGCGAAGCGGGGACGCACGCCCGTCGCCTGGAAATGGCCGACGATGCGGCCGTCGCCGTCGACGCCCGTCTGGTGGTAGGCGAAGATTTCCTGCATCGTGATCACGTCGCCTTCCATGCCCGTGATCTCCTGGATGCTCGTGACCTTGCGCCGGCCGTCCGTCAGGCGCAGCGCCTGGATGACGACCGTGATGGCGGACGCGATCTGCTGGCGCGCCGCCTTGTGCGGCAGGTTCAGGTTGGCCATGCCGATCATGTTCTCCAGCCGCGACAGCGCATCGCGCGGCGTGTTCGCGTGGATCGTCGTCAGCGAGCCTTCGTGGCCCGTGTTCATGGCCTGCAGCATGTCGACCGCCTCGGCGCCGCGCACCTCGCCGATGATGATGCGGTCCGGCCGCATCCGCAGGGCGTTCCTGACGAGGGCGCGCGCCGTGACCTCGCCCTTGCCCTCGATGTTCGGCGGCCGCGTTTCCAGGCGCACGACGTGCGGCTGCTGCAGCTGCAGCTCGGCCGCGTCCTCGATCGTCACGAGGCGCTCGGCCGCGGGGATGTAGCCGGACAGGATGTTCAGCAAGGTCGTCTTGCCAGCGCCCGTGCCGCCCGAGATCATCATGTTGACCTTCGCGCGGCTCAGGCCCTCGAGCATGTCGGCCATGTCCGGCGTGAGGCTGTGCATCTCGTCCACCAGGTTCGTCATCCTGAGCGGGATGTGCGCGAAACGGCGGATCGACATCATCGGGCCGTCCAGCGCGACGGGCGGGATCACCGCGTTCACGCGCGAGCCGTCGGGCAGGCGCGCGTCGACCATCGGGCTCGATTCGTCGATGCGGCGGCCGACGAGCGACACGATCTTGTCGATGATGCGCATCAGGTGGCGGTCGTCCGTGAACGTGACGTCGGACAGTTCCAGCTTGCCGTGGCGTTCGACGTAGACCTTGTCCCACGCGTTGACGAGGATGTCGGAGACGGCCGGATCGGCCATCAGCAGTTCGAGCGGTCCGAAGCCCAGCATCTCGTGCTGGATGTCGCGCACGAGCATGCGCCGTTCGAGGCCGCTGACGGGCGTGTCCTCGTCCAGCAGCATGCCGTCGATCGCGGCGGCGATCTCCTGGCGCAGGCGGTCGGCCGGCAGGCTTTCCAGTACCGTCAGGTCGAACCGGTCGAGCAGCTTCAGGTGCATCTGCTCCTTCAGCTGCTTGTAGGCGTCGCGCAGGATCGCCTGCTGGGCGCCGGTCTTGCCGGCATCCGCGGCGACGGGCATGCTGAGTTTATCGCGCAGGGACATGGCATCCTCCGTGGGTGGGTCAGGCGCGGCGGAACAGGCGGTCGAACAGGCCTGCGGGCGATCCCGCGGCAGATGGCTCGGCGGCGGGCGCCATCGCGCCGCCCAGTTCCGACAGGCCACGGATCACGCCGTGCTTGCGCTCCAACTGCACGAGCGGCACGCCGTGGTTGATCGCCGTGCTCACCTGGCGCCAGCCGTTCGCGATCATGTGGATCTCGTGCGCGCCCAGGGTGCGCCGGATCTTGTCGAGCGTGATGTCGTCGCGCTTGTCGTAGCGGTTCAGCAGCAGCTCGATCTTGTCCTTCGGGTAGTCGAGCGAGCGGAACACGGACAGCAGCTTGTCGGCATTGCGCAGGTGCGGCACGCTGGCCTGCAGCACGAGGAAGATCGACGCGGCCTGGTCCAGCGCCGTCATCAGCATGGCATCCACCACGCGCGGCAGGTCGAGCAGCACGAAGTCGTACTGCGTGACGGCCAACTTGAGGATGGCGTCGATGTGCTCCGGGCGGATGTCGGCGGCCTGGCCCGGTTCTTCCGGCGCCGCGAGGATGCTGTACGTGGGCGTGACCTTGATGGTGCTGGCCTGCAGCAGGGGAGGATCGAGGCGGTTGATGTCGCGCGCCAGGTCCGTGATCGTGCTCGCCGCGCGGGTGTCCTGCAGGAAGCTGAGCGCGTCGCCGAACTGCAGGTTCAGGTCGATCAGCAGCACCTTGTGCGCCTGCGCCAGCTGGTAGCCGAAGTTCGTCGCGAGGAACGTCGTGCCGCTGCCGCCGCTCGTGCCGATGAAGGCGTGGATCTTGCCGTGGTTGGCCGTGCGCACGGCCGACAGCTTCACGGCCGCGCGTTCGACGGCCGCCAGCAGCTCGCCGGGATGCACGGACGGCAGCACCTCGCGCACGCCGGCCCGCATCGCGTCGATCAGGAAGCCGGGCGCGCGCGCGGTGGACAGCAGCAGCACCGCCACGCCGGGACATTGCAGGGTCGTGCGCTCGATCTGGGCGAAGTCGAGCGCCTTGTCGTCGCGGCCGTCCAGCAGCAGCACGTCCGGCGCCAGTGCCTTGGCGAGCGTGCGCAGCTCGGCCGCGTTGCCGGCCGTGCTCATGATGTCATGGCCCGTGATGGCCAGGATCGAGGCCGCCAGCTTGAGGAAGGCCTTGTCCTCGGAAACGATTACGATTTTCATGGTGTCCTCTCGATGGGCTAGCAGAGCAGGGGGTTGTAGGTCATCATCTCGCGCGGGAGATAGGTCGAAAAACCGGGCAGCATCACCAGCGGGCTGGCCAGCAGGCTCGGGATGGGCGCGATCCAGCGGAATTGCAGGCCCGTGATCGAGACGGTGACGGATTCGCAGTTGGTCGCATCGCAGTTGGCTGGCTGCCAGGCGACGTCGATGTCGGAAATCTGCGGCATCAGGCCCCGCATCGTCGCGAGGATCCGTGCCTTGTCGGTCGGATCCGCGCACACGACGGCGTACCGGGCGCCGGCGCGGGCGGTCTCGCCGGCGACGTTCCACGTGTACAGCAGGCGCGCAAAGTCGAGGATGCCCAGCACGAAGCCGAGGAGCAGCAGGAAGGCGAGGGCGAATTCGACGCTGGTCGAACCCTTTTGTCTGGTGTTCATGACGGGCTCCGCATCGTGGCCTGGATCGTGCCGAAGACGATGTTGTTGAGACGCATGCCGAACACGTTGCCGGCCATCGGCACGAACGTGAATCCGGTGACGCTGACGGTGACGGTGTTCATGACCGGGTAGCTGCCCGTCGTGCTCCAGACGGGATCGGGCACGTTGGACGGCGTCAGTCCCGCGATGCGCGGGGAGCCGGTGCCGTTCGGGTTCCCGTAGACGATGATGTTCCTGGCGTTGGCGATGCCCGTGCCCTGGGCGCGGACCGACAGGTAGCGCGCCGACTGCCGTACCGCTTTCGTGATCGTGTCGTACTGGTAGTAGGCGCGGCCGAATTCCGTCGTCAGGAACAGCAGCATGACGAGCAGCGGCAGGACCAGGGCAAACTCGACGAGCGCAACGCCTTTGTGGTTCTTCATGGCGAACTCCTAACGTACGAGGACGGGAACGAGCGGCCCCGCGAGACCGCCCGGGAGACCGTTGGCCGTGCAGGGACTGGCCGCATCCGACGCGTTGCCCAGGAATTCCAGCTGCACGTCGTCGAACGGCGAGGGAATCGGCTGCAGCATGAGCATGCACGCGAAGTCGATTACGTTGCTGCCGCCGTCGACGACCGGCACCACGACGAGCCGCCGGTTGCTGCCGTACTTTTTGAGGTCACCGTTCGGCCCGCCCGTGGCGACCGTCTTGAACTGGTTGAGTTTGAGTTTGGTCAGGTTCTCACAGGCACTGACCGACGCGGCGCAGTTGGTAAAACTCTGGCGCTGATCGACGAAATCGTTGTAGGCATTGCTGCCAGCCTGCCAGGTGCCGGCCTTGGTATATACGTAGCCAGTAAAATCGGGGCTCGCGACATCCGGTCCGCTGTTGTTCTTGTAGATGCCGAAGCGTGTGTTCCAGGTATCCGCGATCGTTCCCTGCACACCGGGCGTGCCCAGCTTGCTGCCCACCCTGGTGCCGCAATAGCCTTTCAGTTCTGCTTCCGTTTCCGAGGCGCTGCTGCTGCCGTCCAGGTTCGCCCAGCCGATCTGCCCGGCTGAGGCATTGCTCTTGCTTAACAGCGTGACCCATTCGCCCTTGACGAACCCGTAATTGGGTTTGGCGCCGCCCGCCTTCGGTTTCAGTGCGAGGGGCATGGGGCAGGCCGACTGGGCCGGCGTGGTCGTCGCTTCCGCCAGGGCGGCGACGTCCATCTTCGCGGCGAACGCCGAGGAGCCGACGAGCAGGCCGGCCATGTGGACGAGGTTCGTCGCCGTGTCGTGCTGGGTGTGGTTGCAGCGTACGTAGCGCGCCGTCGCACTGGTGGCGCCCACGTCGTGGTTCTGGTCGCGGAACGTGATGTCGGCGGCCGTCACCTGGCCCTTGCCTTTCCACGTCGCGGACTGCAGGTCGACCCGGTTCGCGTTGCCGGCCGCGATGCCGGCATTGGTGGCCCGTGCCAGCGCATCGGGCTGGCCGTTCAATTCCTGCGCGGCGGCGAGGGCGCACGCGTCCATCGACGTTTGCAGTTCCGTCCGGATGATGAAGAGATGGCCGAGATCGAGCGCCAGTCCCATGAAGCCGAGCAGCAGGAACAGCAGGAGCGCGACGGTGACGATGACCGCGCCCGCTTCGTTTCTCCTCTGTTTGATCAGGAACCGCATGATCGTCCTCCTCCTCTCGCGATTCGTGGACCTGGCTTCCGGCAGAGGACCAGGTCCACGGTGGCCCGGTCTAGGTGCCGCTAGGGGTGCAGTTGCCGTTCAGGCAGTTACCGATCTTGGTGGCCAACGCCGAGAACGGATCGGAACCGGCGATCTTGGCGAGGCCGATGGCCAGCGCGATCGACACCAGGGCGATGATGAGTCCGTATTCGACGACTTGCGAACCTTCTTCTTCGCGTGCAAAGTCGGCGGCCAGGGTTTTCATGGTGGTCAGGATGTCCATGTCGAAGTCCTTTCAATGACTGGTTGGTGGAAAATCATGGGTCGACCGCGGTCGGCCCCTTGCTGCTTCTGCTACTACTTCATATCGGAGCCGACGGCGCTCCGCATTCGTCCAGGTGTGTCCTTTCAAGCTGATCGTGAGTGGAACATGTTCACCGGCCGCCGGAGCCGCCGTTGCCTGCGCCGAGCGCGCCGCCGATGTTGACGACGTTCACGACGGGCGGCGGCTCCTTGAACGAATCCCGGTAGCGCTTGATCGCTTCCTTCGCGGCGCGGCCGTCGATGCCCTTGACCTCGTCGGGGCGGCTGCCCGCGGCGGGATCGATCGTCATCGCCAGCCTGGCCTCGCGCACGGCCGCGCCCAGCTGCATGTCGTAGCGCGGGGTCGGGGTCGCCGCGCAACCGGCGGCCAGCAGCGCCAGCGCGCATACGGTGAGGGTCTTCATTTGTCGCTCCTTTCGAGGCTGCCGTTGAGGTACACGTCGGCCCGTGCCGGCGGCACGTGGTTGTCGGTGGGCAGGCGCGGCGTGGCGGCCAGCGGCTTGACGAGGCGGGGCGTGACGACGAACATCAGCTCCGTCTGGTCCTTCTGGAATTCGCTGCTGCGGAACAGCGCGCCGAGCACGGGGATCTCGCCCAGGCCGGGGAAGCGCTTGACCGTCTCCGTCGTGTTGTTCTTGATGAGGCCCGCGATGACGAAGCTCTGGCCGTCGTTCAGCTGCACCGTCGTGTCGGCGCGCCGCACGGTGAACGAGGGCAGCACCGAGGTGACGCCGTTGATCGTCGCGAACGGGTTGCCGGTCTGCGACAGGTCGGACACCTCGGACACCATCTTGAGGTTGACGCGCGCGCCGCCCAGCACCGTCGGCGTGAACTTGATGCCGATGCCGAATTCCTTTTCTTCCAGCGTGATCGTCGTGAAGCCGCCGGCGCCCGGATCGCGCGCGACCGGGATGAAGATCTTGCCGCCCGAGAGGAAGCTGGCCTGCTGGCCGCTGACGGCCATGATGTTCGGTTCCGCGAGCACGCGCACGAGGCCGTCGTCCTTCTGGCCGTCGACCTGCAGCGTCGTGCGGCCGAGCCGCATCGCCTGGGCGAAGCCGCCGCCTTCGCTGAGGAAGTTCGACAGCAGCGAGAACGTGTCCGTGCCGCCATTGCGGCTGCGGGCGAGGCCGACGCTGGAACCAAGTTTGTCGAGCAGCGTCTTGCTGACTTCCGCGATCTTCACCTCGAGCATGACCTGCTGGGCGCCCGCGACGTGCAGCAGGTTCACGACCTTCTTGCCGTCGCCGTAGGACGCGGCCAGCGCCAGCACCTGGTCGAGGACCGCGGCGTCGCTGACTTCGCCCGTCAGCACGAGGCTGTTTTCGGCGGCCTTGACGCGGATGCCGCGTTCGTCCGGCACCAGGTCAGCCAGCAGCGACTGCAGCGCTTCCGGATCGACGGTCACGACGATGTCCTTCAGGTGGCAGCGGCCGTCGGCATCCTGCAGGATCACGTTCATCGCGCCCGTCTTGCGGCCGAGGACGAACAGCTCCGTGGGGGCCAGCAGCGTGATGCGCACTTCCGACACGCCATCCTGTTCCGGCGCCGGGGCCGGCATGGCGGGCGCCGGCATGCCCGGCAGGGCGGCCGGTTGCGCCACGGCGGCACGCTGGCCGGGCTGGGCGCCGCCGACGGCCATGCGGATGACCGAATACGGCAGCATCACGACGGTCGACTTGCCGAGCGTGACATACGACGGCTGCTCGACCTGAGTGGCGGTGCACTGGCACAGCGCGGCGGCGTCGTGCCGGGCGGTCGCTGCCGAAGCCGCTGCGGCGGCGTTGGCGCAGCACAGCGCGGCGGCCGCGAGGGTGGTGAGGACGGTATGGCGCACGATTGACTCCTGTCCGGTTGCGTGGTTGCTAGTTGAAGCAGCTCTGCCTGGTCGAACCATCCGGCATCTCGATGACTTCGATGCAGTGGCTCGGCGCGGCGGGTCGCGGCCGGGGCGGCGTCACGCGGACGGGCGCCGCGGTCTTGAAGACTTTCGGCTCGCCCAGCAGTTCGGTGCGGGTGATGCCGGCTGTGCTGACGGTCGCTTCGTCCGACTGGTTGCGCAGGGCGAGCGACAGGGTGCCGATGCTGCGGGCCAGGTCGAGTTTTTCCGAGTCGGCCAGCGACAGCTCGAGCGTGACGGCGTTGACGACCTTCGGCTTGGTGTCGTCGCGGCCTGCTTCCTGCGCCACGGCCAGCACGAGCACATGTTCGAGCACCGTCTTGCTGATCGGCTTCGTCTCGCCCTTGCCCTCGTCGCGCTGGGCGTGGACGAGGATGTCGACGTAGTTCCCGGGGAGGGCGAAGCCGGCCACGCCGACGACGTCGTTGACGCGCACCGTCATCGCCCGCTTGCCCTCGGCGATGACGGCGGACAGGCCGCCCATCGTGCCGGCCGGGGCCAGCTTGCCGTCGATGATGGCCTCGCCGCGCACCACGTCCAGCTTGACGACGCGGGCCTTCAGCGCGGCGGGATCGGCCACCGCGCCTGTCGGCAGCGCGGTGGCGGGCCAGTCGATCGTCGTCAGCATTTCCGGTTCGAGCCGGCTGCCGGCCGGAATGTCGACGGTGGCGACGACCACCTTGTTGGCCGCGACCTTGTTGTGCCGGTCGACCCAGTTGTTGGCGTAGAGGGCGGCCACGAGGCCGAGGACGGCTGCGACCAGCAGCAGGGCGAATGCCTTGACGTTTTTCATGATGTCACCGGAGTCGTGTCGGAAGTCAGAGGAAACCGAAGTGCGCGGCGACGGTCGTCGTGATGGTGCCCAGCGCGAGGGGGACGCCGTACGGCAGCCTGCCGACGGAACCGTAGCCCGTCGTCGCGATCCGGACGGGAACGCCGGCCGCCACCGCGATGCCGCCCAGGTGCAGGATCCGCATGACGTTGCCCAGCATGACGCGCAGGTTGCGGTGGGCCAGCGCAAAGGCGATGGCGCACGCGCCGCCGGCGGCAAAGGAGCCGATCAGGGCGAGCGGGATGGCCTGCAGGCCGAGCAGCGAACCGGCCATCGCCATCAGCTTGACGTCGCCTGCGCCCGTGAGGCGAAGCAGCCACAGCGGAAACAGGACGGCGAAGCCGGCGCCGGCGCCGGCCAGCGCCCACAGGATGCCGTGGTCGCCCCAGAACGGCACGAACACGCTGTAGCCGAGGCCGAAGGCCAGGCCGCCCATCGTCAGCCAGTTGGGGATGCGCTGGTGGCGCACGTCCAGCACGGCGGCCACCACGAGCAGCACGAACAACACCACCGTGCGGGGATTCGTCGCCAGCATGCCGGCGAGTGCGAGAAAGGCGTCGAGCTCATTCATGTTGTTTGCTCCCTGCGTGACTCAGACCAGATATTAGTTTTCTTAGTGTCAATGCTTGGGAACAAGTCTATCGATAGAGAAATTCGCGGGCATCAGCCGAGTGTCCCGGTTTCGCTAGACAAACCTCCTGTTTATGCGTGGCAAACCCAGTACGGAACGACTAGTTTCATGGTCCAGCTTCCTTGCAACGTCCGCGCGGTCTCCTATGCTGCAAGGAGGCGGGGACATGGGGAGGACGACATGACGGGCTTGAAGAACGAAGTGGTCGACGGCCTGCGGACGGCGCTGAGAGGGCCGCTGCTGCAGCCGGGCGACCCGGACTACGATGGCGCGCGGCAGATCTGGAACGCGATGATCGACCGCCGGCCGGCGCTGATCGCGCGCTGCGCCGGCACGGCCGACGTGTGCACGGCCGTCGCGTTCGCGCGCGACCACGGCCTGCCGCTGGCCGTGCGCGGCGGCGGCCACAACATCGCCGGCAATGCGATCTGCGACGACGGGCTCGTGATCGACCTGTCGGGGATGCGGAGTGTCCACGTCGACCCGGACGCCTGCCTCGCGTACGTCGACGGCGGCGCGCTGCTGGCCGACGTCGACCACGAGACGCAGGCCTGCGGCCTCGCCGTCCCGCTCGGCATCAACTCGACGACGGGCGCGGCGGGCCTGACATTGGGCGGCGGCTTCGGCTGGCTGTCGCGCATGCTGGGGCTCACGGTGGACAGCCTCGTGGGTGCCGAGATCGTCACGGCGGACGCGCGCCGGCGCCACATCGGTCCGCGCCAGGAGCCGGATCTGTTCTGGGCGATCCGCGGCGGCGGCGGCAACTTCGGCGTGGTCACGCGCTTCGAATTCGCGCTGCACGCCGTCGGGCCGCTCGTCACGGCCGGGCTGGTCGTGTTCCCGGCAGCGCAGGGACAAGCGGTGCTGCGGCGCTACCGCGACTACGTGGACACGCTGCCGAACGACGTCTCGATCTGGGCCGTATTACGCAAGGCGCCGCCGCTGCCGTTCCTGCCGCAGGCCGTGCACGGCCAGGACATCGTCGCGCTGGCCGTGTTCTCGCCACGCCCGCCGGAGGAAGCGGAGCCGGTGCTGGCGCCCGTGCGGTCGTTCGGCGACGTGCTGGGCGAACACGTGGGCGCCGTCCCGTACGCGGCGTGGCAGAAGACGTTCGACCCCCTGCTGGCGCCGGGCGCGCGCAATTACTGGAAGTCGCACAACTTCACCACGCTGTCCGACGAGGCCGTCGACCTCGTGCTGCGCTACGCCGCCGCGGTGCCGACGCCGCAGTGCGAGATCTTCCTGGGCCTCATCGGCGGCCGCGCGAACGAGCCGGCCGTGGACGCCACCGCGTATCCGCACCGCAATGTGATGTATGCGATGAACGTGCACGGGCGCTGGCTCGATGCCGCCGACGACGCGCGCTGCGTGGCCTGGGCACGGGAGTTCTTTGCGGCCGTGGCGCCGTATGCGGCCGGCAGCGTGTACATCAATTTCCTGACTCAGGACGAGGGGGCGCGCATCCACGAGGCGTACGGCACGAACTGGGACCGGCTCGTGCAGGTGAAACGTCGCTACGATCCGGACAACCTGTTCCGCTTCAATCACAACATCGCACCAAGCGGGTGACGATCACCCCAGCGCCAGCGCGACGGCCGCCTCGGCATGCAGCCCCGTCGTGTCGTACAGTGGCACGGGGCTGTCCTCGGGCCCGACGAGCAGCATGATTTCGGTGCAGCCGAGGATGATCGCTTCCGCGCCGGCCGCGACCAGGCGCCGGATCACGCCGCGGTAGGCCTCGCGCGACGCCGCTTCGATGTGTCCTTGCACGAGCTCCTCGTAGATGATGCGATGGACCGTGGCGCGATCGTCCGCATCGGGCACGAGCACCTCCAGGCCGTGCCTGTCGGCCAGCCGGCCTTTATAAAAATCCTGTTCCATCGTGAAGGCGGTGCCCAGCAGGCCGATGCGCTCGTATCCAGCAGCCTTGATGCGCGCGGCGGTCGGGTCGGCGATGTGCAGCAGGGGCAGGTCGACGGCGGCCTCGATCTGCGGCGCCGCCCTGTGCATCGTGTTCGTGCAGATGACGAGGAAATCGGCGCCGCCGCGCTGCAGCCGCTGCGCCGCCTCGACCATCAGCCGCGCCGCATCGTCCCAGCGGTCTTCGCGCTGCAGGACGGCGATGTCGTCGAAGTCGAACGACCACATGAGGCTGCGCGCCGAATGCAGGCCGCCGAGACGGTCGCGCACGCCCTCGTTGATGAGGCGATAGTATTCGGCCGAGCTTTTCCAGCTCATCCCGCCCAGCATCCCGATGATCTTCTGCGTCATGCGTATCCCCTGTCGGTGTGTAGCCGTCGAGTATAAGCGGTTGTGCGCCCGCGCACGGACGGCGCGTCAGCGGATCACGTCCAGCGCCGCGAATTCCCGCACCGCGAAGTCGACGAACGCGCGCAGCCGCGGCGCCATGTGGCGGCTGCTGGGCATGACGAGGTGCACGGGCGCCGGTTCCGGCTCGTAGTCCACGAGCAGGCGGCGCAGCACGCCGGCCCGCAAATCCGGCTCGACCTGGTACGACAGCGCCCGTGCGATGCCGAAGCCGTCGCGTGCGGCCGCCAGCATGGCTTCCGTATCGTTCATGCGCAGGCGCGGGCTGTAGCGCACCACGTGCTCGCGGCCGTCCGCGCGGAAGCGCCATTCGGCCACGCTGCGTACGGCCGTCGACATGATCAATTCGTGGCCAGCGAGGTCGGCCGGGACCGCCGGCGTGCCGCGCCGGTCGAGGTAGGCGGGGCTCGCGACCGTCACGCGCCGCACCTCGCCCAGCCGGCGCGCGACGAGGCTCAGGTTGGCCAGCGCGCCGATGCGCAGCGCGGCGTCGATGCTTTCCTCGATCAGGTCCACGTTGCGGTCGGACAGCGTCAGGTCGACCTGGATGTCCGGATGCAGCGCGAGGAAGCGCGTGACGACGGGCGCCACGTGGCGGCGGCCGAACACGGTGGGCGCCGTGAGCCGCAGCAGGCCGCGCGGCGTGCCGGCGCCGGGCGGCTGCAGCGCGGCGTCGTAGTCGGCCAGCAGGCGGCGCGCCTGTTCCGCGAGGCGCAGGCCTGTTTCCGTCGGCGTGAGGCGGCGCGTGCTGCGTTCGAACAGCCGGGCGCCGGCGCGGCTTTCCAGCGTCCCCAGGATGCGCGTGACGGCCGCCGGCGAGCGGCCCAGCTTGCGCGCGGCGGACGCCATGCTGCCCGCGTCGAGGATGGCGAGGAACACGTGCAGCTCGTCGAGTCGGTCCATGATTATTGCAAAAGTCGGAATGCTGAATTGTCATTATGCCGGATTCCGGCGTGAATGGTCCGGCGCTACGATGCAGGGACCGACAACGACCACAGAGACGACCATGACCCGCATCCTCCACGGCACCCCCCTGTCCGGCCACACGCACCGCGCCCGGCTGTTCCTGCACCTGCTCGACCTGACCTACGACTTCGCCGACAGCCCGGCCGACGTGCGCAAGTCGCCCGCGTTCCGCGCGCTGAATCCTCTGGGCCAGATCCCGGTGCTGCAGGACGGCGACGTGGTGCTGGCCGACAGCAACGCCATCCTCGTCTACCTCGCGAAGCGCTACGCGCCGGGCAGCGCCTGGCTGCCGGAAGACCCTGTCGGCGCCGCCCGCGTGCAGCGCTGGCTGTCGCAGGCGGCGGGCGAGATCATGTTCGGCCCGGCCGCCGCGCGCGTGTCGGCCCGGTTCTACGACACCGGCGTGCCGGCGCCGCTGTCGCAGGCGCTGGCCGCCCGCGTGCTGGGCCTGATGGAAGGCGAGCTGGCCACGCGCGAGTGGCTCGCCGGC
Organism: Massilia sp. Masssp94; assembly: GCF_059491305.1. Classification (NCBI taxonomy): domain Bacteria; kingdom Pseudomonadati; phylum Pseudomonadota; class Betaproteobacteria; order Burkholderiales; family Oxalobacteraceae; genus Massilia; species Massilia sp. Masssp94. The sequence goes on from NZ_CP168501.1 coordinate 5,462,269, forward strand.
ACCGCGCCCACGATCGCGGACGTCGCTTGCTACAGCTATATCGCGCACGCACCGGAAGGCGGCATCGCGCTCGATCCGTACCCGCGGGTGTGCGCGTGGATCGCCCGCGTGGAGGCGCTGCCGGGCTTCGTCGCGATGCCGGGGGAGTGAGGCGATCATGGATGGCGACCGTATCCCGATGCCGTTCCACAAAGGCGAGTTGATCGCGCAGGCGCTGGCCGGCGTCGACCCGTTCAACGCGCCGATCCGCAACCGCATGCCGGACCAGCACCGGACCTTTTTTCCGCTGCTGCCGTTCGTGGCCCTGGCCGTCGCGGACGACGAAGGCTGGCCGCTGGCGACTCTTGTGCAGGGGCCGCCGGGCTTCGCCAGCTCGCCCGATCCGGCGCGCCTCGACGTGGCCGCGCTGCCATCGCCCGGCGATCCCGTGCGTGCGCGGCTGGTGGCCGGCTCGAACGTGGGCATGCTCGGCATCGACCTGGCCACGCGCCGGCGCAACCGGCTGAATGGCATCGTCGCGATACGCGGAGAGGCCGGATTCGCGGTCGACGTCGCGCAATCGTTCGGCAACTGCCCGCGCTACATCCACGTGCGCGCGCTGCAGCCGGTCGAGCGCACGGCCGGCCCGGTGACGGCATTCGATGCCGACCTGCCGGCACGGGCGCGCGCGATGCTGGCGGCGACGCCCACGCTGTTCGTGGCCAGCGCCAGCGGCGCCGATGCGCAGGACGGTGCCGCGGGCCTGGACGTCTCGCACCGGGGCGGCCCGGCCGGCTTCGCGCGGCTGGATGGCGACGTGCTCGCTGTGCCGGATTACGCGGGCAACCGCTACTTCAACACGCTCGGCAATTTTCTGGCGGAGCCGCGCGCGGCGATCGTGGTGGCCGACTTCGCGACCGGCGACGTGCTGCAGCTGCAGGGTGTCGTCGAGGTGGACTGGGAGGCGGCCGAGCCGGAACGCACGCCGCCGGTGGAGCGGACGTGGCGGTTCCGGATCGTGCGCGGGTGGTTGCGGCCGGGGGCGTTCGGACTGACCGGTTAAACCACGACCTTCCACAATTGCGTCGGCAACGCCGCCGGCGCCTCCGGCTTGAAGAACGCCGAGTCCTGGATGTGCGACGTGGTCACGTAGATCGTCCCGTCCGGTCCCTGGCCGAACGTATCCGGCCAGCGCAGCCGCTCGTCCTGCACGACGATGCGCGCCTGCGCCGACGGGCCTTCGGACAGGTCGCGCACCTTGATCGCATCGTCCTGCACGGACGTCAGGTACATGAGCTCCGTGCCGCGCGCGATGAGGAGGCCGTCGTTGACGCCGTTCTTCCCGTACGGTTCGACCTGTGCGCCGACATCCTCGCCCCGGAACCCCGGACCGGTGAGGGCGGCCGTCGGGATGCGATACAGCTCGTCGCCCTTGATCGCCTGCCAGTACAGGTACTTGCCGTCGCCGGACAGCTCGATGCCGTCCGCCGAGAATTCCACGCCGCGGCCGTCCGGGCGGCGCAGGACCTTGCCGTCGGCCGTCACGTCCAGGCCCTTCTTCATCTGCGTGGACGGGTGGCCGTCCAGCACGCGCGCCGCCTTGCCGGACGCGATGTCGACGACGAGCAGCGCGCCCCGCACGCCGGAATCGGTGATGTAAGCGACCTTGCCGTCGCTCGAGAAGCGCACGTCGTTCAGGTAGGAGCCTTGCGGCGCGGCGTCCTCGTCGAAGGCGATCGTCTGCGTCACCTTGTCGGTCGCGAGGTCGATGCGCACGAGCTTCGCGCCGCCGGCCACCAGGTGCGCCTGCGCCGGCGCGGCCGGGTCGAGCACCCACAGGCTGCCGCGCTGGTCGGCGACGACGCTCTGCACGCACACCCAGTGGTCGTGCGGCGTCACCTCGTCCTTCTTCGCGTTGCGCCAGCCGTTCCAGCCTTCGTCCGGGTACGGGCGCAGCCGGCCATCCTTCAATTCGGCGACGGACACCGCGGTGTCCTCGGTCCAGCGCGGGAAGTTGACGAAGATGCGGCCGTCCTCGGCGACGGTCACCCCCGTCACCTGGTGGCCGAAACCGGCGACGAGTTCGATGCTGCTCATGGGGTTCCTTTCGTTGGTTGGATTCAGGCGGCGCGCCGTTTGACGGCCAGGTCGTTGGCGGCGGTCTCCTGCGCGAGGCGCCGTTCCAGCATCGCGAGCACGGCCGCCTCTTCGGGCTGCAGGTCCTTCAGGTCCTCGACGAGGCTTTCCTCGGCGCGGGCACGCAGGCCCTCGAGCATCGTGCCGTCGAGGTAGGCGTCCAGCACGGCCGGGTGCACGTAGCACTTGCGGCAGACGGACGGCGTGTTGCCCAGTCGTTCCGCGACGGATTCGATGGCGCGCACGACGTTCTTCTTCGCCTGCGTGTCGGAATCGACGGCTTCGAATTCCTGCAGCGCCATCGCGGCGAGGACGGTCCCGGACCACGTGCGGAAATCCTTCGCCGTGTAATCCTCGCCGGTGATCGTGCGCAGGTAGTCGTTCACGTCGCTGGATCCCACCGTGTGCGTTTCGCCATCTTCGTCGAGGTACTGGAACAGATCCTGGCCGGGCAGGTCGCGCGTGCGCTGGATGATGCGGGCGAGGCGCCGGTCGTGCACCTTGACGTCGTGGTATACGCCGCTCTTGCCGCGGAAGCGGAACCCGACTTCGCTGCCGTCGATCCTGACGTGGCGGTTGCGCAGCGTGGTCAGGCCGTACGACTTGTTCTCGCGGGCGTATTCGTCGTTACCGATGCGCATCATCGTCGCTTCCAGCAGGTAGACGATCGTCGCGAGGACTTTTTCGCGCGGCAGGCCGGGGAGGGACAGCGCGCGGTCGACTTCCTTGCGGATCTGCGGCAGCGCCTTGCCGAACTTGATCATCCGTTCGTACTTGACCTCGTCGCGCACCTCGCGCCATTTCGGGTGGTAGCGGTACTGCTTGCGTCCGCGCGCGTCGCGGCCCGTCGCCTGCAGATGGCCGTTGGCCTGGGGGCAGATCCACACGTCCGTCCACGCGGGAGGGATCGCCAGCGACTTGATGCGCTTGAGGGTGGCCTCGTCCTCGACGGGTTCGCCCTTCGCGTCGAGGTAGCGAAAGCCGTCCTTGACCGGCTCGCGCAAGATGCCCGGACGGTCGTCGTGGACGTAGCGCAGGCCCGCGGCCCTGGCGGCGGCAGGCGGATCGGTGTTCGGCACCGGGTCGTGCAAGGCGTGGTCTTCGCTCTTCATCGGGGACTCGTCGTTCGCAGTGAGGCTGCCGCCAGTCTACGCCGGCCTTCGTCGCGCACCGTTCGCGAACTAACGTAGTGCAGGCCCGTTAGAATGGCGCCATGCCCAGCAAATCACCCATCTTCCCCGGCCCGCGCACCGCGCGCGGCATGGTGCTTGCCATCCTGCTGTCCAACGCCGACCAGGCGGGCGCCGAGCCGCTGCGCGGCCGCGTGACGCTGGCCGCCATCGTCCGCGCGCTCAAGCGCAAGTACCACTGGCCGATCGAGACGACGAGCTTCCCGTCCAACGCGCCGGACGGCCGCGCGACGTGGGCCACCGTGTACAGCCTGCCGCCCGACGTCATCGCGAAAGCGCTGGACGGGCGGGGGCGCGACTGGTTGCGCAGCAGCCTGGGAACCGCCGACTAGTCCTGTTGCTCAGTTTTGTTGATACCGCGCCTCCAGCAAGTCGATCTGGCGCAGCAGCCTGCGTGCCGTCTCGTCCGAGATATCCATGCGGCGCGCGAGGCGCAGTACCGTGTCCCGCTCCGCATTCAGCGCGAGCAGCCGGTAGCTGTGCTCCGTGCGCTTGAGTGCCTGTGCGTCGCCATTGCCGCCCGCGGTGTCGGTCGCGTTCAGGCGGTGCCGGTACAGCCGCAGCACGTGGGCCACGGCCCGGTTGTCGTCCTGGCCGTCGGCCTGCTGCGCGCGTTCCAGCGCGGCGATGGCCGCCAGCGTGGCCGCGTGGCGCGCATCGTCCTCGCTGCATTTCGCATCCGGCTCGGCCGGCATCTCCAGGCCGCGCAGCAGGGCGGGCAGCGCGGCGCTGGCGAGCAGCAGCGACACCACGATCACGCTGCTGGCCAGGAAGATCGCCAGGTGACGCGCGGGGAACGGATCGCCGTTCGGCAGCGCGAGCGGCAGGGTCAGCACGCCGGCCATCGTCAGCGCGCCGCGTACGCCCGCCACCGACGTGGCCAGCATCACGCGCAGTTTCGGCTTGAAGACCTGGCGGCCCAGGCGCTTGCGGTTCAGGATCGTCAGCTGCAGCGAAATCCATACCCACGCGAAGCGCAGCAGCACGAGCCCCAGGCTGAACGCGAGCGCGCGGCTGACGAGCCACCACAGATCGTACGGCGTGCCGCCGGCCGGGTGCAGCGCGCCGCGTACGATGTCGGGCAGTTGTTCGCCCAGCAGCACGAACATGGTGCCGTTCAACGTGAATTGCAGGGCATCCCAGATGACGTTGCGGCGGATGCGCGTGCCCGGCGTCGCCCCGCCCGACAATTCCAGGTAGCTCATCGTGATGCCGGCCGCCACGGCCGCGAGGATGCCCGATGCCTCCAGGCGTTCGGCCACGAGGTAGGCGCCGAACGGCGTCAGGAGGTTGATCAGCACCGGGACGCCGTCCTCCTCGCCGAAGCGGCGCTGCAGGATGCCGTGCGCGCGGGTGATGGCGAACGTGATCGCGATGCCGGCCGCGACGCCCGCCAGCGCCACCCACAAGAACGTCAGGCTCGCCTGCGCCAGCGAGAAGTGTCCGGTCACGGCCGCGGCGACGGCGAAGCGGAAGCACACGAGACCACTCGCATCGTTGAGCAGGCTCTCGCCCTCGACGATGTGCATGAGCCGCGGCGGCATCGGCACGCGCGCGGTGATCGACGAGACGGCGACGGGGTCCGTCGGCGCGACGATGGCCGCCAGCGCGAAAGCCACGGCCAGCGGCATCGCGGGGATCATCCAGTGCAGCAGGTAGCCGGCACCGACGACGGTGAACAGCACGAGGCCCAGCGCGAGTTCCAGGATCGTCGCCTTGTCGCGGAACAGGCCGATCTTGGGGATGCGCCAGCCGTCCACGAACAGCAGCGGGGGCAGGAAGAGCAGGAAGAAGATGTCCGGCTCCAGCGCGATGCCATGGCGGAAAACGCCCGAGATGACGGCGCCCGCGGCGACCTGGATCAGCGGCAGGGGCAGGGCGATGGGCAGCACCCGCGCCACGTAGCCGCTGGCGATCACGGCGAGCAGCATCGCCAGGATGACTTCGATGGTCTCCATATCATCTCCTTTCACGGTCGATGATAAGGGATGGTGCGGATGACCACGGTACGGTTGCGCGTGCCTACACGTTCAACCAACCCGCCGTGGCCTGATTATTCGTCGGCAGGCGGGAAAGCGTCGGCCCGGCATCTCGGACAATACAGGTATAAGGTTTGACCGTTGCCCAGTTTAAGCGAGCCGGCACGATACTGCTGGATTGCCCAGATACCCCTGGCGCCGTTCTTGAAGGTGACTTCTCCGCTCGCATAGCAGGGCGACCAGTCGAGCATATGAAAGTAATCGTGTTCTGAGACTTCGCCCGCTTTGCCGATGTACTCGCGGATTTCCTGATCGCTGAGCTTGAAACCAGAGCATTGCGCCGCAGGTTCACCTGCCGCTGGAGAGATCGCGCCGCTGTTCCGACTGGTGACTGCGCTGATCGGCGGAAGATGTGTCTTGCGCATTATTGGTTCGGTACCAGAACCATCGCCCATTGCTATGGACGCGCTTGCCGTCACGGCCAAGAGGAGTGCAGCGACTACCATGATGCGCTTTCGGCTTCCGTCGGGTTCTTGCGGGAGACGACCGGGTGCCGGAAGATTTCACTCATCGGCACGCCGAAAGTCGAGGTGAGCTCGGCGATCAGCCACTGAAGCGACGCGTTTTGCTGTTCATTCACCGTTTCGTAGACTCCCTGCTCGGCCGCGTTCCGACCTTTGCCGGCTACCACGGCACCAACGATCTCAATCCCGATGCTGTCCTCGTTCGAGGGATAACGCTGAGGCGTGGGCTTCGCCATTTCCATCCGGTGTTCGGTCTTTGGACTGAAGTGTTTCAGCGTATGAAGGTCGGTCGGGCTACAACGATGCTCAGCGAGACACCGCGCTCGAAGTCTACCCACATGCCAGGTCTGCCGGAATAACGATGCGGTCTGATGGATCGTTCCATCCTTGTCGATCAAAAAATGAGCGCCGTTCGCGTTTTGCATCGTGTAGCTATTCAAGGTCGAGGCGCCAGACCCGCCGCCGGTCTGGTGAACGATGATCCCATTGACCCGCTGTAAAACGCCGCGCTCGATCAGTGGACGCGGCGCCCGCTGTACACGTGCATTGACGATGTAGCCTTGCGTGTCCACATGGAGCATGAGGTCACCTCATCCTGTCAGGCGGCGGTCTTGTTCGCTGCCAGATCCCATCCGCCGGACGTGTTTCCGCCGGCACCGCCGCCTATTTTCTGCTGGGTGTATTTCTCGGCGATCTTGGCGTAGTGCAGTGTGAACTGGTCAAGCACCAAGCCAGATCCGCCCCAGGATTTTTTACTGCTGGACACCAGCACGCTTTCCAGCATGACCTCGTAATACTTGAGCGCGCCGGAGCCGTCCGCGCGGAAGAATTCGAGCTTGGCTTTCGGGATCGTCTTGCCCTGGGCCGCCAGTTCCATCAGTTTTGGAGAAGCGAGATCAATCGCCTTCGTAATCCGGATCGCATCGAAGACAGCGCGCCCGACTGTGTGGCCTCCAGCGGTCGACACGGTGCCGGCAGTCGGTTGGGTGACACCCCAGTCAACGGCCACGATCTCGATCCATCCCTTGTGCCTGTCGTCGTTCGATTCCCCGTTGACGCCATCAATTTGCAAATAGACATCAGCTGCCATGTTTCTCTCCTCGGTTGCCCATCCGCGATTCTCGACCGGAAGGCACGAGTACATTTATGCGAGATCAGTATTCGCAGATGTTGAGAGAAACCACGTGGCGATAGTTTTGCAGCATCGTAAGATGGGTTTCCCAGTCCATCAACGCGATACGCAGACGCGTTAACGCCGGATGTTCGCCTCGGCGGCCGCGGCGAGGATGTCCGCCAGCTGCATCGTATTCACCGGCTTGACGAGGTAGTGGTCGAACCCGGCCGCCATCGACGTCTCGCGGTCCTGCTGGCGGCCGTAGCCCGTCATCGCGATCAGCGTGGCACCGGCCGCCTGCGGCAGCATGCGCAGGCGCCGCGCCAGTTCGTTGCCGTCGAAGTCGGGCAGGCCGATGTCGAGCAGGCAGACTTCCGGCACGAACGATTTCGCCAGTTCCAGCGCGTCCGTGGCGGAGTACGCGACTTCCACGCGGTGTCCGCCGGAGCGCAGGAACAGCTGCAAGGTGTGGACGGCGTCGACGTTGTCGTCCACGAGCAGGATGCGCAGCGGTACGCCGCCGTCGCGGTGTTCTTCGCCGACGACGGGCGCCGGCGCCAGCACGACGTCCTGCGTGTAGCGGGGCAGGCGTACCGTGAACGTCGAGCCCTTGCCGAGGCCCGCGCTGTAGGCCTTCACTTCGCCGCCGTGCAGCTCGACGAGGCTTTTCACGAGGGCGAGGCCGAGACCGAGGCCGCCCTGCGAGCGGTCCGGCGTGCGCTCGGCCTGCGTGAACAGGTCGAACACGCGTTCGACGAGGACCGGCTCCATGCCGATGCCGTCGTCGGCCACGGTCAGCACGTAGTCGTTGCCGTCCGCGTCCACGCGCAGGTGGATGGTGCCGCCTTCCGGCGTGTACTTGGTTGCGTTGTTGAGCAGGTTCGCACACACCTGCACGAGCCGCTTGTGGTCGCCCTTGACGTACGCGGGCGCGGGCGGCAGCTCGATCACGACGCGGTGGCGCCGCGCCGCGATCAGCGGGCGGATCTGCTCGGCCGCATCGTCGACGACGCGCTTGAAGTCCAGCACCTGCGTCGCCAGCGACACGAGGCCGCGCGTCACGCGCGATACGTCGAGCAGGTCGTCGACGAGGCTCGTCATGTGATCGACCTGGCGCACGATGATGGAACAGGTCTGCGTGATCTGGGCGTTATCGGAGTGCAGCAGCTTGAGCAGGTGTGCGCCCGTGCTGATCGGCGCCAGCGGGTTGCGCAGCTCGTGCGCGAGCATCGCGAGGAATTCGTCCTTGCGCTGGTCGGCGGCGCGCAGTTCGCGCTCGGCCAGCGAGCGGGCCGTTTCTTTCTTCTGCAGCGCGGCCGCCATGCGGTCCAGCGCCTGGGCCAGGTTGCCGATCTCTTCGTGGCCGTAGGCGATGCCGGAGCGGGCTTCCAGGTCGCCGGCCGCGATGCGCTCGGCGGTGCCCATCAGCTTGCGCACGCGCTGGACGATCAGCACGTCGCCCACGAGCCACGCGGCCAGCATGGCGAGCAGCGTGGTCGCCGCAAGGCCCAGCAGGGACATGATCTGGTCGTGGCGCGCGGCGGACAGGATCGTCTCGGTGGGGATGCCGATCGTGACCGTGTAGTCGGTCAGCGCGGGCGCGCCCACGCGCGCGAACGTGTGCAGGCGCTCGACGCCGTCGTCGCCGCGGACCGTCACCGCGCGCTGCCCGGCCGTGTTCAGCGCTTCCTGCATCGCCGGCGACAGCCTGGTGCCGAAGAATCGTTCCGGATCGGGGCGGCGCGAAATGATGGTACCGCGCGCGTCCGCCGTCGCCAGCACGGAACCGGGCGGCAGGTTGATGTCGTTGATGAAGGTGTCGAGCCCTTCCAGGTCCATCGCCGCGAACACGACGGCGAGGACTTTCCCGCTGCGGTCGATGACGGGATAGGTGAGGTTGATCGTGTGCTTCTTGATGACGCGGCCGAACACGTAGTCGCCGGCAATGAACCTGCGTTCCGACATGGCGCGGCGGAAGTGGCTGCGGTCGCCCAGGTTGACGGGGTGAAGCAGCGGGACGGCGCTGCAGGTGACGTCGCCGTTGAGCTGGATGAGGCCGAAGTTGACGAAGCCCTCGTTGCGGTCGAGGACGTCGGACAGCAGCGACGTGCATTTCGCCGTGTCGCCCATCAGGTCCGGGACGCTGGCCAGGTCGACGAGGATCTGGCGCGCACCCTCGATCGACTGGGCTTCGTTGGCGGCCGCCATGCCCGTCAGACGGCGCAGGTTTTCTTCCGATGCCTTGATGGCATGTTCGCGTTCGCGGATCCCGGACAGGATCGTCATCACCGCCAGCGGCGTGATCGCCAGCGCGACCAGCAACATGAGCCGGCTGCGCAGGCTGTTCAGCCGGAAGCGGCTCAAGCCAGATGTCATTTGTCTATCTTCAATCTGCCGCCTTTTGGGCAACAAACGCATTCCCAAATTCGATGATCCTGCGGATGCCTTCGCGCAAGGTCGTCACGTCGTCCGAAATATAGCCGAGCCGGATGTAGCCGGGCACGCCCAGCGCCTCGCCCGGCATGACCGCCACCCTCTGTTCCTCGAGCAACGCTTCGGCAAAGCCGACCGTGTCCAGCGTCAGGCTGCGCACGTCTCCCCACAGGTACGGACCGGAGGCCGGCGCGTGCATGACGATCCAGGGGACCTCGGCAAACAGCCGCACCGCCAGGTCGCGCCGGTCACGGTAGTCCGCCATCATCGCGCGCGGCGCACCGGTCGCGAACGCGACGTGGGCGGCTACCTGCGACAAATGCGGCGCGGCCGCCGTGATCGGGCCTTGCAACGTCTGCATCGCGTTGACCACTTCGGCGGGCGCCAGCGCGAAGCCGACCCGCCAGCCCATCATGGCGTAGCTCTGCGAGGCCGAAAACAGCGTTACCACGCCGATGTTCCGCCAGTCGCACAAGGCCGCCAGGCTGGTGTGTCCGCCATCGAAGATCAGGTGTTCGTAGCTTTCGTCGACGATCACCCGGGCCCCGATGCGCTCCACCCATGCACGAAGGTGTTCCAGTTCCCGGCGAGTGTACACCTTGCCGGTGGGATTGTGCGGGTTATTGATGATGACGATGTCCGGCTTGCCGAGGCCGTCGAGCAGTGCCGGCGTGATTTCCTCAGGGAGATCGGCCAGGATCGTCCGCAGGCCCAATAGTTGTGACGTAGCAACATACGCCGGCCAGTGGGGCTTGAAGATCAGGACGGTGTCGTACGGATCGCTCAACGCATACAGCGCTTCGTACAACCCCTGCTTGGCGCCGTTGGTGACGATGATCTCGTCCGTGCCCGCGTCGATGTCGTTTTCCTTTTTCAGCTTGGCCGCCAGCCGGGTCCGCACGTCCAGTGCACCGACCACGCTCGTGTACGGCATGATCCGTTCGCGCTCGATCGCCGCCGCCACCGCGTCCAGCACCGGCCGCGGCGCCGGGAAGTGCGAGATGGCGATGGAGAAGTCGATCACGGTCTCGCCCTGGCTGCGCAAGGTTTCCACGCGGCCGTGCATGGCGGTGGTGGCGAGCGGGCGGGAGGAAGCAATCCGGGCAGAAATTTTCATTTTTTGTTCTCTTGGGATGGTGTTATTGAAAAGTTATGACGCACGGTGCAACGGCTGGGTGTTGCCTGATTGTACTAAATCGGCAGAACGATGCCGCACTGGTGGAAAATAGCGCGGAGGAAACGGGGGAGCGGCGGGCGCCGCGCGGCGCGGGATTCTGGTACGGTGATTGCAAAGTGAACCATTCGGGAGAACACCATGCAGCAAGCCATCGTACGCACCTTCAAGCACGTGACGGCCGCCGAACTGGCGCGTGCCGAACTGCTGGACGCGGGCATCGCGGCCGACGACGTCGCGATCGACGTCCGCATCGACGAGACCGGTCCCGTGCAGGGCAATTTCACCGTCGGCGATGCGCCCGCGGTGACGGGCAAGACGGCCTATTCGCACACGTACGCACCGGTGGCGCAGGACGACGTGCGCGACTGCCAGGTCACTGTGAACGCCGCCGACGCCGCGCTGGCCGAGCGGGCCGCCGCGATCCTCGACCGGCACGGCGGGCACGATCCCGATCCGGCCCATGCCGCCGCCATCGCCGCCCGCGAGACGCGCCATTGAGTTTGCGCGACAATAAGGCATCGCGGTCCGCGACCGCTTCCAGGAGAGTTCAATGAGTGCCATCCACCTCGACAAGCAGGATGCCCTGCTGATCATCGACATGCAGGTCGACTTCCTGCCCGGCGGGGCGCTCGGCGTGGCGGGCGGCCATGAAGTGGTCGCGCCGATCAACCACCTGATCGAGCTGTACCAGGCACAAGCCCTGCCGATCTTCGCGTCGCGCGACTGGCACCCGCAGGACCACTGCTCGTTCGGGGCCCAGGGCGGGCCGTGGCCGCCGCATTGCGTGGCCGGCACGCCGGGCGCCGCATTCGCGGCCGAGCTGGCGCTGCCCGACGAGGCCATCGTGATTTCGAAGGCCGACACGGCGGCCGTGGACGCCTATTCCGCGTTCGGCGGCACCGACCTCGCGGCGCAGCTGCGCGCGCGCGGTGTGGAGCGCGTGACGGTAGTGGGTCTCGCGACCGATTACTGCGTGCTGAACACCGTCACGGATGCGCTGGAAGAAGGCTTCGACACACTTGTCGTGCCGGAAGCGATGCGCGCCGTCGACGTGAATCCGGGCGACGGCCGCCGCGCGCTCGACCGCATGGTCGCGCGCGGGGCGGTGCCGGTGCGGCTGGGCGAGATCGGGATGGTCGCACTCTCCGTCGCCTGATTCAGACGCCGATGCGCGTGGACGGCGTGGTGCGGCTGTGCGTGAGCGACAGCGGCCCGGGCGTGCCAACTGCCTGATTACGCCGCGCGCAGCAGCACGAGGTGGCCGGCGATGTCGCGGCCGTGATCCTTGCGCAATACCGCGTGCTCCGCCGCGAGGACGTCGAACCCGGCCGCCTGCGCGGTGCGCTGCACGTAATCGAGCGCATGCGCGAACCGGTTCGACGGCTGGAGCGCGTAACCACGATCGTCCTCGTCGAGTGCCTCGCACGACAGCGCGAACAGCCCGCGCGCACGCAGCGCGCGCCGCACCCGCGCGAACAGCGGCGCGAGGTCGCCGAGGTACACGAGCACGTCGGCCGCGACGGCGAGGTCGCACGAGGCGGGGCGCTCCGCCAGCCAGTCGGCGATGTCGGCGCAGGCCAGGTCATCGTACAGGTCCAGTTCCGCCGCCTTGTCCAGCATGCGCTGCGACAGGTCGATGCCGGTGACGTGCCGCGCCAGCGGCCGCAGGAAAGTCGCGCACAGTCCCGTGCCGCAGCCGAGGTCCAGCGCCGCCTGCACGGGTGGCGCGGCCAGGTGCGGGCGGAGCAGGGCGTCCAGCAGCGCCGGCGTGCGGTAGCCGAGGACGTCGACGAGGTGGCGGTCGAACCGGCCGGCATATTGGTCGAACAGGTGTTTCACGTAGTCGGCCGGCGCCGCATCCGGCTGCTCCGCCTCGCCCAGCGCCGCCAGTGAAAACCGGATCTCGTCCGCATCCGCGCCCAGGTCGAGCGCGCGCCGGTACGACGCCACGGCCGCGTCGTGCTGCCCCAGTCCGCGCAGCGTGTTCGCCCGATAGTGTTCGGCCAGCGCGTAGTCGGGCCGCACGGCCAGCGCCTGTTCGTAGCTGTGCAGGGCGCCGGCAAGGTCGCCCGATTTCTTCAGCGCCGCGCCGCGAGCGCACCAGGTGTCGGCCCGCGGGGCCAGCGCGAGCGCGCTGTCGTACGCATCGACGCTGTCCGCGTGGTGGTCCAGCGCCTGCAGTGCATGGCCCAGCGCGACGAAGGCGTCCGCATACGCGGGCCGCATGGCGAGCGCTTGTTCGGCGCTCGCGACGGCATCCGCATGGCGTCCCAGGTCGTGCAGCGCGATGGCGCGGTGGCACCATGCGTCGGCCAGCGCCGGGGCGATGCCGAGGGCGCGTTCGTAGCTGTCCAGGGCGTCGGCCAGGCGGCCGAGCCGGCGCAGCGTGTTGCCGCGGTTGTCCCAGGCGAGCGCATAGCCCGGATCGAGGCGCAGCGCCGCTTCGTAGCTGGCCAGCGCGGCACCGGTGCGGCCGAGATCCTGCAGCGCGGCGCCCAGGTTGCAATGGGCGCGCGCCTGCTGCGGGTCGATCCGCAGCGCTTCCTCGATCAGCGCCACGGCGCGGCCGGGATGCCCGTGCTGGCGCTCGATCACGCCCAGCAGGTGCAGCGCGTCGAACTGGCAAGGGTCGAGGTCCAGCACGCGCCGGTACAAGGCCTGCGCCTGCTCGAGCCGGCCCTGCTGGTGCAGGCGGACGGCCTGGCCCAGCAGGTCGGACGCGTCTTCCACCGTCACCGGATCAGCTCCAGGACAGGTCCGCCTTGGCCAGCGGCAGCTCGCGCACGCGCTTGCCGGTGGCGGCGAAGATGGCATTGCAGACGGCCGGCGCCAGCGGCGGGAACACGGGTTCGCCCAGGCCCGTGACGGGGTAGTCGGTCTTGAGGAAGTGCGTCTCGATCGTGGTCGGCGTGTCCGGCATGCGCAGCAGGGCGTAGTCGTGGAAGTTGCTCTGCACGATGCGGCCCTTGTCGATGTCGAGCGCCGGGTACATCAGCGTGGACAGGCCGTCGATGACGGAGCCCTGCACCTGGTTCTCGGCGCCGGACAGGTTGACGATCTGCGCGCCGATGTCGGCGACGACGACGACGCGGTCCACGCGCAGCCGGCCTTCCTTCGACACCGTCACCTCCGCCACTTCGGCCACGTAGCCGCGGTGGCTGAAGTGGAAGGCGATGCCGGCCCCCTGGCCGCGCGCGAACTTGCGCTGGCCCCAGCCGGATTTTTCGGCGACGGCCTTCAGCACGTTGCGCATGCGGCCCACGTTGTACGGCACGCCGCGCTCGCCCGTACCGGCCACGAGGTCATTGTCGCCGAGGAGGTCGAGGCGGAACGCGAGGGGATCGCGCCCGGCCGCATGGGCCAGTTCGTCGATGAAGCTGTGGAACACCCACGCGAACACGTTGCTGCCCGGCGCGCGCCACGGTCCCATCGGGATGCGGCATTCGAGCGGCGTCTGCTCGATCAGGCAATTGGCGAGCCAGCGGCCCGGGAATTCATCGCCCGACAGGTTGCCGCCGCTGCCCGGCTGCAGCACGCTCGCGCTGCCGCCGTCGCTTTCCTTCTTCTCGACGCGGTTCGCGAACGTGACGAAGTGGTCGTGCCACGCGACGACCTTGCCATGGTCGTCCACGCCGCCGCGCAGGAAGTGGAAGCCGCCGGCGCGGAAGTGGTCGTGCTGCAGGTCGTCCTCGCGCATCCACGTCAGCTTGACGGGCGCCTTCACTTTCTGCGCGATCGCCGCCGCCTCGACGATGAAGTCGGACGACAGCCGGCGCCCGAAGCCGCCGCCGCTGCGTGTGATGTGGAGCAGGATCTTGTCTTTCGGGATGTTGAATGTCGTGGAGACGAGCGCCTGGCCGGCGCCCGGATTCTGCGTGGGCGCCCACAGTTCGAGGGTGCCCTCCCGCGGCTTGAACCACGCCGTGCAGTTCTGCGGTTCCATGCTCGCGTGCGAGATGAACGGGTAGACGTAGTTCGCTTCGACCGTGCGCGCGGCGCCGGCGAGGGCCGCATCGACGTCGCCGTCCTTGCGCATCACGGCGGCGCCGGGTTGCCCGCTCGCGGCCTGCGCGGCGGCGAGGAAGCCGGACCAGCTATGGCGCGCGCCTTCGCCTTCGTCCCACGTCACCTTCAGGTTCTTGCGGGCGCGGAAGGCGTTCCACGTCGAGTCGGCGACGATCGCGACGCCGGGCCGCAGGCCGTTCAGGTTTTCCGTGCCTTCGACGAGGAACGCGGCCTTCACGCCGGGCATGCGCTTGATGGCGTCCAGGTTCGCCTCGACGGGACGGCCGCCCGGCACCGGGCACTTCACGTACGTGGCGTACAGCATGCCGGGCAGGCGCGTGTCGATGCCGAACAGCGGCTGGCCGCTGACGACGAGCGCGTTGTCCACGCCGCCCACGCGCGTGCCGAGCAGGCGATAGGTCGCCGGAACCTTCGGCACGACCTCTTTCGCATCCGGCACGGGCAGCGCGGACGCCGCGTGCACGAGCGCGCCGTAGCCCAGCTTGCGGCCGCTGGCGCCGTGCACGACGGCGCCGTCCGCGGCGCGGCACTCCGCTACCGGCACGTTCCACGTCTGCGCGGCGGCGCGTACGAGCATCGTGCGCGCGGTGGCGCCGAGGCGGTGGAAGTTGTCGTAGTTGGTCGGCGTCGACGTCGAGCCGCCGGCGCCCTGCGACCCGTAGATCGGGTTCAGGTCGCCCTGCACGACACGGACCGATTTCCAGTCGACCTCGAGTTCTTCGGCCAGCACCATCGGCAGCGACGTCTTGATGCCCTGGCCGATTTCCGGCTGCTTGGAGACGAGCGTCACGCGGCCGTCCGTGCCGATGCGGATGAACGCGTTCGGGACGAAGTCGCCCGCCGCGGGTTCTTGCGCCCCGTTGTCGGCCAGCGCCGCGATGGCGCCGCTCGCCTGCACGCCCAGCAGCAGGGCGACGCCCGCCGACTGGCCGAGGAAGCGGCGGCGCGCGGGGGAGGCGGGGCGGCTCATGCTTTCCCCTTGGCGCCGGTCGCGGCAATGTCCGCGGCCCGGTGGATGCCGGCGCGGATACGGACATACGTCGCGCAGCGGCACAGGTTGCCGGCCATCGCGTCGTCGATCTGGGCGTCGGTCGGCTTCGGATGCTGTTTCAGGAGGGCGCAAGCCGTCATGATCTGGCCGGCCTGGCAATAGCCGCATTGCGGCACGTCCAGCTCGGTCCAGGCCTGCTGCAGCGGATGCATGGCGCGGGCATCGAGGCCCTCGATCGTGGTGATGCGGCGCTTGCCGATGCTGCTCACCGGCAATTGGCAGGCGCGGGCCGGCTGGCCGTCCACGTGCACGGTGCAGGCGCCGCAGGCACCGATGCCGCAACCGTATTTCGTGCCGACGAGGCCGAGGGTATCGCGCAGCGCCCACAGCAGCGGGGTATCCGCTTCGACGTTAACGGCCTGGGCCTTGCCGTTGACGTTCAGTGTGTATTTACTCATGTCCTCGTGGGATGGGTTTGGATTGCCAGATCGGAACTGTGCAATGCTAAACCAAACTGCCCCGTCAAGACCAAGGGATTTGATCTTTTACGTGGCAATAGTAGAAACCCGGGGGCTATGACATACTGGAGCGGCCCGATGCGCAGCATCGCACGCCCCATTTACATGCGACGACCGATCACTTTTCCGACCAACCTGCGCAGCCGCCTCGCCGGTGCCGTCGGCGTGCTCGTGCTGGGCGCCACGATGCTCGCCGGCCCGCTGGCCGTGGACGTGGCCGAGCACGACCTGCGCGCCGTGCTGGGCGCGCAGCAGTATGCGTCGCTGTCCGGGGCCGCCGCCTTCCTCGACGACCTGCTGGAAGCGCGGCTGCGCCAGATGGCCGCGCTGGCCGCGGCGATGCCGCTCGACGCCCGCCACGATCCGCGCCGCCTGCAGGCCTGGCTCGCGAACCGCACGGCCGACGTCGGCGACGAGTTCGTCAACATCGCCGTCTTTGCCCGTAGTGGCGAACTGGTGGCGTCGGGCGCTTCCATGCCGACCGCCCAGCCGCTGACGGCCACGGGCCGCCCGTACTTCGAAGAAACGCTGCTGCGCGGCCACGGTATCGTGTCCGATCCGTTCCAGAGCCGCCTGTCGGGCGCGAACATGGTGCTGGTGACGGCGCCCGTGTTCGACGACCACGGCGAGATCGTCTACGTGCTCGCGGGCCGCATCGACCTGCAGCATGCGCGCTTCCTGCGCCAGGTCGACGCCCTGCGGCCGGGCAGCACCGGCTATCTGTTCCTGATGTCGGCCGACGGCACGCTGATCGATTCGCCGGCGAAGGAACGCCAGACCGCGACGGCGCCGCCCGCCGACCAGCCGGGCATCGCGCGCGCCCTGCACGGCTTCGAGGGCTGGCTGATCGGCGGCGACCGCGAAGGTCCCGCCATCGTCACCTATAAACGCCTGGCGACGACCGGCTGGATCCTCGGCGCGCGCTATCCGGAGGAAGAGGCGTTCGCGCCGCTCGCCCGGGTCCGGCGCACCGTGCTGGTCGTGGCGGGCATCCTCGCGCTGGTCGCGGGCCTGCTTGCGTGGTGGCTCGTGCGCCGTGGCCTGCGCCCGCTGGCCGAGTTGCGCCGCAATGTGGCCGCCGTGCGCCACGAGGGCGTCGACAGCGAGGTGCTGGCGCTCGCCCGCAACGACGAGATCGGCGAACTGGGCCGTGCCTTCCACGACCTCGTGCAGGCGCGCGGGCGCGCGGCCGCCCGCATGCGCGCGATCGCCGACAATGTCCCGGCCGTGATCGCCTACGTCGACCGCGACGAGCGCTTCGAATTCACCAACGCCGGCTTCGACCGCATGATCGGATCCGAGCCGGACGTATTCATCGGGCGCACGGTGAGCGAGGCGCTGGGAGAAGCCGGCTACGCGCGCCTGGAACCGCTGATCCGTGCCGCGCTGCGGGGCGAGCACGGCCACGTGGAAGACGTGCGCAGCGACGACGCCAGGCGCCACCAGATGATCGACACGATTCCCGACATCGATGCCGACGGCCGCGTCGCCGGCTTCTTCGTGATGGCGATGGACATCAGCGAGCGCAAGGAAGCGGAACTGGCGCAGGCCGCGAGCGAGCAGCGCCTGCGCCTGATCGCCGACAACCTGCCCGTGCTGATCTGCTACATCGACCGCAACCACCGCCTGGGCTTCGGCAACGCGACGTTCCAGGCGTGGCTGGGCCTGGAACCGGTCCGCCTGCCGGGCATGCATTTGCAGGAAGTGCTGGGCAAGCCGGCCTACGACGCGGCGCGGCCGCGCCTGAAGCAGGCGTTCGAAGGCGTCGGCGCCACGTTCGAGATGCCGCTGCAGGCGCAGGGCCGGCACCGCATCCTGGAATGGACGTTCGTGCCGGACGTGCAGGCGCAGGGCAGGGTGAACGTCGCCGTCGCGGGTGTGTACGCGCTCGCGCACGACATGACGCGGGTGAAGGAGGCGGAAAGCCGGCTCGTGCAGATGGCGCGCTTCGACAGCCTGACCGGCATCGCCAACCGCCGCCTGTTCGGCGAACTGCTGGGCCAGGCGCTGGAACGGGTGCGCCGCCAGCGCCAGGTGATGGGCCTGGCCTACCTGGACATCGACCACTTCAAGGCCATCAACGACACGTGGGGCCACGGCGTCGGCGACGAGGTGCTGAAGGAATTTGCGCAGCGCCTGGCCGCCTGCGTGCGCGTCACGGACACGCCCGCGCGCCTGGCCGGCGACGAGTTCGTCGTCCTGCTGGAAGACGTGAAGGGCGTCGACGAGGCGGAGCGGATCGGCGCCAAGATCGTGGAGGCCATCCGGAAGCCCATTGCGACCGGGGCCGGTCCGCTGGAGGTCACGGCCAGCGTGGGCATCGCGCTCGTGCACGGCGCGGACGGCCCGCTGCCCACGCAGGACCAGGTGCTGGGCTGGGCCGACACGGCGCTGTATGCCGCCAAGCACGGCGGCCGCAACCGCTGCGTCGTGCGCGTGGCGGAGGAGGCGGCCGGCGTGCCGGTGAAGTAATTACTGCGGCGCGGGCTGCGTGGCCACCAGCGTGCGCTGCACCCAGCCGCCGGAGACGTTCTCGCCGTCGATCTTGACGAAGCCGTCGCGCTCTTCGCCGGTGGCGATCGCTTCTTCCGACCGCTTCAACGTCCCCATCACCTTGCTGCCGGCGCGCGGTTCCGTGTACACCTTGACGGTCGCGAGGCGCGCGTACACGCTGGCGCCGGCCGTCACGGGCACGCCCTCGCGGGCGGATGCCTGCGCATTCACCTTGCTGGCCGCGCTGCTGGTACGCACGAGGCTCGGCTCGTTGCGGATGCGCGCCACGATGCGGTTGTAGTTGTCGAGCAGGCTGGCCGCGACCATCTTGCCTTCCGGCGTGTTCGTATAGCCGCCCAGGCGCGAGTAATCGCCGCCGCCCCAGCTCCAGCCGGAAATGCCGAAGTCCGTCTTCGTCGCGACGCCTTCTTCCGCCGCCACCTGGATGCCGGACCGGACGTCCGCGATCAGGAGGCTCGTCTGCGCTTCCTTGAACTTGAGGTTGCCCGCGATGCCGCCCGCGATGCGGCCCAGGCCGCCCAGCAGGCGGCCACCGTAATCCGAGATCGCGCCGCCGATGCCGCCCGTGTTGGCGGCGGCGAACTGCACGTTCGGCGTCATCACGAAGTCGGCCGCCTGCAGCTGGCCCTTGCCGACGTTGCTGCCCGACAGCGTCTCGCCATTCGCGGCGAGCGCGCGTTCCTGCTGCAGATTGGCCATCGCCGCCCCGCGCTCGACCACCTGGAAGCAGTTCGATTGCTGGATCATGATGCGCAGCAGCGCGACTGGCGACCCGAGCCCGTAGCTCTGCAGCGCGTGGGCGCTCTCGCTCTGGGCTTCCGTGACGGCGATGGTGCCGAGCGGGCGGTCGCAGCGCTCGACTTTGGACGTGGTTTCCTGGGCGTGCAGGGAGGTGGCGCCCGCGAGCAGGGCGGCAATGATCGAAATCCGGATTGGCTTCATGACCTTGTAAGTGAACAGTGAGAAGGAAAGCACGCGGAGCGTGCCTTACACCTTTGTTCATTTTACAAGTCTGTATGGGGTTGCAATCTCACCAACTTTCACAGTTCCCCGTTTTTCGGACACAATGGTCAGATACCTGTGGGATAAGTCTCCGGTGGTTCCTCCGCATGCCAGCCGCCGCCCCGATCGAGCGGATGCACGGCCGTCGTGTGGTCGATGTGGATCACGGCATCGAACTGGCGCGCCATGCGGGCGGCAAAATAATGGCTGTGGCGCTCCGTGCGCGGCAGGTAGATGACGCCGATGGCCCGTTCCAGCCGCCGTTCCTCCATCGTGGCGCGCACGTCCTGGTCGATGCCGTCCCGAAGCGGTAGCAGGAAGCGGGGGATGCCCGTCTCGTGCAGCAACTCCTCATAGCTGCCCGGCATGCCCGGCCGGACGCGCTTGTGCTCGGCCGGCGCGTCCCATTCCGAGGCGGCCGTGACGAAGCCGTCGTACGTGGAAAACCCGATCAGCCGGGTCTGTCCATCGTATTCCTTGCGCGCCAGTTCGCCGACGTTCCACTCGCCCATTTCTCCCATTTCTGTCGCGCGCGCGTCGCCGATGTGGGAATTGTGTTCCCAGACGACGATTTTGGACGGCTCGCCATCCTTCGACAGGTGGCGGGCAAGCGCATCCAGGGTCTCCGCCATGTGGCTGTCGCGTAAATTCCATGACGACACGCGGCCCCGGAACATCGTCCGGTAGTATTCCTCGGCATTCTTGACGAGGCGCGCGTTCTGCTCGGCGTAGAAGAACGCTTCCTCGTCGCCGTCCCGGTACATGTAGTCGGCGGCCCGCTGCTGTAGCTGGCGTAACTGCTCGAGGACGCCTTGTTCGCACGACGCGGACAGGTCGAGGCTCGCGGTATAGCCGTAGTGCTGGCTGTCCTCGTGGTAATGGTCGAAGCAGGCGTAACGCTCGCGCGCCTGGCGTGCCGCGTTCGGGTCGACCTGGTCGAGGTAGCGCAGCACTTCCTCCATCGACGTGAACAGGCTGTACAGGTCGAGGCCATAGAAGCCGACCCGCGGTCCGGCCGTCTTCTCGTTGTGATGCCGCAGCCATTGGACGAACGCGGCGACGTCCGTGTTCCGCCACATCCAGTTCGGAAAGCGCTGGAAGCCGGACAGGGCTTCGTCGGCATTGCGGTCATCGCCGCGGCCGCGCACGTAGCGGTTGACGCGGTAGGCGTCCGGCCAGTCCGCCTCGACCGCGACCGCGTGGAAACCCTTGTCCTCGATCAGGCGCTGCGTGATGCGCGCCCGCTCCTCGTAGAACTCGTGGGTGCCGTGCGTCGCCTCGCCCAGCAGCACGAAGCGGGCATCGCCCACGAGGTCGAGCAGGGCGTCGTAGTCGCGGTCGCCGCCCGTCAACGGACGCGCGGCGTTGCGCAGCGCCGAGATGGTGTGCTGCGGGGTCTGCGGCGTCGCCATGACCACCTCAGTGCAGCCAGCGGCTGCTGGTGCGTGGACGAGCGGCATCGCGCGGCACGGCGCCCCGTTCGATGAACGCCTTCATGCGCGCGAGGTCGTCGTCCATCTGCGTCTTCGGATCGGACCCGAGCAGGGTCGCGAGACCGTGGCCGACGACGCCCGCCGGCGGCGCGTACGACATGTGCACGGTGACGCGGGTGCCGCCGCGATGCGGTTCGAACTGGATGGAGCCGCTCTGCGGGATCTCGGCGCCGGCTTCGCTGCGCCACGCCAGGCGGTGCGGCCGGGTCTGCTCGGTGAGCACGGCATTCCATTCGAACTCGCTGCCGCCGGGGCCGCGCACGACCCAGTGCGAGCGGCCGCGGCCGAGGTCGCGCACCTCGACGACGTGGGACATGAAGTGCGGGAAGTTCTCGTAATGGGTCCACAGGTCGTAGACGTCGTCCGGCGCGGCGTCGATGTGGATAGCCTTGCTGAAGTCGATGGTCTGGTCCATGCCGACGCCGCGGCCGCGCAGCATGCCCAGCAGCGGCTGGTTGGTGGCGCCGCGGGCCAGCAGTGCGGCGCCGGCCAGGCCCAGCATCCATGCCAGCGGCGAGCGCCGGCTCAGCGCATACAGGGCCAGCAGGCCGCCGCCGGCCAGGGCGGAATTGCGCGCGGTGGGCGTCCATTCGCCGCCGGGGCCCGCCTGCAGGGTGTCGCGCACCCGGGTGCGGACGTCGTGCGCCATGGCGCGGGCCTTGTCCATGCCGTTGCCGACCTCGTGTCCGCCCCCGTCGGCCGCACTGCCCAGCGCATGCCGTGCCTTGTCCATGCCGCTGCCGACGGCGCCGCTCGCGCGGGCCAGCGTGTCCTTCGCCTTGTCGATGCCGGCGTCGAGCGCTTCGCTTGCCGCGTGCCCCATGCGCTCCAGTGCCGAGCCCGACCTGGCCCCGGCACTGCCGCCACTGTCGGCCATATCGGCCGCGCGGTCGCGCAGCTCGTCGCCGGCGGCGCCGATGCGTTCGCCCGCGCCGCGCCAGACGTTGCCCAGTGCGCTGGACGTGCGCGCGCCCGCGTTGCGCACGGCCGCGGCCGATTGCGCGCGCCGCGCCCCGCCGCGGTCCGGGTCGAGCATGTACATCAGCAGGGCGCCGGCAGCGGCACCGCCGATCCACTTCGCGATTTCATAGCCTGTGTCCGTCGTGTTTTTCATGATTGGCTCCTCCGGTTGGTCTGGCCCTGGCCGCCGCCTCGTCATGCCAGGCGGTGGCCAGCAAATCCTGCACTTCCTCGTCGCTGGTCTGTTCGAATGCGTCGTACCACTGGCCGACGGCGCGGAAGTGGGGCGGGGTCGACAGGCAGACGAGTTCGTCGACGCGTGCCTCGAGCGCGGCCGCCGTGTCGGGCGGCGCGACGGGGATCGCCAGCACCAGCTCGCGCGGACCCAGCCGGCGCGCGACTTCGATGGCGGCCAGCATCGAGGAACCCGTGGCGACGCCGTCGTCGACGAGGATCGCGCTGCGGCCGGCGAGGTCGAGGGGCGGCCGGCCGCCGCGATAGGCGCGCTCGCGCCGCTGCAGTTCGGCCAGCTCGCGCGCCGTCACCGCGTCGACGTCCTGCGCGGTGACGCCCATCAGGCCGGGCACGCCGGGCTGGAGCACGCGGACGCCGCCGCTGCCCACGGCGCCCATCGCGAATTCCTCGTGGCGGGGCATGCCGAGCTTGCGCACGAGCAGGACGTCGAGGGCGATGCCGAGCCGCTGTGCGATGGCGAACCCGACCGGGACGCCGCCGCGCGGCAGTGCCAGCACGATGGCGTCCGGATGCCGGGTATGGGCGGCGAGCCGCTGCGCCAGCAGCCGGCCCGCTTCGGTGCGATTCTTGAAATGACGGATGTCGGCCATGATGCGCACGCTTTCAGAGTCCTTCCCTGATCTCGAACCGGGCGCGGCGTGAGCGCGGTCGCGGGCGGCCCGCGGGCCGTCCGCTCGCGTGCCTCGCCGTGCGGCTCATCGACCCTACTGGATCGTCAGCTGGCGCGCCGTGCCGCCCTGTTTCTTCGGCAGCGAGAGCATCAGGACGCCGTCCTCGAGCCGCGCCTGCGCGCTGGCATCGTCGACTTCGGAGGGCAGCGTGAAGCTGCGCTGGTACTTGCGCGTCGAGCGCTCAGAATACACCACCTGCTCACCCTGGCGCTGTTCGTTTGCCTGCTGACACTCGCCTTCGATGGTGACGCGCTGGCCGTCGATCGAAACGTGCACGTCCTCCTTCTTGACGCCGGGCAGCTCGGCCTTCACCTCGAAGGTTTTGTCCGTCTCGCTGACGTCCAGGCGCGGCATGCCGACGTCCTCGCCGGCCCAGCGCCCCTGGGCGAGCGGCGCGAAGAAGTCCTGGAACATGTTTTCGACCATGCGTCCGAACTGGTCTTCCATGGCGCCGGGACGGAGTGTGGAAAGCGTGGAAAGCGGCGTCGTGCCTCTTCTGATCAGGTTCATGATAGACCTCCCTTTTAAGAATGATGTCCCGCGGCGCGCAGGGCGCCGCAACACCATTTATAGGGCGGTCGAAAAGGGTTTGCAAGAGTCGTCTCGAACCGTGCGCGGGAACCCGGACGGACCTTTGAGGCAGGACAGCAGGCGAACGAAAGCGGGGAATTTTTGCGAAACCGCCCCGGTCAATGACAGTGCGGACCGGGGCAGATGCGGGCGTCAGCCGAGGTTGCGCCGGTGGAAGCGCAGGTGGTCTTCGACGAAGGTGGAGATGAAGTAATAGCCGTGGTCATAGCCCGGATGGCGGCGCAGTTCGAGCGGCTGGCCGACGG
Source organism: Massilia sp. Masssp94 (assembly GCF_059491305.1). Taxonomy (NCBI): domain Bacteria; kingdom Pseudomonadati; phylum Pseudomonadota; class Betaproteobacteria; order Burkholderiales; family Oxalobacteraceae; genus Massilia; species Massilia sp. Masssp94. The sequence continues at coordinate 5,486,067 of NZ_CP168501.1, forward strand.
CGCGGCAGGCTTCCTCGAACGCCTCCGGGTACAGTTGTTCGGCCAGGAACTTGTCGCCCAGGCCCTGGTCGATCAGGATCCCCTTGGGGAAGGGCGGGGCGCCGGCACAGGCCATCAGCTCGGTCGCATCGTAGACGCGCCACGCGTCGCGATCGGTGCCGAGATAGCCGCCGAACGCCTTCTCGCCCCACGGGCAGCGGGACGGCGCGGCGATGGGGGCGAAGGCCGACACGGAGCGGAACAGGTCGGGGTTGCGCAGCGCCAGCATCAGCGCGCCGTGGCCGCCCATGGAGTGGCCGAAGATGCCCACGCGCGCCGGATCGGCCGGCAAGGTGGCGAGCACCAGTTCGCGCAGTTCGAGGATGTGGCTGTACATGCGGTAGTGGGTCGACCACGGTTCGCGGGTGGCGTCCACGTAGAAACCGGCGCCGGCGCCGAAGTCCCAGTTGTCGGTCTCGCCGGGCACGCCGGCGCCGCGCGGGCTCGTGTCGGGCGCGACCAGGATCAGGCCTTCCTGCGCCGCCACGCGCTGGGCGCCGGCCTTGATCATGAAGGTCTCTTCGGTGCACGTCAGGCCGGCGAGGTAGAACAGGACGGGCAGGCGCTTGCCGCGCGCGCCGGGAGGGAGGTACACGGAAAAACGCATCGGCAGGCCGATGGCGGCGGAATCGTATTTGTAGAAGCGCTGGACGCCGTCGAAACAAACGTGTTCGCTGAGGAGTTCGGGCATGGCTCGGTCCATCGGATGGTTGACTGATCGAAAGCGCAAGTATGCCCGGTCCGCAGGCAGGCCGCCACTGCGCTTCAGATCAGGCCGAGCGCCCCCAGCACGGCGCCGGCAGCGAGCAGCCACAGCAGGTGAATGCGCGTGCGCCAGATGATCAGGCCGCTGACGATCGCGGCGAGCCACAGGGGCCAGTTCGCCAGGACGGCGGACGCGGTCGGGGCACCTGCACCGGCACTCGCACCGGTACCGGCGGAACTGGCCATGATCCAGGCGGTGGACAGCAGCAGCGCGATCACGATGGGCGCCATGCCCTGCTTGAAGGCCCGGACGGCGCGCAGGTCGCGGTTGCGGTGGCCCCAGCGGGCGGCTGTGTACGTGATGATGGTGGACGGCGTCATGATGCCGACCATCGTCACGAGCACGCCGAACAGCGCGGCGGCCGTGCTGCCGGCGTTCATGCCGACGTGCCACCCCATCAGGGCGACGAACAGGACGTTCGGCCCCGGTGCGGCCTGGGCCAGCGCGATGGACTGGTTGAACTGTTCCTGGGTCAGCCAGTGGTGCTGCTCGACGAGGAAGCGGTGCATCTCCGACGACGTCGAGATGGCCCCGCCGACCGACATCAGCGACATCAGGAGGAAATGGCCGAACAAATTGAGCCAGTCGGCCCAGTCCAGCGCGAGGTGCAGGGGCGCCGTCATGATGCGAGCCGGCGGTACGCGAGGACGCAGCCCAGGCCGCCGAGGCCGAACAGCACCCAGGGGAGCGGACATTTGAGGAACGCGACGAGGATGAAGCCGGCCGCCGCGATGGCCAGGCACCAGGACAGGGGCAGCGGGCTTTTCTTCAGCGCGCTCGCCAGGCGCAGGCCGGCCGCGCCGATCAGGCCGGCACAGACGGCGGCCATGCCGTGCAGCGCGCCGGCCACGACGGGGCTGTCGGCGAAGCGGTCGTGCAGCACGGCCAGCCCGATGACGAGGATCAGGGGCACGGTCAGCAGGCCGGCCAGTGCGGCGAGCGCGCCGGCGATGCCGAAATAGCGGCCGCCGATCATCAGTGACAGGTTCACGACGTTCGGTCCGGGCATGATCTGGGCGACGGCCCAGTCTTCGATGAATTCTTCCTGGGTCAGCCAGCGCTTGCGGTCGACGATCTCGCGCTGGACGATGGCCAGCACGCCGCCGAAGCCCTGCAGGGCCAGCAAGGTGAAGGAAATGAACAGGTCGGCGAGGGAGCGGGGGCGGTGGGCGCTTTCGGACGGCGCGGTCGTGCCGGAGGGCGGGGAGCTGGGCGATGCATTCATGCCCCGATTATCGCGCCGCTCCCGGCATCCTGTCCATGTGGCGGTCCGGCGGTCCGGCGGTCCGGCGATCAGCCGCCTCCGATGCCCCGCATCACGCGTCCCGTGCCTTCGCATTCGGGACAGGTCTTGCCGTCGGCCAGCTTGCCGCTGCCGCCGCAGGTTTCGCACAGGTCTTCGCCGGCGCCTGGCGTGCCGGGTTCGGCTTCGTCGCCGGGTTTCAGGTCGGGATCGGGCATTGCGCTCATGGCGTCCTCGTGGTGGTTGGATAGACGAGGCCATTCTAGGCGCAGCGAAAACGGCGCGGCGCGCGCATGCGGCGCGGGTTTGTCATGAGGAATTCACAAACGAATGCCACATTGGATAAAAATTAATCTTGACTTTGGCCAAAGGTGGGAAATACTCGTTAGGCAGCAATCCCTTCAATCCATCAAAGTCAGGAACTGCGATGAACCAAGACACCCTCGAGCTCGAAGACGGTCAGGTGACCGTCCCTTACCAGCGGCGCGATACGCAACAGAAGGATATCGTCGACCTGGGCATTGCGCTCCAGCAGCGCAGCAATACGATGTCGGCCGTGGAATACCTGCGTTCGCAGAACGTCGGCAACGACGTCATCGAACGCGTGCTGACGGAGCCGGGCCGCAGGCGCTCCTGGTGCAGGTAAGGGTGCAGGCAGGCGACAAGCTCGACGGTTATGCACAGTCTTGCTCGCGTGCATCTTGCGAATATTCTCGATTCGTGTGTCACTTGACTTGGTAACTCATTGATTTTGTGAAGATTGAGTTTTGCCCGCGCAACGGGCAAATTGTTGAAACCCGCATTCCTGCTTGGTTTTGGCATGTCAAGAGGGTGTTTTTCCACAAACTTATACACAGTTTTTGTGGATATCTGATCAAGCCTTGTTGAAGAGGCAAGCGAGGCGGGCAGGGCCGTGAGCGGCCGCGTCCGCTGACGCTGGTTTGCTACATTGCCATCTGCGCTTGCATAAAGATACTGGACAAATGTACAGTTGAGCATCTATCCTCAACCGCCATGTCCGTCGCCACCGCCACCCCCGTTTCCCAGCCCGCCGCGCCCGCCGATCCGTTCGCCGGCCTGAATCCCGAGCAGCGCGCCGCCGTCGAGCACGACGTGGGTGCGGGGATGGTCCGGCCGCTGCTGGTGGTCGCGGGCGCCGGCTCGGGCAAGACGAATACGCTGGCGCACCGGGTGGCGAAGCTGATCCTGGCGGGGAGCGACCCGCAGCGCATCCTGCTGCTGACGTTTTCGCGCCGGGCGGCCAATGAAATGGGCCAGCGCGCCGCCGGCGTGCTGCAGCGCGTGCTGGGCATGTCGACGGCCGTGGGCAGCCTGCCGTGGGCCGGCACATTCCACAGCATCGGGGCCCGCCTGCTGCGCGAGTACGCGGGCCGGATCGGGCTGGAAGCCTCGTTCACGATCCACGACCGCGCCGACTCCGAAGACTTGATGGGCCTCGTGCGCCAGGACGTGGGCCTGGGCGCCGCCACCGGCCAGAAACGCTTTCCGCTGAAGGGCACGTGCCTCGCGATCTACTCGCGCGTCGTCAATTCCCGCGAGCCGCTGGCCGACGTGCTGCAGTCGACCTTCCCGTGGTGCAGCGAATGGGAAGAGCAGCTCAAGCGCCTGTTCGGCGCCTACGTCGACGCCAAGCAGGAACAGAACGTCCTCGACTACGACGACCTGCTGCTGTTCTGGGCCGAGATGGCGTCCGATCCGGAACTCGGGCCGGAACTGGGCGCGCTGTTCGACCACGTGCTCGTCGACGAATACCAGGACACGAACCGCCTGCAGGCCGCGATCCTGCAAGGCATGAAGCCGGACGGGCGGGGCGTGATGGTCGTCGGCGACGATGCGCAGTCGATCTATTCGTTCCGCGGCGCGACGGTGCGCAACATCCTCGACTTTCCGAAGCAGTTCGGCGAGCACACGACGATGATTACGCTGGACCGCAACTACCGCTCGACGCAGCCCATCCTCGACGCGTCGAACGCCGTCATCGCCGCCGCGCTGGAACGCCATGCGAAGACCTTGTGGACCGATAAGGTCGCCACCGGCAAGCCGCAGCTCGTGCTGATCCCGGACGAGGCCGAGCAGGCCCGCTGGGTGTGCAACCGCGTGCTGGAACAGCGCGAGGCGGGCATCAAGCTGACGCAGCAGGCCGTGCTGTTCCGCGCCGCCAGCCACAGCGCCGCGCTGGAGCTCGAACTCGTGCGGCGCAATATCCCCTTCGTAAAATTCGGCGGCCTCAAATTCCTGGAAGCGGCGCATATCAAGGACGTGCTCGCCATGCTGCGCTTCGCCCAGAATCCGGCGGGCCGCGTGGCCGGCTTCCGCGTCGTGCAACTGATTCCGGGAATCGGCCCGGCGACGGCGGCCCGCCTGCTCGATGCGGTGGCGGAGGCGCTCGACCCCGTCGCGGCCGTCGACGCGTTTCCCGCGCCTCCGCGCGCGCAAGGGGAGTGGGACCAATTTACCGCGCTGTTCCGCACCCTGCGCACGACGGGCCTGCGCTGGCCGCTGGAAATCGAACTCGTCCGCGACTGGTATCTGCCGCACCTCGAGCGCCTGCACGACGACGCAGTGGTCCGTGCCGCCGACCTCGACCAGCTGGTGGCGCTGGCGGGCGGTTATGGCTCGCGCGAGAACTTTCTCACCGAACTGACGCTCGACCCGCCGGAAGCAACGAGTGACCGCGCCGGCCCGCCGCTGCTGGACGAGGATTATCTGATCCTGTCGACGATCCACTCGTCCAAAGGGCAGGAGTGGAAGGCCGTGCACGTACTGAACGTCGTCGACGGCTGCATCCCGTCCGACATGGCGACGGGCAGCGCGGAGGACATCGAGGAAGAGCGCCGCCTGCTGTACGTGGCGATGACGCGCGCGAAAGAACACCTGCACCTCATCGTCCCGAACCGTTTCTTCATCAAGCAGCAGGCGCAGATGGGCGACCGGCACGTCTATGCGCAGCGCACCCGCTTCGTCACGCCCGTCATGCTCAAGCACTTCGAGGAATGCGTCTGGACGAATGCCGAAACGTTGCATGTGCGCAAACCGATGCCGGACAGCGTGCGAATGATGGTGCGCGAACGGGCCCGCAATGCCTGGAAATGAAAATAACGGCAAGATGACGGCAAAAGTGGGCAGAATCGGAACACTGTGACAAAGTTATCCACGCTGGGTCGATTTTGTAGGAATTTGCCTCATTTCCAGTGCCTGCTTAAAACACGAGCAACCGTAAGTCTTTGATTTAATTGGGTTTAGATTTTGCCCGTTCAATGGGCAGTTTGTTGAAACCCGCACCAATACTGGGCTTCCGGCTTGTCAAGAGGCGCTTGTCCACACAGTTATCCACATTTCTTGTGGATATTAAAATTAATCCAGTCGAATCAATACCTTAGGTCGCGGACTTGATGCGGCATCGAGCATTTTCGGGTCGATTAGGATCAAGTCAACCGAGCGCTGCACGGAGTGCCGCCAGGGCGTCCAGCGCACCCAGCGCCACCCCGACGCCCCGGCCGGGACGCACGTCGGGCTCGCGCGGATTGATCCGCACGAGCGGCGCACCCTGCGCTTCGCACATGTGCCGCACGGAAGGCACGTCCGTGCCGGCCCCCAGTTCGATGACGACGAGGTTCGACACCTGCGCGCGCCAGCGGTCGAGGCGGGCGTACTGCGCTTCGCTGCGGGCGTCCACCCAACGGCCGTCGCCGAACATCAGGATGTTGGGCCGCGCCAGCGCGCCGCAGTGCGGACAACGGGGCAGCGGCGGCGTCATCAGGCAGGTCGCGGGATCGATGAGCGGATCGACGGCATCGGCCGGCCAGATCGCATCGCCGCACGGGCGCGTGCATTGCAGGTGGTGGATCGAACCGTGGCATTCCACGACACGGTCCTGGCCGAAGCCGGCGCGCTGGAACTGCCCGTCGACGTTGCTCGTGAAGACGAAGGCGCCGTGCTTCAGGCGCGCACCGAGGTCGCGCAGGATCGCGAAGCCCGCATGCGGGACCGTGGCGCGATACAGCGCGAGGCGGTGGCCGTAGAAGCCCCAGGCCAGTTCGGGATTGCTGTCGAAGTTGCGCGGATTCGCGATCTCGACGAAGCGGATGCCCAGCGCGGCCAGCGGCGGATAGGCGCGCCAGAAGCCGTGGTCGCTGCGGAAGTCGGGCAGGCCGGAATCGACGCCGATGCCGGCCCCGGCGCCGATCAGGAGACCGTCGGCATCGCGCAGCAGCGCGGCGGCCCGCGCAAGTTCGGCGGCGCTCACGCGGCGTCCCCTTCGTCGATGCGGCGCTGCAGCTGTTCCAGCGCGGCCAGGAAGCGTTCGGCGGCGACGCCCGGCGGCCACGGTTCCCACGGTGCGCAGCCATACACGTCGACCAGCGGATCGTGCGCCAGCACGGCGGAGCGGATCTTCAGCGTCGTGCGCACTTCCTGCGCAGACCAGCCCGCCACGTGCACGGCTTCGCTGGCGGCGGCCAGGCGGTCGGCGCGCTTGTGGAGCTGGTGCTCGGCCGGCGTCCACGCGGGCAGGCGGTAGCGCAGGAACACGGCCTGTTCCAGGCGCCGCGTGAGGGCGCGAAAACCCTCGCCGAGGAACGGCTTGATCGGCGCGACGGCGTCGAAGCCGAGCAGGCCTTCTTCCGCGTCGTGCAACAGCTCGCGCAATTCGACGACGGCGGCGAGCGGCGTGGGCGACGCCGCGCGCCGCAGCAGCATCACGGCGATCGAATGCTGGGCCACGGACAGCGGCAGGGGCCACGCCGAGTGGCCGCCCCAGCGGTAGGTGCGCGCGAGGCCGAGGGCGAGGTCGCTGTCGTCCCAGTCGAACGGTGTCGGATTCAGCAGGTCGAGGCGCTTGCCGGACGGCATGCGGACCCAGGCGCGCATGTCGGGCGCCATGTCAGCGGTGGTATGAAACGGTGGACATGGCCCGATTCTACACGGCCGCGCCGGCCGACCCCGGCCGGATTGACGTGGCCGAACACGGGGCCCCGTTCGCGGTGTAGAGTAGGCTGCGGCCGGGCGGGGGCCCGGCAATCCGGAGTGCGGCTTCATGGGTGAACACGGCAAACGAATCGAGTGCGACGTTCTCGTCGTGGGCGGCGGCATCAACGGCGCCGGCATCGCGCGCGACGCGGCCGGGCGCGGCCTGCGCGTCGTGCTGTGCGAAAAGGACGACCTCGCGCAGCACACGTCGTCCGCGTCGAGCAAGCTGATCCACGGTGGCCTGCGCTATCTGGAGCAATACCATTTCGGGCTCGTGCGCAAGGCGCTGGCGGAGCGCGAAGTGCTGCTCAAGAGCGCGCCGCACATCATCCGGCCGCTGCGCTTCCTGATGCCCCACGCGCCGGGCCAGCGTCCGGCATGGATGATCCGCGCCGGCCTGTTCCTGTACGACCACCTGGCGCGGCGCGACTTCCTGCCGGCGTCAGACACGGTCGCGTTGCGCGAACTCCCGGCCGGTGCCGCGCTGCAGCCCCGCTTCACGCAGGCGTTCGCGTATTCCGATGCGTGGGTCGACGATGCGCGCCTCGTCGTGCTGGCGGCGCTCGATGCGCGCGAACGGGGCGCGACGATCTTCACGCGCACGCGCTGCGCACGGGTGCGGCGCGACGCGAAGCGGTGGGACGCCGACCTGGAGGGTCCGGACGGCACCGCCCACGTGCACGCGCGCTGCCTCGTCAACGCGGCCGGGCCGTGGGCGGGCAGCTTCCTGCAGGCGACGGGTGCCGGCCCGGCACGCCCCCTGCGGCTCGTGAAGGGCAGCCACATCGTCGTGCCGCGCCTGTTCGACGGCGACCAGGCGTTCCTGCTGCAGCAGCCGGACGGCCGCATCGTGTTCGCGCTGCCGTACGAGGGCGCGTTCACCCTGGTGGGCACGACGGACGTCGACCACGACGCGCAGGACGTCGACCGCGTCGCCATCAGCCCCGCGGAGACGGCGTACCTGTGCGACGCCGTGAACCGCTGCTTCGAGCGGCGCATCGGGCCGGACGATGTGGTGTGGAGTTATGCGGGCGTGCGGCCGCTGATCGCGGACGATGGCGGCGGCAGCGCATCGTCCGCCAGCCGCGACTACCGCTTCGAGCACGACACGGCCGGCGGCGCGCCGCTGCTGTCCGTGTTCGGCGGGAAGGTGACGACGTTCCGCAAGCTCGCGGAACAGGCCGTCGACTGGATCGGGCCCGTGCTGGGCCGCCAGGTGCCGGCGTGGACGGCGCATGCCTGCCTGCCGGGCGGCGACCTGTATGGCAAGGAGCCGGTCGCGCGTGCGGTGCTCGAGTACGACGCGTGGGTGCGCACACGCCGCCAGCAATTCGCCTGGCTGCCCGACGGCCTGCTGGCGCGCTATGCCCGCAGCTACGGCACGCGCCTGGCCACGCTGCTGGCGCATTGCCGCGCGCGTGCCGACCTGGGCGAGGAAATCGTGGCCGGCCTGTACGAGGTCGAGGCGGACTACCTCGTGCGCCAGGAATGGGCGATGGCGGCCGACGACATCCTGTGGCGCCGCACGAAGCTGGGCCTGCACGTGGCGCCGGGCGCGGCCCAGCGCCTCGATGCGTGGCTGACGGCGCGGCGCCGCGGCACGGTCGCCGCGCAATAGCGCGCTTTACTGCGCGTTCTTCGCCAGCCAGGCGTCGATCTCGGGCAGGCGCGCCGCGTTCACCTGGATGCGGTCCTTGATGGCCGCGATGGCCGCCTCGACGTCGCCGCGCGAGCTCGGTGCCAGGTTCGCCTGTGCGTACGCGCCCAGTTTGTCGACCATCGCCGGATCCGACGATCCCGTCGCGAGGCGCGCCAGGTAGCGGCTGCGCGAGCTCGCGTCCACGCGGTCGTTGATCTGCGCGAGGTTCGCGATCGCGAAGTCGAACGCCATGTCCGGATAACGCAGCGCCACTTCGGAGATCATCTCGGCGCCGATCGTGAGGCCCGGTTCGTCCGTCAGCGCGAGTTGCAGCGCGCGCATGGCGAGCGCGCGGTCTTCGGTCGCGGCCAGCAGGGTGTAGCGCTGGTCGCGCACGAGCGGCGTCGTCTCGTTGCGCGCGGCTTGCTGCAACTGGTCCCACGTGGCGGCGTCCGCGTGCTGGGCGACGACGCCCATCACCGTCTTGCGCAGCGGTCCCGGCACGGCGCTGGCGTCCGTCGCCAGCGCGGCGTAGCGGCGGCGCGCTTCGGCGATGACGTTGGCGTCGCCGAGGTTGCTCAGCACATTGACCAGCTCTTCGCGCAGGTTGGCGACGGACGACGCTTCGCCCGGCCGCGCAGTCCAGCCGACCTGCGCCATCAGCGGTGCCAGGCGCGCGATCGCGAACGTGTCGAAACGCTTCTGGCGGGTCGCGTCGCCGCCGCGGGCCTGTTCGCGGTAGCGGTTGTGGACGCCGTCGAGCAGTGCGGCGATGCGCGTCCACACGGCCGGATCGGCGCCGGCGGGCGTCGCCTGCACGAGGTCCAGCACGTCGGACGCGGGCTGCAGGCCGGCCTGGCCCAGGGCGCTGCTGTCGGCCAGCAGGCCGATCTGGTCGATCGGCGCCAGGCTGGCGAAGCGCGTGGCCAGCTGGGCGAAATCGGCGGAGGAGTACAGCGTGCGGTAGTAGCCGCTCTGGCCCGCGTTGACGATGACGGCGCCGCAGCCGGGGATCGTGATCGTGCCTTTGCCGCCCGTGACGAGCGTGCTCGCCTGCTTCGTGGTCCCCCTTGTGCTGCCGGCGATCTGCGCGATCACGGGCACGCGCCAGGCCAGTGGCACCTTGTCGGCGCGGTCGCGCGTGAATTCGGCCTGCGTCAGCGCCACCGTGGTCGCATTGTTCCGGCACGCCGGCTCGCCCACCTTGATCAGCGGGACGCCCGGCTGCAACGTGAAATCGTGGGCGATCGCGGTGACGGGCTTGCCGGCCGCCTTCTCGATCTGCTTCCACAGGTCGTCCGACACCGTGTTGCCGTACGCGTGCGCCTTCATGTACGCGCGCACGCCGTTGCGCCACGCGTTCGTGCCCACATACGCTTCCAGCATGCGGATGACGGATTCGCCTTTGGAGTACGTGATCTCGTCGAAGGCCTGGTTGGCCTGTTCGACCGTCTCCACGTGCTGCACGACGGGGTGCGTGCCGGCGACGGAGTCGCGCCGCATCGCGCTTTCGCGCACGCCGACGGCGCCCAGGTGCGTGTTCCATTCCGGATGCAGGCGCGCGGTCGTGCGGCTCTCCATCCACGATGCGAAGCCTTCGTTGAGCCACAGGTCGTCCCACCAGCGCATCGTCACGAGGTCGCCGAACCACTGGTGCGCCATCTCGTGCGCGGCGGTGGCGAAGATCTCTTCGCGGTCGTGCTGCGTGGCGATCGCGGGGTCGAGCAGCAGCGCGTATTCGAACGTGAAGATCGCGCCCCAGTTTTCCATCGCGCTGAAGAACTGGCTGCGGCCCGCGCCGGCCACGTTGTCCAGCTTCGGCAGCGGGTAGCGTACGCCGAAATAATCGTTGTATTCGCGCAGGATGGCCTGCGACGCATCGAGCGCGAACTTCGCCTGCGGCACCGCGCCGCGGCGGGTGACGACGCCGATCTCCGTGCCGTCCACCTTCGCGGCCGCGCGCTCGAAGTCGCCGAGCGCGAAGAACAGCAGGTAGGTCGACATCTTCGGCGTGGTCGCGAAACTCACGCGCTTGCGGCCGTCCGGCAGGGTCTCCGTCTTCGTCGCCGGCATGTTACTGACCGCCATCTGGGCGGCCGGCACGACCACGTCCAGCGCGAAGCTGGCTTTGTACGCGGGCTCGTCCCAGGATGGGATCATGCGGCGCGCGTCCGAGTTCTCGAACTGCGTGTACAGCGCGCGCTGCTGCTTGCCGTCCGCGCCGGGATAGTCCAGCGAGAACAGGCCGACGGCCTGCGTGCCGATCGCGCCCGTGTAGTCCATCGCCAGGCGGTACATGCCGGGTGCGATCGGCTGGGCGAACGTGAACGTGGCGGTCTGGGCATCGTTGTCGACGGCGACCGAGGCTTCGCGTCCGGCGCCGCCGGCCGCCGGTGCCAGCGTCACTTTCGAGAATTTCAGCTCGGCCGCGTTCAGCGTGATCGTGCTGGTGGCCTTGGCCACGTTGATCGTGACGACGGCGCGGGCGCCGAACGAGGCGTTGGCGGCGTCCGGCGTCAGCGCGACCTGGTAATGCGTCGGGACGACGCCGCGCGGCAGTTGCGTGGTGGTGTCGGCGTTCGCCGTCGCGCTTGCGCGGGTAGGCGCGGCGCCGACGTGAAAGGGTGCGGTCGCCAGAGCAAGGGTAAAAGCTGGGGCGACGGCGGCGGAAAGCAGCTTGCGGTGCATGGAAATCCTGTCGTGTATGTATGTCGGACCCGCGCGTGATGTCGGATGGACGCGCGCGGCCAAGCCGGGAATCTACGGTTAAACGGCGCACGCTGTCAAATGAGCAAAAGGACAGGATGCGTTATGATCGGCGGCGCCAATCGAATGAGGAGACGCTGGATGAAACTGTACACGAGCACCCGCGCGCCGAGCCCGCGCCGCGTCCTGATGTTCATGGCCGAGAAGGGCATCACCGACATCGCCACGGTGCAGATCGACCTGGGCAAGGCCGAGCACCGCAGCGAGGCGTTCGCCCAGCTCAATCCGATGGCGCAGGTGCCCGTGCTGGAACTGCCCGACGGGCGCACGCTGGCGGAGACGCGCGCCATCTGTACTTACCTGGAGGGGAAGTATCCGAACCCGAACCTGATGGGCGAGGACTTCGAGGAACGCGCGTTCATCGAGATGATGGACCGCCGCTGCGAGCTGCAGCTGTTCCTGCGCATCGCCAACTGCGTGCGCCACACGCATCCGGGCCTCGCGCCGCTGGAACAGCCGCAGTTTCCCGACTTCGGCGCGGCGCAGGGCGCCAAGGTGCGCGAGACTGCGCGCTGGCTCGACGGCGTGCTGTCGGACCGCGATTTCCTGGCGGGCGAGCGCTTCACGATCGCCGACATCACGGGGTTCTGCGCGCTGGAGTTTGCGCGCGGGCTGATGAAGTTCAGGCCCTCGGACGAGGGGCTGACGAATTTGCAGGCGTGGCGGGACAGGATTGCGGAGCGGCCGAGCGCCCGGATCGTATGAGTCGTCGTTCCCGCGGAAGCGGGAACCCATACTGAGCTTCAGGGTTCGATATCTTTGCGACTTCGGAACCTCAGCATGGATCCCCGCTTTCGCGGGGATGACGCCAGTCTGCTATCCAACCCGCTTGTACCACGGCCGATCCCCCTCGATCGCCTGGTACGTCCCCGCATACGCATCCGACACGGCCAGCGGCCGGTCCAGGCACAGCACGCCGAAGCGCGCGAGGCTGTCGTGGAACAGCCGCAGCACGCGCTGGCGCAGCACGGGCCCGAAGTCGGACAGCGCGCCGCAGCACAGGATCGCCTGGAATTCGTTGAACGACGCATCCGTCACGAGGTTGTACTGCGACCACGTGATGCGCCGGCGCAGCTGCGGCTGCAGGCGCGCCTGGCCGTCGCGCACTTCGAAGTACGTCGACAGCGCGGCATGGCCGCCCCTCGCGGCGTAGCGGGTCTGCGCGGCGTCCAGCTCGGCCACGGGCAGCCACGCGTCCTGCATCTCGGCCACGAGTTCCTCGTTGGCGAGGGTCGCGTGGATGTCCAGCTTGCCCAGCACGCCTTCTTCCGCCAGCACGATGGCGAGACCCCACGCTTCGCCGACGCCCGCGCATTCCGCCAGCCATACGCGCGGCACGGGCCACGCGCGCAGCGACGGCGCCAGCACGGTGCGCAGGCGCTGCGTGTGGCCCGTGTTCTCGAACAGGTCGACGGGCTGCGGCGCCAGCATGCGCAGCAGCGCGGACGCAGCAAGCGGGGCGTGCAATACCTTTTCCTGCAGGCCGGACAAGGTGGCGGCGCCATGACCGCGCATCGCGTCGCCCAGCCGCCGGCGCAGGTACGCCCGGTCGTAGCCGCGGAACTCGTGGCCGTAGCGCTGGAACAGTGCCTCCAGCAGCAGCTCCGTTTCCAGCTCCTCGACCGCCAGCCCGGCCGCGAGGCCGGTCCAGGTATTCGCTACGGACGTCATCAGTGCAACCAGACGCGCATCATCGACAGCAGCTGGGCGACGTCGACCGGCTTGGTGATGTAGTCGGACGCACCCGCGGCGATGCACTTGTCGCGGTCACCCTTCATCGCTTTCGCGGTCAGCGTGATGATCGGCAGCGACTTGAACTTCGGGATGCGGCGGATGGCGCGCATCGTGTCGTAGCCGTCCATCTCCGGCATCATGATGTCCATGAGGACGATCTCGATGGCCGGGTCCTTTTCCAGCACCTCGATGCCGTCGCGGCCGTTCTCGGCGAACAGCACCTGCATCTGCTGGCGCTCCAGCAGCGACGACAGCGCGAAGATGTTGCGCAGGTCATCGTCGACGATGAGGACCTTGCGGCCCGCGAGGCCGCCGTCCGCCGCGTGGATCTCTTCCAGCATGCGGCGCTGCGTCTCCGGCAGGCTGGCCTGCGAGCGGTGCAGGAACAGCGCGGTCTCGTCGAGCAGGCGTTCCGGCGAGCGCGCATCCTTGACGACGATGGTCTTGGCATAGCGCTTCAGCTTCGTGACCTCCTTGCGCGACAGTTCCTGCGCCGTGTAGATCACGATCGGCAGGTCGCGCAACGCTTGCTGCTTGCCGATCTGGTCGAGCAGGTCGAAGCCGGAGATGTCGGGCAGCGTGAGGTCCAGCACCATGCAATCGAAGTGCTGCTGCGCCAGCGCCTCCAGCGCCGCCTTGCCGTCTTCCGCCGTCACGATGCGCACGTCGGAATCGCCGATCAGGCCGACGATCGATTCGCGCTGCGCCATGTCGTCCTCGACGACGAGCAGCGAACGCTTGCCGCCCATGAGGAATTTCTGGATGCGCTTGAATTCTTCCTGCAGCATCTCGCGGCTCACGGGCTTGTTGATGTACGAGATCGCGCCCTGGCGCAGGGCGCGCTCGCGCTCGCGCAGCGACGACATCACGTGCACGGGGATGTGGCGTGTGCTCGGGTCGCGTTTCAGGCGGTCGAGCACCGTGAAGCCGTCGATGTCCGGCAGGTCGATGTCGAGCAGGATCGCGGACGGCAGGTAGTCGCGGGCGAGGGACAGCGCGGAATCGCCGCGGTGCGTGACGATGCTCTTGAAGTTCTTTTCGCGCGCGAATTCGAGCAGCGTCTTGGCGAAACGCTCGTCGTCCTCGACGATCAGCACGGACGGGTCGCCCGGCACGATCAGGCCGCGGTCGTCCAGCATGGCCGCGTATTCGACCAGGCTGTTCGACGGGTCGGGCAGGGTGACGCTGGTGACGGGTTCCGGCTCCACTTCCAGCAGCATCGTGGGTGCCGGCAGGGCCGACGGTTGCGGCTGCGGCGGCGCGAGGCGTGCCGGTTGCGGCTGGCGGGTCTGTTCGTAGTTGATGAAGCCCGCGCGGTTGTACGGCAGGTACAGCGTGAACGTGGAACCGATGTTCACGGTGGACTCCACGCGGATTTCGCCGCCCAGCAGACGCGCCAGTTCGCGCGAGATCGACAGGCCCAGGCCCGTGCCGCCGTATTTGCGGGCGGTGGAGCCGTCGGCCTGCTGGAATGCCTCGAAGATCAGCTGCAGCTTGTCGGCCGGGATGCCGACGCCCGTGTCGCGCACGGAGAACGCCAGCACGGCGTCCGCATGCAGCAGGTGCGGGTGGTCGGCCGTCCAGCCGCTCGTCACGAGGCTGATCGTCAGCGACACGTTGCCGTGGCTCGTGAACTTGAACGCGTTCGACAGCAGGTTCTTCAGGACCTGCTGCAGGCGCGTCGTGTCGGTCATGACCGCGGTCGGCAGGTTGTCCGCCAGCTCCACCGAGAAGCCGAGATGCTTCGCCTCGGCCATGTGGCGGAACGTGCGGTCCACGTAGTTGCGCAGGTTCGAGAAGCGGTATTCCGACACGTCCAGCGTGACCGTACCCGACTCGATCTTCGACAGGTCGAGAATGTCATTAATCAGGGTCAGCAGGTCGGAGCCGGAGCCGTGGATCGTCTTCGCGAATTCGACCTGCTTGGACGACAGGTTGCCTTCCGGGTTGTCGGACAGCTGCTGCGCGAGGATCAGCAGCGAGTTCAACGGCGTGCGCAGCTCGTGCGACATATTGGCCAGGAACTCGGATTTATATTTCGACGACAGCGCCAGCTGCGTGGCCTTTTCTTCCAGCGCCAGCTTCGCCTGTTCCACCTCGCGGTTCTTGCGTTCCACCTCGATGTTCTGCTCGGACAGCAGGCGCGCCTTTTCCGCCAGCTCCTGGTTCGTCTGCTGCAGTTCCTGCGCCAGCGACTGCGACTGGGTCAGCAGCGATTCCGTCCGGCTGTTCGCCTCGATCGTGTTCAGCACGACGCCGATCGATTCCATCAGCTGGTCGAGGAAGGAGAGGTGGGTTTCCGTGAAGCGATCCAGCGACGCGATCTCGATGACGGCCTTGACCTGCTGTTCGAACAGGATCGGCAGCACGACGATGTTCGTCGGCGGCGCGGAACCGAGGCCGGACGACACGACGATGTAGTCACGCGGGACGTCCGTCAGCCAGATGCGGGTCTTCTCCAGCGCGCACTGGCCCACGAGGCCTTCGCCCGGCAGGAACGACGTCGGCAGTTTTCTGCTCGAACGGTAGCCGTACGACGCGATCATGCGCAGGCGCGCGTCGGCTTCCTGCGAATCCATCATGTAGAACACGCCGTGGTGCGCGGAGACCAGCGGCGCCAGCTCGGACAGGATCAGCTTCGTCACGGCCTGCAGGTCGCGCTGGCCCTGCAGCAGTCGGGTGAAGCGCGCCAGGTTGGTCTTCAGCCAGTCCTGCTGCGCGTTCTTCTGCGTCGTCTCCTTCAGGTTGCGGATCATCTCGTTGATGTTGTCCTTCAGGTAGGACACCTCGCCGCGCGCTTCCACCTGGATGGAACGCGAGAGGTCGCCGCGCGTCACCGCCGTCGCCACTTCACCGATCGCGCGCATCTGGTTCGTCAGGTTGGCCGCCAGCTGGTTGACGTTCTCCGTCAAGTCCTTCCACGTACCCGCGACACCGGACACGTTGGCCTGGCCACCCAGCTTGCCCTCGGTACCCACCTCGCGCGCCACGCGGGTCACCTCGGAGGCGAATGACGACAGCTGGTCCACCATCACGTTGATGGTGTCCTTCAGTTCGAGAATCTCGCCCTTCACGTCCACCGTGATCTTCTTCGACAGGTCGCCGCGCGCCACGGCGGTGGTCACCGCCGCGATGTTACGCACCTGGCCCGTCAGGTTCGATGCCATGAAGTTCACGTTATCCGTCAGGTCTTTCCAGGTACCGCCGACGCCCGGCACGTACGCCTGGCCGCCCAGCTTGCCCTCGGTACCCACCTCGCGCGCCACGCGGGTCACCTCCGATGCGAACGAGGACAGCTGGTCCACCATCACGTTGATGGTGTTCTTCAGTTCCAGGATCTCGCCCTTCACGTCCACCGTGATCTTCTTCGACAGGTCGCCGTTCGCCACGGCGGTCGTCACGTCGGCGATGTTACGCACCTGCGCCGTCAGGTTACCCGCCATCGAGTTCACGCCGTCCGTCAGGTCTTTCCACGTACCCGCGACACCCGGCACGTTCGCCTGGCCGCCGAGCTTGCCTTCCGTACCCACTTCACGCGCCACGCGGGTCACCTCGGACGCGAAGGAGTTCAGCTGGTCGACCATCACGTTGATGGTGTTCTTCAGTTCGAGAATCTCGCCCTTCACGTCCACCGTGATCTTCTTCGACAGGTCGCCGTTCGCCACGGCGGTCGTCACGTCCGCGATGTTACGCACCTGGCCCGTGAGGTTACCTGCCATCGAGTTCACGGAGTCCGTCAAGTCCTTCCACGTGCCCGCGACGCCTTTCACCATTGCCTGGCCGCCGAGCTTGCCTTCCGTGCCGACCTCCCTGGCGACGCGGGTCACCTCCGATGCGAACGAGGACAGCTGGTCCACCATCACGTTGATGGTGTTCTTCAGCTCGAGGATCTCGCCCTTCACGTCCACGGTAATCTTTTTACCGAGGTCGCCGTTCGCCACCGCGGTCGTCACGGCCGCGATGTTACGCACCTGGCCCGTGAGGTTGGACGCCATGAAGTTCACGTTGTCGGTCAAGTCCTTCCACGTGCCCGCGACGCCAGGCACGTAGGCCTGGCCGCCGAGCTTGCCTTCCGTACCGACCTCCCTCGCCACGCGGGTCACCTCGGACGCGAAGGAGCGGAGCTGGTCCACCATCACGTTGATGGTGTCCTTCAGCTGCAGGATCTCGCCGCGCACGTCCACCGTGATCTTCTTCGACAAGTCGCCGTTCGCCACGGCGGTGGTCACCTCCGCGATGTTACGCACCTGCGACGTCAGGTTGCCCGCCATCGAGTTCACGGAGTCCGTCAAGTCCTTCCACGTGCCCGCGACGCCGGGGACGTACGCCTGGCCGCCCAGCTTGCCCTCGGTACCGACCTCGCGCGCCACGCGCGTCACCTCGGACGAGAACGACGACAGCTGTTCCACCATCGTGTTCGCGGTCGTCGCCGCGCGCAGGTACTGGCCTTTCAGCGGGTGGCCGTCCACTTCCAGCGCCATCGTCTGCGACAAATCGCCCTTCGCGACGGCGCCGATGACGCGCGCCATTTCCGTCGTCGGGCGCACGAGGTCGTCGATCAGGGTATTGACCGAGCTGATGATGGTGGACCAGCCGCCCACGACGCCGGGCACGGAGGCGCGCTGCGTCAGATGACCTTCGCGGCCCACGACGCGCGACACTTCGGTGACCGCCTCGACCATTTTTTCCTTGGTCTCGATGATGTCGTTCAAGGTATCGGCGATCTTGCCGGACACGCCGGTCCAGTCGGACGGCATGCGCACCGAGAAGTCGCCTTTTTTCAGCGCCATCAGCGTGGACAGCAGCAGCTTGACATCGAGCTGTTCAGCCATGTCGGTCATGTTATTCATTGACTAAAGATCCTCGAAGAGAAAGCGGAAGGGGGCTGGCGCGCATGGTCTTCAGACAACGCGCATTGTTAAATGCTAAGGAAACGCAACGATACACCCGTGTCCGGTCAAGTCAAGCATGCATATGGCCTGACAGACAGGATTGTTACGAATCCACCATAAACTTGCATTTTTGAAATTTTAAATGGACAATTCGCGCGAGGATATTCGAAAGTCGTAAAGACTGGCGCACGATTCGATGGAGGGCGTTGTTCAACATGTATCGGAACGACAACTGATCCAATGTCATGGCTCTGCCATAATGAATAAAAGACCAATTTTTCGTGCTTTTTGGTTACAACTCAACTAGCATAGCGGGGTGTCATTACACCCCATTCAAACAGCGCGAGGCATCCATGAAGACCGTCGATTTAGACGAGTTGTTACATACCGACACCGCGTCCAGTTGGGGCGAAGCGCTGTTCGCCCTCGGCCGCCACTATGGATTCGAGAAGGTCTTGTTCGGCATGTCGGGCTCGCGCCACGCGCGGCTCGAGAACGCATTTATACAGAGCAATTACCCGACAAAATGGCGCGAACGCTATGACGCCGAGCGGTTCGCCTATGTCGATCCCGTCGTCAGCCATTGCCTCGCCACCACCTTGCCGTTGATCTGGCAGCCGGAAATCTTCCGCAGCCCGGCCCAGCGCGCGCTGTATGAAGAAGCGTGCACGTACGGCATCCGCGCCGGCGTGACGTTTCCGATCCATGGTCCGAACGGGGAGTTTGGCCTGCTGAGTTTTGCCGTCGACACGGCGGCGGATAATGCGTTCCTGCGCGACGTCACGAGCATGCTGCCCGATCTGGCGCTGGTGCGGGATTATGCGTACGCGTCGGGCGTGCGTTTCTGTCCGCCGCCTGTGCAGGAGGCGGCGCCGCGCCTGACCCCGCGCGAGCTGGAGGTGCTCAACTGGGTCATGGTGGGCAAATCGTCGTGGGAAATTTCAAAAATCACCGGCTGTTCCGAGGCGACGGTGAACTTCCATATGGGCAATATTCGCCAGAAGTTCAACGTCAACACCCGGCAACAGGCGGTCGTGAGGGCCATCTCGCTGGGGTTGATTACCCCAGAAGATCACCATCGTTGAGCTTGCCGTTGACATAGAGTTTCAACAGCAACGCGACCGGGGCCGGAATGGCCAGGCCCGTTTCGAAGCGGCTGCCGCTGGATTGCGTGACGCCAAATCGGCCCCAGAATTTCTCCTGGCTCTCGCGCTTGCTTATCCGGTATTTTTTCAGATCGCTGATGGAGGGCGCCAGGGATGCGGGCGTTTTCATCATCAGGTTGCCTGCCGACGGTTCCCGCAGGCTTGCTTCGGTAACGAAATCATTAGCCATCGCCGCTCCTCCATGGAAAGATGTGTGAGAAACAAGTATTCCATGCAACATTCATTTAGCGTCCTAGCAACCCTGCTAGTTTCTTATCGAATGTGCCGGTTGCGTTAGCTTGCTAACTGATGGTTACCACCGAAATAGGTCACGTCCAGCGTTTTCTGAGTGCAATTACTTGAGTTTCCTCAAAAGAAAAGCATAGGTCAGCGCCCACATCGTCGCCGTCTGCTCGTTGTTCGCCGCGCCGGCATGGCCGCCCTCCGTGTTTTCCCAGTACAGGACGTCGTGCCCCTGGTCGCGCATCCGCGCCGCCATCTTGCGCGCGTGGCCCGGGTGGACGCGGTCGTCGCGGGTGGACGTCGTGAACAGCACGCGCGGATACTGCTTGTCCGGCGAGACGTTGTGGTACGGCGAGTAGCGGGCAATGTAGTCCCATTCGTCGGGATCGTCGGGGTCGCCGTACTCGCCGATCCACGACGCGCCGGCCAGCAGCTCGTGATAGCGGCGCATGTCCAGCAGCGGCACCTGGCAGGCGACGGCGCCGAACAGGTCCGGCCGCTGCGTCAGGGCCGCGCCCACGAGCAATCCGCCATTGCTGCCACCCATGATGCCCAGGTGGGGCGGGGTCGTGATGCCGCGCCGGATGACGTCCCCGGCGACCGCGAGGAAATCGTCGAACGCCTTTTGCCGGTTTTCCTTCAGCGCCGCCTGGTGCCAGCGCGGCCCGAACTCGCCGCCGCCGCGGATGTTCGCGAGGACATATGCGCCGCCCTGCGCCAGCCATGCCTCGCCCGTCGTGCCGCTGTAGAACGGCGTCAGCGACACTTCGAAGCCGCCGTAGCCGTACAGCAGGGTCGGATGCGTGCCGTCCAGCGGCGCGTCCTTGCGCATCACGACGAAATACGGGACGTGCGTGCCGTCCGGCGACTCCGCCGTGAACTGGCTGACGGCATATGGCGACGCATCGAAGAACGCCGGCATCGACTTCAATAGTTCGCGCCCGTCGCGGCCGGCCTCGATCAGGTACAGGCTGCTCGGCGTGAGGAAGTCGGTCACGGTGAGAAACGCCTGGTCCGAGTCGTACTCGTCGACGGCGGAGACGTGCAGCGCGCCCATGCCGGGTGCGTCGACGTCGCGGCGTTGCCAGTGGCCATCCACGTGCTGCCATTCGATGATCCGGTTCTTGACGTTGTCGAGGATCGTGAGGAAAAGTGCTCCTGGCGTGGCCGCGATGCCGTCCAGCGACGTCGTCGGCGTGGGTTCGAACAGCACGTCGAAATCGCGGCTTCCTGCGAGGAAACGGTCGAACCCGATGGCGAGCAGGGCGCCCTGCGGCCACGTGCGGTCCCCAAGCGTCCAGTCCGAGCGCAGTTCGACGATGAACTGGTCGCGCAGCGCGAACGCGTTCGCGTCCAGCGGTTTGTCGATGGGCTCAAGCTGGCCGCTCGCGGGATCGCGCATGAACAGCTCGCTGCTGTAGAAATCGATCTGGCGCAGCACGAACTGGCGCTCGTGGCCCGGGGTCGGGTCGTGCCAGGCGGAGACGGACAAATCGTCTTCCCGCGCTGCGTAGACGAGCGTGGCCTCACTGAGCGACGTGCCGCGCTTCCACGCCTTGACGATGCGCGGGTAGCCGGATTCGGTCATTGAGTCGGGGCCGAAGTCGGTGGCGACGAACAGCGTGTCCGCGTCGACCCAGCCGACGCTCGACTTCGCTTCCGGCAAGGTGAAGCCGCCGTCGACGAAGGACAGCGTCGCCACGTCGAATTCGCGCACGACGTGGGCATCGCCGCCGCCGCGCGACAGCGAGACGAGGCAGCGCGTGCCGTGCGGCTCCAGGAAGGTCACGCCCGCCCACACCCAGTTCTCGCTTTCAAGGCGGGCGAGGACGTCCAGGTCCAGCACCGTTTCCCAGGCGGGCGCCGGCTTGCGGTACTCGTCCAGCGTCGTGCGGCGCCAGATCCCGCGTTCGTGGTCGGCGTCGCGCCAGAAGTTGTAGAAGCGGCCGGCGTGGTGGCCGGCGTAGGGGATGCGGTCGCGCGAATCGAGGATCGTCTTCAGCCGCGTGCGCAAGGCCGCGTAGCCGGGAAGGGCGGTGAGTTCGCGCTCCGTCTCCGCGTTGCGTTCGGCCACCCAGCCGAGCGCGCGGTCGGAATCGACGTCTTCCAGCCACAACCAGGGGTCGAGATGTCCATTATCCGCTTCACGCATATGCATTCCTTATTGTTGAGCTCGCCATTTCGGCCTGATTCGGACATACTAGCAAACATCTAAAAATTTCCGTACGGCAATTAAGCCATGGGTGACATCACGACGCGCAACACGGGAAAGACGGCCGCGCTTTGGGCCGGCGGGGTCGCATTGGCCCTGCTGGCCGGCGCCGGGCTGTACCTGGGCGCGGCGCACACGGTCGACATCGAGACGCAGGCCCGCTTCGACCACCTGGCGCGCACCGGCCGCCAGCAACTGGCCGGCGCCGTGCATTCGTATGCGGACGTCGTGCGGGGCCTGGCCGGCCTGTTCCAGGCAAGCGGCGCCGTCACGCGGCTGGAATTCCACCGTTACGTCCAGGCGCTGGGCGTGGCCGAGCACTATCCGGCGCTCGAATCGGTCAACTACGCGGCGTACGTGGAGGCGGGCGCGCGCGATGCGTTCGTCGCGGGCGTGCGCGCGGACCGCAGCCTCGACCCGGCCGGCTATCCCGGCTTCACGATCCGGCCCGCCGTGCGGCGTCCCGCGCACACCGTGCTGACTTACCTGGAGCCTTGGCTGGCGGAAAAGGCCGGTGCGGACCTGGCGGGCGGCGCGCCCGCGGTCGCGCAGGCGCTCGAGCGGGCGCGCGACAGCGGCCGCATGACGGCATCCGGCAAGCCCATCGTCGTGGAGCACCCCGTGCGCCATCTCGGCCTGGGCCTGCGCATGCCCGTCTACCGCACGGACGGCGCCGTGCCGCCCGACGTCGCAGGCCGGCGCGCCGCGTATGCGGGCTCCGTCGGCATCGGCTTTTCCGTGCCGGCCCTCGTGCGCGGCGCGCTGCCGGGCGGCGACCAGCCGGTCGCGCTGCAGCTGTATGCCGCCGCCGACAGCCGGGCGGCCGGCCCGCTGCACGTCAACGAGGCGGACAACCTGCTGTACGACGGCGCCGGTGCGGCGCTGAAGAATGCCGGCGACCTGATGGAAACCGTGCTGCCCGTGCGCTTCGACGACAACCTGTGGAAGGCCCGCTTCGTCGCCCGCCGCGCCGACCTCGTCGACGGTTTCGGCCGCGTCTTCCCCTGGCTGGCCGGCGCGGGCGGCTTTGGCGCGACACTCCTCGCGTTTGCGCTGTTCCTGAACCTGGCCCGCTCGCGCAAGACGGCCGTGGACCAGCGCCGGCTGCTCGACCTCGTGCTGGACAACGTCGACGCCTACGTCTACCTGAAGGACCGCGACCGCCGCTACCGCTACGTCAACGCGAAGATGGCCGCCGCCTGCGGCCTGCCGGCGCACGAGATCGTGGGACGGCGCGACCGCGAGGTGATGCCGCCCGCGCAGGCCGACGCGCTGTGGGCGCTGGACCGGCCCGTGCTGGAACTGGGCGAAAAGCGCGCGGTGCAGAACGCCTTTGCCGGCAGCGACGGCGTCCCGCGCCAGTTGTGGAGCGTGAAGGTGCCCGTGCGCTTCGCCGGCGATGGCGACGCCGGGGCGGTGCTGTGCGTGTCGACGGACGTGACGGAACTGCACGCGCTGAAGGCGCAGGCCGACGCGGCGAGCCGCGCCAAGAGCGACTTCCTGTCCAACATGAGCCACGAGATCCGCACGCCGATGAACAGCATCATCGGCATGGCCTACCTGGCCGGGAAGCGCGCGGAAGACCCGAAGCAGCGCGACTACCTGGGCAAGATCCAGCATTCGGCGCAGCACCTGCTGGGCATCATCAACCACATCCTCGACTTTTCCAAGATCGAGGCCGGCAAGGTCGAGCTGGAACTGCGCGACTTCACGTTCGACGCGCTGAAGCGCAACGTCGAGAGCCAGTTGGGCGCGCAGGCGTCGGCGCGCGGCCTCGAACTCGTGTTCGACGTGGCGCCCGAGCTGAAGTGGCCCGTCCGCGGCGATCCGCTGCGGCTGGAACAGGTGCTGCTGAATTTTGTCGGCAACGCCATCAAGTTTTCCGATCACGGCACCATCCAGGTGCGGGCCCGCGTCGAACGGACGGTGGGGGGCGACGTGCTCGTGCGCTTCGAGGTCGAGGATCACGGCATCGGCATCGCGGCGGACGACCTGGCGCAGCTGTTCACGCCGTTCCACCAGGCCGACCCGTCGTCGACGCGCGTGCACGGCGGCACGGGCCTGGGCCTCGTCATCAGCAAGCAGCTGGCGGAGTTGATGGGCGGCGAGGTCGGCGCGACGAGCGTACCGGGGCAGGGCAGCACGTTCTGGTTCACGGCGCGCCTGCAGCCGTTGACGGCCCCGCGTCCCGCGGCGCCGGCGCCGCCGTCGGAACCGGGGGTTCTGGCCGGCTGCACGGTCCTGCTCGTCGAGGACAATGCGTTCAACCAGCTGGTGGCGCGCGAGCTGCTGGAGGATGCCGGCGCGCGCGTCGTCGTCGCGGACGATGGCGCCCAGGCGTTGGACCGGCTGGCGGAAGGGCCTGTCGACTGCGTCCTGATGGACGTGCAGATGCCCGTGATGGACGGCTGCGAGGCCACGCGCCGCATCCGCGCGGATGCCCGGCTGGCCGGCCTGAAAGTGATCGCGATGACGGCGAATGCCGGGATCGAGGACCAGGCCCGCTGCCTGGCGGCCGGCATGGATGAATTCCTGACGAAGCCGGCGGCGCCCGAGATGCTGATTGCGACGATCGCGCGTGCGCTCGGCCGCGGCGTACAGCTGCCGGACGTCCCGGATGCCCCGAGGGTGGTCACGCTGCTCGACCTGGGCGTGCTGTCCGATGCGTTCGGCGGCCAGCCGGAGTGCATGCGCAAATACGCGTTCCTGTTCCTGGACACGGCCCGCGACGGCATGCACGAGATCGACCGCGCGCTGGTGGCGCAGGAGCCGGCCCGGGCGGCGGCCGTGGCGCACCGCCTCAAATCGGCGGCGCGCACGGTCGGGGCGCTGAATTTCGCCAACGTCTGCGGCGACCTGTGCGCCGATCTGGAACGCCAGGTCGAGCCGGCCGCGCTGGGCCAGGCCCGCACGCTGGCGGCCCGGCTGCGCGGCCTGCTGCCGCGGCTCGAACGCCACATCCTCGCCGAACTGGGCGCGCGCCGGCAGGATCACCGGGCCTGAGCTCTACCGCCGGAGCCCCGGAAGTAGTATGCTGCGCGAGTCTCTTCGCCACGTCCCGTCATGCCATCCCCGATCCGCCCCGGCCTCCTCATCCTGCACGGCAACCAGATGGAGCTGTTGCGCGCCGCCGTCTTCGACTGGCTGCGCGACAATCCGCTCGGTCCGCTGGAAGAAGAGATCATGCTCGTCCAGTCGAACGGCGTCGCCGAGTGGCTCAAGATCGCCCTGGCGGAGGAGCTGGGCGTGTGCGCGGCCACGCGCGTGGCGCTGCCGGCCCGCTTCCAGTGGGAAGCCTACCGCGGCATGCTGGGGCCGGAACGGGTGCCGCGCCGTTCGCCGTTCGACAAGGATGCGCTCACGTGGCGCCTCATGCGCCTGCTGCCCGAGCTGCTGGAAAAGGATAAATTCGAACCGCTGCGCCATTTCCTCTCCGACGGCGACGCCGAGCGCCGCCTGCAGCTGGCCGAGCGTCTCGCCGACCTGTACGACCAGTACCAGGTCTACCGCGCCGACTGGCTCACGGATTGGGCCGAAGACCGCGACCAGCTGCGCCGCCCCGGCGGCGAGCCGATCCCGCTGACACCGGACCAGTGCTGGCAGGCGCAGCTCTGGCGCGAGATCCACGCGAGCCTGCCGCCAGAGCGCCGCTGGTCCGGCCGCGCGACGATCCACCAGCAATTCATGGCGGCGGTGACGGAAGACCGCGAACCCGTGCTGCGCCTGCCGCGCCGCGTGATCCTGTTCGGCATGTCGACCCTGCCGTACCAGACGATCCAGGCGATGGCGGGCCTGTCGCGCCACACGCAGGTGCTGATCGCGGTGCCGAACCCGTGCCGGTTCTACTGGGGCGACATCATCGAAGGCCGCGAACTGCTGCGCGCGGCCTATAAACGGCAACAGCACCGCAACGGCAGCGACCTGTCCGAGATCCCCGTCGAGCAGCTGCACGCGCACAGCCATCCGCTGCTCGCGAGCTGGGGACGGCAGGGCCGCGATTTCGTGCGCATGCTCGACGAATTCGACAATGGCGAGGGCGCGCAATTCGGCAACCTGCGCATCGACCTGTTCTCCGACGAAGACGGCGAGACCTTGCTGGGCCAGGTGCAGGCCGCCGTGCGCGACCTGCTGCCGCTCTCGGAGCATCCGCACACGCCGCCGCCGGCGGAAGACCGGTCGATCGAATTCCACATCGCGCACAGCGCCCAGCGCGAAGTCGAAGTGCTGCACGACCAGCTGCTGTCGTGGTTCGCGGAAGAGCGGGAAGGTAACGAGAGAGGCGCCTTGCGCCCGCGCGACGTCGTCGTGATGGTGCCGGACATCGAGACCTTCTCGGCCGCCGTCCACGCCGTGTTCGACCAGCACAAGCGCAGCGATCCGCGCTACATCCCGTTCGAGATCGGGGACGTGAAGGACCGCAGCGTGAATCCGCTGCTCGTGGCGCTGGAATGGCTGCTCCGCCTGCCGCAGCAGCGCTGCCGCCAGAGCGAGGTGCGCGACCTGCTCGACGTGCCCGCGCTGGCCGCCCGCTTCGGCCTGGAGGAAGCCGACCTGCCCATCCTCGGGCACTGGATCGAAGGCGCCAGCGTGCGCTGGGGCCTGGACCAGCGCCACCGCGCGGGACTCGGCCTCGGCTCGGCCGGCGAACAGAATTCCTGGCTGTTCGGCGTACGGCGCATGCTGCTCGGCTATGCGACCGGCCACGGCGCGAGCTTCCGCGACATCGAGCCGTATCCGGAAGTGGGCGGCCTCGATGCCGCGCTGGCGGGCTCGCTGGCGGAACTGGTCGAAGCGCTGCTCGCGTGGCGCGAAGACCTCGACCGCGTCCAGACGCCGATGGAGTGGGGCGATTGCGCCCGCGCGCTGCTGGCCAGGTTCTTCCGCGCGACGAACGAGGAAGACCGCCTGATGCTGCACCAGCTGGAAGAAGCGCTGCAATGCTGGCTGGAGATCTGCGAGAACGCGCTGTTCGACGAACCCGTGCCGCTGGCAGTCCTGCGCGAAGCGTGGCTCGGCCAGCTGGACCAGCCGGCGCTGTCGCACCAGTTCGTGTCCGGCGGCGTCACGTTCTGCACGCTGATGCCGATGCGCGCCGTGCCGTTCCGCGTCGTCTGCCTGCTCGGCATGAACGATGGCGATTTCCCGCGCCGCGGCCACCAGTCCGACTTCGACCTGCTGGCGCTGCCGGGCTTGGGCCGCCCGGGCGACCGCTCGCGCCGCGACGACGACCGCTACCTGATGCTGGAAGCGGTGCTGGCCGCGCGCGACAAACTGTACGTGAGCTGGGTCGGCCGCAACGTGCGCGACAACACGGAGCAGCCGGCGTCCGTGCTCGTGTCGCAGCTGCGCGATTATCTCGCCGCCGGTTGGGACCTCGACCTGGCCGAGCGCACGACGGTGCACGCGCTGCAGCCGTTCTCGCGCCGCTACTTCGAGCGCGGCGGCCTGCTGACGTATGCGGGCGAGTGGCGGTCGGCGCACGGTGCCGACGCTTCCGGTGTCGGCGACGACGTGCTGCCGCCGTTCGAACTGGATGCCGACTACCGGCTCACGCTGGGCGAGCTGGCGAGCTTCCTGCGCCAGCCCGCGCGCTACTTTTTCCGCCGCCGCCTCGGCGTGACGTTCGCGGACCTGGAAGTCGTTGGCGAGGACGAGGAACCGTTCTCGCTCGATGCGCTCGACCGCTACTTCCTGGAAGACACGCTGCTGGACGACAGCGGCACGCCGGAAGCACCGCACGAGGTGCGCCAGGTGCTGGAGACGCGCGCCGCGCGGCTCGCGCGCGAAGGCGTCCTGCCGATCGGCCTCGTGGGCCGGCAATGGCAGCAGCAGCTCGTCGACGACCTCGTGCCCGTGCGCCGCGCCTGGCTCGCGCAGGGCGCGCGCTATCCGAAGCCGGCGCCGAAACTGGTCGTTGGCGTGGAGGCGGGCGGCCTGCGCGTCGACGACTGGATCGACCGGCTGCGCAGCAACGACGAGGACACCGTGTGGCTGCTGCAGATCTCGTCCAAGGTGCTGGACCGCAAGGGCGAGCCGCGCGGCGACAAACTGATCGGCCCGTGGCTGCGCCAGCTGGCCGCCGCCGCGATGGGCGAGCGCGTGGGCGGCGTGCTCGTCGCGCGCGACGCGAGCCTCGCGATGGCGCCGCTGGAACGTGGCCAGGCGCTCGCGCAACTGGAGACGCTGGTGGCGCTGTGGCGCGCCAATCTCGACCGGCCGCTGCCCGTCGCGTGCAAGACGGCGCTCGCGCACTTCTCCGGCGGCGATGCGCGCGAGACGTATGACGGCGGCTTCGAGATCGACGGCGAAGTCACCGACCCGTGCCTCGCGCGCCTGTGGCCGGAATTCGCGCTGCTGCGCGCGGCCGGCGGCTGGCCGCTCGTGGCCGAAGCGTTGTACGGCCCGTTGGTCGCGTGGCTGAAGGACGGCGTGACCGTGACCCGCTTCGACGGAGGCGAGCAATGAGCCAGCTGCTCGACGCCCTGGGCTTCCCGCTGCACGGTTCGCGCCTCATCGAGGCCAGCGCCGGTACGGGTAAAACGTGGACCATCGCCGCGCTGTACCTGCGCCTGGTGCTGGGCCACGGCGGCGACGACGGTTTTGCCCGTCCGCTGATGCCGCCCGAGATCCTCGTCATGACTTTTACGCGCGCCGCCACGCGCGAGCTGTCGAACCGCGTGCGCGAGCGCCTCGTGCAGGCGGCGGCGTGCTTCCGCGGCGAGATCGAGCCGGACGATCCCTATCTGGAAGCGCTGGCCGACGCGTACGACGACGAGGCATCCCGGCTCGTGGCCGCGCACCGGCTGGTGCTCGCGGCCGAGACGATGGACGAGGCGGCGATCTTCACGATCGACGCGTGGTGCCAGCGCATGCTGCGCGAGCACGCGTTCGACAGCGGCAGCCTGTTCGACGAAGAGCTCGTCAGCGACGAGCGCGCGCTGTTCGAGGATGCCGCGCACGACTACTGGCGCCAGCACGTGTACCCGCTGTCCGGCGCGGCGCTGACGAGCCTCCTGTCCTGCTGGAGCGACGTCGACGCGCTGAAACGGACCGTGCGCGAGCTGGTGCAGCGCGCGGGCCGCATCGACGACCGCATCGGCAACCTGGGCGAGCGGCCGCTGGGCGCCGTCATCGCCGAGGCGGAACGCGAGCAGCGCGATGCGTTGAAGCGGCTGAAGGACGGCTGGCAGGCGCGCGCCGATGCGATGGAGTCATGGATCGCGGCGCAGCGCAGCGTGAATCCGAAGGCGTTCAACGGCAACAAGATGCGACCGGATTCGCTGGCGAAAGCGTTCGATGCGCTGCGCGGCTGGGCGGATGACCCGCAAGCCCACTATCCGCAACTCACCGACGCATCGTGGACCCGCCTGACACCCGACGGCATCCTCGACGCGTTCAGCAAGGATTACAGCGCGCCGATCCCCGAGTGCTTCGAGCACACCAAGGCGTTGAAAGAGGGGCTCGACGCCATCGCCCCCGTGTCGCACGCGCTGCTGCGCCACGCCGCCTGCGCCATCGCGCACCGCATGGCGGAGCTGAAGCGCCGCAACCGCCAGTTCGGTTTCGCCGACATGCTGGCGCGCCTGAAGGATGCGCTGGAGGGACCGAACGGCGAAGCGCTACGCCGCCGCATCCTCGACCAGTATCCGGTGGCGATGGTCGATGAATTCCAGGACACGTCGCCCGACCAGTACCGCATCTTCGACCTGCTGTACCGCGTGGCCGACAACGATCCGGCGCGCGGCCTGTTCCTCATCGGCGATCCTAAGCAGTCGATCTACGGCTTCCGCGGCGCCGACATCCACAGCTATCTTTCGGCGCGCCGCGCCACGCACGGCCGCCACTACCAGCTGGGCACGAACTACCGGTCGACGCGCCAGCTCGTCGCCGCCGTCAACCAGCTGTTCCGCCACGCGGAAGGGAATTACGCGGCGGGCGCCTTCCGCTTCCGCAAGGGGGAGGAAAATCCGCTGCCGTTCGACGCCGTCGACGCGGCGGGCCGCAAGCAGCAGCTGGTCGGCGTCGACGGCCCGTTCCAGGCGCTGGCGGTCGGCGTGGCGGAGGTCGAGGACCTGCGCGCGGATGACTACCGCGAATTCTTCGCGCAGCACTGCGCCGAACACATCGTCCGGCTGCTGAACGATCCGCGCGTCGGCTTCGCGGACGATGCCGGGCGGTTTGCCCGCCTGATGCCGGCCGATATCGCGATCCTCGTGCGCGACCGGCGCGAGGCGGCGGCCGTCCGGCGCGCGCTCGTGCAGCGCAAGGTCGCGAGCGTGTACCTGTCCGACCAGGATTCCGTCGTCGAAAGCATTGAAGCGCGCGACGTGCTGCGCTGGTTGCAGGCGGTGGCGAATCCGCTCGACGTCACGCTCGCGCGCGCCGCGTTCGCGACTGCGACGTGCGCGCTGCCGCTGGCGGAACTGGCGCAGCTCGCGAGCGACGAACTGGCGTGGGAAGTCCGCGTCGAACAACTGAAATCGCTGCACCAGGCGTGGCAGCGGCAAGGCGTGCTGGCGATGCTGCGCCGCTTCATCCACGAACTGGGCCTGCCCGCCAAGCTGCTGGCGGCGCCGGGCGGCGAGCGGCGCCTGACGAATTTGCTGCACCTCGCGGAACTGCTGCAGGAAGCGAGCCGCGAACTGGATGGCGAACAGGCGCTGATCCGCTGGTTCGCCGAACAGGTGGAAGGCGTGGGCGAGGGCGGCGACGAAAGAGTGCTGCGGCTGGAGTCGGATGCGGAACTGGTGAAAGTCGTCACGGTGCACAAATCGAAGGGCCTGGAATATCCGCTCGTGTACCTGCCGTTCGCCGTCACCGCGCGCAAGACGGACCGCCGCAACCGCGCATTCTTCGAATACGTGGAAGACGATGGCGAGCGCCGCATCGACCTGGCGCTGTCCGACGCGGCGATGGAAGCCGTCGACCGCGCGCGCCTGGAAGAAGACCTGCGCCTGCTGTACGTCGCGCTGACGCGGGCGCGCCATTTCCTGTGGCTGGGTGTCGCCGCCGTCGCGGCGCGCAGGAAGGGCGAGAACCAGCTGCACGAATCGGCGCTGGGCTATCTGCTGACGGGCGGCGCACCCGTGCCCGCGACCGCCGTGCGCGAGCGCTGGGAACACTTGCGCGGCGACGTCGACGGCATCGAACTCCATGCGCTGGCGAGCCCGGACGGCTGTACGCGGCTGGCAAGGCAGGACGTGCGGCCGGAGCTCGTCGAGCCGCCCCGGTTCGAGGCGCGCTTCGAACGCAACTGGGCCGTGGGCTCCTTCACGTCGCTGACGAAAAACACGGTGGCCGTCGCGCCGCCCACGCGGCCGCAGGAAGAGAATTTGCTGGAGGAAGACGACCCGGGCGTCGTGCCCGTCACGCACAGCGAGGACGCGCCGTGGCACCGCTTCCCGCGCGGCGCCGGCCCCGGTAACTTCCTGCACGAGCAGCTGGAATGGATGGCCAGGGAAGGCTTCGGCCGGGTCGACGATGAAGAGTTCCGCGTCCGCCTCGCGCAGCGCATCCAGCGCGCCGGCTGGGGCAACCGCGTCGACGATGCGCTGGCCTGGCTGCGCATGGTCGCCGTCACGCCGCTGCCGCCCGTCGGCTGCGCGCTGGCGGACCTCGATTCTCCGCTGGCCGAGATGGAATTCTGGTTCCCCAGCCGCCAGCTGGACGTCGCCGCGCTCGACCGCCTGTGCCGCCAGCGCATGCTGGGGAACACACCGCGTCCGATCCTGCCGGAGCGCCAGCTGCACGGCATGCTGAAGGGCTTTACGGACCTCGTGTTCGAATGCCACGGCCGCTACTGGGTGCTGGACTACAAATCGAATGCGCTGGGACCGGGCGACGCCGCGTACACGCAGGCCGCGATGGCGGCCGGCATGGCCGGGCACCGCTACGACATCCAGGGCGCCATCTACATGCTGGCCGTGCACCGCCTGCTGCGCGCGCGCCTCGGCGCCGACTATTCGCCGCACGAGCACCTGGGCGGCGCCGTGTTCCTGTTCCTGCGCGGGATCGGCAACCCGGCCACGCACGGCTGCTACCTGATCGAGCCGGACGTGGAGCTGCTGGACGGCCTCGATCGCCTGCTGGGAAAGGAGACGCATGAAGCCTGACGTCATCGATACCAGCGCCTTTTGGGCCGAGGTGGAGCGCCTGACGGAGGCGGGCGAACTGCGCCGCCTGTCCGGCGTGTTCGCGCGCTTCGTCGCGAGCCTGGGCGAGGCCGCGTGCGCGAAATCGACGCCGCTGCTGCTGGCGGCCCTCGTGCTGTCGGAACTGGAAGGACGGGGTCACAGCTGCCTGCTGCTGGACGACCTGGTGGGCGATCCGGCCGCGCTGCTCGGCTGGGCCGACGAGGATTGGAAGGCGCTGGCGAAGGCCGCGAAACCGCTGCCGCGCGGCGTGAAGGGGTGGATGTCGCAACTGGCCACGTGCGACCAGGTGTGGCGGGTGGGCGATCTCGATTACGACCAGCCGCTCGTGCTGGACGACACGCGGCTGTACCTGCGCCGCTACTGGCGCGACGAGACGCTGGTCGCCACGTGCGTGCGCACGCGTGCGCAGGAGCGCCGCGACGTCGACATCGACCAGGCGCACACGTGGCTGGAAGCGCTGTTCGGCGCCCAGCGTGCGGGCGAGACGCCCGACTGGCAGCGCATCGCCTGCGCCGTCGCCCTGCGGGGCGCGTTCGCCATCATCACGGGCGGCCCGGGCACCGGTAAAACGTACACGGTGGCGCGGCTGCTGGCGCTGCTGTTCGCGACGGCGCCGGACGCCGCGCGCCAGCGCATCGCGCTCGCCGCCCCGACGGGCAAGGCCGCGGCGCGCCTGAAACAGTCGATCGACAAGGCGCTGACCGACCTGGCCGACCGCGTCGGCGGCGCCTTGCCGCTGCGCGAGCTGACGACGCGCATGGGCGCCGCGCGCACGCTGCACAGCCTCCTGGGCGCGCGTCCGGACACGCGCAGCTTCGCGCATCATCGCGGCAATCCGCTCGACGTCGACGTGCTGATCGTCGACGAGGCGTCGATGGTGCACCTGGAGATGATGGCGTCGCTGCTGGACGCGCTGCCCGCCGGCGCCACCTTGATCCTGCTGGGCGACAAGGACCAATTGGCGTCGGTGGAAGCGGGCGCCGTGCTGGGCGACCTGTGCCACGACGCACAGGCCGGGCGCTACGACGCGGACACGCTCGCGTACGTGCGGGCCGCGAGCGGCGAGACGATCCCCGCCGGGTATGAAGGCCATGGCGGCCCGCTCGCCCAGCAGACGGTGATGCTGCGCCACAGCCGCCGCTTCGGCGGCCCGATCGGCAAGCTGGCGCTGGCCGTCAACGCGGGCGACGTCGACGGCGCGGCCGCCGCGCTGCGCGCACCCGACGCGGCCGGCGTGCTGCGCTGGATCGACCACGCGCACCAGCACCACGTGATCCAGCTGGCGAACGAGGGTTATCGCCCGTATCTCGAACTGCTGCGCGCCGGCAGTGCAGGCCATGGAAGCCACGAAGGCTGGGTACGCGCCGTGCTGCAGCGCTTCGAAGCGTTCCGCGTGCTGTGCGCCGTGCGCGAAGGCGAGTGGGGCGTCGAAGGCCTGAACGAGGCCATCGAACTGCGCCTCGCGCAGGCGGGCCTGATCGTGCGCGGCGACTGGTACGTGGGCCGCCCCGTCATGGTCACCCGCAACGACTACCCGACGGGCACGTTCAACGGCGACATCGGCCTCGCGCTGCCGGACCCGGCGCGTCCCGGTTCGCTGCGCGTGTGGTTCCTGGAAGGCGACAACGTGCGCAGCGTGCTGGCCACGCGCCTGCGCCACGTGGAGACGGCGTACGCGATGACGGTCCATAAATCGCAGGGCTCGGAATTCGCGCACACGGTGCTGGCCCTGCCGAAAGAGGGGGGCGCCGTGCTGGCGCGCGAGCTAGTCTATACGGGCATCACGCGCGCGAGCCGCCAGTTCACCCTGACGACGCCGGGGCCGGCCGTGCTGGGCGAAGCCATCCTGCGCCGCACGCACCGGGCGAGCGGATTGCGGGGAATGATCGAGAAATAAGGAGGTGGCATGAGCAACGACTGCACGCACTTTCATCACATCGTGACCCGCGAGGGCAATACCGACGGTTGCGAGGAGTGCCTTCGGATGGGCGACACGTGGGTGCACCTGCGCGTGTGCCTGACGTGCGGCCACGTCGGCTGTTGCGACCAGTCGAAGAACCAGCACGCCACGAAGCACTTCCATGCGACGAACCACCCGGTGATCCGCTCGAAGGAGCCGGGGGAGACGTGGGGCTGGTGCTACGTCGACCGGGTCGTCAAGGATCCGGTGTAGCGGCATGTTTGCGGACGAGCCGGACGACCGTGTTCCACACCCGGGTCGTCGCCGGCACGTCCAGCGTGCGTTCGACGAACGCGTTCGGACTGCCGGCACTGGCGCCGAGCTTGTACGTCAGCGACAGCAGCATCCCGTCATGCCAGCTCACCACGCGCACATCGCCCCTCGGGTTGGATGACGGCAGCGCCACGCCGGCGACAGCGCCCGCATCCGCAAATGCCGCCTCGAACACGGCACGGGTCGGCGCCGGCGGGTGGCCCAGATTAAGATTGCGAAAGAACGCGACAAATTTCGTTGGCATTCCGACATCCTGCCATATCGCAACCTATCGACCAACTCTCAGCACAACCTTTGCTTTCTCAGTGGCAACAATGTTAAAGTTGCGTTCTGGGAATAGTTATCGGGGCATTATCATGTTGATCGTCGCGGGTTTCATCATCGTGCTGCTGGCCGTGTTCGGCGGCTTCGTGCTGCAGGACGGGCACCTTGCCGCGCTGTTCCAGCCCTACGAACTCTTGATGATCTTCGGTGGCGCGCTGGGCGCGTTCGTCATCGCCAACGACCGCAAGGCGATCGGCCTCACGTGGCAGAGCCTGCCGATGCTGTTCCACGGCTCGCGCTACACCCGCGAGCTGTACATGGCGCTGATGGCCCTGATGTTCGACCTGTTGACGAAGGTGCGCCGGGAAGGGCTGATGGCGCTCGAGAACGAGATCGACGCGCCGTACGAAAGCGCCGTCTTCACGAAGTACCGCATCATCCTGCTCGACGATCACCTGATGGAATTCATTACGGACTACCTGCGCCTGATGGTGTCCGGCACGATGAACAGCTACCAGCTGGAAAACCTGATGGACAACGAGATCGCCACGTACCAGGAAGACGCCGACATCCCCGTGCAGGCAATCCACAAGCTGGCCGATGGCATGCCCGCGTTCGGCATCGTCGCCGCGGTGATGGGTGTCGTGCACACGATGGGGTCCATCGGCCGGCCGCCGGCGGAGCTGGGCGGCTTGATCGCGGCCGCGCTCGTGGGGACGTTCCTCGGCATCCTGCTGTCGTACGGCCTCGTCGCGCCGCTCGGGAGCCTGCTGCACCGGCGCCACCAGGAAGTCGTCAAGGCGCTGCAATGTGTAAAAGTGACGCTGCTGGCCTCGATGAACGGCTATGCGCCGACGATCGCCGTGGAATTCGGCCGCAAGGTCATCTCGGCCACGGAGCGCCCGACCTTCGCCGAACTGGAAGGCCATGTGCGCCAGCTGAAGTCGCGCTGAGTTCTCAGTTGCGCGGCAACTCGATCCCCGCCAGCTTCCAGCTCCACAGGCCGTCGCGCCGGAACACGAAGCTGCCGCCGTCGTCCGCCGTGACGGCGAAATGGCGCCAGCCGCGGTAGTGCAGCGCATAATGCGGCTCGTGCTGCGGCGGCTTGTCCCGTGGCGGCTCCGCGGCGGGCGTCCCGGCGTCCCGGGTGGGTTTGCCGATCGATACCTTGCCGTGTTCGACCATGGCGGCGACACCGGCCGGCGACACGATCGCGTCCACGAGCGGATCCGCGACGGCCCGTGCGAAGGCCTGGCCGATCGCGGCGAAGGCATTGGTGTCCGCGTCGCGGGCGATCGACCCGAGCAACTGGCTCTTCACGCTGTCGCGCGGGCAGGAAAGTCGACCTGGGCGGAGACGCCCTCGGCATCATGGCGCTCCACGGCCGCGCGCAGGCGGTTCAGTGTCCACCAGGGGCTGGCGAAGCTCGTGGCGGCCACGACGAGGAGGGCGCCGCCGGCGCCGGCGGCGAGGATTCGGGTACGGTTCATGAGCATCGCAAATGACAAGGCCGGAACAGTCGCCCGGCCCGGCCTTCGGTATTGATATCGGTCGCCCGCTCAGCGATGGCGGCGGTGACGCGTGACGGTCACGTGCTTGTGGCTGCGGCGCGTGGTGCCGCCCGCGGTTGCACGGATGCGCGGACCGCCGGCCGTGGCGCGGATGCGCGGGCCGCGTGCGGAAGCGCGCACGCGCGGGGACCCGTCGGCCGTCGCCACGGCGCGCGTGGCCACGGGGCCGGCGTCGCCCAGCACGTGGCGGCGGATGTTCAGGGCGTCCAGGATGCGGACGGACGAGGCGCCCGCGTTCAGCAGCACCATCGTCGCGTTCTTGCCGGCCGCCTTCACGCGCATGATCAGGCAGCGGCCCGCTTCCTGCGTGTAGCCCGTCTTCGACAGGCCGATGTCCCAGCCCTTGGCGCCAACGAGGCGGTTGGTATTGTGGTATTCGACGTCGCGGCCCTTGATGTTGATCAGGTCCTTCGACGACGTCGTGATGCGGGTGATCTCCGCATAGTTCGATGCCGCGGTCGCCATCTTGACGAGGTCGGCGGCGGTCGAGCGGTTGTTCGGCGAGAGGCCCGTCGGTTCCTCGATGACCGTCTGGGTCATGCCCAGCGCGGCGATCTTGCGCTTGACGGCGGCGCGGAAGGCGTCGATGCCGCCCGGGTACGTGCGGGCCAGCGCGGCGGCGGCGCGGTTGTCCGACGACATCAGGGCCAGCTGCAGCACGTCACGGCGCGGAATGGTGGCGCCGACGGGCACGCGCGACGAGCTGTGCTTCAGCATGTCGACGTCCTGTTTTTCGA
Organism: Massilia sp. Masssp94; assembly: GCF_059491305.1. Classification (NCBI taxonomy): domain Bacteria; kingdom Pseudomonadati; phylum Pseudomonadota; class Betaproteobacteria; order Burkholderiales; family Oxalobacteraceae; genus Massilia; species Massilia sp. Masssp94. The sequence goes on from NZ_CP168501.1 coordinate 5,522,694, forward strand.
TCTCGATCGGCTCGTTCATGTCCTGGTGGGCATCGAGCACGACCATGGCGGTCATGAGCTTGGTCAGCGAAGCGATCGGCGCGACGGTGCTGGCGTTCTTTTCGAACAGCACCTTGCCGGTGTCGTCTTCGACCACCAGCACCGATTGCGATCCGAACGGCACGGCGAAGGCCGCTGCACTGGAGATCGTCATCACTACGGCAGCGAGGAATTTTTTGATCATGGATGGTTGTCTGGGTACGGTTAATGGTCGGGCGCCGGACGGCGGCGGAGCATCAAAACGTCGGGTTGGCAGATAGCGACATGCTATGCAGCAACAAAATTGAACGATAGCACCAAAGATTGACACATGTCTATGTCCGTCAGTGAAATATCGAGTCCAACGGCAAGATTCTACAAGAAAAAAAGCCCCGCGTTTCCGCAGGGCCTTCTTTTTGAACAGATTTTTGTGAAATGTCTTATTTCGAGGTGTAAATCTTATCGAATTCTCCACCATCGTCGAAGTGACGTTTCTGCGCGGCACGCCATCCACCGAATACATCATCCACCGTGAACAGCTTGATCGGCTTGTAGTTCGCGGCGAACTGCTTCATGACTTTTTCGTTGCGCACGCGCATATAGTGCTTGGCGCCGATCGCCTGGCCCGTTTCCGAGTACAGGAAGTTGAGGTAGCCCGTCGCCTGCTTGCGGATGCCCTTGCGGTCGACGACCTTGTCCACGACGGCCACCGGCGACTCGGCCAGCACGGAGATGGACGGGTACACGACTTCGAAGTCGTTGCCGAACTCGGCGCGCACGAGGTTCACTTCGTTCTCGAAGGTAACGAGGGCGTCGCCGATCTGGCGCTGCGTGAAGGTGGTCGTGGCGGCGCGGCCGCCGGCGTCCAGCACGGGCACGTTCTTGAAGATCTTGCCGACGAGGTCGCGCGCCTGCGCTTCGTTGCCGCCTTTCTTGATCACCGAGCCCCAGGCCGCCAGGTAGGTATAGCGGCCGTTGCCGGCGGTCTTAGGATTCGGGATGACGACTTTCACGTCCGGCTTGGCGAGGTCGGCCCAGTCCTTGATGCCTTTCGGATTGCCCTTGCGGACCAGGAACACCATGGTCGAGTAATAGGGCGCCGCATTGTCCGGGAATTTCCTGGCCCAGTCCTTCGCGACGAGGCCGCGGTCGGCCAGCATGTCGATGTCGTTGGCCTGGTTCATCGTCACGACGGACGCTTCGAGACCGTCGGCGACGGCGCGGGCCTGCTTGCTGGAGCCGCCATGCGATTGCTTGATCGTGACGGTTTCGCCCGTCGACTTCTTCCATTCGGCGACGAAGGCCGGGTTGATGTCCTTGTACAGCTCGCGTGCCACGTCGTAGGACACGTTCAGCAGTTCCACGCCGGCGGCCTGTGCGGCAAACGGAACCACGGCACTGCCGAGCGCCAGCGCCAGCAGTGCGCGGCGCAGCGAGGAAACGGATGGGATCGCCATATTGTTTTTCCTTGTAAAGACTCTCTAGGGGTGGTCGATGATCCGTTAAAAAATAGCAAAACAAAAGAACATTTTTATCATATGCTTAGACGGCGTATGTGGCATGCATACGCTACGGACCGCTTCAAAGCAGCCGCGTCGCGTTTGGGGTATAGTCCGGCCTTCGCTGAAACATCGTTTTTTCCAGGTTTGATGCTGAAAACAATGGGTATCGAAATTCGCCAGGCAACACCGAATGACGCGCCGGCCGCATGCCGCCTGCTGCGCCATTCGATCGAAGAGGGCTGCGTGCCCGACCACGGCGGCCGTCCCGACATCCTGCAAGCCTGGCTCGGCAACAAGACGACCCAGAACGTGCTGGGCTGGCTGTCGTCGCCCAGCAACTTCGCCGTCGTGGCGGAGCGTGATGGGGACGTGGTTGGCTTCGCACTCCTGAACCAGGCTGGCAAGGTGCCCCTGTGTTATGTCCGCCCGGATCTGTTGCGCCAGGGCGTCGGGCGCGCGCTGCTGCGGGCGCTGGAAACGCAGGCGCGCGCGTGGAACATCAGCAAGGTGCACATGCAGAGCCCGGAGTCGGCCAGCGGTTTCTTCGAGCGCCAGGGCTATGTCAACGCGGGCAAGGACAAGGCCTGTTTCGGCCTCGAATGCGACTTCCTGTGGAAGCAGCTCGATGCTGAAACGGTGCCGGCACGCAAGAGATTTTGCAATTGCAGCCAATGAGCCGCGTCACGCTTTGATCACTGTGTAACATTACGCAACGTGAACTCATCTTCTTTCCTGTTGGCGCTTGCGCTATAGTAGTCGGGTTTCAATGATGAGTTCGTTATGGCTTCCCGTAGAGATTTTCTTCACCACGGCTTGCGCCTGACCGCGCTGGGACTCGTCGCCGTCCCGCTGGTCGATGCGCAGGCAGCCCGTTCCCAGACCGACGCCCCGAGTACGGAGCTGGAACCACCTCCCGATCTGTTCGATGCCCAGGTCGTCGACATCGACTTCTGGGTCAAGCCGCGCACGTTGTCCGTGATCCGTCCGCAAAGCGGCGAACGCGCCAATGTCCTGTACTGGAAGGACGGCGAGGTGATCGATTCCGCCTACCAGGAACTGTGCCATCTGCTGCGCGACGTGAACGGCAAGGCGTCGATCGCCATCGACCCGAAGCTGATCGAGACGCTGTGGGCGTCCCAGGCGTTCGTTGCGCGCTATGGCCTCGAACGGCCGCTGGAGATCCTGTCCGGCTACCGCACCCCCGCGTCCAACAACCGCCTGATCGAACAGGGCGTGCCGGCCGCGCGCCAGTCGCTGCACATGTCGGGCAAGGCGGCGGACGTACGCATCGCCGGCCTCACCGAGGAAGTGCTGGGCGGGCTCGTGAAGAGCTTCCGCAAGGGCGGCGTCGGCTTCTACTACCGCTCCGGCCCGAAAGGCGGCTGGATCCACACGGACACGGGCCTCAACCGTACCTGGAAAGGCTGAGCGGGGCGCGCCGCCGCCGGATTCCCGAACGGATAGGCGGCGCACGCGTTCGCGCGTTTTTGCTATCGTGGTTGTACCAACCTTTCCGCAAGGAGGACATGATGGCAACCATGAACGCACCGACAATGGAACGCCGGCACCTGCCCGAACGACGCGCTGCCGTGCGCGAAGGCACGACCGCGATGTCCGGGATCGACTACGCCGCAATGGCGCTCCTGATCATCGGCGGCCTGAACTGGGCGACGGTGGGCCTGTTCGACGTCGACGTCGTCGCCACGCTGTTCGGTCCGGGCAGCCCGGCCAGCCGTGTCGTGTATGTCGTCGTCGGCCTCGCGGCCCTGTATTCGATCTACACGGCGATCAAGATGAGCCGCCACCATCCCCACTGAACCGATGCGGGTCGGCCTGATTTCCGACACGCACGGCCTGCTGCGGCCCGAGGCGCTCGATTTTCTCGCCGGGTCCGACCATATCGTCCACGGCGGCGACATCGGCAACCCGGAGATCCTTGTGCGCCTGGCGGCCATTGCGCCGCTGACGGTGGTTCGCGGCAACAACGACACCGCGCCGTGGGCGCGCGCGATTCCGGCGACGGCCCGCGTCGACTTCGGGACGGTGGCGCTGTACGCGATCCACGACCTGAAGGCGCTCGACATCGATCCGCGCGCGGCCGGCGTGCGGGTCGTCGTGTCCGGCCACTCGCACAAGCCCGCATGCAGCGAGCGCGACGGCGTGCTGTACGTGAACCCGGGCAGCGCCGGGCGGCGCCGTTTCAGCCTGCCGATCGCGGCCGCCGAGCTGGTCATCGAGGGCGATGCCGTCGCAGTAAAGCTGGTGACGCTCCGCGAAATGCCGTAGCATACGCGCCGTCCTCAAGCCTGATCGATTGCCATATGACGCCTGACACCAACGACACTGAACGTCCCCGTTTCCGCCCCGTCCCGTGGACGTCGCTGGAAACCCCGCAGGACGTCGAACTGTGGATCGAGGAGCACAATCGCACGATGCAGGAGCTCGTCAAGCCGCAGGAGACGGGCGTCGGCGTGCGCTTCCGTCTCGCGCCCGGCGGCGACGTCTACATGCAGACGGCGGCGGATGCCGTCATCCTCGACGTCGAGCCGGACGCCAGCTGGATCGCCCCCCTGATCATGGCCGCGACCGGGGCCGAGCAGCCGGCCGGGTCCATCTGGGTGCTGCCGGACGACAAGCTCGTGCAATTGCTGCTGGGCCTGTCGACGCTGGTCGAGAGCTCGCTGATCGTCACGGGCCACAACTTCGGCAGGCACGGCCGGCGACAGTTTTAGCATATATTTACGACAATATTTCCTTTGCGCGTAGTCAAGATTCGGTGTTAAATCAGCGCTGTCTCGTACGATGAGCTGAGCCGATGCCCACCCGATTTCCGACTGCCACGCGGCGCGCGCTGCTGTTGTCCATGGTTCTCGCGGCCGCCGCGCTGCCGGCCCGCGCGGCTGACTTGCTCGACACCGTCAAGACGCGCGGCACCTTGCGCATCGCGCTGGAAGGCACCTATCCTCCGTTCAATTTCAAGGATCCGAAGACGGGCCAACTGGCCGGCTACGACGTCGACGTCGCGAAGATCGTTTGCGCCAGACTGGGCGTGAAACCGGAATTCGTCACGACGGAGTGGGCCGCCATCCTCGCGGGCCTGGGTGCGGGCAAATACGACATGATCGTCAGCCAGGTCGGCATCACGCCGCGGCGCCAGCAGGCGTTCGATTTCTCCCGGCCTTACACGTATTCGGCGCCGCAACTGATCGTGCGCCGCAACGAGAACACGACGTATCGGAGCCTTGCCGACCTGAAGGGACGCAAGGTCGGCGTGGGGCAGGGCAGCGTGTTCGAGCAGCAGGTGCGCGCCGTGTCCGGCATCGAGGTCAAGAGTTACCCGGCCGCGCCGGAAAACCTGCAGGACCTCGCGTTCGGCCGCATCGACGCGGCCCTCAACGACAGCCTGATGGTGGCCTACCTGCTCAAGAATTCGCAATTGCCCATCCGCGCCGGCGCGCGCGTGGGCGACGTCGAGCGCATGGGCATCGCGCTCCGCAAGGGCAATCCGGCATTCCATGCGGCCGTCGACAAGGCCCTCGATGACGCGCGCGCCGACGGCAGCCTGAAGCAGGCGTCGCTCAAGTGGTTCGGCGTCGACGCGACCCGCGCTCCGTGACCGAACTGTTCGACCTGTTGCGCGAGGCCGCGCCCGTTCGTGACGAAGGAACTGATCTCGGTGACGTTCCGGCCGTTGCCGCTGTACGTGGCGGCGGCCGTCGTGTACTGGCTGCTGAGTTTATTTTTCGAAGCCGTGCAGCGGCGCGCGGAGCGTAATTTCAACCGCGCGCACAAGTAGAAACGGCGCCGCGGCGCCGTTTGTTCGTTACATGTTCGGATAGTTCGGCCCGCCGCCGCCTTCCGGCGTGACCCACACGATGTTCTGCGTCGGGTCCTTGATGTCGCAGGTCTTGCAGTGTACGCAGTTCTGCGCGTTGATCTGCAGGCGATCCTTGCCTTCGTCCGTCTTCACGAATTCGTACACGCCGGCCGGGCAGTATCTCTGTTCCGGACCCGCGAACCTGGCCAGGTTGATCTCGACCGGCACGTTCGGGTTCTTCAGCGTGAGGTGCACGGGCTGGTCTTCCGCGTGGTTCGTGTTCGAGATGAACACGGACGACAGGCGGTCGAAGGTCAGCTTGCCGTCTGGCTTCGGATACGCGATGGGCTTGAAGTCGGACGCCGGGCGCAGGCATTCGTGGTCCGCATGGTTGTGATGCAGCGTCCACGGCGCCTTGCCCTTGAACAGGATCTGGTCGATGCCGGTCATGATCGTACCGACGACGAGGCCCTTGCTCATCCACGGCTTGAAGTTGCGCGCGACGTGCAGTTCCTCGTGCAGCCACGATTGTTCGAACGCGACCGGATAGCTCAGCAGCTCGTCGTGCTGGCGGCCCGCGCCCAGTGCGGCGTAGGCGGCGTCGGCCGCGAGCATGCCCGTCTTGATGGCGGCGTGGCTACCCTTGATGCGGCTCGTGTTGAGGAAGCCCGCGTCGCAGCCGATCAGCGCGCCGCCCGGGAACACCGTCTTCGGCAGCGACTGCAGGCCGCCCGCCGTGATCGCGCGCGCGCCATACGAGATGCGCTTGCCGCCTTCGAAGAAATGGCGGATCGCCGGGTGCGTTTTATAGCGCTGGAATTCCTCGTACGGCGACAGGTACGGGTTCTGGTACGACAGGCCGACGATGAAGCCGACGGCGACCTGGTTGTTTTCCAGGTGGTACAGGAACGAGCCGCCATACGTGTCGTTGTCCAGCGGCCAGCCGGCCGTGTGGACCACGAGGCCCGGCTGGTGCTTGGCAGGATCGATTTCCCACAGCTCCTTGATGCCGATGCCGTAGGTTTGCGGATCCTTGCCCTTGTTCAGGTCGTACTTCGCCATCAGCTGCTTGCCGAGGTGGCCGCGCGAGCCCTCGGCGAACAGCGTGTATTTCGCGTGCAGTTCCATCCCCAGCTGGAACGCGTCGGTCGGCTGGCCGTGGCGGTTGACGCCCATGTTGCCCGTCGCGACGCCCTGCACCGAGCCGTCGTCGTTGTACAGGATTTCGGCGGCCGGGAAACCCGGGAAGATCTCGACGCCCAGCGCTTCCGCCTGCTGGCCCAGCCAGCGCACGACGTTGGCCAGCGAGATCACGTAGTTGCCGTGATTCGTCAACATCTTCGGCATCATGAACGACGGCGTCTGGTAAGCCTTCGTCTCGGAGAGGAACAGCATGCGGTCTTCCGTCACGGGCGTGTTCAGCGGTGCGCCCAATTCCTTCCAGTTCGGGAACAGTTCGTCCAGTGCGCGCGGATCCATCACGGCGCCCGACAGGATGTGCGCGCCCAGCTCGCCGCCTTTTTCCAGCACGCAGACCGACACGTCCTGGCCCTTTTCCGCCGCCAATTGCTTCAGGCGGATCGCGGCCGACAGGCCTGCGGGGCCGCCGCCGACGATGACCACGTCGTATTCCATTGCTTCGCGCGGGCCGTATTCTTCGAGGAGGGAGTTGGTCTGAGTCATGTCTTATGGGAGTTATAAAAATTTAAGCACGAGTGTGCACTTTTTTGCGCTCGTTGGCAACGCCGAGCGCCATTGTAGGGCAACTATTAGACGCGGCAATCTAATCAGTGCGAAATAGGTGAAGTGTGTAATCATTATGACTTCGCAACAGACAAAGTTCGGAGACAGGGGGCGTAACGTGGGGATTGAAGTCAATTTCGAAGGAAAGATCGCGATGGTCACGGGTGCATCCAGCGGGTTGGGTGCGCGGTTCGCCAAGGCGCTGGCCGGTGCCGGGGCCCAGGTCGTGCTCGCATCGCGCCGCATCGAACGCCTGAAGGAATTGCGAGCCGAGATCGAAGCGGACGGCGGTGCGGCGCACGTCGTGGCGCTGGACGTGACGGACCTCGCCAGCATCAAGGCCGCGATCGCCCACGCCGAGACGGAAGCGGGTCCGATCGACATCCTCGTCAACAACTCGGGCGTGTCGACGACGCAGCGCCTGCTCGACGTGAGCGAGGAAGACTACGGCTACGTCATGGACACGAATCTGCGTGGCGCGTTCTTCATGGCCCAGCAGACCGCGAAGCGGATGATCCAGCGCGCGAAGGGCGATCCGAAGAAGCAGCATCGCATCGTCAACATCGCGTCCGTCGCGGGCCTGCGCGTGCTGCCGCAGATCGGCGTGTACTGCATGAGCAAGGCCGGCGTCGTGCAGATGACGAAGGCGATGGCCGTCGAGTGGGGCCGCTACGGCATCAACGTGAACGCCATCTGCCCGGGCTATATCGCCACCGAGATGAACGAGGATTACTTCGACACGGAGCAGGGCAGGAAGCTGATCGAGATGCTGCCGCGCCGCCGCACGGGCAAGCCGGAAGACCTCGACGGCCTGCTGTTGCTGCTCGCCGCGGAGGAAGCCCATTTCATCAACGGCGCCATCATCACGGCCGACGACGGCATGACGGCGCAATGACGGCGTCTCGCCCGCGGCTCCTCTTGATCCACGGCCTGCTGGGTTCGCTGGATTACTTCGAGCCACGGCGCTACCTGCCTGGCGTCGACCTCTTCACGCCCGACCTGATCGGCTACGGCCAGCGCCGCGGCGAAGACGCCCACATCACCCTGGCCGACCAGGCCGCCATGCTGGCCCGCTTCCTGCACGACGAGATCGGCGGTCCCGCCTGGGTGCTGGGCCACAGCGTGGGTGGCATCGCCGCGATGCTGCTGGCCGACCTCGTGCCGGAACTCGTGCGCGGCGTCATCAATGTCGAGGGCAATTTCACGTTGAAGGACGCGTTCTGGACGGGCCGCATCGCCGCCTTGCCCGACGCCGAGTGGGCCGCGGAATACGGCGCGATGGAAGCGGCGCCGGCCGCGTGGCTGGAAAAGAGCGGCATCGAGGCGAGCGACGAGCGCGTCGCGTGGGCGCAGGACATCCTTGCGAACCAGCCGTACACGGCCGTGCAACAGATGGCGCAATCGGTGCTCGACACGACCGGCGCACCGGACTACCTGGGCTGTGTCGGCCGCGTGCTGGCGCGCGCGACGCCGCTGTACCTCGTCGGCGGTGAACAGTCCAGCGCGGGATGGGACGTGCCCGACTGGGTATTGTCGCAGGCGCGCCGCGTCTGCGTGCAGCCGAAGACGGGGCACATGATGATGCTCGAAGATCCGGGGAATTTTTGCCGGATCGTGGAGTCCATCCTCTACGACGAGGGCTGCCTTTCCGGCACCTGAGGCCGTATCATGCCGGCTTTTGGCAACGACGTAGAGCAACGATGAGCAACAAGAAACAGGTTCACACCATGCGCCAGGCGATCCGCTGGGGCGACATGGATGCATTCGGCCACGTGAACAACACGGTGTATTTCCGGTACATGGAGAGCGGGCGCATCGCCTTCCTCGAACAGGCGGCGGGCGACCTCGAGATCAAGGGCGAAGGCCCGGTGATCGTCACGGCCTACTGCAACTTCATCAGGCAGCTGAAGTATCCGGGCGAGATCGAGATCCGCACGTTCGCCGGTCCGGCGGGCCGGTCCAGTTTCGAGGTGACCCACGAGATCCGCATGGTCGATGCGGACGGCAATGCCGACGTCGTGGCCGCGGAGGGCGGCGGCAAGGTCGTCTGGATCGATTTCGCGGCAGAGAAGTCGGTGCCGTTGCCGGCGCGGGTGCGGGAGCTGCTGCCGGAGGGGTGATTGATGCCGGGGGCATCAATCACGAGTCAGCGCGACATCCCGACCAGCTTGTGCACGAGTTCCGACGACGTCGACGCCGAGAACTTGCGCATGAGCTTGGCACGGTGCATCTCCACCGTGCGCGGCGACAAGTCCGTCTCGCGCGCGATCACCTTGCTCGTCTTGCCTTCGACGAGCAGCGCCGCGATCTCGCGTTCGCGCGGGGTCAGCTCGGCCGTCACGGGGCGCTTCTCGCTGACGTCTTCGAACGTCCAGACGCCGGCGCCCAGCGGCTCGGCCGGGTCGAGCGCGCGGCCCGTCACGTGGCACCAGAACAATTCCCCATTTCCTCGCCGCATGATGCGCTCGTCCGAGTAGCGGCCCTTCGCGTTCATGATCGGAATGATGCGGTCGCCCGTGCGCAGGAACTCGTCCATGGTCGGGTAGAGTACCGAGAACGACTGGCCGTCGAGCTGTGTCCGCTGGTAGCCGAACATGGCCGCCAGGGCGTGGTTGCACGACTGGATCACGCGGTTCACCGAAATGCACATGCCGACGGGCGCGTGCTGGAAAATCATCTCGTAATCGATGGCGTATGATGCGTTCATTTGATGGTAGTCGCCGCAGGAGGGCCTTGCCGGTATTTCTACGGTATTGTGCTTAGCAGGGCGCTATTTTATTCTGCAATTCTACTCTGCTGTACAGAACCTCATTATTAAAGGGACGGGTATGAACAAAGTGTATCCTGATGCGCGCTCGGCGCTCGAAGGGGTGGTTGCGGACGGCCAGACGATCGCCGTGGGCGGTTTCGGCCTGTGTGGTATTCCCGAGGCGCTCATCGCCGCGCTGCGCGATTCCGGCGTCAAGGGCCTGACGGCCATCTCGAACAACGCCGGCGTCGACGACTTCGGCCTGGGCCAGCTGCTCACCACGCGCCAGATCAGGAAGATGATCTCGTCCTACGTGGGCGAAAACAAGGAATTCGCGCGCCAGTACCTGGCCGGCGAACTGGAACTGGAATTCACGCCGCAGGGCACGCTGGCCGAGAAGCTGCGCGCCGGCGGCGCCGGCATCCCCGCCTTCTTCACCAAGACCGGCTACGGCACCATCGTCGCGGAAGGCAAGGAAACCCGCGAATTCGACGGCGAGATGTACGTGATGGAACGCTCGCTCGTTCCGGATGTCTCGCTCGTGAAAGCCTGGAAGGCCGACCGCGCCGGCAACCTCGTGTTCCGCAAGACGGCACGCAACTTCAATCCGAACGTGGCCACCGCAGGCAAGGTCTGCATCGTGGAAGTCGAGCAGCTGGTCGAGATCGGCGAGATCGATCCGGACCAGGTGCATACCCCGAGCATCTTCGTGCACCGCATCGTTCACAACCCGACACCGGAAAAGCGCATCGAACAGCGCACCGTGCGTCAAGCATAAGACCAGGGGAGACAGACATGGCATGGACTCGTGATGAAATGGCCGCGCGCGCGGCCAAGGAACTGCAGGACGGTTTTTACGTGAACCTGGGCATCGGCCTGCCCACGCTGGTGGCCAACTACGTCCCGAACGATATCGAAGTGTTCCTGCAGTCGGAAAACGGCTTGCTGGGCATCGGCCCGTTCCCGACCGACGCCGAAGTGGACGCCGACCTGATCAACGCCGGCAAGCAGACCGTCACCGCGCTGCCGGGCGCCGCCTATTTCAGCTCGGCCGATTCGTTCGGCATGATCCGCGGCGGCAAGATCAACCTGGCGATCCTCGGCGCAATGCAGGTATCGGAAAAGGGCGACCTCGCCAACTGGATGATCCCGGGCAAGATGGTCAAGGGCATGGGCGGCGCGATGGACCTCGTGGCCGGCGTCAAGCGTGTCGTCGTCGTGATGGAACATGTGGCGACGGCCAAGGATGGCTCGACGAGCCACAAGATCCTCAAGAAGTGCGATCTGCCGCTGACGGGTGTCGGCGTCGTCGACCGCATCATCACCGACCTGGGCGTCATCGACGTCACCGACACCGGCCTGAAGCTCGTCGAGCTGGCGCCGGGCGTCACCAAGGATGAAGTCGTGGCCGCGACGTCGGCCGAGCTGGACGTCTCCAGCGTGTGATGTCCTTCCGGGCGGCACTGGGGTGCCGCCCGTCATCTCCGTCCTTCAGCGCAGCTCCCACACGTACTGGACCGGTTGCCAGGAAGACACTGGCTGGCCGTTGCGTAGTGCCGGTGCGAACCGGCAGCGGTGCAGGGCGTCGCGGGCCGCCTCGTCCATGCTGGCGTAGCCGCTGGAGCGCAGGATGGTCGAGTCCGTGACGAAGCCGGACGCGTTCACGCGGAAGCTCACCGTGACCGTACCCTCGTGGCCCGCCGCGATGTCGGCCTGCGGGTATTGCGGTTTCTTGCAGCTGGAGAAATCCGCAACCGCGGACCGCGTCAGGCCGGCCGTCGCGGTGGCAATCGGGCCATCCCGGGTCGACAGCGCGTGGGCGCTCGCCGCGCACGCCAGGGCGAGGCCGAGCACGGGAATCGCGGCGCGCCAGTCCAGCGCCTGCGGATCCGGACGGACCAGGCGGCGGATGCGCGCCATCAGGTCGCCGCCGGCCGCGGCCTGGGCCAGGTGGTGCCCCGAAAACTGCAGGCGCTCCAGTTCCGACAGTGCCCGGGCCAGGCGGCGCGGTTCGCCCAGCCGGCGCGCGGCGAAATCGTCGGCGATCTGCTCGCGCTCGTTGCGGATGCGGCGCGAGATCCACCACACGGCCGGGTGATAGAACAGCAGGGCCTCGATCACGTTCTGCACGAGATTGACGAGGTAGTCGTGGCGCCGGACATGGCCCAGCTCATGCGCCAGCAGCGCTTCCAGCAATTGCGGCGGCATGCCCGTCACGAGGGCGGCCGGCACGAGCACGACGGGCCGCCAGAAGCCGGCCGTGACCGGACTCGCCAGTCTGTCGACGATGCGCAGGCGCACGGTGCGGTCGATGCCGCAGCGGGCGGCCAGTTGGGCCAGCCTCGATTGCCACACGCGTTCCGCGGCGCTGCCAGCCTGTGCCGGCGTGGCGCGTCCACCCGTGGCGCGTCGCACCCATACCAGCCCCATCGCCATGCGCAGCCCGAGCGCCGCCGCGCAGGCCGCCCATGCGCCGACGACCCAGTCGAGATGCCGCTGCAGCTGGCCGAGCAGGCCGGCCGCGTCGCGCAGCACCGCCGCCGATGCCGGCGCCAGCGGCAGGGCGTGCGCGGCCTGCGCGTCGTGCCCGGCCTGCAGCATCATGACGAAGTCGGCGGCCGGCCACGCGAAGCACAGCAGCAGCGCGCCGCATGCGACGGCATAACGGCGTTCCGGCCGGGCGTTGCGCAGCGCCACGAGCAGCACTGCCGTCGTGCAGCCGATCAGCGCGCCTTGCCACACGAAGTGCAGCAACGCCCATCCGAGGCTGGGCACGAACGACTGCGACAGCGTGGACGGGAATCTGGTCACCACGTCAGGCAGGTGCGACGGCAGTGGCGCGAGCGGACTCGTCGGCAGCAATACCGATAACAGCCCGGTGACGAGCCCGGCGCTCATTGTTCGTCTCCGTCTTTCAGCAGTTGTTCGATCTCATCGCGCTCCTTTTTCGAGATGCCGCTCTTGAGTGCGGCCAGCACCAGCGCCTTGGCCGACCCGGCGAAGGCGCGCTGCATCAGGTCCTTCAGCAAATTCGTCTGCAGCGATTCCTGCGCGTGGGCCGGTGCGTACACGTGAGACCGTTCGCTCTCGTCGCGGATCAGCAAACCTTTACCGTGCATGATCTGCATCAGGCGGAGCACGGTCGCGTACGTCACCTCCGGACGTTCCTTGACGATGTCTTCGTGAACCCGGCGCGCCGTGGCCGCGCCCAGCGGCCAGAGTACCTGCAGCAGGTCGAGTTCGGCGGGCGTCGGCTTGGGCGGGGCGGGGGATTTGGCCATGGCGGTGTCTCGGAACGTCGTCGATAAATCTAGACTAACTCGTCTAGATCAAGTTGTCTACAAGTTTATTTTCCATGCGCTGGCTTGTTTCCGCAGACCGTCCGGCACTAACATAGAAATCACTGTCTACATAAAAAAGGGAGTGTCCATGCTGAAAACCCGTCTGCGCGCGAGCGCCCTCGTCCTGCTGCTGGCTTCGAGTGGCGCCGGCGCGTCGTCCGTCCCCGATTATCCGTTCGTGCACGTCACCGGGAGTTCGTTCCAGGCCGTCGTACCCGACCTCGCCAGCCTCGATTTCGAGATCGTCGCGCCCGATGCCGACCCGGCCGCGGCGCGCGCCGTCGTCGAGGCGCGCGTGGGCGAGGTGCGCGACCTGGCGCGGCAGTTCGGCATCGAGGCCGACGATGTCGTCGTGCGCGAGGTGCGGCAAGGCATCCGCAAGGAGGAAAAGGCCGCGAACGGCGGGCCGCTGTACGAGCTGCGCTGCGACGTCCACATCAACGTCCGCAACGTCGCCAACTGGGCCGCGCTGGCCGGCGGCCTGCTCGGCAAACCGAACCTCGACGGCTTCGCGTCCGCTTTTGACCGCACCGACATGGACACCATCCACGACGAACTCGTGACCCAGGCCATCCAGGACGCGCGCCGCCAGGCCGAGGTGATGGCGGCCGCGGGCGGACGGCGCGTCGGCGGCCTCATGGGCGCGACGCCGGAAGCGCTGAAGAACCTCAGCACGGCGATGGGCCTGGAACGGGGCGACTTCCGGCGCGACGGCGGTGCGGACCGGGCGCGCGCCCAGGACGTCGATCGCGAGCAATTGCTGGCCGTGCCGGCGCTGAAGCTGCGCCAACCCGTCGATGTCATCTTCCGCCTGGAAAACCTGCCACGCCGCACACACTGACCGCATGAATGCTTGAGGCAGCACAGGCGCCGGACGGGAGCCTTGCGCCGCCGCGACGGTCAAACCCGGCATGACCGCCGACACCGCCGCCGACCGTGCCGCCCGCCGCCGCTTCGCGGCCGAGCTGTGGGGCGTGATGCGCGCCAACCGCGGGCGGGTGGCGGTGTCCATCGTCCTGCTGCTGGCCGCGAAAGTGGCGACGGTGGCCGTGCCGCTGCTGCTCAAGCGCATCATCGACGCGTTTTCGCAGGCGACGCTGCCGGCGCTGCTGCCCTGGTATCTGCTGGTGGGCTATGCGCTGCTGCGCTTCGCGAGCACGCTGTTCAACGAATGGCGCGACCTGCTGTTCGCGCGCGTGACGCTGAGCACGGTCTCGGCGTATGCGGGCAAGACGTTCGCGCACCTGCATGCGCTCGGGCCGCGCTTCCATGCCCGGCGCCAGGTCGGCAGCCTGTTGCCGGACATCGACCGCGGCACCAGCGGCATCGCCTACCTGCTGGGCGTCGGGCTGTTCACGATCGTGCCGACGCTCGTCGAGATCGGCCTCGTGCTCGCCATCATGCTGCGCCGCTATCCGGCGGGCTACGCCGCCATCATCGTCGCGACCTTCCTCCTGTACGCGGGCTTCACGCTCGTGTTCACGGCGCGGCGCGTCGTCTACCAGCGGCGCGTGAACAAGCTCGATTCACGCGCCAAGGGCCAGCTGGCGGACAGCGTGCTGAACTACGATACCGTGAAGTACTTCACGAACGAGGGCCACGAGGCGGCGAAGTTCGCGGCCACGATGGACCGGTGGCGCGACGCGGGTGTCAAGAACCAGCGCGCGCTGTTCCTGCTGCACGTGGGGCAGAGCGGCGTGATTGCGCTGGGCGTCGCCGCCATCATGCTGCTGGCCGGGCAGGACGTCCTGGCGGGCCGGATGCGCGTGGGCGACCTCGTGCTGATCAATGCGTACGCGCTGCAGGTCTGCCTGCCGTTGAACGCCCTCGGCTTCGTGTACCGCGAATCGCGCGACGCATGGGTCAACGCGGAGCGCCTGTTCGCCCTGCTGGGCGAGCAGCCGGAGATGCCGGACCTGCCGGGGCAGCCCGCGCTCGTGCCCGGCGCGGGCGAGGTGGTGTTCGAGCACGTGGGCTTCGACTACGAGCCGGGCCGCACCGCGCTCGACGACGTCAGCCTGCGCATCCCGCCCGGCACCACGCTGGCCGTCGTCGGACGCAGCGGTTCGGGCAAGTCGACGCTGGCGCGGCTGCTGTTGCGTTTCTACGACCCCGACCGGGGACGCATCCTCATCGACGGGCAGGATATCCGCCGCTGCAGCCCCGCCAGCGTGCGCCGCGCGATCGGCGTCGTGCCGCAGGATGCCGCGCTCTTCAACGACACGGTGGCCAGCAACATCGGCTACGCGCGCGCTGGCGCGGGGCGCGAGGAGATCGTGGCGGCGGCGCGGGCGGCGCAACTGCACGAGACGATCGCCGCGCTGCCGGACGGCTACGACAGTCCGGTCGGCGAGCGGGGCGTGAATTTTTCCGGCGGGGAGCGCCAGCGCATCGGCATCGCGCGCGCGATCCTCAAGCAGCCCGTGATCCTCGTGTTCGACGAGGCGACGTCGGCGCTCGATGCCGTGTCCGAACATGCGATCGTGAAGGAGCTGGAGCGCCTGTCGGCGCAGCGCACGACGCTCGTCATCGCGCACCGGCTGTCGACCATCGTGCATGCGCACGCGATCATCGTCATGGACCAGGGCCGCGTCGTGGAGCAGGGCACGCACGAGGAACTGTTGCGGAGGAACGGCGTGTATGCGCGGTTGTGGCTGTTGCAAAAAAAAACGCCGGGCGAACCCGGCGTCTGAACGAGGAATCGTTCCCTGTCCTGGCTTAGGCGGCTTCGCGGACCGGGTGCAGGTCGCCGGTCGCGTCGTCCGGGCTCGGATTCTTCAGCTCGGCGGTCAGGCGCTCTTTGTCCAGCTCGCCTTCCCATTTCGACACGACGACCGTGGCGACACCGTTGCCGATGATGTTGGTCAGCGCGCGGCATTCGCTCATGAATTTGTCGATGCCGAGGATCAGGGTCATGCCGGCCACCGGAATGGTCGGGACGACGGCCAGCGTGGCGGCCAGCGTGATGAAGCCGGCGCCGGTGATGCCCGAGGCACCTTTCGAGGTCAGCATCGCCACGCCCAGGATCGTCAGTTCCTGCGTCAGGGTCAGTTCCGTGTTCGTGGCCTGGGCGACGAACAGGGCGGCCATCGTCATGTAGATGTTGGTGCCGTCCAGGTTGAACGAGTAGCCGGTCGGCACGACGAGGCCCACGACCGATTTCGGGCAACCCATTTTTTCCAGCTTGCGCATCAGGGCCGGCAGGGCGCTTTCCGACGAGCTCGTACCGAGGACGATAAGCAGCTCTTCCTTGATGTAGGCGAGGAAGCGGAAGATCGAGAAGCCGGTCAGGCGGGCGATGGTGCCGAGGACGATGGCGACGAACAGGAAGCAGGTCAGGTAGAACGAACCGACGAGCGAGGCCAGCGGGATCAGCGACTTGACGCCGTATTTGCCGATGGTGAAGGCCATGGCGCCGAATGCACCGATCGGGGCGACTTTCATGATGATGTTCACGACGCCGAAGATGGCGTGCGACATGTCGTCGATGAAGCGGGTCAGCGGACGGCCTCGTTCACCCAGCATCGACAGCGCGAAGCCGAACAGGATCGCGATCAGCAGGACTTGCAGGATTTCCCCTTTGGCGAACGCATCCACGAACGTGTTCGGGATGATGTTCATGAGGAAGTCGGTCGTGGTCAGCGCCTTGGTCTTCTCGGTGTACTGGGCGATCGAGTGCGTGTCCAGTGTGGCCGGGTTGACGTTGAAGCCGGCGCCCGGCTTGATCACGTTGGCGACGAGCAGGCCGATGGCCAGTGCGAACGTCGACACGATCTCGAAGTAGAGCAGCGCCTTGCCGCCGACGCGGCCGACCTTTTTCATGTCCTGCATGCCGGCGATACCGGCGACGACGGTACAGAAAATCACCGGGGCGATGATCATCTTGATCAGTTTGACGAAGCCGTCTCCCAAAGGCTTCATCGCGGTTGCGATGCCCGGATCGTAGATACCCAGCAGGACGCCCACGATAATCGCAAACAATACCTGGACATAAAGGACTTTATAGAATGGTTTTTTCATGGCTAGGCTTCATGCGCTATTAGTAACACCGTCATCATCACGCAAAATATCTGCATCGGCTATTGTGGAAAACCGCAACGCCGCAGCGGATATCAGGAATGCCGATCGGTGAATGACGCTCATTGAATCCCTGGCTGATTCCGGTACACCATTCCGCCCTTCATCACGAATCCCACCTTGCGCAGCGCAGCAATATCCGCCGTCGGATCGCCGTCGACCGCGACGACGTCCGCCAGCATGCCGTTGCGGATCGCGCCCAGGTCCTTGCGGTCGAGGATGCCGGCGGCGACGACCGTCGCGGCGCGCAACGCTTCCGTCGGGCTCATGCCCAGGCGGACCATCCACTCCAGTTCGCGCTCGTTCGTGCCGTGCGCAAACACGCCGACGTCGCTGCCGTTGCCGATGGTCACGCCCAGCTTGCGGGCGAGGCGGAAGGCGCGCTCGGCCTGCTGCATCGCGGGCGTGGGCGCGCCGCCGCGGACGTGGCGCTGGAAGTATTCGCCGATCGCTTCCGGCGCCGTCAACGTGGGCACGTACGCCACCTTGCGTTCCAGCATCAGCCTGAACGTCGCTTCACTGGCGCCGTAGCCGTGTTCGATCGTGTCGACGCCGGCCAGCACGGCCAGGCGGATCGCGTCGTCGCTGCTCGCGTGCGCCGCCACCTTGCGGCCACCGGCGTGCGCGGCCGCGACGATCGCCTTCATTTCCTCGAGCGTGAACGTGGGGCGCGTGCCGCCGTCCGGACCCGTGCGGTAGTCGGCATAGAACTTGATCCAGTCGGCGCCGTGGGCGGCCTGCTCGCGCACGGCCTTCGTCGCCTCGTCCGCGCCCGTCGCCTGCTGGGCGCCGTACGGGATGTCCATGTCCGGCCGATAGCTGCGCTCGGCCGGGCCGTAGCTCGCCGTGGCGACGATGGCGCGCGTGGCGACGAGCAGGCGCGGGCCGGGGATCTGTCCTTCCTCGATGGCGCGCCTGATGCCGACGTCCGCGTAGCCCGCGCCTTCCGTGCCGAGGTCGCGCAATGTCGTGAAGCCGGCCTGCAGGGTGTCGGCCGCGTGGCGCACGGCCAGCGCGACGCGGTAGGCCGGCGCTTCCTTCAGCACCTGGTCGTCCCACGTCGTTTCGTTGTAGGGGTGGAGCAGGACGTGCGAGTGCAGGTCGATGAGCCCCGGGATCAGGGTCTTGCCGGGCAGCGCGATGCGGTCGACGTCGGCGGGGACGGGCAGGGTCGAGGCCGGGCCCACGCCCTGGATGCGGCCCTGCGCGACGAGCACGCTCCAGCCGGCGTGCGGCGCGCCGTCGCCGGTCCAGACTTTATCCGGCGTGAGCAGCACGGGACGCCGGTCGGCGGCGTGCGCGCCCTGCATCGTGCAGCCCAGCAGGGCCAGCGTCGCCAGGAGTGCTCGCATCATGTGTCCTTTCTCGTCGTGTGAAGCGAAAAGGCGATCATAGCCGAGGCGGGACGATCACGCCCGGCAAGGCGCCAGGCGAGGCGGATGTGCCGTACCAGGCCGAGGACGTCATCGAGATCGTGCCCTACGATGCCGATCACGTGTACGTGCGCGCCCACCTCGATTTCTACAACGGCCACATGTGCGACATCGCCGGCATGGGCCGGTATGAACAGGGTGCGTTCGTCTACCACGATCCGGCGCCGTCGCCGCTGCCGGAAGCGCCGCAGTGCGCGTTGCGGGTG
Source organism: Massilia sp. Masssp94 (assembly GCF_059491305.1). Taxonomy (NCBI): domain Bacteria; kingdom Pseudomonadati; phylum Pseudomonadota; class Betaproteobacteria; order Burkholderiales; family Oxalobacteraceae; genus Massilia; species Massilia sp. Masssp94. The sequence goes on from NZ_CP168501.1 coordinate 5,541,580, forward strand.
CGCGTGGCGCACGGCCAGCTGACGCTCACCGACCGTGCCACGCCCGACGCCGTCTCGAGCTGCCGGGCGTACTGCGGCGTGCGCGGCAGCCTGGAGTATTCGATTGGCCTGGACAAGCGCCGCCCGGTCCGCTACCTGGACCGGCTGAAGGCGTCGCGTGAATACCGGAAGGCGATCGACGACCTGCACGCGACCGAGCCGCGGACGGCGCCCTGACCGGACAGTATCATTCGAGATCCTGCATCGATTGCGCGATACCGGTCTCGACGTCATGCAGGAACGCCGCGCCCTTGGCCGACAGCGCGATGCCGGGCACGGCCAGTTCGACGAGGCAGGCGAGGGCCTGCCGGAACCATTCCATGTCGGTGCCCATCAGCGGCAGCGCGTGGGCGTCGACGAGGTAGTGCACGGCGCGGGCCAGCAGCGCCGTGTCGCGGCCGGCGTTGGCGACGAGCAGCGCGAAGTCGGCCGCTTCGCGTTCGAAGCGGTCGGCCAGCGTTTCGAGGATGTCGCGCGACACCTGCGGCTGGCCTGACGCGAGCACGACGTGCGCGAGTTCCAGGCAGGCGTCGTGCAGGCCCGGAATCTCCAGGGGTTCGTCGATGGGCATTTATTGCGCGACCCAGCCGCCGTCCATGTTCCACGCGACGCCGCGCACCTGGTTCGCGGCCGGGCTGCAGAAGAACACGGCCAGCGCGCCCAGTTCTTCCGGCGTGACGAATTCGCCCGACGGCTGTTTTTCCAGCAGCAGGTTTTTCTTCGCCTGCTCGTTGCTGATGCCCTCGCGCGCGGCGCGGTCGTCGACCTGTTTCTGCACGAGCGGGGTCAGCACCCAGCCCGGGCAGATCGCGTTGGCGGTGACGCCGGTCGGGGCCGTCTCCAGCGCCGTCGATTTCGTCAGGCCGACGAGACCGTGCTTGGCGGCGACGTACGCCGACTTCTGCGCCGATGCAACGAGGCCGTGGGCCGACGCGAGATTGATGATGCGGCCCCAGTTCTTCTGCTTCATGTAGGGCAGCGCGAGGCGCGTGGTGTGGAAGGCCGAGCTGAGGTTGATGGCGATGATCGCATCCCATTTCTCGACGGGGAAATCCTCGACGTTCGCGACGTACTGGATGCCGGCGTTGTTGACGAGGATGTCGACGCCGCCGAATTTCTCAAGCGCGAAGGTCATCATCGCCTGGATCTGGTCCGGCTTGGACATGTCGGCGTTGTGGTAAGCGGTCTGTACGCCGAATTCCTGGCCGATGTCGGTGTACAGCTTTTCGATCTGCTGCGCGTCGCCGAAGCCGTTGAAGACGATGTTGGCGCCTTGCTCGGCCAGCGCGCGGGCGATGCCGAGGCCGATGCCCGAGGTCGAGCCGGTGACGAGTGCAGTCTTGCCGCTTAACATGGTGGATTTCATTCGTTCCTCTTTCTCGTGGACAGTTTCTATGAGAGCCGGGTGGTCCCGGGCCAGACTTGGTAGAATTCTAATCGCTCCACCGGGTAAAATGTTGGCGGCCGCCTGGTCGTTGATGTTTCCGGCGGATGCATGGTGATCGTCGGAACTTTTGAAAATGAGCGAACCGAAGCTGAAATCCGTGCTGTGCAGTTCGCCCGTCGGCCTGCACCGCATGGCATACAAGGAGTGGGGCGACCCCGCCAACACGAACGTGCTCGTCTGCGTGCATGGCGTGACGCGCGTGGCGGACGATTTCGACGCGCTGGCGCGGGCCATGAGCGACCGCTACCGCGTCGTCTGCCCGGACGTCGTCGGCCGCGGCCGGTCCGGCCGGCTGCGCGACCCGGCGCATTACGTCATTCCGCAATACGTGGCCGACATGGTGACCCTGATCGCCCGCGTCACGGCCGGGGATGAAGGCGTCGAGTGGTTCGGCACGTCGATGGGCGGCCTGATCGGCATTGCCCTCGCGTCGCTGCCGGGCAGCCCGGTCCGCCGCATGGTGCTGAACGACATCGGGCCCGTGCTGGACCCGGTGGCGCTGGCGCGCATCGGCGACTACATCGGCCAGGCCATCCGCTTCGCGACCTTCGCGGAAGGGGCCGCGTACGTGCGGACGGTGTCGACGCCGTTCGGGCCGCACAGCGACGCCCAGTGGGACAAGCTGGCGCGCGACGTGCTCGTGCAGCAGCCGGACGGGCAATGGGCGCTGCACTACGACCTCGGGCTCGCGCAGCCGTTCAAGGCCATGACGCCGCAGAAGGTGGCGCAGGACGAGGCGCAGCTGTGGGCCGCGTACGACGCGATCCGCTGCCCCACGCTGCTCGTGCGGGGCGAGCACTCCGACCTGCTGGCGCGCGCGACGGCGGAAGAGATGACGCGGCGCGGACCGAAACCGCGCCTGGCGGAGATCGCGGGCGTGGGCCATGCGCCCACGTTCCTGCAGCCGGAGCAGATCGCGATCGCACGGGAATTTTTGACCGGCTGAGCAAGCCGGAGGTGTTCGGCTCCACGGCCGGGCGAAACGGCCGCAAGGCCTGGTTTTATTACTAGAGAAAAGCATGGAAATCAAACGACTGCACGTAGGCAAACGACTGTCCGAAGTCGCCATCCACAATGGCACGGTGTACCTGGCCGGCCAGGTCGCCAGCGACACGACGCAGGACATCCTCGGCCAGACGCGCGAAGTGCTGGGTCACATCGACCGCCTGCTGGCGGAAGCCGGCAGCGACAAGAGCCGCATCATCTCGACCCAGATCTACATCACCGACATGGCCAACTTCCCGGCCATGAACACCGTGTGGGAAGCGTGGGTCGTGCCGGGCCAGACGCCGCCGCGCGCCACCGTCGAAGCCAAGCTGGCCGATCCGGCCGGCCTGGTCGAAATCGTCGTCGTGGCCGCCCAGGCGTAAGCACACGCGATGGTATCGATTGTCGCGCTCGGCGACGCCACCTCCCAGCTGGTCCATGGCCTCGGCCCCGACGACTGCGCGCGCGTAAAGGGCGCGCTCGACTTCGCGGCCGAGCGCTATGTCGAACGCACGGCCGGCACCGGCCAGAGCGCGTTCGAGTTCTCGCTGGGCGTGGCCGGCACGCTGGCGTTGTTGCGCAGCGATGCCGAGACCCGCATCGCCGGCCTGCTGTTCGAGCTGGCGATCGTGGACCCGGGCGTGGCCGAGGCGCTCGAGGAGCGCTTCGGCAAGGAAGTGGCGGACATGGTGCGCGGCGTGCACCAGCTGATCCGCCTGCGCGACCTGACGGCGGCCCAGGCCCCCGTCGGGCGCGGCAAGAATGCGGCCCAGGAGGCCATGGCGCAGGTCGAAACCCTGCGCAAGATGCTGCTGGCGATGGCCAGCGACATGCGCGTCGTGCTGATCCGCCTCGCCTCGTGCGTGACCACGCTGCGCTACTTCGCGGAGCACAAGCGCTTCGACGACGTCACGCGCAACTACGGCCGCGAGGTGCTCGACCTGTACGCACCGCTCGCCAACCGGCTCGGCATCTTCCAGCTGAAGTGGGAACTGGAAGACCTGTCGTTCCGGATGATGGAGCCGGACACCTATAAACGCATCGCCAAGATGCTCGAAGAGAAGCGCATGCTGCGCGAGAGCTTCGTGGCGTCGTCGATCGAGCGCCTGCAGAAGGAACTCGCGGCCGCCGGCATCGAGGCCGAAGTGTTCGGCCGCCCGAAGCACATCTACAGCATCTGGAAGAAGATGCGCGGCAAGGAGCTCGATTTCTCCGAGCTGTACGACGTGCGCGCGTTCCGCGTGATCGTCGGCGACATCAAGACCTGCTACACGGTGCTGGGCGTCGTCCACAACATCTGGACGCCGATCCCGAAGGAATTCGACGACTACATCTCGCGCCCGAAGGCGAACGGCTACCAGTCGCTGCACACGGTCGTCACCGCGGAGGACGGGCGCCCGCTGGAAGTGCAGATCCGCACGCAGGAGATGCACAACTTCGCCGAGTACGGCGTCGCGGCGCACTGGCGCTACAAGGAAGAAGGCGGCTCGAATTTCAAGAGCCAGGAATACGACGAGAAGATCGCGTGGCTGCGCCAGCTGCTGGCGTGGAAGACGGAAGTCGCGAGCGCCGTCACGGGACAGGAAGAGCTGCAGCGCGAGTGGGTCGAGAAGCTGAAATCGACGACCCTCGACGACCGCATCTTCGTGCTGACGCCGCAGGCGCGCGTGCTCGAGCTGCCGGTGGGCGCGACGCCGATCGACTTCGCCTACCACCTGCACAGCGAGGTGGGCAACCGCTGCCGCGGCGCCAAGATCGACAACGTGATGGTGCCGCTGAATACGCCGCTGAAAAACGGCCAGACGTGCGAGATCATCACCGCGAAGGGGCCGGCCGGCAGCCAGGGGCCGTCGCGCGACTGGCTCAGCCCCGGCTACACGGTCAGCAGCCGCACGCGCTCGAAGATCCGCGCCTGGTTCCACGCGCTGGAACTGGCGGAGACGCTGGCCCACGGCCGCGCGCTCGTCGAAAAGTCGCTGCAGCGCGAAGGCAAGACCGCGGTCAACCTGGATACGCTGGCGCACAAGCTGGGCTTCGCCAAGGTCGACGATTTGTTCATCGCGGTGGGCAAGGAGAAATTCAGCCTGCGCCACGTGGAAGCCGCACTGCACGACGCGGCGCCGGCGGCCCCGATGCCGGACGAAGCCGTCGTCAACAAGAGCCGCGCGTCGAGCGTGGAGCAGGGCGCCAAGTCGGGCGTGCTGGTCGTCGGCACGGAAGGCCTCATGACGCAGCTGGCGCGCTGCTGCAAGCCGGCGCCGCCGGACCCGATCATGGGCTTCGTCACGCGCGGCAAGGGCGTGTCGATCCACCGCGCGAGCTGCAAGAACTTCGCCGAGATGGCCGCGCGCAATCCGGAACGCGTGCTCGAGACGGAATGGGGCACGACGGGCCTGGAGACCGTGTTCCCGGTCGATATCTTCATCCTCGCGGCCGACCGCCAGGGCCTGCTCCGCGACATCTCGGAAGTGCTCGCGATCTCGAAGATCAACGTGATCGGCGTGAACACGCAGAGCAGCAAGGGGACCGCGAAGATGGTGTTCACGGCGGAGATCAGCTCGACCGGGCAGCTGCAGAAGGCGCTTGCGGCGATCGCCGAGGTGAAGGGTGTCCAGGAAGCCCGGAGGACATAGGTGCCCATCACCTCCCTCCTGTACGTCAAGCCGCGCCTCTGGGGCCACCTGGCCGCGCGCTACGTCGCCAGCTGGTGGTCGATGCTGCACCTGGGCGCCGTGGCGCTCGTGATGGCGCTGACGCCGTCCACTTACCACCGCGCCAACCGCCTCGCCACGTCGCGCTACATCTACGCGAGCACCTGGCAGGTGCTGCCCTGGTTCACCGTGCTGACGGCGCTCGTCAGCCTCGTCATCATCCGCATCGTGCTCGTCACGGCGCAGAGCTACGGCCTGTCGCGCTATGCGCTGGAAATGGTCGTGCGCGTGCTCGTGCTGGAACTGCTGCCGCTGTCGGCCGCGATGTTCGCCGCGCTGCGGGCCGGCATGGCCTTCGATGCCGGTGCCATGGGCCTCGCGCGCAGCGGCGTGCCCGCCGGCGAAGCGACGGCCGAGACGTTGCGTCGCCTGCGCCGCGACCTCGTGCCGCAGGTGATCGCCAACGCGTTTTCCGTGCTGAGCCTCGCGATGGTCAGCAGCGTCATCGTGCTCGTGCTGGCGTACCTGAACGTGTACGGCCTGTCGCCATGGGGCCTGCCGGACTACACGCGCACGGTGGGCCGCGTGTTCGACCCGACGGTGACGCTCGGCTTCGTGTTCAAGACGGTGCTGTTCGGGCTCGCGGTGGCGGTGATCCCGAGCGCCGCCATCCTGGAACTGCTGCGCCGTCCGCGCCGCTTGCACACGAACGTGCAGCCGGGCGCGCTGCGGCTGCTGTTCGTGCTGCTGCTGATCGAGGCCAGTTCGCTGGCCGTCAAATACATCTAACGACATTCAAACGATGAGCGACAAAGACACCCCTCCCGACGAACCGAAACACGTGGAAGCGAAGGCGCTGTTCCTGCTCGTGCTGATCGGCGCGCTGATCGTGGCGTTCTTCCTGTACGTGATGTATGCCCGCGGCGTGTTCGAGAAGACGCAGGAACTGGTGCTCGTCGCCGACGATTCCTCGGGCGTCATCCCGGGCATGGACATGACGTTCGCCGGCTTCCCCATCGGGCGCGTGCGCCAGGTGGAGCTGGGCAAGGACGGCAAGGTCAACATCCTCGTCGACATCGCGCAGAACGATGCGAAATGGCTGCGCACGACGAGCGTGTTCACGCTCGAGAGCAGCGTCGTCGGCGAGACGCGGCTGCGCGCGTACAGCGGCGTGCTGACGGATCCGCCGCTGCCGGACCACGCCCAGCGGCCCGTGCTGCGGGGCGACGCGGCGGCCGAGATCCCGCGCCTGATGGCGACGGCGCGTACCTTGCTGGAAAACCTCGAGACGATGACGCGCGCCGATTCCCACATCGGCAACACGCTGGCCAACGTCGATGCGCTGTCCGGCCGCCTGTCCGGCCGCTACGGCGTGCTGGGCACGGCGCTGGGCGGCGACGCGGAGGCGGAAAAGCTGCTGCAGACCCTGCACCGCGTGGACGCGCTGCTCGCGAAGACCGACCAGCGCGTGTTCGGCAAGAAGGGCGTGATGGACGATGCGCAAGGTGCGATCCGCGAATTGAACGGCCTGCTGGCCGACGCGCGCGGGACACTCCAAAAGGCCGACGGCGTGCTGGCCGAGGCGCAGGCCGTCGCGAAGAACGCGCACACGGCCACCGACGACCTGGGCCGGCTGCGCGGCGAGGTCGATGCGAGCCTGCGCAAGGTGAACCGCCTCGTCGACGAGATCAACCGCAAATGGCCGTTCAAGCAGGACACGGAGATCAAGCTGCCATGATGACCAAGCCTCTTATCGCTGCCGCGCTCGTCGTCCTGTCCGGCTGCGCCAGCAAGCCGCAGCCGCCCGCCTGGGAAGGCGATGCGAAGAGTTCCCTGGACGGTTACACGGACGATTTCCTGCGCGGGGACTCTGGCGCCGCCGACGCCGAGTTCGCGCGCGCCCGCCGCGCGAGCGCCAGCACGGGGCGGTTCGACATCGTCGCCCAGGCGGAACTGGTACGCTGCGGCGTGAAGGCGGCGGCGCTCGACTACGAGTGCCCCGGCTTCGCGGCGGTCGCGCACGATGCGACGCCGGCCCAGCGCGCGTATGCCGCCTACCTGGACGGCCGGTGGCAGGGACTGGAAACGAACCTGCTGCCGGAGCAGCACCGCGCCGTCGTCGCGAGCGGCTCGCTGGCCGGCGTCGCCGATCCGCTGGCGCGGCTCGTCGCGGCCGGGGCGCTGCTGAAGGCGGGGCGCATCACGCCCGCGGACATCGGCGCCGCGGTCGACACGGCATCGAGCCAGGGCTGGCGCCGGCCGCTGCTGGCGTGGCTGGGCGTGCAGGAACAGCGTGCCCGCGCGGCAGGCGACACGGCCGCGGCGGAAGGCATCCGCCGCCGCATCGAACTGGCCCAGTAGGCTGGGCACCCCTGTGCCCACGCGTGACGCCAGCATACGGCAAGCATTGGCGTGGGCACGGGACGCCTACCCTACGCGCTGGTCCCCGGCGCCGCTTCCAGGTGCGGGCGAGCGGGCCGCAGCGCCGGCGGCAACTGGTTGTGGATGCGCACGGCCGCGCGCGCCGCCTGGCCCGCCGCCACGGCGATCTGGTTCAGGCCCACGACGACGTCGCCGATCGCGTACAGGCCGGGCACGGTCGTTTGCTGGTGGTCGTCGACGACGATCTCGTCGCACTGCGCCGTGCGCGCGCCCAGCTTCGCGGCGAGGCCCGATCTGGCATTCTCGCCCAGCATCGGGTAGAACACGTCGGCCTCGTGGTCCTGTCCATCTTCCGTGTGCAGCACCGGTTTCATCGATGCGTCCAGCGTGACGGACAGCAGCGGCGAATCGACGATGCGCACGCCGGCCGCGTCGAGGCGGCGCCGGTCGTCAGCGCCCAGCATCGACGGGGAGCCCCGTTCGAACAGGGTGACGTCCGCGCTGAACGTGCGCATGAACAGCGCGTGGCCGACCGGGTTCACGTCGGACGTCGCGACGGCGATGCGCTTGTCGATCACGTCGAAGCCGTCGCACACGGGGCACAGGCGCACGGACCCGAACGCGACGGCCTCGCGCCAGTTCTCGATCGGGAGGCCCGCGTCCGCGACGCCCGTCGCCAGCAGCACCGTGTGGGCGCGGATCTGCACGATGTCATCGATGCCTTCGGGCTGGTAGTCGCCGACGAACAGGCCGTCCTCGATGCGCAGGTCGACGATCTCGCCCGGCATCACGCTGCCGCCGTAGCGCTGCAGCTGCGACGCGAGGTTGCCCAGCAGGATGTGGCCGGGCACGCCTTCGGGAAAGCCGGGATAGTTGTGCGAGACGGGAATCAGGCGCAGGCGGCTGTTGCCCTTGTCGACGAGGGCGACGTTGCGCGTGAAGCGGCGCAGGTAGATGGCGGCGGTGAGGCCGCCCGGGCCGCCGCCCACGATCAGCGTGTCGTAGACGTGTGCGGTGGCGAGTTCGGTGGAGGTAGGCATGTGCCGATTATCCGCAGCGGGACTGCGGCTGGGCTATCGGCGCGTGACCCGAGGCCGGGTCGGAACCCGCTTACAGGGTGTCGGAGCAGTCGCGCAGTTCGGGCTGCAAGGTGACGTGGTCGATGCCGTGCTTGTCGAGCAGCATGATCTTGACCGCGCGCAGCACGTCGGGCCAGGCGTTCAGGTCGTCGATTTCCAGGTGGCCGATCAGCGCGGGTTCTCCTGGCGACATGTCCCACACGTGCAGGTCGTGCACGGAGCGCACGCCCGGAATGCCCGCCAGGTCGGCGCCGATTTTCAGGTAGTCGATCTGGTGCGGCACGCCTTCCATCAGGAAGTGATAGGACTCGCGCAGCACGCTCACGGTCGACTTGAGGATCAGCAGCGACACGAAGATCGACAGGATCGGGTCGATGCGCACCCAGCCGGTGAAATGGATGACGGCGCCCGCGGCGATGGCGGCGATGGAGCCGAGCAGGTCCCCCAGCACATTGACGAGGGCCGCGCGCGTGTTGATGCTCTGCTCGTCGCGCGACAGCACCCACGCGACGGCGATATTGATGCAGGCGCCGATCGCGGCGACGATCAGCACGGTCTTGCCGCCTACGTGCTCCGGATGCGCGAGGCGCTGGACGGCTTCGTAGACGATCCAGCCGACGAGCAGCAGCATCGCGAGGCTGTTCACGAAGGCGGCGAGCGCCTCCGCGCGCACGAAGCCGAACGAATGGCGCGCGGACGGCGGCCGCCGCGCGATCAGCTGGGCCAGCAGGGCGAGGCCAAGGGCGGCGGCGTCGGTGACCATGTGGCCGGCGTCCGAGATCAGTGCGAGCGAATTCGACAGGAAGCCGCTGACGACCTCCACCAGCGCATACAGCAGGGTCAGCCCGAGCGCGATGGCCATCGCCCATTGGCTGCGGCCTTCGATCGTGTGGGCGTGGCGGGCGTCGCCGTCGAGGTGGGCGTGGAGGTGGGCGGAGGAGCCGGCTTGGTCGGACATGAAAGTGAGGGAATCGGAAAACAGGCGGCAGTATACCCGGCGTCCTTGCAGAATAGTGTCCGATCCCCTTATAATAGCGGCATACGGGCGGTTAGTTCAGCTGGTTAGAATACTTGGTCGACATCCAAGGGGTCGCAGATTCGAATTCTGCACCGCCCACCAGAACACCAAAGACAAGCGCGGGGAACTTCGGTTTTCCGCTCTTGTCGTCAGTAAGAGCGAGAAAGGCATAATCGGTTATGACACCGCGAACTACAACGACGTTGTGGGGGAATCGCTAGACGCGGTAGGGTGTCATATTGTCTTTCGCAGCAACTCGACGACACTGAAAGAAACGCGCCTGGTGCGCGTTTTTTTTCGTCCAAAATTTCTTGGTTTCAAACTGCTAATCAACGGGCGCATGGCGCCGATGGAGCTCACAATGTTGAATGTTCGCCTCCCGGACGGCTCGAGCCGTCAATTCGAAGGTCCGGTGACGGTCGCCCAGGTGGCGTCCAGCATCGCCCCGAGCCTGGCCAAGGCCGCGCTGGCCGGCAAGGTCGACGGCAAGGTCGTCGACACGTCGTTCCTGATCGAGAACGACGCCGACCTGGCCATCGTCACGGACAAGGATCCGGAAGGCCTGGACGTCATCCGCCACTCGACCGCCCACCTGCTGGCCTATGCCGTCAAGGAATTGTTCCCGGAAGCGCAGGTCACCATCGGCCCCGTGATCGACAACGGTTTCTACTACGACTTCTCGTACAAGCGCCCGTTCACCCCGGACGACCTGCAAGCCATCGAGAAGAAGATGGCCGAGCTCGCCAAGAAGGATGAGCCGGTCACCCGCAAGGTATTGCCGCGCGACGAAGCCGTGGCGTACTTCAAGTCGATCGGCGAAGACTACAAGGCCGAGATCATCGCATCGATCCCGGCGAACGAGGACGTGTCGCTGTACACCGAAGGCAAGTTCACCGACCTGTGCCGCGGCCCGCACGTGCCGTCGACCGGCAAGCTGAAAGTCTTCAAGCTGATGAAGCTCGCGGGCGCGTACTGGCGCGGCGACTCGAAGAACGAGATGCTGCAGCGTGTCTACGGCACCGCCTGGGCGAAGAAGGAAGACCAGGAGCAATACCTGCACATGCTGGAGGAGGCCGAGAAGCGCGATCACCGCAAGCTGGGCAAGCAGCTGGACTTCTTCCACTTCCAGGACGAGGCGCCGGGCCTGATCTTCTGGCACCCGAAGGGCTGGACCATCTGGCAGCAGATCGAGCAATACATGCGCAAGACCTACCAGGTCACCGGCTACAACGAGGTGAAGGCGCCGCAGATCATCGACGTCACCCTGTGGCAGAAGACCGGTCACTGGGACAATTATCGTGAAAACATGTTCACGACCGAGTCGGAAAACCGCACCTATGCGCTGAAGCCGATGAACTGCCCGGGCCACGTGCAGATCTACAACGCGGGCCTGCGTTCGTACCGCGACCTGCCGCTGCGCTACGGCGAGTTCGGCCAATGCCACCGCAACGAATCGTCGGGCGCGCTGCACGGCCTGATGCGCGTGCGCGGCTTCACCCAGGACGACGGCCACGTGTTCTGCACGGAAGAGCAGATCGCGCCGGAAGTCGTGGCCTTCCATGCCCAGGCGATGAAGGTGTACGAGGACTTCGGCTTCGCGAACATCGACGTCAAGATCGCGCTGCGTCCGGACAACCGCATCGGTTCCGACGAAGTGTGGGACCAGGCCGAAGAAGCGCTGCGTTCCGCGCTGCGCGGCTGCGGCGTGACCTGGACGGAACTGCCGGGCGAGGGCGCGTTCTACGGTCCGAAGATCGAATACCACCTGAAGGATAGCCTCGGCCGTCCGTGGCAGGTCGGCACGATGCAGGTCGACTTCTCGATGCCGGGCCGTCTCGGCGCGGAATATGTCGCGGAAGATAACTCGCGTAAAGTGCCTGTGATGCTGCACCGCGCGATCGTCGGCTCGATGGAGCGCTTCATCGGCATCCTGATCGAGAACTACGCGGGCGCGCTGCCGCTGTGGCTGGCGCCGGTCCAGGTTGCCATCCTGAACATCTCGGATGCGCAGGCCGATTACGTGAAGCAGGTCGAGGCAAAGCTGAAGGCGGCTGGCCTGCGTGTTCACGCTGATTTGCGGAACGAGAAGATTACCTATAAAATTCGGGAGCATTCCGTCCAAAAACTGCCGTACATCCTAGTTGTCGGCGATAAAGAGCGGGATGCCAACACTGTGGCCGTTCGCGCCCGTGGCAATGTCGACCTTGGCGTCATGTCGGTCGATGCGCTGCTGGAACGCCTCCAAGGCGAGGTAGCATCCAAGGCGAAGTAATCAAGCACGCGCCTTGAGACGGCACTATCCATCTTACTTTCAAAGGAAACAACATAGCTACTGACAAGTCGTCACATCGCATCAATGGCGAAATCAACTACCCGGAAATGCGTCTGAACGGGATAGACAACGAGCCGCTGGGCATTGTGAGCCTGGCCGAGGCGTTTCGTCTGGCTGAAGAAGCGAACGTGGACCTGGTGGAAATCGCGCCGACCGCGGTTCCCCCAGTCTGCCGCCTGATGGACTATGGCAAGTTCAAGTATTCGGAGCAGAAGAAGGCGCACGAAGCGAAGCTGAAGCAGAAGATCATCCAGGTCAAGGAAGTCAAGTTCCGTCCGGGTACCGATGAGGGTGACTACAGCATCAAGCTGCGTAACCTGATCAAGTTCCTGGAAGAGGGCGACAAGACCAAGATCACGCTGCGCTTCCGTGGCCGCGAGATGGCTCACCAGGATATCGGTCAGCGCATGCTGGAGCGTCTGCGCGGCGACCTCGAGCCGTATGGCCAGGTCGAGCAGTTTCCAAAGCTGGAAGGTCGCCAGATGATCATGGTGGTCGCGCCGAAGAAGAAGAAGTAATTCTTCGTGCAGTCAAGCCGGGCCAGGCCCGGGCCCGGGGTCGTCCCGCGGCTCGGGCCTGGCCTATTCCGTTTTCGATAACGCGAATGTTTGGTGGGCACCCCGTGCCCACATGGCCAAAACTGTGCTAGAATCTGCGGTTCCCATGTTTGCAAGAACGGGGATGCAAGACTGTAGTGGACCCGCTTCCGCTGCAGAGACAAGTGAAAGCAGGCATCCAAGAGCAGCGTTGCTGCCACCTGCAATCCTGTCACATATGAGGCTGCCTGTAAGAGGGCAGAAGACTATGCCGAAAATGAAAACCAAAAGCTCCGCGAAAAAGCGTTTTCGCGTGCGCCCGGGTGGTACCGTCAAATCGGGTATGGCGTTCAAGCGTCACATCCTGACCAAGAAAACCACCAAGAACAAGCGCCAGCTGCGTGGCACCCGTAACATCAATGCGTCCGACGTCCAAAGCGTCTACCGCATGATGCCGTCGGCCGTTTAATCTCACATCAAACTAAGGAGCTACTATGCCTCGAGTAAAACGTGGGGTTACTGCACGTGCCCGTCACAAGAAGGTTCTTGCGCTTGCCAAAGGTTATCGTGGCCGCCGCAGCAAAGTATTCCGTATTGCCAAGCAAGCAGTCATGCGCGCTGGCCAGTACGCATACCGCGACCGCCGCAACAAGAAGCGCGTTTTCCGCGCACTGTGGATCACCCGTATCAACGCGGCTTCGCGTTCGCACGGCATGACTTACAGCGCATTCATGAACGGCCTGAAGAAAGCCGCGATTGAACTGGACCGTAAAGTCCTGGCCGACATGGCTGTCAACGACAAGCCGGCTTTTGCCGCTATCGTGAACACCGTCAAGGCAAAGCTGGCTGCTTAATCAGCGACAGCAAGAAGTACAGCATCGCGCCGCTCCAGGCGGCCGGTGCGCAAAGGACGGGGCAAAGGTTGAAGGACCGATGCCCTGTTTTTGTTTCTGGCGTCTCCCGCCATCAATAGGAAAAGAATACGCATGAACTCGCTGGAAGAACTCGTCGTCTCGGCCCAGTCTGACTTTGGCGCCGCACAAGACGCTGCCGCGCTGGAAAACGCAAAAGCGAAATACCTGGGCAAGACCGGCCAGGTGACCGAACTGATGAAGGGCCTCGGCAAGCTCGATCCCGAACAGCGCAAGGCGCAGGGCGCCCTGATCAATGCCGCCAAAGAAAAAATCGAACAGGCGTTGACGGCTCGCCGCGAGGATCTCGCCAACGCGCAGTTGATGGCGCGCCTGAACGCCGAAGCGATCGACGTCACGCTGCCGGGCCGCGGCCGCGCCAAGGGCGGCATCCACCCTGTCATGCGGACCTGGGAACGGGTCGAACAGATTTTCCGCTCGATCGGTTTCGACGTGGCCGACGGCCCCGAGATCGAGACCGACTGGACCAATTTCACCGCGCTCAACAGCCCGGAAAACCACCCGGCACGCTCGATGCAGGATACGTTCTACATCGAAGGCAACGACAGCACGGGCAAGCCGCTGCTGCTGCGCACCCACACGAGCCCGATGCAGGTGCGCTATGCCCGCACGCACACGCCGCCGATCAAGGTGATCGCGCCGGGCCGCACGTACCGCGTCGACAGCGACGCCACGCACTCGCCGATGTTCCACCAGGTCGAAGGCCTGTGGATCGGCGAAGACATCAGCTTTGCCGACCTGAAGGGCGTCTACCTGAACTTCGTGAAGGCGTTCTTCGAGACGGACGACCTGCAAGTCCGCTTCCGCCCGTCGTACTTCCCGTTCACGGAGCCGTCGGCCGAGATCGACATCGCGTTCGGCTCCGGTCCGCTGAAGGGCCGCTGGCTGGAAGTGTCGGGCGCCGGCCAGGTGCATCCGACGGTCGTCCGCAATTTCGGACTGGATCCGGAAAAATTCATCGGTTTCGCGTTCGGTTCGGGCCTGGAGCGCCTGACCATGCTGCGCTACGGGATCAACGACCTGCGCCTGTTCTACGAAGGCGATTTGCGTTTCCTGAAGCAGTTCAACTAAGAACACGTCCGATAAATACCAAGGCAAACGAATATGCAATTCTCTGAAAACTGGCTCCGTTCCATGGTCGATCCGAAGTTGAATTCGGACGAACTCGCGCACCTGCTCACGATGTCCGGCCTCGAAGTGGAAGAGGTCGAACCGGTCGCGCCGCCGTTCTCGAATGTCGTCGTGGCGGAAGTCAAGGAAGTGGCCAAGCACCCGAACGCGGACCGCCTGAACGTGTGCCAGGTCGACGTCGGCACCGGCACCCTGCTGAACATCGTCTGCGGCGCGCCGAACGTGCGCGCGGGCATGAAGGCGATCTGCGCCATGGCCGGCGCCGTGCTGCCGCCGGGTCCGGACGGCAAGCCGTTCGAAATCAAGGTCGGCAAGCTGCGCGGGGTGGAATCGCAGGGCATGATGTGCTCGGCAAAAGAACTGAAGATCTCGGAAGAGAGCAGCGGCCTGATGGAGCTGCCGGAAGACGCGCCCATCGGCCAGAACATCCGCGACTACCTCGGCCTGAACGACCTGAAATTCACGATCAAGCTCACGCCGAACAAGGCGGACTGCCTGTCCCTGCTGGGCGTGGCGCGCGAAGTGTCGGCGCTGACCGGCGTGCCGCTGTCGCTGCCGGCCTTCCGCCCGGCGACCGTGAACACGGACGAAGTGCTGCCCGTTAAAATTTCCGCGACCGACCTGTGCGGCCGTTTCGCCGGCCGCGTCATCCGCGGCCTGAACGCGAAGGCGGCGACGCCGGAATGGATGAAGCGCCGCCTCGAGCGCAGCGGCCAGCGTTCCGTGTCGGCCCTCGTCGACATCTCGAACTACGTCATGCTGGAAGTGGGCCGTCCGTCGCACGTGTTTGACCTGGACAAGATCCACGGCGGCATGGACGTGCGCTGGGGCCGCAAGGGCGAAACGCTGAAGCTCCTGAACGGCAACACGGTCGACATCGACGAGTGGATCGGCGTGATCGCCGACGAGAAAGAGCTCGAGTCGCTGGCCGGCATCATGGGCGGCGATGCCACGGCCGTCTCGCTGGCCACCACCAACATCTACCTGGAAGCCGCATTCTGGTGGCCGAACGCCATCCAGGGTCGTGCCCGTCGCTACAATTTCTCGACGGATGCTGCGCACCGCTTCGAACGCGGCGTCGACTATGCGACCGTCCCCGAGCACCTCGAACGCATCACGTCGCTGATCGTCGAGATCTGCGGCACGGCCGACACGAAGGTCGGCCCGATCGACGACCAGGCCCCGAACCTGCCGCAGCGCAAGCCGGTTACCTTGCGTACCGCGCGCGCCGCGAAGGTCATCGGCGTGCCCGTCACGGACGACATGGTTGCCGACATCTTCACGCGCCTGCACCTGCCGTTCGAACGTGAAGAGGGCCTGTTCCACGTGACCGCGCCGTCGTACCGTTTCGACATCGAGATCGAGGAAGACCTGATCGAGGAAGTGGCGCGCGTGTATGGCTTCGAAAACATTCCCACGCTGCCGCCGGTGGCCCCGTCGGCGATGCTGATCGAGCCGGAGAATACCCGCTCGCTGTTTGCGATCCGCCACGAACTGGCCGACCTGGGCTACCAGGAAGTCGTGAACATGAGCTTCGTCGAGCAGCAGTGGGAAACGGATTTCGCGAACAATACCGACCCGATCCGCCTGCAGAACCCGATCGCCAGCCAGCTGAGCGTGATGCGTTCGTCGCTGATCGGCAGCCTCGTCGCCAACGTCCGCTACAACCTGAACCGCAAGGCCGGCCGCGTGCGCGTGTTCGAAGTGGGCGGCGTGTTCCTGCGCAACGCAGAAGCGCAGGACGGTCCGCTGGCCGTCGCCGGCTTCGACCAGCCCAAGCGCGTTGCCGCCATCGCCTACGGCCCGGCCGCGGACGAGCAGTGGGGCCAGCCGACCCGTGCCGTCGATTACTTCGACGTCAAGGGCGACCTGGAAGCGCTGTTCGCACCGCGCGCCGTACGTTTCAGCAAGATCGAACACCCGGCGCTGCACCCGGGCCGCTCGGCCACGGTGGAAGTGGACGGCAAGGTCGTCGGCGTGATCGGCGAGCTGCATCCGCGCTGGCTGCAGAAGTACGACCTGCCGCAGGCCCCGGTGCTGTTCGAGGTGGATGCCGACGCGCTGCGCGCGCGCGCCGTGCCGCGCTACGCCGAGATTTCCAAGTTCCCGGGCGCCACGCGCGACCTCGCACTGGTGGTGAAACAGGACGTGCCGGCCCAGGCGCTGCTCGACGCTTTCCAGTCGGAACTGGAGTCGAACGCGCTTGGCAAACTCGTGCAAGCCGTTGTTTTGTTTGATGAATACCGCGGAAAAGGTTTGGAACAAGATGAAAAAAGTCTTGCTTTCCGCTTTGGCTTGCAAGATACTCAATCGACGCTGCAGGACGATGCGGTCGAGGCCATCATGGCCGCGCTGGCATCCGCGGCGCAACAAAAACACGGCGCAAAACTGCGCGGTTGATAACGAAGGCTACGTGCCTCGAAGGGGTATCGAGCAACCGTCGCGCAGCAGGTTGATCGAGCCCCCACCAAATCCAGAACTTGAAGGTAGGGCTTAAAATTAACAACAACGACGTTGATTCCGCCGTGCTCCAGGAAGCGCTGGCCGCCGACCTGCATCGTGCGATGCTGGTGGCCCGGGTACGGAAGGAAGCGGAAAAGGAGTTGCCGACCCTGACCAAGGCGGAGCTGGCCGAACTGCTGTTCGAGCAGGTCGGTCTGAACAAACGCGAGGCCAAGGACATGGTCGAGACGTTCTTCGACGAGATCCGCAATGCGCTCGAGCGCGGCGAGGCGGTGAAGCTGTCCGGCTTCGGCAACTTCCAGTTGCGCGACAAGCCGCAGCGGCCCGGCCGCAATCCGAAAACCGGGGAAGAAATCCCCATCACGGCGCGCCGCGTCGTGACGTTTCACGCCAGCCAGAAGCTGAAGGCGATGGTCGAAGAGGCCAATCCGGGCAGCCCGCGCAATCCGGACAGCCCCGACGGACCCGATCATCCTTCCCTGGCGCGTGCAGCCTGATAAAGCCGACACGGCTTGTGAGCGATGAACGACCGACCGAACAAGATGGAACCGACCGTGCTGCCGCCGATCCCGGCGAAGCGCTATTTCACGATTGGCGAAGTCAGCGACTTGTGCGGGGTCAAGCCGCATGTGCTCCGCTACTGGGAGCAGGAATTCACCCAGCTTAAACCGGTCAAACGCCGTGGAAATCGCCGTTATTACCAGCACCACGAAGTGCTGTTGATCCGCCGTATCCGCGAACTGCTGTACGAGCAGGGTTTCACCATCAGCGGGGCACGCAACCGCCTCGATGGGCGCGGCCAGCACGAGGCCGACGCGTTGCCGGAAACGCCACCACCACCGGCCACGCCGACCATCGAGCCGGAAGCATTGCGTGCCGAGCTGCACGCGATTCTCGCACTGCTCAAGCACGGTTCGCCGGCAGCCTGAAGCCCCGCCGAGGGCGCAACGGCCGACGCAGCCAGCTCAGGCGTGCGCGCCTGTTGTTCTGCACCCCGGAGGTGCTAAAATGTCACTTGCAGTTTGCTGACTCAAACGCATGACCTGACCGGAGGCGTGAGGGGCCAGCCTCGGCTCTTTCCTGTATCGGGAAAACTTAAGGGAAGACAATGATACGCGTTGCCATTTGTGACGATCACCAGATAGTTCGAGCAGGTTTCAAACAGATTTTTTCGTCGTCGGGCGAGTTCGAAGTCGTGGCCGAAGGCGCGACAGGACGCGAGGCCCTCGACATCGCACGCCGCGAGATCTGCGACGTGCTGTTGCTGGATATCGCCATGCCGGACCAGAGCGGCATCGATATCCTGCGCACCATTCGACAGGGCCAGCCCAATCTGCCGGTCCTGATCCTGTCCGGCTATCCGGCCCAGCAGTATGCGCTGAACCTGTTCAAGATGGGTGCCAACGGCTACCTGAACAAGGAATGCGACGCGGACGAACTCAAGACGGCCGTCCGCACCGTGTACCAGGGGCGCCGCTACGTCAGCTCGCAGGTCGGCGAATTGCTGGCCCAGAGTTTCGATCGCGATCCGAACACCGCGCTGCATACGGAATTGTCGGACCGCGAATTCCAGGTGTTCCTTCGCCTGGCCAAGGGCGCGACCGTGTCCGACATCGGCAATGCCCTGTCGCTGTCGATCAAGACGGTCTCGACTTACCGTACTCGCATCATGGAAAAGATGGGTCTGCAGTCGAACAGCGACCTGACGTACTACGCCATGAAGAACAATCTGCTCGACTGAGCAGGGTAGGCCGAAAGCCATGGGGATTCCGCGTCTTTCGGCCTGCAACTGTTTTAGCAATTTGTCATTTGCTATGCAGAATTGTTAATTGCGCGTCGTCATCGCGCCACATTTCCTCGTCCGCAAGCCTAATCGAGCTCCATGGCAACTTTTCCCGGTCTATAATGACTCGGACAGGCCAAGCTGCGAAAGGAACGACCGAGGATGTTTTTCACCACCGACCCCAAGTTCAGGCCGGTTCGCAGCCTTCCGTTGTACCAGACCCTGCTGTGTGTCGTGTGCGTCCTGATCCTGGTCCTCAACGGCGTAAGCCTGGTCCGCAACCTGGACGGGCTCAAGACTGCCAACGCGCGTCAGGCGCAGGCCGATCGTGTGACGGCCAAACTGCAATACCTGAACCTGCTCGTGACCGATGCGGAAAGCGGTCTGCGCGGCTATTACCTGTCCGGTTCCGATACCTACCTGGGCCCGCTGCGCACGGCGGAGCGTGAACTGGACGGCCAGTTCAACAGCCTCAAGACGCTGCTGGCCGACAATCCCTCCCAGCTGAAGAATCTCGTCCAGCTGCAGAATCTCGTCGTCCGGCGCATCAACCTGATGAACCAGGGCCTGGAAGTCTATCGCCACGGCGGCCTCGCGGACATCGTCGCCATCGCGCAGACACAGGAAGACAAGACCCACATGGACGAGATCCGGCTGCAGGTGGTGATCATGACGGGCGAACAGAACGAGACGCTGGCCGCGCGCAGCGCCGTCTTCTACGACCGCTACCGCCTGGCCGCGTTGCGCGGCCTCGGCATCAACGTGGCAGCACTCGTCACCCTTGTCCTGTTCTACAACCTGATCCGCCGCAGCTTCCGCGCGCGCCTGAATGCCGAGCGGGCCCTGCAACAAACCAATGACCACCTGGAATCGCTCGTCGCGGAACGCACGGAGCAGTTGTCCGTGCTGTCGCGCCATTTGATCCGCGTGTCGGAAGAAGAAAAAGCGAAGCTGGCGCGCGAACTGCACGACGAGATGGGCGCCAACCTGACGGCCATCGGCATGCACCTTGCGTCGGTCACGGACCGGATCAAGACCACGCACCCGGACCATGCGGAGACGCTGGGCCGCGCCCGTGGCGTGCTCGTCGAGACGGTCGAACTGAAGCGCCGCATCGTGGAAGACCTGCGTCCGAGCCTGCTCGACAACCTCGGCCTGTCCGCTGCCCTGGAGAGTTATTGCGAAGATTTCGGCCGCACGACGGGCGTGGATTGCGAGGCGCTCATCGAGGGCGACATCGACAGTGCCGGTTCTGCGCAGTCGATCGCGCTGTTCCGCATCGCACAGGAGTCGCTGAACAACGTCGCCAAATACGCCCAGGCGCGCCACGTCATCGTGCACCTGGCGCGCGAAGGCGAGGCGTACACGCTCGAGGTCAGCGACGACGGTGTCGGGATTCCGCCCGACGCGATGCGCCGTCCGAAATCGCACGGCCTCCTGGGGATGCGCGAACGGGCGTTGCTGCTGGGAGGGACATTGCGGGTGGATCGCGGCGTGAACGGGATCGGGACCTCGGTTCACGCCATCATTCCGGTGACGGCGCCAGGGGAGACCGACGCCGGCGGGACCGCGTCAGGCGGTGCCCTGGATATCTCGGCGCTGGCCGTGGCGCCTTCGGCAGATCCGACTGGCGCAGTGCCAGCGGAGGCGGCCGACCTGGCCGAACGTCAATTACACAATCATCTACGTGCTGCCCAGGCCCAGTCGCCGCTGGCGACGTCGGGCCGGGACGCGGTGCCGCTCATGCGCGCGACACGTCCATCAGCAGACGGTCATACTCGCTTTTAGCGACCTTGTAGCACTCGCCGGCGTAGTCTTCCAGGCCCTGGCGGTTCAGCACGGTGATGTTGCCGCGGCGGTACTGGATCAGGCCCTCGTCCTGCAGCTTGCCGGCGGCAGCGGTGATGCTTTCGCGGCGCACGCCCAGCATGATCGAGATGAGTTCCTGGGTAACCTTCAGTTCATTGCTCGGCGAACGGTCCAGGCGGTCCAGCAGCCAGCGGCACAGTTTCTGTTCGATCGAGCTGTGGCGGCCGCCAACGGCGTTCTGGGCCATCTGGGCGAACAGCGCGTTCGTGTAGCGCATCAGCAGCTGGGGCAGGGCGCCGCCCTTGTTGAAGGCGTCGCGCAGGAATTGGGTTTTCAGGCGGTAGCCGTAGCCGGCGCTCTGGACGACGGCGCTGCAGGTCGCGCGCTCGCCCATGAACAGCGATACGCCGACGGCACCTTCATGGCCGACCACGGCGATTTCCGTCGTGGCGCCGTCTTCCATCACGTACAGGAGGGAGACGATGGCGGTGGTGGGGAAGTACACGTATTCCAGCTTGCTGCCATATTCGAACAGTTCCTTGCCGAAGGGCAGCGGAACCAGTTCCAGGTGCTCGAACAGGGTTTCCAGGTCTTGGCGCGGCAGGGCCGCGAGCAACTCGTTTTGTTGGGTGCCGCTGTAGCTGACAACCGGGCGGGCGGCCAGTTTGATTTCTTCGCTGGTCGAGGGAATCTGATTCACCGATTGCGCCTTTTTCTGGGCGGCGTTACCGAGTTGGGCGTTATTCATTTTGTCCTCGTTATCTCTGACATACATCACTGGGGCGATTGCTTGGATGGGTTTCCTCATCGCGATGTGTGTACATTAATGCCATAGTCTCTTGCCGAACATAAGACTAGCTGTCGCCCCCATGTAGGCTCTATGCATGATGTTATGTAAGCCCAGTCCTACTAGAGAGAAACTTTCAGTAGAGGGCTTTTTTTGTAACTTCGACAATGGTTTGGCGGCATTAAAACGTTTCGATGGCCGGCCTTTTTTGCCATTCCGGCCACATCCATACGCCCGTCGCGGCCGCTCAGATTGCTCGCCATCACATGCCGCGCCCGACTGTTCCTACATGGGGCGCGTGCGGTGCGCCGGGAATTGGTTCACACAAGGTACGCTGGACCCGGTAAAATCGAGAGTTTTGCAAGCGCCCCAGGGCGAGACCATGTCCAACGAAATCGACGCAACCACCACCGACATCCAGGAAGCCGCGGTAACCGGCAAGCCCGCAGCCACGATCGCGCGCGAAGTCGCGCGCCGCCGCACCTTCGGCATCATTTCCCACCCCGACGCCGGTAAAACGACGCTCACCGAAAAGCTGCTGCTGTTCTCGGGCGCGATCCAGCTCGCAGGCACCGTCAAGGGCCGCAAGAGCGGCCGCCATGCGACGTCGGACTGGATGGACATCGAAAAGCAGCGCGGCATCTCGGTCGCGTCGTCGGTGATGCAGTTCGAGTTCCGCGACCACGTCATCAACCTCCTCGACACCCCGGGCCACCAGGACTTTTCGGAAGACACGTACCGCGTGCTGACGGCCGTCGACTCGGCGCTGATGGTGATCGACGCCGCGAAGGGCGTGGAAGAACAGACGATCAAGCTGCTGGACGTCTGCCGCATGCGCGACACGCCGATCGTCACCTTCATGAACAAGCTCGACCGCGAAACCCGCGACCCGCTCGAGCTGCTCGACGAAGTGGAGTCGGTGCTGAAGATCGAATGCGCGCCGGTGACCTGGCCGATCGGCATGGGCAAGAACTTCCGCGGCGTGTACCACCTGCTGAACGACGAAGTCATGCTGTTCAAGGCGGGCGAAGAGAAGGCCGACGGCGCCTACGAGATCATCAAGGGCATCGACAACCCGCGCCTCACCGAGATGTTCCCGCTCGAGATGGAACAGCTCAAGATGGAAGTGGAGCTGGTGCACGGCGCCTCGCATCCGTTCGACCTGGAGCGCTTCCTGTCCGGCGTGCAGACCCCCGTGTTCTTCGGCTCCGCCATCAACAACTTCGGCGTGCGCGAGATCCTGTCGGCCCTCGTCGAATGGGCGCCGGGCCCGCGCGAGCGCGATGCGACCGTGCGCGCCGTGCGCCCGGACGAGCAGCCGTTCTCCGGCTTCGTCTTCAAGATCCAGGCCAACATGGACCCGGCACACCGCGACCGCATCGCGTTCCTGCGCGTGTGTTCCGGCCGCTTCGAGAAGGGCATGAAGGTCAAGCACCTGCGCCTGGGCCGCGAAGTGAAACTGTCGTCCGTCGTGACGTTCATGGCGTCGAGCCGCGAACAGGTCGAAGAGGCTTACGCGGGCGACATCATCGGCCTGCCGAACCACGGCAACATGCAGATCGGCGACAGCTTCTCGGAAGGCGAGCTGCTGACGTTCACCGGCATCCCGTACTTCGCGCCGGAGCTGTTCCGCACGGTGCGTATCCGCAATCCGCTCAAGACCAAGCAGCTCCACAAGGGCCTGCAGCAGCTGGGCGAAGAGGGCGCCGTGCAGGTGTTCAAGCCGGTGATGGGCAGCGACCTGATTCTCGGCGCTGTCGGCGTGCTGCAGTTCGAGGTCGTCGCGAGCCGCCTGCTGAACGAATACGGCGTCGACGCCGTGTTCGAGGGCGCGAGCATCAGCAGCGCGCGCTGGGTGTCGAGCGACGACAAGAAGGCCCTGTCCGACTTCGAGACGCAGCTGGCGCACAACGTCGCCTACGATGCGGCCGGCAACCTGGCCTACCTCGCCACGTCCGGCGTCAACCTGCGCCTCACGCAGGAGCGCTGGCCGAAGCTGCAGTTCCACGCGACGCGCGAACACGCCGCGAAGCTGGACTGATGCGGCATGCGTTGATCGTCACGCCTCCGGCCTGGCGATCAACGCCTCCACGATACTCCCCACGTAGCACACGGCGAACACGATCCCGGCCAGCGTCACGCTGAACGGCGTGGGCGCATTCGCCAGCTGCGCCTCGATCGCCGCCGGATCCATCGCCATCTTCCCGCTCAACAGCTGGTCGGCGACCGTGTTCGCCTGGTCCAGCGCAAAATTGAAATACAGGATCGCGGCGATGGCGGCCGGCGCCAGGAACAGCAGCGCGCGCGTGCGCCGCCCCAGGTAGTACTGGCCCACGCCGGGAAACACCAGGGCCGACAGCAATGCGCCCACATTCTTACGTCTCATCCTGTTCCTCTCACGTTGGCGGGCTTGAGCCAACACAATGGCCAACCCCGGGGTCGGCGTACATTCATTTAATGCACGCCGGAAATACTGCCAGCCAGGAGGAGACCATGACCCATTCATTCCCCCTCGAACTCGTCAATCGGACGACGTCCTGACATGCTGGCCCGTCTGCGCATCGGTCCCAAGCTGCTGCTGGCGCCCGGCGTCGTGCTGCTGCTGCTCGTGCTGCTGTCCTGCGGCAGCTACTACGCGATGGTACGCCAGAATGCGTCGCTCGACAGCATCGTGCAGCGCCGGGCGGCCAACATGCGCGCGGCGGCGGAGCTGTCCGCGGCGGCGCGCAGCGCGCATGCCCAGGCGTACCAGGTCCTGACCTGGATCAGCGGCAGCTTTCCGCACTTCCGCGTCGACCCGCTCGCACTCGATCTGCGGGCCCGGCACGGCGGGGTCGAGCGCGACCTCGCCCAGCTGGCGCGCCTGACGGCAGACAGCCCGGAAGAACAGCGCTACGTCGAACAGGCCCGCGCCGCCTGGGCGCAATACGTGCCGGCCGTGCGCGACGTGATCGAGATCGCGCGCATCGACCAGTCGATCAGCGCCAATGCGATGGTCAAGGCGGAGCGCGCGTTCGCCGTCGTCGCCCAGCGGCTGGCGGAGCTGTCGCGGCGCGAGCAGGCCCTGTCCGAGCAGGCGTCGCGCGATGCGGCCGACGATTTTCGCCTGATCGCGGTGCTGATGCCGGTGGTGATCGTCCTGTCGATCGCGGCCTCGCTGGCGATCACGATGGCGGTGCGGCGCGCGCTGCTGGCCGATATCGGTGCGATCGGCGCGGCCGCCCATGGTCTCGCCAGCGGCGACCTGACGATCCGCGCGCGGACCTATGCGGACGACGAAATCGGCCAGACGGCACGGCTGCTCGACGCCGGCATCCGCGGCCTGAACCGCCAGTTGCGCACCGTGCTCGAGTCGGCCCGCGCGATCGGCGAGGCGTCGCGCGAGATCACGCTGGGCCGTGCCGGCATGCCGCCGCGCGCGCACGTGCGCGACGCGCTGGACCGCACGACGGCGTCGATGCAGGCGCTGGCGACGGCGCTCGACGACAGCGCCGCCGGCGCGCACGCGGCGGGTGAACTGGTGGCGCGTGCAGGTGTCGCGGCGGACGAGGGCGGCGCGCTCGCGCACCGCCTGGTGACGACGATGGAACAGGTGCGGCGCGCGGCCGTGCGCATGGACCGCATCGGCGCGGCCATCGAGACCACGCTGGCACGCACGGGCGACGCCGACGGCGGTGCCCGCGAAGCACGCGCCCTGGCCCGGCGCGCCCAGCGCGCGGCACGCGAGGCGCGCACGCTCGCGCGCGAGACCGTGGCCGCGCTCGACGATGGCGGCGCCTGCGCGGTCGAAGCCGGCGCGACGATGGCGAGCCTGGCGGGCGCCGTGGAAGACATGGCCGGCATCGTCGACACGATCGGCAGCACGGGCACGCAACGCGCGCGCGAGCTGGCCGGCGCGGCCCAGGCGATCGTGCGCATGGACGAACTCACGCAACAGGGTTCGCGCATGGTGGAAGAAGCGGCGCTGGCCGCGCGCGCGCTGCAGCAGCAGGCGCTGGGCCTGGCGCGCACGGTGGCCGTGTTCCGGCTCGACGAGGCCGTGCAGGGCTCCAATGAAACGGCCCCGCCAGGGACGCATATGCTGCGTCCCGGCAGGGCCGGGCGTTCTTACCTCCGGCTGGCATCCAGCCGGGGCAAGAATCGCTGAATACCGCGGCGTTACGCGTGGGCGGAGGCCGCCCATCCTACGTAGGGCGGGCATTCGAGGCCGGGGGCCTCAAATGAATCGTGCCCGCGCGGCAGGTCACTCGTAGTCTTCGATGGGTGCGCAGCCGCAGAACAGGTTACGGTCGCCATACGCGTTGTCCGCGCGGCCGACCGGCGGCCAGTACTTCTTCTTGCGCAGCGACGGCACCGGGAAGGCGGCCACTTCGCGCGAATAGGTGTGCTGCCAGTCGTCCGACGTGACGACTTCCGCGGTGTGCGGCGCGCCCTTCAGCGGGTTGTCCATGCGGTCGTACTCGCCGCGCTCCACTTTCACGATCTCCGCGTGGATGCAGATCATCGCTTCGATGAAGCGGTCCAGCTCCGCCTTCGATTCCGACTCGGTCGGCTCGATCATCAGCGTGCCCGGCACCGGGAAGCTCATGGTCGGCGCGTGGAAGCCGAAGTCCATCAGGCGCTTGGCCACGTCTTCGTTGCTGATGCCGGTGGCATCCTGCAGCGGGCGCAGGTCGATGATGCACTCGTGCGCGACGAGGCCGTCGTGGCCCGTGTACAGCACCGGGTAGTGCGGCGCCAGGCGGCGCGCGATGTAGTTGGCGTTCAGGATCGCCGTCTCCGTCGCCGCCGTCAGGCCATCCGCGCCCATCATCGCGATGTACATCCACGAGATCGGCAGGATCGATGCCGAGCCGTAGGCGGCCGAGCTGACGGCGCCGATGCCGGCTTCGTTCCGCTGGTAACCCGTCGAGGCCTGGTTCGGCAGGAACGGCACGAGGTGTTCGGCCACGGCCACCGGACCGACGCCGGGACCGCCGCCGCCGTGCGGGATGCAGAAGGTCTTGTGCAGGTTCAGGTGGCTGACGTCGCCGCCGAACAGGCCCGGACCGGCGACGCCCACCAGCGCGTTCATGTTGGCGCCGTCGACATACACCTGGCCGCCGTGCGCGTGCACGATCTCGCACAGTTCCTTGATGCCTTCCTCGAACACGCCGTGCGTGGACGGGTAGGTGACCATGACGCACGCCAGGTTGGCGCTGTGTTCCTCGGCCTTCTTCTTCAGGTCGGCGAGGTCCACGTTGCCGTTGGCGTCGCACGCGGTCACGACGACCTTCATGCCCACCATGTTGGCCGACGCCGGGTTGGTGCCGTGCGCCGACGACGGGATCAGGCAGATGTTGCGGTGGCCTTCGCCGCGCGACTGGTGGTACTTCTGGATGATCAGCAGGCCCGCGTACTCGCCCTGCGAGCCGGCGTTCGGCTGCAGCGACACGCCGGCGTAGCCCGTGACGGCGCACAGCATCGCTTCCAGCTGGCCGATCATCTCGCGGTAGCCGACGGTCTGCTCATCCGGCGCGAACGGGTGGATGTTCGAGAATTCCGGCCACGTCACCGGGATCATCTCGGACGTCGCGTTCAGCTTCATCGTGCACGAACCCAGCGGAATCATCGTGCGGTCGAGCGCCAGGTCCTTGTCGGCCAGCGCGCGCAGGTAGCGCAGCATCTCGTGCTCGGCGTGGTAGCGGTTGAACGTCGGGTGCGTCAGGTAGGCGCTCGTGCGGGCCAGCGCGGCCGGGTAGGCGTCCTGCGCGTCCTTGTCCAGCGTGTCGAAATCGACGTCGGCGCCGCCGAAGATTTGCACCAGCAGGGCGATGTCGTCGCGGCCTATCGTCTCGTCCAGCGAGATGCCCACGTGGCGCGCATCGATGCGGCGCAGGTTGACGCCGTGGTCGTTGGCCACGCGGTGGATGTCGTCGGCGTTGTCGGCGATGACGGTGATCGTGTCGAAATACGATTCATTGGCCAGCTGGAAGCCGAGGCCCTTCAGCGCGGTGGCGAGGATGCCGGTGTAGCGGTGCACGCGGCGGGCGATCTGTTCCAGGCCTTGCGGGCCGTGGTAGACGGCGTACATCGAGGCCATCACGGCCAGCAGGACCTGCGCCGTGCAGATGTTCGACGTCGCTTTTTCGCGGCGGATGTGCTGCTCGCGCGTCTGCAGCGCGAGGCGGAACGCGGGGTTGCCCTGGGCGTCGATGGTGACGCCGGCGAGGCGGCCCGCCATGCTGCGCTTGTACTCGTCGCGCGTGGCCAGGTAGCCCGCGTGCGGGCCGCCGAAGCCGAGCGGCACGCCGAAGCGCTGGCTATTGCCGACGACGACGTCGGCGCCCCATTCGCCCGGCGGCGCGAGGACGGTCAGCGCCAGCAGGTCGGCCGCGACGACGACCATCGCGCCTGCAGCATGCAGCTTCTCGACGGCGGCGCGGTAGTCGCGCACGTCGCCGTTCACGCCCGGGTATTGCAGCAGGACGCCGAAGCAGGATTCGGCGAGGTTCCCGATCTCGGCGGCGGCGACGGTGCGCACCTCGACGCCGATCGGCAGCGCGCGGGTCTGCACCACTTCCAGCGTCTGCGGCAGCACGTCGTCGGCGACGTAGAACACTTTCGATTGCGACTTGCCGACGCGCTGGATCAGCGTCATGGCCTCGGCCGCGGCCGTGCCTTCGTCCAGCATCGACGCGTTGGCGATGCCCATGCCGGTCAGGTCGGTGATGACCTGCTGGAAGTTCAGGATGGCTTCCAGGCGGCCCTGCGAGATCTCCGGCTGGTATGGCGTGTACGCGGTGTACCAGGCCGGGTTTTCGAAGATGTTGCGCAGGATGACGGGCGGCGTGTGGGTGCCGTAGTAGCCCTGGCCGATCAGCGACTTCATGACCTTGTTCTGCGCCGCGATGCCTTTCAGCTTCGCGAGTGCGGCCTGCTCGGGCAGCGGCTCGAAGAACTGGCCCAGGTCCAGCTTGTCCTTGCGGCGGATGTTGGCGGGAACGACGGCGTCGATCAGCTCGGCACGCGAGGCGTAGCCGAGGACGGACAGCATGGCCGCCTGTTCGGATGCGGACGGGCCGATGTGGCGCGGGATGAAGCCATCGCGTGCTTCGAGTTGGGTCAGGCTGGTGCGGGTCATGATGGGAGACGAAATGAAAGAATCGGCGCGTGAGGTACCACTCCGTCGCCCCCGCGCAGGCGGGGGCCCAAGTTCAGCGTGCGCGGCAGCTCGAACTTGGATTCCCGCCTCCGCGGGAATGACGGTCAATCAAATCAGCCTTCGGTGGCCTTGCCGTAAGCAGCCGCATCCAGCAGGCCATTGACGGCGGCCGGATCCGACGGCTGCAGCTTGAACAGCCACGCATCGTAGGCGTTCGCGTTGATCGAGTCCGGCGCGTCGGCCGTGGCCTGGTTCACCGCGGTGACGGTGCCCGAGACCGGGGCGTAGATGTCGCTGGCCGCCTTGACGGACTCGACGACGGCGGCGTCATCGCCGGCGGTGAAGGCCTTGCCGACCTGCGGCAGTTCGACGAACACGATGTCGCCCAGGGCGTCCTGCGCGTATTCGGTGATGCCCACGGTCAGGGTGCCGTCGGCCTCCTGGCGGACCCACTCGTGGGACTCGGTGTACTTCAGGTCGGCTGGGATGTTCATGTGCGTAACTCCGTAGTGATGGATGGTGCGGTAAGTATAGTGTTGTTTGTTCAGGAAGCGAGGATCTTGCCGTTACGCACGAACGGCAGTTTGACGACGGATGCCGCCAGTTTCTTGTCGCGGATTTCCACGTGGACCGTGTCGCCGATCGCGACGTCGACCGGCACGCGCGCGAGCGCGATCGCCTGCTGCATCGACGGGCTGAACGTGCCGCTCGTGATTTCGCCGGCATTGCCGGATGCGGCCACGACTTTCTGGTGGGCGCGCAGGATGCCGCCTTTTTCGCGCAGGATCAGGCCGACGAATTGCTGCGTCTGGCCGTTTTTCCGCAGGGCGGATTTGCCGATGAAGTCGCGCTCGGCGTTGAGGTCGACGGTCCAGGCGAGGCCGGCGTCCAGCGGCGAGACGTTGTCGTCCATGTCCTGGCCGTACAGATTCATGCCCGCTTCCAGGCGCAGCGTGTCGCGCGCGCCGAGGCCGGCCGGCTTGACGCCGGCGGCGGCGAGGGCGTTCCACAGCGCCTCGACCTGGCTGGCCGGCACGCCGATCTCGAAACCGTCTTCGCCCGTGTAGCCGGTGCGCGCGACCATCAGTTCGCCGAACGGGGTGTCGTGCACGATCACGGCGTTGAACGGCTTCAGGCCTTCCGACGGGGCCTGCGTCTGCGGCACGACCTGCCACGTTTTCGCGCGGGCGTTCGGGCCCTGCACGGCGACGAGGGCGATGCCGTCGGCGCTCAGGTCGGCGCGGCGCGGGGTGATCGTCAGGCCGCTATTGGTGGCGTCGTTCTGCTGGCTGATCCAGGCGACGTCCTTCTCGGCCGTGCCGGCGTTGACGACGAGGCGGAACCAGTCTTCGGCGAAGTAGTAGACGATCAGGTCGTCGATGACGCCGCCCTGCGGGTTCAGCATGCACGAGTACAGGGCCTTGCCCGGTGCCTGCAGCTTGTCGACGTTGTTGGCCAGCAGGCCGCGCAGGAAGGCGCGCACGTTCGCGCCTTTCAGGTCGACCACGCACATGTGCGACACGTCGAACATGCCGGCATCGCCGCGCACGGCATTGTGTTCTTCGATCTGGGAGCCGTAGTTGACGGGCATGTCCCAGCCGCCGAAGTCGACCATCTTGGCGCCGGCGGCACGGTGTACGGAATTGAGCGGGGTCGCTTTGAGCGTCATGGATCGTTCCTCGGCAGAAAATGGGTTCGCGCACGCGGATGCCCGCATGCTCTCGCACCCCTCTGTCCTCGGTACCTGAGAGATAGCGACAAGGTGTTGTCGCCTGCCCCTTCGGTGGGCCTGTGAAGGCCGCTCTCCAGAGTTGGTCCACTGCGCGTTGCGCAGCAGCCCCTGACCGGTCCGGTTGCCTGAGAGTTTTTGGGTAATGCCCCTTCGGCGGCAGCCTGCGCTGCGCTCTCCCGGTCAAGACTGCGAAGTCTATGTCAGTGGTGACGGGAAGTCAATCGGCCGGGGAGGGCTCACACGATTGCCATGAGGCACCACGGACATGCGGACGTGTTTTGTTACACTTGCTCTACGACCTTTCTGACGGAAGAGACCCACTATGAGCGAAGATCCTGGAAAACAGAAAGTAGGGTGGTTCACCCTGTCCGGCGACGTGAACAGCGACATGGTGCATCGTGTCTTCGAGGCGGTGGCCGGCATGAACGACGACGGCATCGAGACGGCGCACATCCTCCTGCAGTCGAACGGGGGCTATGTCAGCGACGGCCTGTGCCTGTACAACTTCCTGGCCAATGCCCCCGTCAATTGCGTCATGTACAACGGCGGCGCTGTCGCGTCGATCGCGGTGATCCTGTTCCTGTCGGGCCAGCAGCGCTATGCGAGCGAGACAGCGCGCTTCATGATCCACAAGTCGCATGCGACAGCTTCGCCCGGCTCGCGTCCGGATGCGCTGAACATCATCGTCGAGGGCCTGCGCGCCGACGATGCGCGCACGGAATCCATCCTGCGCAAGCACATCGAGCTGACGCCCGAACAGTGGGGCATCCACCAGTACGGCGACCTGCACCTGAACGCGCGCGACGCCAAGGCGGCGGGCATGATCGACGAGGTGCGCGATTTCGCGCCGCCCAAGGGCTCGTACCTGCGCAACATCTGATGAACAAAGAGCCTGTCGCGGTCGTCCCGCGCCAGGCTCTTTCGACCTTCCGGAAAGCGCTGCAATCAGCGCTTGCTGTCGTTCTTGTGGCTTTGACGGCCAGCCTCGGCATGCTGCTCCGGGGTGCCGCCGCGGGTGCCGCCCGAGCCGCCCGAACGCGAGCCCGAACCGGAGCCCGACTGCTTGTTGCCGTCGTTCTTGTGGCTTTGCTGACCAGCCTTGACGTGTTGTTCGTGGGAGCCGCCCTGGTTACCCGAGCGCGAAGAATTCTTGTTCGAAGCCATGATCATTCCTTTCGATAGTGGAGATGTCCTGCTTACCGAAGCGATTTCGGTATTGCAATGATGCGAGCGCGACAATTGAACGGGTATCGGATCACCTCTTGACCACTTGTAGGACTACAGGCATTACGCTAGCAATAATTTTCTTCGCTAACACGTATTTTGCATATTCTTATTCGCCGGCAATCGTGTCTTGCGACGCAGCATAGCGTTTTTGGTCGTTCGATGGTCTCTTCAATAGCATAAGCATTTTCCTGAACGTGGCGCTGGCCGATCGATTTTAATTGCCACTTGGAAATTATGTGCCACAATAGAAGAACCATGTCTTCCAGCCCCGTCCAGACCCCGGCCGCCCGCAAGGCCGCGTCGTCGCAGCAGGCGACGCTGGATGCGCTCGCCGGTATCGCAGACACCTGGGTCAAGGAGCAACTGGCGGCGATGACGGCCCG
Organism: Massilia sp. Masssp94; assembly: GCF_059491305.1. Lineage (NCBI taxonomy): Bacteria > Pseudomonadati > Pseudomonadota > Betaproteobacteria > Burkholderiales > Oxalobacteraceae > Massilia > Massilia sp. Masssp94. Next base: position 5,573,442 of record NZ_CP168501.1, read on the forward strand.
CATGGCCGCGGCACTGGGCGACCTGACCCGTCACAATGGCGACCCGCAGGACGTCCAGCGGCGCGTGAAGGCGGCCCGCCTGCTGAAGGACAATGCATACGCCTTCTTCCACCTGGCATCCGGCGCGACCGCCCTGGCGGTGCGGCGCGAGCTCGACCGCCTGGCGCCGCGGGCCGCGCCGATGCGCATGACGGCGGCGTCGCTCGACCTCGTGCCGCTGGAAGAGGTCGACAGCCGCCTCGCACTGGGCGCGCTGGCCCGTCCCTTCGACATCCGGTACGCCGACCCGCTCGCCACGCTGGCCGTCCGCCTCGGCATGCTGCTCGGACGCGGCGTGCTGCGTGCGGACAGCAATCCCTTCCGTCCCGAGATCTTCCTCGGCGCGATCGACGAGGCGTGGCGTGAATTCGAACCGGAAACGGATGCCCATGGCCTGATCCAGCCCCTGCTGCGGCCGGACATCGTGTTCGACCTCGCCCCGCTGTACGACTCCCTCGTCGCCGCGCTGCGCAAGGAGGGCCAGCCGGGTTCCGTGGGTGCTTACCGCATCCAGAAGACGGATGGCGGCGCCGCCGCGAAGGCGGCCCGCGCCGGCCAGCGCGCCACCCTTGCGGAGCAGTTGCGCAAGCTGTTCGGCGACGATGGCGGCGAGGATGGCGTCCCGCTGATTCCCGACCTGCCCACGTTGCCGTCCAGCGGCGGCGGCTGGCGGCCGAGCGGAGCGGGGACGTTCGCGGCGACGCCGGTCAAGGACCAGGCCGCACAACCGGCGGCTGGCTTCAGCGCCGCGTCCGGTGCGGCAGCCCAACCCGGCGCCGGCTTCGCAGCGGGAACGGGGCAGGCCGAGTCCGGCTGGTCGGCCGCCCTGCAAGGCATGCTGGCGCAATCCGGCGGCACGGCGCCGCTGATGGACCTGCTGGCGCGCATCGAGCGGGCGCCGGTGCAAGGAACGCAAGCAGCCGCCACGCCGCATAACGTGTTCTACCTGCCGCGCCTGAAGCAGAGCCTGCCCCAGGGCAGCCTGCCGCGCCGCGACGAACGTACGCTGGACCTGCTGTCGCGTGTGTTCGAGACCGTGTTGCTGGACGATAGTATCCCGCCGCGCACGCGCGAACTGCTGCAACTCCTGCAGGTTCCCGTGCTGAAGGCCGCTCTGCTCGACAACAATTTCTTCTTCGAGCAAGACCATCCGGCGCGCCGCCTCGTCGACCTGATGTCGCGCGTCGGCTGGGAGCAGAGAGACGATGCGGACGACCCGCTGTTCCAGGCGATGCGGCGCAGCGTCGCGCGCGTGGGCGAGGCGCGGCCGGAGGCGTTCGCGAATGCCGTCGCCGAGCTGGAAGCGGGTATCGCCGCCGACGAGTCGGCCCAGGTAGCCGCGCTCGCCGCACCGGTCGCCAGCGCGCTGAAACGGGAAAAGCACGAGGTCGCGGCGCGCCAGGCCCGCGACGCCATCGCCCTGCGGGTGCAGGCCGGCGACGTCAACGAGGTCGTCAGCGGCTTCCTCGAGCAGCGCTGGACGACCGTGCTGACGTTCGCGTGGACGATCGAGGATGCGCGCCCGGGCGCCGTCGACAACGCCACCCGGGCCATGGACGACCTGATCTGGAGCGTCAAGCCAAAGGCCACGCCGGAGCAGCGCAAGGCCCTGATCGCCCGGCTGCCGCGCCTGCTGCAGACGCTGAACAAGTGGCTCGATGCGATCAAGTGGCAGGACGCCGAGCGCCTGCAATTCTTCGCCCGCCTGGCCGAATACCACGCGGCGATCGTGCGCGCACCCATCGAGCTGTCGCCGGAGCGCCAGCTGGAACTGGCCACGCAGGCGGCCCAGCAGGATGCGCTGCGCAAGGTCGAGATGGAAAACGCGGCCGCGGAACAGGCGGCGGCGCGGGTGGCCGAGGTGTCCGCCGTCGACGGCCTGGAGCGCGGCATGTGGCTGGAATTCCGCACGGGCGAAGGCGCGCGCAAGGTCAAGCTGGCGTGGGTGAGCCCGCTGCGCACGCTGTTCATCTTCTCCGGCGCCGGGCGGCGCGAAGCGTTCTCGCTGCCGGCCGACAAGCTGGCCGCGGTCCTGAACGACGGCGGCGCGCGCGTGCTCGCCATCGACGGCGTCGTCGGGCAGGTGCTCTCCGACGCAATGGCCCAAGGGGCCGTCAACGATTCGAATATATCGGCCGTTGCCCTACGTGTTGGTATCGGTCACGTGACCGGGTTATAGTCGAGCGTCGTCATCCATCACCGAATCCAACATGCTCTGGTGGTCCCATCTCTCGGCGCTGGGCGGCCTCAACGTCACGGCGCTGCTCGCCGTCGGCGTGGCGGCCTGGCTCGTCGGCGCGCGCTGCTGGCGGCTGGCGCTCGTCTGGTGCGCCGTGTTCGGCGGTGCCATGCTCGTGGCGGCCGCGAGCCAGGTGGCGTTCATCGGCTGGGGCATCGGGATCCGGTCGTTGTCGTTCACCGGCTGTTCCGGCCATGCGGCCCGGGCCGCAGCCGTGTTTCCCGTCGCCTTGTTCCTGCTGGTGGAGCGCGGTTCGCCGCGCCTGCGCCGGGGTGCGGTGGCCGTGGGCGGCCTGCTCGCCGTCGCGGTGGCGCTGGCCCGGGTGCAGGTCGGCGCCCATTCGGCCAGCGAAGCCCTGTCCGGTTGCGTACTCGGCCTGGGGGCGGCCGCGCTGTTCCTCGCGCGCGCGCGCGCCGCGCAGGACTGCTCGCCGCAGCCGCTGCTGGTGGGCCTGCTCGCGGCGACGATCCTGTTGCCGCGCGCCGATCCCGCCTACTCCCACCAATGGCTGACGGCCGTCGCGCTGAAACTGTCCGGGCGCGACCGGGTCTACCTGCGTAACGACTGGCAGCCGGCGCAGGGGCCGTACGTCCCGCCATGCGCCCGGGACCGGCTCCGTTTTGCCGTCCTCTGCACCTGAACCCGCGCGCACGACGGCTAAAACTTGGCCGAAAAGCAAGGCGCAGATGGTATGATGCAGCCTTTATCGACTTCTCCCCCTACCGTAAGCGAACGTGCGTCTATCCTCCATCAAATTGTCGGGATTTAAGTCTTTCGTCGATCCCACCAATTTCCAGGTGCCGGGGCAGCTGGTCGGCGTGGTCGGCCCGAACGGATGCGGCAAATCGAACATCATCGATGCCGTACGGTGGGTGCTGGGCGAATCGAAAGCGTCCGAGCTGCGCGGCGAATCGATGCAGGACGTGATCTTCAACGGATCCACCAACCGCAAGCCGGCCGGGCGCGCGTCCGTCGAACTCGTGTTCGACAACACTGCCGGCAAGGCGGCCGGGCAGTGGGGCCAGTACGCCGAGATCGCCGTCAAGCGCACGCTCACGCGCGACGGCACGTCGACCTATTACATCAACGGCCAGCCCGTGCGCCGGCGCGACATCCAGGACATCTTCCTCGGCACGGGCTTGGGGCCGCGCGCCTACGCCATCATCGGCCAGGGCATGATCTCGCGCATCATCGAATCGCGCCCGGAAGAGCTGCGCGTGTTTCTCGAGGAGGCGGCCGGCGTCTCGAAGTACAAGGAGCGCCGGCGCGAGACGGAAAACCGGCTGTCGGACACGCGCGAGAACCTGCTGCGCGTCGAGGACATCCTGCGCGAGCTGAACGCGAATCTCGAAAAGCTGGAGGCGCAGGCCGCCGTCGCCAACCGTTTCCACCAGCTGCAGGCCGACCAGGAAGAGAAGCAGAAACTGCTCTGGCTCCTGCGCCGCAACGAGGCCAGGGCCGAGCAGCTGCGCTGGTTCCAGGAGATGGAGCAGGCGCAGACCGGACTCGAATCCCAGAACGCGCAGCTGCGCAACCTGGAGCTCGAGCTGGAACGCATGCGCCAGGCGCACTACGAGACGGGCGACCGCCTGCACGTGGCGCAGGGCGCGCTGTACCAGACCAATTCCGAGATCGGCAGCCTGGAAGCGCAGATCAAGTTCGTCGTCGAGTCGCGCACGCGCCTGCAGAACCAGATCGGCACGCTCACGGCCCAGCGCGAGCAGTGGCTGAACCAGGCGGGCGAGACGCAGGAGCAGATCGAGGAAGCCGAGTTCCGCCTGGAAGAACTGGCGGCGCGCGTGGAAGGCGCGCAGATCGCGGCGGAGGCGCAGAACGAACGCCTGCCCGACCTGGAAGCCGCGTGGCGCGACGCGCAGAACAGGTCGACCGAATCGCGCGCCCGCATCATGCAGATCCAGCAGCGCATCGAGCTGTCGTCCGCGCACCAGCGCAATGCGTCGAACATCCTCGCGAGCCTGGCCACGCGGCGCGAGCGCCTGCAGCAGGAGCGCGGCGGACTCAATCTGCCGGACGCCGGCCACCTCGACAACCTGCGCATGCAGCTGGAGGAAAAGCAGCTGCAGCTGGAAGAACAGAACCTGATGCTGGAAGAGGCGGCGAGCCGCCAGGAAGCCGTCGAGCAGGAGCGGCGCGACGCGCATGCGCAGGTCCAGCAGGAGACCGCCTCCAACGCCAGGCTGGAAGCGCGCTTGACCGCGCTGCGCCAGCTGCAGGAACGCGTGCAGACGCAAGGTAAAGTCCAGCCGTGGCTGCAGAAGCACGAACTGGATAAACTGCCGCGCCTGTGGCAGAAGCTCGACATCGAGACGGGCTGGGAAACGGCGCTGGAATCCGTGCTGCGCGAGCGCACGGGCGCGCTGGAAGTGTCGAACCTCGACTGGGCGCGCGGCTTCTTCGGCGATGCGCCGCCGGCCCGCATGGCGCTGTATTCGCCGGCACCGGGCAGCGCGGGCGCGCAGGATCATCACGGCCTGAAACCGTTCGCGAGTCTCCTCAAGCTGAACGACCCGGGCCTGCGCGGCCTGCTGGACGACTGGCTGACCGGCGTCTACGCGGCCGACGATCCGGGCACGGCGCTTGCGCAGCGTGGGAGGCTCCCACAGGGCGGCTGCTTCGTCACGCCGCAGGGCCACATGGTCACCGCATCGAGCGTGCGCTTCTACGCGGCGGACGCCGAGCAGGACGGCGTGCTCGCGCGCCAGCACGAGATCGACAATACGGCCAAGCAGTTGCGCGCGCAGGCGCTGCTGCTGGACGAGGCCCGCACGCGCGCCACGCGCGCCGACGCGGCGGTCTCCGACCTGCAGCGCCGCCTGCAGGACGGCCGCCAGAAAGTCGCGACCCTGCAGCGCGACGTGCATGCGCTGCAGATCGACGTCGTCAAGCAGGCCGAGGTCGAGGCCCGCTTCAACCAGAGGAGCGGCCAGATCGCGGCGGACCTCGACGAGATCGCCGCGCAGGAAGCGGAGCAGCGCCAGGCGAAGGCCGAGGCGGAAGCGCAGTTCGAAGAGCTGGACATGGAACTCGCCGAACTGCAGGGCGCGCACGAAGACGGCCAGGTCGAGTTCCAGGAACAGGAGCGGATCCTTGCCGAAGCGCGCAACCGCCTGCGCGACCTGGAACGCGCGGCGCAGGAAGCCGTGTTCGCGGAAAAGACGCAGCGCACGCGCATCGAGGAACTCCGCCGCACGATCGCCACCGCCCAGCAGCAGGCGCAGCAAGTCCTGGAAAGCATCGCCGCCGGCAAGCTGGAACTGGAAGCGCTGGAATCCGGCGCGGCGGCCGAGGGCCTGCAAGGCCTGCTGGCAAGGCGCACGGAGCAGGAACGGCTGCTTTCCGATGCGCGCCACGAACTGGACCAGCTCACGCAGCAGTTGCGCGCGGCGGAAGAAGCCCGCATGGCGGCGGAGCGCGGCCTGCAGCCGCAGCGCGAGCGCATCACCGAGATGCAGCTGAAGGAACAGGCCGCGCGCCTGAACCAGGAACAGTTCGCGGAAGCGTTGTCGGCCACGGGTGCCGACGAGGCCGCGCTGTCGGAAAAGCTCGATCCGGAGCTGAAGCCGTCGTACCTGCAGGGCGAGGTCACGCGCCTGACGAATGCCATCGCGTCGCTCGGTGCCGTCAACCTCGCGGCAGTGGAAGAGCTGGCGCAGGCGACGGAGAGAAAGCGCTTCCTCGACGCGCAGAACAACGACCTGCTGGAGGCGATCGGCACGCTGGAAGGCGCGATCTCCCGCATCGACCGCGAATCGCGCGACCTGCTGCAGGACACGTTCGACCGCGTCAACCTGCATTTCTCCGAACTGTTTCCGATCCTGTTCGGCGGCGGCCAGGCCAAGCTCGTGATGACGGGGGACGAAATCCTCGACTCGGGCGTGCAGGTGATGGCCCAGCCGCCCGGCAAGAAGAACGCGACGATCCATCTGCTGTCCGGCGGCGAGAAGGCGCTGACGGCGACGGCGCTCGTGTTCTCGATGTTCCGCCTGAACCCGGCGCCGTTCTGCCTCCTCGACGAGGTCGACGCGCCGCTGGACGACGCCAATACCGAGCGCTTCTGCCGCATGGTGAAGCGCATGTCGGACCATACCCAATTCCTCTTCATCTCGCACAACAAGATCGCGATGGAGATGGCCAACCAACTGATCGGTGTGACGATGCAGGAGCAGGGCGTGTCGCGCATCGTGGCGGTGGACATGGAGTCCGCCGCGAATTTCGCTACTGAGGCACAAGCAGCATGACAGACTTTCAAATGAGCCTGATCGCGGCCGGCGGCGTCTTCGTCGTCGGCGTCATTAGTTACAACAAGTGGCAGGAGTACAAGGCCCGCAAGAGCGTCGAGCGCGCGTTTTCGCACGACCACGACGACGTGCTGATGAACGGCGGCTCGAGCGAGCGCGCGGAACCGCACGTCCAGCGGCACGAGCCCGTGCTGGACGGCGGCCCCGTGCCGGATCACGACGTGCTGATCGAGCCGGGCATCGTCGCCGAGCCGTTCCAGCACGCCGCGCCGGGCCCCACACCCGCGGCCGCGCCGGTGCCCGCGGCCGCGGCTGCGCTCGACCCGGCCGCCGAGCTGCCGGCCGTGAAGCCGGACACGCCGCCCGCGCAACTGGCCGAGAACCTCGTCGACCCGCTGATCGACTGCCTGATCCCGCTGAATTCGGAAGGCCCGCTGCGCGGCGACCGCATCCTGCCCGCGCTGCTGAAACTGCGCCGCGTCGGCAACAAGCCCGTGCACTTCGTCGGCCTCGCGGTGAACGGCGACTGGGAACCGATCGTGCACGGCGGCGTGTACACGAAGCTGCAGGCCGGCGTCCAGCTGGCCACGCGCACGACGGCGCTGAACGAGCTGGAGTACTCGGAGATGGTCACGCGCCTGCGCGCCGTCGCCGACGAGATTGGCGCCGAGCCGGAAGTGCCGGACATGATCGAAGTGATGAGCGAAGCGAAGACGCTGCACCGCTTCGTCGCCGGCCACGATGCGCAACTGGGCGTGAACCTCGCGTCCAAAGGCGCGCCATGGGCAATGGCCACGTTGATCGGTGCGCTGGAAAACGCGGGCTTCGACGTGCGCCCGGACGGCAAGTTCGTCATGCTGGACAAGGAAGAGGGCGGCGGCACCCTGTTCACGCTGTCGACCAACGTCACGCTCGGCGCCGATACGACGTCGCGCCTGACGCTCCTTTTGGACGTACCGTGCGTGGCCCCGGCCCGCGACGGCTTCGGCAAGATGGTCGCGTGCGCGAAAGACCTCGAGCAGCGCCTGGAGGCCGCTATCGTCGACGACTTCGACCAGCCGCTGACGGATGCGGCGCTGGAAGAAATCGCGGGCCAGGTGCGCGAGTTCTACCAGGAGATGGACACGGCCGACGTCGCCGCCGGTTCCACCCGCGCGCTGCGCCTGTTCAGCTGAGGTGAGCATGGCCGACCTGGAACGGATGGCGTGGCTCGTCAAGGAATTGAACCACCACATCTACAACTACCACGTGCTCGACGCGCCGACGATTCCCGACGCCGAGTACGACAAGCTGTTCCGCGAACTGCAGGCGCTGGAAGCGCAGCATCCCGAAGCCGTGTCGGTGGATTCGCCGACGTCGCGCGTGGGCGCCGCGCCGATCCCGGAGTTCAAGCAGGTCACGCATGCGGTGCCCATGCTGTCGCTGAACAACGGCTTTTCCGACGAAGACATCGACAACTTCGACCGGCGCGTGCGCGATGGCCTCGGCCACGCGCAGGTGCGGTATGCGGCCGAGCTGAAATTCGACGGCCTCGCGATGAGCCTGCGCTACGAGAACGGCGTGTTCGTGCAGGCCGCCACACGCGGCGACGGCTACACGGGCGAGGACGTCACCGCCAATATCCGCACGGTGAAGGTGATCCCGTTGCGCCTGCGCGGCGACGATATTCCGGCCGTGCTGGAAGTGCGCGGCGAAGTCCTGATGTTCAAGGAGGACTTCGAACGTCTGAACCAGCGCCAGCGCGACGCGGGCCAGAAGGAATTCGCGAACCCGCGCAACGCGGCCGCGGGCAGCCTGCGCCAGCTCGACGCGCGCATCACGGCGCAGCGCCGCCTGCGCTTCTTCGCCTACGGCATCGGCCTGCTCGAAGGCGCGCCGCTGCCGGAATCGCATTCGAAGGCACTGGACTGGCTCGACCAGCTTGGTCTCCCCGTGTCGAAGGAACGCGCGGTGGTCACCGGATGCGAAGGCCTGCTGGGCTACTTCCACGACATCGGCGCGCGCCGCAAGTCGCTGCCGTACGAGATCGACGGCGTCGTGTACAAGGTCGACCGATTGTCGGACCAGCGCGAGCTGGGTTTTGTCTCGCGCGCGCCCCGTTTCGCGCTTGCGCATAAGTTCCCCGCCGAGGAAGCGCTGACGACGGTGTCCGCCATCGACGTGCAGGTGGGCCGCACCGGCGCGATCACGCCGGTGGCGCGCCTCGTGCCCGTCTCGGTCGGCGGCGTGACCGTCACGAATGCGACCCTGCACAACGAGGACGAGGTGCGCCGCAAGGACGTGCGCGTGGGCGACACGGTCGTCGTGCGCCGCGCGGGCGACGTCATCCCCGAGGTGCTGTCCGTCGTGCTGGAGCGCCGCCCGACGCCGGTACCGCCCGTGTACGAGCTGCCGAAGACGTGCCCCGTGTGCGGCTCGCACGTCGTGCGCGAAGAGGGAGAGGCCGTTGCGCGCTGCTCCGGCGGCCTGACGTGCGCCGCACAACGCAAGGAAGCGATCCGCCATTTCGCGGGCCGCCGCATGATGGACATCGAAGGGCTGGGCGACCGCTATATCGACAGCCTCGTGGAAGCGAACCTGATCCGCGGCGTGGCCGACCTGTATCGGCTCACCCTGGACGACCTGTTGAAGATGAAGCGCCTCGCGGACGAGCGCGACGGCACGACGCCGGAGACGGTCAAGCAGGGCAAGGTCGCGACGAAGTGGGCGGACAACCTGCTGGCCGCCATCGCCGCCAGCAAGCATCCGCCGCTGGAACGCCTGCTGTTCGCGCTGGGCATCCGCCACGTGGGCGAGTCGACGGCGAAGACGCTGGCCGACTGGCTCGGCAGCCTGGCGCTCGTGCGCCGTGCGCCGGCCGCGCTGCTGCGCGTACTGCCCGACATCGGCGGCACCGTCGCGGAAGCAATCGCCGACTTCTTCGCGGAAGAGAAGAACCAGCAGGCGCTGAACGATTTGCTGGCCGCCGGCGTCGCGCCGCAGGGCGAGCATCCGCCGCGCGCGCAGCTGCGCGAAAAACTCGACGACGTGGGCCTGCTGGCCGCGCTCGGGATCCCGAAACTCACGGAGCCGCGCGCGCGCCAGCTGCTGGCCGACGGCCGCACGCTGGACGACCTCGCGCACCTGAAGATCTTCAGCGTGTTCGGCCTGCCGGAAGGCGTCGTCACGGCGCTGGAGCAGTGGATGGCGGTGCCGGGCAACCGCGCGATGCTGGCCGCGCTGGCGGCGCTGCGCACCGAGCTGCTGGCGCTGCTGCCGCAGGATGCCGTCGACGCGGCCGGTCCGCTGGCCGGCAAGACGTTCGTGCTGACCGGGACGTTGCCGACGATGTCGCGCGATGCCGCGGGCGCGCTGATCGAACAGGCGGGCGGCAAGGTGTCCGGGTCGGTGTCGAAGAAGACGTCGTACGTCGTCGCGGGCGCGGAGGCGGGCAGCAAGCTGGAAAAGGCCGAGCAGCTCGGCGTGACCGTGCTGGACGAGGCGGGCCTGCTGGCCCTGCTGGGCGCACAGAATTCAACTCAATAATCAGACGGAGCTTCACAATGACCGCAATCAAGAAAGCCGTATTCCCGGTCGCCGGCCTCGGTAGCCGCTTCCTGCCGGCCACCAAGGCGCAGCCGAAGGAAATGCTGCCCATCGTCGACAAGCCGCTGATCCAGTACGCGGTCGAGGAAGCCGTGGCCGCCGGCATCACGGAACTCGTGTTCATCACGGGACGCAACAAGCGCGCCATCGAAGACCATTTCGACAAGGCCTACGAGCTGGAATCGGAACTGGAAGCGGCCGGCAAGCAGGAACTGCTGAAGCTCGTGCAGCAGGTCATTCCGAAGAACGTCAACTGCATCTACATCCGCCAGCCCGCCGCGCTGGGCCTGGGCCATGCCGTGCTGTGTGCCCGTCCCGTGATCGGCAACGAGCCGTTCGCCGTGCTGCTCGCGGACGACTTCATGGACACGGCCGACGGCCACAAGCCGGTGCTGGCGCAGATGACGGACCTGTACGCGTACGAGAAGTGCAGCGTGCTCGCCGTACAGGACGTGCCGCGCGCGAACACGCGCCAGTACGGCATCGTCAGCGCGCGCGCCTACCGTCCGGACCTGGAGCTGGTGTCCGGGATCATCGAGAAACCGAAGCCCGAGGATGCGCCGTCGACCCTGGCCGTCGTGGGCCGCTACGTGCTGTCCGGCGCCATCTTCGAACACCTGGAAAACCTGGGGACCGGTGCCGGCGGCGAAATCCAGCTGACCGACGGCATCGCGTCGCTGATGTCGCGCGAACGCGTGCTGGCCTACCGCTATGCCGGCACGCGCTACGACTGCGGCTCCAAGCTGGGCTACCTGAAGGCGACGGCCGCCATCGGCATGAAGCACCCGGAGACGGCCGAAGGCTACCGCGAATTCCTCACGCACCTGTGCGCGGACCTGCCGAAATGACGATCCGCGAGATCCTCAAAATGGGCGACCCGCGCCTGCTGCGCGTGGCGGAGCCCGTGCGCGAGTTCGATACGCCCGAACTGCACGCACTCGTTGCCGACATGTTCGAGACGATGCACGCCGTCGACGGCGCCGGCCTGGCCGCGCCGCAGATCGGCGTCAACCTGCAGCTGGTGATCTTCGGCTTCGGCAGGAACCAGCGCTACCCGGACGCGCCCGCCGTGCCGGAGACGGTGCTGATCAACCCGGTGCTCAAGCCTCTGTCGGAAGAAATGGAAGAGGGCTTCGAAGGCTGTTTGTCGGTGCCGGGCCTGCGCGGCAGCGTGCCGCGCTACACGCGCCTGCATTACGAGGGCGTCGACCAGTACGGCAAGCCGATCAGCCGCGACGTGGACGGTTTTCACGCGCGCGTCGTGCAGCACGAGGTGGATCACCTGCTGGGCATCCTGTACCCGATGCGGATCCGCGACTTTACCCGCTTCGGTTTTACGGAAGTGATGTTCCCCGATCTCGATCCGAAGGCCGACGATTGAAAACGCGTTCTCTATTCGCCTTGCTGGCGCTGCTCGGCACCGGCGCCCATGCCGACGACCTGTTCACGAAGATCGACGCCGATCCGAAGAGCGAACTGTGGATCGACAGCGGCTTCGCGACGTACCACTTCGACCGCGACAAGAACCTCAACGGCGGCAACCGCGGCCTCGGGTTCGAATACCGTTTCTCCGGCACGATGGCCGCGGCGGCGGGGCGCTTCGTCAACAGCGACCGCTATTACTCGAATTACGCGGGCGTGCTGTGGCAGCCGTATGCGCTGGGCCCCGTGCGCCTCGGCGCGGCGATCGCGATGTTCGACGGGTACCCGAAGATGCGCGACCGCGGCTGGTTCCCGGCCGTCGTGCCCACGTTTACGTACGAGTATCAGCGCGTGGGCGTGAACGTCGGCGTGATCCCGTCGTACAAGGATCGTCTGTACGGCGGCATCTCGGTGCAGCTGAAGGTCAAGTTATTTTGACGTCGGAGGATACGGCGATTTCCCGCCGTCCTTGATGAACGTATCGATCCGCGCCTTCAGCACCGGCAGCGGCACGGCCCCGAGCTGCAGCACCGTGTCGTGGAACGCGCGGATGTCGAACCTGTCGCCCAGCGCCGCCTCGGCCTTCCGGCGCGACTCGACGATCGCCATCTCGCCCAGGTAATACGACAGCGCCTGCCCCGGCCAGGAAATGTAGCGGTCGACCTCCGTCTGGATCTCGTGGTCGGACAGCGCCGTGTTGTCGTGCATGTAGGCCTGCGCCTGTTCGCGCGTCCAGCCCAGCGCGTGGATGCCCGTGTCGACGACGAGGCGGCTCGCGCGCCACGCCTGGTAGCTCAGCATGCCGAACGTTTCGTACGGCGTCTCGTACATCCCCATCTCGCTGCCCAGGCGCTCGCAATACAGCGCCCAGCCTTCGCCGTACGCGGAAATGTACGCGCGGCGGAATGGCGGCACGCCCTGCTGTTCCAGCGCCACCGGCATCTGGAACGCGTGGCCCGGTGCCGATTCGTGCAAGGTCAGCGCGGGGAGGCTGTACAGCGCGCGCGCCGGCAGGTTGTACGTGTTGACGAGGTAGATGCCCGGGCCGCCGCGCGCCGACGTGTAGTACGGCGCCTGGTCCGGCGGCACCGGCACGATGGCGAAGCGGCGGCGCGGCAGGTAGCCGAAGTACTGGTCGGCCTTGCCGTCGAATTTCTTGGAAATCCACGCCGCGCGCATCAACAGTTCTTCCGGCGTCTTCGCATAGAACTGCGGATCGCTGCGCAGGAAAGCGAGGAAGGCGGGCAGGTCGCCCTTGAAGCCGGCCTTGACCATCGTCTCCTGCATTTCGGCGCGGATTTTCGCCATCTCGGACAGGCCGATCCGGTGGATCTGCTGCGCCGTCATGTCCGTGGTCGTGTACTCGACGATCTTCGACTGGTAGTACGCCTTCCCGTCCGGCAGGCGCTCCGCCGCCAGCGTCGTGCGCGCGTTCGGCACGTACTCGTCGCGGAAGAACTGCAGGGCTTGCGCGTACGCGGGTTTCACGGCACTGTCGATCAGCGCGACGCCCTGCGTGCGCAGGCGCGCCTGCTCGTCCATCGGGATCGTCGCCGGCATCTCCTTGAACGGCGTGTACCACACCGTCTCTTCCGGCGCCTTCGCGTTGACGATGTTCAGCAGCGGCGCATCGCGGCCGGCCAGCGTCACCTGCGGCGGCGTGAAGCCGCGCGCGAGGCCGGCCCGCATGTTGTCCAGTTCTTCGCCGAAGTAGCGGGGCAGGTCGGCCAGCTGGGCGAGGTAGGCGCGGTATTCTTCCGCATTCTTCAGCGGGCGGCGCGCGATGTAGGCGATGTCGGACCAGAACGCGCTGTCCGCGTTCACGGGCTGCTCGTATTCGCGGAAGCGCTGCGCGGCGACGAATGCGGCGATCTGCGCGCGGTACACGGCATAGTTGACCTGCTCGGCGCGCGAGAGGTCCGCCGCGCGGATGCCGTCCAGCTGGCGCAGCACGCCTTCCCACATCGCCAGGCGCGCCGCCTGCGTGTGCGCGTCGACCTTCGGCAGCGCGTCGCGGACGTCGCGCGGCTCGTCCTCGTCCCATGCGATCCGCTGCTTGATCCGCCACTGCCACTCGGCCTTGTAGATGGCCTGGAAACGCGCATCGGCTTTCGACGCCGTTTTCGTGGCGGCGGGTGCGGCGATGGCGGCGACCGGCGCGAACTGCGCGGACAGGGCGAGGGAAAGGGCGGCGGCGAGCAAGGTCTGCTTCATGGTGGTCCTGTGGTCGAGGTGTCGTGAGCGGAGGCGGGGTATTGCCTCAACTCGCGATATTACCCGGCCATATCACGGCAGGCCAGTCGCATTTTGGTAACCCTTCAACGCTTTACCTTGCCGTACGCCTCGCCCGCCTTCCAGGTCGGCATCGTCGGCGCATTCGCGACCGCATAGCCGAGGTTCAGGGTGAACTGCGCCTGCTGCACCATGCCGGACAAGTCCCAGGCCGGATCGTACTGGTCGCTGACCTGGTGGTAGTCCTTCGTGAACGCGCGCATCTTCGCGCCTTCCGCGGACTGGTCGTGCTCGAAATCGAAATGGCCGTCGCCCGAGAACACGGCCGAGCCGACGTTGAACGCGGGGACGCCGGCCTTGGCGAAGTTGAAGTGGTCGGCGCGGAAGTAGGCGCCGCCGAGGTCCGGTACCGGTGCGGCCAGGCTCAGGCCCATCGCCTTCGCGACCGTGGCGGCCGTCGCGTACAGCGAGCTGCGCTCGGCGCCGGCCACGCCCATGTCGCGCGTGCGGCCGACGAAGTTCATGCTGTCCAGGTTCAGGTCCGCCGCGGTCTTCGCCAGCGGCCACACGGGATGGCGCACGTACGCCAGGCTGCCCAGCAGGCCCTGTTCTTCCGCGCACGGCCACAGGAAGATCTGCGTGCGCCTGGCCGGACGCTTGACCGCCGCCTGCGCCATCGCGAGCAGGGCCGCGGTGCCGGAGCCGTTGTCGATGGCGCCGTTCCAGATGTGGTCCGGCTTGCCGTTGTCCGGGTCGATACCCAGGTGGTCCCAGTGCGCGGAATAGATCACAGCCTGGTCGCGCAGCTTCGGATCGGTGCCGGGCACGATGCCGGCCACGTTGTACTCGACGACAGTGCGCACCGCGCTCTTCACGTCGGCCTCGACGCTGGCCGCGAGCGGCACCGGCCTGAAGCCGCGCACTTCGGCGGCGGCGCGCAGGCGGTCGAGGTCCTGGCCGCTGGCCGCGAGCAGTGTCCGCGCCATGTCTTCGCTGATCCAGCCCTGCAGCGCGTTGCCTTTGCCCGCCAGGTGGAATTGTTCGTGCGAGAAGCTGTTGACCGGGACGCTCCACGGATACGACGCGGACGGTGTCGTGTGGATCAGCAGGATGCCGGCCGCGCCCTGGCGCACCGCTTCCTCGAATTTATAGGTCCAGCGGCCGTACCACGTGAGCGACTTGCCGCCGAAGCGGTCCGGCTCCGCCCCGGTCGGCTGCGGATCGTTGACCATCGCGACGAGCACCTTGCCCTTCACGTCGGCGCCCAGGAAATCGTTCCAGCGTTCGTCGGGCGCGTCGATGCCGTAGCCGACGAACACGAGGGGCGCCGACACGCGCGTGGCCGCGCTGCCGTTGGCGTTGCCGAACACGACGTCGTGGCCGAACGTGACGGGCAGCACCCGGCCGCCGGCCACGAAACGGAGCGTGCTGCCGGGCAGCGTCTTCTGGCCGACCAGTTCGACTTTCTGGCGGTAGCCGCCGTCCGCCAGCGGCTTCAGGCCCAGCACGGCGGCCTGGGTCTCGAGGTAGCGCACGGTGAGTTCGCCGCCGCGCTGGCCCGTGCCGCGGCCTTCCAGCAGGTCGTCGGCGAGGAAGGACAGGTGGGCGCGCAGCGGTGCCTCGGCCACGGGCGGGGCGGACTGGGCGTGCGCGGCGCACGTGGCGGCGAGGAGCAGGGAAGCGGCACAGGTACGGAAAAACATGGTGAACGGCTCATGATCGATACAAAAACGCGATGGTAGCACCGCGTGTCGCACGTTGTCCGTATTGACACTCTATTAAAAAAATTGACCTTACATTCACGTTATAATCGGTAGAACGGACGTGCCAAGCCGAGGCCACGCCGCATGGCATGACAACCCCGACACCACCCCTGCATGGATAAAGACGAAAACCGAGCGCAACCGGCTCCCGCCGATCACGCCGCGCCGCTGATCCGGCCCTGGTCGCGCCTGGGCCGGCAACTGGTGCCACTGATCGGCGAAGGCGGTTTCGTCGCGTTGTTCACGCGCTCGGCGCGCCTGCTGGCGCCGCCGCGGGCGTGGCTCAGCGTCGACGCCACGCGCCGCACGAGCACGCTGCTGCTGACCGCTCTCGAGCAGGACCTGGCGGCGGCGGACCCCCAGGAAGCGGCCGCGACACACGATGAATTGATGGGTCTGTTCGTGCGGCAGCTGGGGACCCTCATCGGCCCCGCGTTGACGGCACGGCTGCTGTCCGAAACGGGTGCGGACGGCACGCCGCAAAAGAATCAGGAGGAGCACAAGCAATGAGCGGAAAAGTAACCCTGGAAAAACTGAGCACCGGTGTGCCAGGGCTCGATGTGCTTCTGGGCGGCGGCCTGACCGAGTTTTCGTTCACGCTGATCGCGGGTGCGCCCGGCAGCGGCAAGACGACGCTCGCGCACCAGATCATGTTCGCGCTCGCGAGCGAACAGCGGCGCGCGCTGTTCTTCACCGTGCTGGGCGAACCGCCGCTGAAGATGCTGCGCTACCAGCAGCAGTTCTCGTTCTTCGACATGGACAAGGTCGGACCGGCCGTCCGCTACGTCAACCTGGCCGACGACCTGCGCGCCGGCGATTTCAGCGGCGTGCTGGAACGGATCATGCGCGAAGTGGAGGACTTCGGCCCGAGCCTCGTGTTCGTCGATTCGTTCCGCTCCGTCGTGCAGACGGCGCGCAGCGGCAACGAGGGCCTGTGGGACCTGCAGCACTTCGTCCAGGAGCTGGGTTCGCGCATGGCCACGTGGCAGGCGACCACGTTCCTGATCGGCGAATACAGCCAGGCCGACGTCGAGGCCAACCCGATCATCACGGTGGCCGACGGCATGATCGCGCTGTCGCACAACCTGGACGAGGACGCGGTGGTGCGCAAGATCCGCATCGTCAAGATGCGCGGCCAGGCCCACATGGCGGGCGCGCACACCTTGCGCATCACGGACGACGGCATCCGCGTCTACCCGCGCCTGCTCACGCCGCAGCCCGAGGCCTACCTGACCATCGCCGCCGATCCGGCCCGCATTCCGACCGGCGTCGCGGGCCTGGACGACATGCTGCACGGTGGCCTGCCGCAGGGCCACACGATGCTCGTCTCCGGCCCCACGGGGATCGGCAAGACGATCCTCGGCACGCGCTTCCTGCAGGCCGGGGCGGCGCAGGGCGAGAAGGGCGTCGCCGTGTTCTTCGAAAAACACACGGCGCGCCTGCACAACGCGGAACTGATCAAGCTGGTGCAGGGCGGCCAGGTGACGGTGCTGCAATCGCTGTCGCTGTCGCTCACGGTCGAGGAATTGCTGGACCAGCTGACGGAGGCGATCGAGCGCACGGGCGCGACGCGCGTCGTGATCGATTCGCTGTCGGAGATCGGCCTGTACCTCGCGCCGGAATTCCGCTACGACCTGCGCCTGTCCGTGCTCCGCACGCTGTCGCTGCTGGCGCGGCGCGGCGTCACCGCCATCGTCACCGTCGGCTACGAGGACAACACGCCGAACTGGCGCTTCTCGATCGACAACCTGTGCTTCCTGGCCGACGCGGTGCTGTCGATGCGCTTCGCCGAAATCGAGGGACACGTCTGCAAGTTCATGACGGTGGTGAAAGTGCGCGGCACGGACCACAGCAACGAGCTGCGCGAGTACCGCATCACCGACAAGGGCATCGAGGTCGATCCGCATGCGACGGAATTCGATGCCCTGATGTCCGGTTTCCCCACCCGGCGCCGGCCGCGCGACTGAGGGCGACGATGGGAACGTACGAGCAACAGCCGCCTGTTTCGGAACAACGTTCCTTCGATGAGTCCGCGCTGCTGGACCGTATCCGCGCGCTCGAAGCGGACGTGGCCAGTCTGCGCGAAGCGAACGAGCACCTCGTGCTGGCCACCGTCGACGCCCAGTACCAGCGCGAGGATGCCGAGGCGGTCAATCGCCGCCAGAACGAATTCCTCGCCATGCTGGCGCACGAGCTGCGCAACCCGCTGTCGCCGCTGGCGATGGCCGCGTCGCTGCTGGAACGCGACGCGGACGCCGCGCCGCAGCAGCTCAGGCTCGCGCGCGTGATCGCGCGCCAGGTCGACCACATGGCGCGCCTGCTCGACGACCTGCTCGACGCGGCCCGGCTCAGCAGCGGCAAGATCAAGCTGACGGTCGAGACGCTGGCGCTGGCCGACGTGCTGCGCCACGCCGTCGAAACGGTGCAGCCGCGCATCCTGGAGCGCGGCCAGGTGCTGGACGTCGAACTGCCGGCGGCGACCGTCGCGGTGGAAGGCGACAAGGTGCGCCTCGCGCAGGTGTTCACGAACCTGCTCGGCAATGCGTCGAAGTACACGGGCGACGGCGGCCGGCTGCGGCTCGCCGCCCAGGCAGGATCCGACGAAATCGTGGTGACCATCGCCGACAACGGCACCGGCATCGCGCCCGAGGTGCTGCCCTACATCTTCGACCTGTTCACGCAGGGCCCGCGCTCGCTGGCCCGGTCCGAGGGCGGGCTTGGCGTCGGCCTGAACGTCGTGCGCAACCTCGTGGGCATGCACCGCGGGACGGTGGAGGCCCACAGCGACGGTCCCGGCCGCGGCAGCCGCTTCACGGTGCGCCTGCCGCGCGCCGCCGGCCTGCCCGCGGCGCCGGTCCGGCCCGAGCCGGCCCAGGCCACGCCGCGCCGCCGCATCCTGCTCGTGGAAGACAATGCGGATGCCAGCGCCACGCTGGCCGACATCCTCGCGGCGGAAGGACATGACGTCGTCTGTGCCGGCGACGGCCGGGCAGGCCTGGCGCGCGCGCTCGCGGAGCGGTGGGACGTGATCGTGTGCGACATCGGCCTGCCGGAACTTGACGGCCTCGAGCTGATGCAGGCCCTGCGCGCGCGGCAGGAAGGCGCCCGTCCTTACGCGATCGCGCTGACGGGCTACGGCCAGCCGGACGACGAGGCGCGCGGCTTCGCGGCCGGATTCGACCGCTATCTCGTCAAGCCGGTCGGCGCCGCGGCGCTGCTGGCCGTCGTCGCCGACGCGCCGGCCGACGTCAGCGCCTGATCAGTGTCGCCAGGCGGTCGACCGCCTGTTCGATCCGCTCGTACTTCGTCGCGTAGGAAAAGCGCACGTGCTGCTTCGGCGCGGCGAACCCGAAGTCGTCGCCCGGCACGAGCGCGACCAGCGCGTCGCGCAGCACGGCCATGCCGAACGCGCTGCTGTCGTGCGCCAGCGCGTGGTTCACCTGCGTGATGTCGGCGTACACGTAGAACGCGCCGTCCGGCAGCACGGGCACCTGGAACCCGAGGTCGCGCAGCGCGGGCACGAGGAAGTCGCGGCGGCGGCGGAATTCCCGGCGGCGCTCCTCGAAGATGGCGATCGCGTCGTCGTGGAAGGCGGCCAGCGCCGCGTGCTGGGCGATGGCGGGCGCGCAGATGAACAGGTTCTGCGCCAGTTTTTCGACGGCCGGCACGAGCGATTCCGGCAGCACGAGCCAGCCCAGGCGCCAGCCCGTCATGCTGAAGTATTTCGAGAAGCTGTTGACGGTAATGACGTCGTCGCCGAAGGTCAGGGCGCTCGTCGCGCGGTCGCCTTCATTCTCACCGTAATAGAGACCCTGGTAGATCTCGTCGACGATGGAGAATCCGCCGCGCGCGCGGACGGCCGCGACGACGTCGCGCGTCTGCTCCGGCGTCATCGACGTGCCGGTCGGGTTCGACGGCGACGCGACGATCACGCCGCGCGTGCGCGCCGTCCAGCGCTCGGCCACCTGGGCCGCCGTCAGCTGGTAGCGTTCGGCGGGGCCGGACGGCACGAGGACGGCCCGGCCGCCGAACGCGCTGACGAAATGGCGGTTGCACGGATAGCTCGGGTCGGGCATCAGGACTTCGTCGCCGTCCGCCACGAGCGCCGCGCAGGCCAGCAGCAGGCCGGCCGACGCGCCCGCCGTCACGACGATGCGCTGCGGGGAGATGTCGAGGCCGCAGGCGCGGGCATAGTGCGCGGAGATGGCGTCGCGCAGGGCGGGAAGGCCCAGCGATTCGGTGTACTGCGTGGCGCCGCGCTGGATCGCGTCCATGGCGGCGCGGGCGACCAGGTCGGGGGCCGTGAAGTCGGGTTCGCCGACGCTCATGCTGATGACGTCCTGGCCGGCGCGCACCATGCTGGCTGCGGCCTTGACCATTTCCATCACGCGGAAGGGTTCGATGGCGTCGACGCGGCGCGCCACCTGGAGGGGATTGAAAGACATGATGGGATTCTGAAACGGAGGAATCCCTCTAGTTTAGCCGATCCTAGGCGACCGCGGTCCCGGCCAGCAGCGCTACGCACGCCTGGGCCGGCACGGGGCGGCTGACGTAATAGCCCTGGATCTGGTCGCATCCGTACTGTTCCAGTTCACGCAGCTGGTCCACGTTCTCTACGCCCTCGGCCACGACCTTCAGGCTGAGGCTGTGCGCGAGCCGGATCACGGCCTTCGTGATCGCGGCGTCGTCCGGATCGTCCGGCAGGTCGCGCACGAAGGTGCGGTCGATCTTGAGCGCGTCCAGCGGGAAGCGCTTCAGGTAGGCAAGGCTCGAATAGCCGGTGCCGAAATCGTCCACGGACAGGCGTATGCCGAGGGCCTTGATGCGCGTGAGGATCTCGACAGCGGCCTCCGGGTTCGCCATCAGCATCGATTCCGTCAATTCGAATTCCAGCAGCGCCGGGTCGACGCCGGCGCGCGTGACGATGCGCTCGACGGCGCCCGCGAGATCCGCCTGCTGCAGCTGGCGCGCGGACAGGTTGATCGCTACCGGCTGCACGGCCATGCCCTGCGCCTGCCATGCCTTCAGCTGGCGGCACACTTCGCCGATCACCCATTCGCCGACGGGCAAAATCAACCCCGTGTCCTCGAGGATGGCGATGAATTCCAGCGGCGGCACGAGGCCGCGCTGCGGATGGTTCCAGCGCAGCAGCGCCTCGAAGCCGCTGATGGTGCCGGTCGCCAGGTCGAGCTTCGGCTGGTAGTGCAGCAGGAATTCGGCGCGCTCCAGCGCCTGGCGCAACTGCGTTTCCGTCTGCAGGCGCTGCGTGGCGTTCTCGTGCATCTCCGCGACGTAGAACTGGTAGTTGTTGCGGCCGCCGTTCTTGGCCCCGTACATCGCGGTGTCGGCGTTCTTCAGCAGGGTCTCGGCGTCGCGGCCGTTCTCGGGATACGTGGCGATGCCCACGCTGGCCGACACGAACAGCTGCTGGCCTGCGAGATAGAACGGCTGCGCCAGCGCCTCGATGACGCGGGCGCCGATGCTGGCGGCGATGCCGTCGTCGTCCAGCCCGGGCAGCACGAGCGCGAACTCGTCGCCGCCCAGGCGCGCCACGACGTCGTCGGCGCGCGCGCAGGCCGACAGCCGTTTCGCCGCCTGCACGAGCAGCTGGTCGCCGACACCGTGGCCCAGCATGTCGTTGACGTTCTTGAAGCGGTCGAGGTCGATGAACATGACGGCCGCGCGGCCCTGTGCACGCGCGGCGGCGGCGATCGCGTCTTCGAGGCTGTGCGCGAGACGGCGCCGGTTCGGCAGGCTCGTGAGCGGGTCGTACTGCGCCAGGTAAGTCAGGCGGTTGCGCGCTTCCTGGCGCTCGACGGCGGTGGCGACGATGTTGGCCACGCCGTGCAGGAAGCTGGCGTCGTCGGCCCCGAAACGGCGCGGGTGCGCGGCGTACACGCCCAGCAGGCCGAAGGTGCGCTCGCCGCACACGATGGCCGTGTCGATGCCCGTGTCGATGCCGTGCAGCGCCGCCAGCGGCGCGAACCAGGGCCGCAGCGCGGCGTCGATGCCAGGCGCGTCGCCGTGCTGGCAGGCCAGCTGGAGACCCGTCGACTGCGCCAACCGGCCCGCGCCCGCGCGCACCTGCATGCCGTCCGGTCCCGTTTCGAACAGCGCGGCGCAGGCCGCGCCGAGGCCGCGCGCGGCGGCGTCGGCGGCGTCCGCGAACAGGTCGTCGAGGCCGTTCGCGGCCAGCGCCTTGCGCCCGAGCTCCGCGATCAGGGTCTGGCGCTGCGCGTTCTCGACGATCGTGCGCTCGAATTCCTTGCGTTCCGTGATGTCGATGTCGATGCAGATGTAGCGCTCGACCGTGCCGTGCGCCGCGAACATCGGCACGATGGTGCGGTACCAGTGGCGCCGGCCGTGGCGTCCCGCGATCACGACCTCGCCGTTCCACACGCGGTCCGACGGCTGCCACGGCGGGCGCGCGCCGGCCGGGCGGCCCACGTCGCCCAGGCGCTGCCCCACGACCTCGGGGCGGGTGAAGCCGCTGCTCGTCACGAACAGGTCGTTGACGCCGGTGATCACGCCGGCCGCGTCGGCCTCGCACACGATCGCGGCCTGGTCCATCGCGCTCTTGTGCTGCATGAGGGAGTTCATCAGCGAGTCGATGCGCTGGCCGAACTGGTCGCGCAGGCTCGCCGCGCTGCGGTTGACGGCGCGGATCGCTTCCTGGATCTCGGTCGGCGCGTCGGCCAGCAGCGCCGCCTCGGCCGTGACGCGGCCCGCGGCCACGTCGTGCTCGAACGAGCGCAGCCGGCCCAGGTTGTCGAGCCAGCGGCGCACGAGGGTGCGCATGAGGACGAGGCTCGCGACGAACACGACGAACGCCACGCCGGCGGTCTCCAGCACGAGGCTCCACACCTGGGCCGCCAGCTTTTCCTCGTCGAACTGCAGGCGCACGACACCGTAGTCCTTGCCGCCCACGTTGGCGATGCGATTGACGTCGTACAGCTTGGCGGCGATGCGGGCCGCCAGCCAGCGCGGCGCCAGCGCGCGCGTCACGCGCGGCGCGTCCACGCGGATCGTGCCGCCGCCCACGTCGATGAATTCGGCGCGCTTGAACGGCGACTGGAACAGCATCTTGCCCAGGGTGCGCTTGACGGTGTCGTAGTCGCCGATCACCACGCTGTCCTCGATCGTCTGCGTCGCCACCTCGACGAGTGTCAGCGCGGTGTCCTGCGTTTCCTCGATGTGCTGCAGGAACTGGTAGCGGTAGAACAGGCCCAGGCCCGTCCCCATCGACAGCAGCAGCGTGAGGCTGAACACGGTGAACACGCGGCCGACGAGGGAGCGGGGCAGCGCGGGAATGATGCGCATGACGCGCAGGAATGGAGAGAATGTCATCGCGTCAGCGCACGTTCGGCGGCGCTTCCGCGTAGAACGCGCGGTAGCCGGCATAGTCGGCGTCGCTGGCCGCGACGAAGGCGAGCGGCGCCGCGGCATGCACGAGTTCCGTGGCGGCCGCGAGGATACGGCGGCCTTCCGGGTCCTTGTCCATGCCGATGAAGGCCTGGGCGACGGCGCGGACCTGGTCGGCCGGCACCCGCGGCGACGCCATCAGCGCGAGATCGTTGAACGGTTCCGAACTCCACAGCACGCGGAACGACTTATGTTCGCGCCGCTCGTAGTTCTGCACGAGTTGCGAATTGGCGCCGGCCGCCATCGCCTTGCCCGCGAATATCTGTGCAAAGGCGGCATCCATATTGCCAGCAAAGACGACGTCGACGGGGATGTTCCGGTGCTGCAACTGGGCATACGCCACCTTGTACGCGATTATCGCTTCCGGCCCCGGGAAGGCGACGGACTCGCCGGCCAGTTGCGCCAGGGTCATCACGTGCGAATCGGCCGGCACGACGATCTGCGCCCGCACGGGCGGCGCGTCGCGGCGGCCGAACACCGTCCAGCCCATCCTGGCGCGGTCGGGGCTGAACAGGTGATTCGTGAACGCGAAGTCGACTTCGCGCGCGAGCACGTAGCTCGTCGTATCGGCCGACGTGCGGCCCAGCTTGAGATTCAGCCGGACGCCGCTTTTCTGCGACACGTAGCGGATGATCGGGTTCCAGAAACCGGCCGACACCTGCAGGTTGTACTGGTTGACCGGCGAAAAATTGTAGGCCGGCGGCGGCGCGGCACGCACGGCGCCGGCGGCGGACAGGCAGGCCACGACGGCCAGGAGAGGGCGGACGAAGTAAGGACGATACATGGCTCGTTGACGTGGCGCCGGCGGGGTGTCGGCCGGCATGTCGCAAATATAACATATTTCCGGTTTGCAACAAGCCGAAACGTTTTGCCAAGGTTGTCGTCACGTTGTATCGATGCGTTCCTCATGGAAGATGCCGTGCTTGCGCTCCATGCGGTCAGTTGTGCGCGTGGTGCGTGGCCGACAGTTTGCGCATCAGGGGCAGCACCGCGAGGGCGATCGCCGTGCAGACGAGCGCGCCTACGCCCAGCCTGTTGAACAGGCTCGTGTAGATGGGCAGGGTCTGCACGGGGTCCGTCACGTCGCCCGGCACGCTGGCCAGGTTGGCGACGACGCCGCCCAGGTATTGCGAGATCCCGGTGGCGACATAGTACGCGCCCATCATGAAGCCGCTCATGCGCACCGGCACGTAGCGCGCGACCATCGCGAGGCCGAGGCCGGAGACGAGCAGTTCGCCCAGCGAATACAGGCCGTAGCCCGCGACCATCACCCACGACGACGTCTTGCCGCCGACGGCGAACGTGCCCGCCACACCGTACGCGAAGAAGCCGAGCGCCACGGCGAAGAAGCCCAGCGCGAACTTGCCGGCGATCGACAAGTCCCTGCCGCTGCGGCCGGCGGTACTGTAGGTCCACGCGAGCACGGGCGACAGCACCATGATCCAGATGGCGTTCAGCGCCTGGAACTGGGCCGGCGACCAGTCGAACAGGTGCGCGCCGAGCAGGTTGAATTCCAGGTCGACGTTGCGCAGCGCGAACAGCGACAGCGACGTCGACATCTGCTGGTAGAAGATGAAGAAGAACACGGACTGCAAGGTGAGCACGAGCGCCGCCGTCAGGCCGGCGCGCTCGTTCGGCGCGCTCCTGCGGATCAGGTGGATGAAGATGCCCAGCACGACGAGGCCGGCCAGGTAGACGAAGATGCGGGCCAGCGTCTGGTATTCGAGGATCACGGCCGACACGCCGACCATCACGACGCCGCCCGCCAGCACGGCGGCGAGCTTGCCCACGGCGAGCGGGCGCTCGTCCGGCAGCGAGCCCACGTGGGCGATCGTCGCGCGCATGAGGAGCACGTTGAACAGGCCGACGACGAGGCCGACGCTGCACGCGCCGAACGCGATGTGCCAGCCCACCTCGCCGCCGTACGTCGCGTTGACGTAGTCCTTGATCCACGGCGTGGCCAGCATCGAGATCGTCGAGCCGACGTTCACGGCCATGTAGTACAGCGTGAACGCGCTGTCGATCTTCGAATCGTCGCCTTCGTAGATCTTGCGCACGAGGTTTGCCGTGTTCGGCTTGAACAGGCCGTTGCCGACGACGACGACGCCCAGGGCGCAGAACAGGAACCACGTGTTCTCGGTGGGGACGGCCATCAGCGCATAGCCGACCGTGAGGACGAGGGCGCCCAGCACCATCGAGCGCTTGGTGCCGAGGACCTTGTCGCCGATCCAGCCGCCGATCGCGGGCGAGACGTAGATCAGCGCCGCGGCGGCGCTCCAGACCAGGTTGGCGCGGCTGTCGTCGAAGCCGAGGCGCTGGACCATGAAGTACACGATCAGCGCCTGCATGCCGTAGTAGCCGAAGCGTTCCCACATCTCGATCAGGGCGATGGTGAGGAACGAACGGGATTGCGTGGGGAGGGGAGGGATTTCGGTTTTCATGGAAAGGGTCGGGCAAAGCGTGGATGCTACGCCAGAGACAGGCAGCATGCAACACGCGTATCGCCTGTACTGACAGGGGTTATGCGTTTTTTTGCGTGTGCGCGAGCTGTTTCAAACTTGCAGAAGTTACAATCAGAAGATTCGGATTTTCGTGATCGGAAACCATGAGAGTACGCACGCATTTGGCCCTGCTGGCCGCCGTCGTTTTCCTACCCGTGATCCTGGGATCGGCGATCGCCATCCGGCTGCTGCTCGATGCGGAACGCCAGGCCGTGCTGCGCGGCATGCAGGAGCTGGCGCGCGCCACCGTACTGACGATGGACCAGGAACTCACGGCCGCGCTGGCCAGCGGGCAGGCGCTGACGACGTCGACGGCGCTGTTCCGCGGCGACTTCGCGACGTTCTACAGCCAGGCACGGAGCGCCGACGCCGGCAGCGTCCGCCACACCGTCCTGCTGCGCGCGGATGGCACGCAGGTCTTCAACACCGCCCGGCCCTACGGCGCGCCCGCCGCCGAACCGTTGGCCGGCATGCGCCAGCAGGTGCGCGCGGCGCTCGACCACGGCGGACCGTCCGTGTCCGACCTGATGCTGGGCAGCACGTCGCGCCGCTACGCGGTGGCGGCCCTGACGCCGGTGGCGCTGGACGACGGACGGCGCATGGTGCTTGCGCAGCGGGTGTACGCGGATCGCCTGAACGACATGCTGCCCCGCGACGTGCGGGCGTCGTGGCTGATCACGGTATTCGATCGCACGGGCAACACCATCGCGCGCAACCGCGGCTGGCGCGAATACGTGGCCCGGCCGCCGCGGCCGGAGCTGATGGCGGGCCTGCGCGCCGGCACGGGCATCGTGCGCAGCGACAGCCGCGAAGGCGTGCCGATGGTCGGGGCGGTGGCGCGGTCGGCGCTGTCCGGCTGGACGGCCGCCGTCGGCGTGCCGGTGGCGGAACTGGAGGCGACGGCCGCGCGCGCCGTCGCGCTCACGGCCGGGACGCTGCTGTGCGCGGTGGCGCTCGCGTGCGTGGGTGCGCTGCTGTTCGCGCGCCGCCTGCTGCGCGCCACGGAATACCTGGGCGCCGCCACCGAGGGCATGGTCGACGGCTGGCTGCCGCCGCCGGCCGACCTGCGCATCACGGAACTCAACGCGCTGCAAAAGGTGCTGCACGCCGTGTCCACCCGCCTGATCCGGCTGGACGCGGCACGCCAGCGCCACCTGGCCGAGGCGCAGGCGGCGCGCAGCCTGGCCGAGGCGCAGAACCGCGCCAAGGACGAATTCCTCGCGATGCTCGGCCACGAGCTGCGCAATCCGCTGGGCGCGATCAGTTCCGCGATCGCCCTGGTCCAGATGGGCGCCAGCGGCCCGGCGGCCGAGCGCGCGCACCAGATCATCGGGCGCCAGAGCCGCCACCTGGCCCACCTCGTCGACGAACTGCTGGACGCCAACCGGGTACTGAGCGGCCGCGTGGCACTGGCGCCCGTGCCGCTCGACCTGGCGGCGGCCGTGCGCGACGTGGTGCTGACGCTGCAGACGCAGGGCACGACGGCCGAGCACACCGTCGACCTGGACCTGGCGCCGCTGTGGGTCTGCGCCGATCCGACCCGGCTGCAGCAGGTGATCGGCAACCTGGTCGAGAACGCCGCCAAGTACACGCAGGCGGGCGGCTGGATCCGCGTGTCGGTCCGCCGCGCGACCGAACCGGGCATGGCCGAGCTGGAGGTGGCCGACAACGGCAAGGGCATCGACGCCGACCTGCTGCCCCGCATCTGGGACGTGTTCGTGCAGGGCAAGGTGCTCAGCCGCGCCAAGGGCGGGCTCGGCATCGGCCTGGCCGTCGTCAGGTCGCTCGTCGAGCAGCAGCACGGCAGCGTGGCCGTCGCCAGCGCCGGACCGCAGCAGGGCAGCACGTTCATCGTGCGCCTGCCCCTGGCGCATGCGGCCCTCGCCGACTCAAGCGCGGACGGCGGCGCGGACGGCGGCGCGGACGCGGATGGCGCGCCCGTCGCGCCCGGCCGGCGCGTGCTGCTGGTGGAAGACAACGACGACCTGCGCGAGATGACCTGCGCGCTGCTGCAATCGCGCGGCTGCACGGTCATGACGGCGGCGGACGGCAAGTCCGCGCTGGCGCTGGCCGCGCGCCGGCGGCCCGACGTCGCCTTCGTCGACATCGACCTGCCCGACATCTCCGGCTACGAGGTCGCGCGGACGCTGGCGCGCCAGGGTGGCATCCGGCTCGTGGCCGTCACCGGCTACGGCCAGCCGGACGACGTGCGCCGGGCGCTGGCCGCCGGGTTCGACCTGCACCTGAAAAAGCCCGTGCGTCTGGACGAACTGGAGCGCGCGCTGGGCGAACCCGACCCGGTGCGCTGATCGTTCGCAATCATCGCGAACACAATGAAAATTTTCGCGCCGCCTGTTATCGCTATCTTCTTTATATCGTGAAGCGGGTAGGTGGCCGTTCAAATACCTTGATTTGGCGGGCGTACCACCATTTCGTTCGTCGTTGCCCCGGAATTCGTTAAATATTGTTAAACATGGCGGGCACGATTGAAATTCGATTGGCACTGATCGGATTGTCAAGTAATCTGGGGTTGCAGGGTGTGGGCAACCAAGACTCGACGACCATGGCCGACTCGACATTTGATGCAGCGACCGGAGCCCGCGACGACGAGGTCGTCGAAGCGGTATTGCGCGAACGCGCGGCGCACCTGCCCGCGCGCGACGGCGCGGCGGAGAGCGTCGTGCTGGCGCGGCTGGCGCAGGCGCTGGCCGACACGCCGGAGCACGTGCTGCAGCACCTGGCCGATGCCGTGCGTGCGCTGTGCGGGGCCGATGCAGTCGTCGTGGCGGTGCGCGATGGAGCGGACGGGAGCGACGGCGGCACCGTGCGCTGGTGCGTCGTCTCCGGCGCGCTTGCCGGGCACGAGGGCGAGCGCTGGGGCCTGGACGAGTGCGCGTGCGGCACCGTCATCCGCGCCGACGGCGCCGTGCTGCTGGAACAGCCGGCCGACGCGTACCCTTCGCTGCGCGCCAGCGGGGTGCCGGTCGCCGAGTTTCTCGGCGTGCCGTGGCACCTCCACGGCGCCGCCGCCGGTGCGCTGGCGGCCGTGCTGGCCGATGACGGCACGCATTTCGACGCCGAGGACCTGCGCCGCCTGCGCACCTGCGCGGCGTTCGCCGCGGCCGCGCACCAGGCCGGCGGCGGCGAGATCGAGCGCAAGGTCGAGGAACGCCTGCGGCCCGTCCTTGAAACCAAGGAGCACCTGGAGCGCGAGGTCGAGGAAAGCCGCGCGGCCGAGCGCCTGCTGCGCGAACACAAGGCCCTCATCGACGCCACCCTCAGCATCAGCACCGTCGGCGTGCTGTATTTCGACATCGACGGCACCGTGCGCGACGTCAACGCCGCGTTCGAGCGCATGACGGGATACACGCGCGCCGAACTGCGCACGATGCCGAACTGGCGCGACATGACGCCGCCCGAGTTCTGGGACGTGTCGGCGCGCGCGCTGCGCGACCTCATCGACAAGGGGGTGACGCTGCCGTACACGAAGCAGATGAAGCGCAAGGACGGCAGCCGCTGGTGGGGCCTGTTCGCGCCCGCGCGCATCTCGGGCGACGGCGCGAACGCGCGCTGCGTGCTGTTCGTCATCGACGTCACCGAGAACAAGGAGACTGAGGCGCGCCTGGCCGAGAGCGAGGAACGGTTCCGCGCGATGGTCGAGGGCTTCGCGCAGACCGTGTGGGAGTCGGATGCGCACGGCCGCGTCGTCACCGGTTCGCCCAGCTGGACGGCCTACACGGGCCAGGCGGAATCGGCGTCGCTGGGCGTGGGCTGGATCGAGGCCGTGCATCCGGACGACCGCGCCTACGCGCTGCGCGAATGGCGCGCGGCCGTCGGTACGCGCCGCGTCCTGAACGCCGAGTTCCGCGTGCAGATGGCGTCCGGCGGCTGGCGCTGGACCAATGCCCGCGCGGCGCCGCTGTTCAACCGCGACGGGAGCGTCCGCAAATGGGTCGGCATGCACATCGACGTCGACGAGCGCCGCCGCACCCAGGCCGCGCTGGCGGAGAGCGAGCGGCGCTACCGCATGCTGTTCGAGGCGATGGACGAAGGTTTTCTCCTCGCGACCGTCCGCTTCGACGACACGGGCCGGCCGACGGGCCTCGATTACGCGGAAGCGAATCCGGCCGCCGTGCGCATGGCCAACATCGCCTACGTGGGGCCGGGCCAACTCCGCATGCGCCCGGAGCACGAGCCGTGCTGGCTGGACGCCTGCGCCCAGGTCGTGCGCACCGGCGTCTCCAGCCGCTCGCAATGCTTCTCGCAGCCGCTGGGCAACTGGTACGACTTCTTCGTGTACCCGGTCGGCGGGCGCCAGGTGCCGCGCGTGGCGATCCTGTTCCACGACATCACCGTGCGCAGGCGCGCCGAGGATGCGCTGCGCGAGAGCGAGGGCCGGTTCCGCGCGCTGGCCGATGCGTCGCCCGCGCTCGTGTACCAGTTCGACGTGGACGGCAACGTCATCTACCTGAACCAGCGCTGCGTGACGAACGACGTGTCTGCGGAGGACGGCAGGACCGGCTGGAAGAGCATCGCACGGCCGGACGACATGGACGGGTACCTGCGCGACGTGTACGACGGGATCCGCACACGCGGCGCCTACACCCAGCGTGTCCAGACGGTCGTGAAGGACGGCAGCCGGCACTGGTTCGAATCCCATGCGTCGCCCTGGCATTCGGGCGACGGCGAACACCGTGGCTATGTCGGCATCTCGCTCGACATCACGGGGGCCGTGCAGGCCGAGGAGGCCCTAAAGGAGGCCGATCGTCGCAAGGACGAGTTCCTTGCGACGCTGGCCCACGAACTGCGCAATCCCCTGGCCCCGATCAGCAACGCGGTGCAGCTGATGCGCCGTCCCGACGGCCGGCGCCAGTCCGACCGCGTGGTCGAGATGGTGGGGCGGCAGGTGAAGCAGATGGCGCGCCTCGTCGACGACCTGCTGGAAGTGTCGCGCATCACGCGCGGCAAGATCGACCTGAAGCTGGAGCGGGTGCCGTTCGCCGAGATCGTCCACGGCGCCGTCGAGACGAGCCAGCCGATGATCGACCGCGCCGGTCACCAGCTCGCCGTCGCGCTGCCGGAGCAGCCGCTCGTCCTCGAGGCCGACCGCGTGCGCCTGACGCAGGTGTTTGCGAACCTGCTCAACAACGCCGCCAAGTACACGGACACGGGCGGGCGCATCTGGTTCGACGCGCGGCGCGAGGATGGCCAGGTCGTGGCCATCGTGCGCGACACGGGCATCGGCATTCCGGCTGACGCGCTGCCCTGCGTGTTCGACATGTTCGCCCAGGTTCACCGGTCGGCGGGACGGGGGCAGGGCGGCCTCGGCATCGGCCTGACGATGGTGCGCAGCCTCGTCGAGATGCACCACGGCACCGTCGAGGCGCGCAGCGCCGGACCGGGCCAGGGCAGCGAATTCATCGTGCGGCTACCGCTTGCGCCCGTGCGCGACGTCGACGACGACGCGCCTCCCTTGGGCCAGGCGCGTCCCGCCGCACCGTTCCACGGCCAGCGCATCCTCGTCGTGGACGACAACCGCGATGCCGCCGATACGCTCGGGCTATTGCTCGAAGCGGATGGCGCCGAGGTCCGCGTCGTGTACGACGGCCGCGCCGCGCTGGCGATGGCCGAATCGTTCCAGCCGACCAGTGTCCTGCTCGACCTGGGCATGCCCGGCATGGACGGTTACGAAGTCGCGCGCCGCCTGCGCCAGGACGAACGCTTCGCCGGCGTGCGGATTGCGGCGCTGACCGGCTGGGGGCAGGACGCCGACCGGCGCCAGACCCGCAACCGCGGTTTTTCCCACCATCTGACGAAACCCGTCAGTCTCGAGGAGTTGCACCAGATTCTTGTCTGAAACTGATCATACGACGTTGTTGAAACAATAAGTTACAAAATTGTGACATATGCGAACTGCATTTGGTTCCGCTATGTGCGTTAGCGAACGTCAATGTGCCCGCCGCCTAAGTAGACTGAAATCAACGTCAACCGATGTTGGGAGGCAGCGATGGCGTGGATTTCACAATTCGTCAGATACCTGGGCGTCTTCAACGACCCCCAGTTACACCCCGAAACGATTTCGGACCTCCCACCGTTTGCACTGCGCCAGACGCTCGAAGCGCTGCTGCGGACCGGCTGGATGAAGACGTTCGAATACGATGCCGAGGATGCGTGGGTCGATTACGCCCGCGTGGACTTGCGCCGGGGCCGATCGAAGCTGAGGCTGGAGTGGGACCAGGACAGCGGCGGCACCGTCGAGGCGCCGCGGGCGGTGCTCGCTGAACTGCGCGTGCTCGATCCGTGGATGCAGATGCGGCACGCGCATTGACGTTGCCCTGAGCCCGCCAAAACGCACCGTTGACTCAAAACCTCTCGTCCGCGCCCAGGTAGCGCCACTGCCCGGGCGGCAGTTCGCCGAGCTTCACGCGCCCGATGCGCACGCGCTTGAGGCCGATGACTTTCAGGCCGACCATGTCGCACATGCGGCGGATCTGGCGCTTGCGGCCTTCCCTCAGTGTGAAGCTGAGCTGGTCGTCGTTTTGCCAGCGCACCTTCGCGGGCAGCAGCGGTTTGCCGTCCATCCACAGGCCGTGGTTCAGCTTCTTGAGGTCGGCGTCCGGCAGGCGTCCCGGCTTCGTGTACTGCACGCGTACGAGGTATTCTTTTTCGATGGACGTGTCTTCGCCGATCAATTGCTTGGCGATGCGGCCGTCCTGCGTGAGCACGAGCAGGCCGACGGAATCGATGTCCAGTCGTCCGGCCGGCACGAGGGATTTCAGCTGCGTGGGGTGGAACTGCTCGGGCGACGGATCGTCCGCCCAGCGGTTTTCCGGCTTCACGAGCACGACGGCCGGCTTGTAGCCGTCTTCGGCCTGGCCGCTGACGTAGCCGACCGGCTTGTTCAGCAGCACGGTGACGCGCTTCGCCTGCTGGGCGGCGGCCTGGCGCTCGACGGTGATCTTCTGGTGCGGCAGCACTTTGCTGCCGAGCTCGGAGACCACCTCGCCGTCGACTCGCACCCATCCTTTTGCGATCCACTCGTCGGCCTCGCGGCGGGAAGACAGGCCAAGTTCGGACATGCGTTTGGAGAGGCGTACGGGTTCGGTCATGGTGACTTCAGATAAATACGAAAACAAAAAACACCGTCGTTCCCGCGGAGGCGGGAACCCATGCTGAAGCGCCGAAGTCACTCCGGTGACAGGCTGCAGTCGTTTTCGAATGACAGAATTCTGTGGCTCAGTATGGATTCCCGCTTTCGCGGGAATGACGCTTTAACTTAGATTTTTACGGCATCCAGCAGCTCGGTCTCCAGCTGCACCTGCACCCGCTGGTTATTGAGCGCCTGCCCATCGATGAGGAACACGTCCTCGACGCGCTCGCCCAGGGTCATGATCTTGGCGGTGTGCAGGTTGATGCGATAACGCGCCAGCACGCTCGCGATCGCGTACAGCAGCCCGTTGCGGTCGTTGGCGCCGATGGACAACACCCAGAACTGGCCGCGCTCGTCCGGGCGCATGTCCACGGTCGGCGTGATGGGGAAGTTGCGCGACATGCGCGACAGCCGGCCCCGCAGCGGCGGGCACAAGGGTTCCTGGTGCACGAGCACCTCGCACAGCTCGTGCTCGATCAGGTTGATGATGTCGCGGTAGCTGTTGGCGAAATGCTCGTCCGTGATGAGGAACGTGTCGAGCGCGTAGCCATCCTTCGTCGTGTGGATCTTGGCGTCGAGGATGGAAAAGTTCTTGCGGTCGAAATAGCTGCAGATGCGCGCGAACAGGTCGGGCTGGTCCTGCACGTACACCGTCACCTGCAGGCCTTCGCCGATCGGCGCCAGGCGCGATTTCACGACGGGCTTGTCGCGGCCCAGCTTGTCGACCAGGCAGCGCGTCTGCCAGGCGATGTCGGACGCGTCGTGGCGCAGGAAATATGCCATGTCGAGCTGCTTCCACAGCGCCTCGTGCGCATCGGACGGCAGGCCGAACAGGCGCAGCGTCGCCAGCGCTTCCTGCTGGCGCGCGCGCAGTTCGCGGTCGGCCGACGGCGGCTCGCCGCCCAGCACGCGCAGCGTCATCTTGTACAGGTCTTCCAGCAGCTTCGCCTTCCACGCATTCCACACCTTCGGGCTCGTGCCGCGGATGTCGGCCACCGTCAGCAGGTACAGCGCGGTCAGGTGGCGTTCGTCGCGCACGAGGCGGGCGAAGGACTGGATCACGTCCGGATCGGACAGGTCCTGCTTTTGCGCCACCACCGACATCGTCAGGTGGTGCTCCACGAGGAACACGACCAGTTCCGTGTCTTCCTCGGACAGCGCATGGTCGCGGCAGAATTCGCGCGCATCGACCTTGCCCAGTTCCGAGTGGTCGCCGCCGCGGCCCTTGGCGATGTCGTGGAAGAGGGCGGCCACGTACAGCAGCCAGCGGTCGCGGAAATTCGCGATCAGCTGGCTGCAGAACGGGTATTCGTGTGCGTGCTCCGTCATCGTGAAGCGGCGCATGTTGCGCACGACCATCATGATGTGCTGGTCGACCGTGTACACGTGGAACAGGTCGTGCTGCATCTGGCCGATGATGCGGCGGAAGTTCGGCAGGTAGCGGCCGAGGACGCCCATGTCGTTCATGCGGCGCAGCGCGTGCACGAGGCCCACGGGCGCCTGCAGCACGCGCAGGAACAGGGCGCGGTGCTGCGGATTCGCGCGGAACGCGTCGTCGATGAGGGTGCGGGCGTGCCACAGGGCGCGCATCGTGCGTGCGGTCATGCCCTTGATGTCGGGGCGCTCCGTCATCAGCACGAAGATTTCCAGCACGGCGGAAGGCGTGGATTCGAACGTGTCGTCCGCGGCGATGTCGATGAAGCCGCCCACTTCGTTGAAGCGCGGGTTGATCGGCACCGGTTGCGACGGCGTGGGGAACAGGTAGGCTTCGATGTTCTGCAGCAGGATCGTGTTCAGCTGGGTCACCGTCTTCGCAGCCCAGTAATATCTCTGCATCAGGTATTCGCTGGCGCGGCGCGCATCGAGGCCTGCGCCGGTCGACGTGAGGCCGAACGTTTCCGCGATGGCCGTCTGGACGTCGAACACGAGGCGGTCTTCCCGCCGGTTCGTCTGCAGGTGCAGGCGGATGCGGATGTCCTTGAAGGCGCGCTCCTTTTCCATCAGCTGGCGCGCTTCCTCGCGCGTGATCAGGTCGCGCATCGCGAGCTGGCTCCAGGAATTCGCGAGACCGGCCGCCTTGGCCACCCACAGGATCACCTGCAGGTCGCGCAGCGCGCCCGGGCTTTCCTTGACGTTCGGCTCCAGCGAGAACGGCGTGTATTCGTATTTCGCGTGACGCAGGCGCATCTCGGCCGTCTTGGCCTGGAAGAAGGCCTGCGGGTCCATCGCCTCGTCGTAGCGGCGCAGCAGCTCGTTGAACACGGCTTCATTGCCCGTCACGAGGCGGGCTTCCAGCAGGCTCGTCTGCACGGTGATGTCGGCGGCCGACTCCGTCATGCATTCGTCCACCGTGCGGATGCTGTGGCCGATCTCCAGGCCCAGGTCCCACAGCAGCTGCACGAAGTTTTCCAGCTTCGCCTGCGCGATCGCGTCGGGCGGGTTGCCCAGCAGGATCAGGAGGTCGACGTCGGAATTCGGGAACAGCTCGCCGCGGCCATAGCCGCCCACGCCCACGAGCGCCGCGTCAAGCGGGAGACCGGCCGCGTGCCACGCATCCGCCAGCACGCCGTCGACGCTGTGGCGCAGGCCGCGCAACAGTTTTTCCGGCTTGCCGTTCGCGCGGAAGTCGGCAATGACGAGCTGGCGCTCGGCTTTCAGTCGCTGTTTCAATTGCAGCGGCTGCAGGGGTTGCGGCGGCGGGGCGATGGTGGCAGTGGACATGGTGGCGGATCAGGCGGCGACGGTGTCTTTCGGCTGGATGATGGCGGGAGGCGGCGGGGTGCCGGCCGACGTCGTCAGCACTTCGTAGCCCGTCTCCGTCACGAGGATCATGTGTTCCCACTGGGCCGACAGGCTGCGGTCCTTCGTCTTGATCGTCCAGCCGTCCGGCATTTCGCGGATCTCGCGGCGGCCCGCGTTGATCATCGGCTCGATCGTGAAGATCATGCCGGCTTTCAGCTCCTCGCCCGTGCCCGGGCGGCCGTAGTGCAGCACTTGCGGTTCTTCGTGGAACACCTTGCCGATGCCGTGGCCGCAGAATTCGCGCACGACGGAGTAGCCCGCGTTTTCCGCATGCTGCTGGATCACGTGGCCGATGTCGCCCAGGTGCGCGCCCGGTTTCACCTTGCTGATGCCCAGCCACATGCATTCGTAGGTGATGTCCGTCAGGCGGCGCGCCAGCTTCGACGGTTCGCCGATGAAGAACATGCGGCTGTTGTCGCCGTGGTAACCGTCCTTGGTGATGACGGTGACGTCGATGTTCACCACGTCGCCATTCTTGAGGACCTTGTCGCCCGGAATGCCGTGGCAGATCACGTCGTTGACGGAGGTGCAGACGGCTTTCGGGAACGGCGGGTAGCCCGGCGGCGCATAGTTCAGCGGGGCGGGGACGGTGCCTTGCACGTTGACCATGTATTCATGGCACAGGCGGTCCAGTTCGCCGGTGGTCACGCCCGGCTTGACGAAGGGCGTGATGTAGTCGAGCACCTCGGCGCCGAGGCGGCCGGCGATGCGCATGCCCTCGATGTCTTCCGGGGTCTTGATGGAAATTGCCATATTGATCCGTTCTGCAATAAGTTCTGTGCCGGTCATTATATGTGATTCATAACGCCGCCGGGCCGGCGGCCGCCGCCGCTTTTGAGAGCCGCATGCGTGCCCGAGCTTGAAATTCGTGTCAAATCCCGCTAGAATCTCGGGTTGCTCGTGTCCATATCGAGCAATTTGTGAATGTAAATCGCGAATGCGGCCGACAAGGGTGCCCGGAAACGGGTGTACCGGCCGTCATTCAAGACCCAACCCTGGAGAATACAATGTCTGTCACTATGCGCGAAATGCTGGAAGCCGGTGTTCACTTCGGCCACCAGACCCGTTTCTGGAACCCGAAAATGGCCCCGTTCATCTTCGGTCATCGCAACAAGATCCACATCATCAACCTGGAAAAAACCATGGCGATGTACCAGGATGCGATGAAGACCATCAAGCAGATCGCCGCCAACCGCGGCACGATCCTGCTGGTGGGCACGAAGCGCCAGGCCCGCGACATCATCGCCGCTGAAGCACAGCGCGCCGGTGTGCCGTACGTCGACCAGCGCTGGCTGGGCGGCATGCTGACCAACTTCAAGACCATCAAGACCTCGATCAAGCGCCTGAAGGACATGGAAGCTGCCATCGAGTCGGGCGAAGTCGAGAAGATGAGCAAGAAAGAAGCGCTGATGTTCTCGCGCGAACTGGAAAAGCTGCAGAAGTCGATCGGCGGCATCAAGGACCTGCAGGGCGTGCCGGACGCGATCTTCGTCGTGGACGTCGGCTACCACAAGGGCGCCGTCACCGAAGCCGGCAAGCTGGGCATCCCGGTCATCGGCGTGGTCGATACCAACCACTCGCCGGAAGGCGTGTCGCACGTGATCCCGGGTAACGACGACTCGTCGAAGGCCATCACCCTGTACGCACGCGGCGTCGCCGATGCGATCCTGGAAGGCCGCGCCAACGCGACCAACGAAGTCGCCGAGATGGTCAAGTCGGCTGACGACTTCGTCGAAGTTTCCGAGCAAGCTTAATTGCCCGCGGGTCACGGCCCGCTGAGCTGTAAAGGGGGCGCCGAGCCTAAGATCGAGCGCCCCTTTTTGTAAGCAATTCCTGAACAGATTAATAATATGCAAGACGCCGAAGACGGCGGCTTGCTCCTACTTTTAGGAGAATGAACATGGCAGCGATTACTGCAGCGATGGTTGGCGAACTGCGCGCCAAGACCGACGCACCGATGATGGAATGCAAGAAGGCACTGAACGAAGCCGAAGGCGACATGGCGCGTGCCGAAGAGATCCTGCGCGTCAAGCTGGGCGGCAAGGCATCGAAAGCGGCAGCCCGTATCACCGCTGAAGGTGTCGTGACGGCTTTCGTCGCCGGCAACGTCGGCGCGCTGGTCGAAATCAATAGCGAAACCGACTTCGTCGCCAAGAACGACGAGTTCATGGCCATGGCCAACCTGGCTGCCAAGCTGGTCGCCGAGAACAACCCGGCCGACGTCGCCGCCCTGGCCGCCCTGCCGGTCGACGGCAAGACGTTCGACGACGTGCGTACGGCACTGATCGGCAAAATCGGCGAGAATATGACCGTTCGCCGCTTCCAGCGCTTCGAAACCACCGGCAAGCTGGCATCGTACCTGCACGGCAACCGCATCGGCGTGATCGTCGACTACGACGGCGCCGACGAGCAGGTCGGCAAGGACGTCGCGATGCACATCGCCGCGATGAAGCCGGTCTCCCTGTCGGCAGAGCAAGTGCCGGCCGAGCTGATCGAGAAAGAGCGTTCGGTTGCTCAGCTGAAAGCCAAGGAAGACGCCGACAAGGCCGTCGCCGAAGGCAAGCAGCCGCAATCGGCCGAGATCGTCGCCAAGCGTATCGACGGTTCGGTGCAGAAGTACCTGAAAGAAGTGTCGCTGTTCAACCAGGCTTTCGTGAAGAACGACAAGCAAAGCGTCGAGCAGATGCTGAAGGCCGCCAACACCACCGTGAAAGCATTCACGATGTACGTGGTCGGCGAAGGCATCGAGAAGAAAGTCGACGACTTCGCAGCGGAAGTGGCAGCCCAGATGGCTGCTGCCAAGCAGTAATAAAGAGAACGGGCCGCAAGGCCCGTTTTTACAACCGGGCGGTGATCCCGTCCGGTGCAGTACCGAATATGAACCAATGACCACAGGAGCCCTATTCATGACAAAACCAGCCTACCAACGAGTCCTCCTCAAACTGTCTGGCGAAGCGCTGATGGGCGACGATCCGTTCGGCATCAACCGCGCCACCATCGAGCGCATGGTCGCCGACGTCGCGGAGGTGTCGAAGCTGGGTGTGGAACTGGCAGTGGTGATTGGCGGCGGCAATATCTTCCGCGGCGTCGCGCCGGGTGCGCAGGGCATGGACCGCGCGACGGCCGACTACATGGGCATGCTGGCCACCGTGATGAATGCGCTCGCGCTGGCCGACGCCATGCGCCAGCAGGGCATCACCGCCCGCGTGATGTCGGCGATCGGCATCGAGCAGGTGGTCGAGCCCTACGTGCGCCCGAAGGCGCTGCAATACCTGGAAGAGGGCAAGGTCGTCGTGTTCGCAGCCGGTACCGGCAACCCCTTCTTCACCACCGACACCGCAGCCGCACTGCGCGGTTCGGAAATCTCGGCCGAAATTGTATTGAAGGCAACCAAGGTCGATGGCGTATATACTGCCGATCCGAAGAAGGATCCGCACGCGACCCGCTACGAACAGATCTCGTTCGACGAAGCGATCGCGAAGCACCTGCAGGTGATGGACGCCACCGCGTTCGCCCTGTGCCGCGACCAGAAGCTGCCGATCAAGGTGTTCTCGATCGTCAAGCCGGGCGCGCTCAAGCGCGTGATCATGGGCGAGGACGAGGGTACACTCGTACACGTTTAATCAATAGTTAGAAATACAGGAGAGCAGCATGTCCGTAGCTGACGTTAAAAAAAGTGCCCAGGACAAGATGGCGAAATCCATCGAGACCCTGAGAGGCAACCTGGCCAAGGTTCGCACCGGCCGCGCCCACACCGGCATCCTGGACCACGTGATGGTCGACTACTACGGTTCGCCGACCGCGCTGCCGATGGTCGCCAACCTGACCCTGATCGATGCCCGCACGATCGGCGTCCAGCCGTATGAGAAGAAGATGCTGAACGTCATCGAAAAGGCGATCCGCGAATCCGACCTGGGCCTGAACCCGTCGACGTTCGGCGAGCTCGTCCGCGTGCCGACCCCGGCGCTGACCGAAGAGCGCCGCAAGGAAATGGTCAAGCTGTGCAAGTCGGAAGCGGAAGACGCGAAGATCGCCGTCCGCAACGTGCGCCGCGACGCCAACGAACAGCTGAAGAAG
The DNA here is from genome assembly GCF_059491305.1 of Massilia sp. Masssp94. Taxonomy (NCBI): domain Bacteria; kingdom Pseudomonadati; phylum Pseudomonadota; class Betaproteobacteria; order Burkholderiales; family Oxalobacteraceae; genus Massilia; species Massilia sp. Masssp94. The sequence continues at coordinate 5,612,933 of NZ_CP168501.1, forward strand.
CTGGTCAAGGACAAGGCGATCTCGGAAGACGACGAGCGCCGCGCCCAGGACGATGTCCAGAAGATGACCGACAAGGCCGTCGTCGACATCGACAAGCTGGTTGCCGAGAAAGAAAAAGAAGTGATGACTGTGTGATCCGTATTGCGGCATGATATGCCGCATATCGTCGTGGACGTCGGACCGGCAGGCCAGGCTTGACCGGTCCGTTCCGCCTTTTGTTGTAGCCGCCATTTGGCCAGATTTATGATTTTCAAAAGTTCGACCACCGCAGTCCCCGAAGCGCCGACGGTGCCGCGCCATATCGCCATCATCATGGACGGCAACGGCCGCTGGGCGACCAAACGCCTGCTGCCCCGCGTGGCCGGCCACGTCAAGGGCGTGGACGCCGTGCGCAAGATCGTCGAAGCCTGCGTGGATCGTGGCGTGGAATACCTGACGCTGTTCGCGTTTTCGTCGGAAAACTGGCGCCGTCCGGCCGACGAAGTGTCCTACCTGATGGGCCTGTTCGTCACCGCGCTCGAGCGCGAAGTGTCGAAGATGCATGCGAATAACATCCGCCTGAAGGTCGTGGGCGACCTGTCGCGCTTCGATGCGAAGCTGCAGGACATGATCGCCAACGCCGAGCGCCGCACCGCCAACAACACCCGCCTGACCGTCACCATCTGCGCCAACTACGGCGGCCGCTGGGACATCATGCAGGCGACGGGCAAGATGGTTGCGGCCAACCCGGGCGTGACCGAGTACACCGAAGAGATGCTGGCCGAGCACCTGGCCATGGCCTATGCGCCGGAGCCGGACCTGTTCATCCGCACCGGCGGCGAAGAGCGCATCTCGAACTTCCTCCTGTGGCAGCTCGCGTATTCGGAGCTGTACTTCACCGACACCTTCTGGCCGGACTTTTCGCGCGACTCGCTCGACACGGCGATCGCGTCCTACCAGAGCCGGGAACGCCGCTTCGGCCGCACCGGCGAACAGGTCGCCAACAAGGCTAAACAAGGCTAACCGCTGATGCTCAGAACCCGCGTCATTACCGCCGTCGTGCTGCTGGCAATTTTGCTGCCAGTCCTTTACTTCAACAACTACACGGCGTTCGCGGTCGTGGCGACGGTGTTCTTCGGCGCCGCCATCTGGGAATGCTTTCGGCTGTTCAATCCGGAAACGCATAACGCGCACGTGATCGCGCTCGTGTGGGCCGCCGTATTCGCGATGTCCGTGTTCACGGGGCATACGAATCTGTCGTTCTGGGCCGCGCTGAGCGTGGCCTTGTGGATCGCCCGGTTCGCGCCGTCGCTGAAGATCGGCCTGCCGCCGCTGGGCACGCCCGCGAACACGGTGCTGTCGCTCGTCTACGCGTTCGCCGTGGTCGGCTGCTTTGCCGCCATCGTCGACCTGTATTCGCACTCGCCGCTGTTCCTGCTGTCCGTGCTCGCGATCGTGTGGGTGGCCGACATCGGCGCCTACTTTTCCGGCAAGGCGTTCGGCAAGCACAAGCTGGCTCCATCGATTTCGCCGGGTAAATCGTGGGAAGGCGCGATCGGCGGCGGCATCGCCGTGCTCGTGCTGGGCGGCCTGTCGGTCCAGTTCGGCGGCGACGCCTTCGCGAACACCTTCGCCGTGCGCGTCCAGCACACGTACGGCTGGCCCGTGCTTGCCGTCGTGCTCGTGCTGATGACGGCCGCCAGCATCGTCGGCGACCTGTTCGAATCCCAGCTCAAGCGGCGCGCCGGCATGAAGGACAGCAGCAACCTGCTGCCCGGCCATGGCGGCGTGCTGGACCGCATCGACGCACTGATCCCCGTGCTGCCCCTCGCCGCGCTGATCGGCTCGCGGCTGTAAGACACAGGCCGTTCCAACGCGGGCGGCGCGCCGCCTTCGCGCGCGCCGTGCCAGAATGACTCGGCGCTGGCGGTGGTCTGCAACCCGCCCCGCCCATGTTGGAACGACCTTGACAATGGAACGCAACATGCAAAGCATCACTATCCTTGGCGCCACCGGTTCGATCGGCGTCTCGACCCTCGACGTGCTGGCACGTCATCCCGACAAATACCGTGTGTACGCGCTGTCCGCGCACGAGCGCGTGGATGCGCTCGCCGCGCAATGCCGCGTGTTCCGTCCGCAGCGTGCCGTCGTCGGTTCGGCGGAAAGCGCGGCGCGCCTGCGCGACCTGCTGGCCGGCCTCCCGATCGACGTGGCCCACGGCGAAGCGGCCTTGTGCGAGATCGCATCGAGCCCGGACACGGACACGGTGATGGCCGCCATCGTCGGCGCCGCCGGCCTCGCGCCCACGCTCGCGGCCGCGCGCGCGGGCAAGAAGGTCCTGCTGGCGAACAAGGAAGCGCTCGTGATGTCCGGCCAGCTGTTCATGGACGCCGTCAAGGAACACAAGGCGACCCTGCTGCCCATCGACTCCGAGCACAACGCCATCTTCCAGTCGCTGCCGGGGACGTATGCACGTTCACCGGACGTGGCCGGTGTCGCCAGGATCCTGCTGACGGCGTCCGGCGGCCCGTTCCTGCAGCGTGCCGTCGAGACGCTGGAACATGTCACGCCAGAAGAAGCCTGCAAGCATCCGAACTGGTCGATGGGCCGCAAGATCTCCGTCGATTCCGCCACGATGATGAACAAGGGCCTCGAAGTGATCGAGGCCCACTGGCTGTTCGGCGCGCCGGCCGACAGGATCGAAGTCGTGATCCACCCGCAAAGCGTGATCCACTCGATGGTGTCGTACGTGGACGGCTCCGTGCTGGCCCAGCTCGGCAACCCGGACATGCGCACGCCGATCGCGCACGCGCTCGCGTACCCGGAACGCATCGCGTCGGGCGTCGACCAGCTCGACCTGACGACGTTCGCCGCGCTGCAATTCCACAAGCCGGACTTCGACCGCTTCCCGTGCCTCGCGCTCGCCTTCGACGCCTTGCGCGCGGGCGGTACCGCGCCCGCCTTGCTGAACGCGGCGAACGAAATCGCGGTCCAAGCCTTCCTGGAGCGCCGCATCGGCTTCCGCGACATCGACCGCGTCGTCCGCCGCGTGATGGACGAGAACCCGCATGGCGCGGCGACCAGCATCGAGGCCGTGATGGCCCAGGACGCGCGTGCCCGCGACGCGGCCGGATGCATCGTGCATGCGCTGCGCACTTGAACAACGCGGGCCCTGACGGGAGAGTGTCATGAACCTGATCCACACCGTGCTGGCATTCCTGCTGGCCCTTGGGCCGCTGATCGTCTTTCACGAACTGGGCCACTACGTCGTCGCGCGCCTGTGCGGCGTGAAGGTGCTGCGCTTCTCGATCGGCATGGGGCGCATCGTCTGGTCGCGCCGCTTCGGTCCGGACCAGACGGAATGGGCGATCTCGGCGCTGCCCATCGGCGGCTACGTGAAGATGCTCGACGCGCGCGATCCCTCGACCGCGCCGACCAATGACGCGGACCTGCCGCGCGAATTCACGCGCCAGAACGTGTGGAAGCGCATCGCCATCGTGGCGGCGGGCCCCATCGCCAACTTCATCCTCGCCATCGTCGTGATGGGCGCGCTGTTCATGCACGGGAAAGAGGAGCCGGGCACGCGCCTGCGCGCGATGCCGGAGGCGTCGGCCGTGTACAAGGCGGGCGTGCGCGGCGGCGACGTCGTCACGGCCGTCAACGGCAAGCCCGTGCAGTCGTGGACGGAGCTGCGCTGGGAGATCGTGCGCGCCGCCATCGACAAGCATGCGGCCGAACTGACCTTGCGCGGGCCGAGTCCGAACTCGGCGCCGTACCGCGCCGTGCTGCCCGCGGACCGCATGGCCAGCCTGGATGTCGACAGCGACGTGCTGGGCGTCCTCGGCATGCAGCTGTGGCGCCCGCGGCCCAGCGTCGACAAGGTGCTGCCGGACGGCGCCGCCGCGCGCGCGGGCCTGCGCCAGGGCGACCTCGTGACCTCGATCGACGGCAAGAACATCGCCGACGGCATCGCCTTCATCGAAGCCGTGCGCGGCGCCCCCGGCAAGACCCTGCAGATGGGCGTGCAGCGTGGCGGCCAGTCGCTCGTGCTGCCCCTCACGCCGGACCGCGATCCGCAGTCGGGCAAGGGCCTGGTGAAGCTGATGATCGCGCAGGCGCCGGAGATGGTGACCGTGAAGGCGGGGCCGCTGGAGGCGCTCGCCAAGGGCGCGCAGCGCACGTGGGAGACGAGCGCGATGACCGTCAAGATGATCGCGAAGATGATCGTGGGCGAGGTCTCGCTGAAAAATGTAACCGGCCCGATCACGATCGCGGACGTGGCCGGACAGACCGCCCGCTCTGGCCTGGAGCCGTTCCTGGAGTTCATCGCCTTCATCTCCATCAGCCTGGGTGTAATGAATCTGTTACCAATTCCCGTTCTGGACGGTGGCCATTTGCTGTATTATTCGCTGGAAGTTTTGACCGGGCGCCCCTTGCCCGCGCGGATCGGCGAGATCGCGCAGCGTGCCGGGGTCGGCCTGCTGTTCATGCTGATGGCGCTTGCCGTCTTCAACGACCTGGTGCGACTGCTCTGAACACACGGCACTCCGAACTGTACGCCGCGCCTGCGGCGGGCATCGGAGTGTTCGGCCCAGGCAGGACAAGCCCCGGCGAAGAACACGTAACGTTGTCCAATGACTGACCCATTGATCTAACCGATGAATTTACAACCCGAACGTTTTGCCCAGCCGCGTTTTGCCTTGCCCTCCCGTCGCAGCATGATCGGCGCAGCCGTGCTGGCCCTGTGTGCCGGTCACGCCGCCGCCGTCGCTCCCTTCGTCGTGAAGGACATCCGGGTCGAAGGCATCCAGCGGACCGAGGCAGGCACGGTGTTCAGCTACCTGCCGGTGCGCGTGGGCGAGACCTTCGACGACGAAAAAGGCACGGCGGCGATCAAGGCGCTGTATGCCACCGGCTTCTTCAAGGACATCCGCCTGGAAGAAGAAAATGGCGTGCTCGTGGTCCTGGTCGAGGAACGTCCGGCCATCGCCTCCGTCGACTTCACCGGCACCAAGGAATTCGAAAAGGACATGCTCGTCAAGGCGCTGAAGGACATCGGCGTCGGCGAGACCAAGATTTTCGACAAGGCCTCCGTCGACCGCGCCGAGCAGGAGCTCAAGCGCCAGTACCTGTCGCACGGCCTGTACGGCGTCAAGATCACGACGACCGTCACCCCGATCGAACGTAACCGCGTGAACGTCATGTTCAACGTGGACGAGGGCGACGTCGCCAAGATCAGGCAGATCAATATCGTCGGCAACAAGGCGTTCTCCGACAAGGAACTGCGCCAGCTGCTGCAGCTGAACACCTCCGGCTGGTTCACGTGGTATTCCAAGGCCGACCAGTACTCGAAGCAGAAGCTGACGGGCGACCTGGAGACCATCAAGTCGTGGTACCTGAATCACGGCTACCTGGAAGTGAACGTCGAGTCCACGCAGGTCTCGATCACCCCGGACAAGAAGGACATCTACCTCACCATCAACATCACGGAAGGCGAGAAGTACACCGTCTCCGGCGTCAAGATGGATGGCGAACTGTTCGGCCGCGGGGAAGAACTCAAGAACCTGATCCTGCTGAAGCCGGGCCAGACGTATTCCGGCGACCTGCAGGAAGCGTCGAACAAGCGCATCGCCGACCGTCTCGCGAGCTTCGGCTACGCGTTCGCGAACGTCACCGCAAACCCGGAGATCAACCGCGAGAAGCGCGAAGTCGCCTTCACGTTCTTCGTCGATCCGGGCAAGCGCGCGTACGTGCGCCACATGACCATCTCGGGCAACACGATCACCCGCGACGAAGTGATCCGCCGCGAATTCCGCCAGTTCGAGAGCTCGTGGTACGACCCGACCCGGGTGAAGCTGTCGCGCGACCGCGTCGACCGCATGGGTTATTTCAAGGACGTGACGGTCGAGACGCCGGAAGCGCAGGGCACCAACGACGCCGTGGACGTGAACATCGCCGTCGTCGAAAAGCCGACCGGTAACTTCATGGTCGGCGGCGCGTTCTCGCAGGCCGAGAAATTCACCTTCACCGCGTCCGTCACGCAGGCCAACTTCGCCGGCAGCGGCAACACGGTCGGCATCGAACTGAACACGAGCCGCTACAACCGCACGATCTCGTTCGCGCAGACGAACCCGTACTTCACCGACGACGGCATCTCGCGCGCGTTCCAGCTGTACCTGCGCACGTCGCGTCCGCCGGCGCTGAACATCGGCTCGTACACCGTGCGCCAGCAGGGCGGCAACCTCACGTTCGGCGTGCCGTTCTCGGAAATCGACACCGTCTACTTCGGCGCCGGCCTGGAAAAGACCCGCCTCGAGACGGACGAGAGCTCGCCGACGCTGTACCAGCAGTTCGTGATGCAGAACTCGAAGGACCCGGTCGCGAAGGCGACGGGCGTGGGCGAGGCGACGACGAATGCGATCCCGCTGACCGTGGCCTGGGGCCGCGATTCGCGCGACTCCGCCATCACGCCGACGCGCGGCCGCTACCAGCGCGCCAACCTGGAAGTCGACGTCCTCGGCGACTCCAAGTACTACCGCGTGGTGTACGAACACCAGTGGTACCGCCCGATCACGCGCTGGATGACCCTCGCGCTGAAGGGTGAGCTGGACTACGGCGCGGGCCTCGGCGGTCACGCGTACCCGGTCTTCAAGAACTTCTACGGCGGCGGCATCGGTTCGGTGCGCGGCTACGAGAGCTCGTCGCTCGGTATCGTCGACCCGCGCACGTACGACGCCCTGGGCGGCGCCAAGCGCGTGATCGGCAACGCCGAGCTGCAGTTCCCGTTCCCGGGCAGCGGCCAGGATCGCTCGCTGCGCTGGTTCACCTTTGCCGACGGCGGCCAGATCTACCAGGAGCACGAACCGATCCGCACGTCGCAGCTGCGCTACTCGGCGGGTATCGGCCTGTCGTGGATTTCCCCGGTGGGCCCGCTCAAGTTGAGTTATGCTAAGCCCTTGAACGCGAAGGAGGGCGACCGCCTTGAGCGCTTCCAGTTCCAGATGGGTACCGGTTTCTGACCGGGCCAGTCGTCGAAACAAGGATTGCGAAGAATATGTTGAAAAAATCGTTAGCCGCGCTGCCGCGTAGCCTGGCGCTGGCGCTGCTGTGCGCCGGTGCGATGGCGCAGGCGTCCGCGCAGAGCGGGATGAGCCGCATCGGCTTCGTCTACACCGAGCGCCTGATGACCGAGTCCAAGCTGGCCAAGGCTGCGGACGCGAAGCTGCAGTCGGAATTCTCCAAGCGCCAGAAACAGCTCGACGACGCAGTGCAGAAGTACAAGGTGAGCCGCGAGAAATTCGACGACGAAGCGCCGAAACTGTCGGACGTCGACCGCACCAAGCGCACGCGCGAACTGCTCGACATGGAGAAGGACGTGCAGCGCATGCAGCGCGAGTACAACGAGGACCTGTTCCAGCGCAAGAACGAGGAGCGCGCCGCCATCGCGCAGAAAGCCTATAAACTGATCGAACAGGTGGCCGAGCAGGAACACCTCGACGTCGTGCTGCAGGAAGCCATCTGGACCAGTCCGCGCATCGACATCACCGACCGGATCCTCAAGCTGCTCGACAAGTAAGCATGTGAGCATGTGAGCCAACACGCTTCCCTGACGCCGGCCGGCTTGATGAGCGGTCGGCAGTTTTCACTTCTTTTACGGAACGACCACGATGGGCACTCGACTGGGTGATTTGGTCGAACGCTTCGGTGGCCAGCTGGTAGGTGACCCGGACCTCGAGGTCCAGGGCATCGCACCGCTCGACAGCGCCGGCGCTTCGCACATCAGCTTTCTCAGCAACAGCAAACTGCGCGCGCTGGCCGCGCAAAGCGGCGCCGCGGCGCTGATCGTCTCGCCGCTGGACGACGCCACCGTCGCCACGACCTATGCCGGCGCACGCATCGTCACCACCAACCCGTACGCCTATTTCGCCCGCGTCGCGCAGTACTTCGTGGCGCTCGAAGAGATCGTGCCGCCGCCGGGCATCCATCCGAGCGCCGTCGTGCACGAGACGGCGCGCGTCGCGCCGACCGCGCATATCGGCCCGAACGTGACGGTCGAAGAGGGTGCCGTCATCGAGGCGGGCGTCCGCATCGACGCCGGCTGCTTCGTCGGCCGCGAGGCGGAGATCGGGGCGGACACGCATCTGTTCGCGAACGTGACCTTCCACGCGCGCTGCAGGATCGGCAAGCGCGGCATCCTGCACTCGGGTGCCGTGATCGGCACCGACGGCTTCGGCTTCGCGCGCGAGAACGGCGTGTACATCAAGATCCCGCAGACGGGCCGCGTGCTGCTGGGCGACGACGTCGACGTCGGCGCCAACACGACCATCGACCGCGGCGCGCTGGACGACACGATCATCGAAGACGGCGTGAAGCTCGACAACCAGATCCAGATCGGCCATAACTGCCGCATCGGGGCGAATACGGCCATGGCGGGCTGCGTGGGGGTAGCCGGCAGCGCGCAGATCGGCAAGAATTGCACGTTCGGCGGCGCGGCGATGGTGCTGGGGCACCTGGAAATCGCGGACAACGTCCATATCTCCTCGGGCAGCATGGTGTCGCGCTCCGTGCTCGAGCCGGGGCAGTACACGGGCTTCTATCCGCTCGCCAAGAACGCCGAATGGGAAAAGAGCGCCGCCATCGTGCGCAACCTGTCCTCGCTGCGCGAGAAGATGCGCAGCCTCGAAAAACAGATCAAACAATTGACCGAACCATCAGAACAAAAATGACGACTGAAGCCACCACCGCGACCAACAAGACCCTGGGGATCAACGAGATCAAGGAATACCTGCCGCACCGCTACCCGCTGCTGTTGGTGGACCGCGTGGTCGACTATGAGCTGGGCAAGACCATCACCGCCATCAAGAACGTGACCGTCAATGAAGAATTCTTCAACGGCCACTTCCCGCACAAGCCCGTGATGCCGGGCGTGCTGATGATCGAGGCGCTGGCGCAGACCGCCGCGATCCTGTCGTTCATGACCATGAACGTCAAGCCGGACGAGAACTCCGTCGTGTACTTCGTCGGCATCGACAACGCGCGCTTCAAGCGTCCGGTCGAGCCGGGCGACCAGCTCAAGATGGACATCGAGATCCTGCGCACCTCGCGCGGCATCTGGAAGTACAAGGCTGTCGCCAGCGTCGACGGCAAGGTCGCCGTCGAAGCTGAGCTGATGTGCACCATCCGCGCGAACGAGAAGGCAGGACAGTGATGAGCAAGGTCCACCCGAGCGCGATCGTCGACCCGAAGGCGGAGCTGGATTCCACCGTCGAAGTCGGCCCGTATTCGATCATCGGGCCGGACGTGCGCATCGGCGCGGGCACGGTCGTGGGTCCGCACGTCGTCATCGAAGGCCACACGACGATTGGCCGCGACAACCGCATCTTCCAGTTCGCGTCGCTGGGCGCCGCCCCGCAGGACAAGAAGTGGGCCGGCGAACCGACCCGCCTGGAGATCGGCGACCGCAACACGATCCGCGAATTCTGCACGTTCAACCTCGGCACCGTGCAGGATGCCGGCGTCACGCGCCTGGGCGACGACAACTGGATGTCCGCGTACACGCACCTGGCGCACGACTGCCAGGTGGGCAGCAACACGATCTTCTCGAACAATGCGCAGCTCGCGGGCCACGTGCACGTGGGCGACTGGGCGATCCTGTCGGGCTACTGCGGCGTGCACCAGTTCTGCAAGATCGGCGCGCATGCCTTCATCGGCATGTACACGAGCCTCACGCAGGACGTGCCGCCATTCGTCCTCGTCTCCGGCAACCCGGCCGAGGCGCACGGCGTGAACATCGAAGGCCTCAAGCGCCGCGGCTTCACGCGCGAGCAGATCAACGCGATCCGCACCGCGTACAAGACCATCTACCGTTCCGGCCTGACGCTGGAAGAAGCCAAGGCCAGGCTGGCGGAAGAGGAAGCCGCCGCCGGCGACGCCGCACAGCACATCCGCGCGCTGCGCGACTTCCTCGACAACGCGAGCCGTGGCATCGTCCGCTGAATCCGTGAAGCTCGCGCTGGTCGCGGGCGAAGTGTCCGGCGACCTGCTCGCGGCGCGCCTGATGGCGGGGCTGAAGCCGCGCCTGCCGGGCGTGGCCTTTTCCGGCATCGGCGGTCCGCGCATGCTGGAGCAGGGCCTTGCGTCGGACGTCCCGATGGACACGCTCACCGTGCGCGGCCTGCTGCCCGTGCTGCTGCGCTACCGCGAACTGAAGGGCATCCAGAACCGCCTGCGCGACCGCCTGCTGGCCGAGCGTCCGGCCGCGTTCATCGGCGCCGACTACCCCGGCTTCAACCTCGGGCTGGAAGAGCAGCTGCGCGCGGCGGGCATCCCGACCGTGCACTTCGTCGGTCCGCAGATCTGGGCGTGGCGCGGCGGGCGCATCAAGAAGATCCAGCGCGCCGTCTCGCACATGCTCGTGATCTTCCCGTTCGAGGAAGAGATCTATCGAACGGCCGGCGTGCCCGTCACGTACATCGGCCATCCGCTGGCGGAGACGATCCCGCTGGTGCCCGACGTGCTTGCCGCGCGCCGCCAGCTCGGCCTGCCGGAGAACGCGCGCGTCGTGACCGTCATGCCGGGCAGCCGCATGTCGGAAATCAAGTACCTGACTGAGCCCTACGTCCGGACAGTCCAACTGCTGGCGGCGCGGGATCCGTCCGTGCGCTTCATCGCGCCGATGGCGGGCGAACGGCAAAAAGCGTATTTTATGGAGCTGCTGGCGAAGGCCGGGTTGCAGGACGTGCCGCTCCAGCTCGTCGACGGCGAATCGCATGCGTGCATCGCGGCGGCCGACGCCGTGCTGGCGGCTTCGGGCACCGCGACGCTGGAAGTGGCGCTGTACAAGAAGCCGATGGTGATCGCGTACAAGGTCTTGCAGGCCGAGTGGCTGCTCATCCGGAACATGGGCTATTTGCCGTGGATCGGGCTGCCGAACATCCTGGCGCGCGACTTCGTCGTGCCGGAATTCCTGCAGCACGCCGCGACGCCGGAAGCGCTGGCGGACGCCGTCTGGTTCCAGCTGACGGACGAGAACAACCGGGTGAGGCTGCAGGAGCGCTTCACCGAAATGCATCACAGCCTGCTGCGCGACAGCGCGCGCGAAAGCGCCCGCGCCGTGCTCGAGGTGATAGGCAAAGCATGAGAAAAACGAGAACGAAGGCGGTCGATTTCTACCCGGGCCTCCCGCCGAAGAACCGGCCGTTCACGCTGGACGACATCGTCTGCGGCGTGGACGAGGCCGGGCGCGGCCCGCTGGCCGGCCCCGTGTTCGCGGCCGCCGTGATCCTCGATCCGGCCCGTCCGATCGAGGGCCTGCGCGACTCGAAAAAGCTGACGGAAGCGCGGCGCGACGAGTTGGCCCCGCTGATCAGGGAGCACGCGCTGGCGTGGGCCATCGCCGAGTGCTCGCACGCGGAAATCGACACGCTGAACATCCTGCAGGCGACGATGCTGGCGATGCGCCGCGCCGTCGAACAGCTGGCGACCGTGCCGACCATCGCCCTCATCGACGGCAACCGCTGCCCGCAGTTCGCGCCGCACATCCGCGCGCATGCGGTGGTGGAGGGCGATGACAAGGTGCACGCGATTTCCGCCGCGTCGATCCTCGCGAAGACGGCGCGCGATGCGGCGCTCGTCGCGCTGCATGACACGTATCCGCAGTATGCGTTCGACCAGCACAAGGGCTATTCGACGGCGCTGCACCTCGCGCGCCTGCGCGAGCACGGTCCGAGCCCCGTGCACCGGCGCAGCTTCGCGCCCGTGCGCGCGCTGCTCGAACCCGACCTGTTCGGGGAGCTCGCATGAAGAGCATCACGTCGCGCGACAACCCGTTTTACAAGGAACTGAAACACCTCGCGGGCAGCAGCCAGGCCCTGCGCAAGGCCGGCCGTTCGCTGCTGGACGGCGTGCACCTGTGCCAGGCGTACCTGGACCTCGTCGGACAGCCCGTGCACTGCATCGTGTCCGAAGGCGCGCTGGCGAATCCCGAAGTGGCCGCCATCGTCGACCGCGTGACGGCGCCGGCCACGTCGCTGCCGGACGCGCTGTTCGGCGCGCTGTCGCAGGTCGAACACGGCATCCATCTGCTGTTCCTCGTCGAGACGCCGCGGCCTGTTCGTCCGGACGCCCTGGTGCAATCGGCCGTGCTGCTGGACGGCGTGCAGGACCCGGGCAATGCCGGCTCCATCCTCAGGAGTGCGGGCGCGGCGGGCATCAGGCAGGTGTATTGCAGCCCCGGCACCGCCTCGATCTGGTCGCCGAAGGTGCTGCGCGCCGCGATGGGCGCCCATTTCGTGCTGGAGATCTTCGAGAACGTCGACCTGGCGGACCTGATCCGGAAGGCAGACGTGCCCGTGCTGGCGACGAGCGGCTATGCCAGCGAGCGGATCTACGACGTGGACCTGTCCCGCCCCGTCGCATGGCTGCTGGGCCATGAAGGGCAGGGCGTGTCGGATGCGCTGCTGAACCTGGCCACGCACCGCGTCGTCATCCCGCATGCGGGCGCCGTGGAATCGTTGAACGTGGCCGCGTGCGCGGCCGTGTGTTTCTTCGAACAGCTGCGCCAACAACAGCAGGCGTAGACGCGATAAGCCTGTTCGGTTACGCTTCGTGCACGTTATGACGGAGTCGAGATGGACATGGGGCAAACGCAGTTGCACTCTTTGCACTTCCTGGTCGCGGAAGCGGACCCGGTGCAGCGCCGCGCGCTGATCGAGGCGCTCGGCCAGGTGGGCGCCACGCGCGTTACCGACGTGCCGGACGGCCCGATGGCGCTGCGCACCCTGCAGGCGGGTTTTACCCCGAAGATCGACGTCGCCGTCATCGACCTCGACCTGGGCGGCATGGACGGACTCGAACTGCTGCGCGCGATCGCCGCGCTGAAGTCGGACGTGCGGCTGATCGTCGTCGGCGCCCAGCCGGCAAGCGTGCTGTTCTCCGTCGAGAGCCTCGCGCAGGCGCATGGCGTCGACCTGCTGGGTACTGTCGCCAAGCCCGTCACCAGCACGAAACTCAAGGCCTTGCTGGACAATTACCAGGCGCCGCGGCGCGCGCCGGCGGCAGCGCCCGGCCCCAGCTTCACGTTCGCCGAAGTGGGCGTGGGCCTGCAGAAGCGCCAGTTCGAGCCGTTCTTCCAGCCCAAGATCGAACTGGCGACGGGCCAGGTGAAAGGCCTGGAGACGTTCGCCCGCTGGCGCCATCCCGAGCACGGCGTGCTGGGACCTGCTTCCTTCATCGGCGCGCTGGAAGCGAACAACCGCATCGACTTCCTCGACTGGACGATGCTGGAAATGTCGGTGGAGCGGTGCCGCCGCTACCACGACCAGGGCATCCCGATCTCCATCTCGCTGAACCTGGCGCCGGAGACGCTGGCGCATCCGAACTTCATCCGCCAGGTGACGTCGACGATGCAGCGCCACGGCGTGCTGCCGGACTACCTGACGTTCGAGATGACGGAATCCTCGATCCTCAGCTTCGACGCCGACTTCATCGAACGCCTCGTGCGCTTGCGCATGCTGGGCTTCGGCCTCGCGATCGACGACTACGGCACCGGGCGCTCGAACCTGCAGATCCTGGCGCGCATCCCGTTCTCGGAACTCAAGATCGACCGTTCGTTCGTGGACGGCGCGTCGAAGAAGCGCCAGCTGGGCACCGTGCTGAAATCGTGCCTCGGGCTGGCGCACAGCCTCGATCGCATGTCCGTCGCCGTCGGCGTGGAGACGCGGCAGGACTGGGATTTCCTGCAGGGGCTCGGGTGCACGTATGCGCAGGGGTACCACATTGCCAATCCGATGCCGGCCGACGAGTTTCCCGGCTGGCTCGAGGATTGGCGGCATTTCTTCTAATATTCACGCCGGTCCGGCTTGATCTCCTGGAGGATGGTCGTCGCGATCTCCTCGATCGACTTGGTGGTCGACGACAGCCACCGGATCCCCTCGCGCCGCATCAGCTGCTCGGCCTCGTTCACCTCGTAGCGGCAGTTCTCCAGCGACGCATACTTGCTGCCCGCGCGCCGCTCGTTGCGGATCTCGGACAGGCGTTCCGGCGTGATCGTCAGGCCGAATATCTTGTGCTTGAACTGCGGCAGCGCCGACGGCAGCTTGTTGCGCTCGAAATCGTCCGGGATCAGCGGGTAGTTCGCCGCCTTGATCCCGTACTGCATCGCGAGGTACAGGCTCGTCGGCGTCTTGCCCGAGCGCGACACGCCCACGAGGATCACGTCCGCATCCGCCAGGTTCTTGTGCGACTGGCCGTCGTCGTGTGCCAGCGAGAAGTTGATGGCCTCGATGCGGTTCTTGTATTCCTCCGTGTCGACGACGTTGTGGATGCGGCCGATCGTGTGCGTCGACTTCACCCGCAATTCCTGCTCGAGCGGGGCGACGAACGTCTGGAACAGATCCATATGCATGCCCTGCGCGGCGCGGATCACGGCGGACAGGTCGTGTTTCACGAGCGTGGAAAATACGATCGGGCGCTGGTTGTCGGCGATCGCGGCGTCGTTGATGCGGCGGGCGGCCGCGTAGGCTTTGTCGATCGTGTCGATGAACGGCAGGCGGATCTGCCGGAAGCGCATCTCGAACTGGCTCAGCACCGCGTGGCCGAAGGTTTCCGCCGTGATGCCCGTGCCGTCGGAAACGAAGAAAACGGTGCGCGCGGCGCCCGGACTGCCTGGGGTGTTAGCGAAAGACATGATGTTTTTTAGACAGATAATGACAAAGTTGCAGCTCGTTGGGCTGTGAAACCCGGTCGCGCGCGGTAAAATGCTTGGGAACGGGTTGTTGGATTGTGCTTTACGACGCCAAGAATAACAAGAAATCCCCCGGAAACTCGACCAGCCTGCCGCGCGAAGCCCGCCTTGAGCAACGATTGCTCGGCGCGCCGCCGCTGCCTAGCCAGGCTCGTCCGTCATCCGGCCGTCGGCGCATCCGCCGTACAGATTTCCATCATCAAAAAGGTGTTTTACCATGACTAACCTGTCGAATGCAGTATTGAAGGCGCCCGATCCCACAGCGGCCGGCGCGAGCGAAGCGGTCTACGTCGCCTCGTTCGAGACCCTGCGCATGACCGACGTCGAGTCGGTCGGCGGCAAGAACGCGTCGCTCGGCGAGATGATCAGCCAGCTGGCCGAGGCCGGCGTGCGCGTGCCGGGCGGCTTCGCCACCACGGCCCAGGCCTTCCGCGACTTCCTGAACCACTCGGTCGACGGCGGTCCCTCTCTCGGTGACCGCATTGCCCGGCGCCTGGAAGGCCTGGACATCGACGACGTACGTTCACTGGCCACCGCGGGTGCAGAGATCCGCCAGTGGATCATCGACACCCCGTTCCAGCCGCGCCTGCAGGCCGAAATCGAAGCCTTCTACGACCGCCTCGTGGCCGATTCGGACACGGAAGTGTCGTTCGCCGTGCGCTCGTCCGCCACCGCGGAAGACCTGCCGGACGCCTCGTTCGCGGGCCAGCAGGAAACGTTCCTGAACGTCGTCGGCATCGACAACGTGCTGGAAGCGATGAAGCACGTGTTCGCGTCGCTGTACAACGACCGCGCGATCTCGTACCGCGTCCACAAAGGCTTCACCCACGCCGAAGTCGCGCTGTCGGCCGGCGTGCAGCGCATGGTCCGTTCCGACACGGGCGCCGCCGGCGTCATGTTCACGATCGACACGGAATCCGGCTTCAAGGACGTCGTGTTCGTCACGTCGAGCTACGGCCTGGGCGAGACCGTCGTGCAGGGCGCCGTCAACCCGGACGAGTTCTACGTGCACAAGCCGATGCTGGAACAGGGCAAGAAGCCCGTCATCCGCAAGAACATCGGTTCCAAGCTGATCAAGATGGAGTTCACGAAGGAAGCCAAGGCCGGCCGCTCCGTGCAGACCGTCGACGTGCCCATCGAAATGCGCAACCGCTACTCGCTGCTAGATGAGGAAGTCGTCGAGCTGGCGAAATATGCCGTCATCATCGAGAAGCACTACCAGCGCCCGATGGACATCGAGTGGGGCAAGGATGGCCGCGACGGCAAGCTGTACATCCTGCAGGCGCGTCCGGAAACCGTGAAGTCGCAGCAGAAGGCGACGGATTCCCAGCAGCGCTTCAAGCTGAAGGGCACGGGCACCGTGCTGACCTCGGGCCGCGCCATCGGCCAGAAGATCGGCGCCGGTCCGGTGCGCGTCATCAACGACCCGTCCGAGATGGAAAGAGTGCAGCCGGGGGACGTGCTCGTCGCCGACATGACCGACCCGAACTGGGAACCGGTGATGAAGCGCGCCTCCGCCATCGTGACGAACCGCGGCGGCCGCACGTGCCACGCGGCGATCATCGCCCGTGAACTGGGCGTGCCGGCCGTCGTCGGCTGCGGCGACGCGACGGAAACGCTGAAGGACGGCACGTTCGTGACCGTGTCCTGCGCCGAAGGCGACGAGGGCCGGATCTACGACGGCCTGCTGGAAACGGAAGTGACGGAATCGGCGCGCGGCGACCTGCCGGCCATCCCGACCAAGATCATGATGAACGTCGGTAACCCGCAGCTCGCGTTCGACTTCCAGTCGATCCCGAACGGCGGCGTGGGCCTGGCCCGCCTGGAGTTCATCATCAACAACAACATCGGCGTGCACCCGAAAGCGATCCTCGAGTACCCGAACATCGACAACGACCTGAAAAAGGCCGTCGAGTCGGTCGCCCGCGGCCACGCGTCGCCGCGCGCATTCTACGTCGACAAGCTGGCCGAAGGCGTCGCGACGATCGCCGCCGCGTTCTGGCCGAAGCCCGTCATCGTGCGCCTGTCCGACTTCAAGTCGAACGAGTACAAGAAGCTGATCGGCGGTTCGCGCTACGAGCCGGACGAGGAAAACCCGATGCTGGGCTTCCGCGGCGCCGCGCGCTACCTGGCCGAGGACTTCGCCGAGTCGTTCGAGATGGAATGCATGGCCATGAAGCGCGTGCGCGACGAGATGGGCCTCACCAACGTCGAGATCATGATCCCGTTCGTGCGTACCTTGGGCCAGGCCGAGAAGGTCATCGCGCTGCTGGCGAAATATGGCCTGAAGCGCGGCGAGAACGGCCTGCGCGTCATCATGATGTGCGAAGTGCCGTCGAACGCCATCCTGGCCGAGCAGTTCCTGGAGTACTTCGACGGCTTCTCGATCGGTTCGAACGACCTCACGCAGCTCACGCTGGGCCTGGACCGCGACTCCGGCATGGAACTGCTGGCCAAGGACTTCGACGAGCGCGACCCGGCCGTGAAAGCCATGCTGACCCTGGCGATCAAGGCCTGCCGCGCGAAGGGCAAGTACGTGGGCATCTGCGGCCAGGGGCCGTCGGACAACCCGGACTTCGCCGTGTGGCTGATGGAGCAGGGCATCGAATCGATGTCGCTGAACCCGGACTCGGTGATCGATACGTGGCAGAAGCTGGCGTCGATGCAATAAGCCGTTGAGCTTCCAATGAAAAGCCGCTGCGAGGTGCAGATCACCTTGCAGCGGTTTTTTTATGCGTGGGCTTCGGTCCCGTGCAATTGGTGGAACGCGCGTTCAAACTCATCCAGGTGGCGTGTAAAAGGCGGCGGCGAAACGGCCCGCAGGCGCCCCAGCAGCGCCTCGCCTTCGGCCACGCGCTCCGTTTCCAGGCAGGCGCGCAGCAGGTGGAAAGCGGCCTGCGGACCGTGCCGGGTGGGGTCGTAGACGGGTCCGACGAGCGTGACGATCAGGCCCGTGTGGCCATACTGCCCGAGGTCGGCCGCCATCGTCATCAGGGCGCTGCCATCCACGTCCTCCTCGGCCAGCACGGCCGTGTACTGCTCGCGCGCCGCCGGGAGGTCGCCGGCGGCGAGATGGTGCCGGGCCAGCAGGAGCCGCGCGCGCCAGCTGCGGGGGAGGGCGCACGCTTCCTGCAGCGCCTGCAGGAAGCCCGCTTCGCCCGCGCGCGCGCGCTCGACGGCCAGCCAGCCGTTCAACCCGTGCTCGAAGTTCGGGTCGAGCCGGATGGCGCGCCGCAACAGGTCGGACGCGCCGGCCGAGTCTTCCCGGTCGTGCTTCACCTTGGCGAGGTTGGTGAGCAGCGCGGCCGTCTCGCCGCAGTTTCGGATGCCGGCCTGCAGCACGGCCTCGGCCTCGTCGTGCCTGCCGCTTTCCAGCAGCACGATGCCATGCGTGACATGGCTGCGTTCCGGCAGGCCGTCGATCTCGACGAGGCGCGCGGCCGCCGTCAGCAACTCGGGCGCGAAGCCGTCGGACAGAGCGGTAAGGATGGTGCCGTACAACGCGTCCGCCGTGTCCCAGTGCTGCTTGAGTTGCGGATGCAGCACCTTGTCGCGCCATTCCTCCCGCGCCATGACCACCTGGCGGCCGTGTTCGTCACAGGCCGTGATGACATCGTCGATGGCGGGCGCCGGGGCGGCGGCGGTCGTGCGGGTGCGGAAGGCGGCGAACAGACGTCTGAACATGGCGGATCTCCAGAAGGCGATGCATCGCATTATTGGCGTTTATTTCCACATGGAAATTGATCTTCCGCGGCAAGCGGGTTACGACGCGATATGCATCAACGCGGGCACGATGTTGAGCCTGAAGCAACAAGTTGTTGACTTGGCACGGAAAAACGTTACACTTTGGCAAATAGTTTTGTCGGGGATGTGAATGAAGCGCCTGGCCTGGTTGACAATCATGATGGGAGCACTGTGGGCAGGCGCGGGTCATGCCGCCGATGCAAGCCTGTGCAAGTCGATGTGCAGCGCCGAGAAGCGCGAATGCCGGGCGAATGCGGAGGGGCTGGCCCTGGACGACGGGGGCTCGCTGCTCGACCTGCCCGAGAAAAATCCGATGGCGCGCGCGGCACAGGAGCAGGTGCCTTCGGAGGCGGCGCCTGCGCCGCGCCGGCCGACGCCGTACTCGTCAGGCCGAAGCAGGACCGTTGACTCCGCGCACAGACGCGCTAGACTGGCGATAACGATTTGATCACCGACACAATCATTGAACCCGATATCAATTACGCGACCCTCGTCACCCGTAGCGGGCGGCGGGGGTTTTTTATCTTTCGATCCGACCACGGAGGAAACCATGGCTGAATGGATGGGCTGGCTGGTAGCGGCCGGCGTGCTCGTGATCCTGGAGCTGTTCACCGGGACGTTTTACCTGCTGATGATCGCCATCGGTCTCGCGGTCGGCGGCATCGTCGCGCTCGCCGGCGCCGGCGGTCCCGGGCAGGCGATCGCCGCCGCCGCAGTCGGCGTGCTCGCGACGTGGCTGCTGCACCGCTCGCGCTTCGGCCATCCGGCGCGGGCGGATGCGCAGCGCGACCGCAACGTCAACCTGGACATCGGCCAGCGCGTGACCGTGCCCGCCTGGGACAACGGCCGCGCGCGCGTCATGTACCGCGGCGCGCTGTGGGACGTGGAGCTCGGGCAGGGCGTCGCGCCGCATGCGGGCGAATTCCGCATCGTCGAAGTGCACGGCAGCCGACTCGTGGTGGGCAATCCATGACCAAGAAGCACGTCCTGACCCTGCTGGTGGCGTTGACCCTCGTGTTCGGCGTCGTCGACGCGCGCGAGATGGCACTGGGCGTCCAGTCGAACGGCTGGGCCGTCCTGTCGACGGTGCTGTTCAGCTTCCTGAGCTTTTGCTGGTACCGCCTCGACAGCGACGCCCACCAATACCGCCGCACGGCGCTGCTCAACGTGGGCATCGTGATGTTCGCGGTCCTCGCCGTGCCGTATTACCTCGTGCGCAGCCGTCCGTCCGGCCAGAAGGGCCGCGCCCTGCTGCGCCTTGGCGGCTTCTGCCTCGTGCTTGTCGTCGCGGCGGGGCTCGGCAGCGTCGCCTACGAACTGCTCGCCTGACCATCACCTTTTTCAAGGAAGGAAACCCATGGAATTCACGTTCGGAACCGTCGCGCTGGTGATCTTCATCATCGCCATTGTGTTCGTCATCAAGACCATCAATGTCGTGCCGCAGCAGCACGCATGGGTGGTGGAGCGGCTCGGCAAGTACCACGCTACCTTGGCGCCGGGCCTGAACATCGTCGTGCCCTTCGTCGACCGCATCGCCTATAAACACAGCCTGAAGGAGATCCCGCTCGACGTGCCGCCGCAGGTTTGCATCACGAAGGACAACACGCAGCTGCAGGTCGACGGCATCCTGTATTTCCAGGTGACGGACGCCATGCGCGCGTCGTATGGCGCGTCGAACTACATCCAGGCCATCACCCAGCTGGCGCAGACGACTTTGCGTTCCGTGATCGGCCGCATGGAACTGGACAAGACGTTCGAGGAGCGCGACCACATCAACACGACGATCGTCAACGCGATCGACGAATCGGCCGCCAACTGGGGCGTCAAGGTGCTGCGCTACGAGATCAAGGATCTCACGCCACCGGCCGAGATCCTGCACTCGATGCAGCGCCAGATCACGGCCGAGCGCGAGAAGCGCGCGTTGATCGCCGCGTCGGAGGGCCGGCGCCAGGAAGCCATCAACATCGCGAGCGGCGAGCGCGAAGCGGCCATCGCCCGCTCGGAAGGCGAGAAGCAGGCCGCCATCAACCGCGCGCAGGGCGAGGCTGCGGCCATCATCGCGCTGGCGGAGGCCAGCGCCAGCGCGCTGCGCCAGGTGGGCGAGGCGATCCGTTCGCCGGGCGGCATCGATGCCGTCAACCTGCGCGTGGCCGAAGAGTACGTGCACGCCTTCGGCAACCTGGCCAAGACGAACAACTCGGTCATCGTTCCGGCCGACATGGGCGACATGAGCGGCCTGATCGCGTCGGCGCTGACGATCGTGAAGTCGCAGAAGGCGTGATGATGATCAACGGCAACTTCAGCCGCTTCCGTAAGCTGTCCGACGTCATCAAATCGCGCTGACGGATTCGCCGCGGCGCAAGGAGCCGCGATGAGTCACCAGCGTGTCGTGTTGTGGATCATGGTCCTGATGGCCGGCACGGGCCTGCTCGATGCCGGCCATGCCGACGCGGCAGCGCAGCTGCACTTCGTCGTCGGCGTCGCCGTCAGCTACCTGGGTTTTTTATGGTACCGCGGCGACAGCGATGCGCGCGGGTTCCGCAGGTCGCGCTGGCTCAGCGTGGCGGTCGTGGCGCTCACGGTCGCCACGATTCCCTACTATCTCGTGCGCAGCCGCGATGAAGCGGAGCGCGGGCGTGCCCTGGTGGCGTACGCCGCCTGCCTCGCGGCGGCGGCGTTCGCCGTGTGGGTAGGCATGGCTATCCACATCGGCCTGACGTGATGACGCCGGCGCTTGGCGCGAACGTCAGAAGTCGACCGTCGCCGACACGGTGAACGTGCGCGGCGCGCCGAGCACCAGATAGCCGTAGCCCGGATAGCCGCCCGCCGACGCCCAGTAATTCCGCCCGAACGCATTGTCCACGCGCGCCCGCACGGTCACGTCGCGGTCGAGTACGCGCGTCGCATAGGTGGCGCCGAGGTCGAGGCGCGTCCACGACGGCAACTGCTGCGTATTGGCCGCATCCGCGTACTGGTGCGACGTCGTGATGGCGCGCGCGTTCAGCGACAGGCCCGCCACCTGCGGCACATCCCAGTCGGCGCCGAGGTTCAACTGCGTGCGGGGCACGCCGATCGCATCGTTGCCGTCGTTGATGCCGCCGACCGTGCGGCGCTGTTCGGCGTCCAGCAGCGTGAGGCCGCCGAGCACGCGCAGGCCGTGCATCGGCAGGCCGAACACGGACAGTTCCAGGCCCTGGTTGCGCTGTTCGCCGAATACGCCGAACACGCCGTTCTCAATATAGCCCAGCGGCTGCGCCGTCGAGAACAGCGCGGCGCTCATCCCCAGCTTGCCGCTGTCGTACTTCACGCCCACTTCCTTCTGGCGCGAGGTGTACGGCGCGAAGATCTGGCCCTGGTTGATGACGCCGACGCCGGATGCGGTCGGCCCCTGCTGCAGCGCCTCGATATAGTTCGCGTAGATCGACACGTTTTTTAAAGGCTTGTAGACGATGCCCGCGACCGGCGTGTTGGCGCTTTCGTCATACGCGCTGTTCTGCGCACCCGTGTTGTAGTCGTAGCCGTAGGACTTGATGCGCTGGTGGCGCACGCCGGCCGTCACGCGCACGGTGTCGTCCAGGAAGGACAGCGTGTCCGCCACCGCATAGCTGGACAGGATGCTCTTTGCTGTCAGCAGCGGGTTCGCGAGCGAGCCGCCGGTGAAGGCGTTCGCGGCCGGCGCCGCGACGTCGACGGGGCGATACAGGTTCGAGTTCCAGCCGGCGAAGTCGCCGAAGGCGTATGCATTGTCCGACTTCGATTCGAACGCGGACGCGGTGGCGCTGACCGTGTGTTTCACGGAGCCGGTCGCGAAGTCGCCGCGCACGCCGATCTCGCCCGTGCGCACATTGTCCTTGCGCTCGTTGTCGAAGCGCGTCATCACGGTGCCGCCGTTGTTGTCGGTCGTCGTCGGCGAGGAGATCACGTTCGATTCGCGGCCTTCGCGTGCGCCCAGTGCCGCCCACGCGACGACGTGCGGCGCCAGGTCGACTTCGCCCCGCAGGGTGCCGAACGTGTCGCGCTCGTTCGAATGTGTCCACGGCTGGGCGAAGTTGCTGTCGGCTTCCGGTGCGGCCGGGATCGCGCGGCCGGAGCCCACGGTCGCGCTGGGGCGGCCGTTGCGCAGCTGATGGTCCTGGTAGCCGACGTCCGCCGACACGCGGTAGTTGTCGCCGCGGTAGTCCAGGCCCACGGAAAACACGGACAGCTCGCGCTGTTCGCGGTCGACCGCCGTGTCGCCGTCGCGGCGGACGGCGTTCACGCGGATGCCGGCGCGGTTGTCCGGGCCGAAGCGGCGCGCCACGTCGGCCGCGACGTAAGCCTGGCCGCCCGATTCGACGCCGGCCGTCACTTCGTTCAGGGGCGCGTTCGGCGCGCGCTTGGGCAGCAGGTTGATCATGCCACCGATGCCGCCGCCGCCCGGCGCCGCGCCGTTGATGAAGCTGTTCGCGCCGCGCAGCACTTCCACGCGTTCCAGCAGCTCGCTCGCCACGAACTGGCGCGGCAGCAAACCGTATAAACCGTTATACGCGAGGTCGTCCGAGTTCACCGCGAAGCCGCGGATCACGTACAGCTCCTGGTAGTTGCCGAAGCCGCGCGCCACGCGCACCGACGGATCGTTCTGCACGACGTCCGCGACGCTCCTGGCCTGCTGGTCCTGGATCAGCGCGTGCGTGTAATTGGTGGCGTTGAACGGCGCGTCCATGATGTCCACGTTCCCCAGCAGGCCGAGACGCCCGCCGCGCGCCACCTGGCCACCGGCATAGGCGGACGGCAGGCCCTGCGCCGACGCGTCGGCGGACGCGGTGACCACGACGGTGGCGATGCCGTCGTCGGTCGTCTGGGCCGAGGCCGAGGCGGCGAGGAGGAGGGCACCGACGGCGATCGGCGTGAGGATGGTGCGGGGAAACGGTGCGGACTTCATGGTAACGTTGTTTGTTTAATGAGAATAATTCTCATTATACGGAGCGTTCTTGCGTTCGTAAATGAGAACTATTATTATTTAGCCTCAGCCGCAACAATCCCGCCCCGTTTCCCGCTCATGTCTCCCGCACACCTCCGCCGCTGGTCCTGGATCCATACCTGGAGCAGCCTCATTTGCACCGTCTTCATGCTGCTGCTGTGCCTGACGGGTCTGCCGCTGATCTATCACCACGAGATCGGCCACCTGCTCGGCAACGACATCGAGGCGCCGCAGTTGTCGGCCCCGCAGGCGCCGGCGAGCCTCGACCGCGTGATTGCCGCCGGCCAGGCGCGCTATCCCGACAAGGTCATGATGTACATGTCGCAGGAGCCGGACGAACCGTCGCTGTGGTTCCTGACGATGGGCGCTCACGCGAACGACCCGGATTTCAAGAGCATCGCCATCGACGCGCGCACCGCGCAATTCGTCGGCGAGCCGCCGATCGAGGGCGGCGGCGTGATGCAATTCCTCTTCCACCTGCACGTCGACCTGTTCGCAGGCGTGTGGGGCAAGCTGTTCCTCGGCTTCATGGGATTGCTGCTGCTCGTGGCCATCGTGTCCGGCGTCGTGCTGTACGCGCCGTTCATGCGCAAGCTGGAATTCGGGACCGTCCGCCAGGGCCGTACGGCGCGCCTGAAATGGCTCGACCTGCACAACCTGCTGGGCATCGTCACGCTCGCGTGGGCGCTCGTCGTGGGCGCGACGGGTGTCGTGAACACGCTGGCCGACGTGCTGCTGAAGGTGTGGCAAGTGACGGAGATCGCCGAGATGACGAAGCCTTACGCGGGCCAGGCCGCGCCCGTGACGCTCGCGTCGATGGAGGCGGCGGTGCGCCATGCGGAAGCGGCGGCGCCCGGCATGCGCGT
The DNA here is from genome assembly GCF_059491305.1 of Massilia sp. Masssp94. NCBI lineage: Bacteria > Pseudomonadati > Pseudomonadota > Betaproteobacteria > Burkholderiales > Oxalobacteraceae > Massilia > Massilia sp. Masssp94. The sequence goes on from NZ_CP168501.1 coordinate 5,637,225, forward strand.
CGGCTTCATCGCGTTCCCCGGCACGCCGTTCGCGACGCCGCACCACTACGGCGTGTACATGCATGGCGACGCGGCACTGACGTCGCGCCTGTACCAGCCGGTGCTGGTCGACGCGCAGACGGCCGCCGTGACGGACCGCAGGGAGCTGCCGTGGTACCTCAAGACCCTGCTGCTGTCGCAGCCGCTGCACTTCGGCGACTACGGCGGCGCCGGCATGAAACTCGTGTGGGCGCTGCTGGACGTGGCGACGATCGTCGTGCTGGGCAGCGGCCTGTACCTGTGGCTGCGGCGCGGGCGCGCGGCGGCGCGGACGGCACGTGCGCAGGCGGACGCCGCACCCGCGCTCGCACGTGAAGGAGAGGTGCGATGACGGCGTCGTTGGGCCGCGTGTGGGGCATGCCGCTGCTGCTGGGCGCGGCGACCGTGTTCGGGCTCGTCGCGGGGCTGCTGGCAGACGGCGTGTGGGACGTGATCGCCGCGGCCGCGCTGGCGCTGCCCGTGCTGGTCGGGACCTGGTTCGCGTTCAGGCCCGCGCGACCTGTCGATCCGGCGAGGTGACGGCCGCGCCGGCCCGTGCGACCATCGCCATTCCGATTCGACGAGGAGGTGGCAGATGGCAGGTTCGATTCCACGGCTGGCGGCATGCATTGCGCTGATCACGGCAACGGCGGCGCATGCCGCCGGGTACGCGGCACACACGCTGGCGCGGCCGGAAGGCGAGCGCCGCTACCTCGTGCTCGACCCGGGCGTGCCCGAGGCGCCGGGCAAGCGTCCCGTGGTGATCCTGTTGCATGGCCACGGCGAAGCGGCGGCCGCGGTCCTCGGCCGGGAAAGCTTCGGCGGCTACACGCCGCGCGACAGGCGACGGTGGCGGCATGGCGGCAGGCGGACGGCCTGTCCGGCGCGCCGGCCACGTTCCGCTTTCCGCATCTGCGCACCGACGATCCGACGACGGCCACGCGCATGGTGTGGGGCGGCGACGCCGCCGGTGTACAGGTCGAGTTCCTGCGCATCGACGGCGGCGGCCATATCAACGCGTCGAAGGACGAGGAACTGCCCTGGCTGTTGAAGAAAATCCTCGGTCCGATGAATCACGACGTCGATACGGCCGACGAAGCGTGGCGTTTTTTTCGCACGAAAACCCGGTGAGGCCTATGCATACGCGCGTCTTAATTCTCGGTTAAGTCAGCGCGCGTATAACATCGGCAGAGCGACAAGAACATTCCACGAGCGGGAGACCTGAATGAAGAACTGGGCGCGCAACAACAAAGGCTTTCTGGCGTTTCTCGTCCTGTTCGGCGTGTTCCGCACGGCGGTCGCGGACTGGAATCCGATCCCGTCCGCGTCGATGCATCCGAACCTGCTGGAAGGCGACGTCGTGCTCGTGAACCGCCTCGCGTTCGACCTCAAGGTGCCGCTCACGAACGTCGTGCTCGCGCACCTGGGCGAGCCGCAGCGCGGCGACATCGTCACGTTCCGCTCCCCGCGCGACAACACCCTCTTGATCAAGCGCGTCGTCGCGCTGCCGGGCGACGTCGTCGAGATGCGCAACGAACGTTTGTACATCAACGGGAAGGGTGCCGACTACCGCGTCGTCGAACACTCGCTCGATTCCGTCGGCGGCACCGCGATGCGCGCGCTGCAGCTGGCCGAGACGTGGGGCGACAAGGCCGCGCGCGGGCCGCGCCACATCCAGATCATGCCGGACGTGCTGGCACCGCGCACCTTCGGTCCCGTCACGGTGCCGCAAGGCGAATACCTGATGCTGGGCGATAACCGCGACAACAGCGCCGACTCGCGCGTGATCGGCCTCGTGCCGCGCAAGCTGCTCGTGGGCCGCGCCGAACGCGTGCTCGTCTCCGCCGACTACCAGGGCAACTGGATGCCGCGCACGGAGCGTTTCGGCATGTCGCTGTACCATCCCGACTGATCGCGTGCGCGCAGGCGGCACTGGCTGCGCCTGCGTGCCCTCGGTGTTCCGGCGCGCCGCCTCGTGAACGGCGGCGCGCTGCACGGTTGATCCAAATCCCGCTACAATTTCGTCCCTCGGACGCTCGCATCCTGCAGAGCCGATGTTTTATTCAAGGCATGCATATGCAAAGACTCCTCACCGTCATCCTCGCCTGCCTCGGCATGGTCGGCGCGCTCGCCATCGACACCTATCTGCCGTCGATTCCCGCCATCGGCCGGGCATTCGACGTCGGCCCCGTGGCCGTGCAGCAGACGCTGTCGGTCTTCCTCTTCATGTTCGCGTTCATGATGCTGTTCTACGGGACGCTGTCCGATTCGTTCGGCCGCCGTCCCGTGATCATGGTCGCGCTGACGGTCTACACGCTGGCCTCCGCCGGCGCCGCGCTCGCGCCCACGTTCGGCTGGCTGCTGCTGTTCCGCGCGCTGCAGGGCATGTCGGCGGGGGCCGGCTCCGTCATCGGCCAGGCCATCGTGCAGGACCGCTTCACGGGCGCGGACGCCCAGCGCATCATGTCGCACATCATGATGGTGTTCGGCCTCGCGCCCGCGATCGCGCCGGTGCTGGGCGGCTGGTTGCACGTGACGTTCGGCTGGCGCGCGACGTTCGTGTTCCTCGCGCTGTTCGGCACCGTGATGCTGCTCGCGACCTGGAAGCTGCTGCCGGAAAGCCTGCCGCGCGAGAAGCGCCACGCGTTCCACGGCGTGGCCATCGCGCGCAACTACCTGAAGGTGCTGGGGCATCCGCAATTCGTGCTACTGTCGCTGTCCGTGGGCCTCGCGTTCGGCGGGCTGTCGCTGTACATCGGCTCCGCCGCGAACTTCGTGATGGAGATCCTGCACCTGCCCGAGACGGCGTTCGCGTGGATGTTCATCCCGCTGATCAGCGGCATGGTGATCGGCTCCGCGTGGGGCGGCAAGCGCGCCGCGCGCATCCCGGCGCCGCGCATGCGCGCCATCGGCTTCGGCACGATGCTCCTCGCGTGCGTGCTGAACGTCGGCTACACGGCGGCCGCCGGCGACGCGGTGACGATCCCGTGGGCCGTGCTGCCGCTGATGGTCTACACGTTCGGCCTCGCCGTCGCGATGCCCGCGATCCAGGTGAGCGCGCTGGGCCTGTTCCCCGACAACCGCGGCCTCGCGTCGTCGATGCTGGCGTTCATCCAGATGATGTCGTTCGCACTCGTCTCCGGCCTCGTCGCGCCGCTGCTGTTCGACAGCGCGTTCAAGCTTGCGTGCGGGGTGGCGGTGGGGCTGGTGGCCAGCTTCTGCGCGTGCCAGCTGGGCAATGCGATGGCAAAGGAGCGGGTGGCGGCGGCCTGACGAACCTTACGAATCCGTAAGTGGTCAGGCCGGGATCATCCCGGCAATAATTCCTCATTCAATTCCGTGGAATGGGGAAACGATGCATCGAACGATACTGGCGGGTCTGGTTGCGGCGGCGCTGTTGAGCGCTTGCGGGGGCGGAGGAAGTAGCGGCGGCGCCCCAGCGCAGGCGGCGGCAACGGTCACTTACCGTTTCGTGCCGCCGAAAGCGGGCGCGCATCTCGTCTATGTCGACCAGCAGGCCGACACCCTGAACAACACGTTACACCGCACGACGGACGACGACGTCACGGCGGTCAATGCCGATGGCACGTTCGCCGTGCACGAAGAAGATCCCTCGCACAACCGCGTCGTGTCCGGCGCGGTCGACCAGACCCTGTACCCGACGGACTTCCAGTACGACGCGGCCGGGCAGGTGGCCGCGATGACGATCGATAAGGGCACGGCCGTGACGCACTGCACGTACCAGGGCAGCCAGGGGGCACCGGCAACGCTGGCCGTCGGCGCCGGCTGGGCCGCGCAATACACCGAGACCTGCAACGGCGGTGCCGGTGTGACTTACACGCAGAACGGCACGCTGTCCGGCATCGAGACGATCACGATCGCCGCGGGCACGTTCAGCGCCTACAAGTTCGTCTCGACGACGACCTGGACCGTCAACGGCATCACGCGGACGGAAAGCGCCACGCGCTGGCGCGATGCGTCCGGCGGCGACACGCGCACCCTCAAGATGGTGCGGGCAATCGCCTACAGTGGCGGTACGCCGGCCGCGGGCTCGCTGGTGACGGGATCGCGGGAATTGCAGAGTTATCGGTAAAGCCCTGCGCGGGGCGCGGAACGGATCGGCATCGGTGCTGTCCAACGGTTGTCATGAATCGGCATGGTCGCCGAAAGGAGCATCCAATGCGTGTCTCCGGACGTCAGGCGCGTGCGTCCAGGGTCTTGGGCCTGGGCATCCCACCCGCGATCTGTTGCATGCTGGCGGGCTGCGCTGGGTCGCCGGTCGCGCCGGACGCGCAACCCGGGCACTGCCGGCGCGCCAGCGAACAGGAGATCACCGCGCTGTTCGACCGCTGGAACGCATCGCTCAAGACGGGCGATCCGCACCAGGTCGTTGCCAATTACGCTGAACGTTCGATCCTGTTGCCGACCGTGTCGAACGTGCCGCGCCTGACGCCGGCCGACAAGGAAGACTACTTCAGGCACTTCCTGGAGAGCCGGCCGTCCGGCGTCATCGACCTGCGCTTCGTCGACATCGCCTGCGACACGGCGGTGGACGCCGGCCTGTACACGTTCACGTTCGGCGCGACGGGGCAGGTGGTCCATGCCCGCTACACGTTCACGTATCGGTGGGAAGGCGGGAAATGGCTGATCACGAGCCACCATTCGTCGGCCATGCCGGAGCCACAGCCGCACTGATCGGCATCAGCGGCGATGCTGCTTCATCGCCTTGTCGACCTCGCGCTTGGCGTCGCGGTCTCTCTCGGTATCGCGCTTGTCATGCTGTTTCTTGCCCTTGGCGAGGCCGACTTCGCATTTCACGCGGCCGCCCTTGAAGTGCAGGTTGAGAGGGAGAAGCGTGTAGCCGGAGCGCTCGACCTTGCCGACCAGCTTGTCGATCTCGGCCTTGTGCAGCAGCAGCTTGCGCGTGCGCAGGGCTTCCGGATGGCTCCAGGCGGAGGCGGTCGTGAGGGCGCTGATGTGCGCGCCGAACAGGTACAGTTCGCCGTTGCGTACGACGACGTACGCTTCCTTGATCTGCACGCGGCCGTCGCGGATCGCCTTCACTTCCCACCCTTCCAGCACGAGGCCGGCCTCGTAGCGGTCCTCGATGAAGTAGTCGAAAAAGGCTTTTTTATTGTCAATAATACTCATGAAATCGCTAATTTCCGCGCGTCGGTTAAACTACCGTCGTCGCGCTTCTGAAATGTCGAGCGCGACGCAACGTAACCAACATCATAACAAACGGTTGACCAATGGCAGTAGTGCACAAATCAGTTTTCCTCGGGTACAGCGCGGAACAGATGTTCGATCTGGTCGCGAAAGTCGAGGACTATCCGAAATTCCTTCCCTGGTGCAGCGGCGTGAAAGTGCTCGAACGCAGCGATGAGAAGTTGGTGGCCTGCCTGCAAATCAACTTCCACGGGGTCAAGCAGAGCTTCACCACATCGAATCACAACCAGCGTCCGGGCCAGATGAAGATGCACCTCGTCGACGGCCCTTTCAAGATGCTGGAGGCCACGTGGAACTTCAAGTCCCTGCGCGCCGACGCCTGCAAGATCGACTTCGACATGCAGTACGAGTTCTCGAGCATTATCCTCGAGCAGCTCGTCGGGCCCGTGTTCGGCATGATCGCCAACACAATGGTCGATTCGTTCTGCAAGCGTGCCGAGGTGATCTATGGCTGAGCAGGCGGAATTGCAAGTCTACGTCATGTACGCGTTGCCGCAGAACGAGTTCATCCGGCCGCTGCGTGTCGCACCCGGCACGACGGTCGGGCAGGCGATCGAGCAGAGCGGCGTGCTGGCCGCGTTCCCGGACATCAATCTCGTGACCCAGCCGGTAGGCATCTACGGCAAGAAAAAGACGCTGGAGACCGCGCTGCGCGACCGCGACCGCGTGGAAATCTATCGCCCGCTCGTGGCCGACCCGAAGGATTCGCGGCGCAAGCGCGCGGCGAAGAAGCAGACCGCTGCGTAGCGGTGGGCACCCCTGTGCCCACGCGCAACGCCAACACGCCACATACGTCACGCGTGGGCACGTGGTGCCCATCCTACCGGGACGGACAGTCCGCCAGCACGCGCCGGGCCTGAACCAGCCGGCGCGCCTTTTCTTCGTCCGTCACGAAGACGCGCTCGCCCTTGTCATCCATCTCCGCGATGCGCACGCCCGACGTCAGCACGGCCTCGCTGCGGCGGGCCGCGGCGCATTGCGCGGCGTCGTCGGCCTTGCGCTGCTCGTCCGCCGAGGCCTTGCGTTCGTCCGCATCGCGCTCGGCCGCGCGCTTGCGGAAGTCGGCGTCGCGGTCGGCCAGGGTGGGGGCGTGGGCTTGTTGGCCTCGGCTGGCGTGGCTTCGGTCGACGCCACGCCGCGCGGCGTTTTCAGGATGCGCGACGGCGGCGTGCCGGGCGGCGGCGGGCGGTCCGAAAACACGCGGGTGCCGTGGTCGTCGATCCAGGAATACTGGGCGTAGGCCGGTGCGGCCAGGAAGGCGGCCAGCAACAGAAGAGGGTAACGGTTCATGTGCTGATTTCGCCATGCCTGGCGGCCACTGTCAATCGCGCGTTTCGGGTGATTTCAGTCGTTTTTTGCCAGGCTTGCGACGTTTTCCTGGAGTTTCTGTATAATTCGCTTTTGCGCCTATAGGAAATAAACTATGCGTCTCCTCCAGAAAGCACTCACGTTCGATGACGTGCTGCTCGTCCCGGCCTACTCCAACGTCCTCCCGGCCAACACGTCACTGCGCACCAAGCTGACCCGGAATATCTCGCTGAACATTCCGCTGCTGTCCGCCGCCATGGACACCGTGACCGAAGCCCGCCTCGCGATCGCGATGGCCCAGGAAGGTGGTATCGGCATCATCCACAAGAACCTCCGTCCGGCCGACCAGGCGCGCGAAGTGGCGCGCGTGAAGCGTTTCGAAGCCGGCGTGCTGCGCGATCCGATCACGATTCCGCCGACGATGAAGATCCGCGAAGTCCTGGCCCTGGCCCAGCAGCATGGCATCAGCGGGTTCCCGGTGGTGGAGGGCAAGCAGGTGGTCGGCATCATCACCAACCGTGACCTGCGTTTCGAAGAGGATCTGGACGCCGAGGCGCGCGCCAAGATGACCCCGCGCGACAAGCTCGTGTACGTCAAGGAAGACGCCGGCACGGATGAAGCCAAGCGCCTGATGAACAAGTTCCGCCTGGAGCGCGTGCTGGTCGTCAACGACGAGTTCGAACTGCGCGGCCTCATCACCGTCAAGGACATCCTGAAGTCGCACGAACACCCGAACGCGTCGAAGGATGCGCAGGGCAAGCTGATCGTCGGCGCGGCCGTCGGCGTGGGCGACAAGGACAAGGAACGCGTCGACCTGCTGGTGAAAGCCGGCGTCGACGTGCTGGTGGTCGACACGGCGCACGGCCACTCGCAAGGCATCCTCGACCGCGTGAAATGGATCAAGACGACGTACCCGCACGTGGACGTCATCGGCGGCAACATCGCGACGGCCGCCGCCGCACGCGCGCTGGTGGAAGCGGGCGCCGATGCAGTGAAAGTCGGCATCGGCCCGGGCTCCATCTGCACGACGCGTATCGTGGCTGGCGTGGGCGTGCCGCAGATCACCGCGATCTCGAACGTGTCCGAAGCGCTGGCCGGCACGGGCGTCCCATGCATCGCCGACGGCGGCATCCGCTACTCGGGCGACATCTCGAAGGCGCTGGCCGCCGGCGCGCACACCGTCATGATGGGTTCGATGTTCGCCGGCACGGAAGAAGCGCCGGGCGAAGTGATCCTGTACCAGGGCCGCAGCTACAAGGGCTACCGCGGCATGGGTTCGCTGGGCGCGATGGCCGAAGGTTCCGCTGACCGCTACTTCCAGGAAGCGTCGAGCAAGGCCGACAAGTTCGTCCCGGAAGGCATCGAAGGCCGCGTCGCCTACAAGGGCAGCGTGCTGGCGATCATTTATCAGCTGGTCGGTGGCGTGCGCCAGTCGATGGGCTATTGCGGTTGCGCGTCGATCGAAGAACTGCGCGAGAAGGCGGAGTTCGTCGAGATCACGTCGGCCGGCATGCGTGAATCGCACGTGCACGACGTGCAGATCACCAAGGAAGCGCCGAACTACCGTACGGAATAAGATCCCCCGAAACGCGGCCAGCCGGCCGCGTTTTTGCATTGACTATCAAAACATACATGCACTCGAAAATCCTCATCCTCGACTTCGGTTCCCAGGTCACCCAACTGATCGCCCGCCGCGTGCGCGACGCCGGCGTGTTTTCCGAGGTCTATCCCTACGACATCGGCGACGCTTTCGTCCGCAACTACGGCGCCTCCGGCGTGATCCTGTCCGGCAGCCACAACTCCACGCTGGAAGGCGATTCGCCGCGCGCGCCGCAGGCCGTGTTCGAACTGGGTGTGCCCGTGCTGGGCATCTGCTACGGCATGCAGACGATGGCCGCGCAACTGGGCGGCAAGGTCGAGAACGGTAAAGTCCGCGAATTCGGCTACGCCGAGGTGCGCGCCCGCGGCCATACGAAACTGCTGAACGGCATCAACGACTTCGTCACGGACGAGGGTCATGGCATGCTGAAGGTGTGGATGAGCCACGGCGACAAGGTCCTCGACATGCCGCAGGGCTTCAAGCTGATGGGCTCGACGCCGAGCTGCCCGATCGCCGCGATGGCCGACGAAGAGCGCGGCTTCTACGCGCTGCAATTCCACCCGGAAGTGACGCACACGACGCAGGGCGAAGCCATCATCGGCCGCTTCGTGCACGAGATCTGCGGCTGCAAGAGCGACTGGAACATGCCGGACTACATCAGCGAGGCCGTCGAAAAGATCCGCGCGCAAGTCGGCAGCGATGAAGTGATCCTGGGCCTGTCGGGCGGCGTCGACTCGAGCGTGGCCGCCGCGCTGATCCACCGCGCCATCGGCGACCAGCTGACCTGCGTCTTCGTCGACCACGGCCTGCTCCGCAAGGACGAAGGCAAGATGGTCATGGACATGTTCTCGAAGAACCTCGGCGTGAAGGTGCTGCGCATCGACGCGTCCGACCAGTTCATGGGCCACCTGGCCGGCGTCAACGACCCGGAGCAGAAGCGCAAGATCATCGGCCGCGAATTCGTCGAAGTGTTCCAGGAGCAGGCCAAGCAGCTGACGGCCGCACGCTGGCTGGCGCAAGGCACGATCTACCCTGACGTGATCGAATCGGCCGGCAAGGGCAAGAAGGGCCAGACGATCAAGAGCCACCACAACGTGGGCGGCCTGCCGGAAACGCTGAACCTGAAGCTGTTGGAACCGCTGCGCGAACTGTTCAAGGACGAAGTGCGCAAGCTGGGCGTCGCCCTGGGCCTGCCGCATGACATGGTGTACCGCCACCCGTTCCCGGGCCCGGGCCTGGGCGTGCGCATCCTCGGCGAAGTGAAGCGCGAATATGCCGACCTGCTGCGCGAAGCGGATGCGATCTTCATCGAAGAACTGCGCAAGACCCCGTTCGAAGTGCCGCACGTGCCGGGCATCGACGCCGGCAAGGCGCCGACCAACTGGTACGAGGCGACGTCGCAGGCGTTCGCCGTGTTCCTGCCGGTGAAATCGGTGGGCGTGATGGGCGATGGCCGTACTTATGAATACGTCGTCGCGCTGCGTGCCGTGCAGACGCTGGACTTCATGACGGCGCAGTGGGCGCATCTGCCGCATGAGTTGATGGGCAAGGTCTCCAACCGGATCATTAACGAAGTGCGCGGTATCAATCGCGTCGTGTATGACATTTCGGGGAAACCGCCGGCGACGATTGAATGGGAGTGAAATTTCCTTTTGGAAATATTGCTCTCGTAATTTGAAAAAAGCTCGCTTCGGCGAGCTTTTTATGCAGCATAAATACTCGGTGCAGAACTGTTTTAAGCGTGCTCAAAGCCCGTAATCATTAGTTGTGTTGCGGCGCCGAAGCGATTATGCAGCAGCCTGCAAAGCGCTTTAGGCGGGTTCGATTCCCATCCCCTCCTCGAGCATATCTGTAGATCAGCGCTTTTGCGCTGATGTATGCCATTTTCATTTCTGGTTGTCGCGGTCGCGCACATTAAACATTTTTTCGCGCGACACACGCCTACCGAACTCATGACAATTCATTGCGCATGGTCTGCCTGGCCGGGAAACGCAGCGTAAACGTACTGCCTTTGCCGGGTGTGCTAATGACCTCGGCTGTCCCGCCATGAAGTTCGGCGATCGAGCGCACCACCGCCAAGCCCAGACCCGTGCTGTCAGCCGAACTGCGTGCGGCGTCGGCACGGTAGAAGCGGTCGAATAGAAAGGGCAGGTGTTCGGCGGCGATACCGTCGCCGTCGTCGCTGACCGCGATCACGACAGCGTCGTGCTCCCACGCGGCCGACAGCCTCACCGTGCCGCCACGGGGGGTGTAGCGCAAGGCATTGGTCAGCAGGTTCGACAGGGCGCGGCGCAGCAGTACGGGGTCGGCGTCCAGTTCGGCCTCGCCGTGGATCGCCAAGGTGATGCCCTGTTCTTCCGCCGCGATGTCGTAGAAGTCGGCCAGCGTGCGAAATTCGACGGCCAGCGCCACCCGTTCCAGGTGCAGGTGCTGACCGGCGTTGTCGGCGCGCGCGAGGAACAGCATGCTCGACACCATGCGCGAGAGCCGCTGGCCTTCCTCGACCACGATGCCGAGGGTGTTCTGGTATTCCGCCGGCGCGCGCGCGCGCGCCAGCGTGACGCTGGCAGCGGCGACCAGGTTGTTGATCGGCGACCGGAACTCGTGCGCGAGGTCGGAGGAAAAGCGGGTCAGCTGTTCGAACGACTGCTCCAGCCGGGCCAGCATGTCGTCGAAGGCGCTGGCCAACACTCCCAGGTCGGATGGCCAGGCCTCGCTCGCCATACGGGCATGCAGTTTCTCGGCGTTGATGCGGCCGATTTCCCGGCTGATTGCCCGCACCGGAGCCAGGCCACGCCGGGCGAGCAGCCAGCCGGCGCCCGCGGACAGTACGATTGCCAGGGCGATCACACCTGCCAGCTTGGCGCGGTAGGCGCTCAGCACGTGCTGATCCTGCGAGACATCCAGCACGCCGCGCAGGAGCGTGCCGCGAGGACCGAGGGAAGGACCCCGCAATTTCGCCGCTTCGCGGCCGGGCAGATCCGCCGCAACGTCGAGTACAAGGTAATAACGCACCGGCTGGCGCGACCGGTCGGCCCACCTCACGAAGCCCGACCGCATACCGGCATGCGCGAGCGCGGCGCCAAATAGCGCCGTGTTCGACGATGCAGCCAGGACAAGTCGGTCCGGCGCCACCAGTTGCCAGGCAAATTTCTGGTAATCCTCCTGGTACTCACCCCACTCGTGCTGCCACTGGCTGGGGACCTGCCTGCGCGCCAGGTGTTCGAGCACGTCGCGCTGGATCTGGAGGTCGTCGCGCAGCTCGGCTTCCTCCTTGTCGCGCAGCTGCTCCACCAGCTCGGAGTACATCATGACCGAGACGCCGATCACGATCACTGCGGTCGCCGTGCCGAAGAACAGGCTCAGGCGCGCCGTCAGCGACCAGCGCCCGGCGTCGAACAGCTTAATTGCGCACTTCGAGAACATAGCCGACGCCGCGTACCGTATGCAGGAGCTTGACGGAATAGGGGTCGTCCAGCTTGGTGCGCAGGCGCCGGATCGCCACCTCGACGATGTTCGTGTCGGACTCGAAATTCATGTCCCAGACCAGGTCGGCGATCACGGTGCGCGACTGTACTTCGCCACGGCGCCGGACCAACAGCGACAGTAGCGCGAATTCCTTGGGAGTCAGTTCGAGCCGGTCGGTGCCACGTGTGGCCCGATGTTTGAGCAGGTCGACCCTGAGATCGCCCAGTTCGAACACGGTTGGCTCACTCGTCGCGGGCGAACGCTCATTGCGGCGCAGGATAACGCGCACCCTTGCCAGCAGCTCGCTGAACGCGAACGGCTTGACCAGATAGTCCTCGGCCCCCAGTTCGAGGCCGCGCACGCGGTCGTCGATGGCATCGCGCGCAGTGACGAACAGCACCGGCGTCTGGCGCTGCGCACGGCGTGCGGTTTCAAGGATGGTCCAGCCGTCGAGGCCCGGCAGCATGACGTCCAGGATCGCCAGATCGTATTGCACGGTCAGCAGCAGGTGCAGGCCATCGGGCCCGTCGTGGGCGACGTCGACCACCATGCCTTCTTCCTTGAGGCCCTTGGACAGGTAGGCGGCGGCGGTAGGCTGGTCTTCCACCAGCAGAATCTTGGTCACGTTCTCGATCGCTTTCAAACCGTTTATTATCCCTGGCGCGGGCTCATTCCACCGTCGCCTCAATCGGCGCAGCGACACGCCGCGGAGACGTGCGGCGCGGTGCGGCGAGCCGGTCGAACCACACATACAGCACTGGCGTGATGAACAGGGTGATCAGCTGCGACAGCAACAGGCCACCGACGATCGCGACGCCAAGCGGCTGGCGCAGTTCGGCGCCGCTGCCCAGGCCCAAAGCGATCGGCAGGGCCCCCATGATAGCGCACAGTGTGGTCATCATGATCGGGCGGAAGCGCAGCAGGCAGGCCTGGCGCACCGCGGCGTCCGGCCCCAGCCCCAGGCGGCGCTGGGCGTCGAGCGCGAAGTCGATGATCATGATCGCGTTTTTCTTGACCACCCCGACCAGCAGCAGGATCCCGATCATGGCGACGAAGCTCAGGTCGAGGCCGGTCATGCGCAGGGCCAGCAGGGCGCCCACCGCGGCCGACGGGATGCCCAGCAAAATCGTCACCGGATGGATCCAGCTTTCGTACAGCATGCCGAGGATGACGTAGATGGCGGCGACGGCGATCGCGATCAGCCACAATTGGCTGCTTTGCGATTGCTGGAACAGCGCAGCCTGCCCGGCGAAGGCGCCGAAGACGGTCGCCGGCAGCGCGATCGCGTGGCGCGCCGCGTCGATGGCGGCGCCGGCGTCGGACAGCGACTTGCCGGGTGCCAGGTCGAATGTGATGGTCACCGCCGGCAACTGGCCCTGGTGATTGACCGCCATCGTGCCGGGGCCGCGTCCGACGCGTGCGAACGCGCTCAGCGGAACCAGGGCGCCCTGGCTGCTGCGGACGTGGATTTTTTCCAGGCTGGTCTCGTCGCGCCGGAAGCGGTCTTCCAGCTCCATGATGACCTGGTAACTGTCCTCGGGCGCATAGATGGTCGACACCTGGCGCGTGCCGAACGCCGCATACACGGTCGCGCGCACGGTGGCCAGGTCGACGCCGAGCTGCGCGGCCTTGTCGCGGTCGACCTCGAGGCGCGCTTCCAGGCCGTCGCGCTGGGAGTCGGTGGCCAGGCCGACGAACACCGGCGACTTGCCCAGCTCCTCGACGAGGCGGGCGGCCGAGGTCTCGAGCGAGGCGGGACTGACGGCCTGCAGCGTGTACTGGTAGGTGCTTTTCGAGCCACGTCCGCCGATCCGGAGGTTCTGCACCGGGCTGAAGAACACCTTGACGTTCGGCAGGAAGGCGGTCTCCGCGCGCAGCTGCCCGAGCACTTCGGCCAGCGGTGGGCGCGCGCCGCGGGGCTTCAGGGTGAGATAGAGATTGGTGGTGTCGTGGTCGACCTTCGAGGCGACGTCGCTGACGCCGGGGTCCTTCATCAGCACCGCTTCGATCCGCTTGAGCACCGCCAGGCGACCTTCGTACGACATGTCCTGCGGGGCGTCGACGTTGACTGTCATCTGGCCGGTGTCTTCCTGCGGGAAGAAGCTCTTCGGCGCCGCCAGGTACAGCCAGGCGGTCAGGAGGCAGGTGGCCAGTGCCGCCAGCAGGACGGCGGCGCGGCGCGCCAGCGCCAGGTCGAGGGCGCGGCCGTACAGTGCCAGCAGGCGCGCGAAGCCGCGTTCGAAGGCGGCGCTCCAGGCCGGCGCCGGTCCCGGCGCATGCGCGTCGTGCGCCATGAACATCGGCACCAGCACGGGGATCAGGGTCAGCGAGGCCGCCGCCGACACCAGCACCGCCAGCGCCACCACCAGCGCGAACTCGTGGAACAACAGGCCGATCGTGCCCGGCATGAACAGCACCGGGATGAACACCGCCACCAGCGACACCGAGATCGACACCACCGTGAACGCCACTTCGCTGGTGCCCTTGATGGCGGCGTCGCGGGGCGCCATTCCATCCTCGACATGGCGCATGATGTTTTCGAGGACGACGATGGCGTCGTCCACCACCAGTCCGACCGCGATGGTGAGACCCATCAGGGAGATGTTATTCAGGCTCATGCCGAACGCGAACATCAGGCCGAAGGTGCCGACCAGCGACACCGGCAGGCTGATCGATGGGATCAGCGTGGCCGCCAGGCGCCGCAGGAACAGCAGGATCACGAGTACCACCAGCGCGATCGTCAGCAGCATCGTCAGGTTGACGTCATGGACCGCATCGCGAATCGATACCGAGCGGTCGTTCAGGACCGTCACCTTGACCGAGCTGGGAAGCTGGGCGACCAGCTTCGGCAGGGCGGCGCGGATCGCGTCGACGGTCGCCACCGTGTTCGCTCCAGGCTGGCGCTGGATCTGCAGCAAGATCGAACTGGCGCCATTGATGCCGCTGGTATTCTGGTTATTCTCGACGCTGTCCAGCACCTGCGCCACTTCGCTCAGCCGCACCGGGCGCCCGTCTACGGTGGCGACGACGACAGGGGCGAAGTCGGCGGCCTTCATCAGTCCTGTCGCCATCTGGATGCTCATCATCTGGCGGCGCGTGTCGAGCTGGCCCAGCGGCGCATTCGAATTGGCGGCCTTCAGCGCCGCGGCGACGTCCGGCAGCGCCAGGCCGAGCGCGTTCAGGCGGTCGGGATCGACCTGGACGCGCACCGCATAGCGGCTCTGCCCCGACACGTTGACCTGCGCCACCCCGCTCAGGGTCGAGAGCGCGGGCACCATCAGGTTGTCGGAAAAGGCATTCAGGTCGCTCAGGCGCAGGGAAGGGGAGCTCAGGCCGATCAGGAGGATCGGCGCGTCGGCCGGGTTCACCTTGCGGTAGGAGGGCGGCGTCGTCATCTCGGCCGGCAGCGAGCGCGATGCGCGGAACAGGGCGGCCTGCACGTCGGCGGCGGCGGCATCGATGTTGCGGCTGGCGTCGAATTCCAGGGTGATCTGGGTCTCGCCCTGGATGCTGCTCGAGGTCGTGGCGAGCAGGCCGGGGATGGCGGAGAACTGCTTTTCGAGCGGCGTCGCCACCGAGGTCGACATCGTTTCCGGACTGGCGCCGGGCAGGCGCGCGCCGACTTGGATGGTGGGCATGTCGTAGACCGGCAGGGCAGCCACCGGCAACTGCAGCCAGCAGGCGAAGCCCGCCACGATGACGCTCAGCCACAGCAGCAGGACGGCGATCGGCCGTTGCAGGCAGAAGCGGGCCAGGTTCATGGCGTCTCCGGCGCGGCGATGCGCACGCGCATGCCCGGCCGCAGGTTCTGGCCGCCTTCCAGCACGACGCGCACGCCTCCTTCGACACCGGCGACCACCGCCAGTTCGTCCTGGATGCGCAGCAGCCGCACCGGCCGGGGCGCCACCTTGCCGTCGGCCCCGACCAGGTAGACGAAGCGTCCGTCCGGACCTTCCTGGACCGCTTGCGGCGGCAGGACCACCGCGCCGTGGCTCGTCCCGGCATGCACGACCACCCGCACGAAGCCGCCGGGCCACAGCATCTGCTTCGGATTCGGGAAGCTCGCCTTCAGGGCGATGGTCGCGCTGCCGCGGTCGATGGCATTGTCGACGAACGCCAGCCGGCCTTCGGCGCTGGCGCCGGCCGCGTCGGTGACCGACACCGCCACCGGACCGGCCGCGCGCGCCGCCAGCAGGGCCGGCAGTTCGTGTTCCGGCAGGTTGAAGTCGACACCGACCGGCGAAAACTGCGAGATCGTGACCAGCGGCGCGGGCGCGCCGGCCTGGACCAGGCTGCCCGGATGCACGACCACGGCGCCGGCGCGGCCCGCGAGCGGCGCCACGATCCGGGTGCGCGACACGGTGGTGCGGGCGGCGGTGGCTTCGGCCTGCGCTGCGCGCAGTTGCGCCGCCAGGGCGTCGACCTTGCTGGCGGCGGTATCGACCGCGCTCGGGGCGATGAACCCGGAGGCGGCCAGCGCCTGCGCCCGCTGCTGCTCGCGCCGCGCGTCGGCCAGCTGGGCCTGCACCAGGCCGACCTGGGCCTCGGCCCTGGCGAGTGCGGCGCGGGCATCGCTGTCGTCCAGCGTGAACAGCAGCTGGCCACGGGCAACCGCATCGCCTTCATGGAAATGGACGGCCAGCAGCGTGCCGTTGAGTTGCGGCCTGACGTCGACGAAATCGAGTGGCACGACGTGGCCCTGCGCCGCCAGGTCGACCGGAATGTCGACGGCGCGCGTAGCGGTCACGCTCACGAGGGGCTCCCTGGCGGGCGCCGGCGCGCTCGCCGCGCCGGCCTGGTCGTGCAGCGCCGCGGCCGCGAGGGCCGCGCCGATGGCCAGCGCACCGGCCGCGACGATCATCTTCTTGCGTACGGAAGCCATGAAGGGAAGAAAGTTGGAGGAGGCGCTATTGTGGCCGCACGCGAATGACGGAATGCGGACGCCGCGATTACATTTTTGTCAGGTTCGGCGTGCGCATGGCACGGTTCGCTATCCTGTCGCTTCGATACGCTATCCGAATGCCTGGATGATGAGCTCATTGATCGACTGGATCCTGCACCTCGACACGCACCTTGCCGCGCTCGCGTCCAGCCACGCGGTCCTGGTCTACGTCGTGCTGTTCGCGGTGATCTTCATCGAGACCGGGGTCGTGATCCTGCCCTTCCTGCCGGGCGACTCGCTGCTGTTCGTGGCGGGAGCGATGGCCGCCCAGGGCACGTTCGGCCTGCCCGTCCTGGTGCCGCTGCTGGCCCTGGCGGCCATCCTCGGCGACAGCATGAACTTTGCGATCGGCGGCCAGTTGCGCGCGCGGATGCTGGACAAGCAGCGGATCCGCTTCATCAAGCCGGAGCACCTGGAGCGTACCCACGATTTCTTCGACCGGCATGGGCGCAAGACCATCGTGCTGGCCCGTTTCGTACCGGTCGTGCGCACGTTCGCCCCCTTCGTGGCGGCGCTCGGGCATATGGCTTACAAGACTTTCCTGGCTTACAACATCGCGGGCGGCCTGTTGTGGGTGGGCGCGCTGGTCGGCGCCGGGGTTGCTTTCGGTAACCTGCCATGGGTCTCCGAGCACCTGACCGTGGTCATCCTCGGCATCGTCGCTGTCTCGCTGCTGCCGGGCCTGATCGGCTGGCTCTCGGGAAAAAAACAGGGGGAAGCGAGCACGAGTCGCTGACAAGCTATGTCTCGGCTCGGTTTCGTCTGGACCGTCATGCCGACCAGCACAAGGAGGATTGACCACATGGAAAAAACCAAAGAACATCCTTTAGCTAAAGTTCCCGAAGTCACGCTGGGCTTCTGGATCATCAAGATCGCCGCCACCACGCTGGGAGAAACCGGCGGCGACGCGGTGTCGATGTCGATGAACCTCGGCTACCTGATCGGCACGGCCATCTTCGCCGTGGTATTCCTGGCGGCTGTCATTGCACAGATCAAGGCCAGGCACTTTCATCCCTTGCTGTACTGGGTCACCATCATCGCCACCACGACGGTCGGCACGACGCTGGCGGACTTTGCCGATCGCTCGCTCGGCATCGGCTACGCCGGCGGCTCGGCCTTGCTGCTGCTCTTGCTGTCTGGTTCGCTTTTCATCTGGCATCGCAGCCTCGGCTCCGTGTCGGTGAGCACCGTGAGCTCGCCCAGGGCCGAAGCGTTCTATTGGGTCACGATCATGTTCTCGCAGACCCTGGGCACGGCACTGGGCGATTGGACCGCCGATAGCGCGGGTATGGGCTATTCCGGCGCCGCCGTCGTGTTCGGCGGCACGCTCGCGCTGGTCGCGGCCGTGTATTACTGGACCCAGATGTCACGCACCATCCTGTTCTGGGCCGCGTTCATCCTGACCCGTCCGCTGGGGGCCGTGGTCGGCGACTTCCTGGATAAGCCCCTGGACCACGGCGGCCTGGCATTGAGCCGGTATTCCGCGTCGGCCGTGCTGTTTGGGTTCATCCTGACCAGCCTGCTGTTGTTCCGGCAACGGGCGGCCCGCGCCGCACACTGAACGCGGAAGGTGGATGTTCCGATGCTGAGAAGCGGACCGGCTTGAGCGTGCGGGTCATCCTGCGCGACCTGACAAAATTGTAATCTCCAGGTCGGATTGCTGTCATGTCCGGTCGGCCATAATGAGCGGCTGCCCTGCGCGAGCGTCATGGGCCAGCTGACGATCCACGGACATGAGAACAAGCTTGTTGACAACCTGGCTCCGCCCTTCTGCGGGCAGCCGCGAAGCCGGCGCAGTACGCTTCATCCTGGCGCTGGCGCTCGCCAACACGGCGTTGTTCCAATGGCCGTTGTATGCCCTGGCGGCATCCACCCGCGCAAGCTTCGACTGGAGCAGCGCGCTGGCGATCGGCACCCTGTTCGTATTCCAGCTGACGATTTCGCTGGGGGTGCTGGGCTTGTGCGCCCTCGTTTCGATCCGGCTTCTCAAACTGGCGTGCGCCGTGTTCGCCATCGGTAACGCCGCCGCCCTGTATTTCATCGTCCAATACGGAATCGTCATCGATGCGACGATGGTGGGAAACATCGTCAACACGAATGTGAAGGAAGCTTCGGAACTGGCGCATCCGAAGCTGCTCCTGTACGTGATTGCCCTGGGGCTCGTGCCGGCCGCGCTCATCCTGCGCCAGCGCGTCGCCGCTGCGCACCGTGTGCGCAGCGCCATGGTGCTCGTGCTCGCGCTGGTGCTGGGTTCCGCCTGGCTGTACGCGAATGCGCAGAGCTGGCTATGGATCGACAAGAACGCGAAGGCATTCGGCGGCCTGATACTGCCGTGGTCCTACGTGATCAACGCGGCGCGGTACTACAAGTCGGAGGCGGAGCGCCATCGCGTTGTGGAGCCGCTGCCGCCGATTACCGCCGAGCGGCCCGGCGGCATGGTGTTCGTGCTCGTGATCGGCGAGGCCGCGCGCGCGCAGAATTTTTCCCTGTTCGGCTATGGCCGCGAAACGAACCCCCGGTTGCGGCAGGACGGCGTGCTGGCCTACCCGGGGGCGCACGCCTGCGCGACGTACACGACCGCGTCGCTGCGCTGTATGCTTTCGCATCGCGGTGTGGACGGAATCTCCGGCAACGACGAACCCTTGCCGAGCTATCTCCATCGCCACGGCGTCGAGGTGATCTGGCGTACGAATAATTTCGGCGAACCGCCGCTGCAGACGAGCCGTTACGACACCGCCGACCAGATCCGGAAAGCGTGCACGCAGGATTGCGCGCGCCTCGACTACGACGAAGTGCTCCTGCACGGCCTCGATGCGATCCTGCACGACGGGAAGCCCGACACCAAGACCCTCGTCGTCCTGCACCTGGGCGGGAGCCACGGACCGCAGTACGCCAAGAAATATCCGCCCGAATTCGAGCGGTTCAAGCCGGCCTGCCAGAGCGTCGACCTGCAGAAATGCAGCCCCAGCGAACTGGTGAATGCCTACGACAACACGATCGTGTACACGGATGAGGTCCTGCACCGCGTCATCCAGCTGTTGAAGTCGGCGACGGCCAGGCCGAGTGCGATGCTCTACATGTCCGACCACGGCGAATCGCTGGGGGAGGGCGGCCTGTACCTGCACGGGGTGCCGATGGCCATCGCACCGGAGGTGCAGTACATGGTCCCGCTGCTGGTATGGACGTCCGACGAATTCGTACGGCGCGGTGGCACCCTGACGACGCCGCAGCGTTTCCGCAAGCCGCCCTCCCACGACGTCATCTTCCATAGCGTCATGGGAGCGATGGGCTTGCGCAGCGCAGTCTATGTCCCGGAAAACGACCTGTTCCAATTTATCACCCAGCCATGAACGACCGATCGATATTCCGTCTCGCCTATACCGAAGTCCGGCGTCCGCTCGCGCTCGTCGCCATCCTGCTCGTCGGGATCGTCCTGAGCGCGGCGTTTCCGAGCAAATTGGCGAGCTATCCGGTGTTGCCGGCAGGCACCAGCGTTCCCGCGGAGGTCAGGTTGACCGAGAACTATGTGCGCTTCGTCCCGACCGCCGTACAGATCGTATTGCCGCTCGTGCTGGGCGATAAAGTCGGGCTCGTCCAGCTGCTTTACGTGGGCGTGTCGACCACCGTCGTGACGCACGGATTGAAGCATTTTCTCGATGACAGATGGGTGGATCGCACCCGGCTTGGCCAGCGGCCGAATGGCGGATCAATCAACATGCCGTCCGGACATTCGTCGATGGCGTCGTGCGCGGTGTATTTCATCGGCAGGCGCTACAGCCTTTGGCTCGGACTGTTGCTCTCGGTAATCGTTGCGATGACCATGTATGCGCGGGTCATGCTAAATGCGCATACCATTTCCGCGGTGATCGCCGGGGCCCTCGTGGGATGCCTGACCACGGCATGGTTTACCTCGCAGAAGTAGTGGCTGTGCGAGCAGCGCGCCCGGGACGAACCTTCCCGAGTTTCGCATGCTCGCCAGGGCGGCTCTCGGCGTGCAACTGTGGCCGACAGGCACGTGACTGGCGGGCATGCACCGAACTCATCTCGTATGCAGGGTTCGCGGGCCGTCGGCAGATCCCATTCGCGTTACCATGTCCGTAATGGCCCAGAGCGCGATGGCGAGCACGATCGGGAATATCGATTGCCTGATGCCGGTTATTGCCAGTCGCGTATCAATGAATTCCGCGTGGTATCCCGGATGGTACTAAGCCGAACGTGCCGTTAAAACGCTAGTCGATTCATGGGCTTAGCTCAGCCATTTATGATCGAATGGGGAGTGAAGAGTCGTCGTAACTAATTTTTAAGTAAGATTTGGCGAGCCGTTGATCGTTCAGGTTGGATGATCAACGGCTTTTCTATTTCTTCACGAGATAAGGCGCGGTCGCGACCATGCGGCTTGCGACCCGGTGCGATGCCGGAGTCGTCAACACCGCGTCGAAGCGCGGTACTCACGCGCTATGCTGAGCAGCCATTGCTTGAACGGCTGAAGCGAAGGCGCGTTCTGCTTCGATTCGGGATAGACAAGGTAGTAGCCCTTGTCGTTGAGCAGTGACATCTCGTTGGGCACGATCAGTTCTTTGCTTGCCAGCTCGGCCAGGACGAAGAAGCGGGGCACCAGCGCTACCCCGAGTCCTGCACGCGCGGCCTCCACCAGCATGGAAAATAATTCGTAGCGTTGGCCGCTCATGCAGTCGACATCGTGCACGCGCGCCTGCGCCAGCCACTGGCGCCAGGCATCGGGGCGGGCCGATTGATGCAGAAGCGGCAGCCGTGCCAAGGCCGACGGCGCCAGGGACCCTGACCCGTTCAGCAGTTCCGGACTGCATACCGGAACCATTTCTTCGCCAAATAAATGCTGGGTGATGGCACCTGGCCATACGGGATTGCCGAAGTGGATGGCCGCGCTGAACGGCGTATCCGTGAACAGGAATGGCTCGGAGCGGGTCGTGAGGTTGAGCGTGATATGCCCGTGTTGCGCGTAAAACTGCGGCAAGCGCGGGATCAGCCAGCGTGTCGCGAACGTTGGAATCACCGCGAGCTCGAGGATGCCCTCGGCGCCGCTCCGGGTCGCGACCGCGAGGGTGTCGCGTTCGATCCTGTCCAGGTTGTCGCGCACCTGTTTCGCATACGTCTCGCCGACCTCGGTCAGGCTGACACGCCGCCTGACGCGGTTGAACAGGGGCAGTCCCACGTAGTCTTCCAGCGTTGCGATCTGCCGCCCGATCGCGCTGGGCGTCAGCGCCAGTTCGTCCGCACTGCGGGTAAAGCTCTGGTGCCGCGCCGCCGACTCGAACGCGATCAGGGCTTCCATGCTCGGGAGTTTTCTTCTCACCGTTGTTTCCTCAAACGCACAATGTCGCGCATTTTTATCGTTTGTGCCACAGGGTCTTTGAACGAATACTAAGCACTGCTGCAAGTCAATCTTACGTACTTCGAATTTTCGCATTGCGAAACTGCTTTGATGTTTGCGTTGAATCAAAGCATTGCACTGCCAGTACGCAGCGCCATCGCAAATCATCAATGGGACATGGAGGAAGACATGCTAGTCGAAGTTGCCGCACCCCGATTCAAGCCCTACACCCGACTGACGATCCAGCAGGCGCCGCAATGGGCGGCGATGCCCACGCATTTGCAGGAAGCCGTGCTGGTGGTATCCCGCGTCCTGCCGTTCCGCACGAACCAGTATGTGATGGATGAACTGATCAACTGGGACAATGTGCCGGACGATCCGATCTATCGCCTGACGTTCCCGCACGAAGACATGCTGGCGCCGGAGGACTATGCGCTGCTGCGCGACCTGGTGCTGGTCAAGCAGGACGAAGTCGCCATCGAACGCGAGGTGCGCCGCCTGCGGCTCGGCATGAATCCGCACCCGGCGGGCCAGATGACGCACAACGTGCCGTCCATCGACGGCGTGCCGCTGCGCGGCCTGCAGCACAAGTACAAGGAAACGGTGCTGTTCTTCCCCAGCGCCGGCCAGACCTGCCATGCGTATTGCACGTTCTGCTTCCGCTGGCCGCAATTCGTCGGCATGGACGACCTCAAGTTCGATGCAAAGGAATCGAACGAACTGGTCAGCTACCTGAAGCTGCACCCCGAAGTGACGGACGTGCTCATCACCGGCGGCGACCCGTTGATCATGAGTACCCGCGCGCTCGCCGGCTACCTCGAGCCGCTGCTGGCGCCCGAGCTGGCGCACATCCAGAATATCCGTATCGGCACCAAGTCGGTCTCGTACTGGCCGCACCGCTTCGTCACGGACAAGGATGCCGATGAACTGCTCCAGCTGTTCCGCAAGGTGGTCGACGCCGGCAAGAACCTGTCCGTCATGGGGCATTACAACCACCCGGCCGAACTGCGCCCGGCGATCGCGCAACGCGCCGTCAAGCGGATCGTCGGATCGGGCGCCACGCTGCGCATGCAGGCGCCGCTGATCCGCCACATCAACGAGGATCCGGCCGGCTGGGCGGAATTGTGGACCACGGGCGTGCGGCTGGGCGCCATCCCGTACTACATGTTCGTGGAGCGCGATACGGGTCCGAGCCACTACTTCCGCCTGCCGCTGGCCAAGGCCTACGAGACCTTCCAGGCGGCTTACCAGCAGGTGTCGGGACTGGCGCGCACGGTGCGCGGGCCGTCGATGAGCGCGTTCCCCGGCAAGGTGGCGATCGACGGCATCGTCACGATCGGCGGTGAAAAAGTCTTCGCCCTTCAATTCCTGCAGGCGCGCAATCCGGACTGGGCGCGGCGACCGTTCTACGCGAAGTTCGATCCCGAGGCCACCTGGCTGGACGACCTGGTGCCGGCCTTCGGCGAGGTGCGGTTCTTCTTCGAGACCGAGGAAGAAGAACCGCACCGCGTGATCCCGATTGCCGCGCCGCGGGTGCATGCCCACGCCGCCACGGCCGGCGATGGCGCAGGGGATATGGACACCATGAGCACGGGAACCTGACATGACGCGCTTACTGCATCGGCAAATCCATCATGCCTATCCGCGCGCCGTCGGCGGCGAGGGCATCCATCTGATCGACGCGGCGGGCAGGCGCTATATCGACGCCAGCGGCGGGGCGGCCGTGTCCTGCCTCGGCCACCAGCATCCGGCGGTGCTGGCCGCGCTGCACGCGCAGCTCGACCAGGTGGCCTACGCCCACACGAGCTTCTTCACGACAGACGTCGCCGAGGCGCTGGGCGAGGAATTGCTGGCCCAGGCGCCGTCCGGGATGTCGCACGTGTACCTGGTGTCGGGCGGCTCCGAGGCCGTCGAGGCGGCGCTGAAGATGGCGCGCCAGTACTTCGTGGAGCGCGGCGAGCACCAGCGCCGCTACTTCATCTCGCGGCGCCAGAGCTACCACGGCAATACGCTCGGGGCGCTCGGGGTCGGGGGCAACGCTTGGCGGCGTGCCCAGTTCGCGCCCATCCTGGTCGACAACCACTACATCGATCCCTGCTACGAATACCGCTACCGGCACCCGCATGAGACCGGCGAGGCATATGGCGTGCGCGCCGCCGCCGAGCTGGAGGCGAAGATCCACGAACTGGGTGCCGCCAACGTCATTGCATTCGTGGCCGAAACGGTCGTCGGCGCCACCCTCGGCGCCGTCCCGCCGGCACCCGGCTACCTGGCGCGGGTCCGCGACATCTGCACCGAGCACGGCATCCTGCTGATCCTCGACGAAGTCATGTGCGGAATGGGACGTACCGGCACGCTGCATGCTTGCGCGCAGGACGGCGTGGCCCCCGACCTGATGACGGTGGCGAAGGGCCTGGGCGGAGGATATGCGCCGATCGGCGCGACGTTCGTGGCCAGGCACGTCTACGACGCGTTCGCCAAGGGTTCGGGGATGTTCCAGCACGGTCACACGTATGTAGGCCATCCGCTGGCCTGCGCCGCTGCGCTGGCCGTGCAGCGCACGGTCCGCGAGGAGCGCCTGCTCGACAACGTGCAGGCCCGCGGGATCCAGCTGGAGCAGGCCTTGCACGTGCGTTTCCGCGATCATCCCCATGTCGGCGACATCCGCGGCCGCGGCTTGTTCTGGGGCGTCGAACTGGTGGCGGACCGCGGCTCGAAGCTGCCCTTCGATCCGGGACGGCGCCTCCACGCCGACATCAAGTCGGCGGCCATGCAGCGCGACCTGATGGTGTATCCGATGGGCGGAACGATCGACGGCCGCGCCGGCGACCATGTACTGCTGGCGCCCCCGTTCATCTGCGACGCCGCGGCCATCGACGCCATCGTCCTGCGGCTGGGAGAGGCTATCGACGCGGCCATCGCCGGCCGGCGCGCAGGCGACCATTGACCACCGCATCACTGAAATGCAAAGGAACGACACCATGTCCCGTATTCCCTATGCGGCGCCCGGCCCGGAGGCGCCGCAGGATCTCGTCGACGCCATCCTCGCCCGCCGCGGCGGACGCCTGCTGAACCTCGACCGCATGCTGCTGCGAAGCCCGGCTTTCGCCAGGGGCTGGAACGCCTTCCTGGGCGAGGTCAGGACCGGCCTCGGCTTGTCGCCCAGGCTGCGCGAACTGGCCATCTGCCTGGTGGCCGTCCTGAACGGTGCCGATTACGAGTTCCACCATCACGCCCCCGAGTTCATGAAGGCCGGCGGCACCGCCCAGCAACTGGCCGCGTTGCAGCGGCTCGAACACGGTGTGCCGGACCCGGCCCTGTTCGATGCGAGCGAACGCGCCGTCGTCCGGCTGACGTTCGAGATGACGCGCGACGTGCGCACTGCGGACGCCACGTTCGCGGCGGCGATCGCCGCGCTGGGCAACCACCAGCACGTGGTGGAACTCGTCGGCGTGATCGCCACCTACAACATGGTGTCGCGCTTCCTGCTCGCGCTGCATATCGAGCCCGAAGCAGTGGCGCCCCGACCATCCCGACCCTGAAGAGGCAACGCAATGACGTACGTGGTCACCGAAAGCTGCATCAACTGCAAACATGCCGATTGCGTGGAAGTCTGCCCCGCGGAAGCCTTCCACGAAGGAGCGAACTTCCTCGTCATTCATCCCGAAAAATGCATCGACTGCGAGATGTGCGTGAGCGCCTGTCCGGTCGACGCGATTTTCTTCGAAGCGAACGTGCCGCTGGAACAGAAGGAGTTCGTCGCACTCAACGCCCACTACGCGGCAGTCTGGCCCGTCATCCTGGACAAGAAGCCGGCCATGCCGGACGCGGGATACTGGCACGGCCGGCCGGGCCGGCGCCAGCTGCTCGATCCGGCGCCGGCGCCGGCCTAGTATCGCGACCCGGCAAAGTATCGAACAGGGCATGACTTCGGCTGTGCGATTGACATTTTTAGTGGGATCAGCACGTTACCCCGGCTGTTGATCATCGAAGGGGGAGCGAGTTTCCTTTCTTCGTCTTGGCGGGCTTTTTTCCAGAAGGATGCATGCCAGTGCCGGCGCGGCGCGCGAGCGTCATGCCCAGCACCGCGCCGGCGCCGAGGCAGAAGGCGATGCACAGCGCGGCGGCGACGAAGGCGTGCGCGATCGGCGCCGGGTCGTCCCGTCCACCGAGGACCGTGTAGAAGATCCCGCCGATCAGGGCCACGCTGAGCGCGGTGCTCACCTGCCGCCCCGCCCGGACGGCGCCTACGGCCTGGTGATCGACGGACGAAGGGTCCGGCAAGGCACGATCCCTGGCGGACGTGTCCTGCGCATCGACCCGTCGACATGGTCCTCGGGCACGGCGCCGCAGGCAGAGGTCGAGGAAGGGCGGCCTGGCCTGTTGCGCTTCGCCGACCTGCCGGCGGGCAGCAAGGAGGTGGAAATCTGGCTGCCTCACGACGAGGCCACCGAGCTCTTCACCTTGCGGAGCAACGCAGCGCTGGACGCTTCCGGGCACAGTGGCCGAAAAACCTGGCTGCATCACGGCAGCTCGATCAGCCACGGCTCCAACGCCCGGCATCCGACGGGCATCTGGCCGGCCATGGCGGCCCGTCTTGCCGGCGTCGATCTGGTCAACCTGGGCTTGGGCGGCAGCGCGCTGCTCGATCCCTTCGTGGCCCGCACCATCCGGGACCAGCAGGCCGACTTCATCAGCCTCAAGCTCGGTATCAACGTCGTCAACATGGATCTGATGCGCCTGCGCGGTTTCGGTCCGGCCGTGCATGGCTTCCTGGACACGATCCGCGAAGGCCACGAGGCGACACCACTCCTGGTCCTGTCGCCCATCCTCTGCCCTATCCATGAAGATACGCCCGGCCCCTCGCTGCCCGTTTTTTCGGGCGGACAGTTGGTGCGACACACGCGCTGATGGGTGAGCGGTTTGCCGCCGCAGCCTTCGGCGAGGGCGGCCATTTGCTTGAGACCGACTACCACGTGGACTGGATAATATTGCCGCTGTCGAGGCTGGCTGCATCCTTGAATGCTGTCCCGCTGTTGGTTACCGTGTTGCCGCTGATCGTCCAGTTTTTCGGACCGCCTGCAGGTTCCGTGCCCTCGGCCGTATTGTCTGCCAGATAAACAGCGACAAATCCCGGTACGGTGTTATTCGAGATGGTATTGTTGCTGACTACAGTGCCGGTGCTGCTGCCCAACAAAATGCCGCGCGGGGAGACAGGAGAGAGCGACGCATTGTCACGAATCGTGTTGTTCTCGATTGTCGTGCCTTGGGTGCCGTATTCAACCGAAATACCCAGGGTATTGCCGACCAGATCGTTATCGTGGATCCAGTTATAGACGCCAGTCTTGTCATGGGTGGAGCCGGAATTGCCCAGCGCGATGGCCGCACGCTGCGAATTGGTGATCGGGTTGTTGGTGACCTCGTTGGCGTATTCGTCTTCACCGTGCAGATCAATCGAGTCGAGTCTGGTGCCGTCGAAGTGGCTATTGGTAATCAGGTTATTGTGCGCCCAGTATTGGACAATCACGCCGTGGCGAATATATGGCGCCACAGTCGTATTGTTGTCGAACTTCACAAAATAAGTGTCTTTCAGCGGGTTACCCAGGAAAGGGTTGGTGCCGGCATCCAGGTGGGAATCACCGGTGATGACAAATCCGTAACCTGCTCCGCCCCCGCCGACATCGGTGGCATTACGGGCGATCGAACTTTTCACCAGGATGTCATGCGAACCGCCGCCAATACGCACGCCGATGCGGTCGAACTTTTCGCACACGACGCTGTCGATCGTGACATTGTAGGTATTCTTGCCGGTCGCAATCATGTTGAGAGGACCTCCGGCAGACGGATTGTTGTGCGCCGTATCGGTGGAATAGGTACCAGCCCAGGTCGAAGTGAACGTCAGATGGCCCACCACGATATCGTGCAAACCGATGATGGTCATGGCCGAACCGGCCAGGGAAAGGTCGGATTTGATGATGGCACCGTCGCGACTTTGCCCCATGATATGGACCCCGCTCTTTTTCAAAGCGATGGTGGAAACGTTGTACGTTCCGTTCGGAAAATATACGGTGCTCCCAGGTGCGACATCGGCGAGAACGGCATCGATGGCTGCCTGGTCACTGCTCGCGTTATCGGCCAGATCAATGTTCTTGCCTAATTCGGCTGCCCGGGTGACGACATTGACGATCGTGGGTGCGGCGGCTGGAGCAGGAATCACATGGAGAGTGCCGTCTGATTCGCGCAGACCGGGATTGCCCGGCGGGACTGTCGTGGCGATGGTGGATAACATCCTGCTGGTCCCGGTGCTGCTGACCGTATTCCCGGCACCGCAACCGGCAACCAGCATCGTCACGGTCAAGCCTGTACCCACTATGTTGAAATTCAGATTCTTGATATGCATTGTCGCCTCCAATCGTTTTATCGGTCCTTGAGTACGCGGTGTGGAGAAACATTGGCCAACAATGGTTGGCCTACTGCTTGAGGTAAGGTTTGATCGACGGAATCGCTGCCGTCAATTCCGCCTGGACGATCCCGGCGAAAAAATCCGCGCCCTTGGCCCCGACGTGGGTATAGTCGAACGCCCGTTTCGGTGCGCCGGCGACTTCGACGCCGTTCGGATTGGAGGAGACGGGTTCTTGTTCCGGCGGCGCCACCGCCAGCGTGTCGGCTTCTTTCGGACCCATCGCCTGCACTGCAGCAATGCTGTCGGCATGCAGGTCAAGGAAGACAGCCTTTTCGCGAGCCGCGGCCACGCGGGTGGCCTGAGCCCAAGGCCCGAGTGTGTCTTTCAAATAGGGGCCCTTGAAGGTCCGGCGAGCGAGCGGCGAGACCAGGACCGGCACGCCGCCGAGCGCTTTTGTCTCGCTCGCGTAGCGCGCCATATTGGGCCCGAACCCGGTCACGAGGTCGGTCGAGCGCTCACCCTTGCCAGGCTGGTCGTTGTGTCCGAACTGGATCAGCACATAGGTGGCGCTGAAGGCGTTCCCGTCGCGCAACAGGGTCTCGACTTCGGCCCAGCGTTGTTCCTTTCGGAACGTTGACGTGCTGCGGCCACCGCGCGCCAGGTTGATGCACTTGACGTCGGCAACAAAGCGCGCGCACAGGGCGTCACCGTAGCCGCTCCCGCTTGCCATGGTCGAGTCGCCGACGAGGATTACGCGGATAGGCCTGGGTAGGTCGGCGGCAGCGGAAAGATCGCTGCAAAGTACCAGGGCAATCGATACGAAGAGAGTCGAGAAGCGTCGTGACATGGTGATCTCCCGAATGTAGAGGTCGTCGTTTACCGCGTGCCGATCACCATCTCGTCGAGGATGGCCAGCCCGGTGCGAGCCAATCTACAGGATAAATCGTTCGGGTGCAACGATTTAGTGCATCGATTTAGTTGATCGGCAACGGCGCATGGTTGCAGCCAATTCGTATGGGAAGAATGTGCCGGTCATCATGCCGGCGAGGAAACTTACGCCGGTTTGGCTGGCCGCGATCGCGTCATGATGTCCTCATGTCGCGCTTGCAAGTTAGCGCGAGGGCGGCGCGGTCGATGCCCGCACGATCAGCTCCGGCGCGAACAAGGCGCCGCCGGGGGCGGAGGCGGGCGCCAGGATGCGCTGGACCGCTGCGTCGGCCATGGCCTGGATCGGCTGGCGTATGGTAGTCAGCGCCGGATCATGGGCGGCCGCGAAAAAAATGTCGTCGATGCCGATCAGCGAGCAATCCGCGGGAATCCGCTTGCCCAACTGCTTGAGGCCGACCCCGACGCCGATTGCCATCATGTCGTTGATGGCAATGGCCGCGGTCGGCCTGGAGGGCGCCGCCAGGATGCGCGCCGCGCTGCTGCGGCCCATCCCGAACAACTGGGTGTCGCCATGCGGGTCGCTGGGTATGTCGGACGCGTCGGTAATCAACAACTCGCCGCTGATGCCGGCTTCGGCGACGGCGTGCTGGAAACCGCGCACCCGCTCCTGCCGGTTCAGGGTGAAGGGCGGGGGCGTCAGGAGCGCGATCGCACGGTGGCCGAGCGCGGCCAGGTGCGCCACCGCGATCCCGGTGGCAGCCGCGTTGTCCATCGAAATGGTGTTGATGTGGGAATGGCGCTCGTCAGTTTGCTTGATGTCGAACGCCACCACCGGACAGCGCGCCGCAATCGATGCCAGGTGATCGGTGTCGCTGAGTGCCGAGCCGGTGATCACGCCCTGTACGCCATACGCCAGCAGGTCTGCCGTCAGAGTGCGCTCGCGCTCCGGGTCGCGAAATGTGCTGAAGGTCATGACGTGACAATGGTAGCGCGCGGCGGCGGCCTCCACTGCGCAGGCCAGCGCCCCGAAGAACTGGTTGGCCAGCGACGGCACGAGCAGGCCGACCATGGCGGCGACGCCGGTCTTGAGCTGGCGCGCGGCAATGTTCGGGCGGTAGCCCAACTGCTTGATCGCCCATTCGATTTTGGCCTGCGTCTCCGGGCGCATTTGGCCCATCCGGTTGTTCAGGTAGTTCGAGATGCTCGAGGGGGATACGCCCGCCAGGCGCGCGACGTCCTGAATCTTTGGTTCGCTCATGGTTTCTCAATCGGCTCAACATCCGGCGCACAGCATTGTCGCCTGGACAACCGCATTATAGTCCATGGTTCTAGTAAAACGTTGCAAATGAGAGCCCCGCGAAATGCAGCGTCATCCGGCAGGACACCTTGAAACCGATTGCATCAACCTGGCGAGATCCCCCGAGACCGATTGATGCCCGGTTGACGCGAACACGATTTGACAGTAACCTGCGCTGCCGCTACTAAATCGTTACAGTAAATCGGTTTAGTGTGGCAGAGCGTGGGAATCTCATACAAATTGAAAGAAGCAACGAATGAACGCACCTGATCGATACGCGGTGATCGGCCATCCGGTCGCCCACAGCAAGTCACCCCAAATCCATGCCGCGTTTGCCGAGCAGACCGGACAGAATCTCACCTATGAGCGCTTGCTGGCCCCGCTGGACGGCTTTGCCATCTCCGTGCGTGGTTTCGTGGCGCAGGGCGGCAAGGGTCTGAGTGTGACCGTACCCTTCAAGCTCGAGGCGCACGGGCTGGCCGACACGCTGACCGGGCGCGCCCGTGCGGCCGGCGCGGTCAATGCCCTGCATATCGTCGATGGACGTATCGTGGGCGACAACACCGACGGCGCGGGCCTGGTGCGCGATATCGAACACGGCGCAGGTGTCGCGCTCAAGGGCAAGAAGGTCCTGATGCTCGGCGCGGGCGGCGCGGCGCGCGGTGCCATCCTGCCGCTGCTGCAAGCGGGCGCGGCATCGCTGACGATCGCCAATCGCACGGCGGCGAAGGCGGCCGGACTGGCTGCGGGGTTTGCTGCACACGGGACCATCCTGGCCCGCGATTTTCATGCCCTGCAGGGCAGCTTCGATGTCGTCATCAACGCCACGTCGGCCAGCATGGACGATCAGTTGCCGCCAGTGCGCCCTGATGTGTTCGCGTCCGGCGCCCTGGCTTACGACATGATGTACGGCAGGGAGCCAACCGTGTTCATGCGCTTTGCGGCCGAGCACGGCGTAGATACGCGAGACGGCCTGGGCATGCTGGTCGAACAGGCCGCGGAAGCCTTTCTACTGTGGCGCGCAGTGCGCCCCGACACGGCGCCGGTGTACGCCGCACTGCGTGCCGGCGACCAGCGCACCCCGCCGACAGCGGAACCATCGCAATGAAGCGGCTGCCACCGTGTCGACCGCAAGCATCCCTCACGGTGCGGGCACCGGGCAGGTGGCATTGATCATATCGACTATTTAACCGGACCAAAACATGACTCAAGCAGTATCCCGCAGCACATTAGACACCCTCAAGACCGTCAGCACCGCCACCCTGACTTCCTTGCTGTATAAACGTGGCTTTCGCAATGTGTTCATCCAGGGGGCGCGCCCGCTCAAGCCCGGGCAGCGCCTGGCCGGACCGGCTTACACCTTGCGCTATATCCCGTCGCGCGAGGATCTGGACGGCATCGAGACCTTCCGCGACCCGCGCCACCCGCAGCGCGTGGCGGTCGAGGAGATCCCCCCTGGCGCGGTGCTGGTCATGGACTGCCGCGGCGATGTCTCGGTGGCGTCGGCCGGCAGCATCCTGGCCACGCGCATGCAGGTGCGCGGCGCGGCCGGCATTGTCACCGACGGCGGATTGCGCGATGCCAGCGGTATCGCCCGGCTCGCTATGCCGGCCTGGTGCTCCGGCGCCTCGGCGCCGACCAATCTGATCCGTCACCATGCGCTGGACCTGAACGCGCCCATCGGCTGCGGTGGGGTCCCCGTGTATCCCGGCGACATCATGGTCGGCGATGACGACGGCGTGGTATGCATCCCGGCCCACCTGGCCGAGGAGATCGCGCGCGACGCGCTCGAGATGGAGCGTTTCGAGGACTTCGTGCTCGAACAGGTGGCGGGCGGCGCATCGATCATCGGCCTGTATCCCGCAACGGCGCCGGAGACCTTGCCGCTCTATGAAGCCTGGCGGGCACGCCGCGGCGCCGAATAACCACGACACCCGGCGTGCGGGGAAACGGGCTGGGCGAACAGTGGCGTTTCCCTGGATGCGGCGAACCGGCGCTTCAAACCATCATGCAAGGATCCACATGACTCACATGACAAACACACACGGCGTCGACATGGTCGCCGGCGTTCGCTGCAGCGTGGGGGAAAGCCCGCTGTGGTGCGCCGACCAGGCCGCATGGTACTGGGTCGACATCCTGGCCAGGACGATCTGGCGCCTGGATGCGGCGTCGGGCCGGCTCGACACCTGGCAAACGACGGAAATGGTCGCATCGATCGCGCTCAAGCAAAGTGGCGGCTTGATAGCGGGCATGGAGAGCGGCATTTTCAGCCTCGAACTGGGCAGTGGCCCGATGGCTGCCGAACAGAAGCTGGCGACGCCGGCCGGGGGCCTGGATCCCGGCATGCGTTTCAACGACGGTCGTTGCGATCGCCAGGGGCGATTCTGGAGCGGCACCATGTGCGCGGATATTGCCGCCAACCGGCCGCTGGGCAACCTGCATCGCTACACCGCGGAGCACGGCGTATCGGCGCCCATCGTCTCCGGCCTCCTGGTGCAGAACGGCCTGGCCTGGTCGCCCGATGGGCGCACCATGTATCTGTCCGACTCGCACCCCCGACGCCAACTGGTGTGGGCATTCGACTACGACGTCGACGAAGGCATGCCGGGCAGGCAGCGCCTGTTCGTCGACATGAATGCGTTTGCCGGGCGGCCGGATGGGGCGGCGGTCGACAGCGACGGCTGCTACTGGATCTGTGGCAATGATGGCGGGTGCATCCTGCGCTTCACGCCGGATGGAAGGCTGGACAGGCGCATCGATGTACCGATGTTGAAACCCTCCATGTGCAGCTTTGGCGGCGCCAGGCTCGACACCCTGTTGGTGACGTCCATCTCCGCCGGCAAGGTCGAGGGGGACGATTGGGCCGGGGCGGTCGTCATGCTGCGCCCCGGCGTCACGGGCGTGGCGGAAACACCGTTTCACGGTTGAGTGCGCCGATGCCGGGCGAACCCGGCATCGATGCGGGCACTGTAACGTTACAGTCACCCGCCGTGGAAAAGCTGCCGCCCGTTCAGAACGAGTAGGTCGCTCGCAGGTTGAACGCGCGGCCCACCGGACTGGCTTGCCCGCTGAGGTAACCCTCGTTGCGGTAGTTCGCGGCCGGCGGGTCGCGGTCGAACACGTTGTTCACCCCGCCCATGATCGACCACTTGCGCGAACCCGTGTAGGCGAGCGACCAGTTCACCAGCAGGTAGGGGTCGATGCGGTGGTAGAACAGGGAGCCGGCGTTCAAGTCTTCAAAGCTCTGCCGGTACTGCTCCGACAGCGTCGAGCTCCAGTGGCCGCCGCTGCTGCGCCATTTCTGCGACGCCGTGTAGCGCCAGCGGTAGGTGAACACGTTGGCGTCGAGCGGGCCGAAGGTGTTGACGCTGTCGATCCAGGGGCTGTCGTTGGTCAGGCGGGTGCGGAAGCTGTGCACGTAGGTGCCGTCGAACTGGACGCCGAAGGTGCCCCAGCGCGTGCGCGGCAGCGTGTAGGTGGCCGTCACGTCGATGCCGTCGGTGCGCTGGCCGCCCATGTTGTTCAGGCGGTCGTCGATGTACAGCAGGGCGTTGGTCTTCGGATCGCGTACGAACAGGCTCGCGTATTGCGGCTGGAACAGCGTGGCCTGCGCCATCTGGCCGATTGCGTCGCGCAGGCGCACATTCCAGTAGTCGAGCGAGACCAGCAACGACCTGGTCGGCGTGAGCACGACGCCGAAGTTGATCGTACGCGACTTCTCGGGCCCGATCGAGGGGTTGGCGCCGGTGTTGATCGGGAGCCTGGCGGTGCACACCGTGGTGGGCGAATAGCCGGGCAGGGCGGTGCCGCCCGAATTGCCGCCTGGCGCGCCGCCCGGGCACAACAGCGGGTCGTTGTAGGTCGTGGTTGTCACGCCGGTGGGGCCGTTGACGGCGCCGAAGTAGCGCTCGCCCAGCGTCGGCGCGCGGAAGCCCGTGCCGACCGCGCCGCGCAGCATCAGCCAGCCGGACGGCTTGTAGCGGAAGCTGATCTTGGGATTGGTGGTGCTGCCGAAGTCGTTGTAGCGGTCCGTACGCACGGCGATGTCGACGTCCAGTGCCTTGGTCAGCGGCGCGTCCAGTTCCACATACATCGACGCGACGTTGCGTGACGCGTGTACGTCGAGCGCGGCGGTGGCGGAGCCGGTCTGGCCGCCGGACAGCGCGACGGTTGGCGGCACGAACGAGCGGCCAAAGTCGTGATAGGTCGTGGCGCCGGCGGCGACGGCCAGCGGGCCGCCCGGGAGCGGCATCAGTTCCCGGGTGATGGTGAGGTCGGCGCCGGTCAGGCGCGTCAGTCCCTTGCCCGCCAGTTCGCCGTTGGTCGAGATACTCGCGAGGTAGGCTTTCCCCTTGTCGTCCTGCAGGCCGAAGGGAT
The DNA here is from genome assembly GCF_059491305.1 of Massilia sp. Masssp94. Taxonomy (NCBI): domain Bacteria; kingdom Pseudomonadati; phylum Pseudomonadota; class Betaproteobacteria; order Burkholderiales; family Oxalobacteraceae; genus Massilia; species Massilia sp. Masssp94. Next base: position 5,672,105 of record NZ_CP168501.1, read on the forward strand.
TCAGCACGCCGTTGGCCACGCCGGCCAGGAGACCATAGCTGTTGACGAAGCCGGAACGGAATGAGGAATTGGTCGCGTAGACCGCGTTCCATATACCGACCTTGTAGTCCCAGGCGCCGAGGCGGCCTTCGTCCTCGAGCGTCACGCGCGACTGCGACTTCTGGTAGTTCAGCACGGTCGGGCCGAGGTCGCCGATCAGCGACCAGGCCAGCGTCAGCGTCTGGTCGGTGATGCCGGCCATCGCGGGCGTGATGCCCTTGCCCGGATAATACGGGCTGCCCGGCGTGATGGTGAGGGCCGGGAAATTCTGGATCGAGGCGTCCAGGCCCGTGGTCGGGTTCTTTACCGGACGGACATAAATCGTGGAATACAGCACCGTGGCCGTCAGCTTGTTGTCCTCGGATAGCATCTTCGAGCCCTTGAGGAATAGCGAGGACTGCTTCTTCGCCGTGGTCAGCGTCAGCGTGTTGGCGTTCGCGATCGCCGAGCAGGTGTTGCTGGTGCCGGGCTTCGAATACGGCGGCAGGCAGCCGCGGTCGAAATAGGGGTTGCCGGTGATGGTCTTGTTGCCGACCTTGGTCGAGCCGTTGGCCAGCGTGACGTTGGCCGGCACCGCGTTGGTGCCCTTGGTCAGGTGCGGTGCCGCGAAGCCGGCGCTCATCAGCCGTTCGGTACTGGTGATGTTGGGGCGGGCGTCCTGGCCGAGCGGAATGTTGTTGTTCAGGTCGCCTGTGACGTAGACATTCCAGCCGTCGCTCGATAGATTGCCCTTGCCGGCGATGAAGGAGAGCCCTTCGGTCTCGCCGCCGCCGCTGCGCTGCGGCACGCTGCCCTTGACCGTGAACGAGGCGCCGCTGTACGCCTTCTTCGTGACGAAGTTGATGACGCCGCCGATGGCGTCGCTGCCGTACACCGACGAGGCGCCGTCGCGCAGCACCTCGGTGCGGTCCAGGGCGCTGACAGGGATCGTGTTCGGGTCGATTGCGCTGTCGGACAGGCGCTTGCCGTCGAGCAGGACGAGGGTGCGTGCGGTCCCGATGCCGCGCATGTTCGCGCCGTTGCCGTTGCCGGCGCCGGTGGCCGGCTCGTAGTCGGCCGCGGTCGACATCGACATCAGGATGTCCGCAACCGTGATCGCGCCTTGGGCGACCCAGTCCTCGGCCTTGGTGACCGTGACCGGCAGCGCCTGGTCGGCGGCGGCGCGCTTGATGCTGGAACCGGTGATCTCGACTTTGCTGACCGTGTCTGCGGCCGGCGTTTGCTGGGCGCGGGATGCGGGCGCCAGGCCCAGCAGGGCCAGGGTGACTGCCGCGGCGATCGGTGCGCGGGTGAACTGGCGGGGGTGAATTATCGTATGCAAAACCTTATCTCCTTGGTGTTGTAGTTGGTTTATTGAGCAGTGCGCGCAGCCAGCCACGTTTCGAAGCGTGCGCGGGTCTCGGGTGCCGTCGGCGGATACAGGCCGATGATGCTGGCGCCGTTCGCCACTTCCTCGAGCACGAAATCCTCGAAGCGCTCCTGCTCGGCGCCGTCGCGCGCGACGTCGTGGGCCAGGTGGGCCGGGATGCAGACCACGCCATCGTCGTCGCCGACCATGATGTCGCCCGGATAGACGGCAACCCCGCCGCAGCCGATCGGCGCATTCAGGTCGAGCGCATGATGGCGGATCAGGTTGGTCGGCGCCGACGGGCCCGAGCACCAGGCCGGCATCTCCAGGCGCGCGATGCCTGCCGCGTCGCGCAGGCCGCCGTCGGTCACGATGCCCGCGACCCCGCGCACCTGCATGCGGGTGGCCAGGATGCTGCCGGCGGACGCCACCGAGACGTCGCCGCGGCAATCCATCACGAGCACGGCGCCCGCCGGAATCCGTTCCACGGCGACGCGCTGCGGGTGGCCCGGGTCGCGGAAGACGTCGATGCCGTCAAGGTCTTCGCGCGCCGGGATGTAGCGCAGCGTGAACGCGGGACCGGCCATGCGCTGTCCGGTCTTGAGCGGACGTGCGCCCTGGATGAACACGTTGGCCAGGCCGCGCTTGAACAGCTGCGTGGTCAGGGTGGAGGTGGAGATCGTCTTCAGCGTCGCCAGCAGGTCAGGGTCGATCGGCAGGCCCGGGGCGGTCATGGCTGGGCTCCTTCGCGCTCGAAGACGGTGTTGGTGAAGTCGACGTGCTCGGCCGTGATGCGGTTGGCCGCGTAGTAGCGGTCCCATTGGGCGCTGCTGATCGTGTGCTTGCCCGTGTCGGGGTCGAGCGCCTGCAGGTAATCGCCGAACTTGAAATAGATGACGCGCTCGTCCCCCTTGATGCGGGCATGCCCTTCGCGCCGCACGCCGTCGGGACCGACGGCCGCCACGCTCGCATCGCCGCCGCTGAACCGGATGTCCAGGTCGAACGGCTGGCCGGAGCGCACCGTGCCCAGCGCCGTGGTGGCCTCCTTGCCGTCCGTGCCGGGCATGCGCACCAGGATGTCGAACACGCCGTTGCGGCCGTTGCCGTCCAGGCCCTGGCGGTCGGCCGTGTCCTGCACGTAGACCTTGACGATCGTGTCCAGGCCTTCGACGTGGTACTGGGCGACGATGGTCTTGGCGCCGTCCGGCATCCGCGGCGTCACGCGCGCGGCGAAATGCTCGTGCGTCTGCGCCGCGCTGCGACGCAGCTTGCCGGCGATCTTCAGTTCGTTGCGATAGCCATGGCCATGGCCGGAATCGTACTTCGAGTCGAGCGCGCTGAAATGCAGCGTGCCGTCGTAGGGCGCCGCGTACGGCGTCTTGCCTTCGACGTCGAACCAGCGTTCCAGCGCGTCGCGCGGCGTGAAGGCCGGCGCGGCGGAAACGGGATGCGGTGCGGTCGTCAGCGACGCCAGGGGCAGGGCGAAGGCCAGACTACGGACGGTGTTCTTCATTTGAGCATCTCCTGAAGCAGCGGTTGCATGGCGTCGGCCCACAGCTGGTAGCCTGCGGGACCGGGGTGCAGCTGGTCCGGCATGATGGTGGCGGGGATCTTGCCGTCCTGGCCCAGGAACACCGCGTTGATGTTCAGGAAGCGGATGTCGCGGCCGTTGTCCAGCAGGGCCAGGTCGCGGTTCACGGCGTCGATGGTGCGCATGCGCCTGGCGGCTTCCTCGACGCCCGCTTCGGTCACCGGCTTGCCGGTGCGGTCGCGCGGGCCGCGCGGAAAGATGCCGAGCACCAGGATCTTCGTGTCCGGCAGCCTGGCGCGGATCATGCCGACGATCTTGCGGTCGGCGGCCGCGATCTCCTCGGGCGGGTAATCGAGGCTGTTGTTGGTGCCAAGCATGAAGACCACGAGCTTTGGCGCAATGCCGTCCAGTTCACCGTGCTCGATGCGCCAGATCACGTGGTTGGTACGGTCGCCGCCGATGCCGAAATTGGCCGGCTGGTACTTGCCGTAATAGGTCTCCCAGATGTGCGGGGCGATGTGCCAGCGCTCGGTGATCGAGTCGCCCAGGAACAGCAGCCCGATCGGGCCGCTCTTCGCGCGCGCCAGGATGGCTTCGTGTTTTTTCAGGAACACGCCGTCGTCTTTCTTCTCGACCGCCTGCGACGCGCCCGGTTTGTTCGAAGCGGCTTGTGCATGGAAAGGGCTGGCCGCGAGCGTGAGCGCCAGCAGCAGGGAATTACAGAACGCAGGTTTCATCGAGGTCTCCAGTCTTCTTGTGGGATGGGTGGGGCTGCACGCGATCGACGCGACCGCCCAGCCAGAGGGATAGGAATACGAGGGGCAGCAGCAGCGCGCCCAGGATGAAGAAGGGCGTGTAGTCGCCGCCCACGGTCAGGGCCGGCACCAGTTGCATGCAGACGATGACGCCGAGCACGGCCGAGGTGCCGCTCAGCCCCGCGAGGGTACCGACGGTCTGGCCGGAGTAGAAATCGCTGGGCAGCGTCTGGATGTTGGTGATGGCCGCCTGGAAGCCGAACAGGATCACGCCGATGGCGAGCACCGCCAGCACTGGCGTGGCGGCCGCGGCGCTCAGGATCAGGGCCGGGAACATCAGCAACAGGCCGGCCGCGATCACCGACTTGCGGGCCCGGTTCACGCTCCAGCCGCGGGCCAGCAGCCTGCCGCACAGCCAGCCGCCGGCCAGCGCGCCGACCGCGGCGCCGACGTAGGGCACCCAGGCGAACATGCCGATCTCCTTGACGTCGAAGCCGAAGCGCTCGTTCAGGTACAGAGGCAGCCAGCTGACGAACAGCCACCAGACCGGATCGATGAAGAAGCGCGCGGCGATCACGCCCCAGCTCTGGCGATGACGCAGCAACTGGGCCAGCGTGGGGACGTATTCGCCGTGCGCCGTTTCGGCGCCCCGTGGGCCGGACAGGATCAGCGCGCGTTCGTCGGCGCCGATCCACGGGTGCGCGGCCGGGCCGGCTTTGTACACGATCAGCCAGGGGACGATCCAGATGAAGCCGAGCGAGCCGATCAGCACAAAGGTCGCTTTCCAGCCGTACGCCGCATACAGCAGGGCGACCAGCGGCGGCGCGATCACGGACCCGAGCGACGCCCCGGCGCCGAAGATGCCCTGGCCGAGCGCGCGTTCGCGCACCGGAAACCATTCCGCGATGGCCTTGGTGGCGCCGGGCCAGTTGCCGGCTTCGCCCACGCCCAGCATCGTGCGGAACAGGCCGAACGACAGCGCCGAGCGCGCCACGTAGTGCAGTGCGATCGCGCCGGACCAGACCAGGATCGACAGCACGAAGCCGATCCGCGTGCCGAGGGCGTCGAACACCTTGCCGAACAGCGACTGGCCGACGGCATAGCCGATCAGGAAGATCGTCACGATGTTGGCGTAGTCGCGCTTGTCCATGCCCAGTTCCGATGCGATGCCGGGCCACATGACCGCCAGCGCCGAGCGGTCGATGTAGTTGATGACCGTCGCCACCGCCACCAGCGAGATGATCAGCCAGCGCAAGCCTTTGATGGTTTTCATGCCTGTGTCTCCATATTGGTTCTCGTCCTGCCGATGCGGGCCGGCACGTCGGCCAGTTGCGCGCGGCCCGGCAAGCCTTCGCAGTCGCCGCGGAACTGCACCACGCGGGCGCCGATGGCGCAGCCGCGCGCAGCTGCTGCGCGCAAGTCCAGGCCGTCGAGCAGGGCGCTGATGACGCCGACCGCGAAGCCGTCGCCGGCGCCGACCGTGTCCACGACGCGGGGCACCGGCACGCCGGGCACGACGCCTGGCTCCACGTCGGCGCCGGCGACGTAGGCGCCTTCCGGTCCAAGCTTGACGACCACCTGCCGCACGCCCCGTTCGAGGTAGTAGCGGGCGATGCCGGCCGGGTCGTCGCAGGCGGTCAGGAGCCGTCCCTCGGCCAGGCCCGGCAGCACGATGTCGGCTTCGCAGGCGAGCGCGTTGACCGTCTCGATCATCGCGGTCCGCGATTGCCACAGGCGCGGCCGCAGGTTCGGGTCGAAGCTCACCGTGCGGCCGCCGGCGCGGGCCTGGCGCGCCAGGGCAAACGCGAGCTCCCTGCAGCCGCGCGACAGGGCCGGACAGATGCCCGTCAGGTGCAGCAGGCGCGCCCGTCCGAAATCGCTGTCGGGCGCCGGCATGTCGCGTGCCGACAGGTGACTCGCGGCCGAGCCGCGCCGGAAGTATTCGACCTCGGGATCGGCGCCGTCGGCGGCCATCTGTTTCAGCATCAGGCCGGTCGGGTAGCGCGCGTCCAGCCACAGGTGGCGCAGGTCGAGCCGCTCGCCGGCCATGAAGGCGCGCAGGTAGCGCCCCGGGCTGTCCTGTCCCAGGCTGCCGATGTAGCCGACGTGGAAGCCCAGCCGGGAGAGGCCGACGGCGACGTTCAATTCGGCGCCCGCGGTGGCGCGCTCGAATTCGTCGACGGCCTCCAACGGGCCCGGCGTGCGCGCGATCAGCAGCGCCATCGCCTCGCCCACGGTCACGACGTCCGGAACCGTCATGGGCGGCGCTCCGCGATCGACAGCGTGGTCACGAGCGTGGCGGCGCGGCTGGCGGGCAGCGACAGCCGCAGCACCGTGCCGCGTTCCTCGGTCGGGCCGCGGTCGACGTGGCCGGGCGGTCCGGCGGCAACCACGATCCCCGGTTCGATCACGGCCTTGGCGGCCGCCGTGGCGACGTCGACCGCCAGCGCGGCCGGGGCGCCCTGCACGAGATAGCGCCGGGCGCCGGCCTTGGCGATGGCGCCGTCGCCATGGACCTGCGCGGTCAGCACCACGGGCTTGCTGGCGCGCAGCGTATCGGTCACGGTCCACGCGCCGCGGGCATAACGGAAGTGCCGCTGCAGCTTTTCCACGCCGAGTTCGGGGCGGTAGGCACCGGCCAGGTCGGCGACCAGGTCGGCGCCGTCGGGGCCCAGCTTGACGCTGGCGAAGCGGATCGCGTCCAGGCGACCATACGGGTAATCGCGGAAGGCGTCGTGCCCGCCGCCCTCGTTGGCCTGGCCGTGGCCGTCGATCAGCAGCGTATTGCTCAATCGGCTGGTCGGGATACCCGCATAGCCCATCGGTCCGGTCAGGTAGGTGCCGGCGCCGTACAGGATGAAGCTGCCGGCGTCGGGGTGCGCGTGGCCGGTCTCGAGATGCCAGTCGGGCAGCTTGCCGATCAGGGACGCGACGTGGTGGCCTTCCGGCGGTCCGGCGCGGAACGCGAATGCGGTGGCGCGCGGCGTCCAGTCGCTGCGCCAGTACACGGTGCCGAGGTCGTCGAAATGGTGGTAGGTCGGCAGTGCCGCCATCGACGCGGTCTGGATGGCCGGGTCGCGCCACAGCAGGGTCCAGAAGTCTTCCGCGCAGACGTGACCGAGCGAGGCCATCCAGTCGGCCACGCCTTGCGCCTGCGGGTCGGAAAAGCGCGCGGCCAGCCGGTACAGCAGGTTGTAGTTCGAATTCAGCTTGCCGCCGGGGTGCGTGCGCGCCGGCTCCTCGCCCTTGCGGGCGCGCGTGACCGGACCCTCGAACACGTCGCCGAAATCGTACACGTCCTGGCCGTTGGGCGTCAGCGAGTGCGCCATGTACAGGTGGGCGCGGCGCAGGGCCGGCGTATCGTACAAGTCGTCGCCGGCGGCGTGGGCGAAGGCATCCAGCGCGTGGACGATCCACGGCATCGAGAAGATCCAGTACTCCACGCCTTCGTAGAAATATCCGTCGGGCGAGGCCACTTCGAGCACGCGGCTGAAGATGGCGCGCGCCAGGGCCGCCCAGCGCGCCGCGTCCGGCGTGTCGTCCCACAACGCGTAGGCGGCCACGGCCAGGCCGGCGACCGGGATGAAGCAGTGGTTCTGGCTGTACGAGTACGACTTGCCCGGCGCCGGCATGAAATGCTCGGCCAGGATGCCGGCCTGGCGCACCAGCTTGTCGCGGTAGCGCGTGCGCTCGGCCGGTTCGAGCACGTCGTACAACAAATCGTAGCCTGCGCCCAGGCCGTACAGCAGGTGGCCGGCGGCCAGGTCGATGTCGGGTTTGCTGTAGGTATAGCCCCATACCGGGTAGCTGACGGCGGCGTCCATGTAGCGCCGCGCGGCTTCGAGGTAGCGCGCGTCGCCCTCGATGCGGTAGGCCAGGGCCGCGCCGATGATGCCGATCGCGGTATCGTTCTGCGCGCGCCGTTTCTGCGCCGGCGCCTTTGCCGGCGGCTGGCGCAGGGCGACCAGGCTGGCCAGCGCGGCCTGCCATTGCGCGCGGTGGCTGCCCCTGGCGCGCCGGCGCAACTGGTCCAGGCCGTCGGCGGTGACGAAGACGCGCGGATGCACGCCCTGCAGCTCGCGGCGCAGCGGTGCCGGGTGGGCGGCCATGAGGGTCTGCAAGGGATGCGGACCGGCCGTCGGCATGCCCTGGCCGGTGCCCAGCGATTCGCGTTCGTCCTGTGCCAGGGCGTTTTGCAGGGCCAGCGCCGGCAGCGACAGGCCGGCGCCCAGGAAGCGGCGTCGTGTGAAGGTGGAATTCATCGCGTGCTCCGTTCCGCTCAGTACAGGCCTAGGCCGCCGTTGACCTGGACGATCTCGCCGGCCAGGAAGGCCGCGCGTTCGGAAGCCAGGAAGACCACGACATTGGCCACGTCCTCGGGCGCGCCTTCGCGCCGTACCGGCGTGCGCTCCGCAATGGCCTGGCGGTTGGCCGGCGTATTGAACGTGTCGTGGAACCGGGTGGCGATCAGGCCCGGCGCCACCCCGTTGACGCGGATGCCCAGCGGACCGGCCTCCTTCGCCAGCGCGCGCGTGAACCCGGCCACGGCCGCTTTCGACGCGGCGTAATGGGTCGAACCCGGGCCGCCGCCGTCGAAGGCCGCCAGCGAAGACATCGTGACGATGGATCCGCGCCGGCGTGGCTCCATGCGCCGCATGGCCGCCTGGCAGATCGCGAAGGTGCTGGTGAGATTCAGGTTCACGGCGTCGTCCCACAGGGACAGCGGCATCTCGGCGACGCGGCAGCGCTGGATCAGGCCGCCGATGTTCGCGAAGACGACGTCGATCTCGCCGATCACGTATTCGGCTTCGACGAACACCCGTTCGGCCGCGCCGCTATCGCTCATGTCGGCCTGGATCGCATGCGCGCGCCGGCCCATTGCGCGAATCTGTGCCACGACCTCGTCGGCCTCGGCGCCGCTGCTCCAGTAGGTCAGTACGACGTCCGCGCCCGCCTGCGCCAGCGCCAGCGAGCTGGCCTTGCCGATGCCCGATGCGCCGCCGGTGACCAGTGCTTTTTTTCCGATGAGTTCCATATCCTTTGTCTTCCTCTTCATGGTTGTGGTGTTGCTAGGTACGCGGTGCGGCGGTCGAGGCCCGGACGACCAGTTCCGGTGCGAACAGCCCGCCGTCGTCGGCCGTGGCGAAGCCAGGTGCCACGATACGCTGGACGGCGGCGTCCGCCATGGCCTGGATCGGCTGGCGCACGGTGGTCAGGGGCGGATCGTGGGCGACCGCGAAAAAGATGTCGTCGATGCCGATCAGCGAAAAATCGCGCGGCACCTGTTTGCCCAGCTGCCGCAGGCCGACGCCGATCCCGATCGCCATCATGTCGTTGATGCCGATCGCCGCGGTCGGCCGGCTCGCGGCCGCCAGCAAGCGCGGCGCGGCGCTGCGCCCCAGTTCGAACAGCTGGGTATCGCCGTGCGGGTCGCGCGGCGCCTCGTTCGCGTCCGCGATGATCAGTTCGCCGGTGAGCCCGGCGCGTGCAACGGCCTGCTGGAAGCCCTTCAGGCGATCCTGGCGGTTCAGCGTGTACGGCGGCGGCGTCACCAGCGCGATCGACCGGTGCCCCAGGGCGGCCAGGTGCTCGACGGCCAGCGTGGTGGCGGCGACGTTGTCGACCGAGACGGTGGTGATGCGGTCGTGGTTGTCGCCGGAACGCCGGATATCGAAGGCCACGACCGGACAGCGCGTGGCGATCGTCGCGAGATGGTCGGTATCGTTCAGGGCCGATCCCGTGACGATGCCTTGCGCGCCGTAGGCCAGCAGGTCGGCCGTGACGACGCGCTCGCGGTCCGGATCGCGGAAGGTGCTGAAGGTCATCACCTGGCAGCCATGGCGTGCGGCGGCCGTCTCGATCGCGCAGGCCAGGGCGCCGAAGAACTGGTTGGCCAGCGATGGCACCAGCAGGCCGACCATGGCCGATACGCCGGTCTTGAGCTGGCGCGCCGCGCTGTTGGGGCGGTAGCCCAGTTGCGCGATCGCCTGCTCGATCTTGAGACGGGTGTCCGGCCTCATCTGTTCCATCCGATTGTTCAGGAAATTCGAGACGCTCGTGGTCGAGACACCGGCCAGCCTGGCGACGTCCTGGATTCTGGGTTCGTTCATGGTGTCGGCCGGGCTGTCAGAACGTCATGTCAAGCCGGATCGACGTGTAGCGGAAGGCGTCGCGGGCCGGCTGCCAGCCATACGACTTGATGTCGGGTCCGCTGGTCTGCTTGAAATTCAGGAAGGAACCGACGTTGCCGACCGCGTAGTGTTTGTCGAGCAGGTTGCGCACGCCCACGGACAGCTTGTAGCGACCCCTGGCGTCGCTGACGTGGGCGCCGAGGTCGAGGATGCCGTAGCCCGGGCGGTCGAGGCCCGGGTCCTGGCTGATCGCGCCGCGCACGGCCGACTGGGTGCGCCACTGGGCATTCACCGCGACCGGATAGGGTAGCCACGCGGCTTGCGGCAGCGTGTATTCGGCGCCCATCGACAGCTTCCACTTGGGCGAATTCGGCATCGCGCCGCCGCTGGCGTCGCGCAGGAAGGCGCCGGGCACCAGGCGGTTCGGGATCGTGCAGTCGGTCGCGCCCGTGTAGCAGGCCCCCTGGTCCCAGGAGCGGATCGTGGCGCGCGTGAAGGCCAGGCTCGCGTTCAACAGCAGCGCGCGCGTCGCCAGTACGGTGGCGTCGGCCTCGAAGCCGCGCGTCTGGATCGACGGGATGCTGTACAGGACGCTCGCCTGGCTGCCGTCCGAGAAGCGCTCCGTGGCCGAGGTCTGGTAGTCGCGGAACCGGGTCTGGAAGACGGCGGCGTTGAACGTGGCGCGGTTGTGCCACAGGTTGGCCTTCAGGCCGGCTTCCAGGCTGACCGCCTTCTCGGCCGCCAGCGGCAGGTGGGCGAACACGTTCGGGTTGTTGGCGCCGCTGGTCATGTCGTAGGCGACGCCTTTGTTGCCGGTGGAGGCGGTGCCATAGGCCATCACGTCCGGCGTGACGTGGAAGCTGTAGCCCAGCTTGCCCGTCACCGCCGTTTCCTTGTGCTGCGGGGCGACGTAATAGTGCTCGCCGGTGTGGACGTTGTTCGGCGCCGACGACGAGAGGCTGTCGATCGTATGGAAGGAATAATTGTTGGCCTCGCGGTTCAGGCGCAGGCCGGCACTCACACTGTGGCGCGGCGCGAAGTCCCAGTTCGTGTTGGCATAGATCGCGTGGTTGAGGACGCCCGAATCGGTGAGGTAGTTGGTGAAATTTGTTTCCTTCACAAACGGGTTGCCGCGGTAATACGTCCGATAGATCGTATTGCGCGACGCCCACACGCCGACCAGGTAGCGGAATGCACCGCCGTCCGGCGAGGTCAGCCGGAATTCCTGGGTCGAGGTCTTGCTGGCGGTGGTGCCGTTGAGCATGGGCGGATCGGCGATGCCGGACGGCTTGCCGCTCGCGTCCACCTGGTAGTAGGTCGAGATCAGGTCGATATTGTCGTTGTCGCGGAAGTCGTTCGACAGGTTGTTGTCGACCGAGGTGATCGAGGTCAGGGCATGGCCGGCGAGAGGCGAGCCGTCCGGGAACGCATAATTGACGCGCACGCCGACACCGCGGTCGGTCGACTCCAGCCCGGTGGGCGAATCGTTGCGGATCTCCCGGTTCCACGGGCCGATGTGGATGCCGCGCAGGACGGCGGTGTTCGACAGCGCCGTGTATTTCTTGTTGTACAGGTAGCCCACGCCCGGATCGATGGCGACGATGGCGGCCGTGTTCCCGGTCGACAGCGAGTGGTCGAAATGCGGGGCGATCATCAGGTCGAGGTCGGGCGTCACCCGCCACTGCAGCTTGGCCAGGAAGCTCCTGCCGCCCGAGCCGTTCTGCATCGTGTCGTTGGTCAAGTTGTGCAGCATCCCCGGAAAGTTCGTCTTGCTGGCGTAGAGGCGCAGGCCGACGTCGTCGCTCAGGCGCCCGCTCAGGGCGGCGGAGGCGCGGTATTCATGGTCGCTGGTGCGGTACAGGCTCACGCGCGTCCGCATTGGCCCTGATCCGATCGGCTTGGTCGTCATCAACACCGCGCCGGCGATCGAACTCTTGCCGAACAGCGTGCTTTGCGGACCCTTCAGCACTTCCACGCGCGCCACGTCGGACGCATCCTTGAACGCCTGCTGCGCCTGCGCGTAAGGGATGTCGTCGACCAGGACCGCGACGTCGCCCTCGATGCCGAGGTTGTTCGAGGTGGTGCCGATGCCGCGCATGTTGATGCTGTTGGTGCCGACCTGGGTCCCGACCGAGATCGACAGGGCGGGAGACAGGTTGACGATGTCGACCAGCTCGCGCACGTTGTTCCGCTGCAGGGTTTCCTCGCCCAGCACCGAGATCGATGCGGGGACGTCCTCGAGCTTTTCGACCCGGCGGTTGGCCGTGACCACCACTTGCTCGAGCTTGGGCTGCGGGGAAGAAGAAGCTTGCAGGTCTGGCGGCTGCAGCGAGTCGTCGTTGCTCGGCTGTTGCGCCTGGACGGGCGCCCAGGCCAGCAGGGCCAGCGTGGTCGCGGTGGCGATCGGGACGCGTGGGAAGCGCGTGGGCCTGGCTACGGTTCTACTCAACATATCGTCTCCTTCATTATTTTTATTTCAACTCACGCCGTCTTCTGTATCGTTACAGTAAATGCTTAAAAAAAATCGGTTGGTTCAGGGACTGATCTGACGTGGACTCAGCATCTGTATCGATCTACTGTAGCGATGCAGTGAAGGATATACGAACGGTTCGGCGAGTCAACTGTTTTTTATTCATGAACGATCCGGCGCGGCAGATGCGGTCGCCGTCATCAGGTAGCGCACGACGTTCTGGTATGGGCATGACGAGATCGGCAAAGGATCTTTCTGTCCCTGCGCTGGATGTTGCGCATCCCGCCGGGATGGATGCCAGCCGAGGCGTCCGGGAAAGCGCGGGCGCCAGTTGTCCGGACAACAGGGCGTCAGGGCGGGGCCGGGGTCGAGGTCGACAGCAACTTCATCACCTCGCTCGCGTCCTTGCCGGCCTTGATCGCTTCGAGCGCCTTTTGCACGCGCGCCGCCTGGGCCGGATTGTGGGGATTGTTGCCCAATGGGGCCAGCGCGGCGGCGGCTCTGTCGCGCCGGTTGTCGAGCAGATTGACCGAGAAATCGAATAACGCGTATTCCCATACGGCCGGCGCCAGGTAATGCGCAGTGTCGGCGGCATTCAGCACGTTCGCATCCGGAAAATTCGGCTTGTTGCTGAAGCTGCGTGCCAGGTAGTACAGGTTCGGGGCGTCGAGCTTGTTGGCGCGGTAGGCGCTAATGAAGAACCCGCGGGCCTGGTCCATGCGTTCGGATTTCGCCGCGCCTTCCGCTCTTTCTGCCTGGGCGAAACGCACTCGGCCCATCAGGTAATTCACCTCGAAATCGTCGGGACGTGCGGCGTGGATCTCGGTGAGGGCAGTGTCCGCCTCGCCGAGTTCGCCAAACAGCAATTGCGCCTTGGCCAGATCGAGGCGGTATTGCGGATCGCCGGCGAGCGCCGTCTTCCGGGCGGCGATGCCTGCCAGGAGCGTCTTGCCGTACTCCCATGAAGGGCAGGTGGTCAGGAGCGACGCCTTCAGCACGTATTGCTCCGAACCCTTGGGCAGGCGCGTGACGCGGATCGACGATTCCGGATAATCCGCAAGCGGCACGTTCATGAACAACATGTTCTCGCTGTAGCGTTGCAGCACGCGCTTCAGCATATCGATCTTGATGCCGGTGGCGCTCTCCCAGCTGGCAATGGGATCGGCGCCGCCGCCCACCGCCGTGAAATAGGCATACAAAGCCCTGCTGCGCGCGGGATCGCTGAGCATATAGTGCGCGAGCAGCCAGGACTGCGCGTAGAAGCGCCAGACCGTGCGCGTATCGGCATCCTTGTCGCCGTCGATGCGGAATTTGGGATCGAGGATCTTGTCGAAGCCGATCCAGTTCTCCGTGCCCAGCGTGTAGCTGCGCATGGTCGAGGATTCGCCGATGGAAATCGAGCCGCGGGCCGGATAGGCGGTGCTCAGGTATTCCGCGAAGCCTTCGATGAACCAGGCCGGGTAATGGGTGCGCGCATGCTGGAACGTCACGTGGTGCGCATATTCGTGAAACAGCGTCGTCAGGTTCTGCTCTTGCCGGCTGTAACCCGGCGCCGTTGCGTACGCTTTGCTGCCTTCGCCGCAGTGGAAATACACGCCGCCCACGTTGTCGGAGAAATTCGGGCGTACGACTTTCATCTGCGCCGGATCGTCGAGTAGATAGACCTGGAACTTCGCCTGCGCGGTGCCCCCGGCCCCGGTCAGCAGCATGTTCGTCAGCGTGCGGAACGCTTCGAGTTTCTGAACGTAGCTGACCGTCTTGGCTTCCGTCGTGCTGCTGGTGACGACGAAATGCTCGGACTCCGCCCGCACCCAGTCTTCGGCGGCGTGAGCCGATACGCCGAGGCAGGCGGACAGTCCCAGGACCCGCAAACATGTTCCCAACACTGTCATCGATGGATCCCCATTTATTGTTACATTTTTGCAATTAGTTCCTGTTGTCAATACTACCGCAGCGATGGCCGCTTTTCTCGTCGGAATTCGAAAACATGTCGGTTCCTGGCGAAAAACATAAAACACCGTGGCGAACGCGGCCATTAGAATCGGGCGAAAAAACATCCGGTCACCGACCCGACCCAACGCTTTGACAAGGAGGAGATATGAGACATGCAGGGGCCGCGTTGGTATTCGCCACGCTCGTTGCTTGCGGAGGGGGCACAGGCGCCGCCGGCACTTCGACACCAACACCCGCGTCGGCATCGCCACCTCCCGTCGCCGTGCCCGCTACCGGCACCGCGGGCTGCGGCAGCGGTTCCAAGTTGACGACCGGCATGCATTCGCTCACCAGCGACGGAACCGAGCGCAGCTACTGGATCGAACTACCGGCCACCTATGACCGCAACAAGGCCTATCCCGTGATCATCGGGCTGCACTGGCGCGATGGCAGCGCCGCCGATGTCTACGGTTGGAGCGGCTTTTTCGGTCTGAAGAATTTGTACGGCGACAATGCGATCTTTATTGCCCCGCAGGGCCTGGACAAGGGGTGGGCCAACACTGGCGACCGCGACATCCGCTTCCTGCGCGCCATGATCGGCGACGTCCAGCAGGGCACGTGCACCGACCCTCGGCGTGTGTTCGCTACCGGCTTCAGCTTTGGCGGCATGATGTCCAACGCCATCGGATGCCAGATGGGCGACGTGGTGCGGGCGATCGTGCCCATGGCCGGTTCGCTCTGGAGCGGCTGTGCCGGTTCTTCCTACAAGGTGGCGGCCATGTTCGTCCACGCCAAGGACGATAACACCGTGCCGTACTCGGCGGGGATGGAGGCGCGCGATGTTTTCCTCAAGCGCAATAGCTGCAGTGCCGCCACGGTGCCCGTGGGGAGTAACGGCTGCATGGAGTACCAGGGCTGCGACAGCGGCAAGCCCGTGGTTTGGTGCGGCACCGAGACGGGTGGCCACTGGTACCCGGGTTTTTCGGCGCAGGAATCGAAGGCCTTCTTCGATCGGTTCAAGTAGTCCCGGAAAAAACGAAAGGTCGTTGATGATGCGGATGCGCTCATCAACGACCTTTTGCTTGGGGGCTACCGCGCGCGATCAGCCTTCCATCTGCTCCAGTTCCTTGCCGCGCGTTTCATGCACGTAGCGCAGCACGAAGTAGACCGAGATCACTGCGGCCACGGTGTACAGGCCGTAAGCGCCCGCCAGGCCGATGCTCGCGAGCAGCATCGGGAAGGTCACCGTGATCAGGAAGTTGGACGTCCATTGGGCCGCGCCGGCGACCGCCAGGCCCGAGCCGCGGATCTGGTTCGGGAACATCTCGCCCAGCATGACCCACATCACCGGACCCCAGGAAATGTTGAAGAAGATCACGTAGATATTCGCCGCGGCCAGGGCGACCACGCCCATCGTGCCGGACAGGGCCAGTTTGCCGTTCGCGTCGAGCGAGGCGCTGGCAAACGCGAACGTCACGATGCCGAGCGTCACCGCCATGCCGGCCGAGCCGATCCACAGCAGGGGTTTGCGGCCGATGCGGTCGATCAGGAATACCGTGACGATGCAGGCGCCGATGCTCAGGCCGCCCGACAGGACGTTGATCAGCAGGGCATCGCTTTCGGAAAAGCCCACGGCCTGCCACAACACCGCGCCGTAATAGAACACCACGTTGATGCCGACCAGCTGCTGGAACGTCGCCAGGCCGATGCCGACCCACACGATCGGGCGCAGCTTGCCGGTCGTCTTGTTGACCAGGTCCGACAGGCGCGGACGGTGGTGGTCTTCGGCCAGCGACACATCGATCGCGGCGAACTTCGCGCGGGCCGAGGCTGCGCCGTACAGGCGTTGCAGCACGGCCAGTGCTTCGTCCTTGCGCTTCTTGGCGACGAGGAAGCGCGGGCTTTCCGGGATCGTCAGCAGCAACAGCAGGAACAGCACGGACGGGATGGCCATCATCCAGAACATCCAGCGCCATGCCTCCTGTCCCAGCCACAGCACGCCGGTCGAGGCGCCGGCCGCGTGCGCCAAGAAATAGTTGCTCAGGAAGGCGCAGAACAGGCCGCTGATGATGGCGATCTGCTGGACCGTCGCCAGCCGGCCGCGGTAGCGGGCCGATGCCACTTCGGCGATGTACGCCGGCGACATCACGCTGGCCGCGCCGACCGCGAAGCCGCCCAGCACGCGCGCGGCGACGAAGACGACCGAGCTCGTTGCAAAGCCCGCGCCCAGTGCCGACATCAGGAACATCACGGACGAGATCAGCAGCACGGTACGGCGGCCCCAGAGGTCGCCCAGCCGGCCGGCGGTGAAAGCGCCGAGCGCGCAGCCCAGCAGCATCGACGCGACTTCGAAGCCGAGTTCGGCGTCGGTCGAATGGAAAGCCTGCTTCAGGCCGTCGACGGTGCCGTTGATGACGCCGCTGTCAAAACCGAACAGGAAGCCGCCGATCGTGGCGACGCAGCTGATCAGGACGATGAGGCGGGTATTTTCCGCCTCCTGAATGGTGTGTGTGCTCTCGACGGCACTGGTGTTCATACAAGTCTCCTTGGATAGTCTTGGTTTGTCATCGCCGTCGGTGCAGGTCTATAACATTCTGTACCATCAAACCAATAGCGCTAACATCTTGTCGAGTCTGTACGATTTCCGTTCTCGTGTCAATGCATTCCGAGACCCTGCATTCGCCCGCGGGCAATGGATCGGGTAAGATGCGTGCCTTACCCTGCAAAGCCCTGTATTCACGGGGCTTTGTGTTGAAATACTAGGAATCTCCGATGGAAATCAAGGTCAACTTTCTCGACAAGCTGCGTCTGGAAGCCAAGTTCGATGACTTCACGGTCATCGCGGATCAGCCGATCCGTTACAAGGGCGATGGCTCGGCGCCGGGCCCGTTCGATTATTTTCTGGCCTCGTCGGCCCTGTGCGCGGCGTACTTCGTGAAGCTGTACTGCAACACCCGCGATATCCCCACCGACAATATTCGCCTGTCGCAGAATAACATCGTCGACCCGGAGAACCGTTACAAGCAGATCTTCAAGATCCAGGTCGAACTGCCGCCGGACATTTCGGAGAAGGACCGCCAGGGGATCCTGCGTTCGATCGATCGCTGTACCGTGAAAAAAGTGGTGCAGACCGGGCCCGAGTTCGTGATCGAAGAAGTCGAGAACCTGGATGCCGACGCGCAGGCGTTGCTGACGTTGCAGCCTGGCGCCGACGCGGCCACCTATATTCCCGGCAAGGACCTGCCGCTGGAACAGACCATCGCCAATATGTCCGGGCTGCTGGCCGGCCTCGGCATCAAGATCGAAATCGCATCATGGCGCAACATCGTGCCCAACGTGTGGTCGCTGCATATCCGCGACGCGCACTCGCCGATGTGTTTTACCAACGGGAAGGGCGCGACCAAGGAAAGCGCGCTGGCGTCCGCGCTGGGCGAGTATATCGAGCGCATCAGCAATAACCATTTCTATGCCGGCAGCTACTGGGGCGAGGAGATCGCCAACGCCGCCTTCGTCCATTATCCGGACGAGCGCTGGTTCCAGCCCGGCCCCGACGATGCAGTGCCGGACGAGATCCTCGATGCGTACTGCCGCGCCATCTACGATCCGGAAGGCGAATTGCGCGGCTCGCATCTGGTCGACACCAATTCGGGCAACGTGGCGCGCGGGATCGTGTCGCTGCCTTACGTGCGGCAGTCGGACGGCGAGACAGTCTATTTCCCGTCCAACCTGATCGAGAACCTCTACGCCAGCAATGGTATGAGCGCCGGTAATACCCTCGCCGAAGCGCAGGTGCAATGCCTGTCGGAGATTTTCGAACGTGCGGTGAAACGCGAGATCCTGGAAGGCGAGATCGCGCTGCCGGACGTGCCGCAGGAAGTGCTGGCGAAATACCCGGGCATCGTGGCCGGGATCCAGGAACTGGAAGCGCAGGGTTTTCCGGTGCTGGTCAAGGATGCGTCGCTGGGCGGCGCCTATCCCGTCATGTGCGTGACCCTGATGAACCCGCGGACGGGCGGCGTATTCGCCTCGTTCGGCGCGCACCCGAGCTTCGAGGTGGCGCTGGAGCGGAGCCTGACCGAACTGCTGCAGGGCCGCAGTTTCGAGGGCCTGAACGATCTGCCGCAGCCGACCTTCGCCAGCGAAGCCGTGACCGAGCCGTACAATTTTGTCGAGCACTTCATCGATTCCAGCGGCGTGGTGTCGTGGCGCTTTTTCAGTGCCAAAGCGGACCACGATTTCGTCGAATGGGATTTCACCGCGCAGGGCGACAATGCCAATGCCGAGGAAGCCGCGACGCTGCTCGGGATTCTCGAGGAGATGGGCAAGGAAGTGTACATGGCGGTGTACGACGAACTGGGCGCCACGGCGTGCCGGATCCTCGTGCCCGGCTTTTCGGAAATCTATCCCGTCGAGGATCTCGTCTGGGACAACACCAACAAGGCGCTGCTGTTCCGCGCAGATATCCTGAACCTGCACCGCCTGGACGACGACGCCCTGGCCGCGCTGCTGGATCGCCTGGAAAACAATGAGCTCGACGAGTATTCGGACATCGCCACGCTGATCGGCATCGAGTTCGACGAGAACACGGAGTGGGGCCAGTTGACAGTCCTCGAGCTGAAGCTGCTGATCCATCTCGCGCTGCAGCAGTTCGAGGAGGCGCACGAACTGGTGGGCGCCTTCCTGCAATACAACGACAACACCGTCGAGCGGCGCCTGTTCTACCAGGCGCTGAACGTGGTGCTGGAGGTGGTGCTGGACGACGAGCTGGAGCTGGACGACTACGTGACCAATTTCCGCCGGATGTACGGCAATCCGGGCATGGACGCGGTGCTGGGTTCGGTCGACGGCAGCGTGCGCTTCCACGGCTTGACCCCGACGAGCATGAAGCTGGAAGGGCTCGACCGGCATCATCGCCTGATGGACAGTTACCGCAAGCTGCATGCGGCGCGGGCCAGGTCGAGGTAAATGCGTGGAGAAGAGCCCCTGATTCCAGGGGCTTTTTCTTTGGTCGCATGCTGTTGTTATCCGATCACACACAAGTATTGACATTGGATTCATTCTCAGCAGACAATGGTCCTGAATTTGGCAACGTTTCCAAATTTTTTTTCATCGGATTTGGCAACGTTTCCAATTTAGCTGTCGCACGCGGCTGATCGGACGCGTCGCAAGAGGAAGACGACCGAATCGCGTCCAGCGTGCGTCACGAATTGGCAACGTTTCCATCCGCGCGGATGGATGCGCTTCCAGGATCGCATTAGTTCAAACAACGAGGAGACACCATGCACCGACCCGGCAAAGTCCGCCCCCAGCAACGCATCCTGACCACCACCCCGATCGCCGCCGCCTGCGCCGCGCTGCTGTGGGGTGGCGCAGCCGCCGCGCAAACCACGGAAGACGCCACCGCGAACACCGTGGTCGTCACCGGCATCCGCGGCAGCATCGAGAGTTCGATGGCCATCAAGCGCGAATCCGATTCGATCGTCGAAGCGATCACGGCCGAGGACATCGGCAAGCTGCCGGACGTGTCGATCGCCGAGTCGATCGCGCGCCTGCCGGGTCTCACGGCCCAGCGCGTGGCCGGCCGCGCCCAGGTGATCTCGTTGCGCGGCCTGTCGCCGGACTTTGCCGGCACCTTGATGAACGGGCGCGAACTGGTCAGCACGAGCAATAACCGCGGCGCCGAATACGACCAGTATCCGTCCGAGCTGATCAACGGCGTCACCGTGTACAAGACGCCGGATGCGTCGCTCGTGGGGCAGGGGCTGTCGGGCACGGTGGACCTGCAGACCGTCCGTCCGCTCGACCGCCGCGAGCGCGCTCTGGCGTTCAACGTGCGCGGCGAGCGCAACGGCAACGGCAAGCTGAACGACGAATCGTCGGCCTGGGGCCAGCGCGTCAGCTTCGCCTACATCGACCAGTTCATGAACAACACGCTGGGTGTCGCCGTCGGCTACGCGCACCTGGATTCGCCGGGCCAGCAGAAGGAATACAAGGCCTGGTGGTGGGGCGACCAGAACAACCTGCCGCCCGGGAATGCCGATGTGGTGGCCCTGAAAGGCGCGGAAGTCACGGCGACCTCGCGCAAGCAGGTGCGCGACGGCCTGATGGCCGTGCTGGACTACAAGCCTTCGCGTGAATTCCGCAGCACGCTCGACCTGTACTACTCGCAATTCGACCAGACGGAAATCATGCGCGGCATGATGTGGAACTCGCACCAGTGGAGCGCGGTGACCTACCGCGATCCGCAGATCGAGACGATCGGCAACGTGAAACTCCTCACGGGCGGGACGCTGGTGAACCTGGAACCGATCGCCCGCAACGACTACAACACCCGCAAGGACACGTTGAGCGCGCTCGGCTGGAACAACAAGTACCGGACGGGCGAATGGGAATTCATCGGCGACCTGTCGTACTCGCAGGCCAGGCGCCACGAGCAGGTGCTGGAAACCTACGCCGGCCTCGGCCCGGCCGGGTCGGGCATCACGGACAACGATTTCCAGTTCAGGATCCCGGTCGAAGACGGCATCCCCAGATTCACGCCGAGCATGGATTTCACGAACCCGGCCCTCATCAAGCTGACCGATGTCGGCGGCTGGGGCAAGGATGCGGACATGCACCGTCCGAAGGTCGACGACACGCTGGGCTCCCTGAAAGTCTCGGCGAAGCGCAGCCTGGCCGGCATGTTCAGTTATGTCGAGGGCGGCCTGAATTACTCGAAGCGCGACAAGAAGCACTCGGACATCAACAACTACTACTTCCTGAAGAATAACCACGCGCCGGTGTCGGTGTCGCCGGACCTGGTCAAGCCAGCCACGTCGCTGTCGTTCGCGGGCATCCCGGCCGTGCTCACGTACGACACGCTTGGCGTGCTGGCCAGGTACTACGACCAGCAGGCCGCGCGCAGCGCCGACCTCGCGATCCAGAACTGGAGCGTGGAAGAGAAGGTCACCACCGGCTACGCCAAGCTGGGCATCGATACCGACCTCGGTCCCGTCCCCGTGCGCGGCAACCTGGGTGTGCAGGTGATCGGCGTGAAGCAGGGATCGGACGGCCTCGCGGTGGACGGCGACAAGATCACGCGGCTGCACGGCGGCAGCGACTACCGGGACGTGCTGCCCAGCCTGAACCTTAACTTCGACCTGAGCCACTTCGTCGACCGCACCGCGCTGCGCTTCGGCGCGGCGAAGACGGTGGCGCGCCCGCAGATGCAGGACATGCGCGCCGGCGCGTCGGGCGGCATCAGCGACACGACGCGCGAATGGAGCGGCAGCGGCGGCAATCCGACGCTGGAACCGTGGCGCGCCCGCGCGTTCGACCTGTCGCTCGAAAACTACTTCGCCAGGAGTAGCTACGTCGCCGTCGCCGCATTCTATAAAAACCTGACCAACTACATCTACAACCAGCAGACGGCGTACGATTTCACGGGCTTCCCGACGCAATCGAAGACGGTCCCGATCAGCAATATCGGCACGATGAACCGTCCCGCCAACGGCCAGGGCGGCATGGTCAAGGGCCTCGAACTGTCCGGCTCCCTCGAAGGCGGGCTGCTGTGGCGTGCGCTGGACGGCTTCGGCATCCTCGGCAGCTATTCGCTCACCGCGTCGTCGATCCACCCGAACGGTCCGGGGACGAGCGAGAAGCTGCCGGGCCTGTCGGGCAGCGTGTCGAACGTGACGCTGTTCTATGAAAAGAACGGCTTCTCGGCGCGCGTCAGCCAGCGCTACCGCTCCGCGTTCCGCGGCGAAGTCACGGGCCTGTTCGCGCTGCGCTCCTTCAGCGAGATCCTGGCCGAGAAGCAGATCGACTTCCAGGCCGGCTACGCGTTCGAGCAGGGCAGCCTGAAAGGCCTGTCGATCCTGCTGCAGGTGAATAACCTGAACAACTCGCCGTACCAGACGAAGCAGGGCAGCCCGTTCGCGAGCGGCGCCTATGCGCCCGAGCGCTACACGACCTATGGCCGCCAGGTGCTGCTGGGCCTGAACTACCGCCTGTGAGGACATGACCATGCGACTCACGACAGCGGCACTGGCCGCACTCGTCCTGTTCTCCGGTTGCGGAGGCGCCGGCGGCGGCGCGGCTGTGCCGCCGGCCGCGGCCCCGGTCCCGCCGGCCGCCACGACGCCGCCACCCACGGCGCACCCGGTCGAGCCGGGACCCGCGGTGCCGATCACGCAAGCGGTGCAGATGATCCACGCGCAGGGCGCGAAATGGGTCACGGCCGACGGCACCGAGATCCACCTGAAGGGCGCCAACCTCGGCAACTGGCTGATCAACGAATTCTGGATGATGGGGCAGGGGGCGAACGGCATCGACACGCAATGCCGGCTGGAGGCCGTCCTCGACAAGCGCTTCGGCTATGCGGAGCGCGACCGCCTGTTCAAGGTGTTCCGCGACAACTGGATGAAGCCGGCCGACTGGGACCAGCTCGCGCAGTTCGGCGTGAACGTGGTGCGCCTGCCGTTCATCCACACGCTCGTGGAAGACGAGCAGCATCCGGGGAGTCTGCGCGCCGATGCGTGGCACTACCTGGACGACGCGATTGCCCAGGCGGAGCGGCGCGGCATCTACGTGATCCTCGACCTGCACGGCGCGGCCGGCGGCCAGGCCGGGGAGAAGGAGCAGCACGACGGCTGCACCGGTCCGGCCGAACTGTGGACGACGCCGGCCTACCAGGACCGCACCGTGTGGCTGTGGCAGCAGGTGGCGGCGCGCTACAAGGACCGTCCGGCGGTGGCGGGCTACAGCCTGCTGAACGAGCCGTGGGGTACCGATCCGGCGACGCTGGCCGCCTTCATCGGCAAGGTGTACACGGCGGTGCGTGCCGTGGACCCGAACCACGTCGCCATCCTGCCGGGCCACAGCAGCGGCATCGGCGCGTACGGCGACCCGGCCGCGAAGGGCATGACGAACGTGGCGTTCGAGATGCATTTCTATCCGGGCCTGTTCGGCTGGGGTTCGATCGGCCCGGCCGTGCACCGCGACTGGCTGCTCTGCAATGCGGCGCGGACGACCGGCGTGTGCGAATGGGACAAGCGCATCCAGGGCCTCGAGACGCCGCTCCTCGTCGGCGAGACGCAGCCGTGGGCCAGCATGGGCCTGGAGACGGGCGCACAGGTGACGCGCGCCACCTTCGACACGTACGCCAGGCTCGGCTGGGCCACCACCGCCTGGGCCTACAAGTACGCCAGCAACGCGGGCGGCCACGGCACGGGTACCTGGGGCATGGTCACCAACGCGGCGGGCGACACGATCCCCGCGCTCGACTTCAACACGGCGTCGCTGGCCGACATCGAGAACCTGTTCAGGCGGTACGGGGCCGTGCGCTACGAGCCGCACCGGCCGCTGCGCGACTGGATGACCAGCTCCAATGCCCCCGATCCATTCGCGGGCCTGTAACGACAACGAGGAGACCATCGTGACCACGACACGAACCATGATCCGGCTGGTGTGCGCCGCCGCGCTGTTGCCCGGCATCGCACGGGCTGATACGGCGGACCAGCCCTGGCAGGTGTACACGACCGCGCAAGGCGGCCAGCCCTTCGCGGCGCGCCGGCTCGACGCGCCGCGCGCCGCGAGCCAGCCGCTGGAAACGGAGACGGCCGTCTTCGTCGACACCGGGCACCGCTACCAGGAGGTGTTCGGCTTCGGCGGTGCCATCACCGACGCCGCCGCCGAGACGTACGCGAAGCTCAAGCCGGACGCGCAGCAGGCGTTCCTGAAAGCGTATCTGGACCCGCGCGAAGGCCTGGGCTACACGATCCTGCGCACGACGATCCACAGCTCCGATTTTTCCAGCGGCAGCTACACGTACGTGAAGGACGGCGACCGCGCCCTGGCCTCGTTCGACATCGGCCACGACCGCCGCTACCGCCTGCCGCTGCTGCACCGGGCGCTGGACGCGGGCAAGGCCTACGGCGCGCAGATGCGCGTGTTCGCGAGCCCGTGGAGCGCGCCCGCGTGGATGAAGACGAACGGCTCCATGCTGGGCGGCGGCAGCCTTCGGCCGGAGTACGCCGGCACGTGGGCGCGGTACATCGTCAAGTTCGTCCAGGCCTACGAGAAGGAGGGCATCCCGCTGTGGGGCCTGTCGGTGCAGAACGAGCCGATGGCGAAGCAGACCTGGGAATCGATGATCTTCGCGGCCGAGGACGAGACGCGCTTCCTCGGCGACCACCTGGGCCCCGCGCTGAAGGCGGCAGGCCTGGGCGACAAGAAGATCATCGTGTGGGACCACAACCGCGACCTGCTGCCGCAGCGCGCCGCGCACATCCTCGACGATCCGAAGGCGCGGCCGTACGTGTGGGGTGTCGGCTACCACTGGTACGAGACATGGGCCAAGGGCGAGCCGATGCACCGCAACCTGGCGGCCGTCCACGAGGCCTGGCCCGACGTGCCGTTCCTGCTCACCGAATCGTCGATCGAGAAGTTCGACCCGGGCCAGGTGCAGAGCTGGGCGAACGGCGAGCGCTATGGCAGCGAGATCATCGCCGACCTGGCCGCCGGATCGAGCGGCTGGGTCGACTGGAACATGCTGCTCGACAGCCGCGGCGGTCCGAACCACGTCGGCAACTACTGCTTCGCGCTGCTGCACGCGAGCGACGACGGCCAGCTCGTGTTCACGCCCAGCTATGCCTACATGGGGCACTTCTCGCGCTGGATCCGGCCCGGCGCGCGCCGCGTGGGCGCGGCTGCGAGCCGCAGCACCCTGCAGACGGTCGCGTTCCGCAACGGCGACGGCCGGCTCGCGGTCGTCGTCATGAACCGGACCGACCAGCCGCAGCGCTACCGCCTCGTCGTCGACCGCATGGAAACGGCGGTCGACATCCCGGCGCACGCGATCCAGACCGTGGTGCGCTGAAACCACAGGGAAACCCCTATGAGTCGCAACCTCGTTCCAACAATGCGCCGGACGGCGGCCCTGCTGGCGCTGGCCGGCGGCCTGCTCGCCGGCCAGGCGCAGGCGCAAACGCCCATGCCCGGCACGGTCCAGGCGGAGACGTATGCCAGCATGTCCGGCGTGGTCATCGAACCGACGACGGACACCGGCGGCGGCTTCAACGTCGGCCACACGGACAACAACGACTGGATGCGCTATCCGGTCAACGTCCCGACGTCCGGCGCGTACACGGTGCAGTTCCGCGTGGCGCAGGGCAGCAGGACCTGACGATCTTTTCCAAGGGCGGCGGGTCGCCCACCTCAGGGTTCGGTCACCGCATCCGGTGCGGCTGCGGAGGCGCCCGTTTTCCTGGTCGCGGTCTCGAGCAAATTCAGTACGGCGTCGACCATATTGTCGACCGTGAAGCGCTTGGCGATGGCCCTGGTATTGCTTGCAAGGCGGCGGTGCAACGGGCGGTCCAGCAGCAGGCGTTCGAGCTGGGTGGCGAGATCGCCGCTGTCCCACGCCTTGAACAGGAGGCCGCCCATTTTCTCGCCGTCGCGGATGACTTCGCCGATGCCGCCATAGTCGGGCACCAGTACGGGGGCACCATGGCTCATTGCTTCGGCAACGACGAGGCCGAACGGCTCGCGATTGACGGACGGACAGACCACGCAATGGCTGTGCGCGTACAACGCGTCGCGTGTTTCGATTGAAATCGAACCCGCGTGAAAGACCTTCAGGTCGAGATGGGTGGACAGATCGTCCAGCACCTTGCGGTAGGTGCCGCCTTTCGCCGTCGAGCCGCAGATGACGAGTTGCATCGCCGTGTTCCGCCTGGCCAGCAGCCGGGCTGCGTAAAGCAGCAGATCGATGCCTTTCTCGGCGTCCTGGCGTCCGACATAGGCGACGATCGGATAATGCGGCGACAAGCCAGGAAAGGCCGACTTCAGGCTCGCGAACGAATGTTTGACCTTGCGCTCGGTTTGCACGATGCCGTTGTACACGACCGCGAGCGATTCTCGCGGCACGTCCATCTCCGCGACGATCCGGTCCGCGTAGTCGGCACTGACGACGACGGATGGCCAGGAGGAAGCACGGATGGCCTCGTTGAGCAGGCGGTGGAACTCGTCGAGCAGCCCCAACTGTTTAGCATGCGCGGCGAACTGCTCGTCCCCCTGGAATGTCAGCAGGTAGTCGAACTCGTGCGTGCTCATCCGTTGCGCCTCCAGGGCCAGCGGGCCGAGCGCCGCGAAACTCATCAACACATGGCTGGCCCCATCGCGTGCGAGAAGGCGTTGCAGACGCCGTGCAAGGCCCCGGTCTCCTCCGGGGCGGCCGTAGAGCGCATGGATCAGGTTGCGCAGCAGTCGGTCGACATAACCGCTGCGCGCCTGAATCGTGCGTACGCGCAGGCGTCGCGGCAACAGGAACAACAGACGGCCCACGCACTGGTCGAGGAATCCGGACGGCGTCGCGAAATGGTAGCGCGTGCCATGACACAGCATGCGGTGCGCGATGCCGGGGTCGGCGAGTTCGGCGTTCACTTCCATCATCCAGTAGATCACGACCTTGTGGCCGCGCCGCCATAGCGCATTGGCCAGTGCCAGGTCCCGTACGGTCGAGCCGAGGTAATCTCCGCTGCCCATCGTGACGATGGCAAACGTGCGTGTCGATTCCATCATGGTCTCCCTATGGTTCTGCAAGACGCTAATACGTGTAGGACGCGCCCACGAATACCGATCTGTGCAGCAGGCTGCCGAATTCGCTGTTCGCCGCACCACGGTAATGCGCCGGCACGATCAATAGCTGCAAATGGTCGCCCAGTTCGTATTCCGCGTTGACGATGAACTGGGATGAAACGTCATCGAGATTGCGGATGTAGCGCGCAGTCAGATTGAGTTTGCCGGCGATTTTCGTGTCGAGGAATTGCAGCATCGCGTAGCGGCGCCGCGCCAGCGGAAGGACGGGATCGAGCAATGCGCCCCGGCGCTGCAGGCACGTCTGGATCGGCGCGTCGGGGCAGCCATCCTTGTTGAAGAAATACTCGGCTGTCAGCGTCGGGCCGCTTTCCAGGGTGTACGACGCGCCGGTGAGCAACTGCCGGTTGCGCGGCGCGACCCCTGGGCCGTTCGACTTGCGCCCGGCACTGGCTTCCGCATGCAGCAACAGCGCGTCCGACACGTTCCATCCGGCGAAACCGCCAATGCGACTCCCTTCGCCGGTCGCTTTCGATCCGATCAGCGAAAAGTAGGTCTTGTCGCCAGTGAAGTCCAGTTTGACGGCGCGTGCCTTGCGATAGCGATTGATCGGATCGAGACGGCCCTTGCCGGTGTTGTCGATGAGCGATACCGTGACGGCGGAACTCGCGACGTAAACGGCGCGGGCATAGTCCAGCCCCGGCTGTTCGAGGTTCGGGTTGTTCTTGCCGTTGTTGGCATTGAACGGATTCGATGGCGACACGAGCGAGGAGGGCCCCCACTGCAGGTTTTCCCGGCCATAGCTCAGCGTCAATCGGTCGTGCGGACGGAAGCGGATCGATCCCTCGTTCAGGAACACCTTGTGCTCGATCTTCCGGTCAGGGGACATGCCGGGATAGTCGATACGCGAGCGCGTCCAGTAAAAGCGGGGCCGCAGGTCGAATTCGAATGCGCGCAGCTTCAGGTTGAAATCGGGGCGGAACTGGAACGCGGCCTGGTTGCTTGCAATGCCCAGGCTGTTGTTCGGGTTCAGCGGCGAGGAGAGCGTATCCTGATAGAGCCCGTAAGCAAGGCCGTTGATGCGCGAATAAAATCCATCACTGATTTCCTGGGCCAGAGTCGAAGACTCCGGCGCGGCATATGCCGACCAGGACAAACCCAGGCCCACTACACATAGGGAAAGCCGTTTTCGCATCGTTAGCCTCATCGCATGAAGAGATTCAGGTTGAAGACGTAGTCAGGTATTGCTTCGATGTGTGGATTGGCGAGTTTCAGGTAAGTCACCTCCGTGTTCATCAATTCCCCCCGCAAGGTGATCCGGGACAGAAACGGACGGGTGTTGCCGTTGACCTTGACGGTATTGGCGTAATCCATCCAGGCGGATTTGAATTTCTTGCCCGATACGGTGAAGTATTCGGCCTTGATCCCGAGCAGGCGTTTTTTCGAAACCCAATAGGTGATGCGGTCGTACGTCACCTTGTCGATATTGGCTTTCAGGTCGAAGACGTAGCACTCCTCGCCGTTGACGAGCTCGTCGGGGAGCCGCGTGGCCGCGTAGTTGTCGGCATAGTTGGTGGCCGCGATATCGCCATACGCCGCGTCGCCCATCAGCTTCTGGCGCTGCGAGATCGGTACAGGCCTGCTGAGGCCCGGCTTGTAGAACCACATGTTCGTGTTGAGCATGAGGATCTTGTTGCCCCTGTACTTGGGCGGCTCCAGGCTGACACCGGCGAAATCGAAGGCACGCACCTTGATGTCGTAGACCAGCCGGTCCGTGACCCTGTCGTTCTCGGACGACTCGATGGCGACCCGCCAGGCGAGACCATTCACATTGCCGCGCGCTTCGTCCGCCGCCCTCAGGATGTCGGTGGAAGAGGGCTCGGCGCGACCGGCATACGGCAGCGACAGGAAGATCGCCAGTGCCATGGCCGGCCGAGTCCATCGGGTCAGGTACGGTGCAGTCATCGCAATCTCCTCGTTCTTCAGGCATAGCCCAGCGCATTCGGGATGGGCATGCGCGCGGCCTTGCGGGCCGGCAGGATCGCAGCAACGGTGGACAACAGCATCAGCATGAGCGTGCTGAATACCCAGTACGTGGGGACCAGGTAGATTTGCAGCGGCACGCGGCGCGCCATCTGGGGCGGTATCCACGTAGGCTCCAGCCAGCTCACCGACGTGACGACGAGCAGCGTCAGCGCGATGCCCAGCAGCGATCCGAAGCCGCCCAGCACGACGCTTTCCATCGAGAACAGCCCGACGATGCGGCGGCGCTTGACGCCCAGTGCGCGCAGCGTGCCGATCTCGCGGGTGCGCTCCATGACCGCCATGGTGAACGTGTTCACCACGCTCATCACGACGATCATGAAGACGATGACGAAGCTGACGACGAAGATCACGTCGAACATCTTTTTCGTCTTGGTGTAGAAGGGCGACAGCTCGGCCCACGTCCGGATGTCGACGTCGAGGCCGGATCGCCGCAGTTCCTGCGCCAGGATCGTCCGGAACGCTTCGACATCGGTGTCCCGGTCGAGCAGCAGCGTGACCCGATCGACGCTGTGCGTGTCGTACAGGCTCTGGGCGAACCCGAGCGGTACGATGGTGAGCTTGTCATCGAGCACCTCGACAGGCGAATCGATGAGTTGCACGAGCCTGGCGTCGAGGGCATTGATCTGGCCGCTCACAGTCGGCGACATCGCCACCGCGGTGGCGCCGAGCGGCAGATTCAGGGCCTTGGCAAGGCCATGGCTGACGCCGATGCCATTGACGTCATCGTCCGCCAGCGGTTGGCCGTCGTACTGCCGGATGCGCTTTTGGGTCGCGTTGGCGTATTTCCTGATTTTCTCGACATCGGACGGTACGCGGCCCGTGCCGATGAAGATCGTCGAGACTTCGCCGTTGCTCAACAGGCCGGACACGCCCAGCTGCGCCGTGTTGACGAGGACTTCGGGGTGGCGTGCAGTCACGCCCTCGACGGTCCTGAGCTGGTCCGCGGTGAGCAGGTAGCGCGTCGGGTCCAGCTTCCCCTTGTCGAGGAATCCGGTCTTGAAGATGGTGAGGTGTCCGTTTGCCTCGCCGTAGATGTAATTTTCCTGCAGGTTGTTGAAGATGTAGACCATGAATCCGCCCAGCACGTTCACGGCCACGAAGCCGAGTGCAATCGCCAGGATCGTGAAGAGGGAGCGGCGCGCGTTGCGGAAGAGATTACGGACGGCCAGTTTGATCCAGGTGAGCATGATTAACCTCGGTTGGCAAAGGAGGTAATGTGGTTCCTGCGGTCGTCCTGCACCATGCCGTCATGCAGGACGATCTGCCGGTCGACCCGCTCCAGCAGGCGCTGGTCGTGGGTCGAGAACACGAACGCCGTTCCCTCGGTATGGCTGATCGAGCGCATCAATGCGATGACCTTGAGCGCATTGTCGGAGTCGAGGTTGGCGGTCGGCTCGTCGGCAACCACGAGCATCGGCGCGCCGACCAGTGCCCGGGCGATGGCGACCCGTTGCTGCTGGCCGCCCGAGAGCTTGGCCGGGCGATGGGCCAGATGGTGCTCCAGGCCCATGTCGGTGAGCCGTTTCAGCGCGATATTCCGCGCTTCGCGTGCTGTCGCCTGTCCGACCTGAAGCGGCAGCATGACGTTCTCCAGGGCCGAGAGTACCGGGATCAGATTGAAGCTCTGGAACACGAAGCCGATGGCGCGGTTGCGCAACGCGCTGCAATGATCGTCCGACAATGCGGCCGCGTCCTGGCCCTGGAACAGCACGCTCCCCGAGGTGGGCGTATCCAGCAGGCCGCACAGATTGCAGAACGTGGATTTTCCCGATCCGGAGGGACCCCAGACGGCCACGAATTCCCCGGGGACGATCGAGACGTTGATCGCCTTGAGTGCGTCGATGCGGTTCTCTCCAAGCTCGTACTGCTTGTGTACATTCCGCATCTCGATGAGTGCCGGAACAGCGCTGACGGTCATGATTGCTCCTTGTTGTCGTGCGTGGGCACGGGACTGTCGATCGCCACGATGAAGTCGCCGTCACGCAGCGTCCTGACATCGGCGCACGCGCCGTCCGGTACGTGGCGCATGCGCAGGCCGTGGTCGTCCGCCCATGCGCACGCTTCGACATCCCGGGCCGGACGATGGAGGCCGAGGCCAAGGCGCTTGCCGAACGCTTCCTTGGCACACCACAGGCGGGTGATCCAGGCGGCTCGTTCCGGGGCGCCGTATGCCGCCAGTTGCCGCCGCTCGCCTTCGGTCGTGAAACTCGCCAGCCAATGCGCATCGTGCTCGGCGACGCGCTCGATATCGATGCCGACCGGTGCGCCGGCCGCGATGGCAACCGCGACTCCATGGCTGTGCGCGATACTGATGCGCGGGACGGGCGTCGGGGCCGGCCAGGAGGCGACGACGGGCTGGCCATGCGGATCGTTGCGGATGGCGAACGCCGCGGGATGCAGGTCCAGGTCCGCGTTGGCCGTGCGTGCGCTCCAGGCGCGCGCCGCGTCCTTGGCCGCGACGCGCCCAAGGAGCCATTCGAGCTGACGCTGCGGGTAGTGGGCCTTCGCGTCGAACTCGATCATTTCCTCGGCCCGCAGGTAGTGACGTGCCAGCAGGGCGAGGTCGAAACCGGCGATGGTCTGCGCCGCCAGCCATTGGTAACCGATGTCGCGATCGGGGCCGGCCAGCGACCGGGTCTCGCTGAGCAGGCACCGGCTCGGGTGGCGTTGCAGGGCCACGAGTTCCGGCGCCCATTTGAATTGCCAGGACCGCCAGCCGGCGACGCGGAGCCAGGCGCCGCCCGCGCCGTCGCCGATCTCGACGTCCGCGCTGATCATCTTCAACTGGCGTCCCGTGATCCTGATCGTGACGGGCAGGATGCTGCCTGCGGCCGGCGTCGGGCCATGGAAGTCGAGCCGCCCCAGACCGACAGGGAAGGCGGAGCTGCCGTCCTGCATGCTCCAGACGGCAATGAGCTGGCCGATGGTGTCCAGCAGTCCCGGGTCGCACAGCAGTTGCGGTTGGTCCGAGAAGGTGAACCAGTCCTGCGTGGGCCTGACCCGCAATTGCCCATGCAACCCGTCGGGGCCGACGTGCAGCGGTCCGTGCAGGCACTGGAACCGCGGTCCATGGAACAGGTGGCGGTCCGCATACAGTTGACCGGCGTCGACCGTGGTGCCGGTCGGCGGGAGGATGGATTGCGCTGGCGGCGGCGCCGCGTAACGCGTGCCGAGCAGTACCGTGGAAGCGATCATGCTCTCGTGCGCGGGCCCGGCCAGCACTTCCACCGCAATGCGTTTGTAATCGGCCTGCTCGTGCCCATGCTCGACCTGGCCCTTGACCGTCAACTCGAGTTCGCCGTTGTCCGACACCGCGATCCAGCGCCGGGCCGTGACGTTTTCGAAGCCGAGCAGGCCATAGCCGGGGGTAAGGCATGCCGCCGCCTCGGCCATCAGTTCGAGGCTGCCCGTCATGGGCACTACGGGATAGCATTCGCGGAGTGGCTTGACCCCCGGGGCATGGACGAAGTTATGGTCCGCCAGGAACAGGTCCGTGTCGAGCGCCAGCCGGCGCGCTACCGTGATGCTGGCGCCGGCCTGGTAGTCGAGGATCCGGTCGACGAACGGCAGGACCGGCGCCGGCTGCCGGGGCGCCGCGGTCCCGGTATCGTCGGCGGACGCCTGGTGGGCCGCTGCCTCGAACGCCCGGCCCACGAGCGGCGCGCTGCCCGAGACCAGGTAATGATTGGTGGGTGCCATCAGATCTTCTCCAGTACCAGTCCGCCGAGGGTGAGTCCCGGGCCGTAACCGAGGCAGACGACGCGCGTGCCGGGCGCAATGCCGGGTTCGTCGACGATGCCTTTCAGGATGTGGGGAATCGTGGCCGACGACATGTTTCCGTTCTCGCGCAGGACCGCCTTGGCGACGGCGACCTGGTCGTCCAGTAGCCCGAGTTCATCCTCGATGCGTTCGATGATCGTCGGCCCGCCCGGGTGGATCGCGAATACCAGGCCTGGCTTGGCCTGCTCGAAATCGATGCCGATCCGGCCCAGTAGGTCGTCGACGAACGCGTACACGTGGCGCCTGATGACGACCTCCACCATGTCCGACGTCGTTGTCCGGAACCGGTACGGGCCCGGGACCAGGGTCATGGCGTCCGCGGAATCGGGCAGCAGGCGTTCGTTGAACGCAAGGACGCGCAGCCCCGGCAATGCGTAGTCGCGTGCATGCGATGGGGTGCACAGCGAATAGTTGATGAAACCGTCGGCGTACAGCGACATCGCGGCAATGTTCGCGGCGCTGAACTCCTCGATGTCGTGGTGGCCGGACAGCAGTTCGGTATGCACGATATCCACGCGCTGCCTGGGCGACGCCGTGCCGTTCTGCCCCGATGCGAGGAAGCCATGCGCCATCTTTATCGCGGAGAAAGCGCCATGGCTGTCCACGTGATAGCAATGCGATACGCACGTGGAAAACCATTTCTTTTCCACGACCAGGCGCTCCAGCGGGCTCGGCGCCAGATAGCCCGTGGAGGTCACGTGAATCAGGTCATCCGGCGCAACCGCGGCGTCGCCATACATCTCGCCGAGGCAGTCGCCGACGATCTTCCCGTAATACTGGTGCCGGGTTTTCAGGTCCGCGCCTTTGGTATCCTCCGGGCCGGCGAAGAGTCGCAGGTGCGCGTGCTCGGGATCGGCCAGGAACATGTCGCCATCCATGATGCGGATGTCGGCCAGCTTCGGGAAAAAGACGAGTTGCCGCTGCCTGATCACGGCAGGCGGCACCGCATACTGTTCGAACTTGCCCTGCATGTCGGCCACGGCCTGTTGCTTGCCCTGCCGGGTGGTGATGCCGTGCAGCTTGCAATAGCTGCGTGCCATGGCATATGCGGACACCTCCAGGGCAAGCCGTTGAGGCACCGGCGTGGCGACCCTGACCGGGGTGAAATTGACCAGAACTGGATAGTCGTAGTTGTCCATTGCATGCTCCGCTAGTTCGTCAGCCGCAGGGTCGCGATCTGGCCGATGCTGGACGTAATCACGATTTCGGGCTGGCGACGGGGACCGTGCTCGAGCTCATCCAGGAAATGGCGCTGCCCGGTTGCAGGGGCGATCGGCTGGATCGAACGCGATGCATACAGCCGGCGCAGATCGTCGTTGACCATGCCCGCATCCCACGGCCCCCAGTTGATGGAAAGCGCGTGCAGGTGGGGCCAGGCATGGCTGAGCTGGTCCGCCAGCTTGTTCAATACCTCGTTCGCGGCACTGTAGTCGGCCTGGCCGATGTTCCCGAACCGACCGGCGACCGAGGACAGGAAGACGATGAAGCGCAGGGCGGCAAGGTCCAGCCGTGCCGCAAGCGTCAGCGCGGGCACGACTTTCGTATCGAACACCGAGTCGAAGGTGTCCACGGACTTGTTGAGTATCAGTTTGTCGCTGATCACACCCGCACCGTGGATGACGCCGTCGATCCTGCCCAGGCGCCGGTAGATCTCGTCGAGCAACGCGTTGAACGCCTCGTTGTCCCGCACATCCAGGCAGTGGTATTCCACCGTGCAGCCGCTGTTGCGGAAGGCCGCGAGGTTGGCCGCCATCTCGCGTTCCTTCAGGAGCTGCTTGAGTTCGGCTTCGACCGCCGCCGGCCTGACCTTCTGATGCCGTGACTGGAACCGTTCCGTCAGCAGTTGCCGCAACGCCTGCAGATCCGTCACGTCGCGTGTCAGCTCGTCCTCGTCGCCCGGCAACGGACTGCGGCCGACAAGGACGAGGTGCGGGTGATATTTATCCGCCAGCATGCGCGCAAGGTTCGCGGTAATCCCGTAGGCGCCGCCGGTCACGAGGACCACGGAACCGGGTTCGAGGGCGAATTCCCCGAGATTGTCATGCTCGCGTGCGCGCGGAACGAGATCGATGCGGTAGCGCCCGTCCTCGTCGAACCCCACCTCGATGTCGGGATTCGAACTGAACATCTCGCGCGCGATCCGGGCGGCGAGCTCCGCCGGATCGAGCGCCGGTGCGGCATCGATGCATTTCACCCGGACGTTGGCCCATTCCCGGGCGGCCGACTTCACGACGCCCAGCGTCCCGGCGCTGCCGGCCGCGGTATGCGCGCCACCAGCGAGGCCGAAGCGGCCATCGAACGACGTCACGTTGATCAACCGGCCGGCGCCGGCGTCGGCACTGCGCCGCAGGGCGGGGCCCAGCACTTTCAGGAGCATGAACAGTGCCCGCGCATCGTTCCTGTGGTCCCACGTCGGGCCACCCTCGTCGGCGCCCATCAGGTTGATCAGGGCCCCGGGCGGCGTCTCGTCCACCCGCAGCAGCTCGGCAAGCGGCGTCACGGCGTCGAGCGAGGAAAGGTCGACCTCGAGGCGCGACGCGTCGACGGCCCGCGTGAATGCGCCGGGCACGACGTGACGAACCTGGCAGCCTTGTTCCTCGAGCCGCTCGCGCAACGCGATCGCGAGGGGCGAGACCTTGCTGACCAGGACAATGGGGACGCCGCCCGGCCAGGCGATCGTCGTGTCCGCGTCCAGCGGTGCGTCGCATGCCTGGACGACATAGCTGAGCACGGGGTCGGACTCTGCCGGTGCAGCACGCGACTCCACTTCCTCATCCGGCGACGAAAGTGGAGCCGGCGCTTTTTTTGCCGGGCTCTCCGCTACAGTGGATTCCGCTTCGGGCGCAAGCAGGCGCTCGTACCACGCCACGACTTCACGCAAGGTCTTGAAGCCCGACAGCTCCTCGATCAGCTTTTCTTCGTCGCGATCGCCGACGAGGCTGTGGCGTTGCGACAGATTGCTGAAGATCTCGATGCGCTTGATCGAATCGATGCCGAGGTCCGCCTCCATATGCGCGTCCATGTCGAGCATGTCGACGGGGTAGCCGGTCCGTTCCGACACCGCTTTCAACAGCTCCGCCGAGAATTCGGCGGTCGATGCCGGCCTGGCTTCCTGAGGACTGCCGTGGGGCGCCGCCGACAGCGCTGTCATGGGAGCGGAAGAAGCGGCGAGCGGGACCGCGGCTGGCAGTTCGGGCAGGATGGGCGCCTGCGCGGGCTTGCCGATATGAATGGGGGACGGCGCGGCGCTCGCTGGCGCTGTCGCAAGGCCGGCCACGGTGGCCTGGGGGCGCGGTTCAGGCATGGGATTGACTGGCCGCGTCGACCCGACCGGCAGCACCAGCGGCGGCGCCACGAGGCGCGGACCGATGCCGGCCAGCTGTGCCTGCAGGTCGAGGAACTGGCGGAGGACGTGCTGCTGCTCGGTCTGGAATGCGAGCAGAGATTTCAACGTGTCGTGAAAGTCGCCCATGTCCGATGAGGACCCGGGAAATGCTGGCACTTGCATGGCTGCGTCGCCCGATAAATCGGCGGGCAGGGGTTCTCTGCTGGTCATTGTCGTTCTCCGATGAGTAGTTGTGGCGGTGTCTTGCGATACCTGCACCGGGCGCATGCCCGCCTGCATGTGGGCGGCGGGTACGGACGCAGGCGGTGCCGGGGGCGACGGCTGCGGAGGGGGCGTGCCGGGGCGCGCGGGCGAGGACCAGGGGACGGCCCGGCCGCCGTTCACGCGCCAGACCAACGGGCCGTGCTCGTGGCGCCGGCGCGCTTGCGCCAATGTCTCGTCGAGACCCTGCTCAGCCAGTCCTCGTCCTGAGAACCATTGCCCGAGGTTGATGGGCAATCCCCTGGCTTCCGCCTGCGCCAGCAGCTGTGCGAGTTGTTCCCAGCCGTTCCTTCCCGGGGCGTCGAGCGCAAGCACGCAGTGCGGACGCTCGCCGAGGATGCGACCGACCAGGCCCGTCAGCGTCAGGCCCGGCCCGCACTCGACGAACACATGTGCGCCTGCCGCGTACACCGCCTCGATCTGATCCGTGAAGCGGACCGGTTCGGAGATATGTCGCGCCAGCAGCGAGCGCATCTGGTCGGGTTCGGGCGGATAGGGGGCCGCGGTCAGGTTGGCATAGACTGGCACGCGGGGCGGCGCGAAAGCGACCGGGTTCAATTCATCGGCCAGGGCAGCTCCGGCCACCGCCATCTGCGGGCAATGGAATGCCGTGCTCACGGCGATCCGCCTGGTGCGCATGCCCTGCTGGACCAGGACCGGCAGCGCCGCCTCGATCGACTCCGGCGTACCGGCAATGATGGTCTGGTCGGGCGCATTCAGGTTGGCCACCGTGACTTGCAGACCGTGGCGGGCGATGGCCTCGTTCGCCCGGTCGCCATCCACGTCGAGGGCCGCCATGGCGCCGGCCGGGGCGCTCGTCGCGAGGCGACCGCGGGCGAGCGACAGGTGCAGCAAGGCCTCACGCGTGATCGCGCCGGCCGCGCAGAGCGCGACATATTCGCCATAGCTGTGCCCGGCAACGAAATCGGGACGCAAGCCATAACTGGTAAGAACGTCGAACGCGGCCATGTTGACCATGCCGAGCGCCGGCTGCGCGACCTCGGTGGCGTTCAGGGCTTGTTGCTGGGCATTGCGTTCGGCGTCGTCGAACGCCGGTCGCGGATAGATATAGTCGGCGATGGCGGGCTGGCCGGGATCGTTCGTTGCCGGCTGGGCGAAGCAGGCGTGCAGCGCGGGCAAGTCCGTGACGAGATCGCGCAACATGTTGATGCGCTGCGCCCCCTGGCCTGGAAACAGGAAGCAAACGCCGCCGGGTGCCTCGGTGCTCTCGCGGTAATGCAGGCCGCTCGCCGGATGGATGGGTGTCCTCGAATCGAACTGCGCCAGCGCGTGCGCCAGCCTGCGGCGCAGATCGTCGACGGAGCTGGCCACGACGACCAGGCGGCACGGCTGGCCGCCGTTCGCGCGGCGCAGCACGTGCTGCTCGCGGTACAGCGAAAAGGCCAGTTGCGCCAGGTCGACTTGAGGCGCGCGCTGCAGTTGCTCGAGCAGGTCCTTGACCGCTTGTTCGATGTCGGCGCGGCTGGCGCCGGTAAACGCGAACAGCTCGACGTTGCGGGGCTGCAGGCTGGTCCTGTCGGTCGGCCGGTACGCATTGGCGTACTCGGATAACACCGCGTGGAAATTCGTGCCGCCAAACCCGAAGGCGCTGACGCCGCAGTAGCGCGGGTGGGTGCGGCCGGCATGGAGCCAGGGGCGCGGTTCGCTGTTGACATAAAGGAAGGAGCCCGGTGCAGCGAGCCCCGCCACTGGCCGCTCTACGCCGAGCGTGGGCGGCAGGACGCGGTGATGGAGCGCGAGGGACGCCTTGATCAGGCCCGCGATGCCGGCCGTGACCTTGGTGTGTCCGATCATGGACTTGACGGAGCCGATCGCACACGCGGGCGCCGGCGCCGAACCCATCACGGTCGTGAGCGCGGCGATTTCCGACTTGTCGCCGAGCGCGGTACCCGTGCCGTGCGCTTCGATCAGCGTAACGAGGTGCGGGTCGACGCCGGCGTCCCTGTAGGCGCGCTCGAGTGCTGCAACCTGGCCTGGCGGATGTGGGGCAGTCAGGCTGCGGTGGCGGCCGTCGCTCGCGCTGCCGACGCCGTTGATGAGCGCATAGATGCGGTCGCCGTCACGCTCGGCATCGCTGAGGCGCTTGAGCACGATCGCCCCCACGCCTTCGCTGATTGCGATCCCGTCGGCGCTTTCGTCGAATGGGCGCGAACGTCCGCGCGGCGACAATGCGTGCGTCTGGGCGAAGCACATGAACCCCAGTGCGCTATTCGTGCAATCGACGCCGGCCACGAGCGCCACGTCGGCCTGGCCGTCGCGCAGCTGCCTGAAACCGACTTCGAGCGCGGCGAGCGAGGATGCGCAGGCCGCGTCGACCGTGAAGTTGCTGCCGCCGAGATCGAGCCGGTTGGCCACCCGTCCTGCGATGACGTTGCCGAGAATGCCGGGAAAACTGTCCTCGGTCCACTTCGGCAACTCCTTGTCGAACAGCGTATCGATGATGTGATCGCGGGTTTCCTGGGACAGCGACTCCACCCGTGCGAGATACAGCGGCAGTACGGTACGCAGGTTGTAGAGCGTGCCCAGGTCGTTCATGCCGCCGACGGCCACGATGCATGCCGTGCGGTCGCGTGCGAAGGGCCGCTGGTCCAGGCGCGCATCCTCGAGCGCCTGGCGGGCGACTTCGAGCGTAAGCAGCTGGGCCGGCTCGATCGAACCGAGCGTTGCCGGTGCGATACCGTAGCGCTGGGGGTCGAACGGCATGTCGTCCAGGAATCCCCCCCATTTCGAATACACTTTGTCGGCGACGCCGCGGCGCGCCTCGAACAACTGGGCGGCCGGCCAGCGGTCGTCACTCACTTCCCGGATGGCGTCGAGTGCGCGCATGATGTTGTGCCAATAGGCCTGCAGCCCCTGTGCCTTGGGAAAATGCGCTGCCATGCCGATGATGGCGATCGGTTCGCTGGCTGCCGCGGGCTCGGCGTCTTCGTTGCGCGGCACGTGTTCCTGCAGGAGCCGCATGCTCGCACCGGATACGGCGTCGTGCAGCTCCGCCAGGCTGCAGGTCTCGTCACGCAGCCGCGCGACATCGCCCAGCATGTACAGTCCGTCGCGTCGTTGTGCGTCTTCGTCGAGGGTAATGTAGCGCTGGCTTGCAGGCACATCCGGATCGCCGTTGCGCGCCACGCCTTTCGAGGCGATGCGCAGACGGCCGATGTTCATGAGCTCGAGCGCCATCAGTGTGTCTTCGTCTGACTTGCTTTCCAGGACGAGCTGGCGCCGCAGCGCCTCGAATTCGTCGCAGAATGCGGTCCTGGCGCAGCGGGTGTAGATACCGACGCCCGACTGCAGCAACGCGGTCTCCTTGCACTGCATGGCCTGGCGCTGGAATTCCCCGACGATCGCACCGCTTGCAACGATCTCGTGGGTGAACAGGTACGCGGTACCCATCAGCACACCGACCTTCATGCCCCGCGCGCTCAGTGGTGCGGCAATCAGCGCGACCATTGCCGCCGATAACGCGTCATGAACGCCGCCGGCAAACAGGACGTGCACGGCCTCCGGATCCTTGATGTCCGCGCTGGCCAGGATGCCGACCGCTTGTTCCCACAGCACGAAGCTGCTGCGCGGGCCCGTGTGCCCGCCGCATTCGCTGCCTTCGAACACGAAGCGCCGCATGCCGCTCCCGAGAAAACTGCGCAACAAGCCGGGTGACGGGACGTGCAGATAGGTGACCGTGCCGAGTTCTTCGAGCTCGCGGGCCTGGCCCGGACGGCCGCCGGCGATGATCGCGAACGGCGGCCTGATCTCGCGCAGCACCGCCAGCTGTTCCTCGCGTAGCTCGCGCGGTACGAATCCCAGGATGCCCACGCCCCAGGGCATCGTGCCCATCAGTTCGCGGGTCGTGCGCAGGAGGGCGGCGACCTCGGGACCGCGCAGCACCGCGAGAGCGACGAATGGCAAAGCGCCCGCCGCGGCGACATCCCTCGCGAATGGCGCGACGTCGCTCACGCGCGTCATCGGGCCCTGGGCGATCGGGAAGCGCGTGCCGTGGGATCGTGCGAGCGGGCCGTCGGGCTGCAGTGCCTGCAGGGTGTGCGCCTGCCGCAGCCGGTTTTCGATGGCGTCCCGGATCGCAGTGACGATGCGGCCGACCGTACCGAAGCGCGTTCCGAGGGGCTCCGCGAGACCGATGTCGGCCCCCGCCGGGATGATCGGGTCCCCGGCGTCGAGCAAGCCGTTCAACAGGGCGTCCTGCCATTCCTCGCCCTGTGCAACCATGCGTTCGATCTCGCGCTGGCGGACGCGTCCACTCCGGCTGAAGCAGCGATAAGGCGTGTCTTCGCTGCCGACCAGCGCAGTCTCGCTGCCGTCGATCCCTGACCACGCGATATTCGCGGGCGGGCAGGGTGCTTCGGCCGTCTGCCAGAGCTGTTCGCCGATGACGACACCGCGTGCGCCAGCCAGCATGACGGCCGCCGCCGTGTGCGGACCGATACCGCCCTGGATCCAGTAAGGAATTGCCAGCTTTCCCGCGCACTCCTGCGTCAGCATGAACGCCGAGCGGCGGCACACGTGGCCTCCCGCCTCATTGCCTTTGAGGACCACCCCGTCGAAGCCC
The DNA here is from genome assembly GCF_059491305.1 of Massilia sp. Masssp94. NCBI lineage: Bacteria > Pseudomonadati > Pseudomonadota > Betaproteobacteria > Burkholderiales > Oxalobacteraceae > Massilia > Massilia sp. Masssp94. Next base: position 5,712,902 of record NZ_CP168501.1, read on the forward strand.
GCGTCCTGCGCCGCCTGGGCCTCGGCAAGATCGCATGCTTCCAGCAGGACGGCGCGGGCGATTTTGCGCCCGGTCCTGGCTGCGGCACGAAGGTCCCCGGAACGCACGCCAGCCAACTGCAGGACGGGCGCGCGTGTTTCGAGGCCGATATCCCCCGCCAGGTGGTTGAGGACGTCATGCCTGGCCTGGAGCAGGTCGAATCGGAGTCCCCAATTCGTCGCCTGACTCGACCAACGTACGACTTCGGCAACGGCCGCCGCCATGTCGGCAGGTGGCGTCCTGATGCCGAGGTCGAGGATACCAAGCGCGCCCGCGCGGCTCGCTGCGATGGCAATCTGCGGCGCCAGCCGGAATTGCGGGCTGAGCGCGATAATCGTTGGTAGTTCAGTTTTTACCGCGTTTGACGCATTCATGAGGATCTCCACGGTGTCTCTTCAAATAGGCGGTTGACCGCCCGCTCAGGCATGAGGGATGACCATCAACGCCCCTTTGGAAAATACCTGCCAGAAATTCGTTGGATCATGGCGGACGCGTGAAGATCGGCCGCCCGTGGAACGGCGGGACCTGGCAGGTACCCGGGCCGGAAATGCCAACGATTGATGGGTGCGCATTGATATGCAGACGCCGCCGCCGGGCTCGCGATACACCAGCGCACATGCCGGCGTGCGCGCGTCGACCCTGGCCTCGTCCGGCCAGCCATGGGGCAAATGCATCGGTCCGTCGTCGCAACCCACCACCTGCAGCCTGCCGGCCTCCGGGCGCAGTGCTTCGGTGACGGGCACGAATAGGAACGGAGGCTCGAGGACATCGAACACCGCTGCTTCGAGCTGTGGGCCGAGGCCGGGATCGAACTTCACGTAAGCCGCCCCGGCTTTCAGGATCGCCAGGATTGCGCGCACCTCGGCGATCGAAGGTTCGAGTCTGACGATACAGAAGCATCCCGCGTGCAGGCCACGACGCTGCAAATACAGTGCGAGTTCGTCGGCCTGATGGTCGAGCTCACCATAGGTCAGCAGCTGGTTGCCTGCCTTGACTGCAGGCGCACCAGGGAATGTCTGGGCATTCACTTCAAAGCGGCGCTGCAAGGGAAGTGAATGCAGATTATTTATCGTCACGCATCCGTAATCCGATGGATGCAGTGCCCTGCATAATTTTCTGAGGATGTCTAATTCACTTCTATATTGCGGTGCAGTATACAAAGTGTCGTCATCGAGGAATAATGAAATATTACCCCGGGCCGGTATTCTTGCGAGTTCCAGTCCAACGTGCATTTCTCTCTCCCGGTCATTCCGTGGGCGGTTGGTTCACGACTCTACAGGACGGCTCTTTCATTGCTTGATGGCATGTTCTGGCACGAGTTGTTCTGGTGCGACTTGCACTGGCATGGGGGCGGCGAGCGGCAATTCTCCTGTTTGTTTTTTGTGCTTGACGCTGCGTTTCTTCAGGCTGTTGCTGAGTTCCGAAATCAGTTCCGTGGCCACGAAAATGATCTGATTGACACTGAGGCCGGTATGCAGCATCTCGCGATAGAAAGCGCGGGCCAGCATGCGCGCGAACTGGTTCGGATTTTGCATGATCCCATTCATTAACTGCTTGACTGCCGAGTCATTGGATTGGGCGATCGCCAATTGGGCAAATCTCGAGTTGAGAATATTCTGCAGTTGGATCACCTGAATGGACTTCGTCACCAGCGGTGTGAGAACACTGAAAAGTTGCAGGTCTTCTTCTTTGAATCCGCCCGGCTGCAATGAGAGTGATGCATGGATGACTCCAACGATTTTTCCTTGTAAAACAATCGCGGATACCATGCTTTCGGTAGTGCCGTGGACATCATAGGCGCGCTCCGGATCGGCGGAGGTCTCGCTGACGGTCGCTGCATAGATCACGGGTTTCTGATTCGCCAGCAGCTCGGGCAGTGGACCGAATTGAGGCCCGCTATCGAGTGGCGTCTGCGAAAGATCGCACTCGGCCAGGATCAAGATGCTGCAGCCTTTCGCGGAGAGTATTCGGGCAATGACCTCCGACAGGGCATCGAGACACTCCTTCATGCTCCCTTCGGGCGAGAAGCGAGAGAATTCTTCCCTTAACCGGGAAGCGGTCTTATCACTCAGCATCATGGCATCCTCATAAGATTATTCAGCATCCGACTTATACATCCTGATGATTATTATGTTTTCGATGGTGAATGACGTGGGGCGTGATTACTGTCGTTAATTGAATTCGTGCCGGCTGGCAATAGTTATTCTGGTGATTCCTGCTAACTACACTCATATGTCGTGCGTATGATTGTCGAATCCAGTGCGTGCGCGTGTAATCATTGCCATAAACCTTAATTAGACATTATCACCTGTCGAATGTGGCTGTTTGATTGCAGTCAAACCGGCGGATAAGCTCGGCCGCGCGTAAAGAGACGGCGGCGCGATATTCCAGGACATGTCGTGAAAGCACAACTTTGGTGCGTCGTGTTGGTAATAAGGCGGAAGAATATAACTATTTTTGCTGCGACGCACCATGCATTCGGAGATGACTTGATGGGGGCGGGTCGATGACTGGTTTCAGGTAATGCAGAGCTTGCCAAAAAGCGCAAATCCGGATATGCCATTCCATCCAGGCCGTTTAATGATTCAAGGAATCTAAGTTTAAAGAATTGAAATTATCCGAATGAACCGGCCGACCTTGTGAATTGCGCTTTGCCCGGATGAAGCATGGGATCGTTGAATTCGGCCTTGCGGGCAGTGTTTCGGGAAATTGCTCATTCGTGGACGCGAACGTGGAAGTGGGTTGTGCCTTGATGACCGATCGCTTTCGATCGTCAATGCCGGGCCGCCGCGGCAAGGACATCGGCGGGGCAGGGATCGGGCACGTCCATCGTTACGGGAAGCTGCGCACCTGGATAAGCGAACGGGGGGATGGTCCGTGCGGACCCGCCACAGATGCGCGCTGGTGGCGCCCGGTCGGCACGGCACCATGGTATGAAGCAGCTGGCGGTCTGGTGTGGGTTCTCGCGGCCTTCGACCGCCGCGCGTAGCGGTTGAAGTGGCGCGGCGATCGCCGATACCGTGGAGGTGCGCTTGGCCTTTTTACCGGAATAAGGAGACAGGATAGGTGACGTCTCCTTATTCCTCCGGACTCAGACTTTCTCCAGTATCAGGCCGGACACCGTCAACCCAGGTCCAAAACCCAGGCACAGCACGCGCGTTCCTGGCCGGATGGCTTTTTCGTCCAGAATCGCTTTCATTATGTGCGGAATGGTCGCAGAGGACATGTTGCCGTTTTCATGAAAGACCGACTTGCTGAACGAGACCTGATCTTCGCGCAGGCGCAGTTCGTTCTGGACATGCTCGACGATTTTCGGCCCCCCCGGGTGGATCGCGAACATCATCGAGTCCTTGTCGCGCTCGAAGTCCATGCCGATCCTGCGCATCAGGTCGGTGGCAAAAGCGTAGACATGCCGCTTGATCACAACCGGCACCATGACAGACAGGGTCACCTGGAACTGGTGGTCGGTCGGCATCATTGTGATCGCATCGGCGGCGTCGGGCAGGAGTTGCTCGTTCAGGGCGAGGATGCGCAAGCCCCGCAGGCCGTGCTCGCGCGCGTAACTCTCGGAGCACGCCGAATACTTGATGAAGCCGTCAGCAAACAATGTCATGGCGATGATGTTTTCGATACCGCTGTCCTCGATGTTGTGATGACCGGACAGGAGCTCGGTATGGACGATATCGATCCGCCGTTTGGGTGGAGCGGCACCGGTAAGCGACGAGGACAGGAAGCCGTGCGCCATTTTGATCGCGGGAAACGCTCCATAGCAGTGTTTATGGTAGCAATGGGTTACAGCGGTATCGAACCATTCCTTGTGTGCGACCACCCGTTCCACCGGGCTGGGTGCCAGGTAGCCGGAACTGGTCACATGGATCAGGTCGTCCGGTCCGGTCATCGTATCGCAGTACATGTCCGTGACGCAGTCGTTCACGATTCTTTCATAGCTGAGGTGGCGGGTTTTCAGGTCGGCCCCCTTCGTATCGTCGGGGCCGGCGAACAGGCGCAGATGCTCCTGCGTGGGTTCTGCCAGCACCACGTCACCATCGGAAATGCGGATATCGGTCACTTTTGGAAAGAAGACCAGCTGCCGCTGCCTGATCTGGTCGGACGAGACCGCGTATTTCGCGAATCGACTTCTCATGTCGGCCAACGCCTGGCGCTTGCCGTCCTTGGTCTCGATACCGTGCACCTTGCAATAGCCACGGGCAAGGCCGAATGCCGATAGCTCCAGCGCGAAACGTTGCGACACCGGTTTGGAGACCTGTATGGGTTTGAAATCGACCAACACCGGATTGACATCTGTATTCATCATGGCCTCCTTCTGCTCTCGGGGGATAACGCATTGATCAGGTCCAGGCCTCAGCTTATCGCCAAGTCCGCTGCATAAGGACGCGTATGCGATTTCGTTGATCCGACTCAAAGCTCAGCCATGGGATGTTTTGAAAAGAAATAACCCAGGATCAAAAAATGTTGCTTGCAAAAGTATCGGGTCATCCAACGCTCGGTCGGTTTTGTGTTGTGCGACGCAAAATGTGGGGCTTGAACAACGGTTTTCCGGACTCGGCGGAGGCGCCGCGCTTCGGTTCATGCGCGTGCCGTTCAGAGGGACAACGGGGATGGCGGGCCGGGGCGACGACGCGGTATGCGTTGTATTGCGATCGCAGCAATTTCGGCCAATCATTGATCAAACCAAAACCTTAGCAAGATTGAACGTGCAAGAGTGAGCGTTGTAAATTTTTCTTCTGAAAATTCTCATTATCAACTTTTATTGGGGAAAAAATAATGCGACAAATCAATCTTTCACTTGCACTGTTCGTCATGGCAGTCGTTTCCGGCTGCGGCGGCGGCGATTCCAGCAATACGACCACGGATGCCGGCTCGGTGGGCTCCACCCCGGGCGGAAGCGGCACCGCGAAACCGACATTCGCTGCCCAGGTGACGTTCGGCGACAGCCTGGTCGACGTCGGCAGCTATGCGGTCGGGGGCATTCAGGCATTGGGCGGCGGTAAATACACGATCAATGGAAACAATACGACGGTGAGCCCGGCCCTGGATGGGAAGAACTGGACCGAAGTCCTGGCGAGCCAGTTGAAACTGCCGGCACCGTGCGCGGCCCAGACCGGGCTGGAAGGCGACGCCGCCAAGGGTTTTTCCATACCGGTTACCAACCACGGCGGTTGTTTCGCCTATGCCCAGGGAGGCGCCCGCGTGAGCAACCCGGTGGGGCCCGGCAACAAGCAGACCGGATCCGCGCTGGGACTGCTGACGCTCCCCGTCGCGGCCCAGGTCGCGAACCATCTCGCCGCCAGCGGTGGGAAGTTCAAGGGCGACGAAATCGTCGTCGTCATGGCCGGCAGCGCGGATGCGCTTGCTGAACTGGACAAGTTGAAGGCGGATGCGACTGCAGCCGGCGAAGCTGCCGGCAAGGAGGCCGGCGACAGGGTGGCAAGGAGCGTGTTTGCGCTCTCGCTCACCGGCCAGTTGCTCAAGGCCGGCCTGAATTCCGTGAATGCATTGCGAGCGTCCGATGCATTGATTGCCGAGCTCGCGAACCCGAACCACACCCCCGACAGCCTGGCGCTGGTCCTGGTGGCGGCCTCGCTGCCGCATCCGGGCGATCCCCAGCCCCAACCGGGCGGCACGACGCCCGACTGGCCGTTCCTCATACCCCAGATGATCGCCACGGCGACGGCTGACGCCAAGGCCGCCGCGGCCCCGATTGCTGCCAGTGCCGCGGCGAAGGCCGGCGCCGACTATGCCGACGCAAACGGCCCGCGTGTCGTGGCCGCCATGACAAGCGCCGCGGCCGACCTCGCTGCACTGGTCAAGACCAGCATCGTCGGGAAGGGCGCGAAATATGTCGTGGTCAATAACCTTCCAGACCTGACGATCAGCCCATTCGCGCTAGCGCAGCCTGCGTCGTCCCAGGCACTGATCAAGACGATGGTCACCGCTTTCAACGACAGGCTCAAGGCTGACCTGGCCGGTCAGGCCGGCGTCCTGTTGATCGACGTCGCGAGCGTCAGCCGTGCCCACGCTGCCGACTCGAAATCCTTCGGCCTGACCAGCGTCACCACGCCGGCTTGCGGCCCCAACGCGCTCGGCGCCGTCCTGAATTCGCTTGTGTGCAATGCCAGTAATACGATCGGTGGCGACGTCAGTCATTTCATGTTTGCCGACGGCGTTTATCCGACGCCGTTCGAGCATTCGTTGATCGCCAAGTATGTAGCCGACCAGATGACCCTCAAAGGTTGGCTGTAGGGCCCGCGGCGGCGACGCTGGCCGCTTCGGCGGCCGCGTCGCTGCGTGACAGCTCGTGATGTTGTTCGCGGGTGACAAAACATAGTTCCACAAAGAAACATGTCGTAAGCCGATGCTAATATAGGCACCTGCTCATCCGCGCGATCATGCAAATCTTTAACTTCCTCCTGCTGGCCGGTGCCGTGACGGCGCTGTTCCTGGCCTCAGTCGCCTGGACCCGCCGTCACGCCCCCGGAGCGCCAGCGCTGCTGGCCATGCAGCTGAGCGCGGCCTGGTGGCTGACCTGCTACGCGCTGCCGTTCGCGCGCCTGTGGCCGGACGACGGGATGTTCCTGCGGATGCGCGTCATCTTCCCGGCCGTCGTCGCGATCGCGCCGCTCACGCTGGTCTTCGTGCTGAGCTACACGCGCGGCACGAACAAATGGCCCCGGTCGCGGCTCCTGGCGCTGGCCATCGTGCCTGGCGTCGTGGTCGCAGCCGCGCTGTCGCCACTGCACGACCTGTGCTTCGGGACCTGGCGCGGCGAGTCCACGGACAGCATTTTCCGGATGGGCCCCCTGTTCTGGGTCCATTCGTTGTACAGCTACGTAGTGGTCGCGAAGTCGGTGCTTGCCCTCGTGGCCGCGTACGACCGGGGATCGCGGCACGTGCGGCGGCAGACGCGCATCCTGCTGGGCGCACTGCTCGTCCCGATCATCTGCAACGTGACGTTCATCGCGGGCGTGTCCCCGCCGGATCTCGATCCCACCCCGATCGGCATGGTCGCGAGCGGCATCCTGGTGTCGCTGGCGATCTTCCGCCGCGGCCTGTTCGATCTCGTCGCCGTGGCGCGTGAAAAGATCGGCTCGGCCATCACCGACGGCTTCATCGTGATCGACGCCCAGCGGCGTGTCGTCGAAAGCAATGCGGCGCTCCGGCGCATGTTCGACATCGGCCAGCCGGTCAAGCCGGGCCGCCTGCTCGGCGAACAGCTGGCCGAGCTGGATGAACACGTGGCCCGCCTCGGCAATGCCCCGACGACGATGGAATTCGTGCATGGCGGTGCGCGGCATCTCGAACTGCGCACGTTCGCCATCGGCGACGATGACGGCAACACGATCGGCGCCGTCCTGATCGTACGCGACGTCACCGAAGCGCGGACGACGTCGCTCGCCCTCGAGCAGGCGAACGCGCAGCTCAAGGCCCAGCTGGACACCATCCAGTCGATGCAGGCGCAGTTGCAGGAGCAGGTCATTCGCGATCCCTTGACGGGGCTGTACAACCGCCTCTACCTGACGGACGCGCTGGCGCGCGAATTGACGTGCAGCGCGCGGACCCAGGGCTCGTTCGCGGTCGTCCTGATCGACGTCGATCACTTCAAGACGGTCAACGACGTGCACGGCCATGCGCTCGGCGACGCGATGCTGCGCGCGCTCGGCGCTTTGCTCCGGCAACAGGTCAGGCCGACCGATTCGCCATGCCGGTACGGCGGCGAAGAGTTCGTCGTCATCATGCGCGACGTGACGCTCGACCTGGCCATCGAACGCATCAACGAATTGCGGGTCGCGTTTTCCGCCCTGCGTTTCGCGTCCAACGGCGCCGATGTCGGCAGGTCGTTCTCGGCGGGCGTCGCGCTGTTTCCGCTGCACGGCCGCGACGAGGCGACCCTGCTGGCCGCAGCCGACGCGGCGTTGTATGCGGCCAAGGCCGCGGGCAGGAACCAGGTCTGCGCGGCGGCTGGGTGCGTTTCGAATCCTCGGCCCTTGTCGCTCGGCTGACGTTGCCCGCGGCTGCGCGTCAGCGCAGGTTGACCGCCGCCAGCTTGCCGGCGCTCGTCAGGATATACAAGACCCCGCGCTGCGAGATCGCCAGGTTGCCGCCCTGCGGATAGGTCCACACCACCTTGCGCGTGTTCAGGTCGACCGCCTGCGTCGCGGTGGACGAACTCACGAAGGCAAGGTTGCGCGTCACGATGACGTTCGAGAAGTCATTGTTGCCCAGGTCGACAGTCCACAACAGGTTTCCGTTCGCCGGTGCGTGTGCCTCGAGTGTGCGGCCGTTCGCGCCGAATGCGTACACGGTGCCGTTACCGTAGGCGGCCATGCCGAATGTGTAGCCGTCCAGCACCCACGCGCGCGTGTGGGTGGCCAGGTCGAACGCCATCAACTGTCCGGACGCGACGATCGCCTGTCCCGTACCGGTCAGGACCACCGGGGCGGCCGTGAAATAGGTGCTGTACGGGTAGGGCGCGCCGATGGCATAGGCGCTGCCGCCGTCGGCGGCGTCGAACACCTTCAGGATGTTGTCGGGTGTACTGTACGTGTAGACGAAACGGCCATCGGTGGCCGGGCTCCAGCCTTCCTCGACCGTCGAGGGGACCGTCCAGGCGAACTTGCCCTCCTGGTCGGCATATTTGGCGAGGCCGCCGTAGTAACCGTCGATCGAGTACACGTCGGTGCCGACTACGGTAGGGGCCGAGTAATTACTCCATTGCGAGCTCATCGCGGTTTGCTTGAGCAGCGCGCCCGTCGCCTGGGAATAGACCCACAGATAGGTGTCCTCGTGCCCGGTGGATGTGACGTAGACACGGCCGTTCGCCGCTGCCGGCGGGTTTACGTGGTTCAGGTTGGTGAGCTCGACGTTCCATGCGATCGTGCCCGAGTCCTCGGAGATCGCCAGCAGTTCCCATTGCGTGTTCACGCCCTGGCGGACGATGAATACCCGTCCGTTGTCGATGGCCGTCGATGCGTATCTGCTCTCGGAATTGACCGCACTGGACAGCTGCCAGCGGCGCGTGAACGTGGCGGGATCGAGGCTGGCGTCGACAAATCCCGTATGGGCCGCGTTGCCCTGGTACGTCGTCCAGCTGCCCAGCCCGTTCACCGGGGCGAGCGCGGACAGATTGGTTGGCGACTTCACGTTCACGGTGAGCGGCAGCGTCCACGGCGAGCCGGCCACGGGGCGTTGGCAGGTGCGTACGTCGTCATCGCACATGCGCAACTGCAGGTTACTGTTGTACGTGCCCACCGCGAGGGCGTTGCTGGTGGCGGTCGAGAGCGTGAACACGTAATGGCCGTCCGGCGCGAGCGTCATCTGGTCGGGCGGGGTCACGGTGAGGCTGGCGGGATCGAATACGCCGATACTGGCGACGCGCCTCGCGAGTTCCTTGTCCAGTTGTGCTTCGAAGGTGACGGTGGTCGCCTCGCCGGGATAGGTCGTCACGCTTAGGCTAGGCACCGACAGGGTCAGGCGCGCCGCCGCATCGGTCCTGGATTTGACCTGCACCGTCAGGGGCACGTGCCAGGGCGACCCGGGGAACGGTTTGGCACAGGTGAGCGGTGCATCCTCGCACACGCGCACCTCCAGCGAGGTGGTATGGGTGCCGGCGCTGAGGTTCGGGGCGGTACGGAGCGTGGCGACATAGGACATCGCCGAGGCGCCCGACACCGATACATCGGTCGTGACCACGCCTTTCGTGTCGATGATGCCGATGTTGAAGGACTGGGCAAAGGTGCGGCTCGACGTCGCCGTCACCGATACGGGCATGCTTTCTCCTTCGTACTGGCTGACGGTCGGTGCCGCCGGATCGAACGTAAGCCAGGCCCCGTCCGGATTGCTGGTCCCGGAACCGGACCCGCCGCCACCTCCCGAGCCGCCGCCGCCGCATGCGGCCAGCGTGAACGCGAGCGCGCACGCGAGCAAACCTCGCACATCTACCTTCATTACATTTCCTTGACTAGAATGATTGCAAAAACGACATTTTAATCTGGAAACGTTTTCGGGTGTAAATATATGTAACTACGCCATCACGCCTTGGCCAAAAAACTTCCCAGCGTCGCCAATAGCGTCGCCCCATCTACACCGTCCGGGTCGGCTTCGTCCACGGTAGCCGGCATCACATCCGGGTTATAGCCTTCCCACAGCGGCTGGATCAGTCCCGCGCCGCCTTCCCCGAGCAGATTGCGCACGACGCCGAACGCAGTGCGCGGCAGCTCCAGCGCCGCCCATTCCGCGGTCGCATTGGCCGGCCCCGTCCCGACGGGCACGCCCAGCCGCGTGGCCATCAGCGCCCGCCGCAACTGGCGCAGCTTCTTCGAATAGCCGTCCTCGATCGCGCGGTCGAACGAGACCAGGTCGGCGGCGCCGTCGAACGTCATGCCGCGCCGCCGGAAGTGGCTCGTGCCGACGAGGGAATACACGTCGTCGACGATCACCACCGCACTGCGGATCGCGGTCGCGCGGCCGGGAAAGCCGAGCGGATGGAACACGGCCAGCCGGTCGCTGATGATGCCCGGGAATGTCGAGACGAGCGCCTTGCGCGCCCCGATCGCCTGCTGCACGAAGGTCTCGAAGTTCATCGGCGGGCCGCTGTGCGCGAAATCGGTGTCCCACGGCAGCGCCACCACCACGCGCAGGTCGCGGTGATCCGTCATGCGGTCGATGATCACCTGGGCCAGGTCGAGCATGTGGGCCGGCATGCCGCCGTTGTCGGCGGCCGTGGGCGCGAACTGGGCGCTTTCGATGTAGACGAGCTCACGCGCTTCGCCCAGCGCGCGCCGCAGCGACCACAGGGCGTCGCGCCGGCCGTGCTTCGCCACCCAGTATTCGCGCCGGATCTCGCGCAGCAGCCGGTCGCCGTTGGGCGAGTTCACGGTCGGCGGCGTGCCGCCCGGATTGACGGCGTTCGAGACCGCGTCGACGATGTCCTGCACCGTCGTCGCATCCTCGAAGGCCGATTCCGGTGTCAGCGACAGCTCGGGCGTGTCGCACACGGCCGCGATGGTCTGCAGCGCCGCGCCCATGCTCGTGCCGGCGTTCGGCGCCGCATCGTTCGGCGGCGTGGCCGGTTCGTTCATGTTGTTGCCGGCACCGTACAGGATCCAGCCGTCCAGCAACGTGGGCGCGCCGGGGAAGGGCAGCGGCGGCTTGGCGCGGCGCAGCGCGTGCCACGCGAAGTCGTAGGCCAGCGCACCCGTCACGCGCGCGCCCGCCGCGTGGATGTCCGGACCGGCCGGGTTGCCGGGGTTGCCCTGCGTGTGCTGGGCGGAGCGCGACTCCGGCATCCAGCGCGCGCCCGTCACGACGGCCTGCCACGACAGCGCGCCGTTGCTCGCGCCGGCATCCGGGATGCCCGCCGCGACGATCGTCTCGAAGCGCGCCATCAGCGGCAGGCGCGGACCCACGCGCGGGATGCTTTCGGAGGCGAGGCTGCGCGACAGCGCGGCCAGGGTGCCGCCGTTCGCGGCCGGCGTCGTGCGCGGGAGGCCGAACAGCGGGACCGGGCACCAGCCCCGCATCTCGGGCGGCACCAGCGGCAGGCGGTCGGTGCCGCCGAACGTGTTCAAGGGCGGCGCGGCGGGCGGGTCGACGGGCACGCGGATCCCGCTCCACAGCTTGCGCTGGCCGCCGCGCACCGTCACGACGATGTCCACGTCGATCCGGATGCCGGGGCTGTGCGGATCGCCCGGGCCCAGGCCGAACGGGTTGGTCAACAGGATACTCACGTCGTTCGTGCCGTCCGCCAGCGCCGCGCCGCCGTCGCCGCGCACGAACGACGGCTGCTTGCCGATGCTCGCGATCTCGGCGAAGCGGCGCGCGTACACGCGGATATGCGCATCCTTCGGTGCGGCCGCAGCCTTCACGGTGAAGACGACGTCGGGCGACGTGGGACCGGCCCACGCGGCGCTCGCGCCCTGGCCCGGCGACACGTTCGTGGCCGCACCCGGTCCGGGCGACGGCGGCGGGAAGGCGGGCCACGCGACCGTCGTGCCGGGCGCCGGCGCGGGCGGCAGGCCGAACGCGGCGAACGCGGGCGAGCAGGCGTAGACGAGGCCCGTGCCTGCCGCCTGGAAGCGCGCCAGCACGCCGTCGGCGAGCGCCCACGTGTTGACGCCGTCGACCGCGTAGTCGATCGCGACGCGGTCGCGCACCTTCGGCACCAGGTCGGCCGGCGTCGTGCCGTCGTCGCCGGGAATGGTGTTGCGCGGCGCGGCGTCGCGGTTGCCCAGCAGATGCCACTCGGGGTCGACCACGACCACGCGCAGGAACTGGCGCGCGAGCGTCGGCCCGGTCGTGGCGGGGAACGGCGGCGAGGGCAACGTCGCGGGCAGCGCCGGCATGGACAGCGGCGTGCGGTCCAGCGTGCCGCGCGTGGCGAAGCCGAAGCGCAGCACGCCATTGTCGCCGCTGCCCGCGGCGATGGTCTGGTTGGCGGCCAGCGTGGCATACCCCGTCGCATGGTTGACGGGCGTGGTCGACGGGCCGGGCGAGACGACGTTCATCGCGTTGCCGGGCCGTGTGGGCCGGTACAGGTTGCCGTGCAGGTCGGCGAACTGCACGAGGATCGCGCCGCTCGTGGGCAGCGCGGCGATGGCTGTGAGGCCGCCGGCGTCGCCGAGCGTGCCCGGCGCCTTCGGATAGCGCAGTCCCGGCAGGCCCTGGACCAGGTCCGCGAACATGGCCGCCACGGCCACGGGGCAGATGATCAGGCCGCGCGCATCGTGGAACGAGACCACGAGCGACGCCGGCAGGCTGCCGTCCTTCGGCGGCGGAACCGGATCGCCGGCCTCGACGCGGCGCGGCGTCTCGTCCGGCGGCGACGTCAGCCGGAACAGCAGCGCGACGGGCAGCGGATGCACGAGCGGGCCGCCGTTGGCATAGCGCGCGGCGGCGAGGCGGAACAGGCGTTGCTGCGCATGCGGATGCAGCCGGATCACGCCGCAGTACGCATCGATCGGCTGGCCCTGCGCATCGGTGAACGCGTTGCCGTGGACGTGCCACGTGAGCATGCCGCCGAACGGACACTCCGCATTCGTCAGCGCCAGGGTCAGCGCGACCGGATCGAACGTGGGCGCCGACGTCGTGGACCAGCGCGGCGCCAGCTGCAGGCCGGTCAGGCCGAGCGTTTCGAGGCCGTCGGCCTGCAGGCGGTTCTGCGCCTGCGCAGTGGTGAACTGGGTGATGTCCATGGTAGCCCGTCCTCTGTATTTCGCGACCTGTTATTTCGCGACCTGTTCGGCAAACCGTCCGTCCGGCGCGGTGATCCGCACCGTGACGCTCGCCACCGCGCCGTTGAACGTCAGGCCGTAGCTGGTCGCGCCGTGCGCGCTGTTCAGGCGGACCAGTTGCCACGGCTGGCCGGGCAGCGGCGGCTTGCCGGCCACCGGCACGTCCGCCAGCGCCATTTCGATCACCGTCACCTGGCCGGGCAGCTTGATGATCGGGCCGCGCAGCACGTCGAGCGCCTCCAGCGCCACTTCCTTCCTGGCGAGGATGGCCGCCACGCCGTGCGGCTGCACGACCGGATGCGGTACCGGCGCGATGATCGGCTTTTTCGGCGCGGCGACGGTGACCCTGATCGTGTACTTGCCGCCCGCGCGCGGCGGGATCGGGGCGCTGGAGCGCCACGTGGCGTTGACCACGTTCGGCTTCACGACGTGCATCTCCAGGTCCAGCACGTCAGGCGCGGGATCGACGGGTCCGGACGCCACGGTCAGCACGCGCTCCGTGCCGCGCCCGAGCGGATCGGTCAGGCGCACCACGACGGCCACGCGGTCGTTGACCGAGCCGCGCCTGAGCCGCAGCGCGTACTGCGTGGCGCTGGTGCGCCACGTGCCGCTTATCGGCGGCGCAGGCGGCGCGGCGGGGACGGCCTGCAGCTCGAACGCTTCCAGCAGCAGCGGGTCCGGGGCCGATTTCGACGGGCCGCCCAGGACCTGCGCGTCGACCGTCAGCTTGTGCGGTCCCAGCGCCGTCTTCGGGACGGGCGCGGTGCTCGTGAAATGCACCAGCACGTCCTGCACAGGACCGCCCGGCCACTCGGCCGTCAGCGGCGACAGGTTCGGCGGCCCATCGGGCGGGATCACCACCGACATCGCGTTCGATGTGGGCGAGCGGCCCGGCAGCAGGGCGCGGTCCGGGTCCGGATGTGCCCACGCGATGGCGCGGTACCACACTTTTTTCCAGGAGCCGTCCGGCTGGTCGGCGCCGGTCGCATCGGCCAGCGCGGCGGCATCGTCTTCCAGGCCGTGCACGGTCCAGCCCCCGCCGCCCGCTTCGATGGTGGCGACGGGCGGGCCCATGGTGTCCAGTTCCATCGCGGCCGCTTCGACCCGCGTGCGGAACAGCTGGTAGCGCGCGACGCGGGCGCCGGGCTGGCTCGCGAGGTCCACGTGCACCGCGAACTTCGGCGTCGCGGCCGGCTGGTCGACGCGGCGGATCTCCAGCCGCGGCGGGGCCGGCGTGGCGATGTCCGCCGCCGCGATGGCGACGACGCGCTGCTCGTTGTCGGCCGGGGCGGGCCAGTTCGATTCGACGTTGCCCGCGTTGACCGCGACCATCGTGAACAGATGGATCTCCTTCGTCCCGCGCGGCAGCACGAGGTCGGCCGACGTCTCCGGCTGCGCCTTCGTGTTCACCCGCGTAAACAGCGCGCGAAAATTGTCGGTGGAGGCGGCGAGGCAGTCGCGCAGGAAGGCCAGCCGTTCCGTATAGGTCAGGGTCGGATCGGGCGCCGGGTGGTCGGGATCGCCGACCTTCGCGAGGATCGCGCTCTCGGTCGCCGTGTAGATGAAGTACCCGGTCGCGCCGGCGGCGGGCGCCCACGACACGCGCACATGATGCTCGCCGCGCGCGTCGGCCAGGCTGGCGCGCTTGACGATTTCCGGCGGCTCCGGCGCGGGCGGGATCGGGTCGGACGCGTAGGCGATGTTCGGCCCCGGTTCCGTCGTGGAGCCGGAGACGGGCGGTGCGAGCCAGGCGCTGTCGCGCAGGGGCTGGGCGCGCTCGCGCACGCGCGTCCACACGGCCACGCCGACGTGGCCGATGGCGTTGTAGTCCAGCTGGAAGCCGGAGACGGTGATGCGGTAGCGGCGCACGTCGTCCGCACCGACGGGGCCGGGCGCGACGAGATTGCCGTCGATGTCGAAGTAGTCGACGGTGACGTTGGGCGGCAGCGGCGACAGCTGGTCGCCGCCGAACGGCAGCACGAGCGGCGCGGCAGGCGGCACGGCGAGCGACGTCTGCAGCCCGGCCGGCAAGGTCGTGTCGGGCGGTGGCGTGTGGGCGCGCTGGGGCGCCGCGAACAGGCGGCTGCGCAGTTCGATCTGCTGCGGCCTGCGGACTTCCCAATCCCAGGCCAGCTCCACCGTCAGGGTGCCGGCGCACACGCGGCCCGACGCGGGCACCGCGGCATCCAGCGCGCAGCGCAGCACGCGCGGGCGGTCCAGCGGCGGCTGCTGGTCGGCATGATCGACCGTGCCCCACACGGACCACTGGCCCCAGATGTCCTGCAGCGCGATGCCGTAGCGCAGGGCGAGGCCGGCCGCCGTCAGCGGCAGCACGAGGGAGGAATCGACGGCCGAGTGGCGCGTCGTTTCCTTGTCCTTGGCGTTGTTGGCGAGCGTGATCGGGGCGAGGCCGCCGCTGGGGCGCGGGCGCATGATGGCGTCGGCGCCGACGGCGGGCGTGATGGGGTTGGCGCGGGCGAACGCGAAGCTGGACGTCGTCAGCAGCTTGAAGCGCGGCAGGCGGTCCCACGATACGCGCGCGGCCGCGGTCCACGGCTGGTCGGCCGCGTGCGGGCGGCTGTGCGATTGCACTTGCGCCTGCAGGGCGTTCGGGGCTGGCGGGCGCACGGGCGGCGGCGCGCCGATCGCCAGCGCGGCCATCTCCAGCGGTCCGGACGCGCCGTCCATGCCCTTGTCCCACGTGGCCGTGACCATGAAGTCCATCATGCGGCTGGGGATGGCCACGGCGCCCGGCGTCACCGAGCCGCCGGACGTGACTTGCGCGGCCGGGTAGGCGGTGCCGAAGCCCAGCGCCAGCGCGAGCAGCGGATCGCTGCCGGCGGCGACGAACGTCAGGCCCAGCGGCGGCAGGCTCGCCGTGGACGGATCGCCCAGCGTGCCGCCCGCGCCGCGGGGTCCGGGGATGTCGACGAGGTCGCGCTGGCGCGCCTGCAGCACGGGCGGCATCTTGAGCACTGGGCGCAGGCGGGGCAGCAGGTCTTGCCGCACTTCCTTGACCAGCCCGTCGAAGTCGGGGAGGGCCCACGCCGGCGCCGGATTCGGCCCGAGCGTGCCGGGCCAGCCGAAGGGCGCGGCGCCGCGGCGCAGGCGGTCGCGCGCCGCATCGCCCGGCGTCGTCAGCGCGCCGACCATGCCCTGCTTGTCGGCGTGCCGTCCCACGTCCGACCATTCGGACGGCTCGACCGGCAGGCCGACGATCTCCAGCGGCCGCCACGCGTCCGAGTTCGCGTAGTCGTGCGCCGTGATCCCGCGCACCGAGATCACGCCGACGGGGCCGGGCGACGCGATCGCCACCGCGACGATGGACGTGCCCCACAGCAGGACCTGGCGCTGGCCGGTACCCACGGTCTGGATGATTTCCAGCGCGTCGATCGCCACCGGGCCGTTCAGTGCGGCCAGGTTCGCATTGGCGGCGGTGACGTCGATGCCGACCGTGACGTACACGAGCGGATCGCCCATCCACCACACGATCGTGGCGCCGTCCTGGTTCTGGTACGTGTGGAAGGGAATGTTGCGCAGCTCCTTCTCGGACGGCAGCCGGGCCCACACCGTGAACGGCCCGCCCAGCATGCCGTAGTCCTGGTCCGGCAGCTCGGGCGCGAGCTGCGGGTTGATCGACCAGCGCAGCTGGGCCATCGCATAGCCCTCGATGCCGCGCCGGCGCCATTCCTCCGCCCAGCGCTGGTCTTGCGGATCGCGGGCCCGGTTGATGTGCGCCCAGTTCGTCAGCGCGGCGCGGGCGTAGAAGCGATAGGGGTCGACGACGCGGCTCATGCTTGTTCCTCCCAGGGTGCGTTCAGCAACGAGACGTAGGTGATCTTGACCGGGTCGGCCGGCCACGTGGCATCGAACAGATAAGGCTTGTCGGCGAAGCGTTCGCGCTTGACGCCCAGCGCCAGGCCGTTGGCCCCGCGGCTGCCCGGCTTGAGGACGACGATGGCGCGCTGGCCGCCCGGCGCCGGGATCACGCGCTGGATCACGTCCGGCGCGCCCGGCATCTGGGCCAGCTGCAGCCACGTCACGGGCAGCATCTCGTAGCGTTCGGGCGCGCTGGGCACCGGATCGGTCACCTTGGTTGGCACGAGGCGCGTGCGGTGCAGCGGTTCGGGCGAGTCGACGATCACGGCCACCGGCTGCGGCGGCTGGGCGGGGTCGGCCTGCTCCCACAGCGCGACGACGCGCGGCGCGGTGGGCGTGCCCATCGGCCCGAGGCCCGCCGCGATCATCGCTTCATCGAGCTCGCTGCCCTGCGGCGCGTGGCTCGCGAACGTGGACGACAACGTTGCGATGCGGCCCGCCTCCACGTAGCGGTGTTCGGGGCGCGTGCCGAGGAAAGTGTTGGCGAATTCGCCCAGGGTGCCGTAGGCCGAGGTCGAGAACGAGCGGCGCAGCACGCGCTCGCCCACCGTGTTCTCGGGCGCGTCCTCGTCGACCGACTCGATGTCGACGACGTAGTCCGTGCACGGATCGAGCGGGATCGGCACCGTGACCTTGCTGTGGCGGACCATCTCGGCCTCGAAGTCCACGCACGGCTTGCCGCCATCTTCCTGAAGCACTTCGCGCACGCTTTCTTCCCACGGCGACAGCAGGCCGCCCTTCACGTCGTCCAGGGTGTCCGCGTTGATCGGGAACGGATGCGGCACCGCCGGCGTGGAGGCCGGGCGGCGGAACGACGCCGCCTTGATCCGGACCTGCAGCTTCTTGCCGTAGGCCGCGTACAGGTGGCTCACGTCGTTGGTCGCGAACACGAACGACAGCGGTTCCTGGCCGAACACGTGGCTCTCGCCTTCCTCCGGCAATGTCATCAGCACCCACGGATCGAGCTTCTTCGGTGCTTCGTCGTCGGTGCGGAAGTGGTAGACGCGGCTTTCCGTCGTCGCGTCGATGTCGTCCGTTTCCGCCGCCGTCGGACGGGCGTCCTGGTCGGAGGTCCGCACGGTCCACTCGACCTTGACCTGGTACGCCGTGTCGGGCGCCAGCAGCGCGTGGCCGCAGGCGTCGTCCGACAGCGCGGCTTCGACGGCACCGTGATTGCGCGTCGTCGTCGTCTCGTCCCAGTCGTGGCGCGCGATTTCTTCGGCGTGCATGAATTCAGCCACGGCCAGATAATAGGGACGCATCAGCAGGCGCATTTCTTCCGGCCGGATCGGATCGCGCATGCTCTGGCCGATCTCGATCGTGTGGACCTTGTTCGCGCCCTTGATCTCGACGATCACCGGCAGATATGCCTTGTTGCCCTGCGTGGACGTCGTGCCGCCCAGCGCGGACAGGTAGCCGGCCGCGAGCTGCACGTCGTCGCGCCACGGGCCCGCGGCGCTCATCCACTCGGGCGGCACGGGGCGGGTCGGCACGACGTCGGCCAACGTGACGGCCTGCCCGGCGAGCAGCGTGCCGTCCTTGGCGCGCTGGCGCACCAGCACGTTCTCCTTGCGCACGAGGGTGGACAGCACGAACAGCAGCAGCCGTCCGGCAGCGATTTCTCCGCTGTGGAGGACGATGCCGTTGAAGAGTTCCGGCGGGCGGAAGCCGAGCGCTTTCCACGCCTGCTTCACGGCCTTCTCGTCGGACGGGTTGCCGAGCGCGATCACGCGGCCGTCGTCGTTCAGCGGGCTGGCCAGCACCTTCGCTTCGCAGCGCTGCGGTTCGGTTGGCGACGTGGCCGCGGCGGCCAGGTGCACGGCGGACGTCGCGAGTTCGGCGCGCGACAGCGGCTGTCCGGCCTGCAGCCTGGCGGCCGTCGCGGCCCACGTCAGGCGCGTCGCCGGCAGCGCATCGATGCGGCGGATGCCGGCGACCTGCGCCACCTGGTCGCGGACCGCATTGCGCTGGAGCGCGACCGGGCGTAGCTGCGGACGCGTGGTGGAACCCGGCGTCGGCTTCGTGTCGCGCGGGCAGGGCGCGGGCGTGCCGGTCACGAACGCGGGATCGATGCCGCGCTTGCGGTCGATGAGGTCGATGCCGCAACGCCAGCACTCCGTCACTGCGAGCGTCGTGACGGGCGCGCGCGACCGCACGGTGTCCGGCGGATCGGGCCACGCTTCGCCGTCGACGATCCAGCCATCCTTCGATGGCCCGAGCTGCTCGTAGCGGAACGTCCACAGCACCGACGTGGCCGGCGCGGCCTTGTGGCAGACGGTGCCCCAGCGTTCGCGGACCGTCTCTTTCTGGTACTCGCTGCGCGTGAACGCTTTCGGCGTGGCGTTCGGCGTCCAGGCCAGCAGCGCGAGCTGCACTTCGAGCTGGGCGCTGGCCGGGTCGATCGGGTTCTTGAGCGTCCACCACACGGACGGCTTGTCGCCGTCGCCGATCGGGCCCACCAGTTCCACCTTCGTGATTTCGTAGCGCACCCAGTTCTTGCCCTGCTGCTGCCAGCCGTTCTCCGCCGCGCCGGGATGGTTCAGCGGCGCGCTGCCGAACACCGTGAGCCCGTCGTCGACCGGCGGCACCGACAGCATCAGCACGGGGATCGCGTCGACCGGCACGGCCGGCGTCTGGTCGGTGGTACCGCCTTCGGTCGCCGTGCCGATGGCGCCGTCGACCGGGCGATCCGTGCCCGTGCCCAGCACCAGCGCGGGCGAGCGCGAGACGAGCTTCAGATCGCGCACGAGCGGCGGGGCAGGGAGCTTCGGCACGTTCGTGGCGCCCAGGTGGAAGTCGACGCAACCCTTGATCGTGAAGAAGAACAGGTCCACTTCGCCGCAGATCTCGCCGTCGATCCTGGAGATGCGTTCGCGCCGACCGTCCGGCAGCACGTTCTCGCCGACGTCCACGTCCAGCTCCGCGTAGGCGCTGATGCTGAGGATGAACAGCACCAGTTCGCCGCGCACGTACAGCCGGCCCGCGAGGCGGAACGGGTCGAAGCCGAGCACCGCGTCGAAGCCGGCGCCGATGCGCAGGTACAGCCGTGCCGGCACGCTGCCCCACGTGAACGCGGCGCGCAGGCCGGTGCCGATGGCGAAGCCGTAGACTTGCGGCAGGCCGGCGTCGGGATAGGCGGGCAGGCCGTTCCCGGACAACATCAGGTAGCCGGACGCGTCGATCACGGACAGGATCGTGCATTGCACCGGGTCGCTGCGCTGGCCGAGGTACAGGTGCCAATCCTCGCCCTTCTTGAGGTTGAAGAACGCTTCGATCGGCACGCGGATCTTGATCAGCGGGTCGATCGTGTAATCGGCGACGATGCCGATCGTGAGCGTGCCGCGGCCGGCGTCCAGGTCGATCACGGCCAGCAGATTGCCCTCGGCGTTCTTGTCCTTCAGCGCGGGCATCGGTTGCAGCAGGCGCGCCTTCATCATCAGCAGGATGCGCGGGCCGGGCAGTTCGAGCATGAACACGCCCTTCAGGTTGAACACGACGCTGCTGCCCATCGTGCCGATCGTCGCGCCCACGCCGAACGCCCAGTGGTCCGGATTGCCCTTCCACGCGTCGGGATTGGTCGGATTGCCGCCGGCCCGGTTCTTCAGCCAGTCGAGAGCGATCGTGGGGCCGGTCAGCCCGTCCTCGTCGCGCGCGTAGTGCATCGCGAACATGCCGAGGAAGCCGTAGATGCCGAGGCCCGAGCCGCCGAGCGGAATCGCGACCGGCAGCTCCAGCTCCAGCGCGACGAACACGCCCGTGCGGCCTTCCACGTGCGTCACCTTGAGCACGGCGCGCACGCGGGTGTCGATCGGGACCAGCTGCAGGTCGATGGCGCCGGCGACTTCCTCGCCCAGTTCGAAGCTGCCCTTGCCGACCAGGACACCGGGGATGTTCACGCCGGCGCCGAACGCGGTCAGCTCCACGCCCGCCACGCCGCCTTCCTCGGCGAATTTCAGGCGCACGCGCGCGCGGTCGAACGTGACGACGCCCAGGTCAGCGTTCAGGCCCAGGTCGAATTCGAACGACAGCGGATTGGTACGCGCCACGCGCGCGCCAAGGATCTTGATGAACTGGCCGAGCGGATCGGGCACCGTGATGCCGCCGCCGCTCGTGAGATCGATCGAATAGCCGCGCGACGAATCGAACACGGGGCGGAACTGGAAATCGCGCTCGCCCGGCGTATTCCCGAAGCGCATGCCGATCGCCTTGTAGCGCACGGACAGCGGCGACTCGCGCGGGATGGTCAGCAAGGTGATCCCGCCGATTTTCACGTTCGCCGACACGGCGGTCTCGATGTCGCCCAGGATCGCCACCTCGGTGCCGTTGGCGCGCTTGCGCACAGCGATTTCTCCGCCCCACAGCACGACGCGTTCGACGTTGAAGTAGCCGGCCTGCGCGAGCCCGGTCGCGAGTGCCACGCCGCCGACCGCGAGCACCGCCGGCACCATGTCGCCGGACGCCGGGTTGGCGGGGGCGGCGGCGTCGAGCAGGGGCGCGAACAGGGCCGTCATGCCGAGCAGGTTGCGGCCGAAGTGTCCCTCCGCGAGCAGCGGCTGGCCGGGCAGTTGGCCCGTCATCACGAGGCCGTCCTTGTCGGCAGGGTCCGCACCCAGGTACGCGAGCGCGCTCCAGTCGCCCGTCGCGTTATCGATCTGGAAGACGATGCGCGCCTTGATCACGCCATCCATCGGATTGCTGCCCATGCCGCGCAGGACGGGCTCCATGCCCGGGTCGCCGCCGTTCTGCTGGATGAACTGTTCGGACGGCGTGTTGATGTCGAATTCGCCGTAGACCTCGACCGCCACGAACTCGTCGCGCACGATGCGCACCTTGGCGCCCAGCGCGCGGAACCAGCTGGGCGGCGTCGGCTGCGTCGGGGCCGGGTCGGGCGTGTTCACGGGGATCTGCGGCACCTTGGTTGCGCCGCGCGACACCGTGCCCTTCGTGACGGTGCCGGGCAGCGGCGCGGCCGGCAGCCTGGCATCGGCGCGCCAGTTCGTGCGGCGCGTGTCGAGGTCGGAACTGCCCACCGGCCCGCGGCCGAGGAGGGTGAAGTGGAGGTTCTTGCCCGGTGCCGCGGCGCGGATGATGTGCGCAAACGCTTCCGCGCGCCGGCGCGACAGCAGGAAGTTGTAGTCGACGTCGTTCGGGTCGTCCTCGTTGCTGGCCCAGCCCGTGATCTCGATGGTGGACCCGGCCGGTACGCGGTCCAGGCGCGCCGCGTAGGTGCTGCCCACGGGATTGCCCGTGAACGGGCTTTCCGCCGCATCGGTGGCGGCCGCGCCGGTGCTGGAATTGGCCGGCCTGGTCACGTCGGCGGTCGGCGTGGAGCCCACGGTGCCGGGCAGGCCCGCCACGTAATCGATGCCGGTGGTCGGGTCGTGCTCGGGCAGTTGTTTGTTCGTCGGGCGGTCGAAGCGGAAATAGGCAGTCACCGTCTCCGGGCCTGCGCCCACGGCCGGCGTGGTCGCTTCCACTTCGGCCGACTCGTTCTCGCCCAGTTCGACGGTGCAGTCTGCGCCGGCGGGATAGTCCTTCGCCGGCGCCGCGGGCGGCTTGCGCACCTTCCACGTGGTGGCGGGGTCAGGCGGATCGAGCGTGATCGTGATGCTCGAATGGTTGCGCGCCTTGAGGCGGAACGGGGGCGCGCCGACCGGCGTGCCGTCGCGCGTGATGCTGCCGGTGTCGAACTGCGCCTCCGCGACGATGGGCGTGCCCGGCTTGGTGCTGCCGGTCTTCGGGCCGGCCGCGATGGTCAGCTGGGCCGGCGTGCCGCCCCCGCTGGCCGCACCGACGACGATGCTGCCCGCGCCGTCGCCGCCCAGGTCGACGTCGAACACGTTCGGCATCGATGGCGCGCTTGGTGCGAGCGGGCTGCCGTCCAGCGCGGCCGTGAAGGCGTACGGCGGACGCTGGCCGGACGCGTCGACCACCATGCGCGTGCGTTGCGGCAGCATGGCGGTGGCCGTGTCTCCCGTGCGCGTGATGCCGATCGGCTGGTTGCCGGGACCGTAGAAGCGCGCCGACACGCCGATCGGCGCACCCTGGTTGATGACGGCGACGTCGAAGTCGCCCGTGATGCCGGGCGTGTTCCCAAGCCCGATCAACAGGTTGCTGGCGCCGGCCGACACGGCGATGTCGTTCATCCCGTGCGGCGCCACGAACAGGCGCACGACGGGGAGGTACAGGCCGGTCCAGTTCTCGTCGTAGCCGAACTGCGCCAGCACCTCCGGCGGTGTGTAGCCGTTCGACAGGTCCAGCACGGCGCTGCGGAAGCCGAAGCCCACGACGTTCGAATCACCGATGAATGCGTACGGCGGCGTCATCGTGATCAGTTCGGCGGTACCGAGGTCGCTGCCGTCGTCCAGGCTGGACGCGCCGAGGCTCAGGAGGTTGAAGGCGAGGACCCCGGCAGCGTCCTGCGACAACTGCATGCGCAGCCTGGGCAGGGTGAACGACACGACGGTGTTGGCGGGGTCGCGTTCCAGCAGGCCATCCGACTCGCGCAGCTTCGCGCCTTTCAGCATGGGCGGGCGCAGCACGACCGTCGTGAGCAGCATGTCGAGTGTGAACTGGGCGCCGGGATAGTCGGATACCGGCATGTCGATCGGCAGCGTGTCGAGTACGTTGAACACGTCGGTCGTGGTGGCCGCCACGCCCGTCGCGGCCGCGATGATCGGGGAACCGGTGCGCGGGACGAACAGTTCGAAGGCGATTTGCGTGTCCTGGATGTCGATCCACGGATCGCGCCGGGTCGGATCGTCCTGCGGATGCAGGCCACCGGCGGTGGCGGTGACGGTCAGGCGCGCGTTCGGGAGGTCGAGCACGGGCCGCGCGGAGACGGCGAACTTCGCTACGCCGCGGATCGTCGTGCCCTCGGCCGCGCCGGTTGCCTCGTAGTGGTCGACATAGATGGCACCCAGCGCCGCTTGCCAATCGCCCAGGGTCGTGCCGAGCAGTTGGTAGGGCGAGACCAGGTCGAGCAGCGAAAGAGGGAAGGCGGGCATTGCGGACTCCTTCAGACGTCGATGACCCCGTACGGGCGGCACGCGGCCTCTCGCACGATGAGATTCGAAAATGGCGGCGGTTGTTCTGGAGGTACGGCGCACTGGCCCCGGCCGCGCGAAAGTGGACCGGGAAGAATGTGTTCTTGTTATTGAGGCGGAGTCGACTGGAGATAATTTAAACGCAATTTTGTTAAATCACAAGCGATCGGTTGCAAAATATTCGTAAATATGTTTGTTGCTTATTCGAGTGGGATAAACTGGCGGAGGGCACGGAAAAAGCTTGCGCGGCGGGCAAGAGAGATTGAGCTGCAATTAACATTTATTGCAACTAATGCGTGAAGTCGTCGACGGATCATATCGACGAGATCAGCCTGGCGCCGCAGGCGGTGATATCTTGATCGTATGCGACTCGTTTGCCGTGGTGCCTGCGCGAGTCGGTGCAAGGGTGGATGGAAAACTTACCTTTACATTGAGGGCAATACGTAGAGTCGCCTTCGAGAGCGACCCGCTTGCCGAGCACGGTGAAATCCTGTGCTGCCGAAATGACCTCTCCGCCGTGCGTGGTCTTGTCGCCGAGGCGGATGACACCTCGTCCTTTCTCGTCTTTCATATTGCCCTCGCTTGAATCCGTTACGCGATGCTGCGTGCCGTGTCGGTGTCCTGATTGGCGGCCACCGTGTGGTCGTCGCTACCCAGGAAGACTCGACGGTAACGCCAATATCCCGTGACTTCGCATTTCGGTAGATTGAACCCAGCCAGGGAGTCGTGTACGTAATCGTCAAAAAATGCGGCTAGCGTGTGCGGCGTCGGTTTTGCACGCTGCGCAAGTGCAAACACTTCCCGCGCTTCGGGCTCCAGGAAGGAAGTTGTCAAAACGTCTTTTCTTGCTCCTGTATAAAGAACATCTTTGAGCGCTGAGAAGGTTCTCTTACCCAAGCTCATGGAAGCCGATCGCGTCATTGCAGCGGCGTCATTGATCAGACGATTATTCCACTCAAGTAGAATGTTTTTCTCGGCGCCGTCCGCACGCTTGACCTGATTGCTCATGTCGAAGCGATCATGTATTTGCCACCGCCAGTTGAGGTACGATTGAAGCCACTCGTAAATCGGCCGAGGTGCGAGAGTTACCTGAGAAACGAAATCGGCGAAAGATTTCGCAAGATTGGGATGAATTGCAAACGGGTCGTAACTGCCGGAGATTGTCCGAGGTTTTTTCAACGGAACGCCGGCCGCGACCGCGCAATCAAACATGTGGTTAAGTGGAATTTGAGATAGCTTCATCGAATCGTGTCCAACCGCTACGCCGAGTTCGCCAGGCCGATAACCGCCCCCGACATCGCTGTGCGCACCAGGATAAGCGTGCTGGACCCACCCCGTCTGTAGTTTGCCGTCAACGCCAGTCTCGTCCAAGGGAAAATTCCGTCTTAGCTCATGCATCGCAACCATGTGCACGCAGTTTTGCACGGAGGTCGGTAAGCGTAACGCATCGTTACTGGCCCATGCTCCGTGTCCTCCCGTCGAATTCGTTACCAGTGCAGACACGCCAGACCAAAATCCTGCGGATGCGACCGTGTCGAAAATCCCTACAAATCGAAAATGCAACGGAACACCGGCGAGACGGCCGTCAACGAGGATTTCGTTCAGCCAACTGCAGAATACCCGTGCCTCTGCAGCGCCTCTGGAAAAGCCAAATACGTCGAGGAAGCACTCAATGACTCGGGGTTTCCCTTCCTTTAGTTTTGCCTCCAAATTTTGTGCTTGTCGAATTAGGAATTCGCGGCGAATGTTGTTACTGCCTACGTTCATTTGCAGAAGGCCGCTATGTACGCCGAGTTTGGCGAGGTGCTCTCGATCCATGCTATCGCCTACATTCAAACTATTGCGACATAGCGCGAGAACAGTTTTCTCATCGAACATGTCACTATTGAAGCAGCGATAGTGTAAAGCGTTGAATACCGATAGTAGACCATAAATGACTCGTCCTTCGCAGCCCACTGCGCAACCCGTACCTAGTTTGCTTTCCTCAAGTTCTCCTATTTCTGGAAATTTTGTTCCTACACCTGGAATATAAGAGGCGTTGTACCCAGTGAATGGATCGTCGTTATAGGCGCTGTGTAGCCGCGAAATATTAGTGTCGGCAAGCTTTGGACGGTCACGATCTTGATTGTTGTTGGTTCCGTCAAAAAAGAGGCCTATATTCGAGATTGCCTGGCATTTTTTAAAATCGGGATCATGTTCCGGCAAGACTTTCCTAATATTTCTTATCGGAGCAGTCTGTGTTGGTGATAATGCCACATCAGCTCTTTTCATCGCCAATCTCCAAATTTCTCTTTATTGCGAGCGTCTTCATCTATTAATCTGGCGATCTCATCTGGGGAAAATAGCGCCTTGACTGCGAATCCCGTGGTTGCCTGATGAGTCGCGTGCGTATCTCCGAACTGAATGGGATGCTGCTTTCCGTATGGTCCGAATGCGCTCACAACGATTCGCACGCCACCTTGTGGAAAGAAATGTACCCAGAAGTTCTCTGGTTCATCATAGGCCTCTACTGGTACTTGCGCATGGTATAAGCCAGCGACCTCTTCCGTTTCCGGTAACGCAGGATTGGACGACCTTACGATGTGGCGCACCTCCCAGCGGACGTTCGCTTTCAAACCGGGATACCATTTCCTGGGAAGCATGAGACAGCAAACCATTGACCCTCCACCACCACTCTCGCCGACAGTGCCGCCACTATATTTGTCGACGTAGAATGCCGCGATCCGATAATCGCCTCCCATGTGATGTACGCCTGTCACGGTAACAGGAATGTAGTTGTCTACCTTGTAGTAGTCATAGATAACGACGATGATTGAAAAAAATACTCCCATTAGTAGGAATGAAGTGACGGGATACCAACGTAAGAAATTCGGGATGGCAACTCTCATAATTCGCTTGCCTTAGATGTAGTTAATCGCATTTGATTCCTCGTTACTAGTTTCATTTTGTAGGGGCTGATGTCTTGAGTCACGGGTCTCGTTAATTAATGCCGAAATTTTAATGCGAAACTCAGCGGGTGCGTTTATTGCAAGAAAATTCTGAATTTCAGGGCGGTTTAGAATTTCACATCGGCTTATCAGTGCAGCCTCTGTCAGAAAAAGTAAAATCAATGAATTGGAATTTCCTGCGGCACGCCACGCTTGACGCGCTGCGAGAGCCCACGCGTGTTGTTCCGCCGTATTTCCGGTCAAAGGCAAACCATGACCCATCATTTTTACTTTGGCGATGCAGTGGTCCGGCTCGCTGGCCTCGTCGAGTGCGGCCAGTTGATCGTGAGTCAGGCTAAACGGCGTCGGTGCGTACTCGACCGGTTCGGCAGGCGATAGTGGAATAAGCGTTCCCGATCGGTCATGAACTCCCCAGCGCGAGATCGGGCCCTTAATGGTTGCCCATTGTGCTTTGGTCAGTACGACCGACAGCGGGGCGAGAACCGTGCAGTCTGCATACCTGAGGGTGAACTGTTTATCGTCAGGAGAGACGATAAAAATGAACCGACGCAGATGTTGGGCGATCTGTTCAAAGCCTGGTTCGGTTTCGATAATCGACACGTGCAGCGCGGGTTTGCGCGCGTTCACGTAGCTCATGACCCGGTCGATGTCTCCGGCTTCATACGCGGCGTCGAGGTCAACGAGGAGTGGGCTGACCGCCAAGGCATGATCGGGATAAATCGGCTCAAGCCATAGCGGGCGATTTTTTGAATCAACTTCGGTGTAGCTTGCCGACACTTCCTCCAGCAACCCGTTGTCGATCAAGAGGTACGCGTTCTGATTTCCATTGTTCATTTCGCCTCCACCAGCGGACTGTGCGCGCGTGCCGCCATGAGCAGGCAAGGAATGCAAATGTCATGGTGTGGGAGTTCGTCAGCGAACTGCACTTGTGTCGCCTGCTTGGCAAATGTCTGATGATCGGCGGCGTACGTGTAACTGTTGCCCGTCGTTTTGCCGATGATGCCGTCGGCGCTGATCCGCAGTTCACTGCCGCCGCCATAGAGACAGACCCCTTTCCGGGCCTTGATGTTGATCCAGTCCGTTGTGCTGATCAGCTCCATCACTTTTTTCGCAAGCAGTTCGATGCTCCCGTCCTGCGCTTCGGTTTGCATATCTCCACGCGCAGCAATATGCTTCATGCCGCCGTCGTTCGCATAAACGTTGACTCCATGGGCCGCGTGTGTGGAAGTTTTTCCACCCGTGGTGACGTGCATATCAGCCGCCGTGATGAAGTCGATATCTTTTTCCGCGCCGAGTGCAAGATTCTCGTTGCTCGCCATGATGATCCCCGCCGGCCCGCTGATCGCGACGATAGGAGCACCGCCTGAATCGCTGCCTGCATCCGCGATATTGGACCCGCTGTCCAAATGTCTGAGTTTGTCAACGAGCTGTGCCAACTGCGGCCCATTGGCGGGATCTTTTGCATGGGTTTCCGCGAGCTTCGAGAGTTGGTCGGCAATGTCGCGTAGCCCGTCAGCAAGGCCAATGAGCTTTGTTCGATCCAACTGGTTGCCTCTGGCCCGATCGCTGCCCTCGGAGGTAATGAGCACGCCTTTGCCACCGCGAATCGCCACGGCGTTATCACTCCTGAGCTCGGCACCCTCGCCGCGAGGCTGGCGGCGGTCGTCTCTTGGATGCGTTAGCCAGCCAAGATTCAGTTGCGAAGTGCCATCGTCACTTGAGAGTTGAGCGCTGATCTCGTGTGGCGTGTCGTCAAAGCGGAGCTGGTTCGCGCGCGTGCCGTGGATTTCCTGGCTACGCATACCCGAAAGGAAACGCGTCACCGGCAGATTGGCCCGCTTGCTTAACGGGGGCGGCAGAGCTTGTCCATTGAAGAGCTGGCTGATAATGATGGGCTTGTCGGGATCACCGCCGAGAAAAGCCACCAGAACTTCGGTTCCGACTCTGGGCAGGGTTAGGGTGCCGCATTGAGAATCGCTACCGCCAGCCCAGGTTGTTGCCACCCTTACCCAAGCAGAATCGGCACCAGCACCCGATGGGTTGGTACCGAGGTCGTGTTGACCATCTCTCGGGTATGCAGCTGGAAACCGAATCTTCACACGGCCGTATTCATCGCAATGCACGACGTCGTTTTCCTCTCCGACCACGATGGCAATCTGTAAGCCAGGGTCACGCAGGTCAGTACGCGGGTCGAATGATGGAACGATCGGGACGGAACGTCTAACGGCTTCGAAGCGCATCTGAAAAGGGGCGGCGGCCCCATCTTCGCTTCCAGCGATAAGGGAACCGGAGGCGTCGTGCCAGCCATTGCACACAAACAGCCGGTGTAAGCGGTCCTCCAGGCTTTTTGGCAGGTTATTTCGAGCCCTGACTTCGAGCGACGTGATGACGAAATCGCGCTCGGCCTCCGGATGACGGTCTATCTCCGGGTGATCTTTGATCGTGAAGTATTCGCCGGCGCAGAAATCCCGTACGCTTCCTTCTCCGGTAAATTGTTTTGCGTCCAGCTCTTTACGCTGCATCCGTAGTAAGCCGAGGCGGTGCAGATCCCGATCGTCCGCGCCGACATGCGGCGATTCGACAATGAACTCCTGCATCCTGTTTGCCAGCTGGTTTCCTGAGACGCCTTGGTCGGCCGTGGTGGGAGCCTCGGCGAACATCCTTGGCACGTTTCCTGGCTGCTTATAGTCCCAACTGAAAATGCTCGAGCTGCCCGCCTGGAACTTGCGTACCGCGCGCCAACGCGTCACGGAGTCCCGCTCCTCGGTCGCGGCGTCGCGGTGATAGCGGATGACGCCAGCCGCGTTTCGCGTCAGGTCACTCTGGCAATCGAAAAGTACCAGGGTATGTGCTGATGCGAGTTCGGTTGCCCGGCTTTGTTCTCTCCAGGCCCGATTGCGACCGGGACGAAAGCACCAGGCGACGCCGGAACGTGCCGACAACCGGCGTACGAATGCAGCATCCGATTCGTTGAACTGTATTGTTTGTTCGCGCTCTGCGTATCTGTCGAGCCGGAATCCAGGCGCAAACTCAAAGTCGAAATTACCAGTCAAAGCGCTGTTGAGTTGCGTCCATTCCTTTAACACGACCGTTACAATCTGCGGCCAACTCATTCTCCGGAAGACACGGGTGTTGACGCGCTGGTCCATGAATGCCATGGCGTCGCTGACGACGAGCTGGTAGCTGGCGATCGCGCCATCCGAATCGCCTGCACTGGCTTGCGAGATCAGGCCGCTGACCTTGCGCAATTCTCTTCGGTCATTAACAAATTCAAGTGTGGCCGGCAAGCCGATGAACTCTTTCAATGGAAGAGCGACAGACGTGGCAACGCAATTGACTTGGTATCTAAATCCGCCGCAGACGGACTCCGATCCAGTGACAACCTGTGGAAGCAGAATATCGTCGGTATAGGACTGGCGATGGAAGAGCTTCAGCTGGATGGGACGATGACTCGAATTCAGCCACTTTTTCTCGCGAATGAAGTTGCCCAGTTCGCTAGCGTCTTGCATCGCATCCTCCCATAGTTACCTATTGGAACCAGCGAGCATTCTGGCACTTAACGCAAAGACGAAATTGAGTATTGGCAAAGCCTGTGATTAGGTCGCGAATAGCTTAGCCGTGAATAAGAAAAAACCCGGAAGCCGCACATCGGCTTCCGGGCTGCTTCAGGTCTTCAGGACCGCTCAGAACCTGCGCGCTTCACGCCCCCGCCACGCCATCATCGCCAGCATGGCAACCAGCATCAGCGCCGCCGTCGACGGTTCCGGAACCTTCGTCACGCTGCTGACCGGGGTCGAGGGCGCCGCCACGAGGACCTGTTCGCCGACCGGAGCGAACGGCTGCAGGAACAGGTTGCCCAGGTCGCCGTCGGCGCCCAGGTAGTGCGTCGCATCGAACAGGGCCCAGCCGAACGCCGTGCCGATGTCGCCCGGCAGCATGGTGAAGCTGACGTCGAAGCCGAACTTGCCGCCCAGCTGGATGGCTTGGACCAGGTCACCGCCGCCGCCGGCATTGCCGAACACGAAGGAACCGGGCGCGGTGCCCGTGACCGTGCCCGTCAGGTCCGCCGCGCCGTCCAGCGCGCCCGCCAGGTTGCTCACGATGGCGGTCGCGGCCGGCGCGCCGTCCAGTCCCAGGAAGTACAGCTCCAGGAAAGCCGGCCCCGAACCCAGCGACGCCGTGTCGATGTCGACGTGATAGAGCGGGGTAGCGGCTGCCTGGCCGCAGGTGCCGGTCAGCGCGGCCGCGAGTGCCAGCCAGGATACGAAGTGCTTGAAGCGAAACATGGTCAGGTCCTTTACTGGATGCTGAAGAGGGCCGGCGTGTACGCGATGCCGGCTTTGTTCGGGTTGGAGAAAGTGGTCGTCAAGGTGACGCTCTGGCCCGGGGCCAGGCCGGCGACCGGCAGCGCCATGTACGGCACGCCGTCCTTCACGCCGGTTTGCGTGTCCAGCGTGACGCCGGCCGTCAGTGCCTGCAGGCGGAAATGCAGCGGACCCGTCAGCGTCCGGCCGCCCGTATTCGTGATCGTCACCGACCCCGTGTACTTGTTGGTGAAGCGGTTCACCGTCAGGCCCGAGCGCGCGATCGATGCGAAGGAGGTCACGTCCGCCGATTTGTCGATCGACACCGTCACCGCGTGCGCCTGTTCGGTGTTGCCCGCCCAGTCCTTGCTCCAGTAGCTCACCGTGTGCGTGCCGCTCGTGGTCAGCGTGACGGAGTTGCCCGTCTGCTGCGCGCCGCCGTCGACCGTGTAATACGTCGCTGCGACACCCGAGCCGCCCTGGTTGTCCGTGGCCGCGAAGGTGACCGTCGCGTCCGTGGTCGCCGTGCCTTGCGGCGCGGTGGCCGTCGTCACCGGTGCGGTCACGTCCGCGCCATGCAGCGAGCCGTGCAGGCGAACTTCCCTGATGGTGCCGAACCACGCGTTCGGGTTGTACACACGGATGTAGCGGTAAGGCACCAGGCTCGTGACCGGCAGCGTCTGCCATTCCGCCGTCGACTGCGCCGCCGGGGTCAGCGTGGTCCACGCGGTGTTGTCGTTCGAGCCCTGGAACACGAGGCCGTTGACGCGCGTGTAGTACTTGTCCTGGCTGCCGATGACTTCGGTGCTGGTCAGGCTGACCTGGTTGCCTTCCTTGAAGTCGAAGACCACCCAGGCACCCGTGCCCGAGCCGCCCGAGCCGTTACGGAAGTCCGAACCGGTGCCCAGGTTCGCGTCGAACAGGGTCTTCACGATCGTCAGCGTCGTGGCGGCGTTGCGGTTCGTGGTCGAATCGATCAGCGTTGCGATGGTCGGAACGTTCGGGATGAGGTCGCTCTCGTCGACCAGGGTCAGCGAGGTCTTGTCAGTCGTTTCCGTGACCTCGTAGCCCGTCTTGCCGGCTTGCGTGAGGTAATTGATGGCGAACTTCACCGTACCCGGCTGCGTCCCCTGGGGCAGGGTCGCGGTGGCCGTGTAGTTGATGTTGTCCGTCGTCGCGACTGTAGCGGGCAGGCCGGCGATGGTGACCGCCACATTACTGATCGCTTCCTTGGCCGTGAAGTTCAGTTTCGCGGTACTTCCGGGCACAACCCTGTTGCGCAGCGCCTGGACCGAGGTGAGCGACGCGGATGCGATGCGGTTGGTGGACTCCACGGTGCCATACAGGCGCAGCTCGGCCACGTTCCCATACCCATTGTTGGGGTTGGTCATGCGAATGTAGCGGTACGGCGTCGGATCGGTGATCTTCAGGCTCTGCCAATCCGACGTGTTCGCCGCGGCCGTCGAGATCGTCGTCCAGGTCGCATTGTCGTTCGAACCCTGGAAGATGGTGCCGGTCGTACGGCCGGTGAACTTGCTGTCCTGAAGAGCGATGACATCGGCTCTGGACAGCGCCACGGTTCCGCCGCCCCGGAAGTCGAACTCGAGCCAGCCATTGCTCCCGCTGCCGTTCAGGCGCAGGTCCGTCGCCGAGGCCAGGTTGCTGTCGAACAGGCGGTTGGCGTTCGAGATCACATCGGTCGCATTGCGGCCGTTGGAGTCCGTCAGGGTTGCGATATCGATCACGTTACCGATGTAATCTTTCTGGTCCGCGATGAACAGGTTCGTGGAATCGGTCGAGAACATCACGGGTTCCGCGTCCACACCGGCGCCAGTCTTGTAGTTGGCCAAAAACTTCACCGGTCCGGTCGCCGTGGTGGGCTTGACGACCAGTGTCGCGGTCCAGTTCAGGTTGTCCGTGGTCGTGATGGTTGCCGGCTCGCCCTGGATCGTTGCGGTCACATTGTTGACCGGTTCGGAGGACTGGAAGGAAAGCTTGATCGTGTTGCCGGACACAACGCGGTTCTTTACAGCCTGGTCCGACGTCAACGAAACGCTGTTCAGCTTGTTAACCGTTTCATAGCGGGTACCGAAGAGCCTGAACTCGCCGAGCTCGATGATGTTGTACCACGTGTTCAGGTTGACGGTGGAAAGCTTGAAGAAGCGATAGCGCTGGCCGCGCAGGTCCTCCTGCACGTCCAGGGTCTGGCGCGCCTCGCTCTGAATCGTTGCGTCGGGTGTGAGTCGCGTCCAGTGCTCGTTGTCGTTGGAGCCAAAGGCCGCGACGCCACTGGCGCGTTCCGGGAAGCTGGTGCGCGGCTCGAACTGGAACGCGCTCGCCGCCACCTTGAAGCTGGGACCGAAGTCCAGCGTGAACGTGAGATTGTTCTCCCTGGCGATGAAGTACGGGATGAAGGTGATGGGATCGTCGTCGACCCCGGTAGCGGCCCAGTCACCGAAGTTCGTCACCAGGTTCGAATTGAAGAACAGATTGGTGTAGTTCATGCTGCCGTCCTTCAGCAGCGGGGTCAGTTCCTGGAGTCCGGCGACCGCGTTACGCAAAGTCGCCAGTTTCTGGAAGTAGGTGGTGTCGTTGCCGGACCCGACCGCGGCCTGCATGTCCGCATAGGCAGCCTGGTAGGCATCCCTGGTCGACGTCACGTACAGCGTGTCCGGTTTGAATTGCGCGGCCACGACCCCGACGGTCGCCTGCCGGTCCGCACCCACGACGACCGTCAGCCGCTTGGTGGTCACCGTCGTCCCGTCCGAAGCCTCGACCACTAACGCGTACGTACCGGCCTGCGTCGGCAACCAGGAGAATGCGCCCGTGCTGGTGTCGAACGACGCGCCTGGCGGCAGGTTGTCGATGTTGTAGGTCACGACGTCGCCCGCAGCCGGATCGGTGGCCGAAAGGTCGATCGTCGTCGGGACGGTTGCGCCGGCATACGTGTACAAGGTCGTGTCGGCATTGCCGGACTTGAACACCGGCGGGCTCAGCATAGTGCTCGACTGGGCATTGATGTGATCGATGTCGACCGTGGTGCCGTTGCCGGTCAAGGTAACCTGGAGGAAATCGCCAAGGTTGATGGGTACCACCAGGTAGCGCCACTCGCCCCGGGTGTTCGGCAACGCGATCGGGTTGGCATAGGTGTCCAGGGTCATGGTGGCCGGGCCATTGGTCCGGAAGCGGAAGCCGATCGACGTGACGGTGCCGCCGTAATAACTGTACACGGCATAGCGCGTGCCTTCCGGCGTGGCCGTGCTGCGCACGAAGCTGGTCGAGCCTTCGGTCTGCGTCACCGAAGAACCGGTGAGCGGGGAGTAGCGGTCTTCCACTTCGCGATACGGATCGATGACGGAAATGCCCAGGTATTTGCTGCCCTCCGCCTCGGCTGCCTTGGGGATGCCAATCCAGAAGTCGCCGCCACCATCGGCGCCATCCCAGTTGTAGGCCCTGCGCTTGGCGTAGGCCGTCGTGTAACTAGGGGCGATCTGTTCGAGGTTCAGGCCGCGGACATACTTGTAGTAATAAAGCGCTTCCCAGGTGTTCTGCGTCAGCCGGCCCCGGCCCGATGACGACACGGTCGGATACATCGCCCGGACGCTGCCATCGGGGTTGACACTCATGGCGACTGGAACCCACGGGATGTCGTAACCGATATTCCATTTGCTGAACAGGTCATGAACAGCCAGCAGACGATCATCGAGGAATTCATAGGGGCCGACGGCGTTCGACTCGGTCGAAGGCGTACCTGTCACCGGATCGACCTTGGTACCTTGCGACATGATCATGCGCGCCAGGATTTCCGAGTTGGTGAGGTCGCCGGCGCCGTGGGCCTGATCGCGGCCCATTTCCACGTGCTGGATCTGGGGCGGTATCGCTTCGCCTGTGGCGTCATTCTTCGTCACCAGGCGGAACAGCCTCTCGATGGAGCCGGTCCATGCAGGATCGGGCGCATCCTTGTTGACGGTGAACCACTCGACCGTCTGATTGTACGAATCGCGATCGCCCATGAAGATCGCACCGGACATCTTCGCGATGGTCGTGTACAGATGCTGGTTCATGAAACGGCAGTTGCAATTGTCGTCGGTCAGGATTGTCGGCACGAAGAGGTTGGCCGCGATCTTCTGTGTGTCGTCATCCGTCCACGCGAGCGTCGGGTCCTGGGTGCTGGAATAACGCATAATTTCGGCCGCGCCGACCATCCGCTGCATCGGGATTCCGGTATGGATGTGCGCATCGGTGTAATACGCGTACTTGGCCGGATCCATTTGCTCGTACAGGCGCATGATGCGCATGACGTTGGCCCGGTAGACCGGATCGCCGGTCACGTAGTAAAGGATCGCCTGGGTGTAGGCGGTCAAGGCGTCCGACTTGAAAATGCCCTCGGCACCCTGCGATTCAATTCCGAGAATGCGCGGCTTGGTCTGGTCCGAGGCATTGACGTTCGCGATGTTGGGCGTGCGCTTGGCGCTGGCCGACTGGAGCATCATGTTGAAATGTGTATACCAGGGCTCTTTCTTCGCCAGAACCTGGGCCCGCATGTTTTCCAGCTGCGCCTTCGTGAAGCCGACGCCGGGATGCTTGAATCCGCTTGCATCGATCGTTTCGGTGAGGACCGGCTGGTAGCTGGTCACCATCGTGTCGATCGGATCCGCGGCCATCGCGAGCTGGCCCGGGAAGGGCACCAGCGTCGTCGCGATACCGACTGAAAATGCCATGCAGACGGCGCGTCTTAACGCATGGTTCAATTTGATTGTTCTCATGTCTGTCCCTCCATTTTTTAATCTCTTCGTGTTTAGGTTACCGATAACATTGTTGACCGGAGACGGACCGGAAATGCAGGGCGCGGCAGCACCCGCTTGCGTAGCCGAACCGGGCCGCATTGGTTTTTTATATATGAAGTTCTTATAAACGAGTGCCGTATCGAAGAACGTTCGGCGCAGTCTCACCGTACGTGTGCCTGAAACAATGCGGTTCCCGACTCGTTCGGGTCACGATCAAGTCGCCACTTGCACAGGGCGGGATTGTACGTTATCGATACCGTACAATTGTAGGCCTAATTTCAGCAGGCGCGAACATATTTTTTGCCGCGCTGGCGATGCTCATGCCGGCTGGATGAATGAAAAAACCCCAAAAGCCGGACAACGGCCTTTGGGGTCCGATTAAGACTGCAGGACGTCAGGACCGCTCAGAACCTGCGCGCTTCACGCCCCCGCCACGCCATCATCGCCAGCATGGCAACCAGCATCAGCGCCGCCGTCGACGGTTCCGGAACCTTGGTCACGCTGCTGACCGGGGTCGAGGGCGCCGCCACGAGGATCTCTTCGCCGACCGGTGCAAACGGCTGCAGAAACAGGTTGCCCAGGTCGCCGTCGGCGCCCAGGTAGTGCGTCGCATCGAACAGGGCCCAGCCGAACGCCGTGCCGATGTCGCCCGGCAGCATGGTGAAGCTGACGTCGAAGCCGAACTTGCCGCCCAGCTGGATGGCCTGGACCAGGTCACCGCCGCCGCCGGCATTGCCGAACACGAAGGAACCGGGCGCGGTGCCCGTGACCGTGCCCGTCAGGTCCGCCGCGCCGTCCAGCGCGCCCGCCAGGTTGCTCACGATGGCGGTCGCGGCCGGCGCGCCGTCCAGTCCCAGGAAGTACAGCTCCAGGAAAGCCGGCCCCGAACCCAGCGACGCCGTGTCGATGTCGACGTGATAGAGCGGGGTGGCCGCCGCCTGGCCGCAGGTGCCGGTCAGCGCGGCCGCGAGTGCCAGCCAGGATAAGAAGTGCTTGAATCGAAACATGGTCAGGTCCTTTACTGGATGCTGAAGAGGGCCGGCGTGTAGGCGATGCCGACTTTGTTCGGGTTGGAGAAAGTGGTCGTCAAGGTGACGCTCTGGCCCGGAGCCAGGCTGGCGGCCGGCAGCGCCATGTACGGCACGCCGTCCTTCACGCCGGTTTGCGTGTCCAGCGTGACGCCGGCCGTCAGTGCCTGCAGGCGGAAATGCAGCGGACCCGTCAGCGTCTGGCCGCCGGTGTTCGTGACCGTCACCGTGCCCGTGTACTTGTTGGTGAAGCGGTTCACCGTCAGGCCCGAGCGCGCGATCGATGCGAAGGAGGTCACGTCCGCCGATTTGTCGATCGACACCGTCACCGCGTGCGCCTGTTCGGTGTTGCCCGCCCAGTCCTTGCTCCAGTAGCTCACCGTGTGCGTGCCGCTCGTGGTCAGCGTGACGGAGTTGCCCGTCTGCTGCGCGCCGCCGTCGACCGTGTAATACGTCGCTGCGACACCCGAGCCGCCCTGGTTGTCCGTGGCCGCGAAGGTGACCGTCGCGTCCGTGGTCGCCGTGCCTTGCGGCGCGGTGGCCGTGGTCACCGGTGCGATCACGTCCGCGCCATGCAGCGAGCCGTGCAGGCGAACTTCCCTGATCGAGCCGAACCACGCGTTCGGGTTGTACACACGGATGTAGCGGTAAGGCACCAGGCTCGTGACCGGCAGCGTCTGCCATTCCGCCGTCGACTGCGCCGCCGGGGTCAGCGTGGTCCACGCGGTGTTGTCGTTCGAGCCCTGGAACACGAGGCCGTTGACGCGCGTGTAGTACTTGTCCTGGCTGCCGATGACTTCGGTGCCGGTCAGGCTGACCTGGTTGCCTTCCTTGAAGTCGAAGACCACCCAGGCACCCGTGCCGGAGCCGCCCGAGCCGTTACGGAAGTCCGAACCGGTGCCCAGGTTCGCGTCGAACAGGGTCTTCACGATCGTCAGCGTCGTGGCGGCGTTGCGGTTCGTGGTCGAATCGATCAGCGTTGCGATGGTCGGAACGTTCGGGATGAGGTCGCTCTCGTCGACCAGGTTCAGCGCAGTGCTGTCCGTCGTCTCGGTGACCTGGTAACCCGGCTTGCCGTCCTGCGTGACGTAGTTGATGGCGAACTTCACCTGTCCCGGCTGCGTGCCCTGGGGCAGGGTCGCGGTGGCGGTGTAGGTGAGGTTGTCCGTCGTGTCGAGCGCGGCGGGCAGGCCGTCGATTGTCACCGCCACGTTGCTGATCGCTTCCTTGGCCGTGAAGCTCAGTTTCACGGTATTGCCGGGCACGATACGGTTACGCAGCGCCTGCGCCGAGCTGATCGACGCCGTGGCGATCTTGTTGGTCGACGCCGTCGCACCGTACAGGCGCAATTCGGTCATGTTGCCGAACCAGGCGCCGGCGTTGGTCATGCGAACATAGCGGTATGGCGTCGTGTCGGTGATCTTCAGCGACTGCCAATCCATCGTGTTCGCCGCGGCGGTCGAGATCGTCGTCCACGTCGTATTGTCATTGGAACCTTGTACCAGGGTGCCGGCGATGCGGCCCGAGTACCGGTCCTGCAGGCCGATGACATCGACCCGCGACAGTGCCACGGTGCCACCGCCCCGGAAATCGAACTCGACCCAGCCATTGTTGCCGCTGCCGTTGAGGCGGTAGTCGGTACCCGTCGTCAGGTTATCGTCGAACAGACGGTTGACGTTCGTGACCACATCGGTCGCGTTGCGGCCGTTGGAATCCGTCACGGTCGCGATGTCGAGCAGGTTGCCGATGTAATCCTTCTGGTCGGCGATGAACAGGGTCGACGAATCGGTCGTGAACAGCACGGGTTCGGCGGCGGTGCCGTCGGCGGTGTTGTAGTTGAGCAGGAACTTCACCGGGCCCGGTGCCGTCGTGGCCTTGACGACCGTCGTCGCCGTCCAGTTCAGGTTGTCCGTGGTGGTGACGGTGGCCGGCTCGCCCTGGATCATGGCGCTCACGTTGTTGATCGGCTCGGTCGACTGGAACGACACCTTGATCGTGTTGCCGGGCACGACCCGGTTCCTCAGCGCCTGGTCGGAACCCAGCGACACACCGGCCAGCTTGTTGACCGTTTCATAGCGGGTGCCGAAGATCCGGAATTCGGTCATCTCGAGGATGTTGTATGACCACAGCAGATCGATCATGGAGATCTTGAAGAAGCGGTAGCGCTGGGTGCGGAACTCGTCCGCCACATTCAGCGTCTGCATCTCCTCGACCATGCGCGTCTCGTCGGGCGTGATCCGCGTCCAGTTCACGAGGTCGTTGGATGCGAAGACGGTCGTGCCGCCGATCCGTTCCGGGAAGCTGCCGGGCGGCTGGAACTGGAACGCGGTCGCCGCCACCTTGAAGCTGGGGCCGAAGTCTATCGTCTGCGTGCGATTGCTGTCCGTGGCCGTGCCGAACGGGATGTTGGTGCCGTCGGTGTTGTCGATCCCGTTGGCGGCAAAGCCGCCGAAGTTCGTCACCAGGTTCGTCTTGAAGAACAGATTGGGGTAATTGATGCTGCCGTCCGGTAGCAGCGGGGTCAGTTCCTGCAGGCCCGAGACCGCGGTGCGCAATGCCGCCAGCTTCTGGAAGTAGGTGTCGTCGGTGCCCGAGCCGATCGTGGCTTGCATGTCCGCGTAGACGCCATCGTAGGCCGCCTTCGTCGACGTGACGTACAGCGTGTCCGGCTTGACCGCCGCCGTCACGGCCGTCACCACCGCCTGCCGGTCGGCACCCACGACGACGATCACGCGCTTCGTGGTCACCGTGGTCCCGTCCGAGGCCTCGACGATGAGCGTGTACGTGCCGGCCTGCGTCGGCTTCCACGAGAATGCGCCCGTGCTGGTGTCGAACGATGCGCCCTGCGGCAGGTTGTCGATGTTGTAGGTCACGACGTCGCCCGCGGCCGGGTCGGTGGCGGACAGGTCGAGCGTCACCGGGATGGTGGCGCCGGCATACGTGTACGCGGTCGTGTCGCCGTTGCCGGACTTGAAGGCCGGCGGGCTCAGCAGGGTGCTGGACTGGATATTGATGTGGTCGACGTCGACCGTGGTACCGTTGCCGGTGACGGTGAGCGTCAGGAAGTCGGGCATGTTGAACGGCACCACCACGTAGCGCCACTGGCCCCGCGTGTTCGGCAACGTGATCGACGTGCCGTTGAGGTCCATCGTCGCCTGGCCGTTGGTACGCACGCGCAACCCGATCGACGTGGTGGGCCAGCCGTACGTGTACACGGCGTAGCGCGTGCCTTCCGGTGTGGCCGTGGTGCGCACGAAACCGGTCGAGCCTTCGGTCTGCGCCACTGAATTGCCGTCGTACGCCGTGAACCGGTCTTCCACTTCGCGATAGGGATCGACGATGGGGATGCCCAGGTATTTGCTGCCTTCCGCTTCGGCGGCCTTGGGAATCGTCAGCCAGAAGTCGCCGCCGCCGTCGGTGCCATCCCAGTTGTAGGCCTTGCGCTTGGCGAAGATCGTCGTGTAGTTCGGGACGAGGTGTTCCACATCGAGACCGCGCACGTATTTGTAGTAGTAGAAGGCTTCCCAGGTGTTCTGGGAGAGCCGGCCGCGATACGCCGCCGACACGCCGTCGTACATCGCGCGGATGCTGCCGTCCGGGTTGACGCTCATGGCGACAGGCACCCACGGGATGTCGTAGCCGACCATGTACGTGCCCCACAGCTCATGGACAGCCAGCAGGCGGTCATCCATGAACTCGTACGGGCCGACGGCGTTGGATGCCGTCGACGGCGTGCCCGCCACGGGATCGACCTTGGTACCCTGCGCCAGCATCAGGCGCGCGAGGATTTCCGAGTTCGTGAGGTCGCCCGCGCCGTGCGCCTGGTCGCGGCCCATTTCGACGTGCTGGATCTGCGGCGGAATCGCTTCGCCGGTGGCGTCGTTTTTCGTCACCGTCCGGAACAATTGCTTGATCGATCCGGTCCATGCAGGGTCGGGGGCATCCTTGTTGACCATGAACCACTCGACGGCCTGGTTGTACCCGTCCCGGTCGCCCATGAAGATGGAACCCGACATCTTGGCGATCGTCGTGTACAGGTGCTGGTTCATGAAGCGGCAGTTACAGTTGTCGAAGGTCTCGATCACCGGCGTGATCAGGTTCCTCGAAAAGTTGACCGTGTCGTCGTCCGTCCATGCGAGCGCAGGCGTCTGCGTGCTGGTGGCGCGCAGGATTTCGGCCGCGGTCGTCATCCGCTGCAGTGGAATGCCGGTATGAATGTGCGAATCCGTGTAATACGCGTATTGGGCGGGATCCATCTGCGAATACAGGCGGATGATGTGCATGGCGTTGCTGCGATAGGTGTCGTCGCCGGTCACGAGATACAGGACGGCCTGGGTATACACGGTACCCGCATCCGCGATGAAGTTGCCTTCCAGCCCTTGCGACGTCAGGCCGTAAAACGCCGGCTTGGTGGGATCATTGCCGTTCATGTTCCTGATCCGCGGCGTACGCGAGGCGGAGGCCGAACCGAGCATCATGTTGAAATGCGTGTACCACGGCTCCTTCTTCGCCAGGATCTGGGCCCGTGCGTTCTCCAGCATCTCCTTGGTCAGCCCGACCCCGGGATGCTTGAAGCCGTTCGCGTCGATCGTTTTCGTGATCACCGGCTGGTAGCTGGTCACCAGCGTATCGATCGGATCCGCCATCGCGACCTGGCCCGGTAAAGGTACCAGCGTCGTCGCGATGCCGACTGAAAATGCCATGGCGACGATGCGCCTCAGCGCATTGTCGAATCTATTTGTTCTCATGTCTGTCCCCCCATTTTTAACCTCTTCGTATTTAGGTTACCGATAACATCTTTGACCGGAGGCGGACCGGAAAAGCAGGGCGTGGCAGCGCCGACTGCATACCCGAACCGGGCTCCAGGGGTTTTTAATAAATGAAGTACTTCTTGGTCACAGCTGTATCGACGGTTGTGCCAGTCCCGTCCCGTGCTGGATGGTGATCGCGCTGCCGCCCCGCACTGGATGGGATTGTACGTTATCGATACCATAAAATTGTAGACCTAATTTCAACAGGTGCGTTCATATTTTTCGCCGCGCTGGACAATGAAAAAACCCCAAAAGCCGGACGGAGGCTTTTGGGGTTCGGTGACGAAGTCAGGACGGATCAGAGCCGGCGCGCTCCTTGCCGGCGCCAGGCGACCAGCGCCAGCATGGCAACCAGCATCAGCGCCGCCGTCGACGGTTCCGGAACCTTCGTCACGCTGCTGACCGGGGTCGAGTGCGCCGCCACGAGGACCTGTTCGCCGACCGGAGCGAACGGCTGCAGGAACAGGTTGCCCAGGTCGCCGTCGGCGCCCAGGTAGTGCGTCGCATCGAACAGGGCCCAGCCGAACGCCGTGCCGATGTCGCCCGGCAGCATGGTGAAGCTGACGTCGAAGCCGAACTTGCCGCCCAGCTGGATGGCCTGGACCAGGTCACCGCCGCCGCCGGCATTGCCGAACACGAAGGAACCGGGCGCGGTGCCCGTGACCGTGCCCGTCAGGTCCGCCGCGCCGTCCAGCGCGCCCGCCAGGTTGCTCACGATGGCGGTCGCGGCCGGCGCGCCGTCCAGTCCCAGGAAGTACAGCTCCAGGAAAGCGGGCCCCGAACCCAGCGACGCCGTGTCGATGTCGACGTGATAGAGCGGGGTGGCCGCTGCCTGGCCGCAGGTGCCGGTCAGCGCGGCCGCGAGTGTGAGCCAGGATAAGAAGTGCTTGAAGCGAAACATGGCGATGTCCTTTACTGGATGCTGACGAGGGCCGGCGTATACGCGATGCCGGCTTTGTTCGGGTTGGAGAAAGTGGTCGTCAAGGTGACGCTCTGGCCCGGGGCCAGGCCGGCGACCGGCAGCGCCATGTACGGCACGCCATCCTTCACGCCGGTTTGCGTGTCCAGCGTGACGCCGGCCGTCAGTGCCTGCAGGCGGAAATGCAGCGGACCCGTCAGCGTCTGGCCACCGGTGTTCGTGATCGTCACCGTGCCCGTGTACTTGTTGGTGAAGCGGTTCACCGTCAGGCCCGAGCGCGCGATCGATGCGAAGGAGGTCACGTCCGCCGATTTGTCGATCGACACCGTCACCGCGTGCGCCTGTTCGGTGTTGCCCGCCCAGTCCTTGCTCCAGTAGCTCACCGTGTGCGTGCCGCTCGTGGTCAACGTGACGGAGTTGCCCGTCTGCTGCGCGCCGCCGTCGACCGTGTAATAGGTCGCCGAGACACCGGAACCGCCCTGGTTGTCCGCGGCCGTAAAGGTGATCGTCGCGTCCGTGGTCACCGTGCCTTGCGGCGCGGTGGCCGTGGTGCCAGGCGCGGTCGTGTCCGCGGCGTTCACCGTACCGTACAGGCGCAGTTCCGTCATGTTGCCGAACCAGGCGTTGGCGTTGGTCATGCGGATGTAACGGTATGGCGTGGTGCCGGTGATCTTCAGCGACTGCCACTCCGGCGTGTTCCCGGCGAAGGTCGAGATGTTGGTCCACGTCGCATTGTCATTGGAACCCTGGACGACGGTGCCGTTGATCCGGCCCGAGTACTGGTTCTGGGGACCGATGACGTCGACGCGGGACAGCACCGTGGTGACGCCGGGCCGGAAGTCGAACTTGACCCAGCCATTGTTGCCGCTGCCGTTGAGGCGCAAGTCGGTGTTCGTCGTCAGGTTGCTGTCGAACAGTAATTTTGCGTTCTTGATCACATCGGTTGCATTGCGGCCGTTGGAATCGGTGACGGTCGCGATGTCGAGCACGTTGTCGATGTAATCCTTCTGGTCCGCGATGAACAGGGTCGACGAATCGGTCGGGAACAGGACGGGTTCGGCGGCGGTACCGTCGGCCGTCCTGTAGTTGAGGAGCAGCTTCACCGGTCCCGGTGCCATGGTGGCCTTGACGACTGTCGTCGCCGTCCAGTTCAGATTGTCCGTGGTGGTGACGGTGGCCGGTTCGCCCTGGATCGTCGCACTCGCGTTGTTGATCGGCTCGGACGACTGGAACGTCAGCCTGATCGTGTTCCCCGGCACGACCCGGTTCTTCAGCGCCTGGTCGGAACCCAGCGACACGCTGGTCAGCTTGTTCACGGTTTCATAGCGGGTGCCGAAGATCCGGAATTCGCCGAGTTCGAGGATGTTATACGACCAGAGATCATGGATCATCGAGAGCTTGAAGAAGCGATAGCGCTTCGTGCGGAACTCGTCCGCCACGTGCAGCGTCTGCCAGCCCTCGATCCCGAGCGTCTCGTCGGGCGAGATCCGGGTCCAGTTCTCGTTGTCGTTGGAACCGAAGATGGTCACGCCGCCGACGCGTTCCGGGAAGCTGGTGCGCGGCTGGAGCTGGAACTTGTTCGCGGCGACCTTGAAGCTGGGACCGAAGTCCAGCGTGAACGTGTGATTGGTATCGCGGGCGATCGTGAACGCGATGAAGCTGTCGGTATTGTTGTCGACCCCGTTCGCCGCCCAGTCGCCGAAATTCGTCACCAGGTTGGTCTTGAAGAACAGGTTCGTGTAGTCCATGCTGCCGTCCTTCAGCAGCGGGGTCAGTTCACGCAGGCCGGCGACCGCGTTGCGCAACGCTCCAAGCTTCTGGAAGTAGGTGTCGTCGGTGCCCGAGC
This sequence comes from Massilia sp. Masssp94, assembly GCF_059491305.1. Taxonomy (NCBI): domain Bacteria; kingdom Pseudomonadati; phylum Pseudomonadota; class Betaproteobacteria; order Burkholderiales; family Oxalobacteraceae; genus Massilia; species Massilia sp. Masssp94. The sequence continues at coordinate 5,757,759 of NZ_CP168501.1, forward strand.
CTATCGTGTTCTGCATGTCGGCATAGGCGCTCTCGTAGGCCGTCTTCGTCGCGGTAACGTACAGGGTGTCCGGCTTGAACGGCGCGGCGACGGTCGCCACGGCGGCCTGCCGGTCCGCGGCAACTTCGACGATGACACGCCTGGTGGTCACCGAGGTGCCGTCCGATGCTTCGGCGAGGAACGTGTAGGTGCCGGCCTGCGTGGGTAGCCACGAGAACGCGCCCGTACTGGTATCGAACGTGGCGCCCTGCGGCAGGTCGTCCATGTTGTAGGTCACCACGTCGCCGGCCGCCGGGTCGGTCGCCGACAGGTCGAGCGTCACGGGGATGGTGGCGCCGGCATACGTGTACGCCGTCGTGTCGCCGGTGCCGGACTTGAAGACTGGCGGGCTCAGCAAGGTGCTGGACTTGACGTTGATGTGGTCGATGTCGACCGTCGTACCGGCACCGGTGATCTTGAGCGGCAGGAAATCGCCCAGGTTCATCGGCACCACGACGTAACGCCACTGGCCCCGCGTATTCGGCAACGCGACCGACATGCCGTCGACCTCCATCATGGCCTGGCCATTGGTGCGGATGCGGAAGCCCATGTTGGGGATGGCGGCCCCGTTATAGCTGTACACGGCGATGCGCGTGCCTTCCGGTGTGGCCGTGCTTCTCACGAAGCCGGTCGTTCCTTCGGCCTGCGCGACCGCATTGCTGTCGTATGCCGTGAACCGGTCTTCCACTTCGCGATAGGGATCGACGATCGGGATGCCCAGGTATTTGCTGCCTTCCGCTTCGGCGGCCTTGGGAAGCGTCAGCCAGAAGTCGCCGCCGCCGTCGACGCCATCCCAGTTGTAGGCCTTGCGCTTGGCGTAGATCGTGGTATAGCCCGGCGCGATCTGTTCCAGGTCGAGGCCGCGCACGTATTTGTAATAATAGAAGGCTTCCCAGTTGTTCTGGGTGAGCCGGCCGCGGTACGACGGATTCACGTTGTTGTACATCGCGCGGATGCTGCCATCCGGATTGACGCTCATGGCGACAGGCACCCATGGGATGTCATAGCCGATCATGTATTTGCCGAACAGTTCGTGGACGGCCAGCAGGCGGTCGTCCATGAATTCGTACGGGCCGACGGCGTTGGATGCCGTCGACGGCGTGCCCGCCACCGGATCGACCTTGGTACCCTGTGCCATCATCAGGCGCGCGAGGATCTCCGAGTTCGTGAGGTCGCCGGCGCCGTGCGCCTGGTCGCGGCCCATTTCGACGTGCTGGATCTGCGGCGGAATCTCTTCGCCGGTGGCGTCGTTTTTCGTGACCGTCCGGAACAACTGCTTGATCGATCCGGTCCAGGCCGGATCGGGGGCATCCTTGTTGACGGTGAACCACTCGACGGCCGTGTCATAGCCGTCGCGGTCGCCCATGAAGATCGAACCGGACATCTTGGCGATGGTCGTGTACAGGTGCTGGTTCATGAACCGGCAGTTGCAGTTGTCGAAGGTCTGGATCACCGGCGTGACCAGGTTCCTCGAGAAGTTGACCGTATCGTCGTCCGTCCATGCGAGCGCCGGCGTCTGGGTGCTCGTGTAGCGCAGGATTTCCGCCGCCGCCGTCATGCGGCTCAGCGGGATCCCGGTATGGATGTGCGAGTCGACGAAGTACACGTACTTCGACGGATCCATTTTCCCGTACAGGCGGATGATCCGCATGGCGTTGGCGCGATAGACGTCGTCGCCGGTCACGTAGTACAGGATCGCCTGCGTGTAGGCGGTCAGTGCGTCGTTGATGAACAGGCCGTTGGCGCCCTGGGAATCGATCCCCAGGATACGCGGCTGCGTCGGGTCGGCGCCGTTGACGTTCGAGATGCCCACTGTCCGCGACGCTTTGCCCGACTTGAGCATCATGTTGAAGTGGGTATTCCAGGGCTCCTTCTTCGCCAGGACCTGGGCCCGCATGGTTTCCAGGGTCTCCTTCGTGAGCCCGACCCCGGGATGCTTGAAGCCGTTCGCATCGATGGATTCGCTGATGACGGGCTGGTAGCTGGTCACCATCGTGTCGATCGGGTCTGCGGCCATGGCGACCTGGCCCGGGTAGGGCACCAGCGTCGCGGCGATACCGATTGACACCGCCATGCAGGCGATGCGCCTCGCCGCACGGTCGAATTTAATTGCCCTCATGTTTGTTCCCCCATTTTTCCACCTCTTCTCGTGTTTAGGTTACCGATAACATCTTTTGCCGGAGCCAGAGTCGGGAAAGGCCTAAATCTGCCTCCAGAGGTTTTTAATGTATGAAAAACGTCCGCGTCCGGACGGTATCGACAGCTCCAGCCTGTAAAATTGCCGCACTGGCTAGACAGAAATGTACGTTATCGATACCATACAATTGTAGACCTAATCCCCGCCAGCGGACACAAATTTTTAACGATCAGGACCATTTGCAACGGACATGCCAACCTTTCCCGAACATAAATTCTCCCGCTGGTGCGCCGTCGCACTGTCCGGCCTGCTGGCCGCCGCCGTCACGACCGGCCCCTGCCAGGCCGGGGAGGCCGTGGCCTGGGGTGATTGGGCCAAGTGGGGCGATCTCGGCAACGGCCGCTATCGCAATCCCGTCCTGCCGGCCGATTACAGCGACCTGGATGCGATCCGCGTCGGCGACGACTTCTACGCGATTACATCGACGTTCCAGTTTTCTCCGGGGATGGCGGTGCTGCATTCGCGCGACCTGGTCAACTGGCGCACGGTGGGCCACGCGGTGCCCGACCTCACGCAGATCTCGCCGGAACTGGACTGGACGCGGATGAACCGCTACGGCCGTGGCATCTGGGCCGGCGCCATCCGCCACCATGCGGGCCGGTTCTGGATTTATTTCGGCACCCCGGAAGAAGGCTATTTCATGACCAGCGCGGAACGGCCGGAAGGGCCGTGGACGCCGCTGCAGCACGTGTTGCGTGCAACAGGATGGGACGACTGCGCGCCGTTCTGGGACGATGACGGCAAGGGCTACCTGGTCGGCACGCACTTCAGCGACGGCTACAAGATCCATCTGTGGGAACTGAGCGCGGACAACCGCAGCCTCGTGCCGGGGACCGACCAGGTGATCTACCAGTCGAAGGGCAGCGAGGCCAGCAAACTGTACAAGTTCAACGGCACCTATTACCACTTCTTCAGCGAAGTGCAGGGCGACGCGCGCGTGATGATGATGCGGCGGGCGCCGTCGATCCGCGGACCGTGGTCCGAGAAGCGCCAGCTGATGCAGGCGGACCGCGCCGCCATGGAGCCGAACCAGGGCGGGATCGTCCAGGGCCCGGACGGCAACTGGTATTTCTTCACCCACCACGGCAGCGGCGACTGGGCGGGACGGGCCGCGAGCCTGCTGCCGGTCCACTGGATCGACGGCTGGCCGGTGATCGGGCAGCCCGACCGCGCCGGCATCGGCACCATGGTGTGGGAAGGACGGATGCCGGGCACGCCGTCCGTCCGCCGGTTCCCGCAAGGCGGCGACGACTTCGATGCCGGCGCGCTCGCGCCCGTCTGGGAATGGAATTACCAGCCGCGCATGGACAAGTGGTCGCTGTCGGCCCGTCCCGGCCATCTGCGCCTGCACGCCTTTCCCGGCCTGGACGGCGCCAACCTGCTCAAGGTGGGCAATGTGCTGACCCAGCGCGTCGTGCGGACGGGCAGCCAGTCGTTCGCAGCGCGGATAGAACTGGCGGGGATGGCCGAGGGCCAGCATGCCGGCCTCGTCCACTTCGCGGCGCAGCCGCGCGCCGCCAATCCCGCCGAATCCACGGCGTCCGCGGGCATCGTGATGGTGGAGGGCAAGCGTTACCTGGAAGTGTCCCGGGACGGCAGTTACACCCGATTGCAGCCGTGGAAGCACGATGCGATCTGGCTGCGCTCGACGTGGGGGCTGGATGGCAAGACCACCCTGGCCGTCAGCGCGGATGGAGCAAGGTACGAGACCGTGCTGCCCGACTTTTCGTTGACGTGGGGCGCGTATCGCGGCAGCCGTGTGGGCGTGTTCACGTTCAATCCGGCCGGAGAACATGGCTACGTGGACGTGGACAAGGTGGATTATCGCATCGACAACCGTCAGTATTAACTTGTCAACAAGAGGCAAATGGTCCACACTGGTTGTGTGATTATTTGTGATATTTCTCTTTGACTAGACATGAGCACCATCACGCTGGACGCGGCCGTACTGCTGGACATCATCGACATCCAGACCGAGATCGCCTGCCAGGGCCTGGATCTGGGCGGCGTCATGCAGTTGGTCAGCCAGCGCGCCGCGACGCTGTGTCGGGCCGAGGGTGCTGCGTTGGAATTGGCCGAGGGCAATGAGATGGTGTACCGCGCGGCAGCCGGGCTCGCCCGGGCGCAGTTGGGGTTGCGCCTGCGGCGCGAAGGCAGTCTGTCCGGCCTGTGCGTGGACAGGAATGAAATCCTGCGTTGCGACGACGCCGAGCTCGACCCGCGCGTGGACCGTGCAGCGTGCCGCAAGGTCGGCCTGCGCTCGATGCTCGTCGTGCCGCTACGCCATGACGAGCATTCGGTGGGCGTGCTGAAAATCGTGTCGTCGTCGGTGAACGCCTTCGGCACCTGGCATGCGCAGGTGCTCGGCCTGCTGTCGACGCTCGTCGGCGCGGCGATCTACCACGCGGTGCAGAATGCGTCGAACGACCTGTACTACCGCGCGACGCACGATGCCCTGACGAGCCTCGCCAACCGGGCCCAGTTCTACGACAGCCTGCGCCAGCAGCTGGCGCGGGCGGCACGGTGCCATGGACACATCGCCGTCCTGAACATCGACATGGATGGGCTGAAAGCGATCAACGACAACCTCGGCCACCGCGCCGGCGACGCGGCGCTGTGCGAAGTGGCCAGCCGCATCGGCGCCGAACTGCGCGCGGACGACATGGCGGCGCGCGTCGGCGGCGACGAGTTCGGCGTGATTCTCGTCGGCGTGCGCGACCGCTGCAGCGTCGCGAACAAATGCCAGGCATTGACGACGGCGATCGGCGCGCCGTTCGAGTTCGAAGGGCGCGCGCTGCCGCTGGGGGCGAGCGTCGGGTTTGCGCTGTGGCCGGAGGATGGGGACGACATGGAGCGGCTGATCGAACTGGCCGATCAGGCCATGTACCGGGTCAAGCATGGGCGCCGTGCGGGTGTGGGCGCGGGCGCCTGAGTGTCATTTGTCGTCGAGTTCGGCCCTGTCGCGTCCGATAATCCGGAACGACGTGCTTGCATTGTTCGTCGGCGTCAAATCGATCTCCATCCAGGCGTTGCCGAAGATGCACTTTTCATTATCACGGCATGTGGCTGTTATCGAAAGTACCTGCGGCGGGGCTGCAGACACCGTCCCAATTATCATCATCAGGACGAATGTTGGAACCAGTCTGGGGTGATGGGGCATGTGTAGTGCTCGCCATAGTCGGGGAGACCGCCGGCGCTTGAGTCATCAAAATAATGAAAGATACACGAGAACTTTTCCGGATTGTTCGCACGAAAAACCGCTGACCTTGCGTCCGGATTTTTTTACATTTGCTTGATATGCGTGGCATCCGGCAGCTGTTGCGAGGTCGAGATTCGCGTTCTTGTTCTTCTCCATAATGTTTCGGAAATGGCTTGAAATCCATGGTCGCGCGGCTTCTGGAACAATATATACACTTTTGTCGTTCGTGCCGCTCGTGAAATTGTCGGCATTTGTACCCGGTTCAATTTCTGCAACTAGGGTCATATAATCCGTGGGGCCCGGTACGCCGCCTTCATATTCTGGCGTTCCGAACATTTCCCATCGAGCGGACTTCAGATCGGACGACAGATCGACGAGCTGTTGCAATGCCATGACATCATCGGAGGCTTTGAGTTTTTTATCTTGGGCCGAGCAACCGGAAATACAAAGAACCGCTGTGGTGGCAAGCATGGCAAACGCGTAGCCGGCCATGGCGGGCTTCTCAACGCACACGTTAGGGCTTTTGAACTGTTTCAAGCAACGGTCTATCATCTACGATTTCTCCGGCAATTTGTTCGACGAAGTACCACTTGCAGGCGCGCTCTACAAAGGCACGCTCGTTCCTCGATGAGATGTAATCGGCGAACTGCATCTTTTTGTATGCGTGGCACCAATTATCGAAGTACTCGTCGGTAGGTTCTACACGTTCCTTGTTTCGAGCGGCGTCATTCGGCGCCCCCCAGATCTTGTCACGCCCAACTATTGAGAGGTATTCGAGTGCCAAGTCGCTGAAGGTCTCGCAGAGATCGAGTGCACCGTACCGCTGACGCCTGCGATGTCATACCACTCGGTAGCACGCATCTGTTTTTGGTCCACAAGTGCACGCAGACAATCGTTCAACATTGGATGAGCGCAGGTTAACCAGTTTGCGGCAAGATGGCCTTCGGCCCAACCGTGAGCAACAAGCGAGAACGTGACCTAATTAACTTTGGGCACCGTGCTCCCCTCACACATCTCGTTCTCAACGGCACCTCCTTGTACTTTCATGTCGATACAAGCGAGGATCTGCTTGTTGTTCTCGACTTTTCGAACATATTTATTCCGAATGGTGGCTGGCGTTGTCGAAGAGCCGCCCGGGTGCGACCCTTTCCAATCGAAAAGATAGCCATTGTCAATAATTTTCATTGAAGGGGCTGGATCCGCTAGTGGTAACGGATCCTTGCTGCCGACAGCGCTCGCGCGCCAGATATCACGCATGGTGGCAGTCTGAACGTCATACAAGTAGTATGTGACGCCACTAAAGAATTTGCCAGTTCTATACTGAATTCGCGGGCAGCTTTTCTGTATTACCGCGTGCTTATCCGAAGCATCGACAATCTGAAGGTTATACTTTGGGCAAAGATTGTCCGGGACATTTGGCTCGTCAATTTTAAACGTTTGATTGGAAGAGGGTGTGTTGAAATACAGAAGCCCTTGCGCCGGTGCTAGTCGCATAGAGAATTTCGCACTCTTCGTTATCAATATTTCCAAATCTGACTTCTTCGTCGATGTGGAATAGATAGGAATTTGCCAGCGAGCCTGATCAGGTCCATCAGACTTTATTTTGCTCTGTTCCGCACGTGCCTCGCGTAACAACACATCTTGCGGGTCTTCTCCGGTAGCGGTGTTTCCACACGGCTTGCTGGTGCAACGATAGTGTGTTTCCGAAGCTTCTTGGCTCCATGCTGATTGGGAAATGCAGCCGAGCATGCCGATTGCCAGTGCGATGATGCTTATGCGCATGAGTGTCCTTTAGCTGTTTAGTTTCGTGCGATCATTTACCTCGTCGTAGCTGGTCTTTGTTCCGTGCAAAGGCTATGCTGGGCGACTTGATTGCTGGGTTCAGCAGTCCTGGCATTCAACCGCAACAGGAGCAGTCCGCAGCACGAGTTCACGCATCCATCCACAAGCCCGTACCACCCCGAAAATCCGGCAGGAGATCAAGGATTCGGGCCTGTCGGACCGGTAGGCCGCAAAGGTCTTCAATATCAGCCGCGCTACCGCCCGCAAATGGCTCCAGCGTGATGACGTACAAGACCGTTCCCATCGTGCCCATACGTTGCATACGACTTTGAGCGCGGCACAGGAAGCCATCGTCCTGGCGCTGCGCCAGTCACTCTATCTTCCCCTTGACGACCTGCTGTTCATCACGCGACAGCACATCAATCCAGACGTTTCCCGCTCGGGCATCGCGCGCCTGCTCAAGCGCGAAGGGATGTCGCGTCTTGAAGACGTGATCCCGAAAGCCGAAGGCGAAGCGATTCAAGCGAAGAAGACCTTCAAGGGCTACGAGCCGGGCTTCATTCATATCGATATCAAGTACCTGCCCCAGATGCCGGTCGAGACCTCGCGCCGCTACCTGTTCGTCGCCATCGACCGCGCCACGCGCTGGGTCTTCATGCACATCTACGGCGACATGACCGAGAACAGCAGTGTCGATTTCCTGCGCCGCCTGAAGCTGGCCTCGCCCATCAGGATCAGCAAGATCCTGATCGACAACGGCTCGCAATCCACCGACCGTTTCGCCACCAGGGACAAGAAGCCCAGCGGCCAGCACGCCTTCGACTTGGCCTGCGCAGCCCTGCCTGCCGAGCATCGCCTGGCGCCGCCACGGCACCCGCAAACGAACGGCATGGCCGAGCGCTTCAACGGCCGTATCAACGAGTTGCTGCAGCAGACCCGCTTCGACAGCAGAGCCGATTTGCAGGCTACATTGATGAACTATTTGAAGCTGTACAACCACCATATTCCGCAACGTGCACTCGACGCAAAAACGCCTATCCTCGCGCTCAAGGAATGGCAGCAGAAACGGCCAGAACTATTCGTTAAACGCGTTTACGATCAAACGGGACTCGACACGCCCGGATGCGCACCTGAAGGTCACGCGTCATAGTGGAGACGCTGTCCGGCAGACCGAGCCTACGACTGTCGGATAGGCGACTGTATTTAATTTCTGAAATATTTCAAAGATAAGTTAATTTTTAAAAAGGTGGTATCAATCGCCGATCGGACCTATCACTTCCCGTTGAGGGCGATATAAATAGCGCTGAGGTCCAGCTAAATCAATAAAGGTTTCCTGTTTTCCCCACTTGACTTTTTTCAGGTGTTCGCATATGTCATCGTCAGGATTGTAGGAGAACGGCTTAGATACAAAGGGCTTTGTGTCAGTAAAGTCAAGCATGATATAACGTCTCACGCAGTTACTCGTTGCGCCAACAGAAACGATCATCCTTTTCACATCACCCGGGCCGCTCTGATTACCTTTGCTGGAAGCCCAATCGATGACATTTGTGAAGCTGTCGAGCATGAGTGATTGTTCGGATCCTCCTTTGTCGGTAACGCCTTCTAAATTCACGATGGCTTTTCCGTTCAAGAGAATTTTGATTGCAGGGGTTCCCCGCTCGCCTGAACGGTCCAAAAACTCAAGCGTTCCGAGTCCGGTATGGTAAGAATAATAATCGGAGCCTCGTTCATCCAACAAAACTTTTTGTTGTGGGCCAATCGGCCTTTTGGCGTTTTCTGAGTGGCACAAACTTACGACGGTGCAAAGCATGATCGTAAAATAGAGCTTTTTCATTATTTATTGATGATTGATTAGCGAATAGCGATTGTAAGGTCAATAAGGTGGCGCGGAAGCGTGCCCTGTCTTGTACACATTTTGTCGGAAATGATGATCTTGTTGTCAATAAACTCGCCGAGCCAATTTCGATGGGCCTTGAGATAATCACCACCCGCCCGCTTTGCACGTATTTCCGCGCCTTCATCTTTGATCTGGGTTCTAAGAAGAAGCTCCGCTTTCTTTGCACTCATTGTATTATAAATGAAAGATATAGCATCATCTGCTCCGAGATGATGGGTTAAATAAATCACTTTCGCCTTTTCCCCGTCTGGAATGCTGTCTACTTTTACGCCTTTAGACTTCAACATCTCGAGGTTCTGAAGGCCATAGTCAACGGCTGTATTGATCGCGCATTCGGGATCATACCGCAAATCCAGGAGATTTTGAATATTCTTATCACTCGACGTGGCCCATTTCCGTATAAACCTACGTGAAGAAAGTAATCTATCGAGGCTGGATTTCGGTGCGGAAGTGATTACTGTGCCGTCAGCCAAGTTGAATTGAGGATATGTTTTCTCCACCTTGTCTTTACCTCGTTGCACGGTCTTTGTCTTTTCAGTAACCCATCCCTCGCGTTTAGCGCGTTCGTACAGGAACGTGCCCTTGGTGAGGGCCAGACTTATCCATGTGGCGTCAAGAAACTGTGTCATTCCTCTGGCAGACGATCTTGGATTCTCAGAACGAGGGTCCCACTCACCAGTGTCGTATGTTTGCTTGATAAATACTGGCGTGCCATGTGCGTCAGTTTTTTGTTTGCCAGTTTTTTTGTCAATAACTGGCAATTTTTTTACGTTTAAAATGCGAGCCGCTTCTGCGTTCATAATGGCAGCAATAGCATGAGGCGACAGTTTTGAACGTCGCGAGGCTCCAAGAATGATTTCGCGATACTTATGGTTGGCTTCCAGCCTCAGATTTTCAGGATTCGGACATTCCAATGCGACCTGCTGTACAGGATGGCCGTTCTGGCTCCGAGTAAAGGTAGTGCTTCCAATCTCTTGTCGGGTTGTTTCGACAGGTTTGGCAGGTTGAGCTGGACCTTCATGCAATTTCTGTTCAGAAGTCCTTTTTATTTTTGGACTAACAACTCGCGCGTGTGTCGTGGGGCCCGCTGGCTTTACCTCGGAAATTGTCTTCCATTCACCGGCTAATGTCTTCACGGAAATCTTAATTTCGTCACTCGGCTCGAGGACGACAGCAGGGACGAATCCATCGCTGTCAGTCGAGTGATGCAATTTGTGTGCGCCAATCGTTAGATTGACATGCATACCTTCGATAGGCTCATTTGAGGCATCAATAAACTGGCAAGTAATAATCGAGAGATCATCGAGCTGCGGGAGTGGTAACGGACCGAGCTCTTCAGGTGTTACCTCAATAGCCGGACGCGGCAATATAAGTACTTGATCTATTTTAATGAGATTATGGTTGTGTATGTCGTTTAATGAGGCGAGTTCATATCGATCGACCTTTTCCCGGGCCGCAATACCGGTTAGGGTGTCGCCCTTTTTCACCACATATATCCTGTTCATTCTTCTGCCTCCAAATCCATCCAGTCGTCTGGTTCTAACGTCACGGGATCCTGATCGGCAGTTATGTCGGTAACCCAATTTCCGCTTCCGACAAGGACGACGAATTCTTGCGGACGTTCTTGATCGGTTAGTCGCTGCGTCCTGCCATCGCCTTGCGTAGTGCCGGTATACGCAACCTCGAAGCTTTCGGTGTCAAAGACGTCGACATCGACGCCTGCCGCCGGCTTACCCGTGATAGCCGATGTCGCTGTCCAGCGTATGCTATATGGCTGTAGTATTGGCGTAACAAGACGATGCGGGAGCTCTTCCAATCGTGCGGCACCGAATGAACCTTCATCAAATACTTGTTGCGCGCCTTTAACGGAAAACCTGCCCGGACAGGCAAACGTAATATCCTTGCCGTCCAGCGTCACCGACGCCTGCCCCGCCTGCAGCACGATCTTCTTGCTCGCCTTGACCTCGATCCCGTCATTGACCGAGATGACGGTGACTTCCTTGTCCGCCAGGATCTCGAGCTGGTCCGTATGCGCCTGCACCGACACCGGCCCGTTACCGGCGAACGCCTGTATGCCGCCCTCGTGCGCATACAAGGACGTCGCCTCGGCCGACACCGACGACGACGTGTACGCCGCCGTCATGTGCATGTCCGACTGCGTCGTCCAGTGCAGATGCTGGCCCGCGAACAGCACGGTCGACGCGGGCGTCGCCCAGTTGATGCCGGCCTGCGAATCCATCAGCACGACCGGCGCGCCGAATTTTTCGACGGGCGACGACGTATCGAGGTCGCGCGATCCGGGCGTCGACTTCGCGGCATCCTGGCCGTTCACCGGGCCGGCGAACTTGCCCTTGTCGGCCGGATCGATCTGCGCGAGGAAATCCTTCTGCGCTTGCGCGGCCGCGTTGCTGGTCAGCGCATGCTGTCCCGTCGCAGCGTCCAGCAGGGTGGTGCCGAGCGACTGCGCCGCTTTCAGGCTGTCTACCGCTTCGGCCGCGTCCATCTGCGTCGAGCTGACGCCGGCGCCTTGCGCGGAACGTGCGCGCGTCGTCAGCAGCACGCCTTCCGCGCCGCGTACGACGGCCCAGGCATCCGTGCGCAGTTCGAAGCCGCTGCCGCGGTAGTGGCCGCGCTGCGCGCCGCCTGGCGCCTGGCGCACCAGGTGGCCCAGGTTCAGCTGCGTGGCCGCCGTGCTGGTGGCGAGGCGCATGCGCAGCTGACCCTGCGTATCGTCCAGCTGCCACTGGTTCCAGCCGGCGCCGTCGAAGGTCTGCGTGTGGATGCCGGAGATCGTGCCCGCGTGGTCGACGCCGGAATCGACGCCCGCCGCGAACGGCGGCGCATCCGCGCCCGTGTACAGCTGCGCGACCACGATGGGGCAGTCGATGTCGTTGTCGATGAAGTCGACCAGCACTTCGGTGCCGATGCGCGGCGTGAATTGCGACCCCCAGTTCGGGCCTGCCAGCGATTCGGCGACGCGGACCCACGTACCCGAGCGGGCGTCGCCGGGCGCGCAGCCTGCGTCGTCGGTGTCGTGATCCAGGCCGCCCCGGTTCGCCGCAGCGCCGCGCTGCCAGGCGAACTGCACGCGCACCTGGTGGTTGCGGGTCGTGGTGGCGACGCTGTCCGGCAGGCCGACCACCAGCGCCGTCTGCGGGCCGAGCGCCGTGTGCGGCTGGGGCAGGGCGGTCGCAGGCGGCACGATGGCCACGGCGTCGCGCACGCAGCCGAACCGGTTGCGGTACGTGCCGGGTTCGACGCCGCCACGGTCCACGGCCGCGATCTGCGCGCCGACGTTGTTGCGCGCCTCGTGCTCGACCCACAGCACCTTGAAGGCGTTGTCGCCGTCGGGATAGCGGTCGTGCTGCGTCAGTGTGAACGCATGGCCCGGGGCGAGCCGGCGCGCGGCGCCTTCGCCTTCGAACAGCTTGTTGTCCAGTTCCAGCGCGTGCAGCATCAGGCGGCTGTGCAAGCCGGCCGCGCCGGCATCGGTGGCGATGCGTTCGCCGGCGCCGTCGTACACCGGCAGCAGCGGCAGCTCGCCGGCGTCCAGGATCGATTGCTGTTCGGCGGCGGGCGCGCGGACCTGGGCCGGATCCCAGCTGCTGATCGAGACGGCGTTCGCCTGCACGCGCCGGCGCGCGCTGAAGCCGTCGATGGCGTCGTCGGTGTCGGTGGCGCGCACGCCGTGAAAACGGATGGCCGCGTTGCCCGGCGTCGCGGGGAACTCGGCCGCGCTGTCGAAGATGATCACGCGGTGTCGCGCCTGGCCGTCGTCGGTCGTGAGGTCCTGGTCGTGCTCGAAGCGCCAGGACAGGCCCTCCGACGCCATCAGGCGCACGAAGAAATCGTAGTCGCTTTCGCGATACTGCGTGCAGATGGGGCGCGGCGGCAGGTCCTGCGTGATGTCGAAGTCGAAGCGCAGTTGCGGGTAGTCCGCGAACAGCTCGGTGACGATGTCGCGGACGTTCTTGTCCTGGAAGATGTAGCTGTCGCGGCGCAGGCGCAGCAGGGCCAGCGCGGGCTCCAGGCGCAGCCGGTAGCGCGCGACGCCGCCATCGGCACCCAGCCATTCAGCCGCGGTGCAGATGCCGTGCCACGCGCGTCGGCTTCCGTCAGGTTGCAGCAGGCCGACGGTCAGTTCTTCGCCGATGAAGTCCGCGAGATCGAGGTCGGTCGACGTGCTGAGGGCATCAACGTCGAAACGGTATAAATCATTTACGGCTTCGCGGCCGCGCACCCGTTCCGCGAGCGGGGATTGCGGCAGTGCGGCGTCGTGCGCGCTGGCCAGCGTGATGAGGCGGGCATGCTGGGACAGGCCGGTGCCGAAGCGGCGGAGTGCTTCGCTTAATGTTGCGAGGTCCATGTCAGAACGGTGTCATTGTCGGGTTGGCGGAGTTGGGAGGGCGCCCAGGCGTTGCGAGAGGGCGGCCCTGGCCGCCCTGATATCGCCGGTTGCGCCCGCGCCGTTGATGTCGGCGGACAGGCCTTTTTCGACCTTCAGCGTGCCGTCGTTCGCAATGGACGCGATGACGACCAGCTGCTTGCCGGCGACCGATCTGAACATGGAAATGTAGTACGTCGCGGCGGGCGCGGCCAGCCGAGTGGCAGCGAGGACGCCGGCGCACCCGGTCGTCGACGCCACCTCGGCCAGGTTTGCCGATAGCGGTTTGGCGCCGGCTTCCATCGCGAAATGGCAGGCGCGGGCGTGGCTGTCCTCGAAGGTGGCAAATGAGGACGTATCCCCCGCGATGAAGTCACGTTCCAGGAACCGCCATTGCGGGAACGTCTTCCGCATCATCGCCGCGCGTGCAAGCTTGATGCCGTCGGCTTCTTTCCAGGAGTCGGACGACGGGACCCCGTCGTTGAGCATCTTGTCGTCGACGAAGCCCTGGGCCGGATCATCGTACACGTAATGGAACTCGCGATACGTGTCGTCGCGCGTGTCCCGGTCCAGATATTCGATGGCAAGGTAATGCTTGTCCTGCAGGCGGAACGCCCTGATCGACGGTATCGCGACGCATTGCGGAAAGGTGTTGCCGCTGTCCGCATCAAGTATGTCGATATAGCGTGGCTTCGGCGCGTCGGGGACGGCAACGAGGAGGCCGCAGCTCGGCGCCACGCCGTCCTTGTCGTAGAACGCGACGGGTACCACCGCCGGGTTGGGCGAGCGCGCCAGCTGACGGAGTTCGGCCCTCTCGGCGCCGCGCTCTTTCAGGAATGCGGCGACGTTAACTGATTGGGCGGCGGCCTGGATACTGAATGTCGGGATAGCCAGAGCAACGAACGCTGTGATCATTTTCATGGTGGCAGTCGGGTCTCAATCTGCAAAGGTATCTTCCGACATCTCGACCTTTTTGCCACCGCGCGTGAACGTATAGATGATGCGGCCGGATGTCGTATCCGAGCGCGTCTGCATCGTCATCGGTACGCCATTCGCCGTGAACGATGCCAGGATCGTGGGCTTGTCGAATCGCGCGCCGACCACGGCTGCCGAGAACGGCGAGCCATCTTCCGGGTTAGCCGCAATTTGTGCGAGCGTCTTCATCACAGGCGTCCAGAGCTTCTTGTCGGATGTCGGAGCGGCCACATAGATGTATCGGTAGCCCTTGATGCTTTTCATCTGCGAGGCGAACAGGGGATCCTTGCCGTACTTCGCCAGTTCCGTATCGAGCGACGTCGGCGTGGTAGTTTTGACTTCATAGCAGCACGCGACGTCCAGGGTCGAGCCGGGGCATTGCAGAGCGTTGAAGAAAGTCGATCCGGACAACTTCTCGTCGGTGAAGATGTAGGTCGGACGGGCGGTTACGTGGCTCCCGTTTGCCAGAACAGGGATTTGTTCGACGATACCGACGATGGGAAGCCCGTCGGCATGACAACCGACGCAGGCTAATGCGATGAGCGAGAAGAAGAGCCGTTTTTTCATGGAGACTGGTCGGGAAAGATCAGGAAGAGGCTTTTCGGGTTGGATACCCGCTGGGCGTAGCCGATACTCGTGCTGACGACGCGCTTGCCCGGCTTCGCCATGTCGCCCGGATTGTTGGTGCGCCATGCGAAGGAGCCGCCGATGTACGGCGTTCCCTCGCCGTTTTCGTCGAAGTAGTGGACGGCCCTCTTCTCGCGATAATAGGTCGCACGTACGAACATCGATTACCCCTCAGCGGCCGAAGAATTCATGGTCGATAGCCTCGCGTCCATCCACGTATTGGCCTTTCGAGCGTTGCTTGCTGTCGCTCTTGAACAGTGGGATGTCCTCATTCTCGTTGAACCGGACGACTTCGAAATCGAAAGGCGTCTTGCGCGCGCCTTGGGCATCGGCGCTTGGCCCGACCTTCGTCGCCTGGACCGCGAACAGGTGATTGCCTTCGACGTAAAACGCGACGGCGTGCGTGTTGGCGTCGCCGGACTCGTAGTTGCGGAAGTTGTAGCCGAGGCCCTTGGGCGTGGTGGTCGTTACCTGCAGCCAGGGCTCGCCCGCGCTGTCCGGCACCAGGTACACGGTGAACGTATCGAAGCTGCTCGCCGTGCCGTTGGCGACCATCCCGCGCACGATGCGCAGTGACAACTTGCTCAGATTGACCTCGTTGACGCCGTAGCCCAGCTTGACCTCATGATGGGTCGACGCTGCAATCGCCGGTGCTTGTACACCGGCACAGAGCCAGGCGGCGACTAGGACACCTGCCACAACGTTACGCGCTATGTGCATGCTTTTTTTCATCATTAGGGCGAAAGCGCTCAACTACGCCGCACCGAGAAAGCGCCAGACAGTCAACCCATAGGGCGACTTCAGATCCTGCAAGGTCGCCCCCTTTGTATAGACCGCATCGTGGACGGGCACTCCGATCGATTGCCAGCGTCCTCCAATCGGGCATGTTTCGCCAGCCTTTGCACGAATTTCAGCGGTTTCGGTGCGCGGCGCACCTGCGGCACTTCCTGCCGTCGAGTTTCTGAGATGTTCGACGAGGTCGCGTGGGTAGAAAGGTAGGTCCCGATACGATTGGTCGTCGACATTCAAAGCAATCGTGATTGCTGCCGCTTCCCATGCCCAATAGCCCAAGAACGATGGGGCGCCGGTGTGAGCGTCGTAGTAGGGTTCGCGACGGCTCGCTTCGTACCAGTCCAGCAGATACGTCTTGATCAGTCCGGGGCGGTCGGATGGTTGCGCGTCGAAGATTGGCAACGCCTTATAGTACGGTAAATGACGCGTGCATTCATCAGGTAAAGGCGAGGGCCGCTGGCTGTAACACGACGCAATTCGTTCGAGCAGACCGTCGCGCATCGAATTGTTATAGTCGAGAATTGCCATGATCCGGGGGATCAATTTTGTATGCCCGAGCAAAACGGAAAAGCAGAGCAGCCGGTTTGCTATCTGGAATTCGACATCCTGCAGATGGATGACAGGCGAGTTGAGTCGCGTTCCTTCGTCAGTTCGATTGAATGCCTGGATATATAAAGCGAACTCCTCGAAATACTCGACGACGTGCGGGAAAAATCCTTGTAACTCCAAGATGTGCACGCCAGCCGAATAGCTGAGCGTCAACAGGTCGATCGCATAATCGGAACGTGCCCCCGTGAGACGCACCAGCGCGGCCACGTCTCGGCCGGAGAGCCATTCTGGATCGCTCAGTTTCTTTTGAGCGTTAGGAATTCGCCTTGAGATGTCTGCGGCTTCATCGCTGTAACCAGCGTAGTCGAGTAAAGGTTCTCGCTTTGCCTGTTTGAATTCGGACTCCGTCAGTATATGGATCATGGTTCCCGCAAGTTTTTTTCCGACGATCGAGCAAGTCGCCGCGGTGTTATTTCGGCCGGTATCTAATGATTCGCTTGTTGTCAATGTCGTTCGCAGTCTGCGATACAAACAAGTTTCTCTCGATTCTTGGCGACCAGCTCTAGCGTCATTTCGCTTTTGTCGGCGCTCATGACTACGTTATCGGGTACACGATACATCAACGGTTTCACCGGGTCGATATGACGTGCAAATGCGACTTCGCCGTTACCAAACCACGCTTGATCGTCATTTTTCTGCTTGTACTGGTCAGCGGGTTCCTCATACATTCTCTTGATTCCGGGCCAGCCAGGCGAAGTATTAACGGCACTCATGCAACTGTCGGCATTCTGGCCTGGACACAACGCGTTTAACTTTTCATTGTAGAAGTTAAGGAACAGCCAAGTCGCGTTTCTGCGACGTTTTGGATCGCCGGGAGCGAGGAAAACGGCATTTCCAGAAATAAACACTCGATCGCCTGTGGGCTTATGGCTTTTGGGGCTGATCGCTCTTCCTTCTGTGTCGAAAAGAACGTGGAAAAATATGTTCGAATACGCTGCAGGCGCAATCAGATAAGGATTCTTGTCGACGCTCTCGCGAAGAATGACTGCGTCTTCGCTGCCCGTACCCGGCGATCTGATATACAGCCAATAGCGAAATGCCCAAGTCGGCACCGGCATGTATTCTTCGGCGCTACGAAAATCGTCATGCTTGACCCATCCTCTGACACCGCTGACTTTGCATTGCGTCCAACCATCCGCGCTGTTTTTGATGCAAGGCTTGACGGCGCCGCGTTGATTTATCACTGGCTTGTCTTTCAGCGTAGCGATAGGGCTTGTGTCGCCTTTATTTCCGTATATGTTGAGCACGCCATTGACTGGAAAGATTGGAGCATCCAGGTCCATTCCAAAGTTAGTGTAATTTTGACTCCCTAACGCTTCGTCCGCAAGGATGCTTCCGGAAAAGAAAAACATGAACGAGAATAGAATTCCGATTTTAGTATCCAAGTTCAGTATCCCTCACGGTAATATGCAGATGGGTTCCGTGCAGTTTCTCATTGCCGGTAATGAGGTGGTTCGGTTGTGCTTGCGAATTGTCACGAGTGTTTAAATCCATTTCCCATGGATCAAATGTCTGCTTAACATCACTGTTCTCTCGCAGCTTATGAATAAAAGTGCGAATGGAGGTGCTGTCGCTGTTGCGAATCGCTATCGTCGCGGCTTCACGTTTATTTGCCTCTCGCGCCGCAAGTTGCTTGAGTTCTTGTTTTTCGTCCTCGGTAAGCGTCTTTTTTCCTTCAAGCCGATTTTTTTGCGTCAATAAATTTATGTATGCTGTGTCTGCAGAAGTCCGGCTGCGGCTTAGCTTCAAGTCATGACCTTCCACTAATATGCGGCTTACGTCCAGTCCCACGCCAACGCGATGCAAGACTGAACCAAGCATGGGGCGCCAACCCGATGCAATCTCAAGTGCCGTAGCGTCCAATTCGAACGCGGCCTTCAAGAATGCTTTATAAGTCTGAGGGTGAACGCGAGGAATAATTTCGGCTTTGGCTGCAGCAAGGTTCGTAATAGAAGGTATGTTTTGCCTGCAATTCTGAAATGCAGCCGCTTGCCACGTGATTACCATGTTTTTCTTGTTTGGTTTTACGACGCTCAGCGTTATAGCGTTGCCGCTAACGCTTGCATTTCCCCCAAAAATCTGTTGCAAGGCTGCTTGGAGTTCCGGAGGTTCGATTCGACTTTGTTCCAGGGCCTCATCCGCTGTGAATTTATGACTGAATTTTAACCAGGTCGTCCCGAAAAGGCTTGCAGAATAGACTTTTTTGGTTCCTGTCGAGACTGGGTCCGACGGTAGTTCATCTGAAGGGTCATAAGCCGTACCCTTGATTTCGGAAATCTTCACTACCACGTCACTCAGCCCTTCTTCCGCACGCACGCGATAAAGCGGGGTAGTGCGATATTGAACCTTTGCATCATTGCCAAGGTACAAGGCGACCTCTTTGCCAAACGGAACTTTTTGTCGAATTTTGTTGTTTTTCATTAACAAAAGACCTTGCCCCTTCATCAGGGGTTTGCCTTGATCGCCCGACATCTCAGCAATAAAATACGGCAGTTTTTCCAGTTTCTTCTCAGAGCCACGCTTGGTATCGAATTCCCACGTAACATACACGCCAGCTTCTTTTATGACATCTTGTACATGGTTCTCAGACTTTTTCTTCGTACCGGATAGCTGAACTGCGCCAGCTTGCTTAACGGTCGACAGAGGAGCCGGTGGAGACAAAGGCGCCTCCTGGAGCTCTTGATGTCCAGCGTCTAAGTCGTTTTGGCGTGGTGATTCGTCATGCTTGCTGTCTTCGCCAGCAACTGCTTGACTGAACGCCTGGCTGTACCATGGTTTAGTCGTGACCTCGGCAGCGACAACCGTTTTTCCTTTGGCGCCTCCCACTTTTTTTTGCAGCGGTTTTAGAGACTGTCCGGGGTCAGGCCGAGGTAGATGCAATTGTACGGTAGTTCGGGTGGCGGTAACGGCGGTGACGGTCTTGCCGTCCGCGCTTGTTTCGCCTTCGATTTTTTTCTGCTCACCATCGCCGGTGAAGTAGGAAAGTAAATAGCGTAGACCTCCCAGCGGCTTTCCATCAATGCCTTTTACGAGAAATTGCTTGGCATGGGGAATTGGCTCAGTTTTTCCCTCTTTCCAACCTTCCACGCGCATGATTGCTAATTTAAATTCGTCCAGCTCTTCCTTGGTGAGAGATCCAATAGTCCGAGCGGCGTCCAGGCCGGTCATTTTTCTGACTGTGGCTGCATATTGCTCCGGATCGTTATGGTCGGTGGCCGGGGCATATTTTTTAAAAACCTTATCCAGTTTGATATCGGAATAAAAATTCTTTAAAGAATACTCCAGGGCCGCAAATCCATCCTCCTGACTCGCAAATGCCGCAAAGCTGCCGCCGCGTCCGATCGATAAACCACTCTTTTCGGCGGCAACAAGATTCCCTGGGTTGTTATTTCGCCAGGCACGAGTGCCTCCGGACCGTAAGAATTCCGTGCCGTCTGCGCAAACGTATATGACACTGTTTTTTTCGCCATCACGCGCTTGGATGAATTTCTTCTCAGCCATTATTCGATCCCTTTGATAGGTGACGCCTCACTGTCGATAGCACGATTGACATCACAGTATGCTTTTTTCGAGCTGTAGACTTTACGCTCTTTAAAATAGCGTAGTGGCGTGCCAGGGGCGCCCTCATC
Organism: Massilia sp. Masssp94; assembly: GCF_059491305.1. Taxonomy (NCBI): domain Bacteria; kingdom Pseudomonadati; phylum Pseudomonadota; class Betaproteobacteria; order Burkholderiales; family Oxalobacteraceae; genus Massilia; species Massilia sp. Masssp94. The sequence goes on from NZ_CP168501.1 coordinate 5,777,889, forward strand.
ATTCTTCGTCAGATCGAATTCCTGGAATTTTACGGAGTTTTTTTCAGACCACTGGCCCTTCCGGCTCGCATAAACGACACGAATTTTCTTTCCGTCCTGAAACGCGCGCATTCCAGAGATCGCGCAGTCGGCGCCGGAACGCAATGTCAGGGAAGCTTGATAGTCGTCGTTTATCTCGAACGGAATAGCTTCAGCGGCTCCACGCGGATTTCTTATCAGAAAACTGACCGTTTCCAGCGCATGTGCATTGTTCAGGTCAATGATCGTGTGCAAAGCCACGACTTCACCGCTGGCGAGTTTGATCGGCGTCATGTCACCACGCAATACCACTGGGAGCGTCTGGGCCGTCGCGGAGAGGGCGGCTATCGCCAAGGCGCTAGCACTCGCTATGGCTCGAATTTTCATCGCTTTCCTCTTCACAGATCCATTGCAAATCACGGTCGAACAAGATGTAGGTCGTCTCAGGGTTTTCGGTGTCGACATACGCCGTCATGCCATGCGGATCTGTCACACCCTTGATCTCTTGTTGGTCCGCTACGTATATCGTGTAGGCCTGATCTGCCAGCGGTGTGCCAAGCGTGTCCTTGAGCCTGAAACGTTGCCCAAACTGATGGCTCAGCTGCGGCATGGCTGGTAGTTCGAATTGTGCGCACGCCGGGCCGGTGAGCTCCTTCATGCTCGCCTTGAATTCGATCTTCCCAGGCCCATGCACTTCGATGTCACCTCCCGAAAGCCGGATGTACGCGCCTTGCGCAGTCAACAGCACATGCTCCTTCGCTGCCACGTTCACGCTCTTCGCGATGCTCGCCACCGTACACGTCTTGTCGGCTGTCAGCCGCGTCTGGCCACTTTGGCTTTGCATGCTGACTTTGCCGCTGGCCGCATGCATGCGGATGCCGGTTTCCTGATTCGGTTTGTTGCTGCTCGTCGCCTTACCGTACGTGAACAGGCTGACCCCGGCGCTGACCGAGTGAATGGTATTGCCTTGCGAGGCAAAGCCGATGTCCTGTCCCGCCGTGATGTTGGTGGTCGTGCCTGACGCAATGACGGTCGATGCTGGCGTGAGCGCCGCGATGCCTGCAGGTGTGTAGAGTTGCAGCTGCGGTTCGCCGTAAGCGGTGGCGTCGCCGTTCGCTGACGTCGCGGTCAGTGTATCGCCGGCCCTGGCGAGCGCTTCGGTTGCCGGCAACTTGTCTGGAGACGTGCCTCCCGCCAGCATGGCGTTGTGCTTGCCAGCCGTCTCGGCCAGGCTGTGTTGAAGTGTATGGCTTTGTTCGATCTGTGATGCCGCTTGTCCGGATTCCAGCGCGCCCGCATCGGCCGACGTCCGCTCGGTCGCAACGAGCAGGCCGCGCGCGGCGCGCACCGCCACCCCATGCTCCGTCTTCAGCTCCGCCCCCAGCCCCACGGCCCCCAGCCGCTGGTTATCCGTCTGATGCACCAGATGCCCGAGATTCAGCTCCGCCGTCCCCCGATGCGCCTTTGCATGCCGCTGCAACGCCACGCGCGCCTGTTCCGGCGTGTCGTCGAACACGAGCTGGCTGTACGCGCCGGCCCCGTTGCCGCTGGCCCGCATGGCCTGGCTTTTCAGGCCGGACAGCACGGCCGCGTGCGCGTGCGCGCCGGCCGCGCCGGGGAACCAGGCGCCCGCGTTGCCGGTGGCCGCGCCCGCGCCGCCGGCTGCCGTGTTGTGCTGGGCGTCGTCGGCACCGGCCCCGTTGTAGACGGCGCCGATGACCACCGGCCGGTCGATGTTCCCGTCCAGGAAATCGACCAGCACTTCCTGGCCGACGCGGGGCAGGGCGTGGCTGCCCCAGTTGGCGCCCGCGACCGGCGCGAGCGGCGTCGCCACGCGCACCCACGTGCCGGCGCGGTCGTCGGCCGGGGCGCCCGTGTGGCCGTGCGGTTCGGGATGATCGAGGCGGCTGTGGCTCGCTTCGCCGCGCTGCCAGTGGAACTGCACCTTGATACGGTGGTCACGGTCCGTGTGGATCGCGGTGCCGGTCGGGCCGACGACGATGGCGGTCTGCTGGCCCTGCACCGTCGGGCGCGGATGCAGCAGGCGGCCGTGGCCATCCAACTGGCTGTCGCGGTATGGCGTCGCGGCGGGGATCGCGTCGAAGCTGTTGCGGTACACGGGGCGTTCCGCGATGCCCTTGCCGCGCGCGTGCAGGCTCGCCGACAGGATCTCGTCATTGAGCGCCGCGACCGGATCGTGGCCCAGGTGGCGGGCGAGCGTCGACGCGGTATCGGCGTCCAGGTTGTTGTGCGCGAGGTGGCGCACGCGCACGAGCAGCAACGGGTCGGCCGCGCTGTCCCGGGCGCCATGGTCCGCCAGGGTGAACGTCGTCCCCGGCGTGAAGGTACGCACGGTGCCGGCGCCCACGTGGACGACCTTGCCCGCTTCCAGTGCCTGCAACTGGCGCTCGGCGATGCGCGCGCCGTGTTCGCGGCTCGTGTACGCGTACACGCCGGGGATGTCGCGGCTGGCCAGTTCGACCGGATCCTGTCCGGCCGCGACGGCGGTCCGCACCTGGCGTGCGCGATAGTCCCAGCTGCGCAATTCGACGGCGTTCGTCGCGAGACGCGTCTCGGTGCGCCAGCGGTCGATGCTGTCCTCGCGCATCACGGCGCCGGATTGCGTGAAGCGCACGAGGGCCTGCGTGTTCGGCTTGAACGCGTCGTTGCTGTCGGCGATGACGAGCGTGTGCGCGCCCAGTGTCGCGCCGTCCGGGTCGCCCTCGTGCTCGAAAAAGCCGAACAGGCCTTCCTCGCGCATCAGGCGCCGCACGAACGCGAGATCGCTTTCCTGGTATTGCGTCGTCAGGCTGCGTCGCGGGTAGAGCGAGCGGTCGACCTGGAAGCGCCAGGCCGGCGCCAGCCTGCCCTTGCCGTCGTACGCGGAAAACACCGTGTCGATGATGTCGACGATCGTCTTGTCCTGGAAGACGCGGCTGTCGCGGCCCAGCGCGAGGAACGCGGTCCAGGGTTCGATCGTCAGCGTGTACCGGGCCAGGCCGCCGTTCGCGCCCGTCATCTCGGCTGCCGTCACGTGGCCGTGGAAAGGACGCACGCCCTGGAACGGCCCCGCCAGCAGCTCGAGCAGCACGGGCTGGCCCAGCAGCGATTTGAGCGCCAGCCCCGCATCCGTCGACAGGGCCGAGACGCGCAGCCGGTAGCCCGTCGCGATGGCTTCCTCGCCATGCAGCGATTCCGCCAGCAGGACGTCGCTGCCCAGCGTCGTATGCAGGCGCAGCACGCGGCTCGACTGGGTGAAGCGCGCCACGAGCGCCCGGATCGCCTGGGCCGTCAGTGGAAGAGAGGGTGTCAGCATACGCGGGGTTCTCGTTGTCGCATGATTCAGGTGCCGATGAATGCCGCGCACAACGCGTCCAGCGCGGACTTGAGCGAGACGTCGGGCCGCTTCAGGTGCCTGGACACCTTGTCGACGGCATAGTCGGTGTCCACCTGGTCTTCGACCCAGTCCAGGTCATCGAACGCGATGTGGCGCTCGCTGGCTGCCTGCGGATCCATGATCGCCTGCAGCGTGTGCGCCGACGCGCCGCCGAAGCCGAGCACGAGGCGCGGCTGCTCCCCGATGCGTGTGACGAACAGGGCGAGCTCGAAATCGGCGCGTGCGAGGAACGGCGCGATCGCATGCATCCAGTAGGCGCCGACGAGGCCGCGGTACAGCGGGTCGGCCGGCAGCGGCAGCACGAGGCTTTTCTCCAGCCGGCTCGTGCTGCTCGCCAGCACGGGCTGCAGCAGCAGCCCGAGCGCCAGCAGCACCCGGCGCACCGAGCCCGCGTAGCCGGCTTGTGCCAGCAGCGCCTGCAGCGTGTCGAGCGACTGCAGCTCGATGAAGTCGGCGAACGCCGCCGCGTGGGCGTTCGAGCGCAGGTCGAGTTCGACGACCTGGCCGGCGGCGGCCTGCAGCAGCGCGTCGGCGTCGGGCGCCGTCACCAGTCCCTTGCTGAGCGCTTCCAGGCGGCTCCACAGGACACCCAGCATCTGCGGTGCGGACGGGACGAACGCATCCGGTTCGGCCACGTCGAGCATGCCGGTCATGAGGAACGGGAAACGCCGTCCCGACGCGTCACTGCTGGCCACGATATGACCGGCGATCGCATGCCGGCGGCGCGGACCCGCGATGACGAAGTGCAGCGGGGCGACCGCGTCGTACCGCGATTTCCACCGCGCGTCGGCCATCATGAGGTCCATGGCGCGCGCGAGCCAGTCGTCCAGCAGCTTGACGAGCGCCGGGTTGTCGGAACCCTTGACGAAGTCGCCGCGGCTCGGGATCTTGCCGAAGTAGCCGATCGACACGTGTGTGGACGCGAGACTCATCAGACGGCGGCGGAAGCGGCGAGACCGGCCGGGCGGACCACGGCGACACTACGATGGACCGGATCGGCATTCCCGACGCACAGGACGGCGCCGGCGCCATCCAGCGCCTGGCGGCGGGCCAGCGCGAGCGTGGCCAGGAAGGGCACGGCACCCGACAGTCCGCAAGCCGGCCCGGTGGTCCTCACGTCGATGCCAGCATCGAGGTGCGGCAGGTCCTCGTGGGCCAGTGCCATCGCCTCGAGGACGCGGTTGCTGCGGTGGTCGGCATCCGCGAACAGCGCCGACACGGTGGATGCGTCGACGGCCGTTTCGGCCAGCACCCGTTCCGCCAGCCGGCGCAGGTCCGCGGCGTCGATGCGGGGCATGGCGTCGGCCGATGCGCTGCGCGTGGCGCTTGCCGCCTGCAGTATCGGCGCGGCGTACGCGGTATCGCCCAGCAGTAGTCCTGCGGCGCCTTCGCCCGGCACCAGACCCTGCGGATGGGCGGCGGAGAACAGGGCGCCGTCGGCCGCCATCCGGTCGACGACCGCCTGGTCGATGCGCGAATCGAAGGCGAGCAGGATAGTCAATGCCGGATCGTTGTTCGGCTGGCCGGCCAGCACCGACAGCAGGGCGCTGGCGGCGGCCGCGGGTTCGCCCGGCGGGGCGGGGCTGACGGTGACCTTGTCCGCGGCCCAGCCGCCCTGCGCGGCGACGTGGACGAACCACGCGCCGGCCGCCGTGCGCTGCGCGGTGGTCCAGTCTACAGGCGCCAGGGGCACGATGCGCAGCAACGGGTCGCCAACGGCGGCCAATGCCGCGGCGTCGGCGAGTTCGCTCACGACGGCGCTGGCCAGTTCGAGGGCGCGCCAGTGCGCATCTCCGAAGCGGACGTCCGAATGGCCCTGAGCTGCAAGCCATGGCTCGGCCTCGGTCCGCCACGCGGCGTCGCCGGCGGACGGCACGCGCACGGTCATCACGGGATAGCCGGCGTCGTCGACGAGCTCCGGGTCCAGGTCGGGGCGCGCGCGTTGTGCGTCGAGCGCGGCGGCCAGTTCGTCGATCGAGTCGCCGTGGCGCGTGCGCACGGCCGCATCGACCAGCGCCAGCGCGGGCAGGCGCGCCGCCGGGGCGGGAGACGGTGCGGCGGTCGTGGCCGGCGCGGCGGCATCGGCTGCGGGTTGCGGCCGCGTGAATCGCCGGACCAGCACGACGGCGGCCAGCACGGCGAGCGGCAGCGCGACCAGGTACGTGACCAGGTCGGACGTGGAAGGCGCGCGGTCGGTGCCGCGCCAGGTGAAGATGGCGCCACCCCAGAAGGCGCCGAACGTCAGCATCGTCAGGATGCCGCCGCGGATCCATGTGCCCATCAGGTCCGTCTCCGCATGTGGCTGCGGCGCTGCGGGTTACACATGATCTACCGTCGCCTGCTGGCCGGCGACCAGCGTGGCGCCGCAACCAGCCTTGTCGCCGTGCCGTGCGGCGGCCTTGCCGTCGACGATGAACGTGGTGTCGCCGCTGACGATGGGGGAGCGGCCGTGGCGCGGACATACGGTCATGTCGCCCACGCGCGCGATGCCCTTGCCGTCGCAATCGCTCAGCGTCGACGCTTCGATCACGCTGCCGCCGTGCGATGTCCTGTCACCCAATACGATCAATGGTCCTGCCATGCTTTTCTTCCGTCACCGTTACAAATGTGCTGCATGCAATGTTACATGCAGACAATATTTTGCCGCATTATAGCTGGGCAAAACCGTGTTCTTAATCACGGTTTGTAACAGTTATGCAGTTTCTTTCAGGCTATAGCGTGGCGCTCGCGATTAGCGTAAAGTTAAGTTTGTTAAGTATGGATGAGTTGGAGAGTGTGTCTTGCAGCAATCGATGACCCATGCGCTGGAAGCGCTGGCCGCACTTGCCGGATTCGACAGCGTCACGCGCCTGTACGCGTTGCGGATCGGGGATGGCGCTACGGATTTCCCGGGCGGTGAACTGCTGGTCGAGGCGTTCGTCGCCGACGATGCGGTTCAGGGGCTTGGCGTACGTGACGTGATCGCGCTGTCGACCAGCGCCGCGATCGAGCCATCCTCGCTGCTGGGCCGGCCGGCCGCCCTCGAAGTCACCCTGGCGGACGGCACGCGCGCCGACTTCGCCGGCGAGATCTGCGCGGCCGCGCAGCTGGGCAGCGACGGCGGCCTGGCGCGCTACCGCGTCCGCATCGCGCACTGGGTGTGGCGCATGGCCCACGTGCGCAGCAGCCGCGTATGGCAAGACAAGTCCGTCACCGACATCGTCGACGACGTCTTTTCCGCCTATGCACCCGACGCGCGCTGGCGCTGGAGCGACGACGTCGGCCCGTTCATGGACGGCGCCAACCCGCGCAGCTACTGCTGCCAGTACCGCGAATCGGATCTCGCGTTCGTCGAGCGGCTGCTCGCGGAAGAAGGCCTGGCATGGCGCTTCGAACAGGCCGACGACGGCCCGCGCATGGTGCTGTTCGCGGACAGCCGCGATGCATCCGCCGTGGCCGACGACCCGAGCATCGACGCCGGCGGCGCACGCTTCCACGGGGCGCACGCGCGCGAAAAAAGCGACAGCGTGCAGGCGCTGGCGGCGCTGCGCAGGGTCGGCGCATCCGCCGTCACCCTGCTCAGCTACGACTACAAGAGCAAGCAGGCCGTGGCCGCGAACTCGCCGTCGCGGCTGTCGAACGGCAGCCTGCCGTGGCTCGAATCGTTCGACACGCCGGGCCAGTACGCCTATGCCGACAGTGCGCAGGCCCGCCGCTACGCCGACCTGCAGATGGAAGGGCGCGAGGCGCGCAGCCAGTCGTGGCGCGGCCGCTCGACCCTGCGCACGCTGCGCGCTGGCACGCGCCTGACGGTGACCGGCGCCCCGGTGAGCGCGCTCGGCGCGGCGGCACCGTTCACGATCGTGCGCGTGACGAGCGTCGGCGTGAACAACCTGCCGACGCGGGCGCAGGATGCGCTGGCCGAGTTGTTCGGCCCCATCCCCGAACTGCTGGAAGAATCCCTGCGCGACGACTTGCCGGAAGACTTCGGCCTGGCGCTCGCGCAGGCGCGCACGGCCGGCTACGCGAACTGCTTCGAGGCCGTCGCCGCCGACGTCGTGTGGCGCCCGCAACTTGATGGCAGCGACGGCCGCAGCCACCCGCGTCCGACAGCGGCGGGCGCCCAGAGCGCGATCGTCGTGGGCGCCGACGGCAGCGACACGCCGCGCGGCGCCGACGAACTGTATTGCGATCGCCTGGGCCGCGTACGCATCCGCTTCCACTGGCAGGACGGCGGCGACGCGACATGCTGGGTGCGCGTGGCGCAGCGCCTGGCCGGCGGCGGCATTGGGAGCCAGTTCCTGCCGCGGATCGGGCAGGAAGTGATCGTCCAGTTCATCGAAAACGACATCGACCGCCCGATCATCGTGGGCGCGCTGTACAACGGCCAGGGCGAAGGCGGCGTGACGCCGACCCCGGGCGGCGAGCACCGCGACGCCGGCATCGATCCATTCGACGCCGCACACGACCACGCGACGTCCGGGCAGGGCAACCTCGCCGGCGGCAACAGCCCTGTGTGGCACGGCGCTTCGGCCGCGCTGGCCGGCCACCGCAACGCCGCGGCCCAGTGGGGCGTGCGCACGAAGGAATTCGGCGGCGCAGGCTACAACCAGCTGCTGTTCGACGACACCGACGCGCAGGGCCGCGTCCAGCTGCGCACGACGCACGCAGCGACGGAACTGAACCTGGGCCACCTGATCCACGGCGCCGACAACTACCGCGGGAGCCTGCGCGGCGAAGGCGCCGAACTCCGCACGGACGCCTACGGCGCGCTGCGCGCGGGTGCCGGTCTGCTGGTATCGAGCTATCGCATCGAGCACGACGCGTCGTCGCGCGACCCGGCGGGCGACAACGTGGCCGGCATCGCGCTCATGAAACAGGCCGTCAAATTGGGCGAGACGTTCAGTGAGGCGGCGGCCACGCACAAGACGGTGGGTCTGGCTGCGCACCTGGGTGCGGCGAAGGCCGGCGCCAGCGTGCTGGATGCGAAGGCGGCGCCGTTGCAGGCGATGTTGAATGCGGTGGCGGCGACGACGACGTTGGAGGGCGAAAAGCTGCCGCATGTGGCGGCGCCGGTGATCGCCATCTCGGCAAAGGCCGGGCTGGGTGTGACGGCTGCGGAGTCGGTGCAGCTGTCGAACGGCGAGACGGTCAGTTTGATGAGCGGTCAGGATACGCAGTTCGTCACCGGAGGCGCCTTGCGCCAGCACACCGGGCAGGCGATCGGCGTGCTGGCCGGCGCCGTGAAGGCGGGCGAGGGCGGCGTCGGGCTGCAGATGATCGCAGCGCAGGATGCGGTCGACGTGCAGGCGCAGGCGGGGACGCTCGACGTGCAGGCGCGCGACGACGTGCATGTCGTCAGTGCGAATGCGCACGTGGATTGGGCGGCGGCGAAGCGGATCAGTTTGTCGACGGCGGATGGGGCGAATATCACCATCGAGGGCGGGAATATTACGGTGCAGTGTCCGGGGAAGATTTCCGTACATGCAGGCAAGAAGAGTTTTGCGGGGCCGGCGCATATTTCGTATCCGCTTCCGGCCCTACCTACCAGTATCTGCATCGACTGCCTGCTGAAAGCTCGTAGCGCGGCCTCTCCTTTTGTATTGAGATCCGCATGACACGATTTCTTGATCTTCAGGATTTTGCTAAAGGCAGCATTGCGGAGAACCCCGCAAACTTATATTTTCTGCTGGACCACGGTGGATTGCCTGGGCTTTATCGTCAGTTAGCGAGAACGTCAACCACCTGGGTGAGCCTCTTCGAGGGTACGGCCGAGGTGAATAGTTTGGCTGTCGCGCCAATCCTTGTCCTCGCCGGTTCCGATGGGGCAGTGCGATTACCATTGGGCCTTTGCAAATGGATCAGTGAAAGCGGCACCTATTCGTCGTCCTTGATGATGTTGTCGTCTCCGCTGGAGATCGGGCAATTAAAGGATCGGCTGAAAGCGCGGCTCAACGTGTGCATATCGGGAGACATGGACGCGATGTTGAGGTTCTTTGATCCCCGGGTCTTTGAGTCGTTAATGGGAGTTCTTGATGCCGAACAGGCAAAGGTATTCCTGAGTGTCGCGCGAAAATGGTGGTACGTCGACCGTAGTGGGGCCATAAGATCCGTTGATTCGATGTTCAATGATGTGGCGAGTGCGGATGAGGCACTGAATCTAAGTGCTTCTCAGGAGTTCGCTTTGGTAGATTCATGCGAACCCGACCAGGTTCTCAATGGTCTACGAGAAAATGCATCCAGTTATCTTGAAAATCTGGATGTTGCTCGGCAGTATGAATTCGTCGTTTCAAATATTAACGAAGCAAAAAGCTTCGGGTTGCGATCGTTGAATGACCTCATTCTTTATAACGTCGCGGTCCTCACTGTGGGGAAGTCCCCTGCAAATGAGAGCCAATGGTCGAATTTGATGAATGCCGTGGAAATGGAACCCTCAAAATTTTCGGAATTGGTGATGTGTCTCGAGGGTGGTGCCGTCACGGAAGGAGTGAAATGAAGAGAAGTGCAAAATTTGTCTGCGTCTGCGCGCTGGCGTTGGTCGTGGGTGCGTTGTTGGTGTACTTGAATGCGTTCTCCGGGATGGTTGCAGTCGCCCAATCGCAGAATGCAACTAAAACTACAATGACACTCGACCTGGTTGGATATAACTATACCAATCATCATATCGAAGATTATGAGGTCGATAATCGCAATGGTGGCATTGTAAGAGTCAGTAGTCCTACCAGCGGAGGAAGCGGTTCGATGTGCTGCATTAACCTTTCGCCCGGTGAATCTGGGGCAATATTCGTGCAGGTTCGCTGGCAAATCGATGGCTGCAGCTACACCGAAAAAGACCCGCTAACTGGCAAAACGGAAGTGCTGCAACATTATCTGTACAAAGAAGAATTTGTAAAGGCGACACGGACTGATGCTGGCAAGCCGAATCATCTTGAGACCCACTTTTATCCGGATGGGTCGGTGCAAGTTCAAATTACCGAGGAAATGTCACTCCCGCGTTTGAGATTGAGCGAAGACCGTGTCGAAAAACTAAATTTCCCAAAGTGCAGCAATGACCAAAAACCAGAATAGCGACACTGTCGGGGACGTCAGAATGCCCCTGTTGCAGCCTACAGAGACCGGACTGCGCTTTGGGCCGGATCAGGCAGAAATGCTCAGTGCAGATCAGTCTCCGATCGTGCAAAAGCCTTCGCCACTCGGGACCTTTTCCCTGGCTGTGCGTCAAGTGGAGCTTAAGCCTGTAACAACCTGCAGGCAAACGCTCTGGTTTTCGTTCTTTTTCGACGGGACGGGCAATAACCTCTACGCGGATGAGGGGTTGCGTAAGCATAGTAACGTGGCGAAGCTGTTCCGTGTGCACAAGCCAACCGATCAAGTCAACGGTGTATATAGTTTCTACCTGCAGGGAGTCGGCACCTATTTTTCCGAGGTCGGTGATGATGGTGGTGACTTAACCGGACTTAGCTTTGGTCGAAAAGGATCGGACAGACTGGAATACGCGCTGAAAAAATTCGACGAGTCGATCAAACGTCATCTAGTGTTGGCGAATTCGCCTTCGAACGTTATTTCCGAGATTAATATTTCCGTGTTCGGTTTTAGTCGCGGTGCCGCGCTCGCGCGTGCATTCGTGAATTTGTTTCTAAAGGAGCGATGCATCCAATCGAGAGGTAAATGGGTTCTCAAGACGGGATCTTGGCCGTTGCGAGTTCGTTTCTTGGGATTGTTCGATACCGTCGCATCGGTTGGGCTCCCAATGAGCAACAATACGACAAGCAAGATCGGCACTGCGTTCTCTAGTCTGCGATATATTGTTAACGACCGTCTTGCCAGCTTTATCGGAACCCGGCCATCGAGCTTGGCTTTTTCACATAACGGAGTTGCTGGGGCGGACCCGGCACCTGGTATATACGATGGGCATAGCGATTGGGGGAACATGCTACAGATTGATCCGATGGTGGAGGAGGTGCGACACTTCATCGCGGCGCACGAAATTCGGAATTCTTTTCCTGTGGACAGTGTAAGCTTCCTGCGGGAGAACACAGCTTCAAAGCCAGCCCATTTTTACGAAACCGTTTACCCGGGCGTACACTCTGATGTGGGCGGTAGTTATGCTCCGGGAGAGGGCGCGCGTGCCACTTCGCCTTCCGAAAACTTGGGCGTTATACCGCTAATGCATATGTACAATTACGCATTGATAAACGGCGTTCCGCTACTGCCAGTGTTGAAATGGTCCGAAAAGAATAAAGCAGATTTCGCAATGGATCCGGATCTGCTGGCGACTTACAATCATTATGTGAAGGCTCTAGGCGCATCGACGAGTCTTGGTGAGCTCATGAATAAAAATATGAGGTTGTACTATGCTTGGAGGTTCCGCGCAATTCGCATGAAATTGAGTGGGAATAAGAGCGAGGCCGAGAGGGTCTCAAGGTGGAACGCGAAGTTCAAGGAAGACGAAGTCTTGCTCAACAAAGAGGTTGACGCATTAAGACAGAAAAAAGAAAAGGCCGCCAGAGAATTGGATTTATTGCTGCAACTTCGTTCTATTCGAGCGATGAACATGTCGAATGCCCAGTCAGCGCCGCCGCCGACGGCGGAGGACATTGATCAGGCGCGCAAAAAACTAGAAATTGCTCAGGATAAATTTTTAGCGGCAAAGTCACGCCTTGACGCGCTTCCAAACATGGCAAATCTTCAAAGCAGGCTCGATTTTTACGATGCTCAATTAATGGATGATGTGAAGTCGATTATGGGGCCACTTCGCGAACGATATCCAGGTCTACCGGCTCCAAACGTACTCAGGCGAAGTTTACGTCCGCATTACAAAGCATTAGTGACAGCCTATGAAGATGAGTTTGTGCACAACCGAGGGATGAATGACGAAAAATTAATCAAGTTTTTCGATAACTATGTACATGACTCTTTGGCTGGCTTTGCAAAAGATGCCACTCTTCCGTCGGATCCCCGCGTGGTATATCTCGGCGGCGATGAAAAATACGAATATGCCAGTATCGGAGGCAATGTCCGAGAGGCGGACCGACAGACCGAGACGGTTTAATTGAAACCCTTTTCATCCTGATGAGATCGTGCTCCTCGTGAGAATGACAGGTCTAACGAAACATCTTGTGCGCAGGCTTGGCGTTGTGCTATGTGCTACCGCTTTCGGCATGTCTCTTGCGCATGCCAAGCCGGACGAAGGTATACGCCAGGCGAATGCGGCGGAAGTGAACGCATTCACGGCGCGCGCAGCGGCGGTGTTCATGGGACGTGACGATGTCCCGGAGGAGCCGATCGCATTGTTGAAGCCGGAAAAGACGCTCTATTGGTCAGCGCGGCAAGGTGGGCATTTGCTGGCACTCGTCACCGTGCGGTTCAAAAGCATATCCAATGGCTCTTGCCGCCTGATGACGGCGGAGAACGAACAGGACGCCCCGGTCCTGATCGACCTTCCCGTGGATATCAATGCCGACAACTGTCGAGGCTTTCGTGACGTGCGCTACCTGGACATCAACGGCGACGGCAAGCTCGACATCGCCGCCAGCATGACCGTCAAGGCCAATTCCTTCGACGGCTACGTCGACGAGCCGGTCTTCTATTTATCCAATGCCGACAAACCGGGCGGCTACTGCTATTCGGCCTCCGCCCGCAGGAATCTCAAGCCGGCGGTGATGAGATCCACGGACAAAGTCAAGCAAGCGTTGGACCGCGAGCGCAAGCGGCTGAGTGGCGCGCAGTTCGATTGTGCGCAATGATGACGAGTGCACGCAAAAAAGCCGTCGAGCTTGGAATGTGTCGCGTGATCCTGGCCGCGCTGTCGTGTGGCTTCGGTGTAGTCTGCTCGCTGGCGTATGCTGCTGCGCCGAACGGAACATGGAAGTTCGACCGTTCCGCGGATTATGACGGACGAGTGCCGCCAGGTTTGGTGTCGCGATTCGATACGATTGTTGTCCGGGACGGTGAAGCCAGATTTTCAGCTGATTGCGCTGTTCGGTTCCATGAGGAGGAATATTTCTTCTCGGACGTCTTCCAATCGCTTACCAAGGCGGACGTGACCGAAAAGCAGGCCGACGCGTTTTTGAAGAAGAAACTGGGTGTGTCCCTGATCGGCGTGAAGGACGTCTATGTACTGGCGAACGCGCCCGCAACGTGCGCGCAGCCGGTCATGGAATTTTTTGCCATTGGCGATAGGTTACTCATTCCGTTCGGTGGCACGTTCTACAGCTACGTGAGACAACGAACTTCAAACGCTGAAACCTCTGCGGTAGCCGGTGCCATGCCAAGCCTGCTTTCGAACTACAAGGTTACGCGGCTGCCTTTGGACTATGACCGCTATTTGTCCCGGTGCCGCCCGAAGCTTCAAGGTCCGAACGGTCGCCCCAGGACAACCGATCGATGCGCCCCCGACTTTTATCCTTACGTCGCCGACCCGACGCGTCATGATCCACTCATGGATATCATCGGCAGCCACGACTATGCAATGAATGGGCAGCAATATACCGAAGGGTTTTCGCCGCCATTCCGACAAAAAGTGGCGGCGACATTTCTCGTGTTTCCGCCGATGAAACAGGTTGTGCTGGTTCGCGTTGACGACTTTGATATCGTACGCAACGAGGACCGCGACGTGATGTCCGGCGTGTATTTGTCAATCATTGACCGCAAGGTTGTCGACCAGATCGAGGGCTGCCAGTTCGATCGGGACTATGTGTGCCGTGTCGAGGGCACTGCGGTGGCCAAGCTGACCGATAACGGCAAGTTCGAGCATGTCTCCCACAAATAAGTCTCGTAACGTGGGCCGATCCCGTTCTGGCGGCACCACCGTGAACGTCAAACCACTGATCCTGTTATTCGCAACTGGCGTGGTGGTCCATGCGGGCCAGGCGTGCCGATGTATGGATCTTGACTTCGCCTAACATCGCTTCAGTTCGATTTCACAGGGGACGAAACGATGGTAAGAATGGATGAAGCGCTGCTTGCATGGCTGGATGCGCACGCGGAGGAACTCGACACGCACATGGCGCATGCCGACGCGTTGCCGGCCCATCTGGCCCAGGCCGGCCTGTTCGCGGTGGGGGTGCCTGAAAGCGAGGGCGGGGACGGGCGCGCCTTGAGTGCGGCCGTCGATGTCGTCGCGGGACTCGCCGAACACTCGCTCGGTGCCGCCTTCGTGTACTGGGCACAGCGTGCCGTCATCGCCTGCCTGCTGGCGAGCCCGAACCGGGACCTCGAGCGCAGGCTCGTGCCGGACCTGGTGCACGGCCGGCTCGCGGGCGCGCCCGGGTTGTCGAACGCGATGAAATTCCTGGGCGGCCTGGACCGGCTGCGCATCACCGGCACCGCCGTACCGGACGGCATGCGGTTGAACGGCACGGTGGCCTGGGCGACGAATGTGCGCAGGCAGGGATTCGTCGCCGCGATCGCTGTCGGCGACGAACATGGCGACAATCCGGCCGTGCTTGCGCTTCCCCACGACGTGCGCGGCGTGGTGCGCGAACCCGACTTCGATCTGCTCGCGCTGCGCGGCACCAACACGGCCGCCCTAAGGCTGGACGACGTCACGCTCGATGCGTCCTGGCAGATCCACCCGCAGGCGCGGGTTTTCCTGCCCTCGATCCGTCCCGTTTTCGTCGGCCTGCAATGCGGTCTCGGGCTCGGGCTCGCGCGCGCATCGCTGCGGGCAGGGCGCTCGGCGCTCGGTAACCGCCCGTCGGTCTTGTCCGGCGAAATCGACGCGCTCGATGCGGACATCGCAGCCTACCGGCAGACACTGTGCGCCGGCCTCGATGACGGCACCCTGCGCGACCAGCCGCGCGAGCTGCTGACGCTGCGCCTGCGGATGGTCGACATCGCGGCGGCTGCCCTCGCGCTGGAGTTGCAGGCGTTGGGCGGACGTGCCTTGCTGCGCGCGGAGAGCGGCGGCTACGCCCGCCGTGCGCGTGAAGCAGCGTTCCTCGCGGTTGTCACGCCGACGGTTGCCCAGCTCAAAGGTGACCTGGCCAGACTGGCGTAGTCCGGATTTCACACACTTCACAAATGTTGTCTATACGAAATTATTTTCTTGCCAGAATGAGTAAATACCAGATAACATTTGCCTGAAGTCAACCTTAAGGAGCCGGCCGACGGCTTCCGCGTGGAGTGAAGATGCTGAGCCGCCTGCCCGTGCTGTGGAAAGTCCTGTTGGCCCCGGCCATCGCCATGTTGTGCATGGCGGCTTACCTGATCTTCACGGCCATCGTCTTCAAGCAGAATAACGTGCGCCTGGCGGACGTGCGCGACGTGCAGTACCCGGTGCTCGATGCGCTGACGGAGAACGCGGGCGCCCTGGACAAGATCATCGACGTGCTGAATTCGGCGGCCGCCGCCGGCGAACCCGAGCAGATCGCCGGCGCCGACGCCCTCGCCGCGAAGGTGGCGGACAACTACCGCCGCGTGCGCGCGCTCGACAAGGTCCATGAGGCGGACCTGGGCCGGCTGGCACTGGAGTTCGACACGTATTACAAGACGGCCCGCGCGATTTCCGACGCCATGGCGAATCACAGTGGCATGCCGGCCAAGGACAGGCTGCAGGCGATGGCCACGGCGCTGGCGACCTATCGCAAGGATGTCACGGCGTTCCGCACGGCGGCGCGCGACCGCTTTACCGGCACGGTCGGCGCGGCGACCGACGCGTCGAACCGGGCGGTGCTCGGTGGTGCCGTCACCGGCGTGCTGGGCCTCGTCGTCACGCTCGCCTTCGCCCTGCTCGTCGCGCGCACGCTGGTGCGCCAGTTGAACGAGGCGGTGCGCGTCGCGGAAACCGTCGCGGCGGGCGACCTGACGAGCATGATCGCCGTGGATGCCCAGGACGAGACGGGCAAGCTGCTGCAGGCGCTGCGGGACATGAACGGCAGCCTCGTACGAATCGTCAGCGAAGCGCGCAGCGCCACCGACAACATCGCGGCCACGTCGGTCCAGATCGCGCAGGGCAATGGCGACCTGGCCGGGCGCACGGAGCACCAGGCGCAGGCCCTCGTGCAGACGTCGTCGTCGATGGGCGCGCTCACCGGCACGGCCAAGGAAAACGCGGCGAATGCCGCGCAGGCCAACGAGCTGGCCGGATTCGCCGCCAACGTCGCCACGCAGGGCGGCGCGGTCGTCGGGCAGGTCATCGCGACGATGGAAGCGATCCATGCGTCGTCGCGCGAGATTGCGGACATCGTCGGCGTCATCGAGGGCATCGCGTTCCAGACCAACCTGCTCGCGCTGAACGCGGCCGTCGAGGCGGCGCGCGCCGGCGAACACGGGCGCGGCTTCGCCGTCGTGGCGAACGAAGTGCGCAGCCTCGCGCAGCGTTCGGCCGCCGCGGCGAAGGACATCACGGCCCTGATCGGGCGCTCGGTCTCCCAGGTCGAACTGGGCACGACACTGGCCGACCAGACCGGCCGCACGATGGACGAGATCGTGAGTAGCGTCCGGCGCGTCACCGACATCATGGCCGCGATCGCCGAAGCGAGCAAGGCGCAGACCGCGGGCATCGAGCATATCAACGATGCCATCGCCCAGATGGACTTGGACACGCAGAGCAACGCCGGTCTCGTCGACGAGACCGCGGGCCTGGCGAGCGCGCTGCGCGAGCAGGCCGCCAGCCTGGCCGCCGTCGTGAGCGTGTTCACCCTGGCACGCCAGGACGGCTTGCCGCAGCCGGCCGCGCGCGACAGGCTCGCGCTGCCGGCATCGAACAGTCCCGTCGCGCGGCGCCGCGCCTGACCCGCATCCTTTTCAACACCACACCATCATCATGAAGAGAGTCCTTTCCGCTGCGGCATCCGCCGTGGCGTTCGCGGCGTGCGCCGTGGCGCCCGCGCACGCCGAGATCAGCATCATCGTGTCCGCCCACTCGTCGCTGGCGCCGCCCGTGACGCAGGTATGCCAGGCGTTCCTCGGCAAGATCAAGTCGCCGACCCCGATCAACCTCACGGAAAAGAACCCGTTGCGCGACGAGTTCTTCGCCAAGGCCTGCAAGAAGGACCCGGTCCAGGTCCAGGCCATGTGGGGCAAGCTGATTTTCACGGGCACCGGCACGCCGCCGGCCGAGGTGGACTCGGGCGCGGCCATGCGCAAGGCCGTCGCGGCCGATCCGAACGCCGTCGGCTACATCGACAGGAAGGACGTTGACGCCACCGTCAAGGTCATCGCCACCGCCAACTAACCGATAAAAAGCATGAAGAAACTGATGATCGCCGCGCTGTTGTCCAGCGCCGGCATGGCACAGGCCAGCGACTTGAGTATTTCGGGGTTCGCCACCGTCACCGCGGGCAAGGCCTATGGCGGTTCCGACGGGGAGTTCATGGGACAGCCGTGTCCCTGCTTCATCGGCAATTACGAGCACGGCGCCGTCTACCACGGCAACGAATGGAGCCTCGCGCGCGAATCGCTCGTCGGCCTGCAGGCCACGTACCGGTTCACCGGCAAGCTGTCCGGCACCGTCCAGGCGGTGGCGCGCGCTTCGGAACACGGCAAGCCGGAAGTCGACTGGGCCTATCTCTCGTACGACGTGGCGCCCGATACGACGGTGCAAGTGGGCCGCCGCCGGCTGCCGATCTACGCGTATTCCGACAGCGTCTACATCGGCTACACGCTGCCGTGGGCGCGCGTGCCGCAGGATATCTACGGCTGGGAAGTCGGCGCCTACAACGGCGTGAACGTGCGCCATTCGCGCAGCTTTGGCGACTGGGCCGTCACCGGCACCGTCTTCGCCGGCCAGGAGACCACGGAGAACAACACCGAACAGCGCAAGATCTATTACGGCTACCGCGTCGACGACAACTGGAAGCACATCCTGGGCGGCTACCTCGACGTGTCCAACGAGGTGTTCGGCGCGCGCCTGATCTACATGCAGAACTCGATCGACCTGTCGATGTATCCGCCGGGCGAAGACCCGACGTTCGCGCGGGGTACGCGCCAGCGGATCATCGGCCTGTCCGGCAGCATCGACTACGGCAACTGGATGGTGCGCGCGGAAGCCAACCGCTTCATGCGTCCCGCGCTGGACTACAAGTCGTCCAGCTGGACGGCGACGGTTGGCTACCGCATGGGCCAGTTCATGCCGATGGCCGGTTTTTCCTCGTACAAGGAAAAGCAGACCGCGACCTATACGGAAACGCAGAACGACAACACGCGTTTCGTCGGCGTGCGCTGGGACTTTCGCAAGAACATGGACCTGAAGGTGCAGTGGGACTCGGTGAAGGATTCGAGCGCGTACGACTTCACAAAGAACGCGAAGATGGTGACCGTGACCTGGGACGTACTGTTCTGACTCATCCGGTTCCGTGCGACATCGATCGTGAGCATTCGTTATATTTAAATTAACCATGCTCATTCGCTGTCGAGAGGAACATGAAGGTATCGAGGAATCGCTTCATGCCGCGCCGCTGCGCCTGCGCGGTCCTGCTGGCGCTGGCCGCCGGCGCCGTCCAGGCGGACGGCGATCCGCTGCCGGAACCCGGACATGGCGACGATACGCGTCCATACAAGAGCTATGGTGCCGCGGCGCTGGAAATCGCCACCTTCCAGCTCCTGCTGAACCGCGTGGATCACGCCTTCGTTCGTCCGGACGACTACGGCGTCAGCGTCGGTTCGTTCCGGCGCAACCTGCGCAGCAGCTGGGTCGTCGACCGCGATCCGTTCGAGATCAACCAGCTCGGCCACCCGTACCAGGGTTCCGTCTACTTCGGCCTCGCGCGCAGCAACGGCCTGTCGTTCTGGGAATCGCTGGGCTTCGCGTTCGCCGGCAGCGCCGTGTGGGAAATCGCGGGCGAGACGACGCCGCCCTCGCGCAACGACCAGATCACCACGAGCTTCGGCGGCAGCTTCCTGGGCGAATCCCTGTATCGCATGGCGAACCTCGTGCTGGAGCAGGGCTATGGCCTGTCGCCGCGTTGGCGCGAGGCCGCCGCGGCCGCGGTGTCGCCGCCGCTCGGCTTCAACCGCTACGTGCGCCCGGGCCGCGGATCCGGCATCTGGCCCAGCAACAGCCCGGACGTCTACGCGCGCCTGCAACTGGGCGCGGGTGGGGTCTCGCACCGGAACGTCGGGCCGTCGCAGGCGCCGCACCGCAACGAGGTCTCGGCCGACTTCGCGCTCGATTACGGCCTGCCCGGCAAGCCCGGCTACACGTACCGCCGGCCATTCGATTACTTCCTGTTCCGCCTGCGGCTGTCGAACATCCAGGGCATCGAAAGCCTCGCGTCGCGCGGCCTGCTGTGGGGAGCACCGTATGCGCCCGGCCGCAACGTGCGCGGCATCGCGGGCCTCTACGGCAGCTACGATTACCTGGCCCCGCAGCTGTTCCGCGTGGCCAGCACGGGCCTGTCGCTGGGCACCAATGCGCAGTGGTGGGTGGCCGACGGGCTCGCACTGCAGGGGCACGCGTCGGCCGGTGTCGGCTACACATCGACGGGGACCGTGCGCGCCAGCACGAGCGGCCAGTACAACTATGGCTTCGCACCGCAGGCGATGCTGATGCTGCGCGTGATTGGCGGCGAGAAGGTCGCGCTCGACCTGACGGCGCGCGAATTCTTCAACGGTAAACTGACCAGTCCCGAGACCAGCGGCACGGACCGCGTGTTCCGGGGCGACGCCACGCTGACATACCGTCTGACCGGTCGCCACGCCGTCTCGCTCAAGTACATCACGTCGCGCCGGACGTTCGCATTCGCCAACGTGCCGGAGCGGCAGCAGCGGCGCGATACCATCGGTCTTTACTACACCTGGCAGCCGTTTCGCGGCTTTGGCGCCGTCGAATGGTAGGGCGCTCCCCATCGTTGTAAAACGTTTTACTTGAGGTTATATTGCATCGGATAACCCAGGTGGAGACGACATGGAGAAAAAACGTTTTGCGCGCACGGTCATCGCCTGTGCGCTGATGGCGCTCGCGGGCGCGGCGCAGGCCGATGTGGGCCAGCGCGTGGAAGCGCTGCTGCGGCAGATGACGCTGGACGAAAAGGTCGGCCAGCTGAACCAATTGTCGGGCAAGGACTTCAGCACGGGTCCGGGCTCCGACAAAGTGCGCGACATCGAGCGCGACATCCGCGAAGGCAAAATCGGCTCCTTGCTGAACATCCGCGGCGCGGCCGAGACGCGCCGGGTGCAGGCGCTGGCGCTGCAGTCGCGCCTGCACATTCCGCTGCTGTTCGGGCTCGACGTCATCCATGGCTACCGCACCGTGTTCCCCGTGCCGCTGGGTGAAGCGGCGTCGTGGGATCTCGAGGCGATCGAGGAATCGGCCCGCATCGCCGCGCGCGAAGCCTCCGCGGCCGGCGTCCACTGGACGTTCGCGCCGATGGTCGACATCGGCCGCGATCCGCGCTGGGGCAGGGTGATGGAAGGCGCGGGCGAAGATCCCTACCTCGGATCGCGCATCGCCGCGGCCCGCGTGCGCGGCTTCCAGGGCACGAAGCTGGGCGGGCTCGAATCCGTGATGGCCACCGCCAAGCACTTCGCCGGCTACGGCGCCGCGATCGCGGGCCGCGATTACAACGCCGTCGACATGAGCGAGCACCAGCTGTACGAAACCTATCTGCCGCCGTTCAAGGCCGCGGCGGATGCGGGCGTGGCCACGTTCATGAACTCGTTCAACACGCTGAACGGGATCCCGGCCACCGGCAACGCGATGCTGCAGCGGGATATCCTCAATGGCCGCTGGGGTTTCAAGGGCTTCGTCGTCAGCGACTGGGGCTCGGTGCGCGAGATGGTCGTCCACGGCTATGCGAACGACTTGCCGGATGCGGCCGCGAAGGCCATCACCGCGGGCAGCGACATGGACATGGAAAGCGGTGCGTACGCGTCGTCGCTCGCGAAGCTCGTGCGCAGCGGACGGGTAGATGTGGCGCTCGTCGACGATGCCGTGCGGCGCGTGCTGACGAAGAAGTTCGAGCTGGGCCTGTTCGACGATCCATACCGCTTTTCCGATCCCGCGCGCGAGAAGGCGGCGCTGGCGGATCCGCGCCATCGCGCGGCTGCGCGCCGGATCGCCGCGGAATCGATGGTGCTGCTGAAGAACGATGGCGGCGCGCTGCCGCTGCGCAAAGGCGCGCGCTCGATCGCCGTGATCGGCCCGCTCGCCGACGCCCGCCGCGACCTCGAAGGCGGCTGGATCGTGGATTCCAATGCGGCCACGATGGCGAGCCTCGTCGACGCCGTGCGCACGCACGCGGGACCGGGCACACGCGTCGCGTACGCGGCCGGCTGCGACGTCGCCTGCCGCGGCACCGACGGCTTCGCGGCTGCGCTCGACGTCGCGCGCGCGGCCGACGTCGTCGTGCTGGCCGTCGGCGAAAGCTGGGACATGTCGGGCGAGGCGAAATCGCGCGCCGATATCGGCCTGCCGGGCCGCCAGGCGGAACTGTTCGACGCGCTGAAGGCGATCGGCAAGACGCCCGTCGTCGTGATCATGGCCGGGCGCCCGCTGATCTTCGAGAACGTCGCGGAAGGGGCGAACGCCATCCTGTATGCGTGGCACCCGGGCAGCGAAGGCGGTAATGCGATCGCGGACGTGCTGTTCGGCGCGGTGAACCCGTCGGCGAAACTCCCGATGACCTTCCCGCGCAACATGGGGCAGATCCCGATCGGCTACCAGCAATACCAGACGGGCCGCCCCGTGCTGGACAACGGAAACAGCGTCTACCGGTCCGCCTACATCGATTCGCCGAACACGCCGCGCTACGCGTTCGGGCATGGCCTGAGCTATACGACGTTCGCGTACGGCGACCTGCGTCTCTCCAGCACGCGGATGGCGCCGGACGGGAAGATCAGCCTCCAGTTCACGCTGACGAATAGCGGACGCGTGGCCGGCGCCGAGGTCGTGCAGCTGTACCTGCGCGACCCCGTGGCGTCCGTCGTGCGGCCGGTGAAGGAACTGAAGGGTTTTCAACGTATTGTGTTGAAACCGGGCGAGCATCGCACCGTCAGCTTCACGATCGACCGCGACACCTTGTCGTTCTTCGACCGCAAGCTGGCGTGGGGTGCGGAACCGGGAACGTTCGAGCTGATGGTCGGCAGCGCATCGGACGACATCCGGCTGCGCCAGGCCATCGAGCTGACGGGGCCGTGACGGTCCCGGTCCTGTAATGACGCGGGAGCGGCGCACAATGTAACGGCGGGTCACATTCGTTGTTGCGCGGATACATAAGCTGCCGGTATTGCATGGTATGACGACCCGCCGCCCGGGCGATCGCATACACTCGCCTGTTTGTCGAATCGTCGGGGTGGGTGTTGTTTCGCAAGGGAGCCAATGCGTTGTTGCAGTCGCAAGCCGGACAGGCGGCGCAGGATCGTGTCGACGCGCTGGACGCCGGCCGCCGGCCGCTGAAGGTCGTCACGATCGCGCTGATCGTCATGGCGTGCCTCACGTCCGCCGCCGTCATGGCGTGGAGCGGCTATCACTCGCGCGCGCTGGAATTGTCCGGCGCGTCCATCTCCGCATCCAACACCGCGCACACGCTCGCCAACCAGGCGAATTCGTCGTTCAAGATGGCGGACACGGTGCTCGTGTCGCTCGTCGACAAGGTCGAAGTGGAAGGATGGTCGGCCGCGAACATGGCGCGCCTGCGCGCGCTGATGATGAAGCACATGGCGGACATGCCGGCGCTGCAGGGCCTGTTCATCTACGACGAGAACGGCCGCTGGATCGTGAATTCCGCCGGCACGCGATTCGATGGCCGCAACAACAGCGACCGCGCCTACTTCCAGTACCACAAGCAGCACCCGGGGCAGGGCGTGCACGTCGGCGGCCCGATCGTCGGCCGCACCAGCGGCGCCTGGATCATTCCCGTGTCGCGCCGCATCGACCATCCCGACGGCAGCTTCGCGGGCGTGGCGCTGGCGACGTTCAAGATCGACTTCTTCCGCAAGGTCTATGAAGGCCTCGACATCGGCAGCGACGGCCGCATCCTGATGACGCTGGACGATGGCACCCTGTTGCTGCGCGTGCCGTTCGACACGGCCAGTATCGGACGTGACACGCGCAAGGCCCCCGTCTTCCGTCTGCGCGGACGCGACGCCGACATCGACGGCGAGACGTTCATCCATACCGAGTCGCGCGTCGGCGATTATCCGGCCCGGATCACGGTGCTGCGTTCGAAGGACGTGGCGCTGCGGCCCTGGCTGCACAGCGCGATCCTGTCGTACCTGGCGCTGTTCGTGCTGATCGCCGGCCTGCTGCTGCTCGGGCGGCGCGCCGTGCGCCAGATCGGGCTGCGCGACCAGCTGCAGCGCGACTTGCTGACGACGAAGGCGCTGCTCGAGACGGCGAATGCGTCGCTGTCGGCGATGGCCTATGTCGACGGCCTGACGGAGCTGTTCAACCGGCGCTACTACGAGCAGGCCTGGGAGCGCGAGCACCGGCGCGCGTTCCGCAACCGGGCGTCGCTCGCGGTGCTGATGATCGACGTCGACCACTTCAAGCGCTACAACGACCGCTACGGCCACCTGGCGGGCGACGAATGCCTCAAGGCCGTCGCGCAGGCGATGCTGCGCGGCCTGCGGCGCAGCGGCGACCTGGCCGCGCGCTATGGCGGGGAAGAGTTCGTCGTGCTGCTGCCCGAAACCGACCTGGCCGGGGCGCGCGAAGTCGCCGAAAAAATCCATGCCAGCGTGGCAGCCCACGCGCTGCGCCACGAGGCATCGCCGCTGGGCCTCGTCACCGTCAGCATCGGCGCGTACGCCGCCGTGCCGGAGCAGGCGGACGACCCCGATCGCGCGTTCGGCGCGCACGCGGACGCGGCCCTGTACCGGGCGAAGGAAGCAGGGCGCAACCGTACCGCGACCTGACCCTATAATGGGCTCCATGAACTCGGATTTGTGGAATACGCTGGCGGCGCGCCGCCATGTGGCCCTGCGCCGCCTGCAGGCGCCGGGTCCGGACGATGCCGCGCTCGCGCGGATGATGGACGCGGCCGCGCAGGCACCCGATCACGGCTGCCTGCTGCCCTGGCGCTTCGTGCTGATCCCGCCGGAGCGGCGCGCCGATCTCGGCGCCGTGTTCGAGGAGGCGCTTGCGCAGCGCAATCCCACGGCCGACGATACAGCGCGGGCGTCCGCGCGCGCGAAAGCCTTCCACGCACCGTGCCTGCTCGTGGCGGTCCTCGTCGACGCGCCCGGCACCGCCATCCCGGTCGAGGAAAAACTGGTCTCCCTGGGCTGCGCGCTGCAGAACGTGCTGCTCGCGGCGCGGGCGCTGGGCTTTGCCAGCGGTCTCGCGAGCGGCGGGGCGCTCGACATGCCCGCCATGCGCCGCCTGCTGGCGCTCGACGCGCACGAGCGCGCGGTCTGCTTCATCGGCATCGGCACGGGCGAGCCCAAAAAAACGCCCCGGGTGCGTCCGCAGCCGGGGCAGTTCTTCAAAACCTTGTAGGCGTTATTGCACGAGCGGCGTCGCGCTCCCTTCCAGCGTGATGCCCTCGATGCGCGCGCGGCCCACGAGGATCTGCAGATACTGGTGGATGCCCCGCTGCAGCGCGGCCGTCGCGAGCATTGCTGCGATCTGCGATTTTACCGTCTCGAACGGCAGCAGCGAGCCGTCGATGCGGCGCAGCACCTGGACGATGTGCAGGCCGAAGCGCGTCTCGATGGGGCGCGCGGCCAACTCGTTTTCCCCGAGGCGGAACAGCACGTCGTCGAATTCCGGCACGCAGTCGCCGCGGCTCAGCTGGCCGAGGCTGCCGCCCACGGCGCCGGACGGGCAGTTCGAATACTGCGCCGCCAGTTCGCCGAAGCGGTCCGGCGCGGCCCGCAGCGCCGCCAGGATGTCCTCCGCCGTTTCGCGCACGAGGTCCAGCGGCACGGTCGGCGTCACCTGGAACAGGATGTGGCGCGCTTCGACCATCGCGCCGCGGGTGAACCGGTCCGGATGGTTCCGGTAGTACGTGCGGCACGCCGCCTCGTCGGCCTGCGGCACGCTGACCTCCTGCGTCAGCAGCGCCTCGACGCGTGCGTCGTCGTCCATGCCGGCAATCCCGAGGCGGTCCGCTTCCTGCAGCAGCACGGTGCGCAGCACGACTTCGTGCACCGATACCTTCAGCGGGTTGGGGGCGTCCTTGTGGTGCGGCAGTTCCAGTTCGATCTGGCGGTCGTCGATCTCGACGCCGTTGACGGAGATACCCATGATGACTCCTTAGCGCGGACGGACCAGCTGGAAGGCACGGCCCAGGTAAGTCACCGCGCCGAAACCGCTCCAGATGTGGACGAGGCGGGTGAACGGGAAGATGACGAACAGCGACATCCCCATGAACAGGTGCAGCTTGAACACGAGCGGCGCATCAAGGATGAAACCGGCGGCGTCGCCGCGGAACGTCACGATGTGCTGGGCCCAGGTCATCAACAGGACCATCATGTGGCCGTCCAGGTGGCCGGCGGAGACTCCAATCGACGACAGGCCGAGGAGCAGGGTGCCGAGGATCCACAGCAGCACGATCTTGTCCTTGAACGTGGTGGCGGCGCGCAGGCGCTCGTTGCCGAGGCGGCGGGCGAGCAGCAGCAGGATGCCGACCAGGCACAGGGTACCCATCACGCCGCCTGCGGCCATCGCGAACAGCTGCTTGGCGCCGTGCGTGACGCCGAGCGTATCCCACACCCACACGGGTGTCAGCAGGCCGACGGCGTGGCCGCCCAGCAGGCCGATGATCCCGATGTGGAACAGGATGCTGCCCAGGCGCAGCTGGCCCTTGTGCAGCACTTGCGTGGATTCGGAACGCCACGTGTATTGCTCGCGGTCGAAGCGGATCAGGCTCCCGAGCAGGAAGATCGCCAGGGCGATGTACGGGTAGATCCCGAACAGGAATTGATTTATATAGTTCATGCTACCTCCTCCTGATGCACGGCAGGACGCGTGCCGGGCGGGTAAAAATTGATCGGTTGCGGGCCGGACGCTTGCGGCTTGAGCAGGGGCTCGACGCCGTCCGCGCCGGGGCCGAAGGTTTCCAGCGCCTCGTCCATGTCCTTGATCGGCGGCTCGGACAGTTCTTCCGCCGCGACCGGGGACAAGCCTTCCAGCACGTCGAACACGCTGGCATACGGGCTGCCGTTCGCGGCCAGCTTGCGGCCGATGAAGGCCAGCACGTGGACCGCGTCGCCCAGCAGGCGGCCGGCTTCCTCTTCGTCCAGCTGCGACAGGAACTCGAGGAACAGCGGCACGAAGTCCGGCAGCTCGTCGCCCTGCATTTCCAGGCCGTGCTTCTTGTACTCTTCCATCAGGTCGACCATGGCCTGGCCGCGGTCGCGCGATTCGCCGTGGATGTGCTCGAACAAATGCAGCGAGTGCGACGGCGTGCGGTCGAACGTCTGCACGTATTCCTGCTGCAGCGTGATCATGTCGTTTTCGGCCAGGTGCGCCAGCAGCGGCGCCACCCGGGCGCGCATTGGCAGCGGCAGGCCGTCTTCCAGCTCGGGCAGGGCGGCGACGAGGTCGCCCTCCGGGTACAGCAGCAGCGCGGACAGGATGCGGTAGTGGTTCATGTCAGGCTCCTTCCGTTTCTTTGTTCTTGCGCGATTTCGGCATCGAGACGAAGATCGTCGATCCCTGCTTCTTCTTGCCGAACAGCGAGGCGTCGCTGGTGCCGTCCGAGCAGCCGTTACCGAACGAGAAGCCGCACGAACCTTTTTCGTTGAAGCTGTCCTCGGCCATCTCCTTGTGGCTGCTCGGGATCACGAAGCGGTCTTCGTAGTTCGCGATGGCCATGATGTGGTACATGTCTTCCACGACCGCCTGCGACAGGCCCACCTGGCGCAGCACGTCGAGGTTCTCGACCTTGTCGACCGACTTCGAACGCATGTAGGCACGCATCGCCAGCATGCGGTCCAGCGCGTGCACGACCGGCGCTTCCTTGCCCGCGGTGAGCAGGTTGGCGAGGTAGCGCACGGGGATGCGCAGGCTCTTCGTGTCCGGCAGGATGCCGTTCATGCCCATCTTGCCGCTTTCGGCCGCGGCCTGGATCGGCGACAGCGGCGGGATGTACCACACCATCGGGAGCGTCCGGTATTCCGGGTGCAGCGGGAAGGCGATCTTCCACTCGACGGCCATCTTGTAGACGGGCGAACGCTTGGCGGATTCCAGCCACGAGTCCGGGATGCCCTGGCGGCGCGCTTCCGCGATCACGTCGGGATCGTGCGGATCGAGGAACAGGCCGAGCTGCGCTTCGTACAGGTCCTGCTCGTCGGCGACGGAGGCCGCGGCTTCGATCTTGTCGGCGTCGTACAGCAGCACGCCCAGGTAGCGGATGCGGCCCACGCAGGTTTCCGAGCACACGGTCGGCTGGCCGGCTTCGATGCGCGGGTAGCAGAACGTGCACTTCTCGGCCTTGCCGGACGACCAGTTGTAGTAGATCTTCTTGTACGGGCAGCCCGAGATGCACATGCGCCAGCCGCGGCACTTGTCCTGGTCGATCAGCACGATGCCGTCGTCCTCGCGCTTGTACACGGAGCCGGACGGGCACGATGCCACGCAGGTCGGGTTCAGGCAGTGCTCGCACAGGCGCGGCAGGTACATCATGAAGGTGTTCTCGAAGGTCGAGTACATCTCCTTCTGCACGTTGTCGAACAGCTTGTCCTTGCTGCGCTTGGCGAATTCGCCGCCCAGGTCATCTTCCCAGTTCGGCCCCCATTCGATCTTGTCCATCTTCTTGCCGGTCAGGACGGAGATCGGACGGGCGGTCGGCGGTGTCTCGGACAGCGGCGCGTTCTGCAGGCGCTCGTAGTCGTACGTGAACGGCTCGTAATACTCGTCGATCTGCGGCAGGTTCGGGTTGGCGAAGATGTTCGCGAGGATCTTCAGGCGGCTGCCCTGGCGCGGTTCGATCCTGCCGTCCGCCTTGCGTCTCCAGCCGCCGTTCCACTTGTCCTGGTTTTCCCATTCCTTCGGGTAGCCGATGCCGGGCTTCGTCTCGACGTTGTTGAACCAGGCGTATTCCACGCCGTCGCGGCTCGTCCAGACGTTCTTGCAGGTCACCGAGCAGGTGTGGCAGCCGATGCATTTGTCCAGGTTCAGCACCATGCCGATTTGTGCTCTGATTTTCATGTCTTTACCTCGTTATCTGTTCAAGCACCCTTCGGGCTGGCGGCGCGTGCCAGCGCGGGTTCGCGGTCTTCCGTCTCGTGCTTCGGCGTTCCTGCCGGCCGTGCCGGGGCGGGGCGGGTGGCCTGCTGGTCGCCGTTCGGACGCGATTCGTCGCGGGCGCCTTCCATCCAGTTCACGTCGCGCATCTTGCGGACCACCACGAATTCGTCGCGGTTGGAGCCTACCGTGCCGTAGTAGTTGAAGCCATACGACAGCTGGGCGTAGCCGCCGATCATGTGGGTCGGCTTGGTCACCGTGCGCGTCACCGAGTTGTGGATGCCGCCGCGCTTCTTCGACATTTCCGCACCGGGCACGTTCACGATCTTTTCCTGGGCGTGGTACATGAGCGTCATGCCTTCGGGGACGCGCTGGCTCACGACGGCGCGGGCCGTCAGGGTGCCGTTCACGTTGAACACCTCGATCCAGTCGTTGTCCACGATACCCGCCGCTTTCGCATCGATCTCGGACAGCCACACGTGCGGGCCGCCGCGCGACAGCGTGAGCATGCGCAGGTTGTCGGAGTAGGTCGAGTGGATGCCCCATTTCTGGTGCGGCGTGATCCAGTTCAGCGCCAGTTCCTTGTTCCCGTTCGGACGGCGGTTCATGATCGCTTCCGTGGTCTTGGTGTTGATCGCGGCCTTGTACACGCACAGTCCCTCGCCGAAGTCGCGCATCCAGACGTGGTCCTGGTAGAACTGCTGGCGGCCCGTCAGCGTGCGCCAGGGGATCAGTTCATGGACGTTCGTGTAGCCGGCGTTGTAGCTGACTTCCTCGCTTTCCAGGCCCGACCACGTCGGCGACGAGATGATCTTCCTCGGCTGCGCCTGCACGTCGCGGAAGCGGATGCTGTCATGCTCGCGCGGGATCGCCAAATGCGTGTGGTCGCGGCCCGTGATCTTCGACAGCGCTTCCCACGCTTTCACCGCCACGTGGCCGTTCGTTTCCGGCGCCAGCGTGAGGATCATCTCGGCGGCGTCGATCGCCGTGTCCAGGCGCGGCTGGCCTTTCGACACGCCTTCTTCCAGCACGGTGCGGTTGATGCCGCGCAGGACGTCCACTTCATGGGCCGTCTTCCAGTCGATGCCCTTGCCGCCGTTGCCCACTTTTTCCAGCAGGGGGCCGATCGACGTGAACTTCTTATGGATGTCGCGGTAGTTGCGTTCCACGACCGTCATCGACGGCATCGTCTTGCCCGGGACCGGCTCGCACTCGCCGAGGCGCCAGTCCTTCGGATCGAACGGCTGGCCGAGTTCGCCCGGGGTGTCGTGCAGCAGCGGCGTGAGGATCAGGTCCTTGCGCGTGCCCAGGTGGGCGCCGCCGATCTCCGACAGCTTGGCCGCGATGCCCTTGTAGATTTCCCAGTCCGACTTCGCTTCCCACAGCGGCTGCACGGCTTCGGACAGCGGGTGGATGAACGGGTGCATGTCCGACGTGTTCAGGTCGTCCTTTTCGTACCAGGTCGCCGTCGGCAGCACGATGTCGCCGTACAGGCACGTCGTCGACATGCGGAAGTCCAGCACCACGAGCAGGTCCAGCTTGCCCTCGGCGGCCGGGCGCACCTTCACGTCGCGCGGCTTGACGCAGGCGTCTTCGTCGCTCATCAGCGCGTTCTGGGTGCCCAGCAGGTATTTCAGGAAGTACTCGTGGCCCTTGCCCGAGCTGCCCAGGATGTTGGAACGCCACACGAACATATTGCGCGGGAAGTTCGCGGGATTGTCCGGATCGTCGCACGAGAAATTCAGCTTGCCGGCCTTGATCTGCTCGACCGCGTACTTCGCCGGGTCCTGGCCCGCCGCTTCGGCGGCGCGCACGACGTCCAGCGGATTCGTCTCCAGCTGCGGGGCCGACGGCAGCCAGCCCATGCGCTCGGCCTTGGCGTTGAAGTCGATCAGCGCCATCTCTTCCAGCTTGCCGTCCGCCGTCGGGCACAGGATCTCGGACGTGTGCAGCTTTTCGTGGCGCCACTGGCTCGTGTGGGCATAGAAGAACGACGTGCCGTTCATCTGGCGCATCGGGCGGTTCCAGTCCAGCGCGAAGGCGAGCGGGGTCCAGCCGGTCTGCGGGCGCAGCTTTTCCTGGCCCACGTAGTGCGCCCAGCCGCCGCCGCTCTGGCCCACGCAGCCGCACATCATGAGGATGTTGATGATGCCGCGGTACGTCATGTCCATGTGGTACCAGTGGTTCAGCGCCGCGCCGACGATCACCATCGACTTGCCGCGGGTGCGGTCGGCGTTGTCGGCGAATTCGCGCGCCACGGTCACGACATCCGCGGCCTTCACGCCAGTGTGCTTCACCTGCCATGCGGGCGTGTACGGGACGTCGTCGTCGTAGCTCTTCGCCGCGTTCGGGCAGATCCCGCGGTCGACGCCGTAGTTCGCCATCGACAGGTCGTACACGGTGGTGACGAGCGCGGTGGTGCCGTCGGCCAGCGTGATCGACTTCACGGGGACGTTGCGTAGCAGGAGGTCCTCCGCGTCCTTGCCGCCGAAGTAGGGGAAACCCACCGGGACGATACGGTCATGGTCGTCCAGCAGCGACAGCTGCGGATCGATCGGATTGCGGGTCGCGCCTTCCTTCTGTTCGAGGTTCCACTTGCCCGACTCGCCCCAGCGGAAGCCGATCGAGCCGCTCGGCGCGACGATCTTGCCGGTCGCCTGGTCGATGACGAGGGTCTTCCATTCCGGGTTGTTCGATTCGTCCAGGTTGTTCGCGAGGTGCGAGGCGCGCAGGAAGTAGTCGGGGACCAGCGTGCCGTCGCGCTCCTTCAGCATGACGAGCATCGGGAAATCGGTGTACTGCTTGGCGTAGTCGCGGAAGTAGGCGGATTTGCCGGTGGCGTGGAATTCCTTCAGGATCACGTGGCCCATGGCCATGGCCAGTGCGGCGTCGGTGCCCTGCTTGGGCGCGAGCCAGATGTCGCCGAACTTGGCCATCTCGCCGAAGTCGGACGATACGGCGACGGTCTTCGTGCCCTTGTAGCGCACTTCGGTGTAGAAGTGGGCGTCCGGCGTGCGGGTCATCGGAACGTTCGAACCCCATACCATCAGGTACGTGGAGTTGTACCAGTCGGCCGATTCCGGCACGTCGGTCTGCTCGCCCCACACCTGCGGGCTCGAAGGCGGCAGGTCGCAATACCAGTCGTAGAAGCTCATGGCGACGCCGCCGATGAGGCTCAGGTAGCGGGTGCCGGCGGCATAGCTGACCATCGACATGGCGGGGATCGGCGAGAAGCCGATGATGCGGTCCGGGCCGTATTTGCCGATGGTGTAGGCGTTGGCGGCGGCGATGATCTCGTTGACCTCGTCCCACTTGGCGCGCACGAAGCCGCCCTGGCCGCGTACTGTTTTATAGCTGGCGGCCTTCTGCGGATCGTTGGTGATGTAGTCCCAGGCCGCGACCGGATCGCGGGTGGCGCGCGCTTCGCGCCACAACTGCATCAGGCGGCCGCGCACCATCGGGTGCTTGACGCGCTGCGCCGAGTAGACGTACCACGAGTAGCTGGCGCCGCGCGGGCAACCGCGGGGTTCATGGTTCGGCAGGTCCGGGCGGGTGCGCGGGTAGTCGGTCTGCTGGGTCTCCCAGGTGATCAGGCCGTTCTTGACGTAGACCTTCCAGCTGCACGAGCCCGTGCAGTTCACGCCATGCGTCGAGCGCACGATCTTGTCGTGCTGCCAGCGCTGGCGGTAGGCCTTTTCCCAGGTGCGGTCTTCGTTGACGACGGCCCCGTGGCCATT
Organism: Massilia sp. Masssp94; assembly: GCF_059491305.1. NCBI lineage: Bacteria > Pseudomonadati > Pseudomonadota > Betaproteobacteria > Burkholderiales > Oxalobacteraceae > Massilia > Massilia sp. Masssp94. The sequence continues at coordinate 5,810,095 of NZ_CP168501.1, forward strand.
CGAAAACGTCTCGCTCGGTTTGCCGAAAAACTTCAGGCGGTCCAAAAAGTGACTCATGGTTTCTCCAACGGCGCGCCGGGGCGCGCTCTCGATATTCGATGTTGTGCAGCTGTGTTCAGTCTACGGAGCGGACCGGCTGTGCGGTATTCGCAAGAAGTCGGTCCGGCCATGGATTAGGGAGTAGGCGATCTACTCCTTTATGACTAGCAAGTGATCTCGGCACCCTTGCGGGCATAGAACCACCAGGTGACGGCGATGCAGGTGACGTAGAAGCCGATGAAGCACCACAGCGCGGCGTCGGCGCTGCCCGTCAGGGCGATCGAGGTGCCGTAGCTCTTCGGGATGAAGAAGGCGCCGTAGGCGGCGATGGCCGAGGTGAAGCCGAGAACGGCGGCCGCTTCCTTGTTGGCGCTGGCGACGGCTTGCGCTTGTGCGCCTTCCGACTGGCCCCTGGCGGCGCGCTGGTGCAGGGTCAGGAAGATCACGGGGATCATGCGGAAGGTCGATGCGTTACCGACGCCGGTGCAGGCGAACAGCACGAGGAACATGCCGAAGAAACCCGCGAAGCTCCCTGCGTGCAGGAAGTGCAGCACGCCCAGCACTGCCAGGATCATGCAGACGAACGTCCACACGGTGACGCGGGCGCCGCCCAGCTTGTCGGCGATGAAGCCGCCGGCCACGCGGGCCAGGGCGCTGACGAGGGGACCGACGAACGCGTACTGCAGCGGGTTCACTTGCGGGAACAGGGTGCTGGTCAGCAGCGGGAAGGCGGCCGAATAGCCGATGAACGAACCGAAGGTGCCCACATACAGCCAGCACATGAGCCAGTTGTGCTTGCGCTTGAAGATCACGGCCTGTTCGGCGAACGACGCCTTGGCCGACGCGAGGTCGTTCATGCCGAACCAGGCGGCCAGCGTGCTGACGATGATGAACGGCACCCACACGAAGCCCGCGTTCTGCAGCCACATCTGCTTGGTGGCCGCGGCCTTGGTCCACGTTTGCGCTTCGCCGCCGAACAGGGCGAACGTGATCACGAGCGGGACGACGAACTGCACGGCGGAGACGCCGAGGTTGCCGAGGCCCGCGTTCATGCCGAGGGCGTAGCCCTTCTGCGCTTTCGGGTAGAAGAAGCTGATGTTGGCCATGGACGACGCGAAGTTGCCGCCGCCGAAGCCGCACAGCAGCGACAGCACGAGCATGGTCGGGTAGCTGGTGTTCGGGTCCTGCACGGCGTAGCCGATGCCGAGGGCGGGGATCAGCAGCGACGCGGTGGAGATGGCGGTCCATTTGCGGCCGCCGAAGATCGGCACCATGAACGAATAAAAGATGCGCAAGGTGGCGCCCGAGAGGCCCGGCACGGCGGCGAGCCAGAACAGCTGGTTGGTGCTGTACTTGAAGCCGATGGCCGGCAGGTTGACGACGACGACGCTCCACACCATCCAGATCGCGAACGCCAGCATCAGCGCGGGGATCGAGATCCAGAGGTTGCGGCTGGCCGTGGGCTTGCCGCGGCTGTGCCAGAAGGCGGGAACCTCGGGTTCCCAGGTCGAGATGAGGTAACGACTCACGATGTTCTCCTGTGATTTAATAAGTGAATCAGGCAGCCTTGCGCAGCGGCGTGACCGGCGCGGCGACAGGGGCTTTGGTTTGCGGTTTGAACGAGAAATGCATCCAGACGAGCGACACGCACACGGTCCCGTACAGCAGCATGAAGGAGCTGGAGCGGATGCCGGTGAGGTCGACGATGGCGCCGAACATGATCGGCAGGATGAAGCCACCGAGGCCGCCGGCCAGGCCGACGACGCCCGAGACGGCGCCGATGTTGTCGCTGAAATCGTCGGCGATGAAGCGGAACACGGACGCTTTGCCGATGGCCATCGCCACGCCGACGACGAACAGCAGCAGGGTGAAGATCACGGGGCCGAGGCCGATGTGCAGGTCCATCCCGCCGGAAACCGTCTTGACGCTCATCGTGGTCTGCGGATACGACAGGATGAAGAAGCACACCCAGCACACCCACATCACGTACCAGGTCACCTTGTAGGCGCCGAACTTGTCGGAGATCCAGCCGCCCAGCGCGCGCAGCACCCCGCCCGGCAGCGAGAAGCACGCGGCCAGCAGGGCGGCTTCCTTGAGGCCGAAGCCGTATTCGCCCACGTAGTATTTGGTCATCCACAGCGCCAGCGCCACGTAGCCGCCGAATACGACGGAGTAGTACTGGCAGTAGCGCCACACGCGCGGATCCTTCAGCACGCGCATCTGCGCGGCGAAGCTCTCGCCGGACGCGGATTTGTGCGACGGGTCGGAATAGGTGCCGAACCAGAACAGCAGGGCGGTGGCGACCATCGCGGCGGCGTACACCTTGGGCAGCGCCTGCCAGCCGAGGGCGGCGATGATGGCGGGCGCCACGAACTTGGTCAGCGCGGAACCGGAGTTGCCGGCGCCGAACACGCCCATCGCGAGGCCGCGGCGCTCCTTGCCGAACCAGCGCGCCACGTACGGCGTGCCGACCGAGAACGAGCCGCCGGCCAGGCCGACGAAGAGCCCCAGCACGAGGAAGTGCCAGTAGGCGGTGGCATGGCTGATCATCCAGATCGGCAGCGCGCAGGCCAGCATCAGCGTGAAGAACACGATGCGGCCGCCGTAGCGGTCGGTCCAGATGCCGAGGGGGACGCGCACGAGGGCGCCGCTCAGCACGGGCGTGGCGACGAGCAGGCCGAATTCCGTTTCGTTCAGGCCGAGTTTCGTCTTGATGGGGATGCCCAGCACCGCGAACATCATCCAGATCGCGAAGCAGATCGTGAATGCGAAGGTACTGCTGACCAGGACCGCGAGGGGCCGTCTGTCGGTGCTCATTCTTGTTCTCCCGATAAAAGCATGTGGTGATGCCGGAAGCGTACGTGGCGGGGCCCAGCCCAACCATTGGCCGGAGGGGTGTGCGCGGCAGCGCAATGGAGCTAGGCGGCCTAGTCATAAAGGTGTAGGTCCGTGTACGATGGCGCTTATTGCCCCTATCGCGCCCCAGTCGCACGGAACCGCCCATGCCGCACACACTCAGCCCCGAACAGCTCAGCAACATCATCGACATCGCCGAAAACGCCGTGATCTGCACGGACGAGCGCCAGAAGATCATCCTGTTCAACAAGGGGGCGGAACGGGTGTTCGGCTGGACCGCCGCGGAGGTGACGGGCCAGGACCTGGCGATGCTGATGCCGCCGCGCTTCCGTCCCGGCCATGCGGAGCGGGTGGCCGGCTTCCAGCACGGGGAGCGCACGGCCCGGCGCATGGGCGAGCGGGGCACCATCCACGCGGTGCGCAAGGACGGCAGCGAATTCCCGGCCGAGGCGACGATCTCGAAATCGGCGGCGGGCGGGCGCGTGATCCTCACGGCGATCCTGCAGGACATTTCGGAGCGCAAGGCCTACGAGCGCGAACTGGAATTGGCGCGCGACAGCGCCGAAGCGGCGATGCAGGCCAAGAGCATGTTCCTGGCCAATATGAGCCACGAGATCCGCACGCCGCTGAACGCCGTCATCGGCATGACGAGCCTCCTGCTGCACACGGACATCGACGACGAACAGCGCGACTACACGGAGACGATCCGTTCCAGCAGCGAGGCGCTGCTGGCCATCATCAACGACCTGCTCGATTATTCGAAGCTGGAAGTGGGGCGCCTCGACCTCGAGCGCCACGCGTTCGAAGTGCGCCGCTGCGTCGAGGAAGCGCTCGACCTGCTCGCGCCCAGCGCCAGCGACAAGAACCTGGACCTCGCGTACATGATCGAACCGGGCGTGCCCGCGACGATCCTTGCGGACGCCACGCGCCTGCGCCAGATCCTCGTGAACCTGCTGTCGAACGCGATCAAGTTCACGCACCACGGCGAGGTCGTCGTCAGCGTGTCGGGCGAGCCGCGCGAGGAGGGCGGCTACCGCCTCGTGTTCGCCGTGCGCGACACGGGCATCGGCATTCCGCCGCACCGCCTCGGCGACATCTTCCACTCGTTCACCCAGGTCGATGCCTCGACCACGCGCAAATACGGCGGCACGGGCCTGGGCCTGACGATCAGCCGGCGCCTCGCGGAGATGATGGGCGGCGGGCTCACGGTGGACAGCGAACCGGGACGCGGCTCGACGTTCAGCGCGGCCATCGTCGCCGACGCGTTCGACGACCAGCTGGCCGAACACGTGCTGCGCGACCGCGCGGCCACGGTGCGCGGACGCCGCATCCTGATCGTGGACGACAACGCGACCAACCGCCGTATCCTGATGAAGCAGGCGCTGTTGTGGGGCATGTCGCCGCTGGCGGCGGCATCGGCGGTCGAAGCGCTGGACCTCGTGCGCGACGGCCACCCGTTCGACGTCGCCGTGCTGGACATGCAGATGCCCGACATGGACGGCGCGCGCCTCGCGGCCGAGCTGCGCAAGCACCGCGACCGCGCCGCGCTGCCGCTCGTGCTGCTGACCTCCGTCGGCCAGCGCCAGGCAGGTGCCGAAGGAGAAGCCGTGCGCGAGTTCTCTGCGTGGCTGAGCAAGCCGATCAAGCCGGCCGCGCTGCTGGAAGCGCTGCAGCAGGTGCTGGGCGAGCGCCAGGCCGCGGCGCGGCCGGCGCCGGTGCCGGCCCGGGAAGAGACGGATCTCGCGATCCTCGTCGCCGAGGACAACACGATCAACCAGAAGGTGATCCGGCAACTGCTGCGCCACCTGGGCTACCGCGCGGACGTCGTCGGCAACGGTCTCGAAGCCGTGGCGGCGCTGGAGCGCCAGGATTACCCGGTGATCCTGATGGACATGCAGATGCCGGAAATGGACGGCCTGGAAGCGACGCGCCGCCTGCGCGAGCGCTTCCGCGGGGCCAACGCGCCGTACATCATCGCGATGACGGCCAACGCCATGCCGGGCGACCGCGAACGCTGCCTGGACGCCGGCATGGACGACTACGTGCCGAAGCCGATCGAGATGGACGTGCTGGACAAGGCGCTGGCCGCCGCGCGCGGCCACGTGGCGGCGCGCCGCGCAGGAGACTCCGTGCTGGACCCGGCCCGCATCGAGCAGCTGCGCACCATCGACGACGATACGTCACTGCTGGAGGACGTCGTGAATGCGTTCGTGGGCGAGGTGCCGCAACTGCTGCACAAGCTGGAACACGCCGTGCGCGAGCACGACGGGCAGCTGCTGGCGGCGACCGCGCACTACCTGTTGTCGAGCATCGATTTCGTGGGCGCGAACCGGATGCGGGTGCCGTGCACGAACCTCGAGCTGATTGGGAAGGCGGAGAACTTCGAGGATGCGGGGGAGCAGATGGCGCTGCTCACCGCCGCGTATGAGGACGCGAAAGAGGCGTTGCTCGCGCTGCGCTGATCAACCCTGCCGATCCGGCCCGCTGCCGAGCCCCTGCTCGACGGCGAACACCGCCGCCTGCACGCGGCTCGACAGGCCGAGCTTCTTGAGGATGTTCTGCACGTGGATCTTGACCGTACTCTCGGCCAGGTCGAGCACGCGCGCGATCAGCTTGTTGCTTTCGCCGCGGGCCAGGCACGCGAGGATCTCGCGTTCGCGCGGCGTCAGCCTGTCCAGTTCCGACGGCGGCGCGGCCGGCTTGGGTTCGCGCTGTTTCTGCAGCTGGGCCACGAGCTTGGCGGCCATCGATTCGGCCAGGACTGATTCGCCGCCGGCCGCGCGTTCGATGGCGCGCTGCAGGTAGTCGGCGTCGATGTTCTTGATCAAATAGCCCCGCGCGCCCGCATGCAGGGCGGTGGCCAGGTCTTCGCCTTCCTCGGACACGGTCAGCATGATGACCGCCGCCTCGGGCCAGCCCTGCAGGATCAGTTCCAGCGTCTCCACGCCGGTCATGCCGGGCATGTGCAGGTCGAGCAGGATCACGTCGGGTTTCAGTTGCATCGCCCGCTTCACGCCGTCGATGCCGTCGGATGCCTCGCCGACGACGGTGAAGCGCGGATTGCGCTGCAACAGCGAACGTACGCCGCTGCGGAACAACGTGTGATCGTCGACCAGCAGCACGCTGATCGGCTCGCGGGTGTCTTGCCCGATGTCTTCCATCCGAAACTCCATTCGATTCAAGCGGCCCGCCGGTGCGCGCTCGCGACGTGCAGGCGGACGGTGGTGCCGGCGCCGTTCCCGGATTCGATGGCCAGGTCGGCGTTGATATGCCGGGCCCGTTCGCGCATGATGTGCAACCCCACGTGGCTGTCGCCGGATGCGGGCACGGCGACGGAATCGAACCCGACACCATTATCGCTGATCGATAGCGAAAAGTCTTGACCGTCGCGGACCTGCACGAGCACCTTGTCGGCATGCGCGTGTTTACGGATGTTCGACAGCGCTTCCTGCACGATGAACAGGAGCTGCAGCTGCTCCTCGCGCGGGAACGGCAGGCCGCCGCCCCCTTCGGCCTTGAAGCTGGCCTCCACGCCCGTCTGGTCGCGGAACTTGCGCACGGCCTTGCGCAGCGCGCTGTTGAGGTCATCCTCTTCCAGCCGGCTGCGGAAATTCTGCAACAGTTCGCGCACGTCCTCGTAGCTTTCCTTGACGCCCGCACGCAGCAGCGGCACGATCGCGGCCGCATCCTGCTGCTGCCCGTCGTGCAGCGACTGTTCCAGCATCTGCACCTGCAGGTTCAGGAAGTTCAGGCCCTGGGCGATGCTGTCGTGCAGGCCGCGCGCCACCATGTTGCGCTCTTCCGAGATGGCCATTTCGCGCTCGCGCGCCGCGAGCCGCATGTTCTCGACGGCGGTGCCCAGCAGCCGGCCCAGCGTTTCCAGCAGGGCGGTCTCGCGCTCGTTGAACGATGTCTCGGTACGGAAATGCAGGCTGAATACGCCGAGGTGCTGGTCCTGGGCGAAAATCTGGAATACCGACACCGTCGCGAACCCCTCGCGCGCGCAGCGCGACACGTCGGGGCCGGGCACGGCGCGCAGCAGCCTCACGACGGGGTGCCTGCCCTGCGCCGCCTCGCCGCACAGGCAGTCGCCGACCGGCATGCAGCGTTCGGCCTTGACCATCTCGTCGGACAGGCCGGCCTGCACGATGAGGTGCACCTTGTCCGCGTTGGCGTCGATGAGCCGCACCGATCCGCCGTCCGCGCCGAAGTAGCGCATGATGCGCTCGACGAAGCCTTCGCACATCGGCTCCAGCGTCTGGCGCACCTGCAGGAACGCGGCGCTGTCGTACAGCAGCGCCAGTTCGCGGTTCTGGCCTTCCAGCGCGGCCGTCTTGTCGCGTACCTTGTCTTCCAGGCTCGCGTAGACCTGTTCCAGGCGGTCGGCCATCCGGTTGAAACCCGTCGCGAGCTGGCCGAATTCGTCCTGGCTCGCCACGTCGAGGCGGACGCCGAAATCCGTGTCGGCCATGCTGCGCATTCCGGCATGCAGGCGCTCGACCGGGTCGACGATGAGGCTGAACATCAGGTACACGAGGACGACGGTCCCGCCCATCGCCAGCGCCATCAGCGCCAGCTGCGAGCAGCGCAGCCAGAACGTGCGCACCTCGTTGTCCCGTTCGATCAGGCCCACGATGGCGTCGATCTGGGCGACGTAGCCATCGACCCGGCCGAGGAAGTCGCGCAGCGGGGGCAGGCGCTCGTCGCCCCGCGCCTGCAGCACCTGCAGCGCGAGCGGCCGCAGTTCGCGCTGCCAGCGCAGCGTGGCCATGGAAAAGCTGTCGCGGATGGCGGCCGTCGGCGGCAGGCCGAGGGGCCGCTGCGGGTCGCCGCGGTCGATCAGCGCCAGCGTCGCATCGATGGACGCGATCTGCGCCCGCGCGTCGCGCGCGTAGCCGCCGCCGGGCATGTGCACCTCGCGGCCGAGCAGCATCGCGAGCCGGTATTCCTGCTTGCGCACGCCGCCCGTTTCGTTGATGGCGGCCGCCGAGCCTTCCAGCTGCCACGACAGCCACAACGTCGTGCCGATGGCGGTCAGCGCCAGCAGCAGGAAACCGATCAGGGCACCGGCGATGCGGGTCGACAGGCGCAGGTGGCCCGGGATCGGCGGATAATCGGGCGTCGTCGTCATGCCGCGGCGTCCAGCGGCTGGACGAGGTTCGCGATGTTGCGGACGACGAAGATGTCGCCCGGGGCGCAGCCCGTCAGCAGGGCGGGGCCCACGCGCGCATCGCAGCAGCCGATGACGAGCGTGGACGGATGCTGTCCGTCGCGCAGCGAGGCGCGCACGACCGGCTCGCTCATGAAGCGCTGCTGGAAGCGGGAAAAGCCGCGGATGAAGCGTTCGATGTCCTGCATCTCAGCCTCCCGTCTGCGACATGAAGCGGACGATTTTCTCGGGCCGCGCGGTGAAGTCGTGCCGGTGGGGTTTCAGTTCGATGGCGTGGCGGATCGCAGCGTCGAGCTCCGCGTCGCTGGCTCCAGCGCGCAGCAGCGGACGGAATTCGAATTTCTCTTCCTGGCCCAGGCACAGGTACAGGGTGCCGTCCACCGCCAGGCGCACGCGGTTGCAGGTGGCGCAGAAATGCTGCGACATCGGCGTGATGAAGCCGATGCTGCTCCTGCCGTCGCGCGTGGCGAGGTAGCGCGCCGGACCGCCGCCCAGTTCCAGCGCCTGCGGCACCAGGTCGAATCGTTGCTGCAGGCGTTCGCGCACGGGCTGCAGGTCCATGTAGGCGGCGTTCTGTCCGGTCTCTCCCATCGGCATCACCTCGATCAGGCGCAGCACGAAGCCGTGGCCGATGCAGAACTCGGCCATGCGCTCGATCTCGCCGTCGTTCACGCCGCGCATCGCGACCATGTTGATCTTGATGGGATCGAACCCGGCCTCCTTGCCGGCCATGATGCCGTCCAGGATGCGCGCGTGGCTGTCGCGGCCCGTGATCGATTCCATGCATCGCCGGTCCAGCGTGTCGAGGCTGACGTTGATGCGTGCGACGCCGGCCTTGCGCAGCGCCTCGGCGTGGCGGCGCAGGGTCGTGGCATTGGTCGACAGCGACAGGTCGTCCACGCCGGGGATGGCGGCGATACGGCCGGCCAGGTCGGTGACATGGCGGCGCAGCAGCGGCTCGCCGCCCGTCAGGCGGATGCGGCGCGTGCCGAGGCGGGCGAACGCGCGCAGCAGGCGTTCGATCTCGTCGAACGTGAGCCAGTCCTCCGGTTCCTCGAACCCCTTGAAACCCGTCGGCATGCAATACGTGCAACGCAGGTCGCAGCGGTCCGTCACGGACAGGCGCAGGTATTCGATCGTTCGGCCGTAGCGGTCGCGCAACATCGCGGTTCTCCAAAGGGTTGATGGTGAAGATTGTAGAGACCGCGCGCCACTCTGGCAGTCGGCATGACGGATGACGGGAGCTAGTTCTTTCGGCGTATGTCAGGCCACGCGGCCTGCCGCTAGACTCAGTTTCCTATTGGCAAGAAAGTGTCGAAACGAAAGGAATTCATATGGCAATGTCAAATTTCAGGATCGGCACGCGCCTTGCCGCCGGCTTCGGCCTCGTGCTGGTGCTGCTCGCGCTTGTGGTCGCGGTCGGGCTGCAGCGCTTCCACGATGTCGGCCAGGCGACGGCGGCCCTGATCGACGACGACTGGGCCAAGGCGGAAGCCGCCGCCACCATCGACACGATGACGCGGGCGAACGCGCGCCGCACGCTGGAACTGTTCATCGCGCCGGACGACGGCTACCGCACCCGGGTGCGCGAGAAGATCGCATCGAACCGGCACGAGATCGACGGCGCGCTGGCCACGTTGCGCCGCCTGGTCGCCAGCGACGAAGGCAAGGCCGTGCTGGCCCGCGTGGCCGAGCGGCGCGAGGCGTACGTGGCCTCGTTCACGCAGGTGAACGCCCTCGTCGACGCGGGCAAGCGCGACGAGGCGCAGCAACTGGTGCTGGCGGAAACCCTGCCGCGCCTGGACGTGTTGCAGCAGGCCGTGCACGATCTCAACGTCCTGCAGAAGGGGCGCGCGGTCGATGCGGGCAAGGCCGTGCAGGACCGGATCGCGTCGGGCCGGGTGCTGATGCTGGCGCTGGGCGCCGCCGCGCTGGCCGTCGGCCTCGCGTTCGCCGTCCGCCTCGCGCGTTCGATCGTGCTGCCGCTGCGCAGCGCCGTCGCGGTGGCGCAGCGCGTGGCCGGCGGGGATCTCACCAGCCGGATCGAGGCGGGTTCGAAGGACGAAGTCGGCGAGCTGCTCGGTGCGCTGGCGGCGATGAACGCGAGCCTCGGCACGATGGTCGGCGAAGTGCGGCGCGGGACCGAGACGATCGCCACGGCGTCCTCGCAGATCGCGAGCGGCAACATGGACTTGTCGGCGCGCACCGAGATGCAGGCCAGCGCGCTGCAGCAGAGCGCCTCGTCGATGGAGGAACTGACGGGCACCGTGCAGCAGAACGCGGACAATGCGCGCGCAGCGAACGCGCTGGCGGCGGCCACGGCGACGATCACGGCCGAGGGCAGCGACGCCGTCGCGCGCGTGGCGGCCACGATGGACGAGATCAGCGACGGCGCGCGCCGCATCGCGGACATCACGGGCATCATCGATGGCATCGCGTTCCAGACCAATATCCTCGCGCTCAACGCCGCGGTGGAAGCCGCGCGCGCCGGCGAACAGGGCAAGGGATTCGCGGTCGTCGCCACCGAGGTGCGCAACCTGGCGCAGCGGTCGGCCGCCGCGGCGCGCGAAATCCGGCACCTCATCGACGATTCGACCACGAAGATCGCGGGCGGTACGGCGCTCACCGGCCGCGCGGCCGACACCATGCAGCGCGTGCTGGCCAGCGTGCGCCAGGTGACAGGCATCATGGCCGAGATCACGGCGGCCAGCGACGAGCAGCGCATCGGCATCGAACAGGTCAACCAGGCCGTGGGCCAGATGGACAGCGTGACGCAGCAGAACGCGGCGCTCGTCGAGCAGGCGGCCGGCGCGGCGCAGGCCCTGCAGGAGCGGGCGCATACGCTGAACGACACGATCCGCATGTTCAGGCTGGAAACGGCTTGAAGCGCCTGGCGCCGCCAACTCGACGGCGCCGGTGGCACCAGCCAGATTTTCGGGAATCAAGACAGGACGGCCTTGGACTATGTCGTATCTATCCCGAATCGAATGCCAGGAGGTTGAATGAAGCGCCTTGTCGTCCTTGCCGGCATCCTCGCACTTGCGCCTCTGGGCGCGTTCGCGAGCGATCCGGCATTGTTCCAGCTGTCCGTGAAGGATGTCCCAGTGGACTTCATTCCGACCCGTATTGCGGGCGAGGAGTCCGAGCGCTACACGGTAACGTTTCCCCAGATTGCGCCTGAACCTGGAAAAGGTTTCACGATGGCGCAATGCGAGTTGCTGCGGTACTGACAAGCGCCTCGCTTCAGCGCGTCCGCAGGGCGCTCCTAATGATCGTCACGACGCATCAGCGCATCGATGCCGGCCACCGTGCCGGCCATCGCCAGCGCCGCGACGCCGGCGCCGGCCCACGTGGCGATGCGGTCGCCGGCCGCCCACTCCTGCCACGCCAGCACGGCGGGCATCAGCAGCATCGGCGCCGTCATGGCGGTGGCGAGCCAGGCGTGGCGGCGCACGCCGCCGGACAGGCTCTCAGCCACCGCAGCACCCGCCGCAGCAACCGCCGCTCTTTTCCTTGCGCGCTTCGCCGTAACCGGCGCCCAGCAGCGCCGCGGTGATGTCCTGCGTCGACGTGGCGTCCTCGTCGAACTCCACGTGCATCTCGCGGCCGCCCGGTTCGAGGTCGATGCCGCGCACGCCGGGCAGGGTGCACAGGGCGCTCGTGAGGCGTTCGATGTCGGCGAAGGCGAGAGGGGCCGAGAACTGGAAATCGTGTTGCATGATGCTCCTTTTGCGTTGGGTCGTTGGTACACCGTCAGGGTAGGGCGGCCCGCCGCCCTTGTCCTTGAACCGGTTTCAGGTTTTACGAATCAGGCGCAGCCGCCCAGGTAGTGGCACGATGTGCAGCGCGTGCAGCCGTCGACCTTGCGCAACGTCCGCGCGCCGCATTCCGGGCACTTGGCGCCCGTCTCTTCGACCGCCGCGATGTTTGGTGCCGGCACCTCGTCCGGCGTGCCGCGCCGTGCCAGCAGGCGGTCCAGCGCGTCGGCGGGCACCTGGTTGCCGTGGGCGTCCAGGAAACCGCGCCGGATCAGGATCCGCTGCAGCATGAAGGCGATGGCCGCAACTTCCGAGTCGTGGTACATCGGCACCTGCACGCCGTCCGCCCGCGTCAGGTGGCCGCAGCGCACCGGCCCCTTTTCCCACACGACGGCGCGCATGTCGGCGAGCGCCTTGGCGATGGAGCTGCCGGCGCGCGCGGCCAGCGACAGCAGGCGCATCGTGGACGTGATCCACTGGTGGCCGTCGCTGCGCTGGTTCGCGGGCATGAAGAACTCGAACGGGCGCTCGATGGCGAGGTCGCGCCCGTTCAGCCGTCCTTCCACGCGCATGAAGCTGATGGTCAGATAGACCGTCTTCTTGCCTTCCTGGGTCGTGTATTCGACCTTCGAGGTGACCGATTCCAGTTCCCCGGCCGGGCGGCTCTCGAAACGGCGGCGCAGCGGATCCAAGTGGTACGGCACGCCGGCGTCCGGTGCTTCGGCGACAGGCGGCGCGACACTCAACACGCTGCCCGTGACGGCGTTGGGCCGGTACGTGGCGAGGCCCTTCAGCCCCGCGCGCCACGCCTCCGTGTACAAATCCTTGAAGTCGTCGAACGGGTAGTCGGCGGGCACGTTGACGGTCTTCGAGATCGCGCCGTCCACGTACGGCTGCACGGCCGCCATCATGCCGAGGTGGTCCTGCGCCGACATCTCCAGCGCCGTCACGAACTGCGCCGGCAGTTCGGCTACGTCGTGGCCGAGGTGGCGGTACAGGCGCCACGCGTGGTCGGCCACCTCGTAGATGCGCGTGCTGTCGTCCGGCATGCGCTTCTTGCGCTGGTACACCCACGAAAACGCGGGTTCGATGCCGTTCGACGCGTTGTCCGCGAACGCGAGGGCGATGGTGCCCGTGGGCGCGATCGACATCAGGTGGGAGTTGCGGATGCCGTGGCGGGCGATCGCTTCGCGCAGCTCGTCCGGCAGGCGCCGCGCGAACGCGCCGTCCAGGTAGCGTTCCGCGTCGAACAGCGGGAATGCGCCTTTTTCGCGCGCCAGCGCCACCGATGCATCGTAGGCGGCGTCCCGAAGTGCGCGTGTGACGTCGGCGGCGAACGCGCGGCCCTCGTCGGCGTCGTAGCGCAGGCCCAGCATGACGAGCGCGCTGCCCAGGCCGAGGAAGCCGATGCCGATGCGGCGCTTGTTGCGGCCTTCCGCCGCCTGCTGCGGCAGCGGCCATTCGGTGGCGTCGAGCGCGAGGTCGAGCATGCGCACGCCGACGGCCGTCACGTCGCGGAACGTGTCGAGGTCGAAGCGCGCCTCCGGCGTGAACGGCTGGCGCACGAACTTCGTCAGGTCGAGCGAGCCCAGGTCGCAACAGCCGTACGGCGGCAGCGGCTGCTCCCCGCACGGGTTCGTGGCCGCCAGCGTCTCGGCGTAGTACAGGTTGTTCTCGCCGTTGATCCGGTCCAGGAACAGCACGCCCGGCTCCGCGTGGTCGTAGGTGGAGCCGATCACCTTGTCCCACAGGTCGCGCGCCCGCACCGTGCGGTACACCCAGCGGCCATCCGGGCGCAGGTATGCGCCGTTCGCCCGGTCGTCCGGCCCCGGTTCGGCCGCATGCGTCAGCTCGACGGCGGCATCGTCGAGCACGGCGCGCATGAAGACGTCCGTGACGCCGACGGACAGGTTGAAATTGCTGAACGCGCCGCCGTCCTTGGCGGCGACGAACGCCTCGATGTCGGGATGGTCGATCCGCAGGACGCCCATCTGGGCGCCGCGGCGGGCGCCGGCCGATTCGACCGTGCGGCACGACGCGTCGAACACGGCCATGTACGACACGGGGCCGGACGCGCGCGAAGCCGTGCCTTTCACGAGACTGCCGGCGGGGCGGATCGCGGAAAAGTCGTAGCCGACGCCGCCGCCGCGGCGCATCGTTTCCGCGCTTTCCGCCACGGCGCCGTAGATGCCGGGGATCGCGCCGTCGCGGCCGCTGATCGCGTCGCCGACCGGCTGCACGAAGCAGTTCATCAGGGTGGCCTTCAGGCCGATGCCGGCCGCCGAGTTGATGCGGCCGGCGGGCACGAAGCCGTGGTCCTGCGCCCACAGGAAGCGCTGCTCCATCTCCAGGCGCAGCGGTTCGGGTTCGTGTGCGGCCAGCGCGCGGGCCACGCGGGCGCGCACTTCCGCGACGGTCGTCTCGTCGCCTTTCGCGTATTTCTCCTGCAGTACGTCGGCCGACACGTCCTGCGTCGGCATGGATGCGGCAAAGAGGGATTCGTTGGCGTTCATGTGATCCTCGGTGATAGTCAGGCGACCACTATCCCCGAGGCCCGCCGGCCCCGCCTTAAACTGGTTGAAGCAATCGGCGTTCGGCCGCAAGCAGGGCCACGTCGTCCGCCACCTCGCGCGCGACGGCGGCCGCTTCGGCCGGGTCGAACCGTATGTGGTAGCGCTTGCGCACGCCATGTTCGGCCAGCTGGACATGCAGGTCCGGCGTCACGCCGTGGCGCGCGAGGCAGTGGCGCGCACATTCGAGCGGACAGCCGTCGATGGCGACGACGGGCCGCCCGGATTTCGCCAGCTTGACGAGCGACGGCACGTCGCCGCCCACGCCGGCGATGCACGACATCTCGGCGACTTCCTCCCGGTCGAGTTCCAGCGCGATGTGGTTGGCCATCTGCGCCGCGCTGGAACATCCGGAGCAGGAATAGACGAGGGGGAAAACGGTGCGGTCACGGCCCATCAGGTTCTCCTTTCAACGGTCGATGGCGTCCAGCGTGTTCTTGATGAGCAGTCCCAGTTCCGTGTCGCCTTCCATGACCAGGCGGCGGCTGAAGAACAGCGTGTCCGGGTCCTCGCGGCGCGTGGCCAGCAGGCCCAGGTCGTACAGGGTCGCGCCGATGACGACGTCCGGTGCCGTTTTCGACGTCACGGCCGCGAACGAGCGCCCGTTCCACGCGACGTCGAAGGCGACGCCCGCGTCCAGCACGGCCAGGCGCAGCCGCTTGCGCAGCAGTTGCGCGCGCGATTCGTCGTCCAGGTGGGGCTTCAGGCCGGCGTTCAGGCCCGCCGCGAACAGCCACGCGCCGGGCCGGCCGGGCAACCGGGACAGGACGTGGCGGACGGGCGCCGGCAGGCGGTAGGGGGATGCGTTCATGCGGCGACCTCCTCGAGGCCGGGGCGGCCGTGCCAGAAGCCGTTGCAGGCGGCGCCCGGCATCCACGCGCCCATGCGCTCGCGCGCGGCGGCCCCGGTCAGGGCGCCCGTCAGCACGCCGTGCACGCTGGCGACGATGTCCGCCATGTGGGCCGACTGCGGGCTGAGACGTACGACGCCCACGCCCAGTGCGCGCATGGCGGGCAGTACGTCGACGAGGTTGTAGACCTTCGCGGACTGGGTCTGGATGCCGTTCAGGACGAGGAACGGCTTGCCTTCCTGCGTGTTCAGCACGAGGCCGTCCGGGTGCTCCAGGCAGCTGAAGCGGCAATCGTCCTTGGGCAGGTTGCGGTGGCGCGCCGTGAAGCAGCGCGCGGAAAACGCGAGCGGCATGCGGCCGTAGGCGAACACCTCGGTCTCCACGCCGGCCGGCAGGGCGGCCTGCATGGCGGCGAGGCTGGCGGACGGCATTTCCAGCGGCGCGACCCAGCGCACGGCGCCGGCACGCGCGAGCACGGCCAGCGTGGCCGGGTTGTACACGTTCAGGTGGGGGCCGGCGACGAAGGGGCGGCCGTCGACGCAGTGGACGGCGCCCATGTCGTTGGCCTCGACGAGGAAGCGGCCGTTGCCGCCCACGCGGCGCAGGGTACTCAGGTCGGATGGCGATTCGATCAGCACCTGGGTGGACAGCACGACGTCCTTGCCGGCGCCGGCCAGCCGTTCGGCCAGGGTGAGCCAGTCGGAAGGACGCAGCTCGTGCCGGCGCGAGCAGACCGTTTCGCCGAGGTAGACGATGTCGACGGGCGTTTCCGCCATCGCATCGTAGAACGCGAACACCGTGTCGCGCGGCCAGTAGTATTGCAGGGGCCCGAGGGCAATCTTCATGATGGTCTTCCGGTGCGGGGTCATTTCCAGGGGCGGTGGTAGGCACCCAGCGTGTGCTGGCTGCCTTCGGCGACGTTGTCCAGGCTCGTCATCCACTCGCGCCGGACCGTGTAGCGGCCGTGTTCCGCGAGGCAGGCGTCGATCGCGGCGCGCCACACCTTCGTGACCTGGGCCACGTACGCGGGGCTGCGTTGGCGGCCTTCGATCTTGACGGCGCGCGCGCCCACCGCCGCGAGCTTCGGCAGGATCTCGAGCGTGTTCAGGCTCGCCGGTTCCTCGATCGCGTAATACGTCTCGCCGTCCACGTCGAAGCGGCCCTTGCACAAGGTGGGGTAGCCGGCCTGCTCGCCGTCGGCGTAGCGGTCGATCAGGACGTCGTACAGGCGCGCCTCCAGTGCGCGCGGCGTCCGCGTCCAGCGCACGGCCTTCGCGGGCGAGCACACGCCATGCGTGTTGGGCGATTCCCCGGTGGCGTACGACGACAGCTGGCAGCGGCCCTCGGCCATCACGCACAGGCTGCCGAAGCCGAACACTTCGATCTCGACGGGCGAATGCTCGATGACTTTTTCCGCCTGGGCCAGCGACAGCACGCGCGGCAGCACGGCGCGCGCGATGCCGAAGTGGCGGTGGTAGAAGGCGATGGCGTCGATGTTCGTCGCCGATCCCTGCACGGACAGGTGCAGCCGCAGCTGCGGATGCACGCGCGCCGCGTAGTCCATCAGGCCCGGGTCGGCCAGGATCACGGCGTCGATGCCGTGCGTGGCGGCGCGGTCGAGCGCGCGCCGCCACGGGCCGTCGCCGCCCGGCTGCGGATACGTGTTCAGGGCGAGGAAGACCTTGCGGTTGCGGTCGTGGGCATAGCGGATGCCTTCGGAGATGGCGCCTTCGGAGAAATTCAGGCCGGCGAAGTTGCGCGCGTTGGTCGCGTCGCGGAAGCCGAGGTAGACGCAGTCGGCGCCGTGGTCGATGGCGGCCTTGAGGGCCGGCAGGCTGCCGGCGGGACAAACGAGTTCGAGGGAGGGAGAGGTCATGGCGGGCGGGTGAACGGTAACGCATGGAGCATAATGACGCGCCGCCTCTCTCGCCTTGAACGGGTTCAAGCAAATCGCACGGCGTGTCCGTCCGGGTCGAACGCGAGGAACCGTTCGATGGCGCCGCGGTGCACGGCGTCGATCATCATCTTGAGGCCGCGGTCGATGCCGGACGCCTGCTGTTCCCCTGCCAGCGCCGCGACGAACACCATGTCCCACGGCTGGCCCGTCGCGCGCGACTCGTCGGCCAGCACGCCGAAATCCGCGAGCTCGTCGAGGCCCTTGTCGACGCACATCACGGGCGCCAATGCGCCGCCGCGGCCTTCCTCGAAGCGGCGCGCCTGGCCCGGCGTGTGCGCCTGCGGCAGTTCGGCGACCGCGAAGACGAACAGCAGGCGCTGCGCCTCGGGCTGGGCGCGCGCGGCGGCGAGGAAATCGGAAAAATTCGAGAGCTGCATGGGGAAATCCGTGACAAGGAGGAGGATGGTCCGATTGTAGGCGGCTTCCCCGCGCGCGTAAGTCGGCACGATGGAGGACGCCGCCTAGTTCTTCCGGACTATCCCGCGCGGCGCCCGACCGCGCGAGAATGGCGGCATCCCGACCATTTCATGACGTCCCGCGACCGTGGCCACCATCGACCCTTGCACCTTCCTGCGCCGCCTGCCGCTGTTTTCCGACCTCGGCGAGGAGGAGCTGCGCGCCGTCGGCGCCGCGGCCACCGAGCGGCACGTCGACCGCGGCCGCACCATCGTCGAGCGGGGCGACCCGTGCGAGGGGTTTCACTCGATCCTGTACGGCCAGGTCAAGCTGGCCTTCATCTCGCCGCAGGGCCAGGAAAAGGTCATCGAGATCCTCGGCCCCGGCAAGACGTTCGGCGAGGCGGTCATGTTCATGGAAAAGCCGTACTTCGTGACGGCGACGGCGCTGGAAGACTGCCTGCTGCTGCACGTGCGCAAGGAAGCCATCTTCGCCGAACTGGAACAGAGCCCGGCGTTCGCCCGGCGCATGCTGGCGGGGATGAGCCGGCGCCTGCACGGCCTCGTCGCCGATGTCGAGGCGTACACCCTGCACACGGGCGGCCAGCGCGTCGTCGGCTATCTGCTGAAGGATGCGCCCGAATCCGGCGCGACGGTGCGGCTTTCAGTCAGCAAGCGCCTCGTCGCGTCGCGCCTGAACATCACGCCCGAGTATTTTTCGCGCGTGCTGAACGATCTCACGCGGCGCGAACTCGTGCGCGTGGACGGGCGCGACATCGCGATCCTCGACGCGGACGGATTGCGCGCCTACGAGGGATAAGCGTCCGCGACCCGTTTCGTCTCGCGCGCGATCACGGCTTCCTCGTCGGCCGGCAGCGCCCACACGGCGACGGCGCTGTCCGGCGCGTGCAGGCGCGGGCCGTGGGTGGCGTTGGCGTCCGCGTCGAGGCGCACGCCCAGCCACGCGGCCTGCTCGCACACGCGGGCGCGGATGGCCGCCGCGTGTTCGCCGATGCCGCCCGTGAACACGAGCACGTCGAGGCCACCCGCGGCCGCGGCCAGGGATCCGAGTTCGCGCGCGATGCGGTAGACGAACACGTCGACCGCTTCGCGCGCGGCCGGGTCCAGGCTCGCGAGCAGGGTGCGCATGTCCCCGCTGATGCCGGAGATGCCCAACAGGCCGCTGTCGAGGTACAGCAGGCGTTCCAGCGCGTCCGGCGTCATCCGTTTTGCGCGCAGCAGGTGCAGCACGAGGCCGGGGTCGAGGGCGCCGCAGCGCGTGGCCATCGGCAGGCCGTCCAGCGCGGAAAAGCCCATCGACGTCGCGACGCTGCGGCTGTCGACCATGGCGCACATGCTGGCGCCGCTGCCCAGGTGGGCGACGACGACGCGGCCACGGGCGCGCGGTTCGATCGCGGGCAAGGTGTCGGCGATGTGGGTGTACGACAGGCCATGGAAACCGTAGCGCAGCATGTTCTCGTCCGCGAGCGCGCGCGGCAGGCCGTACAGGCGCGCGACCCGCGGGTTCCCGAGGTGGAACGCGGTGTCGAAGCAGGCGACCTGCGGCAGGCCCGGATGCAGGCGCGCCATCGCGTCCATGCCGGCCACGGTGTGCGGCTGGTGCAGCGGCGCGAGCGGGGCGAGGGCCTGCAGCTCCGCCAGCAGGGCCGGCGTGACGAGCGCCGGTCCCGCGTGATCGTTCCCGCCGTGGACGACGCGGTGGCCGATGGCCGCGAGCCGGGCCGGCGCGAGGTGGTTCTCGACCTGGCCGACGACGGCACGCAGTTGCGCGGGGCCGTGACCCGCCACCTGGCCGTGCGCCGTCGCGACGAGATCCGCGCCCCGTTCGACGTAGACGGCGTACTTGATGCTGGACGAGCCGGCGTTGATGCATGCATATCCCTTGCTCATGATGATCCGATCACGGCGAGACCTGTCGAGTGGCGCACGAGCAGGGACGCGAGCGCGCACGACGCGAGCCGGGCCAGCGGGCCGTCCGCGCGGCTGGTGAGCATGATGGGCACGCGCGCCCCGATCACGATGCCGGCCACCTGAGCTTCCGCCAGGTACTCCAGCTGCTTGGCCAGCATATTGCCCGCTTCCAGGTCGGGCACGACGAGGATGTCGGCCTGGCCGGCCACCGGGGACACGAACCCTTTCGTGCGCGCCGCTGCTTCCGATACGGCGAGGTCGAACGCCATCGGCCCGTCGAGGATCGCGCCCTCGATCTGGCCGCGGTCAGCCATCTTGCACAGCGCGGCCGCCTCGATGGTCGACGCGATCTTCGGATACACCGTCTCGAGCGCGGACAGGATCGCCACGCGCGGCGCCGCGATGCCCAGCGCGTGCGCCAGGTCGATCGCGTTGCGGACGATGTCGCGCTTGTCCTCCAGCGTCGGGTAGATGTTGATGGCGGCGTCCGTGAGGAGCAGGGGACGCGGATACGTGGGCACGTCCAGCGCGAACACGTGGCTGATGCGGCGGCCCGTGCGCAGGCCGGTGTCGCGGGCGACGAC
The DNA here is from genome assembly GCF_059491305.1 of Massilia sp. Masssp94. Classification (NCBI taxonomy): domain Bacteria; kingdom Pseudomonadati; phylum Pseudomonadota; class Betaproteobacteria; order Burkholderiales; family Oxalobacteraceae; genus Massilia; species Massilia sp. Masssp94. The sequence goes on from NZ_CP168501.1 coordinate 5,830,206, forward strand.
GGCATGCATCAATTCGTCCGTGTGCAGCGCGCCCTTCATGATGGCGCCGACCTCGCCCGTGCGCGCGAGCGCCACGGCGGCATCGGCGGCCGCGTGGCTGTGCGCGGTCGGCACGATGCGGTACGGCGCGAGGTCGACGTTCGCCAGCTCGGCCGCCTGGCGGATCTTCGCTTCCGGGCCGACGAGCACCGGCGTGATCAGGCCCTCGCGCGCCGCTTCGACGGCGCCCAGCAGCGACACCGTATCGACCGGGTGGACGACGGCGGTATGCACGCGCGGCGCATCCTGCGCGGCCGCCAGCAGCGCGCGGTAGCGGCTGCCGCGCTCGCGCAGGCGGACTTCCGGCAGCGCGATACGGGGCCGCGCGACCTTCTCGGCCGGCGCGATGACCTCCGCCGTGCCGCTCGCCACCTGCTGGCCGTGCTGGTTCGTCACCGTGCAGTCGAGCGTCACGCGGTGCTTGTCCGGATCGAGGCGGGCGACGGTGAGCAGCACGGTCACGGTGTCGCCCAGGCCCACGGGTTTCAGGAAGCGCAGCGACTGGCACAGGTAGATCGTGCCCGGGCCGGGCAGCTGGGTGCCGAGTACCGTGGAGATCAGGGCGCCGCTCCACATCCCGTGCGCGATCACTTCATGGAACATGCTGCTGCGCGCGTATTCCTCGTCCAGGTGGGCCGGATTGACGTCGCCCGACATGACGGCGAACAGTTCGATGTCGGCGCGGGTCAGCGTGCGGGCGAGGCTCGCGCTGTCGCCGACCTTCAGTTCGTCGAACGTGCGGTTGCTGATGGTGTCCATCGGTCACCCCAGCACGTGGTAGCCGGCGTCGACGTATTCGACGTTGCCCGTCACGAGGCGCGCGCCGTCGCTCGCCAGGAAGGCGGCGAACGCGCCCACGTCGTCGAGCCGGGCCAGCATGTGCTCGGGCGCGCGCGACCAGGCATCGTCGAGGAGCTCGTCGAAGTGTTCCAGGCCGGACGCGGCGCGCGTGCCCATCGGGCCCGGCGACACGGCGTTCACGCGGATGCGCCGGCTGCCCAGTTCCACCGCGAGCGCGCGCACCGACGCTTCCAGCGCCGCCTTCACGGGGCCCATCAGGTTGTAGTGGGGGACGACCTTCTCGCCGCCGTAGAACGTGAACGTCAGCAGGCAGCCGCCGTGCGGCATCAGCGGCTCCGCCAGTTTCGCGCAGCGGATGAAGGAATGGCACGACACGTCCATCGCCAGCGCGAAGCCTGCCGCCGAGCAGTCGACGACGCGGCCCTGCAAATCGTCCTTCGGTGCGTACGCGATCGCGTGGATGACGACATCGAGCGTGCCCCATTCGGTGCGCACCGCGTCGAACACGGCCTCGAGCTGGCCGGGCGCGCGCACGTCGCACGGCAGCACGAGCGGACAGCGCAGTGTTTCGGCCAGCGGGCGCACGTGGGGTTCGGCGGCGTCGTTCAGGTAGGTCACGGCCAGTTCGGCCCCGCACGCGGCCATCACGCGGGCGCAGCCCCAGGCGATGCTGCGGTCGTTGGCGATGCCGAGAATGAGCCCGCGCTTGCCGCGCAGGTCGATGAGAGCGTTCTGCATGGGATTCTCCAGTGAGGGTTCAGCGTTCCAGCACGTAGCGGCCGGGTGCGGGGCCGAGCGAGGCGCCCGGCGCGGGCGGCGCGGTGCGGCCCGTGCTGCCGGCTGCCAGCCAGTCGGCCCAGGCGGGCCACCACGAGCCGTCGCGCGCGGGCGTCGCGGCCAGCCAGTCGTCCGGGGCGACGTACGTGGCGCCGTCGCTGCGGCGCGCGAGGCGGTAGTGCCGGCCGCGGTGCCCCGGTTCGCTGACGATGCCCGCGTTATGGCCGCCGCTCGTGAGCACGAACGTGACGTCGGCGTCGGCCACGAGGTTGATCTTGTAGACGGACTTCCACGGCGCCACGTGGTCCGATTCGGTGGCGACGACGAACAGCGGCGCGCGGATGTCGGCCAGCGCCACGGGCCTGCCGTCGATGCGGTACCTACCCTCGAACAGGTCGTTCTTCAGGAACAGCCGGCGCAGGTATTCGCTGTGCATCCGGTACGGCATGCGCGTGGCGTCCGCGTTCCACGCCATCAGGTCGTTCATCGGCGGGCGCTGGCCGAGCAGGTAGTCGTTGACGATGCGCGACCACACGAGGTCGTTGGAGCGCAGCAGCTGGAAGGCGCCGGCCATCTGGCGCGTCTGCAGGTAGCCCTGGCGCCACATGATATCTTCCAAAAAATCCAGTTCGCTGTCGTCGATGAACAGCGACAGCTCGCCCGGCTCCGTGAAATCCGTCTGGGCGGCGAGCAGCGTGAGCGATTGCAGGCGCGCGTCGCGCCGGCCCGCCAGGTACGCGGCGGCGATCGCGAGCAGGGTGCCGCCCAGGCAGTAGCCGGCGGCGTTGACGCGCCGGTCGGGGACGATGGCGGTGACGGCATCGAGCGCGGCGAGCACGCCCAGGTGCAGGTAGTCGTCCATGCCGAGATCGCGGTCCGCGTCGCCCGGGTTGTGCCACGAGATCATGAAGACGGTGTGGCCGCGCCCGACGACGTAGTTCACGAGCGAATCGTGCGGCGACAGGTCGAGGATGTAGTACTTCATGATCCACGCGGGCACGATCAGCACGGGTTCCGCATGCACGTCGGCCGTCGCGGGTGCGTACTGGATCAGCTCCATCAGCCGGTTGCGCAGGACGACCCGGCCGGGCGTGACGGCCACCTGGCGGCCCGGCACGAAGTCTTCGGCGCCGGCCGGCTGGCGGCCCGTCAGCAGGCGCCACCAGTCGTCCGCGAAGTGCGCCGCCCCCTTCGAGAAATTCATGCCGCCCTGTTGCGCCGTGGCCTGCAGCACCTCGGGATTCGTCGCGACGTAGTTCACGGGCGACATCATGTCGAGCAGCTGGCGCGCGACGAACGATACGACCTGTTCGTGGTGCGGCGCGACGCCGCCGATGCCGGTCGTGACGTTGTGCCACCACTGCTGGTTGAGCAGGAAGCCTTGCTGGATCACGTTGAACGGCCACCGCTGCCACGCGGCGCCGTCGAAGCGGCGGTCCTGCGGCAATGGCTGGATGCAGGGTGCCGCCGGTCCGGCGGCGGCACGCGCGGCGTAGTCGCCGAAACGGCCGGCCTTGCGCAAGGCCTTGTCGCACAGCCGGGCCCATTTTCCCGGCGATTGCGCCAGGTGCAGGCTCCAGTCCATCCACGCGAGCGCCAGCGCGGCGGGCGAAATGCCGGACGTCATGCGGCCCAGGGCCGCGTGCAGCAGGCGGTCGGTCACGGTAGGCGGTTCGATGTCGGCCCAGGGGTCGGCCGGCGGCGGGTTGAACTTGTCCATGGGCCCACCTTACCGGTTTGATCGAGGTGAGATCGTTGATCCAGATCAAAACTTCGAAAAATTAACTTGTCATCAACATTTCATCATCGATGCCTACGCTGAAGCCTTGTTGAGCATGAGGTGTATTTCCAATAATTAACCTGGAACATTCAAATGCAATCTTTCGATCTCGCGTTTCCCGCGCCGATGGTGCACGCATGAGCCGCCGCGGCTTCCTCCGCACGCTGGCGCAGGCCGGCGGCGCCAGTGCCGTCCTCGCTTCCTTCCCGCCCGCGATCCAGAAGGCGCTGGCCCTGCCGGCCAACCAGCGCACCCGCAGCCTGCAGGACGTCGAGCACATCGTCGTGCTGACGCAGGAGAACCGCAGCTTCGACCATTATTTCGGCACGCTGGAAGGCGTGCGGGGATTCGGCGATCCGTTCCCGATTCCCGTGATGGACCGGCGGAACCTCTTCAACCGCAAGACGGTCTTCGTGCAGCAGACCGTCGGCGGCGCGCCGGTGCCGGGGCGTCCGAACTGGCCGCAGAGCCGCGCCATCGCGCCGTTCCGCCTGAATACCGTGCAGGATTTCCCGGTCATGCGCGTGGCCGGCACGCCGCACGCGTGGCTGGATGCGCAGCTGGCGTGGGACCACGGCCGCATGAACGACTGGTGTACCGTGAAGCAGAACCATGCGCTGGGCTATTACGCCGAGGCCGACGTGCCGTTCCAGTTCGCGCTCGCCCGCGCCTTCACGATCTGCGATCACTATCATTGCGCGACGCAGACCGGCACCAACACGAACCGCCTGTTCCTGTTCACCGGCCATAACGACCCGCTGGGCGCCGCGGGCGGTCCGTCGACCGACAACAGCCACGACGATTTCAATCCGGACCCGAACACCGACTACCGCTGGACGACGTATCCCGAGCGCCTGGAAGCGGCCGGGATCAGCTGGCAGGTCTACCAGAACATGGCGGACAACTTCACCGACAATTCGCTGGCCGGCTTCCGTTCGTTCCGCAACGCGTGGTACCAGCGGCCGGGCTATTCGCCGTCGCTGCGCAGCCGCGGCGTGAGCACGCGCGATCTCGACCTGCTGAAGGCGGACGTGCTGGCCAACCGGCTGCCGCAGGTGAGCTGGGTCGTCGCCACCGCCGAAGGGTCCGAGCACCCGGGGCCATCGAGCCCCGCGTCGGGCGCCGACTACATCGCGCGGGTGCTCGATGCGCTGACGGCCAATCCGGAGAGCTGGAGCAAGACGGTCTTCATCATCAACTTCGACGAGAACGACGGTTTCTTCGACCACATGCCGCCGCCGGCCGTCCCGTCGTACACGACGTACAGCCCCGATCCGGCGCAGGCCCGGCTCGCGGGCGCATCGACCGTCGACACGACCGGCGAATACCACCACATCCTCAACGGCGCCGACGCGCGCACCTTGCACCGTCCGTATGGCCTGGGTCCGCGCGTGCCGCTGTACGTCATCTCGCCGTGGACGAAGGGCGGCTGGGTCAATTCGCAGGTGTTCGACCACTCGTCGATCGTCCGCTTCATCGAGGCGCGCTTCGGCGTGCGCGAGCCGCTCATCAGCCCGTGGCGGCGTGCCGTGAGCGGCAACCTGCTGTCCTGCTTCGATTTCGTGAACCCGAACGACAGCGCGGCCGCCTTGCCCGATACGGCCGCGCGGCGCGCGCTGGCGCTGAGCCTGGGCAGCACCAAGGTCCCGGCGATCCCGACGGCCCTGTCGGCCCCCGTGCAGGCCGCCGGCGTGCGGCCGGCCCGTGCGCTGCCGTACGAATTGCAGGTGCAGGCGCAGGTGTCCGCGACCGGCGGCCTGGTCGATCTCACGTTCGAGAATGCCGGTGAAGCCGGTGCCGTGTTCCACGTGTACGACCGCCTGGCCCTGGACCAGGTCCCGCGCCGCTACACGGTCGAAGCGGGCAAGCAGTTGACGGGCCGCTGGACGACGGGCGCCGGCTACGACCTGTGGGTGCTGGGACCGAACGGCTTCCACCGCCATGTCGCGGGCGACGTGCGCCGCACCGCGGACGCCCCGTTGCCGGAAGTGGTCGTGCGCGCCGACCGCCGGGCCGGAGAGCTCGTCGTCGACTTCGTGAACAACGGCGGCCAGCCATGCACCTTCCAGCTCATCGCCAACAAGTACACGACGATGCGGATCCCCGACGTGCGCGTGCCCGCGCGCTCGCGCAGCACGTTGCGCCTGTCGCTGGCGCAGACCGCCAACTGGTACGACTACGCGGCGCGTGTCAACGGCATGCCGGGCTGGCTGCGGCGCTTCGCCGGCCACCTGGAAAACGGCCTGCCGTCGATCAGCGATCCGGCGATGCGGGGCGCGGCGCAACTCGACCAGTATCGTATCGTTTGATCAGGAGATGTCCATGCATGTTCGCTTCCTCATGGCCGCCGCGCTGCTCGCGGCGGCATGCAACGGCCAGGCCGCCGTCGTCTACGGCAGCAACCTCGTCGTCAACGGCGATGCCGAAGCCGGCCTCGCCGGCTGGACCGGCTACGCGGGCTACAGCGCGTTCCAGTCCGTGGACTACGGCAGCAACTGGGTGCTGCCCACGCAGCCGGGACCGGCGGACCGCGGCAACAGGATGTTCGCCGGGTTCGGCCAGTATGCCGTCGGCTGGCAGACGCTGGACTTCGGCACGGCGACGTCCGGCACGATCGCCTATTCGCTGACCGGCTGGCTCGGCGGCTGGCAGGACCAGGGCGACAACGCGCTGTTCTACGTGCAGTTCCTCGACGAATTCGACAACGAAGTCGGGAACTCGGTGCTCGGCCCCGTGACGCCGCAGGACCGCAACGACCAGACCGGCCTGATGTTCCGCGAGACCGACGGTTTCGTGCCGACGGGCACCCGCAAGCTGTCGTTCTGGCTGTCGATGGAGCGGCTCGTCTCGGGCGACAACGATGGCTATGCGGACAACCTGTCGTTCGTCCTGCGGGCGCCGCCGGCGGGCGACGTGCCGGAACCCGGCATGGCGGCGGTGTTCGCGCTGGGCCTCGGCATGCTGGGCTGGTCGCGCCGGTCAAGACGCCCAGCGATGCCGCAGCACGGGCGCCGCGAGGTCGAGCCCCAGCCGCAGGCAGGCCAGGGCCAGCAACAGGCCGCCGGCTGACGCCAGGGGCGGCACCGCGCACGCGGCGAGCAGCACCGCGACGGCCGCGGCGTGCCAGCGGCATTGCGTGCGCAGGCGGCTCGGGGCGATGAGTTCCGCGAACTTCGGCACCGGCACGTGCGGCGGCAGGCCGGCGCGCAGGTGGTGCCACACGAGGAACGGGACGATCCGGTACAGCATGCCGTTCACGGCTGACATCGCGCAGCCCGCGAGGAAGCAGACGCCGACGAGGGCGTCCGATGCGCCGCCCGGCCAGGCGAACAGCCACGCGGCTCCGGTCAGCGCCGCGAGCGACAGCAGCCAGTAGGGCGTGCCGGCCGCCGTGCGCGTGCGTTTGCGCCGCAGCAGCAGGGAAGCGGCCAGGCCGGCATAGGCGGTGACGAGCGCGGCGCCGGCCAGCGCGGGCACGGTGCGCCAGGGCGCGTCCAGCCAGCGGCCCGCGATCCATCCGGCCGATGCGAGCAGCACCAGCGGCACCAGCACGCGTGCTGCGAGCGGCGGAAACGGGTCGGTCGCCTGGAACATCGGGATCACCTGGAACGACACGGCCATCACGAGCGGCACCACCCAGCCGGCCAGGCCCAGCGCCGCGTGGGTGTCGACCAGCGGCAGCACGGGGACGGCCGGGCCGCCCGCGAGCCAGCCGGCGAGGAGCAGGCCGGCCACGACGCACGCCAGCAGCGCCGCGACGGCGGCGCGCATGCCGCCGGCGATGTGGGCGGTGGCCGCCGCGGCGCGGGTCCGTTGCCACAGCGAGGGCAGCAGGCAGGCCAGCAGCACACCGAACGCCGCCAGCAGCACGGCGCCCGCCAGCGCGAACAACAGGGGATGCCCGGACAGGAACGCGGCCGCGAGCAGCGCCGCGCCGGCACCCAGCAGCGGGCAGCTCCAGGCGGCGACGCTGGACGTCCCGCGCAGCGGCAGGCCGGCCACGGCGGGCACCATCTGCAGCAGCGAGCCGGCCATCGTCATCGTCAGGAAGCCCAGCGTGACGAGGTGTACGGCGGCCAGCGCCGGCGCGGCCGTGTTCGCGTCGCGCTGGTCCGCGCCGTGCCACGCGACGACGACGCCCGCCGCCACCCCGAACCACGGCGCCGCGAGCAGGAACGCGAGCGGCACGGCGGGCGGCGGGAGGCGGGTAGTGTCGACGGCGCGCCGCATCAGGCGTTCCGCGCGATGGTCACGAGGCAGCCGTCGTCCTGCCACTCGGATTGCCAGCGGTAGCCGGTGCGTGCGAGGATGCCGTACAGCGGGTGCGGCTCGCGCGCCAGCAGCACGCGCAGCCGCGCGCCGTCGGGGAGGGCATCGAGCGCGGCCAGCACGCGCTCCATGGGTTCGGGGGCGGGCAGGGCCCGCAGGTCGAGAAGATCGTTCATGATGGTGCGATGAGGCTGGACAGCGCAATGCCGTCCAGCGACTCGAGAAAACAGGCCGTCGCGCGGCACAGCGCCCCTTTCAGCACGCACGCCGGCGCGAGCGGGCACGCGCGGGCGCGGCCGTCCAGGCAGGCGACGAGGTTGAAATCGCGCTCGGTGTGGCGCACGACGTCGCCCACGGTGATGTCCGCGGGCGCGCGGGCGAGGCGGATGCCGCCGCAGCGGCCCCGCACGGTCTCCACGAACCCGGCATGTCCCAGCTCGTTCACGATCTTCGTCAGGTGATGATGCGAGATCCCGTGCAGGGCGGCCACCTCGCCGGTGGTGGCGAGGCGACCGCCGTTGGCGCCCAGGTACATCAGGACGCGCAGGGCATAGTCGGTATGTTCGGTGAGACGCATGTCCGCTCCGGCGCCCGTGGTTCAGGCCTTGGTGGAAACGCGGGCCTTGGCGGCGGGCCGGCCGGCGATCTCGATCGGCACCTCCACCGGGACCGTGGCCGGGCGGGCCGGACGGCGCATCACCCGCAGCACGAACAGCGCGAGGAACAGGGTGCCCAGCGCGAACACGATGTCGCCCGGCACGCGCAGCCACACCATGTTCTCCATGAACGGGGAGTGGATCACTTCCGGCGAGCGCGCGAACCACATGCCCTTCGAGATGCTGGCCCAGGCCTGGTAGATGCCGGCCGGGACGAGCGCCATGAACACCATCATCGCGAGGCCGATGTTCAGCAGCCAGAACATCGGCTTGAGGAGGGCGTCCGACCAGGCCAGGCGGTCCGTCAGGCCGCGCAGGCAGAACAGCATCAGGCCCACGCCCAGCATGCCGTACACGCCGAACAGCGCGGCGTGGCCGTGCGCGGCCGTCATGTTCAGGCCCTGCATGTAGTACAGCGCGATCGGGGTGTTGATCGAGAAGCCCAGCAGGCCCGCGCCGACGGTGTTCCAGAAGCCGACGGCGATGAAGCACAGGATCGCCCAGCGGTAGCTCGCCACCCACGGCGCGGCCTTCATGCGCTGGTAGTTGCGGTAGGCCTCGATGCCGATCATCGACAGCGGCACCACTTCCAGCGCCGAGAACATGGCGCCGATCGCGATCACGGCCGTCGGCGTGCCGGTGAAATACAGGTGGTGCAGGGTGCCGAGGATGCCGCCGAACAGGAACACGATGGTCTCCAGCACGATGGCGGCGTTGGCGCTGGCCGCGCGGATCAGGCCCAGGCGGGTAAACAGCAGGGCGATGACGGCCGTGGCGAACACCTCGAAGAAGCCTTCGACCCACAGGTGCACGAGCCACCACCTCCAGTACTCGACCATGGCGTAGTGCGTATGCTGGCCCCAGGTCAGCGACGTGGCGTAGAAGCCGCCGATGCAGACGGCCGCGAGGAACACCATGGCGATCAGGCCGCGGCTCTCGGACGGCTTGCGCAGCGCGGGCCACAGGCCGCGGCCCAGCAGGAAGGCCCAGAACAGCAGGCCGACGAACAGCAGGTATTGCCACACGCGGCCCATGCTGGTGAATTCCAGGCCCTGGTTGCCGAGCCAGAAGCTGAAGTCGACGCCGCGGTGCTGCAGCGTGCCGAGCCAGCCGCACGCGGTCGAGCCGGCGACGATGAACAGCAGCGCGTAGAACAGCACGTTCACGCCCAGCGCCTGGAACTTCGGCTCATGGCCGGAGATGGCGGGCGCGATGTACAGGCCCGTCGCGAGCCACGCGGTGGCGATCCACAGCACGGCGAACTGGGTGTGGATCGTGCGGCTGATCGTGAACGGCAGGATGTCGCCCAGCGGGATGCCGAAGAAGCTGTGGCCTTCGACCGAGTAGTGCGCGGTGATCACGCCCATGCCGACCTGGGCGAGGATCAGCGCGACGACGACGGCGAAGTACTTGCGCGTGGCCTTCATCGACGGCGTGGCCTTCAGCTTGAACAGCGGATCGTCCTTGGGCGGCTTCGGATCGGCTTCTTCTGGCTGCGTGGAGTGGAAGAACACCATGCCGGCGATGGCGCCGATCATGACGATGATGCTGGCGACCGACCAGATGCCGGCGCCGGCCGTCGGGGTGTTGCCGACGAGGGGCTCGTGCGGCCAGTTGCTCGTGTACGACAGCGCGGTTTCGCCCGGACGGTCGGTGGCGGCCGCCCAGGACGACCAGAAGAAGAAGCCGGTCAGCGCGGTGCGGTCGTCCGCGGCGGGCAGGGAGCCGGCGCTCATCGCGTACTGCTCGCGCAGCTTGTCGAGCTTCGGATCGGTGCCGAACAGGCCCGCGTAATGGCTGGCGACGGCCGCGATGGCGGCGGTGCGCTCGGCGCTCAAGGTCAGGGTGCCGGTGGCGGCGTCGTACGTGTTGCGGCGCAGGGCGTCCTTGACGAGGGCGTCGATGCCGCCCCGTGCGGCCGCATCCAGCTGCGCGTACGGCTTGCCGTGGCCGCGCTGCGCGAGTTCGTCCTGCAGGGCGACGGCTTCGCGGTGCAGCCAGTCGGCCGACCAGTCGGGGGCGACGTAGCTGCCGTGGCCCCATACGGTGCCCAGCTGCTGGCCGCCGGCGGCGAGCCAGGCCTGCTGGCCCCGTGTGATCTGGTCGCCCGTCCAGATGACGTGGCCTTGTTGGTCGAGGACTTGCGCGGGGATCGGCGGGGCCTTCAGGTAGATCTCCCGGCCCACGAACAACAGCGTGCCGAAGGAGAGTACGCAGATGATCGCCAGCCAGGTCCATAGTCTGCGTGTAGCGTGCATGGCTTGTGTTCCTTCACTGTGATTGATCGGTGGCGCAGCGGGGCGCCTGGACCGCATTGTGCGGCGAAACACCGCAATAGTTGCATCGCAAATGCAGCTTTATTTGAAATGCTTGACCCAGTTTAGGAAACGGCGCGGGACACGCCCATCGGCACGGCGGACTAGTCACTTTGGCCGATTGTCCGGCGCCCCGGCGGCTCATAACATGCAGCGTAGATACCACTTATAAGGAGGCCGCCATGGCCCTCATGACCATCGAAGAAGCCCGGCCGGCGCCCGCACCCGGCCACGGCGCGCCGCTGTTCGCCCTCGGCTTCCGCCCGTTCTACCTGCTGGCCGCCGCGTTCGGCGCCCTCGCCGTGCCGCTGTGGATCGCGGCGCAGGCGGGCGTGCGCCTGCCCGCGCGCATCGACATGTTGTGGCATATGCACGAGATGGTGTTCGGCTTCGCGCTGGCCGTCGTCGTCGGCTTCCTGTACACGGCCGGCTACGCCTGGACGAAGCTGTGGACCCCGCGCGGCAAGGCCCTTGCCGCCATCGCCGCCGTGTGGGTGGCGGGGCGGATCGCGATGCTGGCCGCGCCGCCCGTCGTCGGTGCCCTGGTGGACGCCGCGTTCCTGCCGGTCGCCGCGTGGCCGCTGTTCCGCGTGCTGAAGCAGTCGGGCAATATGCGCAACATGTTCCTCGTCGGCCTGCTCGCGCTGCTCACCCTGGCGAACGTGTGCTACCACGCGGCCGCGCTGGGCTGGATCCGCGTGAATCCGCTGGCGCCCGTGCACGCCGCGATCCTCCTGATCGTCGTGATCGAAATCGTGATCGGCGGCCGCGTGATCCCCATGTTCACCCGCAACGGCGCGCCGGGCACCCAGCCCGTGCAGGATGCGCGCCGCGACAAATGGGCGCTGGTGCTGACCGTGCTGGCGGGCCTCGCGTGGATCGCCGGCCTGCCGGCGCCCGCGACGGCCAGCCTCGCGCTGTTCGCCGCCGTCGGCCAGGCCATGCGCCTGCTCGGCTGGCAGCCGTGGCGCACGTGGCGCAACCCGCTGCTGTGGATCCTGCACGTGTCGTACTTCTGGATCCCGTTCGGCTTCCTGCTGCTGGCGCTGGCGCAGTACGGCGTCGTCACGGGCAGCGCCGCGCTGCACGTGCTGACGGTCGGCGCGCTCGCGGGCCTGATCATGGGCATGATCACCCGCACGGCGCTGGGCCACACGGGCCGTCCGTTGAAGGCCGGCCGCGGCGAGACCGCGATGTTCGTGCTCGTGCAGGCGGCTGTCGTGCTGCGCTTCGCCGCCGGCGTCGTGCCGGCCTGGCGCGACACCGGCCTGGTGCTCGCCACCGTGTGCTGGAGCGCCGCCTTCCTCGCCTACCTGGCGGTCTATGTGCCTTACCTGACGGCCGCCCGCATCGACGGCCGCGAAGGCTGAACCGGAGTGACCATGCATCCCACCATCGAATTCGACGCCGACCTGATCGCCCGCATGACCCAGCGCGGTCCGCGCTACACGTCGTACCCCACCGCCGACCGTTTTACCCCCGCGTTCGGCGCCGGCGAGTTTGCCGCCGCCGCGCGGCCGGGCAGGCCGCTGTCGCTGTACGTGCACATCCCGTTCTGCGAATCGCTGTGCTACTACTGCGCGTGCAACAAGATCATCACGAACGACCACGGCAAGGCGGTGAAGTACCTGGGCTACCTGCTGCGCGAGATCGACATGCAGGCCGCGCTGTGCGCGGACGGCGCCGTCGTCGAGCAGCTGCATTTCGGCGGCGGCACGCCGACTTACCTCAGCGACGCCCAGATGGGCGACCTGCTGGGCCATTTGCGCAGCCGCTACGCGTTCGCGGCCGACGACGCGGGCGAGTTTTCGATCGAGATCGACCCGCGCACCGTGGACGCCGCCCGCATCCGCACGTTGCGCCGCCAAGGCTTCAATCGCCTGTCGCTGGGCGTGCAGGACTTCGACGAGGGCGTGCAGCGCGCCGTCAACCGCATCCAGCCGGAAGCGCTGACGCGCGACGCCATTACCGCCGCGCGCGAGGCGGGCTTCCGCTCCATCAGCATCGACCTGATCTACGGCCTGCCGCTGCAGAACGTGACGACGATGGCGGCGACGCTCGACAAGGTCGTCGCCGCGGCGCCGGACCGCATCTCGGTCTACAACTATGCGCACATGCCGCAGCTGTTCAAGTCGCAGAAGCTGATCCGCGACGAGGACCTCCCGGACGGCGCGACGAAGCTGGCGATGCTGGGCCTGTGCATCGAGCGGCTCGGCGCGGCGGGTTACGTGTACATCGGCATGGACCATTTCGCAAGGCCGGACGACGAACTCGCGCGCGCGCAGCGCGACGGCACCCTGCACCGCAATTTCCAGGGTTATTCGACGCACGCGGACATCGACATGGTCGCCTGCGGCGTGTCCGCCATCAGCGCCGTGAACGGCACCTATGCGCAGAACGAGAAATCGCTCGAGCGGTATTACGCGCGCATCGGCCGCGGCGAGCTGCCCGTGGCGCGCGGGCTGGCGCTGTGCAGCGACGACCTGTTGCGGCGCGACGTGATCCAGAAGCTGATGTGCGACTTCGCGCTCGACCTGCGCGGCCTCGCGGCGCGCTGGGACGTCGCCGTCGCGGAGCATTTCGCGCCCGAGCTGGCGCGGCTGGCCGACCTGGCGCGCGACGGCCTGCTGACCGTGACGCCGGACCGCATCACCGTCACGCCGAAGGGCCGCCTGCTGGTGCGGAACATCTGCATGGTGTTCGATGATTATTTCGGCAAGCCGGCCGCCGTGCCGTTGCAAAGGATGCAGTATTCGCGTACGGTGTAGCGTTGCCAGAGCGTCCAGACTGTATTCGCAGAGACACAGTTTCCGCAAATATGTGAACATTCCGTGCGGCAATGTTCTATATTCTCGACATAAGGCTTGATTCCTCTCAAGCTGATCGAGTTTTGCCAAACTGCCATGAATGCAGCCACCTTACATCTTCCCGCGCCCAGGATGGCGCCGACGCCGCCATGCCCGGAGGGCTATGTCGCGCTCGAATGGCTCGAACATGCGCCCGGTTTCGTCGCCTTCCTCGTCGGTCCCGACCTCGTGTTCGCCCATGCGAACGACGCGTACAAACAGCTGGTGGGGCGCAGCGACCTGATCGGCCTGCCGATGGGCGACGCACTGCCGGAAGTGGCGGAGCAGGGCGTCGCGGCACTGTTGAAAGCGGCGCTGACCACCGGCGAACCGGTCGTGCACCGTGCCTGGCCGGTCCAGCTGGCCGGTCCCGGCGGCGCGCTGCAGCTGCGCTACGTCGACTTCGTGGCGCAACCCGTGCCGCACAGCGCGGCGCAGGGCGGCGCCGGCCTGCTGATCCTGGGCAGCGACGTGACGATGGAGACGGTGTCCCAGCGCGACCTGCAATTCAGCCTGACGCACGACATGCTCACGGGCCTGCCGAACCACGCGCTGTTCCGCGACCGCCTCGAGCACGCGCTGCGCCGTGCCGCGCGGGCCCAGCGTCCGCTGCAGGTGGCGGCGCTGCAGCTCGACCTGTTCAAGCGCGTCCACGCGCTGGTCGGCCACGCGGGCGGCGAGCGCATGCTGGTCGAGATCGCGCGGCGCATCGAGCGCGCCGCCGGGCCGGAGGTGACGGTCGCCCGCGACGGTGCCGACAAATTCCTGTTGCTGCTGGAAGGGACGCAGCAACCGCAGTTGACGGCGCGCATCGACGAGATCATTCGTACCGTCGCGGCGCCGTTCGAACACGCCGAACACGCCGATCACAGCGTGTACGTGACCTGCTGCGTGGGCGGCGCCGCGTTCCCCCTGAGCGGAGGCACGGCGGAAGACCTGCTGCTGGCCGCCGACCGCGCCCTCGCGTGCGCGCAGGAAGCGGGTGCCGGCACCCAGCGCTGGGACGATACGCTGCCCGCCGACGGTGGCCTCGACCGGCTGCGGATCGGCTTCGCGCTGCGCGAGGCGCTCGCGGGCGACGGCCTGTCCCTGCGCTACCGGCCGCGGGTCGACCTCGTCAGCGGCGCGATCTGCGCCGTGGAAGCGTCGGTCTGCCTGCACCACGACGGCGCCGCGGTGCCGTCCGCCACCCTGCTCGGCGTGGCCGAAGAGTGCGGCCTGGCCGGCGCGCTGGCCGACTGGGTGCTGCGCCACGCCGCCGCGCACGCGGCACAGTGGCGCGCGCACGGACACACGGCGCTGCGCGTGGGCGTCAACCTGTCGGCGCGCCAGGTCTCGATGTGCGACCTGGAGGGGACCATCCTGCCCGCGCTCGCGGCCGCGGGCGTCCCGCCGAGCTGCCTCGACCTGGAGCTGGCCGAGCACCTGCTGGCGGACGACGCCGGCCGGCTCGCCGACTGCCTGCACGCGTTGCGCAACGCGGGCATCCGGCTGTGCCTCGACGGCTTCGGCACCGGCTCGTCGAGCCTCGTCAACCTGCAGCGGCTGCCGATCGACGTCCTCAAGATCGACGGCTCCTTCATCGCGCGCGTGCCCGACGGGGACAGCGCGGCGGCGGTCGTGGATGCGATCGTCACGATGGGGCACAGCCTCGGCATGCGCGTCGTCGCCGACGGCGTCGAGCGCGAAGGGCAGTGCGACTTCCTGGCGCGTCACATGTGCGATGCGGTGCAGGGCGATTTCGTCTCCGCGCCGGTGCCGTTCGACGCGCTGACCGCGCTGCTGCAGACCGGCCCCGGCCTGGCGCCGCGCCTGCTGCGCTTCAACCGCACGCAACCCACGCTGCTGCTCGTCGACGACGAGCCGAGCATCGTGTCGTCGCTGCGGCGCCTGCTGCGCGGCGACGGCTACCGCATCCTGACCGCGAACAGCGGCAGCGAAGGCCTGAAGCTGCTGGAAGAACATACCGTCGACCTGATCGTGTCCGACCAGCGCATGCCCGAGATGACCGGCGTCGAATTCCTGCGCAAGGTGCGCCAGCTGTACCCGGATACGGTGCGCATCGTCTTGTCCGGCTACACCGAGCTGCAGACGGTGACGGACGCGGTGAACGGCGGCGCGATCTACAAATTCCTCACCAAGCCGTGGGACGACGAGCAACTGCGCGGCCACATCCAGGAGGCGGTCGCATACGGCGCGATGGCCAACGAAAACCGCCTGCTCACGCTGGAAGTGCGCACGGCGAACCAGAAGCTCGCGGCCGTGAACCGCCAGCTCGAATCCGTGCTGGCGCGCCAGCGGAGCGACATCGAACAGGGCGAGATCAGCCTCGACATCGTGCACGAGGCGCTCGACAACGTGCCCGTGCCGGTGCTGGCGGGCGACGACACCGGCACCATCGTGCTGGCCAATCGCGCGGCGCACGGGCTGTTCGCGGCGCAGGGGCCCGTGCTGGGATGCGCGCTGCGCCAGCTGTTCCCGGGTTTGCCCGAGCCGCTGCCGGACGGCGCGAGTTTCGCCTTCGAACACAAGCTCGGAGAGCAGCGGCTGCATGCCCGCGCGCAGCCGATGGGCAACGGCTCCCAGTCGCGGGGCTGGCTGATCGTGATCGAGCCGGCATGACGACGACCGTGGTGGAACTTACCCAGGTGGTGCAGCGCCTGCGCGACCTGCCGGCGCTGCCGTCCATCGTGCTCGACCTGATCAGTTCGTTCGGGCGCGAGGACGTCGACGTGACGACGCTGGCGGAAAAGATGTCGCGCGACCAGGCGCTGGCCGCGAAGATCCTGCGCCTGGCGAATTCGTCGTTCTACGGCCTCCCGGCCAAGGTGAAAACGGTGAAGCAGGCGATCGTCGTGCTCGGGTTCGACAGCGCGCGGGCGCTGGCCGTGGCGAGCACCGTCATCGACCGCTTCGGCGGCGCCGGCGGGCCCAGGGTCGACGTCGCGCACTTCTGGCGCCATTCGATCGCGACGGCGCTGTGCGCCCGCAGCCTCGCGCGCCAGGCGGGGCTCGACCAGGATGCCGCCTTCATCGGCGGCCTGCTGCACGACATCGGCCGGCTCGTGCTGGCGATCAGCTTTCCCGAACAGTATGCCCGGGTGATCGCCGAGTACGAAGACGTGGGCCTGTCCGCGGTGGAGCGGCGCGTGCTCGGCGTGGACCACGAGCACGCCGGCCAGCTGCTTGCCGAGGCGTGGAAGTTCCCGCCCGTGATCCAGCGCGCGATCGGCCGGCACCACGCGCCGGCCGCGGCCGACCTGGCCGACATCCCCGGCGTCGTGCACGTCGCGAACGGGCTGGTGCACGCGCTCGATCCGAACGGGCGCATGGCCGGCGTGGCGGCGGCCAACCTCGGCCTGTTGCCGGAACAACTGCAGGCCGTGTGCCGCGAGACGGAAGGGCAGTTCGAGGAAGCGTGCCGCCTTTTGATGCAAGATTAGCCATGAACGACATTATCGAGAGGGCTGGCGCCATGGAGGCTCAGTCATGAACATGTTTTCCGCCACCGCGCGCCCGGATGCGCCCGCGGCCACGATCCTGTGCGTCGACGACGAGCCGAACATCCTCGCCGCGCTGCGCCGCCTGTTCCGCCGCGAACACTACAAGGTCCTCGTCGCGGGCAGCGCCGCGGCCGGGTGGGCCGTGCTGGAAGAAGAGCACGTCGACATCGTGATCTCCGACATGCAGATGCCGGAGGTGAACGGCACCGAATTCCTCGAACGCGTGCGCCAGCGCTGGCCGGATACGCTGCGCCTGCTGCTGACGGGCCACGCCGACCACGAGGCCACCGTCGGCGCGATCAACCGCGGCGAGGTCTATCGCTACATCACGAAGCCGTGGAACGAGGAGGCCATCCTGCTCGTCGTGCGCGACGCGCTGGAACGCCAGTCGCTGCAGCGCGAAAAGATCCGGCTCGAAGAACTGACGCGCCAGCAGAACGAGCAGCTGCGCGACCTGAACGCGAACCTGGAGCAGCGCGTGCGCGAACGGACTGCGGAATTGTCCGCAGCCCAGAAATCGCTGCAGGCCTCGCACGAACGCCTCAAGAACAACTTCCTCACGCTCATCAAGGTGTTCTCGAGCATGGTCGAGACGCGCGCCGGCGCCGTGCCCGGCCACGGCCGCAAGGTCGCCGACCTGGCGCGCCGCATCGCCATGCGCATGGGCCTGACCGCGCGCGAGGCGCAGGACATCTTCGTGGCGGGCCTGCTGCACGAAATCGGCAAAACCGGCTTTCCCGACGGCCTGATCGGCATTCCGGAATCCGTGCTGAAAGGTGACAATCTCGGGCTCTACCGCACCTACCCGCACCTGGGCGAACAGCTCCTGATGCCGCTCGAGGAATTGCGCGAGGCGGCACGCATCATCGGCGCCCACCGCGAGCGCTTCGACGGCGCCGGCTTCCCGGAAGGCATGGCCGGCTTCGACATTCCGCTCGGGGCGCGCATCCTGGCGGTGGCCCACGATTACGAGGCGCTGCAGCGGGGCCTGCTCGCGCAGCGCCGCGCGGATGCGGCGCAGGCGACGGAACTCGTCGCGGAAAGCCGCGGCAAGCGCTACGACCCGGAAGTCGTCGAAGCGTTCTACGATATCCGCACCGGGCGCAGCGTGGCCGAGGTGATCGCCGAAGTCGCGATGGGCACGGCCCAGCTCAAGCCGGGCATGGTGCTCAGCCGCGACCTGCTGTCCCCGGAAGGGACGCTGCTGCTGTCGGCCGACCATGTGCTGTCCGACCGGATGCTGAAGCAGCTCACCGAATACGAGCGCCGCTCGTCGATCGAATTACAACTTTTCGTGAAGTCAGGGTCTCCCGATGCGCCGCATTCTCATTCTTGACGACGAACCGTCCGTGCTGAGCGCGTTGCGGCGCACCCTGCGCGCGGCATTCCCGGCGGACGACGTCGTGATCGAAGCGTTCGACGAGCCGGAAGCGGCCGTGCTCCGTGCCGGCGAACAGGACTTCGACGTCGTCATCTCCGACTACCGCATGCCCGGCCTGAACGGTGCCGACGTGCTCCAGCTCATGAAAGGCCTGCAGCCGGAAGCGGTCCGCATCGTCGTGTCCGCGACGAAGGAAATCCTCGAGGTGGCCGACGCCGTGAACCGCGCCGAAGTGTTCCGCTACCTGGCCAAGCCGTGGCAGCAGGAAGAACTGGTCGCGACGGTGCGCGAAGCGTTCGCCCGCCGCGACCGCCGCGCGCCGCCGCGTCCGGCGGCGGCGGCGGCGGCGGCGGCGGCCGGCGGACACGACGACGTGTTGCGCCGTCTCGAGCAGGACGAGCCCGGCATCACCCGGGTCGACTGGGACGAGGACGGCAATATACGCCTGTTCTGACACGGCATCCTGTCCGGATCGGCGGGAAACAGTGCTCCCGTGCCGTAATATCCGTCATATTATGTGGATTGAATTGCCATAAGGCAATTTATTTGACACAATCCCGCCCATAACGATATTTACATGGGCACGGAGGCATGTCATGGGTTGGATTTCACGTTTGATGGGCGGTTCGGACGGCGGCGCCAGCCCGTCCGCGGCGGCGGCCAAGGCCGGCGAGCAGAAACTGGAGCAGGCGCGCGAAGCCGAACGCATCGGCCACGACATCGATGCGGCGTATTACCGCTGGCTGACGGGCTCGGCCCGTTTCGATGCGGCGCCGGACGTGGAACAAGGCATCCTCGACGAGGTCCGGGCGCTCGCGGCCCGGCCCGGCGATGCGGCCGGGCTCGTGCCGCGCGTCCCCGAAGTGATCCCCCAGCTGCTGGGCAGGCTGGGCGCGGAAGACGTCTCGACCACCGACCTGTCGCGCCTCGTCATGCAGGATCCCGTGCTCGTGGCGGAAGTGATCCGCGAGGCCAACAGCGCGTTCTACCGCCCCATGACGAAGGTCGATACCGTCGAGGCCGCCATTAAGCTGCTGGGGCAGAACGGCCTGCGCATGGTGCTGGCGCGCGTCGCGTTCCGGCCCGTCATCAACATGGAGTCGGACGGCTTCGCGCGCCGCGTCGCGCCGCGCGTGTGGGACCAGTCGGAGCGGTGCGCGCTGGCCGCGAGCCTCATCGCGCCGGGCATCCCCGCCGGCGGCTTCGAAGCGTACCTGGCCGGCCTGATGCAGAACGTGGGCCTGATCGTCGCGTTCCGCCTGTGCCCGGACCGCGCCGTCCCCGGTTCCACCGGGTTCAGCAGCCAATTGCTGGCGCTGGGACGGCAGCTGTCGGCCGGCATCGCGCGCCATTGGGAATTTCCGGCGGAGGTGACCCTGGCCATCGAACAGGCGGGCGCGCCGGACGCGTCCAACCTCGCGCGGGCGCTCGTGCAGGGCGACCGCATCGCCAAACTGCGCCTGCTGATCGACGCCGGCACCGTGCCCGAGGACGATGCCCTCGTCACGGATGGACTCGACAGCTTCCAGCGCCGTTGCCTCGGCAAGCTGGCCCACCTCGAGACCTGATCACATTACCCACACTCGTTGTGAGGAATGTCAATTTTTAGCAACAATATAACGATAACCGCTGTCGTTTAATTTGCGACAGAATTATCGAATTTGCGGTATTTTAAGATGCGCGTGGGCGATTTATTGCTAGAAATTTCATGAAATCCCTAGGTTTGGCCATTCTTGCTGCATGCCGAGCCTGTACATACGTCCATGCCACGCGCGATGGGACTGACACGCCGGCCGCAAGGTCCGCTAGGATCAGGCTCATGCGAAGAATGCCAGCGGTCGCCTGGTATCGCATCGACAGGAGATGAGCATGAATCCCTCCGCTTTTGCGCCCGAAGCGGCGTTGCCGGCCCGGCAACCGGCAGCACTGCAGGTTCTTGAATTCGATTGCCGGGGGCGACGCTTTGCCGTGCCGCTGGCGTCCGTGCGGCGGGCCGTGCTCAGTGCGCGGCCGGTGCCGCTGCCGGGGGCGTCCGACATCGTGCTCGGCGTGCTCGACGTGGGCGGCGAGACCGTCACCGTCGTCGATTTCGCCCTGCGCGCCACCGGCCGCCCGACAGTCATCACGCCTTCCCAGCAATTCCTCATCGTCGAGATGGACGGGGTCCTGTGCGCGCTCGTGGTCGACGCGGTCGTCGGCCCCGCCACCGCGGTGCCGGACAGCGGCTGGCCGGACGCCGCGGGCGCGGCCGATTACGTCGACGGCGTGGTGCGCCTGCCGGACGGCCTGTGCCTCGTGATCGATCCGGCCCGGTTCCTGTTCGAGCACGAACGGGTGCAGCTGACGCGAGCGTTGGGAGCGGTGGGTGAGCGCCATTGACGATACCGTCGTCGCCGACGTGTTCGACCTGGCGGCGCAGCGGGTCGAGGCCGCGACCGGCCTGACGTTCACGGGCCTGCGCCGCCGCCAGTTCGACGCCGCCCTGGAGCGGATGGCCGACGCGCTGGGCCTGCCGGGCGCCGCGGCCTGCGCGTCGTGGCTGCTGGCCGGGCCGTGGGACGATGCCCTCAGCGCCCTGTGCGCGCGCTTCCTCACCGTCGGCGAAACGTATTTCCTGCGCGAGCCGCGCGCCTTCGACCTCGTGTGCGACCAGGCGCGCGCCCTGCTGGCCCGGGGGGCGGCGCGTCCGCTGCGCATCTGGAGCGCCGGCTGCTGCACGGGCGAGGAACCGTATTCGATCGCGCTGGCGCTGCGCCGCGACGTCCCGCAACTGCCGCCCGAACGCGTCGACATCCTCGCCACCGACCTGAACGACGCCTTCCTCGACGTCGCGCGTGCGGGCGTCTACCGGCGCTGGTCGTTCCGCCGCGCCGACCCGGCCGAACTGGCCCCGTTCATCCAGCCGCTCGGCGACGGCCGCTTCGAAGTCGACGCCGTGCTGCGCGCCCAGGTCCGCTTCGCGCAGATGAACCTGGCCAGCGGCACGTATCCGTCCGCCATGGACGTCATTTTCTGCCGCAACGTCCTGATGTACTTCGGGCCCGAGCAGTCCGCGCGCGTCGTCGCGCGGCTGCGCGCCGCCCTCGTCGACGGCGGCTGGCTCGTCGTGAATGCGAGCGAGGCCTCGACCCGGCTGTTCCAGGGCTTTACCGCCGTGTACCTGGAGGATGCCGTGTTCTTCCGCAAGGACGCGCTGCCCGCGCCGGCGCCGGTGCCGGTGGAGCCCGCACCAGCCGCGAGCCGACCGGCGCCGGCGCCGCGCCCCGAACCGTTGCCGGCCGCGGCGCCGACCGCGCCGGTGCCGCCGGACGATGCGGCCATGGCGCGCGTGCACGCGCTCGCGCAGGCGGGCGGGCGCGAGGAGGCGCTGCAATGCCTGCGCCGCGCGGTCGAGGCCGAGGCGCTGTCGGCCCCGTTGCAGCAGCGTGCCGCGCTGTTCGCGCTGGAGCAGGGCGACCCGGCCCTCGCGCGCCATTGCGTGCGGCGCCTCCTGTACCTCGAACCGGACAGTGCGTTCGGCCACTACCTGTGGGCGCTGATCGAAGACGCCGCGGGCCGGCGGCCGCGCGCGCGCAGCCTGCTGCGCGACTGCCGCAGGCTGGCCGGCGCCGCCGACGCCGAACTGGGCGGCGCGGCGGCGGCGTGGCTGGAGCGGATGTCATGACGGCCGCCTTCGACTGGGAAGCCTTGTCGCGCCGGCTCGAAGCGGCCGCCGCGGGCCTGGACGCGCTGGACCGCATCGAGCCCGGCGCCCGCGAGCGCGTGCTGGCCGCGCGTGCCGCCGCGCTGGCCGCGGCGGGCGCCGCGGCGGTCGCGGCACCACCGGCTGGCATCGAGGTGCTGGCCTTCCGCTGCGGCGGCGAGCGCTACGCGTTCGACGCGGCCTGGGTCGCGCGCGTGCTGCCGGCGCTGCCGCTGACTACCTTGCCCGGCGTGCCGGACGTCATCGACGGCATCACGATGTGGGAAGGCGACGTGCTGGCCGTCGTCGACCTGCGCGTGCTGCTCGCGCTGCCGCTGACCGAACTGGCCGACCCCGGCGCGCTGATCGTCCTGCGCGGCGAGGAGAGCCGGTTCGCCGTGCTGGCCGAGGCGATCGACGGCACCCGGCGCTTCCCGCACGACTGCCTTGGACACGACCTGCCGATGCTGGCCGACCCGGACGCCAGCTACCTGCTCGGCGTCGCCCCCGACCGCACCGCGCTGCTGGACGCGCGGCGCCTGCTTGCCGATTCCACGCTGATCGTGAATACGGACCACCAATAACAAGAGGAGATTCCCATGCGCGCCCTGGCCGACTTTTCCACCCGCGCGAAACTGATGCTCGGTTTCGCATTGATCGTCGTGGCGATGGCGCTGTCCAGCTTCTCGTCGTGGAACGGACTCGCGCGCCAGCGGGCGTTGCAGCAACGCCTGTACAACGACGACCTGGCGATCACGATGAACGTGCTGGAGCTGCGCAGCGCCATCAACCGCGAACGCGTGGCGCTGCTGTCGACGCTGGTTGCGGGCAGCACCGTGCAGGCGGGATTCGGCCGCCAGCTCGAGGCCGAGGAAGGTGCGATCCGGAAGCTGCTCGGCGAGCTCGCCGCGCACAAGGACGCCGACCAGGCGTTTGCCGCGGACTACGCGCGTCTCGTCAACGCCTACCAGGAATACGGCGTCGTGCGCGACAACGACGTGCTGCCGCAGGTGCGGGCCGGACAGCGCGCGGCCGCCGGCGAAGCGGCGACGGGACGCCTGCAGAACACGTTCGACCGGCTCAGGACCGTCGCCGACGAGATCGCGGCGAAGCAGATGCAGGAAGCCCGGACCCGGATGCGCGATGGCGAGGCGCTGGTGGAAAGCGCGGGCGTGACGCTGATCGTCCTGAACCTGGCGGTCGTCCTGCTGGCGTTCGTGAAGACGGTGTGGCTCAACCGCGCCATCGCGGTTCCCCTCCGGGAAGCGACCACCGTGGCCGCGCGCATCGCGACGGGCGACCTGCGCGCCGACGTCCCGGCCGGCACGAGCCGCGACGAGGTCGGGCAGATGCTGCGCGCACTGGGCGACATGGTGCAGTCCTGGCGCACCCTCGCGGCCGAGACGACGCGCGGCGTCGCCACGCTGACCGGGGCCGCCGGCGAGATCCTGTCCAGCACCGCGCAGGCGGCGGCCAGCACGGCCGAGACGGCGGCCGCCGTCAGCCAGACCACCGCCACCGTCGAGGAGGTCAAGCAGACCTCGCTGCTGGCGTCCGAGAAGTCGCGCGCCGTGTCGGACGCGGCGCAGCAGGCCGCCCGCACGGCCGCGGAGGGGCGGCGCGCACTGGAAGACAGCATGAAGGGCATGGAATCGATCCAGGAAAAGATGGAAGCCATCGCGTCCACCGTCGTGCGCCTGTCCGAGCGCAGCCACGCGATCGGCGAGATCACGGCGACCGTCGCGGGCCTCGCCGAGCAGTCGAACCTGCTGGCCGTGAACGCGGCCATCGAGGCCGCCAAGGCCGGCGAGCATGGCCGCGGCTTCGCCGTGGTGGCGCAGGAAGTCAAGAGCCTCGCCGAGCAGTCGCGCCAGGCCACGCGCCAGGTGCGCGAGATCCTCGGCGAGATCCAGAAGAGCGTGGGCGCGGCCGTGATGATCACGGAGCAGGGCGCCAGGACGGTGGCGCAGGGCGTCGAGCGGGCCGCGCAGGCCGGCGAGGCCATCCGCGGGCTGACGGACAACATGACGGAGGCGGCGCAGGCGGCGGTGCAGATCGCCGTCTCGAGCCAGCAGCAGCTGGCCGGCATGGACCAGGTGGTGCTGGCGATGGAGAACATCCAGCAGGCCAGCACGGAGAACGCGGCGGGCACGCGCCAGGCGGAGGCGTCCGCGCGCAACCTGCACGCGCTGGGGCAGTCGCTGCGCCAGACCATGACCCGCTTCCAATTCTGATTCCGCGATGACCGACGAAGCATTCCGGGAGCGGCTGCGCGCCATCTTCGGCGAAGAGGCGCGCGAGCACCTGGCCCAGATCGACGTGGGCCTGGTGGCGCTCGAACAGGCGGGCGGGGGCCAGCGCGACGTCCTGTTCGAACGCCTGCTGAAGGTGCTGCATACCCTCAAGGGCGCGGCGCGCACCGTCGACGAGATCGAGCTGGAGCGCCTGTGCCATGCGCTGGAAAGCATGCTGGGCGCGGCACGCGCGGCCGGCGCGGCGGGTTTGTCGGCGACGGCCGAACAGTTCGACCTGCTGCACCGGGCCGCCGCCGCGGCGCCGAGTCGTCGACGCGCCCGCCCTGCGCAGCCGCAAGGTGGCTGGCATGCTGGCGGCGCAGCTCGAGACCGCCGCGGCCGAGATGCCGGCGCAGGCGGCCGAGGCGCCCGCGCAGGAAGCGCCGGCGGCGTCGGAGGTGCCGGATGAGCCGGATGAGCCGGACCCGCCGGCGGACGAGACGGAGCAGAACCGGACGGACGAGCGCATCCGCGTCGACGGCCGCTGCATCGACTCGATCCGCGCCCACGCGGAGGGCCTGCTGCCCGTCGAACTGAAGCTGCGCCACCACGTCGACGAATTGCACGCTCTCGCGGCCGGGATCGCGACGCGGCGGCGCGAAGGCGTCGCCTCCTTCGACGACGAAGCGGCGCGCCTCGAGCTCGCGTGCGCCCAGCTGGCCACGGGGCTGGAAAACACGGGCAAGGAATTGCATGGCGTGCGCGCGCGCCTGTTCGAGGCCGTGCTGGAAACGGCGCTGGTGCCGGCCGCCGCCGCGTTCGGCGAGCTGCCCGCGCTCGTGCGCAACCTGGCGCGGGGCCGCGGCAAGCAGGTACGGCTGGAGACGCTGGGCGCCGACGTGGACCTCGACCGGCGCGTGCTGGGCGTCGTGCGC
Source organism: Massilia sp. Masssp94 (assembly GCF_059491305.1). Lineage (NCBI taxonomy): Bacteria > Pseudomonadati > Pseudomonadota > Betaproteobacteria > Burkholderiales > Oxalobacteraceae > Massilia > Massilia sp. Masssp94. The sequence goes on from NZ_CP168501.1 coordinate 5,855,424, forward strand.
GAAGCGCTGAACCACCTCGTCACCAATGCCGTCGACCACGGCATCGAGACGCCCGACGAGCGCGCGCGCGCGGGCAAGGATCCGGCCGGGCGCATCGAGATCGCGGTGACGCAGCGCGACGCGCGCATGGTGTGCGTGCGCGTGCGCGACGACGGCGCCGGCATCGACGCGGACGCGGTCGCGCGCCGTGCCGGCGTGGACGCGGCGGAACTCGCGCAGATGAGCGAACAGCAGCGCCTGCAGCTCGCCCTGCGGGCCGGCGTGTCGACCCGCACCGAGGTCACGTCCGTGTCGGGCCGGGGCGTGGGCCTGGCCATCGTGGCGGACAAGGTGGCGGCCAGCGGCGGCCAGCTGGTCGTGGGCACCGTGCCGGGCGCCGGCGCGTCGTTCGAACTGCTGCTGCCGGTGGGCGTGGCGAGCCTGCGCGCGCTGGTCGTGGAAGTCGACGGCCACCGCTACGCGCTGCCGCTGGCCGGCCTGGAGGCCGTGCGCAGCGCGGCGCAGGCGGCCGTGCGCACCGTCGAGGGCCGCGAGACCGTGCTGGTGGGCGGGCGCGTGCTGCCGCTCGTGCGCCTCGCCGCACTGTTCGGCACGGCGCGGCCCGGCACCGACGGCGACCAGGGCGTCGTGATCACCGCGCAGGCGGGCGGCCAGGCGTTCGGCGTGCTGGTCGACGCCATCGTCGCCGAGCAGGACCTGCTGCCCAAACCCCTGGGGCCGCTGCTGCGGCGCGTGCGCTGGTTCAGCGGTGCGGCGCAGCTGGGCGACGGCACGCTTGCGCCCGTGATCGCGCTCGAGGACGTCGCCGGGCGCGGGCTCGCGGGGGCCGCCGCCGCGGCCGCGCCGGCGCCGGCGGCGGGACCGCGCAAGGTGCTCGTCGTCGAGGATTCCGTCACGTCGCGCCTGCTGCTCAAGCACATCCTCGAAGGCGCCGGCTATGCGGTGGACACGGCCGTCGACGGCCTCGACGCGCAGTCGCGCCTGCGCACCGGGCGCTACGACGTGGTCGTGAGCGACGTCGAGATGCCGAACATGGACGGCCTGGCGCTCACCGCCAGCATCCGGGCGACGCCGGCCACCGCCGAGCTGCCCGTGATCCTGGTGACGTCGCTGCAGACGCCCGAGCAGCGCGAGGCCGGCCTGCGCGCGGGCGCGGACGCGTATTTCACGAAGGGCAGTTTCGATCAGGACCGCCTGCTGGCGACGGTGCGCCGGGTGGCGGGGATGGAGGCATCATGATCCGGGTACTGGTGGTGGACGACTCGAATTCGGTGCGGGCGCTGCTGATGCACATCCTCGGCACGGCCCCGGGCCTCGCGGTGGTCGGGTGCGCGGCGGACGGCGAGGAAGCCGTGAAGCTCGCGCGCGAGCTGCAGCCGGACGTGATCACGATGGACCTGCACATGCCGCGCATGGACGGCTTCGAAGCCATCCGCCGCATCATGCGCGAATGCCCCACGCGCATCGTCGTCGTCAGCGGCAGCGACGACCGGGCCGAGGTCGACGCCAGCTTCCGCGCGATCGAGGCGGGTGCGCTGGTGCTGGTGCGGCGGCCGCTCGGCATCGGCAACCCGGCGCATGCGGACAGCGCGCGCGACCTCGTGCGCACGGTGAAGGCGATGGCCGAGGTGCGCGTCGTGCGGCGCTGGAGCGATGCGCGCCGGGCCGCGCGGCCGCTGCAGGGGGCGCCGCGGCGGCTCGTGGCCGTCGGCGCGTCGACGGGCGGACCGACGGTGCTGCGCGACATCCTGGCCGAACTGCCGGCCGACTATCCGCTGCCGGTCGTGATCGTGCAGCATCTCGCGCCCGGCTTCATGGACGGCCTGGCGACGTGGCTGGGCGAGGCCAGCGGCTACCCGGTGGAGGTGCTGAAGGATGGCGCCCCGCTGGCGGGCGGGCGCGCCTGCCTCGTCCCGGAAGGCTGGCAGGCGACGCTGGGCCCGGGGCTCGTCGGCCGGCTCGTGCTGGCGCCGCCGGAACACGGCATGTGCCCGTCCGTGTCGCACCTGTTCCGCGCCATCGATCCCGAACTGCGTCCGGCCACCGCGGCGGTCCTCCTGACCGGCATGGGCAAGGACGGCGCGGCCGAATTGAAGCTGTTGCGCGAGCACGGCGCCCTGACCATCGCGCAGGACCGCGCGAGCGCCGTCGTCTACGGCATGCCCGGCGAGGCATTGCGGCTGGACGCCGCGATGCTGGTGCTGGAGCCTGCGGAAATCGGCAAGGTGCTGGCACGCCTGCCGGTCGAGCCGTTTCCGTCATCCGTATTTCCAACCCTTGGGGACCTTCCATGAGCACGTCTCCCGACAACGTCGTCGAACGCGATACCGTGGCCTCCCACGAGATCGAAATCCTGGTGGTGGAGGACAGCGCCACCCAGGCCCGCCAGCTGGCGCAACTGCTCGAAACCGTGGGCTACCGCGTGCGCATCGCGTCCGACGGCCGCGCGGGCCTGGAGGCGGCCCGACAGCGACCGCCGACGCTCATCGTCACCGACATCAACATGCCGCGCATGGACGGCTTCGAGATGTGCAAGGCGATCAAGCAGGACCCGCACGTGCGCGACGTGCCGGTGATCCTGCTCACGTCCCTCTCCAGCCTGTACGACGTGATCAAGGGCCTGGACTGCGGCGCCGACAACTTCATCCGCAAGCCGTTCGAGGCGGACTACCTGCTGGGCCGCATCCGCTTCATCCTCGCCAACCGCGCGCTGCGCTCCAACGAGCGGGTGCAGCTGGGGATGAAGATCAACCTGGGCGGCCAGACCCATTTCATCACGGCGGAACGCCAGCAGATTTTCGATCTCCTGATCTCGACGTACGAGGAAGCGATCCACATGACGGAGCAGCTGCGCGCCCAGCAGGAGCGCATCGCCCATTCGTACCAGTCGCTGGAAGGGCTGTACCGGGTCGCGGAGGCGATCAATCCGGTGCTGTCGGAGCAGGACGTGGCCGAGCGCGCGCTCGACCGCGTGCTGGACCTGCCGGGCGTCACCGGCGCGACGATCCGGCTGCACGACCACGACGGCCGGCCCACGTTCGCCGGCGCGCGCGACGGCACCGGCGCGGTCATGGAGCCGTGCACCTGCGTCATGCCGGCCGGGGCGCAGCCGGCGGCCGTGATGCGGTCGACGTGCCGCGGCTTTCCCAGCCTGCGCGTCCCGCTGTCGACCGGCACGCGCAGCCGCGGCATGATGTGCCTGACCGTCGGCGACGGCCCGCTGGCCGAGGACGACCGCCAGGTACTGGAGACGGTCGGCAGCCAGATCGCCGTCGCCGTCGAGCGCGCGCACCTGTACGGCAACATGGAGCGCCTGGTCGACGAGCGCACGGCGGCGCTGGAATCGGAGCGTGCGCTGCTGGCGGCCGTCGTGAACCTGTCCGGGGCGCTGGTCTGCGTGGTGGACGGCGACGGCAGCATCCGGCTGTTCAATCCGGCCTGCGAGCAGACGTCGGGCTGGCGTGCGGAAGAGGTGCTGGGGCGGCCGTTCCGCGACCTGTTCCGCCGCGCCGACAACGCGCCCGTGGAATTCAATGCGTCGCCGGCCGGGACGATGCCCGTGCAGCAGAGCGGCGAATGGGTCGCGCGCGACGGGTCCGTGCGCTCCGTGATCTGGTCGTCGACCATGCTGCCCCGCGCCGACGGCAGCGTGCAGTACGTCGTCACGGCGGGCATGGACGTGACGGAGCTGCGCCGCGCCGAAGAGAGCCTGCGCTATCTCTCCAACTTCGACCGCGAGACGGGCCTGCCGAACGACGTGCTGCTGCGCGACCGCGTGCGCCAGATGCAGGCCCGCGTCATCGACGGCAAGCCGCTGCTCGGCTACATGCTGCTGCGCCTGACGCGCTTGCAGGTGATCCGCGCCAGCGTGGGCGTGGAAGCCGAACAGGCGCTGCTGCGCCAGGCCGCGACTCGCCTCGGCGAGCTCCAGGACGCCGACCTCACGGTCGCGCGCACGGGCGAGCGCACGTTCACGCTCGCCGCCCTGCGCGCGAACGAGGCGGAGATGGCCGCGCTGGCGCGCCTGGTGCTGGAGCGCATGGACCAGGCGTTCGTCCACGACGGCGAGGACGTGCACCTGGACCCGTGCATCGGCATCGCCCTGTTCCCGAACGACGCCGACGACTACGACGGCCTCACCCAGGACGCCGAGGCGGCGCTGCAGCGTGCCCTGGCGAGCAAGGACGAGCGCTACGCGTTCTACCGGCCGGAACTCAACGACGGGGTGTACGAGCGCTACCGCTTCGAAAACGCGCTGCGGCGCGCGCTCGAACGCGACGAGCTGATCGTGTACTACCAGCCGCAGGCGAGTCTCGCCACCGGGCAGCTCATCGGCTTCGAGGCGCTGCTGCGCTGGCAGCATCCGGAACTGGGCCTGATCCCGCCGGGCCGCTTCATCGGCCTGGCCGAGGAGACGGGCATGGTCCTGCCCATCGGCGAGCGGGTGCTGCGGCTGGCCTGCGAACAGTCGATGGCATGGCAGCGCGAGGGCCTGCGCGCCGTGCCGGTCTCGGTGAACCTGTCGGCGCGCCAGTTCTCGGAACGGATCGTCGACACGGTCGCGAAAACCCTCGCCGCGACTGGGCTGGAACCGAAGCTGCTGGAACTGGAGCTGACGGAAAGCGCGTCGATGGAAGACCCGCAGAAGACCGTCGACATCCTGTGCAAGCTGAAGGAGATGGGCGTGCGCCTGGCCATCGACGATTTCGGTACCGGGTATTCGAACCTGAATTACCTGAAGCGCTTCCCCGTCGACCGCCTGAAGCTCGACCAGTCGTTCGTGCGCGACCTGACGTCCGACCCGGACGACCTGGCGATCGCGCGTGCCGTGATCGCGATGGGACACGGCCTGCGGCTGGACGTGATCGCGGAAGGCGTCGAGACGGAAGGGCAGCTGGCGCTGCTGGCGCAGCACGGCTGCGACGAGGTGCAGGGCTACCTGTTCGGCCGGCCCGCGGCGCCCGAGGATTGCGGCCGCATGCTGCGCGAGGAAAAGTCGCTCGCCCTGGACAAGCTGCAGCCGCAGCCCTACCACCGCACCCTGCTGTACGTGGACGACGAAGTGAACCTGCTGGCGGCGATCCGGCGCGCGATGCGCCAGAGCGGCTACCGCGTGCTCGTCGCGAGCAATGCGCGCGAGGCGTTCGAGATCCTCGCGACGAACGAGGTGGGCGTCATCGTGTGCGACCAGCGCATGCGCGGGATGAGCGGCACCGAATTCCTCGCGCGCGTGAAGCAGATGTATCCGCTCGCCGTGCGCATGGTGCTGTCGGGGTACACGGACCTGCAGTCGGTCACGGAGGCCGTCAACCGGGGCGCGATCTTCAAGTTCCTGACGAAACCATGGATCGACACGGAACTGGACGAGGCGGTGCGCGAGGCGTTCGCCGAATTCGAGTCGAAACGGCTGCACGGGAACCCGTGAAGGAGGCTCTGCTATCGCGCTTTTGGATACCGGCCCGGCCCATTTCATATAGCTGGGCGCGGGGAGGCTGGCTCATACTTGGGGTTTCCCTTCTCATAACCATAACGACGAGACTATGACGCTTCTTCCCCGTTCCCTCACCATCGTTGCCCTCGGCGTCGCCATGCTGTGCGGCGGCGCCCATGCGGCCGACGTCCGCGAACGCCAGTCGTTCGACGCCGGCTGGCGCTTCACGAAAGGCGATCCGGCCGGCAGCGCGGCAGCGGACGCCGCCTCCCAGCCGGCCTTCGACGACGCCGCGTGGCGCAAGCTCGACCTGCCGCACGACTGGGGCATCGAAGGGCCGTTCAGGCAGGAGTACCCGGGCGAGACGGGCAAGCTGCCGTGGTGGGGCGTCGGCTGGTACCGCAAGCACTTCACCTTGCCGGCCGGCGACGCGGGCCGCCGCGTCTACCTGGACATCGACGGCGCCATGTCGCACGCGAAGGTCTGGGTGAACGGTCAATACGTGGGCGGGTGGCCGTACGGCTATGCGTCGTGGCGCGTGGACCTGACGCCGTACGCGAAGCCGGGCAACGACAACGTCGTGGCGATCCGGCTCGACAATCCCGAGAAGTCGTCGCGCTGGTATCCGGGCGGCGGCATCTACCGCCACGTCTGGCTCGTCAAGACGACGCCCGTGCACGTGGCCCAGTACGGGACGTTCGTGACGACGCCGCAGGTGTCGAAGGCGCAGGCCACCGTCTCCGTGCAGGCGACGGTGGAAAGCAACGGCCGCGCGGCGCAGGTACAGGTCGCGACCGAGATCTACACGCTCGACGCGGCCGGCAAGCGCGGCGCCGCGCCGGTCGCGCGCCAGGCGGCCACGAAGGTCACCAAGGTGGAGGCGGATCGCCAGGCCCAGCTCACGCAGACGCTGACGGTGCCGCAGCCGAAGCTGTGGAGCATCGCGAGCCCGCAGCGCTACGTGGCCGTCACCACCGTCACGGAAAACGGCCAGGTGACGGACGTCGTCGAGACCCCGTTCGGCATCCGCAGCGCCGTGTTCGACGCGAACAAGGGCTTCCTGCTGAACGGCCAGCGCGTGCCGCTGAACGGCGTGTGCATGCACCACGACCTGGGCGCGCTGGGCAGCGCGATCAACGAGCGCGCCCTCGAGCGCCAGCTCGAGCTGCTGCGCGAGATGGGCACGAACGCGATCCGCACGAGCCACAACCCGCCGGCGCCGGAGCTGCTGGACCTCGCCGACCGCATGGGCTTCGTCGTGCTGGACGAGGCGTTCGACATGTGGCACGAAAAGAAGACGCCGAACGACTACCACACGTCGTTCGACGAATGGCACGAGAAGGACCTGCGCGCGCAGATCCGGCGCGACCGTAACCACCCGAGCGTGATCGCCTGGAGCACCGGCAACGAGATCCCGGAGCAGGGCAAGCCGGAAGGCTGGAAGCTGGCCGCGCACCTGGCCGAGATCGCGCGCGGCGAGGACCGCACGCGCCCGATCACGTCCGCATACAACCACACGGATTCCGGCTACAACGGCTTCCAGAACGTGGTCGACATCTTCGGCTACAACTACAAGCCGGGCGAGTACGGCAAGATGCATGCGTCCGCGCCCTACCTGCCGATCTACGGCAGCGAGACCGCGTCGACGATCAGCTCGCGCGGCGAATACTTCTTCCCGGTCAGCGACGACAAATCGAAAGGCGCCGCCAACTTCCAGGTCAGCAGCTACGACCTGACGGCGCCGCCGTGGGCGACGTCGCCCGACGTCGAATTCAAGGGGCAGGACGACAATCCGTTCGTGGCGGGCGAATTCGTGTGGACCGGCTTCGACTACCTGGGCGAGCCGACGCCGTACAACGACGACACGACGAACCTGCTGAACTTCACCGATCCCGCCCAGCAGGCGCGCGCCGCGCAGGAACTGGCGACGCTGAAGAAGATCGCGATGCCGTCGCGCAGCTCGTACTTCGGCATCATCGACCTGGCCGGCTTCAAGAAGGACCGCTTCTACTTGTACCAGGCCCGCTGGCGTCCGGAACTGCCGATGGCGCACCTGCTGCCGCACTGGAACTGGCCGGAGCGCGTGGGCCAGGTGACGCCGGTGCATTTGTACACGTCCGGCGACGAGGCGGAGCTGTTCCTGAACGGCAAATCGCTGGGCCGCAAGAAGCGCGGCCCGCGCGACTACCGCCTGCGCTGGGACGACGTCGTCCACCAGCCCGGCACCTTGAAAGCGGTCGTGTACAAGAAGGGCAAGCGCTGGGCCGAGGACACCGTCGCGACGACGGGCGCGCCCGCGAAGCTGCTCGTGTCGGCCGACCGTGCCAGGCTGCGCGCGGACGGGAAGGACTTGTCGTTCGTGACGGTCACGATCGCGGACAAGGATGGCCGTCAGGTACCGCGCTCGCATGACCGCATCACCTTCAAGCTGTCCGGGCCGGGCGAGATCGTCGCGACGGACAATGGCGACGCGACCGACCTGGAAGCGTTCCAGTCGCCGCAGCGCAAGGCCTTCAACGGCCTGGCGCTGGCCATCGTGAAGACGAAGGCGGGCGAAGCGGGCAAGCTGACCCTGACGGCCAGCGCCGACGGGCTCGAAGGGGCGCAGGTGACACTGGACACCCAGGCGCAGTAAGGCCGACTGTTGTAATCAGGCGATAGCGACCGAAACTCTTGCATGCAAGAGTTTCAAGAAAGCCCCCACGCTCGGCGTTTCCTCCGGATAATGGAATTTCCGTAAATATGTCGAGCCATCGCCATGGAATTTGAAGTTTTCGAATCGCTATCGTCGAGTCCCGCGCCGGCCGAAGCCGCGTCGCCCCTGGTCCGGCTGCAATACCTGATCGACAACACGCCGGCGATCATCTACGCAACCGTGCCCAGCGGCGACTTCAAGATGACGTTCGTGAGCAACAATGCCTACAACGTCCTCGGCTACCGGCCGGAAGAGATGCTGGCCGATCCGAACTTCTGGTTCGACCATCTCCATCCGGACGACGCGCCGAGCATCTTTTCCAGCCTGGCCCAGCTGTTCGTGGAAGGCGAGCGCACATACGAATACCGGTTCCGCACCGCGAGCGGCGAGTTCGTGTGGATGCACGACCGCCTGCGCCTGATCCGCGACGAGCACGGCACGCCGGTGGAAGTCATCGGCTCGCTGACGGACATCACCTCGCGCAAGAACATGGAGCAGAAACAGCAGCAACTGATCGCCCGCCTGAGCGAGGCGCACGAGCAGCTGCTGCAGTCGGAAAAGATGGCGTCGATCGGCCAGCTGGCGGCCGGCGTCGCGCACGAGATCAACAACCCGATCGGCTTCGTCAACTCCAATATGGGGACGTTGGGGCACTACGTGGACACGCTGCTGAACGTGGTGGACGCGTACGGCGAGGCGGTGCAGAAGGCGGCGCCCGGCTCGGCGCTGACGGCGCAGATCGAGGCGATCAACCGCGAGGCCGACCTCGGCTACCTGAAGGACGACATCGCCGACCTCGTGAGCGAGTCGATGGACGGCCTGAAGCGCGTGAAGGACATCGTCCAGGCGCTGAAGGATTTTTCGCACGTCGGCCAGAACGACTGGCAGTACGCGGACGTGCACGCGGGCCTGGACACGACGCTCAACATCGTCGCCAACGAGATCAAGTACAAGGCGACGGTCGAGAAGCACTACGGCAAGCTCCCGGAAATCAAGTGCCTGGCCTCGCAGCTGAACCAGGTGTTCATGAACCTGCTCGTGAATGCCGCCCAGGCCATCAAGAACAAGGGCGTGATCACGATCGCCACCGGGGCGAGCGAGGGCTGGGTGTGGGTGAAGATCAGCGACAACGGCTGCGGCATCCCGCAGGACAACCTGAAACGCATCTTCGAACCGTTCTTCACCACCAAGCCGGTGGGCAGCGGGACGGGCCTCGGCCTGTCGCTGTCGTACAGCATCGTCAACAAGCACGGCGGGCGTATCGACGTGGCGTCGAAGCCGGATGTCGGCACCGTCTTCACGATCAAGCTGCCGGTGGTGCCGCCGGCGTCCTGACGCTCATTCCTCATGCAGGCGGATCGCCTGCTTCTCCTGTTCCGGCTTGTCCAGCCAGCGCCGGTGCAACGCCCGCTCGATGGGCTTGCCGCACACGAACAGGACGAACACGAGGACGAGGGCGATCGCGGCGATCTGCCACGAGCCCATGCCGCACAGGATGCCGAGGATCGCGGTGATCCACACGCAGGCGCCCAGGCATACGAGTCCCAGGGTGCGGATGCCGGTGGGCTTGCCGTGCAGGTTGCGGTCCAGGCCGATCATGCCGCCGACAAGGACCGAGACCGTCAGGCGCAACAGGATGTCGAGGTAGTCCATGCGTCGCGTTGTTGTCGAGAGAACACTATCCTGCCACCTCGATGCCAACCACGCGGAGCGCCTTATGGATCTGATAAATCCTGTTAAAACATTCGTAATTTCTCGTATTACATGCGAAAAAAACTGTCTCGTTCCCGTCCAAAAAGCCTGGTTTCGTCGCTTTTTTACGACCACGTCGTGCGAGGTTGCGCTAATATTGACGCGCGGAAACTTTCACCCAATGTTTATGAAAACACGTTCCCTGACCACCCGGCGCGAACGCGGCTTCACGCTGATCGAGATCCTTGTCGTCGTCGCGATCGTCGGCATCCTCAGCGCCATCGCCGTCCCGACCTATCGCGACTACGTGATACGGGCGCGACTGACCGAAGCGTTCTCGGGCCTCGGCAGTGTGCAGATCGCCGCCGAGGATTACTGGAACAACGGCAGTCCCCACACGTACGCCGGCTTCGACCGGCTACCGCCGAACAGTGCCAGCTTCACGTTCGCGCTGAGCGGCGCGACCGCGTCCGCGTACACCGTGACGGCGACGGGTGCCGGTCCGGTGGCGGGCTTCGTCTACACGGTCGACCAGAACGGCAGCCGCGCGACGACGGCCGCGCCGACCGGGTGGGGTACGAGCACGTCGTGCTGGATCGACCGCAAGGGTGGCCAGTGCACCCAGTGACGCTCCCGCCGGCGGCGCGCGGCTTCACGCTGATCGAGGCCGCGGTGGTCGTCGCCATCATGGGCATCGTGCTCGCGGTCGGCTTGCCGTCCATGTCGGACTGGCTGCTGGGCCGCAAGGCGCTGGCGGCCGCCGTGTTTTACCAGGACGGCTTCACGCTCGCGCGCAACGCGGCGATCGCGCACAACAGCCACAGCCGGCTCGTGCTGACCGAAAACGCCGCCAACGGCAAGATGGACTGGCGCGTCGACATCTGCTTCCCGACGTCGGGCACGCCGTGCAACGACGTGACGGGCGGCTGGTCGACCGCCGCCGCGGCGGCGGACGGCGATCCCGATCCGAACCCCGTCTTCCGCTCGATCGCACGTAGCGCCCAGGCCATGCCGGGCGAGAGCGACCTCGCGCAGGCCGTGAGCCCGTCCGGCGCCACCGAAGTCTATTTCACGCCGCTGGGCTGGGTCGATACGGCCGTCGCGCCGTATCTCGCGCGGATCGACATGGCGCCGTCGCTCACGCGCGCGCACGCCTTCGCCCCGCTGGCCGTCGTGTTGACGCTGGCCGGCATCGCGTCCATCTGCGACCCGGCGGCGCCGGCGCACGACGTCCGCGGGTGCCCGCCATGATCGCACGCCGCCAGCAGGGCATGGCCCTGATCGAATCCATCGTCGCCGCCGTGTTGCTGGCGGTCGGCCTGCTCGGCGTCGTCGGCATGCAGGCGCGGTCGATGGGCGCCCTGGCCGACACCGGCATGCGCGCCGAGGCGACCATCGCGGCCGACCGGCTGCTCGGCATGATGGCCGTCGACCTGCCGAACGCGGGCGCGTACGCGCTGGCCGCGGGCGCGACGCCGAACGCGCGCCTGCAGCCGTGGTACGACGACACGCGTGCGCGTATCCCGAATGCGCAGGTGGTGATCGCCGTGACGCCCGCGGCCGGGCGCACGCGCGTGGCGATCACGATTTCCTGGACCCGCAAGACGGGGGCGGCACAGAACGCGCACCGGGTCGTGTCCTACCTGGCGGCGGCGACATGATGCGCGCGCCATCGCGCCGGGCAGGGGGCTTCTCGCTCGTCGAGCTGATGGTCAGCGTGGCCATCGGCCTGCTGGCACTCCTGTTTGCGCTGCGCATGGTGGGGGGCGCCGAACAGACGCGCCGCACCGCGCTGGGGGGCTCGGACGAAATGCAGAACGGGATGGTCGCGCTGTTCTCGCTCGCTAACGACGCGGGTAATGCCGGTTATGGCCTCAACGATCCCATCATCGCCGGCTGCAACACGCAGTTCAGCGACACGGCGGGATACGAGCTGGCGCCCGCGCCGCGCGGCACGGCGACCGTGACGCCGCTTGCGCCCGTCGTGATCGAGTCGCACGGTGCGGACGCGGACCGGATCTCGTTCTATGCCGGCACGTCGGTCGGCGGCACGCCCACGCTGCGTCTGACCAGCGACGCTGCGGCCGGCGCCACGCAGCTCGACGTGGACCGCATCGTGTACGGTTTCAGCCAGGGCGACGTGCTCGTCGTCGCGCCCGAGCAGCCGGGTGCCGACTGCCGTCTCGTCCAGCGTTCCGACAACGACCAGACGGCCACGCGCGTCCTGCTGGCGTCCGGCGGCGGCATGCGCTTTAACGACAACACGTCGACGGCCACGTTCAAGGGCTACGCCGCGCGCGTGTTCGACCTCGGCCCGGCCGGGAACCTGGCGTTTCGCTCGTGGTCAGTGGCGGACGGCTACCTGCAGCTGCAGGCGGCGGCGCCGGTGGACGCGGCGGGGCAGCCGTCGACCGTGGCCGAGGACATCGTCTCCATCAAGGCCCAGTACGGCATCGACACCCGCACGGGGAGCGCGTTCCTGCCGCAGAACGGCTTGCAGGTGAACCGCTGGACGGCCACGATGATCGATGCGGACGGTTCGGGCACGGTGGGCGACGCGGGCGACTGGCAACACATCGCCGCCGTGCGCCTGGCCGTCGTCGCGCGCAGCAAGGCCGTCGAGCACCCTGCCGCCGGCGCGGCCTGCACGACCACGACGGCGCAACCGGTCGTATTCTCGAGCGCCGCGCCTGCCGGCGTGGCCGGCGTGCCCATTACGGTGAACGTCGCCGTGACCGGCGATCCGCTCGACTGGCGCTGCTACCGCTACCGCGTGTTCGAGACCGTGGCCACGCTGCGCAATGCGGGATGGAGGCCGAATCCATGAGAACGCGGCCGAACCTGCGGGCCCACGGCATGGCGCTGCCTGTCGTGCTGATCATCCTCGCCGTGATGCTGCTGGGGAGCGTGTACCTGCTCCGCTCCGTCAACTCCACCGCGCTCACGACCGGCAATCTCGCCTACGACACCACCCTGAGCCGCGAAGCCGACCTGGGCTTGCACACGGCGTTTGCCTGGCTGAGCCAGACCGCGCAGACCAACAAGGCGGCGCTGAACCAGGACGACGCGGCCAGCGGCTACGTGGCCACGTGGGACGCCGCCAGCCAGGCGCGCGACGCCGCATTCTGGAACGGCAGCCGCACCATCACCGGCGACGACGGCACGAGCATCGAATACGTGATCCACCGCCTGTGCGCGTCGGCCGGCGCGTACAGCGGCACGAACCGCTGCATGCAGACGGCCGCCAATACGGCGACGGCGGGCAGCACGGTGGCGATGGGCGACAGCCTGGCCTCCGACGCGCCGTCGTATGCGGGTACGCCCCAGCTGCATTACGTGATCACGGCACGCATCACCGGCGGCCGCGGAGCCAACGTGACCAACCAGATGATCGTCCTGATCGGCGCCTGACCTACCATCATGAATAAACTCCTCGTCATCCTGGGCTTCGTTGCCCTGACGCTGGCCGGCACCGCCGGCGCGGCCGTGACCAGCATTGCCCAGCTTCCGCTCCTCAACGTCGACGGCACCGGTAACGTCAAGCCGAACCTGATGCTGCTGTACGATAACTCGGGCTCGATGGCGAGCGCCTTCACGCCGGACTATATCGACGACAGCACGACGTGCCGCTCGCGCGCGCTGATGACGGGCGGGACCCGCGGCTGCACGGTCGGGCACCCGCCATTCAACAGCGCGGACTTCAACCGCCAGTACTACGACCCGAAGGTGCGCTACACGCCGCCGGTGCGCGCGGACGGCACCTCGTACACATCGATGACGCGCAGCGCAACCAGCGACTGGACGTCCGTGACGACGGACGGCTTCGGCGTAAACCGACGCGACCTGCTGGGGAACAGCGCCGCCAGCACGAACCTCGCGACCGGATTCCCCGACCTGCGCTGGTGCGACTCGAACAGTGCCAATTGCGTCTACAACTCGGCCACGTACACGTATCCGAACGATGTGCGCTATACCGCGAAGGCGTACACGACCAACCCCTACTACTATACGATCAACGTTGCCGAGTACTGCACGACCGCCGCGCTGACGACGTGCGTGACGACCGCAGTGGGCGCACCGGCACCCAACGGTTATCCGTTCCCTGCCAGGGTGCGCTGGTGCGACAGCACCGCGCTCACCAACTGCCAGGCGAAATACGTCGGCAACTTCAAATACCCGCGTTTCTCGAATCCGAACGGCGGCGTCGTCGCCGCTTATGGCACGATCACGATCGGCACGTCGGCCTCGAACGGTGCCATCACGATCAATGGCGTGTCGGTCGCCGAGTCGGGGGGCAACGTCGTCATCACGAACAACGCGGTGACTGCCGCGTCGGGCACCAATACGGTCGGCAAGCAGCAGACGGTAGCGACCGCGCTCGCCGCGTCGATCATCGCGAAGACCGGGCTGACGAACCAGTACCTCGCCTGCGTGCGCACGCCGGCGTCGGGCTACGGCGTGCCGGCCTGCTCGACCTACGGCATCACGCTCGGCACCGACAACGTCGTGGCCGTGATCCCGATCGACTGCGCCAGCGGCACGAGCGGCAAATCCATGGGCGTCTGCTCGGTCCTGACGGACAGCAGCCGTTCCGGCTGGGCCATCACGGTGGACGCGCCGGCGGCCATCGTCCAGGCCGCGCAGCCGGCAACGGCCCTCATCACGGTGTCCGGCACGGCCAGCAATAGCAAGAATTCCAGCAGCCGCACCGTGCTTGCCGGCGGCACGAAGCTGGGCAGCAAGACCATCATCGCATCCGACATGACGTTCGGCAGAGGAGCGAGCAATACTGCGGTCGCTTCGGCCATCGCGGGTGCGATCGGCACGCAGGGCACCATCACGGCTTACGCCGGCGGAAACGCCGTCACGACGGCCTGCGCGGGCAAGGGCGCCGCCACGGTCTGCGTGGCCGACACGGGCGCCAGCGCGGGCGGTGCCGCGATCACGATGGGGGCGCTCACCAACAACGGCGGCAACATCAGCTTCGCGCTGACGCCGGCGTCGGCGCCCGTGCCCGCCGTGTACGACACGATGCCGGTAACGACGACACCGCTGGGCAGCGGGGCCGCCGTATTCGTGCGCACGGACATCGTGCCCACCGTGACGAGCTACCCGAAGGCGGCCGGCCGCACCGACTGCGCCGGCGACACCTGCACGTACGACGAGGAGATGACGAACTTCGCCAACTGGTATGCCTACTACAAGACGCGCAACCAGATGATGAAAACCGCCGTCGGTCTCGCGTTCCAGGCGCTGACGTCGAACTACAACGTCGGCATCGTCGCGCTGTCCGCCGCTGCGGCCGAGGGCACGATGACGGCGCCCCAGCAATTCACGGGCGACGCGCGCACGACGTGGTACTCGACCCTGTACGCGATGGACGGCAGCCAGTCGACGCCGCTGCGCCCGGCGCTGCACGCGATCGGCAAGATGTACGCCAACCTGAGTCCCTACGTGGCCGCGGCCGGATCGGAAGTGGTGCAGTACCCGTGCCAGCAGAATTTCACGTTCATCACGACCGACGGATACTGGAACGGCGGGGCCGCGTCCACGGTCGTCAACAACGACAACGTCGAAAGCACGGCGCGCTTCTGCACGCGCGGCACCGGCTGCTACGATCCGAGCGCCCAGAGCTACAACACGCTGGCCGACGTCGCGCTGTACTGGTACAACGGCGGCTCGAACACGGCCTCGTCGTCGCTGCGCTCGGCGCTGGAAGACTGGACGAAACCTGGTCTCGTACCCGCGCAGGCGGGAGAAAACAGCCGCCTGCACATGAATACCTATGCGCTCGGCCTGGGCGTGGACGGCGTCATGAACTACGAGCCGAAGTACGATTCGGCGCCGGTGCCGGGCGGCGATTTCTACAACCTGATTACCGGCGCGGCGACCGGCTGCCCGTGGAACGGCAACGGCGCGTACGTCTGGCCGGATCCGAAGACGAGCGACTCCAGCGGCTCGGCCGCCTACCAGTCGCGCGTGGACGACCTGTGGCATGCCGCCATCAATGGCCACGGCCACTATTTCAGCGCGTCCGATCCGACCCAGGTCGTCCAGGGCCTGTCCTCGGCGCTGTCGGCGATCCAGGTGCGCATCGGCGCCGCGTCGGCGGCCGCGACGTCCACGCCGAACATCTCGCAGCAGGACAACGACATCTTTTCGTCCACGTTCACGACCGTGCGCTGGTACGGCGAACTGTCGGACCGCAAGATTGATCCGATTACCGGCGCGGTCTCGACGACGGCCGCGTGGACGTCGTCGGACACGGTCGGCCGCCTCGTCGGAGACAGCAGCGATATACGCACGATCTGGATGCAGGACACCGTGAACGGCGGCCTGAAGCCGTTTACCTACGCGAACCTGACGGCGACCGAGAAAACCTGGTTCGACAACAAGTGCACGGGGCTGGCCCAGTGCGCCAGCCTGTCGGCGACCGACCGCGCCACCGTCAACGCCGGCGCCAACATCGTCGACTGGCTGCGCGGGCAGCAGCAGTACGCGGACGGGACGGTCCTGCGCGCGTACTCGCGCACCGACCACAACCCGCCCGGCCTGACGACGACGATCCCGATCGTGCTGGGCGACATCGCTTCTTCGAAACCGGCCTACCTGCGCGATCCGCGCAAGGGCTATTCCATCGCGGGCTATGCCGATTACAAGGCCGCCAACGCGACGCGCTCCCCGACCGTGTTCGTGGCCGCGAACGATGGGATGCTGCACGCTTTCGATGCGGCGGCTGGCTCCGAACTGTGGGCCTACGCGCCGCGCATCACGATGAAGAAACTGTACCTGCAGGCCGGCACGACCTACGGCACCAACCACCAGTTCACGACGGACGGCGCACCCGAGGTGGCCGACGTCAAGATCGACGGCACGTGGCGCGCCGTGCTGGTGGCCGGCCTGAACGCGGGCGGCCGCGGCTACTACGCGCTGGATGTCACCGATCCCGCGCATCCGCATGCCTTGTGGGAATTATGCGCCGATCCGGCCGTGTGCAGCGGTACGGCGTACGACGCCGACATCGGCCTGACGTTCGGGAACCCGCAGTTCGGCACGTGGAAGGACAGCGGCGGGACCGAACACTGGGTCGTGTTTCTCACGTCGGGCTACAACAACGTGCCGGGCACCGACGGCGTGAACGGCGGCAGCGGCGCGGGCTACCTGTATGTGGTCGACGTCGCCACGGGCCAGGTGCTGAACAAGGCCAGTACGGGCAGCGGCGACACGACCACGCCGTCCGGCTTTACGCGCATCACGGCGATTACCGCGAACCCGCTGACCGATCCGCTCGTGACATATGTGTACGGGGGCGACAACCAGGGCAAGATGTACCGCTTCGACTACACTGCGGGCGGCGCGCCGGTGGTGGTTCGGATGGCCGATGCCGGCAGCGCGCAGCCCGTGACTTCGCGGCCGGAGATCACGCAGTGCCAGGCGAACGGCACGGATGCGCAGGGCAATACGACGACGGCCGTCCGCACGATGGTCGTGTACGGGACGGGGCGGCTGCTGGACCTGACCGACATCGCGAATACCGACACGCAGAGCGTTTACGTCCTGAAGGATACGGGCACGGGTATCTCCGCCGTGGACTGGCGCACCGCCACGAAGATGGCGCAGATGCGCCTGACGAAGAGCGCGGCCGGCGGCGGCGACACATACGCCATCAGTGGCACGACCGTCAACTGGGGGACCCAGGCGGGCTGGTACATGGACCTGGACCAGAACAGCGGCGAGCGCGTCAACCTGGACCCGAAAGTCGTTTCCGGCACGCTCAACGTGGTGGCCAACCTGCCGACGTCGTCGTCCGCCTGTTCGGTCGGCGGTACGAGCAATCTGTACCAGCTCGACGTCTGCACGGCGCAGCCGTTGCTGGTCGATTCCAGCAACCAGCCCATCGTGGGCCGCGCCCTGTCGAATACGTCGGCGGCCGTCGGCTTCATCATCGTGCGGCTGCCGAACGGCGCGCTGAAGCTGATCGCGACGACTGCGGACGGCAAGAACACGCCGTTCGATCTGCCGGCCGCCACGGCGCAAGCCGCACGCAAGGCCGGCTGGCGGCGCGTGCGCGACTGAGCCGCGTTACGGCAGCGCGGGGGCGGAGTCCAGCGCCGACAGCGTTTGCGTGGCGCTTCCGCCCGCATCTTCCACGCGCAGGCGCACGGGCAGCCAGTTTCGCTCCGGTGCGAGCCAGATGTCCAGCCGTGCCATGCCGGGAGCGGCCAGTTCCGCGAGATGCCAGGCCGCGAGCGTACCGATGCCAGTCGCGACATCTTCCCGGCCCAGCACCTTGAACCGCGCGATGCGCAGGTCGCGCGCGCCGGCCACGACGACGTCGAGCGTGTCGCGGACCTGGTCCGGTTCCGCAAGGCCGATGCCGGCGAGCTGCATCAGCAACGATGCGCGGTCCTGGATACCGACGTTGTCCGGACTTTCGGCGCCGGTTGCGCGGAACAGCACGCGGTGGCCGTCGGCGTCGAATTCCGTCACGAGCGGACCCGCGTCCGTTTCCTCCAGCGCGCGCCGCGGTGCGATGCCGGCGTCGCCGCTCGCCCCTTCGCTGTGCAGGCGTCCGAGGGCGCCGTCCAGGTCGAGTGCGTACCGGTCGCCATCCGTGCGCCAGGTCAGGCGCGCCGGGCCGGCCGGCGCCGGGACGCCGCCCGCCGGCTGGCGCACGAGGTCGTAGGTGAGCTGGACCGGGGCGGGCAGGCGGACGCGGTAACGGCCCGGCATCTGCAGCAGCGGCGGCCCGGTGTCGGACGGCGCGGCGGATACGGTGCCCGGCGCATCCGGGGCTGGACGTTGCGCGTCGGCGGGTGGTGGCACGGGCGTGGCTGCCGACGGCTGCGCGGGTCGCGGGCGTGCCGGTGCTGCGACGGCTGCCGGTGCCGCGGGGGATGGGGAAGTCGGCGCGGCCAGGGCGGGGACCGGAGCAGTCGGCGCGAGCCTTACGCTGAGTCTGCTTTCAGCCGCGGCCGGCGTGGCCGGGAACTCTCCGCGACCGCGCGCGGCGAGCAACTTCAGCAGTGCGAGGTGCGCTGCCGCGGAACACACGCACAGAACCAGCAAACGCCGGTGCCGGGACAGGAAGGCAAGCTTCATGCCGCTAGTGTAGCAGTGCGCTGGTGGCCTTCCTCAACCCGTCTTCTCGACTGCCTTGACCATGCACTTCGACAGCTTGTCGAAGTGCGCCAGCGCCGCCTGCGTGAGCGTTACCTGCTTGCGCCTCGTGTCCTCGGTATCGGTCAGCATGATCCAGCCCTTCTCGCGCATCGACGTCAGGCGGCTGTGGACGGTGGCCGGCGCACCGAGTTCCTTCTTGGCCATCATGTCGCGCACACACAGGCGCTCGCCGTCCTGCATGGCGCGCGCGACGGTGCCGAGGATGCGTTCTTCCAGCGGGTCGAGCGAGGGCAGGGACGGCAGCCCGCGCAAGGCTTCCGCGAGTTGCAGAAAGCGCAGATAGATGTCGGCGGGACGGGTGGATTTGCTCATGCGCAGATTATAATGCGATAGCCACGCGAACTCCATCACCTACAAACCCTCATGTCATCCCCTTTAACTCCTGGTAACCACGCTGGACCGGGCGTATCCGACCGCGCCCGCGTCGCCTGCGCGAGCGTCGTCGGCTCGGTGGTGTTCTATCTGCTGCTGGCGCGGTTGCAGGACTGGGTGTTCCCCAACGTCGAGTTCATGCGCGGGGTCGGCTGGATCTACCTGCCGGCGGGCGCACGGCTGCTGTGCCCGTTGCTGCTGGGCTTGCCCGGCGCCGTCGGCGTCCTGGTGGGGTCGTGGTGCGAATGCTTCTTCCACCTGTATCCGGACGATCCCGTGCGCTCCTTCGCCGGCGGCATCAGCTCGGCGCTCGCGCCCTACCTGGTGTACCTGTTCGCGCTGCGGGTGCTGGGCATGCAGGCGTCGCTGGCCAACCTGACGTCGCGCCGCCTGCTGCTGCTCGTGCCGCTGTTCGGCGTGGCCAGCCCGCTGATGCACCACCTGTGGTTCTGGATGCATGGCGACCACGTCGACCTGGCGCAGGGCTTCGCCGTCATGGCGGCCGGCGACATGCTGGGCGCGCTGGTGGTCCTGTACGCCCTGAAGGGCATGCTGGGGCTGCTGCCGGCGCCGGCACCCCGCCGGGAGGATCTTTCATGACGCGACGGACATGATTCCGCCGCGGATTCATGAATCCCATTCATAAGGTCAAGCAATCCCCGCCGGTCCCGCGCGGCAGGTTTGCCGTTACCATCGTCGTCCCGCGATGCAAACGACAACCTTACGAAAGGATCATCCATGACCGTCAAGGCCTATGGCGCCCATGCCGCCGACAAACCGCTCGAATCCCTGGACATCGCCCGCCGCGCGCCGGGTCCGCACGACGTGCAGATCGAGATCGCCTATTGCGGCGTGTGCCACTCCGACCTGCATACGGTGAAAGCCGAGTGGGCCGGCACCCTGTATCCGTGCGTGCCGGGCCATGAGATCGTCGGCAGGGTCTCCGCCGTCGGCGCCCACGTGAAGGATTTCCGGGAAGGTGACCTGGTGGGCGTCGGCTGCATGGTCGACAGTTGCCGGCACTGCACGGACTGCGAGGAGGGCCTCGAAAACTATTGCGACGGCATGGTCGGCACGTACAACGGCCCGACCGCGGACGCACCCGGCCACACCTTGGGCGGCTATTCCGAGCGCATCGTCGTGCACGAGCGCTACGTGCTGCGCGTGCGCCACCCCGAAGCGCAGCTCGCCGCGGTCGCGCCGCTGCTGTGCGCCGGCATCACGACGTACTCGCCGCTGCGCCACTGGAACGCGGGCCCGGGCAAGACCGTGGGCGTCGTCGGCATCGGCGGCCTGGGCCACATGGGCATCAAGCTGGCCCGCGCGATGGGCGCGCACGTCGTCGCCTTCACGACGTCCGAATCGAAGCGCGCGGATGCCGAGGCGCTGGGCGCGCACGAGGTGGTCGTGTCGCGCGATGCCGATGCGATGGCCGCGCGGGCGAACAGCCTGGACCTGATCGTCAACACGGTCGCCGCGCCGCACGACCTGGACGCCTGCCTGAACCTCCTGAAACGCGACGGCACGATGGTGCTGGTCGGCGCGCCCGCGACGCCGCACCCGTCGCCGCAGGTGTTCAACCTGATCATGAAGCGCCGCGCGCTGGCCGGCTCGATGATCGGCGGGATCGCGGAAACGCAGGAGATGCTGGACTTCTGCGCGCAGCACGGCATCGTCGCGGACATCGAGATGATCCGCGCCGACGAGATCAATGCCGCGTACGAACGCATGCTCAAGGGCGACGTGAAGTACCGCTTCGTGATCGACAACGCGACGCTGGCCGCCTGATGCAGCCACAAGTCTCATCGCTCCCGAACGGCGTCGCGCAGGACGCGCAAGCCGCATGGGGCGCCGTGTTCGCGCTGGCACTGGCCGCGTTCGCGCTCGTCGCGTCCGAGTTCATGCCGGTCAGCCTGCTCAGTCCCATCGCGTCGGACCTGCGCATCAGCGAAGGCCAGGCGGGGCTGGCGATAGGCGTGTCCGGCGCGTTCGCCCTCGTGACGAGCCTGTGCGTCGCGCGCCTGGCCGGACGCCTCGACCGCAAGGTGCTGCTGCTCGGCCTCACGTTGATGATGATCGTGTCCGGCACCATCGCCGCGTTCGCGCCGAACTACGCCGTGTTCATGGCGGGGCGGGCGTGCATCGGCGTGGCGATCGGCGGGTTCTGGTCGATGTCGGCGGCGACCGCGATGCGGCTCGTGCCGGACCACCTCGTGCCGCGCGCGCTGGCCATCGTCAACGGCGGTAACGCGCTGGCGACCGTCGTCGCGGCGCCCGCCGGCAGCTTCCTCGGCGCGCTGGTCGGCTGGCGCGGCGCGTTCTTCGCGATCGTGCCTGTCGCGGCGCTGGCATTCGCGTGGAAGTTCGTGAGCCTGCCCGCTTTGCCCGCGGCATCGGACGCGACATCCGGCAGCGTGTTCGCGCTGCTGAAGCGCCCGGCCGTCGCGTACGGCATGGCGGGCGTCAGCCTGTTCTTCATGGGGCAGTTCGCGCTGTTCACGTATCTGCGGCCGTTCCTCGAAACGGTCACGCACGTGAGCGCGACGACGCTGACCGGCATGCTGCTGGCGATCGGCATCGCGGGCTTCATCGGCACGACGTGCATCGGCGCGGTCCTCGACAACCACCTGTACCGCACGCTGGCCGTCATCCCGCTCGTGCTGGCCGTGCTGGCCGGCGCGCTGGTGGCATTCGGCGGGTCGACGCCCATCGTCGCGATGCTGCTTGCCGTGTGGGGCCTCGTCGCGACGGCGGCGCCGGTAGGCTGGTGGACGTGGCTCGCGCGCACCTTGCCGGACGATGCGGAGGCGGGCGGGGGCCTGATCGTGGCCGTCGTCCAGCTGGCGATCGGCCTCGGTGCCACGTTGGGCGGCGTGCTGTTCGACGCCTGGGGCTTCCGCGCGACGTTCGGGTTGGCCGCGCTGCTGCTCGTCATCGCCGCGGCGCTGGCCCGCAAGGCCGCGCGCGCTTAGTTCAAGCGTAGAATCACGGCATGGCACGCGATAATCTCAGCGACATCCTCGTCTTCCTCGCGGTCGCGCGCGAACGCAGTTTTACGCGCGCGGCGGTCAAGCTGGGCATGACGCAGTCCGCGCTTAGCCATACGATCCGCGCGCTGGAAGCGAGACTGGGCGTGCGGCTGCTGACGCGCACGACGCGCAGCGTGTCGCCCACCGAGGCCGGCGAACGGCTGTTGCAGAATGTGGCACCGCGGCTGGAAGAGATCGACGCGGAGATCGCCGCCGTCAGCGAGCTCGGTGACCGGCCCGCCGGCACCGTCCGCATCACGGCCACGGACCACGTCATCGACAACGTGCTGTGGCCGCGCCTGGCCGCCGTGCTGCCGCAGTACCCGGACATCCACCTGGAGATCAGTTCCGAATACCGCATGGTGGACGTGGCGGCCGAACGCTACGACATCGGCGTGCGCTGGGGCGACCAGGTCGAGAAGGACATGATCGCCGTGCGCCTCACGCCCGACACGCAGACGATGATCGTCGGCGCACCCGAGTACTTCGCGCACCGTCCCGTGCCCGCGTCCATCGACGACCTCATGAAGCACGAATGCATCCGCCTGCGCCTCGCCGGCGGCGGCGTCTACGCGTGGGAGATGCTCGATCGCGGCGCAGCCGTCGACGTGCGCGTGCGCGGACGCTACACGTTCAACGGCGTGTACCAGATGCTGAACGCGGCGCTGTCCGGCTGCGGCCTCGCCTACATGACCGAAGACGTGGCGGTACCGCACCTGCGGGCCGGCCGCCTCGTCAGCGTGATGGCGGACTTCTGCCCCAAATTCCCCGGCCTGCATGCGTACTATCCGAGCCGCCGCCACGCGTCGCGCGCACTGGCCGTCGTGCTCGATGCGATCCGCCACAAAGGCTGATTTCTGCCGGGATTTTTCGTGCGTACCATATCTCCGAAGAGGCCGGCGCACGGTTGAAGCGAATACCTGAACGGATGGCCGGGATGTTCTAGAATGGGTCGCCTGCGGTGCCTGTCGCACGCCGCATGGAGGACCGCATGGACCTGCTCGAGGCAATCAACGATCCCGCCGCCTTGCGTGCGCTACCCCGCGCACGCCTGGAGACGCTGGCGCGCCAGTTGCGCCGCTTCCTGCTCGACACGGTAGCGCGCACCGGCGGCCATCTCGCGTCGAACCTGGGGACCGTGGAACTGACGATCGCGCTGCACTATGTGTTCGCCACGCCGCGCGACCGCATCGTGTGGGACGTCGGCCACCAGAGCTATGGCCACAAGGTGTTGACGGGCCGGCGCGCGCAGATGCACACCCTGCGCCAGGCGGGCGGCCTCTCGGGCTTCCCGCGCCGCTGCGAGAGCGTGCACGATTGCTTCGGCACGGCCCACTCGTCGACCGCATTGTCCGCCGCGCTCGGCATGGCGCTGGCCGCCAGACTGCAGGGCGACGACCGCCATGCCGTGGCCGTCTGCGGCGACGGCGCGCTGTCCGCCGGGATGGCGTTCGAGGCGTTGAACAACGCCGGCGTCGATCCGTCGCTGCGCCTGCTCGTCGTCGTCAACCACAACGGCATGTCCATTTCGCCCGCCGTGGGCGCGCTGGACCGGCATCTGTCCGATCTCGCCACCGGCCGCGTGCGCAGCGGCGCATCGCTGTTCGAGGCGCTCGGTTGCGCGTATGCCGGTCCGGTGGACGGCCATGATCTCGACGCGCTGATCCCCGCGCTGGAGGCCGCCCGGGGGCGTCCGGGTCCGCAGGTGCTGCACGTCGTCACGCGCAAGGGGAAGGGCTATGCGCGCGCGGAGGCCGCGCCCACGCTGTACCACGGCACCGGGCGCTTCGACCCCGCGCAGGGCGTGGCGGACGGCGCCCGCGGCCGGCCGGCGTACACGGACGTGTTCGGCGACTGGCTGTGCGACATGGCCGCGCACGACCCGCGCCTCGTCGGCATCACGCCCGCCATGCGCGAAGGGTCCGGCCTCGTGCGCTTCGCCCGGCGCTTCCCCGACCGCTACGTGGACGTCGGCATCGCGGAGCAGCACGCGCTGACGTTCGCGGGCGGCCTCGCCGTCGAAGGCATGAAGCCCGTCGTCGCGATCTATTCCACCTTCTTGCAACGTGCCTACGACCAGTTGATCCACGACGTCGCGCGGCAGAACCTCGACGTGACGTTCGCGCTCGACCGCGCCGGCCTCGTCGGCGCGGACGGCGCCACCCATGCGGGCAACTACGATATCGCCTACCTGCGCTGCGTGCCGAACATGGTCTTGATGGCGGCGTCCGACGAGGCCGAGTGCCGGCGCATGCTGACGACCGCCTACCGCCATCCGGGGCCGGCGGCCGTGCGTTATCCGCGCGGGCCGGGCCCCGGGATCGTACCGGCGGCCGAGCTGGACACCATTCCGTTCGGCCGCGGCGAGGTGCGCCGGCGCGGGGCCGGCATCGCGATCCTTGCCTTCGGCCCGATGCTGGCGCCGAGCCTCGAGGCGGGCGCGGAACTGGGCGCGACGGTCGCCAACATGCGGTTCGTGAAGCCGCTCGACGCGGACCTCGTGGCGGCACTGGCGCGCGACCATGCGCAACTCGTGACGGTGGAGGAGGGCGCCGTCATGGGCGGCGCGGGCGCGGCCGTCGCGGAGGCGCTGGCCGCGGCCAGCCTCCAGCGCCCGCTGTTGATGCTGGGCCTGCCGGACCTGTTCATCGAGCATGGCGACCCCGCCGCGCTGCTGGGTGCCGCAGGGCTCGACGCGGCCGGCATCGCCGGCGCCATCCGCCAGCGATATCGTGCCGATGCTCCTTTGCTCGTAGCGAATAGTAGTTAGCGAGAGGTACCCCATGCTTCCCGAGACGGATGCGCTCACCGTGCCGGACCACACGCCGGCCAGTTCGTTCGGCCTGGCCATGCGCGTGCTGCCGGCGCCGCGGCGGGCCGCGATGTTCGGCATCTATGCATTCTGCCGCGCCGTCGACGACATTGCCGACGGCGCGGCGCCGCCCCGTGAACGCCGCGCCGCGCTGGAGCGGTGGCGCGCCGACGTCGACGCCGCGTATGACGCCGGCGGATCCCCGCGCCTGCGCGCGCTGGCGCCGCACATCGCCGCGTACGGCCTCGCGCGAGCCGACTTCCACGCGGTGATCGACGGCATGCTGATGGATGCGGAGGACCGGCCCATCTGCGCGCCGCCCGCCGACACGCTCGACCTGTACTGCGACCGCGTGGCCGCCGCCGTGGGGCGCCTGTCCGTGCGCGTGTTCGGCCTGCCGGCGGACGACGGCATCCTGCTTGCCCACCACCTGGGCCGCGCGCTGCAGCTGACGAACATCCTGCGCGACATCGACGAAGACGCCGCCATCGGCCGTGCCTACGTGCCGCGCGAACTGCTGCTCGCGGCCGGGGTCGAGCCGCGCGTGTGCGCCGCCGGCGCGGACGACATCGCCGCGCATCCGGCGCTGCCCCGTGCATGCGCGGACCTCGCCGCGCAGGCGCGCCGGCATTTCGCTGCGTCCGACTTCGTGCTGCGCCGCCACCGGGGCAGCGCTGGGCGGGCGCCGCGCCTGATGGGGGCCGTCTACGCGGCGCTGCTCGAACGGCTCGCCGCGCGCGGGTGGAGCCGGCCGCGCACGCCGGTCCGGCTGGGCCGGCTGGCCAAGGTCGGCATCCTCGTGCGGCACGCGCTGCTGTAGCCACGGGGGATGCCATGCACGACTCGTCATTCCGGTCCACGGCGCCGGCCGGCGCCATCGAGGCGGAACGCACCATCGGCAGGCGCGCGCGGCTGGAGACGGCCATCGACGCGGCGCTCACGGCGGTACTGGCCGACCAGCGCGGCGACGGCCACTGGGTCTACGAACTGGAAGCGGACGTCACCATCCCCGCCGAATACGTGTTGCTGGTGCACTATCTTGGCGAGACGCCGAATAGGGACCTGGAACGCAAGATCGGAACGTATCTGCGCCGCCGCCAGGGCGAGCATGGCGGGTGGCCGCTGTTCCACGGCGGCGCCTTCGACCCGAGCGCAAGCGTCAAGTCGTATTTCGCGCTGAAGATGACCGGCGATCCGCCCGACGCGCCGCACATGGCGCGGGCACGCACTGCGATCCGGGAGCACGGCGGTGCCGAGCGCAGCAATGTGTTCACGCGCATGCTGCTCGCGCTGTTCGGCGAGATGCCGTGGTCGGCGGTGCCCGTGATGCCGGTGGAGATCGCGCTGCTGCCGCGCTGGTCGCCGTTCCACCTGTCCAAGGTCTCGTACTGGACCCGCACCGTGCTGACGCCGCTGCTCGTGCTGGGCGCTCTGCGGCCGCGGGCGCGCAATCCCCTTGGTGTGGGCGTCGGCGAGTTGTTCCTCGCGCCGCCGGAGAACCTCGGGCTGGCGCCGCGCGCGCCGCACCAGGACCGCGTGTGGTTCGCGCTGTTCCGCACGCTGGAGTCGCAGATGCGGCTGCTGGCGCCGCCGCAGGCGCGCGGTGGAGCAGGCGGCCGCGTTCGTGCGCGCGCGCCTGAACGGCGAGCACGGCTTGGGCGCCATCTTTCCCGCGATGGTCAATGCCGTGCAGATGCTGGACGTGCTCGGCTCGCCGCCGGACGCGCCCGAGGCGTCCGCCGCGCGCCGCGCCATCGACCGGCTGCTCGTCGACCACGGCGCCGAGGCCTATTGCCAGCCGTGCCTGTCGCCAGTGTGGGACACGGCGCTGATGTGCCACGCACTGCTGGAAGCGGGCACGCCGGCCGCATTGTCTGCCGCACGCCGTGGCCTCGACTGGCTGCTGCCGCTGCAGATCCTCGACCGGTCGGGCGACTGGGCGGCACGGCGGCCGGACGTGCGCCCCGGCGGCTGGGCGTTCCAGTACGAAAACGCCTGCTATCCCGACGTCGACGACACGGCGGTCGTCGCGATGGCCATGCACCGGGCCGCGCACCTCGAACCGTGGCCGCTGCCGGACCGGTATGCAGACGCCGTCGCCCGCGCCCGTGAGTGGATCGTCGGCATGCAGGGCAGGGGTGGCGGCTGGGGCGCCTTCGAGGCCGACAACACCCACTACTACCTGAACCACATCCCGTTTGCCGACCACGGCGCGCTGCTGGATCCGCCGACGGCCGACGTGTCCGCGCGCTGCCTGTCGATGCTGGCCCAGCTCGAGCCCGGCGCCTGCGCGCGGCGCCGCGCGCCGGCCGCGCGGGCGCTCGGTTGGCTGCTGCGCCGCCAGGAAGCGAATGGCAGCTGGTACGGACGCTGGGGCGTGAATTATGTCTACGGCACGTGGTGCGCGCTGTGCGCCCTCGCGGCGGCCGGCCTGCCGCCGGAGGCGCCGCCTGTCGCGCGCGCCGCCCGCTGGCTCGCCTACGTGCAGAATCCGGATGGCGGCTGGGGCGAAGGCGGCGACAGCTACCGGCTCGACCACGCGGGCCACGCGTGGGCGCCGTCGACGGCATCGCAGACGGCGTGGGCGCTGCTGGGCCTGATGGCGGCGGGCGCCGTCGAGACGCGGGCCGTCACGCGCGGCATCGCCTGGCTCGTCGACCACCAGCGCGGGGATGGCCTGTGGGACGAGCCGCAGCACACGGCCACGGGCTTCCCCCGCGTGTTCTACCTGCGCTACCACGGTTACGCCAGGTATTTTCCGTTGTGGGCGCTGGCCCGCTACCGCAACCTGCGGGCCGGCGGCAGCGGCCGGGTCGCGTTCGGGATGTAGACCGTGCCTTCGGCGCCGTGCGTGCTCGCCGTCTGCGGCATGCCGTTCGAGGCGGCGATCGCGGACGGGCCCGGCGTCGCCAGCGTGTGCGGGCCCGGGCCGTGGCGGGTGGCGCAACGGCTGCACGGGATGCTGGAGGGACCCGGTCAGGCGCGACCCGGTCAGGAGCGACCCGCTGGCTGGGCTGGCATCATCAGCTTCGGCTGTGCGGGCGGCCTGGACCCGGACCTCGCGTGCGGCGACTGCGTGGTGGCCACGGCCGTGCTGACGCCGGACGGCCTCGTCGCGACGGACCCGGACTGGTCGCGCGCCTTGCTGGACCGGCTGCCCGGTGCCCGTCCCGGGCTGCTCGCGGGCGCGGACGCGCCGCTCGCCACGCCGGTCGCCAAGGCCGCGCTGTGGCGTGACGCGGGTGCCGCCGCCGTCGACATGGAAACGCATGCTGCCGCGCTGGCCGCGAGGCGGCACGGCCTGCCGTTCGCGGCTTGCCGCGTCGTGCTCGATCCGGCTCGGCGCACCGTGCCCGCGGCCGCGCTGGCCGGCCTGGACACGGGCGGCATCTGGCCCGTGTTGCGCGCTCTGGCCCGTGCACCGGGGCAGGTCGCCTCCGTGTGCGTGCTGGCGGGCGAGGCGTGGGTGGCGCGGCGTGCCCTGCAGCGGGCGCGTGCGCGGCTCGGGGCGGGGCTGGGGTGTCATTGTTCGCCGTCCTCTTTGCCGCCATCTTCCTTGTTGTAATCCGGCAGCGGCCCTTCCTTGCCCTCGTCGAGCAGCGAGCGGCGGCGGCCCAGGTAGGCGTCGCGCACGAACAGATAGCGGTCGAGCGCGGCCTGCTCCAGCAGATTGGTCGCGTTCAGGTAACGGGCCCGCGTGCTGACGAAGTCGACGCCCCACAGCGTGTTGCGCGAGGCCGGCTTCGCGTAGGTGATGGGCGAGGCGTACTGGTCGACGCCGAAGCCCGCCGCGTCGCGGAACGTGCTCGGACCGAACAGGGGCAGCACGAGATAGGGGCCGGCCGGCACCCCGTAGTGGCCCAGCGTGAGGCCGAAGTCCTGGTTGCGCTTGGCGATGCCGGCAGGCGTGGCGATGTCGAGCACGCCCAGCAGACCGAACGTGGAATTCACAGCGACGCGCATCAGGTCGTTCATGCCGTCCATCAGGCGCAGCTGGGCGAAATCGTTGAGCATCACGGGGACATCGCCCAGGTTGGAAAAGAAATTGTCCACACCGGTGCGGACGAAGCGCGGCACGGTGCGGTTGTACGTGCGCGCGACCGGTTGCGCGATGTGGCGGTCGAGCGTGTCGTTGAAGCGGAACGTGGCGCGGTTGAGCGGTTCCAGCGGATCGGCCGGATCGCGCCCGGGGCCCGTGGCGCAGCCGGACAGGAGCGCGAGGGGCGTGAGCAGCAGGGCGGCAACGATCCGCCGCGGCGGCGGGTGGGTCATGGCGGACCTCGTTCGGCAGGTGCCGGGGCACGGGGCTGCCCCAGCAGGACGGGCTGGAAGAACACGGCGCCGATCAGGGTGCAGACCAGTGCCAGCACCAGCAGCTTGCCCATGCTCGCGGTGCCGGGATGGTGCGACAGCCACAGGCTGCCGAACGCGGTGCCGGTGGTCGCCGCGCTCAGGACGATGGCTTGCGTCAGCGGATGCTCCAGCCGGGCCGGCTGCCCGGCGCGCCACGCCATGATGTAATAGATTTTGAAAGCGACGCCGACGCCCAGCAGCAGCGGCAGCGCGATGATGTTCGCGAAATTCAGGTGGATGCGCAGCAGCACGCAGGCCTCCAGCGTGACAAGGCTCGACACGAGCAGCGGCACCATCGTCAGCAGCACATCGCCCACGCGCCGGAACGCGATCCACAACAGCAGCGCGATGGTCGCGATGGCCAGCAGCGCCGCCTGCACGAACGCGGCGATGATCAGGTCGGCCGCGTGGCGCACGGAGATCGGGCCGCCGGCCGCATCCGGTGCGATGCGCAGGACGGCATCGGCAAAGCGGCCCAGCCGGCTGTCGTCGCCGAGGCTCGTCCCCGTGGGCCGCTTCGGACTGATGTCGACCAGCGCGCGGCCGTCGGGCGCGATCCAGTTGCGGCGCATCGCGGCGGGCAGGGTCGCCAATGTGATGGGTTCCGGCCGGAGGGCCAGCCGCAGGGCGTCCAGCGCGAGCCGCAGCGTACCCGCCAGCGCCTGGTCGGCGCGGTCGCGGGCGTCCGGTCCCGCGCGCGCCAGGGCAGCGAGCGCCCGCGCGAGCCGCGACGCCTCGGCCGCACCGGGACCTGGATGATCGAGCGCCGCATTGTGCAGCGCTTGCGCGGCCGTGCGCAGCGCCGCCGTGCGCTGCGCATCCGACGCCGGCGCGACAGCCGGTGCCGCTGCGGGCCGCTCCAGCACGGGCAGCAGGCGGGCGGCCGCGGCCGCGATGGCATCCAGTTTTTCCGGCTGGCGGTCGGGCACGAGGCTGGCGGCCGTCAGCGCATGGGCCACGTCGGGCAGGCGTTCCAGGCGGGCCGCCAGGGCCGCGGCCCGTGCCAGCGACGGGGCGAGCACCTGCACGTTGTCGAGTCCGATGTCGGTGCCGCGCGCGAGCGACGTCAGCGTGGCCATCGATTCGCTGCCGGGATTCTTGAGGTGCAGCGGATCGAAGTCGAATTCGAGGCGCCACAGCAGCGGAATGCCGGCCGCGACGAGCGCCAGCGTGGCCGCGAGCACGGTCCTGCGGTGGGTCTGCAGCGCATGGTCGATGCCGGCGAGCCACGGGTAGCCGGGCGCGAGCGCCCCCGCCGGCGGATCGGTGATGCGGATCAGTGCGGGCAGCACGGTCAGGCAGGCGGGCAGGGCGACGCACAGGATGCCGACGCCCGCGATCTGCCCCAGCTCGGCCACGCCGCGGTACGCGGTGGGGAGGAACGCGAGGAAGCCGAACGCCGTGGCCGTCGCCGCGAGCGTGAGCGGCAGCGCGAGCGCGCGCGCCGTCGCCAGCAGGGCCGTGCCGGTGCCGGGCCGGACGCGCCGCAGTTCGCGGAAGCGCATGCCGAACTGGATGCCGAAATCGATGCCGAGCCCGACGAACAGGATCGCGAACGCGATGGAGATCAGGTTCAGCGCACCCACCATCATGAGCCCCAGCGCGGCCGTGAGCGCGAGGCCGCCCAGCATCGTGATGCACAGTGCCAGCACGAGCGGGGTCGAACGCACCGCGCGCCACAGCAGCACGAGCACGATCGCGACGGGGATGCTGCCGACGAGCGGCGACCCTTCCTGCAGTGAGGCGAACTCGTCGTCCGACAGGGGCACCGGCCCCGTCAGCGAGACGTGCGCGCCATAGCGTTCGGCCAGGCGCAGGTCGGCGGCGGCCGCGCGGATCGCGTCGCTGGACGCGGCGCCGGGCAGCAGGGCGGCGTAGTCCAGCACCGGGCGGACTTCCACGAGGCCGGGTTCGGCCGCCACACCGGCGGTGGCGAGATCCTGCCAGGACAGCGCGGTGTTTCTTCCCGCGAGGACGCCCTCGACCGTGGCGGCGCTGCGCGCCAGCAGCGGCGCCATCTGCGCGAGCGTGACCTGGCCCGTCAGCAGCGGCGTGCCCAGCGTGACGGCCAGCAGGTTCGCGACGCCCCGCAGGGACGGGTCGCGCGCGAGCGCACCGAGCAGGGGCCGTGCATCGACGAGGCGCGCCGCCAGGTCGCGGACCTCGTGCGCGTCGAGGTACAGCAGGCCGTTGCGGCGGAAGAATTCGGCGCCCGCGCCGAGGTCCACCGCGCGGAACAGGGCGGGCCGCCGGCGCAGGCGGTCGGCCAGTTCGCGCGCCGCCTGCGCCGCGAACTCGGGCGCGGGCGCACGGATGACGGCCAGGGTGGTGTCGCCCCGGTTCGGGAACGCGGCGGCGATGGCGGCGTCGCGCCGGGCCCATGGCGCATTCGCGTCAATCAACTGCCCGACGTCCGTATTGATCGCGAAATGGCGTGCCACATAAAGCCCGGATCCAAGTACCAGCAGCGCAAACGCCCCGAGCACCGCCCATGGGTGGCGACACGACAGGTGGACGAGCCTGGCAATCTGGTGGGTCAGCATGGTGTGCCCATTAGAACGGATGCGGTGCGGGTGACCGTATGATCTGGCGCAGCCGTGCGCGGGAACACGGACGGCCGGGAGATGGTCATATGGATGTGCCGATCGAGGATCCCATGAAACCGTCCTTATTTGTGTTTGCCCTGGTCTGTGCCATGCCGCCGCCGGCCTGTGGCCAGCAGGTGGCGGAGCGTACGCCGGAGCAAACATTGAGGAGCACGATCGACAAGGTCATGAGCGCCATCCGCAGCGATCCCGGCGCGCGCGCAGGCGACCCCGAACGAACCCTCGAGATCGTCCGCCGCGACTTCCTGCCGTCCACGGACTTCATGCTGACGACCCAGTACGCGGTGGGCAGCGCGTGGGCACGGGCGACGCCGGCCCAGCGCGAGGCGCTGTTCCGCGAATTCCAGACCTTGCTGGCGCGCACCTACGCGATCCAGCTGACGCAGATCCAGCAGGAGAACACGCAGTTCCGCTACGCCCCCGCGACCCGTTCCGCCGCGAACGCCACCGATGCCGTCGTGAAGACGACCGTGGTCACGGGCGCCGACGCGATGCCGATCGACTACCGGATGCACAAGACGTCCGCCGGCTGGAAAATCTACGACATCAACATGATGGGTGCGTGGATGATCCAGGTGTATCGCCAGCAGTTCGCCGCGCGCCTGGCGACGGAGGGCGTCGACGGCCTCATCCGATACCTGGCGGCTCATAATCGTGGTCCCTGAGCGCGGTCGCCGAACGGACGCAGGCGGCGCATTTCGAACCAGTGCCACGAGACGAGAGCCGGCACGCCGGTCGCGAGCTCGCGCATCCGTTTGACGAGCGCCAGCGACAGCGCCACATCCCCGCCCACGCCGGCCAGCTGGCCGAACAGCAGCACAGCGGCTTCCTGCACGCCCAGGCCGGCGGGCACCATGAAGCCGGCGTGGCGGACGGCTTGTGTCAGCGCCTCGATGGCGAGCGCGGCCTGCAAGCCGACGGGGTGGCCGAGCAGGGACAGCGCGTACCACGTTTCGAACGTGCCCAGCACGTTGGCCAGCAGCGACCACATCCCGGCGCGGGCGAGACGGCCTCGTTGCCGGAACAGGCGCACGACGGCCGCGTCGATGCCCGCGCCGTCCAGGTGCAATGCGATGACGTTCTGCGGCCCGAGCAGGCGCAGTACCCAGCGCTCCAGCCGCGCGAACGGCGCGCCGTGGCGGAGCAGCCACCAGGCGAGCACGGGCAGCGGTAGCGACAGCAGCAGCGCCGCCACGACGATCCCGACGAGGCCGGGCCCGGCCGCCAGCGTCAACATCAACAGCGCGCCGGTGCCGCAGAACAGGTAGAGCACGACGATCGTCAGCACCACTTCCACGACGACACTGGCCGCGACGCCGGCCGTGTCGGGCACCCGCAGGCCCGCGAGCCGTACGCCGGCGACTTCGCCGCCGATGTTTGCCACCGGCAGCAGCCGGTTGACGGCCTCGCGTACGAATGCCACCCACAACAGGAACAGCGGCCCGGCGGCGCGCCCGGGGTCGAACGGCGCGAGCAGGATGCGCCATGCGCGCACGTCGAACAGCTGCGTGACGACTCTTGCCGGCACGACGAGCAGCAGCGCCCAGCCGGCCCGCTCGAATGCGGCCACGATGCCGGTCCAGCCTTCGGCAGCGACGAGCGCCGCCACCAGCGCGAGCCCGGCGAGCGATGCCGTCCAGGCCAGCCGGCCCATCGTGCGGGTGTGGTTCATGGGCTGCTGCGGTTGTCCGCCCCGTCGCCTGTTGCGGCGACAAGGTCGGCGAATCCACCGAAGCGCCACCCCTGCGCGCCCAGGGCGCCGCACACCGCACGCACTTGCGGCGAGAGGAGTGCCGCGAACTCGTCGGCGTGGCGGTAGCCGCGCATCGATGGCGCGATCGCCGCGCCCGACGCGAGCGCCGGATGCAGGTACAGCTCGCCGATGCCGGACGGCGGCAGGTTGCACAGTGCATCCAGCAGGGCCGCCTCGTCGAAGCGCCCGGACTGGCGGATGCCGGCCACGTAGTCGTTGTGGCCGATGCGGGCGGCGTCCAGCCTGGCTTCGAGCAGCGCCAGCCAGGGCCGCAGCCAAACGTGGGGTGCTTCCCCCGGCGGCCCCGTCTCGCGCGGCAACCTGACGGCTTGCAGCCCGAACGCGCGGCCGATATCGAGGATGAGCGTCAGGATCGTCGGGTGCAAATGAAAATGCTTGTGCGCGTTGACGTGGTCCAGCGGCAGGCCGCTGGCGGCGAACGCGTCGAACTGGGCGCGGATCTCCAGCGCCAGCTGGCGGCGTACCCGCGGCAGGCAGAAGTACCGTGCGCCGTCGCGTGCCATGCGCCCCCCGAAGCGGCCCTGCGCGTCGACGAGGTCGGGGATGTCCCGCGGCGGCAGCACGGACGCGCCGTCGGCCAGGACGAGGTGCAGGCCCACCCGCAGTCCCGGCAACCCGCGCGCGCGCGCGATCGCATCCTCGGCGGCCGGCGCGCCCACCATCAGGCTGGCCGCGGTCAGGATGCCTTCCCGATGCGCGCGCTCGACGGCCGCGTTCACGCTCGGGTGCAGGCCGAAGTCGTCGGCCGTGACGATGAGGCCCCGTCCAAACGGCGCGCTCATGAATGGGACGCGCCGTGGGCGCGCAGGAAGTGGAAGAATTCGACGCCTTCGCGCAGGCGGCGCCGGGTCATGTCCCAGCTCTGCAGCATCTCGCCGACGATTTCCCAGATCTTCGAAGGCCGGAAATAAAAACTGCGATAAAACTGTTCCACGCCGTGATAGATCTCGTCGCTCGACAGGTGCGGATAGCTGAGCGCGGCCAGTTGCACGCCGCTGCCGTCGACGAGCGGGATGGTCTTGTGGGCCGGTAGCCAGTCGTTCTCCAGAGCCTGTTCGTACAACCGGGTACCCGGGTACGGCGCCGCCAGCGAGACCTGGATCGTGTGCGGGTTGATTTCCTTGGCGAAGGCGATCGATTTCGCGATCGTCTCCCGTGTCTCGCCGGGCAGCCCGAGGATGAACGTGCCGTGGACGGTGATGCCGAGCGCGCGGCAGTCGGCGGCGAAGCGCCGCGCGATGTCGGTTCGCAAGCCCTTCCTGATGTTCAGGAGGATCTGGTCGTCGCCGGATTCGTAGCCCACGAGCAGTAGCCGCAAGCCGTTTTCCTTCATGATCTTGAGCGTCGAATAGGGCACGTTCGCCTTCGCATTGCACGACCATGTCACGCCCAGCTTGCCAAGACCCCGCGCGATCTCCTCGGCGCGGGGGCGGACGTCGGTGAACGTGTCGTCGTCGAACATGATTTCCTTCACTTCCGGCATGTTCTCGCGGATCCATCGGACCTCGGCGAGCACGTTTTCCGCCGACCGGGTGCGGTAGCGGTGGCCGCCGACGGTCTGCGGCCACAAGCAGAACGTGCAGCGCGAGCGGCAGCCGCGGCCCGTGTACAGCGACACGTACGGATAGTTCAGGTAGCCGATAAAGTAATTGCGGATGTTCAGGTCGCGCCGGTAGACGGGCGCGACGAACGGCAGCGCGTCCATGTCTTCGATGATCGCGCGCGGCGGGTTCTGCCGGATGGCACCGCCGGCATCGCGCCAGCTGATGCCGTCGATGTCCGCGAGCGGCCCGCCGACGGCGACGTCGCGGCAGGTGTAGTCGAATTCCTCGCGCGCGACGAAATCGACGGCAGCGGCCGCCCGCAGCGATCCGCCCGGATCGACGGCGACCTTGGCGCCCACCATGCCGATGCGTATCGCGGGATGCGTTTCCCTGAGCATCCCGGCGAAGCGTACGTCGCCCGGAAACGAGGGTGTGCTCGTGTGGATGATCACGAGGTCGTAGTCGCGGGCGATGTCCAGCGTCTGCGCCACGGAGAGCCCGTCCGCGGGCGCGTCGAGCAGCCGGCTGCCGGGCACGAGGGCGGCGGGCTGGGCCAGCCAGGTCGGATACCAGAACGAGCGGATTTCGCGCTTCGCCTGGTAGCGCGAGCCGGCGCCGCCGTCGAAACCGTCGAACGACGGCGCCTGCAGGAACAGGGTCTTCAGCATTGCGGTATGCATCGCGGTGGTGTCCATGATCGCTATCGCCAGGATGGCCGGTCATGCGACGCGGGCACACCGCTGGGCCGGCCGGGGCCCGCCGCCCGGCCCGTATCGATGGGCAGGCGGTGCCGCCGCCAGTGCGTCGTCGTACCGGCAAAGGCGCTCGCCCACTCCAGCATGAGCAGGCAGTCGCGCAGCGGGGCGAGCCAGGCGTGACCGGGTGCGGGGATGTCCGGCGCCGGCCTCCGCCAGTGCAGGCCGAGGCGTGCCGCCGCGCCGCACAGTGCCGGCGCCATGTTCCACGCTGTCGGCGCGAGCCACAGCCCGAGCGCCAGCATCGGCAGGGTGAAGGTGATGAAGGACAGCGCGTAGCCGAGCGGATTGAGCGAGCGGATCGTCTGCATCCAGCGCCGCTCTCTCGACCACAGCGCGCGCAGGCCGGTTTCCGTCACGTCGGTCCCCACGTTCACGTCGGCCAGCACCGTCTCCAGGCCCAGACCGCGCACGAGTTCGCCGAGCCGGTAGTCGTCGGCCAGGCGGTTCTTCAGCACCTCGACCCCGCCAACGGCCGCGAGCGTCGCCGCGCGCACCGCGATCGTCGCCCCGAACGCGAAGGCGCTGGTGCCGCCGCTGCTCGCGACCCGCACGGAGGGGGCGAACCAGGT
Source organism: Massilia sp. Masssp94 (assembly GCF_059491305.1). Taxonomy (NCBI): domain Bacteria; kingdom Pseudomonadati; phylum Pseudomonadota; class Betaproteobacteria; order Burkholderiales; family Oxalobacteraceae; genus Massilia; species Massilia sp. Masssp94. The sequence goes on from NZ_CP168501.1 coordinate 5,892,242, forward strand.
GTCGATGAAGAGTGCGCCGATCCGCGGCCAGACACCGTCCAGCGGCCGGCCGTGGTACAGGCAGGTGACGATGCCGACCTGCGGCTCGGCCAGCGGCGCCGTCACGCGGGCGACGTACTCGGGCCCGACGCCGATGTCGCTGTCGGCCAGCACGAGCCAGGGATGGCGTGCAGCCGGCATCATGTTGATGAGGTTGCTCACCTTGAGGTTGCTGCCGTGGATGCGCGGATCGACGACGAGCCGCATGTCGACGGCGGGGAAGCGCCGGGCGAGGCGTTCGACGACGGCGATGGCCGGGTCGGCGGGATCGCGGACCCCGAACACGAGCTGGACATGCGGGTGCGTCTGGCCGCACAGGCCGGCGAGATTCTCTTCCAGCCGGGGCTCGGCACCGCACAGGGGCTTGAGCACGGTGACAGGCGTCCACACGGGTGGCCGGTGCGCGCGCGCGACGCGGATGCGGATGCGGCCACGGCAGAGCAGCGCCGCCACCGCGTAAAGCGTGGCCAGCACCGTCAGCGCCGAGCCGGCCAGCGTGACAAAAGACGGCATCATCGGGCTCCTCCATTCAGCCCGGCCTTGCGGCCCCGGATCTCGTCGAGACGGATGGCGACCTGTTGCGCATGCACGTGTTGGGCGGGCCGCTGTCCGCCCAGCGGAATGTCGGGTGCCATCGGCCCGTCGGTGGCGACGCCCCGCAGCGCGACGCGGGCGGCCGCGACAGGATGGGCGAGCGTATCCCGCACGGCGCTCGCCTCGTAGCCGCTGTGCACCATGCAATCCGCACATTTCTCGTAGCGTCCCGTGCCGTAGGCCTCCCAGTCGGTGTCGTCCATCAGTTCCCGGAACGATGCGGCATAGCCTTCGCCGAGCAGGTAGCACGGACGCTGCCAGCCGAATACGGTCCGCGTGGGATTGCCCCATGGGGTGCAATGATAGGTCTGGTTCCCCGCGAGGAAGTCGAGGAACAGGCTGGACTGGCTGAACGCCCAGCGCCGCCCCCCTGCGCCGCGCGCGAGTATGTCCCGGAACAATTGCCTCGTCCGGTTGCGCGTGAGGAAATGCTGCTGTTCGGGTGCGCGTTCGTAGGCATAGCCCGGGGACACGGTGATGCCGTCGACCTCCATCGTCTTCAACGTATCGAAGAAGCTTGCCACCCGCTCCGGACGGGCATCGTCGAACAGCGTGCAGTTGACGTTGACGTGGAAGCCCGCCGCCTTGGCACGCCGGATCGCGGCCACGGCACGCCGGTACACGCCCGGGCGGCAGACCGAGCGGTCGTGCATGCCCTCGTCGCCGTCGAGGTGCACGGACCATGTGAAGAACGGGCTCGGGCGGTACTGGTCGAGCTGCCGTTCCAGCAGCAGCGCATTCGTGCACAGGTAGACGAACTTGCGGCGTGCGACGATGCCGGCGACGATCGCGGGCATGTCCTTGTGCAGCAGCGGCTCGCCGCCCGCGATCGAGACGACGGGCGCGCCGCATTCGTCGACTGCGCCGAGGCACTCGTCCACCGACAGCCGCTGGTCGAGGATCTCGCCCGGATAATCGATCTTGCCGCAGCCCGCGCACGCCAGGTTGCAGCGGAACAGCGGCTCGAGCATCAGCGCGAGCGGATAACGTCGTTCGCCGGCGAGGTGCTTGCGCAGCACGTAGGCGCCGACGAGGACTTTCTGCAGGAGGGGAATGGCCATGCTCGTGTCCCCGTCGTCAGTGCGTGCCGGCTTCCGGTCCGTCGGCGAGCGCGCGCGGCAACCGGAATTCGATGTGTTCCTCGATCCCGTCCAGCGTCGACACCTCGATGGGCCCGAGGCAGCGCAGGGCAGCGATCACGTGCTCGACCATGGCCTCCGGTGCGGACGCGCCCGCCGTGATCCCGACCACCGCCGCGCCTGCGACCCAGGCTGGGTCGAGCTCGCTGCCGTCGGCCAGCAGCCAGGTCGGCGTGCCGGTCTCCGCGCCGATTTCGCGCAGCCGGTTCGAGTTCGAACTGTTGGGCGCCCCGACGACGAGCAGCACGTCGACCTGGCGGCACAGGTCGCGCACGGCGCGCTGGCGGTTCTGCGTGGCGTAGCAGATGTCGCGCACGTCGGGTCCGACGATGTCCGTGAAGCGCCGCCGCAGGGCCGCGATGACGCCGCGCGTGTCGTCCACGCTGAGCGTCGTCTGCGTCACGTAGGCGACCGGCGTGTCGGGCGGCAGGTCGAGGGCCTCGGCCTCGCGTGCGTCGCGCACCAGCAGCACGCGGCCGTCGATCTGCCCCATGGTCCCCTCGACCTCCGGGTGGCCGGGATGGCCGATGAGGATCACCGTCCGGCCGCCGGCGGCATACTGGCGCCCCTGGATGTGGACCTTGGCGACGAGCGGGCAGGTCGCGTCCAGCACCCGCAGGGCGCGCGCGCCGGCATCGGCCTCGACCGTGCGCGCCACGCCGTGCGCACTGAAGATCGTCACCGCCTGCGGCGGCACTTCGTCCAGGTCTTCGACGAACACGGCGCCCTTGGCGCGCAGGCCGTCGACCACCGCCTTGTTGTGGACGATTTCGTGGCGCACGTACACGGGCGCGCCATGCCGTTCGAGCGCGCGCTCGACGATCTCGATGGCTCGGACGACGCCCGCGCAAAACCCGCGCGGCTGGGCTAGGATCACGTGCATGACGGTTCTCTGCGGTGCTTTCCGTTCGGTGCAGATTGGAGTCCCGGCCGGCGCGCAAGTTCGCACGCGGCGTTTGATCCAGATGCGTATGCACCTCGCATATGCGATTAGAATGCGCTGCAGATGAATGTTGGAAGGAGGCCATGGTGGCGCGGAGCGACCTCGTGCTGGTCACGGGCGCGGCCGGATTCGTCGGCGCCGCCGTGGCGCGCGCGGCGCTGGAACAGGGGTATGCCGTCCGTGCCCTGGTGCGCGCGAGCAGCCCGCGCCGCAATCTGGCGGGGTTGGCCGCCGAGGTCGTCGTAGGCGACATGCGCGACGCGGCGGCGGTCGGGCGCGCGCTGGCCGGCGTGCGCTTCCTGCTGCATGTCGCAGCGGATTACCGGTTGTGGGCGCCCGACCCCGGCGAGATCATGCGCAACAACCAGGAGGGAACGGCGACCGTGATGCGGGCGGCGCTGGCTGCCGGGGTCGAGCGCGCGGTCGTCACCAGCAGCGTGGCCACGTTGCGGGTGAGTCCGTCGACCGTGGCGGCCACGGAAGACGAACCGCTGGCGGAGCACGAGGCCATCGGCGTGTACAAGCGCAGCAAGGTGGCGGCCGAGCGTCTCGTCGAGCGCATGGTCGCGCAGGAAGGCTTGCCGGCCGTGATCGTCAATCCGTCGACGCCGGTGGGCGCGCGTGACGTGCGGCCGACCCCGACTGGGCGCATCATCGTCGAGGCGGCCCGCGGCCGGATGCCGGCGTTCGTCGAGACGGGGTTGAACGTCGTCGACGTCGAGGACGTGGCGCGCGGGCATCTGCTCGCCCTCACGCGTGGGCGCGTGGGCGAGCGCTACATCCTCGGCGGGCAGAACGCGATGCTGCGCGAGCTGCTGGGCGAGATCGCGCAACTCGTCGGGCGCAGGCCGCCGCGCGTCAGATTGCCGGCCGCTCCCCTGGTGCCGCTGGCGCACGCGGCCGAGGCGGTCGCGCGCCTGCGCGGGCGCGAGCCGTTCCTGACGGTGGACGGTTTGAAGATGTCGCGCAACCGGATGTTTTTTTCGTCGGACAAGGCGGAGCGGGAACTTGGCTACCGGCCGGGACCGTACATTGGCGGCGTGCAGGCGGCGGTCGCGTGGTTTGGGCGGGAAGGGTATCTCGACTAGGGCTCGACCGCGGCATGCCCTGTTCGGCCTGTTCGAAGGGCCGTCGTCGGCCAGGGCAGACGGTGATAACGACCGGGGGAAAGCGAGTCAGGGGCGGGGATTGCATTCAGTGCCACGAGCAAACGTGTACTGTCGCCGGGCCGTCCTGCTTCCATTCGCCATTGGGTGTACGCGCGAGAAAAATATGCGATGAGTGACGGCAGTCTCCGGCTCGATGGACTTTGGGATAGACACTCCCCGTCAGAAATTCGATTCGGTCGCCCTGCAGCCGGAACTGGAACACGCGGAGATAAGCCGGCGTTGAATACGCCATGTCGCGATCGGGCACGTCTGCCAGGGCGACGACGCTTCCCACGCTTCCCAAAGCGTGTCGTGCTTCTGCAGACAAGCCGTCATCGACAACAAACGTCACCGCCTCCATGCGGCTCGTCAGCCTGAGCGCAGCCTTTGCCACGGAAAGCCAATCGGCATCGGCCAGTTCCACGGATGTCCGGCCTTGCGCGGCCACCGTGCAGATTGACGCCATGAACAACAACAGCAGTACGGATTTCCTCATCTTGATCAGGTCCAGGTCGTGTTGGCCTTCAGCGGCGCATTGTCGAGCAGCATAGCACTCAGCGTGGCCAATCGAACGGTCTGGACAGCCGCAGCGCGAGCCGGGCCAGGCGCGGCACCGTGCGGGGACGCAGCAGCCGTTCGTCATAGCCCGCAAAGCGCCGGTTGTTTTCTGCAAGGCATAGCGCGAGCAGGTCACAGACGCCGACGCCATCGTCCGCCACTGATTGCGCCCCGTGCAGCGTGAAATTATTGTCCTGTGCGCGTGCGCCTCCGTCCGCGTCGACGGCGCGCGCGAGGCTGATCCGTTCCCACGCGAGGAATGCCCACACCGCGGCGACCTTCGCTTCGAAGCCCACGCGGCGCAGGAAGGACAGGCGCGCGCGGTGCCAGGCGGCCCAGTTGGCGAATAGCAGGATGTGCCGGCACTCTTCCTGCATCACGGGCTCGAACGTGTCGACGAGCGCCGGCGGGAACAGGCCGGAACGCCGCGCCAGCTCGAACAGGCCGAAGGCGAAAAAGCTGTCGATGCATTCGCTGTAGCCGGTGACAAGGTAGGCCCATTCCGGATCCCGGGGCGGGTGCTGGACGGGTTCGGGCGCGAGGTCGATGCCGTACGCCGCCACCATCCGCGCGAGCACGTCCTTGTGGCGCTGCTCTTCCCACGCGTTCAGCGCGAGGGCGTCGCGCATGGCGGGGTCGCGCAGCGTGCCGGCGTAGGCCGCCATGCGCAGGCGCGCCTTGCCTTCGGTCTGGACCGCGATGTCCCAGATCGGCAGCGCGACAATGCGGTCGCGCACTGCCGGTTCCAGCTCGGGCCAGTCCAGCACGGCGGGGCGGTAGGGGTTGAAGGTGTCGCGGAACATGCGGCACGTGGCGTCGCCGTGGCGGTCCGAGCCGGGAACCAGCGGACCGTCGTCCGGGTCGCGCCAGTGCCGCATGCGCGCGTCGGCCGCGGCGAGTTGTGCAGCGCTTTGGCCCGGTACAGGCTGCGGCGGGGGCTGGAAGCCGGGCACCAGGCCGGCAACGTCGAAGGCGTCGGTGGCATAGCCGTCCATGCATGTCTCCCAGACGTCGATCAACATCCAGGTATCGACCGGCTCAGACGGCAGAGGTTCCCGCCGCCAGGCACACCAGCTTGATCTCCATCTGCAACGCCACCAGCAACGTTGTTTGCACGAGCCTCAGTTCCCCCCTGACGGGATGCCGGAACCGCCGCTCCCCGCCTTCCCGGTGCAGCACGTCCTGCTTGTCCCAGCATTGCGCGAACAACGTGCTGTCCCGGCACAATTGTTCAACCAGCGCCTGCATGTGCCCATCCGCCGGCCGCCGGTGGAAATCGGCCCGGAATTCCGCCGCCAGCCGCCGGGCCCGTGTCTCCCAGTCGACGATGAGCTCACGCGCGGCCGGATGCAGGAAGACGTAGCGGAGCAGGTTGCGGTCGGGCGCGTCCGCGTCCAGCCAGCCGACGAACAGCGCCGCGGCGGCAACGTTCCAGGCGCGAGCCGTCCACGTATGGTCGAGCAGGTAGGCCGGCGCGGCCATCAGCCCCGGCAGCGCCAGCAGCGCCGGGGACAGGTCGTCGACGTGGTCGGGCAGGGCGCGCGGATCCTTCTTGCCGGCGAGGTCGAACAGCGACGCCCGCTCGGCCGCGGACAGCTGCAGCGCGTCGGCCAGCCGCGACAGCGCGGCGACGGAAGGCTGCACGGCGCGGCCCTGTTCCAGCCACGTGATCCACGTGACGCCGAGGCCGGCTGCGTCCGCGAGTTCCTCGCGCCGCAAGCCGGGCGTGCGCCGGCGCGTGCCGGGCCGGGCGGGCGTCAGGCGCGCGCGGTGGGCGCGGATGAAGGCGCCGAGCATCTGGCGCTGGTGCTGTTGCGTGCCGGTCATGGTGCTCCTTATACCAGGATAAACAGGCTCCTTGTAACAGGAAAACGCCTCGCAGACAATAAGTGGACCATGAGCCAACGATCAAACCCAGGAGCCAACATGCACAACCACGATGCCACCGTCCTCGAACAATACGATTCCCGCGCCGAGGCCTATCTCGCCAGCGCCGTGCACGCCGCCGGCGCGGACCTGGAGCGGATGGCGGACCTGATCGGCCACCGTCCCGATGCCGTCGCGCTGGACATGGGCTGCGGCGGCGGCCATGTGGCGTTCCGCATGGCGGGCCAGGTCGGCAAGGTCGTCGCATACGACCTGTCCGCCGCGATGCTTGACACCGTCGCCGCGGAAGCGCGCCGGCGCGGCCTGGACAATCTCGTCATGAAGCAGGGCGCGGCGGAAGCGCTGCCCTGTCCCGATGCGTCGTTCGACATCGTCGCCACCCGCTACAGCGCGCACCACTGGGGCGCGTTCCGCGACGGACTCGCGCAGATGCGCCGCGTCGTGAAGCCGGATGGTCTGGGGTTGTTCATGGACGTCGTCTCCCCCGGCGTGCCATTGCTGGACACATGGCTGCAGACGCTCGAGCTGCTGCGCGATCCATCCCACGTGCGCAACGCGTCGGTGGCGGAATGGCAGACGACGCTGGCGGCCGTCGGCTTCGCGGTCGACGACGTGGTCACGTACAGGCTGCGGCTGGAATTCGCGTCGTGGATCGCGCGGATGCGCACGCCCGACGTCCACGTGGCCGCGATCCGCTCGCTGCACACGCGCGCCGCGAGCGAAGTGAGGGATTATTTCCAGATCGGGGAGGACGGCAGCTTCACGGTCGACACGGCCCTGATCGTGGCCCGTCCGGTTTAAGCGCGCAAACGGTCGACGCGCAGCCGTTGGCGGTCGTCGCTGAGGGCCCGCACGGCCAGCATGGCGGCGCCGACGGACGCCAGGCCGCTTGCGCCGGCCAGCAGGAACATCAGCAGGATCTGGTATTTGACGGCCTCGATCGGGTCCATGCCCGCGAGCAGCTGGCCCGTCATGATGCCGGGCAGGGTGATGATGCCGGCGGCCGACATCTGGTTCGCGACGGGAATCATGCCGCGCCGCGTCGCGTTGCGCACGAGCGGGCCGATGGCTTCGCGCAGCGGCGTGCCGAGGGCGAGCCGCGCTTCGATGCGGGCGCGCTCGCGCACGACGCCGTCGAGGATGCCGTCCAGCGCGAGGCTGGCGGCGTTCAGCACGCTGCCGAGGACGATGCCCATCAGCGGGATCGCGTAGCGCGGTTCGTACCACGGTGTCGGGCGCACGGCCGTCGTCAGCGCCAGCAGCACGGTCGCGACACCGGTGCAGGACACGACGGCGGCGCTGATCCGGTAGTTCGCGTGGCGCTTCAGGCGCTGCTTCGGCCGGGTCGCCACTTCGCGCGCGGCGGCGGCGATCATGAACACGACGATGGCCAGCGTGGCCGCCGCGGAGCTCGTGGCGAACACGTGGCGCAGCACGAGGCCGACGATGGTCAGCTGCGCCACCATGCGCACGGCCGCGACGAGGATCTGGCGGTGCAGTCCGAGGCCCAGTGCGAGCGACAGCGCGGCGTCCAGCAATATCAGGATAGCGGCGGCAAGCAGATCCCAGGTGCCCAGGTGAATCGCGTTCATGTCGTCGTCAGCTTTCCCTGTTCGAGCCGGAAGATGCGCTGCGCGAGGCGGCGCGCCTGTTCGCCCGCGTGCGTGACGATCAATATCGCCATGCCGGCCGCCAGCCGTGCGCGCAGCAGCGCCTCCACGCGCGCGACGGCGTCGGGATCGAGGGCGGCCGTCGGTTCGTCGAGCAGCAGCACGCGCGGACGCCGGGCCAGCGAGCGGACGAGGGCGAGGCGCTGGCGTTCGCCGGTCGACAGGCGTTCGATTTCCGTGTCCAGCAGCGCAGGGGACAGGCCCAGCGCGGCCAGTGTGGCGTCGACGAAGTCGCGGTCCGCGGCGGCGAAATGCGCGCCGGCCGTCGCTTCCCACCACGCGGGTTCGGCCGCCTGGTAGACGACGGCGGCGCGCCAGTCGGGCGCGGACATCGACGACGCCGGCCGCCCGTCCAGCAGGGCGCCGCCGTCGTGCGGATCGAGGTCGGCCAGCATGCGCAGCAGGACGCTCTTGCCGGCGCCGGACGGTCCCTGGATCGCGATGCATTCGCCCGCGTGCACGTCGAACGTGAACGGTCCGCCGAACGGCGAACGCAGGTCGCGTGCCGACAGCAGGACGGTCGCGCTCAACCCAGCCATGCGCGCAGCATGTCCGCGCTTTGCGTCATGCCGGATTTCAGGCGGCGCTCGGCCTCTACGGCGCATTGTTCGGGCGTGCCGGCGCCCTGGTCGGACGCCTTCATCGCCATGGCCCTCGCGGCGATCCCGAAGGCGAGGATCGCTTCGTCCCAGGTGAGGCCCGAGGCCAGCGCGTGTTCGACGACGTGCGCCGTCAATGCGCCGAGCCGGTCGACCCGCGCACGGTCCATGTTGTCCAGTTTTAGCATCGCTCGTTCTCCATGGCTATCGTTTGCCACGTTGTAGCATGTCCGCGGCGGGGCGTCCGTGCGGTGGCGATCACGAACGGGCGGCGGCGCGGATCAGGTCGAAGGGGGAGATGTCGCGCACGGTCGAGCGCGAGTTCAGCAGGCTGTTGTCGAAATGGCCGAAGCCGCCCGGCACGCGGGCCCGGTCCTGCCAGTGGCGCAGGGGCGTCTCGTCGGCGCCGAACTGCGCCTCCAGCTCCAGCTGTTTGACGCGGGCGGTCAGGGTGGCGACGGTGCTGCGCAGTTCCGCCAGTTCGTGGTCGCGCTCGAGCAAGGCCTGGTCGTGGGCGGCGCGCAGCTGGCGCATGCGCTCGTCGAAGCCGGCGTGCAGGCGGTCGGCCACTTCGTCGACGAGGGCGTGCAGGACGCGGCCCGTGTCTTCGCGGCGCATGCCCGGCACGGCGTCCGCGCCGCCGTCTTCGGCGCGCAGCTCCTTCAGGTATTTGTGGATGGTCGACTTGGAGCCGCTGTCGCCGAGCGCATGGCGCACCGCGTCGACGGAGGGATGACGGCCCTCCGCCACCAGCCGGTCGCGGGCTTCCCTGACCTGCGATTTCGTGAGTCCGCTGCGCGCCATGAATACTCCACTTCGTTCGATCCGATCAGGAACTGGCCTGATTCACCAGTCCGCGGTGCCGCACGCGATGCAGTTTCGGATGCACGACCGGGACGGTCAGCATTGTACTGCCGACGGCCATCAAAAGGAGCGCGGTGAACGTTTCGCTCGTGATGATCTGCTTGTCGAGGAGGATGTTGGCGAAGATGATCTCGATGAGGCCCTTCGTCTGCAGCAGCCAGCCGATGATGGATGCCTCGCCGTCCTTCCATTTCAGGACCTTGCCGGCGATGTGGGCGCCGGCCAGCTTGCCGCCGACGGACGCGAACAGCAGCAGGCCGCCCGCGAAGAACACCGCATGGCCGCCCAGGTCCCACTTGGTGCGCAGGCCGGTGCTGAGGAAGAAGACGGGCATCAGCGTGAGCAGCACGTTCCTGAAGAGGGCATCGAGGTGTTCCTGCTCGAACCAGTCCGCGTCCATCACGACGCCGGCCAGGAACGCGCCCACCATGAAGTGCAGGCCGGCCCAGTCGGCGCCGAACGCGCAGGCGATCAGCCAGATCATCGCCACATACCAGCGGTCGGTCTGGCCCAGGCGCGCCATCAGGCGGCGGAACACGAACGTCAGCACGGTGAACGCGACGAGGAAGCCGAGTTGGCGGCCGATGCGTTCGAAGTCCAGCATGATGATGGCGAGGACGCCCCAGATCGCGACGTCGTCCAGGCTCGCATAGCGCAGGATGCGCTGGCCCATCGGCTGGCGCAGGAAATCGAGTTTTTCCATCAGCAGCACGAGGATCGGCAGCGCGGTCACGGCGCAGGCCATGCCCGTGCCCAGCGTGAACTGCCACGGCGCCGCCTGCGCGCCCATCCAGCCCGGATACGACATCAGCAGCGCGGCGGCCGCGCAGCCGAACAGCAGGGGCGTGCCCAGCGCCAGGCCGGCCGTCGTCGCGCTCTCGCGGCGGTAGGTCCAGACCTTCTTCAGGTCGAGCTCGACGCCGGCCAGCATCACGAACAGCATCACGCCCCACTGCGCGATGCCGTTCAGCGTCTTCACGACGTCCGGGTTGAACACGAACTTGTGGTACGCCGGGAAGGCCGCGCCCAGCACGCCGGGGCCCAGCACCACGCCCATGATGATCTGGACGATGACCAGGGGCGCGACGTAATCCGTGCGGCCCAGGCGCCAGATGGCGTACGGGACGACGAAGATGATCAGCATCGCAAGCAGGAAGGTTTCGGTTGTGCTCATGGGTCTCCTTGTTGTATTACGTAATTATGTAACATCATCCTAGCGAGAACTTGAACAAATGAAAAGGATTTCATGAAACCTTGCTTAGTCGACAATTTGTTGTCATAACATAAGAAAATCGTTACGATTCTGCGACGCGCCCAGCCGCGCCAACGACGAGGAACCCGTGGCATTCGACTTTTTCCGCAAGATTTCCCGCGCACCGACGCATCCCCGCACGGTGTCCCGGCCGCGCGAATTCGACGTCGCCGACCTGTACCGGGGACCGGTCGCCGCGGACGGCGGCACCGACGGCGCGGACGACATGGCGGGGCAGCTGGACGAGAAGCTGCGCCAGGCCTACTTCTGGATCGTCAACAAGGCGATCATCAGCCCGCACTACGACATCGAATTCAACGAGGGCCCGCCGCAGACGTTCACGGTGGGCGACAGCCGCCGCACCCTGACCTTGCCGTCGGGGCAGAGCTATTCCAGCTTCGTGCTGCTGCCGCTGCTGACGTTCGCCACGCGCCGCAAATGCCTGTTCGTCGGCGGCCCGGGGCGCGGCAAGACGGCCAGCGCGGTGCTGATGGGCGTGCTGTCCGGCGCCAGCGTGCGCGACGTGCGGCGCGCCATGCAGCACGGCCATCCGCAGATGACGATCGCCGACCTGCTCGGCAATCCGCTGCCGGCGGACCTCGTCAACGCGCAGGACATGGCGCAGATCCGCATCGCGTGGCGCGCGTGGCTGGGTATGCGCGTCAAGATCGTCGACGAGTACAACCGGATCCCCACGCGCACGCAGAGCGCGCTGCTCACCGTCATGGGCGACAACTACGCGGAAGTGCTGAACCAGGTGTACGAATGCCCGGAGTCGGCGTGGTACCTGACCGCCAACGACGAGCAGGGCGGCGGCACGTACGAGGTGATCGAGGCGCTGCGCGACCGCATCGACGTCGTCGTGCAGGCCCTCGCGTTCAACCCGCGCTTCCTCGACGAGCTGCTCGTGCGGATCGAGGAAGACGTGCGGCCGGAAGAACTCATGCCGCGCGAACTGGTGTTCACGGACGAGGAAGTCGACCGCATGGGCCGCGCGATCCGCGCCGTCGAGGTGCCGGTCGACGTGCGCCGCCGGGTGGAATTCTTCGCCAGCCAGTTCGAGCTGGCCGAGATGGCCGGCGGCCAGTTCGAATACATGACGAAGGACACGGCGCGCCTGTCCGGCATCGCGTGGCACGAGCTGGCGGCGCTCGACAACGGGCGCGACCGCATGAAGGACCTGGGCTGCCAGACCCTGAACGGCCTCTCCGTGCGCAATCTCATGACCTTGCTGCTGTTCGCCAAGGCGCTCGCCTGGTTCCGCGGCAATCCGCAGGTGGAGCTGGACGACGTGCGCCAGATCCTGCCGTTCGTCCTGCACGACAAGCTGCGGCCCGACCCGGACGCGCCGTTCTTCGCGCTGCCCGAAAATGGCCCGTACCGGTCCGACCGCGTGAGCTGGCTGCGCCGCCTGTTCGACCTGGCGAGCGCGGAATACGCGCGCCTCGATCTCGACCGCAACGATGCCGTCGGCGAGATGGCGCACGAATTCGCGCAGGGACTGGACGGCGTGTCGGAGCGCGAGACGCGCGCGCGGCTCGTGCGCATCGAAAAGCTGATCGGCGAGCGGGTCAAGGGCCGCAAGCTGTACGGCCACCTGTACGACGACCTGCTGAAACTGAAATACCTGCACCAGCGCTACACGAACTACCTGGCCTGGCTGCGCGCGCAGGCATGATCTCGTCTGCCTTCGCCGCCGCGCTGGCCGCCGGCCGCAACGCGTTCAACCAGCGCGTGCGCGACGCGCAGCGGCATTATCCGGCGTTCCGCACCGACGTCCTGCAGCGCTTCCTGGCGGATGAAGTCGACGGCGTCGTCGCGGCCGTCGATCCCGCCCGTGCCGGCGCGGTCGCGGACGCCGCGGTCGACGTCGCGCTGGCACTCGTCGGCCGCGCCCTCGTCGGCCCGGCCGCGCGCGCGGGCACGCCGGCCGCCGTGTGGCGCACGCTGTTGCCCCGGTACGCGGACCTCGTCGCGAAGTATCCGGACACGGTGCCGGCCATGCTCACGAACGCGGCCATCCACCTGGACACGCTGCCGGGCGTGCGCGGCGCGGACTGGATCGCGCAGCTGGCCGCGCTCGCGCCGCGCACCGCCACCGTGGACGAATTGCGTGTCGTTGGCCAGGTGGCCGCATGGCGCGCGGGCGCGGCGCATTTCCGGGCCGGCGCCATCGCCGCCGCGGACGCGCTGCCGGCCGCGCTGGCGCTGGCGCCGTTCGGCGCGCACGATGACGATGCGTGGCCGGACCTGCGCGCGCGTATCGCAGCCGATCCCTGGTGGGCGGCCGACGGTGCCGACGTCGCGGCGGGCCACGAAGTGGGCGGATTCACGGGCTTCGGCGGCGCGTTCGCCGCACCGCCGGAGGTGCGCGCGGGCGCAGACGGCTTCGTCGTGCGGGCAGGGGAGCGCTGTCACCTGCTGCTGGCCGACGCGTACGGCGCCGTGCTGCTGGCCGCCACGCCCGGCGAGTTCGACCGGGCGGTGCCCGGCGGCGCGCTGCAGGTCGATGCGCGGCGCATCGCGCCCGACCTGCCGGCGGACGGCCTGGCCGTGTGCGCGAGCGGCGCCACGCTGGCGCTGACGTCGCCGTACACGCACGCGATCCGCGTCCTGCCCCGGGAGCCGCGTTGATGGCGGCCGACATGCGGCAGTTGACGGCACGCTGGCACGCCGCCTGGCCGCAGGCGCTGGCCGCGTGGAGCCGCTACACGCACCTGCACGACCCGCGCCTGTGCGCCAGCACGCTCGCGGCGGCGAAGGAGGGCCTGCGCGGCAGCTTCGCGATGATCCGCCTCGCCGACCAGAGCGTCGTGATCGACCTGGAAGCCGTGCGCAAGTATGGGCTCGACGATTACGCCGTCGAGATCCTCGCCCACGAGATCGGCCACCACGTGCTCGCACCCGGCAACGCGACGGACCACATGCGCATGCTGGCGCGCATCCGGCGCGGGCTGCCCAGCCTGGAGGAGCAGGCGCCGCTCGTCGCGAACCTGTACACGGACCTGTGCATCAACGACAGGCTGCAGCGCCAGTGCGGCCTGCGCATGGCCGACATCTATCGCGCGCTGGCCCGCGCCAGCACGCCGCGCAACCCGATGTGGACGTTCTACATGCGCCTGTACGAGCACCTGTGGCAGCTCGGGCGCGGCACGCTGGCGGGAGAAAGCGTCACGGAAGCGATCGATGCGGACGCGTGGCTGGGCGCGCGCCTCGTGCGCGCCTACGCGGACGACTGGATGACGGGCGCCGGCCGCTTCGCCGCGCTCGTGCTGCCGTACATCGCGGACGACGCCGGCCGCCTGGCCGCGCTGCGCGCCCTGCACGACACGGAGACCGCGGCGGCCGGCTGTGCGCCCGGCGCCGTGCACGAGGTCGAGGATGGCGAAGCGGATGCGGCGCTGCACCCGGCGCACGACCCGCGCGTGACCGGCGAGGACGGCGAGGACGGCGTACCGGCCGAAGCGCCGCCCGCGCACGGGCCGGGCCAGGCCCGCGAGCCGTTCGAATACGGTGCGATCCTGAAGGGGGCCGGCATCGCGCTCACCGACCACGAGATCGCGATGCGCTACTACCGCGAACGCGCGCAGCCTTACCTGATCCCGTTCCCGCGCCGGCGCGCGCCGAAAGCGGGCGAGCCGCGCATCGCCGCCGTCGAACCGTGGGACATCGGCGAGCCGCTCGACCGCATCGACTGGCTGCAAAGCCTGATGCTGAGTCCCCGGCCGATCCCCGGCGTGACGACGGTGCAGCGCGGCGTCGAGACGGACGCCGGCACCGAGGAAACGCCCATGCCCGTCGACCTGGACCTGTACGTCGACAGCTCGGGCTCGATGCCGGATCCGCAGGTGGCGACGTCGTATCTCGCGCTGGCCGGCGCCATCGTCGCGCTGTCGGCGCTGCGCGCGGGCGCGTCCGTGCAGGCCACGCTGTGGAGCGGCACGGGCCAGGTGACGGTCACGAACGGCTTCGTGCGCGACGCGGACGCCGTGCTGCGCGTGATCACGGGCTGCTTTGGCGGCGCCACCGCGTTCCCGATCCACCGCCTGTGCGACACGTATGCGGCCGGTCCGCGCCGCCGGCCCACCCACATCCTGATGATTTCCGACGCCGGGATCGACACGATGTTCGCCGACGACGAGCGGGGCAACAGCGGCTGGGACGTCGCGGCGACGGCGCTGCGCCATGCGCGCGCGGGTGGCACGATGGCCCTGAACATTCCCGAACATTGGCCGGCGCTGGCGTCGGCGCTGGCGCAGTCGAGGTATGCGGACCCGTGGAAGACGCTCGTGCGCGCCCGCGACGAACAGCGCTGGGACGTGCATGCCGTCGCCGACATGGCGCAGCTGGTCGCGTTCGCGGCCGCGTTCAGCCGGCGCCGCTGGGCCGACGCGGCGGGCGGGGGAGGATCGCGGTGAGCGTGGAAGGTCCGGACCTGGAGAGCCTCGTGCGCCGTCTTGCCGGGACGCCGCCCGAGTTCACCGACGAGCCGCGGATCGGCGGCAGCGGCCGCGTCGCGGTGGCCGCCGTCGTGAACGACCTGCTGTACCTGCACGGCGCCCTTCGAAGGCGGCAGCGTGCGCGCCGACCGCAACCGCCTCGCGCTCGTCCTCATCATCGCGTGGCTGCTGGCCGACGACGGCCTGCGCGCGCTGGATCCGGGGCAGCCCGCGCTGCTGGACACGCTGGCCGGCGTGGCGCGGGAGCTGGCGGCCGTGCCGGCGCACCGCTACGTCGACGATGCCGAGCGGCGCGAGGAACTGGCGCGCACGGTCCTCGCGCGGCTCGGCTGCCACCCGTACGGCGAAACGCCGGAACAGGCGGCCGACCGCCTCGCCGCCGTCAGCGCCGCGGAGCGCCGCCGCCTGCTCGACGCGAGCCGTGCCGCCGAGCGGCGCGCGCGCGAGATCCGGGAGGCGCTGGTGCGCAAGGCCGCCGAGGAATCGGCCGACAAATGGACACGGGAATGAGCGACGACGGCCTGGACGCGGAACGCTTCCCGACGCTGACGGCGCATGGCCGGCGCATGCTCGACTTCATGCGCGACCACCCGCACGCGCCCGTGTACCGCAACCGCAGCGGCAACCGCCTGCTCGCGCACGAGGTGGCGGCGCAGCGCGCGTACGAGGCCGAGGTGGCGGCGGCGACTGTCGGCTGGGAGCCCGGCACATTGCCGGACTGGGTGATGCCGTTCGTGGCCGAGACGTTCGCCACCGTGCCGCATTACCGCGCGCTCGGCTCGGCACCACGCCGCTTCGGCGATATCGCGCCCGTGTCGCGCGCCGATTTCGCCGCCGACGTGGCGCAATTCGTGCCCGACCACGTGTCCCTCGACCGCATGATGCACTTCCGGACGACGGGCACGACGGGCCATCCCCTGCTGATCCCGTCGCACCCCATCGTGGCCGCGCGCTACGCCGCCTTCCACAAGCGCGCGCTGCGCCGCGTGGGCATCGTGCCGGCGTACGGCCGGGGCCAGGTCGGCGTCGTCCTGCTGGGCTACCAGCGCCAGTGCTTCACCTATGTGTCGGTGTCGCCCGCGATGGACGAATCCGGCCTCGCCAAGATCAACCTGCACCCGGACGACTGGCGGGATCCGGACGACCGCGCCCGCTATCTCGATGCGCTGGCGCCGGAAATCGTCGCGGGCGACCCGATCTCGTTCGCCGAATACCTCACCTTGCCGTTGAAGACGCGGCCGCGCGCCCTGATCTCCGTGTCGATGCTGCTGCTGCCCGGCCTGCGCGCGCGGCTCGAGGAACGCTTCGGCTGCCCCGTGCTGGACATCTATTCCCTGAACGAAGTGGGGCCGGTCGGCGTGTTCGATGCGGCCGCCGGCGGCCACGTGCTGCTGCAGCCGCGGCTCTACGTCGAGATCCTCGACACGGGCGAGATCGCGGTCACGGGCGGCTTCAACTTTTGCCTGCCCCTGCTGCGTTACCGGACCGGCGACTTCGGCGCGCTCGCCCACGGTCCCGCCGGCCCCGTGCTCACCGGACTGTCCGGACGGCGGCCGGTGCGCTATCTTGCGCGCGGCGCGTGGATCAACAACATCGACGTGACGCACGCGCTGCTGCCGTTTCCGCTCCCGCACTTCAACGTGCACCAGCGAAGCGACGCCGCCGTCGTGCTGCGGCTCGCGCCGGGCGGGATGCCGTGGGCGGACGCCGCGCGCGCCGCGCTGGCGCGGCTGTTCGGCGCATCCGTCGACGTCGAGCTGCTGGATGCGGACGGCAAGACGCTGCAGTACACATCCGACCTGGCGGGGGCGCACGATGGCTGAGCCGATCGACAAGCGTTTTGCACGCGGCCTCGTCGTCGGCAAGTTCGCGCCGCTGCACCGGGGCCACATGCACCTGATCCAGAGCGCCATCGACGCCTGCGCCGAGGTCCTCGTCATCAGCTACACGAAGCCCGAGTTCGCGGGCCACGGTCCCGCGGCGCGCGCTGCATGGTTGCAGGCCGTGTTCCCGCAGGTGCGCAGCCTCGTGGTGGACGATGCGTGGCTGGCCGACTGGTCGCGGACGCACGGCCTGCGCGAACGCCGGCGCCTGCCGCACAACGACGACCATGCGGACGTGCACCGCGCATTCACGGCCTGGCTGTGCACGGCGATCTGCGGGACGACCGTGGATGCCGTGTTCACGAGCGAGGATTACGGCGACGGCTTTGCCGCGGCCCTGTCGGCGCATTTCGGCGCCCGCGCGCGCCGGCCGCACGAGGTGCGCCACGTGTGCGTCGACCGCGCGCGCGTGACGGTCCCCGTCTCCGGCACGCGCATCCGGACCGACCTGCACCGGCACCGCGCCTTCCTGCATCCGGAGGTGTATGCGACGTTCGTGCGCCGGGTGTGCCTGCTGGGCGGCGAATCGAGCGGCAAGACGACCCTGGCCCGGGCGCTGGCGCGGGACCTCGGCACCGTGTGGGTGCCCGAGGTCGGGCGCGAACTGTGGGAGGAGCGGGGCGGGCGGCTGGACTACGCCGACATGCGGCGCATCGCCGAGCGCCAGGTGGCGCGCGAAGACGCGCTGCTGCGCGACGCCACGCGCTGGCTGATCTGCGACGGCAGCGCGCTGACGACCGTGTTCTATAGCCTCGATGGTTACGGCCGTGTCGACCCGGCCGTGCGGATCCTGGCCGAGCTGCCGTATGCGCACACGTTCCTGTGCGCGCCGGATTTTCCGTTCGTGCAGGATGGCACGCGGCGCGACGCGGCGTTCCGCGCGCGCCAGTTCCGCTGGCATGCGCGGGTGCTGGAGGCGCGGGGTGTTCCGTACGTGCTGCTCGAAGGGCCCGTCGCGCAGCGGGTCGCAACGGTGCGGGCCACGCTCGCGGCGTCGTGAGCCCGCTCCTACGCGGCCGCGTCGCCAGAAAGCAACGTGAACCCGCCGCCGCGACGGATAAGCCAACTGTAATGCTCCGGTAATAAAAAATCCCGGTCCGCGTTCCGTCCCGCCGTCTAGGATGCTCTACAATAGTTGTAAAGCATCAGGAACACGGATCACATGCTTCACCTGCACACATCGGTCGTCCGCCGCGCGCTGGCGATCGCGGGCCTGACCCTACCGTTGGCAGTACCCGCATTCGCCGGCGTCTACCTCGAAGAGATGACGTCGCCGGAACTGCGCGACCGCATCGCGGCCGGCACCACGACGGCCCTCGTGCCCATCGGCGGCACCGAGCAGAGCGGCCCGCACATCGTCCTCGGCAAGCACAACGTCCGCGCCCGCGTGCTGGCGGGACGCATCGCCGCCAAACTCGGCGACGCCGTCGTCGCGCCCGTCGTGGCCTACGTGCCGGAAGGGGCGATCGCGCCGCCGGCCGCGCACATGCGCTTCGCCGGCACGATCTCGATCCCGGACGCCGCGTTCGAGGCGCTGCTGGAAGCCACCGCGAAGAGCCTGTGCCGGCACGGCATCCGCGACGTGTTCTTTTTGGGCGACCACGGCGGCTACCAGGCGAATGAAGCCAGGGCCGCCGCGCGGGTAAATCGAGGCAACGGCGGCGCCGGCGGCTGCCGCGCCCATGCGCTGGGCGCCTATTACGATGCCGCCACGACGACGTTCAACGCCGACCTGAAGCAGCGCGGCTTCACGGACGCCGAGATCGGCACGCACGCGGGCCTCGCCGACACGGCGCTGTCGCTGGCCGTCGACCCGGCACTCGTGCGTTCCGCCCAGATCGCGGCCGGCGCGCGCGGCGGCGTGGGCGCGGGCGTGCATGGCGATCCGACCCGTGCCACGGCGGACCTGGGCCGCATCGGCGCCGGGCGCATCGTCGATGCGTCCGTCGCGGCGATCCGTGCCGCCCGCGAACCGTCTTCGAATTCCTCCCGTCGAAAGTAAAGAGTCATCGTGTCCTCCAAAACCACCATCGGTGCCGTCCTGGCCCTGGCCGTCGTGGCTGGCGGCGTCGTCGCGTCGCGCTTCGTCGATGCGACCGCGACCGCGTCCGCGCCTGCGCCCGCCATCAAATCTCCAGCCGTGGTCTCCGTGCCCGGCATGCCCCGCGTCGTCGATCCGCACAACGTCTACAGCGAGATCAGGCAGCTGAGCCCCGCAGTGAAAGGCGACCTGGAACGCGTGTACGTGCCGAACCTGCGCTCGAACGACGTCTACGTCATCGATCCGGCGACGCTGAAGGTCGTCGACCGCTTCAAGGTGGGCCGCAGCCCGCAGCACGTGATCCCGTCGTGGGACCTGCGCACGCTGTGGGTCGCGAACAACGCCGAGCGCACGGGCGACGGCAGCCTGACGCCGATCGATCCGCGCACCGGCAAGCCCGGCGCGAACGTGCCCGTCGACGATCCGTACAACATGTATTTCACGCCGGACGGCAGGTCGGCGATCGTCGTCGCGGAAGCGCGCCACCGCCTCGACTTCCGCGATCCGCACACGATGGCGATGCAGTACGCGATCGAGGTGCCCAAATGCGGCGGCATCAACCATGCCGAGTTCTCGATCGACGGCCGCTATGCGCTGTTCACGTGCGAATTTGACGGCAGCCTCGCGAAGATCGACCTCGTGGAGCGCAAGGTGCTCGGCTACCTGAAGCTGACGATGCCGTCCACGCGCTTCCGCGAAGGCGTCGACCCGACGGCGCCGGGCGCCAGCGAGATCTGCACGTCGAAGAAAGGCATGCCGCAGGACGTGCGCATCGCACCGGACGGCAAGCGCTTCTACGTCGCCGACATGGACGCGGACGGCGTGCACGTCGTCGACGGCGACAACCTGACGCAGATCGGCTTCATCCCCGTCGGCCTCGGCACGCACGGCCTGTACCCTAGCCGCGATGGCAAGTTCCTGTACATCGCGAGCCGCGGCACGCACCGCATCCACGGCAAGCCGAAGGGCAAGGGCAGCGTGGCCGTGCTGGACTTCGCCACGGGCAAGATCGTCGCCAACTGGCCCGTGCCGGGCGGCGGCAGCCCGGACATGGGCAACGTCAGCGCGGACGGCAAGTGGCTCTGGCTGTCGGGCCGGTTCGACGACGTCGTCTATCGCATCGACACGAATACGGGCGCCATGCAAAAGGTGAAGGTCGGCGGCGAACCGCATGGCCTGACGGTCTGGCCGCAACCTGGCCGCTACTCGCTGGGCCACACGGGCAACCTGCGCTGATCCGCGCGCAGGTGGTGCCAGTCTGACAACGCTACGTTGCGGATTGGCGACGGCGGGACGGAATCTGATTAATTGGTGTCTAGGTCATTTCCGCTAGGCATTAATGGTTTCTATAATTAATCAGATCCACTAACGTCCCGCCCATCATGCTAAAAAATATCACCATCAAAGCGCGCCTCATCTTCGTGATCGCGCTCCTCGGCCTGGAACTGATCGTGGGTGCCACGGTCGGCCTGGTCAGCCTCGGCCAGGCCAACGGCCAGATGCAATCCATGTATTCCGACGGACTCGTCTGTGTGGGCGAGCTCGACAAGATCGTCCGCGCCATGGACGAGAACCAGGTCAACCTGGCGCGCGCCCTGACGGCCGAACCGGGCAAGGTCGCCGGCCTCGTCGACGACATCGCGCGCAATGATGCAGTCATCGACACGCAGTGGAAGGCGTACATGGCCACGGCGATGTCCGGCCATGAACAACAGGAAGCCCAGCGCTTCATGCAGCTCAAGACGAAGTTCCTCGACGAGGCCCTGCGACCGATCGTCGCCGCCGTGCGTGCCGGCGACACGGCGCGCGGCACGGCGCTCGTGCACGGCCCGATGGGCGAGCTGTTCCGCCCCGTGAAGGCGTCGATCGACGCGCTGATCAAGATCCAGCTGGACGAGGCGGCCGCTGCGAACCAGCGCGCGCAAACGATGTACGAGATCGTGCGCTTCGTCTGCCTGTCCGGCATGGTGCTGGGCCTGATCCTGGCCGGCTTCGTGGGCGCCATGCTGATCAAGAGCATCGTGCGACCGCTGGACAAGGCCGTGCGCATCGCCGGCGCCGTCGCCGACGGCGACCTGACGCAGGACATCCCGGTCCGCGGCCGCGACGAGACGGGTCAACTGATGCGCGCGCTGAGCGAGATGAACGCGGGCCTCGCGCGCATCGTGGGCCGCGTGCGCGCGTCGACCGATACCATCGCTTCGGCCTCGGGCCAGATCGCGAGCGGCAACCTGGACCTGTCGGAGCGCACGGAGCAGCAGGCCGCGTCGCTGGAACGCACGGCCACGTCGATGGAACAGCTGACGTCCACCGTGCGCCAGAACGCGGACAACGCGCGCCAGGCGAACACGTTGGCGCAGTCGGCGTCGGACGTGGCGGCCAAGGGCGGCACGGTGGTGACGCAGGTCGTTGCGACGATGGGCGCGATCAACACGTCGGCGACCCGCATCGCGGACATCATCGGCGTCATCGACGGCATCGCGTTCCAGACGAATATCCTCGCGCTCAACGCGGCTGTCGAGGCGGCGAGGGCGGGCGAGCAGGGCCGCGGCTTCGCCGTCGTGGCATCGGAAGTGAGGAATCTGGCGCAGCGCAGCGCCGCCGCCGCGAAGGAAATCAAGGCGCTCATCGACGACTCGGTGCAGAAGGTGCACCACGGCTCGGAGCTGGTCGATCAGGCCGGCGCGACGATGGGCGAGATCGTCGGCAGCATCAACCGCGTGACGGACATCATGTCGGAGATCATGGCGGCCAGCGAAGAGCAGTCGTCCGGCATCGAGGAGGTGAATCGCGCCATCGTCCAGATGGACCAGGCCACGCAGCAGAACGCGGCCCTCGTCGAGCAGGCGTCGGCGGCCGCGCAGCAGCTGCGCGAGGAAGCCGACGGCCTGGCGCTGGCGGTCGGCGCGTTCCGCCTGAACGTCCAGGCCGGTGCCGCCGCGCGCCCGGCGCCCGCGCAGCTCGCGCTGCGCTGACCGCCCGGGCGCCGCCGCGGATCAGGACTTGCCGCGCTTGCGTGCCGCCGCGAGGCCGGCGGCGCCCAGGCCCAGCAGCATCAGCGACGCCGGCTCCGGCACCTGGCCGCCGGCGGTGTCGGCCGCGCGCTGGATGACGTTCGCCGTCAGGTTCAGCGTCAGGTTATAGCCCTTGCCCAGGGTGTCGGACGCGTAGGTGCCGTCCGGCGTCGCGTCGGCCAGGGTCAGCTGGTAGGTTGCCATGTTCTTGCCCAGGACGGTCGCGAGGAACGATGCCGTGTAGCCGTTGGAACCGCCCTGCACCAGGTTGTCGAACAGGGCCAGGCTGGTGCCGAACACGTTGTTCGCGTCGGTCTCGGCCACGTTGGTCAGCTTCAGGCCCACGCGGTCGTTAGCGGCCAGGTTGGCGATCGAAAAGTCCTTGGCCTTCACCGTGTCGTTCAGGTAGACGTCGCCGAAATCCAGCGTCAGCGACGTCACCGCCGACTTGCCGTCGAACGACTGGGCCGCGTGCAGCAGGTAGCTGTAGGTTGCGCTCAGGTCGCCTTTCCAGTTGATCGTCGACGTGGTCGTCGCGTCGCCGGAGAACTGGTTCGACGTCGTCTCGGCCGTGTTCGAGACGGCCAGCAAATCGGCGAGGAAGCTGCCGCTGCCGTTGCCGACGTACGCGTTCAGCGAGGTGCCGGCGACCGCCGTGTTCCGGTCC
This sequence comes from Massilia sp. Masssp94, assembly GCF_059491305.1. Lineage (NCBI taxonomy): Bacteria > Pseudomonadati > Pseudomonadota > Betaproteobacteria > Burkholderiales > Oxalobacteraceae > Massilia > Massilia sp. Masssp94. Next base: position 5,915,000 of record NZ_CP168501.1, read on the forward strand.
ACGTTCGTGAGGCTGATGCCGTCGTTGCAAGCCGATTTGATCTTGTCCTTGAGCGTGCAGGAATCGGGCTTGCCGAGTGCCGCGCTCGCGCCGACGACGCCGGTCGGAATGCCGAGTGCCACCGAGCTGCTGCCCGTGCCCTCGGCCTTGTACGTGCCGGTGTCGTTCGCGTTGGTGCCGCCCTTCGCGACGGTGACGCTGGTCGTCTGCCAGTAGGTCGACTGCAGGTTGACGGTCGCGCCCGTCAAAACGCCCTTGCTCTTGTCGAACAGGGCGACCGTGGCTTTCTTGTCCGTATCCATGTTCGTGTTCGCCTTGATGCTAGTCGAGCCGTCCGTGCCGGCCTTCTGCCCGCCGAGCGTGTCGGTGATCACGTTGTTCACGTCGAATGCGGTCGTCTTGGTCGTGTCCAGAAGCGTCGCGTGGGCGAGGGTCGGGACCAGGGCGCTCATGGCGGCGAGCACGGCAGCATTCAGTGTAGTCTTCAGCATGTTGTTTCCTTTGGGTTGATCAACGATGAGGATGTCTTGTGACACTTTTTCTTTTACTCATCGTATTTACGCAAGGAACGTGCCAAAAACTATAACCATCTGTTCTGCAAGGAAATCCATTTTGAACAAAAATCAATGTCGCGGTGCTATGTAAAGATTCTCGACAGAAATAAAAGTTTCCTGAGGAAACATCGTGACATTGATCGTTGTCTAATGCAGCTGGGCGGGCACAGGTTGCGGCCGCGTACCCGGCGGCGGTGCGTGGCGCCTGGCGGCGGCGACCTCCGTGCCGGCATCCCACGGCAGCGACAGCACGGCCTCCAGCGCATCGGCGACCTGGCGGCCGAGGCCGACATCGCCGCCCTCGATCTGGGGCAGCGTGCGGTGCAGGGCGCACAGCACGACGGCGTAGTCGGCACGGCGCGGGTGCAGCGCGGCGTCGCCGAGCCGTTCCAGCAGTGCTTCCTCGCGGCGGAAATCGGCTTCGACGGCCGCCACGACGGCGGAGAAATCCTGGACGAAGACGTCGTCCGGTTGCGCCTGCAGGGCGGCGACGCGGGCACACAGGCGCGCCCGGCTCGTGCGCAGGGCCGCGCAAGCCGCGAGCGGATCGGCGTCGGGATGATGGAAATGCATGATCTACCTCACTCTCGTCGATGATGACGAGCAGTGTCCGGGCGACGCGGGGTTTTTCGTTTGATCTGCCTCAAGAGGCAGGGATTCCGGCTCCGGTAAATCGGCGCCGCACCGTCTCAGTGCGCGAGGAGGAGCGGCACGCGGAACCTTGCCGGCAGCTCGCGGGTGACGCCGCCGACCATCCATTCGCGGTAGTGGCTGTGGCCATACGCGCTTGATTCTAAGCACAGCCTTTAAGCATAGTTCAGACAGGCGGAACCGCAAATTGATTCCGTCAATGCCGTACCGCCGCGCGATCGAAAAAATCATCGGCAGAGCGCGCCGCACAAGCATATGCTTAAGTTGCATATACATATAGCGGAGACAACGATGAAATTCGGAATGCAACCAAGCCGCGTCAAAGCTCACCTGCACCTGTCGCACATCCACCGCCCGCATTTCCACATGCCGCACATGATGCACCGCGACTGGCATGCGTTCGAGCCTGTGCTGCGCGTCGCGCAGATCATCCTGCTGGTCGTGCTGGCCCTGCCGTTCGCGCAATTCGTCGCGAAAACGATCGTGTGGGCGTTCAGGTCGCTGTTCGGGTGAATCGATCAGCGAATCGATCAGCGAATTGAGCCGCGCAAACGGCGCGGCTGCTTTAGCATGAACCGGATCTGACCACGATCCGGACCACCATGCCATTGCCTTCTTCCGCCCGTCGCCGTTTCACCCTCCCGTTGTTGTCCGTTCCGCTCTGGTGCCATGCCGCGCCGGACGGCCGTCATCTGTCCATTCTCGACACCGGTGCCGTCGCCGACGGCGCCACGGTCAATACGCGCGCCATCCAGGCCGCCATCGACCGGCTGGCCGGGCAGGGCGGCGGCACCGTCGTCGTGCCCGCGGGCGTGTACGTCAGCGGTGCGCTGTTCCTCAAGCCAGGTGTCCACCTGCACCTCGACAAGGGCGCCGTGCTGCGCTGCTCGACGGACATGCGGCACTTCCCCGTCCAGCGCACGCGCATCGAGGGTCACTTCGAAGAACGCTTCAATCCCGGCCTGGTCAATGCGTCCGGCTGCGACGGCCTGACGATCACGGGCGAAGGTACGCTCGACGGCGCCGGCCGCCCGATCTGGGACCAGTTCTGGAAACTGCGCAACGCGTCGAAGGAGAAGGGCAACTTCCGCAACCTGGACGTGCCGCGCGCCCGGCTGGCGGTCATCGAAGGCTCGCGCGGCGTGACGATCGCCGGCATCACGTTCAAGGATTCGCAGTTCTGGAACCTGCACCTGTACCGCTGCCGCGACGTGGTCGTGAAAAACGCGAGCTTCGAAGTGCCGGACGATTACGTGCAGGCGCCCAGCACGGACGGCATCGATATCGACAGCTGCCAGGACGTACTCGTCGACGGCTGCCGCTTTTCCGTGACGGACGACTGCATCGCCGCGAAGGGCACGAAGGGGCCGCATGCGCTCGCGGACAAGAACAGTCCGCCGACGGAACGCATCCGCGTGCGCAACTGCACGTTCCGGCGCGGCCATGCGCTGTTCACGTGCGGCAGCGAGGCGACCGTCGTGCGCGACGTCGTCGTCGAACGTTGCCGCGTGCAGGACGTGGGCGCCATCGCGCATCTGAAGCTGCGGCCGGACACGCCGCAGCGCTACGAGGCCATTACGTTCCGCGACCTCGTGCTGGATTCCGGCAAGGGCGAGATCGTGGCGATCCGCCCGTGGAGCCAGTATTACGACCTGCAGGGCGAGGCGCCGCCGCATTCGTACGTTCGCGGCCTCGTGCTGGACGGCCTGCACGGCCGCTTCGGCGCGTTCGGCATCGTGGCGCCGAACCCCGGCCAGACCGACATCGCCGGGCTCGTGCTGCGGAATATAAATGTGCAACTAACCGACGAGCGGCTGCAGGTAAAAGACGCGGGCAAGCCGGTGGTGGAGAACGTCGTGGTCAACGGCAAGCCCTGGGTCGTGTAGGGCCTGCCGGCGTCCGGTTTCAACGTACCAGGCAGGGGCGTTTGTTGTCGAACTTCCAGCCCGGGATCAGGAACTGCATCGCGACGGCGTCGTCGCGCGCGCCCAGGCCCATGTTTTTATACGCCTGGTGGGCTTGTTCCAGTTCCGCTTCGTCCAGTTCGATGCCCAGGCCCGGTTTCGCCGGAACGTGCACGAGGCCGCCCTCGATCTTCAGCGGTTCCTTCGTCAGGCGCTGGCCGTCCTGCCAGATCCAGTGCGTGTCGATCGCGGTGACCTTGCCCGGCGCCGCCGCGCCCACGTGCGTGAACATGGCGAGCGAGATGTCGAAGTGGTTGTTCGAGTGCGAACCCCACGTCAGGCCGAACATCTGGCACAGCTGCGCCACGCGCACGGCGCCCTGCATCGTCCAGAAGTGCGGGTCGGCGAGCGGGATGTCGACGGATTGCAGCTGGATCGAGTGGGCCATCTGGCGCCAGTCCGTCGCGACCATGTTGGTCGCGGTCGGCAGGCCGGTGGCGCGGCGGAATTCGGCCATCACTTCGCGGCCGGAGAAGCCGTTCTCGGCGCCGCACGGGTCTTCCGCGTACGCGAGGATGCCGTGCTTGTCGCGGCACACGCGGATCGCTTCGGCCAGCGACCAGGCGCCGTTCGGATCGAGCGTGATGCGCGCGTCCGGGAAGCGCTCGTGCATCGCGATCACGGCATCCATCTCGTCGTCGGCCGGCAGCACGCCGCCCTTCAGCTTGAAATCGTTGAAGCCGTAGCGCTCGCGCGCGGCCTCGCACAGGCGCACGACGGCGTCCGGCGTCAGCGCTTCTTCATTGCGCAGCCGGAACCAGTCGTTGCCGGCATCCAGCTCGGCGCGGTAGGGGAGGTCGGTCTTGCTGCGGTCGCCCACGTAGAACAGGTAGCCCAGCATCTCGACGGCGTTGCGCTGCATGCCTTCGCCCAGCAGTGCCGCGACCGGCACGCCCACGAACTGGCCCAGCAGGTCGAGCAGCGCGGATTCCACCGCCGTGACGGCGTGGATCGTCGTGCGCAGGTCGAACGTCTGCTGGCCGCGGCCGCCCGCGTCGCGGTCGGCGAACGCGGTGCGCATCGCGTTCAGGACGTTGTTGTACTCGCCCAGCGTCTTGCCGACGACGAGCGGGCGCGCGTCTTCGATGGTCTGGCGGATCTTTTCGCCGCCCGGCACCTCGCCGAGGCCCGTGTTGCCCGCACTGTCCTTGAGGATGACGATGTTGCGGGTGAACCAGGGGCCGTGGGCGCCGGAGAGGTTCAGCAGCATGCTGTCCTGGCCGGCGACGGGGACGACGCGCAGTTCGGTGACGACAGGGGCGCTGGTAACGATGGTGGTCATGTTGGCTGTATCGGTAGGGGGACAAATCGTGCCCCATGATATCTTTCGATCGATTCAGCAGCAAACCAAATTAGGATGGCAAGTATCCAGAAATTGAATTTATTGCGTCCGAAACGTCGGCAAAACCTCGTCCAGGAACAGTTGCAGCACCGGGTTGTCGTGGTTGCGGCGATAAGTACATACCGTTTCGACGGGCTCGGTGGCCATCCGCCGCATGACGATGCCGTCGAATTTCAGGCGGGCGGCCCCTTCCGCGATGAGGGCGGCGCCGATCCCCGCGCGGACGAGCGCCAGCATCGTGTGCACCTGGCCGATGTGCTCGACGATGTCCGGCACGACGCCGGCGCGGGCGAAGCGCTCGCTGAGCATCTGGTAGAAGGGCCGCGCCTCGTACGGCGAATACATGACGAACGGCCGGCCGTGCAGGTCGGCCAGCGCGGGTTCCAGGGGCCACTGGTCGGCGTCGCGTTCGTGGATGGCCAGCATCAGGGACTCCGTTGCGATCAGCTGGCTGTCCAGGTCCGCACTGACGGGGTGCGGGCGCATCAGGCCCAGGTCCAGCTCGCCCGCGTTCAGCGCTTCCACCTGGGCCGTGCTGACGAGTTCCTTCAACGTCAGTGTCACGCCCGGCGACCGTTCGCGCAGGCGGCGGACGACTTCCGGCAGCAGGCTGTAGCCGGACGCGGACGTGAAGCCGATGGCGATGCTGCCCTGTTCGCCCTTCGCGGCGCGGCGGGCGGCAAACATCGCTTCCTCGGCGATCCGGAGGATGCGTGCCGCTTCCGGGAAAAACGCCTTGCCGGCGGCCGTCAGCCGGACCGTGCGGCTGTTGCGCTCCAGGAGCTGGGCGCCGACGTGGTGTTCCAGCAGGCGGATCTGGCGGCTCAGCGGCGGCTGCGTCATGTTCAGGCGCTCCGCGGCGCGGCTGAAATGCAATTCTTCGGCGACGGCGACGAAGCAGCGGAGCTGGCTGATCTCGAACATGGATGTCCTGGGCGATGGTTGGGGCGAGCGCAATTATGACCGATGCGCCGCCCATCCGGCCGCCCGTGGTATCGTCGGGCAGTGTCAAGGACATGCACAGGAGGGAACGTCATGGGTTTCGACCAGCGCAGCGCCATCGTCACCGGCGCATCCGGCGGCATCGGCCGGGCCACCGTGCGGCGCCTGCTGCAGGACGGGGCTGCCGTGATGCTCGCGGGCCTCCACCTGGACCGCCTCGACGCCACGCGCGCCGACCTCGGCAAGGAATTCGACCCCGCGCACATGGCCACCATCGCCTGCGACGTGTCGCGCGAAGACCAGGTCATTGCCGCCGTCGACGCGACGATCAGGCAGTTCGGCGGCTGGGACTACGTCGTCAACAACGCGGGCACGATGCTCTTCAAACCGATCGAGGAGCAGACGGAGCAGGACTGGCGCGGCATCCTCGACGTGGACCTGCTGGGCGCCTTCTTCTTCACCAAGCAGGCTTTCCTGCGCATGCGCCGGGGCGGCGCCATCGTCAACGTCTCCAGCGTCCACGCCGTCGAGACGGAACCCCTCGTCGCGCCGTATGCGGCGGCGAAGGCGGCGCTGCTGTCGCTCACGCGTTCGGCCGCGCTGGAAGGCAAGGCCAAGGGCATCCGCGTGAACGCCGTGCTGCCGGGCGCCGTCGACACGCCCATGTTGTGGGATAACCCGAACGTGAAGGCCGGCGTCGAAGTCATCGACAAGGCCGACGTCGGGGCGCCCGAGGACCTCGCCGCCGCCATCGCGTTCCTGCTCACGGACGAGGCCCGCTTCGTCGACGGCGCGTCGCTGCGGGTCGATGGCGCGCGGCTGGCGCGCCTGTAGCCGCGCCGCAAGTGGTAGGGTGGGCACCCCGTGCCCACGCGTAACATTAATGCCAGCGTACCGGCATCAGCATCTTCGACCGGAACCAGCGCGCCAGCAGGTTGCCGCACATCCGCACCAGGCCCAGATGGCCCATCACGTGGCGCTGGTACGTGAGACCGTACATGGCCAGCGCGAACGGCCCTTTCACATGCAGGTGGCGGTTGCCGATCGCGCGGCGCAGGATGCCGACCGCGCCCGCCCGTCCCAGCGACACGAGCGTGCCGTAGTCGCGGTACTGGAAGCCCGGCAGCGTGTCCGGCACCTTGTGCGCCAGCAGCGTCGCCAGGTAGATCGCCTGCTGGCGCGCGGCCTGGGCGCTGGGCGGGGCCATCGCCGTCTTGTCCGGATTGAGCAGGGTGCAGCAATCGCCCATCGCGTGGATCTCGGGATCGGTCACGCTGCGCAGCCGGCTGTCCACGACCACCTGGTCGTTGCGGTTCAGCGCCACGTTCAGGCCCGTGCTGAAGCGCGGACCCTTCACGCCGGCCGCCCACACGGTGATCGCGGCGGGGAAGACGCGGCCGTCCGTCGTCGTCACTGCGTCCTCGCGCACTTCGGCGATCGCGGTGTCGGTGCAGATCTCGATGCCCATCGCGCGCAGCTTGCGCACGGCCAGGTTCGACGCTTCGGCGTCCAGCGACGGCAGCACCTGCGACCCACGCTCGACGATGCGGATGTGCACCTGGTGCGGCGACTCGAGACCCGCGAGGCCGTAGTGGGCCAGTGTATCGACCGTGTGGCGCAGGTCCGCCGCGAGTTCGATGCCGGTCGGGCCGGCGCCGACGATGACGATGTCCAGCAGCGGCGCGCCGGCATCCGTGCGGGCATTGCGGCGCCGTCCCGCCTGGGCGCACAGGCCGAGGAAGCGCTGGCGGAACGCTTCCGCGCCTTTCACGCTGTCGAGCGCGAGGCAGTGTTCCTGCGCGCCGGGGATGCCGAAGAAGTTCGTGACGGAGCCGTAGGCCAGCACGAGTCGTTCGTAATCGATGACGGTGTGGGCATCGGGCGCATCATCGAAACGGCTGCGCACGGTCAGGGTGCGGTGGGCGCGGTCGACGTCGACGACTTCGCCGCAGACGAACGTGAAGTGGTTGTCGATGGCCTGGCGCGCATAGTCGATCATGTGGTCGGCCGGGTCGATGGTGCCGGCGGCGACCGCGTGCAGCAGGGGTTTCCAGAAGTGGGTGGGGGCGCTGTCGATGAGGATCACGCGCTCCCGGTGGCGGGCGCCAAGGCGGCGTCCCAGGCGGGTGGCGAGTTCGAGGCCGGCGACGCCGCCTCCGACGATGACGATGGACTGCATGGTGTGCTCCCTTCTTTTTTCGAATCGATGCGGCACCGGGGGCTCCCCGCGCCGCGCCGCGTTCGCGCATCCGGCGGGAGCAGCGCCCGCGGATGCCGGGAAGACTGCTTTAGTGGGCCATGGTCTGCATTGCTACCTTGCGCATGTCCTTGCGCAAAACGGTCGCCTTGGGCGTGCGTACGCCGATGCGCGCGGTGCGGGCGGCGGCGATGGCGCGCGGCGACGTCGTCACGGCCAGCGCGGCGTCTGGCTGTACGCCCAGCTGGTCCAGGACCACGGAATACGGGGCCTTGTGGCCGCGCGCTTCGAAATCGGCGCCCGTCAGCACGACGGAAAAGATGTGGTGCGCGGTGTCGCCGAAGCGGCGGCGCAGCTGTTCGCCCGCCTCCTGGTGCGGCAGTTCGGAGATCAGGGCGCACGGCAGGCCGTCTTCGATCGCCTGGTCCAGCAGGCGCTCGGCGTCGGCCGGGACGCCGGTGGAACGGAATGCGGATAAGTCGAAGATGAACGCTTGTGCCGTCATGATGATCTCCTTTTGCAGGTCGTTGTCGCTTGAATTGTTTTTACTATACGGCTGGGCGGGATAAAATAAAAATAAATCTTTTTTAGAATTCGATAAGGTATAGCTTATGTATCCAGCCAGCTTCAAACAACTGCAGGCGCTGATGCTCGTGGCGCGTCACCAGAGCGTGTCGCGCGCGGCCGAGGCGATGCACGTGACGCAGCCGGCCGTGTCGCTGCACCTGAAACTGCTGGAGGAAGCGGCCGGCGTGCCGCTCACGCGCCGCCAGGGCCGCAACATCCAGATGACGGCCGCGGGCGAGCTGCTGGTGGGGTACGCGGAACGCATCCTGGGCCTGTGGGAAGAGGCGGGCGACGAGATCGCGGCGCTGAAGGGCGTCACGTCCGGTACGCTGCGCATCGGCGCGGTGATGACGGCGGAGCACCTGCTTCCGCCGATGCTGGTGCGCTTCACGACGGGCCGCCCGCACGTGCGCATCAAGCTGCAGGTGGGCTCGCGCCCGGAGGTGATCGGCATGCTGTCGCGCGACGAAATCGACCTCGCCATCATGGGCACGCCGCCGCGCGAATTCCCGACGAGCGCGAGCCGCTTCGCGCGCCACCCGATGGCGTTCTTCGTCGCGCCCGGCCACCCGCTGCTGGAGAAGGAGAACGTGACGCTGGCCGACATCGCGGCCCACAACCTGCTCGTGCGCGAACGCGGCTCCGGCACGCGCGCGGCGATCGAGCGGCGCTACGAGGAAGAGGGCGTGGCGCTCGCGATCGGGTCCGAGTTGTCGAGCAACGAGGCGATCAAGCAGATGACGGCGGCGGGCCTCGGCGTCGCCTTCCTGTCCGTCCACGCGTGCACGCTGGAAGTGCGCAACCGGCTGCTGGCCGTGCTGCCGGTGCCCGGCGTCGTCGTGCAGGGCGAATGGCACGTGATGCACAAGGCGGCGCGCGCGATTCCGACGGTGGCCGCGTCGTTCCACGAATTCATGGTGGAGCACGGCCAGCAGGTCATTTCGGACGAGCTGGAAAACATCGCGTGGCGAACCTGAATCCTTTGGCCGCCACGCGCGGCGCCGGCGCTCAGCGCGCCGATTTGCGGCGAGCCGCGGCCAGGCCGGCGAGGCCGAGTCCGAGCAGCGTCAGGCTGGCCGGCTCGGGCACCTGGGCGACGTCGAAGTCGACGTTGTCGATGGCGATATAGCCATTCGAGGGCGCGCCGGAGACGGTGACGGACGTGACGTTTTTCAGATTCGCAAACTGGTAGCCCTGGTAAGCATTGCCGAGCGAGATCGTGTCCGTGCCGTTGACCGTCAGGTCGAACGCGTTCACCGACGTGTACCAGCTCAGCCCCGCGTCGAATCCGTTGAGGGTGAAGGTGCCGCCGCCGGTCCTGGTGATGGTCACCGTGGCGTCGAGACCGTAGATCAGGTTGTTGGTGCCGTTGTCGGCCTTGCCGCCGCCGGGCGTCCAGACGTATGCGAAGCCGCCCGAGGACGTGAACGTCAGCCCGCCGGTGGACACCGGCAGTGTCGGCGTACCCGCCTGGTCGTCGAAGGTGATGACGCTTGCCTGCGCCTGGCTTGCGCCGAACGCCAGGAACAGCATTGCACCGATGAGTTTCAGAGAAGTGGTTTTCATGTCAGTCCTTGAGGTTTATAGATATTGACGGACATAAAGCAATATTGATGCCATTTGATAATAATCAATGAGTTATAGAAATTAATGTTGTCGTGTGTAAGTTTTTTCGACAACGCTTGCGGCGTTGCGCGGCCAGAATATATACTCCGTATATGGAACGTATATGAAAGGTAGGGACATGGGCATCGTGAACATCGAAGACGAGCTGCACGACCAGATCCGCAAGGCGAGCACGGTGTCGTGCCGCTCGATCAACGCGCAGGCCGCGTTCTGGGTCCGCATCGGCATGCTGTGCGAGCTGAATCCGACGCAGAGCTTCAACGAGATCATGGCGCGCGAGCTGAGGGCGGCGGGCGTCGTGCCGCAGGCGCTCAAGGTGGCGTCATGACGAAGCGGCCAGAGGAAGTCGCGCTGATGGCGGCGGCCGGCAAGCTGCTGGCGGATGTCTTCGCGCAGCTCGACCGGCTCGATCTCGCCGGCATGTCGACGATGCAGGTGAACGACCTGGTCGACGACTTCATCGTGAACACGCTGGGCGCGCGCCCGGCCAGCAAGGGCCAGTACGGCTATGCGTTCGCGCTGAATGCGTCACGCAACGACGTCGTGTGCCACGGCGTGCCGTCGCCGGCGGACGTCCTGCAAAGCGGCGACATCGTGAACTTCGACATCACGCTGGAAAAGAACGGCTACATCGCCGACTCCAGCAAGACCTACCTGGTCGGCGCCGTGGCGGCGCCGGCGCAGAAGCTCGTGCGGGTGACGTACGAGGCGATGTGGCAGGGCATCCGCGCCGTGCGTCCCGGCGCGCGGCTGGGCGACGTGGGCCATGCCATCGAGCGGCATGCGCGCCGCCACGGCTATGCGGTCGTGCGCGAGTACTGCGGGCACGGCATCGGGCGCGAGATGCACGAGCCGCCGCAGGTGCTGCACTGGGGCCGCCCGCAGACGGGCCTCGTGCTGCGCGAAGGGATGGTGTTCACGATCGAGCCGATGCTCAACGCGGGCCGCTCCGCCGTGCGCACCGAGGACGACGGCTGGACGGTGCGTACGTGCGATGGGGCCTTGTCGGCGCAGTTCGAGCACACCGTCGCCGTGACGCGCAGCGGCGTGCGCGTGTTGACCTTGCGGGCCGGGGAAACGATGCCCGCCTGACGGGGCCCATGATCACACGGCCAGCCGGCGCTGGCGGTCCGGCGCGGCTTCTTCGATCTGGAAGATGTTCACGACCGCGGAGAGCTCGACCGCCTGCGTGCGCAGCGATTCCGCCGCCGCCGCCGCTTCCTCGACCAGCGACGCGTTCCGCATCGTCATCTCGTCCAGGTGCGAGATCGCGCTGTCCACGCGGCCGATGTCGGCCTGCTGCGAGCGGGTCGCGCCGCTGATGCGGTCCATGATCTCGGTGACGCGCTGGACGCCGTCCACGACCTTGCGGATGGTCTCGCCCGCGTGGCCGACGAGCGAGGTGCCGGCGCCGACCTTCGCCACCGAATCCTCGATCAGGGCCTTGATCTCCTTCGCCGCGGCCGCCGAACGGTGCGCGAGGTTGCGCACTTCGCCCGCGACGACGGCGAAGCCGCGTCCCTGTTCGCCGGCGCGCGCCGCTTCCACCGCTGCATTCAGGGCGAGGATGTTGGTCTGGAACGCGATGCCGTCGATGACCGAGATGATGTCGACGATCTTGCGCGACGATTCCTCGATCAGGTGCATCGTGGTGACGACCTGGTCCACCGCCGCGCCGCCTTCCACGGACACCGACGACGCCGTCGTGGCCAGCGCGCTCGCCTGGCGCGCATCCTCCGCGTTCTGGTGGACCGAGGCGACCAGCTGCGCCATCGCGCCGGTGACCTGCTGCAGCGTCGCCGCCTGCGTCTCCGTGCGGCTGGACAGGTCGTTGTTGCCGCTCGCGATCTGGGACGAGGCCGACGCGATCGTCTCCGTGCCCGACCTGACCTTCGCCACGATGTCCGACAGGCCGTGGCGCATCGCGTTCATCGCATGGATCATGCTCGACGGCCCGGCGCGCGAGACGTCGACGCGGCACGTCAGCTGGCCGCTGGCGATGGCATGCGCCACCTCGGTGGCCTGGGCCGGTTCGCCGCCCAGCTGGCCAATGAGGCTGCGTACGATCACGACGCCGACGGCGGCGCACAGCAGCACGGACACGATGCTGAGACTCGTGATCCAGAAGCGCGCGCCTTTCGCCTCGAGGCTCGCGGCGGCGCTCGTGGCCGCGTTGTCGTGCTGGATGCGCTTGAGGAGCAGGTCCATGTCCGTGACGATCTGCCGGCGCAGCGGGCTGCATTCCTGCACGAGGAACTGGCCGTAGCCCTCCATGTTGCCGGCGCTGCGGTAGGCGCGTGGCCGTTCCAGTTCGGTGGCCATCTTGAGCATGCCCGCCTTGACCTTCGCATACTGCGCGTCGTTGCCCAGCACGGCGTCCAGCTTGCGCAGCGCCGCCAGGTAGTCGGCCTTGAACGTGTCGACGAGGGCCAGTTCGCGCGCGGCCGCCGCGTCGTCCTTGAACACGAAGGCATTGCGGGCCGCGATGCCGGTCTGGGCGAGCGCCTCGCGCGCCGCGTACAACGGTTCGAGTTCGCTGTCGCGCACCGCGTTCGCCTTTTGCAGCGCGCCGTCGATGCTGTTGACCCGGGTGACCGAGAGGACGGACACGATGAGCGTGACCGACAGAATGAGGGCAAACGCGACGTACAGCTGGGTCGCAATGCCGATGCGTTTCAGGAAATTCATCACGTCTCCAGCTGTTCTTGTTGCAGACTTGGCGCTGCGTGTTCAGTGTAAACACATTCGTTGCCCGAAATTTCTCGTAGGTACTAAAAATTTCCGTATGTAAGCAACTTGTTGTATTTGTGAGAATTCGCGTATTTTTGGCGGCCGAATGTGCCAATAAGATACGGCGCACGTTGAATTGTGGAATTTAATATTTCCGGATGTTACTATTCGGATCTTGATTCCTGGAGACAACATGTTCGCGCACCGGTTCCTGTTGGGCCTGCTGTTGCTGTGCCGGGCGGCTCTGGCCCACGCCGGCGACCCGCACGGCGACTTCGAGCGCGACCTTGCCGTCGCGCGCGAAGAGGCGTATGTCACGCCGAAGGCCGCGCTGCGCCGGGTCGACGCGTTGAAGTCAGGCCGGGAAGGGCGCGAACTGGGCGAGGCGCTCGTCGTCGCGAGCCGCGCGCACTGGTGGCTGCGCGACAAGGACCGGGCGCTCGACGCCGCGCTCCAGGCGGAACGGATCGGGCGCGAGACGCACGACGACGTGCTGCTGGCCGGGGCGATGCTTAGCCATGCCTATGCGCTCTCGAAGTTCGTGCACGACCAGCAGGCGGCGCGCCGCCTGATCGACAGCGCGGCGCGGCTCGCGGACAACACGCACGACACCTATCTGCGGACCCAGGCCCTGGTCACGCGCGGCCTGCTCGCCGAAGAAGACGGCAACACGGCGGACGGCCAGGAACTCCTGGCGCGCGCCGAGGCGCTGGCTCGGTCGGGCGATGATCCGGATGCATTGTCGATGGCGCTGCGCGAACGCGCCCGCCTGCTGGCCGCGGTGGGCAGCTACAAGGAGGCGCTGGCGCTTACCGACGAGATGATCAAGTTGGCCCGCGCACGCCAGCTCCCGGCCCAGCTGGCAAATGCGCGGCTGGCCGAATACGCGACGGCCGCGCGGGCCGGACAGCCCCGGCGCGCGGAGACCGCGTTGCAGGCCGCGGTGGACCTGCTCGACAAGCTCGAGGCGAAGGAACGCCTGCCGGTGCCGTTGGCGCACCTGGCGGCGATGTACGTCCAGGCGCGCCGCTACGGCGAGGCCGAACGGGCCGCGCGCAAGGCGCTGCGCATCGCGCACGAGGTCGGCGACGAGGACGCGATCCGGCTCGCGTCGTTCCAGGTCGGGATCGTCGACATTTGCTTCCGCAACATCGCCGCCGGCCGCGCCACGGTCGACAAGGCGCTCGCGGGTCTCGCGAGCGACGACCAGTACGTGCCCATGCTGCTGCAGTACGGCCATGCGCTGAACCAGGTGGGCGAGGGCGACGTCGCGATGACCGTGTACGAAAAGGCGGGCGCCGTGTCGCTGGCCGCGTGGCGCAAGGAAAAGCAGCTGGCGTACGAGACGCTGCAGCGTGCGTATGCCGACCAGAAAAAGCAGAACGACCTGGCCGCGCTGCACCACGAAAGCATCCTGAAGGCGGCGGAGCTGCACAACGTGCGGCGCCTGCGCAGCCTGTGGGCGCTGCTCGCCGCGATCACGCTCGCCGCCGCCGCCGTCATCGCCCTGCTGTACCGGCGCGTGGCGAAGGCGAACAAGTCGCTGCAGCAGAAGAACGACCAGCTGTTCCTGCAAAGTACGCGCGATTCGCTGACGGGGCTCTTCAACCGGCACTACTTCTACGAACAGGTCGTGCCCCATCACCATCGCAAGGCGGGCGCCGCGTCCGAACGGCGCGCCGGCGCGGAAGGGCGCACGGGCGGCGTGTTCCTGCTGATGGACATCGACCGCTTCAAGTCCATCAACGACACGCTGGGCCATGGCGCGGGCGACGTCGTGCTGAAGAACGTGGCCGCGCGCCTGGCTGCCACGCTACGTGAACAGGATGTGCTGGTGCGCTGGGGCGGCGAGGAATTCCTCGCCTACCTGCCGGGCATCGGCACGGACGAAGCGCGCCAGGTGTGCGCGCGCGTGCTGGCCGCCGTGGGCGGCTCGCCGGTCGCGCTGGACGACCGCGCGCTGGACGTGACGATCTCCATCGGCTTCTGCCCCAAGTCCCTGATCCCGGGCGACGTCGATCCGGACTGGGAGCAACTGGTCCATCTCGCCGACCTGTGCCTGTACGCGGCCAAGCAGGGCGGGCGTAACCGGGCGGTGGGGATCCTGGACGCCGCCGTGCTGGCGCCGCACGTGATCGCCGCGGCGGATGCGGACCTGAAGCGGGCGGCGGCAGACGGCGTGCTCGCGCTCGCGACCGTCAAGGGGCCGGCCGCGCCGCCGGTCCGGGCGGCCGCCTGACCGTCGGCGTCAGGATTCCCAGTACCCCGCCGTGTTGTACACCGCCTTCAGGTGATCAATGAAGTGCCGGATCTTCGCCGGCAGGTAGCGCTGCTGCGGGAACACGGCCTGGATCGGATAATTCCCGACGGCGTATTCGTCCAGCACCGTCACGAGCTCTCCCCGTTTCAGCTCGGCCTGGATCTCCCACGTGGAGCGCCAGCCGATGCCCAGTCCCTGTTTCACCCAGTCGAACAGCAGCTCGCCGTCGTTGCAGGCGAGGTCGCCGTCCACGCGCACGGCGAACAGCTTGCCGTCGCGCTGGAACGTCCAGCCGCGCTGCTGGCCGCCCTGCAGGTTGAAGGCGAGGCAGTTGTGGCGCGCGAGATCTTCCGGCGCGCGCGGCACGCCGTTGCGCTCGAAGTAGTCGGGCGTGCCGCACACGACGCGCCGGTTGGGGAAGAGCGGAATCGCCACGTAGTTCGGGTCCGTCACCTCGCCGATGCGGATCGACATGTCGTAGCCCTCGCGCACGAGGTCGACGACGCTGTCCGTGAAGTTGAACGACATCTTGAGTTCCGTGTGGATGGCGCGGAAGGCCGGCGCGTGCGGCGCCACGTGCTTGCGCCCGAACGCCGCCGGCGCCGACACGACCAGGTGGCCGCGCACCGTGCTGCGGCCCGCGCTGATGCTGTTTTCCGTGATGTCGAAATCGCGCAGCAGCTGGCGGCACGGTTCGATGAATTGTTCACCCAGCGCCGTCAACGTGAGGCCGCGCGTCGAGCGGTGCATCAGGCGCACGCCGAGGCGTCGTTCCAGGGCGTCCAGGCGCCGGCCCATGACGACGGGCGTCACGCCTTCCGCCAGCGCGGCGCCGGCGAAGCTGCCCTTTTCGGTGATGAGTACGAAGCTGCGTATTTCGGTGTAGCGATCCATGCCTTTTATCCCATTCAATACTTAAAGTATCGACAGAGCCGATAATAGCAGCAATTCAACTTGCCGTGGGTTATGGCTATGCTGGGTCATCAGTCCAAGACTAACCATAGCAACGGAGGAGAACATGGCCCGAATGAGAGCAATCGACGCAGCGGCGGAAGTGCTGCGCAAGGAAGGTGTGAGTACGGTATTCGGCGTGCCCGGCGCCGCGATCAACCCGTTTTACTCGGCGATGAAGAAGAACGGCGGCTTCGAGCACGTGCTCGCCCGCCACGTGGAAGGCGCCTCGCACATGGCCGAGGGCTATACCCGCGCCAAGGCCGGCAACATCGGCGTGTGCATCGGCACGTCGGGTCCGGCCGGCACCGACATGATCACGGGCCTGTACTCCGCCTGGGCCGATTCGATACCTATCCTATGCATTACGGGCCAGGCACCCCGTGCCCGCCTGTACAAGGAAGACTTCCAGGCCGTCGACATCGAGTCGATCGCCAAGCCGGTCACCAAGTGGGCCGTCACCGTGCGCGAGCCGGACCTGCTGCCGCGCGTCGTCCAGCAGGCCTTCCACCTGATGCGCTCCGGCCGCCCAGGCCCCGTGCTGATCGACCTGCCGTTCGACGTGCAGGTGGCCGAGATCGAATTCGACATCGACACCTACGAACCGCTGCCGGTGTATAAACCCGGCGCGACCCGCGCCCAGGCCGAGAAGGCGCTGGCGATGCTGAACGCCGCCGAGCGTCCGCTGATCGTCTGCGGCGGTGGCGTGATCAATGCCGATGCCGCCGCGCGCCTGCAGGAATTCGCGGAGATCGTCGGCGTCCCGGTGATTCCCACCTTGATGGGCTGGGGCGCGATCCCCGACGACCACCCGCTGATGGCGGGCATGGTCGGCCTGCAGACGTCGCACCGCTACGGCAACGCGACGATGCTCGAATCCGACTTTGTGATCGGCATCGGCAACCGCTGGGCGAACCGCCACACGGGTTCCGTCGACGTCTACAAGAAGGGTCGCAAATTCGTCCACATCGACATCGAACCCACGCAGATCGGCCGCGTGTTCGGGCCGGACCTGGGCATCGTCTCCGACGCGGGCGCCGCGCTGGACCTGCTGATCGACGTGGCCCGCGGCATGGCGTCCATCGGCGGCCTGCCGGACAGGAGCGGCTGGGCGGCGCAGTGCCAGGAACGCAAGCGCACGATGCTGCGCAAGACGCACTTCGAGAACAACCCGATCAAGCCACAGCGCGTGTACGAAGAGATGAACCGCGCCTTCGGCAAGGACACGACGTACGTCAGCACGATCGGCCTGTCGCAGATCGCCGCCGCGCAGTTCCTGCACGTGTACAAGGAGCGCAACTGGATCAACTGCGGCCAGGCGGGTCCTCTGGGCTGGACCGTGCCGGCCGCACTGGGCGTCGTCGCGTCCGGCGCCAAGACGGACGTCGTCGCGATCTCGGGCGACTACGACTTCCAGTTCATGATCGAGGAACTGGCCGTCGGCGCGCAATTCAAGCTGCCGTACCTGCACGTCGTCGTGAACAACGCCTACCTCGGCCTGATCCGCCAGGCGCAGCGCGGCTTCGACATGGATTACTGCGTCCAGCTGGCGTTCGAGAACATCAACGCGCCGGACCTCGGCGCCTACGGTGTCGACCACGTGGCCGTGGCCGAAGGCTTGGGCTGCAAGGCGATCCGCGTGCGCCGGGTCGACGACATCCAGCCGGCGTTCGCCGAGGCGCGCCGCCTGATGAACGAGCACCGCGTGCCGGTGATCGTCGAGATCATCCTGGAGCGCGTGACCAACATCGCGATGGGCCTGGAGATCGACGCCATCAACGAATTCGAAGCGCTGGCCGACCATCCGGGCGATGCCCCGACCGCGATTCGCGTCTGAAGCAAGGAGAAAGACATGCCAAGATTTGCTGCCAACCTGACGATGCTGTTCAACGAACTGCCGTTCCTCGACCGCTTCGAGGCGGCGCGCGACGCGGGGTTCAAGGGCGTCGAATACCTGTTCCCGTACGGGTTCGAAAAGGAAGCGCTGGCGGAACGCCTGCAGGAATTCGGCCTGACGCAGGTCCTGCACAACCTGCCGGCCGGCGACTGGGAAAAAGGTGAACGCGGCATCGCCGTGCTGCCGGGCCGCGAGGCCGAGTTCCGCGAAGGCGTCGCCCGCGCCATCGACTACGCGAAAGCGCTGAACTGCCGCCAGGTGAACTGCCTGGTGGGCATCGCGCCGGCCGGCGTCGACGAAGGCACGCTGCGCCGCACCGTCGTCGAGAACCTGCGCTACGCGGCGACGCAGCTGAAGCAGGCCGGTCTCAAGCTGCTGATCGAACCGATCAACACGTACGACATTCCGGGCTTCTACCTGAACACGACGCGGCAGGCGCTCGACCTGATCGACTCGGTGGGCGCGGACAACCTGTTCGTCCAGTACGACGTCTACCACGCCCAGCGCTCGGAAGGAGAGCTGGCGAAGACGGTCGAGAAGCACCTGGCCCGCATCGCGCACATCCAGGTCGCGGACAACCCCGGCCGCAACGAGCCGGGCACGGGCGAGATCAATTACCCGTTCCTGTTCAGGCACCTCGACCGCATCGGCTACGACGGCTGGATCGGCTGCGAGTACAAGCCGGCCGCCGACACCCGCGCGGGCCTGGACTGGATCGCCGCATTGGGCCCGAAATTGGCTGGTTAATCAATTCAAGCAAGGAGACATATCATGGCAAACATCGGATTCATCGGCCTGGGCATCATGGGTGCCCCGATGGCGGGACACCTCATCAACGACGGCCACACGCTGTTCACCAACACCGTCGGCCCGACCCCGTCGGCGCTCGTCGAAGCGGGCGCCCGCGTGTGCCTGAACGGCGCCGAAGTGGCGGCGCAGGCGGACATCATCTTCATCATGGTCCCGGACACCCCGCAGGTGGACGAGGTCCTGTTCGGCAAGGACGGTGTCGCGTCGGCTCTGTCGGCCGGCAAGATCGTCGTCGACATGAGCTCGATCTCCCCGGTCGCCACGAAGGATTTCGCCAGGCGCATCAACGCGCTGGGCTGCGAATACCTGGATGCGCCGGTGTCGGGCGGCGAAGTGGGCGCCAAGGCCGCGAGCCTGACCATCATGGTCGGCGGCAGCGAGGCGGCGTTCGCGAAGGTCAAGCCGCTGTTCGACAAGATGGGCAAGAACATCACGCTCGTCGGCGGCAACGGCGACGGCCAGATCACCAAGGTCGCCAACCAGATCATCGTCGCGCTGACGATCGAAGCGGTCGGCGAGGCGCTGCTGCTGGCCGCCAAGGCCGGTGCCGATCCGGCCCGCGTCCGCGAGGCGCTGATGGGCGGTTTCGCGAACTCGCGCATCCTCGAAGTGCATGGCGAACGGATGGTCAAGCGCACGTTCGCGCCGGGCTTCCGCATCGACCTGCACCGCAAGGACCTGAACCTGGCGTTGACCACCGGCCGCCAGCTGGGCGTGGCGCTGCCGAACACCGCCACCGCGCAGGAACTGTTCAACACCTGCGCCGCGCACGAGGGCGGCAGCTGGGACCACTCCGCGATGGTGCGCGCGCTGGAGATCATGTCGAACTTCGAGATCGGCCAGAAGCAAGCGTAATCGCCCGGAACCGGACAGGAGACTTTGATGACCACGATGACCCCACGCGAACTGCTGGCCAGCATGTTCACCGCCGCCGTCGACGCGGCCCAGCCCGCGCTGTGCATTCCGCGCAACCTGCCGGTGCCGCCGAAAGGCCGCACGGTGGTGATCGGCGCCGGCAAGGCGTCCGCCGCGATGGCGCAGGCGCTGGAGCGCAGCTGGCCCGGTCCGCTGTCGGGCCTCGTCGTCACGCGCTACGGCTATGCCGTGCCGTGCGAACGCATCGAGATCGTCGAAGCCGCCCATCCGGTCCCCGACGCCGCCGGCCGCGAAGCCGCCCAGCGCATGCTGCGCACGGTGCGCGGCCTGTCGGCAGACGACCTCGTGATCTGCCTGATCTCCGGCGGCGGTTCCGCGCTGCTGCCGCTGCCCGGCGAGGGCGTCACGCTGGAAGACAAGCAGGCGATCAACCGCGCGCTGCTCGCTTCCGGCGCCAGCATTACCGAAATGAACTGCGTGCGCCGCCACCTGTCCGCCATCAAGGGCGGCCGGCTGGCCGCGTCCTGCCACCCGGCGCGCGTGGTCAACCTCCTGATTTCCGACGTCCCGGGCGACAACCCGATGGACATCGCCTCCGGTCCCACCGTGGCCGACCCGACGACCTGCGCGGATGCGCTGGAAGTCGTGCGCCGCTACGGCATCGACCTGCCTGCGGGCGCGCGCCGCCTGCTCGAATCCGGCGACGGCGAGACGATCAAGCCGGGCAACCGGCGCCTGGAACACGTCGAAACGCACATCGTCGCGTCGCCGCAGATGGCGCTGGAAGCCGCGGCGGACGTTGCCCGCAAGGCCGGCGTGACGCCGCTGATCCTCGGTGACAGCATCGAGGGCGAGGCGCGCGACGTGGCCAAGGTCATGGCCGGCATCGCCCTGCAGGCGCGCCGCCACGGCCAGCCGGTGGCGGGGCCGTGCGTGCTGCTGTCCGGTGGCGAGACGACGGTCACCCTCCGCGGCAACGGCCGCGGCGGCCGCAACGTCGAATTCCTGCTGGCGCTCGCCGTTGCGCTGGACGGTGCGCCGGACATCCACGCGCTGGCCGGGGACACGGACGGCGTCGACGGCGCGGAGGAAATCGCCGGCGCGTTCGTCACGCCGGACACGCTGGCCCGCGGCTGGGAACGCGGCCTGCCGCCGCGCGCGAGCCTCGAGAACAACGATGCGCACACCTTCTTCCGTGCGCTGGGCGATTCCCTCATCACGGGGCCCACCTTGACCAACGTGAACGATTTCCGCGCGATCTACGTCGCCTGAAAAAAGAAACAGTCTTCCCTTTAACGGGTGCGCCGCGGCGGCGGCGTACCCGTTTTTTTTCCCCTAGTCAGTCGGGGTCGGAGCCCACCCGTGAACACCGGGCTCTGACCCCGAGAGTAAAGGACTCACCATGCTACGCCAACGCCGTGCCCGTATTCTTGCCACCCTCGGCCCCTCCAGTTCCACCCCCGACCAGATCTACGCGCTGGCGCTTGCCGGCGCCGACGTCTTCCGCTTGAACTTCAGCCACGGCAGCCACGACGACCACGCCGCGCGCTACAACATCATCCGCAGCGTCGAACGCGACATCGGCCGTCCCATCGGCGTGCTGATGGACTTGCAGGGACCGAAGCTGCGCGTCGGCCGCATGGCCGGCGGCAAGGCGATGCTCGAAACGGGCAGCCGCTTCCGCCTCGATCTCGACGCGACGGAGGGCGACGCGACCCGTGCCGGCATGCCGCATCCGGAAATCTTCGCCGCGCTGCGCCCCGGCACCGACCTGTTGCTGGACGACGGCAAGCTGCGCCTGCGCGTGGACGCCTGCGGTGCCGACTTCGCCGAGACGACCGTGATGGCGGGCGGCGCGCTGTCCGACCGCAAGGGCGTCAACGTGCCCGGCGTCGTGCTGCCGATCTCCCCGCTGACGACGAAGGACCGCGCCGACCTCGCGTTCGGCCTGGATCTCGGCGTGGACTGGGTCGCGCTGTCGTTCGTGCAGCGCCCGGAGGACATCGTCGAGGCGCGCGCCCTGATCGGCGAGCGCGCCTGGATCATGGCCAAACTGGAAAAGCCGGCCGCCATCGACGCGCTGGACGGCATCGTGCTGCTTTCCGACGGCATCATGGTGGCGCGCGGCGACCTGGGCGTGGAGCTCCCGCCGCAACAGGTGCCCGTGCTGCAGCGCCGGATCGTGCATGCGGCGCGCGCGGCCGGCCGCCCCGTCGTCGTCGCCACGCAGATGCTGGAATCGATGACGACGGCGCCGGTGCCGACGCGCGCCGAGGTGTCGGACGTCGCCACCGCCATCTACGAAGGTGCGGATGCCGTGATGCTGTCGGCCGAATCGGCGTCCGGCCAGTACCCGGTGCAATCGGTGGCCGTGATGGACAACGTGATCCGCGAAGTGGAGCAGGACCCGCGCTGGCGCGAAGGCCTGGACGCGAGCCACAAGCCGGCCGACAAGACGACCGCGGACGCCATCTGCTGCGCGCTGCGCCGCGTGACGAATTTGCTGGCGCCCGCCGCCACCGTCACCTACACCGCGAGCGGCGCGACGTGCCTGCGCGCGAGCCGCGAGCGTCCCACCGCGCCGATCCTCGCGCTCACGCCGAAGATGGCCATCGCGCGCCGCCTCGCGCTCGTGTGGGGCGTGCATCCGGTGCCGTTCGAGGAAGCGGAAGGCTTCGACCGCATGGTGGCGGACGGCGTCGCGGCCGCGCGCTTCCACGGCCTGGCCGACGCGGGCGACGACGTCGTCGTGGTGGCGGGCTTCCCGTCCGGGCGGCCGGGCCGCACGAACCTGCTGCACGTCGTGCGCGTGGGCGAGGAACCGACCGTGTGACTATGTGCGCATCTTCCGCCATGGTGGCTCTGGTAACGTAGCGCTTCCACCACCGACAGGAGAAGCGCATGAAGACCCAGCTGGAAAAAGCGCAGGCGTTCGTCGACCTGCACCGCCGCGGCAACTGCTTCGTCATCCCGAACCCGTGGGATGCGGGATCGGCGAAGCTGCTGCAGCACCTGGGCTACCAGGCGCTGGCGGGCACCAGCGCCGGCTTCGCGTTCTCGAAGGCGAAGACGGATCCGACGATCACCATCGCGGAGATGCTCCCGCACCTGGCCGAACTGGCCGCGGCGACCGACCTGCCGCTGTCCGCCGACCTGCAGTCCGGCTTCGGCGACGCGCCGGAAGACGCGGCCCGTACGATCGTCGAAGCGGCGGCGACGGGCATCGTCGGCGGTTCCATCGAGGACGCGACCGACGATCCGGCACAACCGCTGTACGACATCGGCCTCGCCACCGACCGCATCCGCGCGGCCGTGGAGGCGGCCCGTGGACTCCCCTTCAAATTCATGCTGACGGCGCGCGCGGAAAACTTCCGCGTCGGCCGCCCGGACCTGGCCGACACCATCCGCCGCCTGCAGGCTTACCAGGAAGCGGGTGCCGACGTGCTGTTCGCGCCGGGCATCGCGAAGCCGGAAGACATCGCGGCCGTCGTTCGCGCCGTCGACCGGCCCGTGAACTTCATGGCCGGCGCGCCGGGCCTGGGCCTGACCGTGGCGGAGCTGGCGGCGCTGGGCGTCGCACGCGTGAGCCTGGGCGCGTCGCTTGCGCGGGCCGCGTACGGCGCGCTCGTGCGCGACGCGCGCGAGGTGAGGGAGAAGGGCACGTTCGGGTATGCGGACGATGCGCTGCCGGCGGCTGAGCTGAACCGCGTGTTTACGGCGCCGTGATCCGTCGTTCCCGCGGAAGCGGGAACCCATGCCGAAATACAGAATTCGGTACGCCGGGACCAGCGCGGTGCGTTTCGCCAGGGCGACACCGGTGGCTCAGCATGGATTCCCGCCTGCGCGGGAATGACGTCGGAACCATCACGCCGGCACCGCACCCCCGAACTCCACGATCCCCAGCCGCGCCGCCAGGTGCATCAAACGGAAATCGTTGTCCGCCCCCAGCTTCTGGCGCACGGACGTGAGGGTGTTCAGCACCGTCTTCGGGCTGACCGTGAGCTGGGCCGCGATGGCCTGCACGGATTCGCCGTGCACGAGCAGGCGCAGCATGTCGAATTCGCGCGGCGTCAGACCGTCCAGCGGGGCCGGCGCCACCGCGGCCGCCACTTCGGACGAGAGCGCGCGCGTCCCGTTCATCACGGCGCGGATGCCCGTGATGAGTTCTTCCGGCTCGCTGCGCTTGGTGAGGTAGCCGTGCGCGCCCGCCTTCAACGCCTGGGCGACGTGGCCGGCGCTGTCGTGCATCGACAGCACCAGCACCCGCAGGCCGGGCTGGCGGGCACGCATGCCGGCGATGGCTTCCAGGCCGCTGCTCCCTTTCAGGCTCAGGTCGACGATGGCGACGTCCGGCCGGACCTGCTGGACGAGCGCGTTCGCCTCCGGCGCGCTCGCTGCCTCGCCGACGACATCGAAATCGGGTTCGGCGCACAGGAGGCGGCGGTAGCCGCTGCGGACGACGGCGTGGTCGTCGACGAGGACGATGCGGATCATGCCGGCACCTCCGTGGCCTCGGGCACCGGCAGTGGCAGCGTCGCCAGCAGGCGCAGGCCGCCCGCCGGGGCGGCCACGAGCCGCAGCTGGCCGCCCGCCATGGCGATGCGTTCCGTGATCCCGAGCAGGCCGCCATGCCATGTCGCGCCTTCCTCGGGCAGGCCGCGGCCGTCGTCGCGCACTTCCAGCACGAGGCCGCCGGTGCGCACCGCGAGCCGCACGACGCACAGCGACGCGCCGCTGTGGCGGACCACGTTCGTCACGGCTTCCTGCACGACGCGGTAGACCGTCAGCGACAGCAGCTCGCCCACGTCCGGCAGCTGCATGGGCAGGTCGAGCTCGAAATCGATGTCCGTGTGGCGCGCGCGCCAGCCCAGCACCAGTTCGCGCAGGGTCTGCGCCAGGCCGGCCGCGTGCAGGCCGTGCGGGCGCAACGTCTTCAGCATCGCGCGCAACTGCTCGCCGCACGTGCGGATCTCGCGCCGCAGGTCCGTCGCGCATTCGGCCACCGCGTCGCGCGTCAGCATGTTCGCATGGCGCGCGAGGTGGGTCGCGGTGACGTTCAGCGCCGTCAGCGTCTGGCCCATCTCGTCGTGCAGCTCGCGCGCCAGCACGCGCCGTTCGTCTTCCTGCACCGTGATCAGCTGGCGCGCCAGCGCGTGCTGCGCGCCGCGCGCGTCGGCCAGCGTGCGCGCGAGGTGGGTGATGGCGTCGGCCACGCGGCGGAATTCGCGCAGCGCGAACGCGGGCAGGGCGGGATCGGGTTCGCCCCGCGCCAGGCGGTGCAGGCCCGCCTCCAGCGCGCGCACGGGCGACAGCGCGCGGTCGGCGCACCACCACGTGACGGCCAGGGTTGTACCGGAAAAGAACAACAGGGTGATCCAGATTTGCACAGTGTCGTGCAGGCGCTCGCCGATTTCAGACTCGGGATTCGGCGCGATGTAGAGCAGTTGCCCGCCGATGCGGATCGCCCGCTCGCTGCGGTCCGGCGGGGCGAACCCCAGCCAGGCGGGCAGCGGGTGCGCGGCGCGCTGCGGCGGCGGTTCGTCCGCCGTGCGGATGCTCAGGTGGCGCAGGCCGGCGCCGGCGAGCAGCGCGCGTACGGCGCCCGCGTCGGCGGCGGGGGCACTGCCGGCCGCCACGAGCACGTTCACGAGACGCGTGGACGCGTCCACCTCGGCACGGATGTCGCTCCGGAGTGAATACAGTTGTATCAGCGTGGTCATGGCCAGCAGGCTGCCCAACAGAAGGCAGAGCGAGCCGAGAAGGCGGCGGCGCAGGTCCATGTTCCCCTCGTCATGTGTTGTTTGCCCTTGTGTACGCAACTTCCATACCAGTCGGGAATTTTTCCCTGTCGCCGCCACCGCGGCGCTGGAATAGTTCGTGCAAAAGAAAGCACAAGGAGACATCGATATGACCCGCACCGCACTCGCCGTCGCCGTCGCGGCACTCTGTCACGGCATCGCCGCGGCCGAACCGGCGCCCGCCATCGTGGAAATCGTCGGCACGACGCCGCTGCAGGGCCTCGGCGTCGCGCGCGAACGGATCCCCGCGAACGTCCAGGCGCTGGACGGCGACGACATGAACGACCCGTCCGCCGCGACCTTGCCGGCCGCGTTGAACCGGCGCCTGGGCAGCGTGTTCGTCAACGAGATCCAGGGCAATCCATTCCAGCCGGACGTCAGCTACCGCGGCTTCACCGCGTCGCCGCTGCTCGGCACGCCGCAGGGATTGTCCGTCTACGTGGACGGAGTGCGCATGAACCAGCCGTTCGGCGACGTCGTCAGCTGGGACCTGATCCCGCGCGCGGCCATTTCCACGCTGAGTCTCATGCCGGGCTCGAATCCGCTGTTCGGCCTGAACACGCTGGGCGGCGCGCTCGCGGTCCGCACGAAGGATGGCCTGCACGATGCGGGCAGCGCCGTGCAGGCGCAGGCGGGCGGTTACGGCCACGGCGAGGTCGTGTTCGAGCACGGTGGGCACGACGACCGCGGCCTGCACTGGTACGTCACGGGCATGGCGTTCCGCGACGGCGGCTGGCGCGACGACTCGCCCACGCGCCTCGGCCAGATGTTCGGCAAGGCGGGCTGGCACGACGGCGTCACGGACGTGGCGGCGAGCGTCGCACTGTCCGGCAGCCGCCTGGCCGGCAACGGGCTGCAGGAGCAGCGGATGCTCGACCGGGACTACGCGAGCGTCTACACGAAGCCGGACGTGACGCGCAACCGCGCCGTGCTGCTCAACCTGACCGGCAGCCGCAAGGTGGCGGACGACGTGCTGTTGTCCGGGAACGCGTATTACCGCCACATCCGCACGACGACGTTCAATGGCGACTTGAACGATGACGACGACGGATTATTCGACGCCATCGTCAACCGCACCGCGAGCACGCAGACGAACCATGGGCTGAGCGGACAGGCCGAGTTTTCCGGCCGCCTGACAGTGGGCGCGGCGTACGACGCGAGCCGCGCGGACTTCCGCCAGGATGCGCAATATGGCGACTTGCATGCGGACCGCAGCGTCACGCCGGTGCGCGTGTTCGACGACGACATGGCCATCGACCTCGTCGGCCGCACGCGCACGTGGAGCGTCTTCGCGACGGATACCATCGACCTGCGCGACGACCTGCACGTCACGCTGTCCGGGCGCTACAACCGGACGGCGGTGCACAACCGCGACCGGATCAATCCGGGCGGCGGCAGCGGCTCGCTCGACGGCGACCACCATTTTGGCCGCTTCAATCCGGCGCTCGGCATCACCTGGGCACCGTCGCGCAAGTTCAACGTCCATGCCGGCTACGACGAAGGCAGCCGCACGCCGACGGCCGTGGAACTGGGCTGCGCGGATCCGGAAAATCCCTGCAAGCTGCCGAACGCGATGGCGGGCGATCCGCCGCTGAAGCAGGTCGTCACGCGCACGTGGGAAGCGGGTGTGCGCGGTACCATCGGCCGGATGCACTGGAACGCCAGCGTGTTCCGCGCGACGAACGACGACGACATCCTGTTCGTCGCGGACGATGCGGCGGGCTTCGGCTACTTCCGCAATTTCGGCCGCACGCGGCGCCAGGGCGTCGAGCTGGGCGTCGACGGCCGCGCCGGGCCGGTGACCGTCTCCGCCTACTACACGTACCTGCACGCGACGTTCGCAAGCGGCGAGACGGTGGGCGGCGAGGGCAACAGCAGCGCGGATGCCGACGGCAATATCGCGATCCATCCCGGCGACCGCATCCCCCTGATTCCGCGCCACGTGTTCAAGGCGCGCGCGGCATGGCAGATCCTGCCTGCGTGGTCGGCGGAACTGGGCGTGCTGGCGGTTTCCGGCTCGACGGCGCGCGGCAACGAGAACGGCCTGCACCGCCCGGACGGCGCGGCGTACCTGGGCCGCGGCGCGACGACTGGCCATGCCGTGTTCGACTTCGGCACGGCGTTCCAGGCGACGCCACGCCTGCGCGTGTTCGCCCAGGTCGACAACCTGCTCGACCGGCGCTATGCGACGGCGGCGCAGCTCGGCACGACCGGGTTCGATGCGGACGGCAGCTTCGTCAAGGATGACCGCGTGCACTCGACGTTCTACGCGCCCGGCGCGCCGCGCACGGTTCGAGTGGGGGTGCGCTACACGTTCAACTGAGCTTCGACCGACGGCTCACACCCACAGCCGGTACATCCAGAACGATTCGTCCTCGGCGAAGCGGCGCGCGAACTCCGCCGGGGTGAAGCCGGTGATGCGCCGGACGGCGCGCGTCATGTGGGCCTGGTCGGCAAAACCTGCGTCCAGCGCCATCGTGGCCCAGTCGAACGGCTGGCCGGCGTCGTGACGGTCGCGCGCCGCGAAGAACAGGCCTTCCGTGCGCACGATCGACTGCCATTCGCGCAGCGAGCGGCCGCTGAACGATTTGATGCGGCGCTCCACGTGGCGCGGACTGTGCTCGCGCCGCCATTCGTGCGCCTGCCACGCGAGGCGCTCGACCCAGTTGCGGCCGAGCTGGCGCAGCGACGGCTGGTCCGTGGCGCGGCCGGACAGCGCCTGCCAGCGCCGCGCGAGATGGTGTTCGAACACGCCGACCATGTCCTCGTCGCGGCTCGTCAGCAGTGCATCCCACAGCGGCGTCCACTCGCGGCCCATGACGTCGGCGGCGGGCACGAAGCGGTCCTGCACGCGCGCAAGGTCCAGGCCGAACAGCGCCCG
Source organism: Massilia sp. Masssp94 (assembly GCF_059491305.1). Taxonomy (NCBI): domain Bacteria; kingdom Pseudomonadati; phylum Pseudomonadota; class Betaproteobacteria; order Burkholderiales; family Oxalobacteraceae; genus Massilia; species Massilia sp. Masssp94. Next base: position 5,943,046 of record NZ_CP168501.1, read on the forward strand.
CGCGGCATCCGCCTGGAACAGGGCCATGCAGCCGCGGCCCGTCGTCGGTGCCCACGACGTGGTGGGATGCGCCTGGGTGCCGGCGACCACGCACGCCGTGCCGAACGGCCGCCACACCGGCACGCCGCCCTCCATGCAGACCTGGCCCGCGTCGATGTCGCGGTACCATGACAGCGACACGAGCTGCGACGACGGGAAGTGCGACAGGCGCTGGGCGTCGTTCAAGGTCACGTTGCGGACGTCGCGCCCGACGACGGCGACGAGCGCGCCCTGCAGCGACGCCGGCGGCAAACGGAGCCAGTCGGTCGGCGGGCCGTCGGGCGCGGCCCGCGGCGCGCGCGTCAGCGGATCGGGGTAGGGCAGGTGTTGTGTCGGGATCATGATCGGCGAGTATAACAAGACGTGATGCCATTTTGTTCACGGTGGCATCCGCTTGCACGGGGGCGCCGTCCTAGGCCTCTTGCGGAACGCGGTTCGACGCACCGGCGGCGAGCGCCGCCCACGCCGCGCGCGCCAGCAGCAGGTCCGACACCAGCGCGACGGCGAGGGCGGCGGCACCGATCTCCATGAGCACGCGATGGTCGCCCCCGGTCGCGGCGAAGATCCAGGAATACGCGTAGCCCGCGAGCGCCTGGAACAACGCGAAGATCGTCGTCGCGCGGCTCCACGCGGCGCCCTGCGCGGGCACGTCCTGCGGCAGGGTGTGGCGGATGCGGCCGAGGGTCAGCGGCACGATGCCCGGCGGGTAGGTGCCGATGACGAACGTGGCCGCCAGCAGGCCGGCGAGGCCGTGCGCGAGGACCAGCACGGCCGCGGCGAGGATCTGCAGGACCAGCGCGATGCGCGTCGCGGTGCCGATGCCGAAGCGGTCGCCCAGCGCGCCGTACAGCATCGGACCGCCCGTCGCGCCGAGGCCGTAGACGACCCAGAACAGCGCCGCCGTATGGCTGCCCAGGTGCAGGCCGCGGGCCACGTAATCGACGAGGAACACCATCATGGGCACGAGGCCGACGGCCTTCAGCGCGTACTGCGCATAGATCAGTCTCAGCGCGAAGCCGGCGTGCGCGGGGGCGCGGCCGGCGCTGGCCGCGGGTGCGGCGGCCGCCGCCCGCGGCCACCAGCGCCAGCTGACGGCGGTCAGCAGCAGCGACAGCGCGCCCAGCCCGACCCAGGTGGCGGCGAGGCCTTCGTTCAGCAGCAGCGGCACGACGGTGCCCGAGGCCGCGATACCGAGACCGAGCCCGAGGAAGATCGCGCCGCTGGCCACGCCGCGCCGCTCCGGCGGCACCTGCGGCAGGATGCTCAGCGCGGCCAGCACCATGATGCTGCCGCCCGAAAGACCCGACAGGAAGCGCCAGCCGAAGAACCAGGCGACGGACAGGGGCAGGGCGCAGGCGAAGAATGCGAGCGAGGCGAGCGCCATCATCAGCTGCAGCGTGCGCCGGCTGCCCAGGCGCGCGGCCAGGGGCCGGCCCGCCAGCGCGCCCGCCAGGTAGCCGACGAGGTTGGCCGCGCCGAGGAACACGACGTCCTGCGCGGCGAACCAGTGCGCCTCGATCAGCGGCGGAATCAGGGGCGTGTAGGCGAAGCGTGCGAGGCCGATGCCGACCAGGCTGGCGCACAGGCCGGCGAGGATGGCGCGTGTGGCCGCGGCGCGGTCGAGGGTGGTGTCCATGCTGGATCCTTGTGGGTGGCTCATGTTTGACAGGTTAGTCAAACTTGACAGGGCTGTCAAGGATGCCGATAATCGGGTCATGGCAGGCACAAAACAATTCGATGAAGACGAGGTGCTCGACCGCGCGCTGCTGCTGTTCTGGCGGCGCGGTTTCGGCGCCACGTCCATGCAGGACGTCGCGCAGGCGACCGGTGTCCTGCGCGGTTCGCTGTACCACGCGTACGGCGACAAGCAGGCGCTGTTCCTGCGCGTCTTTGGGCGTTACCGCATGCGCTACCTGGACAGCCTGCGCGAAGCGCTGGCCGCGCCCACGGCCGAGGAAGCGCTGCGGCGCTATCTGCGCCTGGCCATCGATATGGTGACGGCCGTCGACGACGACGAGGTGACGCGCGGCTGCCTGACGACGAAGACCGCGACGGATGAGACGGCGATGGACGATGCGATCCGCGCTGCGCTGCGCGGCCTGCTGGACGACGTGCAGCAGGCATTGGCGGAGCGCCTTGGGCAGCCCGATGCCGCCGGCCGGCTCGCCTTGCCACCCGCCGCGGCCGCGCGCCTCGTCACGACGACGACGCGCGGCATGGTCGTGCTGGAGCGCGTGTACCGCGACGTCGCCCAGCTCGAAGCCGTGGCGGACGATCTGCTGCGGTTGATGTTTCCGGACTAGTCAGCTCAGGTCGTGCAGGTCCTTGCCGAGTGCGGGACCCAGCGTGAATGCGCTGAACGCGACGTCGAGCCCCGCGCGCTGCGGCGTGCAGCACATCGGTCCCACCAGATAGCGCGGCGCGGCCGGGAACGGCGCCAGGCGCAGCATGGGCCACGTCGCGCCGTCCGCCGAGTACTGCACGCGGATGACGCCGGCGCCGACGGTCACCCGCAGCCAGAAGCCGTCGGGCAGCGCCGGAGCCGGCGCCACGGCCCAGTCGGACGTCCCGTTCGTCAGCACGGTGCTGAGCAGTGCCTGGCCGTCCGAGAACTCGACGCCCACCTTGATCCAGCGTTGTCCGTCGATGCGGACCATCAGGCCGGCCTGGTCGTACAGTTCGGCGAACGCCGCGCGTACGTGCACCTGCGCCGTGAATCCGTCGGCGGCGGGCGCGCCGAAGAAGTGGCCGTTGTCGCGGATGAAGCCATAGCTCGTGATGCGCCAGAAATCCGTGCGGTCGCCGGTGACGACATGCAGCGTGCCGTCTTCGATCCGGTGCACCGGCGGTTCGTTGTGCCAGACGCAGTGGGCGAATGGTGCGGTATCCATGTGGCTTCTCCTTTGATCTGGTGTTCAGGCGTACGCGATCGGCGCCGGCACGCGCAGCGTCCACGCCGTGCCGTCGCCGGGCGCCGTCCGGACCGTCAGCGCCGCGCCGAGCGTGCGGGCGCGCTCGCGCAGGCCGAGGATGCCCCAATGGCCGTCGCGCCCGCGTTCCAGGTCGATGTCGTCCGGCAGGCCGACGCCGTTGTCGGCGATCGTGACGACCAGCGCCGACGGAGCATACTGCAGCGTGACGTCGACCGCACGTGCGCGCGCGTGCGTGAACGCATTCCACAGCGCTTCGCGGGCGATGGCGAAAGCTTCGTCGGCGGCGGGTTCGCGCAGCCTGCGCGCGCGGCCGTCCGCATACAGGTGGAAGGCGATACCGGCGTCGCGGGCCAGCGGTTCGGCGAAGCGGCGCAGCGCGCCCGCCAGGTCGGCGTCGGGCACGGCGGACGTGCGCAAGCCGGCCACGCGGTCGCGGCCCTCGGCCACGACGCCGTTGGCGCGCGCCAGGGCGGCTTCCAGCGGCGCGCGGGCGTCCGCCGTCAGCCGGCTGGCCGTGCTCCAGAACAGCAGCATCAGGCCCTGGATCGATTGCAGCAGCGTGTCGTGCAGTTCGCGCGCGATGCGTTCGCGCTCGGCGGTCCGCTCGCCCATGCGGACGGCGAGCCGGCGTGCGGTCCGGCGCATCCAGAACAACTGCAGGCGCCATGCGACGACCACCGCCGCCACGACGCACAGGACGCGGAACCAGGTGGTCTGCGTCAGGCTCGGGGCGATGTCGAACGCGAGCGCGGCGCCCTCCGTGTTCCACACGCCGTCGTCGTTCGACGCGAGCACGCGGAACCGGTAGTGGCCCGGCCCCAGATTGGTGTAGTGGGCGGACCGCTCGCCGCCGTCGCGCCAGTCGTGGTCGACGCCGTCGAGCCGGTAGCGGAAGGCCACGCGCCCGGGTTCGCGGTAGGAGAGCGCGGTGAAGTCCACGTCCAGCGTGTCCGTCCCCGCCGGCAGGCGCGTGCCGTCGCTGGCCGTGAACGCGGTCGCGCCGGACTTCAGTCCCGTGATGACGACGGGCGGCACCAGGGTATTGCGCGGCAGCGCGGCCGGGTCGAAGCCGTACACGCCGCCGATCGTCGTGAACCACAGCGTGCCGTCGTCGCTGCGCACCGCGGACGGCACCGGGATGATCGCCCCGGCCGTACCGCGCAGGCCGTCGCGGTAATCGAGCCGGCCGTAGGCGACGGCATACCCGGGGTCGCGCAGCGCCCGCTGCTGTTCCGCCGGCGCGATGCTGGAAATGCCGCCGGCGCCGTTGAGCCACAGGGTGCCGTCGCGCGCGAACACCATGCCCGTGATGCCGGCGAACGGCTCGCCGTTGCGGCCCGCGACGGGCGTGAAGCGGGTGCCGTCGAAATGCATGAGCCCATTCCCGCCGCCGATCCAGGCGCCGGCGCCGGCCGGCAGGATCTGGACGACGGTGCCGACCGTGAGGCCGTCCGCGCGGCCGTAATGCCGTATCCGGCCGCCGTCGAGGAGGACGAGGTCGTCGCCGACGGAGCCGAACCAGACCCGCCCGCGCCGGTCCGCCGCGACGGTCGCCGCCGCGTAGGTCTCGAGTGCCGCGATGCCGCCCCCGGCGATCCACCGTCCCTCGCGCCAGGCCGCGACGCCGCGCCGGCCCAGCGCCATCCACAACGTGCCGGCGCTGTCCTGCGCCATCGCGTAGGTGGTGGCCGGGCCATCGATGCCGGGATGCAGGCGGCGCCATCCCGAGCCGTCCGGCCGCACGGTCCACAGCCCGCCGAAGCCGGCGGCCCAGACGTCGCCTGCCGGGCCCCGGTACAACGCGGTGATCGTGTCGTTCACGCCGGGCGGCGCGTGGCCGTAGTCGCGTGCGGGCGCGCCGGGGGCGGCCAGCCACGCATGGCCGGCCCACACGCCGGCGCCCGCGCCGCCCGCGAGCGGCAGCGCGTCCGACGCGGCATCGCCCGACAGCGCCTCGGCCCGCACGCGCGGCGCGCGGAAGCGGTCGAGGCCACTTTCGGTCCCGACCCAGACGTTGCGTTCGCGGTCCTCGAACACGGCCTGCACCTTGCGTCCGGAGAGCCCGTGCTCGGCCCACATGCGCCCGAGCCGGCCGTCCGCTGCGCCGCGCACGATGCCCGAGCCGTCGGCCACCCAGGCATGGCCGTCGCGGTCGAAGGCGAACAGGGTCGCGCCGTTCGGCACATCCCACGCGGACGGCGTTCCGCGCGCCGGGCCGGCCAGCATGCGCAGGGTGGCGTGCGCCTCGTCCGTCGCCCAGATGCTGCCGTCCGGGTGGGCGACCAGCGGCAGCAAGGTCGACAGGGGTGTGAGCAATTCGAAGCGGGTGGCTCCCTTCGGCAGCACGAACACGCCGGCGGTGCCGCCGGCCCACAGCGTGCCGTCGCGGTCCGCCAGCAGGGAGGCGAACCCGCTGTCGGGCACCCCGAGCGCGGGGTCGCATGGCTGCCAGCGGCCATCGGCGCCGAGGACGAGCAGGCCGCGGCCGGTGGCGAGCCACAGGCGGCCGGCAGCGTCGCGCGCGGCGGCAAAGACCGAGCCGGCCGGTCCGCCCTCCTTGCCGCCGGGGTAGTGGCGCATGCGGCCGTCCACCATCAGGCTCACGCCGCCGTACTTGTAGCCGACCCACATCCGGCCATCGGGCAGCACGCCGATGCCGGCCACGTTCGACGACAGCGGCGCCTCGCTAGCGGCCGCGCGCAGGAAGCGCACGCCATCGAATTTGTACAGGCCGGACGTGCTGCCGATCCAGATCCAGCCGTCCGGGGTCTGCGCGATGCCGGTGATGTTGGCGGGCGCGCCTTCGCGGGCCGTCCAGCTGGCGTGCGGCAGGCCGAGCACGGGGGCCTTGTCCACGGGCGCCGCGTGGACCGGGGGGATGCACACGATGGCTGCCAGCAGCGCCGCGACGGGTCGAAAGATTGACGTCATTCCCGACAGTATAAAAGCTGTCGGTTCGGCGTGCCAACTGATTGTCGATGTCGTTTTCGTTCAATACCGGGTTCGCGCACCGGGCCGAGAATGCCAGGCATGAAAACGACCACGCCCCCCTCCTGCCCCTTCCACGCCGGCACCGCGAGCAGCGCGCCGGCATCCCATCCACCCGGCGCCTGGCCCCCCGGACCCCCGTCCGGCCTGACGGGCTGGCGCTTCCTGCGCGCGATGTCGCGCGACCTGCTCGGCGCATTGTCCGCGTGGCGCGACGAGTACGGCGGCATGGTGCACCTGCGGATCTGGCCCGAGCACCAGATCCTCGTCACCGACCCCGACCGGGTGCGCGAACTGCTCGTCGACCATCACGACGCGCTGGTGCGCTGGGAGCGCGCCATCGAGGTGTTCGCCCAGGTGCATGGCATCAGTACGCTCACGTCGGAAGGCGCCGCATGGCGCACCAAGCGGCACGCGTTGCAGCCCGCGTTCACGCCGAAGGCCGTGCAGGCCTTCGTGCCCGCGATGGCGCTTGCCGCCGACGCCGCATTCGCGCAGTGGCCGCAGGCCGACGGCGCGTGGACGATCGAGAGCGCCTTCACGTCGCTGGGCATGGACGTGATCATGCGGATGACGTTTTCCAGCGGAGTGACGGCCGACACGCGCGATGCCGAATGGGCCGTGCACCAGTTGAGCGTCGAGGGAGCTGCCGAGATGTACTGGCCCAGGAGCTGGCCCGACTGGATGCCGTGGAAGGCGAAGAAGCGCCGCGCGCTCGCGACGCTCGACCGGCTGATCGACGGCCACGTGCGGGCGCGCATGGCGATGCCGCAGGCCGACTGGCCGCAGGACCTGCTCACGCGCCTGCTGGCGTTGCACGTCGAGGACCCCGCCACGTGGCCGCTGAAAGCCGTGCGCGACGAGTGCATGTCGGCGTTCCTGGCGGGCCACGAGACGACCGCCGCGACCCTGACGTGGTGGTCATGGTGCATGGCCGCGAATCCGTCCGCGCAGGCGGCCGCACGCGCGGAAGTGGACGCCGTCCTGCAGGGCAGGCTGCCCACGGCCGCCGACCTCCCCGCGCTGGACTACCTGGGCCGCACCTTGCAGGAGACCCTGCGCCTCTATCCCGCCGCGCCCATACTTATCACGCGCCGGGCGGTGCGGCCGATCACGCTGGGCGGCTGGCAGCTGCCGGCCCGGACGATGTTCGGCATACCGCTGCACCTGATGCACCACGATGCCCGCTGGTTCCCGGAACCGGATGCGTTCCGCCCCGAGCGTTTCGCGCCCGGCGCGCCCCCGATCCCGCGCGGCGCCTTCATGCCGTTCGGGACGGGCCCGCGCGTGTGCCTGGGCCAGCATCTCGCGCTGGCGGAGACGACCCTGCTCGCCGCGATGTTCCTGCAGCGGTACACGGTCGAGGCGCCGGCCGGGATGGCGGCGCCGAAGCCCGTCTTCAACATCACGCTGAGGCCGGAGACGCCGCTGACGCTGCGGCTGACGGCGCGTTCCTCGCCGTATTCGTAACCGCTAACGCGTAATGCCGCCGCATAGCCGGCGTCCGCGTGGGCACGGGGTGCCCACCCAACGGTGGCTCAGTCGAGCAGGTCGAACAGCGTACGCGCGACGACCTTGGTCGCGCGGCGCAGGTCTTCCAGGTCGATGTGCTCGTCGGCGCGCTTGGCGTTGCTCTCGCCGACCGTGCGCGGGCCGCAGCCGTACAGCACGGCCGGGACGCCCGCTTCGCCGAACAGGCGCGCGTCCGTGTACAGCGGCGTGCCGGCCGCGCCGATCTCTTCGCCAAACACGCTGGTGGCATGACGCGACAGCGCGTCGACCAGCGGCCGGTTGCCGTCCAGCGGCTGCAGCGCGTTCGCCAGCAGCATGCGCTTGATCTCGATGGTGATGCCGGCGCTGTCGGCGACGGCGTCCTGGATCACCTTGCGGATCGTCGCTTCCACTTCCGCCGGGTTCTCTTCCGGGATCATCCGGCGGTCGAGCTTCAGCACGACCTTGCCCGGCACGACGTTCGTGTTGGTGCCGCCTTCGATCAGGCCCACGTTCAGGTACGGGTGGTTGATGCCCTTCACCTGGCTCTTCACTTTCTTGTACTGCGTGTTCTGGTCGTACAGCGCGACGAGGATGCGGGTCGCGGCCTGCAGCGCGTCGACGCCCGTTTCCGGCACGGCCGCGTGGCCCATCTTGCCGTTGACCGTCACTTCCATCTGCAGGCAGCCGTTGTGCGCGGTGACGACCTGGTAGCTGAAGCCCGCGGCGATCAAGAGGTCCGGCTTGACGAGGCCCTGCTGCAGCAGCCAGCCCGGGCCCAGTTCGCCGCCGAATTCCTCGTCGTACGTGAAGTACAGCTCGACGCCGCCCTTCAGCGGGGCGCCCAGCGCTTCCAGGGCGCGCGTCGCGAACGTGAAGGTGGCGAAATCGCATTTGCTGACGGCGGACGCGCGGCCGAACAGCTGGCCGTCCACCACTTCGCCGCCGTACGGATCATGCGTCCAGCCTTCGCCCGGCGGCACCACGTCGCCGTGCGCGTTCATCGCGACGGTGCGGCCGGCGCCGTACTTGCGGCGCACGATCAGGTTCGTGATCGTCTCCAGGCCGGCGGCCTTGGCAGTCGGCGCCGGGACCGAATGCTTCTCGGCCTCGAAGCCGAATGCCTTCAGCAGGTCGGCGGCGCGCTCGGCGTGCGGCGCATTGTTGCCCGGCGGGGTGTCGGTCGGCACGCGCACGAGCTCCTGCAGGAAGCGTACCTCCTCGTCGAAGTGGGCGTCGATCCAGGCATCGAGGGCCTCGTAGGGGGCGGCGGTTTTATCGGTCGTGGTCATGTCAGGATTCCGTGGCGAGTTGGTCGAGAAGGGTTTGGAAAGCTCGGACGCACAGTTCGGCGTCGTCGTTGGTGATGGATTCGAGCGGGTTGTGGCTGATGCCGGCGTTCAGCCCGCGCAGGAACAGCATGGCCTGCGGCAGGATGTCGTGGATCTTCATCGCATCGTGGCCGGCGCCGCTGGGCATGCGGAACACGGGCAGGCCGAGCGTCTCGACGGCACGTTCCCAGCGCTGGCGCCATTCGGTCGCGCAGGGCGCGGCGGCTGCGCGCATCGTCTCTTCGAGCGAGAACTGCAGGCCGCGGCGGGCGCAGATCGCGGCCAGTTCGGCCCGGATGTCGCTGGCGGCGGCATCGCGCACTTCGTCGGTCGTGGCGCGCACGTCCAGCGAGAAGCGGCAGCGTCCCGGCACGACGTTGATCGAGCCGTTCGGCACCTCCAGCATGCCGACGGTGGCGACGAGGTCCGGCACGGCGCCGCCGCGCTTCTCGGCGAACAGCACCAGCTCGGCCGCGGCGGCTGCCGCGTCGCGGCGCATCGTCATCGGCGTGGTGCCCGCGTGGCTGGCGACGCCGACGATCTCGCCGACGAATCGCACGCTGCCGTTGATCGAGGTGACGACGCCCAGGGGCAGGTCGAGGTCATTCAGCACCGGGCCCTGCTCGATGTGCGTCTCGACGAAGCCGAGATACGTCGAGGGATCGCGCTTCAACGCCGCGATGTCGTCGGCGTTCAGGCCTGCATGTGCGATGGCGTCGCGCATCGTGACGCCGTCCGCATCCTTCTGATCGAGCCAGTTCGTGTCGAAACCGCCGCACAGCGCGCCCGACCCGAGGAACACGGCTTTGTAGCGCTGGCCTTCCTCTTCCGCGAAGCCGACGACTTCGATGCCGTACGACAGGCGCTTGCCCTGGCGGTGCAGTTCGCGCACGCACGCCATCGGCACGAGGATGCCCAGGCGGCCGTCGTACTTGCCGCCGTTGCGCACGGTGTCGTAGTGCGAACCGGTCAGCAGGCGCTGCGCGGAAGGATCGGCGCCATGATAGATGCCGACCACATTGCCGACGGCGTCGATCGTGACGTCGTCGAAGCCGCAATCCTCGCGCATCCATGCCGCCAGCTGGGCGGCGGCCGCGCGGTGCGCGTCCGTCAGGTACGTCACGCACAACTCTCCGCGCTCGGCGTAACCGGGTTCGCTGTGGGCGGCCAGCTGTTCATGCCAGTCCCACACGAGGTTGCCGAGGGTCGGGTGCTGGTCGAACTTGTCGTCCAGGCGGATCTCGGCGATGCGGTGGATGTTGCGCAGCGCTTCGGCGAATTCGAAGTCCGGGCCATTGGCCAGGCGGCGCGCGAACGTGGCGATGATCTCCGCCTTTGGCAGGCCCAGGCCGCGCGGGCCGCGCACGGCCAGGATGAATGGGAAGCCGAATTTGGCGTTGTAGTCGGCGTTGAGCTTCTGGATCGTCGCGAATTCCTCCGGCGTGCAATTCGTCAGGCCGGCCTTGTTCTGTTCATTCGTCGATTCGGCCGTCAGCGTCTTGCTGACCATCGCCTTGCCGGCGAGCTCCGGGTGGGCGCGGATCAGGCCCAGTTGTTCTTCACGCGACGCGTCGCGCACGGCTTCGACGAGGCCGCGCTTCAGCTGCGCCAGCGTGGCGAACGGGCGCTTGGCCCAGGCGCGGGCGGCGATCCAGGGCGAGTGTTCGTAGACGCCGTCCAGCAGGGCAGTGAAGCCCGCTTCATCGGCGGCGTTGAGTGTCTCCAGCGTTAACATTGTGATTACTCCCACGCGAATGCGGTGTCGGGGTTGTAGGGATGCACGCTCTTCCAGTGGCGCGCGATGTCGATGCGGCGCGTGACCCACACGCGGTCGTGCTGTTCGATGTAGTCCAGGAAGCGTTGCAGCGCGCGGAAGCGTCCCGGGCGGCCCAGCAGGCGGCAGTGCATGCCGATGTTGAGAATTGAGGGGCGCTCGCCGCCTTCCTGGTAGTGCACGTCGAACGCGTCGCGCAGGTACGAGAGGAACGGGTCGCCGTGCGAAAAACCTTGCGGCAGGGCGAAGCGCATGTCGTTCGTGTCCAGCGTGTACGGCACGACCAGTTGCGGCGCCTGCGTGCCGTCGGTCTTGCGGACCTTCAGCCAGAACGGCAGGTCGTCGCCGTAATAGTCGCTGTCGTATTCGAAGCCGCCGTAGTCGGCGACGAGGCGGCGCGTATTCGGGCTGTCGCGGCCCGTGTACCAGCCGAGCGCGCGTTCGCCCGTCAGGCGTTCGATGGCTTCCATGCCGCGCGCCATGTCCGCGCGTTCGGTCGCTTCGTCGACGTTCTGGTAGCTGATCCAGCGGTGGCCGTGGCACGCGATCTCGTGGCCCAGTTCCTTGAACGCGGCCGTCACGTCGGGCGAGCGTTCCAGCGCCATGCCGACGCCGAAGATCGTCAGGGGGAGGCCGCGCTTCTCGAATTCGCGCAGGATGCGCCAGACGCCCACGCGCGAGCCGTATTCGTAGATGCTTTCCATCGACAGGTGACGGGCCGGGAACGACGCCGGGTTGAACATCTCGGACAGGAATTGCTCGCTGCCGGCGTCGCCGTGCAGCACGCTGTTCTCGCCGCCTTCCTCATAGTTCAGGACGAACTGCACGGCGACGCGGGCGCGGCCCGGCCAGTCGGCGTACGGTTGCTCGCGGCCGTAGCCGGCGAGGTCACGTGGATAGTGCTGGGTCATGATGGTGTCTTTGATTCAATGGTGGAGGATGTCGGCCAGGTCCACGCGCTGCGGATCGAGGTGCAGGTTGTGCTGGACGTTGGCCAGGTGCTTGGAGACGAGGCGCACCGCCGCCTTGACGTCGCGCTTTTCGAACGCGTCGACGATGGCCACGTGCTCATCGAGGGATTCTTCCGCCGATTGCGACGACTGGCGCATCAGCGCGATCAGCGAGGAACGCGTCAGGAGTTCGGAGAGCATCTGCACGAGCACCTGGTTGCCGAGCATTTGCGCCAGCACGAGGTGGAAATCGCCCAGCAGGCGCGTGCGGCCCGGGACTTCCGCATTGTTGACGGCCGCGCGTTCCAGCTCCAGGTGTTCGCGCAGCTGTTTGACCTGGGCGTCGGTGATCGTCGCGCACAGCTGCTTCGTGACCGCCGTCTCGAGGATCGCGCGCACTTCGAACACGTCGTTCGCTTCCTCGGCCGTCGGGGTGGCGACGAACGCGCCGCGGGCCGGCTCCAGCACGACGAGGCGGTCGCGCGACAACTGGTTGAACGCCTGGCGCACGACGGTGCGCGACACCTTGAAGATGTCGCCGATCTTCTGTTCGGACAGCTTCGTGCCCGGCATCAGCCGGCGCTCGGCGATCGCCGTGGTGATGGAGTCCACGATGCGCTGCGTGGCGCCGCCGGACGGCGCGTTCGCGGGCGTATCATGGATATCGCTGGTCAGCGGGACTATCTTCAGGGGTTGGCGGGCTCGGTTCATGGTCGCTCGGGACAATAAGTGATTGACATCGTGTCTGAAGTGTATACACTTTTCGAAAAAAAGAAAACACAAAGTGTATGCAATTTTTTACGTCAATCAACAAGAAAGGAAATCAGATGGGACACCTCAGCACCCACGTGCTCGATACGATGAACGGTTGCCCGGCCGCCGGCATGCGCGTCACCCTCGAAGCGCTCGACCATGACGGCGGCGCGCGCACGATCAAGACGCTCACCCTCAATAGCGACGGCCGCAACGACGGCGGTCCGCTGCTGAATGCGGAGACGATGGCGGTCGGCCGCTACCGCCTCACGTTCGGTGTGGCGGCGTATTTCCGCGAGAAGGGCGTGAACCTGCCCGAGCCGGCCTTCCTCGACGTGGTGCCGCTCGAATTCGGCATCGCCGACGCGGCCGGCCACTACCACGTGCCGCTGCTCGTCAGTCCGTGGTCGTATTCCACTTACCGTGGCTCGTAAGCACGGAGCGTTGTTTTTCTCATAAAGTCGTACCCTTTTTCAAAAAGATCGTATACAGTTGTTGTGTCGCCGCGGAGCGCATCGGCAGCAGGGCCCAGCCCTCGCCGGTGGTTGCGATGATTTGCCCCTCACAGAGCCCGCTGTGGTGATGGGACAGCCTGGTGTGTTGGTTGCGCCATGCTTCCTTTGTTTTTGAGGCTCTCATGGAATCCTATTTGCTCGACTGGGTGAATCTGCTATTGCGCTGGACCCACGTCATTACCGCGATCGCCTGGATCGGCGCATCGTTCTACTTCGTCTTCCTCGATAACTCGCTCACCAGGCCGACGTCGCCCGACCTCGTCGAAAAAGGCGTCGACGGCGAACTGTGGGCCGTGCACGGCGGTGGCTTCTACCATCCGCAGAAATACCTCGTGGCCCCGAAATCCATGCCCGAAGGCCTGCACTGGTTCTATTGGGAGAGCTACGCCACGTGGCTGTCCGGTTTCGGCCTGTTCACCGTCCTGTACCTGTTCAATGCCGGGACCTTCATGGTCGACAAGCAGGTGCACGACTGGACGGCCGGCGCCGCCGTTGGTACCGCGCTGGGCTTCCTCGTCGCGTTCTGGCTCGTGTACGACACCATCTGCCGCACGTTCGGCCGCAAGAAGAACGGCGACGCGATCGTCGGCGCGATCATCTTCGCGTTCGTCGTGTTCGCCGCCTGGCTCGCGTGCCAGCTGTACGCCGGCCGTGCCGCCTTCCTGCTGGTCGGCGCCATGCTGGCCACGTCGATGAGCGCCAACGTGTTCTTCTGGATCATTCCGGGCCAGCGCAAGGTGGTCGCGCAGCTGAAGGCCGGCCAGCCGGTCGACCCGATCTACGGCTGGCGCGCGAAGCAGCGCAGCGTCCACAACACGTATTTCACGCTGCCGGTGCTGTTCGCGATGCTGTCCAACCACTATGGCTGGCTGTACTCGGGTGAACACAACTGGGTCGTGCTGGTCCTCATGATGCTGACCGGCGCCCTGATCCGCCAGAGCTTCGTCGCCCGCCACAAGGCGCTCGTACACGGCAAGCGCGTGCCCTGGGAATTCGCGGGCTTCGGCGTGGCCGCCATGCTGGGTCTCGTCGTCTACCTGACCCCGAAACCCGAGGCCGACGTGCCGGCCATCGCGTCCGCCGCACCCGTAAACAGTGCCGCCGCTGCCGGCGCCACCGCGCAGAACGTGAGTTTCGACCAGGTGAAAGGCGTCGTCGCCCAGCGCTGCGCGATGTGCCACTCGGCCGCCATGCCGAGCAAGGGCATCTCGTTCGATTCGCCCGACTCGATCAAGCGTCACGCCCAGCAGATGTACCAGCAGGCCGTCGTGACGAAGCAGATGCCGCTGAATAACGCCACCCAGATCACGCCGGATGAGCGCAATCTCATCAAGCGCTGGTACGAAGAGGGCGCCCCGACCAACTAACCCCGTTGTACCCTGTCCGGCGGCCCTCCACAGCGGGCCGGCGGACACGCTCGCGCGCCCGGCCCAGATGGCCGGCGCGTGGCGGGCGGCATGCTGTTTGTTGTTCATAAAAACATTTAGGAGACAAGCATGACCCAGCCGTCCCGCCATCCGGTGGACGAACGGCTGCCGCTCGCGCGCCTCGGTGCGCTCGGGTTGCAGCACGTCCTCGTCATGTACGCCGGTGCCATTGCCGTCCCCCTCATCGTGGGACGTGCACTCAAACTTCCGCCCGAACAGGTCAGCATGCTGATCTCGGCCGACCTGTTCTGCTGCGGAATCGTGACACTCATCCAATCCCTTGGCCTGACATCGTGGTTCGGCATTCGCCTGCCCGTGATGATGGGCGTGACCTTCGCGGCCGTTGGTCCGATGGTCGCCATCGCGAACGCGGTACCCGGCGTCGACGGGGCGCGCGCGATCTTCGGTGCCGGCATCGGCGCCGGTGCCGTGGCGCTGCTGCTCGCGCCCCTGATGAGCCGGTTGCTACGGTTCTTCCCGCCCGTCGTCACGGGCACCATCATCCTGATCATCGGCGTGACCCTGATGCGCGTCGGCGTGGGCTGGGCGATGGGCGGTCCGGAAAGCACGGCGCAAAGCGTCGATACCGTGAAACTGGCGGCGATGGTCGATGCGGCGCGCGCCGGTGCCGCGCAGGCCGCGGCCGCGCTGCCGCCGGGTGCCGAAGCGCCGGCGCTGAAGCTCGCCGGCCCCGTGCCGATGACGCCGAACCCGAACTACGGCGCGCTGGACCACCTGGGCATCGCCGCGTTCGTGCTGGCCGTCGTGCTGTGCCTCGTCCGGTTCTGCCGCGGCTTCCTGGCCAATATCTCCGTCCTGCTGGGCATCGTGGCCGGCTGCGTCGTCACGTTCGCGCTGGGCGAGATGAACTTCGACAAGGTGGGCAAGGCCGCCTGGTTCCAGCTCGTGACGCCGCTGGCGTTCGGCACGCCCACGTTCGACCTGGTCATGATCGTCACGTTCGCCGTCGTCATGATCGTCGTGATGATCGAGTCGGCCGGCATGTTCCTCGCGCTGTCCGAACTGACGGGCAAGGACCTGGACCGCAAACAGCTCGCCGCCGGCCTGCGCACGGACGGCCTGGGTACGCTGATCGGCGGCCTGCTGAACACCTTCCCGCACACGAGCTTTTCGCAGAACGTGGGCCTCGTCGCCGTCACGGGCGTCAAGAGCCGCTGGGTGTGCGTGGCCGGCGGTATCATCATGATCGTGCTGGGCATGCTGCCGAAGATGGCGGCGCTCGTCGAAGCAATTCCCCAGTTCGTGCTGGGCGGCGCGGGTCTCGTCATGTTCGGCATGGTGGCCGCGGCGGGCATCCGCATCCTGACGCGCGTGGACTTCCGGAACAACCGCTACAACCTGTATATTGTCGCCCTGTCGATCGGCTTCGGCCTGATCCCGCTGGTGGCACCCCGCTGGGCCCAACAAATGGCCCACAGCCTGCATCCGTTGCTGGAGTCGGGCATCCTCCTGACCGCCGTCGCCGCGGTCGCGCTGAACCTCTTCTTCAACGGTACCCGCGACATCCCGGCAGAAAGCCACGGAGACGCGGGCGCCGCCAACACCCATCCAATCGTCCAAGGGAGCAAAGCATGAAAAAAACCGTCCTGACCATGGCGCTGTGCGCGTGCGCGGCAACGTCCGTCCAGGCCGCCGAATGGAGCGACACGTCGATCGGCTACCGCACCGGCGGCCGTTTCCGCGAGCCGTTCAACGCCAGTGAAATCCACAAGGACATCATCGACATCAACCACGTGAGCGGTTATGCCTACGGCACGAACTTCTTCAACCTGGATGTCCTGTTGTCGAACAAGACCGATCCGTCGGCTCCGGGCGCGAAGTCGGGCGCGCAAGAGTTCTACCTCGTGTACCGCAACACGATCTCGCTGGGCAAGGTGAGCGGCAAGGAATTCGCCTACGGCCCCGTGAGCGACGTGGGCCTGACGCTGGGCTTCGACGCCAACACGAAGGACGACGCCGGCTACAACTCCAAGAAGCGCATGCTGGTCGTCGGCCCGACGCTGGCCTTCAAGGTCCCGGGGCTGCTGAACGTGGGTATCTACGGCCTGTGGGAGAGCAACGCGCCGAACAACGAGTTCACGCAGACCAGCGTCGCGCGCTACCGCTACGACACGCACCCGATGCTGGGCGCCGTGTGGGCGTTCCCGATCGGGGCGTCGGGCTGGTCGTGGGAAGGCTTCGCGAACTGGATCGCCTCGAAGGGCAAGGACGAATTCGGCAACCAGACTGCGCCGGAAACGAACATCGACATGCAGTTGCTGTACGACCTGGGCCCGCTGCTGGGCGCCAAGCCGAAGACCTTCCGCGCCGGCTTCGCCTATCAATACTGGCATAACAAGTTCGGCAACGACAGCAAGCGCGTGCCGGGCGCCTCGGCGAGCACGCCGATGGTCAAGGCGGAGTACCACTTCTGATTTCCGGGTAGGACGGGGCGGCACGGCGGTGCCGGCCCTGTTGTAGCCACCGGCGCGCTTGCCTTCGGGCGGTGCGCCGTTTTTTATTGCAGGTCAGAAGTTCACATGGCCCAAGCCACCACGCTCCAGCCGGGCCAAATCCGTCACCTTCTCCGCGTGACGGCGGCCGCCAGCAGGCATCCCGAGCGGGACTCCCTGATTCTTCTGCTGGGCCTAACGGCCGGCATGCGCGTGACCGAAATCGCGCAAATCGAAGTGCAGGACGTGCTGTTCCAACAGGCGCGTTGCGCACCGAAATCAGCCTACGCGCGGCGATCACGAAAGGTTGCCGGCAGCGTTGCATCGACGTTAGCCACGCCAAGGCCATCGAGGCGCTTGACCCGTGCCTGGTCTATCGGACGGCTCGGCGCCTGCGTACGACGGACGATCGGGGCCGCTATCGGGGCCTGAGGCGGCGGTTCCTCGCCCAATGGCCGACGCACAATGGCGTCGCGGCTGATTCAGCAAGGAGAGGAAGCCGAGACCGTCCAGCTGCTGCTCGGGCACGCCGAGTCATATGCTAGTGATTACAATATAATATTTGTCAGTGAATTCAACAAATCCGGGCCCGTAGCCCGGCTTTTTATTCAGCCATCGAACGTTATGCAGGTGTATATGTAATATCGGCACATTTGGGCTCGAGTACGCTCTGCCAAAAAAATGGTCCGCCGATCCGGTGCCTCGATGTAAGAGCAACATCCCGAGTACACCGTGTAGCTCTGAATGGCCGGGTTCGGCCACAACAGACATATCAAACGGTAGCGGTCGGCCAACTATGTTCACGTCAGTAGCATCAACAACCAACCCAAACGCTTGCCCCTCAAAAGCTTTAGCTTGACGAGTACGCATGCTGCATTGCAAAATAGAGCGATGACCGCATTCATTTTCATCTTCAATCTCAACGCCTGTGCAACGCGCAGCGTTGAGTGCGCGCGTTCCGCGTCGAAGATCATGGAAGCCATGAGCTACCCGGGCTCGGAACTGCCTCGCGGCTATTTCTGCTCTGTCACTCCTCCGTAATTCCTTTCCGCACTCGATTTGAAGCAAACCGATCTCGTGTCCGCGACGTCGGCTGATCATTTCGCTCTCGTTCGTCGTGTTCCTGCGCCTGGAGCACGGTGCTCATCTATTCGATGTTTGCTCGGTCAAGTGGACCGGGAAGGTAAATCTATGTCTATACAAACCATTCGTCAGGATTGGTTCTCCTATATCCGCAATGATCTCCTCGCGGGCGTGGTTGTCGCGCTCGCACTTATTCCGGAGGCCATTGCCTTTTCAATTATCGCTGGCGTCGATCCCAAGGTCGGCCTTTATGCCTCGTTCTCAATGGCGGTCGTTATTGCATTCGCAGGCGGACGCCCAGGCATGATCTCCGCCGCTACCGGTGCCATGGCCCTTCTGATGGTCACCCTGGTAAAGGAGCACGGCTTGCAGTACCTGCTGGCCACCACGATCTTGACCGGCGTCCTGCAAATGCTGGCTGGCTGGCTCAGACTCGGAGCACTGATGCGCTTCGTTTCGCGTTCGGTCATTACAGGCTTCGTCAACGCGCTTGCCATCCTCATCTTCATGGCCCAATTGCCGGAGCTGACCAACGTCAGTTGGCACGTCTACGCGCTAACGGCCGCGGGTCTCGCCATCATTTACTTGTTTCCTTATGTCACCAAAGCGATACCATCGCCGCTGGTGACGATCGTGGCCATCACCGCTGTCTCCATCTATCTTGGCCTGGACGTACGCACTGTGGGCGACATGGGCAAGTTGCCCGACAGCTTACCGATCTTCCTGCTTCCTGACGTCCCACTCAATTTGCATACGCTAGCGATCATCTTGCCGGTTTCTGCCACGCTGGCGGTGGTTGGGCTGCTGGAGTCTATGATGACTGCCTCGATCGTGGACGATTTCACCGACACGAACAGCGACAAGAACCGCGAATGCGTTGGCCAAGGCATCGCCAACATCGCTACCGGTTTCCTGGGCGGCATGGCTGGCTGCGCCATGATTGGGCAGTCGGTTATTAACGTGAAGTCAGGAGGCCGCGGAAGGCTATCTACTCTCGCAGCGGGCGTGTTCCTGCTGCTCATGGTGGTGTTTATCGGCGACTGGGTGGCGCGCATCCCCATGGCGGCCTTGGTGGCTGTGATGATTATGGTTTCGATTGGGACGTTCAGCTGGACCTCCTTGCGGAACTTGCGTGAGCACCCGAAGAGCTCGAGTACCGTGATGCTCGCGACGGTCATCGTGGTGGTCGCGACGCACGACTTGGCCAAGGGCGTGCTTGTCGGCGTACTTCTGTCAGGCTTCTTCTTTGCAAGTAAGGTCGGGCGGATTCTGCACGTCAGCTCGATGGCCGCAGACGATGGCCGCACCCGTACTTATGTGGTGACTGGCCAGGTGTTCTTTGCTTCAGCAGAAAACTTCGTCAAAGCTTTTGATTACAAGGAGGTTATCGACAACGTGCGTATCGACGTGAGCCGTTCACACTTCTGGGACATCACAGCGGTTAGTGCGCTGGACAAAGTTGTATTGAAATTCCGACGAGAAGCAACCTCGGTCGAGATCATCGGCCTGAACGAAGCCAGCGCGACGATGGTGGACAAGTTCGCCGTGCACGACAAGGACGGCGCCGCAGACATGCTGATGGGCCACTAAAAGGGGAAGAAAATGGAAAGTGATAAAAAGATCCTGGCTTGCGTCGATCAGTCCGCTTTTGCGGTCCATGTCGCGGACTATGCCGCATGGGCTGCGCGGTGCGTTGGCGCCTCCTTAGAATTGCTCCATGCGATTGACCATCATCCGGAACGAGGGCCGAATGACGACCTCAGCGGAACCATCGGGCTTGGCACACAGGAACAACTACTGGACAAACTGGCGGCTTACGAAGCTGTGCGCATCGCTGCTGAGAGAGACCAATGCAGGGAGTTCCTGAACGGCTTGCGCGAGCGTGCCGCTAGTGTCGGGGCTAGCCTTGTGGAGGTCCGCCAACGCCATGGCCGGTTGGAGGAAGTACTAGCTGAACTAGCATGCGACCCGCGGCTTATGGTTATGGGCCGCGGCGGAGGTGACAACGGTACGGCAACTGGCCGGCTGGGCACCAATGTCAAGGATGTGCTGATAGCGGTACATGTTCCGGTATTGATCGTTTCAGATGCGTTCAAGGAGCCGCAACGGGTAATGATTGCGTTCGATGGCCGTCCGGCAGCGAAGCGTGCCGTAGATATGGTGGCGGCGAGCCCGCTGTTCGAGGGCATTGCGGTGCATCTGTTCATGTGCGGCGAAGGACAGGATGCTTCAAACAAGTTGGCATGGGCCGAAGGCATCCTTCGGGCAGCCGGGCGGAATACGCGTGCCGTGCTCAAACCAGGCGATGTCGCCAGCAACGTCGTTGAAGCGGTAAAGGAGCAGTCGATCGAGATGCTCGTCATGGGTGCATTCGGACATTCTGCACTTCGCAGTCTGGTCTTCGGCAGCAAGACGACGGAAATCATACGTGCTCTCGGCATTCCGACATTACTGCTGCGCTAGGAAGAGCTTTGATTAATAGTAAAACCATCGGCGCCTTATGGGCGCTGCAGCAGGCGGCCGCGCGCACCGCCGCGACATTGATAGCGCTCGGCATTTACTGGCAGCTTGGCATGCAAGACGTCCACAGCCTTACCAAGGCCGCGGCATTCATTGTCATCGCGAATGCCGGCATGGCCGGTCTTTTGCTGCTCGGGTGTAAACGCACGCTGGCTGCAGGTGCTGCTCTTACACTCAACAGTCTGGTCGTCGTAAACGCAGCTGTCGAAGGATTCCTGTTCTGGCTGTACGGACTGGAGCCAAAGCATATTGTGGTCGCGGACGCCATTCTTGGCAGCAATGCAAACGAAGTGCACGAGTTCGTAGTTACCTACTGGCCACATCTCGCATTGGTATCACTACTGACGGTGGCGATTGTCGGCTTGTTTCTTTGGGTGGAGCGTAGGTTGAAGGCGATGCCAGCCAGTATGCCGGCGGCGGGAAGATGGCGCGAGCGCTTGATCGGAACCGGCATGCTTATCTCGTTCGCGGCACTCCACTTCAACACTACGATGGCAGAAGAAAATCCCTTTGTCTACTGGCCGGCTTACCTCGCGGACTATCGAGAGCAACGGGCATTCATGACAGAGGTGAAGGGTAAAGTTGCTGCCGACCTGGTAAATGCGCAACGGTACCCCACTACCTATGTCGGTCCGCCAAAACAAACCGTGGTTGTGGTGCTGGGCGAAAGCGTAAACCGGAGTAACTGGTCTCTGTACGGTTATGCTCGAAACACCACGCCTGAATTAATGGCAAAGCGTGATGAGCTGATCGCATTCAATAACGTGCTGTCGTCGGACGCCGCCACTGTCCAGTCCCTGCTTAAAATGCTTAGCCCTGCCACGTTGCAGCGCCCCGATGCGTGGTTGACAGAGCCGAACGTCCTGGCTCTAGCGCGCGTGGCCGGCTATCACGTGGTCTGGTTGTCGAACCAGGAACAAGGGGATGGTCCCATCCAGATCCTCGCCGAGCACGCGAACGAACAAATTTTCGTTAACAACGGCCATGGCCGCGGTACGCGCAGCCTCGACGAACGCCTCTTGCCCAAACTGAAACATGTCCTTGCAGGCAAAGCACCGCGCAAGCTGATCGTCGTTCATATGCAGGGCGCGCACCTTCGCTACGACCTGCGTTACCCACCCGCCTTCGACAAGTTTTCCGGCACCAACGATGCGGTGGCGAGCTCCCTATACGCTGCAGGTCGGCCCTACTGGATTCGGAAATCACGGGACGAATACGATAACGCCATGCTTTATACTGACCACGTTCTGTCGTCGATGCTTCAGACGGTCGCGCAGGCCTCACCGGGAGGTTCACTCTCGCTACTCTACGTTTCTGATCACGGTCAAGAGGTTGGACACAACCGCAATTTTGCCGGGCATTCCTCAACCGACATGAGCGGTTACCAAGTGCCTCTCCTGCTGTGGCAACACGATAGGAAGCGAGCCGCGAGCGACTATCGCATTGCACTCGAAGCCCGGCCATACCGTACTGACAGTCTCGATCATACCTTGCTTGGACTCCTTGGCATTCAGACTCCTTTCTATCAGGCAGAGCACGATATCCTCAGTGACAGGTTCAGCAGCCCGACACTCATCTCTCGTCACGACAAGTGCCCTGATTCAACAGCGCCTGTCCCTTGCATATGACTCTTCTCTATACGATGACTGATCCCAGCGTTACCGAAAAGGCCGGACAAGTCATCCTTGAACGGCAGGCCGTACGCGCCGTCGTCCTGCACGGGAGCGAAGTGCTCCTGTTATACACGCAGCGTTACGATGACTTCAGTTTTCCTGGAGGAGGATTGGATGCCGGGGAGGCAGCCGAGGAAGGGCTCATTCGTGAAGTCAGGGAAGAGACCGGAGCTACCGGCTTTAGTATCGGCCCCTACCTCGGGTATGGCGATGAGTACCGCCCCGCTCGGAGACCCGGACATGACAAGCTATTCATGCGCTCGCATTTTTATCTCTGTCAGTCGGACTACATACTTGGCAAGGCTGCACCGGAGTCCTATGAGCTAGCGAATGGGATGGTGCCGAAATGGGTTGATATCGACGAGGCGATCGCGCACAACGAATCAGTCTTGCGCAGCCAGCCCTCAAGTATGGGCATATCCATCCACCGGGAGACGTTCATGTTGCGATATGTCGCTGCACACTTGGTAGGCTGACGCGTCAGTAGTCACACCCGTCGACGCCGTATTTGGATTGGTGTCCGCTATTGACAGTACACCTCGGAAGCCAATAGCCGGGTGAAGACAGATGCTGGCGAGGTTGTCTACTCAGTCGGCTACCTTACGGCAATTCAGAAGGTGCTCGAGCACCGAACCCCAATCTCGACTCTGTTCAAATGTGATAGTCATAAGCCGGCAAGGCTTGTCGGGCGGTGCTTATGATATGAGGCACTCACAAGATCGGAGCTGGACCACGTTCGTCCTTATCTCCAAGTGTCGCAAAAGAGGCTCGAAGCGATGTTCGAGGCAGTTCTTTGATGTGTATCTACATTGTAGGATTTGCTTGCGGCGCCGCATTGTGGGTAATACAATGTATCTACATTGGAGGTAACTATGGAACTCTCGATTCAAAAGTGGGGCAACAGTGCGGCAGTCCGACTGCCGTCTGCTTTGCTGAGTCAACTAGGCGTTGCACTTGGCGACAAACTGAGCGCGGACATGCGACCGGAAGGACTGGTATTGCGGCCTGCTCGCAAAACCTACTCTCTTGCAGATCTGATGGCGCAATGTGATCTGAAGGCGGCGCCTCCTGTAGACGCGGAGGCCTGGGAAGGCAGCAAACCGGTAGGCCAGGAAGTATGGTGAGGCGTACCACGTTCAACCGTGGAGATATCGTTCGCGTGAACCTTAACCCAACAGTAGGGCGAGAGCAGCAAGGCGATTTTCGTCCTGCCCTCGTACTCTCCCCGGCCGCGTTCAATCTCATGGGGGTGGCTTTAGTGGCACCAATTACTCAAGGCGGCGATTTCGCTCGCTATGCGGGCTTCGCAGTGCCGTTGAGTGGATCGGGCACTGAAACCCAAGGTGTCGCGCTGGTGAATATGATTCGCACAATGGATTTGGCCGCTCGCGGGGCGAAGAAAATCGAAACAGCGCCTGAGTTCGTGGTCGAGGACGCGCTTGCCCGGTTACGGGCTATTCTCGACTAAGGAAAAATACGGCGCCGACGACAGCAGCAGCGGCCGAAGTGATCACGTGGCGGCATCGGGTCTGGAAGAACGTCGGCGACACGCCAGGACCGTGCTCGGCAAGTCAAGGAAAACACCAGGACAACAATGGAAAATGAATCGAATTCGAGACGGAGCCTCCTGCATCGACTCCCCCCTTTTCATCACATCCTTCTCATCGCTTTATTCGTCGGCCTCGGCACGTGGTACGCGTTTAAATCCCTGGATGAAGTTCATCAAGAAGCGGCGCAGCGTCAAGCGAGCAATGAACTGGACAATGAGCTGGAGAATCGGCGCATCGCCGAAATCGAAGCGATCAAGGCCAGGCTGCGGCGAGCCGACCCCAAGCACGAGCAGACCTGTGCACACGCCGCGAGCTTTCGCTATCCCGAAGAGAACAACGAAAGCGAGTTGACCCACATGCGCCGAATCGAAAACTGTGTGGATCAGATAGCAAAGCGGGCAGCGCATTGAAGAGGAAGAGAGCGCATTAACGGTCTCCATCGAAATACAGGTGAACCAATGCAGGCAAGCGACCACGACATCATCATCGTCGGCGGCGGCCCCACGGGCCTGATGCTGGCCGCCGAACTGGCATTGGCCGGCGTGGACGTCGCCATCGTCGAACGCAAGGCGGCGCAGGCCCGCGTGGGCGGCCGCGCCGGCGGGCTGCACGCGCGCACGCTCGAACTGCTCGACCAGCGCGGCATCGTCGACCGCTTCCTGGCCGCGGGCAAGACGCACCCGCGCGTCAGTTTCCACGCCGCCCTCGACATCAGCGATTTCCCGACGCGCCACAACTACCTGCTCGCGCTGGCGCAGGAACAGACCGAACGGCTGCTCGCCGCGTGGGCCGACGAACTGGACGTGCGGATCTACCGCGACCGGGACGTGGACGGTATCGCATGCGACGACGAAGGCGTCGACGTCACGACGGCGCAGGGCACGCGCCTGCGTGCGCGCTGGCTGGTCGGCTGCGACGGCGGCCGCAGCCGCATCCGCAAGCTGGCCGGCATCGGCTTCCCGGGCTGGGATGCGTCGACGAGCTGGATCATCGCCGAAGTGAAAATGCGCGAAAAGCCGGTACTCGGCTTCCACGAGGACGCATCCAGCCGCCATGCGATGTCCATGCTCGACGATGGCGAGACGGTCGGCGTCGTGCTGGCCGGACGCGATCCGCAGGCGGCCGGCGAGCCGACGCTCGACGAACTCGCCGCGGGCCTGAAAGTCATCTATGGGACCGATTTCGGCATCCATTCTTCCACGTGGCTGTCCCGCTTCAGCGACGCCGTGCGCCAGGCGGACGCCTATCGCAAGGACCGCATCCTGCTCGCGGGCGACGCCGCGCACATCCATCCGCCGCTGGGCGGGCAGGGCCTCAATCTCGGCGTGCAGGATGCCGTCAACCTCGGGTGGAAGCTGGCGCAGGTCGTGAAGGGTGTATCGCCGGCGGCGCTGCTCGATACCTATCAGGCCGAACGCCATCCCGCCGCAGCGCGCGTGCTGCGCAACACGATCGCGCAAGGTGTGCTGCGGCGCCCGGACGACCGCACGCCCGTGCTGGGCGAATTCGTCGCGGAGATGCTCGCGATGGACGAGCCGCGCAGGCGTTTCGGCGCGATGATCGCCGGCCTGGACATCCGCTACGACCTGGGCGCCGGCCACCCGCTGCTCGGGCGGCGCATGCCGGACCTGGACATCGTTACGGCGGCGGGGCCGACCCGCGTCTACGCGCTGCTGCATGACGGGCGGCCGGTGCTGCTCGACGTGGGACTGGGCGCGATGGTCGACGGCGGCCGCGTGAAACGGATCGAGGCGACGTTCGATGGCGTGTGCGAATTGCCCGTCGTCGGCGCGGTGCCGCTGCCGGCCGCGATGCTGATCCGGCCCGATGGGTATGTGGCGTGGGCCGGCGATGGCGGCGCGGACGGCCTGCGCGCCGCGCGCGCGGCCTGGTTCGGCGCCTGACCGGGGCCAGGACGCGCATCGCGCCACACGGCCTGCATCGTTCGTGTGCACGCACGTGGGCGTCCTCTCCAACAATGGTGCGCCACCGCACCAGCAGGCAGCACCGGCACGGTCGCGGTGCGCAGGTCCGTGAGAATCGCCCCGGTCTGATGCGGGCCCGCTTCTTGCATAACTCCCCATGACGGCGCAATCGACGCCGGATTACCGATCAACATTGCCGCGTCATCGCGGTTCCCTGGGGAGTATTTCATGGCGTACCTGGTGCCTTCAGAATTCGTGACCAAGATGGTCGACGCGGGCGAATCCAAGATCTATATGTCGACGCGCGATGCGCTGATCCGCGCCTACATGGCCGGCGCCATCCTTGCCCTGTCGGCGGTGTTCGCCGTCAGCTGCTCGGTGGCGACCGGCGTGCCGCTGATCGGCGCGCTGCTGTTCCCGGTGGGTTTCTGCATGCTGTACCTGCTCGGCTTCGACCTGCTGACCGGCGTGTTCGTCCTGACGCCGCTGGCGCTGATCGACCGGCGGCCCGGCGTCACGCTGCCGCGCGTGATCAAGCACTGGGGCATCGTCTTCGCCGGTAACTTCCTCGGCGCGTTCACGGTGGCCTTCCTGATGGCGTATATCTTCACGTTCGGCTTCCACACGGACGGCGGCGTGCTGGCCAAGACGATCGGCACCATCGGCGAAAAGCGCACGCTGGGCTATGCGGAATACGGCTTCGCCGGCATGGTCACCCTGTTCATCCGCGGCATGCTGTGCAACTGGATGGTGTCGACGGGCGTCGTGGGCGCCATGATCTCGACGACGGTCGGCGGCAAGGTCATCGCCATGTGGATGCCCGTGATGCTGTTCTTCGCGATGGCGTTCGAACACTCGGTCGTGAACATGTTCCTGTTCCCGTTCGGGATCCTGACGGGCGCGCACTTCACCTTCCTCGACTACCTGGTCTGGAACGAGATCCCGACCGTGCTGGGCAACCTCGTCGGCGGCCTCGCGTTCACCGGACTGACGCTGTACTCGACGCACGTGAAGACGGCGCCGAAGCGCTCGTTCAACAAAGTCTGACGACGCGCGCGCCGGCGTCCCGCTTTGCAGCCCATGATGCAGCCTTTGACGCTCTCCGTCGGCCAGCACAGTGACCGGGGCCGCAAGGCCGTCAACCAGGACTGCCACGGCGTGGTGATCCCGCGCGCGCCGCTCGCCTCGACGAAGGGGGCGGCGCTCGCGCTGGCGGACGGCATCAGCAGCAGCGCCGTGAGCCACGTCGCCAGCGCCACCGCCGTCGCGGCGTTCCTCGACGATTACTACGCGACGGCGGACGCCTGGTCGGTCCGGACGTCGGCCGAGAAGGTGCTCGCTGCCGTGAATGCGTGGCTGTATGCCCATACGCGGCAGGGCCAGGACCGCGCCGACCAGGACTGCGGCCATGTCTGCACGTTTTCCGCGCTCGTCATCAAGTCGAACACCGCCCACCTGTTCCACGTGGGCGACGCGCGCATCTACCGCGTCCACGCGGGCGCGCAGGGCGCCAGCCTGGAACAGCTGACGACCGACCATCGCGTGTGGGTGTCGCCCGAGCGCAGCTACCTGAGCCGCGCGCTGGGCGTGCAGGACCGTATCGAGATCGACTACCGCGCCGTGGCGCTGGAAGCCGGCGACCTGTTCATGCTGGCGACGGACGGCGTGTACGAGCACGTGTCGGGCGCCGACGTCCACGCCGCGTTGCAGGACGCGCCGGACCTGGACGCGGCCGCGAGCCGTCTCGTGCAGCGCGCGTTCGCCAACGGCAGCGCGGACAATCTCACCGTGCAGCTGGTGCGCATCGAATCTCTGCAGGCGCGCGAAGCCTCCGAACTGCTGCGCCAGATGGCGGACCTGCCGCTGCCGCCGCTGCTGGCCCCGCGCGCGGAACTCGACGGCTACCGCATCGTGCGCGAGGTGCACGGCAGCAGCCGCAGCCACGTCTACCTGGCCGAGGATCCGGACAGCGGCGCGCACGTCATCCTCAAGATGCCCTCCATCGATCTCGCCGGCGACCGCGCCTACATGGAGCGGTTCGTGATGGAAGAGTGGATCATGGGGCGCGTGCGCAGCCCGCACGTCGTCAAGCCGGCGCCGGCGCGGCGCCGCAGCCATGTCTACGTCGCCGCCGAATACATCGAAGGCGTCACGCTGGCGCAGTGGCTGCGCAGCCAGCCGCGCCCCGGCCTGGACGCCGTGCGCCGCATCGTCGACCAGGTGGCGAAAGGCTTGCGCGCGTTCCACCGGCTCGAGATGCTGCACCAGGACGTCCGGCCGGAAAACGTCATGATCGACGCCGCCGGCAACGCGCGCATCATCGATTTCGGGTCGGTGAGCGTGGCCGGCGTCGTCGAGATGGCCTCCCATGACGAGGACTGGACGCTGCAGGGCGCCGCGCTGTACGCCGCACCGGAGTACTTCCTCGGCGAACGCGGCACCGTGCGTTCGGACGTGTTCGCGCTCGGCGTGCTCACGTACTTCATGCTGACGGGAGAGCTGCCGTACGGCGTCGGGATCCCGCGCGCGGCGGGGCGCGCGGCGCAGCGCCGGCTCGCGTACACGCTCGCGCGCGAGCACGATCCGTCGATTCCGGCCTGGGTCGACGCGGCGCTGCACAAGGCGCTGCAGATCGATCCGCGCCGGCGCTACGAGGACGTCGCCGAATTCGTGTACGACCTGCACCATCCGAACAGCGCGTTTGCCGAGCGGCGGCGCACCCCGCTGATCGAACGGAGTCCGCTGTTGTTCTGGAAGGCGGTGTCGTTCGGGCTGGGGGTGGCGCTGGTGGCGGACCTGGCGTTGCGGGGCTAGTCGCGGGCCAGACGCGCGAACGCCTCCGCGAATGCCCGCCCCGCCGCCTCGGCACGCGGCGCCCCGACGTCGAACGTGCAATGCCGCAGAGACGGTGCCGCCGCGAGGCCGGCCTGCGCCAGCATGTGCTCGGCCCGCAGCGCGCCCAGCATCCCGTCGAGCATGACGTTCTGCATGTCGAGCCTCGCATTGTCCGTGTGTCCGGCATCGAGCACGCTGGGCGCGAACGCCATCGACACGGCGCCGTAGCGGATCGCCTCGCGCATCGCGACGCGGCAGGCGCGCCGCAGCATCTCGCCGTCCAGCCGCCCCGGATCGCCCATCCCGATCACCAGCACCGCGCGCGCCGCCACGGCGGGCGGCGGCGACGTGATGAGCAGCGTCTCCAGCGGCTGCGCGCGGAATGCGCCCGTTGCGCGCAGGCGCGACAACTGGCCGCCGAGCGCCTGGTCCAGCGCGAGCAGGCCGCCGGCCATGCCGCCGCCGAGTTCATGCTCGAACATGCAGGCGACGCTGAAGTCGACGTCGGCGTGGGATGGGCCCCAGGCGACGACGTCGAACTGGACGCCGTCGGCGGTGCCGATCGGCAGGCGGGTGGGTGAGGTGTCGGTCATGATGGGGCCATGCTAACGCGGTTCGCGCCGCCATGCACCGGCCAATGGTCAGGGTGGCGGACATATAATGGCGGACCCATCAGATCAGGAGACCCCAGCGTGAACGCCATCGAAAAAGCCAGCGCCTTCGTCGGCAAGACCTTCTCGTTGTGGGTGCTGCTGTTCGCCGCCCTCGGATTCTTCGCGCCCCAGCTGTTCGTCGGTTATAAAGGCTGGATCGCGCCGCTGCTGGGCATTGTCATGTTCGGCATGGGGCTCACGTTGTCCACGGAAGACTTCCGCGAGGTGTTCCGGCGGCCGAAGGACGTCGCGATCGGCGTCGTCGGCCACTACCTCATCATGCCCGGCATCGCGTACGTGCTGGCCATCGCGCTGCGCCTGCCGCCGGACATCGCGGTCGGCGTGATCCTCGTCGGCTGCTGCCCCAGCGGCACCGCGTCCAACGTGATGACGTTCCTGTCGCGCGGCGACGTGGCGCTGGGCGTATCGATCGGCGCGGTGTCCACGCTGATCGCGCCGTTCGCCACGCCGGCGCTCGTGTCGCTGCTGGCAGGTGCGTGGATGCAGATTAATACGACGTCGCTGTTCATGGACATCGTGCAGGTCGTGATCCTGCCGATCGCGCTGGGCATCGTCGCCAAGACGCTGTTCCGCCGGCAGGCCGCGGCCAGCGTGAAGGCGCTGCCGCTCGTGTCCACGGTGGCGATCGTGCTGATCATCGCGATCATCGTCGCCCTGAACCAAAGCAAGCTGCTGACGAACGGCCTCTTGATGTTCGCGGCCGTCATCCTGCACAACCTGCTCGGATTCGCGCTTGGCTATCTGTTCGCGCGGCTGTTCGGCATGGACCTCGCCAAGCGCAAGGCGGTGATGTTCGAGACCGGCATGCAGAACTCCGGCCTCGGCGCGGCGCTGGCGGCGGCGCATTTCAGCCCGCTGGCGGCCGTGCCGAGTGCCTTGTTCAGCGTGTGGCACAACCTGTCGGGGTCCGCGCTGGCGACGTGGTTTGCCGGTAAGGACGACAAGTAGTCCTGCGGCAAGCGTGCACGGCCGGTTTTCGAGTCCGGGCTATACTCGGCTCCGCCCGAGAATCGAAAGGAGAGCCGCGTGGCACAGCGTCCCGGAATCTTTCCCACTTTTTTCCTGTCCGGTTTCGAATGCTCCACCTTCCTGTGGGGAAAAGACCGCGTCCGCCGCAACCTGGTGGCGGAAACGGGGCATGACCGCCATGCCGGCGAAGACTACGCGCGGCTTGCCCGCCTCGGCATCGCCGTCGCCCGCGAGGGCATCCCGTGGCCCATGGTGGACAAGGGCGGCCGCTACGATTTTTCCGGGCTGGACTCGTACATCGCCGCGATGAACGCGGCCAAGGTCATCCCGGTCTGGGACCTGTGCCACTACGGCTATCCGGACGATCTCGATCCATTCGACGATGCGTTCGTGGACCGTTTCGCAAGTTACTGCCGCGCGGCCGCCGCATACGTGGTGCCGAAGGTCCGCGGCCCACACTTTTT
This sequence comes from Massilia sp. Masssp94, assembly GCF_059491305.1. Lineage (NCBI taxonomy): Bacteria > Pseudomonadati > Pseudomonadota > Betaproteobacteria > Burkholderiales > Oxalobacteraceae > Massilia > Massilia sp. Masssp94. The sequence goes on from NZ_CP168501.1 coordinate 5,973,393, forward strand.
CACGCCGATCAACGAGATCACCTTCTTTTCGTTCTGCGCCGGCGAGTGGGGCTGGGCCGCGCCGTACCGTTGTTCGCGCGATGACCGCATGCAGTTGCGTCTGGCGCTGTGCCGCGCCGCGATCGCGGGCGTGAAGGCGATCCGCGAAGTCGATCCGGAGGCGCGCATGGTGCACGTGGATCCGCTGGTGCGCGTCGTCGCGCCGCGCGACCGTCCGGACCAGGTGGAGGCGGCACGCCATGAAACGGAAGTCGACACCTTCCTCGCGTGGGACATCCTGTACGGCCGCGAGCACCCCGAGTTCGGCGGATCGCCCGAGGTGCTGGACATCGTCGGCGCGAACTCGTATTCGTTCGGGCAGATGGAGTACCGCGAGCACGGCCCGCACGCGCCGCTGGCCCCGGACGACGACCGCATCGCGCCGCTGTGCGACATGCTGGAGACGGTCTGGCAACGCTATCGCAGGCCGATGATCATCGGCGAGACGAGCGGCCTCGGTCGCGGGCGCGCCAGCTGGCTGCACGATGTGATGTGCGAATCGCTGGCGGCCGTGCGGCGCGGGATGGACCTGCAGGGCATCTGCCTGTTCCCGGGTATCGACATGCCGGACTGGCATACCGGCGAGTGGGTGCACAACGGAATCCACGACCTCGTCGACAAGGGCGGCGACCTGGAACGGGTGCCCGACCAGGCCTACGTCGACGAGTTGCGGCGCTGGCAGAAGGAGCTGAACCGCGTCACCGCGCTGGACGAAGACCCGTTCAGCGACCCGGTGGAACTGCAGGACGTGATCGACGCGGCGCACCGCCTCGACATGAAGCCCGATAAGAATTGGTGCTGAGGATCGGGTGCTGAGGCGTCCGCCGCGACACCTGTCGGCCGCGATACGGATGGTGCTGCGACACCTGTCGCACGCGCGGCCCGCCATTCTCCGTTTTCCCCCTGATTTCCCGTCCGTGCCGCCACTGGCACGCTAGTTGCGTTCAGTCCGGCGGCAACATCGTTCGGGACCAACCAACAATGAGGAGACGGATATGTCGAATTTACTGCCGCTGGCCGGCCGCTCGGCCATCGTGACGGGCGGTGCGCGCGGTATCGGCAAGGGCATCGTGCTGGAACTCGCGCGCGCCGGGGCCGACGTGCTGATTGCCGACCTGCTGGAGGATACCATGCAGGCGACGGCGGACGAAGTCAGGGCGCTGGGCCGGCGCGCGCTCACCCGGCGCGTGGACGTGACCGACGCCGCGCAGGTGCAGGCCATGGTCGACGAGGCCGTCGCGGCGTTCGGCGCGCTGGGCATCCTCGTCAACTGCGCGGGCGTCATCAACATCCGCCCGGTCGCGGACCTGACGGAGAAGGACTGGGACGTCGTCATGGACGTCAACGCCAAGGGTACGTTCCTGGGATGCCGTGCCGCGCTGGCGCCGATGCGCGGGCAGGGGTGGGGCCGCATCATCAACGTCGCGTCGATCGCGGGCAAGGAAGGCTTTCCCAATCTCGCTCACTACAGCGCGTCGAAGTTCGCGGTGGTCGGGTTCACGAACGCGCTGGCCAAGGAAGTGGCACAGGAGGGCATCACGGTGAACGCCATCTGTCCCGGCGTCGTGCGCACCTATATGTGGGACCGTCTCGCCGACGAATGGAAGCAGGAGGGGGAGTCGGTCGAGGATTCCTGGGCGCGCCACCAGCTCACGCTCATCCCGCAGGGCCGCGCCCAGACACCCGAGGACATGGGCCGCATGGCGGTCTTTCTCGCGACGATGGAGAACGTGACCGGCCAGTCCGTCAACGTGGACGGCGGCTTCACCTTCCACTAGCCGCCTCGCACCGCTTTCAGGAAGCCGGGACGGTACGGCGGTGCCGTCCTGTCGTTGCCGCCGGCACGCCGTCGTCCCTGTGGCGGCGTGCCGTTTTTTTTCGGCTACTGCGAGGCCAGGATCGCCTCGATCGCCGCGATCTCGTCGCCCGCCAGCGGCGCCATCTCCACCGCGCGCACGGCATCCAGCACCTGCTGCGGCCTGCTCGCGCCGATCAGCACGGAGGCAATCGAAGGCTGGCGTCTTACCCAGCCCAGCGCGAGCTGCGCGAGCGTGCGCCCGCCCGCCTGCGCGACCTGGTTCAGCGCCTCGATGATGCGCAGGCGCTCCGGCGTGATGTGCTCCGGCTTCAGGAAACCGACCTTGCCCGCCGCGCGCGAATCGGCCGGCAGCGTGCCGCCGAGGTAGCGGTCCGTCAGCAGGCCCTGGGCCAGCGGCGAGAACGCGATGCCGCCGATGCCTTCGCGCTCCAGCACGGGAAGCAGGTCCGCCTCCGGCTGGCGCACCAGCATGTTGTAGCGCATCTGGTGGATCACGAACGGCGTGCCCAGGCGGCGCAGTTCCGCCGCCGCGGCGGCCGTGCGCTCGCCGTTGTAGTTCGAGATGCCCGCATACAGCGCGCGGCCGCTGCGCACGATGTAGTCGAGTGCCGCCATCGTCTCTTCCAGCGGCGTGGCGGGATCGGGACGGTGGTGATAGAAGATGTCGACGTAGTCCAGGCCCATGCGCCTGAGGCTCTGGTCCAGGCTCGCGACGAGGTATTTGCGGCTGCCCCAGTCGCCATACGGTCCAGGCCACATCGTGTAGCCGGCTTTCGTGCACACGACCATTTCGTCGCGGTACGGCTTCAAGTCCCGCGCGAGCAGGCGGCCGAAGTTTTCCTCGGCCGACCCGGGCGGCGGGCCATAGTTGTTGGCGAGGTCGAAGCACGTGACGCCGTTGTCGAACGCCGCGCGCACGATCCAGCGCTGGCGATCGAAATCGTCATTGCCGCCGAAGTTGTGCCACAACCCCAGCGACACGGCGGACAGCCGCAGGCCGCTGCGGCCGCAATGCGGGTAGGGCATCGAGCCATAGCGTCCGGCCGCCGCCTCGTACATCATGGATTGACTTTGCCCGCGCCGGCGGCCGGCTTGCAGACGTAGATCGTGGCCGGCTTGCCGTCCGGCGAGCGGTATTCGCGCTCGACGGCGGCACGGGCCGCGTCGACCAGCGCGTGCGGCACGACGGCCACCACGCAGCCGCCGAACCCGCCGCCCGTCATGCGCACGCCGCCCTGGGTGCCGATGACGTTCTTGACGATGTCGACGAGGTTGTCGATGGCGGGCACGGTGATCTCGAAATCGTCGCGCATCGATGCGTGCGATGCCGCCATCAGTTCGCCCAGGCGTACCAGGTCGCCGGCCTGCAGCGCGTCGGCGGCGGCCAGCACGCGGTCGTCTTCCGTCACCACGTGGCGCGCGCGGCGCACCACGACCGGGTCCAGTTCGCCCGCGCGGGCTTCCAGCGTGGCGAGGTCGAGGTCGCGCAGGGCCGGGATGCCGAAGTGGCGGGCGGCCGCTTCGCACTGCTCGCGGCGCACGTTGTAGGCGCTGTCCACGAGGCCGCGCGTCACGTTCGAATTGAAGATCATGATGGCGGCGTTGTCCGGCACCGGCACGGGCTTCACCTCCAGCGAGCGGCAGTCGATCATCAGCGCGTGGCCTTCGACGCCGCACGCGGAACTGATCTGGTCCATGTTGCCGCACTTGGTGCCGACGAAGTCGTTTTCCGATGCCTGCGCGATCAGCGCGATGTCGATCGGCGACAGCGCCTCGAAGCCGGGCAAGGTCGCGAACAGGCGGCCCACGGCGACCGACAGCGATGCCGACGACGACAGGCCAGCGCCCTGCGGCACGTCGCCCGCGATGGCCATGTCCATGCCCTGCATCGGCAGGCCGCGCTTCACGAACTGCTCGACGACGCCGCGCACGTAGTTGGCCCACATCGGCTGGTCCACGCGGCCGATCGGGGCGTCGAGGTCGTATTCGTCGAGCGCGTCGCCGTAGTCGGCCGCCACGACGCGCACCTTGCGGTCGCCGCGCGGTTTGGCGGCGATGGCGGTGCGGTAGTCGATGGCGCAGGGGAGCACGAGGCCGTCGTTGTAATCGGTGTGCTCGCCGATCAGGTTGACGCGGCCCGGAGCCTGGACGAATAGCGTGGGGGCGGTGCCGAATGCGGTTTCGAAGGCGGCGGCGGTGCGGGAGAGACGGGTATCTTGCATGTCAGGTCGTTTGGTTGGATTCGGTGTCGAGGTAGTGCACTTCGGATTGCGCGCGCAGGCGTTCGGCCGCCTGTTCCGGGGTCAGGTCGCGCTGGGCTTCGGCCAGCATCTCGAAGCCGACCATGAACTTGCGCACTGACGCGGAGCGGAGCAGCGGCGGGTAGAAGTGGGCGTGCAGCTGCCAGCCTTCCGCCTCTTCGTCCGGAATACCGTACGGGGCGCCGTGCCAGCCCATCGAGTACGGGAACGAGGTCTGGAACAGGTTGTCGTAGCGGGTGGTCAGGCGCTTCAGCAGCACGGCCAGGTCGGCGCGCTGGGCCGGCTGCAGCTCTTCCAGGCGGCGCACGGCGAAGCGGGGCAGGACCAGCGTCTCGAACGGCCACGCGGCCCAATATGGGACGATGGCGACCCAGTGCTCGGTCTGGACGACCACGCGTTCCTGTGCGGCGATCTCGCGCTCGGCCACGTCCAGCAGCAGGCGGCGGCCCTGTTCGGCGTGGTAGGCCTTCTGCTGGCGGTCTTCGGCGGCCGGCAGGTTGGGCACGTAGCTGGTCGCCCAGATCTGGCCGTGCGGGTGCGGGTTCGAGCAGCCCATCACGGCGCCCTTGTTCTCGAACACCTGGACCCAGCGGTATTTGGCGCCCAGCTCGGCGGCCTGTTCGCACCACGTGTCGATGACGCCTTCCAGCGCCAGCAGCGATAGTTGCGGCAGCGACTTCGCATGGTCGGGCGAGAAGCAGATCACGCGGCTCCTGCCGCGCGCGCTCATCGTCTGGAACAGCGGGTCCGTGCCCTCCGCGGCTTCCGGGGTGTCCGGCATCAGCGCGGCGAAGTCGTTCTCGAACACATAGGTGCCTGTGTAGTCGGGGTTCTTTTCGCCGTTGACGCGGGTATTGCCCGGGCACAGGTAGCAGGTCGGGTCGTGCGACGGCTTGGCCGAGCGGTCGACGGCTTCCTGTTGCCCCTGCCACGGACGCTTGGCGCGGTGCGGGGACACGAGGACCCAGTCGCCTTGCAGCGGGTTGTAACGGCGGTGCGGATGGTCGGATGGATTGAACATGGTCTTCTTCTGCGATTCGGAAATAGGATGCTCGAAAAGCCACGACCGGGCGGCGCGGCGCGCGTACCGGTGGAAGCAGAGGCTGGCGCCGGTGTCTGGGGCCATTCTACCGTCGGTCGCGCCGCGCACGGCTGCACAGGCGTGTGGGCTTTTCCTGAGGCAAGAAGCTTAACGTGATGCCGGGAAAGGAGTTATACCCAATGCAAGGGTAAATATCCTGTTTTTATATGGCAAAGGATCAATGCGGCCGTTGCAATCGAAGCAACAGCCACGCAATGGCCCCGGTGACGAGCGCGGTAAAGCCCAGCACGAGCCAGAACCCGTGCGGATGCTGGGACAGCGGCACGCCGCCCACGTTCATGCCCAGCAGGCCTGCGATCAGGTTGATCGGGAGGGCCATCACCGTCACGATGGTCAGCAGGAACAGGCTGCGGTTATTGTCCTCGTTGACCCGGGCCGCGATCTCTTCCTGCAGCAGTTTGATCCGTTCGTGCAGTGCGGCGAGGTCGGACAGCACGACCGTGAATTCCTCGGTCGACTGGCGCAGCTCCTGGCGGTCTTCCGGCGCCACCCAGGCCGGAGGGCGCTGCAGCAGGCGGAAGAGGGCGGCCGGTTCCGGCGCCAGCAGCCGCTGCAGCCGGACGAGCACCCGCCGCAGCGCGCCCAGGTCTTCGCGCCGGCGCGTGAGGCGGCCGGCCAGCAGCTGGTCCTCGGCGGTGTCGACCCGCGCCACGGCATCGCGCACGATGTTGACGAGGACGTCGGCCTGGTCGCGCAGCAAATGCACCAGCAGCTCGACGCTCGACCGCAGCGGCGCCCCGTTCAGCACATCCTGGCGCAGGCGCTCGATGGATTCCAGCGGCTTGCGCCGGGCCGTGATCACGCCGTGCGGCGTCACGTGGACCCACAGCGTGGAGATCTCGGCCGTATCGACCGAAAAATTATGCAGGACGTCGTTGACGACGGCGATCAGGGCGCCGTCCGCCATTTCGATGCGGGTGGAGCGCGAGCCCTGGTGCAGCGTCTCGTAGAATTCCTCGGGCAGGCCGGCGTGGGCGCGCAGCCAGCGCTCGCTGGCCGCATTCGACAGGTTGAAGTGCAGCCAGACGAACTGCCCGGGGACGGGGGCGTGCAACCAGGTCTCGGCGTCCTTCGCGTCGACGGACACCGCTTGCGCGGCGTCCTGCAACAGGAAGCCCCAGACCAGCCCCGTCACGTCGGAGCCGTAGTTGAACGCCGGTGTCGCCATCATCCATCCCATGCAAGCCAGAGGTGACGGCATTGTAGAGCATCCCGCACCGTCGTTCCCGCGAAGGCGGGAACCCATGCTGATTCATCGAATTCGGATGCTGTGCGCCAGAAGCATTGTTATGGAAATCTGATGGTCAGTATGGATTCCCGCGTGCGCGGGAATGACGGTTCATCTGCGACGGTCAAGCGGACAAGGTCGTGTCGTACCGCTTCCCGCCGATCATGACGTTCGCCAGCTTCAGCCCCCGCACGTTATATGTGTACCACGGATGCGCCGCGTTGACGGGCGTGCCGAAGTCGCAGTCCGTGATCGTCACGTCGCGCACCGGCAGCACGGCCGGCGCCGGCGCCGGCCCGTTGTAGTCGGACGCCACCGGACCGAGGATGACGAACGCCTGGAAGCACGACGCGAGCGACCCGTCCTTCGTCTTCACGTTGCCCACCCTGACCTTCGAGATGTGCACGTTGCGCACCTCGGGCGGGCGCACGCGCACGTTGTCGGCGCGCGGCGTGTAGTCGCAATCGAACGTGACGACGGCGCCGGCGGCCGTGGCGACCGTCCTCGATGCGATCGGAGAACCCGGCAGTGACGCATAGAACGACGGCGACGTCTGCACGCCGTTCGGGATGCTCACGTTGCGGACATAAAAATTGCGCAGGAAGCCGCCGCGGTTCATGTTGGTCTTCAGGCGGATCGCCGTGTTCAGCGGGTTCGTCGCCCAGTTCATGTTCTCGAACACGAGGTCCTGCGCGTACACGTTCTGGATGCCGCCCGCCATCTCGCTGCCCAGCGTGACGGCGCCGTGGCCGCTCTGCATCGTGCATTTCTGGATGACGATGTTCTGCGACGGGCCGTACTGCGTGTCGAGGTTCTTGCCCGCCTTGATGGCGATGCAGTCATCGCCCGTGTTGAACTGGCAGCCTTCCACGAGCACCGTGTCGCACGCTTCCGGATCGAAACCGTCGCTGTTCGGCCCCAGGCTGTTCGCGTGGACCTTGCGGATCGTGAGATTGCGGCACGCGACCGGATGGTGCTGCCAGAACGGCGTTTGGATGACCTGGTAGCCTTCCAGCAGCACGTTCGTGCACCCGATCAGCTGGATCATCGGCGGACGCAGGTAGTGGCCCACGCCGAACACGCGCTTCGCCAAGGGCACGCCCGCTTCCGACAGCGCGGGCAGGTACGCGTCGTCCGCGCGCCACTTGTCGCCTTCGCCCTGGATCAGCCGGCGTTTTTCCTCCGGCAGATTCGGCGCCACGTCGGCCAGCGACTTCGGATTCAGTTCATTGACCTGGTTCTGCGCCAGCTTGCCGGGCACGTAGTTCGGCGACTTGTCCTGGGCGACCGAGTTGATCGTCGCGTTCTTGCCCTTCCACGTCCACCAGCAGTCGGCGCGGCCGGGGAACGGCACGCCGCCCTGGCCGTCGAGGATGGCCGTCCAGTCGTCGCCGGTGAGGGCGATGTTGTCCTGGTTGCGCGCATAGATCATGGGCGAATAGTTCAGGCAGTCGTTGCTCTGCCAGCGCGAGACGACCAGCTTGCCGTTCGGGCCGCAGTCGACGTCGCCGTATTTCGCGTAGTCGGCCGGATCGTTGCTGAAATAGACGTGCGCGCCGCTCGCGAGGTGCACGTTCACGTTCGACAGCAGCACGATCGGGCCCGCGCAGAACCAGTCGCCCTTCGGGATCACGACGCGGCCGCCGCCCCCGGCGTGGCATTTCTCGATGGCCGCCCGGAACGCGGCGTAGCAGTCGTGCGCGCCCGGCGCGGGCGTCGGCAGGTCGGCCTGGTCCTCGAACGACACCCACGCCTTCACGGGCACGAGCTTGCATGGCGCGGCGCCGAAATCGGTGACGAGATACTCCGCCTTGCGGAACTTGACGGGGTTGGCGAGGCGCTGCGCGATGCCGGCCGCTGCCTTCCACGGATCGGGAACGGCCGCCGCCAGCGCCCGTCCGGGCCCCGACAGCGCGAGACCGGCGACGGTCGCGGTTTTCAAAAAGCCGCGGCGGGCGTCGAATGATTGCTTCATGGTGTCTCCGTCATTCAAGGGTACTCATTTGCGTTATCGTATTCGCCGAGGTAGACGTCGGCGGGGACGGGCCGTTGGCCTGGCGGTGCGAACGGCGTGCCGGCCAGGTTGTCCCAGTAATCGTCCGAGCTGAATTGCGCGGGGCGGTGCGCCAGCGTGCCGTTGCGGTTCCATTCCGACCACGGCGTCGTCTTCTCGAAATGCGGGCCGATGCGCGAGCGCAGGATCACGGCCTTGCCGACCGTCCCCAGCGTGCGCCGGCGGATCGTGCCGTTCGGCGCCTTGTACACGTCCACGTCGCCCAGCCGGCACGTATAGCCCTCGACGGGGATGAAGCCGTACGGCGTGCAGCGCTCGTTATGGAACCATTGGCGGGCAAAGTAGAACTGCGTGTTCGCCGCGCCCGGCGCATCGCTCGTGAAGCGGCAGCCGTCGAACACGAAACCGTACTTCGCGCGGCGGTTCGTGTCCGGCGCGGCCACGTACGACGCGGCGCGGCCGCCGATGGCGTGGATGGCGCAGTCCTTGAAGACCGCGATGGTGTCGCCGAAGATGAAGTCGACGTCGCCTTCGATGTGCGTGTCGTGGAAAAAGCTGCGCACCGTTGCCGTGCCGTCCTGCGAGCTGAGGAACAGCGTGTCCTGCAGGCCGAGCAGGCGCACGCGCTCGAACTGCGCCTTGTCGGCGCCGTCGACGCGCAGCGCGACGGCCTGGTGGTGCACGCGGCTGCCGCCCGTCGTGTCGGGGCAGTTGTCGCCTTTGCACTCCGCATGCGCGACGGCACCGTCGCGGTTGTACGCGTTCTCGATCGTCAGGTTGCGGGCCTGGAAGCCGTCCGCGCGCACCCACACGGTCGCGGAGCCCGTCGTCTGCAGGGCGGGCAAATCCTTCAGCGCGTCGACCATCGCCCGCACACCTGGCGCCGCGTGCTCGAATTCGGCGGCGTAGCGGCTGCGGTAGGCGGCGCCCGTCGTCGAGGCGTCCAGCGCGGCGCTGATGCGCACGGCCTGCGGGTCGGCGCCGGCGCCATCCAGGGTGATCGGCGGGGCGCCCGGCGGCACATAGACGAGTTCCTGGTACGTGCCGGGGGCGATGCGGATGACGACGCGGCGCGTACCGCCCGCCGCCACGGCGCGGTCGACGGCCGCCTGCACGGTGGCGAAACGGGTTGTTCCGTCCGCCGGTGCGCGCGCATCGACCGAGTAGTCGGCATGCAGTGGCGCGCCGGTCGCGAGCGGATCGGCCAGCGGATCCCACGGCTCGATGCGTTCGTTGCCGACGGGGCCCACGTACTTCAGCACCTCGCGGTAGTCGTAGGCGCGCGCCTGCCCGGCCGTCAGCTGCGGGCGCATGGAACGGACCGCCGGCTCGGGAAACGGCAGGAACCGCCCGGCGCAATCGGCCTCGGCGCCGAACGCGCCCTGCACGCGCGCATGTTCCTGTTTGATGTCCGACCCGGCGGCGGTCGCCACGTCCTTCAAGTCCAGCACGAGCGGATGCGCCTCGTCATATCCCTGCAGCAGGATGCGCCCCGGGGTCGTGCTGCGCACCCGCTCCATGCGGATGGCGGCGTAGTCGGGGATGAGCGCACCCGGTTGCGCCGGCTGTTCGTAATGCGTCGTGATCTCGATGGGAGACCGGATGCCGCGCAGGCACACGTCGCGGTAGACGATGCCATCCACCCGCCCGCCGCGCATGTCGTTGCTCTTGATACGCAGGCCGGACGTGGTCCCGTCCATCGCCAGGTCGTCGACGAGGACGCGGCGCACGCCGCCGTTCGTCTCGCTGCCGATGGACATGCCGTGGCCGCTGTAGAAGCGGTTGTGCAGGATCGAGACGTTCTCGGTCGGCCCGTTGCCGCCGGCCTTGATCGCCACGTTGTCGTCGCCGGTGCGGATGATGCTGTGCGCGATGGTCACGTTGCGCGACGAGATCGGGTCGATGCCGTCCGTGTTGCGCGCGTCGTGGGGCGTGTCGATGACGACGCCCCACGCGGTGAAGCCGTCCACGTTGTTCAGCGTGACGTGGAAGTTCGGGGAATTTTTCAGCGTGATGCGGTACAGGGTGACGTCGCGCGCCTTGTCGGCCTGGATCAGGCGCGGCACGTTCTGGCGGGTCTTCTCCTTTTGCGCGCGGCGGGCGATCTGCCACCAGGTCTCGTCCTTGCCGGCGATGCGCTGTCCGCCCTGGCCGTCGATGGTGCCGGTGCCCATGATGCCGGCGCCGCGCACGCCGTCGAGCAGGATGAAAGGCCGGCAGCCGCGGCCCGATGCATCGTTCGTGCCGCACGTGCCGGCGCCACGGTCGAACAGGCGCGGGTCCGTGCTGGCGTACAGGGTGGCGCCTTTGTCGACGAGCAGTGTGACGCCGTCGCGCAGTTGCAGTGGCCCGGCCACGAAGCTGCGCTTGTCGTTACTGGCCGCGAGCACCACGGCGTGGCCGGGCGCGCACTTGTCGATGGCCGCCTGGATGCGCGCGGCATCGTCGCGGCCCGTGTTCGTGGTCGCGCCGATCAGGACCGCGCAGGCCGGCGGGACGACCGGCTCGCGCACGGCGCGCGTGTCCTGTGCGTGCGCCTGCGCGCCGGCGAGCGCGCAGGCGAGCAGGGCGAAGCGCCTCAACGCTTGCCCCCGTCCCTGAAGTAGGCAGCCGTCTCCGGCCGCGCCGTCACCAGCTCGCGCTCGACCATCCGCGCAAAGAAATCGGCGCCCCTGGTGCCGAGGTGCGTGCGGTCGAACGCCGTCTTCGCGGCGCCGGCCGGTTCGACCTTGTTCGGATCCACAGGCATCCCGTAGCCCGGCGGACGCGGAACGACCGCCAGCGTATCCGCTTCATCCTGGCCCATGGCCTGGACGGCGGCCACGCTGTCCCGGTTCAGGTCCAGCAGCACGGCGTGTTCCTGGGCGGCCGCGCGCCGAGTCGCCTCGGCCCACGGCGCCAGGTCATTGCCGAGATACGCGCCCTTGAACGTGCGCCGGGTCAGCGGCGTGACGAGCACCGGCACGCCGCCCAGGTCGCGCGTCTCCCGCGCATAGCGCGCCATGTTGACGGGGAACTGGGTGACGAGGTCGGTCGAGCGCCCCGGCTTGCCCGGCTGGTCGTTGTGGCCGAACTGCACGAGCACGTAGGTGGCCTTGAACGACGCGCCGTCCTTCAGCATGCGCTGGACTTCGTCCCAGCGGCCCTCGGCGCGGAAGCTGCTGGTACTGCGGCCGCCCCGTGCGAGGTTCACGCAAGTGACGTCCGGCGTGAAGCGCGCGCAGAATGCGTCGCCGTAGCCGCTCTTCGTGGCCATCGTGGAGTCGCCGACGAGGATCACGCGGATAGTCGCGTCGGCGGCGCTGGCCTGGCCGGCCAGGATGAGGCTGGCCAGGACGATACGTTTCAGTCGTGTCGCTTGCATTGCGATTACTCGAAATCGTAGCTGACGCGCAGGTTCCACGAGCGACCGATCGGATTCGCGACGCTGCTCAGGTAACCGCTGCTGTAGATCGTGTTGTTGGTGATGGGCGGGGCCTTGTCGAACAGGTTCGTGACGCCGGCCGTGATGCGCACCTGCTTCTGCACGCGGATCGAGCCGGTCAGGTTCCACGTCGAGAACGACGGGATGTCGCGGTAGTACGCCGACGTGACGGCGGTGTTGGCGTCGCGGTAATGGCTGTTGAAGTTGTTCGTCAGCTGCGCCGAGTAATCGCCGCTCTGCCACGACAGGCGCAGGTTGTGCTTCCAGCGGAACGTGATGATCGGGTAGCTCGACGTGGTGCCGTTGCTGGCCCAGCCGAACTGGCCGACGTTGGACATCCACGGGCCGTTCGGCACGAGCTGGTTGTCGAAGCGGGTCAGGTAGGTGCCGTCGATGGCGGCGCCGAACGTTCCGAAGCGGTTGCGCGCGATCTCCCAGTGGGCCGACACGTCGACGCCGCCCGCGATCTGGCCACCCAGGTTCATCGTCGTGTTGTTGATGTAGGCGAGCGAGCCGTCCGCATTACGCACGAACAGGTTCTTGTAGTCGGCGTAGTTCGTGAAGTAGACGGTCTCCGGCAGGTTGGCCAGCATGTCCTTCATGTTGACCTGCCAGTAGTCGAGCGACGCGGTGAACGAGCGGGACGGTTCGAACACGACGCCCAGCGTGCCTCCCTTGGAGCGTTCCGGCTTCAGCTGCGAGTTCGAACCGGTCAGCTTGTTCAACTTGGCGTTGCAGACATCGGCGGCATCCACGCCGGGCACCGCCGTGCCGGTACCCGGCATGGTGATGGACGGGCCCGGGCACAGGACCGGATCGTCCCAGCGTCCCGCCGTCGTCGTGTTGGCGACGGTGGTGCGGTAGCCGTAGCGGTCGAACAGTGTCGGCGCGCGGAAGCCCGTGTTGGCCGAGCCCCGGAACATGATGGTCTTGGTCGGCTGCCAGCGGAAGCTGATCTTGGGCGTGAAGGTCGAGCCGACGTCGCTGTATTTGTCGACCCGCACGGCGCCGTTCAGCGTCAGGGTCTTGGTGACGGGAGCGTCCACCTCGCTGTACACGCCGATGATGTTGCGTGCGCTTTCTCCGTGCGCCGGGACGACCTTCGCATAGGTGATGTCGGCGGCCGGTGCCAGCTTGGTGTCCTCGTTGGTATCGCGGTGGATGTCGGCGCCGATCGCGATCGCGAGGTCGCCGCCGGCGAGGGCCATTAGCGATTTGCTGATGTTGCCGTCGATGCCATAGTAAGAGCTCTTCGAGCTGCGGTTCTGCATGCCGTCTGCGGCGATCGAGTCGAGATAGTCGAGGCCCGCCTGATCCTGCAGGCCGAACGGGTTCAGCGTTCCGTTCGCCAGGCCGTTGATCAGGCCGATGCCCGAGAAGTAGCCCGACTGGAAGTAGCCCTTGCGCTGGGACAGCCCGTAGCTCATGCCGGCCCGGTAGTCCCAGGTGCCGACATGGCCGTCGGCGGAAACCAGCAGCCGCTGGTTGATCTGGTTGTCGCGGGTCACGGCCGGCCCGCCGTCGGCCACCGCCCAGGACACGGTGAGCGGCTGGTTGGTGATGCCGGCGACGGCCGGCACCCCGCCGCTGCCGCCCGGATACCATTTGCTGCTCGATGGCAGGATCGCCTTTGCGCTCCCGACGGCGACCGCCTGCGTCGGGTTCTTGTAGCCGAAGATCGATTCGTCGCCGCGGGTGTATTCGACGGTAACGGTGTTGTCGGCGTCGATCCGCTTGGTCGCTCGCGCGTACATCGTCAGCTGCTTGTTCGGGTGCAGGGCCGAGCCATAGGTGTCGTCGTCCAGTACACACGTGCTCTTCGCGCCCTGGACCGAGTAGGGGCTCAGGCAGCCGCTCGCGTAATACGGGTTGGCGGCGTTCTTGTTGGCCGAACTCGTGAAGTTGGCGGGTGTCGCGTACCCGCCGGAGGCGGCGCTGCGCGGCAGGCCGATCGCCGCCATGGCCGCGTCGTCCGGAATGAAGCCGGTGCGGTCCGACAGCTTCAGGCGGCTGCGCTGGTGGAAGTCGACGGTGCCGTAGATGTTCCAGCCGTCGCGCGCGAGGTTACCCTTGCCGAACGTGGCCTGGATGCGCTGCTCGTCGCCGCCGCCGTGGCGCTTCGGCTGCACGAGCTGCACGGTGACGTTGCCGCCCTCGACTTCGCGCTTGGTGATGAAGTTGACGACGCCGCCGATCGCGTCCGAGCCGTAGATCGACGACGCGCCGTCGCGCAGGATCTCGACGCGTTGCAGCGCGCTGATCGGGATGACGTCGAGGTTGGCGTAGCCGTCGGCGATGGCCTCGTTGGCGAGGCGGCGGCCGTTCAGCAGCACGAGGGTGCGGTTCACGCCCAGGCCGCGCAGGTTGATGTTGGTGCCCGAGCCGGCGTTGGACGGCTGCAGCGACGCCGATTGCGGCAGCGCCATCATCACGTCGGCCAGCGTGGTCATGCCCTGCTTGACCAGTTCCTCGGCCTTGATGGTCGTGACGGGCAGCGCTTCCTCGGTGGCCATGCGCTTGATGCTGGAGCCGGTGACTTCGACGCGCTGGATCGGCGCGTCGCTTTGCTGTGCCTGCGCCTGCTGGGCGAGCGAGAGGACCGCGAGCGCGATCGAGGACATGACGAAATGGCGGGGCGGGGTGCTGCGGGGGTATTTCATGAAGCTGTCTCCTGTTTTTATGTCGATGACGTGTCGGCGTCCGCAGGGGGGAGCGGCGCCGATGGTTGCTTCTTACAAAACCAGCCTGGCGAGGTCGAGCCACATGTGCGTTGCGTGCGGCCCTGTGTTGGAATCAATTCTAGATTGGTCTGACCACAAGATCAATGTGGTCAGACCAGATTATGAGGAGTATGTGCTGGAAAAGCAACACATATGATGACTGATCTCGATTTTGATCTCAGTTTGCGCCGGCTTTCAGCGCGATGCGGACGGGGTGCGCGGCACGTTTGGCCTCTGCCGCCACGTAGGCCTGCCACGCCGCCTTGGACGTGATGCGGCCGGCGCGGTCCCACGCGGCGCCGACCCAGTAGCGCAGCGGCTTGCCTGATTCCACGCGGGCCAGCACGAGGTCGTTCAGCGCGTCCTGCGCGAAGCCGGTCGACGCGGGCAGCACGACGGCCGTGCCGAATGCGCCGTTCGAGGCCTGCTCGACCCATTGCAGCAGCGCGTGGTTCGCATCGTCTTTCACGAGCGCGATGCGCGGTTCCTGCTTCCGGTCGGACGGCGTCTTGTTGAGACCCACGGCGACCGTCAGCGCGGACGGTCCGCTGAACGTGAACGTGCTGTCGATCTGGTCGAGCTGGTGGCCGGCATCGACGGTGAAGCGCTTGGTTTCCGTGACCTGGGTACCGGCCGCATTCCACGCGGCGTACGACAACTCGAACACGGCGCGGATCGGGCCATTGGCCAGCACCTTCCAGCCGGCCCAGTTGCCGCTCGTATAAAGCTGTTTGCCGTCCCACACGCCCGTACCGCCGGCCCCGCGCGAGCGGCCGACGTTGTACATGTCCATGCCTTCGCCTTCGTCCTTGTGGTAGTGGTCGTGGCCCTTGTTGTACCAGCGGTCGACGATGGGATAGTCCACGCGCTTGAACCAGATATCGAGGCCGCTCGTCTCCAGCACTTCCTTGCCGCTGCCCGGCGCGGCCGGTGCGGCGAGGGCGGGGCCGTAGGTGCGGTGGCCGATGACGTCGTTCTCCCACGCGAAATCGTCCAGGCGTTCCGGCACGTAGCGCGCGAACGCCTTCGGTGCGAACGGCGGCGTGAGCGCGTCGTTCTTTTCGACGACGAACGTCGCCATCTTTTCGCCGGGCTTGAAGTCGTGCTGGAACAGCAGTTCGCCGTACGCCGCGCCGACGCCGTGCGGGTCCTTGGCCAGCGGCGCCACGTTCGTCACCTGGTAGGGCAGCAGGTGGCCGGCCGCGTCCTTCACGGCGAGGTGCTGGATCAGCGCGCCGGGCAGCGCGGTGTTCACGTCCTGCCACGGGATGACGATCGTCTCGGATGGACGCGCGGCGTCGAGGTCGTGGGTCACGGTAACGGTGAGGCGGTCGGCAGCGCCGGCGCTCGCAGACAGCACGAGGCCTGCGGCGCAAAACATCGTTTTCGCTTGCATGTTCCAGGCTTTCATCGAAGAGGTGTCAGGGATGTTCGCGGTAGCTGGTCTGCCCGCCGTCCTTCGGCACGTAGTGATACGTGCGGACCCGGAACTGGATGTCGATTGCCGGGTTGTTCAGCAGCCGGATCATCTCCGCGCCGGCCAGCAGCATCGGACCGTAGCCGTGCATCGCCGCCGTACTGGTGGGGCGGTTGTAATAATAGACCTGGTCGCTCGCGAACGTCGTGCCCACGCATGTGCCTTCCACGCGGCCCTGGGCATCGATGCGCGCGGACAGCGCGTTCCAGCCGGCCTGCGCGATCGAGCCGTACGTCGTCGGGCTGATCCAGCCTTCGTTGACGGCGTGCGCGAGCACGTACACGAACATGGCGCTGGCCGACGTCTCCAGGTACGAGTCGTCGCGGTCGATCATCTGGTGCCACATGCCCGCGCCGGACTGGCGCTCGGCGATGCCGCGCAGCGTTCTTTTCAGCTGCGCCATCACCTTCGGATAGCCCGGGTGGTCCTTCGGCAGCACGTCGAGGACGTCCGACATGGCCAGCACCGCCCAGCCGTTCGCGCGCGCCCAGTAGAAGCGCGGGGCGTCGGGATTGTTGGCGTTCCAGCCGTGCGTGTACAGGTTGCGCTGCGGGTCGAACAGGTAGTCCGTCATCTGCAGGATGTTCTTCACGGCGTCGTCGAAGTACGCGCGGTCGCCCGTCATGCGGCCCAGTTCCGCCAGCGCGGGGATCCCCATGTACATGTCGTCGGCCCACAGCGACGCGGCCTGCGGGCGCTGGCGCGCGAGGGTGCCGTCCGGGAGGCGGAACTGGCGCTTGGCCACCCAGTCGCCGCACACCTTGATCTGCGCGGAGAGGTCGGGGCCGATGCCAGCCTGGCGCGCGCGCATCATCGCGGCGCACATCGAACCGGCGTCGTCGAGCGCGCGCGGATCGAGGAAGTGCGCGAAGCTGTTGGCGCGCTCGAGGTGGAAGCGCTGTTCCTGCGCGCGGAAGTAGGGGAGGCGGTCGGCAAAGAATTGCAGGTGGCGCTGCGTGAGGGCGGCATAGCGCCTGTCGCCCGTCGCGGCCGTGGCCTTCAGCAGACCGGCATGCACGACGCCCATCTCGTAGGCCTGCAGGCCGAAGTCGGCGTCGCCCTTTTCGACGACGGCGTCGGCGACGGGAGTGCGGAAATCCGTGACGGGCGCGCCGCTGCCCTTGTGCACGATGCGGGTCGGCGTCTGGCTGTCGACATAGCCGCGGATGCGCTGCAGCGACGCCGCGATCTCGGCGACGACCGGCTTCTTGTACGGCACCGGATACGTGCCTTCGGCCGTGTCGTTCGGGTTCTTGTTGTCTGGGTTACGATAAGGCCCCTCGGCATGCGCAGGGGCGGCAAGGCACGCGAAAGCGGCCAGGAAGGCGAGCAATCTGGATGGCGGCACCGTGTAGTCTCCGGTCGTTTTTATATGATGGACGTTTTCCGTCCTTTATTTGGCCAGACCATTCTAGGTTGGTCTGGCCACTTTTGCAAGGTGGACTAGCCGGGGTTTGTTGTTGGGTGGCATACTGGACTTCCCACGACGAGGCGGAGGCCAGGATGCGCAGGACGACATGTTGGATGGGTACGGCGTTGCTGCTGGCCGCATGCGCGGCGCGGCCAGTGAAGGCGCCCTTGCCGGAGAGCTACACGGCCGAGACGACGTACGCGAAGCTGGCGCCTCGATATCCGTTCATCCGCATCGCGAGCCGCACCGTGCCGCCTTCAGTGCGGGCCGTCACCGACGTCATCTATGTACGCCGCAGACATGGCGACCTGAGGCACGACCTGAAACTGGACCTGTACCTGCCCGCGGCGGCGGGCACGGCGCCGCGCCCGGCCATCGTCTTCGTGCACGGCGGCGGCTGGCGCGCGGGCGTGCGCGCGAACTTCGCGCCGATGGCGATCCGCATGGCGGAGCGGGGCTATGCGGCGGCCACCATCAGCTATCGCCTGGCGCCGGAAGCGCCATACCCGGCCGCGATCCACGACGCCAAGGCGGCCGTGCGCTGGGTGCGCGCGCACGCGGCGGACTACGGCATCGATCCGGGCCGCATCGCCATCGCGGGCGGCTCGGCCGGCGGCCAGATCGCGGCGCTGACGGGCGTGACGAACGGAGAATCCCGCTTCGATCCGGACGGAGGAAACGTGTCGAGCGACGTGCAGGCGATCGTCAACATCGACGGCCTGTCGGATTTCACGTCGGAAGAAGCGCGCAAATACGAAGACGACCCGGCGAAGCAGCCTTCATCAGCCGGCGCGTGGTTCGGCGGCCGCTACGCGGAGAAGGCGGCGCTGTGGCGCGACGCGTCGCCGCTGTATCACGTGAAGGCGGGCACGCCGCCCATGCTGTTCATCGTCAGCGCGCAGCGGCGTTTCAGCCTCGGGCGGGAAGAGATGGCCGGGAAACTGCGGGTGCTGGGCGTGCCGAACCGGGTCGTGCCCGTGCCCGACACGCCCCACAGCTTTTGGCTGTTCGATCCGTGGCTGGCGCCGACGGTGGAGGCGGCGGATGCGTTCCTGAAGGAGGTCATCCCGCCCCGAACGGATTCTCCAGGCTCGCCGCCGGCTGCGTGAACCACTTCGGTCCGTTCGCCGTCATGTAGAAATGGTCTTCCAGGCGGACGCCGAATTCGCCCGGCACGCAGATCATCGGCTCATTGGAGAAGCACATGCCCGGCTCCAGCGCCCGGGTCTCGCCGCCGACGAGGTAGGGGCCTTCGTGGATGTCGAGACCGATGCCGTGGCCCGTGCGGTGCGGCAGGCCGGGCAGCTTGTAGCCGGGGCCGAAGCCGTCGGCCTCGAGCGAGCGGCGCGCGGCCTTGTCGACCTCTTCGCACGGCACGCCCAGCTGGGCCGCATCGAACGCCGCCCGTTGCGCCGCCTTTTCCGCGTTCCACACGAAGCGCTGGCGCTCGGTCGGTTCGCCGAACACGTACGTGCGCGTGATGTCGGAGATGTAGTTGTGGACCTTGCAGCCCGTGTCGATCAGCACCGTGTCGCCCCGTTGCAGGGTCTGCACGTAGCTGACGCCGTGCGGGTACGCCGTCGCCTCGCCGAACAGCACGATGCAGAAATAGGAGCCGCTCGCGCCGACCTTGCGGTGCGCGAGGTGGATGAATTCCTCGACTTCCTTCGTCGTGATCCCTTCGTGCAGGATCGACGCCGCCACCACGTGCACGGCCATCGTCATGTCCATCGCGCGCTGGATCAGCGCGATTTCCGCGTCCGACTTGCGGCTGCGGCAGTGCGACGTGACCGGGTGCGCATTCCGCAAAGTGTAGCCATCGGTCGCGGCGCGGATCGCGTCGCACAGGAATAGCGGCGTGCTGTCGTCGATGGCGAGCACGCTGCCGGCCCCGATCCCGCGCTGTTCCAGCACGGCGCGCAGGCGCACGGCGGGACGCTCGTGCTCGTCCCAGACGGCGATGTCGCCTTCGACGACCATGAAATCGCGGATCGTGCTTTCCTCGAACGCGGGCGCGATGTAGACGGGGCCGCCCTGCGCCGACAGGATGGCGCCCACCATGCGTTCGCTGGGGCTCCATCTCGTGCCCGTGAAATAGGTCAGGTTGCTGCCGGCGTTGAGGTAGACGGCGTCGATGCCTTGCGCCGCCATGAACGCCTGCGCACGTTCGATGCGCGCCCGGTGCTCGGCCAGCGCGATGGGCACGGCGCCCGCGGTCATGTCGCCCAAGGCGTCGAGCGCCGCCTGTTTGTCGGTGCCACCAATGTTCATGTTTCTCATTACCTCATTCAAAGTCTGACAGCGCCCGCGCGGTCGCGGGCATGATGGGTGTCCGGGCATCCTCGTGGGACCACCCGAACAGGAAGGCGCACGCCGCGCCGCAGGTCTTGCCCTGGCAGGGCCCCATGCCGACGCGGGTCGCCAGTTTCGCTTCGCGCCAGTCGCGGTGCGGCAGCAGGCGGGCCTGGGTCACGTCCTCGCAGCGGCACACGATCGTCTCCGGGCCGCACATCGCCCGCAGCGACTCGTCGGGCGCGAACGTGCGCGCCAGCAGCGTCGCGAACGCGTACGATGCGCGCCGCAGCGGCAGGTCGCGCCCGGACGGGGGCAGGCCCAGCGCGGCCAGCGCCGCGATGCGGCCCTCGGCGACGGCCTTGTCGACGCCGCCGATGCCCGTGCATTCGCCAGCGGCCCAGACGTCCGGGCGGCTCGTCCGCTGCGCATCGTCGACCTGGATCGCGCCGTCGACGACGTCGCACCGGAGTGCGCGCGCGAGGTCCGTGTTCGGGACGAGGCCGAAACCCGCAGCGAGGAAGTCGCAGGCATACTCGACTTCTTTGCCGCCGGCCCGGACGACCACCGAGCGCACCGTGTCGTCTCCGTGCGCTGCGACGAGCGTGGCGCCCGTCACGTACGGGATGCCCCGCAGCTCGGCGAACAGCGACGCCGCCTGCAGGAATTTTTTCCCGTGCCGCGACAGCAGTCCGAGCCCGAAGGCCGACAGGCGCGACCACGGCTGGTGTTCGACGATCGCGGCCACGTGCGCACCCGCGCGCAGCGCCGTCGACGCCGCCGCCAGCAGCAGCGGACCCGTGCCGGCGACCACGACGCGGCGTCCACACACCGGCATGCCGCCCTTGATCAGCGCCTGCAGCCCGCCCGCGCTCGTGACGCCGGGCAGCGTCCAGCCGGGGAACGGCAGCGACAGTTCGCGGCTGCCCGAACAGAGCACGAGGCGCTCGAACGGGACGGCGGCGCCGCGTCCGCCCGTCTCCACGAGCAGCGTGCTGGCGTCCACGCTGCCGATGACCTGGGCCTCCTGCATCACGGTGCAATCCGGGTGGCCGCGCAGGGCAGTCCACGCGCTGCGTGCGCGGGCGTCGGTCCAGCGCGCGGGGCCGCCGCGCCAGATCTGGCCGCCCGGCGCACGATTGTCGTCGATCAGGCAGATCCTTGCGCCGGCGTCGAGGGCGGTCCGTGCCGCGGACAGTCCCGCTGGACCGCTGCCGACGATGTGCAATACGTTCTTCACCAGTCGCCTCCCGTGTCGATGGTCATGCCGTCCGCGCAGATCGTCCTGCACGCCAGCTGGTTGGCGCAGCCGTCGACGGTCACGCGGCATTCCTGGCACTGGCCGATGCCGCAGAACGCGAACCGGGGCTGCCCCGTGACCGAACGCCGCGTGCGCAGCGACCGGGCGGCGACGAGCGCCGCGACGACGGTGACGCCGCACGGGACGGCGACCGCGACGCCGTCGACCAGCACGCGGCTCAGGGAATCAGGCGGGGACATGGGCGAACCTCGACGGTGAATAAGGGGCGGCGGCGATGGAGGCGGGTCGGCCCAGCATCAGGTCCGCCAGCAGTTGCGCGGTGCCGAATGCGGTCGTCACGCCGAGACCTTCGTGGCCCGCGGCGACCCACACGCGATCGAGCGTCGGATGGCGGCCGATGACGGGCCGCCCATCGTAGGTCGCGGGCCGCATGCCGGTCCAGCTGCGGATGATTTTCATATCGGCGAGACAGGGCAGCAGCGCGATGGCCGAGCGCAGCACGCGCGCCAGCACGCGCGGATCGACGTCCGCATGCGCGATCCCGTCCTGGCGGCAGGATCCGATCAGCCATTGGCCCGTGATGCGCGGCTGGACATTCGCCGCGACGGCGAGGGCGTCGCTGCCGGCTTCCGTTTGGCCCTCGGTTTGCCCATAATCCATGCTCACGACCTGGTGCGACAGCCGCCGCGGGTAGCGCGCCGTGATGGCGAGATGGCCCTTGCGCGGGAAGATCGGAATGTCCGGCAGCAGCCGCGTGACGGCGGTCCCCGTCGCGACGACGACGTCGCCCGCGGCGATGCGTTCGCCGTCGGCCAGCGTGACGCTGCCGTCGTCGACGCGGGCGACGGACGTGCCGAAGCGCGTCCGCCCGCCCAGCGCGACGAGCGTCCCGGCCAGGTTGCGCGCGACGGCGGGCGGGTACACGACGCCGTCGCGCGCGACGCGCACGCCGCCCGCAAGGCCCGCGCGCAACGCGGGTTCCGCGCGCGCGAGCTCAGCGCCGGACAGTTCTGCCGCATCCCAGCCGCGCCGCGCCAGGCGCCCGGCGCGGACGCGCGCCTGGGCCATCTGGGCATCGTCCTCGGCGACCCACAGGGTGCCGCAGCGGACGTGTTCCGCGAGGCCGGCGCGGGTGGACAGGTATTCGTCCCAGCGCGCCAGCGACAACAGGCACAGGTCGAGTTCATCGTCCGTCTCGTCGAGCGCGACGAGGTGGCCCATGCCGGCCGCCGTCACGCCGTTGCCTGGGTGGTTCGCATCGACGAGCAGCACGTCGCGCCCGAGCGCCTGCAGCTCCGCCGCGCATGCCGCGCCGACGATGCCGGCGCCGACGACGATCACGTCCGGATGCTTCACGCCAGCGCGGGCAGGGCGGGGCGGTTGGCGATGGCGGCGCGGATCGTCTGCTCCACCGCCTGGCGGCGCGCGCCGGCGAGCGGCATGCGCGGCGCGCGCACGCGCTCGTTCGAACCGATCGCGATCGCTTCCGCGAGCTTGATGTTCTGGACGAGGTAAGTCGACACGTCCAGGTCCAGCAGGGGGCGGAACCAGCGGTAGATGCGCAGCGCCTCGTCGTAGCGCCTGGCCTGGACCAGGCGCCAGATCGCCACCGTCTCTGCCGGGAACGCGAGGCCCACGCCGGCGACCCAGCCCTGGGCGCCCACCGTCAGCGCTTCGAACGCGAGGTTGTCGACGCCGGTCAGCAGGTCGAAGCGGTCGCCGAAACGGTTGATGATGTCGGTGCTGCGGCGGATGTCGTCCGACGATTCCTTGACGGCGACGAAGCGGGGATCGTCCGCCAGTTCTTCCATGATCTCGACGGTCACGTCGACGCGGTAGGCGAGACGGTTCGAATAGATCATGACCGGCAGGTCGCCCGCCTGCGCGATGGCGCGCAAGGTCGCCACCGTCTCGCGCGGGTCCGTATGGTAGATCGTGCTCGGGACGACCATCAGGCCGTCCGCGCCCGCCCTGGCCGCCTTCTGCGCCAGCGCGCACGCATCCCGCGTGGACGCTTCCGCGACCGTCAGCAGCGCGGGCTTCGTGCCGGCCGCTTCCTTGCAGAGTTTCAGGACGTCGATGCGTTCGTCGTGCGACAGCATCGGCCCCTCGCCCAGCGAACCGCAAGCGATGAGGCCATCCACTCCGGCGTCCATCTGGATGCGGAAGCAGCGCAGCATTTCGTCATGGTCGAGCGAACCGTCCTCGTCGAACTTGGTGGTGACGGCGGGAAGAACACCTTTCCACATGGGGTTAGTCTCCTTTGCTTGAAAGGTTTCATGCTAGGCCTGTTTGGCGGCGGGGTCTTGCGTGAAGCGCTCGCCGGGGAAGCCGAAATCGGCACAGCGCCCGGCCGCCGTTTGCCATGCGGGCGCAACCCGCCTATATTGGCGTCCGGGAGGACAACATGATCGACGACACTACCATCCGGGCCATCGACACTATCGGCATGCAGGCCGTGGAAGCGATCTTCGACGCGCTTGGCGACGTCGCATTCTTCGTCAAGGACCGGGACGGCCGTTATGTGAGCATCAACCGCACCATGGTGCGGCGCTGCGGAGTTCGGCACAAGAAGGATGTGCTCGGCAAGACGGCGCTGGAACTGTTCCCGCGCGCGCTGGCCGAGACGTATCTCGCACAGGACCGGCAAGTCATCGCCAGTGGCACGGCGATCGACAAGCAGCTCGAACTGCACATCTACCCCGGCCGCAGCCGCGGGTGGTGCATCACGAAGAAGATACCGCTGTTCGGCAAGGATGGCGACGTCGTCGGCCTGATCGGCACGTCGCAGGACCTCGGTTTGCTGGACGACCTGCACCCGGCGTACCGGCAGATCGCGCGGATCGCGCAGCACATCAGCGACAACTATCGGGAGAATATCTCGCTGAAGGCGCTGGCGGAGGAAGCGGGGTTGTCGCTGTCGCGCGTGGAACGGCTGTTCCAGAAAGTGTTCCAGCATTCGCCGCGGCAGCTGCTCGTGCAATGCCGGCTGGCGGCGGCGCGCACCCTGATCGAACAGGATCCGGGCGCGAAGATCGCGGAGATCGCGTACGAATGCGGCTACACGGACCACAGCGCGTTCAGCCGCCAGTTCAAGTCGTACGTAGGCATGAGCCCGACCGAGTACGGGCGGCAGATAAAGCTGGACTAGACGGGAATGCCCCATGCGAATGGGTCGCCCTCCTCGAACAGCAGCGTCGACTCGGCGCTGACCCAGGCCGTGCCGCGGATGGTCGGCGCGACGGTATCGCCCGCGCGGCGGTAGCTGCCTTCGAACACGCTGCCGATGATGCTCTCCTGGCGCCACACGGCGCCCTGTTCCAGCGTGCCGTCCGCGGCAAGGCAAGCCAGTTTCGCGCTGGTGCCCGTGCCGCAGGGCGAGCGGTCGTACGCCTTGCCGGGGCACAGCACGAAGTTGCGGCTGTCGGCGTTGAGAGATGGGGCGAACAGTTCCACGTGGTCGATCGGCGCGCCGCCGTCGCCCGCGATGCCTTGCGCGGCCAGCGCTGCCATGACGGCTTGCGCAAACGCCGTCAGCGCCGGGATATTGGCCGGGGCGATGTGGAGCGCATGGTGCTTGATGAGGAAGAACCAGTTGCCGCCCCACGCCACGTCGCCGCGCACGGTGCCATGGCCCGCGACATCGACGTGGACGTCCTTGCGCGTCCGGTACGACGGCACGTTGTCGATGCTCACCGAACCGTCCGCGTGCAGCTCGGCCGTCACGACGCCGACGGGCGTATCGATGCGGTGGCGTCCGGCCGTGATGCGGCCGAGGTGGGCCAGCGACACGACGAGGCCGATCGTGCCATGTCCGCACATGCCCAGGTACCCGACGTTATTGAAAAAGATGACGCCCGCCGCGCACTCCGGCGCATGGGGTTCGCACAGCAGCGCGCCCACGAGGACGTCCGAACCGCGCGGTTCGCACACGGTGCCCGTGCGGATGTGGTCGTGTTCGGCGCGCATCCGCGCGAGCCGTTCGGACAGCGGGCCGTTGCCCAGGTCCGGGCCGCCGTCGACGATGAGCCGGGTGGGTTCGCCGCCGGTGTGCGAGTCGATGATCGAGATTTTTTTCATGCCTGGAAGGCTAAACCCGGCCCGGCGGCGGGTCTTGTTGTTTTTCCGCGTCTTGATGAGGGAAAGCGGCACACCGTTTGGGGGCCAGTCATGGCGTTGTGACAATCTGCAAGAATCCAATAAAAATTTCCCAATATCATTGAACGTTGCTGCGTCAATAGACCCGCAAAATCAATGTGTTACGGATAAATAAAAGGGAAGTCACAAAATGCATCCGACCTCATCCGGCGCCAGGGCCGACCATGCCAACAACGCCGACAAACTGTTCCTCGCCGTCCTGTGGGCGCTTTTCGCCACGTCGCTGGCGTTGGGGCTCGTGTACGACTCGCTGCCGCTGGCGGTCGCCGTCGGCCTGCCGCTCGCCCTCGTGCCGAGCGCGCTGATCGCCGCGGCGCCGGGCAGCCTCGCCGCGCGGCTGTCCGTCGCCGTCGCGCTGATGCTGTTCTGCGCGCTGAACATCCACCAGGCGCACGGCATGACGGAGCTGCATTTCGGAATCTTCGTCCTGCTCGCCTTCCTCGTCTGCTACCAGGACTGGCGCGTCATCATCGCCGCCGCGGGCACGGCCGCCGTCCACCACCTCACGTTCAACTATCTGCAGGAATGGGGCTATCCGACGCTGTGCTTCACGCATCCGGGCATCGGCATCGTGCTGCTGCACGCCGCGTACGTCGTCGTCGAGGCGGCCGTGCTGTCGTACCTCGCCGTCCGCCTGCAGCGCGAGACGACGGCCGTCGCGGCGAGCGCCGGCACCCTGCACGCCACCTTGCGGGCGATGCGCAGCAGCGCGGACCAGGTGGCGCGCGACATGGACCTGATCACGCAGACGTCCAGCGCGGTGGCGGCGGGCAGCGCCGACCTGTCCGCGCGCGCCGCGGCGCAGGCCGCGCGGCTGGAACAGGCCGCGGCCGCGGTCGACCACCTGACGGCCACCGTCAAGCGCAACGTCGACCACGCGGCGCTGGCCGACGAGCTGGTGGCGTCGGCCTCCGCGCTGGCCGTGAAGGGCGGCGACGTCGTCGCGGACGTCGTGCAGACGATGGAAGCTATCCGCTCCAGTTCGCGCGAAGTGCAGGACATCGTCAACGTCATCGACGGCATCGCCTTCCAGACCAACATCCTCGCGCTGAACGCGGCCGTCGAGGCGGCGCGCGCGGGCGAGCAGGGGCGCGGTTTCGCCGTCGTGGCGGGCGAAGTGCGGAGCCTCGCCCAGCGCAGCGCGCAGGCGGCCAAGGAAGTGAGGCAGCTGATCGGCGACTCGGTCGTGCGTGTGGACGCGGGCGGCCGGCTGGTGGACGAAGCGGGGCAGGCGATGCACCAGATCGTCGGCTCGGTCCAGCGCGTGGCCGGCATCATGACCGCGATCTCGGGCGCGAGCCAGGAACAGCGCGACGGCATCGGGCAGGTGCGCGATTCGATCCGCGAAATCGAGCTGACGACGCGGCAGACGGCCGAGCTGGTCGGGCAGAGCGCGGATGCGGCCGAGACGATGTGCGCGCATGCGTCGTCGGTGGCGCGGGCGGTGGACACGCTGCGGCAACCGGAAGCGGCTGCGTAAGTGGAAATGCGCGCATTTTCGCGGCATCCGCGCTGCTAGACTCGTCGGGTCAGCATTCGAGGGGGCCGCGATGAGCGCATACCGAGCCAGCAACGTCGTGTCCTTGCACGGCGATCCGATCTACCACCACACGGAAAGCACGCCGTGGACGCCGCCGCAGGGCGAGATCTGCCTGCAGCAGATTTCGGACCACATCGACCGCCACCTCGGGCCCGTCGATTGCGTGTTCCATGAACTGGTGTCCGACACGGTGCACATCGACGTCCATATCGTGAAGCCGACGGAGGCCTACCCGTTCATCCGGCTGGTCACGTCCGGCATGAGCGACCTGCCGATGGCGACGCCGCCGGACGCCGACGTCCCGCGCCACGCCGAGCTGATGATCACGCTCCCGCCGGACTGGAAGCTGGACAAGGAATCGTTCGAGGACGAGCGCTGGTACTGGCCCGTCCGGCTGCTCAAGACGCTGGCCCGGCTGCCGCACAAGTACGACACGTGGCTGGGCTGGGGCCATACGGTGCCGAACGGCGACCCGGCGGAGCCGTACGCGGCGGACGTCCGGTTCGACGGCTGCATCCTGCTGCCGTCGATCAGCGTGCCGGACGGCTTCCACCGGCTGCGTATCGACGCCGACAAGGAGATCGCGTTCTTCGCGGTCGTCCCGCTCTACAAGGAGGAACTGGCGCTGAAGCTGCGTGCCGGCGCCGAGAAACTGCTGGAGCGCTTCGACAAGAAGCACATCGACGACATGATCGATGCGCGCCGGCCGAACGCGGGCAAGAAGCTGTTCGGCTTTCTATGAGGCGGGGCCGGGCCGCGCGCGCTTCGCCAGTTCGCGGTCGAGCGCATTCGCGAACCGCTGCCTGTCCGCCTGGCTGAACGCGGCAGGTCCGCCCGTGTCGACGCCGCTGGAACGCAATTCGTCCATGAACGCGCGCATCGTGAGCTGCTGCGCGATGGTGTCCTTCGTGTACCACTCGCCGCGCGGATTCAATGGCATGCCGCCCTTGTCCAGCACGAGGGCGGCGAGGGGAATGTCGCCCGTCACGACGATGTCGCCGGGCTGCACGCGCGCCACGATTTCGGCGTCGGCCGCGTCCGCGCCGGCAGGCACCTGCAGCGCGCGGATGAAGCGCGAGCCGGGTACGCGGATCAACTGGTTGGCCACGAGCGTGACGTTCAGCTGCACGCGGTCGGCCACGCGGAACAGGATGTCCTTGATGACGGCCGGGCAGGCATCGGCGTCGACCCAGATCTCCATGCTCAGCCGCGCGAGAAGGTGCGCGTCACGCGGTCGAGGTGCGCGCGCATGGCCGACCGGGCGCCGGCCACGTCGTGCGAGGCGATGGCGGCCAGGATCGCGCGGTGGTCGAGGAGCGTCAGCTGGCGCAGTTCCTCGGTCTGGAAGTGCTCCGTCAGCTTGTGCCAGAGGCTGCCGCGCTGGGCCCACAGGTATTCGATCACGCCGACGAGGGCGCTGTTGCCGGCCGCGCGCGCGATCGCGAGGTGGAAGTTGCGGTCGGCCGATTCGTTCTCGCCCAGGTTGTCCTGGTTCTGCTCCATCTGCTCGACGGCGACGAGGATCGCATCGACGGCCGCCGGCGTCGCATTCTTCGCGGCCAGCGCCGCGACCTCGACCTCGATCATGCGGCGCGCGGCGAGCACCTCGAACGGACCGGGACCGGCCGCCGGGCGCGCGGTCGGCAACGCCGCCTGTTCGCTGACGTACACGCCGGAGCCGCCGCGCACTTCGACGACGCCGCCCAGTTCCAGCGCGATCAGCGCTTCGCGCAGCGAGGTGCGCGAGACGCCCAGCTTCGTGGCCAGGTCGCGCTCGGCGGGCAGGCGCTCGCCCGGCTTGATGTGCTCTTCCCGGATCAGCGCTTCGATCCGGCTCGACACCACGCGATACAGTCGCGGCTCGGTCGCAATCGCATCGGGTGGCGCGGGCATTTTTCTCATTGTGTCAGTCCAGGAAAAAGTGGAGGCGATTGCCAAGATCGCATCTTAGTTTGGTCGGGATAATGTTGCAAGTGGTCGGACCAAAACGGTCATTTGGGCTGACTGCGTTGGTGGTTTTGCCGCGCGCTGAACTTTATTCGGTCAAGGTTGGGGTCGGCGCCGTTCCAGCGCTGTGCATACGCATGTACAATGGGAAATATTGCCGAGCCGACGAATCGAACCATGACGACCGCATATCCAAGCCTGAGCCACGCCCAGCGCATTCCGCTGGCCGCCGAAATCCATTCGCGTCCCTTCCTCCGGCTGGAAGCGCCCGAAGCCATCACCCACCTCGCCGTGTACCGCGCCAACGAGGCCGGATCGCGCAGCGAGCACGGTCCCAACCAGCATGCACTGCTCGCCGCGCTGTGCGGGCATTTCGGCGTCGCGGCGCCGAACGTGACGGCCAATCACTTCTATCACGACTTCGGCCGTTTCCGCCTCAAGTGGGAACGCCACACGGAGTTCGCCACGTACACGTTTACGGAAAAGATCGCGCCCGGACTGCCGCTCGCCGAGGCGTTCGCGCGCATGCCGCTCGCGCACCTGCCGCAGGCGTGGATCCTAGGCCTGCACGGCCGCCTGATGTCCGCCGCGCACGTGCTGCTGGAGCGCGGCGCCGCCGATCCGGCCACGCTGCAGGACGGCTTCGCCAGCAACAACCTGGTCGGCTCGCGCGTCATGCAGGGCGGCGAGGTGTGGACGGATTTCGCGATCCAGTCCGACGGCTTCTCGCGCTTCGTGCTGCGCGATGTCGAGATGCGCGCGCAGCAGGCCGGCCGCCTCGCGCAGCGCGTGCTGGAGATCGACACCTACCGCATGATGGCGCTCCTCGGCCTGCCGGCCGCGCGCACCGTGTCCAACGCGCTGGACGATATCGAGGCCGAACTGGCCACGCTGGCCGAGCGCATGGTCGCGGGCGAGGCGGTCGCCGGCGACCAGGACCTGCTGGCACAGATCACGAAGCTCGCGGCGCGCCTGGAAAAGCTTTCGCTCGACAACGGTTACCGCTTCTCGGCATCGAAAGCGTACTACCGCCTCGTGAAGGCGCGCATCGAGGAATTGCGCGAGGCCCGCATCGAAGGCGTGCCGACCGTGGAGGAATTCATGGACCGCCGCCTGACGCCGGCGATGAACACGTGCGAATCGACGGCCGCGCGCCAGGAAGCGCTGGCGCGCCGCATCGCCAACGTCAACGACCTGCTGCGCACCCGCGTCTCCATCGTCCAGGAAAACCAGAACCGGCAAATCCTGCAATCGATGGACCGCCGCGCCGCCCAGCAACTGCGCCTGCAGCAGGCCGTCGAGGGCTTGTCGGTCGCGGCGATCTCGTACTACGTCGTGGGCCTGCTCGGTTATGCGGGCAAGGGCCTCAAGAGTCTCGGCATGCCGGTCAATCCGGACCTGCTCACGGGCGCGCTGGTGCCCGTCGTGGCGGGCCTCGTGTGGCTCAGCCTGCGCCGCATGCACAAGCAGATGCACAAACGTTCGCACGGCTGATTCGTGGCGGGCGCTCCCGGTCTCATGGCGGCGTGCGCTGCGCTGGCGCTGGCCGTACTGGCGTTGTGGGTGCCGGCGCCCGCAGTGCGGGGGAATCGCGACTGGGCGTGGTGCGCGGGCGTGCTGCTGGCGTGCGCGGTCGCTAAGGCCGTCGGGGTGCTCGACGGGATCGGCCTCGCCGTCACCTTGTTCTACCTCGCGCTGGCGTTCGGCGCGCGCGCGGCCGGCCGGGCTTCGGTCCGCATCCCGCTGCTCGTGCTGACGGGCGTGTGCGCTCTGCTGCTGGCGCTGCACCGGCTGCCGGGCTTTCACAATCCGCTGCTGGTCGACCATGCGCAGGTGTCGGCGGGCGCGCCGCCGTTCACGCTGTACGCGAACTTCGACAAGGCCATCGCCGGCATCGTGCTGATGGGCGTGTTCTGCGCGCCGATCCGCGCGCGTGCCGACTGGTTGCCGATGCTGCGCCGTACGCTGCCCGTGCTGGCGGCGACGCTCGTCGCCGTCCTCGGTGCGGGCCTGCTGCTCGGCGTGGTGCGGCCGGACGTCAAATGGCTGCCTTGGACATCCTGGTTCCTCGTCAATAATCTCTTGATCACCTGCGTGACGGAGGAGGCCTTCTTCCGCGGCTACCTGCTCGGCGGCCTGGCGCGCGGCATGGCGGGAAGGCGTTACGGCGTGGCCGCCGCAGTGGTCGTATCGACTTTGCTGTTCGGGCTCGCGCACGCCGCCGGCGGCCCGCTGCTCGTGCTGTTCGCGACGCTGGCGGGCTTCGGCTATGCCGCCGCGTACCTGCGTTCCGGGCGCATCGAAGGCGCGATCCTCACGCACTTCGCGCTGAACGCCGTCCACTTCATCGCCTTCACGTATCCGGGCCTCGTGCGCTGAGCTGCATTGCAACTTCTGTAACACGGTGTGACAGCGTACCGTGCGCGCGCGGCGCCGGGACTATGATCGGGCATCATTCCCACGTTGTACCGACGATCATGAGCGCTTCGAACTTCCTCCGGCCGGCCGTCGCACTCGGCCTGCTATTCACCGCGACGATCGCCGCCGCGCAGATGCAGGACCCGCCCGCGCGCGTGGGCCGCATCGCCTACCTCGCCGGCCCCGTCAGCTTGTCTCCCGCCGGCGCCACCGACTGGGCGCAGGCATCGCTCAACCGGCCCCTCGTCGCGGGTGACCGCCTGTGGACGGACGCCGGCGGGCGCGACGAAGCCCAGTTCGGCGCCGCCGTCGCGCGCATGGACGCGGGCACCTTGCTGACCGTGCTCGCGGCCGATGAACGCACGACGCAACTGCAGGTGTCGCAGGGCCGCATCGACCTGCACGTGCGCCGCCTGGCGCCGGGCGAAACCGTCGAGGTGGATACGCCGAACCTCGCCTTCGTCGCGCGCGCGGCCGGCGACTACCGGCTCGCCGTCGCGCCGGACGGCAGCACGACGGACGTGACGGTGCTGAACGGCGCCGGCGACGCGTACGGCGACGGCACGTCGCTGTCGCTCGCGCCGGGGCAGGGCTATCGCTTCGGCGGCCAGGACCTGGACAACTACGTGCTGCTCCCGCCCGCGCCGCCGGATGAATTCGACCGCTGGGCGCTGGCGCGCGACCAGCGCTACGAGCGCGCCATCGCACGCCGCTACGTGCCGCAGGGCGTCGTCGGCTTCGAAGACCTCGACGACTACGGCAGCTGGCGCACCATGCCCGACTACGGCACCGTGTGGGTGCCGGATCGCGCGCCCCGCAACTGGGCGCCGTATCACGCGGGACACTGGGCGTGGATCGATCCGTGGGGCTGGACGTGGATCGACGACCAGCCTTACGGTTACGCCGTGTCGCACTACGGCCGCTGGATCCGCACGCCCGACACGTGGGCCTGGGTGCCGGCGCCCGCGCGCGCGCAACCCGTGTACGCTCCTGCGCTGGTGGCGTTCGTCGGGACCGTGCTGGCGTTCGGCGGCCGCTCCGATCCCGGCGTCGGCTGGTTCCCGCTCGCGCCGCACGAGCCATACCGGCCGCCGTACCACGCCAGCCCAACGTACATCACGAACGTCAACGTGACCAATACCGTGATCCGGCAGACGACCATCGTCGACAACACCGCGAACATCGACTACCGGAACCGCGGCGTGCCCGGTGCGATCGTGGCGATGCCCGCGCGGCAGTTCGCGCAGGCCGCGCCGTCGGCGCGGCCGGCCTGCTGCTGCCGCCCGGCGTGGCCCGTGCCGCGCCGGTGCTGGCGGCGCCGCAGGCGCGGCCGCTGCCGCAAAGCCGGATCGGCACGGCCCCCGGTCGCCTGCCGCCGGGGCCCGTGCTGCAGCGCGTCGCGGTGACGCGGGCATTGCCGGCGCACGGCTTCGGGCACGGGCCCGGCCCGGCGGCGGCGCGTCCGGATGCGCGCGTGGCCGTGCACGGGCCGGTGCCGCTGCGGGTGCTGCGTCCTGCGCTCGGCAAGCCGGTGACGCCGCAACCGGCGCGTGGTCCCGTGCCCGGCGCCGCGCCGGCCGGCCGACTCGTCCACGAAGCACCGCCATTCGCCGGACGCCCGCCAGTCGCGCCGCCGGATGTGCACGGCCCGCGGAACACCGCGCAACTGGCCGCGCGTGGCGGCACCGGCGCAGGCGCGACGGCCGCGGAAGCGGGCCGTCCGCAGCCGCCGCACGCGGGCCGGGGCAGGCCTGCGGACGAGCCGCGCATCGCCGCACATGGGGCGATGGCGCAACCGCGGGCGCCGCTGCAGGCGCCGCATCCCCAGCCGGCCGCGCGCCCGCAGCCGCCGGCGCAGCATGCGCAGCCCGCACCGCATCCGCATCCGCAGCCGGCGCAGCATGTGGCGCCCCAGCCGGCGCCGCGTCCGCAGCCTGCAATCCATCCGCAGCCGGCACCGCGACCGCAGCCGCCGGCGCCGGCCGCACCGAAGCCCGCGCCGCATCCGCAACCGGCGCCGCAGCCGCACGCGGCCCCCGCCCACGGCCCGGACAAGGGCGGCGACCACGGTCACAAGAACGGCGAGAAGGGCGGCCACTGACGACGGCACGGGGCGCGGTGTAAGATGGGCTTCCGACCAGCTCACCGCCGCGCCATGCCGACACCACACCGCCCAGCCAACGACCATCGATACGGAGCGGCACCATGATGCTGCTGCTCGTCTTCCTGGCCGGGCTGTGGGCCGGCGTGCAGAACGCGCTGGCGGGCGGCGGCTCGTTCGTCACGTTGCCCGCGCTGATCGTGTCCGGCATGTCGCCGCTCGCCGCGAACATCACGTCCACCGTCGCGCTGTTCCCCGCGCAGATCACGTCCGGATACGCCGGCCGCAAGCTGGTCAGCGGCGCAGGCGGCCTGCCGTTCTGGGCGCTGTTCGTGTTGAGCATCGCCGGCGGCGCGGCGGGTGGATTGCTGTTGCTGCACACGTCGCCGGCCGTGTTCGCGCGGCTCGTGCCGTGGCTCGTGCTGTTCGCGACGGCCCTGTTCACGTGGGGGAGCTTCTTCCGCAAACCCGGCGCGGCGGGCGCCGTGCACCTCGGACCCGCGGCGACGGCGGTCGCGCAATTCCTGATCGCCGTCTACGGCGGCTATTTCGGCGGCGGCATCGGCATCCTGATGCTGGCCGCGCTGACGATGGCGGGCCTCGCCGCGCGCAATGCCGGGGCCACGAAAAACGTGCTCGCCGGCGTGATGAATGCGTCGGCCGTCGTCCTGTTCCTGACGTCGCCCGACCTGCACTGGCTGCAGTGCGGCGTGCTGGCGGCGGGGGCCGTCATCGGCGGCTTGCTGGGCGCATGGGCGCTGCACCGCGTGAACGAGAAGGCGTTGCGCGTCGCCATCGTCTGCATCGGCATCGCGCTCACCGTCGGACTGTTCCTGAAACCCATTTGACAGGCACGTCGAAAAACCTGCTGCGCGTTGCACTGTCGTCCTGCGATGCTCGCTGTACTACTCGTACAGCTGCGCTTCTCGGACAACATTGCTGCCGCTCGCGACGGTTTTTCGAGGTGCCTTGAGCACGCCTTCGGCGTGCGCTGGACACGGCCTCCTGCTTGGTCTACAGTGGAATCATGCGGTATCGCCATGAATGATTCCGCCAGGAAGGTAGGTGCGCCATGCTGGATTTACTCTATGGGCTCGAACCGGATCTTGCGTTGCACGCGATCGTGCTGGCATTCGGTTGCGCGACGTTTTTCCTGATCCTGTTGTGGCGGCGTTGCCCCAACTGTACTTGGCAGGAGTGGTCCACCGAGTTGCTGGGCCGCGACGAGAAGGACGACGCAGCCCAGGACTGACCGGTCAGTCGGTGCCCTCCGCGTGGTAGTGGTCGGCCTGCACCTTCCCGTTCACGCCGTGCGTGCGCACGTCGGGCGTGATCGGCAGCATGCTCGCGTTCCAGCTCTCCCATTCCCCCTTCAGCTTGTCGAATACGTCCGGGTGGCGCTGGACAAGGTTGGCGCGCTCGCGCTGGTCATTGGCCACGTCGAACAGGAAGTCGTTGCCGTTCAGGCGCAGGTATTTCCAATTGCCCGAACGGAGGGCGCGCTGGGCGTTCGCCTTGTAGCGCCAGAACAGCGTCCGCTCGCCGGGCGTGCGCTGGCCCGTCAGCACGGGCAGCAGGTCCTGGCCGTCGGGCGGGTAGGCCGGATCGGGCGCGCCGCCGGCCGCGGCGAGCAGCGTCGGCAGCCAGTCCATGCTGATCGCGACCTGGTCCGTCGTCTTGCCGGCGCCAAGGCGGCGCGGCCAGCGGACGATCGCGGGCACGCGGATGCCGCCTTCCAGCAGTTCCGTCTTCTGGCCGCTGAACGGCCACGTCTTCGAGAAGCGCTCGCCGCCATTGTCGCTCGTGAAGATGACGATCGTGTCGTCGGCAAGGCCCTTGTGCCGTAGCGCGTCGAGCACGCGGCCGATCGCGGTGTCGAGCCCCGTCACCATCTTGCCGTACGTGACCAGGTCGCCGCCGTCGTAGTGGAAGATGTTGCCGATGTCGCGCGACACGGCTTCGTCGCCCGGACCTTCCCACGGCCAGTGCGGCGCCGTGAAGTGCAGCGACAGGAAGAACGGCTGCTTCCCATCCTGTTGGCCGATGTATTCCGTGGCGCGATCCGCGAGCAGGTCGGTGTAATAGCCGACCTTGTGCACCGGGACTTCGCCTTCGTACAGGTCTTCCGGCACCTCGGGGCCGACGCCCGGCTTGTGCGTGAAGTAGTCGATGGCGCCGCCGTAGTTGCCGAAGAAGATGTCGTAGCCGCTCTTGAGGGGACCGAACACGGGCAGGTAGCCCAGGTGCCACTTGCCGAACAGCGCGGTGCGGTAGCCCGCCTGCTTCAGCAGCGACGGCAGCGTGGGGTGCTGCGGCGGCAGGCCGATGGTCTTCGACGCCCCGGCGATCGGTTCTTCCAGTCCGCCGCGCAGGCGGTACTGGTAGCGGCCCGTGATCAGGCCGAAACGCGTGGCGGAGCACACGGCGGAATTGGCGTAGGCCTGCGTGAAGCGCACGCCCTGCGCGGCCAGGCGGTCGAGGTTCGGCGTGGTGAAATCCGTGTTGCCGTAGACGCCCAGGTCGGCGTAACCCAGGTCGTCCGCGAGGATGAAGACGATGTTCGGCTGCTGGCCCTTGCGGTCGGCCGCGAACAGTGCCTGCGGGGCGAGGGCGAGGGCGAGGGCGGGGAGGCCCTTGATGACGGCGCGGCGTTTCTGGTCGGTTTTGCTCATGATGGTTCCTTGCCTAGAAATCGAGACGGGCCGTCGCGCCGATCGTGCGCGGCGTGCCGATGACGGCGTTGTACGAGCCGAACGTGCCGTTCCACATGCTCGTGTAGTACTGGCGGTCGAACAGGTTGCGGGCCCACAGCTGCACGTCCCACGCGTGCTCGCCGTTCGAGCGCACGCCGGCGGACAGGTTGGCGAGGCCGTACGCCGGGATGCGCGAATACTTCGACGCGTCCAGTGTGCCGTAGGTCGACGAGCGGTACGACACGTTGCCGTTCACATAGGCGCGCCACGTGTCATCCAGCGGAAGCTCCCAGCGCGCGCCCACGTTCGCGGTGCGGCGCGGCGCGTTGACGAGGGCGTCGCGGCCGGACAAATCGCACGACACGGCACTCACTTCCGGTGCGCACGGCGCATTCTTGTACGTCAGGTAGCGCGGGTCGTTGAACGACACGTTCGCCTGGATGTGCAGGGTACGGACGGGAATCGCGAGGACCTCGAACTCGATGCCGCGGGTGCGCACGTCACCGGCGTTCGTCAGGTACGACGTCCGTGTCGCCGGGTCGTAGGCATTGCTCTGGTAGCCGTGGACGACGGTCGCGAACAGGTTCGCGTTCAGTTGCAGGCGACGGTTCAGCAGCGTGCTTTTCACACCCAGTTCGGCCGCGTTGGCGCGTTCGGCGCCGACCAGCAGCGACGCCGCGCCGGCCGCGCCGGGCACCTGCAGGTTGATGCCGCCGGACTTCTCGCCGTGCGACAGGCTGGCGTACAACAGGACGTCGTCCCACGCCTTGTAGCCGGCCGAGAGCAGCGCGCTGGGGCTGGACTGGTGCAGCGCCAGCGGACCGGAATCGTAGGCGCCGTAGCGCGCGTTGCGCACGGTAAGGGCAGGGCCGGTGGCCGTCGGGCCGACGGGCGCGTACCGGATCACGCGCACGCGCTTGTCCTCGTACGTGCCGCGCAGGCCGGCCGTCAGGTCCCAGCGCTCGGTCGCATGCCATGTGGCCTGGCCGAACAGCGCGTAGCTGTTGACGCGCAGCGTGCCCGGCGAGTTGCTTGTGACGTCGTTCCACGCGCCGACCGGATTGCCGTTGAAGCGGTCGGCGAGGGGACCGTTGACGGTGAACGCGTTGTTCTCCAGCTCCTGGTAGTAATAGTAGGCACCGGCGACCGTGTCGACCGCGCCCGGGCTGCTTCCCCAGCGCAGCTCCTGCGTGAACTGGCGGTGCTGCGCGGACTGGCCCACGTTCAAGGTTACCGGCACGTCGAGGCCGTCGTCGTTGTGCGGCACGAAGTTCCAGGTGCGCCACGCGCTGATCGAGGTGATGCGGCTGGCGTTGGCGAGGTTCCAGTTGGCTTCCGCCGACACGCCGCCCTGGTGCACGTTCACGTGCGAGCCGTTGTCGAGGGTGACCGCACGATCTTCCGGATCCGTGACAGGATGCCCGCCGACGAGGGCCGCCTGCGCGAGATACTTGCCCGTCGCGCCGGCGTTATAGAAAATCAGCGTGCCGTTGTTCGAGTCTTCCTCGTTGTAGTCGGCGATGACGCGCAGGCTGAAGTCCTTGCCTGGTTCATACAGGGCCTGTGCGCGCAGGCCCTGGCGCAGGCCGCCCTGCACGCGGGTGCCGTTGTAGCGGTTGCGGATATAGCCGTCGTCCTGCGTGCGGTACACGGACAGGCGCGCCGCCAGGGCGTCCGTCACGGGACGGTTCAGCACCAGCTTGCCCTGCACGTAGCCGTAGCTGCCGGCCGAGATTTCCGCCTGCGATTCCACGTCGTGCGATGGCTTGCGCGACGAGATGTTCACGACGCCTGCCGTCGTGTTCTTGCCGAACAGCGTGCCCTGCGGACCGCGCAGCAGTTCCAGTTGTTCGATGTCGAGCGCGTCGAACGCAGCCATGCCGGGGCGGGCGAGGTAGACGTTGTCGAGGTACAGGCCCACGCTGCCTTCCAGGCCGTCGCTGGCGGGGTTGTTGCCGAGACCACGCACCGCAAAGCTCATCTGGCGGGCGTGGACGTAGTTGATCGTCGTGCTGGGCAGCAGTTGCTGCAGGTCCTGGGCGCGGTAGACGCGGTTCGCTTCCAGCTCGTCGCCGTTCAGAACCGTCATCGGCGTCGGCACGCTCTGCGCGCTTTCGACGCGGCGGCGGGTGGAGACGAGCACCGTCTGGATCGTGTCGGACAGCGGTTGCGTGGCGGCGGGATCGGGACCCGCATCGGCGGCGGCGAGCACCGGCGCGACGGCGGCATTCGGCCCCGGGTTTGGTCCCGATTCCTGCGCCCACACGCATCCGGCGCACATCATCATGGCCGCCGCCGCGATGGTGGTGCGTGAAACGGCCGGCGCGTCGTGGCGCCTGGTCTTGTGCTGAGCTGCGGATGCGTAAAACACGTAGTTCTCCTTGAACGTCATGAAAATCGGGATGAGCGAAGCCGCCGCGGCGCGCGGGGGTACGCGCCGCAGGCGTTACAAAAAAATGAAAGGGGTTAGCGCGTGCTGGCGACGGTGTCGAGCGGACGCTCGCTGCGCGGCGTACCGGCCGGCACCCAGTCGTACGGCACGGGCTGGGCGCGATAGACCCAGTTCGTGCGCACCGTGCGTCCGCTGCCGCCGACGGCGGAATCGCCGTAGAACGGGCTGACGTATTCCCACACGATCTCGCCCTGCGGCGTGACCTGGAAGACCCGGCCGTTCATGCCTTCGTCGATGAGGGTGTTCCCGTTCGGCAGGCGGCGCGCGCTGCTGATGAAGGCGCTGTAGAAGCTCCACTGCGTCTGCTTCGAGTCCACCGCGGTGTACTCCCACACGATCTCTTGCTTGACCGGGTCGATCTCCAGCACGCGCGAGTGCGGGAAGATGCCGGGGCTGACGATCGGGTAGCCGGCCTCGCCCTGGTTGTCGAACACGATCAGGTTGCCGGCGCCGGGCAGGCCGGGCGCGATCAGGTGCGGGTCGTGCTGGCCGATCAGCTGGTCGACGGGCCGCGGCAGCTTGCCGCCCGTGGGCGCGAAATCGGGGCCGAGGCGCCACACGACCTTGCCCGTCTTCCTGTCGATGATGGCGACGATGTTCGCCTGGCGCGAACTGATGATCACGTTGTCCGGCGCGAAGCGCGCGTCGCCGCCGTCGAACCATTTGTTCGGGCCCAGCGCGCGGGCGCTGTTCGTGTGCAGGTAGTCGACCGCCTTGGCGCCTTCGCGCGGCGCGGCGTTGCGCAGCTGGTCGAGCGCGGCTTTCGAAAAGCCGAATTCGCCGAGGTGGTCGGACGCCGTCCAGCGCCACACGATCTTCCCTTGCGGGTCGACTTCGTACAGCACGTCGTCCAGCACCCGCGGCGCCTTGAAACCCTTCACGTCATGCACGAGGTTCGCCAGCACGAGCGTGTTGCCGTTGGACAGACGCTCCCAGTCGTGGTGCTGCTTCGCCGCGCCGCCCGCACTTGGGCTGACGTCGGCATTCGTGTTCGTGTCGGCGCCGCCGTATGCCGCCTGCGCGGCCGCGCCCCAGCGCCAGACGACCTTGCCGTCCCAATCCAGCTCGCCGATCGCGGTATTGCCGAGGCCATTCCCCGCGGTCTGCACGCCCGGCAGCTGCGCCAGTTGCAGCAGCACGCGGCCGCGCGCGCCGCCGGCTTTGGACGGTTCCACCAGCACGGGCGGAAAGCCTTCCTGCGCCCACTGGTGGACCTCGTTGCCGTTCATGTCGATCAGGTGCGTCTTCTTGTCCTGGCCCGAGAACAGCACGTAGCCGTTCCACGCCTTCTGCGGTTCGTAGCGGGTGACGCCCGTCGGGAACACGCTGGGCGCGGCGAAGGCGGCCGCCACCGGCAACATGCACAGGGCCAGCAGGGCGCACGTTTGCAGGCGGCGTGCCTGGTGCTGTCGTTGTCGGAGGCGGGCCAGGCGGCGCTTGGTGTTGGCGGTCATGACGTCCCTTTCGTTATGGATGAGTCGAAACATCTTACGAAGGGAAGGCCCGATGCAGAACGAATATGTTGACATATCCATATCCCGGCGAGCGTTCTAACGATATGCGGTTTTTGTAGCAGTCCGCTGCCGCGGAGCCAACAATCTGGTGCATAAGGTTCTGTTCGCGTTAAGGCGACGAACGATCAGCACGTTCATGATCTTATCCCTTGCTTAAGGGATACGGCAGGTGTCGGGTTGGGCGCGTTCATGCGCACACGGCAACCCTACACCGACCGGTCGTCCAGTACTTTTTCGGAATTGTTCCGGAAGCGCGCCACGAACGCGACCAGTTGCTTCGAATGGTAGCCCTGCGCCAGCGCGTCCAGGCGGTTCGCGAACGGCGCATAGGCCGGATCGAGCCCACGCAGGTAGGCGGCCCGCTCGCGGATCTTGCGCATGTTGCCGATCTGCGCCAGCTGCCACAGCGCCTCGATCTCGTCGGCCGGCGGGACGGCCAGCGCGGCATCCTCGCCGCCCTCGGGCGCCGGGTGTCCGGTGATCCACTGCAGCGCCAGCAGCCTGCCGATGGTGCGCAGCAGGAGGTCGTGGTCGACCGGCTTGGCGAGGAAGGCGCTGGCGCCGGCGGCGCGGCTCTTGCGTTCGTCCTCCGGGCTGGCGCTGGCCGTCACGGCAATGATCGGGACGTCGCCCCAGCCCGGCATGTGACGGATCTGGCGCGTCGTCTCGTTCCCGTCCATCACCGGCATCATGACGTCCATCAGGATCAGGTCCGGCTTGAAGCTGTCGAGCAGGACCAGGCTTTCGCGTCCGGTCGATGCCGCGGCGACGATGAAGCCGGTGTCCTGCAGCAGGTCCAGCAGCATGGCGCGGTTCTGCGGCACGTCGTCCACGACCAGCAGCCGCCTGCGCTCGCCCTCGTAGCCCACCAGGGTCTCGTGCGGTGCCGCGGCGGCCGGAGAGGCGGCGGCCACGGGCACGTCGATCTCGAACGAGAACGTGCTGCCTTTGCCGGGCGCGCTGGCGACGGCTATCCTGCCGCCCATGAGCTGCACCAGTTGCTGGCTGATGGCCAGGCCCAGGCCCGTGCCGCCTTCGCGCCGCTGCGCCGTCGCCACCTGTTCGAAGGGCTGGAAGATGCGCGCCAGCTGTTGGGCGTTCATGCCGATGCCGCTGTCGGCCACCTCGAAGCGCAGCCGCGCCATGTCCGGCGCACCGGACGGCGCGGCCGGCAGCACCCGCAGCGAGACCTTGCCGTTGTCGGTGAATTTCACCGCATTGCCCAGCAGGTTGAGCAGCACCTGGCGCAATCGCGTCTCGTCGGCCGTCACCGCGGCCGGCAGGCCGGGCGCGAGTTCGCAGTTGAACGCCAGGCCCTTCTCCTCGGCCTTCACGCGCATGATGTTCGCCAGCACCTGGAGAAACGTGTCGAGATGGACGGCGCCCGGGTGCAGCACCATCTTGCCGGCTTCGACCCGTGCGAGGTCGAGGATGTCGTTGATCAGCGTGAGCAGATGCTGGCCGCTCTCGCGGATGGTCGCCAGGCCGGCCGATTGGCGTTCGGTGAGGTCGTGGCAATCGCGTCCCAGCAGCTGGGCGTAGCCGATGATGGCGTTGAGCGGCGTGCGCAATTCGTGGCTCATCTGCGCGAGGAACTGGCTGCGCTGGCGCGCCAGTGCGACGGCCTCCGCCAGCGCGGTCTCGCGCGCGGCCGCGGCTTCCTTGCGTTCCCGGTCGATGGCGGCCAGCTGTTCGAGGCGCGTCCTGCTGGCCTGCATGCCGGACCGGAAGTGCAGCAGGCCGAGCGACAGCCCGAGCATGCCGCAGCCCGTCCATGCGGCCATCAGCCAGCCGAGCAGCGTCGTCCTGGAGATCCATTTCCCGCGAAATTCGATCCTGCGGACTTCGACCGTGATGGTGTGGCCGGCGGCGCTGGCGTCGTCGGCCTGCAGTTCCACGGTCGTGACGTGGTCGAGGCGGACAAAGCTCTTCGATAGCGGGATCCGGCGCGCGAAGTGCCACCAGTCGGCGGTGCGCAAGGCATGCAGCGGGATCGTGACTTCGGACTGGGCCGGAATATCGATCAGCGCCTCGTTGAAGCGCTGCGCATCCCACTGGTCCGGCACGTAGAACTCCGGTTCGAAATTCAGCAGGTGAAGCTTGACGACATGCCGGCCGTGGCCCGTATAGCGCACGTCGAGCGTGACCGTGTCGTAGCGGGACATGTCGATACCCTGGCCCGAGTCGCCCAGCCGGAACCGGATGGCGCAATTCGGATACCTGGCCGCCTTCCCCATCTGGCAACGCAGGATGTAGGCATCCTTCGTGACGGCCAGCGACGCGACCGAATTGCCCGGCGCGGGGTTCCCGCGCGGCAGGACGCGATCGTCGGTCACCGTGGCGTCATACGGATGCCGCGGGGAGATCTCGAGGGTGCGCGTCATGCCATAGTGCTGCCAGGCCAGCAGGACCGGGGTCGCCAGCACCAGGAGGATGACCAGGGCGTAACCGATCCTGGTCGCACGGGAGAGCCACTGGATCATGTTCGCATCGATTGGAAATCGTCCTGCCGGCGGGCCGCGTCCCCGGTCCGGAAGCGCGCCACGAAGGCCGCCAGCTGTTTCGAATGGTAGCCCTGCGCCAGCGTGTCCAGGCGGTTCGCGAACGGCGCATAAGCCGGATCGAGCCCGCGCAGGTAGGCGGCCCGCGCCCGGATCTCGCGCATGCTGCCGATCTGCGCCAGCTGCCACAGCGCCTCGATCTCGTCGGCCGGCGGGACGGTCAGCGCGGCGTCGTCGCCGCCCTCGGGCGCCGGGTGTCCGGTGATCCACTGCAGCGCCAGCAGCCTGCCGATGGTGCGCAGCAGGAGGTCGTGGTCGACCGGCTTGGCGATCAGGGCGTCGGCACCGGCGTCGCGGCTCTTGCGCTCGTCGTCCGGGCTGGCGCTGGCCGTCACCGCGATGATCGGGACGTTACCCCAGCCCGGCATGTGACGGATCTGCCGCGTCGTTTCGTTCCCGTCCATCACCGGCATCATGACATCCATCAGGATCAGGTCGGGCTTGAAGCTGTCCAGCAGGACCAGGCATTCGAGCCCGTTCGTCGCGGCGGCGACGAGGAAGCCGGTCTCCTGCAGCAGGTCCTGCAGCATCGCGCGGTTCTGCGGCACGTCGTCCACGACCAGCACCCGCTTGCGCTCGCCCTCGTAGCCGATCACGGTGTCGTGCGGCGCCACGACCACCGGCGCGGCGGCGGCCACCGGCACGTCGATCTCGAACGAGAACGTGCTGCCCTTGCCGGGCGCGCTGAGCACGTCGATATGGCCGCCCATGAGCTGCACCAGTTGCTGGCTGATGGCCAGGCCCAGGCCCGTGCCGCCTTCGCGCCGCTGCGCGGCCGCCACCTGTTCGAACGGCTGGAAGATGCGTCCGAGCTGTTGCGTATCCATGCCGATGCCGCTGTCGGCCACTTCGAAGCGCAGCCGCGCGGTGTCCGGCGCGCCGGCGGATGCGGCGGACAGCACCCGCAGCGACACCTTGCCGGTGTCGGTGAATTTCACGG
This sequence comes from Massilia sp. Masssp94, assembly GCF_059491305.1. Classification (NCBI taxonomy): domain Bacteria; kingdom Pseudomonadati; phylum Pseudomonadota; class Betaproteobacteria; order Burkholderiales; family Oxalobacteraceae; genus Massilia; species Massilia sp. Masssp94. The sequence continues at coordinate 6,016,765 of NZ_CP168501.1, forward strand.
CATTGCCCAGCAGGTTGAGCAGTACCTGGCGCAACCGCGTCTCGTCGATCGTCACCGCGGCCGGCAGGCCGGGTGCGAGCTCGTAGCTGAATCCCAGGCCTTTCTCTTCCGCCTTGACGCGCATGATGTTCGCCAGCACTTGCAGGAACGTCTCGAGATGGACGGCGGCCGGGTGCAGCACCATCTTGCCGGCTTCGACCCGCGCGAGGTCGAGGATGTCGTTGATGAGCGTGAGCAGATGCTGGCCGCTTTCGTGGATCGTGGCCAGGCCCGAGGCCAGCCGTTCGGACAGGTGGTCGCGGTCGCGTCCCAGCAGGTCGGCATAGCCGATGATGGCGTTGAGCGGCGTGCGCAATTCGTGGCTCATCTGCGCGAGGAACTGGCTGCGCTGGCGCGCCAGCGCGACGGCCTCCGCCAGCGCCGTCTCGCGGGCCGCTTCGGCTTCCTTGCGCTCGCGGTCGATGGCGGCCAGTTGCTCCACGCGTGTCTTGTTGGCCTGCAGGCCGGACCGGTAGTGCAGCAGACCCAGCGACAGGCCGATGACGCCGCACACGATCCACACGAATACCAGCCAAGTCATCAGCGTCGCCCGCGAGATCCATTTGCCGCGGAACTCGATCTTCCGCAGCTCGACCGTGACGACTTGTCCCGTGTCCTGATAATTGTCCGTCGCCAATTCCACGGTCGTGACGTGGTCGAGGCGGACATAGCTTTTCGACAGCGGGATCTGGCGCGAGAAGTGCCACCAGTCGGCGGTGCGCACGGCATTCATCGGCGCCGTGAATTCGGGCTGGGCGGGTACGTTGATCAGCAGTTCGTTGAACCGCTGCGAATTCCAGTCCTCCAGCGTGGAAAACTCCGGTTCGAAGTTCATCAGGTGGAGCTTGAGGACGTGCCAGCCACGGCCCGTATAGCGCAGGTCGAACGCGATCGTGTCGTAGCCCGACATGTCGATGCCCTTGACCGGGTCGCCCATCTGGAATTGCAGCTTGCAGAACGGGTAGGTCGCGGCGGCGCCCAGGTAGCAGCGCATGACGAACGCATCCTTCGTGACGGTCAGCGACGCGACCGAATTGCCGTTCGCGCTGTTGCCGCGCGTGTTGTCGCGGTCGTCCGTCACCCTGGCGCCATGCGGGTGCTGCGGGGAAATCTCGAGGGTGCGCGTCATCCCGAAATGCTGCCAGACCAGCAGGATGGCTGTCGCCACCACCAGGAGAATGACCAGGACGTAACCGATCCTGGTCGAACGGGAGAGCCACTGAGTCATGTGCGTACCGATTCGAAATCGGACGGGAATGACTCAGTATAGTGCGGCGTTATATCTTTGCAACATGTTGACGAATGTCGTTATCGCGGCGCGGGCCGAGCTGACCAAATGTGTATTGAGCGCAACGTTCTGTGATCAATCCTTCAAGCATTTAACGTGTTTGTAGTGGAATGATATTTGCCATACAGAAATATATGGTCAGCATACATCCCGCTACGCGACCTCTTCCGCGAGCACGATCCGGTCCTCCCGGCGAACCTCGGGCACACGCATCGGATATCAACCCTGCAATGACATTCCCAATCATCATGAAAAGCAAACACTTTGCAACCCTGCTGCTCGTGCCGGCGGTCTTGTCGACCGCCCATGCGCAGGACGGCGAGCCCTCGCCGGTCCGTGTCAGCGGCTTCGGCACCGGCGCCCTGACGTGGACGGACACCAACGACGCGCAATTCGCGCGCGCCAACCAGGCCAGCGGTGCCGGCACGTCCCCGCGCACGGGCGTGGATTCCAACCTGGGCATCCAGGTCGACGCGAACATCAACGACTGGCTGTCGCTCACGGGCCAGGGGCTGGTGCGGAAATTCGGCGAAGACGACTACGGCGCCGATGCGACGCTCGCCTTCGCCAAATTCAGGCTGTCCGACATGCTGAACGTGCGCGTCGGCCGCGTGCCGCTGGCCATCTTCATGGTCTCGGACTATCGCAACGTGGGCTATGCCAACACGATGGTGCGGCCGTCGCTGGAGGTGTATTCGCAGGTGCCGATGGACAGTCTCGACGGCGCCGACCTGAGCTGGCAGCAGACCATCGGCCCGGCCACGCTGACCACGCAACTCGCGTACGGCGATTCCTCCATCACGATGGCGGGCGGCGACGGCAAGGCCAAGGTCACGAACGGCAGCGTCGTGAACGTCATCTACGAACAGGGGCCGTTCACGCTGCGTGTCGGCCGCAACGACGGCAATCTGACGCTCGACCAGGGTTTCTTCCATTTGCCGAAGACCAAGGTGTCGTTCACGGCCGTCGGCTTCGCCATGGATGCGAACAACGTCGTCGTGCAGTCGGAATACACGCAGGCACGCGGCGTCGGCCAAGGCAGCGACGGCTGGTATGCGATGGGCGGCTACCGGTTCGGCAAACTGCTGCCGTACTACAGCCACGGCAAGCAGACCGGTGCATCCGCGCAGAAGACCGACAGCGTCGGCCTGCGCTGGGACGCGTTCCGCTCGGCCGACATCAAGTTCCAGGTCGACCGCGTCGATCCGGAAGGTCCCGGCCTGTTCATCCAGCCCAGGCGCGGCTTCCGTGGCCCCGTCACCGTCGGCACGGTTGCCGTCGACTTCGTTTTCTGAGGAGACCGCAATGAATACCATGATCCGCTCCTTCGTTCTCGCCGCCGTCCTCGGGCCCGCCGTGCCGGCCATGGCCGAAGTCGTCGTCGTCGTGAACCCGTCCGCGCCGCAGGCGTCGATGACCAGGGATGAAGTCGCACAGTACTTCCTCGGCAAATCCACGGCCCTGGCGCCGGTCGACCAGCCGGAAAGCGCGCCGATCCGCGCGGAGTTCTACAAGAAGGTCGCCGACAAGGACATGTCGCAAGTGAAGGCGCTGTGGTCCAAGCTCGTCTTCACCGGCAAGGCGACGATGCCGAAGGAAGTCGGCGGCAGCACCGACGTCAGGAAGGCCGTGGCCGCGAACCCGAAGGCCATCGGCTACATCGAGAAAAGCGCCGTCGACGCGACCGTGAAGGTCATCTACACGGCGCCTTGAAGCTCACCTGCGACATCACAGACAGTCGACGAACGCGGTGACGGCAGCGGCGAACGCGCCCGCCTGTTCGATGGCACCCAGGTGCGATGCTCCGGCCAGCACGAGCGTCGGCACGGCAATCTGCCCGAGGCGCGCCGTCGTGTCGACGCCGCCCACGGCCGCGCAGCAGCCGATATAGCCCTGGGCATCCGTCGTGACGAGGCGCCGGCGGAACTTTGCAACCGTTGCCGGATGGACCGAACGGAAGCCTTCGTGGAAGTAGCGGCCCATCACGGCGTCCGCGATGGCGTCGATCCCGCGTTCCTGCACGGTCGCGATGCGCTGGCGCCAGAGGCCGCGCGCCGCGTCCGGATAGCCCGACGCGTATGCGCCAGCGCGAAGTGCAGCGCGCGGAGCTCGAGAATGTCGTGAACTCGCGCGCGCTGTCGACGGCGCTGGCGGAGAACTACGTCGGGGCGTTCTGAGCGCTCTGCACGTCCGGCCGCGCGATGGCATAATCGGCGGTCACCCCGTCACCCATCGAAAGGAAGCATATGGTCGTCGAAAGCGCCGAAATCCTCGTCAAGGCCGGCATGGAAGAACAATTCGAGGCGGGCGTGCGCGCCGCCGCGCCGCTGTTCCAGCGGGCGCGCGGGTGTACCGGCATGCGCCTGCAGCGGGGCGTGGAGAATCCGCGCGCCTACCGCCTGCTCGTGGACTGGAACACGGTTGAGGACCACATGGTGCACTTCCGCGAGAGCGACGATTTCCAGGAATGGCGCCGCCTCGTCGGCCACTGCTTCGACGGCGCGCCCGTCGTCACGCACTACGTGGCCGCCGTCGACGGCTTCTGACGGCCTTCAGGGCAGCAGCATCGCGAGTTCCTGCGCGCCCTGGCGCAGCACGGGCAGGAACTCATCCACCATGCGCTCCGGCGTCACGCGCGCCGCGTGTGCGCCCACGTTCAGCGCCGCCAGCACCTTGCCCGACGCGCCGCGCACGGGCACGGCGATCGAGCGCAATCCCATTTCCAGTTCTTCGTTGTTGATGGCATAGCCGTCGCGCCGTACTTGCGCGAGTATGTCGCGCAGTGTGTCCGGATCCGTCACCGTGCGCTCCGTCCTGGGCGTCAGCGTGGTGTGCGCCAGGTACGCGTCCAGCTTGTCCTGCGGCAGGTGCGCGAGCAGCACGCGGCCCAGCGAGCTGCAATACGCGGGCAGGCGGCTGCCGGCGGACAGCGACACCGACATCACGCGTGACGTCGCCGCGCGCGCCACGTACAGCACCTGGTCTTCCTCCAGCACGGCGAGCGAGCTCGATTCGCCCAGCGCCTTGCTGACGCCGTTCAGGCATGGCTGCGCGGCGGCCGTCAGCGGTGTCGACGATAAATACGAATACCCCAGTGTGAGCACCTTCGGGCGGAGGCTGAAATTGTTCAGCTCCGCGTCGACATAGCCGAGCTGCCGCAGCGTGTGCAGGCAGCGGCGCACGGCCGCGCGCGGGATGCCCGTCTGCTGGCTGATCTGGGCGATGGTTTGCGGCTTGCGCGAGTCGGCGAACGCGCGCAGCACGGCGAGGCCGCGCGCCAGCGACGTCATGAAGTCGGGATCGGCGAGGGCGTCGATTTCTTCCGCGATGGTGAGCGGGGCGGCTGGGGTCGAGGGTGTGGATGACATGGCGGAATTCTAATCGATGGTGACGGGTTGTCAGGAAGCGCTTGACGGCCGACGCGGCGCGGGCGTACACTTTTTGTGCGGTAGACGAGCATGTGTTCGATACTCGCACATCAGAGACAAGGTGACAACCCATGATCGACAAAACCTGTGACTCGCTGGAGCGGGCCGTGGCCGACATCCACGACGGCGCCACCGTCATGATCGGCGGCTTCGGCAACGCCGGCATGCCGTCCGCGCTCATCGACGCGCTGATCGCCCACGGCGCCCGCGAGCTGACCATCGTGAACAACAATGCCGGCAACGGCGACACGGGCCTGGCCGCCCTCATCAAGGAAAAGCGCGTGAGGAAGATCGTGTGCTCGTTTCCGCGCCAGGCCGATTCCTGGCATTTCGACGCGCTGTACCGCGCCGGCGAAATCGAGCTGGAACTGACGCCCCAGGGCAACCTGGCCGAGCGCATCCGCGCCGCCGGCGCCGGCATCGGCGGCTTCTTCACGCCCACCGGCTACGGCACCCTGCTGGCCGAGGGCAAGGAAACCCGCGTCATCGACGGCAAGAACCATGTGTTCGAGACCCCGATCCACGCCGATTTCGCGCTGATCAAGGCCCTGCGCGGCGACCGCTGGGGCAATCTCGTGTACCGCAAGACCGCCCGCAACTTCGGTCCGATCATGGCGATGGCCGCAAAGACCACCATTGCGCAGGTCGCCGAGATCGTGCCGCTCGGCGAACTCGATCCGGAAGCGATCGTCACCCCCGGCATCTTCGTCCAGCGCGTCGTCAAGGAGGCCGCATGAACACCCGATACACCCGCGACCAGATGGCCGCGCGCGTAGCGCAAGACATCCCGGAAGGCGCCTACGTCAACCTGGGCATCGGCCTGCCCACGAAGGTCGCCAACTACCTGCCGGCGGAGAAGGAGATCTTCCTGCACAGCGAGAACGGCCTGCTCGGCATGGGGCCGGCGCCCGCCCCGGGCGAGGAAGACGAGGACCTGATCAACGCCGGCAAGCAGCCGGTGACCTTGCTGACGGGCGGCGCCTATTTCCACCACGCGGACTCGTTCGCGATGATGCGCGGCGGCCACCTGGACATCTGCGTGCTGGGCGCCTTCCAGGTGTCGCACACGGGCGACCTGGCCAACTGGCACACGGGCGCGCCGGACGCGATTCCCGCCGTCGGCGGCGCCATGGACCTCGCGATCGGTGCGAAGCAGGTGTTCGTCATGATGGAACACCAGACCAAGACGGGAGAAAGCAAGATCGTCGAGCGCTGCACCTATCCGCTGACGGGCATCGCCTGCGTCAGCCGCATCTACACGGACCTGGCCGTGCTGGACGTGACGCCCGAGGGCCTGCGCGTGCGCGAGATGGCGCCGGGCCTGACCCTGGCCGACCTGCAGGCCGTCACCGCCGCGCCGCTGCTGGCGCCCAACGAATAACAGGAGAATGACCATGACCGACGCATTCATCGTCGACGCCATCCGCACCCCCATCGGCCGCTACGGCGGCGCATTGAAGGACGTGCGCGCGGACGACCTGGGCGCCATCCCCATCCGCGAACTCATGCGCCGCAATCCGGACGTCGACTGGTCCGCCATCGACGACGTGATCTACGGCTGCGCCAACCAGGCCGGCGAGGACAACCGCAACGTGGCGCGCATGGCCGCGCTGCTGGCCGGCCTGCCGCAACAGGTTCCCGGTTCCACCGTGAACCGCCTGTGCGGCTCGGGCCTGGACGCCGTCGGCAGCGCCGCGCGCGCCATCAAGAGCGGCGAGGCCCGTTTGATGATCGCAGGCGGCGTGGAATCGATGACGCGCGCACCGTTCGTGATGGGCAAGGCGGAATCCGCGTTCTCCCGCAACGCGAACATCTACGACACGACGATCGGCTGGCGCTTCCCGAACCCGCTGATGCACAAGCTGTACGGCACGGATGCGATGCCGGAGACGGCGGAAAACGTGGCCGACGACTACAGGATTTCGCGCGCGGACCAGGATGCGTTCGCGCTCGCCAGCCAGGCGAAGGCGGCCCGTGCGCAACAGGACGGGACGTTCGAGCAGGAGATCGTGCCCGTGCCGATCCCTCAAAAGAAAGGGGATCCCATCCGTTTGGCCAAGGACGAGCACCCGCGCGAGACGAGCCTGGAAACGCTGGCGAAGCTGAAACCGGTCGTGCGGCCGGATGGCACGGTCACCGCCGGTAATGCATCCGGCGTGAACGACGGCGCCTGCGCGCTGCTGCTGGCAAATGCGGAAGCGGCCGCGCAGTACGGCTTGACACCGCGCGCCCGCATCGTGGGCATGGCGACGGCCGGCGTGGCGCCCCGCGTGATGGGCATCGGCCCCGCGCCCGCCGTGCAAAAGCTGCTGGCGCAGACGGGCATGACGCTGGACCAGTTCGACGTGATCGAGCTGAACGAAGCGTTCGCGGCGCAGGGCCTCGCCGTGCTGCGCCTGCTCGGCCTGCGCGACGACGACCCGCGTGTGAATCCGAACGGCGGCGCGATCGCCCTCGGCCATCCGCTCGGGATGAGCGGCGCGCGGCTCGTCACCGCGGCCACGTACCAGCTGGAGCGGACCGGCGGCCGCTTTGCCCTGTGCACGATGTGCATCGGCGTAGGGCAGGGCATCGCGCTCGCGATCGAGCGCGTGTGATCAAGCGGCGGGAACGTCCTTCCCGTCCAGCCAGTCGAAGATTTGGGGCCAGAGGCGCGCATGCGCGCTGCGCCCCACGAGCACGCCCACGTGCTGCAGGTTGACGCCCACGTCGCCCTCGTAGTGCAGCAGTTGCTTGCGGGGGCTGGCCGTTGCTTCGTGGAACGGCACCAGCGCATCGGGTGGAATCAGCTTGCTGCGCGGGTCGACGACGGACAGCAGCGGCGCCGTCAGGTCGCGCGGGCCGATCGTGCGGTTGCCGAGCGCGAGCTTGCCCTGCATGAAGGCATCGTGCCGGTACAGCGACTCGACGATCTCCGTGAACAGCCGGCCCGGCAGCGGGAACTCGTCGTGCGTCCAGCGTTCCACGCGCATGTGCGTGACGAGCGCCTGCGGGTCCGTCATCGACAGCATGCGGTCCGTCCAGCGCTCCCACTGGAATGCCTGCGGTTCGGCCATCGCGCTCATCATGTTGAGGAAGACGCCGGGCACCTGGCGGAACGTGTCCGCGATGGGGCGCGCGTGCGGCGTCGCGTCGATCAGGCGCGCGAAGCAGCTCGAGGCGGGCGTGAAGTGCAGCGGCGATTCCAGCAGGATCGTCGCGCGCACGGCCTCGGGGTGCAGGCAGCTGTGGATGGCGGCAAGGATGCCGCCCAGCGAGTGGCCCGCGACGACGACCTGGTCCGGCCCGCCGTCGGCCGCGATGGCCCGGCGGCAGGCGGCCAGCAGGTGGTCGCCGTAGTCGTCGAGGCCGAAGTGGTCGTGCGTGTCGGGCAGCGCGACCCATTCGGCCAGGTAGACGCGGTAGCCGCGCTCCAGGAAGCGCCGCACGACGCTGATGTCGGGCGCCAGGTCCCAGATGTAGGGGCGCTTGATGGGGGCCGGCACGATCAGCACGGCCGGGCCGCCGTTCGGGGCGATGTCGGCCGGGGCGCCGTAGCGGCGCACGTTCAGACCGGGTTCCGTGTGCAGGACCGTCGACGGCGTCTGCTGCGGGCCGTAGCCCACGCGTTCCAGCATCTCGCCGCGCGCCTTGCGGCTGCGGTCCATGTTCTTGAGGGCCTGCGCACCGAGCGCGCCCATCGCGGTGTTCCAGTTGCTTGCCTGCATGGCGATTCGTCCGAGGTGAGAGTGGAAGACACCGCACTCTACGCCACCAATCCGCAGGCTCCAATCGCGTCAGACCGGAAAGTCACGCGCGTTTGCGGAGCGCTAAACTGGAAACGTGCACGATGCTAGCGGGCTATTGTGCACGATTAAAACGGAGGGCGGCGCACGGGCGCGCCGCCCGACACGCCTACTCGACCCAGCTGTGGCCGTCGCGCGCGAGCAGTGCGAACGACTCCGCCGGACCCCACGAGCCGGCCGCGTACGGATGCGGCTTCTCGTCCAGGGTCTGCCAGCCTTCGATGATCGGGTCGGCCCATTCCCACGCCGCTTCCAGCTCGTCGCGGCGCATGAAGTGGGTGAGGCGGCCGCGCACGACGTCGATCAGCAGGCGCTCGTACGCTTCCGCGCGGCGCTGCTGGAACGCCGACTGCAGGTCGAGGTTCAGCGCGACCTGCTGCATCTCCATGCCGCTGCCGGGCTGCTTGGCCATGAGCTGCAGCTTGATCGCTTCTTCCGGCTGCAGTTCGATGACGAGGCGGTTGGCGACGGCGCCGGCGGTCTGCGGGAACAGGGGGAACGGCGGGTTCGCGAACTCGACGACGATCTTCGACGAGCGGCGCGCCATGCGCTTGCCGGTGCGCAGGTAGAACGGCACCTTGGACCAGCGCCACGTGTCGATGAAGGCGCGCAGGGCGACGAAGGTCTCCGTCTTGCTGTCTTGCGGGACGTTCTTTTCTTCGTGGTAGCCCGGCACTTCCTGGTTGCCGGAGACGCCGCGGATGTACTGGCCGCGGATCGTGTCGCGCGCGATGTCGGCCAGCGACAGGCGGCGCAGCGAGCGCAGCACCTTCAGCTTTTCGTCGCGCACGGCATCCGGCGACAGCGAGGTCGGCGGTTCCATCGCGACGATGCACAGCAGTTGCAGCAGGTGGTTCTGCACCATGTCGCGCATCGCGCCGGCGCCGTCGTAGAAGCCGGCGCGGCTGCCGACGCCCACTTCCTCGGCCACGGTGATCTGCACGCTGGAAATGTTCGGCGCGCGCCACAGCGGTTCCAGGATCGAGTTACCGAAGCGCAGCACCATCAGGTTCTGCACGGTTTCCTTGCCCAGGTAGTGGTCGATGCGGTAGATCTGCGATTCTTCGAAGTGGCGGCCGACGTCTTCGTTGATGGCGATGGCCGAGGCCAGGTCCGTGCCCAGCGGCTTTTCCAGCACGACGCGGGCATTGGCGTCGACGAGGTTGCTGGCGGCGAGCTTGTCGCAGATGGTCGTGAACAGCGACGGCGCCGTCGACAGGTAGAACACGCGCTGGGCACCGGCGCGCGACGCTTGCGCGAGGGCCGAGAAGTCGGGCGCGGCCTGCACGTCCAGGCGCACGTACTCGAGCAGTTTGAGGAAGCCGTCCCACGTCTTCTCGTTGAAGTTGCTGGCCGCGATGAACGAGCGCGAGTTCGCCTCGATGTGGGCGAGGTAGGCTTCGCGGGTGAAGTCCTGGCGGCCGGTGGACAGGATGCGCGTCGTCGACGGCAGATTGCCGTGCAGGAAGGCCATGTACAGGGCCGGCAGCAGCTTGCGCATGGCAAGGTCGCCCATGCCGCCGAAGATGATCATGTCGAGGGGGAGGCCGTTGTCTGCTTCTGTCGAGTGGGTCTGCATGTTGTTCTGGATCTTGGAAGTTAAGGTGGTTGCCGGCGGCGCGTGCGGCGTCATCCCGGCGGGGACGCGGCCGGGCCGGGCAGGGCGGTACGGTTGCGCAGCGCGGCTCCCGCGGTCGGGGCGGCCTGCGTGCGGCTTGTGGGCGCCGGGCGCGCCGGCTTGTGGCCGGGCGGCGGCGCCGACGGGGATGGCGTCAACGGGGGCGCGCCAACGGCCGTCCGCGCGCGTCGGGCGCTGCGGTCGCGGTCCGCGTGGCGGCGTTGTGGTGTCCCGGTGGTGGCCATGTCAGCTCATAGTCGATGCATGATCGGTATCCGGAACCCGGCAGTGGCGCGGATTGCGGCCATGCAGGTGTTCCTGGAACAAAGGATTGTACACCGGGCCGGCGCCCGTGCCGGGAATGGGGCTGGGAGGGCCGGCCGGGCCCTCGTCGCCTATATCAAAAACCGATAGCAAATGGCGAATAAATGATGGGCGCGGCATGCCGCGGCGCGTTACGATGACTGCTCGTGCGGTGGCGTGGTGGCCATCAGCACGGCCTCGACTTACTTACTCTCGATATCACTTCAGGGCGCCCGCGTGGCGCCCATTTTTTTCGGCCCGCGTGCGGTCAATGCGGGACCGATACGTTCTCGCAATGCGCGGCCTCCTTCGGCACCGCTGCCGCCGCGTTATCGTTGCGCGGAAAGGGGGCAAGGTACGCTATCACCACCGGCAAGACGGAGACGACCTGCACGAACAGGAAAAACAACCGGTAACTATGGTCGCATGCCACGAAGAGGAAGCCGCTCGCCCATCCGGTGGTCCATTTACACAGTGCCATGACGCTCGTCGCGAAGGCGTAATGGGACATCTGGAAGCGCCCCGGAGAGACTTGCTGCACCATATAGAGCATGTGGCCGACGGATCCGAATCCGTATCCGAATTTTTCGACCAGGACCGCGCCGGAGATGATCAGGAGATTCGACGGCAAGTCGGCGCTGAGCCAGTAATAGGCGAGATGGGGCACGTTCAGCGCAAGTGCCAGGACGACGAAAGACCGGCGCAACGTCATCCTGGAGACGACGAAACCCGCCAGGATCGTGCCGGCGATGAATGCGATGGTACCCAGCGTGCCGTTGATCGCGCCAAGCGTCTGGTTGTCGAGGCCCAATCCTCCGGCATCCCTGCCGTCCAGCAGGAAGATCGGCCCGATCTTCTCCACGAAGCCCTCGGCGAGCCGATAGGCGAACACGACGACGAGCATCGTCCAGATCTTCGGCTTCGCGACAAACGTACGCCAGGATGCGAGGAATGACCCGAAGCCCGCCGGCAGGCCATTGCGGGCCCCCGCGGCGTTGGGGACGTCCGGCAGATTCCTGAGATGCCAGAATGCCGACATCCCCATCAGGACGGCGCAGATCGCCAGAACGGCCACCCAGCACTGCGCCCAGCTCAAGTCATGACCCGTCTTCAAAACCCCGCTCAGCGAAACGACGATGCCGGACGCGGCGACCGCCCCGATATTCCAGCAAAGATTCTGGAGTCCGGCGTAGCGGGCCTGTTCCGCCGGCGTGGTCGATCCCATGAAAATGCCGTCGATGGCGATGTCCTGCGTTGCCGAGGCAAACCCGATCATCCAGAAGGTCGCAAGCGTGAGAGAAAGCGCGTAGGGCGTGCGCAACAAGAGGGCCGTGGCGGCGAATAACACCATCAATAGGAACTGCATGCTGACCACCCAGCCTTTCTTCGTGCCGAAGGCCTCGAGGAGGGGTGCCCAGAGCGGCTTCAAGACCCAGGGAAGGTATAACTGGCTCGTGCTTGTCACGACCTCGGCCGTGCTCATGCCCAGGTTGCGGTACATGATGGCCGCGGCCGATGCGACGAAGATATTCGGAAATCCCATCGTCGCGTACAGGGTCGGTACCCAGTGCAGTAGCCTGGGACGGGGAATGGAAGACAAGGTAAATGTCAACATGGCGCTCCATCTCGATCTGGCCGGGCGATGTGTCGATTGCAGCGGCGCCCGGAACGCTTCATTGCTGCGCGTGTCGCTCGACACATTGCTGGAACAAGGTGGCGGCGCGGCCGGCCATGGCCGCCTGTTCGAGCCACCCGACTATCCGCTCGGCGGGCACTGCGCGTCCGTTTTCGGTGAAGCCGGTCGCGCGGGAGAGTACGACAGGGCGGTTGCACCAATAAGAGAGATCGAGTCCCGCGTCCGACTCATCGGACAGCACCGCCGACGCCTTCCGTACGATGGACCCGATATAGGCCGGAATGTCCCCGCGGGACTTCACCAGGGCGGAAATCGATTGCTCCAGGACGGTCCGGTACAATTCGTCGATGTCGATGTTCTTGCGCATGCAGTTCAGGGCCACGAAAGCCGTGTCCCAGGCGCTGCCCGGCGGGGACATCCGCACGAACCGGTCTCTCAGGTCGAAATACACGTCGACGAGGTCCTGCACATGTTGCGCCGGCGCGTTTTCCTTCACGACCGCTTCCAGCGCTTGCGCCTTGTCGGCGCAACAGGCGATCCTGCGCAGCAGGACACACAAATTATGCTCGCCCATGACTTCGGGCATGCGCCAGTCGGGCGGATCGAGCATGAACGGCTGGTTGTTCCCGGCCCTCATGATGCGTCGAAACACGTCGAACGCCCGGTCGACGAGCGGCCTGGGCATGTCGTTCAGCGCCGGTTCCGGGATGCCCGTGAGCTTCACCATTTCCATTCGCAGGCGTGTGTCGTAAGTCCGCGCCAGATGGTTTTCCAGCTCGCCGAGACCGACGAGTTTCGATGCGATGTGGCCCGGCGCATACTTTTTTACGTAGAATAAAAGGTCGCGGAGCGCCGAACCCAGGCTTCCGTATTGCGTGGTCACCTCGGAGTACGGGGCAGAGGCGAACCTGAGCCGGCCGTAGTCCGAGACCGTGGATATTGTCCCGAAATCGATCCAGCGCCCGTCGACACAACAGTTCGACGCGTTCAGGGTGCCGTGCACGATGCGTTTTGCCGTCGCCGCCGCCACCTGCACGGCGAACCTGCGCACCATTTCCATGAGGTGTGCGTTGAGCGCATGATGGTCGGCCAGTCCGGCAATCGCCTGGTCGTCCGGGAACAGGCACTGCGCGAGCCCGGACGGCAGCGCGGCAATCGCCCGCTTCGTCCGCTCGACGTCGCTCAGGCGCAGACCCGGCGCGTGCGGATCCTGGTCGAAGAAAATCGCGCGCATGTAGTGCGCGGGACGAAGCGCCTGGTCGCGCACGATGAGCGCCCGGGAAGATGTCCCGTGGCGTGTGAACGAACGGTCCGGCGCCATCGTGCCGGTCGTGATGATCGCGTTCACCCGGGCCGCGCCGTACGGCAGGGCAAGTTGGCAGACCTCACCCCAGATCGCTTCCTGTATCGCCTCCTCCAGCGATGCGGCGCCATGGCTGTGCCAAAAGTCGGTCGATTTTCCGGCAAGCTGATTCTTGCCGATGCCTTTGATCTGGAAATCGCCGACGATTCCGCAGCGAACGCCGCCCCCGTTCGCTTCCAGCGCTTCGCCGCCATACCGCTCTCCGGCCGCCAAGGTCGCCTCGTCCAGATAGCAGGACGGATCTTCCGACTCCAGCGGCTTGCACCAGGCATAATCCAGTGGATCGAAGCTTGCCGGCACGTCCGGGCCGACCCATTCGATCCGCGGGCGGGCCAACCGGCGCACTTCGAAATTCACGAACGACGAATCGGGCAGGAGTTGTTTGAGCGGAACTGGCAGCATGACGGTTTGATGTCGGAGATTTGTCGAAAAGTCGTGCGGTAGGCTGGTCAGGAGGCGTTCCTGCGGTTCCTGAAAAAGTAGGAAAATGGGCTGGCCTGGATCTGCTTCGTCACGACCGCACCTTTCCTGCGCCGCGAGTAAATCACGCCGTCGTGGTCGGCGAATACCGTGTCGCGCAGATCGCGGAGGATATGCTTGAGATTTCCGTACGGCGCGACGAAGTCGATGATCCACGGGCTATCCCCTTCGTTCCACTCGCTCAAGTGAAGCTGCGGATCGTCGTCCGAGAGAAACCGGTCTTCCACGTCGGACGCAAGGAAGGCCCACGTCACCATCCCGACGGGCATGCCGCGCGCGTCGAAATAGAATTTGAATTGCTTGTGCGCGAACGCGGCGCCAAGGTGCCACAACGATTTCGCGAGTGTCCTGTTCAACAGCGCCGGAGCCGTTCCCATCAGTAACGCCGCGTATCCGTAATACTCGGCCGTGGTCTTGTGCGGTTCCTTTGCTTCATCGAATACTTCGAGTACGTATCTCATTCGTCGTGGCCGGTGTGATTGAATCAATGACGGTTTGCCATGAACTCTGCGCATACCTTGTTCATGACGTCGTTATATTCCCGCATCGGGGGAAGGCCGATCGCAACCCGGCGCCGGTCGACGTCCGCACCGGATTCGATGGCACGCGGATGCCATACCGCACTGGCATCGCACTCGCCCTGCGTACCATAGCGTTGCGGTTTGTGCGTGCGGTCGTAGAGATACGCGTAATCCTTGGGTGAGATGTCGCCCGTGCGGACGAGCGGTTCCAGCGTCGTCAGCATCTGCAACTGGAACGCCGGATCGCTGTCCGCGTGCTGGACGAGCAGCCACGCGGCTTCGCTGCCATCGGCGCCCACCATCGATGTCGTCGGCCAGCCCACTGCGGCGACGATCTCCTTCAGCCTTTTCAGATTCTCCTGATCGATACGGAATAGATCCCGGGATCCGCCGTGGAGCCCTTCCTCCCTCGCGTCCTGATCCTTCTTTTTCATTTCCAGCAGTTCGCGTCTCAGGTCGGGACGGGCGATGGCGGCGGATTGCGCCGTGAAATGAAGCGCAAGCATGCCGATGGCAACGATCGTCAAGAGAGTGCTGCGGCGATTCATGTTATTCCTCCTGTCGTACATGAATTAGTTTTGTAAATCCGGTTCGAGCGATTCGGCCTGCACGTGCGGCCGGGTATCGTGAAGAATGGCCCCATCGGCGAGCGTCACGATCCGGTCGGCGGACAAGATCGTTTCGTGCCGGTGCGCGACGATAATGCGCGTGATGTTCATGTCGCTGATTGCCTTGTTGACGCGCTTTTCGTTCTCCACGTCGAGGTGACTCGTCGCTTCGTCGAGAATCAGGATCCTCGGCTTCTTGTAGAGGGCACGTGCGATGATGACCCGCTGTTTCTGGCCGCCGGACAGCACGGAGCCCATGTCGCCAACCAGTGTGTTGTAGGCCATCGGCATGGCCTCGATATCGGTCGAGATCTGCGCCAGCCGCGCGCATTCCTTCGCCCACTCATAATCGGGGTTCTCGTCGAAGAAACAGATGTTGTCGATGATCGTTCCCGAAAACAACTGGTCATCCTGCATGACGACGCTGATGTTTTCGCGCAGGAACCCGTGGCCGAGCTTGCGTACGTCGATGCCATCGATGTTGACCGACCCATAAGTCGGCGGGTACACGCCGCAGATCAGTTGAAGAAGTGTGCTTTTCCCGCATCCGGACGCGCCGGTGATTGCGATCGATTCGCCCGGCGCGATCGTGAGGTTCAGGTTACGGAGCACGGCGAATGTATTTTTCGCATATTGAAACGTCACATTCCTGAGTTCGATCGTGGACGCGTGCTGGGGCGTCGGCAGCAAGGCTTCTTCCGTTGGGACGCTTTCCTTCTCCGTCAGCGCGATGTCCGCGAGCCGCTCGCATTGCAGGGAGAGGAGTTTTAGATCAAACATTTTTTCCGTCAAACCAAGCATGCGCCCGGAGAACTGTCCTCGGAAGCCCAGGAAAGCGATCAGGGCGCCGGCCGTGAACCGCAGATCCATGACCATCAGCGCGCCAACGACGGTCACCACCAGGACTTCGGTGCCGAACAGCAGGCCATTCACCAGACGAAATCCGAGCGTGATCTGCTGCACTTTCACGTCCGCGTTGACCTGGTCGGTAAAGTATTTGATCCATTGGGCACGCCGGTTCGCTTCGCGTTGAAAGAGCTTCAAGGCGCGGATCCCGCGCAGCGATTCGATCAGGTGGCCATCCTGTTTTGACGCCGCCACGATGAAGTCATGCGTCGATTGTTCCAGATAGGAAAACAGGAAGAGACGCATCACGACATACAGCAGGACGGCTGCGGCACTGATTGCCGCCAGCATGGGGCTGTATAACAGCATGATGACGAATGTGATGAGGCCGAACGTGCCGTCGATGAAGGCTTCGATGAAGGACGTACTCACCACACGCTGGATCTGATCGACCGAGCTGAATCTCGAGATGACGTCGCCCAGTGCCCGGCGTTCGAAATAGCTGATCGGGAGCCTGAGCAGGTGCGAGAAGATATTCGATCGCCATTGCAGGGAGACGTTGGCGTTGAAATAGACCAGCGCCCATCCCCGCAATGCGGTAACGACGTTTTGCAGGAGCATGAGGATGCCGGAACCGGCCGCCAATGCCACGAGCAATGTATAGTCCTGGCCGATCAGTACGGAATCCATGATCCATTGCATCAGCAGCGGCGATCCCAGATTCCCGACTTCGATCAGCAGCGCCAGAAACAGGATCTGGCCCGCGGCCGGAACGATCCCGCGCACGGTTCCGATCAGGCGCCGCAATGAAAGCTTCGGGCCGGGCTCGGCCAGGGTAAAGTCGTTGTTCGGCCAGAATTCCAGCGCCACCCCGGTAAATGACCGGTCGACTTCCGCCATCGTCACCTTGCGCCGACCGTAGGCCGGGTCGATCATTTCGATCCCTTTTTTGGTGATCCTGGTCAGCACGACAAAATGCTTGAAATTCCAGTGCAGGACGCACGGTAGTCTCAGGCTGTCGAAATCGCAGAGGTCCAGCGTCAGTGCGCGGGAGTTGAGGCCGAGGTCACCGGAGATTCTGATCAGGTCACCGACGGTTGCGCCCTGCAGCGACAGCGGAAATTTCTTGCGCAGTCCGAACATGTCGCAATGATTCCCATAGTGACCCAGAATCATCGCGAGACACGCGAGTCCGCACTCGGCCGATTCGGTCTGCCTGATGACGGGCGTCCGCTTCGCAAGTCCAAAATTAATCTCGGGATTTTCAGTCACGCTCATTATCGCCAATTACCTGTTCTTGTTCTGGATGCCGAATATCGGAGAGAGCAGCCATTTATAGATCTTTTGCGTGTCCATGGTCACGTCGGCCTCGAACTGCATGCCCGGCCGAATATTCTCAAGCGGGATCCTGTCGGACTCCCCGACGATGTCGGCGACGACGCGGTACACCGCCTTGCCATTCGATAGCTCAGCCGGCATGCCCAGTTCCGTCATCTCGTCGGGAAGAATGGTCGCCATGCTGACCGTCTCGACTCTGGACCTGAGTGTCCCGAATCTCTGGTAGGGGAATGCATCCAGCCGCAGGTAGGTCAAGGCATCCCGCCGGATGAATGCGGCCGACTTCGACGGCACAAACAGATGTGCCTGGTACTTCGATCCGACGGGCACGATGCTCAGTAAGACTTTCCCCATGCCGACCGACTGGCCTTCCGGGAAATTAATGCCAGTTACCTTGCCGGTTTCAGGCGCCCAGATCTTGATGACGCGTTTTCTTTCGCTTTCCAGCAGCGATTGTTTTTCCTGGAGCTCGGTTCGGATCGCATCGCTGAGCTCTGTCGCGTCGCGCATGGGAAGCGCCGCGAGATCATGGCGTGCCGCCGTGAGATCGCGCAGCAACCTGATGCGCTCGCGCGTCAGGGATTCCAGCCGCGCTGCCGCTTCCTGGTATTGCGTGCGCTTGTTGCTCGTTCCTTCGAAGGAGATGAAGCCTTTCTGATGTAACTCGTCAAAGCGGCGCAAGCCGCCTTTTGCCAGCTCGACATTCTCCTTCTGGATGGCGATTTCCTTGTCGAGGGTGGCGAGTTCCTGTTCGATGCCTGCGATCTTGTCCGACAGTCCGGCGCGCGCGGCGTCCTGCGTCAGCTTGCGCCTGCCGATCTCGTCCTTGGCGAGCGCCAGCCGTTCTTCGATAGCCTGGCTGATGCCTGCCTGCGCAACGTCCGTGCTTTTGCCCGAAGGGTCGATCAGTATCTCGCCCAGCAGTTCATCCTTCTGGACGAGCTGGCCCTCCTTCACGTAGAGGCGGGTTACGGTGCCGGGGGAGGGGGCGGTAATCCTTGCCACGCCCTTGCTGGGCAATATCAGCCCCTTTACGGTTTCCTTGGATGTGTAGGACGCCGTGTACACGAAGACCAGGAAGCCCACGAAGAATGCGAAGAGCACCCCGCACATGACGTCGAGCCGCAGCGGCCGTGCGATGAAGATCGTGCCCAGGGACGACGCCGACTGGTATTCGATGGCTTCGAGTCTGAATATGTCTCGCTTCATTGATGTCGTCCGCTTCGGCAGCGGTACTGCTTTCTTAAGGGAGAGTCCGATCCACGGAACGCCGTCACGCCGCCTCGGCGTGGGCAGGCGCTTTCACTTCGTTGGTGATCACGTTGTGGGTCACGTTTTGCGCGCGCAGGCGCTGCAATATGCCTTCCTGGTCCACGTTGAATTCAGGAGAAGCCAGGTAATCGCTGTAGCGCAATCCCCTTCCGTGTCCCGAATCGTTGAAATGCGGATCCCTCGAGATCAGGAAGTTCGCGAATGCTTCCAGCATGTCGAAACCGGCAATATCTCGCTCATAAGCGAGCCACTGGCCCATTTCGTTTACTTCCAGAAATATCGGTTCATTTCCGTCTTTGGGCTGGATCATGTCGAAACAGCCGAAACAAATCCCGAGCCGTTTCATGAGTTGACGGCATCGGTTCAATACGGATTCGGAAACCATGCCGGTGCCGTCATATGCCGTGCTGCTCGTGCGGCTGTCCACCAGCGACGGATCAAAACTGCGGTTGACTGCGATAAAGGCGCGGTCCCCCATGAACGTGATGCGGTATTCGTGGCGTTTTTCGATTTTCTCCTGATAAATACCGGGCGTGATCGAAATGGCTTCGGAATCGTTTATCTGGATTTCGTCCAGTGCCGTGGTCAGGCTCGAGACTTCGCCATTTTCGGTAACCCAGATATGGGGCGAAAACGATTTGAAAATAATGTTTCCGTTGTGTTTCTTGAAGAAACGGGCGACCTGGTTCGGAGAATTGCTTATCAGGGTGTCCGGAATGCGCAGGCCGACTTTTCCCGCCTCGACCAGTTGCACGGGTTTCAGCAGGGCGATTCTCCGGGCACGGCCGGGATTTACCTCGAAAATGGCGCTGTGTTCGAACGAATACATCGACTGCACGAAGTCCGCAGCCTCGCGTTCCGCGAATTTTCGATCGGCCTGGTGGACGTCCGGGGCAATGACCGGCTGCGAGATCCGGCGATTCCAGAGGGTGCCGAACTCTGCAATGCGGAGGGCGTCCTGGGCCCGCAGCACAACGTCGAGGTGGGTGGTTTGCCCGATATGGAACGACGCTTCCGTACGCGCGGGAAAATTGTCCGTGAACCAGATAGCGGTTTCGACCCCCTTTTGCTCCAGAGCCCACTTGACCGCGAAAGCATGCATGTCGTCAGCAATGGTCTTGATAAGAACTTTCACCAATTCTCCACAATGCAGATATTTTTGCGTAAAGACAGCGAGTAATGTCGACCCGCCAAATCCCGGTCCGAAGGAGGTTCACGCGATGACTCGCGTGAACCTCTACGCTTATTAACTGGCGTGTTCGATCGCCCGATAATCAGACGCGAGTGTCGTACGGAACAGCGTCGTAAACGATGGTCCAGGTGCGCATTTGTTCGTCGTATTGCTGGTAGCTCACGATCGTCGTATAGCTGGCATCGCCACCGGACACGTGTTCGATTTCGTTGCTGGTCAGTTCGCGTGCCGTGTTACGGGCCATTACTCGTGCCATTTTTTCTCCTTCTGAAAAATAAAGAAAGATATCAACAGGATTGAGCCGCAACGTAATGTGTTACTTCGAAGCGGCAAATATTTATACATCAGCCAAAATATGCGAGTCAACAGGCTGGATTGTTATCCGACGGCATTGGAAAGCGAATGCCGACTTATCCAGTAAGCGATACGCCGCATTATGTGAAAATCTGTGATGTTATTCTATGTTATCGATTTCACAGTGTCGCATCCGGCTTATCGGAGCACGCCCGATCGATAACCGACGGATTGAATCTGCAAGGAATCGAAAACCAGTCGTTATCGCATCCCTGTTACCCGGTGCGGATCGAGCGGCCGGCAGCCTTTCGATCATATTTTTGATTAATTGCGACACTTTTTTTACCAGGCCGCGGCTCGGCAGGTCGTCCGGCCGGGCGCGCGCCGGACCGGGTGCTGGCTCGGCAATAAGAAAATTGCGCAGTGGAAAGATCACAATGCCGGGGAAGCCCGGACTTCGCGGGTTGACGGGGGACCGGCGCGTCAGGCGCGGTCGACGCGGGCGCGGGGGGGGCGGTGCGCCAGTCGACGCGCCGCCCGGGCGGCTACGCGCCGCGCCTCAAGCGCTCTCGCGCTCGACGATGGTGAAGCCGATGTCGCGCACGACTTCGGGAATGGGCGTGCCCGCGATGCGGTCGATGATGAATTGCGCCGCGAGCTGGCCCATCTTGCGGCCGTCCAGGTGGACCGTCGTGAGGGCCGGGTACGTCTCGGCCGCGAACGGTTGGTCGCCGAGGCCGACGACGGCCAGCTGGCCGGGGATGTCGATGCCGAGCTTGTGCGCTTCCGTGAGCACGCCCAGCGCGACCATGTCCGAGCTGCAGAACACGGCGTCGATGTCGGGATGGTCCGCCAGCAGCGCGCGCAGGCCCGCGCGGCCGCCCGCCGCCGTGCCCGGCGCGGAGATCGTGTGGAAGGGGACCGAACCGTCCGGCCCCTGCATGTCCAGCCGCACGGCCGCCTGCACGTACGCGCGGTTGCGGCGCTGGGCCCGCTCGTCGGACGCACTGATCACGGCGACGCGGCGCCGTCCGCGCTGGTACAGGAATTCGGCCACCGCCTGGCCGATGTCCTCGTGCGAAAAACCGACCAGCATGTCGGCCGGCGTGGGCGTCAGGTCCCATGTTTCGACGAGCGGAATGGCGCTCGCCTGCAGCCGGCGCCGGCCCTGTGCGGAGCGCATGATGCCGGCGAGCACGATGCCGTCCGGCCGGCGCCCGATGATCGCTTCCAGCAGCTCGTCCTCGCGCGAATTCTCGTAGCCCGACTGGCCCAGGATGAGCTGGTAGCCGGCGGCGGCGAGGTTTTCCGTCAGCGCCTGGACCGTATCGATGAACACGGAGCCCGCGATGGTCGGCAGGATCGCGGCAACCATGCGGCTCTTCGTCGACGCCAGGCTGCCCGCCAGCAGGTTCGGCACATAGCCCGTCCGCTCGATCGCGGCGCGCACTTTCTGCACGAGGTCGGGCGACACCTTCTCCGGCGAGTTGAGCACGCGCGACACCGTGATCGGCGCCACGCCGGCCACGCGCGCCACGTCGACGAGCGTGAGGCCGCCTTTCGTGCGCCGGGTCCGCTTGGGGGGGGCGACCGGCGCGTTCATGCGGTCTCCGGGCAGCCCGGTCGGGCGCTGCGGCGAATACAGTTACGGAACTTCTGAAAATCGATCATGTCTTTAATTGCGATCTTCTATTGAATTGGACCGCGTATCGAAATAAATAGCAGCGACTCTAAATGCTGGGCGCGATAGCGACAAGATACCACTGCATTCCCTTACTGATGCAAAATGGGGATCGATAATTGTTTTCATCAACGATTCAAAAATTTAATTGATTGCGCTACCAAATTGTATCGCTGATTGGCGCCGTTGCAATGCACCGATATATGGGAGGAACGCGGTATTTCATGGGCAAGGTCAACTTCGCTGATTGCGCTACCTTGGCTACCCTCGGATCATACGGCTGATTTCGTGTGGTGAACGTCATGAATCTTGTTCTCATCTACGTGCATCAGCGTTACGTTGGCCGGGGGCGGGTGCGGCCTGGTGGCGGCATCACGGGGCCTGCGCGCCTTTTGTCTGGTGTGCAATTCGATTGCGCTCCGGGTGCAATGCGATTTAATCGTGCGCGGCTGGCATGGCTGTTGCGGATTTAGAACGAATTGCTGAGCTATAAACTTTCAGCATACTTTGTTGTAAATAATATATACCTTCGATGTTAGCGTGCAACAGTGATGTTATGGGGTTTGACAAAAATCACAGTAAATATCTACACTCATGAAAACGATTACAAGACCATAACGACTACATCGCCAACGCAATCAATAAAGCGTGGAGACAAGAATGCCGACCTCATCCAGCCGTCCTCATTCCTTCCGATCCGGGCGCCATTCCCGATCCGTTCCGACCGTCGTTCCGGCAGCGCCGCGTTACCGCGCAGCGTAATTCTCAGACCGTTTTTGCGGCCGCCGCAGGGCGGCCGCTTCATCCGCCGTCGTAACCAGCTCCGCCGTGAAGCGGAGCATCAATTAGAGAGCACAGGAGACACCATGATTCGATTCAAGAGAACCGCGATCGCCGTCGCAGCCGGCCAGATCGCACTGCTTGCCAGCGGCTATGCGCTGGCGCAGACCGAAGCGGGCCAGAACGCTTCCGGTTCCAACGTCGTCGTCGTGACGGGCCAACGCGCCGCGCTGCAGTCCGCACAGAAGCTCAAGCAGAATTCGGACGAGATCGTCGATTCGATCGTCGCCGACGACATCGGCAAGCTGCCGGACCGTTCGGTCACCGAGGTGCTGCAGCGCGTGGTCGGCGTGACCATCGACCGCACGATGTCCAAGGGCGACCCGGAACACTATTCGGTCGAAGGTTCGGGCGTGAACGTGCGCGGCCTGTCGTACGTGCGCTCGGAACTGAACGGCCGCGACTCGTTCTCCGCGAACGGCGGCCGCTCGCTGAACTTCGAGGACGTGCCGCCCGAGCTGATGGCCGGCGTCGACGTCTACAAGAACCCGTCGGCGGAACAGATCGAAGGCGCAGTCGGCGGTCTCGTCAACCTGCGCACCGCGATGCCGTTCGACTTCAAGGGCCGCAAGCTGGCCCTCACGCTGGAAGACACGTATTCCGAACTGAAGCGCGGCAAGCGCCAGCCGTCCGCCTCGTTCATGTTCTCGGACCGCTGGAAGACGGGCTTCGGCGAGATCGGCGCCCTCGTCGACTTCGCGTATTCCGAAAGCGGCACCCGCACCGACGCCTTCCAGGTCGAGCCGTACTACCCGCGCGACGACGTCGTGGCCGGCAAGACCGTGTGGATCCCGAAGGGCTCGCAATGGCGCACGCTGGAATTCGACCGCAAGCGCAGGGGTACCTACGGCGCGCTGCAGTGGAAGAAGGACAGCACGCTGAGCTCCTCGCTGACGTTCTTCAAGTCGCGCTACAAGATGCACTGGGACGAGCAGGCGATCTTCGCCCAGTCGAGCCCCTACAACATCCAGGTCAGCAAGGATGCGACGTTCAATTCGAAAGGCGCGCTGCTGACCGGCACGCTGACCGATCCGGCCGACGGCGGCATCAACTTCGGCGGCGACACGCGTTCGGCCGACCGCACGTCGGAAACGACGGACGTGTCGTGGAACCTGCGCTGGCGTCCGAACGACCGCTGGACCATCACGACCGACCTGCAGCGCATCCGCGCCACGACCAGCAGCTTCGACTCGACCGTGGCCACCGGCGTGCAGATGCCGAGCGAGACGATCGACCTGCGCGGCGACGTGCCGACCCTGTCGTTCACGGACGCCGACCGCGCCTACCTCGCGAACCCCAACAATTACTACTGGGCGTTCACGATGGAACACCAGGACCGCAGCAAGGCGGGCGAATGGGCATGGCGCACGGATGCGAAGTACGACTTCGACCACCCGGTGCTGCGCGACATCCGCTTCGGCGTCCGCCTGACGGACCGCGATTCGCGCAACGAGAACTCGAACCCGAGCTACAACTGGGCCGCCATCACCCAGACGTGGCAGGTCGGTCCGACCAACACGCTGTCGAGCCTCGCCTACCTGGGCGATCCGCGCTTCAACAACCAGGTGCAGGTCCACTCGTTCAATAACTTCTTCAACAACAACACGTCGGTGCCGGCACTGGTCTTCCCGGCCGTCGCGCTGACCACCGGCTACCCGGCCTCGTATGCCCAGCTGCACACGTATCCGAATATGCTGTGCAACAACGGCACCAACAATTGCACGTCGTGGAACCCGGCCACGTTCGGCACCGATCCGGCCGGCGTCAACGAGCAGAAGGAGAAGACCGGCGCGCTGTACTCGCAACTGCGCTTCGGCTTCGACGACCTGAAGTACCCTGTCGACGGCAACATCGGCCTGCGCTACGTGAAGACCGACATGACGGCGCACGGCTACACCGTGTTCACCCCGAGCACTTCGACGGGTGCCGGCATCCCGCAGTTCACGGCGTTCTCCCAGAAGCAGGACTTCAGCAACAGCTACAACAACGTGCTGCCCAGCCTGAACCTGCGCATGAAGGCGAGCGACGCGCTGCAGTTCCGCTTCGGCCTGTCGACCGGCATCTCGCGTCCGGACTTCAGCGACCTGCAGGGCTACACGACGCTGTCGCAGAACGTGGACAATTCCAGCGGCCTGGTCACCTACACGGGTACCGGTACGGGCAACCCGAACCTGCGTCCGGTCCGTTCGCACCAGGTGGACCTGACGGCCGAGTGGTACTTCGCGAAGACCGGTTCGCTGACCTTCGGCGTCTTCAACAAGCAGCTGAAGGACGTCATCATCAAGCAGTCGTACGGCTACGACCTGGCGGACAACACCGGCAAGTCGTACACCTTCACGACCACGGGTCCGGTGAACGGCGCGGACGGCCATGCGCGCGGCGCGGAAATCGCGTTCCAGCAGTACTTCGACTTCCTGCCGGGCTGGCTGTCGGGCTTCGGCGTGCAGGCGAACTACACGTACGTGGACAGCAAGACGTCGCTGCACCAGCCGGTTCACTCCGTGTACTGCACGGGCAGCAACTCGGCGGCGAACTTCAACCTGAACCTGAACGGCTGCGATACCAACGGCACCACGTTCGACGATCTGCCGCTGATCGGCCTGTCGCGCCAGTCGTACAACCTGGCGCTGATGTATGACCAGGGCAAGATCTCGGCGCGCCTGGCCTGGAACTGGCGCTCGAAGAACCTGCAGAACGTGAACGTCAACGGCACCAACGGCGGCGACGGCACCGACAGCAATCCGGCCAGCCCGACCTTCGGCCAGCACAACGTGGCCTGGGCGCTGCCGACGTGGGCGGACGGCTACGGCCAGCTGGACGGCTCGATCTTCTACAACGTGTCGGACCGGCTGTCGATCGGCCTGGAGGCGCAGAACCTGACCGACTCCAAGGCGCGCCAGCTCATGCAGCAGAGCACGGGCTTCATGGGCCGTGCATGGTTCGTCTCGGGTCCTCGTTACACGGCCAAGATGCGTTACAGCTTCTAACCGCGTAGCGTAGGTAACGCAAGATCCGTCGCCCCTGCGAAGGCAGGGGCCCAAGTTCTGCAGGCATCTCGTCAGCGCATGCAAGATTGGGCCCCCGCCTCCGCGGGGGCGACGTTATTCAGAGTCCGTCGAGCCCCAGTTCCTTCGCATGCGCCCGCAGGAACGCCACCTGCGCCGCACGCGTATCCGGCCCGCCATAGGGCAGCAGGGTCCACTGCTCGGACGCCTGCATGTGCCGGCCCGGTGCCAGCGTCACGTACGGCGCGTGCACCTCCATCTCCATCAATCCCTTCTCGGGCGCTTCCGGCTGCCAGTCGTTGTACAACTCGATCTGCCCCTGGTCCGGATGGATGGCCGTGCGCGGCTGGTGCGTGAACTGGATCACCAGCACCTGGCCTTGATGAAAACCCGCCATCCAGCCGGCGGACGGCTGCAGCAGCATCTTGCCGTTGCGGTGCGGCTGGCCTTTGCCCGCCGGGTAGGCGTCCAGCGAGAACAGGCCGTCCGCCAAGGTCCACGTCAGTGGCACCATGTCCGGCTTCGGTTCGATGGCCTGCTGGCGCACGTCTTCGCGCCGCGCGACGGGCACGTACACGCGCGTGTCGCCATGGGCGCGCGTGTTGAACCAGATGTCCCACGCCACCTGCGTCTTGCGCGCGTTGGCCGCGTCGACGTCCATGCGCAGGCTGTGCGGCTTGCCCGCCGCGAGGCTGTAGCGTTTCACCAGTTGCAGGCCGTTCACGGGACTGGCCGGGCTCGCGAGCGTGATGGCGTCGGGCCGCTTCTCCTCGATCTTGTAGCGGGCGAGGCTCAGCCACGGATCGGGCGGCCACGGCAGGCCGGCGCGCGCCGGGTTCACGTCCTGGTGCGACCACCATTCCTTTTGCGGACCGACCCAGATCTCGTGGCCGAGCCAGCCGACGTTGTCCGTCGTTCCGCCGATGGCGAGGTGCGGATCGCCGGCGGCCAGGTCGCTCTTGATGAAGCTGGGTTGGCCCGCCAGCCCGAACGACAGCAGTCGGCCGCCGATGGCGTCGGTGACGGTCGCGCGCACGCTGCCGTTGTCGAGGGTGTGGACGGGAATATCTGCCGCTTGTGCTGCGGCCGTGAGGGCGCAGGACAGGACCAGCGCTGTTGCGGTTTTGGATGGTGTGGGCATAAGCTGTCGGGCTGTGTGTGAAATCGGTTTCAGCCTGACAGCTTAGCAAAGAATCACCCGGGCGGGGCGACCGATGCGCCTTCGATGCCGTGGCGCTTCAACGCGTCCGCCACGAAGCCGCTCGCCTTCATCTCTTCGACGAACGCGGCGAGCGCGGCGGCCGCGTGCCCGCCCCGCGATTTCGGCACGCCCATCGCCTGGCGGATGACCATGAAGCGGCCGTCCAGCAGGCGCAGGCCGGGGCGGTCGCGCGCGTCCGCTTCCAGCTGCTGGCGCACGCCGGCCGCCACGTCCGCGCCCTGTTCGAGGAACGTCGTCACGACGGCGGGTGAGGAGGGCGCGCGCACGATCTGCGCCTGCCGGAGTTCCCGGGTCAGGAACAGGTCGTACGCACTTCCTTTGCCGACGACGACACGGTGCGCCGCCCGGTCGACGTCCTCGTTGGCGCGGATCGGCGACCCGGCCTTCACGAGGTAGCTGCCCTCGATCAGCACGTACGGCGCCGTGAACGCGATGGCGGCACCGCGCGCGGGATCGATGGCGAAAAAGCCGATGTCCGCGCGCTCCGTTGCGACGGCGTCGACCGACTTGCCGGCCGTGTCGACGACGACGAGCTCGAGGTCCACGCCGAGCCGCCGCGCGAACTCGCGGGCGAGATCGACGGAGACGCCGCCCGCGCCGCCGTCGCCGGCCGCGTGCGCGAGGATCGGGTTGCCCAGATTGATCGCGGCACGCAGCTTGCCGGTCGGCGCGAAGTTCATCCCGTCATGCCTCGGCCACTGCGAGCGCCGTCATGTTGACGATGCGGCGCACGGTCGCGCTGGGGCTCAGGATGTGCACGGACTTCGCGGCGCCCAGCAGGATCGGCCCCACCGTCACGCCCTTGCCCGACGTGACCTTCAGCACGTTGAACAGGATGTTGGCGGCATCCAGCGACGGCATCACGAGCAGGTTGGCGCTGCCGGCGAAATCGTCCTTCGACTGATAGATGCGGCGGATGTCTTCCGACAGCGCGGCGTCGCCGTGGACTTCGCCCAGCACCGGCAGTTCCGGCGCGCTCGAGGCGAGCAGGGCGCGCGCGTCGCGCATGCGCTGCGCGGACGGGCGCTGCGACGAGCCGAAGATCGAGTGCGACACGAGCGCCGCCTTCGGCTCGAGGCCGAAATGGCGCATCTCCTGCGCGGCCAGCTTCGTGATCGCCGCCAGTTCCTGGGCGGACGGGTTGTCGTTGACGTACGTGTCGGTGATGAACAGGGTCATCTTGTCCAGCACGAGCGCGTTCATCGCGGCCAGTACGTCGGCGCCCGGGGCGAGGCCGATCTCGTTCTTCACGTGCGCCAGGTGGGTGTCGTAGCTGCCCGTCATGCCGCAGATGAGCGAGTCGACCTGACCCGCGTTCAGCAGGCGGGCGCCTTGCAGGGTGGTGTCGCCCTCGGCTTCGACGAGCGTGTAGTCGACGCCCGCCTTCAGGCGCAGGCCGGACTGCCTGATCGCCTTTTCGACGTCGGCCGCGCGGCCGATCAGCACCGGCTTGGCGATGCCCTCGTCGACGACGGTCTGCACGGCGCGCAGCACGCGCGGCTCGGCGCCGTCGGCATACGCGACGCGCTTCGGCGCGGCCTTGGCCTTCGCGAACACGGGCTTCATGAAGAAGCCGGTGTGGTAGATCATCTCGCCCAGCTTGTCGCGGTAGGCGTCCATGTCGGCGATCGGACGCGTGGCCACGCCGGATGCTTCCGCCGCCTTGGCGACGGCCGGCGCGATGGCGGCAATCAGGCGCGGGTCGAACGGTTTCGGGATGATGTAGTCGGGACCGAAGTTCAGGTCCTGGCCGGCGTAGGCGGCGGCGACGGCGTCATTCGCTTCCGCCTCGGCCAGGTCGGCGATCGCGCTCACGCAGGCGAGCTTCATCTCGTCCGTGATGCGGGTGGCGCCGCAATCGAGCGCGCCGCGGAAGATGTACGGGAAGCACAGCACGTTGTTGACCTGGTTCGGATAGTCCGAACGGCCGGTCGCGATGATGCAGTCCGGACGCGCGGCCTTCGCCACTTCCGGACGGATCTCCGGTTCCGGGTTCGCGAGCGCGAGGATGATCGGGCTGGCGGCCATCGTCCTGACCATGTCGGCGGTGAGGACGCCGGCGGTCGAGCAGCCGAGGAACACGTCGGCGCCGTCGACGATGTCGGCCAGCGTGCGCGCGTCGGTCTGTTGTGCGTAGCGGGCCTTGTTCGCTTCCATGTTCGCTTCGCGGCCCTGCCAGATCACGCCCTTCGAGTCGGCGACGAAGACGTTCTGCCGTTTCACGCCCAGGCTCACCATCATGTCGAGGCAGGCGATGGCCGCCGCGCCGGCGCCGGACGCCACCAGTCTCACCTGGCCGATGTCCTTGCCGACGACCTTCAGTGCGTTGAGGAGCGCCGCGCTCGAGATGATCGCGGTGCCGTGCTGGTCGTCGTGGAAGACGGGGATGTTCATCCGCTCGCGCAGCTTCTTCTCGATGTAGAAGCACTCGGGCGCCTTGATGTCTTCCAGGTTGATGCCGCCGACGGTCGGCTCCAGCATCGCGATCGCATCGACCAGCTTGTCGGGATCGTTCTCGGCCAGTTCCAGGTCGAACACGTCGACGCCGGCGAATTTCTTGAACAAACAGCCTTTGCCTTCCATGACGGGCTTCGAGGCCAGCGGGCCGATGTTGCCCAGGCCAAGGACCGCGGTGCCGTTCGAGATCACGGCGACCAGGTTGCCGCGTGAGGTGTAATCGGCGGCGGTGGCGGGGTCCGCGGCGATTTCCTCGCAGGCGTAGGCGACGCCGGGCGAATAGGCGAGCGACAGGTCGCGCTGGTTCGACAGGGGTTTCGTGGCGACGACCTCGATCTTCCCGCGTACCGGACTGCGGTGGTACTCGAGCGCGTCGGCGCGCAACTGGGTGTCTTTAGCCTCGTTCAGGCTGCTTTCGGTACTCATGATTTCTCCTATGCCGCTTTGCGCGGACGATGTTATGGATTCGTTGCGGCCATCCGGCGCACGGCAGGGACCGTGCGGGGAGGCAGGCCGGGACATCCGCCGCGCCCGATTCGGCGGCGGGTGGTGGCGCGCCTCCGTTGCCCGCACGGCGTGGTGGCCGGGGCTGTGCGCGCGCTCCTGGCGCGGGCGCGGACGGGGCGCCGTGTCCACGGCGATACGCGATCATACGTGATCGCGGGCGATGTTGCCTACTTCGCCAGATATTCGGTATATCACTGTGGCCTGAACATCCGGAACAGTTGCGCCGGACCGACCTCGAAATAGTCGGCCGGCCCGCCGCCGCGGAGGATGTGGCCGGCGTGCGCCGTGTCGTACACCCCGTCCTTCAGCTGGGCGCGGGCGATGTGCACGCCGACGACTTCGCCCAGCACGAGCCAGCTCGGCGCCGGCTGCCCGTCCGCGTCGTGCAGCCGGATGAGCTGGGTGAGCCTGCATTCGAACGAGACCGGGGCTTCAAGCACGCGCGGGACGTCCACGAGGCGCGACGGGGCGGGCGTGAGGCCGGCCAGCGCGAATTCGTCGACGTCGGGCGGCACCATCGCGCAGGTGGTATTCATGCGGTCGGCGAGGGCGCGCGTGGCCAGGTTCCAGCAGAACTGTCCCGTTTCCTCGACGTTGCGGACGGTGTCCTTGTAACCGACGCTGGCGAAGCCCACGAGCGGCGGCGTGTAGTTGAATGCGTTGAAGAAGCTGTACGGGGCGAGGTTCAGGATGCCGGCGCGGCTTTTGGTGGAGATCCAGCCGATGGGGCGGGGGCCGACGATGGCGTTGAAGGGATCGTGCGGCAGGCCGTGGCCGGCGCGTGGTTCGTAAAAATGGATGTCGTTCATACAAGCACGATACCGCATCGGCGCCATCCGTGCAGGCGCCGGGCGCATGCGGCACCCCGTGCCCACGCGACAGCAGGCAGGACGCGAACGTCCGCGTGGGCGGCGGCCGCCCACTCTACGAGAACGGTACCTCTGGCACGCCGGTCACGCCGGGGCGCACGAGAAGCACCGCCCCCGCCAGCGAATCATCCTCATGCCCCGGCTGCACGATCGACGTGATCAGCAGGGTATCCAGATCCGGCCCGCCGAAGCAGGGCATCGACGGCTTCGCGACCGGCAGCTTCAGTTCCCGATCCAGCTTCCCGACCGGCGTGAATCGCAGCAGGCTCGCCCCATCATTGCCCGCGACCCAGTAACAGCCGTCGCTGTCCATCGCGGCCCCGTCCGGCCGGCCCGCGTACGCGGCCATGTCGACGAGCAGCCGCCGGTCGTGCGGCACGCCCGCGTCGACGTCGTAGTCGAACGTCCACACGCGCCGGCGCGTCGGGTGCGAGTCGGACAAATACATCGTGCGCCCGTCCGGCGACCACGCGAGGCCGTTCTGGGTGACGAGGCCGGAAACGAGCGGTGCCGACAGGCCCGCGCCGTCGTAGCGGTACAGACGTCCGATCGGCAGCGCGGCCGCCATGTCCATCCACATCGTGCCGCTCCAGAAGCGGCCCTGGCGGTCCGTGCGGCCGTCGTTGAAGCGCATGCCGGGCGCCAGTTCGGGCGGCGCGGCGAGACGTTCTGCACGGACACTCCCGTCGTCCCGCAGGTCGACGGTGAAGATGCCCGTCTCCATGCCGGCGATCAGGCCGCCCGCGGCGCGCGGCGCGATGCAGGCGACCATCTCGGCCGCCGTCCAGTGGCGGGTCGCACCCGAGGCATGGTCCAGGCGCCAGATGCGGCGGGCAGGGATGTCGACCCAGTACCATGCCTGTTCGCCGGCGTGCCAGACGGGGCTCTCGCCCACGGCGCAGCTCACGCCGTGCACTCTTTCCACGATCGCGTCAGGCATGCGCCAGCTCCTCCGGCAGGCGGACCATGTCCTGGGTCGGCACGAGCACCTTCATGATGACCCACGCGGCCAGGTAGGCCAGCGCGCAGAACGAGAACATGATCATGTAGCCCGTCTGGATCTGGCCTTGCGCGCCGTAGTAGTCGAACAGCATGCCGCCGATCTTCGTCACGAGCACGCCGCCGATGCCGCCCGCCAGACCGCCGATGCCGACCACGGAGGCGACGCAATGGCGCGGGAACAGGTCCGACGTGATCGTCAGCACGTTGGCGGACCACGCCTGGTGGGCGGATGCGCCGATGCCGATCAGGATCACGGGCACCCAGTAGCCCAGGTGGCCCAGCGGCTGCGCCAGCAGCACGACGAGCGGGAAGAACGCGATCAGGAGCATGGCCTTCATGCGGCTGTCGTATGGCGCGCTGCCCTGGCGCATGAAGCGCGACGGCAGCGCGCCGCCGCCGATGCTGCCGACCATCGTCATGCTGTACAGGACGGCCAGCGGCAACACGAGGTCCGACGTGGCCATGCCGTATTTGTCGGTCAGGTATTTCGGGAGCCAGAACAGGAAGAACCACCAGACGCCGTCCGTCATGAATTTGCCGACGATGAAGGCCCACGTCTGGCGCAGGCCGAGCAGGGTTCGCCAGCTGGGGGCGGGGCCGGTCGCGGCCACCGGAGCCGAACCTGCGTCATCGCTGCGGATGTATTCGAGTTCCGCGCGCGACACGCGGCGCTGGCGAGCGGGTTCGTCGAACAGGACCGCCCAGAACCCGACCCACAGGAACCCGACGGCGCCGATCCAGATGAACGCGGCCTGCCAGCCCCAGATCGCGGCGAGCACCGGCACCGTCAGCGGCGCCAGGATCGCGCCGATGTTGGCGCCGGAATTGAAGATGCCCGTCGCGAACGAACGCTCGGACTTGGGAAAGTATTCCGCCGTGGCGCGGATCGCGGCCGGGAAGTTGCCCGCTTCGCCGATCGCGAGGATCGTGCGGGCGATGATGAAGCCGAGGACGGAGGCCGGCACGGCAAGGCCGAGCAGCGATTTCAGGCCGTTGCCCAGCTCGATCGAATACGCATGGGCGACGGCGCCGGCCGACCAGATGACGATAGCGAGGATGTACGCGGTCTTGGTGCCGAGGCGGTCCACGATCCTGCCCGCGAACAGCAGGGCGATCGCGTAGATGAACTGGAAGGCGGCGGCGATGTTGGCGTAGTCCGTGTTGGACCAGCCGAATTCCTTCGACAGCGACGGCGCGAGAAGGCTCAGCACCTGGCGGTCGAGGTAGTTGACGGTGGTGGCGAAGAACAGCAGCGCGCAGATGGTCCACCGGTAGTTGCCGCCGGCGGGCCGGGCGGCGGGGCTGGCGACTGCGGCGTCGCCGGTGCGATTGCGGGTCATGGTCAGGCCTTATGTTTGATTATGCTGACGTACGCGTGGCCGGCGTCTCCTCCGGCCGTGGCGGGCGGCCGGCACATCGTACCAGCCGCCCGCGCGCAGTTGAGTGCTACTCCGCTCTACTTGATGATCATTTTGCGAGCTGCAAAGTGCCGTCGACCATGCGCGCGAGGCCCAGCGGATTGTCGTCGCGCAGGGATTCCGGCAGCAGATCCGCCGGCACGTCCTGGTAGCACACCGGACGCAGGAAGCGCCCGATGGCGGTGGCGCCGACGGACGTCGAGCGGCTGTCCGACGTGGCCGGGAACGGGCCGCCGTGCACCATCGCGTGCGACACTTCGACGCCTGTCGGGAAGCCGTTGAACAGCACGCGGCCGGCCTTGCGCTCCAGCGTCGGGAGCAGGCTGCCCGCGAGTTCGCGGTCGGCGGCCGTCGCATGGACGGTGGCCGTCAGCTGGCCTTCCAGGTGGCGTGCGACCGCCAGCATCTCCGCTTCGTCGCGGCAGGCGATGACCAGCGATGCCGGGCCGAAGATCTCTTCGTCCAGCGCCGGGCTGGCGATGTACGTGGCGGCGTCGCAGGCGTACAACGCGGCCTGCGCGGCACAGCCCGTGCCTTCGGCGCTGCCCTGGCCGACCAGTTGCACGCCCTCGATGCCGGAGCGGCGGCCGACGGCGTCGACATAGGCCTGGTGGATGCCCGCGGTGAGCATCGTGCCGGCGCCCTTGGCTGCGAGCGCTTCGGCGGCGGACGCGCGGAAGGCGTCGAGGTCAGCGCCGGCGAGGGCGATGACGAGGCCCGGGTTCGTGCAGAACTGGCCCACGCCCAGGGTCAGCGAGTCGACGAACGCGCCGGCCAGTTTCGCGCCGCCTGCAGCGAGGGCGCCCGGCAGGATGAAGACCGGATTGATGCTGCTCATTTCGGCGTAGACGGGGATCGGTTCCTTGCGGGCGTTCGCCGTGCGCACGAGGGCGAGGCCGCCCTGGCGCGAACCGGTGAAGCCGACGGCCTTGATGGCCGGATGCGCGGCCAGCGCCTGGCCGGCCACGCGGCCTTCGCCGATCAGCATCGAGAACACGCCGTCCGGCATGCCGCAGTCTTCGGCCGCCTGGCGCACGGCCTTGCCAACCAGTTCCGACGTGCCGAGGTGGGCGCTGTGCGCCTTCACGACGACGGGGCAGCCGGCCGCCAGCGCGGAGGCGGTGTCGCCGCCGGCGACGGAGAACGCGAGCGGGAAGTTCGAAGCGCCAAAGACGGCGACGGCGCCCAGCGGGATCTTGCGCATGCGCAGGTCCGAACGGGGCGGCGTGCGCTGGGGCAGGGCGGAATCGAGCGTCGCTTCGAGGAAGTGCCCGTCGCGCACGACCTTGGCGAACAGGCGCAGCTGGTTGCACGTGCGTCCGCGCTCGCCTTCCAGGCGCGCCGTCGGCAGGCCCGATTCGGCGGAGGCGCGTTCGATCAGCGCGGGGCCGATGTCCATGATGCGGTCGGCGATGGTTTCCAGGAAGCGCGCGCGCAGTTCCAGCGGCAGGTTCCGGTAGGTGTCGAAGGCCTGTTCCGCGAGCGTGCAGGCGGCGGCGACGTCGTCTTCCGTCGCGAGGCCGAATTCCGGTTCCATCTGGGCGCGCGTGGCCGGGTTGAAGGCGCGCGTGGTGCCGGCGCTGCCGCGCACGACGCGGCGGCCGATGATCATTTCACCTTGAATCGTCATGGTTTCTCCTTGCTGGTAGTCGTTCTTGTTATTTTATTGGCCGCCCTGGGCGACGATCAGCTTGTGCAGCATGTCGGATTCTTCCGCCGTCAGGTCGGTCAGCGGTGCGCGCACCGGGCCGCCGTCGTGGCCGACGAGGCGGGCGCCCGCCTTCACGATCGACACGGCGTAACCGGCCTTGCGGTTGCGGATCGCCAGGTAAGGCAGGAAGAATTCGTCCAGCAGGCGGTTCGTCGTCGCGTGGTCGTCCTTGGCGATCGCGTGGTAGAAATCCATCGCGAGCTTCGGCATGAAGTTGAACACGGCCGACGAGTACACCGGCACGCCCAGCGCCTTGTACGCCGCGGCGTAGACTTCCGCGGTCGGCAGGCCGCCCAGGTAGCTGAAACGGTCGCCCATGCGGCGCCAGATCGAGACCATCAGTTCGATGTCGCCGATGCCGTCCTTGAAGCCGATCAGGTTCGGGCAGCGGTCGGCCAGCTTTTCCAGCGAGTCCGGCGTCAGCCGGCACTGCGCGCGGTTGTACACCACGACGCCGATCTTGACCGATTTGCAGACGGCTTCCACGTGCGCGACGAGGCCATCCTGGCTCGCTTCCGTCAGGTAGTGCGGCAGCAGCAGCACGCCTTTCGCGCCGAGGCGCTCGGCTTCCTGCGCGAACGCGATGGCCGCGCGGGTCGGGCCGCCGGCGCCGGCGAGGATGGGCACCTTGCCGGCGCACGTGTCGACGGCGGTCTTGATCACCTGCGAGTACTCGTCATGCGTCAGCGAAAAGAATTCGCCGGTGCCGCCGGCCGCGAACAGGGCGGTGGCGCCGTACGGGGCGAGCCATTCCAGGCGTTCGATGTAGGTGCTGGGGCGGAAGTTGCCTTCTGCATCGAAGTCGGTGATGGGGAAGGACAGCAGGCCGGACGACATGACTTGCTTGAGTTCTTGCGGATTCATTGGGTCTCCAGGGAAGGACGCGCGGGCGCGATGATGTGTCAACAATTGTCAGTCATCGTACAAGTGAGGCGGAAAAAGGGCAAGCACAAATTGTTGGGGCTGCATACAGAGCGATACCGATTTTGGCATCGAGCGATTAAAAAAAGTTATTGGACGCATATTTACGATGCGGTTCAAAATGCAATTTACGCAATGATAGCGGTAACAGATAGCGTTACCACCGCGTAAAGCAGAGGCAGCGGACCGGGATGAGGTGAAGAGAGCACCCTGCCGGGCATCGCGGTTCGCAACCGGACCACACCGATAAAACAAAAACGGAGACACCATGCCAAAGCAGTTCCGCAAGACCCTGATCCACCTCGCCGTCGCCAGTGCCTGCGGCGTCCTCGCCCTCCCGGGCCATGCCCAGGAGACCGCCGCCGCCCCCGCCGATCC
Source organism: Massilia sp. Masssp94 (assembly GCF_059491305.1). Classification (NCBI taxonomy): domain Bacteria; kingdom Pseudomonadati; phylum Pseudomonadota; class Betaproteobacteria; order Burkholderiales; family Oxalobacteraceae; genus Massilia; species Massilia sp. Masssp94. The sequence continues at coordinate 6,052,787 of NZ_CP168501.1, forward strand.
CGCTTCGGCACCCGCACCCGCGCCGGCGGCGGCCACACCCCAGGAGGGCGTCAACACCGTCGTCGTCTCCGGCTCGCGCATCGCCGCGCGCGGTTTCAGCCAGCCGACGCCGACGACGACGCTGACGGCCGACGACCTGGCGAAATCCGCCAAGCCGAACCTGTTCAACACGCTGGCCGAACTGCCCGCCCTGCAGGGCAGCACGGGCCGCACGACGTTCACGTACAGCACGTCGAGCGGCGTGCAGGGCCTGTCGTCGCTGTCGCTGCGCGGCCTCGGCACGATCCGCACCCTGACCCTGCTGGACGGCCAGCGCGTCGTCGGTGCGAACGTCACCGGCGTCACGGACGTCAGCCAGTTCCCGCAACTGCTGGTAAAACGCGTGGACGTCGTGACGGGCGGCGCGTCGGCGTCGTACGGTTCCGATGCGGTGGGCGGCGTGGTGAACTTCATCACCGACAAAAAATTCAGCGGCTTCAAGTTCAATGCCGAAGGCGGCATGACGAAGTACCACGACGACAAGAACGGCACCCTGCAGGCCGCGTGGGGCAGGGGCTTCATGAACGATCGCCTGCACGTGACGGCGAGCGGCGAGTTCACGAAGGAGAACGGCATCGATTCGCCGGGCTTCGGCGAAGTGGGCGCGAACGGCCGCAGCTGGTACAAGAACCCGGCGCTGCAGGAATCGACGAAGGCGATGCAGGCCGCGGGCGCGCCGCGCTACAGAAGCATCCAGCACGCGCAGCACATCCAGTACGCGAAGTACGGCCTGATCACGGACGGCCCGCTGAAAGGCACGGCATTCGGTCCGGGCGGCACGCCGTACCCGTTCCAGTACGGGTCGAATTGCGTGGGCAACTTCTGCGTGGGCGGCGATCTGGCGGGCAGCGTGGGCGCGGGCACGAACCTGGCGATGAACTTCAAGCGCCAGGTCGCGTACACGCGCGTGTCGTGGGACCTCGACGCCGATAACGAGATCTACGTGACGGGCAACTGGGCGCAGGTGAAATCCGTGTTCTCGCCGAACCCGGGCGCGGCCAAGCAGGCCAACCTCGGCATCAAGTGCGACAACGCGTACCTGCCGGCGTCGATCGCGGCAGGCTGCGCATCCGGCTATCCGAACGGCGTGATGCAGGTCGGGACGGCGAACGCGGAATTCCCCGCCAATATTTCCGTGCTCCCGACGCGCACGCAGCGCCGCTTCGTCGTCGGTGCGGACGGCCGCTTCACGCTGTTCGGCAAGGACTGGTCGTATGACGCGTACGCGGAACATGGCGAGAACACGACCGTCATCCACGTGCAGGACATCACCCTGAACCGCCGCTACAACTACGCGATCGATGCCGTGCGCGACGCCAGCGGCAACATCGTCTGCCGTGACGCCAACGCGCGCGCCAACGGCTGCCAGCCGATCAACATCTTCGGCGACGTGCCGATCAACATGGCCGGCTGGTCGTACATCGCGCCGCTGAACGGGCCGATGCAGCATACGGATTCGAGCCAGAACGTCGTCAGCGCCAACGTGCACGGCGACGTGGCCGAAGGCTGGGCCGGGCCGATCTCGATGGCCACCGGTTTCGAATGGCGCCGCGAGGACTATTCGGTGGTCGGCGACCCGTACGGCGCCGGCGTGGACCTGCAGTCGCGCTACGGCCCGAGCTATCCGCTCGACACCACGCTGTCGACCGGCGGCGACAACTGGTTCGCCGGGAACTACCACAACGGCCGCGGCGCGTTCAACGTGAAGGAAGCCTACCTCGAGTTCAACATCCCGTTCCTGAAGTCGGCCACGTGGGGCGAGGCGAACCTGAACATCGCCGACCGCGAAGAAAAATACAGCACCGCCGGCCATGCGAGCGCGTGGAAGATCGGCGCGACGTGGAAGACGCCCGTCGACGGCCTGCGCCTGCGCGCCGTCAGCTCCAAGGACGTGCGCGCGCCTAACCTGTCCGAGCTGTATGCCGCGATGACGGTGACGAACCAGGCCGTCAACAACAACCAGGGTTCGTCCATCCAGATCCAGCAGCGCAACGTGGGCAACCCGGACCTGAAGCCGGAAGTGGCCCGCAACAATTCGTTCGGCATCGTGCTCTCGCAACCCGGCTGGGCGCGCGGCTTCAACCTGTCCGTCGACTACTACGACATCAAGGTCAAGAACGTGATCAACTCGCTGGGTCCCCAGCAGGAGGTCGACCTGTGCTACGCGGGCTACCAGAACGTGTGCAGCGCCGTGTCGATCAACGGTGCGGCCGGCACGAACTACGTGCTGGCGCAGAGCTTCAACTTCGCGTCGCTGCACACGCGCGGCGTCGACATCGAGACGGCGTACCGCACGAACCTGCGTGATTACGGCCTGCCGGGCATGTTCACGTTGCGCGGCATGGCGACGCGCACGATCCACTCGGTGTCCGACCCGGGCGTGCCGGGCACGACGCCGAGCGAGGGCGCTGGCAACATGGCGGGCAGCACGCCGAAGTGGAAGGCGCTCCTGACCCAGTCGTGGGACGACGGCAAGCTGGGTCTCAGCCTGACCGAGCGCTGGGTCAGCGCCGGTGTGTTCAGCAACGAGTTCATCGAGTGCCAGACCAACTGCCCGGTGCCGACCGCGGCGCATCCGACGATCTACGACAACCACCTGCCGGGCGCCACGTACATCGACTTCGGTGCGACGTACACGTTCGCGAAGGACTCGATGTTGTACTTCAAGATCGACAACCTGGCCGACCGCGGGCCGGTGCTCGTGCCGCAGACGAACCTCAGTATCGGTATCAATCCGGCGCTGTATGACGTGATCGGCCGCACCTATCGCGCCGGTGTTCGGATGGCGTTTTAAGCAACCGTCGCTCCCGCGTTCGCGGGAGCGACGATGTCTCAGCGCAACATATATTGCTTTTAGAGAATATATTTCCGATTTTTATGCTTTCCCACTATTTTACCCGGTGAGATTTGGATAGATTGTAGGTGTCGAGGAGGAGACAACCATGCGGCATCTTACAATCAAACAAACATTCATCACCCTGCTGGCCCTGACCCTGGTCATGGCCAGCCTCATGCTGGCCGCGCTGCAGCGCGTGTCCGTCGCGCAAAGCCGCGCGACGGAGGCGAGCGAGTCGCGCTACCGGTCCTATCTGCTGGCGGACGAACTGCGCCAGAGCTCCGACGACCTCACGCGCCTCGCCCGCACCTACGTGGTCACGGGCGACAGCCGCTACGAACAGCAATACCAGGACATCCTCGCCATCCGCAACGGCACCAGGCCGCGGCCCGAGCACTATGAGCGCATCTACTGGGATCTCGTCGCGGGCGGCGTCGCGGTGCCGCCGTCCAGCGGCCAGGCGGTCCCGCTGCAGGAATTGATGCGCAAGGCCGGCTTCAGCGAACAGGAATTCGCCAAGCTGCGGGAGGCGCAGGACGTGTCCGACGCCCTCGTCAAGACCGAAGTCGCCGCGATGAATGCCGTGAAGGGCCTGTTCGACGACGGCCGCGGCGGATTTACCCGCAAGGACGAACCGAATGCGGAATTCGCGCGGGCGATCATGCACGACGCCGCGTACCACCGCAACAAGGCGCGCATCATGGTGCCGCTGAACGACTTCCTGCGCCTGCTCGACGAGCGCACCGGCGCCGCCGTCGCCGACGCCCACCAGGCCACCGGCAGCGCGATGACGGCCGCGATCGCGCTGATGGTCCTGTCGCTCGTGTCGACGACCGCCGCCCTGTACATGGTCTACCGCTACATCATGCGCAACCTGAACAAGGCCGTTACCGCGGCCGACCGCATCGCCGGGGGCGACCTGTCGGGCGAAGTCGTCGTGGAGTTCGACGACGAGGTGGGCCGGCTGATGGGGGCCATCGCCACCATCAACGGCAACCTGCACGACATGCTGGCCAGGATCCGCACGAGCACGGAAAACATGGCGACGGCGACGGATGAAATCGCGACGGGCAATGCCGACCTGTCGGCACGCACGGAAGCGCAGGCCGGGTCGCTCGAGGAGAGCGCCAGCGCGATGGAGACGCTGACCGGGACCGTCCAGCGCAACGCGGCCAACGCGCACAACGCCAACGACCTGGCGGCGCGCGCCTCCACGGTCGCCGGCAAGGGCGGCGACGTGATGGCGCAGGTGGTGTCGACGATGGGGGACATCAAGGATGGCTCGGCACGCATCGCCGACATCATCGGCGTCATCGACAGCATCGCGTTCCAGACCAACATCCTCGCGCTGAACGCGGCCGTGGAAGCGGCGCGGGCCGGGGAACAGGGCCGCGGCTTCGCGGTGGTGGCGGCGGAAGTGCGCGCGCTGGCGCAGCGCAGCGCCGGCGCGGCCAAGGAGATCAAGGACCTGATCAGCGCGTCCGTGCAGAGCGTGGAGACGGGCAGCCGCCTCGTCGACGAAGCGGGCAGCACGATGGACGAGATCATGGATGCGATCCGCCAGGTGTCCGGCATCCTGGGCGACATCGCCCGCGCCAGCGCGGAGCAGGGTCACGGCATCGCGGAAGTGAGCAGCGCCGTGCACCAGATGGACGGTATCACGCAGCAGAATGCGGCGCTCGTCGAAGAGGCCGCGGCGGCGGCGCAAAGCCTGAAGGACCAGGCGCAGGCGCTGCTGCAGGCCGTGGGCATCTTCACGCTGGAACGGGCGCCGGCGGCCGCGTCCGCCCGCCCGGCGCTGGCCGGCAAGCCGCGCCGCGGCGCGCAGGTGGTGGCGCTGCAGTACCGCTGATCAGGCGCGCGGCTGGTCCTGCAGCCGCTGCTGCGCTTCCCGCAGCCGTTCGCGGCTGTTGGAGAGGTGGGTGCGCATCGCGGCGCGGGCCGCTTCCGGGTCGCGCCGCAGGATCGCTTTATAGATGTCCTCGTGCTCGCGGTTCACGCGTTCGAGGTAGTCGGCCGGCTTGTCTTCGCCGAGACCGGGGGTGTTGAGGCGTGCACGCGGGATGATCGCGCTGCCCAGCTGGCCCAGCAGCTCGACGAAATAGCGGTTGTCCGTCGCCTCCGCGATGAGCTGGTGGAAGCGGACGTCGGCCTCGACCGAGGTGCGGCCATTCTCGAGCGCGCGCTGCATCTCGCCCAGCGCCTGGCCCATCTGCGCCACCTGTTCCTCGGTGCGGCGCGACGCGGCCAGCCACGCGGCTTCCGTCTCCATGCTGATGCGCAGTTCGAGGATCGCGAGCACGTCGCGCACCGTCACCACGCTGTCCGTGCCGATGCCGAGCGTGGTCGCGGGCGGTTCCAGCACGAAGGTGCCGATGCCGTGGCGCGTCTGCACGAGCCCACCCGCCTGCAGCTGCGAGATCGCCTCGCGCACCACCGTGCGGCTCACGCCGTACTCTTCCATGATCGCGGATTCCGGCGGCAACTTGTCGCCCGGGTTGAATTCGGAGCGGCGGATGCGCGCGCTCAATTCTTCCACCACACCCTGGGCGAGGTTGCGGTATTTTTTGCGGGCGGGCAGCAGGGCGGTCGGCGAGTTCATGCGGGCGTTGTACACAGTGGGTCCAGGCTACGATTATAGCCGTGCGGACTCACTTGTCTGACAAGTTTGCAAAAAAAACCCGCACGTCAGTGTGGTCGGACGTCAGACGACATTTGGTACGCCAAGCTGTGCTCAGGGCCGGTATTTCGGCCCGTTGTGCAGGAACACGCCGCCCTGGTAGAAGGTCGTGATGTCGTCCGCCGGCGGATACTGGACCTCGGCCGGGAGCTTGTCCGCGAACTGCTGCGAGCTGTCCTTCGGCTTGTAGCGCAGGAAGGAAGCGTGACGGTCGTCCCACCAGCGGCCCTCGTTGTTCGAGATGCCGAACGTGATCGTGTGGCCCACGCGCGGCGTCGTCAGCGAGCGGTGCAGCAGCTGCATCAGGTCGTCGAGCGACAGCCAGGTGACCATCTGGCGGTAATTCGTCGCCTCCGGCCAGCAGTAGCCGATGCGGACGCACACGGTCTCCACGCCGAAACGGTCCCAGTAATAGCGCGACAGCGTCTCGCCGAACACTTTCGATACGCCGTAATAGCCGTCCGCGCGCGGGGGCATGGTGGCGTCGACGAGGTCCGTCGTCCTGTACATACCCATCGTGTGGTTCGTGCTGGCGAAGACGACGCGGCGGATGCCCAGCTTGTGTACGGCTTCGTACAGGTTGACCATGCCGAGGATGTTGGCCTGCATGATCGGCGCCCATTCCTCTTCGGTGGAGATGCCGCCGAAGTGCAGGATGGCGTCGACGCCCTCGCACATGCGCATGACGGCGTCGCGGTCGCCCAGGTCGCACAGGACGATTTCCTCGTGCGGCGCGGCGGGGCCGAAGTCGGCCACGTCGGACAGGCGCACGATGTCGGCGAATTCGTGCAGGCGCTCGCGCAGGCGGCGGCCCAGGTTACCGGCGGCGCCGGTGAACAAAATGCGTTTGAATGGTTTCGTCATTTGTAGTCGTTGATACGGGAAGGGAAAAGCGGCACGGGGCGAGCCCGCGTGCCGCAATGCTAACAGCGTTCCCGGCCCGTTGGCCAGTCCGGACCAACGCTCATCGTGTTGAGTAATTGGCCAGGGCACGAAAAAGTCGAATACCGGACTGCTAGTATTTTAGCGACGTCCACCCCGATCCGACCTTCATGAACCTACGTCTTGCCTTGCTGCTGGCGCTCGCCGCGGCCGTCCCCGCGCATGCCGCGCGCGCCCTGTACGATTTCAATCCCGGCTGGAAGCTGACGGTCGGGGACCCGGCAAACGCCGCGCGTCCCGCCTTCGACGACAGCGGCTGGAAGGCGGTCAGCCTGCCGCACGCGTGGAACGAGGACGACGCCTTCCGCAAGGACATCGCCGACCTGTCGACGGGCATCGCCTGGTATCGCAAGCATTTCCGGGTGCCCGGCCTGAAGCCCGGCCAGAAGGTGTTCCTCGAATTCGAAGGCGCGCGCCAGGCGGCGGAAGTGTTCGTCAACGGCAGGCGCGTGGCGCTGCACGAGAACGGCATCAGCGCGTTCGGCGTGGAGATCGCGGCGGCGCTCGTCGACGGCGACAACGTCGTGGCCGTCCGCACCGACAACCGCTGGGACTACCGCGAACAGGCGACGGGCCAGCGCTTCCAGTGGAACGACAAGAACTTCTTCGCGAACTACGGCGGCCTGCCGAAGAACGTGCGCCTGCACGTGACGGAACCCGTGTACCAGACCTTGCCCCTGTACGGGAGCCTCGGCACGACGGGCGTGTACGTGTATGCGCGCGACTTCGACATCCCGCACCGCAAGGCCACCATCACGGCCGAATCGCAGGTGCGCAACGATTCCGCGCGGGCGCACAGGGTCGCGTACGAGGTCGAGCTGCGCGATAAGGACGGCAAGCGCGTCGCGCGCTTCGATGCGCCCGCGCAGACGATCGCGCCCGGCGCCACCGTCACGCTGAAAGCCGGCGCGCCCGTCGCGGGCCTGAATTTCTGGAGCTGGGGCTACGGCTACCTGTACGACGTGGTGACGACCCTGGAGGTCGACGGCGAGCCGCTCGACGCGGTCACGACCCGCACGGGCTTTCGCAAGACCGCGTTCCGCAATGGGATGATCGAATTGAACGACCGCGTGATCCAGGTCCACGGCTATGCGCAGCGCACGACGAACGAATGGCCGGCGGTGGGCAGCGCCGTGCCCGCGTGGCTGTCCGATTACAGCAATGGCCTGGCGCTGGCCAGCAATGCGAACCTGATCCGCTGGATGCACGTGACGCCGTGGAAGCAGGACGTGGAATCGCTCGACCGCCTCGGGATGATGGAGGCGATGCCGGCCGGCGACTCGGAAGCGGATGTGAAGGACCGCCGCTGGGAGCAGCGCCTCGACGTCATGCGCGACGCCATCGTCTACAACCGCAACAACCCGAGCATCGTGTTCTACGAAAGCGGCAACAAGGGCGTCAGTGCGGACCACATGCGCGCGATGAAAGCGCTGCGCGACGAATTCGACCCGTACGGCGGCCGCGCGGCCGGCAGCCGCGAGATGCTGAGCCGGGAGTTGCAGCACGTCGCGGAATACGGCGGCGAGATGCTGTACATAAACAAGAGCGCGGGCATGCCGATGTGGGCGATGGAGTATGCGCGCGACGAGGCGCTGCGCAAGTACTGGGATGACCTCTCGCCGCCGTACCACAGGGACGGCGACGGGCCGCTGTACAAGGGCCAGGACGCGAGCGTCTACAACCGCAACCAGGACAGCTTCGCCATCGAGGACGTGCAGCGCTGGTACGACTATTGGCGCGAGCGTCCCGGCACCGGCACGCGCGTGTCGAGCGGCGGCGTGAACATCGTGTTCTCCGATTCGAACACGCACCACCGCGGGGCCGAGAACTACCGCCGCAGCGGCGAAGTGGACGCCATGCGCATCGCGAAGGATGCGTTCTACGCGCACCAGGTCATGTGGGACGGCTGGGTCGACGTGGAGCATCCGCGCGCCCACATCGTCGGGCACTGGAACTACCCGGCGGGCACCGTCAAGCCGGTCACGGTCGTCTCCAGTGCGGACCACGTAAAACTGTTCCTGAACGGGAAGGAGGTCGGGCCGGCAGTACAGAGCGCGCGCTTCCTGTTCACTTTCGACCGGGTCGCGCAAGACAAGGTGGCGTGGGCGGCGGGCGAACTGAAAGCGGTCGGCTACGACGCGCACGGCAAGCCCGTGTGCGAAACGACATTGGCCACCGCCGGCGCGCCCGTCGCGTTGAAACTGACGCCCATCGTGTCGCCGCAGGGCCTGCGTGCCGACGGCGCCGACATGGCCCTCGTCCAGGTGGAAGTCGTCGACGCCGCCAGCCGCCGCCATCCGCTCGCGCTGGACATGGTCGACTTCGACGTGCAGGGCCCGGCCGAATGGCGCGGCGGCATCGCGCAGGGGCCGGACAATTACGTCCTCGCGCGCTCGCTGCCGGTGGAGGGCGGCGTCAATCGGGTGCTGCTGCGCACGACGCCGCAGGCGGGGCGCATCGTCGTCCGCGCCCGCGCGCAAGGTCTTGCGCCGGCCGAAGTGGTGCTGGAGTCGAAGCCGGTGACCCTGAAGGATGGCCTCGCAGCCTTGCCGCCCGCGCCGCCCGTGCATCTGGACCGCGGACCGACGCCCTCCACGCCATCGTTCACGGTGTCGCGCGTGGCCGTGCCGGTGACCGCCAGCGATGCGCCGGACGGGAGCAAGTCCTACGATGACGACGAGACGACCGCGTGGACGAGCCAGGCCGGCGCCACGCCCGCGATCACATATACGCTCGCGCGGCCCGCGCGGCTGGCGCAAGTCGTGCTGAAATTGACGGGCTGGCGCGACCGCAGCTATCCGCTCAAGGTCTATGTCGATGGCCGGGAAGCATGGAGCGGCCAGACGCCGAAGAGCCTCGGCTACGTCACGCTGCCGTTGCAACCCGTGCAGGGCCGCACCGTGCGCATCGAGCTGGCGGGCCGGGCGGAAGAGGGCGGGGGCATCAAGCTGACGGAAGTCGCCAACCAGGCGAATACGGCGACGGGAACGAAAGGCGTGTCGACGGAAGTGCTGTCCATCGTCGAGGCGGAATTCTACGAAAGGCCCTGAGCGATGAGCGCCTTCGACATCCCGTTCCGCGTGGACCGCCCGCGCAGCGCGCCCGCTTTCCCGACATGATGCTGCCGGCCGACTACGAGCCGGCCTGGCCGTGCGGCGGGTGCAGCACGGCGTCCGCGCGCTTGCGTTCGTCGGCCGTCAGCGTGGGCGCGAGTGCCCGCAGCGCGGCCGCCGCGCCATCGTGGCCGGCCTGGCGGGCCAGGTCGAACATGACGTACGCCGTGGCCGGATCCCTGGCGCCGCCTTCGCCGTGCGCGGCCATCGCGCCCAGGTTGAACATGGCGTCGGGCTGGCCCTGGCGCGCCGCGGCGGCGAACCAGCGGCGCGCGGTGGCGAGGTTCTTGCCGACGACCTCGCCGCTGTAGAAATAGGTGCCGAGCGCGAACCGGGCATCGGGGTCGCCCTTCAGGGCCGCCTCCTTGTAGTACACGATGGCTTTCGCGGGATCCGCCGGCACGCCTTCGCCCAGGTCGTGCATCCGCCCGGCCGCGAACAGGGCGGCGGGGATGCCGGCGCGGGCCGCCGCCTCGAAATACGCGCCCGCCAGTTTCAGGTCGCGCGGGACGCCGTCGGCCGTGTAGTACGCGAGCCCCAGCAGGTATTGCGCCGGCGCGTAGCCATAGCCGGCCGCCTTTTCGTACCACGCGCGGGCCTTGTCCGTATCGCGTGCCACGCCGATGCCGCGGTCGTACATCCGTGCCAGCATGAACGCGGCGTCGATGCGGGGCGCCAGCAGGTCGGAGCGGGCGGGGTCGTACGGCTTGTGGTCCACCTTTTCCAGCCATGCGACGGCCTGCGCGCCATTCTTCGCCGTCCCGAGTCCGTACAGGTGCATCCGCGCCAGCATCAGCGCCGCGTCGTCGTAGCCGATCTTCGTCCACGCGGTGCCGAACATGTCCAGTGCACGCGCGTAGTCCTTGTTGTCGAAGGCTTCGTAGCCCAGCGCGAGCGTCCTGTCGTTGCGGACGATGCGGTTGCGGCCCGCCGCGAAGCGCCAGTCGGCGCCGCGGCAGCCCGTGACCCGCGCGGTGGCGGAAGACGGGTTCGACACGTCGCCGTCCGGCGCCAGGTCGGAGGCGCGCGGGACGTCGTTCGACATGCTGTCGTCCAGGCCGAAGTCGCGCATGTACGCGGTCGTGACCGGATCGTAGGCGGGATTGTACGGGTCCATGAACGCGCACGACGATGCGGACCGGCCGTTCAGGATGCGGTCCTTCGCCGCGTTGATCGCATGGGGATCGCCGGCCCGCGCGCGGGGACCGTTCACGACCACCGTGTCCGTCTGCGCCTGCACGGAAGACGCCAGCAGGACCGAGAGCAGGGCAGGAATGATGGTTGGCTTCATCGTGTCTCCTCGTTGTGCGGTCAAGGATAGCGCAGCGCGTGTGGCCGGATCGCTCACGGGATTGATCGATTCGGCCGCGGCGGCACGCGGACGGAGAGTTGCGATAACCGGCGATGCGGCAAACGCGCGAATCGGGAGCAAAAAGGAATCGCAATCGCCGCGTTGATCGGTTCGTGTGGTGTTTGCGCACGCACTTCGCTCACGCCGATGAGTATTTCCTGCTGATATATCACGGCGGCTGCACACGACCCTACACTGTTTTCAAGCCGACCCACACAAAAACAGACCGCACAGCGGTCCACCTAGGAGACAGAAAAATGCACGACATCCGACAGGTCATTCGCCCCACGCGCCTCGCCTACGCCGTCTCGCTGGCGGTCGCATCCCTGATGGCGGGCCAGGCTGCGTTCGCGCAGGACGCCACGCCGCCGCAGGACGCGACCAACGCGCAGGCGCCTGGCGCCGGTACGGCGGCAACCGCCGCGCCGCAGGGCAACCAGGAGATCGCGAGCGGGATCGCCACCGTGGTCGTCTCGACCCGCAAATCGCAGCAATCGTCGATCGCCCGCAAGAAGAACGCGGCCACCGCGATCGATTCCATCGTCGCGGAAGACGTGGGCTCGCTGCCGGACCGGAACATCGGCGAGGCGATCTCGCGCATGGCCGGCGTGGCGCTGGACCGCGGCGACTTTGGCGAGGGCGTGACCGTCGCCGTGCGCGGCAACGGCCCCGACCTCACGCGCGTGGAGATCGACGGCATGGCCGTGCAGTCCGCGAACACGGCCGGTCCCGGCTCCAGCGGCCGCGGCAACGAGTTCCGCCAGCTGTCCGCGGACCTGATCAAGAGCGTGGACGTCGTCAAGGGCTCGACGGCCGACATGGTCGAAGGTTCGCTCGGCGGCGGCATCATCATCAAGACGCGTACGGGCCTCGACTTCAAGGAGCCGTTCGCCTCCGTCCGCGTGGCCGGCACCACCAATAATCTGAACAAGAAGTGGGAACCGGACACCAACGTCATCCTGTCGCGCAAGTTCATGGACGACCGCCTGGGCGTGATCCTGAACGCGTCGAAGTCGACGACGGCCAACGAGCAGCACCAGATGCAGGTCGCGACGAGCGCGAACACGGGCTATGCGCGTGCGATCGACTTCGACAACTCGCCGGAAAAGACGTTCACCTATAACCCGTCCACGTTGAACATGGCCGATCCGGCCTCGACCACGCCGGCGGGGCCGGCGGCCGGCTCGGTGGGCATCTACCCGTACACAAGCGGCACCGGCAATTACATGACGGCCACGCCGTACGAGATTCTGACCAGGTCGGCCGCGGCCAAGACCAAGGCCGAATGCTACGCGGCGTTTCCGCGGCTGTCCGCGGCCGACGCGTCGCTGGCGAACCTGAGCTCCACCAATCGCAACAACGCGGTCAACGAGCGCCAGAACGAGTTGATCAGCTGCCTGAACCAGTGGAACGACTACACCCCTTCGCTCATTCGCAACAAGGTGCAGACCGAGGTCGATAAGCGCCAGAACCTCGACTTGCGCGGCGATTTCAAGGTCAACCGCGAACTGACGGTCTACCTGAAGGGCAGCTATTCGAAGCGCGACACGACGAACAACACCTCGTTCCTCAGCTTGGGCGGCATGAACGTCAACACGGCCAAGACGTTCGTCGACGCCAATGGCGTGCGCGCGGTCGCCCCGGGCGCGGATGGCTACTACCTGTACCCGAACAACGTCAGCTACCTCGCCAACAACCCGGCCGTGCAGGGGGCCGTCACCAATATCGATCCGTCGACCGTGACCGTGGACGCGAGCCACCACGTCACGAGCTTCGGTATCAGCGACGGTAGCGCGGGCGTCGACCAGATCTACCAGAAGAGCAAGACGATCACCAAATACTTCCAGACCGGCGGCGAGTGGCGGCGTGGCGGCCTGGCGGCCGAGTGGCTGGTCGGCGACGCGAAGTCGAAGTACACGAGTGAGCAGTTCCGCACGACGTTCAGCACCAAATACGGCGCGGCGCAGTTGTCGGTGCAGCCGAACGGCCTGTGGGCGTACGACTTCCCATCGGGCTCGAACTTCAATCTCTACAATCCCGCCAACTATGTGCAGATGGTACAACCGGCGGCGTCGGCGGCGGTCAAGCCCGGCGGCAACAACATCAACGCCATCCCGGCATATACGGCCAACCAGCAGCCTCTGCTGACCTATTCGCAGCCGCAATTGACTTACAACCCGGTGGTGAGCGAGACGGAAGAGCGCACGGCCAAGGCGGATCTGACGTGGGCGACGCCCGAGTCGGTGCCGTTCTTCACTCGCCTCAAGACCGGCTTCAATTTCCGCGACACCCGCTACAAGCTGCCCGGCAATTACGGTAATGGTTACCAGGCGAGCAGCGACCCGAACGTCTGGGTGCAGCCGTCCATCGTCCGCAGTTCGCTGGTCGGCTGCCAGGACACGACCGGTTCGCTGGGCGCGGGCGGCAACAAGTGCCAGTACGGCTACGTTCCGGGCAACGGGTACAACCGCCTGGGATCGGGCACGGTATACGTGACGCCGCAGCAGTTCCAGGACTTCGTCGGCAAGTCCATCACGGGTAACATCACCCAGACGGCGTTCTTCAACGGCGCCAACGGGCAGTTCGGCAGCGCCCTGACCAACTGGCCGAACATCGACGTGCCGAAGCTCTTCCAGCTCTCAGGCGTCCCGAACGCGAACCTGAACTGCATCTACACCTGCGTGGGCTCGGACGGCAAGACCTACGACCAGCCGATGGCGCGCATGAGCGAGCGGTCGGAGGCACTCTATGTCATGGGCGACTTCCACGTCGACCACATCCCGTTCACGACCCGATCTCTGCCGTTTGGCTGGGATCTGGAAGGGAACCTGGGGTACCGCTACATCCGCACCAAGGTGCACGGCATGGGCCAGATGTCGTTCCAGTCGATCACGCGGAACGCGGACTTCGATCCGGCCAACCCGAACGCGCCGGGCGGCGTCAACGACGTGACGGTGACGACCAATACCGCGATCGACGCGACGACCCACGACTTCCTGCCGATCTATAACCTCGCGTTGTGGGTCGTGCCGGACCAGCTCGTGCTGCGCTACAACCGCGCCCGTACGGTCGCCCGCCCGCCGGTGACGTACCTGCTGCCCCAGGGGCTGTGCCGCTACGACGAACGCCTGAGCGAGGACGGTACCCAGACCTGCACGTCGAAAGTGGGCAATCCGGCGCTGCAGGCCCAGAAGAACCTGAACCAGAACTGGAGCGCGGAGTACTATCCAAGCAAGGACACGATGTTCTCGCTGTCGTACTTCAAACAGCAGGGCATCATCGGTCCGGCCATCGTGCAGAGTTCCACTGGTACGCTGGGCCTGGCGATCACCGACCCGACCACGGGCCAGCCGCTCGCCGAGCTGCCGTTCTCGTTCTCGACGTACCAGAATGGCGTGCCGACCACGCGCACCGGCTGGGAATTCAACACCAAGACCGCCTTCACGTTCCTGCCGGGGCCCTTGCGCTACCTGGGCTTCGACGGCAACTATACGAAGCTGGGTTCCGTCACGTCCACGCAGAACATCGTCGACCTGCTGACCGGCACCGCCATGCCGCCGCTGCGCGAGTCGAAGTTCCAGTACAACTGGGCGCTTTGGTACGACGATGGCCGCCTGTCGGCGCGCGTGGCGGTGCAGGGGGTCGCCAGCTACTTCGCCAACATCGCAGGCTGGACCGGCAACGGCTTGAACAATTACCCGAACGCGAGCGGCAATACCCGTCCGCCCGCCTACAACCCGGGTTCGCCAAACTTCAAGGACGCCACGCGCTACGTCGATGCGAAGATCGGGTATCGCATCACGCCGGAGATCGACGTCTTCGTGGAAGGCCGCAACCTGAACAACGCCGCGACCAGCAACAGCCAGGGGTCCTACGTACCGTTCTCGAACGGCACGCCGAGCATCCTGGACTACAGCTACGCGGGCCGTCGCATCATGGTTGGTGCGAATTTCCGCTTCGGCGGCTGACGCATGAGGAACCTGCTGGGTATCGCCGCGCTGGCCTGGGCCGCTTCGGCCGGCGCGGCGGACACCATCGACCTCGCCGGCGACTGGCGCTTCGCGCTCGACCGCGACGACGCCGGCGTGGCCGGCCACTGGGAAAGCCGCACGCTGGCGGACCGCATCCGCATCCCCGGCATCCTGAACGCACAGGGCTACGGCGACGAGATCACGGTGCGGACGCCGTGGGTGCTGTCGCTGTACGACAAGAACTGGCACCTGCGCGCGGACTACGCGGCATTCACGCAGCCGGGCCAGGTGAAGGTGCCGTTCCTGAGCCAGCCCCCGCGCCACTACCTGGGCGCGGCATGGTACCAGCGCGACGTCGAGGTGCCGGCCGCCTGGCGCGGCAAGCGCGTCGTGCTGCACCTGGAACGGCCCCGCTGGGGTTCCGGCGCGTGGATCGACGACCGCGCGCTGGGTACCGACGTCTCCCTCGTCGCGCCGCACGACTACGCCATCGGCCCCCTCGCGCCGGGCCGGCACCGCATCACGGTGCGCGTGGATTCGCGCGTGCTGATGGCCTACCGGCCGGACTCGCACAGCATCTCCGATTCGCTCGGCATGAGCTGGAACGGCATCGTCGGCAAGGCCGAATTGCGTGCGACGTCCCCCGTCTACATCGCGGATGCGCAGGTGTTTCCGGATGTGGCCAGCCGCAGCGTGCTCGTGAAGCTTGAGGTCGGTAATGGCGGCGGCCAGGCCGGGGCGGGAACCGTCACGGCGAATGGCCAGCGCATTCCCGTGCGCTGGACGGCGGACGGCGGCCATGCCGAATTCCGCGTGCAATATCCGAAGGACGCACCGGCGTGGGACGAGTTCCACCCGGTTCTGCAATCGCTGAAGCTGCGCCTCGCGGGACCAAGCGCCGACGACGCGCGCGACGTGTCGTTCGGCTTCGTGCAGGTGGCGGCGCGCGGCACGGACATCCTCGTCAACGGCCGCCCGGTGTTCCTGCGCGGGACGCACCACGGCGGCGATTTCCCGCTCACCGGCTATCCGCCGACGGACGTCGCGTACTGGAAGAAGATCTTTGCGATCAACAAGGCGTGGGGCATCAACCACGTGCGCTTCCACTCGTTCACGCCGCCGGAAGCGGCCTTCCAGGCGGCGGACGAGGTGGGCATCTACCTGCAGCCGGAGCCGGGCAT
This sequence comes from Massilia sp. Masssp94, assembly GCF_059491305.1. NCBI lineage: Bacteria > Pseudomonadati > Pseudomonadota > Betaproteobacteria > Burkholderiales > Oxalobacteraceae > Massilia > Massilia sp. Masssp94. The sequence goes on from NZ_CP168501.1 coordinate 6,068,900, forward strand.
GTGGAACCGGTTCGAGCCCGGTTCGCCCATCGAACAGGCGCTGTACGACGAGACCGAGCGCCTGATCCGCGCCTACGGGAACCACCCGTCGTTCCTGCTCCTCAGTCCCAGCAACGAACCGTCGGGGCACTGGAAAGACGTGTTCGCGAAGTGGGTTGCACGCTTCCGCGCCGAAGATCCGCGCCGCCTGTACACGAACGGCACGGGCCACACGGAGCCGGTCGTGCCGGGTCTCGACGAGGATGTCGACTACCTCGCGGTGCAGCGCATCGGCCCGAAACCGCTGCGCAACAAGACGGGCTGGTTCGGGCGCGACTACGCGGCGTCGCTGGACGGCATCCGCGTGCCGGTCGTGTCGCACGAGGTGGGCCAATGGGTCGCCTATCCGGATTTCTCCATCATCGACAAGTTCACGGGCTATCTGCAGCCGGGGAACTACGAGATCTTCCGCGCATCCGCCCGCAGTCACGGCGTATTGGACCGCAACCGCGAGTTCGCGCTGGCCTCCGGCCGCTGGCAGCTGGCGTGCTACAAGGAAGAGATCGAGGCGGCGCTGCGCACGCGCGGCCTCAGTGGCTACCAGCTGCTGGACCTGCACGACTATCTGGGCCAGGGCACGGCGCTTGTCGGCATCCTCGATACGTTCTGGGAGTCGAAAGGTTATGCGACGCCCGACGCGTTCCGCCGCTTCAACGGCGCGACGGTGCCGCTGGCCCGCCTGACGCGCACCGTGTACACGACGCGCGACGCGTTCGACGTCCCGGTGGAGATCGCGCACTACGGCGCGCAGCCGCTGGCCGGTGCGCGGCCGTGGTGGCGCATCGAGGACGATGCCGGGCGTGCGGTCGCCGCAGGGCGGTTCGCCGCACTCGACATCCCGATCGGCAAGAACATCCCGCTGGGCCGCGTCGCGGCGGACCTCGCACGGCTGCCAGCGCCCGCGCACTACCGGCTGGTCGCGGGCCTGGACGGAACCGATATCGCCAACGACTGGAACTTCTGGCTGTATCCCGGGCAGGTCGCCGCGGCCGTCCCGGCCGGTGTGCTCGTGACGCATGCATGGCCGGAAGCCGAGGCACGGCTGGCGCAGGGCGGCAGGGTGCTGTACCTGCCGCGCAAGGCGGACCTGGACTGGACGTCGCCGCCGCTCGCGGACGTCCCCGTGTTCTGGAACCGGTTGATGAATCCCGGATGGTCGCGCATGCTCGGCCTGTGGATCGATCGCGCGCATCCCGCGCTGGCCGGCTTTCCTTCGGCCGACCACATGGATTGGCAGTGGAGCGACCTGGTGGCCGGCGCCCGCGCGTTCAATCTCGAACGCCTGCCGGCCGGGTTGCGGCCCATCGTCCAGCCCATCGACGACTGGAACCGCAACTACCGCCTCGGCGCCGTGTTCGAGGCGAAGGTGGGCAGCGGCCGCCTGATGGTGGCCACGTTCGACCTCGAGACCCGCCTGGACGAGCGCCCGGCCGCGCGCCAGCTGCGCCGCTCGCTGCTGGACTACATGGCCGGCCCACGCTTCGCGCCCGCAACGGCCGTCGATCCCGCCGCGCTGCGCGCCAGCCTGTTCGACACGCGCGTGATGAAAAAGCTCGGCGCGACAGCAAGCGGGTGGCCCGATGCGGCGAACGCCGTTGACGGCGACCCCAATACGGTCAGTCTCGTCGCGGTGAAGGGCGATGCGCCGCGGCCGCAGCCGGTGCTGACGATCGCGTTCGCGCAGGCCGTGCCGTTCGACGGGCTCGTGCTGATGCCGCGCCAGAATCACCGCGACCACGAGGGCGACGTGCGCGAGTGGTCCATTCAGGCCAGCGACGACGGCACGACGTGGCGCGACGTGGCCCGGCCGACGCTCCCGTCGACGTTCGATCCGCAGACCGTGCGCTTCGGGCGGACCGTCACGGCGCGCTGGCTGCGGCTGACGTCCCTGTCCGGGTTCGGTGCGGACCGGGCGAGCGCGCTGGCCGACGTCGCGGTGCTGTATGCCGGCCCGGCGCTGCCGGACGAAGCGGGCGAGCTGGAATACAAGCGCTCGCGGTCGACGTCGGCCGACGTCGACGAGGCGGGGATGGACGACAGGCCCCGCAAGCGTACGCGCTGAAAACGTATCGGTCGCGCGAAAAATTCTATTGGTCGGGTGAGGGGTACCCGATTATCATGCGATTATCGCCGCCAGCCGTAGGGCGGGCACCCGTGCCCGCGCGAAAGCAAACGTCCGCGTGGGCGCGGGGCGCCCACCCTACGTCTTGTCTGGAGGTCCGATGTTTCGCTTTGCCCTTCGCGCCCTGCCGGCGCTGGTTCTTTGTGCCGCCGCCGCATCCGCGCCGGCCCACGCCGCCGACCCCGTATTCCACAATCCGCTCGTGCAGCAGCGCGCCGACCCGCAGGTGAGCCTGCAGCCGGACGGCTGGTATTACTACACGGCGACCGTGCCGGAATACGACCGCATCGAGATCCGCCGCGCCCGTTCCCTCGACGACCTGGGTGCCGCCCCGGCGAAGACGGTGTGGCGCAAGCACGCGACCGGCGCGATGGGCGCGCACATCTGGGCGCCGGAGATGCACCGCATCGGCGGCAAGTGGTATATCTATTTCACGGCCGGCAGCGCGGAGCATCCGTGGGAAATCCGCCTGTACGCGCTGGAAAACGCGTCCGCCGATCCGTTCGCGGGCGAGTGGGTCGAACGCGGCCAGGTCAAGACGGGCTGGGAATCGTTCTCGCTGGACGCCACCACGTTCGAACACCGCGGCCAGCGCTACCTCGTGTGGACGCAGACGGCGCCCGACGGCAGCAAGGGCACCAACATCTACCTGGCGAAGATGGACACGCCGCTGTCGATCAAGGGGCCGGCCGTGCTGCTGACGAAGCCGGAGTACGCGTGGGAGAAGGTCAAGTTCGCCGTCGACGAAGGCCCGGCCGTGCTGGTGAGCCACGGCCGCGTGTTCGTCACGTTCTCGGCCAGCGCGACGGATGCGAATTACTGCCTCGGCATGGTCAGCGCGCCGGCGGACGCCGACCTGCTCGATCCGAAGTCGTGGACCAAGCTGCCGGAGCCCGTCTTCAGGAGCAGCGAGAAGAACGGCCAGTGGGGCCCGGGCCACAACGCGTTCACGACGACGCCGGACGGCAAGACCGACGTGCTGGTCTACCACGCGCGCAACTACCGCGAGATCCAGGGCGATTCGCTGCACGACCCGAACCGCCACACGCGCGCGCAGGTCATCCGCTGGCGCGCGGACGGGATGCCGGATTTCGGCGAACCCGTGCCCGACGCGCCCCGGTAATTTAACCGTTGCTTTACCGCCCGGCACACTGGCAATGTGACCGGAAAGTCTGGTATTGTTGTCGCTGTCGCAACAAAAAACAAGACGGAGGACACAATGAACGGTGCGGGCGGTACGAGCGGAGGAACGGGCCAGTTCTTCCTGGGGCTGGTCCTGATGTGCGGGGGCTTCTACCTGCTGCTCAACAGCGTGGTGGTGAGTTCCAGCTTCGGCCTCGGCACGCGCCTGTTCGGCGTGGGCGGCTACGGCATCACGGGCGGGATCGTCCTCATTCCCCTCGTGATCGGCATCGCGATGATCTTCTACAACGCCCGCAACGCGCTGGGCTGGCTGCTGGCGGTCTGCGCGTTCGCGGCGCTCGTGTTCGGCGTGATCGCGTCCGTGAACATGTCGCTGCGCACGATGTCGGCGTTTGAACTCATCTGCATCCTCGCGCTGGCCTTCGGCGGGCTTGGACTGTTTTTACGCTCGCTGCGCAGTGCGGCCCGCGCAGAACAGGCGGCGGCGCCCGAACGCCGGCTGCGTTCCTGATCAGCGGATGCCCGCCTCGGTCTCCTGGCGCAGGCGTGCGCGCCAGGCGCCCAGGGCGGACAGCGCGGCATGGAACTTACGTTCGATCAGGTCGGCCTCGGCCGGGGTGACGGTGCCGTCGAGCAGGGCGGTCGACACCGCCTCGGCCACGGCGCCCACGTCGCTCATCACGCGGCAGACCGTCTGCGACAAGTCGTCCTGGCGCGCCTGCTCCGGCTGCGGCACGACGAACGCCGCCATTCCGTGGCGCACCAGCAGCGCGTGCAGCGGCAGGTGCGCTTCCTGCACGCCGGCCTTGTGGCAGCACTCGACGATCTGCGACACCTCCTCGAACGACGGATAGTGCGATGCGATCGTGGGCGACAGCTTGTTGCGCAAGACATTGGCGGACATGTCGAGCTCGCGCGCCAGCGCATCGATGCCGCCGGGGTACTTGCGCGCCACCGTGTACAGGGCATCGTGCTGGTTCATGTCGAGGTAACGGCGGGTCATGGTATTCCTTTGCTAATTTTACCGGTGCGTGCGACCATCGCGGTCGTTATGCTGATTCTAACTTTCGATCGCTTCCATGACCATGTTGAAGTCTTATAACGTCGCGCTCGTGCTGGCCTTGCTGCTCCCGCTGGCGCATGTCGGGACCGTCGACGCCAGGCCGTCCTCGTCGAGCTCTTTCAAGAGCGGCTTTTCGTCGCAGCGCTCGTCGTCGCCTTCGAAGCCGTCGTATTCGTCGGCGAAGTCGAGCGGGACCAGCTTCGGGTCGTTCAGCCGGCGTTCGGCGCCACCCGACGCCGCGCCGCAGCAGAATAAATCGCCGGGCGGCTTCGGTTCGTTCGGCCGCGGCGCCGCCACGCCGCAGAAATCGGATTCCGCGCTGTCGCGGAAGCTGGACAGGAACACGTCGGAAGCGAACGCGTTGCGCACCCTGGATGCGCGCCGGCAGGCGCAGGCCGATGCGGCGCGGGACACCCGGCCGGTGCCCGGGTACGAGCAGGGACGGAGCGCGCCGACGTATGCGCCGCCGCCCGTGCAGCAACAGCAGCCGCCGGTGATCGTGCGCCAGGACAGCGGCCTCGGTCACGTGATCGCGGGTGCCATGATTGCGAACGCGTCGCGCGGCGCGCATGCGAACAATAACGGCTATGCGGGTGGAACCGCGCCCGCGCCTTCCGGCGGCGGCACGTCGTTCCTCGGCGTGTTCCTGACCCTGTGCGTGCTGGCGCTGATCGGCTGGGGGTTGTACTTCGCGTGGCGCCGCCTGCGCCGCGGCCGGGAAGCCAAGAAACCGAATTATTCGTTCGAAAGGAATTGACGAGAATGGCCTGGAAGGATGTCTTCAGCTACGTGCGTGCGGTGGCCGCCAACAAGGGTGTGACCAAGGGCGAGACGCGTGCCGACGACGACGTGCCGCTGGGCGCGCGCATCGGCAGCGTCGTGCAGGTCCAGATGTCGCCGATCATCCGGGCGCAGGCGAACGGCTCGCTGATCGCGATGCCGGCCGCCGCGGACACGCGCATTCTCGCCGTGTCGCAGATCCGCCTGCAACCCGACACGGAGTTGTACCGCCTGTACCTCGACAAGGGCGACGACGCCGCGGACGAGAAATTCCTGCAGGTGTTCTGCGGCGACGACGGCAAGGTGGCCGAAGTCCTGTACTGCACCCAGCTGGCGCGCATCATCCCGGAGACGGCCGACGACCAGGACGCGTACACGGGCGTGGCCGGCTACGGCCTGGGCGACGCCGGCTACACGCTGTGGCGCGAACAGCTGGCCGACATGCTGGGGGCGCAAGAACTGGCGACCGTGTTCGGCGAGTCGGACCGTCTCGACTACACCCGCGATGCCGGCGGGCGCGAGGCGCAGTTCGTCAGCCCGTTCAAGGGCCGCGAGACGCGCATCGACGATGCACAAGGGCAGCACGGCCTGCGCCAGGAAATGTATTTCATGCCGTACGTGCGCCAGCTGGCGGACGGCGGCCGCGAATATTTATTGATCACGACGGAGATCGTGGAAAGCGTCGATGGCGATGCGGGCAAGCGCGGGATCCACGTGGACTTCGTCATCGGCATCCCGATGGAGCAGGAACGCATCGTCATCCAATAACCGTAGTAACCGTTTTCTTCACCGCAGAAAGGAACAACAATGAGCAACGCTAGTGGATGGGGCCTGACCGCACGACTGGTCACGAAGCATTTCGGCGCACTGGGCAACCGCATCGCCGAGGCCATCGCCAACTTCGACCCCGAAACCGCGACCGAGGCCGACCGCGACCGCCTGGTCGCCACCTTGCGCGAAACGGCGCAGTTGCTGGCCACGTCGCGCGCGTCGTTCGACAAGGAGCATGGCGACGTGGCGAACCTGCAAAACCTGATCGCCAACGACGAACGCGCCGCCGAGAAGCTGGCCGAGCGCCTGGCCGCCGGCACGATCTCGGAAGCGACCGTGACGATGTTCTGCGACGAGCTGGAAGCGAACAAGGCCCGCCTGCCGCAGGAAATCCAGGAAGAGGCGGACGCGAAGGCCTACATGGACGAGCTGCAGAAGATCGTCGATGCGCTGTCGAAGCAGTTGGCCGAATTCGACGCCCAGGCCAGGAAGGCGATGCAGGCACTGGCTTCCGCCAAGGCGCAGAAGGAGCTGCAGGAGCTGCGCCTCGAGCGCCAGGAACAGCTGAACGGCCTCACGAGCATGCGCGGCAACTCGACGGCGCTGTCCGCGCTGACCCGCCGCGCCCAGGCTGTGACGAACGAGGCGTCGGGCCTGCGTATCGTCGCCGACATCGGCCAGAAGCCGCTGGACCAGCAGGCGGAACTGGATGCGATCCGCAAGTCGGTCAGCCAGCCGGAAACGGCCGGCGAGAGCGCGCTGGAACGCCTCAAGCGCCTGTCGGGCAAGACGGCCGCTTGAGGATGCGAGATCCGGTCAGTCGTTCGGCTGACCGGGCTTCACCGCGACCTGTTTGATCGTGCCATCCGCGCCATATTCGAGCGGCGCGATGGCGATCGAGCGGCGGTAGCCGCCGCCGCCCGGCAGCAGGGCGTCGTGGTAGAACACCCAGCTTTTCCCGTCGTGTTCGAGGATGGCCTGGTGGTTCGTCGAGATCTTCAGGTAGTCGATCATCACGCCGCGGTACGTGAAGGGGCCCATCGGCGAGCTCGCGGTCGCGTACAGGATCTGGCCGGGCCAGCCGGACGAGAACGAGAAGTAGTACACGCCGTTATGCTCGTGCATGAACGGCGCTTCGCCATATTTCTTCTTCGGGTCGGACGCGGGCAGGCCGTCGATCTTCACGATCCGGATCGGGCCGTCCAGCGAGATCATGTCGGGCTTCAGCTTGACGACCTTCGGCACGCGCGTGCCGAAGTACATGTACGCCTGGCCGTCCTTGTCGATGAAGACGGCCGGATCGATCGGCTCGTCGCCCGCGTTCACGTCGCGCTCGCGGTCGACGAGCGGATCCTTGCGTGCATCGACGAAGCCGCCGTCCGGACGATCCGACACGGCCACGCCGATCTTGTCGCCGCCGACCGGCGCATAGAAATAGTACTTGCCGTTGCGGTAGGCCGCTTCCGGCGCCCACGCCTTCGCATCCGGCCGCGCCCATTTGAACACGGTGACGGCCAGCGGCACGCCGGCGTCGCGCCACGTCTTCATGTCGGGCGACGTGTACAGGCGCCACGTGACGGAATCCCAGTACTTGCCGGTGTTCGACGCGTCGTCCGTCGCGTACAGGTAGAACTTGTCGCCCTTCGCGGCGGGGAAGAAGTGCGGCGACGGGTCCGCATTGAAGCGGGAAGCGATGGGCCGGCCCGCCTCCGGTGCGGCCGCGTGGGCGGCCAGCGCAAGCGATAGGGTGGGTACGAGAACGGCAAAGAAACGGCGAGTCAGGTGCATGGCGGCTCGTGGTCGAATAGTAAAAGAATGTGCATGCTAGCACAGCTTTTGGGACAAATGATATCGATAACTAAACTTTCTCGTGCCTGCTGGAGCCGGTCGCCAGGACGAGGAATAGCGCGCCGCCGAAAATCCACACGTCGGCGACGTTGAACGAGTACGGATTGGTGATCCCGCAGCAGCTCACGTTGATGTAGTCGGCCACCGCGCCGTAGACGATCCGGTCGTAGGCATTGCCGAGGGCGCCGCCGATGATGGCGCCGGACGCCAGCAGCAACGGCCAGCCCGACTTGTTGCGTACCCAGAATGCCAGTGCAATGGACGCGATGATACTGATCGCCACCAGCAGCCAGCGGGCGTCGAACCCGTTCAGCAAGCCGAAGTTCACGCCCTTGTTCCAGGCCATCACGAAATTCAAGTACGGGGGCCAGGCGGGGATCTGGTGGACGGACGCCAGGTCGAGCCGTTCGACGATGACGATCTTGGAGAGGCGGTCGAGGCCGAAGAAAACGAGCGATGCGACAGCGGTGCGCAGCAGGGGGCTAAAGGAAGTCATTCGTCAGCTAGTCTTGAATGGTGAGGTCGACATCGACCGTCTCTTCGTACACGTAACCCTCGGCTTCATTGCGCAGCAACAGCTTGACGCGCTTGATCGTACAGGGCTCGCCGGCGTCGATGTCATCCGTACAGTGTACGGTCAAAGTTGAACTGATGCGTCATTTCATCGGGACGGGGCCGCGTCCAGCTGCCTCTGCAGCATGTCTTTCGCCACCGCGAGCGCATCGGCGGGCTTCGCAGCGACATCCGGCATGACCCCTGAGCCTTCCCAGTTCGTGTGGGTAACCGGGCTGATGGTCCGGCTATGCGGGATGGCGGCAAAGAAATGGTCGCCGAGGCGATACAACGCGATCGGGTGGGCACCGCCCCACGTCCGCGCCCCGACCACGGTGGCGCGTTTCAACGCCTGCATCGTATAGGTGAAATCTTCGCCGGCGGACGCCGTCCCCGGCCCGGCCAGGATCGCGACAGGCTTCCTGCCGCCATAGCGTCTGCCGTCGAGTGCGCCTTCGGTCCAGGTCTGCATCGTCCGGCCGGAGTCGCGCGACCAGATGTCGTTCAGGCGCGTGGGGCCGTCGACGAAATAGCTGATCAGCAGCGCCACCGATGCCGGGTCGCCGCCCCCGTTCTCGCGCACATCGACGATGAGCGCGTCGGTATCGGACAGCTTGTCCAGTGCGGACGCATACGCTCCCGCCACCGCGGCACGGGGTGGGAATGACGATATCCGCAGATAGCCGATGGCGGGACTCAGATGGTCGACGTGCTCGACACCGTCATATTGGGCCCGGGCGGCGCCGGACGCCGCCCTCGGCATGACATCCGGCACGACGCCGGGACGCAACCGCTTCGGGCTGAACTTCACCTTCATGTGCAGGTCGTGGGCCACGGACGCCATATCGGCCGTGAGCTGCGCGGCGAATCGCTCGCCGCTTGTGATGGCGCCGTACGCGCCATCATGCTGCCGCTGTCGCAGCAACATTTCGATCTGCTTTGCCTTATCGTGGAACACGTAGTGCTGGTCGAGCCGGGCGACCAGCGTATCGATCGTTTGTGCGCGCGTCGTGCCGTCGAGCGACAGGTCGGGCCGGAAGAAGTCCGGCAGGGCAACGACGGTGCCGGCCAGCCCCAACGACAGCAAGATCAACAGGATGAACAGGTTTCTTTTCAATTCTTTCCCCCTCGCTGAGCAGGTTATCGGAAAGGCTGCCCGGGAAAATGCGTGGATTGTCACATCGGTTCGGTAATCATATTCGACACCATGCCGTGTTAAGCTCGCCTCATGCATAACGTTCCCAGCCCGATCTTCACCATGTTGCTGGCTGCGGCAGTCAGCGCCAGCGCTTCCGCCGCCACATTGTCCGTCGGCCCGGGCAAGGCGTTTTCCGCACCGTGCGCGGCCGTTGCCGCCGCCCGGGACGGCGACACCATCGAGATCGAAGGCGGCACCGCGTACCAGGGCGACGCCTGCAGGATCGCCCGCAACGGCCTGACCATCCGCGGCGTGAACGGCCGCCCCCGGATCGACGCGGCGGGCAAGGAAAACGGCGGCAAGGGTACGTGGGTCGTGACGGGCAACGACATCGTCGTCGATAACGTCGAGCTGATGGGCGCCAAAGTGGCGGACCAGAACGGTGCGGCGCTGCGCCTGGAGGGCACCAACTTCACGTTGCGTCACAGCTTCCTGCACGATAACGAAAACGGCATTCTCAGCGGTCACAACGAGAACAGCGACATTCTCATCGAATACACCGAGTTCGGTCACAACGGCTTCGGCGATGGCCAGACCCACAACCTGTACATCGGCAAGGCCAGGAGCCTGACCTTCCGCTACAACTATTCGCACGATGCGAACGTCGGCCACAACCTGAAGTCGCGCGCGATGACGAACACGATCGCCTACAACCGCTTCTCGAGCACGAATCCGGGCGAGAAGGGCAGCACGGCCTCGGGCCAGCCGAGCTACGAGATCGACCTCCCGAACGCGGGCACATCCTACATCATCGGCAACGTCATCCAGCAACCGGCCGCCAACCAGAATCCGGCCATCGTGGCGTACGGGGAGGAAGGTGCGACCAATCCGGGCCAGGACCTGTACTTCGTCAATAACACCGTGGTGAACGACTTCGCCGGCGGGACGTTCCTGTTCGTCAGCGGCAAGGTTTCGACGCCGGCGCTCATCCAGAACAATATCTTCGTCGGCAACGGCACACTCAGTACCCAGTCCAGCGCAGTACTGAAGAACAATTACCGCGCTTTCGCGGCCGACATCGCCGATCGTTCGACCGGCAGCTTGCGGCGCTTCGCCAGCGCGCTCGTGATCGGCGCGGGCACCGACCCGGGCAAGTCGGCCGCCGGCGTGTCGTTGGCGCCGACGGGGCAGTACAAGGACGTCGCGTCGGGCGAGGCGCGCCCCGTTTCCGGCGCGCTGGACCTCGGCGCCTTCGACGTGCGGGGCGCCACGGCGCGCGCGAAAGCGGTCTCCTGGACCGAATGCGCCGCGGAGGGCAAGGTCTGCCGGTTCGGCGGCACGCGCGAAGTGAGGTTCGGCAGCGAAGGCGCGTACACCTCGAAGATCGTGACCGCATCGACGCCCTGCACGACGGCCGTGTTCGGCGACCCGGCGCGCGGCCTGGCCAAGGCCTGCAGCTATGCCGACGTGACCACGGCGGCGCCGGCCGCGCAGGCGAAAACCGCCGCGGCGAGCGCCTGGACGCCGTGCGCGGGCGAGGGCGCCATCTGCCAGCTCAGCGGAACCAATCGGGTGCGTTACGGTACCGAAACCAAAAACGTGACCAAGGTGTTGACCGGTCCCGTGACCTGCTCGAACGCCACGTTCGGGGATCCTGCCCACGGTTCCTTGAAGAGCTGCAGCTATCGGGCGGGACGGTGACGGCGCCGGATCGGTGCACGGTCAAGCGTCACGTTGCATGCGGTCGCGGCGTCGTCGCACTATCGTGAAGACGGCCCGGCCAACGACATAAGCCGCAAGTGCTTGCGGCACGAGGACCAGCAACGCGAACGGGACCACGAGGAAGGTATTTGCGTCGACGTCGGGCGAACGCAAGACTCCGGTGGTGGTCCAGCCGACGACGGCCACGACAATCCCACCGAGGAAAGCGGCCAGGTTCGCCCGGCGGTGCCACCCCGCGTACACGCAGATCGCCGCGGCCGCCAACCAGGTCAGGTTGCTATGGAAGAGTGGCGCCGACGCAAACGCGGAATATGCCGCGACCCCGTGCATGAAGGCGTTGTTCAGGCTACGCGTGGGGGCATCGTCGTGGACGACGCGGCGCTCACGTTTTATGAGCGACAGACACAACTCCAACAATGCCCACAGGACGCCGGTGATCCCAAGCTTCATGAAGAGCCAGTTCGTCTCGATACGCCCCTGGACCTGCTTCTTTCTTTGTTCGAAGTCGATCGTGACGGGACTGAACGGGTAGCCGATCCGCAGGCGATGCCAACGCTCTTTGAAGCGAACGTCAAAGCTGTCGAGGTTGACGGCGAACACGACGTCCTCCTTCAGCCGCACGAAGGTGCCGGTTCGATCTTCCAGATCATCTCTGCCGAGGGCAGTCCAGGAAGGGCGGTAGCTGTCGAACATCGTATCGTATGTGGGGATGGCATTCAGCATCAGGAGCAGCACGATTCCACGGGAAATCGGCCTGGAGAAGAATCGCATGGGGACCTTGGCGTTTGCTGGAGCGCATGAGCTACTCTGATTGGTTTCGGAATGAGTTGACATAGATTAAGGAAAATCATTGCACAACTCACCATACTCGATACATGGCAAAAAAATTTCCCATTTATCCCGTACACCCGGAGCGTGTTTGCTGGGGATGCGACAAATATTGCCCTGCAGATTCACTTGCATGCGGAAACGGCTCGGTGCGCACGCAGCACCCGGTCGAATTATTCGGCGAGGACTGGCAGGAGTGGGGACTCGATTCGAAAAATGACGGCGATCCTGGATCACAAGTCGACGCCAAGGAAAAGCGGTAGGCGCGCACCGTTATTTTTTCGGTGGCCTATTGCGTTCGGGCCCAGTACGACCCATGTACGGGCTACCGACACGTCCCGAGCCATGGAGGCCTCCTTGAAACGTCTCATTGCACTGTGGCGCACCGTCGCCGGCCAGGATCTGCGCCTGCTGTGGTACGCCGTCCGGCACGAACATCGCCCCGGATGGCTGGTGCCGGCACTGGCCGGCCTCGCCTTGTTCGCGGTGGAGCCGTTGAATGTCGCGGTGCCCGTGCTTGGCACGATCGACGAGTTCGTGCTGCTGCCGCTCATCCTGCACGGCATCGCGACCATGTTGCCGGCGCACGTCGTCGACGGTTATGCGCGCGCTTACGATAAGCGCTTGCGGCGCCGGGCCTAGGTTCGGCATGCGGGGAACTTTTCCCGCTGCCGGTTGATGTTCTTGACGAACTCCTCCGCCTGATCCTGCGGATAGGTCTGTACCTGCTCGTTGATCTTCACCTTGTTGAAGACTTCCTTGCCCTGGCACGTGACGAGGACGACTTCGCCGCGTCGAACCAGCGCGGAGCGCATGTCGGCCAGCGACAGCGCCAGGCTGCGGTCGAGTAACTGCCTGACGCCGCTGAGCGCCATCGTCTTCAGCATGTTGCCCAGGAAGCCTTCGTCCTTGTCGCGCGCGTCCTGCGGCTCGCCGATCTGCTTCATGCCGTAATCGGTGAGCTGCATGACCACCGCATCGTCCTTCAACATCAATTCGGTCCACCGGCTCGTCGACTGCACGTAAGGCTGCCCCGACGCGGGCTTCTGGCGCGGACCGAAACGCTCGGGGCCATCGCCCTCATGGGCGTCGATCGAGATGGTCGAGCTGTGGCGGGTTTCGCCGGATGGACCGGCATGGGCAAAGGTCGTGGTCGCGAGGACGGCGGTGGCGCAGAGGATGACGCGGATCGTGTTCATGGTTGTTCCGAAAGCCGGTTGAGGATTGCGGAGGACGATAGCGCAAGCGGCACACGGTTGGCCCGCCGTTTGCGACGAACGGCGTTATTCGGGCGCCAGACGGTGTTATCGCGCGCTCAGCCAGCACCCCGTTTCGCCCGCGGTGCGGCCGGCTTCTTCGGCTTCGGCGGCGGCATGATCGCCGCCGTCTCGAGCAGCAGGCGGCGCAGCGCGTCCGGCTCGTCCAGCAATTCGTCGGCGATCGGATAGTCCTTGGCGCCGGGGTAGGGCGGCCCTTGCGGCAGGTCGGGCGCGAGCCTCGCGGCGGCGTCGGACGGCTTGACGAACAGGCTGCCGTCGCAGGCGAAGGCGACCACCTTGTCGTCGACGTACAGCGCGTATTCGCCGAACATCTTCCGGTGCGTCAGCCGCGCCCCCAAACCCACCACTTCCGCGACGTAGTCGATGAAGCTCCTGTCCGTTGCCATGCGCGTTCTCCGTGCCGTGATCGAAAGCGCCAGCGTAGCTCGGCGCGGCGGTTCGATCAAGACCTCAGAACGCCAGGTGACCGTCGACGCAGGTGACGGCGTTGCCGCCCACCCGGATCGCATCGTCGGCGATCTGCAGGCGCAGGATGCCGGCCCGGCCCAGCGCGGCGCCCTGGCTGGACAGGAAGTCCCGGCCGAACGCGTCGGCCTGGCCCGTGTGCCGCAAATACGCGGCGATGGACCCGTTGCCGCTGCCGCAGACGGGGTCTTCGTCCACGCCGTGCGCCGGAGCGAATGCGCGGACCTCGATGCGCGCGGCGGCGCCGTCGGGATGCGGGCCGAAGACGATCACGCCCGTGTTGCCGGTTGCGGCATCGTGCGCCTTCATGCGGGCCAGGTCGGGCGCGGCGGCCAGCACCGCGCGCGCGTCCGGCAATTGCGCGACGACCCAGCGCGTCCCGGCATCCACGAGGCAGGGCGGGGCGCTGCCGGCCAGCGGCGTGCCGAGGATGCGCGCCACCTCGTCCGCCTGCGCCGCATCCAGCGGGGTGATCGTCGTCGCCGGCAGTTCGAACGCGATCCAGCGGGCGCCATCGCTTGCCTGCGTCACGTCCAGCCGGACCAGGCCGCGCGCGCATTCCTGCACCAGCGCGCCGTCGCGCGGCGCGACCTTGCCCGCTTCAAGCAGCGCGTGCGCCGTGCCGATGGTCGGGTGACCGGCGAACGGCAGCTCCGCGCCGGGCGTGAAGATGCGCACGCGGTAGTCGGCGCCAGGCTGCGTCGGGCGCAGCGCGAACGTCGTTTCGGACAGGTTGGTCCAGTTGGCGATGCGCTGCATCTGCGCGGTGGACAGGTCGTCGGCGTCGAACACGACGGCGAGCGGATTGCCCAGGAACGGGGTGGCGGTGAAGACGTCGACGGTCTTGAACGGGTGGCGTGCCATGCGGATCTCGCGTTGTTGGGATGAGCCCAGTCTACGCAAGGGGCGGCGGCATCGACAGGCACAGTCACCCGATTGCGGCCGGCACTGTACCGGCGATCGGCCCTGCACGGTTTCGACGGGGCGCAGGCTGCGCAACACGGCGCCGGGCTGCTTGCCGACCGGGGTCAGTTCGTACTCGACGCGCGGCGGCACTTTACGACACGGGCGTCGCCCACGCGCGTGGCCGGCAGGTACTCATCGTCACGCATCGCGACAAGGAGGCGGACGTGCTGCGCGCCTGCGCGGCATCGTCGACATCGACGGGGTGGTGCCGGGGTGACTGTAAAGGGACGTAAAGAAGGGTAAAAGAGTTTTATCCGCACACATCGCGTGCGCCGTCCTGCGCATAATGCCTGCAACCCAGCCAGGAAAGGACGATGGTGAATACAGCGCGCGCACATGCCGGAGCGGTTCCGGTCCGCGCCGCCCGCGAGGCGGCACGGTACACGACGGCGGCCCTGCCGCTCGTCCCGGCCGGTGTGCTGGCGCGCGCCGACCGCATCCTGTTCGTCACCCACCTCGCCATCGGCGATTTTACTTACCTGCAGGCGTGCCTGCGCGCATTCGCCCGCGCGTGGCCGCATGTGCGCATGCACGTGTGGGTCGACGAACGGCGCCGCACGGCCGATCCGGCCGCGTGGCCGCACCTGCGCAGGTACGCGCTATACGACTGGCTCGCGGCCTGCCCGTGGATCGACCGGGTCTACGACAGCACGTACAGCCCGGCCGCGTTCGAGCAATCGGTCGACGACGCGCGCGCCGAACGCTATCCGGTCGTCGCGTCGCTGGCCGTCGTCGACTGTCACCGCTATGCGCGGCTGGCCCGGCGCATCAGCCCGCGCGGCTTCGTCGTGGGCCTGACCAAGCCGGCCGAGCGCCTGCTGCACGCGCCGTCGCGCTGGGCGGGCTACCGCAAGCTGGACGCGGCGCTTCCCGTGTATGGGCCCGCGGAGGCGGCGCACCAACACATCAGCGACATCTACGCGGCCTGGTTCGCCCGCTGCTTCGGCGTGGACGTGCCGCCGGCCGCGCGCATGCCGCGGCTGGACATCCCCGAGCGCTGGGTCCGCAGGGCGCACGCGCAGTTCGCGGTCTGGGGCTGCACGGTCGGCAAACCGGTCGTGTTCGTGAACGCATTTTCGAAATCGCCCGACCGCACGTGGCCCCTGGAACGCGTGGCCGCGCTGGCACGCGCGCTGAAGAACCGGCTCGCGTGGCGCGGCGTCACCGTCGTCGTCAACGTGGTGCCGGAAGCGCAGGAGGAAGCGCGCCGGCTGTTCGAAGGGCGGCCCGACCCCGACCTCGCGCATGTGCGGCTGTTTTGCGCGGACGAGCACTTCTTCCAGCTGCCCGCCGTGCTGCGGCTGTGCAGCCTCGTCATCTCCGTGGAGACGGCCGTGATGCACCTGGCGAATGCGGTCGGCGTGCCGGTCATCGCGCTGATGCGCCGCAATCACCCGGAGTGGGCGCCGATCGACCGGGCCCGCAGCACCGTGCTCATGGTGCCGGAACAGGACGACTGGGTCACGCGCATCGGCGTGGACGAGGTGCTGGCCGCCGTGGACGGCCGGGATTGAAGCAAAGCCTCAAGACGCGTCGGCCCCGGGGACCGGTTCCTCGAACGACAGGCGGTTGTGCGACGGATCGCGGATCGTCATCTCGCGGGTCCCCCACGGCATCGTCTGGACGTGCGGGCGCGAATACTTGAACGATTTCGCGAGCAGCGTGGCCTGGTAGCCGTCGAGGTCGCGCACGGCGATGCGGATCGACGCGCCCGGGCTGCCGTCGCCGTAGTGCTCGGACAGGTGCAGCACGCAGTCGCCCAGCGACACCTGCATGTAGACGGGGAAGTCGCCGCCTTCGAAGCGGTGCTCCCAGTCGATCTTGAAGCCGAGGAAGTCGATATAGAACTCGCGCGCCTTTGCTTCGTCGAAGATGCGCAGGATGGGAGTGACGCGGGACAGGGTGTACATGGAACCTCCTTGCACGATTCAGGCGCTGCCGTCCTGGCCGGCCTCCGCGAGACGCTTGCGGTGCGCCGCGCCAAGGGTCAGGTGGAGCATGACGGCCACGCCGGCGAAGCCGACGCCCGCGAGCCAGTCGGCGGTCGCGCCCGAGCGCACCGCGTCCACGATGCGCGCGGCGGCGAGGAACAGCATGCAGGCCGGTGACAGGAAGCGTGCGTTACGTGCGAAAAAGGACATGGCGCGGCGGGATGGCAGTAAAACGGAAAGAATACCAGATCGCCGCGCCCTGAAGCTCGCACTTTTTCACACCCCGTGCTTCAGTACTTGTAGTTCAGCCCCAGCACGAACGAGCGGCCCGAATGCACGTACAGCAGCGTGTCGTTGCGCTGCGTGTCGCGGCCGTAGCGCAGCGGCGTGTCGTTCAGGTTCTGGCCCTCCAGCGACACGCGCAGTTGCGGCGTGATGTTGTACGAGAGGCTCATGTCGATGTTGGTGGAGCCGTCGACCATCGTGTAGTCGTGGCCCGCCACGTCGCCCAGCACGGCATAGATATAGCTGGAGCGGTGCGCCGCCGACACGCGCGCGCTGAACTTCGCGTCCTCGTAGTACAGCGTGAGGTTGTGGGTGCGCGGCGACAGGCCCGTGAAGTCCGCGACCTGCGTCAGCTGCTCGTTCGCCGGCGTGGCCGGGTTGTCCACGCGGGTGATGTACGTGATGCGCGACTTCACGCGCGTCGCGTTGGCAAGCAGGCCGAAATTGCTCCAGAAGCCGGGCAGGAAGCTGAACGGCGCCTGCAGGTTGAATTCCCAGCCTTTCAGCGGGCCGCCGGCCGTGTTGACCTTGCGGCTCACGTTGACTTCCGTCGTGGGCAGGGTCTGGCAGATCGGAGCGCCCGTCAGCGAGCAGCCGTTCAGGATCAGGAGTTCGTTCGGCAGTCCGAGCGTGTTGTACGGCACGCGCTCGTTGACGCTCTGGATGAAGCTCTTGATGTCCTTGCGGAAGTGCCCGAGCGAGACCATCGCGTTCTTCGCGTAATACCACTCGGCCTGCAGGTCGTAGGTGTTGGCGCGGATCGGGTCCAGGTTCGGGTTGCCGATCGAGACCGACTGCGAGATCGGCGATACGGTCGCATTCGGCGCGAGGTCCGTGTACTCGGGCCGCGACAACGTCTTGCCGGCCGAGAAGCGCAGGAACACGTCCTTCGGCAGCTGCGCCGTCAGGTTGAAGGCGGGCAGCCAGTCGCGGTATTTCTTCGTGCCCGTGTTCGGCTGCAGCTGGCCCTGCACGTTGATCATCGCCGTGGACGTCGCCGTCGTCTCCGCGCCGCGCACGCCGGCATTGCCGCGCCACGTCACGCCGAACAGGTCGTAATTGAAGTCGACCATGCCGTACAGCGCATTGATCTTTTCTTCCACGCGGCGGTTGGTCTGCGCGAGGTAGTTGTATTGCGATCCCGGCACGGCATCGCAGTGGCACTCGGTATTGACGACGCCGAGGAACTTCTGCAGGTCGACGGCCGCCCACGACCCCGGCACGCCGGTGCCGCCCAGGCCCGAGCCGAAGCCGCTGATCTGGCGCGAGATGTCGGCCATCGACACGCCGGCCGGCAGCGCGACCGCATTCGCGCTGTTGCCGATCTCGTAGTTGGTCCAGATGTTCTTGCGGGCCGAGATGCCGAAGTGGCTCGTCACGTGGTCGTTGATCTCCCAGTGCACGTTGGCGGCCTGGGTCTGCAGCTTGTTGGTCGTGTCCAGGTAGCGGCCCACGAACATGCCGCGCACGTTGCCGGCGGCATCCTGCGGGGCGAACTGGAAGTTGGCCGGATTGCTCACGTCGATGCCGAAGTTGAGCGTCGGGACGTTGCGGTTGTCGCGGAAGTCCCACGAGAAGCCGTTCACGTTCGGCGCGTCGAACTGCACGGTGGCGCGCATCGGCTCGTTCAGGTTCGAGTTCGAGTTACCGGCCATGAAGTCGGCCTTCACCGTATCGCTGAACCTGTGGCTGCCGGACAGGACGTGCTGGCGGAACTTGGTCGTGTACACGTCCAGCAGGCCTTCGGTGCGCACGTCCACGCCGTTGAACTTGCCGTAGTCCCAGCTGCCGCTCTGGTCGAAATGCGCGTCCAGGATCGACGTCTGCGGCTTGCCGTTCGAACCGAGGTTGCGGCCGAACGAGATCGCCTCGATGTAGTTGTCGTAGCGTTTATTGGCGAACTTGCCGTACATGAGGTCCAGATTCAGTTCGCTGTCCGCATTGCGCCACTGGTAGGAGTTGGTGATCCCCGTGCGCTCGTAATCGGTCTGCGAGCGGCGGTAGCGCGGGATGCGCGGTGCGAACGCGCCCGAGCCGGCGGCCGGGTTCGCGACCGTGCCGCCGTAATTGTCCTTGCGGCCCATGACGCTGTTGTACGCGGCAGGATCGGTCGCGCGCGGCATGCCGGTGCCGCACGTCGTCGCGGTGATGCCCTTGACGGCATCGTTGCCCGGGACCTGCGGCGACACGCCGACGGGCGAGCAGAAGCCGCCGTCGTTGCTGGCGCTGAGCAGTTCCACGGCCTCGTAGCCTTCTTCCGTCGCGCGCCGCTTCGAGTACGCGGCCGAGAGCAGGGCGCCGACCTTGCCGTAGCCCGTGTCCCAGCGGTCCGACACCAGCGCCGTCACGCGCGGCTGCGTCTTGCCGGAGAGGGAGTTGTGGCTTTCCTGGCCGCCGATGCTGAACGTGCGGCCCTTGAAATCGAACGGCCGCGCCGTGCGCAGGTCGACGGTGGCGCCCAGCGAGCCTTCCTCGATGTCCGCTTCCGACGTCTTGCGCACTTCCAGGCTGTTGAACAGCTCCGACGCGAACACGGAGAAGTCGAAGCCGCGGCCGCGGTTCGTGCTGCCGTTGATGTCCGAGGCGCCCGTCGCCGCCACGCCCTCGATGCCGTTGATGCGCACGCGCGTGAAGCCCGCGTTCAGGCCGCGCACGGTGATCTGCTTGCCTTCGCCGCCGTCGCCGCGCGCCAGCGCCACGCCGGGCACGCGCTGCAGCGATTCCGCGAGGTTCGCGTCGGGGAACTTGGCGATGTCCTCGGCCTTGATCACGTCGATGATGCCGTCGCTGTTCTTCTTCGTGTTCAGCGCCCTGTTCAGGCTCGCGCGAAAGCCCGTCACGACCACGACGCTGTCGGACGATTTGCCGTCGGCAGCGGTCGTGGCGACAGGCGCCGCATCGGCCGCCGCCGCCGTCTCCTGGCCGTGTGCATGCAGCGAAGCGAGCATCGCCAGGACGCCGATACTGATGCGGCTGCGGGGTGAAAGAGGATGAATGTTCCGAGGGGTTGCGGTGAAACGCATCGTTGTAGTCTCCATGTCGTTATCGATGACTCGTGCGGTCATATTGACGGGGGCATGGTAGCGCCAAGCATGCTTGAGCGAACCGTCGGTCCGGTACGATCGCGGTAATAATCACGTTGTTGAGCGCTTGCATGGCGAATCGACAACGGTGCCCGCGCAGGCGGCACAATATGCGCTCACAAGGTGCGCGGTGCACCATCAAAGGAGACGTTCAGTGCCCAGTTCCCTCTCACGGCGCGCGCTGCTGCGCGCCGGCGTTGCCGTGCCCGTGCTGGCCGGCTGCCAGGCCTTCATGCCGGGATCCGCCGGCACGCTGCCCAGGTCCGAAGTCCGCGTCGACGCGCCGTTCACGATGCCCGCCATCGCCGTGCCCGATTTCTCGGGCGCGCCCCGCTTCGACATCGTGACGTATGGGGCAGTGCGCGGCGACCAGGCCGCGACCGGCACCGCGCTCGCGCGCGCCATCGCGGCGGCGCATGCGGCCGGCGGCGGTGTCGTCGTCGTCCCGGCGGGGACGTGGCCGACCGGCCCGATCCACCTGAAGAGCCACGTCGCGCTGCACGTGGAGGACGGCGCGACACTCCTCTTTTCGCCCGACCCGCGCGACTACCTGCCGGCCGTGTCCACGAGCTGGGAGGGACTCGAATGCATGAACTATTCGCCGCTCGTGTACGCATACGGGTGCGAGAACGTGGCGGTCACGGGCCGCGGCACCTTGCGCGCGCGGCTCGACGTGTGGAAGCAATGGTATGCGCGGCCGCGGGCGCACATGGATGCGCTGGTCGCGTTGTACAACATGGCGTGCCGCGACGGCGTGCCCGTGGAACGGCGCGACATGACGGCGGGCCAGGCCAACCTGCGTCCGCACTTCATCCAGTTCAACCGGTGCCGCCACGTGCTCGTGGAAGACATCCACATCGTCGACAGCCCGTTCTGGGTGCTGCATCCCTACCTCTGCCGCGACGTCGTGATCCGCCGGGTCGACATCGCGGCGCACGGCCACAACAACGACGGCGTCGATCCGGAGATGAGCCGGAACGTGCTGATCGACCAGTGCACGTTCGACCAGGGCGACGACGCCGTGTCCGTGAAGTCCGGGCGCGACCGCGACGCGTGGCGCCTCGGCGTCCCGTCGCGCAATATCGTCATGCGCCGCTGCCGCATCAAGAATGGCCACCAGCTGATGGCGATCGGCAGCGAGCTGTCGGGCGGCGTGGAGAACGTGTTCGTCGACGACTGCCACTTCGATCACGCGGATTCCTCCGTGCCCAGCACCATCAACAACCTGCTGTACGTGAAGACGAACGAACGGCGCGGCGGCTTTGTCCGCAACATCCACATGACGAACGTGAGCGCCACCCGCATCAAGGGCGGCGTGCTTGCCGTCGAGACGGATGTGCTGTACCAATGGAAGACGCTCGTGCCCACGCTCGAGCGCCGCCTCACGCCGATCGAAGGCCTGTTCGTGTCCGGCATCCGCGTCGAGGATGCGGGCTTCGTCTGCCGCGTGAAGGGCGAGGCGGAACTGCCGGTGCGCGACATACGCTTGCGCGACGTGGCGGTGCGCACGGTGCGCGGGACGCCGGTCGTCACCGAGCACGTGCAAGGCTTCGACAACCGCGCGGACGTGCGGGCATGAGCGGCCGCCGTTTGTGCGCGGCGCTCGCCGCCGCCGTCCTCGCCTGCGTGCCCGCGGTCGCGCAGGAGCTGGGCATTCCGCAGGCGTCGGATACGGCAGCGCGCGCCGGGGACCGGGCGAACCGGGCCGACACGACATGGCTGATGGCCGCCGTGGCGCCCGGCCTGCCGGACCGCCTGAGCATCTTCCGTTCGGACGACGGCACGACCTTCGTCACGCAGGCGTCGGAAGCGTATGCGCCGCCGCGCGGCATGTTGCGCGACCCGGCGCTCGTGCGCGACGGCGGCCGGTACCGGGTGGCGTACGTGGCAGGGGCCGGCAACGAGATCGGCCTCGCGCGCTCGAGCGACCTGAAACACTGGACGTTCGAACGCACCGTGCCGATGCCGGGTCCCGTACGCGCGCCGCGCTGGGTGCGTGCGCGCGACGGCAGCCTGGAACTCGTCGTCGCGCGGCCGCGCGGGCCCGCGCTGCTCGCGCCGGATAACGCGCCGGCGCCGCGTGCGCTGACGGGCCTGCAGGACAGGTACGAGGATGCGGCCATCGTCCGGGATGGCGGCGGTTACGTGGCATTGGCGCGCCGGCGCGCGGACGGCGGCCTGGTACTGGCGCGGGCCCGCGACCTGGCGGGGCCGTGGAGCGTCGAGCGGACGCTCGATGCGCTGGGCCTGGCGGCACCCGGCATCGGCCTCGCGCGCCGGCCGGACGGCAGCTGGCGCCTGGTCTTCGCCGACGCGGCGGGCCATGCGTGGCAGGCCGACAGCGCCGATGGCATGAAGACGTGGTCGGCGCAACGACCGCTGGCCGGCGTGGCGGCCGGCGTGGCCGCGCCGGACATGCTGGCCGACCGTGCGCAGGACGTCGCCGCCGCCGTTCGCCCGCGCGGCAAGGCGCGGCAGGTCGGCTGGGATCCGTACTCGCTGACGGTCGGCGGCAAGCGGATCGTCGTGTGGTCCGGCGAGATCCACCCGTTCCGGCTGCCCGACCCCGCGCAGTGGCGCGACGTGATCCAGAAGATGAAGGCGGTCGGGTTCAACGGCGTGTCGTTCTATTTCGACTGGGGCTATCACTCGCCGGCGCCGGGCGTCTACGATTTTTCCGGCGTGCGCAACGTGGAGCGGGCGCTCGAGATCGCGGAGGAAGAGGGCATGTACGTGATCGCGCGCATGGGGCCGTACGTCAATGCGGAGCTGTCCGGCGGCGGTTTCCCCGGCTGGATGTTCCGCAACCGGGCGGAGGCGCGCACGGACGATCCGGCCTACCTGGCGGCCGTCGACGAATGGATGACGCAGATCGACGCCATCATCGCGCGCCACCAGGCGACGACGGGCGGCGGTACCGTGATCGCCTACCAGCTCGAGAATGAACTGGGCAAGGTGGAGCCGAAACACGTACGCCAGATGGCGCACCTGGCGGCGAAGGCGCGCGCGGACGGCATCACGGTGCCGCTGTTCCACAACGCTGCGGGTCGGCTGCCCGACTGGACGCCGGCGGCGTCGTCCGCGCCGTGGGCGAATCCGGGACCGGTGGACCTGTATGCGTTCGACGGTTATCCGGGCGGCGCCTGCGACGTCCACGCGAATCCGGCGGGCCCGAACAAGGCGCCGGACTGGGGCATCTACGCGACGCCGGGACCGAAGGCGGGCGCGGCCAGCTCCCCCGGTACGCCCGGCTTCGTGGCGGAGATCGGGGCGGGCTGGTTCGACTACTGGGGCTCGAACGGCACGTACGCGTGCACGGCCCAACGCCAGGGCAAGGGCTACCAGCGCGTGTTCTACGGGACGAACCTGATGAACCGCATCACGCTCCACAACATCTACATGGCGTTCGGCGGCACGTCGTGGGGCTGGCTGCCGGGGCCCATCGTGTACACGTCGTACGACTACGGCGCCCCGATCGCGGAAGACCGCGGCCTGCGTCCGAAGGCGCTGGCGCTGAAGCAGCAGGGCATGTTCGTGCAGGCGGCCGCGCCGGTGCTCGCGCGCATGGACAAGGGACCGGAGATCCGCACCACGAACCCGCGCGTGCGGCTCTACCACAACGTCAACACGGAGCTCGGCACGCACGTGCTGTTCGCCGTGCACGGCCCGTCCGACCTGCTGACCGACGATGCGTTCTCGTTCGACGTCACCACGCGCGACGGCACGTACACGATCGCAGCGCGCCTGAATGGCCAGGACGCGAAGATGCTGCTGGCCGATTACGCGCTGGAGCGCCAGCACCTCGTGTATGCCACGTCCGAACTGCAGGCGCAATTGCGCGACGGGGCGCGCGACGTCGTGCTGCTGCACGGCCGTGACGGCGAGAGCGGCGAGACGGTGCTGCGCTATGCATCCGCACCGAAAGTCGAGGTATTGGCGGGCGACGTGCGCACGACGTTCGACGCGGCGCGCGGGGACCTGAAGCTCGCGTATGCGCACACGGGCCTGGCGCGCGTACGCATCACGGGTGGTGGACGCGCGCCGCTGCTGCTCCTGATCGCGGACGAGGGCACGTCGCAGCGTTTCTGGATGCAGGACACGCCGGCGGGCCGCGTCCTCGAACTGACGCCGGCGCTCGTACGCGCCGCCCGCATCGAGGGCGGCCGGCTGCACCTGGCCGGCGATACGGCGGCCGCCAGTCCGCTCGAGATCTGGGGGCCGGAGATCGCCGGGGTCTCGTTCAACGGCACCGCCCTGACGATGGCACGCCAGCCGGACGGCAGCCTGCGCAGCACCGTGCCGCTCGCCGGTCCGGTGCCCGTCGCCGTCCCGGACCTCCGCGCGGTGGCCTGGACGCGGCGCATGGACAGTCCCGAGGCGCAGCCCGGCTTAGACGATAGCGCCTGGGTGCAGGCGGACAACCGGCCGTCGGCCGCGCAGACGTGGACGTTGCCGGAGCGCGGCCAGCCCACGCTCGCGATGAGCGACTACGGTTTCCATCATGGCGACGTGTGGTACCGCGGCCGCTTCGACGCGAGCGATCCCGCCGCGAACCGGCTGGAACTCTTCTACGGCGGCGGTGGCGCGGGCATGCTGCAGGCGTGGGTCGACGGCCGCTTCCTGGGCCAGCACGAGCTGGACACGGGCCGCTCGTTCCCGGAGACGACGGACACCGTGCGCTTCGACCTCGGCAAGCTCGCGCCGGGGCCGCACGTCGTCGCGGTCATGGTCCGCAACGATTCGCACAACTGGGACCTGATGGCGGACGACGCGCACCGCGAGGCGCGCGGCCTGATCGCGGCGTCGCTGACGTCGAAAGGGGGGCGCCGGTTCGCCGTGCCGATCCGCTGGCGCATCCAGGGCAACCAGGGCGGCGAGGACATCGCCGACCGCGTGCGCGGCCCGTACAACGACGGTGGACTGTACGGCGAACGGGCGGGCTGGCACCTGCCGGGCGCGCCGGGGCAGGGGTGGTCGCGCGCGCAGCCGGACGACGCGCCGCCGGCCCCGGGCACGTACTGGCTGCGCACGCAGGTGAAGCTGGACCTGCCGCGCGGGCACGACGTCCAGCTGGGCCTCGCGTTCGGCGACACCGCGCGGCCGCGCTCCGGGCGCGAGAACCGCGCGCTCATCTTCGTCAACGGCTGGAATGTCGGGCAGTTCATCGCGCACGTCGGGCCGCAACGGGTGTTCGTGATCCCGCCGGGCATCCTCGACCCGCACGGCGACAATACGATCGCGCTCGCCGTCACGACGGACGGCGACCCGGCCAATGCGCTGGAACCGGTGCGGCTCGAGGTGTTGCGTGCCGTTCACGGTGGGGTGTCCGGCGACGCGGTAAAGGGTCGGGCCGGGCCGTAGTTGTTGAACTGTCAGTCACAAGACAGCAACACCTGATAGTGTCCCGCGTGACAGTAAGCGGTCCGGGCCTTACAATGTTGCCTCACGAGAATATCGGCCGGACCTTTCCGGCCGCGCCGCGAGGATACAATTTGATGCTAGGGTTTGACGATATCGCACAATGGCGCGCGCGGATCTTCTCGCGCCTGTTGTCGATAGTGCTCGTCCTGGGCACCATCGCGGCGATTCCCAGTGTGGTCGTCGTGCTGCGTCAAGGCGTCTGGACCGTGGCCGCGATGGACGGCGCCGCGCTGGGCTGGCTGTTCGCCCTGTGGCGCCTGAAGCGCCTGCCGTACACCTTCCGCGTCCTGAACTTCCTCGCCATCATCTACATGGTGGCCATCTGCCTGATGCTGAAGGTGGGACCGGTCAGCCAGAACTACCTCATGGCGCCGCCCGTGATGGCGGCGATCCTGCTCGGGACCGGTCCGGCGCTGACGGCCCTCGCGGCCAGCGCCATCATCCTCATCCTCGGTATCGGCCACTTCCAGTCCTCGCTGGTGGACATGGGCCACGACCCGATCATCGTCGCGCTCCTCGTCGCGTTGAACTTCACGTGCGTGGGCGCGCTGCTGACGCTCACGTGCAGCACCTTGCTCAAGGGGTTATCGCGTTCGCTGGACGAAGTGCGCGGCTTCGCCAAATCGCTGGAGAGCGGAAAGGATGCGCTGCAGGCGGTGAACGCCGAACTGCGCCTGACGTCGGCCGCGCTGTCGCGCCTGAACGACATGGTGCTGATCGCGCGCGCCGTCGACACGCCGGACCGCGACCAGCCCATCATCTTCAGCAACGAAGCGTTCCAGCGCCGCACCGGCTACAGCGACGCCGACATCGTCGGCCGCAGCATGCGCGTGCTGCACGGGCCGGGCACGGATCCGGCCGTCGTCGAGCGCATCGTGGAGACCATGCGCAGCGGCCAGCCGGCGACGGCGGAACTGGTCAACTACACCAAGTCCGGCGACCCCTATTGGGTCGAGATGGAACTCATGCCGTTCACGGACGACGCGGGCCGGATCAGCCACTGGGTCGTCGTCGGCCGCGACATCACGGAACGCCGCCATTCGGCCGACGCGATCCACCGCCTCGCGTACTACGACGTCCTCACGGGCCTGCCCAACCGGCGCCTGATGACGGAGCGCCTGGACGCCATGGTGGCATCGGCCAACGGGGGCCGCGGGCTCGGCGCCGTGCTGTACATCGACCTGGACAACTTCAAGCACGTGAACGACGCGCGCGGCCATGCGACGGGCGACGCGCTGCTCAAGCACACGGCGAAGAGCCTGGCCCACGTCGTGCGCAAGGGCGACACGGTGGCCCGTCTGGGCGGCGACGAATTCGTCGTGCTGCTCGACGGCCTCGGCACCGATCCCGCCGCCGCCACCGCCGCCGCGCTGTCGGTGTCGGACAAGATCCGCGTCGCGCTGGCCGACGACGTCGTCATCGACGACCAGAGCTACCATTCGACGGCCAGCATCGGCGTCGCGCTGCCCACGCGCCCCGGTCAGTCCGTGGCCGACCTGCTGCGCGATGCGGACCTGGCCATGTACCACGCCAAGGCGGCCGGCCGCAACGGCGTCGCCGTGTTCGAGACGCGGATGCTGGCCGCGGCCGAGCGCCAGCTGACGCTGGGCCGCGACCTCTCCGCGGCGCTCGACAACGGCGAACTGTCCATGCACCTGCAGCTTCAGGTCGACCATGCGGGCGAGCCGGTGGGCGCCGAGATGCTGATGCGCTGGCGCCGCGCCGACGGCACGTTCGTCCCGCCCGACGTCTTCATCCCGGTGGCGGAAACGACCGGCATGATCGTCCCCCTCGGCCTGTGGGTGCTGCGCCAGGCCTGCGAGGCGCGCCTGGCGCTGGAGGCGGCCGGGCATCCGCTGCAGCTGTCGATCAACGTCAGCCCGCGCCAGTTCCGCCAGCCCGAATTCGTCGCCCAGGTGCGCGCCGCGTTCGAGGAATCGGGCGTGACGCCGCACGCGTTCGTGTTCGAGGTGACGGAAGGGCTGCTCGTCGAAGACTTCGACCTCATCACGGCCAAGATGCGCGAGCTGGCGGCGCTGGGCATCCGCTTCTCGATCGACGATTTCGGCACCGGCTATTCGAGCCTGGGCTACCTGAAGAAGATGCCGCTGTACGAACTGAAGATCGACAAGAGCTTCATGCGCGACACGCCGCACGACGCCAACGGCACGGCGATCGTGCAGACCATCCTCGCGATGGCCGATCACCTGGGCCTGCGCGTCGTCGCGGAAGGCATCGAGACGGAGGCGCAGGCGCGCTTCCTCGGCGAGAACGGGCGCCCGTGCATGCAGGGCTACCTGTATTGCCGGCCGTTGCCGCTGCCCGACCTGATCGCGCGCCTGGAGCGCGTGACATAACGTCGACCCGTACGGCCTCCGTTAGTTGCTCCGGCGGCAACGGCCCGGTACACTGAGCCACGCTGATCTTTGCCCGCCACACCAACACGGGAACCTGTTCGCAGGATGGAAACTTCTGGAGCACACCTCAAGGCGATGCGCGACCCGGCGCGTATATTCCCCGTGGTTGCTCACCCTGAAGCTGTCCGTCGTGCGACGGTATGGCACTGCCGATACAAGAGCCTCGAACCCCTGGCCGAGCTGCGCGACGTGGAAGAGCTCGTGATCGCTACCTTTCCTGATGAGTCGTTTGAATTCCTTGCAAGGCTGGAGAAGCTGCGCCTTCTGCGCGTAGTGCACATGCCCAGGATTAGCGATCTCGGGCCGCTGGCCAGACTGACGCGGCTGACATCACTCTCCTTATCGACGCTTCCTGGCTGGGACGCGTCAGGGAAGACCACGACCATCCGGTCGCTCGAGCCGCTCACGGCAATCCCCGGGCTCGCCCATGTGGAACTTTTTGGTATCTGCCCGCCGGACAAACTGCTCGGTCCCCTCGAGGCGTGCAAAGGTCTCCAGACGGCCCGGGTCTCGCAATACCCTCAAGCCGAAATAGACCGCTTCTTCCGCCAGACTGGAGTCGCCAATCAGTTCAACCCGGACCCATCCATGTCGTAAGTCATCGACGAACGCTCAAGCATATGAATTGTCCAGTAACGAGTCTGCCAATATATCAAGTCGACGCATTCACCAGCCGGCTTTTTGGAGGAAACCCCGCTGCCGTGATCTTGATGAACACGTTTCCGGACGATGGACTGCTACGCCAGATTGCGGCGGAAAACAACGTTCCGGAAACTGCCTTTCTGGTCCCGGACGGCGACAATTACCGGCTGCGCTGGTTCACGCCGACGGTCGAGGTGCCGCTGTGCGGCCATGCTACGCTTGCAAGCGCCGCAGTCGTCATGGAGCGGCTACAGCCAGGACGCACAATGGTGACGTTCGATTCGGCGAGCGGACCTCTGACCGTCAAGCGCATGGGCGATCGATATGTGATGAATTTTCCGGTACGCGTGCCGCGATCGATCCCGCTTCCGGAGGGGCTGACAGAAGCGCTGGGAATCGAGCCGGTGGAGACGCTCGACGACGGTTTTAATTACATCGCGGTCCTGCAAGATACGGAGGCGGTACGTAGCCTGACACCGAACATCGCTGCGGTCGCGCGGCTCGACCGCCCCGGCGTCGTCGTGACCGCCCAGGGAGACCAGCGATGGGATTGCGTGAGCCGCTATTTTGCGCCGGCTAAAGGCATACTGGAAGATCCGGTTACGGGCGGAGCGCACTGCGGACTCGCACCGTATTGGAGTGCCCGTCTGGGAAAGCGTGAACTGCGCGCATACCAGGCTTCAGCTCGTGGTGGCGAGCTTGTATGCCGGGTCGTCGGAAACCGTGTCGAGTTGGAAGGCGCTTGTGTGTTTTATTTGGAAGGCAAGGTTGCTGTCCCCGTCGATCAGGGCTCCGAAAGCGCCTGAATGAAAGTATCCCAGCGTGAACGCGAGACGTTAACAGGGCCGGCGGCGGTAGGTATCGTCGTGGGCATCTTCTGCGCAGTATTCACGGTCGCTTTCGACAGTGATTACGGGGAAGCGCTTGCGTCCGGCTGGTCGACAACGTGCGACGCGATCCTGAGCCTTGTCGCTGGTTTTGCCCTGGCGTTCGTCCCCTTCGGTTTGGTACCTGTGCTGGTCGGACGAGTCAGGTCCGGTGCCGGAAACAAGGGCGGCTGACAGCAGGTTCGACCCGAAAGCCACGCGAATATCAGGCGCGCATCGGCTCGCAAGCGGCGCTGCGGGCTGCGGTCCTTCGTCTTTTGTTTCAATGGACGGTGAGTCACCGTACTGAATCTCACAAGTGGAAGGCTTACCGTAATGCAGGTGACCCGCTCTGTTTCAGTCCGAGGAAATGATATGAACCCTACCGCTCACGAGATGCATGAAGCCGAAACCCGCGCAGCGACCGCCGGGATGGCAACGAACGCGCAATTCGACGTGTTGAAATCACAGGCTTCGGACGTACTTTCCTCTCCGTACGTGCGCGGCGCCGCGGTACTGGGAATCGCGGCTGCGGGTTATGCGCTCCTAAGGCGCAAGAAAGCCCCTGTATCGGATGTAGCACCAGAACGCCACGACCACCTTGGCGGTATGCTGAAGGCAGGTGGTTTGCTTGTTTCCCTGGCAGCGTCCATTGCCTCGGCCAGGGACGATGCCGGTGTCGAACCATCCGCCCCGGTCCAGAAAGGAACGGCATATGTGCCGACGCGTGCGGAGGAAAGCAGATCCGACGCGAAGATCGCGGAACCATCCACAAGCGCGCCCCCACGCCCGATGTTCGAGCACACCTCGGGGAGCTGGATCGGCAGGCAGTGGCAAATATTCGTGGCGGCGGCAAACGCCTGGATGGATGATTACGCGCCGAGCATGGGGGCGGCGCTTTCGTATTACACGCTGTTTTCCCTCGCGCCGCTGCTGGTCCTGATCATCGCGATCGCCGGGACGGTATTTGGACAGGACGCCGCACAAGGCGCAATCATTGCGCAGCTTCAGGGCATCATGGGTAAGGAAGGCGCAACGGCCGTGCAGGGCTTGCTGCAAGCCGCGCGCGAACCGTCCACCGGGATCGTCGCCAGTATCGTCGGCGGTTTTCTTGTGCTACTGGGCGCAACTGCCACGTTTGCCGAGCTGCAAACGGACCTGGACCGCATCTGGCGGGTACCGGCGAAAGCGAAACCGTCGGGTATCTGGGGATGGCTGCGCAGCCGCGTATTGTCCTTCGGGCTGGTTCTCGGATTTGCTTTCATGCTGATGATTTCACTCGTCGTCAGCGCCGCGCTCGCAGCGACGAGCGATTGGCTGGGCGGGGGCAATGCGGTGGAAAGCGTTCTGGCAAGCGTATTGAATTTCATCGCGTCGTTCGCCCTCTTCACGGTTCTCTTTGCGATGATCTACAAGATCATGCCAACCGCCAGGATATCCTGGCACGATGTGTGGATGGGGGCCGCAGTCACGGCATTGCTCTTCAACATAGGCAAATCACTGATCGGGCTGTACCTTGCCAAATCGAGCGTGGCCACGGGCTTTGGCGCAGCCGGCTCGTTTGTCATCCTCGTTGCGTGGTTCTACTATTCGGCGCAGATTTTCCTGTTTGGCGCCGAATACACGTGGGTGTACGCCAACAGCAAGGTACGGAACGGGTAGGTCGAGCCGGCGCGCATCGCGGGCGCGCGCATCATCCGAGCGCAGCACGCCAGCGGGCCCGGTAGGCCGCCAGTCCAGCGGGCGCGCGTGCCGCGATCGCGCTGCTGGCGCCCGGCGGCGCCGCATCGCGGTAACGCAGCATCCAGCCGCCGCACGTGGTGCCGCTCGCATCGTCCGAATACGACACCGGCTGTTGCGGACGCAGCGCCGCAAGCAGGGGGCCGAACCACGGGTTCGCGGTAAAACTGCCCTCGACGGCAAGCGGGCCCGCGGCGCCCAGCGCGTCGAGGCAGTAATCCGTCATCAGCACGCAGTACAGCGTCGCGAGCGCATAGCGTTCCTGCGCGTCCGCGGGCGGCGGGCCTTCGATGCTGCCGCTGCGGCCCGCGAACGGACCACCGGTCGCGGCGAAGCACGGCAGCGCCAGCGTGCCTTGCGCGACGAGGCGCTCGATCGTATCGAGGCCGCAGGGCGCCGGTGTGGCACCCGCCAGTTCGCCGAATTCGCGACCGCCCATGAAGCGCATGCACGCGACGGGCCGGCCCAGCGCGTTCGTGTTGGCGAGCATGTCGTCTTGCTCGCGCAGCCCGTCCAGCGCCGTGCCGAAGGCCGCGGCGATCATCCACGTGCCCGTCGACAGCACGGTGCCTTCGGCGCGGCCGAGGTAGCGCAGCAGCGACGCATTGCTGTCGTGGATGCCGCACAGGACCTGGCAGTCCGCCGGCAGCCACGTGGCGGCCGCGACCTCGGACCGCAGCGTGCCCAGCGCCGCGTGCGCGGGCGCGAGCGGCGGCATCAGGCCCGTCCAGTCCATGCGGCCGACGAGGCTCGAATACGCCTGGGTGCGCGGGTTCCACAGGTCCGTGTGACAACCCAGCGACGTCGCTTCCGACGCCGCCACGCCGCACAGGCGCCAGGCCCAGTACTGCGGATACATGAGGATGTGCTGCGTGCGCGCGAACTCGCGCGGGAAGCGTGCCTGCAGCCATGCGAGCTGGCGGCCCAGGTTCAGGCCCGCCGGCAGGCGCGGGGACAGCGTCTCGTCGTAGGATGGACCGTCGTACTCGACGCCGGGAAGCTCCGCCTCGTAGTCGAGCACGGGCAGCACGAGGCCTGCGTCGTCCACCAGCGCGGCGGTGGCCCCGTGCGTGACGGGCACGATGGCCGACACGTGCGCCCGCGCGGCAAACGCCCGGCACGTGGCGAGCAGCCAGTCCCACAGGCCGTCCGTGTCGAGGTGCGCGTAGGGTCCATCCGCAAGCACCGCGTTCGGGCGGCGCTGCTCCGAGAGGACCTTGCCGGCGGCATCGATCAGCGCGAGCTTCGCGTTCGTCTTGCCGATGTCGAGGACGATCAGGGCGTCCGGCATCATGCGCTCCGCGCGCGCCGCATGCGCAGGAGCTTCGGCAGCGCGATGGTCGCGAGCAGCAGCACACCCACGACGATCGTCATGTAGATGCCGGGGATGTTGGCGAGCGCCAGCCCGTACGTGACGGTGCCCATCGTGAGCACGGCCAGCATCACGCCGGCGATGGTGCCGGCGCCGCCCGCGATGCTGACGCCGCCCAGGATCACCATCGTGATCACTTCCAGCTCCCAGCCGGTGGCGATGTTCGGGCGCGTGCTGCCGATGCGGCCCGTGAGCAGGAAGGCGGCCAGGCCGGCCATCGCGCCCGTCAGCATGAACAGCGCGAGACGGTAGCGGTCGACGGCGATGCCGGAAAATCGCGCCGCTTCCGGGTTGTTGCCGATGGCGTAGATGCGGCGGCCCCAGGTCGTCGTGTGCAGCAGCACGGCGAACAGCGCGGCGCACACGAGCAGCACGACGAATTCGCGCGGCACGATGCCGAAGAAGTAGCCCTGGCCCCAGTCGGCCATCAGCTGCGGATAGCCGGTGAACGCCTTGTCGCCCAGGACGACGCTGGCGAGGCCGCGGTACAGCGACACGGTGCCGATCGTGACGACGATCGACGGCAGCGCGAAGCGCGTGACGAGCACGCCGTTCAGGAAGCCGCACGCGGTGCCCGTGGCCAGTGCGACGAGCGGCAGGCTTTCGGCCGGAAAGCCGGCGCCTTTCGCCAGGCCCATCGCGACGGACGACAGCGCGAGGGTGCCGGCGACCGAGATGTCGATTTCGCGGCAGATGATCAACAAGGCCATCGGCAGTGCGATCAAGGCCTTCTCGCTGAAGTTCTGCGTGCCGTCCAGCAGGTTGTACAGGTCCAGGAAGTGCGGCAGCGCGATGCTGTTCGCGACGAAGACCGCGACGAACAGCATGGCCAGCAGGCTTTCCCAGCGCCCGAGGATCGTTTTCAGGCGCGGCGTTTCGCGGTCGAGGATCGTGTAGCGCGACGTTTTTTCAGTTTGCATCGTGGTGGTCGGGTTCACGCGGCACTCCGTTCGGGTTGGGCGTCCGTGCCATGCAGCGGCAGGATCTGGCGGCTGCGGCGGCCGGCGCCGCGGGCGTTGATCAGGACGGCGACGAGGATCACGAGGCCGGTGAGGGCGCTTTGCCAGAACGGCGACACCTGCAGCACGGGCAGCGCGTTGCCGATCACGGTGAGGAACAAAGCGCCGAGCGTCGCGCCGAGCACCGTGCCGACGCCGCCGCCGATGGAGACGCCGCCGATCACGCACGCGGCGATCACGGTGAATTCGAAGCCATAGGCGATTTCCGTGTAGGCGACGGCATAGCGCGCCACCCACAGGTAGCCGCACAAGCCGGCGACGGCACCGGACAGCGCGTAAGTACCGAGCAGGCGCTTGTGGCTCGGGATGCCGATATATCCCGCGCATTGCGGCGCGTTGCCGATGGCGTACAGGTCGCGTCCGAAGCGTGTGCTGCGTGCGATCCAGGCCATGAGCGCGAGCGTCGCCGCCGCGATCCAAACCAGGTGCGGGAGGCCCAGCAGGCGGTCGAGCGGGAACGCGATGAAGTGAGGCGGCATCTGGTGTGCGGACACCCACGCGCCGCCGGACAGCACGAACACGGCGCCGCGGTAGACGCTCATCGTGCCCAGCGTGACGACGATCGGCGGCAGTTCCAGATAGCCGATCAGCCAGCCGTTGACGAGACCGAGGGCCAGGCCGACGGCGACGGCCGCCAGCATGATCAGCGGCAGCGGCAGGCCGGGATAGTGCGCGCCCAGCATCGCGGCGACCATGCCGGACAGCGCCAGGTTCGAGGCGACCGACAGGTCGACGCCGCGCGTGACGATGACGAGCATCTGCGTCAGCGCCAGCATCACGAGCAGCGTGCTGTCCGTGACGAGGTTGGCGAGCGAGCCGGCCGACAGGAAGACCGGTGCGCGCAGGCCGACGGCCACGACGAGCAGCACGATCATCGCCGCCAGCAGCGGTTCGCGTTGTTTCAGGATGTTCATGCGGCCTCCAGGGTCAACCCGGACGCGGCGGCGACGACCGTTTCCGGCGTCGCATCAACGCGCAGGAATTCGCGCTGCACGCGGCCGTGGTGCATGACGACGATGCGGTCCGCCATGCCCAGCACTTCCGGCAGTTCGGACGACACGAGGATCACGGACAGCCCGCGTGCCACGAGCTGGCTGATGAAGCGGTGCACGGCCGCCTTCGAGCCGATGTCGATGCCCTTGGTCGGCTCGTCGAGGATGATCACTTTCGGATCCGTCGCGAGCCATTTGCCGAGGACGACCTTTTGCTGGTTGCCGCCCGAGAGCTCGGCCACGTGCTGCGTCAGGTGGCTCGCCTTGAGTTCCAGCTGTTCCGCGAAGTGGCGCGCGATGGTCGCTTCCTGCTTGCCGCGGCCGCGCAGGAAGAAGCCGATACGCGACAGTATCGGCAGGGTGATGTTGTGCTGGATCGGCATCGTCAGGTGCGCGCCGTGGTGCTGGCGGTCTTCCGGCACGTAGGCCATGCCCAGCGCGATGGCTTCGCTGGGCGAGCGCGCCATCACGGGCCGGCCGTCCAGCGTGACGCAGCCGGAGACGCCCGGCGTCAGGCCGAACAGCGCCTGCATCACCTCGGAGCGGCCCGCGCCCACGAGGCCATAGAAGCCGAGGATCTCGCCGCGGCGCAAGGTAAAACTGACGTCGTCGAATTCGGTGGGGTGGGACAGGTTCTGCACGACGAGCAGCGGCTCGCCGATCTCGGCGTCAAGCTTCGGATACGCCTGGTGCACGGCGCGGCCGACCATCAGCGCGACGAGTTCCTGTTCCGTGATGTCGGCCAGGCGCCCCTCGGCGACGAACTGGCCGTCGCGCAGCACGGTGTAGCGGTCGGCGACTTCGAAGATCTCGTCGAACTTGTGCGAGATGAAGATGACGGCAGTGCCGGCGGCCTTCAGTTGGTCGATGATGCGGTACAGCTCCCGGATCTCGCGCTGCGACAGCGCGGCCGTCGGTTCGTCCATGATGACGACGCGGGCATCCTGGGCGAGGGCGCGCGCGATCTCGACGAAGTGGCGCTGCGCGACCGACAGGTCTTTTACGCGCGCCTTCACGGGCAGCGCCACTTCCAGGCGCGCGAACAGGGCTTCCGCCTCGCGCTCGATCTGCGCCCAGTCGATACGGCCACCGCGTACGGGCTGGCGGCCGACGTAGATGTTCTCGGCGACGGAGAGTTCGTCGAACATCACGGTTTCCTGGTGCACGGCGGTGATCCCGGCGGCCATTGCTTCCTGCGGGCTCGCGAACGTGACGGGTTTGCCGTCGAGGGACAACGTGCCGGCGTCCGGGCGGTAGATGCCCGTGAGGGTCTTCACGAGCGTGGACTTGCCGGCGCCGTTCTCGCCGATGAGCGCCATGCATTCGCCGGCGCGGATCGTGATGTTCACGCCGTTCAGGGCATGGATGCCGTTGAAGCGCTTGCTGATGCCGGTCAGTTGGAGGACGGGGGGTGTTTGGGTGGCTGGCATGAGTAGTAGTCGGCTTGTGTGCCGTCATTCCCGCGGACGCGGGAATCCATGCTGAGCCGACTTCGGTCGCTCAGCATGGGTTCCCGCCTGCGCGGGAACGACGGGCTGGTGGTCAGAACAGCTTCGCGAACTTGTCGACGTTTTCCGCGTTATAGGTGAACGGCGGTCCCAGCGCCGCCTCGCCATTGGCATCCAGCGTCACGCTGCCCAGCCGTCCGACGGATACGCTGGCCCCGGGTTTCGATTCCGCCTTGCCCTTCACGAACTGGTCGGCCGCGTAGGTGGCGGCGTAGCCCAGGTCGATCGGATTCCAGATCGCGAACTCCTTCACGGCGCCGCTTTTCACGTGGCCCGCCATTTCGGACGGCAGGCCGAGACCCGTCACGTAGACCTTGCCGACGAGGTGTTCGTCCGCCACGGCCTTGCTGGCCGCGACGATGCCGACGGTGGTCGGCGCGATGATCGCCTTCAGCTGCGGGTGGCTGCGCAGCAGGCCGATCGCCTCGCGGTAGCTTTTATCCGACTGGTCGTCGCCGTACACGGTGGCCACCAGCCTGATCTTCGAATACTCGGGTTGTTCCAGCACCTTCTTCATCACGCCGATCCAGATGTTCTGGTTCGTCGCCTGGGCGGAAGCCGAGAGGATCGCGATCTCGCCCGCGCCCCCGATCTCGTCGGCTGCCATCTGGATCTGCTTCTCGCCGATCAGTTGCGCGTTCGACGGATTCAGTTGCATCTGCCGGCCTTCGGGCGCGAGGCCGCTGTCGAACGAGACGACCTTGATCCCGCGCTGCATCGCCTTCTTCGCGATCGGCACCAGCGCGTTCGGGTCGTTCGCCGAGATGACGATCGCGTCGACCTTCTGGCTGATCAGCGAGTTGATGATCTCGATCTGGCCTTCGGCGCTGGGCGTCGTCGGTCCCGTATAGATCACTTCGACGTTGCCGAGCTGTTTCGCCGCTTCGTCGGCGCCCGTGTGGGCCGCGTCGAAGAAGCCGTTGCCGAGGCTTTTCACGACCATCGCGATGCGCGTCTTCTCCGGCTTTTTCTCGGCGCAGCCGGCGACGCCGGCCAGGACGCCGACCGCCGCCAGTGCGAGCAGGGTGGTTTTAAGCTTCAATGTGCGGCCTCCAGTTGCGCGTCCAGCCGCGGGTCGAGCTGCGCGTCCAGGTGGAACAGCGCGGCGGATTGCAGGTCGAACTGCGGATTAAAAAAAGGCGCCCCGACGTTCGGCGCCACTTCGTCCGGTTCGACGGTGACGACCTTGACGCCGTACTGCTCGAGCGTCTGCACGGCCTTGTCGGAGGCGCCGGTGTCCGTGATGACGGTCGATACGCGATCGAGGCCGCACAGGATCAGGCCCGCCTTGCGCGCGAACTTGGAACTGTCCGCCAGCACGATCAGTTCTTCCGCCTGGCTGATCAAACGCTTCTCCGCCTGGATCAGCAGCGGGTCCGCTTCCATCAGGCCGAGCAGCGACAGGCCGTAGACGCTCATGAACATCTTGCCGGCGTAGTGGTGCTGGGTGATGTCGTTGTCGAACGGGGACAGGATCACGTTCTGCTCGCGGTAGACCTTCCCGCCGGGGACGATGATCTCGTTCTCGCTCGAGACGAGCAGGCGCTCGGCCATCAGGAACGAATTGGTCAGGATCTTGAGGTGTTTGTCGGCCAGGAACTCGGCCATCATGAACGTCGTGGTGCCGCCGTTGATGATGATCGTTTCGCCGTCCGTACACATGCCGGCCGCGTGGCGGGCGATGGCCCGTTTGCGGGCGGCGTAGCACTGGATATTGTTCTGGAACGTTTCGCTCGACAGCGGGAACTGGCGCTTCTTGGGAAGCAGGTTCTCGGCGCCGCCGCGGGTGCGGGTGAGCAGGTTGCGGGCTGCGAGCCAGCTGATGTCGCGCCGGACCGTCGCCGGTGACGCGTTGAGCCATTCGACGAGTTGCTGGACCGTCGCCGTCTGGTGCTCGGCGAGCAGTTTCAGCAAACGCTTGCGGCGTTTGTGATTCACCATGTGTCTCCTCCTATGCCGTTTATGTTTTGTGCGGCGGGGACAGCGTCGTACCGTGGGTCGCGCCGTCTGGGAAAAAGAGTAATGAGGAGTTGAAAGGCCGTCAATCGTTAAATGATCAAACGATTGATTATTTGGCCGCCGCGGCGCGCTCAAATGCGCGTTTCGATCAACTAAATGATTAAATCGCTCTTGGTCACGATGTTGATCGATTCCGCGTTGACACTGCTTGGGCCGCTGAATTCTACTGTGCCGGATGCCGCGACCGTGGTCCACGGCGCGGGCCAGACGACACACAACGCAAACACATGGAGACGTATTTATGGGTGCAATGAGCGCTACCTCCCACAAGGAACCGATCACGTCGCGCTGGGACGACCAGCACGCCGCCACGCTGAGCGAGCCTGAACTGCTGCTGTACCGTTCCAATCTGCTCGGTTCCGACCTGCGCATCACGAACTTCGGTGGCGGCAATACGTCGGCCAAGATAGTCATGACGGATCCGCTCACGGGCGGGCAGGTCGACGTGCTGTGGGTGAAGGGCTCCGGCGGCGACCTGGGTTCGATCAGGCTGGACGGCTTCTCGACCCTGTACATGGACAAGCTGCAGGCGCTGAAACAGCGCTACTGCGGCCTGGAACACGAGGACGAGATGGTCGGCTACCTGCCGCACTGCACGTTCGACCTGAACCCGCGCGCCGCGTCGATCGACACGCCGCTGCACGCCTACATCGACCGCCGCCACGTCGACCACATGCACCCGGATGCCGTCATCGCGATCGCCGCGTGCAGGAACAGCCGCGCGCTGACCGAAAAAATCTTCGAAGGCGAACTGGGTTGGCTGCCGTGGCAGCGTCCCGGCTACGATCTCGGCCTGAAGCTGGAACAACTCTCGCGGGAACAGCCGCAGCTGAAGGGCATCATCCTCGAGGGCCACGGCCTGTTTACGTGGGGCGATACCGCCAAGTCGTGCTACGAGACGACGCTCGCCATGATCAAGCGCGCCGAGGAATGGCTGGCGGCGAACGTCAGGCAGCCCGTGTTCGGCGGCCAGGTCGCCCAAGCGCTGCCGGCCGACCAGCGTGCGGCGCTCGTCGCCCGCCTGATGCCGCTGCTGCGCGGGAAGATCAGCCAGCAGGAGTTCAAGCTGGGCCACTTCGACGATTCCGACGCCGTGCTGGAATTCGTCTGCAGTGCCGACCTCGCGCCGCTGGCCGCGCTGGGCACGTCCTGCCCGGACCACTTCCTGCGCACGAAGATCCGCCCGCTGGTGCTGGACTTCGATCCGGCCGCGCCCGATTTCGATCGTCTGGTGGCCGGTCTCGATCAGGCGCTGAGCGATTACCGCGCCGACTACACCGCGTATTACGAGCGCTGCAAGCGCGACACGTCGCCGAAAGTCCGCGACGCCAACCCGATCATCTACCTGATCCCGGGCGTGGGCATGCTGTCGTTCGCGAAGGACAAGGCCACGGCGCGCATCGCCGGCGAATTCTACGTCAATGCGATCAACGTGATGCGCGGCGCGAACGGTGTCGACGAGTACGTCGGCCTGCCGGAACAGGAAGCGTTCGACATCGAATACTGGCTGCTGGAAGAAGCGAAACTGCAGCGCATGCCGAAGCCGAAGAGCCTCGCGGGCCGCATCGCGCTGGTGACCGGTGGCGCGGGCGGCATCGGCCAGGCCGTGGCGCGCCAGCTGCTGCAGGAAGGGGCATGCGTGATGCTGACCGATATCGACGCCGAAGCGCTGGCAGGCGCCCGGGACAACCTCGTCAAGGTCGCCGGCAAGGACAACGTCGCGACCGTGCAGGCCAACATCACGAGCGAGGAGGAAGTGGGCGGCATCCTGTCCGCCGCCGCGCTGCGCTTCGGCGGCGTCGACCTGCTCGTGTCGAACGCGGGCATCGCCTCCGCCGCGCCGCTGGACGAGACGTCGCTGGAGGTCTGGAAGCGCAACCAGGACATCCTCGTGACGGGCTACTTCCTCGTGTCGCGCAACGCGTTCCGCATCATGAAGCAGCAGAAGCTGGGCGGCAGCATCGTCTTCGTGGGCAGCAAGAACGGCCTCGTCGCATCGGCTGGCGCATCGGCGTACTGCACGGCGAAGGCGGCCGAGATCCACCTGGCCCGCTGCATCGCGCTGGAAGGCGCGGAACACGGCATCCGCGTCAACGTGGTCAATCCGGACGCAGTCATCCGCGGTTCGCGCATCTGGGACGGCAAGTGGAAGGAAGAGCGTGCCGCGTCGAACAAGATCGACACGGACGACGTCGAGGAGTTCTACCGCAAGCGCAGCATGCTCAAGAAGAGCGTGTTCCCGGAAGATATCGCGGAAGCGGTGTATTTCTTCGTCAGCGAGAAGTCGGGCAAGAGCACGGGTAACGTGCTGAACGTGGATGCCGGCAACGCGGCCGCATTCACGCGATAATATCAATTCAGAAGAACAGCGGCACCGCCGGGCGCGGTGCCGCGACGACAGGAGACAACATGACGACCCTCATCGATGCCGGTCTGGTGGCCGACCATAACGCGAAGCTGGCCCCCCAGCTGGAAGCCGACTACGAGGCGCTCAAAGGCATGCTGGCCCGCCGCGGCCAGGATATCGAGGCATTGACGGCCCTCGCGCAGCGCTTCGCAGTCGCGGTCCCCAGCTGGGGCGTGGGCACGGGCGGCACCCGCTTCGCGCGCTTCGCGGGCCGGGGCGAACCGCGCAACGTGTTCGAAAAACTGGACGACTGCGCCGTCATCAACGAGCTGACCCGCGTCACGCCGGCGGTTTCTCCGCACTTTCCGTGGGACCGCCCTACGGATGCGAAGGAGCTGCGCCAGAAGGCCGACGACCTGGGCCTCGCGTTCGACGCCGTCAACTCGAACACCTTCCAGGACCAGCAGAACCAGGAACACACGTATAAATACGGCAGCCTGACGGCGAACAGCGGCGCCACGCGCGCGCAGGCCGTGAAACACAACATCGAATGCATCGAGCTGGGGCGCGAACTCGGGTCGAAGGCGCTGACGGTATGGGTCGGCGACGGCGCCAACTTCCCCGGCCAGCACAACCTGCGCGGCGCGCTGGAGCGCTACCTGGACAGCATGCGCGAGATCTACGCGGCACTGCCGGACGACTGGAACGTCTTCATCGAACATAAACTGTTCGAGCCGGCGTTCTACGCGACGACCATCGCCGACTGGGGCACGAGCTTCGCGTGCGCGACGGCGCTGGGCCCGAAGGCGAAATGCCTCGTCGACCTCGGCCACCATGCGCCGAACACGAACATCGAAATGATCGTCGCGCGCCTGGCGCAGTTCGGCAAGCTGGGCGGGTTCCACTTCAACGACAGTAAATACGGCGACGACGACCTGGATTCCGGCTCGATCAACCCGTTCCAGCTGTTCCTGGTCTTCAACGAGCTGGCCGACGCGGCGCTGCGCGAAGGCCCGGCGTTCAAGCCGGCGTACATGCTGGACCAGTCGCACAATGTGACGGACCCGATCGAGAGCCTGATGAACAGCGCCGTCGAAGTACAGCGCGCTTACGTGCAGGCCGCGCTCGTCGACCGCGCGCAACTGGCGGAGTTCCAGGAATCGAACGACGTGCTGCTGTCGGCGCAGGCGCTGAAACGGGCGTTCCGCACCGACGTGGAGGCTATCCTCGCGATGGCACGCGTGCGCTCGGGCGGCGCGGCGGATCCGGTGGCGTGCTATCGGGCCAGCGGGTATCGGGACAAGGTCGCGAGCGCGCGGCCGGCAAAGGCGGGGGCGAGCAGCAGCGGGATCGTGTGAATAACCGTCGCCCCCGCGAAGGCGGGGGTCCAATTTTGCGCGTGTTCACGCAACACTTGGGTTCCCGCCCGCGCGGGAACGACGTTGGTTATTGATCAGTCGCTCCAGGAGTCCCCCCATGAGCAAGCCCTTACTGGCGCTCGCCCTGTCGTGCGCCTTCGCCGCGCACGCGGCCGGCCCGTCCACGACGTTCGCCGACGTCGCCCAACACCTGCAGGCCCCCCCGCCCGACGCACGCCCCATGATGCGCTGGTGGTGGTTCGGTCCCGCCGTCGTCAAGCCCGAGCTGGAACGCGAGATCCTCGCGATGAAGGCCGGCGGCATCGGCGGATTCGAGATCCAGCCCGTGTACCCGATGGAGCTCGACGATGCCGCGCGCGGCATCCACAATGTCCCGTATCTGTCTCCCGAATTCCTCGATGCGGTGGGCTTCGCCAACCGCACGGGCCGCGCCAACGGCATGCGCGTCGACATGACCCTGGCCAGCGGCTGGCCGTACGGCGGGCCGCACGTCACGGTCGGCGAGGCCGCGGCGCGGCTGCGCCAGGCCGTCGTCGACGTGCCGGTCGGCGCGGCGAGCTTCCCACTGCCGGTCATCATGAACGGCGAGAAGCTTATCGCGGCCTTCATCGGCTCGGGCGTCGATCCGGCGTCGCTGACACCGCTGCAGGTCCAGGCTGGCGCCGACGGCCGCGCGGCCATCGCGCCGGCCGACGCGCCCCGCAAGGTCGTCGTGTACATCGCCAGCCGCACCGGCCAGCAGGTCAAGCGCGCGGCGCTGGGCGCGGAAGGATTCGTGCTCGACCACCTGAGCCGCAAGGCCGTCGACCATCACCTCGCCACCGTCGCCGAGCCCCTGATGAAAGCGTTCGGCGATACGCCGCCGTATGCGGTATTCTCGGACAGCCTGGAGGTCTACAACACCGACTGGACCGATGATTTCGCGGCGGAGTTCAAGCGCCGGCGCGGCTACGACATCGTGCCGCACCTGCCGGCCGTGTTCACGGGGCAGGGGCCGGATGCCCCCGCGCTGCGCCGCGACTGGGCGCTGACGCAGACGGAGCTCGTCAACGAGCGCTACCTCGCGCCGATCGACGACTGGGCGAAGAAACACGGCACGCAATTCCGCTCGCAGACGTATGGCGAGCCGGCCGTGTCGCTGTCCAGCAACCGCCTCGTCGCGCTGCCCGAAGGAGAGGGGCCGCAGTTCCGCGAATTCTCGTTCACGCGCCTCGCCACGTCCGCCGGCCACCTGTATGGCCGGCCCGTGATCTCGGCCGAGACCTGGACGTGGCTCCATTCGCCCGCATTCGCCGCGACGCCGCTGGACATGAAGGTGGAAGCGGACCGGATGCTGCTGCAAGGCGTGAACCAGTTCATCGGCCACGGCTGGCCGTACACGCCGCCCGGCACGATCGAACCCGGCTACGCGTTCTACGCGGCCGCCGTGTTCAACGACCACAACCCGTGGTGGAACGTGATGCCGGACGTGACGGGCTATCTGACGCGCATGAGCTGGCTGATGCGCCAGGGCGAGCCCGCGAACCAGGTCGCCGTGCTGCTGCCGAACGACGACGTGTACGCGGCCCTCGTGCCGGGCAAGGTGTCGCTGTCGGCCGAGATGCACACCCACGTCACGCCGGCGCTGACGGCGCAGATCCTCGACGCGGGCCAGAACCTCGACTACACCGATGCCGAGGCGATCCTGGCACTGGGCGTGCGCCATTCGGTGCTCGTGCTGCCGCACGTGAT
Organism: Massilia sp. Masssp94; assembly: GCF_059491305.1. Classification (NCBI taxonomy): domain Bacteria; kingdom Pseudomonadati; phylum Pseudomonadota; class Betaproteobacteria; order Burkholderiales; family Oxalobacteraceae; genus Massilia; species Massilia sp. Masssp94. Next base: position 6,112,369 of record NZ_CP168501.1, read on the forward strand.
GCGGCTCGCGCCCGAGGTGATCGACAAGCTGGCGGCATACGTGCGCGGCGGTGGGCACATCGTCGCGGTGGGCGGCGCGCCGTCGCTGGCGCCCGGCTATCGCGACGCGGCGCGCGTGTCCGCGACCGTGGCGGCGAAAGCGAAGGCGCTGTTCGCGAGCGCGAACGTGCATACGGTCGCGAACGACGATGCCGTCGGCGCCGCGCTGCGGGCCGTGCTGGCGCCGGACATGAAGCTGTCGGCGCAGGCATCCGACGTCGGCTTCGTGCGCCGCAGGCTGCGCGACGCGGACATCTATTTCATCGCCAATACGAGCAACCGGCCCGTGCATGCGCAGGCCTCGTTCGCGGCGGTGCGCAAGGCGGGCGCGTGGATCGATCCGGACAGCGGCCGCATGACGGCGGCCACGTTGCCGGCCGCGCTCGACCTGGCGCCGTACGAATCGCGCGTGCTCGTGCTGGCGGACGCGCTGCCGTCGGCGCCGGCGCCGGTAGCCGCCTCGATCGAGATCGCGGACCTGGGCCGTGACTGGAGCCTGCGCTTCCCCGGCAAGGCGCAGGCGCAACGTCTCGCCGCGCTGCGCTCGTGGACGGACGACGAGGCGACCCGCTACTTCTCGGGCGTCGCCACCTACGAAAAAGACGTCGAGCTCACGGCGGCGCAACTGCGCTCGCCACGGCTCGTGCTGGATTTCGGTACCGGCACGCCGCTGGAATCGGCACCGAAAGTCCCGGCCGGCATGCGCGCGATGTTCGACAGCCCCGTGCGCGAAGCGGCGCAGGTATATGTCAATGGCCGCCGTGCGGGCGCCGTGTGGCATCCGCCGTATGCCGTCGACGTCACGGGCTATCTGCGGCCGGGCCGCAACCGGATCGAGGTGCGGGTCGCCAACCTCGCGCTGAATGCGCTGGCCGGCCATGCGCTGCCGGATTACCGGCTGCTGTCGGCCCGCTACGGCCAGCGCTTCGTCCCGCAGGACACCGCGCTGATCGCACCGCAGCCGGCCGGCCTGCTGGGCTCCGTCAAGCTGCTGGGTGCGGGCCAATAACAACGACAGGAGAACAACATGACGACGACCCGACGATTCACGATGCTGGCCGCGAGCGTCGCGCTGGCGCTGCCGGCGTTTGCGCAGACGACCGGCTACCCGCAACCGACGCCCGCCATGCAGGCCATCATCGACAAGGACATCAGCCGCCATTTCGGCGACGCGCCGGCCGCTGCGGGCCCGCTCGCGACGGACTTGTCGCCCGAACTCACGCCCGCTGCCATCGACAAGGCCTTGCGCAAGGTCGCGGACTGGCAGCTCGCGCGCTCGCAGCCGTATTTCTCGCGCATCTGGACGGAGAGCGTGATGTACACCGGCTTCATGGCGGCGTCCGAGGCGACCGGCGATACCAGATACCGCGACGCGATGCTCGCGATGGCGCGCCATTTCGACTTCCAGGTGCGCGACCGCCTGCCGAACGCGGACGACCTGTCGATCGCGCAGACCTACCTCGACCTGTACTTCCAGGAGAAGAACCCGGGCATGCTGCGCCTGACGAAGGCCGAGATGGACGACCTGCTGCCCCTGGCGACGCTCAAGCCGAACGATCCGCGCATCCCGTGGTGGTGGTGCGACGCGCTGTTCATGGCGCCGCCCGTGTGGGCGAAGATGTACAAGGCGACGGGCGAACGTAAATATCTCGACTACATGCACCTGAACTGGAAGCGCACGTACGATCTCCTGTACGACAAGGACGAGCATCTGTACGCGCGCGACGCCAGCTACAAGGACAAGCGCGAGGCGAACGGCAGGAAGATCTTCTGGTCGCGCGGCGAAGGCTGGGTGATGGGCGGCCTGGCGCGCGTGCTGGACTACGTGCCGGCGGACGATCCGCAGCGCGGCTTCTATGTGCAGCAGCTGCGCGAGATGTCGGAAAAGCTCGCGTCGCTGCAGGGCGCGGATGGCCTGTGGCACGCGGGCCTGCTCGATCCGAAGACATACCCGCTGCCGGAGATCTCGGGCTCCGCGCTGTTCGTGTACGGCATGGCGTATGGCGTGAATCACGGCCTGCTCGACGGCGCGAAGTACCGGCCCGTGATCGCGAAGGCCTGGGCCGGCATCCTGAAGAACGTGTACGCGGACGGCCGCGTCGGCAATATCCAGCAGACGGGCGCCGAGCCGGCGTTTTATCGTCCTTCGTCCAGCTACGACTATGGCGTCGGCGGCTTCATGCTGGCGGCCGCGGAACTGAAGCGCATGGCGCAGGGAGGCGTGCGATGAGCGAGACCAGGGCCTTCGTCATGCGGCTGAAGCCGGGGAACGTCGACGAGTACAAGCGGCGCCACGACGACATCTGGCCGGAGCTGGCGGACCTGCTGCGCGCGTCCGGCATCCACGATTATTCGATCTTCCTCGACGAGGCGTCGCTGCAGCTGTTCGCGGTGCTGAAGCTGCGCGACGGGCACACGGTCGCCGCGCTGCCGGAGCATCCCGTCATGCGGCGCTGGTGGGATGCCATGGCGCCGCTGATGGAGGTCGAGCCGGGGAACCGGCCGAAGGAGTGGCCGCTGCGGCAGGTCTTCCACCTGCCGTGACGGATTGCCTACTTCGCGGGGTCGAGCAGGCCCCGCGCCTTGAGCCATTCCTCCGCCCGTTTCGGCCACGCCGACGCCGTCCCGAGCCCCGTCCGCATTCCCATCCCGTGCGACCCATGCTCGAACAGATACATTTCGGCCGGCACCTTCGCCCGCGTCAGCGCCTGGTAGAACAGGATGCTGTTCTCGACCGGCACCGTCTGGTCTTCCTGCGTGTGGATCAGGAGCGTCGGCGGTGTGGCGGCCGTGACCTGCCGTTCGACCGACATCAGCCGCACGTCGGCCGGGGACGGGTCGGCACCCAGCAGCGCCTTGCGCGAGCCGGCATGCACGGCCGGGCCGTCCATCGTGATCACGGGGTACATCAGCACGAGGAAGTCGGGACGCGCGCTGACCTTGTCCAGGTCCGCGCCGGTGCGGCCCAGCGGGTGGTCGTACAGCGTGCCCGCGCTGGCCGCCAGGTGGCCGCCCGCGGAGCTGCCCATCACGCCGATGCGGTCCGGGCGGATGTGGTACCGTGCCGCCTGGGACCGCACGAGGCGGACGGCGCGCAGCACGTCGCGCAGAGGCGCCGGGTGGCCGAACTCCTGCATGCGATACTTGAGCACGAAGCTCGTGATGCCGAGGGTGCCGAGCCATGCCGCGTACTGCTCGCCTTCGCGCGCCGTGGACAGGCGCACGTAGCCGCCGCCAGGGCAGATGATGACGGCGGTGCCGTTCGGGCGGTCGACGGCGGGGCCGTACACGGTCAACGTCGGCTCGCTCACGTTGGACACGCGGCCGTCGTCGACGTGTTCCGGACCGAGGCCGGGCTTCGCATCCGGCATGCCTTCGGGCCACAGCGGGATCGTGGCCGTAGCGGGAATTTGCGGCGCGGCGAAGGCGGCATCGACGGCTCCGGCGAGCACGGCACCGGCAACGAGTTTCAAAGTGCGTCTCCTGGTTTCATTCGAACGATTCATTTGAGGTCCTGACATGGTAAAACTTGGATGGTTGGGCGGCGCACTACTGTGCGCGGGTTTGCTGGGGTGTGCGTCGACGCCGGCGCGCGTCGATGGTCCGCTCGGCGCCTTGGACATCGTGACGACGCCGGCCGCCGCGCTGGACGCCGTCTGGCAGCCGCGCGCCGACGGCGTCATCGCGGTGGCGGGCAAGCCGTCCGGCTTCATCGCCACGCGCGATACGTACACCGATTATCGCCTGCACGTGGAATGGCGCTGGACCGGCAAGCCGGGCAACGGCGGCGTGCTGCTGCACGTGGCGTCCGGGCCGAAGGACGGCGTCTGGCCCTACAGCATCCAGGTGCAGACCAAGCATGGCGCCGCCGGCGACCTGTTGCCGATGGCGGGTGCGACGTTCAACGAACCGCTGACGACGGCGCCGGGCGCCTACCCGCCGATCAAGGCGCATGTCGCGGCGGACAGCGAGCGTGCGCCCGGCGAGTGGAACAGCATGGACGTGCTGGTGCGCGGCGGCTGCATCGACGTGACGATCAACGGCGTCGCGCAGAACGCCGTCACGATCGCGCAGCCGGCGACGGGCCGCATCGGCTTCCAGCTCGAAGGCACGCCGTACGAGCTGCGCAACCTGCGCGTGGAACGGCTTTAACGCTTGAGCCATGATTCCGGCACCGGCACGATGCAGATGTTCAGCGTGCGGCCATCCGCCGACAGCATCGCGGACTGGATCTCGATGCGCGTGCCGTCCGGGCTGAACGTCGGGTGAGGGTGGTCGGCGGCCGTCGTCTTGTGGCCCGTCGTCAGCAGCTTCATTTCGTGCGACGCGCGGTCGATCAGGTACAGGCTGCGGCTGAAATCGTCGCCGACGGCGAAGCGGCCGTCGCTGGACCCGTGCACGTGCCAGAAGCCGCTGCCGGACGGCGTCTGGCCGACGATCTGCATCTGGCGCGTGCGCAGGTTGACGATGGCGAGGCCGGTCGGTTTTTCGCGCGTGCCCGTCCGGCCCCAGCCGTCGTCCTGGCCGGGATTCGCACCGCCGACGTCGGTGGCCGGCGCGTCCACTGCTGCGGCCGCGCCGGGGATCGCGCGGTGGCCCATGATGGCGAGGGCCACTTCGTCCTTGCCGATCACCGCTTCGTGCGTCACCCATTCGTACGGCGCTTCCGGATACAGCGGGCGCAGGCCGCTGCCATCCGCCTGCACGGTCCACGTGCGCTGCGGCGACTTGCCGCCCGTCTCCCAGCAGAACACGATCTCGCCCGGATTCCACAGATTCGCCTGGATGTGGCCCACCTGGAACGGCACCGACACGACATGGCGCACCTCGCCCGTACGCACGTTCACGCGCGCGATGCCGGCCGGGCCGGCGCCCATCTTGCGCGGGCCGAACGCCGGCTCCAGCTTCGTGCCCGGCGCCAGGTGGCGCGCCGCCTCGTGCGGGCCGACGCGGACGTACAGCCACTCCTCGTCGGCGTCCAGCGCCGTGTCGCCATAGGCTTCCATCGAGGCCGGCAGGGTCGCGGCCACGCGCTGGTAGCTGGCCGCGTCGCGCATGCGGGCGGCCGCGCTGTCCGCGAATACGCGCGCGAGGTCGACCTCGACGACTTGCCGGTCGTCGCCCGCGCGGCGCAGGAAATACAGCTTCATCGATTTGCGGGCCGCGTTCAGCATGCCCTCGTAGCCGCCTTCCGTGACCTGCACGATGTCGCCGGTCTTTTCGTTGACGGCCATCGCCTCGTTGCCGGCCAGGTGCGAACGGAAGATCAGCCACTGGCCGTCCGCGGTCCACTGCGGGTGCGTCTGGTAGATCTTGGAATCGCCATGCGGGCGGCTCGTGAGGAAGGTCAGGCGGGTGCCGGTGACGGGATCGACGACTTCCTTGCGTTCGGACGGGAAGCGCTGGCCGATGGCGGCGCGGGCGTCGAGGGATGCGAGCAGTGTGCAGCACAACGTCAATACGGTCAGTATGCGCATGGGCAGTCTCCTTGTTTTTGGAATCCGATCATTGTTGCAGCGGCGGCCGCGCACAACCGATCATTTTCCTGATTCTTTCGGCGGCCCCGTTTTGACGACGGCCGGCGCGAGCATAGAATGCAACGCAGAACAACGAACCCGAATCCCGCCATGCCGCTGCTTTCTACCCTGCGCCGATTGCTCCACGCCCCGCTCATCCTGCTCGCCTGTGCGAGCGTCCACGCGCAACCGCTGCCGGCGGCCGTCAATACCGACCCGGCCCGCGCCCAGGTCACGCTGCCGGAGCCCGCGAATCCCGCGCTGCCGTCGCTGGTCCTGATCGGCGATTCTACGGTCCGCAACGGCCGCGACGACGGCCAGGGCAAGGGCGCGGCCGGCCAGTGGGGATGGGGCAATCCGGTCGCCGCCTGGTTCGATCCGGCCAGGGTCAACGTCGTCAACCGCGCCGTCGGCGGACTCTCGAGCCGCACCTACATCACGAGCGGCCACTGGGAGCGCACGCTGGCTTTCGTCAAGCGGGGCGACATCGTCGTCATGCAGTTCGGTCACAATGACGCCGGCGCCGTCAACGACACGAGCCGCGCACGCGGCACGATTCGCGGCATCGGCGACGAGACCGAGGAGATCGACAACCTGCTCACCCACAAGCACGAGACCGTGCACACCTACGGCTGGTACCTGCGCCGGTTCGTGGCCGACATTCGCGCCAGGGGCGCGACGCCCATCATCTGCTCGCCGATCCCGCACAAGCAGTGGGACGCGGCCGGCCACGCGAAGCGCGACCGCGACACGTACGGCGGCTGGGCCGCGGCGGTGGCAAAGGCGGAAGGCGTCGGCTTCATCGACCTGAACGAGGGCATCGCGCGCCGCTACGATGGCTTGGGCCATGACGCCGTCGTGCAGCTGTTTCCGCAGACGACGCCGGACGAGCACACGCACACCAACTGGGCGGGCGCGGTCCTGAATGCGCAAGTCGCCGTGGAAGGCATGAAGGCGTTGGGCGACCCGCGCATCGCCGCGTGGCTGAAGCCCCAGGCACCCGTGAATCCGCAGCCGCCCGTGCGCGAGGATGACCGCCCCGTCGTCGACGCGCGCGCGGTGCGCGACGAGGCACCGCGCGATGCCAGCCTGCCGACCCTGTACCTCGTCGGCGATTCGACGGTGAAGAGCGGCGGCGTGAACGGCGCCATCGGTTGGGGCGAGCGCATCGCACCGTATTTCGATGCCCGCAGGATCAACGTGGTGAATGCCGCGATCGGCGGCCGCAGCAGCCGCACGTATTACACGGAAGGGCGCTGGGACAAGGTGCGCGACCAGTTGAAGCGCGGCGACGTCGTGCTGATCCAGTTCGGCCACAACGACGGGGGCCGCATCGGCGACCCGGCGATGAAGAACCGCGCGTCGGCGCCGGGCACCGGTCCGGAGACCGTCGAGGACACGCGTCCGGACGGCGCGAAGGAACAGGTGCACAGCTTCGGCTGGTACATGGCGCGTTACGTCGCCGATGCGAAGGCGAAGGGCGCCACCGTGGTCCTCGTGTCGCCCGTGCCCCATCGCGACCGCTGGCAGGAAGGCCGCGACTTCGCGACGTTCGCCGACTGGGACCGCCAGGTGGCCGAGGCCAGCGGCGCGCTGTTCATGGACCTCACGCTGCTCGTGGCGGACGGCTACAGGCGGATCGGCGCGGACAAGGTGAACACGCTGTTCGCCGATGCGCGCACGCACACGAATGCGGCGGGCGCCGAATTCAACGCGGAGCGCGTCGTCGCCGGCCTGAAGGCGCTGCCGGGCAATCCGCTGGGCGCTTATTTCGCCGACCGCGCGCTGGCCGCGCAATGAGGTCCGCACTGATCCTGGCGGTGGCCCTGTGCGGATCCGCCCAGGCCGACGACTGCGCCGCGTGGGGCCGGCCCGGCGCGGTGTTGTTCCAGGACGATTTCAGCAAGCCGCTCAGCGGCTGGGTGGCCGAGTATGCGCGCAAGCCGGGCAACGTCGTCGAGAGCCGCGATGGGCGGCTCGTGATGGACGTCGACGGCGGCGCCACCGTGTGGCTCGATCGGCCGCTGTATGGCAATGTGCTGATCAGTTTCACGCGCCGCGTGATCGTCGACGGCGGGAAGAACGACCGCCTGTCCGACCTGAACGTGTTCTGGATGGCGCGCGATCCGAGGCGCGCCGACCTCTTTACGCGCAGCGGCAAGTTCGAGGACTACGACGACCTGTCGCTGTACTACGTGGGCATCGGCGGCAACCGCAACACGACGACGCGCCTGCGCCGCTATGGCGGGGGCCGCCGTGAACTGGTCGCCGACTACACGGACGGCGCGCATCTGCTGGAGGCGAACCGCGACTACCGCATCGAGATCGCGGTCTACGAGGGCTGCACGCGCGTGCGCGTGGACGGCAATACGTGGTTCACGTATCGCGACCCGCATCCATTGACGTCCGGCCGGTTCGGGCTGCGCACGACGTGGTCGCGCCAGGCGGTGGACGACCTGAAAATACAACGACTCGACTGACAGGAGACATGCTTGAAGAACCGTTTGAAGCCCTGCGTGGCAGGGGTGCTGGCCGCCTGCGCGCTGCACGCGTCAGCCCAGCAGGCGCCGGCCCCGCAGGAACAAGGCCCGGCCCCGGCCGACGCCATGCTGCACGCGCTGGACGTGCACTACCCGACGCCTTATCGCGCGATGGACGCGGCCGAGGTCAAGGCCGTGCTGGACCGCGTGTTCGACTACCTGGACAAGGTCACGCCGGCCGCGGTGATCGACCAGCGCACGGGCGTGCCCATCGCGGACCTGTCCACGCCGAACGCGAACGCCGTGCTGAAGCCGGGCGACTTCCGGCTGACGAGCTATGAATGGGGCGTCACCTACACGGGCATGCTGGCCGCCGGCGCCGCCACGGGCGACCGCCGCTACACGGATTACGCGCTCAAGCGCCACGAACTGCTGGCGCGGCTGACGAAGACCTATCTGCCGCTCGTCCAGGCCGACCGCGAGCATGCCGCCGCGCCCATCAAGAGCTTCCTGAACCCGCACGCGCTGGACGATGCCGGTGCGCTGTGCCAGAGCTTTCTGAAGGCGAAGCTCGAGGGGTCGCCGGTGGACTATTCGCAGATGATCCCGATCTGCGGCGACTTCGTCACGAAGAAGGAATACCGGCTGAAGGACGGCACGCTGGCGCGCGGCGGTCCGGACGGCCGCGGCGGCGTGAAAATGCGCCCGCTGCCGGATACGCTGTGGCTGGACGACATGTTCATGGGCGTGCCCACGATCGCGTACCTCGGCAAGGCGACGGGCGATGCGCGTTACTACGACGACGCGGCGCGCCAGGTGCTGCAATTCTCGAAGCGCATGTTCAACAAGAACCTCGGCATCTACATGCACGGCTATGTGGAAGGCTTGCGCGACCACCCGGAGATGCACTGGGCGCGCGCGAACGGCTGGGCCGCGATGGCGATGGTCGAGGTGCTGGAAGTCCTGCCGAAGACGCACAAGGACTACAAGGCCGTACTGGAACAGCTGCGCGCGCACGTCAAGGGGCTCGCCAGCTACCAGACGAAGGACGGCTTCTGGCACCAGCTCATCGATCGCAGCGACACGTACCAGGAAACGTCCGCCACCGCGATCTACGCCTACGCCATCGCACGCGCCGTCAACCGCGGCTATGTCGACGCGCAGGCCTACGGACCGATGGCGAACCTCGCGTGGAACGCCGTCGCGAGCAAGGTGCAGCCGAACGGGCAGATCGAAGGCATCTGCGTGGGCACGGGCATGGCGTTCGATCCCGCGTTCTATGCGTACCGGCCGACGAGCGTGAAGGCGGCGCACGGGTACGGGCCCACGTTGCTGGCCGGCGCCGAGATCATCGCGATGAACCGCAAGTTCAGGTTCGGGCTGAACGACAGTGGGTTGATGTACCAGGGCGTGCGCTGACTCAGACTTCGATGATCAGATCTTCCCGGAACGCGGCCTGCTCGCCCTTGTTCGCATACCCGAGCGGATTCGCGACCACGCGGCAGCGCCAGCCCGTGCCTTCGACCACGTAGTCGTTCGCGCAATGGAGGTGGCCGTGCATCCACACGTCCGCGAACGGCAGCAGGTCGTCCAGCGCATTGCAAAAGCCTGCCGTGCCGGGCGAGATGCCGTAGCGCGGATCGGCGCTGCGCAGGGTCGGGGCGTAGTGCGTGACGGCGATCGTGGTGCCGTGGAACGGCGTGGCCAGTGCGTTGCGCAGCCAGGCCTGGCAGCCGAACGACAGTTCCCGCTGGCCCTCCGCCAGCAGCGGCACGCCATCCACGAGCGTCGTGTTCCCGGAGAGGTAGTAGTTCGCGGCGCGGAATGCCTTTTCGCGCTGCTTGAGCTGGCGCCCGATGTCGGTCTCGGAGACCGCCAGGGCGTCGAAGTCGGCCCACAGCGTCGTGCCGATGAAGCGGACGTCGCCGAGGGTGACGATCGCGCGGTCGAGCCACGTGATGTCCAGCGCGGCACAGGTCGCGCGCAGGCGCGCCAGCGTGGCGTCGAAATCGAGGCCGTCGAATTCGTGGTTGCCGGGAACGTACAGGACGCGCGCCGCGGCGCCCGTCGTGGCCGGGGCGAAGCGACCGAGGCCGAAGTCGTCGGTGTCCAGGCGCGAGCGGGCCTGGTAGGAACCGATGTCGCCGGCGAGCACGACGACGTCCGTGTCGGCGAAGATGGTCGGCTGGAACCCGGGGTCGCGTTCGAGGTGAAGGTCGGAGAAGAGCTGGATACGCATCCAGCAAGTATACCTGTCTTCGCGAACGGACCCCGGTTCGATGCGTTACTTGCCGGCCTGCTGCAGTTTCTCGCCGGCGCGTTCCAGGCCGCGGCCCGTGGCGGCCGTCGCGTCCTTCGCGCCTTCCTTCACGTTCTGCGCGGCTTCGTGCGATTCCTGGCGCACTTCGGCGCCGGCCTGCTGCATCTTGTCGCCGGCGCGGTCGGCCGCTTCCTTGACGTTCTGGTTGGCCTCGTGGGCCGCTTCCTTCGCATTCTCGCCGGCCTGCTGGGCAGCGGCGTTGGCGTTGGCCGCGGCTTCCTTCGACTCGGCGGCAGCCTTGGCGCCCGCGTCGTCGATGGCCTTGCCGGCTTCCTGGGCCGGACCCATGCCGTTCTTGTCCTCGGCCTTGTGGCAACCCGTGACCAGCACGGCGACAGCAAGCATGATGCTCGAAATGGTAGTGGCTTTCATAATGTTCTCCTAGTAAGAAGTTGTCACTTAGATTACACAATTTCGTAAAAATGCGGCGTACGATACGGCTGGGCCGGTTTCGGGCGCCTCGAGGATCACATGGAGAGAACGGAGAAAGGCCTGCCGCGGTTGACCGCGCGGCAACCGTCCGCATCCCGCGGATGGGGAGGGACGGTCGCCGGGAGAGAGGATCAGATGGCCCAGCCGCCCGCGTAGAACGCGGCCAGCGCGAGGGCGATGCTGACGGTGCCGAAGTTCAGCTTGCGCCATTCGCCGGCCAGCACGCGGCCGATCACGAGGGTGCAGAAGCCCAGCATGATGCCGGTGACGATGTTGCAGGAGAGGAGGATGAACACGGCGCATACGAGGCCGGCCAGCGCATCGAGCTTGTCGTCCATGTTCATGTGCGCCACGCTGCTCAGCATCAGCAGGCCGACGTACATCAGCGCCGGTGCGGTGGCATACGACGGCACCAGGCCGGCCAGCGGCGAGAAGAAGATCAGGCCGAGGAACAGCATGCCGACGACGACGGCGGTGAGGCCGGTGCGCGCGCCGGCCGCGGTGCCGACACCCGATTCGATATAGGCCGCTGCCGGTGCGCCGCCCACGAGGCTCGAGAACAGGGAGCTGACCGAATCGGCCGTCAGGGCCTTGCCGCCGTTATGGATGTAGCCGCGCGCATCGACCTGGCCGGCCTGGCCGGCGACGGCGCGGATGGTGCCGGTGGCGTCGAACACGGCGGTCATCACGAGGGCCAGCACGCTGGGCAGCACGGCCATGCTGAGCGCGCCCTTGACGTCCATCGCGCCGATCAGCGACGCGTGGCCCGGGCTGCTCAGTTGCGGCCACGAGAAGATGCCGGTGAAGTGCACTTTCGGATCGAAGGCCAGGCCGAGGGCGGAAATCGCGATTACGACGAGCAGGATGCCGCCCGGGACCTTGCGCTGTTCCAGGCCGAAGATGGCGGCCAGGCCCAGGATGCTCATCAGGACCGGGAAGGAGGTGATCTGGCCCAGCGCGACGGGCAGGCCCGCGCCCGCGTTCTTGACGACGAGGCCGACTTCGCTGGACGCGATCATCAGCAGGAACAGGCCGATGCCGACGCCCGTGCCGTGCGCGACGCCGGACGGGAGATTCTGCAGGATCCACGAGCGCAGGCCCGTGATGGAGATCGCCGTGAAGATGAGGCCCATCAGGAACACGGCGCCCAGCGCGATCGCCGGCGTCAGGCCCTTGCCCAGCACGAGGCCGAACGCGGTGAAGGCGGTCAGCGAGATCGCGCAGCCGACGGCGATCGGCAGCCGCGCCCAGAAGCCCATCAACAACGAACCGAAGGCCGCGGTCAGGCACACGGCCACGTACACCGCGCTGACGTCGAAGCCGGCCTGGCCCAGCATGCCCGGCACGACGAACACGGAATACACCATCGCGAGGAAGGTGGTGACGCCGGCCACCACCTCCGTGCGCTGGGTGCTGCCGCGCGCCGAGATCTGGAAGTACTCGTCGATTTTGCCGGTGGCGGCAGGTGGGGACGTGAAAGTCTCCGCGCGTTCGACGCGCTGGAGTTGAGGCTGTGACATGGCTGCTGCTCCTCTATGTTATCGGTCCCGGCGCGCATTGCTTGGACGCGGCACCGGGTTGTCTCATCGTTATGAGTAGAGAAGCTTAGGGCCGAAGGCGCGCGGCGAACCATGCATCCTATGCATAGGCACTATACGCGTCGGCGTATTGCGTTTGCCGCGATCGCGTTATCGGGCGGTCCGCACGGACAGTTCGACGTCGTCCGCGAACGGCATCGACAGGTAACCGGACGCCGGCGCGCGCATGCGGGCGAGGTAGTCCGGGCAGTGGTCCGCATTGTCCGCGACGATCGCCGCGCCCGGGCGCAGATGCGGTTCCAGCAGCGCGAGCACGTCGGGATAGAGCGCCTTGGCGCCGTCCAGCAGGACGAGATCGATGTCATCCGGCAGGTCGCCGGCCAGCGTCTGCAGGGCGTCGCCCGCGCGGATCTCGACGAGGTCGAGCAGGCCCGCGGCAGCCAGGTTGGCGCGCGCCCGCTCGACTTTCGCCGGCTCGAATTCGCTGGTGATCAGGCGACCGCCGCCATTGTCGCGCAGCGCGGCGGCCAGGTGGATGGTCGAGATGCCGAACGACGTGCCGAATTCGACGATGGTCCGGGCCCGGCTCGAGCGGGCCAGCATGTAGAGCAGGACGCCGGTGCCGCGCGAGACGGGCAGGGCGAGGTCCTTCAGGCGGCCGTACAGGTCGCGGTAATCCGTCTTGCTGCGCATGAGGCGTTGCAGTTCCGCTTCCGGCAGGTCGCGGCAGGCGGCCAGCGGCGATTCGGCATCGGTCTCGGCGAACAGGCGCGCCAGCAGCGGGGCGACGGGGTCGGTGGCAAGGGTAGTCATCGTGGTTCCTTGTGGTGGTGAGTAGGTCCGGTTATTATGCGAATAATCCTTCAGGTTTTCTATTCGCATTCCCGGAGCCCCCGATGACCGAACGCCGCCGCCCCCAGATCGCCTCGCGCAAGGCACCGAAACAGGCCCGATCCAATGAGCTCGTGGCGGCCGTGCTGGAGGCGGCTGTTCAGGTTCTGGCGGCGGAAGGGGCGCAGCGCTTCACGACGTCGCGCGTGGCGGAAAAGGCGGGCGTCAGCGTCGGGTCGCTGTACCAGTACTTCCCGAACAAGGCGGCGATCCTGTTCCGCCTGCAGAGCGACGAATGGCGCCGCACGACGGCCATGTTGTCCGCCATCCTCGCGGACACGGCGCGGCCGCCGCTGGACCGGTTGCGGTCACTGGTGCACGCGTTCGTGCGGTCGGAATGCGAGGAGGCGGCGATGCGCGTGGCGCTGAACGATGCGGCGCCGCTGTACCGCGATGCGCCCGAGGCGCGCGCGGTGCGGCAGTCGGGGGAGGAGGCCGTGCGGACGTTCCTGGCAGAGGCGCTGCCGGGGGCGCCGGGCGCCACGCGGGCGCTGGCGGCCGATCTGCTCACCGATACGCTGTCCGCGGTCGGCAAGCAGTTTTCGGAGCGGCCGCGCGCGCCCGGCGAGATCGCGGCCTATGCGGATGCACTGGCGGACATGCTGTGCGCGTGGTTGGAACGCTTGGGCGCGGACCGTTAGCGACCCAGCACCTTGGCCAGGTACTCGTGATGCGCCGGCACCGTCGCGACAGCCGCCGCGAGCTGGGTCGCGCGCTCGCGCACCCATTCGAGCGACTGTTCCTCCGGAATCAGCTTCAGGGTCGGATCGCTGCGCGCCGGCCAGTTCTGCATGCCCGCGTGGATCGCGAGCCAGCTGTGGCCGTCGAAGCCTTCCTCGTCGTACTGGTGCAGCACGCCCGTTTCGCGCCATGCGTGCAGCTTGTAGGCCAGCGTCTCCGGCAGCTCCGTGGCCGCCATGGCTTGCCAGAACGGCGTGTCGCGGCGCGCGGTCAGGCAGTAGTGCATCAGGATGAAGTCGCGGATGCGTTCGAACTGGCGCGTGAGGCCCGTGTTGTACGCGTCGACGAGGTCCGGCGCGACGGGGCTGCCCCGCTGCAGGAGGGTCATCAAACGGCCGACGCCCACCTGCACGAGGTAGATGCTGGTCGATTCGAGCGGTTCCAGGAAGCCCGTCGCGAGGCCGATGCCGACGACGTTGTGCGACCAGAATCTGGCGCGGTGCCCCGTCGTGAAGCGCAGCAGGCGCGGCTCCGCCAGTGCCTCGCCGTCGAGCTGCTGCAGCAGCTGGTCGCGGGCCTTTTCTTCGTCGATGAAGCGGGACGAGAACACGTGGCCGTTGCCCGTGCGGTCCTGCAGGGGAATGCGCCACGCCCAGCCTGCGTCCAGCGCCGTCGCGCGCGTGTACGGCGTCAGGTTGTCGCCCACGCTGGCGGACGGCACGGCCCAGGCCCGGTCCACGGGCAGCCAGTGCGAGAAGTCGACGAACGGTTCGCCCAGCGTGCGGCCCAGCAGCAGCGAGGCGAATCCGGAACAGTCGATGAACAGATCGCCCTTGACGACGCGGTCGTCGTCCAGCTTCAGCGACGCGATGCCGCCGTCCGGCCGGCGCGCCACGTCGACGACCTTGCCCTCGGTGCGGCGCACGCCGCGCTTCAGGGCGATGTCGCGCAGGAAGCGGGCATACAGGTTCGCGTCGAAGTGGTAGGCGTAGTTGAAATTCGCGGCGTCCTTGCCGGGCGCGCAGAAGCGGTCGTTCATCGCCATCACGGTCGGCAGGCATTGCTCGCCGAACGCGGGCAGGTTGGCGCGCGGGTGCCGGCGGTACTGGCCCCACAGCGACTCGGGGCCGTTCAGCATGCCGAAGTCGCCGAACGTGTGGTAATAGTCCTCGCCCTTGACGCGCCAGTCGCGGAACCGGATGCCCAGCTTGTACGTGCCGTTCGTCGCGCGCAGGAAGTCCGCTTCGGGAATGCCGAGGATCTGGTGGTAGTTGCGGATCGACGGGAACGTCGCCTCGCCGACGCCGACCGTGCCGATGTCCTCCGATTCCACCAGTTCCACCGTCGTGCCCTTCAGGCCCGTCGCGAGGGCCGTCGCGGCCATCCAGCCGGCCGTGCCGCCGCCGAGGACCACGATGCGTTCATAAGTCATGCTGTCTCCTGTTTGTATGCACACTGATTGTACTGATGTCTTTACGGTGTGCAAGGAACTTTTGGCGCCGGACAGGAACTTGTGGCCGAGTGTTGTGAAAACGGTTTCATTCCGGGGTATGATTTGGATGTTCGCGCTAACAAAAAACGTTTACACAAGGAGACAGCATGCAGACGAACATCCTCCGCGCCGTGGCCCTCGCCGCCGCGCTGTGCGCCGGCACCGCCCACGCGGCGCCGTACCCGTTCCAGGATCCGAACCTGGCCCCGCAACAACGCATCGCCAACATCCTGGCGCTGATGACGCCCGACGAAAAGATCGCCGCGCTGTCGACCGATTCCGGCGTCGCGCGCCTCGGCATTCCCAGCTTCGGCAGCACGGAAGGCATCCACGGCCTCGTGCAGCGGGGCGAATCGAAGCGCCAGCGCCAGCCGATCCCGACGACGCAATTCCCGCAGCCGCCGGGCATGGGCGCGAGCTGGGACCCGGAGCTCGTGCGCCAGGCCGGCGCCGTGCAGTCGACGGAAGCCCGCTACATCACGCAGAGCGCGCAGTACAAGCACCCGATGCTGATGCAATGGGGCCCGCAGGCCGACCTCGCGCGCGACCCGCGCTGGGGCCGCAGCGAGGAAGTCTACGGCGAGGACGCGTTCCTCGTCGGGACGATGGCGACCGCGTTCACGCGCGGCATCCAGGGCGACGATCCAAAATACTGGCGCGGCGCGGCACTCCTCAAGCACTTCCTCGCCAACAGCAACGAGAACGGGCGCGGCAACTCGACGTCCGATTTCGACGACCGCCTGTTCCACGAATACTATGCGGCGCCGTTCCGCATGGCGTTCGAGGACGGCGGCGCGCGCGCCCTGATGGCGTCGTACAACGCGTGGAACGGCACGCCGATGGGCGTGCACCCCGTGCTGCGCAGCCTCGTGATCGGGAAGTGGAACGCGGACGTGATTTCGAGCGACGGCGGCGCCATCGGCAACCTGGTGAAACTGTATAAACGGTATCCGGACCAGAAGGCGGCGGCTGTCGCGGGCCTGAAAGCCGGCATCAACCAGTACCTCGACAAATACCAGGACGAGCTGCGCGCGGCGCTGAAGGAGGGGGCCATCACGGTGGCCGATCTCGATGAGGCGCTCGCGCGCAAGTTCCGCACGACGATCAAGCTGGGCCTGATCGACCCGCCGGCCGGCAATCCGTATGCCGCGATCAAGGACGGCCCGGCGCCGTGGGACAGCGCGGCGCACAAGGCCGTGTCGTTGAAGATGGCGCTGGAATCCATCGTCCTGATGAAGAACGACGGCCGCGCGCTGCCGCTCGCGAAGTCGCGCATCAAGCGGATCGCCGTGATCGGACCGCATGCGGACAGCGTGCACTGGGACTGGTATGGCGGAACCGCGCCGTACACGGTGACGGCGCTGGCCGGCATCAAGGCGGCCGTGGGACCGGGCGTGAAGGTGAACTATGCCGCCGACAATGCGAACGACGCGGCCGTGAAGGCGGCGCGCGACGCGGACGTGGCCATCGTCGTCGTCGGCAACGACCCGACCTGCGGCCCGAACATGGCGCACGAGTGGACCGACGCCGGCACGAAGCCGTGCGCCGACCCGGGCGACGGCCGCGAGGGGCGCGACCGCGAGACGCTGGCGCTCGCGCAGGAAGGCCTGGTAAAACAGGTGCTGGCGGCGAATCCGCGCACGGTGATGGTGCTCGTATCGAGCTTCCCGTACACGATCGGCTGGGCGAAGGAGCACGTGCCCGCGATCGTGCAGATGGCGCATGCGTCGCAGGACCAGGGCACGGCGCTCGCGCAGGTGCTGTTCGGCGACTACAACCCCGGCGGCAAGCTCGTGGCGACGTGGCCGGCGGCGGAATCGCAGCTGCCGCCGATGATGGACTACGACATCCGCCACGGCCGCACCTACATGTACTTCAAGGGCCAGCCGCTGTTCCCGTTCGGGCACGGCCTGTCTTATACGACGTTCAAATATGGGAAGCTGCGCACGAGCGCGCCGGCGCTGGCTTCCGGCGGCACGGTCGACGTCGACGTGGACGTGACCAATACGGGCAAGGTGGCGGGAGACAGCGTCGTCGAGCTGTACGCCGCGTGGCCGAAGTCGCAGGTCGAGCGGCCGCGCCAGGCGCTGGTCGGCTTCCGGCGCGTGAACGTGAAGCCGGGCGAGACGCGCACGGTGCGCATCCCGCTCGCGGCGCAGCGCCTCGCGTACTGGAACACGCAGGCGGGCCGGTTCGAGGTCGAGCCCGTGCCCGTGACGCTGATGGTGGGCGAGTCGTCGGCCGACATCAGGCTGACGACGACGCTGCCCGTGAAGCGCTGACCCGCGCCAGGTGACGGCCGAGCCGCCAGCCCAGGCACAGCAGGGTCAGGGTGGGCGGCAGGCCCCACGGTTCGGGGATGACGGACGCGTCGCACACGTACAGGCCCGGCGTCGGCGTCGCGAGGTCCGCGTCCAGCGCCTGGCCGATGGGCACCGTGCCGCCCGGATGCGCGGCGAAATGGTGGCTGGCAAAGATGTGATGCGCGCCGCTGGCTTCCAGGATGCCGCGCGCCTGCGCGATGCCGGCATCGAAGCGGCGCCGGTCTTCCGGCGCCAGCGTCTTGTCGACCCAGCGCGGGCCGACATTGCCTTTGATCTCGTCGCGGATCTTGACCATGATCGTCAACGTGCGGTCGTGTGCCAATAACCGGTCGACCCGGCCCGCCTGCGCCGCGAACGCCTGGTACATGGGGCGGGGCAGCGTGAGGTCGGCCAGGCTGATCCCGGCCTCCGGGTCGTAATGCCCGGCCGCCATCGGCACCTCGGCGCCGCCGCCCTCGATGCCGTCCACCGTGCCCATCACGGCCACGACGGGGTCGCTGAAGAACGGCGCGGGACCACTCAGCAAGCCGGACGCGCGCAGGATGCGCGGGCTGCCGATGCCGCCCGCGGCCAGCACGACGAGGCCGGCGCGGAACGTCTCCGTCCGCCCGCCGACGTTCGCTTCGACGCCCACGGCGCGGCCATCTTCCACCAGCACCCGCGTGACGTGCGCGTGGGTGACGAGCCGCGCGCCGCGCGTGCAGGCGTCGTCGACCAGTTCACGGGCCGACCACTTCGCCCCGAACGGGCAGCCGTAGACGCAGCGCCAGCATCCGGTGCGGCACGCGGCCGGGCGGATCATCTTGTCCAGCTTGCGCCACGCGAGCCCTTGCGCGCGGGCGCCCGCGGCGATGCGTGCGGCCATCGGGCCGACCAGATCGTCCGGCAGCGGCGCCATCGGCAGTTCCGCGCGCCAGGCGGCCAGCGCCGGGGCGAGGTCGATGCCGTGCCTGGCGAACATGGCGGCGGGCGGCGGCGCGGCGGTGGCGAAATTGATGGTCGACGTGCCGCCGGTCGTCAGCGCGCGCACGAGCAGCGACAGGTCGCGGTGCAGGAACGCCCCCTTGCCGGGCACGGCGGCCATGCCGGCCATCTGCGTCAAGGTGCCCGCGAGCGGCGCCGCGCCGCCAGTTTCCAGCATCAGCACGCGGACACCGGCCCGCGCGAGCTCGCGTGCGACGCTGGCGCCGCCGGGGCCGGTGCCGGCCACGATGGCGTCGAAAGAAGGGGAGTTCGAAGACATCCGGCATTGTAGCGTGCACGCCGTCATGCACGCCGGCCCGTTATGTACTATCATAAGTTACATGAGAACCGACAGCAAACTTTCCTCGATCCTGCACCTGCTGCTGCACATGGCCCACAGCGACCGTCCGCTGACGTCGGAAGAGCTGGCGGGCTTCCTGCACACGAATCCCGTGCTCGTGCGGCGCACGCTGGCCGGCCTGCGCGAACGGGGCTACGTCGCGTCGGAGAAGGGACATGGCGGCGGCTGGGCCGTGACCGCCGACCTGCACCGGGTCACGCTGCGCGACGTGTACGACGCGGTGGGCGCGCCGACCGTGTTCGCGATCGGCAATCGCGTCGAGCAGCCCGGCTGTCTCGTGGAACAGGTCGTCAACCAGTCGCTCGGCGATGCGCTCGCGGAAGCCGAGGCGTTGCTGCTCGCGCGCTTCGCGCAGGTCACGCTGGCGGAACTGTCCGAGCGCTTCAACGCGCAGTATCCCCAAGGAGGAGCACATCATGCACACCCATCCGAATGAGTCCGAATTCGACGTGATCGTCGTGGGCGGCAGCTATGCCGGCCTGTCGGCGGCCACGCAGCTTGCGCGGGCGCGCCGGCGCGTGCTGGTCATCGACGGCGGCCGGCGCCGCAACCGCCATGCCGACCGCTCGCACGGCTTCCTCACGCAGGACGGCACGGAAGCGGCGGCCATCGCCGCGCAGGCCCGCGCCCAGTTGCGCGCATATCCCACGGTCGCGTGGGCGAACGAGACGGCGGTGGCGGCTTGCAGCGCCGGCGCCGGTTTCGACGTCGCGCTGCCGGATGGCGGCACGGTGCGGGGCCGCCGGCTGATCCTCGCCACCGGCGTCGCCGACACGTTGCCGGCCGTGGACGGCCTGGAGGAACGCTGGGGCACGAGCGTCTTCCACTGCCCGTACTGCCATGGCTACGAACTGGATGAAGGCGCCATCGGCGTGCTCGCGGCGGGCGAGGCGTCGCTGCACCAGGCGCTGATGCTGCCCGACTGGGGCCAGGTCACCCTGCTGCTGAACGGCGCGTTCGAACCGCAGCCGGATCAGCTGGCGGCATTGGCCCGGCGCGGCGTGGCCGTCGAGCGCACGCCGGTCGCACGCATCGAGGGCCGGGCCGACGTGGTGCTGCGGGACGGACGCCGGCTGCGGCTGGCGGGACTGTTCGTCGCGACCCGCACGCACATCGCCAGCCCGCTGGCCGAGCAGCTGGGCTGCGTGCTGGAAACCGGTCCGCTGGGACCGTACGTCGCGACCGACGCGCAGAAAGCGAGCAGCGTGCCGGGCGTGTTCTGTTGCGGCGACATGGCGCGGCCCGCCGGCAACGTGGCGCTCGCGGTCGCGGACGGCGCGCTGGCGGGCATCGCGGCGCACCGTTCCCTGATTCCGGAGCTGGCCGTCCTGGCGTGACGCGCGGCATGCCTTGCCGCGCCCTTGACGCGCCCTTGACGCCTTACGACGTCATGCGGTTCCAGCCCGACCGCACGGCCGCCTTCATGCGTTCCCACGTGGACGAGCCGCTGCTGCCGTAGCGGGTATCCCAGTCGCTGCGCAGGTCGGATTCCACGTCGTCCCAGTTGCGGCCCTGGTAGCGGGCGTCGCGCCGCATCTCGTCGCCGTAGCGGTAGGCCGGCGCGTAGTCGTCGTACGTGCCGCCCAGGCTGGCGTAATTCGTCTGCCAGTCGTTGCGGTAATAGGTGTCGTCGTCGGGCGCGCTGCCCTGCAGCGGCTGTACCTCGACTTCCGTGTGGCGCACCGTGTCCTGGATGTTTTGCTGGCGCTGGCTGACTTCCTTGCCGACGACGACTTCCTCGACCACGCGCGCGGATTTCTGCACGACGGCTTCCTCGGCCGTTTCGCGCAGTTCGATCGTCTGGTCCTTGAGCGCGGCGACGTCGGCCGGGTTGATCGGCTGGTCGACCGGACGGCGTTCCACGCTGACGTGTTCCTCGCGCAGCGACACCGTTTCGTTCACGGGCGTCTCGACCATGCGCGAGAAGACGCGCACGCCGCCCCGTTCGACCTGGCGCTTGCCGACCCGGACTTCTTCCTGCACGACCGGGATCGCGGCTTTGCCGGTGGTCTGGTCGACGGCCGTCTCGCGCTGCAGCGAGTCCGAACGCACGGTCGAATCCGAGAGGCTGCCCGACAGGTTGCCCGTCTGCGTCCCCGCCTGCATCGAGCCGGCGGCCAGCGACGGCGACGTCTGCGGCTGGTAGGCGCTCGTGCCCAGCGATGCGGCGTTGCCCGCCAGGTCGTGGCGCTCGTCGATGTCGATGGGGCCGAAGCGTTCGATCACGTCGGCGGCGCGTTCCACTTCCGGCTCCGACGACGTGGTCAGGGTCAGCACGTGCTGGCCGCCGGCGACCGCAGTGGAATAGCGGGTCGCATGTTCGTCGTGGTCCGAGCCGAACAGGTTGTCGAAGAAGTGCTTGATCGAGGCGCCCACGCCTTCCTCGTGGGTCGCGCCGAGCGTCGTGCCGGCCGTCGTCGTGGTGCCGGACAGGTCGGCGCTGGAGACATAGACGTTGTCGCGGGTGAAGCCCGATGCCAGCAGTTCGTCCATCGCGTTCTGGGCATCGCTGCGGTTGTCGAACACCGCTACGAGAGTATGTTGCATGATGCGTCCTCCGGTGAATGTCACGTGGGTGAAGTGTCGCCGTGCTCGTCGAAGCGCTCGACGCTGACCTGCTCGGACTTGAGCATGACCGTGTCGACGTGGTGTTCTTCGCGGCGGGTGCGCGTGATGTGGAGCTCTTCCTTGATGCGCAGCCGCCGTTCGACGACCAGCACTTCCTCGAGAATCGGTACCACGAGCGTTTCCCCTTCGTAGCGGGTCGCGGGCGCCTGGTCGAGCGGGACGATGCGGTCCACCGGCACATGGTGGACCTCGACGTCGTCGCGCAGCAGGCGCTCGTCGATCCGGCAAGGGGTCTCGGCGACAGTCTTGTGGATGCGTACGCCGCGACCCGTGTCGACGATCCGTTTCTCGACCCACGCCTCCTCATGGACCACGGGAACCCGCAAGAGCTCCTGTTTTTCCTGATCGGGTTTTGATGAGTCAAGGGACACGGTCCGCCTCCGGGTTCACGACACTGGAGCGACCGAGATTACTCTATTGGCCACGGTTCCCGCGCACCGTTGCCTCCCCACAATCGAGACTGTAGGACAGGACGCTAGACGGCATTACGGCCGACGCAGCGCGGCAAGCACGTCCGCCGGCACCCGCAGTGCCGTCCCGTGGCGCATGCGCCGCGCCGTGCCTTCGTCCGGGAAGTGCATCTGCGCCGTCACGTCTTCCCAATGCACGAGATCGCGCGAGCGCAGCGCGCCGTAGTGCTTCGTCGTGTAGGCGTCGTAGTACACGATGACGTCGTCGCCCACCTGCAGCGCCGTCGGTCCCTCGGTCCACAGGCCGGCGGGCGAGATCGGCGCGCCCAGCGGTTCGAACGGCCCCTGCAGGCCGGCGGCGCGCGCCAGCTGCAGGTATTTACGGGGCGGGTGGCGCGTCTCGTCCTTCACGAGCAGCCAGTCGCCGCGGTTCGTGCGCAGGAACGTCGCGTCAATGACGGAAAAGCCCGGATCGTAGAACAGGCGCGTGGGCGTGAACGTGACGAAGTCGCGCGTCGTCGTGGCGTAGATGCGGTGGTTGTACTTGTTGGCGCCGGCGTCGTCGCCGGCCGCTTCGGATGCCGCGAAGCGGCCCGGGATCGTCGACGACCAGAAGATCAGGTACTCGCCGCGCTTCTCGTCCCACGCGATCTCCGGCGCCCACGCGTTCAGGGTCGTCGGCTCGTGCGCCATCACGGGCAGCTCGCGTTGCGCCGACCAGTGGACGAGGTCCGGCGACGACGCGTAGCCGATGCCCGTCTCGTTCCAGCCGCTCGTCCATACCATGTGGTAGACCCCGTCGGGGCCGCGCACGATGCACGGGTCGCGCATCAGTTTTGCCTTGCCGACTTCAGGCTGGAGATAGCTGCGGCCGCCGTTCAGCGCTTCCCAGCGGTAGCCGTCGACACTCCCGGCCAGGTGCAGGCCGTCCTGGCCGTTGTCGATGAAGTAGGCGAAGACGTAGGCGTCTGTTTGCGATGCCGGTTTGATGCCGGCGCAGCCGGCCAGGGCAGCGAGACCGAGGGTCGAGAGTAAGGTACGGCGTTTCATTTGTGCTCCTCGTCGCCCAGCGGGCGCTCTGCGGTATGGTGGGGACTCGGCGGTACGGCAAACGCCGCGACCGGATCGGGATGGGCGGGATCGAACGCGAAATCGTCGACGATGAAACCGGCGGCCGGCACGCGCGCCTGGCGCAGGCCCAGCACGACGGCCTTCGCCAGCTCGTAGCTGCCATAGCTGTCGTGGTGCGTGTTGTCCAGGCGGCCCGGCGCGGGCTCCGCGAACGCGGCCTTCGAGCCTTCCGGACCCAGCGCCTCGTAAAAGGTTTTGCTCATCGCGTTGAGGTCGATGAACGGCACGTTCAATTCCTGCGCGGACTGGCGCGCGGCCTCGGCGTAATCCTTCAGCGACGGGATCACGCGGCCATCGGCATCGAAGCCGCGCCGCTCCATCGGCGACACGATCACGGGCAGGCCGCCGTGCGCGCGGACGGCGTCCACGTGGGCCTTGATCTCCGCCTTGTACGTCGTGAACGGTCCGCCCTTGCCAGCCTTGATCTGCTTCTGGTCGTTGTGGCCGAACTGCATGAGGAGCGTGTCGCCCGGCTTCATGCCGCTCACGATCTTGTCCAGCCGGCGGCGCGCGAGCGAGTCGCGGTACGTCTCGCCCGATTCGCCGTGGTTGGCGACGGCGATGCCGGGCTTGAAGAAGCGCGGCAGCATCTGGCCCCAGCTGTTGTACGGTTCGGCCGGCTGGTCGCAGACGGTCGAATCGCCCAGCAGGTACAGGGTCGGCACGTGCGCCGGCGCGATGGCGATCGTGCGTACGGCCGGGTGTGCGCCGTTGATTTCCAGGGTCAGGCGCGGGTCCCAGTTCCACGCTTCCTCGACCGTTTCGCGCGGCGCTTTCAGTTTGACTTCGCCGCCGGTCGGGACCTTCGGCGTGCGCACGTTGACGGTGAACGTCTTCGTGACGGTCTCGCCCGGCCTGGTTGCCACGTTTTCCAGCATCAGCCGGCGCAGTTCGGATTTCACCGTCGTCGCGGCCGCGGCCGTGTCGTCGCCCAGCGTGACGGTCACCGTGTAATTCCCTTCGGGGAGATCGACGGAAAAATAATAGGGATGGACGCCGTCCGGCCGGGTGCCCGGCTCGAGGCCGTAGCCGCGCGCGCCGCTGTAGGCGGCGTCGACGGGCGTGTAGCCGGCCGGCGCCTTGCCGGACCCGAAGGCGAATTTCCAGCCTTCGGCGGCATGCGTATTCGCCGCGCAGGCAGCGAGAAGCAGGGCGCTGATCGCCCCGCGGATCGATGGGTTCATGGTCTTCCTGTGGTTCTAATCAGCGCTCGAACGCGCCCAGGTCCGGTGCCTTGCCGCGGAAGGGCAGGCCCACGTCGACGCCGCGATCGATGACGGCGCTGGCGGCAGACGGGTGGAACATGGGTATGTCCGGCAGGCTGCCGTCCGGCTTGCGCGGCGCGTCCCAGCCGGTGGGCGCCACGCTGTCGAAGTCGGACGGCTTCAACGCAAGGTGCAGATCCCAGGAGTTGGCCGCGCTGTCCGCGCCTTCCACCTTCAGCGCCGCACCCGCCGGGTAGGCGAGGTTGTTGCGCAGGGTGCCCAGGTAGACGGGGCCGCCATCCGGGGCCACGCCGAGCATATTGTAATCGATAACATTTCCAAAGGCGGTGTTGTGTTGGAAGTCCAGCGCGATGGGATGATGGTTGGCATAGAAGCCCGATACCTTGTTGTCGAACGCGACGGAAAAGCGCACCACATGTTTCACCCCGTTGGGCACGTAGCGCCCGCTGTAGCCGCCCGCCTTGATGCCGTTGCCGTTCCCGGCCGCGAGCGGCGTGTGCGTGCCCGGCAGGTAACCGTGCTGCCACGCCCACGAATACTCGATGGTCACCGGCGAGTACGCGTTGATCAGGTCGAAGCCGTCGTCCGTGTTCGCCCACGCACGGCAGCCGCGGAACACGTTGCCCGGATGGCCCGCGCTCACGTGGGCGCCGAAGCCGTCCGCGCTCTGGCCCGCGCCATTCGACGTGTAGGGGTCGTAGTTATGGTGCGAATCGCTGTTCAGCACGAGGTTCCAGCCCCCGTCCTTGATGAACAGGCCCGGTCCCATGTTGTGGTGCAGGTCCAGCTGCTCGAAGACGTCGTGGTTCGCGTTGATCCACACGCCCCACGATTCGTGGTTCAGGCGGTTGTCCGGCTGCTGCGGCGCGCCCGTGATCTCCAGGCCTTTCAGGTGGATCCAGTCGGCGACGACTTCGATGCCCTTGACGCGGCAATCGTCCTTCATGCCCGAGAAATCGAACACGGGCGTCTCGCCCGGATAGGCCCAGTAGCGGATCGGCTGCTGTTCCGTGCCGCTCTTGTCGAGGACGATGGCGGACACGGTCGCGCGCCGCGACGCGCACGCCGTCGTGGCCTTCGTGTAGGCGTAGCGGCCGCCGCGGAAATACACGGTGTCGCCCGGCCGCGCCAAGGCCTGCGCGTGCGCGAACGATTGCCACGGCGCGGCCAGTGTGCCGGCCGCGGTGTCGCTGCCGGTCGGGGCCACGTACCAGGTCGCGGCGGATGCGGGCGCGGCGACGAAGGCCGCGGCAATGACAAGGGAACGATGCATGTCAGGTCTCCTGGGTGCGGGGCAGCGCGTCGCCGATCAGCGCAAGATTCTGGATGGCGGCCAGGCCCCATTGCGCCGTTTCGTTCGTGCTCACCCATGGGACTTCGTCGACGGGATTCAATACGTCCGGCCCCGCCACGCGCACGGTGCGGAACGGTCGCCGCCTGCCTTCGCCCGCGAATTCCTGCCACGCGCGCCGGGCCAGCCCGGGGTCCTTGCGCTTCCAGGCCGCGTATGCGGTCAGCCGCGAGTGGCCGACATACAGCGCATGCGTGGCGCCGTGCGGCGCGCCGAGGCGGCGGCGCTGCTCGTCGACCGGCGCGTTGAACAGTTCGCAGTACTCGAGCCAGGCCCGCTCGAAGGCCGTGTCGCCCGTCAGGCGGATCAATTCGTCGAAGATTTCGACGGCGCCGAACACGGCGTTCAGGTGCAGCGCTTTCACGCCGGTGCCGATCATGTTGTGCAGCCGGCCCGTGTCCGGCTCGTAGCCCATGCGGTCGCCGTTGAAGAAGCCGTGCGGCATCGCCGCGATGTCGCGCATGCCGGCGCGGATCTTGTCGCGGTAGCGCGCGCTGCCGGTCCGCTCCCACTCGGTCAGCCAGTTGGCCACGAGCGACGCCCAGTCCGTGCCGAAGCTGATCCGCGCCGGATACGGTCCTTTCGGCGGCTGGTTCGCCAGTTTGCGGACCGGGTCGACGTCGTCCAGCCTGCGGTCCGCATCGAGCACCTCGCGCATGATGTCGCCGGTGCGCTCGTCGCCCGTCAGGTAGTAATAGAAGCGCCGGTAGACCGCGGTGCTGATGCGCACCTGCTTGGCGCTGCAGCCCCAGTGCTGCACGTTGTGGCGCGAGCCGAGCCCCGCGAAGCGGCCCAGGTGGTAAGTATCGACTTCGCTCGTGTGCCGTACCATCGCCTCGCCCATCCGGAAGATGTCGGCGCGTCCCGTGCGGAGGAACGAATACCACAACCACAGGTCGGGCGACAGTTCCGAGTTGTCCCACGCGAAGCCGCCCACGTCGTAGCGCCAGTCGTGGCGGTCGGCGTCGTAGGTGTGGCGGATGTCGCCGTAGTCCCAGAAGCCGTACCAGCGGCGCTGCTCGACTTCCTTGCGGTAGAAATCGAAGCGCGCGTCCAGCTGGTTCTCGATCGCCGCGCGTGCCGGCGTGCTGCGGTCCGGCAGCGCCCACAGGTTGCCGAACACTTGCGTCGCGAGGATATGCGCGGGCGCGGGCACGAGCTGCGGCGGCGTCTGCATCGCCTGCGCGATCTCCACCAGGCGCGCGCGCGGCGGCGTCGTTTCGAACGCCCACAGCGTGATCTCGCTGCTGCGCGCGACGCCGACGGGCGTGCCGAAGCCTTTCTCGTAATCCTCGTACGTGATGTCCAGGCCCTGCAGCTCCCCGGCATGCGTGTCCATGCCCATGCCATCGTGGTAGAAACGCAGGTCCATCGCGGGCGCGTCCGGGGACCACATCCAGACGGTGGCGCGTGCGGTGTCCGTGTGCGCGTCACGGATGTCCAGTTGCGTCGGGTGGCGCTGCCAGAAGTCGCGCAGGCCGAACGCGACGCCACCGGAGACGCCGCCCACGTAGCCGGTACCGGGCGCGCGCCGGCCCCAGGCCGAATCGACCCAGCCGCAGCCGGCCTTCGTGCGCTTGCGGATGCGGAAGCTGTCGGCCGACAGCTGCGTCAGCGAGACGTCGCCCCACGCCGGCACGAGGTGCAGCAGCGGCGCGACCTTGTCGGCCACGGGCGGGCAGCGTTCGCCCGCGAGCTGGGCGCGGCGCACGTCGGCGCCCGGGTCGCGCCGCAGGCCGGTCAGGTTGCGCACGGCTTCGGCCCACAGGCCGCCGTCCTCGCCCGCGAAGCGCACGTGGCGGTCGTGCGGCGCGTCGCGCAGCGGGACGTCGAACGTGAGGCCGATGCCGCGGATGAAGTCCTGCTGCTCGTCGCCGTCGAATACGAACGTGTGCATGATGCGGATGGATTCGGCGCCCGCGTACAGGTACAGCCGGACGGTGAACGGGAGCCAGGCGCGGGTCTGGTCGCGGTGCCTGCCTTCCAGCCTGATCACGCTGCGCACCGGGCCTTCCTGCTCCAGCGTCGCTTTCTCGAGTTCGCTCACGAATTCGGTGCGGCGCGTGCTGCCTTCCGGCTGGTCGTCGCGCAGCGCGACGAGGCGGACGTTGCACGCGATGTCGCGGCCGGCGCGGCGGATGGCAGTCACCAGCACCGGACCGCGTGACGGCACGGTGCACTCGACGATGCCCGTGCCTGCGACGAAGCCGTCGGCCGAGCGGCGCACGGTGACGGCGTGTTGCGCGCGGGCGCGTGGCGCGCCCGGACGCACGCGCAGGGCGGCGTCCGGACGGCCGCCTGCGCCGAGCGCGTGGGCCGTCCATTTCAGCGAGCCGTCCGGCCAGACCGCCAGCGGCCAGCTTTGCGCGGGCACCTCGCGGGAGGTGCCCTCCACGACGAACGGCTGGTCGTTGCGGACGGCGCCGCGCGGCCACGGCACGCCGAACGTCGTGCCGGCGCTGAACGCGGGTGCCCCTTCCAGCCAGGCCAGCGCCGCCCCGTCGGGTGGCCGCGACGGCGTGGCCGCCGCCCGTGCCGTCCCGCCCAGCGGCAGTGCCGCGGCCACCGAGGTGACACGTGCGGTGGCGCGGAAGAAGTCGCGGCGGTCCATCAGCGCGCCGACAGACTCACGCGCACGGGCGCGGCCACGCGCGCCGCTTCATCCGTCACGGTGCGCTGCCACTGCTCGCGCGACGTGATTTCGCCGGCCCGCGTCCACGCGGCGCCCACGTAATAACGCAGCGGCTGGCCGGACGTCACCGGCGCCAGCATGAACGCGTTGCGCGCATCGGCCCCGAAGGCGGGGTTGCCAGCGGACGGCAGGATCACGGCCACGCCGAAATCCCCGCTCTTCTTTTGCGTGACCCACTGGACGAGGGCTTTCGATCTGGCGTCTTCCGTGAATGTGGACTTGCCGTCCTCGCCCTTGTCGGCCGGTTCCTTGTTCAGGCCCACGGCCGCCTGCAGCGGCCCGTTCCCGGCGAACGTGAACGTGCTGTCGATGCGGTCGAACCAGTGGCCGGCGTCCACCGTGAAGCGCTTGACCTCGGCCACTTTCGTGCCGGCCGCGTCCCAGCCGTCGTAGGTGAGTTCGAAGATCGCGCGCACGGGACCGTTCGCCAGGACCTTCCAATGCGTGAAGTTGATGCCCGAGACCAGCTTGCCGCCGGCCCAGATGCCCGTGCCGCCGGCGCCCAGCGTCGTGCCGACGTTGTACATGTCGATGCCTTCGCCCTCGTCGTGGTGATAGTGGTCGTGGCCGATGTTGTACCAGCGGTCGACGATCGGGTACGGGACCCGCTTGAACCAGATATCGAGGCCGCTCGTCTTCAGGACTTCCTTGTCGGAGCCGGCGGGCGCCGGGGCGGCGAGGGCGGGGCCGTAGGTGCGGTGCGCGACCTTGTCGTTTTCCCACGCGAAGTCGTCGAGGCGTTCGGGCACGATGCGGGCCCAGACCCTGGTGGGGAACGGGGGCACGACGGCGTCCGTCTTTTCGACGGTGAACGTGGCGCTCTTTTCGCCCGGCGCGAAGTCGTGCTGGAACAGCAGTTCGCCGTACGCGACGCCGTTCTTCTGCGGGTCCTTCGCTTCCGGCGCCACGTTCGTCACCTGGTGCGGCAGTACGCGGCCGGCCGCGTCCTTCACGACGATGTGCTGGATGCCGGCATGCGGCAGCGCGTCGTTGACGCTCTTCCACGGGATGGCGATGGTTTCCGCCGGCCGCGCGATGGCGAGATCGTGGGTGACGGTGACGGTCAGGCGCTCGGCGGCGTGCGCTGCGGGGTGCGTGGCAGCTGCGATGGCGGCGAGGGCGAACAGGGGCAGGGAGAGTTTCATCGTTCGTGGCGGCGTAGGGTCCAGTGGGAATATGCCCGTCGAGTATCGATTCGGCGGCTCCCGGGTGTCAACTTACGGCCGGCCGCGGTCACCATTCAATCAGCGCGTTGAGCGATGGTCTTTACGCGCATGACCCGCAAAGCCAGTGTTTTGGCTCGCAAGGACAAGGCGCCGGGCCGTGGAATGTGCGGGCTTTCCATTACTCTAATGGTGCTTGACGTTCATGCAACGTGAACGGGGCAGAGGAGACATCCATATAGGTCGGAAAGACCGGAAGGGCAAACATGAGAGACAAGTACAAGCTCGTAGGGCCGATCTACGACTGGCTCAGTGCGTTCTACAGCGGCAAATCGATCCACCGCTGCAAGGTCGCGATGCTCGACAAACTGCGTCCGGGCGACAGGGTGCTGT
This sequence comes from Massilia sp. Masssp94, assembly GCF_059491305.1. NCBI lineage: Bacteria > Pseudomonadati > Pseudomonadota > Betaproteobacteria > Burkholderiales > Oxalobacteraceae > Massilia > Massilia sp. Masssp94. The sequence continues at coordinate 6,142,400 of NZ_CP168501.1, forward strand.
TCGCCGGCGTCGGCCACGGCCGCGATGCGGTCCACGCCGCGCGGCTCGGCGCCGACGTCACGGTGGTCGATTTGTCGGCCACCATGCTGAAGAAATTCCAGGCCAATCTCGAGCGGGAAGGCATCGTCGACGTGCGCATCCGCCAGGTGCACAGCGACATCATGCTGGTCGAGGAATTCGAACAGTACGACATGGTCGTCGCGAACTTCTTCCTGAACGTGTTCGAGCAGGACATGATGCTGCGCGTGCTCGCGCACCTGATCCGCCTGGGCCGTCCCGGCGCCCACATCGTCGTCGGCGATTTCTCGTTCCCGACCGGGAACGTGTTCAGCCGCGTCTTCAAGACCCTGTACTGGTACGGGGCCGTCGGCTTCTTCTGGCTATTCGCCGGGAACGCCTTCCACAACATCTACAACTATCCGGAGTGGATGAAGAAGTTCGGCCTGCAGGTCGGCGAACAGAAGCACTACAAGCTGCTGCTGCTCGACTGCTACTGGTCGGTCATCGGCCAGAAACCGGCCTGAGACCCAACGCCGTCGTCCCCGCGAAAGCGGGGATCCATGCTGAGCCGACCAGGACGCCCAGTATGGGTTCCCGCGTGCGCGGGAACGACGGGTGCTTGCAATCCAACCGGAGCCCACATGAGCCAACACGCTGTCGCGCTGGAGCGGCGTATCGCCGCCGACCTGTCCCATCACGATACGGCCAGGCGTGCCGCCGTCCTGCGGCAATACGGCGGCCACGCGCTGTCGTTCTGCACCATGCAGCCGGGGATGTCGTATTTCGAAGTGCCCGGCGTCGGCTACATCGCCTTCGCGAAGTACTGGGGCATGCGCTTCGCGCTGGGCGAGCCCGTGTGCCCGCCGCATCTGCGCGACGCGATGCTCACCGCCTTCGTCGACCGCTATCCCGACGCCGTCTTCGTCCAGGTGGGCAAGGGCGTCGTCGACCACCTGCACGCCCGCCACGGCTATTACGGCACGCAGTTCGGCAGCGAATCGCGCCTGGACCTCGCCACGTTCTCGCTGCGTGGCGCGCGCAAGCAGGTGATACGCACGGCGATCAACGCCGCCCGCGCGGACGGCATCGAGATCCGCGAGGGCGGCTTCGACCACGACGTGCGCCGCATCTCCGACGCATGGATCCGCACGCGGCGCTGCAAGAACAACGAGATCCGCTTCCTGATCCGGCCGATGATCGTCGACTACCGCGAAGGCACGCGCTATTTCTACGCGTACCGCGACGACGAGGCCGTGGGCTTCGTGTTCTTCGATCCGCTGTACCGCGACGGCCGCCTGGCCGGCTACGTGCCGAACATTTCGCGCTCGTCGGCCAATTTTCGCCAGGGCCTGTGGTACGCGCTGATGGCCTACGCGATCGCGCGCTTCCAGGAAGAAGGCGTGCCGTGCCTGGACCTGGGCCTGACGCCGCTGATGCTGTCCGGCGAGATCGAACCGCAGGAATCGCGGCTGCTGCGCACGACCCTGTCCGTGATCCGCGAGCGGATGGACTTCCTCTACAACTTCAAGGGGCTCGAATTCGCCAAGTCGCGCTTCCAGGGGCCGGTCGAAAAGACCTATTGCTGCCACCGGAACGCACTGCCGGCCCTCGCCATGACGGCCATGTTCCGCCTGACGCGGATCATCTAGGCCACGGAGATATCCATGACGACCACCATCGACGAGGCAGCCGACGGGCTGCCGGACGTGCGCGACGCCTTTGCCGGCAAGCGCATCCTGCTCACCGGTGCGACGGGTTTCGTCGCGAAGGTCCTGCTGGAAAAGCTGATCCGCACCGTGCCCGACATCGGCCGCATCGTGCTGCTGATCCGTGCCGGCAGCCTTGGCGACGCCCGCGCGCGCTTCGAGCGCGAGATCGCGGCATCGTCCGTGTTCGACCACCTGCGCGCCGTGCGCCCGGCCTGGCTGGAACGCTTCCTCGCCGAGCGCGTGGACTGCGTGACGGGCGAGATCACGGCGCCCGGCTTCGGCCTCGCGGCCGCGCGCTTCGCCGAGCTGGCGCGCGGCGTGGACGTGGTCGTGAACGCGGCCGCCAGCGTCGATTTCCGCGAACCGCTCGACGAAGCACTCGCCATCAACACGCTGAGCCTGCGCCACGTGACGGCGTTCGCGCGCGTCGCCAACGCGCCGCTGGTGCACGTGTCGACCTGCTACGTGAACGGCTACAACCGCGGCGAGATGCGCGAGGAGATCGTCGCGCCGGCAGGCAGCGCACGCGACGGCATCCCGCGCCATCGCGACGGCTGGTACGACGTCGACGCGCTGATCGCCGCCCTGCGGCGCAGAATCGGGCGGGTGCGGGCGAAGGCCGGCGGCGCCGATCCGGAACGGCTGCGCCGGCGCCTGACGGACCTCGGCATCCGGGAGGCCCAGCGCCACGGCTGGAACGACACCTACACGTTCACCAAGTGGCTCGGCGAGCAGGTCGCCCTCCGGGCCATGCACGGGCTTGCCCTGACGATCGTGCGGCCGGCCATCATCGAAAGCACGCTGCGCGAGCCGGCGCCCGGCTGGATCGAGGGCGTGAAGGTGGCGGACGCCGTGATCCTCGCCTATGCGCGCGGCAAGACGAGCTTCTTCCCCGCGCGGCGCGAAGGCATCATCGACGTCATCCCCGTCGACCTCGTCGCCAACGCCATCGTACTGGCAGGTGCGGAGGCGGTCTCCGCCGGGCCGGGCCGGCGCATCTATCAATGCTGCAGCGGTTCCACGAATCCGCTCGCGCTGGGTGAACTGATCCGGCTGCTGCAGGCGGAATCCAAACGCAACTGGCGCCAGTACGACCGCCTGTTCCACGCCGAGCCGAAGCACGATTTCCGCACGGTCGGGGAGGGGACCTTCCGCTTTTTCATGGGCGCGTTCGGCATCGGCGCGACGGCGTGGAACGGCCTGCGCCGGCTGGCGGGCGCGCCGGGTGCCACGCGCGCGCTGGAAAAGCTGCGCACGACGCGCCTGCTGGCGCTGACGTTCGCCTTCTACGCGCACCCGCGCTACCGGTTCCACAACGCCGGCCTGCTGGCCCTGGCCGCGCGCTTCGGGGAGGAGGCGCGGCGGCTGTATCCGGTGGATGCGCGCCTCGTCGACTGGGAAGACTACCTGTGCCGCATCCACATGGCGGGGCTGAACCGCTATGCGCTGCGACGGCGGGACGCGGTGCCGGAAGATTCGGCAGCCGGCGCTGCGGCGACCGCGGGCGTCGACCCAATGGCGGCCCCGGCCTCGCGCTGACGGGCGGAGCGGCAAGCCGGACCGGCTTGTCCGGTCATTCTGCAACTAACCGACCGGCGCCGTGACCCACACCGAAACCCCGCCACCAGCACGCCGGGAGGGGCCGGCGCGATGCGATGTAAATATGCGCCCCTTCGGACGTGACTGCGTTATGATGTTTTCCCAATGGACGCAACGTGCAAGCGCGCCCGGCCGGTTCTCTGGAGGAGGTCGTGAACCTTTCGCCTTTACCCCTCGCGGTATTCGTCGTCGACGCGGCAGGGACGATCACGAGCTGGAACCGCGCCTGCGAAAAGCTGGCGGGCTATGGCGCGGCGGACATCCGTCACTGCAGCCTCGACCAGATCATCGCCTTCGACGAGCCGGCCACCGTGACGTGGATCGGCGAGCGCGTCAACGAGGATTCGACGGGAGACCTGATTTGCGCGGACGGGCACCGGGTGCCGGTGCGGGTGACGGTGGCGCCGCAATCGCTCGATCCCGACCAGCCCGGCGGCTACAGCGTCATCGTCGTGCCGCGTGCCGGCCTGGCGCCGACCCGTTACGCATTGATCCAGGACCTGCCCATCGCCGACATCATCGAGGAATTGCCGTGCGTGTTCTACGTCATCGACCAGAGCGGGCACCTGCTGTTGTGGAACCACCAGCTGGAAGACGCGCTCGAGATGGCGAGCGAGGAGTTGCCGACGTTTAACGTCAAGAATTTCTTCGACGAGCGCGACCAGGCGATGATCGTGGAAAAGATCCTGGCCGCCTTCGAGGGTGGCGGGTCGTACCACGAGGCCGACCTCGTCGGGAAGCACGGCAAGCGCACGACTTTCCTGTTCCATTGTTCGCGTGCGAGCCTGGGCAACCTGCCGGTCGTGTTCGGCACGGGCCTGGACATCACGTCGCGCAAGGAAGCCGAGCGCGGCCTGCGCGTGCGCGAGCGGGCCATGTACGCGAGCGTGAACGCGATCGTGATCACGTGCTGCGCGGACGGGGCCGACAACGTGATCGAGTACGTGAATCCCGCGTTCGAGCAGATCACCGGCTACACGCTGGCCGAGGTGAAGGGCCGCAATCCGCGCTTCATGCGCGTCGAGGATTGCGACGTGCACGAGCAGCAGCGTATCCATGACGCCGTCGCTTGCAGGCAGAGCGTGCGCGCCGTCCTGCGCAACCGGCGCAAGAACGGCGAGATCTTCTGGAACGACCTGCGCGTCGATCCCGTTGCCAGCATCGAGGGCGAAGTATCGCACTTCGTCGGCGTGATCAACGACATCACCGAAGCCCGCCATTACGAGCGCCGGCTGCAGCACCTCGCGCACCACGACGCGCTGACGGGTCTTGCCAACCGCACGCTGCTGCTGGAACGCCTGAAGGCGGCGATCGATGCGGCGTCGTCCCATCGCCGCCAGGGCGCGCTCGCGTTCCTGGACCTCGACAACTTCAAGCACATCAACGACACCTTCGGCCACGAAGCCGGCGACGCCGTCCTGCGCGAGATCGCGGCCCGCCTGCGCGACAGCATGCGCGAGGAAGACACGGTGGCGCGCCTGGGCGGCGACGAATTCGTCCTCGTGATCGCCGAGCAGGCCGACGTGACCCAGCTGGCCTGCCTCGTCGAGCGCGTACGCCAGAGCGTGTCGGCGCCCGTCGTCGTGGAGGGCAAGGAGATCCTGCCCGGCACGAGCATCGGCGTCAGCCTGTTCCCGCAGGACGGGCGCACGGTCGACGACGTCATGCGCGCGGCCGACACCGCCATGTACCACGCCAAGACCCTCGGGCGCAACAACGTGCAGTTCTACTCCGAGGCACTGAACCAGGTCGTGCACCAGCATCTGCTGCTGGAAGCGAGCCTGAGCCGGGCGATCCGCAACCGCGAACTGGTGCTCGGCTACCAGCCGAAGGTCGACCTGCGCACGGGCAAGGTCGTGGGCGCCGAGGCGCTCGTGCGCTGGCAGCATCCGGTCGACGGCATCATCGCGCCCGACGTCTTCATTCCCGTCGCCGAGCAGACGGGCCTGATCATCCCGCTGGGCGACTGGGTGCTCGACGAGGCATGCGCCACGCTGCAGACGCTCGCCGCCGTGGGCATCGAGGATTTCGTCATCGCGGTGAACCTGTCCGCACGCCAGTTGCGCCAGCGCCGCTTCGTGAACCGGCTCGCGGACACGTTGGCGCGGCATGGCGTCCCCGCGCACCGCCTGGAGCTGGAAGTGACGGAGAGCCAGCTGATGGACCACCCGGAAGAAGCGCGCGACGCGCTGGCCCAGTTGAAGCTGCTGGGCGTACGCCTGTCGATCGACGATTTCGGGACCGGTTACTCGAGTCTCAGCCACCTGCAGAAATTCCCCGTCGACTGCATCAAGATCGACCGGTCGTTCCTCGGCGGGGGCACGGATCCGGACGACGGCCATGAAGTCATCACGCGCGCCATCATCGCGCTCGGCCACAACCTCAAGCTGCAGGTGATCGCGGAAGGCGTCGAGACGATCGAGCAGCTGACGTTCCTGCGCGACCACGACTGCGACCAGATGCAGGGCTATTATTTCAGTCCGGCCCTGGCCCAGGAGGGCCTCCAGGAGATGCTGCGGCGCGACGCGCGCCTGCCGATGTAGATGCCGGAGGAGGCGGACGATGAAGACGACGAATGTTGGCGCCGTGCGCAGCGACGTGCGCCGGGTGCTGCTGGCCACGCTGGCCATCCTGCTCGTGCCGGCCGTGGCGATGCGCTTCACGCACGAGGTGAACTGGGGCCCCGGCGATTTTCTCGTCGGCGGCGCGCTGTTGGCCGGTACGGGCCTGGCGTACGTGCTCACGAAGCGGCGCGTCGCGGGCCGGCCGGGCCGCCTGCTGCTCGGCGGCCTGTTTGCGCTCGGGCTGCTCCTCGTGTGGGCCGAACTTGCCGTCGGCGTGTTCCACTGATCAGGCGTATTCGCCCGTATGCAGCACCGCGTACGTGTGGCGGCCGGCTTCCTTGGCGACGTACAGCGCGCGGTCGGCCGTTTCCATCAGCGCCCGCGGGTCGACGCTGCCGCCGGACGCGAGGCCGATGCCAATCGTCGTCCCGACTTTCAATGTGCGTCCGGCCAGCGCGAACGGTTCCGCGATCGCGTCCAGGATCTTGCGGGCGACGCGCTCGACGTCGGCCTCGCTGCGCACGTCGTGCAGCAGCACCGTGAATTCGTCGCCGGCCAGGCGTGCGACCAGGTCGGTCGAGCGCACGCTGGTCCGCAGCCGGCGCGCGAATTCCACGAGCACGTCGTCGCCGGTCGCGTGGCCGTAGCGGTCGTTGATCTGCTTGAAGAAGTCCACGTCCAGGTACAGCAGCGCGCAATCGCGGTCGCCCTGGCGCGAGCGGTTGGCGGCGCCTTCCAGCGCCTGCTCGAAGCGGCGCCGGTTCGGCAGCTGCGTGAGCGGGTCCGTGTGCGCCAGCGCATGCAGGCTGCGCTCGTGCATGCGCGAGGCGGTAGCGTCCGTCGTCAGGATGTACACGCCGGCCACGCGGCCGTCGCGCATCTGCGGCAGGAACGTCGAGTGGGCGATGCGCGTGTGGTTCTTGCGCACGATCTCGTGTTCGCACTGCGACGCGTTGCCGAGCCAGGCCTGTTCCAGCGCCCTGGCCTGCGGCGCGTAAAAGGCGGGGCCGAACGCTTCCTCGACGGTGAGGCCGAGGATCCGCTCAGGCGGCACGCCCAGCCACGATGCGTGCACGGCGTTGGCGAACGCATAGCGGCGGTCGGCGTCCAGGTGGGCGATCAGCACCGGCACGTTGTCGGTGATCGTACGCAGCCGCTCCTCGCTCTCGGCCTGGCGCAGTTCGGAGAGCCTGCGGGCGGTCATGTCGAACGCCATCGCGTAATAGCCGTCCGGCGTGCCGTCCAGTGCGCGCTGCGGCACGAACATGCACTGGTAATACAGCTGGCGGCCGTTCACCTCGATGACGTCCTCGAACGTGCTGCTTTCGCCCGCGTGGACGCGGCGCAGGTGGGGTTCGAGCTTCGCGTATTCGGGTTCCGAATAGGCGTCGCGCACGTCGTGGCCGATCAGCGCCTCGGCCGGCTTGCCGTAGAACTGGATGGCGCGGCCGTTCAGGAACACGAACCTGCCCGCCGCGTTGACCTTGCCGATCAGCGCCGGCAGGTTTTCCGTGATGGCGCGCAGGCGGCGTTCGCTCGCTTCCAGCTGTTCGCGCGCCGTGTTGCGCTCGGTGATGTCGGTCATCGCCACGACGGCGCCCAGCATCCGCCCGTTGGCGCTCTTCAGCGGACGGCCGCTGGCCAGCAGGGTGGCAGCGGGGCGGCCCGGGGGCGCGATGGCCATCGCCTGTTCGCGCACGACCCCGCCCCGCAGGACACGCGCGAGCGGCACTTCGTCCGGCGCGAGCGGCGTGTGGCCGTCCGCTTCGTACAGGGCGTAATGCGTCGGCCAGTCGGCCGTCTTCACGCAGGCGCGGTCCAGGCCGTGCAGCGTGCGGGCCTTCTTGTTGAACAACGTGAGGTTGCCCTCGGCGTCGCAGGCGACGACGGCGACGTCGATCGATTCCAGCACGGCATCCAGCAATTCCTGCTTTTCGTCGAGCTGCTGGCGCGTGCGGTTGCGCTCGGAGACGTCGTCGAGGAACGCGCCGACGCAGCGCCGGCCCTGCCATTCGTAGGCGCCGACTTTCATTTCGACGGCGATGCGGCGGCCGCTCGCGGTCAGCGCCGGCAGCTCGATCTGCCTGTCGACGACGGTGCTGCAGCCCGTCTCGAGGAAGCGGCGCATGCCTGCGGCGTGCGCCGCGCGCAGTTCTTCCGGCACGATCAGGTCCGCCAACGGACGGCCCACGGCCTCGCTCCGGTTCCAGCCGAAGATCCGTTCGGCGGCCGGGTTCCATTCGGTGATGCGGCCCTCGGGATCGGCGCCGACGAACGCGCTGTACGACGTCGCGACGATCGTCCGGTTCCAGCTTTCGGCATCGCGGAGCAGCGTCTCGGCCGCCTTGCGGTGGGCGATTTCCGTGGAGAGGTCCGCGAGGCGGGCTTCCAGTTCCACCGTGCGCTGGGACACACGCAGCTCCAGTTCCGCGTTGAGCGACTTGAGGGCCTGCTCGGCCATCACGCGCGCCGTCGTGACTCGGGCCTGGTTCAGTTCCACCTCGACCAGGTCGGCCAGGTCGCGCAGGCACTGGCGCTGCGCGTCGTCGAAACGGCGCGGGTTGCGGTCGACGATGCACAGCGTGCCCACGGCCTGGCCGTCGCAGAAGACGGGCTGCCCGGCATAGAAACGGATGTGCGGCCCGCCCTTGACGAGCGGATTGTCGGCGAACCGCGGATCCGCGGCCGCATCCTCGACGACCAACATCTCTCGTTGTGCCACGGTGTGGGCGCAGAAGGCATCCTCGCGGGCCGTCTGTTCCACGTCCAGGCCGCAGCGCGACTTGAACCATTGGCGCTTGTCGTCGACCAGCGTGATGAGTGCGATGGGCACGCCGAAAGTCATCGCGGCCAGGCGCGTGTAGCGGTCGAAGCGGGGCTCCGGCCGGGTATCCAGCAGGTCGAGCGCGGTCAGTGCCGCGAGGCGAGAAGTTTCCGAGATCGTCTTGGTCATCAGCATGGGCCGTTCCAGGTGGGGTGAACGGCGGCGGGGCAGGGGCCGCAAGGAAGGCGCTCGCCGGGGGTTGGGGCGAGTGTCCGGAAGAATGGTAACACTAAATTCCTCACGGAAAGTTTCACTTTTGTGGAATGTGGCGCGGCCACTACGTTGCAGTTCACATATTGCGCGGGCGCCGACATAGTAAAATGGGGGCCCGCGTTCCCCTCCTGGCAAAGGATGTTTCCCCATGGCGCCGATCGATCTCAACGGCTATGACCTCGCCGAACTGAAAGGTTTGTTTTTCGATATCGAACAGGAGATCAAGCGCCGCGCGCGCGACGAGCGCGACCGGGCGCGCGACCGCATCCACGCGCTCGCGGCCGACGCGGGCATCCCGCTCGACGCGCTGGTCAAGACAGCGGTGCCGCGCTACCGCAACCCGGCCGACAGCGACCAGACGTGGACGGGCCGCGGGCGCCAGCCGCGCTGGATCGCCGAGGCGCTGGCCAGCGGGCGGTCGCTGGACGATTTCAAGATCTGAGCATCGGCGACGTGTAAGCCGGATCGTGGGTAAACGGCAGCGGGCGGCCTTCGCGCAGGGTGGCGAGGACCGCTGCGAAGTCGGTCCGGCAGCGGAACCCCAGGTCGCGTTCGATCGCGGCCGCGTCGTACACGCGGCCGATGCTGGCCGGCAGCGACCAGCCCCGGGCCGCGTAGAGGCTGGCCGCGTCCGGGAAATGCCGGGCGATCACCGCCGGCGCGTCCGTCTTCAGCAGCGCCGCGTCGGCGCGGTCGAAGGGCGTCGGCGCCGACACGACGTACAGGCCGAAGCCGATGGCCGGCGCCTTCTCCAGCGCGGCGAGGTGCGCGAGCGCGCAGTCTTCGACGGTCAGGCGGCGGTGCAGGAATTCGTTCGCCTTCATGTTTTCGCCGGCAAGATGGTCGTGCGTGTCATCGTCTTCCGGGAAGAACCGTGCCGTCCTCAGCACGACCACGGGGAGACCGTGCTCCGCGTGGAACAGCCGCGCCAGCTCCTCGGCCGTGCGCTTGGTCACGCCATAGATGTTCCGGGGCTGCAGCGGTCCGCTCGTCTCGTCCAGCCAGGCGGCGGCGGGCGCGGTCTCGTCGCGGATGGCCTGCGTGATCATCAGCGACGTGGTCGACGTGGATATGAACCGGCTCGTTCCGTGGGCCGCCGCCGCTTCCAGCAGGTTGAGCGTCCCGGTGACGTTCACGTCGACGAACGCCTGGCGCGGATAGCGCGCGATGTCGGGCTTGTGCAGCGCGGCCGCGTGGATCACGGCGTCGAACCGGTAGCCGGCGAACAGGCGCCGGACAAGGGGCGTGTCGGCGACGCTGCCGACCACGTCGGTGTGCGGGCCGGGCGCCACGTCGAGGCCGAGCGGGACGTGGCCCGCCCGCCGCAGCAGCGGGGACAGGAATCGGCCAAGCCAGCCGGAAGAGCCAGTCAAGAGAATTTGCATGTTCGATGTCGATCTCGTGGGGTGCCGTTCGTCGTCAGGATGCAGGACAGGTTTTCCAACCAACATTATGACAAGAGGACATCATGAACAAGCAAATCATCTTCAACCTGCCGGTGCAGGACCTCGATCGTTCGAAGGCCTTCTTTTCGGCGCTCGGCTTTACGCTCAATTCCCGCTACAGCAACGAGAATGCACTGTTCATGAACATCGTGGACGACGCCCTGCACGTCATGCTGATGACGGAAGCGTTCTTCGAATCCCTCATCAGCAAGCCGGCCGTGCGGGCGCGTGATGCCAACGAGGTGATCATCTGCCTGAGCTGCGAAAGCCGGGAAGAAGTCGACAGCCTGATCGCCCGCGCGCAAGCGGCGGGTGCGCGGATTCCGCACCCGCCCGAGGATCATGGCTTCATGTACGACCAGGGCTTCGAGGACCTCGACGGCCATCTGTGGAACCTGGTCTGGACGGCGCCGCAGGAATGACCCGTCAGGGCAGCTGTACGCGGACCACGCCGTCGCCGACGGTCACATAGAGACGGCCCTTGTCGTCGATCGCCAGGCCTCCTGGATTGTTGAGGCCGCCGGGGAGGGGGCCGGGGCGCGTCTGCTGCAGGCCAACCTGGCCGGCCACGGTGCTGACCACGCCGGCCGGCGTGATCTTGCGGATCGTCTGGTTGCCGCCGTCGACGACGTACAGATTGTCCGCTTTGTCGATCACCATATCTCCCGGACCGTTGAATTGCGCCGCCGTGCCGGGACCATCGGCCGCGCCGGGTTTGTCGGCGGTGCCCGCGAAGATGCTGGCCGAGCCGCCCGGGGTCACTTTGACGATGATGTGGCGGACGTAGTCCGATATGTATCCGTTGCCGGCGCGGTCCACCGCAAGGCCGCCCAAGTACTCGCCCAGCATGCCGGCGGTGGCGCTCAAGTCGGTCGGATACTGATAGGTCACAGGAGGGCTTGGGTCGGAATAGCCCGACACGACCGAGCCGGACTCCTGGACGAACAGGAGGCGGCCGCCGCCGTTGCGGTCCAGGGTCCGCCAGCCTCGATGTTGTGCTTCGTGGCTCCCGGTAGCCGGGCTGCTGGAACCGCCGCCAACCATGATCGCGGTTGTGGCATATAGCGTGCCGTCGGGGCCGAGTGCCAGCGCGGACGGATTGTCCCCCAGGCTCTGCGGCAGAAAGCGGTTCGCGGGCGCATGCGTCGGGAACCTCGACAGCGACATCGTGCTGGTCACCCCGTCCAGCGTGATGCGTCGCAGGGCGACGGCAGGCGACCCGTCATAAGACTGATAGCGCCATCCATCGAGGGCGTAGAGCACCTGGCTGTTCTTATCGAAAAGAAGCTGCGAGATCTGCTTCGTAAAGCCTGCCGCGTTGCCGGTGCCGTCCGTCCCCGGAGGCACGCCATCCTTGCCGACAAAGTCGGACACGACGCCGTCCTGCGTCAGTTTGAAAATCGTGGCATTGGCGTCGTTCGCCACGAACAATGTGTCGTCCGGGCCGACCGCGATGCCGGCCCTGACGTAGTTGCCGGTTGGGTTCCTGGCCAACAGGACGATGGCCTGGTTGTTCACCGGCGGCGTGCCAGAGCCCGTCGTATCCGATGAGCCGCCTCCACCGCCGCACGATGTCAACAACGCGACGGCCGCTGCGACGAGGATGGCACGGCGTGTGGATACGGTGGCAGGTATGTTGAACACAGTTCGATCTCTTTCTATCGTAAGCCTGGCCGGAGTGGCCACGGCATGCACGATAGCAAGAAAACGATATAAAAATTCTCACGAATGGTCACGACGAGAATGCCGCGGTTTCATTTCTTCGCTGCAGGAGCTGGCAAACCCGTCAACGCGCCGGTCAGGTAAGTTTTCATGCGCGAGGCGAACCGCCGCTCGACCAGGACGTGCACGCCATACGCGGCACCCAGCACGGCGGCGATCATGCCCCAGAGCAGCAGATGGGCGCTTACCGTCGGGTAGAAGCGATTGAACACGAGATAGCCGATGTTCTGGTGCAGCAGATACAGCGGATAGCTGATCGCCCCGGCCAACGGCCAGCGATAGCGGGCGATCGAGCCCGTCCGGCCCAATGCGACCAGCAGCATCACCAGGAAGAACAGGGTCAGGATGCCGATGACGATACCGCCGTTCAAGGTCGACATGGCGTTCTCGGCGCGCACCTTGCGCACGATAACTTCCGACTGGAAGAGGGCGAGGCCCCAGGAGCCTGCGAGCACCGTCAGGCTGCTCACGGCCGCACCCTGTTTCCAGATCAGGAAGCAGGTGGCACCGGCGATGAAATACGCCGCGTAATCGAAGATCAGCAGGGTACGGACGGCATGCAGCGCGCCTGCGGGCAGCCACGCGTCCGGGAACAGCGCGACGAGTGCGAGCGCGATACATGCCAGCAGCCACATGACGAGGTAGCGCTGCGCCTGGTGAATTTTTCCGATGACCAGGAGCGCGGCCACCAGTGCATAAAACCGGATCTCGACCAGCAACGACCAGTAAGCCCCTTCCAGCAACGGCACCCTGAACAGGTCGGCGACCATCGTCATGTTGACGGCGTACTGGACGAACGTGACATTGCGTGGCGTGGCCAGTGCGATGCTGGCCAGGAAAGTGATCGTGCAACAGGTCCAGAATGCGGGGTAGAGCCGCACGACGCGGGAGATGCAGAAGTCGCGCAGGCGTGCGCTGGCGGCCGCAGTCATCAGGACGACGAATCCGCTGATCATGAAAAACAGTTCGACCCCGAGGAAGCCATACTCGGCGACGGGCGCCAGCAGCGGGTACGGCATTGCCGAGAAGCCGCCGGCCGGCCCACGGTAGGCGTAGTGAAAAAAGACGACGGAGAGCGCCGCCAGGAATCGCAGAAGATCGATTTCGTTGACTCTGGTGCGTGTCATGGCGTGAACCTCCAGGCGGCGGATTCAATGGTGCGCGACCATGCCCGCGGGCGCGATGGCCCCCGGTGCCGTACTTCGCGTCCGTGGTTGGACGCGCTTGTCCAGCATCTGCCTGCTCGAGATCGCAAACAGGAGGAAGATCCAGATCGGGGCCTCGTAGAAATACATGATGCAATACGCGGGGATCAGGACGATGATCGCCGCCAGGATGATGCCGTGCAGGGCGAATATGCGCAGCAGGATCAGCGCCAACGGCAACGTCACGATAATGCCGCCGCGGCTGACCAGGTTCAGGATGACGCCGATGTCCTGGTAGTGGCATCCGATGCAAGGATCCGTTCCATAACCGAATCCCGTGAATTTCTCTTCCAACCCGGCATCCAGGTATGTGTTTATGCCCTGCATCTTGAACGACAGGCTGGGATCGTTGCCGCCGAAGCGGGTCATCAGGTGGTCGATGAAATTGGAGGCGTAAATGTAGAAAACGACGACGGACAGTGCGATGACGATTTCGAGCAAGCCGATGCGCTTGCGCCACAGCCAGCCGAGCAGCAGCAACAGCGCGGAAACGAAGAAGATCGAGGATGCTGCATGCGTCATCAGGACGGAAATGATGGTCCCGACGGCCAGGACGATGAGCTTTTTGCTGAACTCGGCCGAAAATGCGTAGATGGCCAGCATGCACGATACGTAGTTGGTGTAAGTGCCGGGCTCCACATGCAGGCCCGCAAAGCGGGCGATGTTGAAGTATTCCTCGGTGACGCGGCTTTCCGTGCCGAACACGAGTTGATGAACGTCGTAGATCGTATGCGTGACGAAATAGTACAGGATCACCTGAATGGTCAGCGTCAGTACGTTGATCCCGATCAGGCATGCCAGCGCCGCTTCGAATTCCCTCCTGTACGAGAATCGCGTTTCGAATATCGCGATGGCCAACGCCAGGTTGGCGGCGATCAGGAGGACGAATTGCGGTGGCACCGGCTTGACGACGACCACGTGAAAAACCAGTGTGAACAGCAGCGTCGCCACGAGCAGGGAGGGCAGTTTCACCCGGATCTTCCCGAGAAACACCAGAGGCGACATGGCCACCATGGCCACGCCGGCCGCGAGATACTTGGGCAGCATCGTGGCGCGGGTTCCCGATTCTTCGAAAGGCGTGAATAACAGGAAGAGCGCGACGAGAAACGCCAGGAAGAACAAGATCGAGAAACCGGACGGAGAGCGCTTGTGCTTCATGGCTGGACCAAGATTTCCGGGATGAAAAAGGTCGCCGAAGTCCCCCGTCCGGGGACGGGGTGGCTGGCGCACACCCGTCAAGCATGCGCTACGATGCTGAAGCTCGTTTGATGTGACTCAACTAGAAGCGGCTGGTCAGCATCAGGGTGACGCTGCGCGGACTGCCCGGTGCGTGCAGCGACTGCGCGCCGTCGTGCCACACATAGTCGTAGTAGCGGTCCGCCACATTGCGGACCTGGAGCTCCACGTCCAGGTTGTTGCCGAGGCGGTAGGCGGCCGAGAGGTTGACGACGGAATACGCCCCGAACTTGCCGGTGGTGTTGGTCCGGTCCAGGAAATAGCTGCCCTGGCCATTGATCGAGCCGGACAAGCGCAGCACGTCGCTGACGTTGAAGTCCGCGCCCGCGTTGTACAGCAGATGCGGCGTGTGATCGATCTCGTTGCCCTGCGTGGCGATCGACGCGTCGTCCGCCTTGACGATGCGCGCGCGTTGCACGGCGGCGCCCACCCACACGCCCAGGCGCGACGTCGGCCGCAGGTTCAACTGCAGGTCCACGCCCCGGCGCCGCGTCTCGCCGATGTTCTCCGCATCGTTGGCCGGGTCGTTCATCTTGCGCCGGGCCTCGTTCGACGCATATTGCTCCCACACCGCGAGCCGGCCTTCCACGCCTTGCGCAGGGCGGAACTTGACGCCGGTCTCCCAGCCATCGTTGATCGACGGCGACAGGTCGCTGGTCTGGTTGACCTTGTAGGTGGCGGTGCCGATGCCGATCTGGAACGTGCGGCCGACGTTCCCGTACACGGACCAGGCGTCGTTGACCTGGTACACGGCGGACAGCTTCGGTTGGCGGATCAGTCCAAAGTCGTTGATGCCGTAGACGCGGCCGTCCAGCAGGTTCGTGTAGCTGCCGGTGAGCTTGTCGACGCGCAGCGCCGGTGTGATGGTGAGTGCGGCGGCCGGTTTGTAGATCGCCTGGATGAAGCCGCCAGCCGTGTTCAGGTCGAACTGCTGGTCGCGGGTCCGGGATTGCCGCACCTCGCTCGCGGTGAACCAGCGCTGGCTGGCGTTGTCCTGGCGCTCCGTGTCCAGCCCGCCGACGACACGGAGCTGGCCGGTCGGGCGCCACGTCAACGTCGTCGAGGCGCCGGTGTGGTTTTCCTCGATCGTGCGTTCCTGCTGGCGCACCCCGGCGGAGAAGGTCACGTAGCGGTGGTCGTTCAGGGCATTGTGATAGACCTGCGCCGCCCAGAACAGCTGGCGCCCGAGCGCCGTCTCGGCCTGCAGGGCCACCTGGTCCATCCGGCGCGTGCCGCGGTCGGTGGCGTTGTGCGGCATCGACTGTTCCCAGTCCGCGCGGGCTTCCGCAGCCGTCAGGAAGCCCGGTTCGTCGGCACGCACTTCATGGTGGCGCACGATCAGGCCGTACCGGCTCGTGCCGTTGTCGGGCGAATAAAACCATTTGCCGGAGAAGGTGGACTTGTCCGCGTCCGAGTGGGCGCGGTAGCCGTCCGTCTTTTGCCAGCTCGCGGCGTAGTTCTGGGAGAAACCATTGCGGTCGATGCCAAGCGCCGCCTGCGCGTCGCGCGTGTCGAAGCTACCGTAGCCGAGGCGCGCCGCGCCGTAATTGCCGCCGATCTTCGTCACGACGTTGGCATTGCCGGCGATGTTGTGCAGGCCGTAGCGGGGATCGTTCGTGCCGCGCACGAGCTCGACGGCGCGGATGTCCAGCAGCGGCGCCAGGTCGAGGTAGGGCATCATCCCGTCGTTGCTGTTGCTGGGTATCCCGTCGATCAGCAGCTTGACGGCGTTGATCTCGCCTTCGCCCGTGAAGCCGCGGATCGAAATCTTGCCGGACGTCGTGCCCTGGCCATATTGCGTCAGCATCACGCCGGGGAGTTGGCCGAACAATTGCCAGTTGTGGCTGATTGCCTGTGTCGCGATCTTGCTCTCGTCCAGAAGGTCGACCGACGTCAGGACATTGCGTGTGGCCAGCGGCCCCGTTGCCTTGCCGACCACCGTGACCACACCGACCGTCATCGCCGGCGCCGCAGCGATGTCTGCCGTGTCCTGCGCGCGTGCCGACAGCGCGAAACACAGTCCGATGGCGAGAACGACCGTCTTCTTACGAAAAAACATCATCAAGTGTTGATAGAAAGAAAAGTTGGATCTTACCCCACATAAATTGGACTGTAAATTATAATGAGAATGATTCGCATTGAAACAACGGAACGGTATGCGCAGATTCATCTCATGGTTACACCGGTATGTCGGGCTGACGGCGGTGGTCGTGCTCATCATGAGCGGCATCACGGGCGCCGTCATTACCTTCGATGGCGAGATCGACCGGGCCGCGCACCCCGAGCTGCGCCGTGTCGAGCCGCGGCCGGGCGGCGCCGGCGTCGACACCCTGGCGGCCAGGGCCCGCGACGCCTGGCCGCGCGACCCGGTGCGCATGCTCGTCCTGCCGGAGCAGCCCGGGGACGCGGTGGAGGTCTGGTACCGGGGCAGCAGCATGCGGGCGTACCTCGACCCGCACGACGGCCACGTGCTCGGCCTGCGCGACACGCACGACTCGCTGATGGGCATCCTCGTCGACCTGCACACGAACCTGCTGTCGGGCGAGACGGGCAGGGCGGTCATCGGCGGGTTCGGCCTGGCCGCCGTGCTGCTCATCGTCCTGGGCGTCTGGTTGTGGTGGCCCCGGCGTGGCCGCTGGCGCCAGGCCTTGACCGTCAAATGGGATGCGGGTGCGGCGCGTGTCTGGCTGGACGTCCATAAAGTGGCGGGCATCGTGACGGGCGTGTTCCTCGTCGTGATCGCCGGTAGCGGCGCCGCGCTGGCACTGCCCGGCGTCTTGACGGAGCCGTTGCTGGTCGCCTTCACCGGCGCAGGGGCGAAACAGGCCGCGCCGGCCTCGTCATCCCGCGCGGGGCCGCCCGCCTCGCTCGACGCGATGGTCCAGCGCGCAGAGGCGACGTTCCCCGCCGGACGGGTCACGCGCCTGATGATGCCCGCCACGCCGACAGGCGCGGTGACGGTACGCATGCGGCTGCCCGGAGAAATCCACCAGATCGGCCGCACGTTCGTCCACTTCGACCGGTACGACGGCAGGCTGCTGCGGACGGACAACGTCCTCGAATCGAACCTGGCCACGCGCATCAACGCGTGGTTCTATCCGTTGCACACCGGCGCATACGGCGGGACGGCGACCCGCGTGCTGAACGTCCTGTTCGGCCTGTCGCTCGCGCTGATCTCCCTGTCCGGCGGCTGGATGTGGGTCAGGAACAGGCTCGCAAGGAAACGGGCGGAGGCGCGCAAACGCGGGCGCGCGCCGGTGACGACCGCAGTGAACTGACGGTTCAGTCGTCCTTCCGGGACCGGAACGGAAACAGCAGCTGTTTGGTGAAACCGTCCGGTACATAATCGCCCACCACGCCGTATTTCTCGGGAAAGCCCGTCTGGCCTTTGACGGCCGTACCCAGGATGTGATCGATGAAAGCGAAATGCGCGGCGTAATTCTTGTCGATGGCCGCGTCGTCCGACGAATGGTGCCAGTGGTGGAAATCCGGCGTGACGATCACGTATTTCAGCGGGCCCCACGGTAAATGCACGTTGGCGTGGTTGAAGACGGCCTGGAATCCGACCACGACGATGTACACGTCCATGACGTTCTTTTCGAAGCCGAGCACGTACAGGGCGCCCAGCACGCCCACCCGGGTGATGATCAGTTCCACCATGTGCTGGCGCGAGCCGGCCAGCCAATCCATCGTTTTCGCCGAATGATGCACGGCGTGGAAACGCCACAGGAAGGGAATCTCGTGGTAGGCGCGGTGGGTGCAGTATTGCACCAGGTCGGCGCACAGGATGCACAGCAGCAGTTGGGGCAGGAACGGGATCGATTGCACCGTATTCTGGATCGTGTCGCTCGCCATCCAGCCGAACAGGCGGTGAATGGCAAAGTTCACGGTCAGCAGCGCCAGGCCGACGATGAAATGGTTGACGGCAAAGTGCACGAGATCGGTCTGCCATTCGCGGCGGAACAGCAATTGATCCTTATAGAGCGGGAAGACCTTCTCGATCACCGCGAAAATCAGGGTCGAGCCGAGGAGATCGAGGATGAACCAGTCCAGGCCGATGTACGGCGTATGGTCGGGAAAATCGGCGACGGGGACGTGCGATCCGCCCAGCGCCAGCGTCAAGAGAATGAGCGCCGCCGCCATGCCATTGATGCTGCGGCGCCGCTTGAAAATCACGTTGAGCAGGCTGATCGACCCGGACAGCACCATGGCCGCGAACATGATCGAGCGGATGATGTCGGGATCGTATTTCTGGCGCAGCTCCGGCGTCGTCAGGTACTGCGGAAAATGAAAGGCCAGCACGCCGAGGAAACACAGCACGGCCAGGAAAAATGCGAGGGCGCCGCTGGCCAGCCCGTAGCCGGGTTCCAGGCGGCCGCTTTGTTGCAGGATGTCGGCGGTAGCGGAGACGGCGTCCGTGACGTCGTCGAGCGCGGCGCGCGCGGGCTTGGTCAAAATCTTCATGAATGCGATCCGTTCTTGGCGATCAGGGCCGGCGGAGCATAGCATTTTGCGTCGCGCGAAAAGGCGCGGATTGTCACCTGGCCTTCAATCGGGGATCCGTTCGACCTTGTCTCCGTGCCCGGCATATTCGTGAAAGATATCGTCGAGCCACGTCGCCAGTTCGTCCGCCGGCACGTCCGGTGGAATGACGACCTCCTCGAACGGGGTCCGCTTGCCGGGAACCGCGCGATACACGGCCCAGGCGTCGTTCTCGCGCCGGACATCGACCTGGAAGCGGCCGTAAATGTTGAACCTCATCTGCGACTCCTTTCGGTTGGCGGTCCAGTGTAAAGGAATTTCCACCTCGGCCAGCCGGTGCGGACTGGCCTGGCCGCCGTCTATATCGGAACTGTATAGATCCCCCGCGATTGCGCATGCATGCGGTGGCCCGGGCGCGGCTACACTGGCCGCCATGAAAATCACCCGACTCACCACTTACCGCGTCCCGCCGCGCTGGATGCTGCTGAAGATCGAGACCGACGAAGGCGTCACCGGCTGGGGCGAGCCCGTCATCGAGGGGCGCGCACGCACCGTCGAGGCGGCCGTGCACGAACTGTCCGACTACCTCGTCGGCAAGGATCCGGGCCGCATCAACGACCTGTGGCAGACGATGTACCGCGCGGGCTTCTATCGCGGCGGTCCGATCCTGATGAGCGCGATCGCCGGCGTCGACCAGGCACTGTGGGACATCAAGGGCAAGGTGCTGGGGCAGCCTGTGTACGAGCTGCTGGGTGGCCTCGTGCGCGACCGCATGAAGACGTACAGCTGGGTGGGCGGCGACCGTCCGGCCGAGCTGATCGCCGGCATCGCCGCGCTGCGGGAAGCCGGTTTCGACACGTTCAAGATGAACGGCACCGAAGAACTGGGCATCATCGACAACGCGCGCAAGGTCGACCAGGCCGTCGCGCGCGTGGCCGAGGTGCGCGCGAAGTTCGGCTTCGAGATCGAATTCGGCGTCGACTTCCACGGCCGCGTGTCCGCGCCGATGGCGAAGGTGCTGCTGCGCGAGCTGGAGCCGTACCGGCCGCTGTTCGTCGAGGAACCGGTGCTGGCGGAGCAGGACGAGTACTACCGCGCATTGGCCGACGCGACGTCGATCCCGCTGGCGGCCGGCGAGCGGATGTACTCGCGCTTCGACTTCAAGCGCGTGTTCGAGCGGGGCGGCCTCGCCATCGTGCAGCCGGACCTGTCGCACGCGGGGGGCATCACGGAATGCGTCAAGATCGCGGCGATGGCGGAAGCGCACGACATCGCGTTCGCGCCGCATTGCCCGCTCGGGCCGGTGGCGCTGGCGTCCTGCCTGCAGGTGGACTTCGTCGCGCACAACGCCGTGCTGCAGGAGCAGAGCATGGGCATCCACTACAACCAGGGCGCCGAGCTGCTGGACTACGTGAAGAACAAGGAAGACTTCCTGCTGTCGTCCGGCTGGATCCGGCCGCTGCCGAAGCCTGGGCTCGGCGTCGAGATCGACGAGGAACGCGTGATCGAGGCGAGCCGCACGGCGCCCGACTGGCGCAACCCCGTCTGGCGCCACGCCGACGGCAGCGTCGCGGAGTGGTAGGCCGGCCTGCCGCTGGTGTACGATGCATGTCATACAAAAACATGCAGGGCCAGGGAAGCGGCAGGAAAAGATGAACGGAAGACTCGAAGGGAAGGTGGCGATCGTCACCGGCTCCACCATGGGCATCGGCGCGGCCGTCGCGCGGCGCTTCGTGGAGGAAGGTGCGCGCGTCGTGATCAACAGCCACGTCGACGACGCGGCCGCGCAGGCGCTGCGCGAGGAACTGGGCGGGACACGCAGCGTGTTCGTCCAGGCCGACATCACGGATCCCGCCGCGATGGAGCGGCTGGCAGCACGCGCGCTGGAACGCTTCGGGCAGGTCGACATCCTCGTCAACAACGCGGGCGTGAACGTGTTTTCCGATCCGCTGGAACTGGACGCGGAAGGCTGGCGGCGCTGTCTCGCGCTCGACCTGGAAGGTGCGTGGAACGCGTGCCGCGCCGTGCTCCCGTCCATGCTGGCGGCAGGCAGCGGCAGCATCGTCAACATCGCATCCGTGCACGGCCACAAGGTCATCAAGGGCTGTTTCCCGTATCCCGTCGCGAAGCACGGGCTGATCGGCCTCACGCGGTCGCTCGGCGTCGAGTACGCGGCGCGCGGCATCCGCGTGAATTCGATCTCGCCCGGCCTGATCATGACGGAGCGGATCGAGGCGTGGCTCGCCGGCTGTCCCGATCCCGACGCGGAACGCCGGCGCCAGGCCGCGCTGCTGCCGTGCGGGTGGATCGGGGAGCCGAAGGACGTCGCAAATGCGGCGCTGTTCCTTGCCAGCGACGAGGCGCGGTTCGTGAATGCGGCGGATTTGCTCGTGGACGGGGGTAGGAGCCAGGTGTATCACGACTAGGAGCGACTGGAAGCCTGGCCGCTTTCCTGGTGCTCGGACTGGGACCGTGTATGTCCGCTATCGACCCAGGCTGTGTCAAAACGTAGGCCGGTGTAAACGAAACGGGCCCGGTAAACGTTGAGGAAGTATCTCATCACTGGGGTGCCAAATGAAGCGCTTTATCGAAGGCGAAGATCGCGGACAAGGGACGTTGCTCCCCGAGCATTTGGACGACTACGTGGCCGAAGACAATCCGGTTCGTGTGATCGATGTATTCGTTGAAGAACTTGACCTCGCGGGCCTCGGTTTTGAGCGCGTACATCCAGCGAAAACAGGCCGACCGGCCTACCATCCGGCTGTTCTCCTCAAGCTCTACATCTATGGCTACTTGAATCGCATCCAGTCGAGTCGGCGGCTGGAGCGAGAAGCTCAGCGCAACGTCGAACTGATGTGGTTGACGGGACGCCTGACACCCGACTTCAAGACGATAGCGAACTTCCGAAAAGACAATGGCAAGGCTATTCGGAATGTCTGCCGGCAGTTCGTTATTTTGTGTCAGCAGCTCGATCTGTTTTCGGATGCTGTCGTCGCCATCGACGGTAGCAAATTCAAGGCGGTCAACAGTAGCGACCGGAACTTCACTGATGCCAAACTGAAGCGCCGGATGGAAGAAATTGAGTCGAACATCATCCGTTATTTGGCAGAGCTCGACACGGCCGACCGGCGAGAACCCGCAGCAGCACAACCGAAGCGCGTTCGTCTCAACGACAAAATCGCCGCGTTAAAATCGCAGATGGCGACGTTGAAGGAAATCGAAGCGAAGCTGACAGAGACTGGCGAAACGCAAATTTCACTGACCGATCCAGATGCCCGTTCAATGATCACGCGAGGTTCCGGCATCGTGGGCTACAACGTGCAGACTGCTGTCGACGCCAAGCATCATTTGATCATCGAGCACGAAGTAACCAACATCGGCAATGATCGCGATCAGCTGTCGGGTATGGCCAAGAAGGCACGTACGGTAATCGGCACGCCAATACTTACCGCAATTGCCGACCGTGGCTACTTCAAGGGTGAAGAAATCCTGGCCTGTCATGAGGCCGGAATCTTTGCTTTGGTGCCACCGACGAAGACGTCCGGCGCCAAGGCCGACGGGCGATTCGACAAGGCCGATTTCATTTATGATCCGCAAAAGGACGAGTACCGCTGTCCGGCAGGCGAAGCACTGATCTGGCGCTTTGAGAGCGTCGAAAAAGGTATGAAGAACCACCGGTACTGGAGCTCGAATTGCAAGGGGTGTTCACTCAAGGAAAAGTGCACGCCGAGCGCGCAACGACGTGTGACCCGCTGGGAGCACCAGGACGTACTCGACGATATGCAAGCCCGTCTTGAACAAAGTCCGGATGCCATGCGAATTCGACGCTCCACGGTCGAGCATCCGTACGGCACAATCAAAGCCTGGATGGGATCGGCACACTTCCTGACGAAGGGATTGGACCGCGTGAAGACCGAGATGAGCCTGCATGTGCTTGCCTATAATTTCAGGCGCTTGATGGCGATTCTGGGCATGGCGAGCATGATGAATGCGATCAGGGCATTTGCCCGCTATCCGCAGTTATACGAGAGGCTCTGCGCGGGTTTCCTGCCACCCCCGATGAAAACACCGAAAAGAAGCTGGGACATCTCGCGGCGCTTTCTGATGCTTTGCAATTAGCCCTGGCTCGTGTAACCGAGCTCCCAGGCTTCGGTTCCGCGTTTTTACACAGCCTGGACCCATACCGGACGTTGCGGTCACGACAGTAAGACAAGCGGCCGTGCCAAAGGAGCTTAGGTTTTAATTAGTCACGAAGGTACTTCCGTTGAACCTTGCCCAACCAGGGAGCAGTCGCGGAAAAACTCGATTCGTCATCGAGGGAACCCGAAGGTGAGCAAGTCTTGCCACTCTCTCTTCTCTCTCTTTTTTTCTTCCCTTCTTTCTCGCGCGCGCGCGCGCGCGCGCGCGCGCGCGCGCGCGCGCGCGCGCGCGCGCGCGCGCGCGCGCCCGCGCGCGCGCGTGCTCTCTCTTTCTGAAACACGCGTTGTGTCCGGTGTCCATTTGATATATATACATTCCCCCATACACACACACACACACACACACACACACACACACACACACACACACACACACACACACACACACACACACACACACACACACACACACACACACACACACACACACACACCCCCCCCCCCCCCCCAACCAACACACACATATTTTCTAATTACTTCACAACAATGCTATACATAAACATTTGCAGAATATAATGACTTCCAATTCTGACAGATACCCTCTCCATTTTACTAGCATATGCAAAATTATTTTATTTTATATTTGCTTTTGCCTTGGTTTGTTATTCTTCTGCTGCATAGATACATTCATCTTCATTCTCTTCTGCTGCATCCCATTATGATTCACCTCATCCAATTTTCAACTCAATTCAATTTTGTTTACTCCCACAGAACATGGTGGATCCTCATTTCAACAAACAGAACTCTGTGTCAGTTTAGTTGCCGTTTAACACATTCATTGAAGGTTGCTGTTGATACAAAGTTGCTCCCAGTTCTTCCTTGGTAGTATTTGGTCAGAGATTCTGATCCTTTTGCTTGTTGGTGCTGTTTGCTTTCGCCTGCGCAATATGCCTGCTGGTCGGCAGGGCTTCAAGCCAAGGCGAGTGCCCACGTCGCGCTACGATCGCGCGAGCCCCATGCATGAGCAGGGTACGCAGATAGACATTGCCGCGCTTGCTTATCCCATGTTGTCGAACGCGTCCGCCTGTTCCAGTCTGTCGCGGTGCCAACCCGAGCCACGATGCGAATTCACGGCCGGATTTGAAAGTGGCGGGGTCGCCGATTGTCGCGACCGCGGCGGTCGCGGTGAACAAGCCGACGCCGGGGATCTCGATCAACCTCCTGCACTGCTCGGTCCTGCGCAGGGAGTCGGTCAATCGACGTTCGATCACTGCCATTTCCCGATCCAGGGATTGAACACGTGCCCACTGTTCCTGGAGGCTCACAACCAGCACTTCTGGCAGCCGCTCGGATGCCTCCGACAGAGCGTCGGCCCACGCCTTCGTCAGCGCGGGATACCCGGCCGGCAGCACGATGCCGAACTCATACAGGATGCCGCGTAACGCGTTGGTCTGCATGATGCGAAACTTCATCAGTTGCTCGCGCATGCGATGCAGGGCCAGGATGGTTTGTTGATGCTCAGTTTTCAGGGCCACGGTACGCGCCTCGGGCTGTTGGACAGCGGTCCAGATCGCCTTTGCATCAGCTGCGTCGGTTTTATTGCGCTGGACAAAGGGACGCACCGATTTCGGCGCCAACAGTTTGACTTGATGGCCGAGGACACTGAGCTTGCGCCCCCATTCATGGGCGCCGCCACAAGCCTCCATTGCGACGATAGCAGGTGCAAGCTGTGTGAAAAACGGGATAACCTCATTACGTTGCAGTTTCAAGCGCTTGACTTCGCCATTCGTATCAACAGAGTGGAGCTGGAACACGGTTTTGGCGATATCCATACCAATGACGAGCTGTTTCATGTCGAATCCCCCTGTCTGGTGAATGTCAGCTACTCTACTGCCTTCGACAATGCGTGCAAATCTCCTGCTCTGCCGGAGTCCGGGAGGAGGCGTCCATACCATCTGATTTAATCGCTGAGCCCCCCCGGCGGCGGGCGCAACTGGCACAATGACGCATCCCACCTTTCCAGCATCCCGATGAAGCAAACGAGTTTTTCGGACGCCGAGTTCGCAAGCAAAAAGAGACTGACGCGGCGCGATCGTTTTCTGGCCGAGATCGAGGCCGTGACGCCGTGGCCGGCGCTGGTGGCGGCGCTGCTGCCGTACTACCCCAAGGGTGAAGGGCGCGGTCGTCGGCCGGTCGGTCTGGAGCGGATGCTGCGCATGTACATCGCGCAGCAGTGCTTCGGCTTGTCTGACGAGGGCATCGAAGATGCGATCTACGACAGCCAGGCCATTCGCGGCTTTGTCGGCATCGACCTGACGCACGAGTCGGCGCCGGACGCGACGACACTTCTCAAGTTCCGCCGTCTGCTCGAGAAACACAACCTGACGCGCAGGATCTTCGATGAAATCAACGGGCACCTGGCCAGCCGTGGCTTGATGATGCGCGAGGGGACCATCGTCGACGCGACCCTGATCGCGGCGCCTCCCTCGACCAAGAACCGCGACGAAAAACGCGACCCGGAAATGCATCAATCGAAGAAGGGCAAGAACTGGTTCTTCGGCATGAAGGCCCATATCGGCGTCGATGCCAAATCCGGCCTGACGCATACGCTGGTGACCACCCCGGGCAACGTGTCCGACGTCACGCAAACCCACAATCTTCTTCATGGCGACGAAACGATGGTGTTCGGCGACGCTGGGTACCAGGGCGCCGACAAGCGCCCGGAGAACGCGGGAAAGGAGGTCACCTGGCACATCGCGATGAAGCGCAGCGTCCGCAAGGCAATGAAGAAGAATCCGCTGGGCCGCGCCAAGGAAAAGCTGGAAAAGGCCAAGGCCAGCGTGCGCGCCAAGGTCGAGCATCCGTTCCACGTGCTGAAGAACCTGTTCAAGCATCGCAAGACGCGTTACCGTGGGCTGGCGAAGAACACCGCCCAGCTCCACACCTTGTTCGCATTCGCCAATCTGGTGCTGGCCGGCCGAACTTTTGGAAGCTCCCACGCCCGAACTCCGCCCTGAACCGGGGGGGCGCACACCGCGGCACCCAAAAACGCGTCTCGTGGCCCAGCACACGCGCGAAAAATAACTGATTTCAACCATCGTGATGTCCGACGCTGGTTTTGATGCATCGAATCGGACGCGCAAGCTATTTATTCAGCGTTTCCCTAGGCATGAACCCGCGGGCCCGGTCTCAGATATGAGTTGATTCGTCTGTGCGATCTGCGAGACCACATCGTTTGGCACTTGGTATTTTAAATGAGCACTTAGTGATGCCGTTCCTTATCCAACCCTTCACTACAACTTCTATCTTCTTCGTAACCGCGTTGTATTCGATGGCCGGGGCGGAATTGAACCACCGACACAAGGATTTTCAGTTCTTGCACTTCTTTGCCACACCCGGTATCTACTTCTCGCCGGGTGCCGCCGGTTGGCGGCTGACCAGGCTAGTCACGTTCGTTTGACAGAGACGTGGGAATTGGCAGCGAGGATTTCTTCGAAGATCGCCTTGTCGTGCTCGCCGAGTGCAGTGCATTGCGACCAGCCGTCCAGAAAAAGCATATATGACTCGTCCTCTGGCCAAGAGAGGTAGTCGTTGAAGGCATCCCAGTTATTTCCATTCCAGTGCCCACCCGCAGCTCGGATCAAACCGTCATTGAACGCGCCGGCGAACGCGTTCATGTCGCGCACGTTGCGCAGATCGACGCGATATTCATTTTTCATGATTGTTGCGTTGTCTCACGGCGCCGATCCAGTGTGCCCGTAAGCGATCGTTGGCGAAGGGTCGGTCTTGGCCGAACCCGGCCGTTCGAATCAGCATAGCAGGCTGCCGACCTGTAGGAGTCGCGGACTGTCACCACAGGCCGCTGCCGACCCGAAGCGGACATCCCCACGCGATCAGTTTCCAATCTCTTTCGTTGGCTTCGGATGAGATTGTGTCGGGCGTATCTATGCCCGCACCGCGGCGTTTACTGGCGCCCCTGCCACACCCATTTCAGGCCGCGAAGATAGCTTTCGGGCTTGACGGTACCGTGGTCCGTTCCCTCCACCGTATAACTCTGCAATTCCAAGCCCTTGTAGCCGTGTGTTCCGATCTGTTTTTCGAACAGTTCGATCGGTCCCCGGAACTGGACGGGTTCGAGCGAACCGGCCGAAATGAACATGCGCGCCTTGAGCGGCCGATTCTGCTTGGCGAATGCCTCCTCGAGCTTGAACAGCGCACCGTTATCCCAGACGACAGCCGGGCTTACGGCGACATACCCGTTGAAGAAATCCGGATCTTTCAACGCGGCGCCGAGCGCAAACAAGCCGCCCAGCGAAGCCCCGACGAGGACGCGGTTGGTCTGTTCGGCGCGGTAGGTGGTTTCGATTAGCGGCGCGGCTTCCTTACGGATGAACTCGAGGAACTGGTCGCCCTTGCCCGATCCGGCGGCCCCTGCCATCGCCGTGTACGTGTAGTCGTGCATGCGTTCGACGCTGTAGTCGGTGCCGTCGGGATAGGACAAGCCCACCATGATGCACTCGGGCATCATCTTGTCGTAGACAAGGCTGCCGTGCAGGGCGGACATCAGCGGCACGTCCCAGTAGGCATCGAGGAAGTACAGCACCGGGTATTTCCTGCCCGGACTCCAAGAGTAGCTGTCCGGCAGCATCACGATCAGCTCGTGCGCCTTGCCTGTGATCTTCGATTGCACAGTCACGATTTGGGTGTTCCGTAGCACAACGTGGCGCGGCTCGGGGTCGGCAGCGCAGGCCAGCGTGGTGACTGAAAACGCCAAGGCGAAGGAGAGGAGCCAGTTTCTTATCATCGAGATGTCTTTCATTTCCATACCTTGATGGCGTACCAACCCAAGCCCGTAGGACGAGGTGCCTCGGCTTTGACGCCTTGAGCTTGAAGTCGCGAATGAAGCCAATATGCGGCATCAGCGCCGAGCCGCTGCTCCGTCTCGGATCTGGATAAGTTGAATAGTTTGAAGTCGAAGGTTGTTACAGTTCGCATTGATGACCTTAAACGACACAACGTAAGTTCATGACCTCGCCCTACGCACTTAGGACCGCTCGACCACCGTCTGCTCGTGGCCGATCTCGGCCGTTCATTGTACGGCAGGAACGACCCAATGCCGACGGTCATAAAGGTCAACGGCCTGTCGGCACGGTGCCTATGCCGAGAACCAAATCGCTGCGATGACGCCGATCACAACAGCTAAGCTGAGCCAATAAATCACACGCCGGCCCTTGGATGATTCTTCGTAAATCTGCTCACGTGTCTTCGGGAGGGAATCTACAGATAATTGGTGAAAATTTTTCTTCATATTGAATCGCCACAAGTTTTCTAGACACTCGACAGCCGCTGAAAATACTGCTTTTCGTACTCCATCGGCGACAAGTCATTGCTGAAGCTGTGCCGGCGCTTTGGATTGTAGAACATCTCGATGTAGTCAAAGACATGCTGCCTTGTCCGGTCGCGGGTGCCATAGGTCTTCCGTCGAATCCGTTCCCGCGACTCTCGGCCATTCGGTTCAGCATAGCATGTTGTCGAAGTGAAAAAGTCACGGACTGTCACGACCGGCAGCTGTCGACCCAGAGTAGATGTTTGGGTTTTATTTCTCGATTTGCTTGAGCCAGTCGCGAAACCATTGAACCGGCATGGTCTCGCTATCAAACGATTTTGAGCGCAACTCCTCAATCGAGTATGTGTTCGAAAGATAGAGGTCCCACTGCGTTTCGATATCGGTCAGCACATGCAGTAACGCTTCGATTGAAGGTTCAGCGTCGATATTCAGATACTGACACCAGAAACGATCACACCACTCCGCGATCTGCCTGTGACTATACGGGCTGGTTTCCGGATTAGCGCCGTAGGTAAGCACATGAATCACTGAGTCACGAGTGAACGGAAGCTCAATGGGTTTAGACGGTTCCATGTTGTTCCGCTTCATTTGATCCGAGGCACTGCCCGTACGTTACTAGGTCCGCTCCTGGCCGAACCCGGCCGACCATGAACGCTCAGACCCAACAAGAATCTACATGCGGCTACTGGCCCACACAAATAACTTTAGTTTCATACTGTTGGGCATTTTCCTTCTTCTTTGCTGCCCACGTGACCACTTCCTGAGCTTCAGCGGCTGTCATGACGGTTGCTTTCTCTTTATTTTTAATAAATGACACGCCTTCGAACTTGCCTTCCTTGCTACGCATGACTCTGGCAAAGACGGGCG
The DNA here is from genome assembly GCF_059491305.1 of Massilia sp. Masssp94. Classification (NCBI taxonomy): domain Bacteria; kingdom Pseudomonadati; phylum Pseudomonadota; class Betaproteobacteria; order Burkholderiales; family Oxalobacteraceae; genus Massilia; species Massilia sp. Masssp94. Next base: position 6,171,752 of record NZ_CP168501.1, read on the forward strand.
CCGTCTTGCCGTCGCCAGTGCGCTTGTTTTGCTGGACGAGGTAACGCTGGTCGATTGTTTCCATGGTAAAACTCCATACTTGTAGAGCAAAGCAGCATTCTACGGCGTGTGAAGCGCCACCAGGAAAACGCGGCGGGAGCAATGCTCATTCTTGTCCGGATGGCGCCGGTTGGTGAACGTCAGGTCCCGACCCAGGCCGTGTAAAAACGCGAAACCGAAGCCTGGGAGCTCGGTTACACGAGCCAGGACTAATTGCAAAGCATCGGAAAGCGCCGCGAGACGCCCCAGCTTCTTTTCGGTGTTTTCATCGGGGTTGGCAGGAAACCCGCCCAGAGCCTCTGGTATAACTGCGGATAGCGGGCAAACGCCCTGATCGCATTCATCATGCTCGCCATGCCCAGAATCGCCATCAAGCGCCTGAAATTATAGGCGAGCACATGCAGGCTCATCTCGGTCTTCACGCGGTCCAATCCCTTCGTCAGGAAGTGTGCCGATCCCATCCAGGCTTTGATCGTGCCGTACGGATGCTCGACCGTGGAGCGTCGAATTCGCATGGCATCTGGACTTTGTTCAAGACGAGCTTGCATATCGTCGAGTACGTCCTGGTGCTCCCAGCGCGTCACACGTCGTTGCGCGCTCGGCGTGCACTTTTCCTTGAGCGGACATCCCTTGCAATTCGAGCTCCAGTACCGGTGGTTCTTCATACCTTTTTCGACGCTCGCAAAGCGCCAGATCAGTGCTTCGCCTGCCGGACAGCGGTACTCGTCCTTTTGCGGATCATAAATGAAATCGGCCTTGTCGAATCGCCCGTCGGCCTTGGCGCCGGACGTCTTCGTCGGCGGCACCAAAGCAAAGATTCCGGCCTCATGACAGGCCAGAATTTCTTCACCCTTGAAGTAGCCACGGTCGGCAATTGCGGTAAGTATTGGCGTGCCGATTACCGTACGTGCCTTCTTGGCCATACCCGACAGCTGATCGCGATCATTGCCGATGTTGGTTACTTCGTGCTCGATGATCAAATGATGCTTGGCGTCGACAACAGTCTGCACGTTGTAGCCCACGATGCCCGCACCTCGCGTGATCATCGAACGGGCATCTGGATCGGTCAGTGAAATTTGCGTTTCGCCAGTCTCTGTCAGCTTCGCTTCGATTTCCTTCAACGTCGCCATCTGCGATTTTAGTGCGGCGATTTTGTCGTTGAGACGAACGCGCTTCGGTTGTGCTGCTGCGGGTTCTCGCCGGTCGGCCGTGTCGAGCTCTGCCAAATAACGGATGATGTTCGACTCAATTTCTTCCATCCGGCGCTTCAGTTTGGCATCAGTGAAATTGCGGTCGCTGCTGTTGACCGCCTTGAATTTGCTTCCGTCGATGGCGACGACGGCATCCGAAAACAGATCGAGCTGCTGACACAAGATGACGAACTGCCGGCAGACATTGCGAATGGCCTTGCCATTGTCTTTTCGAAAGTTCGCAATCGTTTTGAAGTCGGGTGTCAGGCGACCTGTCAGCCACATCAGTTCGATGTTGCGCTGAGCTTCTCGCTCGAGCCGCCGACTCGACTGGATACGATTCAGGTAACCATAGATGTAGAGCTTGAGAAGAACAGCTGGATGGTAGGCCGGTCGGCCTGTTTTCGCTGGATGTACGCGCTCAAAACCGAGGCCCGCGAGGTCAAGTTCTTCAACGAACACATCGATCACGCGAACCGGATTGTCTTCAGCCACGTAGTCGTCCAAATGCTCGGGAAGTAAAGTCCCTTGCCCGCGATCTTCGCCTTCGATAAAGCGCTTCATTTGGCACCCCAGTGATGAGATACTTCCTCAACGTTTACCGGACCCGTTTCGTTTACACCGGCCTACGTTTTTACACAGCCTGGACCCGTAGCGGTCGTAGGACCACTCCAAGAATTCGCTAACTGCGTCCTCAGAAGTCAATTCCAACAACGCCTCTGCCGACTTTGAACCGTGGCAGCATACATGTGCATAAAGAAATTCTGAGTCCAACAAGCTTTTCCGTCCTGTTTAACCGAGGCGGGTATCGGTCATATTCGTGCCTCCGCTTAGGCGAGCAGTCAAAGCAAGATTCTCGAACTCGACAACGTAGTGTCCCTCTCGACGGGCAGTTACGTAATCTCCCGGTGAGGTTAAGGCCAGCCGAACGCGCAGCTCGAATTCTTCTGGGCCATTCCGCTGCTGAGTGTCAATGATTCGAGGTTGGGCCTCCCCTTTCAAGAGTATGGCGTAGCAGGTCCGTCCACCGTCGTTTGAAGACTCCTGCACGACACCGATGCGTTCTACTGTGCCCTCATAGGTTTCTACGGTTTTTTTAGCAAACATGTTATTCCTAGCGTTAGTGTATAGCCATAGATCTGCTTACGTCCGTCTGCTTCTGGCCCAGGCCGTTGGGCCAGCATAGCATGTTGTAAAGCTGGAAAAGTCACCTGCGGTCACGACCGGCCGGAACCGACCCAACGCGGCCCTTCGGGTCCGTGCTGAAGAACAGAGCTGTTTTGACGGTCGAATGCAAAATCTAGCGCCGGGACTTCGAAATCAAGGCGCCAATAACAACGCCACTTGCGACCCCTGGACCAATGCCAAGAGCAAGGTTGCCGATCGCGATGCCAATTGCGCACCCAATCGCCACTCCAAAACAAATCCCGACACCATGAATTTGCTACCTTTTTTATCGGGTGAATCGCTCATAGAATCCTTTATTTCGAAGTTGAAAGGCCGCTTCTGGCGGCAGAAGCCATTGCTGAAACTCCTCAGTCGACCCCTTGAGACGAATAAAATCCAGGGATTCGCCTGCAGGCGTTGGTCGTTATTTACACGGCCTTTTGCTCCTGTCGGACATGTCATCGATTTCCGTCTGGGTCAGCGTTATCGGCATCGGTTCATCTGCCGGAAAACCATCGGCACCTGTTCGCGCTGGCTTGGGCGGCACTTCGTTCGGGCAAGCCGGGACCGAAGGCGGAAGCGATGCCGCCAGCGCAAATAATTGCTTGCGCAGCGGTGTATCTACGACGTTGGCATCGATCCAGAGTTCGTAAGCACGTCGCCGCTCGACCCAGGACAGGTGCGAGATCGCGTTGCCGGAAGGGGCCTGAAACACGCTGAGCCGTGCGGGCATGCCGTTGATGCGTTCGGGCTCATCCTCCGGGGCACGCCAACTACTGGTGCCATCAACGGACATGTCTTGCTCGAATAGCGTCACAATATGACCGTCGGGCATTAGAAAGCCGCGGTACAAGCGTGTATGCGGAGTATTGTCGGGCTCGATCATCGCGCCCAGGCTCTTGAAATTGGCGAATTGCGTGCGAGAGAGGTTCACCGGCTGGAACGACAAATCTGCCATGATCGGCGCGGACGGTCGGAATGCAATGCGGTAGCGCTCCAAGTTTGCCTCGCACACCTTCAGATAGCCGTGCGTTTTGGCTTCGAGAGCCAGCTGCGCCTGGGCTTCCGCGAAGCCGGGAGCGCCGGGCGGCAGGCCGAGCCCGCAGGACACGCCACCTGGGGCGGGTCTGGCGTGGGGGGAGACGACGGGCAGTGCGACCGCGATGGCCACAATGGCCCAACCGATACGTCGGTTCATTGTTTTTGCATTCATCCTTGCAGCTTAGCAGTTGCAGGACCGTGAAGTTACGCACTTTTCCACTGCGGCTGCCTGGCGAATCAGGCAATTGTGCGAACAACACCGCCGTCGACACGTAAAGCCGAACCTGTCGTCGCCGATGCCTGTTCCGAGGCGACATAAATTACCATGTTTGCCACTTCCTCGGTGGTGGCGAAGCGTTGGATCAGCGTGGTCGGACGCATCGTTTTCAGGAAATCCTGCTCGGCCTGGGCGGGCGTGATGCCTTGCTCCCGGGCTGTGGATGTCATCCAGTTCGACAGGATCTCCGAATCCGTCGGACCGGGCAGCACTGCATTGACGGTCACGCCGCTGCCGGCGACGAGTTCGGCCAGGCCGCGCGACACCGCCAGCATTGCAGTCTTGGTCATGCCGTAGTCGATCATTTCCTTCGGAATGTTCAATGCCGATTCGCTGCTGATGAACACCACGCGGCCCCAGCCGCGCGCCGTCATCTTCGGAATGTAATGCCGCGACAAACGTACACTGCTCAACACATTCAGCTGGAACAGGTCGAGCCACTCTTCGTCGGTCTGGTCAAAGAAGTTCTTCGGACGGGCGGTGCCCGCGTTGTTGACCAGAATGTCGGTGTCAGGCACCTGTGTGATCAACGCTGCGCAACCTTCCGGCGTGGCGATGTCGGCGGCGACGCCGCTCAATTTGGCGTTTGGAAGCAGCACGCGCATGTCGTGGAGCGCCGCGTCCACGCGTTCCTGGGTGCGCCCATTGATCACGACAGACGCGCCCGCGCGTGCAAGTCCTTCGGCGATCGCGCGGCCGATGCCGGCGGTGGAGCCGGTCACGATGGCAGTGCGGCTTTCAAGTTCGATGTGCATGTTATTTCTCCGGTTCTGCTAGTGCCGCTTCCGCCGCGCGAGCGAGGCGGTCAATCCCCTCCTGGTGGTAGCGATGGAGCGCACGGGGATAATTGATGCGCTCGTCGCGTCAGTCTGCTTTGACGAGGTCCTGGAAGATCAGCGACGCCCAACTGCGCCCGCGCGCCTGAACCAGCGCACCGCCTTCGCCGAGTTTGCCCAGCCATACCGGCGCATAGCCGAGGCGTTCGGCCAACGCGGCGACCTGCGGTACTGCCTCGTCGTGGTCGCTGGACAGGAAGACCACACGTCTCCCGCCCTTGACGCGTGGATCGGCCGCCAGCAGACCGGCAGGAAGATGATTAAAGCCTTTTACGACGGAAGCGCCGACGAATGCCCTGGCGATGGCGGCGGAGGATGGCTGACCGTCCAGCGTTTCGACCGGCACGCCATAGGCATTGGTCGCATCGATGATCGTCTTGCCTTGCCAGTTCGTCAGCGCCCTGGCAACGGTTGCATGTTCCAGGAACGGCACGGCAAGGAAGATGACGTCGGCTTGCAGGGCGTCCTGCAAGGTTTTTGGTCGAACCGATCCGCCGATCGCCAGCGCCCGCGACGCCAACGCGTCAGGTGCACGCCGGGTAGCGACGGCAACTTCGATGCCCATGCGGGCGAAGGCACTGGCAAGCGCTTGTCCTACTTCTCCAAAGCCGATGATTGCGTAAGTCACAGAATCTCTCCAAACAAAAAGTTGACGAGAGGATGGTAATTTAGTGATTAGTAAGTGATAATCCGAAAAATTTTCATAAGACTTATTCCAAAGTAGAATGGATCAGTTCCAGGAATTGAGTGCTTTCATAGCCGTGGTCGAGACCGGCGGATTTTCCTCGGCGGCACGCAAGAGAGGTGAGTCGCAGTCTGCCGTCAGCAAGGCGGTGAACGCTCTGGAAACGCGGCTCGGCGTAGCGCTGCTCCATCGCAGCACGCGAAAGGTGACGCTTACCGACCAAGGGCAGAGGTACTACGAGCGTACCAAGCCGCTGCTCGAGGAGATTCGAGTGGCAGACAGCGAACTTGCCGGCAGCACACTGGACGTTTCCGGCCTCGTGCGCATCGCCGCGCCTTCGACGTTCGCACGCCTGCACGTTCTGCCGCTGATTCCGGAATTGTTGGTGCGCCATCCGGACTTGCGCGTGGATCTTGTACTGTCCGACGCGCTGCGCGACATGGTTGAAGACCGCATCGATCTGGCGATCCGACTGAGCACGGTCAACGATCCGGATTCCGTCGTTCGCCGTGTGGCGGGCACGTCCTTGATCTGCGCCGGTGCGCGCCGCTATTTCGAACAGCGCGGATTACCCGGGATGCCCGCCGACCTGGTCCACCACAACTGCCTGATCTACGGCGAAATGACCGAGTGGAATTTCTACGGGCCCGAAGGCCGCTTCAGCGTGCCGGTGCGCGGCAACCTGTCATCCAACAGCGCCGAAGCAATTCTGGCCGGCGTGAAAGCCGGTGTAGGCATCGGCATGTTCCATCGGGCATCTCTTGTCGAGGAATTCCGTGATTCGGACGTGGTTACGGTACTTGATAATTTCATCCACGAGCCGCGCGACATCAGCCTTGTCTGGCCCAAGCGCCGCTTCGTGCCCACCCGCGTGCGCGCAGTCACCGATTTCTTCGCGACGGCACTCTCGCTCCGCATTTAGGCGCATCCTTCCACGGGGTCGGCCAACGGGCGCGATCCCATGCAGACACCACTAAGCTGCGTCCTGTTGCTCGGGCTTCTTTGCGGCGGTGCCGGGGCCAATTTTCAGGATGGCGCTCGTCATGAGCGTGACGAGATGATCCACTCGCGACGCAAATGACGGTTGATCGGCTGTCCAGCCGAGCGCCGTGATCAGCGCGAACAGGTCGTCCCCGGTCATGTCGGGGCGTGCCGTTCCTTCGTCCTGGGCACGCCGCAACAGCCGCGCGCCTGCCGAGTGCACTGCGGCGCATGACGCGTAAAGCGCGGAGTCCGGATTCGCGTGGGCGGCCGCCATCATGGCGACGACGCCTCTGTAGCTCCGCGTGAATGCCACCAGCTCCCGAAACCAGGTCAATAGCGCCTCGTCGGCCGAAGCCGAGCTTTCGAGTTCGTCCGCCTTCCGGGTCAGCGCGTCCAGATGGGTACACAGCAGCGCCTCGAACAAGGCTTCCCGTGTCGAGAAATGACGAAGCAAGGTGGCCAAGCCTACGCCGGCGCGGCGGGCGATATCGCGCATCGAGGCCTCGGCGCCATGCTCGGCGACCACGTCACGCGCGACCGTGAGGATTTGATTGCGATTTTTTTGGGCGTCGGCTCGCATAAGTTCCCTTGACAAGTGGATCAGTGATCCATATATTGGATTATGTGGATCGGTGATCCACATAATACAGCGCCATCTGGAATTTTTCCAGCTCCCGCGCAACGCGAATGAAAGAGCACACGACATGAACAGATTAAACGGAAAGACCGCCGTCATCACCGGGGGCGCAACCGGCATCGGCCTCGCCGCGGCCAAGCGCTTCATCGAGGAAGGTGCCTTCGTCTTCATCTTCGGGCGCCGCCAGGAGGCACTCGATGCCGCTCTCACCGCCCTCGGGCCCAATGCCCGCGCCGTGTCCGGCTCAGTTTCCGAGCTGGCTGACCTCGACCGGCTCTACGCGGCGGTGAAGGCCGAGCGCGGCACCCTCGACATCGTCCTGGCCAACGCGGGGGCGGGAAGTCCGCTTCCTCTCGGCCAGATCACCGCCGAGCACATCGACGACACCTTCGACACCAATGTGAAGGGGACGATCTTTACGGTGCAAAAGGCGCTGCCACTGATGGGTCCAGGCGGTTCGATCATCCTGACCGGATCGAGCGCCGGTACCACGGGAGCCCCGGGATTCACGGCCTACAGCGCGAGCAAGGCAGCGGTGCGCAACCTTGCCCGGACCTGGGCGGAGGACTTGAAAGGCACAGGCATCCGGGTCAACGTGCTGTCGCCGGGGGCGACGGCGACCGAACTCGCCAGGCAGGCGCTAGGTGAAGAGGGCCAGAAGGCGTACGGCGCGATGACGCCGCTCCAGCGTATGGCCGAACCAGCGGAGATCGGGGCGGCGGCCGCCTTTCTTGCCTCGTCGGACAGCAGCTTCATGACCGCCAGCGAGGTCGCCGTCGACGGCGGCCTGGCACAGCTCTGAGGAGAAAAATCGAATGACACAATCACTGAAGGGAAAAACAGCGCTCGTCACCGGGGCATCGCGTGGCATTGGCCGCGCAATCGCCGAACGTCGCGCAAAAGACGGTGCGACTGTGGCACTGACCTATAACGCCAGTAAATCCAGCGCGGACGAGGTCGTCGCGGCGATCGAGAAAGCGGGAGGCGTCGCGTTCGCGATCCATGCGGATCTCGTTGATCCGAACACCGTCCCGGCCTTGTTCGAGAGACTCGACGACGAATTCACGCAACGGAACGGTAGCACAGCGCTCGACATTCTGGTCAACAATGCCGGCAATTCCGGTTGGCTTGGCTTCAGGGACGCCACGCCGGAGGGTTGGGACACACTGATGGCCGTCTACGCCCGCGCGCCATTTTTCATCGTTCAGGCCGCTCTCGATCGTCTTGCCGATGGCGGGCGCATCATCAACATTTCTTCCGCCGCAGCCACGAAGCCGGTGACGGCTGCGCCCATTTACTCGATGGCGAAAGCGGCCATCAACACCCTGACCCACACGCTCGCAATCGAGTTGGGGCCGCGTCGCATCACGGCGAACGCCGTTGCGCCGGGCTTCACGCGAACCGATGCGAACGCCGAATTCCGCGAGAATCCCGAACTCGTCAAGGCGGTCGAGGCCCAAATCGCGCTGGGCCGCTTTGGCGAGCCTTCGGAAATCGCCGCCGTCGTGGCATTCCTTGCGTCCGATGAGGGCCGTTGGGTGACCGGCCAAGCGATCGAAGCGAGTGGTGGTTACAAGCTCTGACCGCACCCCGGAACGAAGGAGAACTATATGAGTTACGCAATTATTGGCTTCGGCAAGATTGGCCAGGCACTGGCCAGGGCGTTCGCCCGCAAAGGTATCGAAGTGGCTGTTGCAAGCACCCGCGACCCGCGCAGCTTTGCAGCCGAGGCGGCCGCCATCGGGCCTACGATCATTCCCATGACCCTGGCGGAAGCCGTCAAGGCGGATATCATCTTTTTGGCCGTCCGTTTCGAATCGCATCCGGAGGTCGCAAAAGCCCTGTCCGACTGGAACGGGAAGATCATCGTCGACGCGATGAACACGCAGGCCCCGCTTGAAGAGCTGGACGGTCTCCCGTCCTCCGCCTTTGTCGCGACGACGTTTGCCGGAGCCAGGCTGGTGAAAGGCTTCAATCACCTGGTCGCCGCGGTGCTTGACCAGGATCCGTGCGTACACGGCGGCAGGAGAGTCGTCTTTCTGGCGAGTGAAGATAACGACGCCGCATCGGAGGTCGCTGCGCTTGCGGAACATCTCGGTTTCTCGCCGGTAAAGCTCGGCGGACTTTCCGAAGGCGGACTACTTGTGCATGCGCGCGGGAAAAGTTGGGGGCAGCTGATCTTCAAGGATCTCGTCAAGTTCGACTGATCTGATCTAAGCGCGGACGGTGCTGGCAGGTAAGTGGCACTTCGTTCAACCGGAAACGGGCGCGCGCGTAGGCCCGTTTTTGGCCGGTAGCGGGCGGTGATCACGGCTCAGCGTACCGAGCCGTTGTCGTCGGAGTAACAAAACGTGTTGGTAGCCGCACTAAGTCGTATTCCCGAGTTTGACCCTGAGCGGATCGGCAACTATCATTGTGGAAACTTTCAAGGCCCACGCCGCACCGCCATGTCCGATCCCCGTTCCGACCGCTTCGTCCGCGCCTACCTGAAGACGCGCCACCTCGTCCTGCTTGTCGAACTGGGCCGGCATGGATCGATCATGCAGGCCGCCCAGGCCGCGAACCTCACGCAGCCGGCGGCCTCGAAACTGCTCGGCGAGCTGGAACACGCGCTGGGCGTCACCTTGTTCGAGCGCCTGCCGCGCGGCGTCGAGCCCACGTGGTACGGCAAGGTGCTCATCCGCCGCGCCGGCGCCTCGCTGGCCGAGATGGACGCCGCGTACCAGGAAGTGATGGAACTGATGTCCGGCCTGCGCGGGCGCGTCGCGGTCGGGGCGATCCTGACGCCGTCGACCACGCTGGTGCCGGCCGCCGTTACCCTGCTCAAGACGCGGCATGCGCGCCTGAACGTGTCGATCGAGGTCGGCAGCAGCAAGCAGCTCGTCGAGCGCCTGCGTGCCGGAGACCTCGACATCGTCATCGGCCGCGTCGTGGACGGTTCGATTGCGGACGAATTCCACTTCGAGCCGATCACCGACGAGCCGCACAGCCTGATCGTGCGCGCCGGACACCCGCTGCTGGGCGCGCGCGGCCTGGACCTGGCCGAACTCGCGCAGCAGGCGTGGATCGTGCCGCCCGCCGGCAGCATGGTGCGCGACCGGATGGCGGCGCTGTTCCTCACGCAGGGCCTGGAGCAGCCCGCGGAGACCGTGTCGACGGCCGAGCTGCCCGTCGTGACGACGCTGCTGCTGGGCAGCGACATGGTGGCGCCCATGTCGGTGGAACTCGTCAAGCCCTACCTGGATAGCGGCCTGCTGGCCATGCTGCCGTACGAACTGAATCTGCGGATGGACGTCTACGGCATCATCACGCGCCGCCATCACCAGCTGTCGCCCGCGGCGGAAGCCATGCTCGGCGCGCTGCGCGAGACGGCCACGCGTCCCAAGCCGACGGCGCGCGTCACGTACATCAAATCGGTGTAAGCTGGCGCGATGGCTTCCTCCGCATCACACCGCCTGCTCGGCATCGACTGGGGCTCGAGCAACCGCCGCGCCTATCTCGTCGACGCCGCCGGCACCTGCCTCGCCACGCGCGCCGACGACCAGGGCATGCTCGCCGTGCGCCCCGATTTCGCCGGGTCGTTCGCCGCCCTCGTGGCGGAAATGGGCGTCGATCCAGGCATTCCCGCCGTCGCCTCCGGCATGGTCGGCAGCGCCCAGGGCTGGCGCGAAGTGCCTTATCTCGACATCGGCGTGCCGCTGGACGCGCTGCCCGACCACGTGGTCCGCGTCGACGACCCGCGCGCGGGCCGTCCGTGCTTCATCGTCCCCGGCTACGTGCAGCGCGGCGAGCACGTGGACGTCATGCGCGGCGAGGAGACGCAGTTGCTGGGCGCCGTGGCGCTGGGCCGGCGCGACGGCTGGTTCGTCCTGCCCGGCACACACAGCAAGTGGGTGCATCTCGCGGACGGCGTCATCCGCCGCATCGCCACGTTCATGACGGGCGAGTTGTTCGCGATGGTGTCCGCGCACGGCACGCTGGCGCCGCTGATGGCGGGCGCGCATGACGACGACAGCGCATTCGTCGCGGGACTCGATGCGGCCCGCCGTGGCGCGCCGCTGTCGAATGCGCTGTTCGGCGTGCGTGCGCGCGTCGTCTCGGGCGCCATGCCGGCCGCGCAGGCGCGCTCGTTCGTCAGCGGCCTGCTCGTCGGGACGGAGTTCGTCGCCGCGGTCGGACTGACGGGTGGCGTCGTACCCCCGACCTGCATCGGCTCGCCCGTGCTGCGGGCCCGCTACGCGCGTGCGGCCGGCCATTTCGGCACCACGCTGGCCGGCCTCGATCCTGACCGCGTGTATTGCGCCGCGCTGGCGCGCTTCCTCGACCGGATTCCTTCATGAATTTTGCCTTGCCCCTCGTTGCGATCCTCCGAGGCCTCGATCCCGCCGACGCCGGTGCCGTCGGCCGCGTGCTGTTCGACGCCGGCTGGCGCCTGCTCGAGGTGCCGCTGAACCGGCCGGGCGCGCTCGATGCCATCCGCATCCTCGTCGACATGGCCCCGCCGGACGCGATCGTCGGCGGCGGGACGATGCTGAGCGTGGCGGACGTCGACGCCGTCGCGCAGGCGGGCGGCCGCCTGTTCGTGTCCCCGAACTGCAATCCCGTCGTCATCGCGCACGCGCGCGCAACCGGCATGCTGTGCGCGCCCGGCATCGCGACGCCCACGGAAGCTTTCGCCGCGCTGGATGCGGGGGCCCATGCGTTGAAACTGTTCCCGGCCGAATCGATCGGCCCCGCGGGGCTGAAGGCGATGAAATCCGTCCTGCCGGCCGATACGCCGTTGTGGCCCGTGGGCGGCGTCACGCCCGAACAGATCCCGGCGTGGAAGGCGGCCGGCGCGACCGGCGCGGGCATCGGCAGCCAGCTATTTACGCCCGGCGTGGCGCTGGACGACCTGGCTGCGCGTGCGCGGGCGTTCGCCGGCGCCTGGCGCGGGTGAGCACCGGGGCGGAACCTTGCCGCCGCCAACAGCCCGTGCGCGCAAGGTCAGCTCAGGTACCGGAGTAAGTCGTATGCTTGCTCGATCGCACGGTCGGTCGCGGTTGCCCTTTGTTCCAAGGTGAGAGCGCGACTCTCCAAAGGCAGCTCGTCGGATCTGAACCGGGTCACCGTAGCGATCAGCACGGGAAACCGGGGCGGCGGCGCTTCACCCGCAAGGTCGAAAAAGTGTGGCGGCGTTGGCTTCAACGCATCGTGGAGATAGTGAAGCGGAAATGAATGGCGCGCATGGAACGGTAAATGGTCGAAATCTCCGAGGGCCAGTTGACGCGCGTGCTGGGCAATCGTTCCCCGGACCGTATCGAGCGCCTCGAATACGTCCAATCCAATCGGGCTTCGACGTTGGGCGAGGAAACCCAGCCCAAGCGGATTGACGTCGCGCTTCTGCTTGCCGCCCCATGTCCACTTCGCCATGATGCTGTCCACGGTCAGCGGCGCTGCCCCGGGCGCGGTCGGCCCTGCGATGGGGTAGCCCAGCAACGTGCCCATCAGCCCATCCCAACCGTTAGGATTGGACGGCGCCGGCTTGAATTCGCGCCCGGCGCCCGGTGCACCGTCGACAAGTTCTTCCAGTAATTTGCCTAGCGATTCATGGGCCGGGTCCACCGGGGTACTGGGTGTCGGCTCGCCCGCAAGCCAGTGGACCGAGTTCTGATTGGTCTTCCACCTCGTGTTTCCGGCGCCGTGGTCCCACAAGACACCAAATTTTCCGATGTCGTGGGTCGCTGCGCCGGCGCCGTTGGGAGGCACGGCAATATGGTAGAAGCCGTGGCCCTTCGGACGTGAGGCGTATCCTGTCTGGAGTTCGAATCGCGGCCATCGATGGAACAGGTAGAACTGCGAATGGTCGGTGCCGACCGGGTCCGGACCGTTGACGGGATCGTACGGGAACGTGAGGGGAGGCTGGTCGCCGGAGCGCTTCACCATCAGCAAGCAGGCGGCCCTGCGGGTGACCCTGTGTATTCCATTGCCCGCCGGTTCGGTGACGTAAACGACGAACATCCCATCCGCGAGCTCGCACCTCGGGTTTTCTTGCCCGGCCGTGAACTTCGCATACGGTGAACCGTGCAAGAAAGTCGCCCGGAAATTCACGGCGTTGACGTTCTGGTCGTACAGATTGGACGACTCGGCATTCAATCGCCGTACGGTCTGCTCCGAGATCAGGTCCCGTACGAAATGCGGCTCGTCCCTCACGCTGCTCCCGGTCGCGCAACGATGGTGAGCGTCGGAAAAAATGCTGTTGTAGGCGTCGGTGCAATTCACGCCCGCGTGTTTAATCAGCGCCATCGATTCACCTTGAAAACAGTTCGGTTTTTGTTTGTCCGGGCATTCTATTGGACACGAATATCCTGCAACCTGAATTTGCGCACCCGTCCATCCGCATCGAACAGGATCCTGAGTTCCCGGATCTGCGTGTCCGTTGCCGCCATGCGGCCGACGAGGGGCACGTATTTCACGAGCCGTGCGGCGCTGTCGTCGTACCGGTAGAACCAGACTTCGCGGCCGTTCGGGAACGCCGTCACGGACGCGTCGCCCAGCGCGCGGCGAACGTCGTCCCTCGTCGTCGTGCCCGCGACCAGCAGGCCGGCGGCGCGGTCCTGCGTCAACGTTTCAATCCGACCGTTGCCGGTGGCGGCGCAGCCGGCCAGCAGCGCGGCCAAAGAGAACATGAGCGCGGCTTTCATGCCGGATCGTCCATGTACTCGAATTCGAGCAGCGTGTCGTCCGGCCAGCTTGCGTCGAAGATGGCGGGGATGTACTGCCGGTCGCGCGCATGGCCCCAGTCGACCAGCGCATAGCCTGCTTCCGGCAGCAGGCGCGCGGAATTCGCGTACATCCATTCGCCCGCGATCGCTTCGCGTCGCGCGCCGTGGACGAGCGTGACGTTGAACACGGGACGGTCGGCGAAGAACGGATTCTGGAACGTGCGGTACGTGCACGGATCGCCCGTGGCGACGAGCGCCATGATCGACGGATCGCGCACCATGCGGCGCAGTTCCGCCCCCTTCATGTCGACCTTGCACTCGAGCCGCAGGTCGCCCAGGCGGCGTGTAGCGGGCGGCAGTCCCGGCGTGCGGATATCGACGCGCCAGGCGTACGTGCCGTCTCGTTTGTTCGTCATGACGACGGCATCCTGCGCGGCCAGCCGCGCATCCATCGGCAGCGTGAACGACTGGTTCGCGTCCAGTTCGAGCGGTATCTCGGTCTTGCCGGCGACGAGGGTGACGGCGAGGCCCGCGAACGATGCGTCCCGCGCGCGCGGATACAGCCGGAAGCGCAGGGCGGCGCCTGGTGCGAGCTGGCGGTGTTCGGCGAAGACCAGCATCCCCTTGTAGAATCTACGGTACGGGATTTCGTCCACGTCGCGCACGGCTTCGATCTTCACGACCTGCGGCGCATTTTCGTGCGTCTCCTGCGCCGTGGAAGGCGGAGCCCAGCAACCCACTGCGCCCAGCAAGGGCAGCCACGCTTGAATCCTTGTCACGGCGATGATCCCGAAGTGTCGACGGCCGGCAGCTTACCGGATCGCGTCACGAAAAGATGCACGCTTTGTCACGGCTGCTAGAATGGATGAACGATCTTCAGAGCGTACGATCATGCCCCGACCCGACCGCCACCCCGCCGCCCAGGCCTTCTGGCGCGACCCCGCCTTGCCGTTCATCGAAGCGCGCCACGTCACGGACGGGCGCGGCCTGCACTACGGGCGCCACTGGCACGAGACGCATTCCGTCGGCGTCATCACGGGCGGCCGCAGCACCTACGTCAACGGCGCGCATGCGGAGGTGGTGGAGCAGGGTGCCGTCGTCGTCGTCAATCCGGGCGACGTCCACGGCTGCAATCCGGTCGACGACGCGCCGTGGTCCTATGTGATGTTCTACTTCGATCCCGTGTGGCTGGGCGGCGTCCAGGCGCGCGTGCGCGGCCTGGCGGATCCCGCGTTCCGCCCGTACGCACAGGCGGCGTTGCGCGCGCCGCACCTGGTGGAGGCGGGCGCGCGGTTGTTCGCCGTGCTGGCGGAGACGGATCGCAGTGCTGCGGAACGCGAGGCCGCAGTCGTGGATTTCGTGGCGCGCCTGGACGGCGCGCTGGCGCCGGGGCCGGTCCCGGACACGGTCACGCCCAAGGTCGAACGCGTCGCGCGCCACATCGACGCGCATTTCGCGGACGCCCTGCCGCTGCAGGACCTGTGCGAGGCGGCGAACCTGTCCGGCTCCTACCTGATCCGCGCCTTCAAGAAGCGCTACGGTGTCGCGCCGCACGAATACCAGACCAACCGCCGCATCCAGTACGCGAAGGCGCGGCTGCGGGCCGGCGCGCCCATCGCCGAGGTCGCGCTCGATGTCGGCTTTGCCGACCAGGCCCACTTCCAGCGCGTCTTCAAGCGGATGACCGCCGCCACGCCGGGCCAGTATCGCGACTGAACGTCAGGCGGCAGCCAGCCAGACGACGCTCGCCACGAGCATGCCGGCCATCGTCCGGTTGAAGACGCGCACGCGGCGCGGGGTGCGCAGGTACACCTGCAAACGGCTGCCGGCCCAGGCCCACGCGGCGATCGACAGCCAGCACACGACGAAGTAGATCGCGGCGAACAGCCAGACGGCGGACGCCGCGCCGTCGGACGCATACGTGCCCATGCCCGCCAGTGCCGCCAGCCACGCCTTGGGACTCAGCCATTGCAGGGCGGCGCCCTGCAGCATCGTCGGCCGCGCCGCCGTCTCGCCGGCATCCAGCTCGCCCGCGTCGCTCGCCAGTTTCCACGCCATGTAGAGCAGGAAGACGACGCCGGCCCAGCGCACGACGTTCGTCACCTGCGGCCAGGCGCCGACCGCTTCGTGCAGCCCGAGCCCGGCCAGCACGAGCAGCAGGCAGAAGCCGGCGGTGGCGCCGGTGACGTGGGCGAGGCTGGCCGTGAAACCGTGGCGGGCGCCGCTGCCGAGGGCGACGACGTTCACGGGGCCCGGAGAGATCGAGGTGGCGAGGGCGAAAGCGGCCATCGAAGCGAACATGCTCATCTGCGTTTCCTTTCGTGTTGAGGGATGCGGTAGACGATAGCGGCGGCACGCGGGCCGGTATTGAAAAAAATGACCCAACCAATTGCTCAGCAACTTGCGCGTTCGGCGCGGCGTGGCGATGGTATGGTGCTGCGATGACTTCCTTCGATACGACCCGGCGCCACCTCCTGAAGGGGCTCGGCGCCGTCTGCGCATGCGTGTGCGCACCGGCGCTGGCCGCGGACTTCGACGTGCGTACGTTCGGCGCCCGCGGCGACGGCACCACGCTGGACACGGATGCCATCCACGCCGCCATCGCCGCGGCCAGCGCCGCCGGTGGCGGCACCGTGCGTTTTCCGGCCGGCCGCTACCTGAGCTTTTCGATCCGGCTGCAAAGCCGCGTCGCGCTGTACCTCGACGCCGGCAGCGTGATCGTCGCGGCCGATCCGGCGGACGGCCATGGCCGCTACGACCCGGCCGAACCGAACCCGCACGACGCCTACCAGGACTTCGGCCACAGCCACTGGCACAACTCGCTGATCTGGGGCGAGAATCTCGAAGACGTGGCGATCCTGGGCCCGGGCCGCATCTGGGGCCGCGGCCTGACGCGCTCGGGGCCGGGCGCGAACCGGCCGCTCAAGGCCGGCGACATGCCGTCCTCGCTCGGCGGCAAGGACCCGATGGGCGAGCGCGCGAAGTCCGGTACCGTGTTCGGCGCGGAGATGGACGGCAAGGGCAACAAGGCGATCGCCCTGAAGAACTGCCGCAACGTGCTCCTGCGCGACTTCTCGATGCTCAAATGCGGCCACTTTGCCGTCCTGGCGACGGGCGTGGACAACCTGACGATCGCTAATCTCACCGTCGACACGGAGCGCGACGGCTTCGACATCGATTGCTGCCGGAATGTCCGCATCAGCGACTGCGCGGTCAATACGCCGAACGACGACGCGATCTGCCTGAAGAGTTCCTACGCACTGGGCCGCGCGCGCTTCACGGAGCACGTGACGATCACCGGATGCCAGGTCTCGGGCTTCGACCTCGGCACGCTGCTGGACGGGACCTACCAGAAGACGCAGCTGAAAGCGCCGGACGAGGAGGGTGTGTGTGGCCGCATCAAGCTGGGCACGGAATCGAACGGGGGCTTCCGCAACATCGTCATCGCGAACTGCGTGTTCGAGCATTGCCGCGGCCTGGCGATCGAAAGCGTGGACGGCGCCGTCATCGAGGACGTCACCGTCGACAATCTCGCCATGCGCGACCTGACGACGGCGCCGCTGTTCATCCGCCTGGGCCGGCGCATGCGCGCACCCGCGGGCACGCGCGTCGGCGCGATCCGCCGGGTGAACATCAGTAACGTGGTCGCGTCGCAGGCGAATGCCCCGTTCGCGGCGATCGTGGCCGGCCTGCCGGAGGCGCCCGTCGAGGACGTGCGGCTGTCGAACATCACGATCGTGTACGGCGGCGGGGGCACGGCGGCGGATGCGCGGCGCGTGCCGCCCGAGGTGCCGGACCACTATCCGGAACCGAGCATGTTCGGGGTGACGCCGGCCTACGGCCTGTACGTGCGCCATGCGCGCAACGTGGAGGTCCATCACGCCGACCTGCGCACCGCGGCGCCGGATGCGCGGCCGCCCGTCGTGCTGGACGACGTGAAAGGCGAGCGCTTCGATCACGTGCAACTTGGCCGCGCGGCCGGCGTACCGGCCATACGACGGGTCAGGCCGGCATCGGCTCCGGCATCGGCTCCTCCTCGCGCGTGATACGCCACATGTCCAGGTTCACGCCCTTGCGGTAATCGTGCTGCATCTCGGGCGTCAGCACCTCGAACATCAGGCCATTCTCGAGCCACAGCTCGACGACGTCGAACACGCCGCCGCGCGAGCAGGGCACGGCGCGCCAGCCTTCGCGCCGGCCGATCGCGAGGATCTCCTCGACGGAACGCTCGGTCGCGATGGCCAGGTGGAAGCAGGCGTACGGGCGCGGGGCGGCGTCCGGATGCGGCCGTGCCATCCCGGCGCCGTTCCCCGGCGCCATCGGCAGCGTGTGCGGATAGACCTCGACCATCGACCCGCGCACGTCGCCGGCCATCGCGACCCACGCGCCGGGCCAGGGCGGGAAGCGGAACGACTGGCCGCCCCAGATCTCGGCAATGACGGCGGCGACGCGCTCGGGATCGCGCGCGGGGATGGAAGCGTGAAAGATCATGGTTCTCCTCGGGAAGTGGCGGCACGGGCCAAAGTTGCGATGACACGCACGCCAACGTTGCCGAGGTAATCCCCGAGTACCGCCCACGCCGGGACGAAGCCCAGCTGCTGTTCGAGCAGGCACCGTGCGGCGCCGACGACGCAACGCTCGAACGTCTCGAACATTGCGCCGCGCCGTGGGAGCGGCTGCGGGATAACTCCGGTGGTTGACGTGTCCATGGCGCGCATCTTGACATTCGCGCCATGGACGGTCTCGCCCCACCGGTGGGGGTATCGACTACTTGCCGATCTCGACGCGGTAGACCGGCACCACCTTCACGCCCTTCAGCTCGGCCAGCTGCGGCTTGCCGCCGAAGTCGGGCCGGTGTTCGCGCGGCAGGTAGATCGGCGCATCCGCCCGAAGGGGCAGCACGGTCAAGGTCAGCGGACCCTGGCGCTGCGCGGGAAGGTTACCCAGGTCGAATTGCCAGCGCTGGCCGTTGTAATACCAGTCGTCGACCATGCGCGTGCCATCGAACAGGCGGGCCACGTCGCCCGTGAAGTCGATGTCGAGCAGCAGGCTGTCCACGTCCTTCGACCGATTCACCGCCCCGATATCGAGCAGCCACGCGGCCGACGCGCCGAACGCTTCCGGATCCGGCTGCACGGCCGCATTGGCGTTGCCGCCGATGCGGACCGGACGCGCCGGCTGGGCGTCGCGCAGCGGCTTCACCGCGACCGCGACGTCGCGCGGCGGCAGCGTCGTGTCGAACACCTGGAACAGGCCGTCGCGGCCGGCGCTCTTCAGCGTCGTCGATGGATAGACGGCTGCGCGCACGTGCGGCTGGCCCGCGCTCCGGAGGACGAGCCGCCCGCCGTCGAAGTACGCCTGCGCGTCGCTGAGCACGAGCCGGCGCTGGCCCTGGAACGTCCCGATCGCCGCCTGGCGCGCCTGCGCCTGCGACAGGACCAGCACCGTCAGCGGCTTCGCGCCCGGGCAACGCACCGTGAACGCCGCATCGAGGCCGGGCTGGATGCCGTCCACGACGACCGCCTTGGCACCCTCGTCGACGTGCGCGCGCGTGGCCTGCACGCAGCCGCGGGCTTTCGCGCCGAACGCGAATTCGACGGGGATGCCGTCCTGCGCCGCGAACACCCACGTGCCGCCGTCCAGCCGAGCGAGCGGCTGCGCCGTCGCATACGTCAGGCGCTGGCCGCGCTCGTCACCTAAGTCGAAATTGACGGGCCAGGCGAAGTAGGCACCGGCCGGCAGGTCGACAGGTCGACGGGGCAGCGTTACCGTGCCGCCGGGCAGCTTGACCGCGAAGCGGACCTGCTCGCGCGCCGGCGTCGGATACTGGCGGATGTGGCCATCATAGAACAGGAACGCGGCTTCGCCGCGGCTGCGCACGGACCACCGCGGCGTATCCAGATCGGCCGGATCCTTCGGCACGACGTCCGGTTTGCGCACGGTCATCGGCGCCAGGCGCGCGCCGAAGTCGTGCAGGAACCAGTGGAACGGACGCAGGCTCGCCAGCACGGCGCGCTGCTGGCCGTCCGGGCCCAGCGGCGCATTGAAATCGTAGTTGATCGCCGGGACGTCGTTGTAGCCGCCGCTCTTCGTGCTTTCCTCGAGGGTCGTGCCGCCGACGGGATTGCGCCCGCCGTGGAACATGTAGTACCCCATCAGGTTGACGCCGGAGCCCAGCTGCACGGGCAGCATGGCCGCGATGTCGTCGCTGGAGACCAGCGTGCGGCGGCGGTACATGGCGGGCAGGCCCGCGCCGTATTCCGCGCCGAGGAACGGGGTCTTGTCGATGTCCGTTTCGGCCGTGCCCTGCTGGCTCGCGCGGGTCTGGGCACCGAGGTCGCCGCTCACGCGCGTGTCGAAGCGGAACGCGTACGTCTCCTTGGGCGGGAGTTCCTTCGTGCTCGTCGCCCACGGTTCGTCCGGATAGCCGCCGAACACCGGCGTCACTTCGCCCGACGGGTACAAGGTCTGGTCCCAGCCCGTGACGGTGTAGTAGGGCACGTCGATGCCCGCCTTCACGGCAAGACCCTTCAGCGTGCGGATGTGCTCCGCGCCGCGGCCCGGGCCGGCCAGGTTGTACTCGTTCTCGATCTGCGCGCCGATCACGGGGCCGCCCTGCTTGTACAGCAGGCCGTCCAGCTGGCGCCCGATCTCGCGGTAGTAGCGTTCCACGTAACGGAGGTAAGTCGGATCGTTGCCGCGCGTGGGCATCGCGTCGACCACCCAGTCCGGGAAGCCGCCGTAGCGCACCTCGGCGTGCGACCACGGGCCGACACGGACGACGACGTCCAGGCCGTGCTTGCGCGCGAGCTGCACGAAGCGGCGCAGGTCGCGGTTGCCGGACCAGTCGAATTTACCCTCGGCCGCTTCGTGGTGGTTCCAGATGATGTAGCTGGCGACGATGTCGATGCCGGCCGATTTCATCTTGGCGAGTTCCGCATCCCAGCTGGCGGCCGGGCTGCGCGTGTAGTGGAACTCGCCCATCACCGGCAGCCAGGGCTTGCCGTCGCGTGTGAGGTACTGGTTGTTGATGCCGAGCGTGTGGCCGCCCGGCGCCGTCGCCGTGCCCAGCTTGATGGTGCCGGTGCGCGGATCGGGCGCCGGCGCCGTGGCGTCGACGGTGAGGAGTTGTTCCGCGCCCGCCATGCCGGGGCCGGCGAAGGCCAGCAGCACCGCGGCGCGGAGCAGTGTGGGTCGGGTCATCGTCATCATCAGAACTTGTACGAGAGGCCCACGTTGTAGCGGCGGCCGTATTCCATCACGTTCTGCATGTACGCGTTCGCGTTCTGCGTGTAGACCACTTTCTGGTTCGTGATGTTGTCCAGGCCCACGCGCAGCTGCAGCTGCGGCGTCAGGTAGTACGAGAAGTTCGCGGTGACGTAGGTCTCCTCGCCGTTTTCCGCCATGTACCCGGCCGTCCAGCGGGGCATGCGCACGAACGGGCTGTGGTAGTTGGCGGACAGGCGGGCCTCGAAGCCGTTCTTTTCGTACCAGAGCGTGACGCCGCCGTTGTTGCGCATCAGGCCTTCCATCGGGTAGTCGTTCGTGTACTCGTGGATGTCGCTCTCGTTGTACGACCAGTTCGCGGCGACGCCCAGGCCGTCGAACGGTGCCGGCAGGCGCGTGAACGCGTGCTGGTACACCAGCTCCAGGCCGCGCACATAGCCGCCTTCGCCGTTGATGGAACGGGTGATGACCGCCTGGCGGTTGCCGATGGTCGTCGTGTCGGTCGTGATGCCGATGTAGCTGCCGATCTGCTTGTAGAACAACGCGGCCGAGAACAGCGAGCCCTTGTCGAAGTACCACTGGTACGCGAGGTCGGCCTGGTTGGCCATCATCGGCAGCAGGCCCGGATTACCGGCGCTGCCCGTCAGCGGCTGCTGCGAGCCCGGCGTCGTGTCCATCGAGATCTGGCGCGATGCGCGCATCTCGTCCATCGGCGCACGCGACATGGCACGGGCCAGCGAGAAGCGCACCTGGTGTTTCTGCTCTTCGTCGAGGCCGAAGATCAGGTTCATGCTCGGCAGGGCCTTCGTGTACGAGGCGCCGCCCGACACCGCCGTCGGCGCCGCGCCGTTGACGGACTCCATGCCTTCGCCCGTCTGGCTGGTGTGCAGGACGCGCACGCCCGCATTGCCGCGGTACTTCAGGCCGAACATCTCGCCGTCCAGGTCCGCCTGCGCATACAGGGCGCTCGTGCGCTCCTTGACGCGCCAGCCGGCCAGCAGGTCGTTCGCGGTCGGCGTACGGCCGCCCGCATCGAGGGCGCCCGGACCGAACGTGGAGGACACGGTGCCTTCGAAATCGTTCAGCATCAGCGCGGGGAAGTAGCCCGGCACGTTGATGGTGGTGTACGCGGAGGCCGGGATCGCGGCATTGTTCGGCGAGACGTTCCACGTGGTCTGGCGGTACGACTTCTCGCGGTCGGCGAAGCGCGCGCCGATCTTGATGCGGCTGACGGGGCCCAGGTCCAGCGGCAGCGCGCCGCTCAACTGCGCGGAATCGAGGCGGTCGTGGACGTGGCCGTCATTGTCGATGACCAGCTGCGGCGCGCCGAACGTCGCGAGGTTGCCGGTGTCCTGGCTGTACGAATACGACTGCTGCTCGTTGCCCGTGAAAGCCCACGACAGGGTGCCGTTGTTCGCGGTCGTGTTGCGCACGTCGGCCCACTGGCTGGCGCGGCTCGCGCGCGACGTGGCGACGTCCGCCTCGACCTTCCAGTCGCCCACGTTGAACTTGCCGTTCAGGCCACCGGCGAAGTTGTCCATGTTCTGGATCCAGCGCGTGCTGTGCGTGGTCAGGCTGACGTCCTTGACGGTCGCGCCGGTGACGTAGCCGTTGCGGATGTCGACGTTCGAGTAATTCCCGGTCTGCCAGCCGTCCCAGTTGCCGACGTCGCCGGTCCAGTGCTGGACGCTCGGCTCGCGGATCTTGTTGCGGGCGAAGTACAGGTCGGCCGTGATCAGGGCGTCGGGGCTCGCCTTCCATTCCAGCTTGCCCAGCACGCTGCTGCGTTCGTTGGTGCCGCTCTTGAGCTCATCCTCGAAGCCCCACGGCGTCTTGTCGACCTTGCCGTCGCCATTCAGGTCGGCGGAATGGTCTTCGTTGAAGCCCCAGTGGTTCTTGCGTTCTTCGATCGACGGCTGCTTCTGGTAGCTGAACGCGACGGCCGCACCGATGGTCTTGTTCGCGAACTGGTCGATCCAGATGCCGCCCAGGCGCGGGCGCACGGTCTGCGCATCGACGTCTTTCGCCAGCGGGTAGTACAGCGTGTCGGCCTTCAGCGACGCCTGGCGGCCGTTGTACTTCAGCGGCTGCACGGTCTGCAGGTCGATGGTCGTCGCGACGCCGCCTTCGACGAGGTCGGCGTTCTGCGTCTTGTAGACGATGGCGCCGGACAGCGACTCGGACGGGAACTGCTCGAAGCGCACCGCGCGGTTCGGCTCGGACGATGCGAGTTCGCGGCCGTTCAGCGTGGCGCCGATGAAGCGTTCGCCCATGCCTCGCGCGACGATCTGGCTGGCGTTGCCGCGATCGAGACCGGCGGCGAGGCCCGGCAGGCGCGCCAGCGATTCGGCGATGGTGGTGTCCGGGAGCTTGCCAATGTCTTCGGAGGCGACGACTTCGACCATGCTGTTGGAGTTCTCCTTGACGGAGAGGGCGCTGCGCACGGACGCGCGGATGCCGGACACGACGACCTGCTGCACGGCGGTGTCGCCGCCCGCGGCCGGTTCGGACGATGCGGTTTGCGGTGCCTGCTGGGCGAGGGCGGGGACGGCGGGGAGGACGAACAATGGGAAGAGCGAGCGTACGAGTACGCTCAGGGTTTTCTGCTGCATGTAATCTCCTTGCTTTTGTCGTTTAGACTTATGTGTTGTTGTCGACTTTGTTGGTGCGTCGAGCGAACCAATCAAGCGACTGACCGGCATTCTGTCGCGTTGCAAGGAGCACAACCATTATGTTTTTCACCAGCGTATATACGAAGTTCATATAGCCTGGTGAAAAACATAAAAAAGGCAGCCCGCAGGCTGCCTTGGTATCTCACATGTTTGATGGGCACATGGTGCCCACGCGCATTACCACCACATGCCGTAGATCGTGGCCAGCACCACGCAGATGACGGCCGAGCCGAGGGCGAACGCGCCGTCGACCTTGAACAGCTTGGTGTCGACGATCAGTCCCTTGACCTTGCCGCGGGCGAACACGGTGCTGAGCAGGACCATGCCCGCGACGACCAGCCAGAACACGATGAACATGCGGTCCAGGAACGGGATCTCGTAGACACCGCTGCCGTTGTCGTGGGCGAAGCCGATCGGGGCGAGGAAGGACAGGTCCATCATCCCGGGCAGGAACTTCAGGATGATCGAGAACACGAGACCGCCCACGGTCGCGAACATCGCGGCGCTGGACGTGGTCTTTTTCCAGAAGAAGCCCAGCAGGAACATGGCCAGGATGCCCGGCGAGACGAAGCCCGTGTATTCCTGGATGTACTGGAAGCCGCCTTTCTTGTCGATGCCCATCAGCGGGGCGATCAGCACGGCCAGCAGCATCGACACGACGACGGTCATGCGGCCGATCCACACCATCTTCTGCTCGGTGACGTTCGGGTGCAGGCGTTTTTGATAGATGTCCAGCGTGAAGATCGTGGCGATCGAGTTGGCCTTGCCGGCCAGCGACGCGACGACGGCGGCGGTCAGTGCCGCGAACGCGATGCCTTTCAGGCCCGACGGCAGCAGTGCCAGCAGGGTGGGGTAGGCGCGGTCCGGATTCAGTTCGCCGCCGACGCGCATCGCGTCGCCCAGCGCGCCGGAACGGTCCAGCGCGAAGGCGGCGATACCCGGCATGACGACGATGACCGGCATCAGCAGTTTCAGGAACGCGGCGAACAGCAGGCCTTTGCGGGCGGTCGGCAGGTCGGCGCCGAGCGCGCGCTGCGTGATGTACTGGTTGCAGCCCCAGTAGTTCAGGTTCACGATCCACATGCCGCCGATCAGCGTGGACAGGCCCGGCAGGTCCATGTAGTTCGGGTTGTCGCGGCCGAGCACCATCTCGAAGTGGTCGCGGGTCGAGTTGTACAAGCTCGAGAAGCCTTGCAGCGCGCCGTGGCCATTGCCGAGTTTCGCGACGAGGTCCAGGGCCAGCCACGTGGTCACGAGGCCGCCGATGACGAGGCAGGTCACCTGGATGACGTCCGTGTAGCCGATGACCTTCATGCCGCCCAGCGTGATGATGGCGGCGAAGACGGCGAGGAACAGCATGCAGGGCAGCACGCCGATGCCGGTGACGCTGCCGATGGCCAGCGCGCCCAGGTACAGGATCGAGGTCAGGTTGACGACGACGTACAGGCCGAGCCAGAACAGGGCCATCGTCGTGGCGACGGCCTTGCCGTAGCGCTGTTCGAGGAACTGCGGCATCGTGTAGATGTGGTTCTTCAGGTAGACCGGCATGAAGAACACGGCGACGATGACGAGCGTGGCGGCGGCCATCAGTTCGTACACGGCGATGGCCATGCCGATGCGGAAGCCCGAACCACTCATGCCGATGAACTGCTCGGCGGAGATGTTCGAGGCGATCAGCGAGGCGCCGATGGCCCACCAGGTAAGGGAACCTTCGGCCAGGAAGTAGTCGTGCGAGGCGGTCGTATTCGCGCTCTTCTTGCGGCGGTAGACCCACAGGCCGTAGCCTGCGACTACGACGAAGTAGAACAGGAAGACGATGGCGTCGAGGCGGGAAATCAGATTCATAGGTTTGTCTCGGTTGTGATTCGCGCGTTTCAGCGCTCCAGGAAGGCGTCCATGATCGCGGTTGGCTTGCCGCCGCGGTCAAAGGCGCCCATCGGATAGCCCTTCCAGTCGTAAGCCTCGGGCTCCCAATAAAACACGCCGCGTGCCATGCCGCCATCGACGGCACGCGCCTTGGCGATCAGGTCGGCGATGACCGCCTTGCCGTCCGGGTGGTCCCAGGGCACGCCGACCTCGGACAGGATCACCGGCTTGCCGTAGCGGTGCACCATGTCGTTGAGGTTGGCGAGGCAGGCGGCCGTGGCGCTTTGCCACGTGTGGTTCTTCGCGGTCGTCGGGTAGGACGACACGCCGATCATGTCGAAGCGCGCGCCGTGCGCCTTCAGGCCGTCGAAGTTCCAGCGGAAGGTCGCGTTGTCGTGGCAGTTGTCGACGTGGACGATCACGATCGCGTCCGGGAACACCTGCTTGACGGCGCCATAGCCGCTGTCGACGAAGCGCGCATAGTTGTCCATGTGTCTTGTTGCGTCGCCCTCGGGCCACAGCAGGCCGGTGCGGGTCTCGTTGCCGACCTGGACCCAGGTCGGCGCGACGCCCGCGTCGCGCAGGGCGGTCAGCACGGACCGCGTGTGCGCCGCGACGGCGTCGGCCAGTTGCGGCACGGTGTACCCGGCCCAGGCCTTCGGTTTCGTCTGCTGCTGCGGGTCGGCCCAGGAATCGCTGTAATGGAAATCGATCATGACGCGCATGCTGGCGGCCTGGGCGCGCTTCGCTTTCGCGACGACGTCGGCCGTGCCGTTCCAGCCGTCCTCCGGGTTCACCCACGCGCGCAGGCGGATGGCGTCCATGCCCTGTTCCTTGAGGATGGCGTACAGGTCTGCGGTCTTGCCGTCGCGGTTGCGGAATACCCGGCCGGCCGCTTCCATTTCGCTGACCCAGCCGACGTCGGCGCCCTTGGCGAAGTTCGCGCCGGCGGCGTGTGCGAAGGGAATCCCCAGCACAAGTCCGAACGCAAATGCGGCCGCGAGGGCGGAAAAGGTGTGCTTCATCGGTCTCCGTAGTCGTTATCGTTATTATCAATCTGGCAGCAAACCGGGATTCTAGGCAGGAAATGCCATGCGCACCCCATCCATTTTTCGCGTCACCTATGAAATATTCGTATGGCGGCAATGTTTCCCTTGAAACATCCGGTATTCTTTTGATAAGGAGAAAGGAACGCAGGTCATCAGCGCACTCGAACTATACTGGTCCCGTACCCGTCGATTCGGGCGGGGTTCCGGCTGACGCCGGTCGGCGTCGCCTTATTGGAATCAGGAGGTCGAGATGAGCAAAGCAACATGTATCCTGCGCGGCGTCGCGCTGGCGTGCGCGCTGTGCGCGGCCGGCTCGCCCGCGATGGCGGCAAAAGATCCGGCGCGGTGGACGCAGGGCGACAAGACGAAAGCCCAGCGCATGGCCACGCTGAAGAAGGAAATCAACGCGGCGTACGCCGAGCAGCAGACGGCATGCAAGAAGAAGTCGTCCGCCAAACGAGCTTCCTGCCTCAAGGAAGCGCGCATGGTCTACCAGCGCGACATGGCCAGCGCGCCGCAACTGCTGGCCCAGGCGCCGCGCGGGGAGGTGACGGAGCGCGTCGTCTCCACGACGACGGCCCCGGCCACGCCTGACCAGTCGTCCGGCAGCACCGCCTACGGCAGCTCCAGCATGGGCGCGACCGGTTCCGGCGCGGACACCGTCGACGGCAAGGACGACGCAATCGCGCCGAGCTCCGGCCAGACGGGCGGCCTGCCGCCGCCGCGCGTGGACCCGTCGGACAACCGGGCGCCCGACCAGCCGCCGCAAGGCAGCACGGTGCCGGTCCAGCAGCAGCAACAGTAAGGGCTGTCTCGCGCCGCGGGGCGCCGAATGGTAAACTGCCGCCTTTTGCCGCAGAGGACCACGATGGCGCTTCGCGACCGCGCGCTGGAATTATTGATCGAGACGGATGCCGCCGCCAAGACGGCGGGCGTGGCCGCGCTGGCCGACGCCTGTCGCGCCGGGGCGGTGCGGCTCGACAGCGCCGCCGTGCCGAGCGCGCGCGACGCGGCCATTCCGGGCCGTCCCGCGCGGCCGGAACTCGTGCCGCCGCGCCTCGTCGGCCGTCGCTCGATGGCGACGGACGAAGGCCGCGCGATGCTCGTCCACGCGCTGGCCCACATCGAGTTCAATGCCGTCAACCTCGCGCTGGATGCGATCTGGCGCTTCCCGGGCATGCCGGACGCCTACTACACGGACTGGCTGCGCGTCGCGGCCGAGGAAGCCCACCATTTCACGCTGCTGGCGGCGCATTTGCGCACGCTCGGCTGGGCCTATGGCGATTTCCCCGGCCACGACAGCCTGTGGGAGATGGTCGCGAAGACGAGTGGCGACGTCCTCGCGCGCATGGCCCTCGTGCCGCGCACGATGGAAGCGCGCGGCCGCGATGCCATCCCGCCGCTGCGCGCGAAGCTGGCGCAGGCCGGCGACGACGCGGCCGCGCGCATCCTCGACGTGCTGCTGCGCGACGAGGTGGGCCACGTGGAAATCGGCAACCGCTGGTATTTTTATCTCTGCGCCCAGCGCGGCCTGGAACCGGTCGCCACCTACGATGCGCTGACGGTGCAGTACAAGGCGCCCGTGCTGAAGGGCCCCTTCAACGTGGAGGCGCGGCGCCAGGCCGGTTTCACCGAAGTGGAACTGGCCCGTCTCGCGGATGCCTGATGCCATGGATAAGCAGGGGTTCCTGCTGACGCGCCACTGGCGCGATACGGACGCCGGCGTCGAAGTCGAGTTCTGGCTCGCGACGCCGGATGGACCACGGCGCGTGCGTCTCGGGCCGCAGCCGGCCGTCGCGTTCGTCCCGGCGGAGCAGGGCGACACGGTGCGCCCGCTGCTCGCGCGCGAACGGGGCGCGGAACTGCGCGAGCTGTCGCTGTGCGACTTCCGTCACCGTCCCGTGCTGGGCCTGTACTGCACGCAGTACCGCCACCTCCTGCGCCTGGAAAAGCGCCTGCGCGAGCACGGCATCGACGTCTATGAAGCCGATATCCGTCCGCCCGAACGCTACCTGATGGAGCGCTTCATCATGGCGCCCGTCACGTTCACGGGCACGCAGGATCCGCACGATCCGCAGCTGCTCGCGGATGCGCGCCTGACGCCGGCCCAGGACTACCGCCCCGTGCTGTCGACCGTCTCGCTGGACATCGAAACGACGATGCAGGGCGAGCTGCGCTCGATCGCGCTGGAGGGTTGCGGCCAGCGCCAGGTCTACATGCTCGGGCCGGCGAATGGCGATGCGTCCGGGCTCGATTTCGACTACGAGGTCGTGGCCACGCGGCGCGACCTGCTCGACCGGCTGGAAGACTGGATCCGGCGCTTCGATCCGGACGCGATCATCGGCTGGAACCTCGTCCAGTTCGACCTGCGCGTGCTGCAGCAGCACGCGCAGCAGATGCAGCGCCCGCTGCGCCTGGGCCGCGACGGCAGCGCGATCGAATGGCGCGAACACGGCGGCCGGCAGGAGCATTACTTCGCCGGTATCGCCGGGCGCCTCGTCATCGACGGCATCGAGGCGCTGCGCGGGGCGACGTGGAGCTTCCCGTCGTTCTCGCTGGAGCACGTGGCGCAAAGCCTGCTGGGCGAGGGCAAATCGATCGACAACCCGTACGACCGCATGGCGGAAATCGACCGCATGTTCGCCGAGGACAAGCCGGCACTCGCGACATACAACCTGCAGGACTGCGTGCTCGTCACGCGCATCTTCGCGAAATCGGGCCTGATGACCTTCCTGCTGGAGCGCGCCAGCGTGACGGGTCTGGCGGCCGACCGCAGCGGCGGTTCCGTCGCCGCGTTCGAGCACGCGTACATCCCGCTGATGCACCGGCTGGGCCGCGTGGCGCCGAACATCGGCGACGTGCCGGGCGCGGACAGTCCTGGCGGGTTCGTGATGGATTCGCGCTCCGGGCTGTACGACTCGGTGCTGGTGCTGGACTATAAAAGCCTGTACCCGTCGATCATCCGCACGTTCCTGATCGATCCGGTCGGCCTCGTCGCGGGCCTCGAGGAGCCGGACGCGGACACGGTACCGGGCTTCCGCGGCGCGCGCTTCTCGCGCACGCAGCACTGCCTGCCCGGCATCGTCACGCGCGTGTGGCAGGGCCGCGATGCCGCCAAGCGCGAACGCAACGCGCCGCTGTCGCAGGCTTTAAAGATCATCATGAACTCGATGTACGGGGTGCTCGGCACGACGGCGTGCCGGTTCTTCGACTCGCGCCTGGCGTCGTCGATCACGATGCGTGGCCACGAGATCATGCACCGCACCCGTGAACTGATCGAGGCGCAGGGCTACCAGGTGATCTACGGCGACACGGATTCGACGTTCGTGTGGCTCGGGCGCGCGCATGCGGACGACGCCGCGGAACGCATCGGCCGCGCGCTCGTGGACCATGTGAACGCGTGGTGGCGCGATCATCTGCAGAACGAACTGCGCCTGGAAAGCGCGCTCGAACTCGAATACGAGACGCACTTCCGCCGGTTCCTGATGCCCACCGTGCGCGGCTCGGACGAGGGCAGCAAGAAACGCTATGCGGGCCTCGTGCGCCGCAAGGACGGCAGCGACGACCTTGTGTTCAAGGGCCTGGAGACGGTGCGCACGGACTGGACGCCGCTCGCGCAGGCGTTCCAGCAGGAGCTCTACGGGCGCGTGTTCCGCGGCGAGCCGTACGAGGACTAT
The DNA here is from genome assembly GCF_059491305.1 of Massilia sp. Masssp94. Classification (NCBI taxonomy): domain Bacteria; kingdom Pseudomonadati; phylum Pseudomonadota; class Betaproteobacteria; order Burkholderiales; family Oxalobacteraceae; genus Massilia; species Massilia sp. Masssp94. Next base: position 6,201,803 of record NZ_CP168501.1, read on the forward strand.
GTGCGTGACTACGTGGCGCGAACCCTCCGGGGCGACCTGGACGGGCAGCTCGTGTACCGCAAGCGCTTGCGCCGGCCTTTGGTCGAGTACGAACGCAACGTGCCGCCGCACGTGCGCGCGGCGCGCGCGGCCGACGAGTTCCACGTGCGCCAGGGCCGGCCCGCGCAATACCGCAACGGCGGCTGGATCCGCTACGTGATGACGACGGCGGGGCCGGAACCGCTGGAGACGCTGGACACGAGCCGCACGCCCATCGACTACGAACACTACCTGACGAAGCAGCTGGAACCGATCGCGGACGGCATCCTGCCGTTTATGAACGACAGTTTCACGAGGCTCACCAGTCCGCAGGGCGCGCTGTTCTGATCAACCGCCGGCGCGCTTCGGCCGGTGGCCGAGCTTCGTCAGTTCTTCCATGATGCGGTCGCAGTGGTCGCCCTGGACCTCGATCACGCCATCCTTCACGGTGCCGCCCGAACCGCACGCGGTGCGCAGCTGCTTGCCCAGCGCGGCGAGGGCGGCGGCATCGAGCGCCAGTCCCTTGACGAGCGTGACGGCCTTGCCGCCGCGGCCCTTCGTCTGGCGCGCGACGCGCACGTTGCCGTCGCCGACGAGTGCCGTGCCGGTCTTGCAGGTGCACGCCGCGACCGGTTGCCGGCAGCCGGGGCACATGCGGCCGCTCTCGGTGGAATAGACGAGGCCTCCGTTCGAATGCTTCATGGTGTGTCGTGAGTGATGGCTATTCCCGTGAGTTTACCAGCCCATCCCGGTCGTGCACTAATGTAAATACGATGTTACTATCCGGCCCGAGGTTCAATGAAAACAACAGGGGGTGGTCATGCATCATGCCGGCATGTTCGATGCGGTCTTTCTCGCGATGTTCTGTGCCTGTTTCGCCATCCGCGCGCCGCTTGAAGTCAGGAACAGGAAGATCGGGGCCGTCGAATCGCGCGAAGGGGTGTTCGAGAAGTTTTGCCTGCTGCTCGTGTTCACGGGGTCGACGACGCTGCCGTTCCTGTACCTCTTCACGCCATGGTTCGATTTCGCCGACTACGCGGTACGGCCCATCGTCGGCGGCCCCGGCGCCGCGCTTGCGGTGCTGGGCGTCTTCCTGTTCTGGAAATCGCACCGCGACCTGGGCCGGCAGTTCTCGCCGACGCTCCAGGTCAAGGAAGCGCACCACCTGGTCTCCGAAGGCATCTACAGCCGCATACGGCATCCGATGTACACGGCCCTGTTCCTCATCGCCACCGCGCAACTGCTGCTGATCGGGAACGCGGTTGTGGGACCGGCGTTCCTGCTCGCATTCAGCATCCTCTATGCCTCGCGCATCGAGCACGAGGAAGACATGATGCTGGAGCATTTCGGCCAAGCCTATGCCGACTACAAGGCGCGTACCAAGCGCCTGCTGCCGTCCATCAGGCAATAAGGTCAGGGCCCCGGATTCGGGTTGTCCGGCAACGACGGGATCGCGCGCAGGTATTCGTAGATGGCGTACAGGTCCCGCGTCGTCATCTTGCCGACGGCCGGCCACGGCATCACCTGCAGGATCTGGCCGGCCGGGTCGTGCGGATTATGGCCCGTGCGCAGTGTCTTCACGAATTCCTCGCGCGTGAGGCCGGCCGGGCGGCCCGCGTTGTCCGGTGTGAGGTTCGGCGCCGTGAAGGGGCCGAACTGGCGCCCGCCGGACATGTATTGCTCGGCATTCACGCGCTCGGGCTGGCCCTGGAACGGATCGCCGCCGGGCGAATACGTCGGGTGCGTGTGGCAGTCGATGCAGCCCGTCGTGTTGACGATATAGCTGCCCTGCCACACGAGGTTCCTCTGCTTGCCCTTCAGGTTCAGGATCACGCCGGGCGGCACGATTTCGCGGCCGCGCATGGCGCGGCTGTTGGTGTCGCTCAATGCGGTGGCGGCGTCCATGTCGCTGTCCGGGAACGGGCCGGGTGCGGCGGCGTATGGTGCCGCGCTGGCGGCGGCGAGGGCGAGTGCAAGGCAGGTGCGGTGGGCTGCGTTCATGCTGTATCTCCCAGGGTCGGTGGCTGAAGACGAATCAAGTCAGTATAGGCGTCAATACGCAACCCGCCAGCGCGGCCTTCCTGTCCATTCTGATAGGGTCCGGGTGAGATTGCGTGCACTTTGGCGGTGGCGGCCGTGGCACCATCACGGCTCGACATCGGGAGACGTGCATGACGACATCATCCAGGCCATGGATCCAGCTTGCCGCCGCCATCGCGGCCGGCGTGAAGGCCACGGCACGGCGCGTGCCATACTGACGCCACCATGCACCTGTACCGCGAATTCCCGCCCCATCCCGCGCTGGCCGGCCATGTGGCCTGCCTGTGGACGAGCCACGCCGTCCCGGACGGTGCGCCCGTGCGCACGCGCGTGCTGCCCGACAATTGCATCGACATCCTGTGGCAAGATTCCTCGCCGCTCGGCAAGGTGGCGGGCATGATGTCGCGTCCGCACCATGTCGAGATGCGTGATCCGGTGCTGACGGTGGCCGTGCGCTTCCTGCCCGGCGCCGCGCGTGCCTTCGTCGACGTCCCGCTGTCCGAATTGCAGGACGGCCATCCGGCCCTGGCCGACCTGTGGCCGCGTGCCGACGCGGAAGCGCTGGCGGCCGGATTGTGGGAGCACGAGCGCACGGCGGCACAGCGCCTCGCCGTCATCGAACAGGCCTTGCTCGCGCGCCTGCGTACGCGCGGACCGGCGCGGACGGATGCGCTCGCGCGGGCAGCCGTCCTGCGGCTCGAGGCAAGCGGCGGGGCCGTGCGTATCGAAACGCTGGCGGATGGCCTGGGCGTCACGCGCCAGCACCTCGCCACGCTGTTCCGCGAACGCGTGGGCCTGCATGCGAAGACCTTCGCGATGGTCTGCCGCTTCCGCCGCGCGCACGCGGCGCTGCGCGGCCGGGACGCCGCCGTCGACTGGGCGCGCCTCGCGGGCGATTGCGGCTACTACGACCAGTCGCATCTCATCCACGCGTTCCGCCAGTTCGCCGACGCGACCCCGGACTCCTTCCTGCATGGCGCGCCATGATCGTCATTGCGGCCCCCTCGAATCTCGGACTCCGCCCCCTGCGCCCCGGCCACGAACCCGGCACATGGCGCGCACCCGCCGCCTTGATCGAAGCCGGCCTGCTGGACGCCGTGGGCGGCGGCGCTCCCATCGTCATGCCGCGGCCGTCCTGGAAGCCCGGGGCCGATCCCGGCACGCGGCTGCGCAATGGCCACGCGATGCGCGACTTCAACCTGGCCCTGGCCGACCACGTGGCGGCGGCCGGTGCGCGCGGCGAATTCGCGTTCGTCATCGGCGGCGATTGCTCGATCCTGCTGGGGGCGCTGGCCGGCGCGCGGCGCCGCGGGCCGCTGGCGCTCGTCCACGTGGATGGCCACAGCGATTTCCGCCACCCGGGCAACTACGACCCGGACAGCATGCTGGGAGCCGTCGCGGGTATGGACCTCGCGCTGGCCACGGGCCGCGGCGAGGCGCTGATGACCGACTGGCCCGGCGTGGAGTCGCCCCTGGTGCGGGATCGCGACGTCGTCCAGATCGGCGAGCGGGACGGGCGGCGTCCCGACTTTGCCTGGGCGGACGTGAACGACACCGGTTTCGAACGCATCGACGTGTTCACGGCGAACGAGATCGGGCCGCCGGCGGTGCTGGAACGCACGCGGCAACGGCTGGACAAGCGCTTCTGGATCCACCTGGACGTCGACGTGCTCGACGAAGCCGTGATGCCCGCGGTCGACAGCCCCGGTGCGCCGGGTATCGCGCCGGACGATCTCGTGGCGATCCTGTCCGGCCTCGTGTCCGACGTACGCTGCATCGGGATGACCGTCACCGTGTTCGATCCCGAGCTCGATCCGGACGGGCGCCATGCCCGCACGCTCGTCGGCCTGCTGGGCAGGCTGCCGTTCGGGCGCTGACCCGACGCCGGAGTTGGAGCGCCTAACAAAACCGCCTAGTTGTTCTACAGGCAACAGCCGGATACACTGGGCCGTGCCGACCATCCGCTATCGGCCAAAAGCGGACCATCGCAAAGCTATAAGACTAGTTTGCAGTAGTCAACGATATGGATTTGTCATACCCTATCCGACCTTCGTGAAAAGCCCTGCAGCCCAATCGGCGAACGCTCGCATGGCCGGAGAGAGAAAGCGATGATGAGGATAGATCAGCGACACTGGCACGGGTTCCGGTCGCATGTCGGCCAGTACCTCGACTAAGTCTCCGCTGTGCAAATGGTCGACCACCAAGATCTCAGCCAATTGCATCAGGCCGCCTCCGGCGAGACCCAGCTTGATGTACAGGCCAGTCTCGTTAACTGCAACCGTGCCGGCAACTTGCACAGCAACCTTCTCTCCGGCCTCCACGAAATTCAGCTCGCCTGTCCGCCGAGTTGTATTGGCAAAGTAGTGAACCGCGCTGTGGCGTTGCAAATCCTCTAGATTTTTGGGAATGCCCTGTTGATTCAGATAGACCGGTGCCGCGCATGTGATCCAGCGCAACTCTCCCAGATGACGCGCAATCAGGGTCGAGTCATGGAGGCGACCGGTACGGATTACGCAATCGACGCCATCCTGTATCAAGTCCACCTGGCGATCATTTATGCCGATCATTAGATAGATGTCGGGGAACTTCGCTTGGAATTGCGCCAACTGTGGAAGGATGAGGGCATGCGCGATCCCTCCAGGCATATCTACTCGCACTCTCCCTTGCGGACGCTCGGCGGAGCCATGCAGGCTGGATTCCGTGTCATCAATCAGGTCAAGTATCGCGCGGCAGCGATGGAAGTATTGCTCGCCCTCCGGTGTCAAGCTGAGCTTTCTGGTGGAGCGGTTGAGCAAACGTGTCTGCAAATGTTTTTCCAGCCGCTTGATGATGCCCGTCACGGACGACGCGGGTAAGCTCAGCGTTTCTGCTGCACGAATGAAACTCCCGCTTTCGACTACGCGAAGAAATACCTGCATTGCTTGCACACGGTCCATGTGTTGCCTTCAAAGCGATTAGCGAAACCGGCACTATAACGCAAGATTATTCGGATTTTTCGCATATTGAAAACCTCTAGTGCTACTTTTTCTGCATCACGACAATCGCTACAGTGCAGCTATCAAATCCACAGGAGAATCAACAATGTTCGATCAAAACCGCCAACAGCTCCCAACGCTTACGATGAACCTAGCAGATCCTAACGCCACATCTCAAAACATTCTCGTGCTCGGTGCCGGCGAACTCGGCCTGCCAGTGCTGCGCAGTCTCGCGAACCGCGCAAAGGCAATCAATGGGGTGAAGATCAGCGTCCTGCTGCGTGCAAGTGCCGTTGAGTCAAACTCTAAGGACAAGCAGCGTGATATCTCGGAGATCAGGGACCTCGGGATTGAGATCGTGATAGGCGATCTGGTAAAGAGCTCCATCGATGAGCTCGCCGTGGTGTTCGCGCGCTATGACACCGTCGTCGGTTGCGCGGGATACGCGGCTGGTGTCGACACACCAATGAAGTTGGCCCGGGCTGCCCTGCAGGCGCGAATTCCAAGGTATTTCCCGTGGCAATTCGGCGTCGACTTTGACGTGATTGGACGGGGCAGTCCGCAGGACATTTTCGATGCGCAGTTGGACGTGCGTGAGCTTTTGCGCAGTCAGCACATGACCGAATGGGTCATTATCTCAACTGGCATGTTTATGAGCTATCTGTTCGAGCCCGAATTCGGCGTTGTAGACTTGCAAGACAATTCAATCCATGCTCTGGGCAGTCTAAGCACTGCTGTGACCGTGACGACCCCCGATGATATCGGAGTCTTGACTGCTGAGGTCTTGTTCGCTACGCCTCGCATCCGGAACGAGATTGTCTTCCTGGCCGGCGATACTGTGACTTATGGCGAAGTTGCGGACAAACTGGAGTCCTCCCTCGGCCGACCCTTTAGTCGATCGGTTTGGAGCGAGGAGTATTTGCTGGACGAACTGGCACGCGAGCCGAACAATATGATGCGCAAGTATCGTGCAGCCTTCGCTCAAGGACGGGGCGTCGCTTGGGACAAGCGTGGCACGTTCAACAGCCAACGCGGCCTCGTGGTTACCGACGTGGCATCGTGGATCAATACGAACCTGGTTTCCGGCCGCAGCAAGTAATCGTCGTTCATGGGCTAGGTGAGGGCATCGACAGCTATCGTCAGCGACCGTCGTGTGAGTTCAAGTCTGAGCTAGTGCAACTCAACGTAGTGTCCAGGATAGGCTGACTGCTACAGTCCGCTTCGGGTCCAGGCCGTGTAAAAACGCGAAACCGAAGCCTGGGAGCTCGGTTACACGAGCCAGGACTAATTGCAAAGCATCGGAAAGCGCCGCGAGACGCCCCAGCTTCTTTTCGGTGTTTTCATCGGGGTTGGCAGGAAACCCGCCCAGAGCCTCTGGTATAACTGCGGATAGCGGGCAAACGCCCTGATCGCATTCATCATGCTCGCCATGCCCAGAATCGCCATCAAGCGCCTGAAATTATAGGCGAGCACATGCAGGCTCATCTCGGTCTTCACGCGGTCCAATCCCTTCGTCAGGAAGTGTGCCGATCCCATCCAGGCTTTGATCGTGCCGTACGGATGCTCGACCGTGGAGCGTCGAATTCGCATGGCATCTGGACTTTGTTCAAGACGAGCTTGCATATCGTCGAGTACGTCCTGGTGCTCCCAGCGCGTCACACGTCGTTGCGCGCTCGGCGTGCACTTTTCCTTGAGCGGACATCCCTTGCAATTCGAGCTCCAGTACCGGTGGTTCTTCATACCTTTTTCGACGCTCGCAAAGCGCCAGATCAGTGCTTCGCCTGCCGGACAGCGGTACTCGTCCTTTTGCGGATCATAAATGAAATCGGCCTTGTCGAATCGCCCGTCGGCCTTGGCGCCGGACGTCTTCGTCGGCGGCACCAAAGCAAAGATTCCGGCCTCATGACAGGCCAGAATTTCTTCACCCTTGAAGTAGCCACGGTCGGCAATTGCGGTAAGTATTGGCGTGCCGATTACCGTACGTGCCTTCTTGGCCATACCCGACAGCTGATCGCGATCATTGCCGATGTTGGTTACTTCGTGCTCGATGATCAAATGATGCTTGGCGTCGACAACAGTCTGCACGTTGTAGCCCACGATGCCCGCACCTCGCGTGATCATCGAACGGGCATCTGGATCGGTCAGTGAAATTTGCGTTTCGCCAGTCTCTGTCAGCTTCGCTTCGATTTCCTTCAACGTCGCCATCTGCGATTTTAGTGCGGCGATTTTGTCGTTGAGACGAACGCGCTTCGGTTGTGCTGCTGCGGGTTCTCGCCGGTCGGCCGTGTCGAGCTCTGCCAAATAACGGATGATGTTCGACTCAATTTCTTCCATCCGGCGCTTCAGTTTGGCATCAGTGAAATTGCGGTCGCTGCTGTTGACCGCCTTGAATTTGCTTCCGTCGATGGCGACGACGGCATCCGAAAACAGATCGAGCTGCTGACACAAGATGACGAACTGCCGGCAGACATTGCGAATGGCCTTGCCATTGTCTTTTCGAAAGTTCGCAATCGTTTTGAAGTCGGGTGTCAGGCGACCTGTCAGCCACATCAGTTCGATGTTGCGCTGAGCTTCTCGCTCGAGCCGCCGACTCGACTGGATACGATTCAGGTAACCATAGATGTAGAGCTTGAGAAGAACAGCTGGATGGTAGGCCGGTCGGCCTGTTTTCGCTGGATGTACGCGCTCAAAACCGAGGCCCGCGAGGTCAAGTTCTTCAACGAACACATCGATCACGCGAACCGGATTGTCTTCAGCCACGTAGTCGTCCAAATGCTCGGGAAGTAAAGTCCCTTGCCCGCGATCTTCGCCTTCGATAAAGCGCTTCATTTGGCACCCCAGTGATGAGATACTTCCTCAACGTTTACCGGACCCGTTTCGTTTACACCGGCCTACGTTTTTACACAGCCTGGGTCGATAGCGGACTTACACGGCCGTAGTTCTGCAGCGAAGATCGCGGCCGTGTTCCCAGACGGACTGACGCCATGGCCCAAGCACTTCTCCCCGAAGACCTTTGGTCGTTCGCAGCAGCGCATCTCCCGATTCACAGCAGATCGCCGAAGGGCGGACGGCCACGTATCAACGATCGCGCGACCCTAACCGGGATACCGTGGGAATAGGTGCCACGCGAACCCGGCTGCGGCAGTGGCGTGACTTGTTGGTGCCGGCTCCACGAGTGGACGAAAGCTGGCGTTTGGCAGCGTGTCGAGGCAGTCCTCCGACGGCTGCGCGAGCACGATCGTCGGCGGCAAGTCGCTCACGGAGCACGGCAAGAGCAGCTTCTACTTCGACATCAAGATCACCGACGAGACGAATACGAAGGACGACAAGGCGCGGTACATCCGGGAAGCGTTCGACGGCTTCGCCGGCATCCTGGGGAAGGTGCACGAGGAAAGCTACATCTGCGTGCGGGACGTCCGCGCCGCTTCCTACGGCCACGGCGGGCATACCCAGGAATACCGGTATCACCGCGGATTGCGCCTGCCAGGTCATCCCGATTCGACGAACGCCTTGAGCCGCGCCAGGGCGACGTCCCACTCACGGCCGATGACTTCCAGCGTGCGCCTGGCGGCGTCCAGCTGCGCCGTGTCCAGCGTCCATCTCCGCTCCCGTCCGACCTTGACGTCGTGGACGATACCGGCCTGGGCGAGGACCTGCATATGCTTGGTCACACCCTGCCGGCTGATGTGCGTGCTGGCGGTCAGTTGCGCGATCGAGAGGGCGCCGCCCGCGCACAGGGCCGCGACGAGCGTCAGCCGCGTGGCGTCTCCCAGCGCCGCGAACACGTTCGCCAGCGCCGGACCGGCATCGACCAGGTCGCGCAGCGCGGCATCAGGCCGCGACATGGCGGACGATGTTCGTCAGCTGCGCATCCCAGCCGGCGCCGTTCATGCGGAATGCCTCCAGCCGCCGGTGTGGCGGGACGTTGTCGAAGCCCGATTCCACGATCGTCAGCAAAGTACGGTTGTTTCCGGCGTCGGCGAGCGTGAACGTGACGAGCGTCGGCTGTTCCGCGCTGTAGTCGACGGCGGGATCGATCGCGTAGGGATGCCAGCGGAAGGACAGCAGTTCGAGCGGCTGCATGCGGTCGATGAGCACGTCGAAATGGAGGTGTTCGTAGCCCGGGTAGGTGATGTTCCCGCGTGCACGCTGGCCCGGTGCGAACGTCTGGCCCTTCAGGTCGGCGCCGAACCAGTTGCCGAAGGCCTCGGCGTCGGCCAGCGCGTCCCACACTTTTGCGCGCGGCGCGTCGATGACGATGCTGCGTTCGATGCGGTCCGTTTCGGATGTGTGCTCCATGATGGCTCTCCTTGTCGCGTTTTAATATGCAACCAGATGGTTGCTTATTACGCAGTGTAGGACAGCATGCGCGAATACGCAACTCACGGAAGATGAAGCGCGGCGTACCAGTCCGCGTACGGCGTGTTGGCGACGAGCCGCCGGTTGTAATCGGGCGCGCCGTCCGTCCACCACGCGGGGCCGCGCTCGCCGAGGGCGCGCTTCGCCGCGTCGACGTCATCGCGCGCATGCCGCTCCGCCTGCGCGTCTCCCGCCTTCTTCGCGGCGCCGACGGCGCGCCGCGCGCGCATCAGGCGGTCGACGAGCGCCTGCCGCGTGGCCGGATCGAGGTCCGGATCGCTCATGCGCCAGAGGCGGCCCGCGACGACGAAATAGCGGCCGTCGGGTGTGACGAGGTGTTGGGTGGGCATCGCAATATCTGGTAACACTTGTGAGGATGGGTCTTAACGCCATTTTACAGACGAGCGCCTTATCCTTTTCGCACCATCCCGGATATGAAAGGAGCCCCCTATGCGCGACCATCCCCCGGCCGGCCGCCTGGCCGACGAACTGGCAACCACCGACGTCAGGTTCACGATCACCGATGGCCAGGTCACCGGCCTCGAACACGTGATCGGCAGCCGGACCATCGCAGCCAGCCTGCCCGCCGACGCGACGTTCACCGTCGGCACCGGCACCGTCACGGAGACGCTGACCCGCGGCGCGGCCACGGCGACGCTGACCTGGTCGGTGGACGCGACCGACGCCGCCCTGTATCACCTGACGCAGGAAGTGCGCAGCTTCGACACGACCGCCGCGAACACGCCGACCTACGGTTTCACGGTGGCCGCTGGCGCCGTGACGGGCATGACCCAGACGTTCGGCACGTCGGGATGGACCCACGACGTGGCCGTCGGCGACCTGGCCGCGAGCGTGTTCACGGTCGCCGGCAGCGCCGTCACGGAAACGGCCATCCGCGGCAATACGCTGGAGACGCTGACGTACACGACGACGGACGGTACGACGTACAAGCTCGCGTCGGAAACGCTGACCGTGGTGCCCGTGGGGACGGCGGCGACGGCGCTGGATGTCGAGCCGTACGAACGCATGCGCTTCACGTTCGACGGCGTTACGGTCACGGGGGCCCGGACGGTCAAGCCGGACGGCACGGCGGTCGACGTCCACCTGGGTTCCACCGTCACGTACGCGCAGGCGGCCGCGGGCTATGTCGTGGAGACGATCACCCGCGGCAATCACGCCTACTACGAGGTTTTTCATGACGGGAACGGCGACGGCATCTACACGGCCGTCGCGCACGGCCAGGGCACGATGGTCGATCTCGTCGGCCTGCAGGCGCAGATCACGCCGCAGATCGACGCCTTGCTCTGATCCGCTTTCCATTTTTCCAATCCACGGCCGCGCGAATCGGGCATCATGACGCCTTTACGACAGGAGACACCATGATCAAAGGATTGCGCACCGTGACCTATCCCGTGGCCGATCTCGGCCGCGCCAAAGCCTGGTTCGCCGACGTGTTCGGCGTCCAGCCTTATTTCGACCAGCCGTTCTACGTCGGTTTCGCCATCGGCGGGTTCGAGCTTGGGCTCGTCCCGGACGGCACGCCGGGCACCACGGGGTCGACGACGTTCTGGGGCGTGGACGACATCGCGGCCGAGGTCGAACGCATCGTCGGCCTCGGCGCCGCCGTCCACGCGGCGATCCAGGAGGTGGGCGAGGGCATCAAGGTGGCGGAATTGCAGGACCCGTTCGGCAACGTCCTCGGCCTCATCGAGAATCCGCTGTTCGACCCCGCCGCCGTGCGCTGATTACATGCCGGCCGGCGGCTCGACCGGGATCGGGTTGCGCAGCGACAGGTTGATCGCGTTCCAGCCCCGGATGACGGCGATCGTATAGCCCAGTTCCGCGATCTCGCCCTCGCTGAAATGTTCGCGCAGTGCGGGCCAGGCAGCGTCCGTGTCGTCGCGGTGGGGCAGGGCATTGACGGCGTCGGCCCAAGCCAGCGCGGCCCGTTCGCGTTCGCTGAAGAACGGCGATTCGCGCCAGGCGGCCACGCTGTTCAGGTGGCGCGGGTCGGCGCCCTGCTTGATCAGGTCGCGCCAGTGCATGTCGACGCAGACGCCGCAGCCGTTCTGCTGCGAGACGCGCAGGTTGACGAGTTCCACGAGGCGCGGGCCCAGCGCGCCCTGCTTGACGGTCTGGGACAGGTTGACCATGGCTTTCAGCGCGGACGGGGCCAGGGTGAACAGGTTGATGCGGGCAGCGTGCGACATGATGGTTCCTTTCGTTGGCGGGGCTGCGACATGCAGCCCTCTAACCATTAGACGGAACGGCTCCCGGCTTTGTGACAGGTACCGCGAATTATTTCAAACCGTATCGCGCGCGCGAGCTGCGTGCCCGTTCGTGCGGGGCGAACGGGCTGCTCGCGCGGTCCAGCAGGGCGCGCGCCCAGGCCAGCCGTTCCCGCTCATCCGCGTCGAGCACCCGGCCGTCATCGGTCAGCGCCCGGATGACGTGAATCGCCAGCTCCTTCGCCGCGATGTCCTCGGGCAGGCCGGAGCGCGTGCACAGGCCGTATGTGCCCGCGATGAAGTGCTGCCATTCGCTGCGCAGGTGCTCGTCCGTCGCTTCCATGTCGAACCGGGGCAGGGCGTGCAGCGCGGCCCGGTAGCGCGCCGCGAACAGCCTGTACGGATCCTGGGCGCCATCCAGCAGCACATGGAGCCACTCGACATAGCCTTTGGCAAACCAGTCGAGCGCGTGGTCTTCCGCGTGGTCGCCGAAGTACGACGTGCAATCGATGCGGACCCGAAGCCGGTACGACGGCGCGGGCATCGTACCCGCGGCCGTGAACGCTTCCAGGCGGGCACCGTCGGTGGCGCAGGCCGCGAGCAGCTGCGCGCGGGTGAGGAAATGGGTGTGCAGGTAGTCGATGAGTTCCATGCGCCCATGCTAGCGGGAGCCGGCCCGCGACGCTTCGGCCGCGGCCGAAGCATCCGCTTGCACATGCAGGCCCCGGGGTCAGTGCGCGGTGACGAAGCCCGATTCGGCGCCCCAGCGGATCGCGGCCCGGTTCAGCACGACGGCTTCCGCGTCCGCCAGCCAGCCGTCGGCATCGGCGAGGCGCCACATGGCGCCGAGCAGGTTGCGGCGCAGTTCGGGCGCATCGACGTCGTCGAGGAAGGCGTCGATCGTCGCCGTGTCGACGTGCACGTTGCCGTGGTGCGCCGTCGCGAGCAGGTCGTTGCACAACTCGTGCAGGACGGCGTCGAACTCGTCGTCCTCCAGCGCGATGTGCTCCAGGATCCGCGAACGGTAGACCGCCTTCAGCTCGCTGAGGGCGACGTTGCCGTCCACGATCATCGTCAGGGCCAGCAGGCGGCCGGCGGCGCGGGGGCTGTTCTTGGGGTATGAGCGCATTTCGGTTCTCCAGTAAAAAGACGTTAGTTGGCGTCGTGCTTGCGCGCGACGAACAGGCTGGCGATACAACTGCCGGCAATGAGCACGGCGACGACGGTCAGCGACGCCTGCACCGGCATGTGATACCAGGGCATGATCAGCATCTTCGTGCCGATGAAGGTCAGCACCATCGCCAGGCCGTACTTCAGCAGGTGGAAACGATCGGCCATGTCGACGAGCAGGAAGTACAGGGCACGCAAGCCCAGGATCGCGAACAGGTTTGACGTGAAGACGATGAACGGGTCCGTCGTGATGGCGAAGATCGCCGGGATCGAGTCCACCGCGAAGATCAGGTCCGTCGCTTCGATCAGCAGCAGCACGAGGAACAGCGGCGTGACGTAGCGGAGCCCGTTTGCGGCCACGAAGAATTTCTCGCCATGGTCGCCTTCCGCCACGCGCAGGTGCTTGCGCGCGAAGCGCATCACGGGACTCTGCTTGACGTCCGGTTCCTTGTCGGCCGCGACCAGCATGCGCATGCCCGTCAGCAGCAGGAAGGCGCCGAACACGTACAGCACCCAGCTGAATTCGCTCACGACCCACGCGCCGGCGCCGATCATGACGGCGCGCATGACGATGGCGCCGAGGACGCCGTAGACGAGCACCCGGCGCTGGTATTGCTGGGGTACCTGGAAGGCGGTGAAGATCATCAGGAACACGAAGATGTTATCGACCGAGAGCGCCTTTTCGATGAGGTAGCCGGACAGGAATTCGAGCGCCTTCTGGTCGGCCACGTCGGCGCCGACCGTCGTCTTCAGGTACCACCACAGGCCGCCGTTGAACAGCAGCGCCATGCTGACCCATGCGATCGACCACAGGCCCGCTTCCTTCACGCCCACCTTGTGCGCCTTGTTGCCGCCGAACACGAACAAGTCCAGCGCGAGCATCACCAACACGAACCCGACGAAACCGGCCCACATCGGGCCGCTCGCAATAGTCTCGATTCCGTTCATCATCGCCCTCCGGTCATCGTTGCCGTTGATTTGAACGTTCACTATAGACGCCGGTTAAAGATCGGACTAATCGTGTTATCTTTCATCATTCATCGAATTTTTCGATGTATTCGAACGCCATGAGCTCACTCAACTACAAGCATTTGCGCTACTTCTGGATGGTGGCAAAGACGGGCAGCATCGCCACGGCCGCCGCGCAGCTCCACCTGACGCCACACGCGATCTCGGGGCAGCTGTCCGAGTTCGCGGCCACGCTGGGGGTGCAACTGTTCCGGCGCGCCGGGCGCAACCTCGAGTTGACGGAGGCCGGCCGGCGCATTGCCCGCTCGGCCGAACAGATTTTCACGGCCGGGGATGAATTGCTGGAACTCGTGCGGAACAGCCGGCTCGCGTCGCCGCAGCCGTTTCGCGTGGGCTGCGCCGATTCGGTCTCGAAACTCATCGCGTGCAGGCTCGTGGAGCCGGCCCTGAAGCTGGAGGAGCCGGTCAGGCTCGTATGCCGCGAAGGCCGCCTCGACAACCTGCTGGCCGACCTGGCCGTGCACCGTCTCGACCTCGTCATCGCGGACCGGACGATCCCCGCGCACTTCAGCGTGCGCGCCTACAACCACCTGCTGGGGGAAAGTTCGATGACGGCGTTCGCCACCGCCGACCTGGCGGCCCGGCTGGGGCCCGATTTTCCGGCGTGCCTAGACAATGCGCCGGTCCTGTTCCCCGGCGAGGATGTCGCGATCCGGGGCCGTCTGCTGCACTGGCTCGACAGCGCCGACATCCACGTCCGGGTCATCGGCGAGTTCGACGACAGCGCGATGATGCAGGCATTCGGCCAGTCGGGAGCAGGGGTGTTCTTCGCGCCGACGGTGATCGCGGCGCAGGTGTGCGACCAGTACCAGGTCGCCGCGCTCGGTACGGTCGATGCGGTGGTCGAGCAGGTCTACGCGATCACGACCGAACGGCGCATGAGCCATCCGGCCACGGTCGCGATCGGCGCGCTCGCGCGGGACATGCTGTTCAGGGCTTGATGTGCGGCTGGGTGGCGCCCGGGTTCAGGATCTGGTTAGTGTCGATCTGGTCCTTGTTGATCACCTGGGGTGTGCCGGTCTGGTGCCGGCGCGGCAGCATGCTGCCGGTGGGGGCTTCGCGGTCTTCGCGCGAGAGTTGCGGGCCGTCGCTGGTCGGCGCCGCGGCGCAGCCGGCCAGCACGCATGCCGCTGCGGCGGCGCTCAGGAGATGTTTCAGCATGCCTGGTAGTCCTTGGTTTTTTGGTTTGGGTCTCGCCAATATAGTCGCGATATCGCATGAAATCTGTCATCGATTTGTCGCCGCGGCCTCCGCAAGAATCCAGTCCCGCACTGCCGGCAGCGCGCGGCTGTCCGCGCCGGGCCGCGCCAGCAGCCAGTAGCCGTGATCGGTCGTCACGGGCGGCCGCGCCGTGGCCAGCGCGAGCTTGCCGTCCGCGAGCAGGTTGCCGACCAGCGCCAGGCGGCCGAGCGCGACGCCCTGTCCGGCCAGCGCCGCCTGCACCACCTGGTCGTACTGGTTGAAGAGCAGGCGGCCGTTGCCGGACGTCCCCGTCTTGTGGCCGGCGCCGCGCAGCCAGTGCTTCCACTGCAGCCAGGGCCGCGAACTGTCGTCGTAATCGATCAGCACATGCCGGCGCAACTGGGCCGGCTCCTCGATGGCAGTCACGCCCAGCGACGGGTGCGCCACGGGCACGAGGATCTCGCTGAATAGGCGGACCGCGCCGCCCGGCGCCGCCGCGTCGGGGCAATAGCGGAGGGCGAGGTCCATGCCGTCGCGCTCCAGGTCCATCACGCGATTGGTGGCGGCGACGCGCACGTCGATGTCGGGCGCTCCGCGCTGGAAGGCGCCCAGCCGGGGCAGCAGCCAGAGCGCGGTGACGCCGATGGTGGCCGTGATCGTGATGCACGGCCGCTCGGCGGGAGGACGCAGCGTACCGATCACGGACCCCAGCTGTTCCAGCATCGGATCGGCATTCCGGAACAGGTGCCGGCCCTCGGGCGTGAACTCGATGCTGCGATACCCGCGCACGAACAGGCGGCAGCCGAGGGTCGCTTCCAGTGCCTGGATCTGGCGGCTGACGGCGGACTGCACGATGCACAAGTCCTGCGCGGCCAGCGTGATGCTCATGCGGCGGCCCACTGCGACGAAGGTGCGCAGCAGATCCAGTGGCGGCAGGTCGATCAGGCGGTTCGGCATGGGCAGGTTCCTGACATGCCGATTCGGCATGCGATACGGTCATTTTAAACGTTTGAAGGGCACGCCGCGACAGCTTGTAATGAAGATTCTTCGCCACTTCATCCAAGGACCCAGCATGCATCCGGCCACCGTCGACGCGACACTCGAGTACCTGCAAAGCGCAGACCGCAAACCCGTCACCTGGATGCTCGCGCCGCCCGGCGGGCATGCATGGGACACCGGCGATTACGCATCCATGCCCGTGACGATCCGCGACGGCCGCGCCGCCGGCGATCCGCCCGCGCTCGACCGTGAAGGCTTCCAGCTGTGCAGCGCTCCGAGCGCGATGCCGTCGTTCGCCGGGCGCGACGCCATAGAGCGCGTGTACTACCGCGAGATGGAGGCACTGGCGCGCGCCGTCACCGGGGCCAGCCGCGCCATCGTGTTCGATCACCTCGTACGCCGGCGCGATCCCGGAATCCTGGCGCCGTTCGGCGCGCGCGACGGCCAGCGTCCCAGCAGCGCCACGCGCGTCCATTGCGACTTCACGCCGGCGTCGGCGCAGCGCAGGCTGGCGCTCGAGATGGAAGCGCACGGCATCCGGTCGGCCCCGCGCCACGCGATCGTCAATCTGTGGCGCACGACAAGGCTGCCGGTACTGGACGCGCCGCTGGCGGTCTGCGATGCGCGCACCGTGGCACGGTCGGATCTGGTGGCGGCGGACATCGTCTACCCGACCCGCACCGGCGAGATCTTCGAAGTGCTGCACAACCCGGCCCACGCGTGGACGTATTTTCCTGCGATGCGGTTCGACGAGGTGCTGGTGTTCAAGCAGTACGATTCCCTGGACGGCATGCCATGCTTTACGCCGCACGCCGCGTTCGCCCATCCGGACACGCCGCCCGGCACGCCGCCGCGCGAGAGCATCGAGATCCGCTGCCTTCTCATCTTCGACTGACAGGAGCCGTACATGCATACGATCGAATTCTGGTTCGACTTCGGCAGCAATTACAGCTACCTGGGCATGATGCGGATTCGTGGTCTCGCGGCCGCTGCGGGTGTGCGGGTGGTGCCCAGGCCATTCCTGCTCGGGCCGATCTTCAAGGCGCAGGGGTGGGAGACGTCGCCGTTCGTGCTGCAAGAGGCCAAGGGGCGCTATGTGTGGCGCGACATGGAGCGGCAGTGCGCAAAATACGGCTTGCGCTGGCGGCGCCCGTCCGTCTTTCCGCGCAACGGGCTGCTGGCGGCGCGGGTCGCGTTGCAGGGGGAGGGGACGGCGTGGGAATTCGCATTCTGCGAGCAGGTCATGCTGGCCAATTTCGCGGATGACCGGGACATCGGCGACGAGGCGGTCATCGGCGCCATTCTTGCCGGGCTTGACGTGGAGAGCCGTGCGGTCATCGAGGCGGCGCGGTCGGACGCGTGCAAGTCCGCACTCCATGCGCGCACGGCGGCGGCCCAGGCCCGCGGCATCTTCGGCGCGCCCACGTTCTTCGCGGGCGACGAGATGTTCTGGGGGAACGACCGGCTCGAGGACGCGCTACGGGAACAAGCGCTGCGCCACCGCCAGGACGAGCGCCAGGGCCGCGAGGGCAACCAGGACGCCGGCCCAGCCGGGGTGCCCGAAGTTGAGCGTCCAACCCATCATCGGCGTGGCCTTGGGGACCAGCAGGCGCGTGTCGCGCTTGCTGGAATACAGGCCGAGCGGGCCGCGCCAGGTCCAGTTGGCCGGATTACGCCATTCGATCTCATTGATGTCGTCCTGCTTCATCTCTGCCGCCCCGATCGGACAATTTCATTGGCACGATTGGCGGAAAACATGCGTTTCCGCGATTTTTGGCATTCGATCCATAGCATACAATCTCCCGCGACCGCTTGCATCATTCAACGTGCCAACAATAGGAACACCATGAAACTTGGGAAGTGCATTCTCGGGGCGACATTCGCCGCTGTCCTGGCGAACAGTGCCGCCGAGCCCGTACAGGCGCCTGCAAAGTCGACGTTCAACTGGACGTCGAGCGCACCGCTGATATCGCCTCAACCGGCTGCAGGCCAGACGATTTACGGTGTAAAAGACCCGTCGATCGTGTACGTGAACGGAAAATATCACGTGTTCATGACGACCGCCGGCTCCAAAGGCTGGGGGCTCGCGTACACGAGCTTCGGGAAATGGACGGAAGCGGCGTCGGCAAAGATCGTCCCGCTCGACAAATCCCCGATGGGCCCGGGTTACCGCGCCGCGCCGCAAGTATTCTATTTCGCGCCGCAGAAGAAATGGTATCTCGTCTACCAGGGCGGCGACCCGCTGTATTCGACGTCGGACGATATCGGCGATCCGATGTCGTGGAGCGCCCCGAAACCGTTCTTTTCCGTTGTTCCGGACATCATCAAGCCACCGCAAGGGCAGGGCTGGCTGGACTTCTGGGTGATCTGCGACGACAAGAAATGCTATCTGTTCAATACCGATGACCATGGGCGCTTGCTGCGCTCGGAAACGGGGTTGAGCGAGTTCCCGAACGGCTTCCGCAATACCGTCGCGGTGATCAGCGAAAAAACCGAGGATGTATTCGAGGCCAGCAATACATACCGGATCGCGAATTCGAATACGTACATCACGCTGGTGGAGGCAATCTCGCCGAAAGGGCGCTACTTCCGCATCTGGAAGAGCGATCGCCTGGACGGAAAATGGGAACCGTTTTCGTCCGCGCCGATGAATACATTCGCCGGTAGCGATAACGTCGAACCGCTGTGGTCCGAAGGCATCTCGCACGGTGAAATGATCCGGACGAATGCCGATCAGACGATGACGATCGATCCTTGCCGACCTCTCGAATATCTTTTCCAGGGCAATGACCCGAAAGTGCGCGTGGACGATTACATCAAGCTGCCGTATCGCCTTGGTGTCATCACCGCGAAAGGCGACAATCCGGTGAGCGCGCTCTGCCGCCGGTAGGGCTTCGACTACCCGCCCAAGTAACGCCGCTCGAACCGCGCACCCATCCGCGTCAGCACTTCGTAGCCGATCGTCCCGGCCTCCGCCGCGACGACGTCGACATGCTGGTGCGGCCCGAGCAGTTCGACGGTCATGCCCGGCTGCAGGCGCGCGTCCGGAATGCCGGTGACGTCCAGCGTGATGCTGTCCATCGACACGGTGCCCGCGACCGGCACGCGCACGCCGTCGATATACGCGCTGCCGCGGCCGGACAGGGCGCGCAGCCAGCCGTCCGCATAGCCGATGGCGATGGTGGCGATGCGGCGCGTACCCTCTGCCACATAGCGCGCGCCATAGCCGACGGCGGCGCCGGCTTCGATCGTCCGTACCTGCACGATGCGTGCGTCCAGCGATACGGCCTGGCGCAGCGGGTTCACACCGCCCGGCTGGGGATTGATGCCGTACAGCGCGGCGCCGGGGCGCGCGAGGCCGTAATGGAAATCGGGCCCGAGGAAGACGGCCGACGAATTCGCGAGGCTCGCGGGCATGGCGGGAAACTGCGCGCGGATGGCGTCGAAGCGCAGGCGCTGGTACTCGTTCATCGGGTGGTCCGGCACGTCCGCGCAGGCCAGGTGGCTCATCAGCAGGACCGGGTCGAACGCGGCGAGCCAGTCGCGCGGTTCGCCCAGCGCGGCGAGATCGGCGGGCGCGAGGCCCATGCGCGACATGCCGCTGTCGACCTGCACCGCGGCCGCGAGACGGCGGCCGACGCGTGCGCACAGGGCGCTCCATTCGCGCACCTGGCCCGGGTCGTTCAGCACCGGCGTCAAGCCGTGTGCGAGGAAGTCGGCGGCGGTACCGGGCGGCGGGCCATGCAGGACGTAGATGGTGCTGTCGGGCGGGACGATGTCGCGCAGGCCGATGCCTTCGTCGACGTGGGCCGTGAAGAACACGCGGCAGCCCGCGCGCACGAGCGCGGGCGCCACGCGCGCCATGCCGAGACCATAGGCATCGGCCTTCATCACGCCGGCGACGACGGCGCCGCCCGCGCGTTGCGCCAGCAGGCGGTAATTCGCCGCGATGGCGTCCAGGTCGATCGTCAGGACGGCGCCGGCACGGGCGGCGTGGGCCGGGGAGACGATGTGCGAGGGATGGGCGACCGCGTTCATGCCTTGGCCAGCTCCGCGCGCACGTTCGCGGTCCGGGTGCCGGCATAGCGGAACACGGCCAGGTCGTCGGCGTGGATGGCCGGGACCTTGCCGCTCACCAGGTCGGCGATGACGCTGGCCGAGCCGCACGCCATCGTCCAGCCCAGCGTGCCGTGGCCCGTGTTGAGGAACAGGTTCTTCAGCGGCGTCGCGCCCACGATCGGGGTGCTGTCCGGCGTCATCGGACGCAGGCCCGTCCAGAACGTGGCGCGCGCCACGTCGCCGCCGCCCGGGAACAGGTCGTTGACGACGAGTTCCAGCGTCTCGCGCCGGCGCGGATTCAACACCTTGCTGTAGCCCGCGATCTCTGCCATGCCGCCGACGCGGATGCGGTCGTCGAAGCGGGTCACGGCAATCTTGTAGGTCTCGTCGAGGATCGTGGAGACCGGTGCCCTGGCCGCATCGACGATCGGCACGGTGATCGAATAGCCCTTGAGCGGATAGACCGGGACGCGGAATTGATCCTTCAGCAGCAGGCGCGAATAGCTGCCCAGTGCCAGCACGTAGCGGTCCGCCGTCACCCGGCCTCGCTCCTGTCCTTTCCTCGTCTGCACGCCAACGATCTGGCCATTGGCGATGTCGAGGCGCTCGATCGCGGTGTCGAACTGGAAGCGCACGCCGAGGTCGCGCGCCATCTGCGCGAGGCGCGTCGTGAACAGCTGGCAGTCGCCCGTCTCGTCGTTCGGCAGGCGCAGGCCGCCGACCAGCTTGTTGCGCACGTTGCCGAGTGCCGGCTCGGCCAGTGCGAGCTGTTCGCGGCCCAGCACTTCGAATGCCACGCCGGCTTCCTTGAGCACCTCGATGTCCTTCGCGGCGCCGTCGAACTGGGCCTGCGTGCGGAACAGCTGCAAGGTGCCCTGCTGGCGGCCTTCGTAGGCAATGCCCGTCTCGGCACGGAGCGCACGGATGCGATCGCGGCTATATTCTGCCAGGCGTACCATGCGTTCCTTGTTGACGGCGTAGCGGCCGGCGTCGCAGTTCCGGTACATCTCCCACATCCACTGGAGCTGGAACAGGGAGCCGTCAGGCTGGATCGCCAGCGGCGCGTGGCGCTGGAACAGCCATTTGAACGCCTTCAGCGGAATGCCCGGCGCCGCCCACGGCGACGCATAGCCCGGCGAGATCTGGCCTGCGTTGGCGAAGCTGGTTTCGAGGGCCGGACCCGGTTGACGGTCGATCACGGTAACGTCGTGGCCGGCCTTGGCCAGGTAATAAGCGGTGGTCACGCCGACCACGCCGCTGCCGAGTACGATGACGCGCATAGTTTTCCTTGTGTCTCTGTTATTCTAGAATTAGAAGATGTTTTTATTGTAGTGGTAGGAATGCGATAATTGTTTCGGTTTGCCATTAACTTTTCAGTGAAAAATCATGCGCGTGCAAAAAGACTCGAACCGTGTGCTGGACCGCATCGACCTGCACATCCTCTCCATCCTGCAGGACGACGGCCGCATCGTGATGAAGGACCTGGCCGAGCGCGTCGGCCTGTCGCTGACGCCGTGCATCGAGCGGGTCAAGCGCATGGAGCGCGACGGCGTCATCGCCGGCTACCATGCGCGTGTGGCGCCGCGGGCGCTGGGGCTGCAGGTCCTCGTGTTCGTGGAAATCACGCTGCGCCAGAAGTCGGAGCAGGCGTTCGAGCGCTTCCGCCGGGCGATGCTGGCGATTCCCGAGGTGATGGAATGCCACCTCGTGTCCGGCGATTTCGACTACCTGATCAAGGCGCGCATTCCGGAAATGACGGAGTACCGGAGATTACTGGGCGAGATCCTGCATGTGGCGGACGGCGGCCAGTCGAAGAGTTATGTCGTGATGGAAGAGGTCAAGGAGACGCTGGCCGTGTCGATCGCGCGCTAGTCGCCGTCGCGCAGCCACGACTTCGACCTGGAGCGGGCCACGATGGGGCTTTCCACCGGCGTGGTGGCGATGAAATCGCGCTCCACCTGGCGTGGATCCGCGTGCGGCTTCGCGGGCTTGGCCGACATATAGGACGTCACCCCGACCGCGCAGCGATAGATGACCGCGGCCCCGGCAATGATGATCGCGCTGACCGTGATCGCCAGGCCGTCCGGCCGGCCGGCCACGACCAGGATGCAGGCCACGACGATGAGGTCGAGACAGACCAGATAGTTGAAGCGGGCGGGGCTATCAGAATCGTTTCTTTTTACCGACATACTAACTTCCGGGGAAACTTGCGGTGACGCGATGCTGGCGCGCCGCAATCAATGGAACCCCGGTATACTAACATTTCCACATGGAAATATCAGTACTCGGCATGGCGTCACGTGCTGGACGCTGAACCAGGTGGTCAAACCCGGGTCAGCGACAAGTACGGCGTTTCATTCCGCCCGATACAGCGGCAACGCCAGCTTCACCGGCCGCACGTCCATCCGCACCCGGTACACGGAATAGGTATCGGCCCGGTTCGACGTCCAGCCCTCGCTCTCCGGCGTGCGCGTAAAAGTGAATTCGAAGCCGCGGTCGGCCGCGGCGCCGGCCGGGTCGCCGAACGCGATGCCCGTTGCGCGGGCCTGGTCGCTGTCGCACAGCTTCATCAGCAGGTCGGCGACGGCCGTGTTGCCGAGGATGTCGGCGGCGAACAGCGGGCCCCGGTACGACGGGTCGGCCGGGTCGACTCTTTCCTTGTCCGGACCGGGCGTGAAGCGGCCGCTGGCCGGGTCGTAGCGGTCGCCGCTGTCGAGGTAGCTGATGCGGGCACCCGTGACGTTGAAGCCGGTGCGCGCGGCATCCACGCTGGCCTGGCCGAGGTCGAGCAGCAGCGCGCCCTTGTAGCCGATGACGGCGATCGACCGGTCCGGTGCGACGACGGCCGCCGTGTTCTCGTCGATGCCGAGGCCGAGTTTGTAGTGCTTGGCGAGCATCGCGGGCAGCATGCGGGCGAAGCGGCCGCGGATCAGCAAATGCTGGTCGACGAACACCTCGTCGCCGATGAAGCCGAGGCCCGGCGCGATGTCGCGGCCGTCCGTGATGCCGTCGCGCAGCGTGGGCAGCGGGGCGCGGCCTTCGTAGAACATCGTCTTGCTCATGATGGCGGCGCCGGCGCTCGTGCCCGCGATGACGCCGCCGCGCCGGTACAGGTCCCACAGCGCGTCCAGCACGGCGCTGTTGCCGCCGTCGGCGTGGCGCAGCGCGGCCGTGATGCGGCCCTGGTCGCCGCCCGTGAAGAACGCGCCCCCGGCCGACCGCACGCTGGCCGCCAGTTGCGGGTCGTCGGCGGCGCGGCGCGCGTCGGTACCGGCCAGCCCGGCGGCCAGCGGTACGACGAACGGGCGGGCGCCGTAGCTGGCCGAGGATCTCGGCCGTCAGGCGGCCGGAGCGCTCCGGGTTGCCGGCCGCCGTCGGGAACACGGCGATGCGCGCGCCGCGGCCGCCGGCAAGCTCGACGATCTTCTTCCACACGGGGGCGTTGTCGGCCCGCAGCGCGCCGCCCGCGATCACGAGCGAGCCCTTCGCGGCGCCCGCGGGTGCCTGCGCGTCCGCGCGCGCGGCGGCCGGCGCCAGGCCGAGGCTCAGTACGAAAGCGAGGGGCAGGGTCGGAAAACGGATCGCCATGGGGGTCGTCTCGATGCGGATGGGAATAGGAAGCATGATACCCGTGCCCGGCCTTGCGGCCAAAGCCGGTATCATCGGGGTATGCATTCAGACTGGAGCCAGTATGTTGATCGTGACCCACAGCGGTAAATTCCACGCGGACGACGCGTGGGCGGTAGCCGTGCTGCTGTTGTTGTATCCGGACGCGGAGCTCGTCCGCACGCGCGACCCCGCCATCATCGCGCGGGCCGACGTCGCCATCGACGTGGGCGGCGAGTGGAACCCGGCCGCGGGCCGCTTCGACCACCACCAGAAGGGCTTCGACGGCGCCCGCGTCAGCGGCGTACCCTATGCCAGCGCCGGCCTCGTGTGGCGCGAATACGGCGCGCGCTGCGTGGCGCTGCTGGCCGAACGGCACGCGGGCTACAGATTGTCGGAGGAGGGCGCCCAGCAGATGGCGTATGCGATCGATGCGGACGTCGTGCAATACCTCGACCTCTCCGACGTGGGCGCGGCCCGCAACGCGCCGGGCAGCTATGGCCTGTCCGCGATCGTCTCCGGCTTCAACCCGAACTGGCTCGACGAGCAGCGGCTCGGCTATGGCCCGGCCGCCGAGGCCTACCGCGACGAGCAGTTCCGGCGCGTGCTGGGCCTGCTCACGGACCTGATGATCAATGCGGTCAAGTACCGCATCGGTGCGCAGCTCGCCGTGGATCAGGTGCGGCATGCCGAGGTGCTCGAAGGCGGCCGCGTGCTGTACCTGAAAAATGCCGCACTGCCGTGGACGGCCATCGTGCGCAAGGAGATGCCGAAGGTGCTGTTCGTCATCAGCTACAGCCTGGCCGAGCAGCGCCACATGATCCACACGGTGCCCGTCAGCGCCGAAAGCTTCGACGCGCGCGCCGACCTGCCGGCCGCCTGGGCGGGCCTGCGCGATGCCGACCTGGCCGCCGTCACGGGTGTGCCGGATGCCGGTTTCTGCCACAACGGCCGCTTCATCGCCGCCGCGAAGTCGTTCGAAGGCATTCTCCAGATGGCGCGGCAGGCGCTGCGGGAAGTGGATGCGCAGGCCTCGACAGCGTGATCAGCCGTTACGATTTCATCAAACGTGTGTGGTTTTTTGGTGCGAAATCACTAAAATGTGACGGAGATTCTTGCTGGTCTTTATACCGACACGCGGTTCGCGTCTAGAATTTCCCAAAAGAATCAACCTTTTTGGGATGGGACATGAAATCGGTTCAGCAGGAAGTCGACGAGCGCAGCAACCTCACGGGCACGAACAAATTCGAGCTTTTGCTTTTCCGTCTCGGCGGCGACGCCAGCGGGGAGCACAGCGAGCTGTTCGGCATTAACGTCTTCAAGATCCGCGAGATCGTCGCCATGCCGACGATCACCAAGGTGGCCGGCGCGCCCGATCACGTCCTGGGCGTGGTCAACCTGCGCGGCCAGATCATCCAGGTCCTCGACTTGCCGGGCATCGCCGGCGTCACGCCCAAGACCGGCCTGAACATCATGCTGGTGACGGAATTCGCGCGCACCACGCAGGCGTTCGCCGTCGAGAGCGTGGAAGAAATCGTGCGCCTCGACTGGACGCAGGTGATGTCGGCCGAGAAGAGCGCCGGCAGCGGCATGGTCACGAGCATCGCGCGCCTGGAAGCGGTGGACGGCCAGCCGGCCCGCCTGGCCCAGGTACTCGACGTCGAGACGATCCTGCGCAACCTGAATCCGGAAGCGCAGACCGAGAACATCGAACATGCCGTCGGCGCCAAGATGAAGCTGAAGCCGGGCGCCGTGATCCTGGCCGCGGACGATTCCGTCGTCGCGCGCGCGCTGATCGAGCAGGGCCTCGACGCGATGGGCCTCCCGTTCGTGATGACGAAGAGCGGCAAGGAATGCTGGGACCAGCTGAACCATATCGCCGCCGCGGCGGAAGCCGAGGGCAAGACCGTGCACGACAAGGTCGCCCTCGTACTGACCGACCTCGAGATGCCGGAAATGGATGGCTTCACCCTGACCCGCAACATCAAGTCGAACGCGCGCTTCGGCAACATGCCGGTCGTGATCCACTCGTCGCTGTCCGGCACGACGAACGAGGAACACGTCAAGAACGTCCGCGCCGACGCCTACGTCGCCAAGTTCTCGGCCGAGGACCTGTCGCGCACCCTGCGCACGCTGCTGCGCCAGTAATTCCTCGTTCACGCGGCGCCGGCATCGCCGCCGGCACCGTGCTGCATCGCCCTTCTGAGTTGTTGTCGGGCAACATCTTCAAGCTGAGTGCGTGGGTTTTGTCCTACAGCAATAGTCATGGTGCATAATGACAGCTCAGGATGCTGTTTCCCACCTTTTCAGAATCCCATGCCACACCCGACATCCTTTATCGCGAGCATCTGGACCACGGATACGGAAGGCGTGTGCACGTCGGTCGTCGACCACGGGCCCGGTGCGCTGCCGCCGTTCGCCGTCGCGACGCGCCTGCAGGACTGGGTACGGTTGTACGCTGCAGACACGCAGCCGGCGGACCGCGTCGCGGATGCGCTGGCGCGGTCCGCGCCATTCCACTGTGACGTCGACATCCCGTGCGCGGACGGCCGCGTGCGCCGGATCGTCGTGTCCGGCCTGCCGCGCATGGAGGCGGGAGGCCGGATCGCCGGCTGGTCCGGCGCCTTCGCCGACGTCACGGAGCAGAAAGCCACCCTCGACCGCGCGCTGCGCAGCGAGGCGGAGCATCGCCTCATCGTCGACCACAGCATGGACCTGATCGCGCACTGCGGCGTGGATGGCCGCTACATCCACGTGTCGCCGTCGTACACGACCGTCGTGGGCTGGGACGCGGCGCAGTTGGTGGGGCGCAGCGTCCTCGAATTCCTCCATCCGGACGACCAGGCGCCCACCGGCGCTGCGCTCGCGCGCCTCCTCGCCGGTGAAGACATCGCCGACGTGCTCGTGGTGCGCAAGCGGCACCGCGACGGCCATTACGTCGAGCTGGGCTCCAAGGTGCGCAAAGTGACGGATCCGGTCACGGGCACCGTGTTCGGCGCCGTGCTCGTATCGCGCGACATCACACGTGAAAGGCAGATGTTGCACCGCGTCGAGGACGCGCATGCGCGCTTGCGCACGATCCTGGAAAGCATCGAGGACGGCTTCTTCTCGGTGAACCGCAACTGGGAGATCACGTACGCCAACACGCTGGCCGAGGTGTTCGTCGGCGTCGAGCCTGGCACCTCGGGCGGCAGGGTGTTGTGGGACGTCGCGAACGACCTGGACGGCACCGAGACCAGCGTCATCTACCGGCGGGCAATGGCGACGCGTGCGAACGCGGCGTTCGAAACCTTCTACGAACCGGAAGGCGTCTGGCTCAGCGTGCGCGTGTATGCGCACGACGAGGGCCTGTCGGTCTTCTTCCACGACATCACCGACCGCAAGCGCGCGGAGGAGCGGCTGGAGCAGCTGGCCACGCGCGACGACCTCACGGGCCTGCCCAACCGCGCGTGGCTGAACGGCCATCTGCGGTCGATGCTGGGCCAGGCGCGCGGCCAGGCGGAAACCACCGTGCTGTTCATCGACCTGAACCGCTTCAAGGAAGTCAACGATTCACTGGGCCACGCGGCCGGCGACCATCTGCTGCGCCAGGTGGGCCAGCGCCTGCAGTCGTGCCTGCGTCCGGGCGACGTCGTGGCGCGGCTGGGCGGCGACGAATTCGTCGTGGCGGCCCATTGCGCGGGCCGCGGCGCCGCCGCCGGCATCGCGCAGCGGCTGCTGGAGACCCTGACCAATCCCTTCCACATCGACGGGCTGGAGATGTGCGTGGGCGCGTCGATCGGCATCAGCCTGTCGGGCCAGGACGGGGCCACGCCCGAACTGCTGTTCCAGAACGCGGACACGGCGATGTACAAGGCGAAGGCGCTGGGCGCGAGCTCGTACCAGTTCTTCGAGCCGGAGATGAGCGTGGAAGCGCGCCGCCGCCTGCAGGTCGAGGCGGCGCTGCGGCGCGCGCTGGAGCTGGGCCAGTTCGAACTGTATTACCAGCCGCGCATCGACGTGCGCACGTGGCGCCTGCGCGGCGTGGAAGTCCTGCTGCGCTGGAAACATCCCGAACTGGGGCAAGTGTCGCCGCTCGAATTCATCCCGATCGCGGAAGAGCGCGGCCACATCGAGGCGATCGGCCGCTGGGCGCTGCGCGAGGCCTGCCGTGTCGGCAAGCGCCTGTCCGACCAATATGGCACGCAGTTGCACGTGTCGGTGAACGTGTCGGCGCGCCAGCTGCGGTCGGCGGAGCTCGTGGCCGACGTCGAACAGGCTTTGCGCGAAACGGGTTTCGCGCCGCGCGCGCTGGAACTGGAGCTGACGGAGAGCGCGCTGATCGACGACATCGACCAGTCCGTCGACGTGCTCCACCGCCTCAAGCGCCTGGGCGTGAAGCTGGCGCTGGACGATTTCGGCACCGGTTATTCGAGCCTGTCGTACCTGAAGCGCTTCCCCGTCGACGTGCTGAAACTGGACCGCTCGTTCTTCCTGGAAGAGTGCCCCAATGGCGACGAATTCGTCGCGGCCCTCGTCCACATGGCGCACGCGCTCGGCCTGACCGTGGTCGCGGAAGGCATCGAGACGGAAGAGGTGATGGAGACGCTGCGCGGCTGCCGCTGCGACGAAGCCCAGGGCTATCTGTTCGCGCGGCCGATGGCGCTGGCGGAGTTCGACAAATTCCTGCAATGCGAGGTGCCGGGCGTGCTGGCCGCCTGACACCTCGCGCTTGTGTCAGCGCGCGTAGCTCGGCTTCTTCGGGTCGTACTGCCAGCCGGGCACGAGGTAGCGCATCGCCATCGCGTCGTCGCGCGCGCCGCCCGCGACCTTCTTGTACAACTCGTGCGCTGCGAGGATGCGTTCCATGTCGGGCTGGATGCCCAGGCCCGGCGCGTCCGGCACCGCGACCTGGCCGCCCACGATCTGCAGCGGTTCCGTCGTCAGGCGCTCGCGGCCTTCCTGCCAGATCCAGTGCGTGTCGATGGCCGTGATGTCGCCCGGCGCCGCGGCGGCGCAGTGCGTGAACATCGCGAGCGACACGTCGAAGTGGTTGTTCGAGTGCGAACCCCACGTCAGGCCCCAGTCGTGGCACAGTTGCGCGAGGCGCACGGAGCCCTGCATGGTCCAGAAGTGCGGGTCGGCCAGCGGGATGTCGACGGCACCCAGCAGGTGCGAGTGCGCCATCTGGCGCCAGTCGGTCGCGACCATGTTCGTCGCCGTGCGGATGCCCGTGGCGCGCTTGAATTCTGCCATGATCTCGCGCCCGGAATAACCGCCCTCCGGTCCGCAAGGGTCTTCCGCATACGACAGCACGTGGCCCTGGCCCTTGCAGGCGGCGATCGCTTCCGCCAGCGACCAGGCGCCGTTCGGGTCCAGCGTCGCGCGCGCATCCGGGAAGCGCCGCTTGATGGCGGCCACCGCCGCGATCTCGTCTTCCGGCCGCATCACGCCGCCTTTCAGCTTGAAGTCGCGGAAGCCGTACTTGTCGACGGCGGCCGATGCCAGGTCGGCGATCTGCTCGGGGCTCAACGCTTCCTCGTCGCGCACCTTGTACCAGCCGTCCTTCGCCGCCTCGCCTTCGTACGGCAGGTCCGTCTGCGTGCGGTCGCCGATGTAGAACAGGTACGCCAGCATCGTCACGTGCGTGCGCTGCTGGCCGTCGCCGAGCAGTTCGCACAGCGGCACCGCGAGGTGCTGGCCCAGCAGGTCCAGCAGCGCCGCTTCCACGGCCGTCACCACGTTTTCCAGGCGCAGGTTGATCTCGTGCGGCTGCTTCATGACCGCTTCCTCGGCGCGCGACGTCACCTGGTGGCTCACGCCGGAAATCGCCGCGCGCAGCACGTTCAGGGTGCGGTTGTAGCGCGCCACTTCGGTGCCCGTCACCAGCGGCACGAGCCGCTCCAGCGCGCGCAGGATGCCGTTCGAGCCGGGCACCTCGCCCATGCCGGTGTTGCCGGCGCTGTCTTTCAGCAGGACGAGGATACGGGTGAAGTAGGGCGCGTGGGCGCCGCACAGG
This sequence comes from Massilia sp. Masssp94, assembly GCF_059491305.1. Lineage (NCBI taxonomy): Bacteria > Pseudomonadati > Pseudomonadota > Betaproteobacteria > Burkholderiales > Oxalobacteraceae > Massilia > Massilia sp. Masssp94. The sequence goes on from NZ_CP168501.1 coordinate 6,231,466, forward strand.
TTCAGCAGCATGCTGTCGCGGCCGGCCACGGGGATCACCTGCATTTCGGTGATGATCGGGCTGGCGGCGCGCTGGATAAGGGGCATTTTTGGGTCTCCTGGTGATGTCGGGCATATAAAAAAAATATATCTCGTTGCCCGTAACATTGATCTAAACTAGAATGGTAGCGCAACCATTTCCCCAGTGTGAAGGAATAACGATGTCGCGTCAATCGATTCTGGCAGCCAGCCTCCTGTGTCTCTCTCTCGGCGGCTGTGCCGCCATCGCCGTCCAAACCCCCGCCGGCGAACACTGGGTCGCCTCGTGGGGCAGTGCCCAACTCGTGCCGGAAGGCCAGAACGAACTGCCCGCCGCGCAGTGGCAGGACGCCAGCCTGCGCCAGATCGTGAGGGTGTCGCTGAGCGGCGACCAGCTGCGCGTGAAGCTCACCAACGCGTTCGGCACGGCGCCGCTCGTGATCGACGCCGGCAGCGTCGCGCTGGCGCGCGCGCCCGGCAAGGCCGACGTCGACGGCGCCAGCCTGCGCCCGCTGCGTTTCGGCGGCGCCGCGTCCGTGACCATCCCCGCCGGCGCGGAATACGTGAGCGACCCGATCGACCTGCCGCATGCGGCGGGCGCCGATCTCGCCATCTCGCTGCATTTCGCCCAGGCGCCGGCGCGCCAGACGGGCCACCCGGGCGCCCGGGCGACGAGCTTCCGCGTGCCCGGCAACCAGGTCCAGGCCGCGAACTGGCCGCAGGCCGACACCTTTACGCGCTGGTACCAGATCACGGGCGTCGAAGTGCCGGCCCGTGCCGGGGCGCACACGGTCGTCGCGATCGGCGACTCGATCACGGACGGCTACGGCGTGAATCCGGATACGTATGCGCGCTGGACGGACGGCCTCGCGACCCGCCTGCGCGCCGCGGGAATGACGAACGTCGGTGTCGTCAACGCGGGCATCGGCGGCGGCCGCATGCTGCGCGACGGCCTGGGCCCGAACCTCGTGTCCCGCTTCGATCGCGACGTGCTGGCGCGGCCGGGCGTCTCGCACGCCATCGTCATGATCGGCGTGAACGACTTCGGCGTGCAGCACCGGAACAAGGAAGACACGCCGGCGGCGCGCGCGGCCCTGCTGGACGACCTGAAACAGGCCTACCGCCAGATCGTCGCGCGCGCCCATCTGCGGGGCGTGTGCGTGCTGGGCGCGACGATCACCCCGTACGGCGGCAGCGGCTATTACGCGCCGGGTGCGGACAACGAGGCGGACCGCCTCGCCTACAACCAGTGGATCCGTACCGCGGGCGTCGTCGACGGCGTCGTCGACTTCGACGCGGCGCTGCGCGATCCGGCGAAACCGGACCACCTGTTGAAGACCCTGGACAACGACGGCCTGCATCCGTCGACCGCCGGCTACAAGGCGATGGCGGACGCGGTGCCGCTGGAACAACTCAAGACGTGCCGCATCGCGCGCTGAAACCACCTATAAAAACATCAGGAGACTTATGAGATCACTCGTCGCCGCCGCCATGCTGGCGCTCGCGGCCGCACAGCCGGCATGGGCGCTGGGAGAGCGCCCCTTCGTCACGTTCGAAGCCGGCAAGGATGCCGTCGTACTCGCGCGGTCCGGCCAGGCCGCGCGCATCCTCGTGGACCCGAACGAATTCAAGGGCGTGCGCCGCGCGGCGGCCGACCTGCAGGCGGACATCGAACGCGTGTCCGGCATCCGGCCCGCGCTGCTGGCGTCGGCCGGCGCCGTGGCGAAGGGTTCGGATGTCGTCATCGTCGGCACGCTCGGCCAAAGCGCGCTGATCGACCGCCTCGCGCGCGAGAACAAGATCGATGCGAAGGCCGTGCGCGGGAAATGGGAAGGCTATCTCGTGCAGACGGTGCGCAATCCGCTGCCGGGCGTGGCGCGTGCGCTCGTCGTCGCGGGCAGCGACCGCCGCGGCACGATCTTCGGGCTGTACACGGTGTCCGAGCAGATCGGCGTCTCGCCATGGAACTGGTGGGCCGACGTCGCGCCCGCGAAGCACGACGTGCTCGCCGTGGCGGCCGGCACGCGCGTGGCCGACGCGCCCGTCGTGCGCTACCGCGGCATCTTCCTGAACGACGAGGCGCCCGCTTTGTCCGGCTGGGCCAAGGAAAAATTCGGCGGCTTCAACCACAAGTTCTATGGCAAGTTGTTCGAGCTGATCCTGCGCATGCGCGGCAACTACCTGTGGCCCGCCATGTGGGGCAATGCGTTCTACGACGACGATCCGGAGAACGGCCCGCTGGCCGACGAGATGGGCATCGTGATGGGCACGTCGCACCACGAACCGCTGATGCGCGCCCACGCGGAGTGGAAAAAGTACGGCAAGGGTCCGTGGGACTACAGCCGCAACGAACAGGTGCTGCGCGAATTCTGGCAGCAGGGGCTGGACCGCGCGAAGGACTACGACAAGGTCATCACCCTCGGCATGCGCGGCGACGGCGACGAGCCGATGTCCGAGGAATCGAACGTCGCGCTGCTGCAGCGGATCGTGGCCGACCAGCGCGCGATGATCGCGAAGACGACCGGGAAACCGCTGCCGCAGGTACCGCAGGTGTGGGCGCTGTACAAGGAAGTCCAGGAGTATTACGAGAAGGGCATGCGCGTGCCGGATGACGTCACGCTGCTCTGGTGCGACGACAACTGGGGCAATATCCGCCGCCTGCCGACCGCCGAAGAACGCAAGCGCAGCGGCGGCGCCGGCATCTACTACCACTTCGATTACGTGGGCGGCCCGCGCTCGTACAAGTGGATCAACGTGACGCCGCTGCCGAAGGTGTGGGAACAGATGCACCTCGCGTGGCGCCTCGGCGCGGACCGGCTGTGGGTCGTGAACGTGGGCGACCTCAAGCCGATGGAAGTGCCGACGGAATTCTTCCTCACCTATGCGTGGAACCCGGCCGCGTGGCCCGCGTCGCGTCTGCCCGAGTACCTGAAGCTGTGGGCGACGCGTGAATTCGGTGCCGCTCAGTCACCTGACCTTGCCGCGGAAATCGCCGACATCGTGGAGACCTACGCCCGCTACAACGGGCGCCGCCGGCCGGAACAGCTGGAGCCGGGCACGTACAGCGCGACGAACTACCGCGAGTCCGAGCGCATCGTCGCCGACTGGCGCGACCTCGCCGCGCGTGTCGAGCGGGTGAAGGCGAAGCTGGCGCCGGCGCAGAAGGACGCGTTCTTCCAGCTCGTCGAGCATCCCGTGCGCGCATCGGGCACGCTGGGCGAACTGTATGCGACGGTGCAGGCGAATCGCCTCCACGCGCAGCAGGGCCGCGCCGACACGAACGACCTCGCGGCGCGGGCGCGCGACCTGTTCGCGCAGGACGCCGCGATCTCGCGCGAGTACCACACGATCAATGGCGGCAAGTGGAACCACATGATGGCGCAGACGCACATCGGCTACACGAGCTGGCGCGATCCCGCAACGAACATCATGCCCGGGGTGCGCGAGATCGCGCTGCCGGCCGCGCCGGCGCTGGGCGTCGCGGTGGAGGGCAGCGAGGCCGTCTGGCCGGCGGCGAAGGACCTGCGCCTGCCCGCGTTCGAACCGTTCGACAAGGCGAACCGCTACATCGAGGTCTTCGACCGCGGCGCCGCGCCGGTGGCCTGGACCGCGCGTGCCGAGCAGCCGTGGATCGTGCTGGGCGAATCGTCCGGCACGACGGACAAGTCGAAGCGGATCACCGTCGACGTGCGCTGGGACCAGGTGCCGGCGGGCGCGACGTCCGGCCGCGTGCTGGTGACCGGTCCGGATGGCCAGCGGGCCGCCGTGGAAGTCCCGCTGCGCCACGCGGACCAGCGCGGTACGAAGGTCGCCGGCTTCGTGGAGACGGGCGGCACGGTCGCCATCGAGGCGGAACACTATAGCCGCGCGCTGGCCCCTGCCGGGCGCGAATGGCTGCGCGTACCGGGCCTGGGCCGCACGCTGTCCGGCATGACCACGCTGCCGGTGGACGCGCCCGCGCTGGCGCCGGCGGACGGCATGCGGCTCGAGTACGACGTCTACCTGTTCGAACCGGGCAAGGTGAACGTGCAGGCGACGCTGGCGCCCACGCTGAAATTCCGGCCGGGAGCGGGTTTCCGCTATGCCGTCTCCATCGACGACGAGGCGCCGCGCATCGTCGACGTGCATGCGGATGCATCGCTGCAGCATTGGGAGAAGATCGTCACGGACGGCGTCGCGCAGTTCACGACGGCGCACGAGGTGAAGGCGCCGGGACGCCACACGCTGAAATTCTGGGCGCTGGATCCGGGACTCGTGCTGCAACGCGTCGTGATCGACGCGGGCGGTCTGAAGCCGAGCTATCTCGGCCCGCAGGAAAGCCCGCTGGTCAAGGCTGATTAATCGGAATGGGCGACGCGCAGCCCGCCCTTGCGGTCGGGCAGCCACACTTCGGCGAGGTCGGAGCTGACGTCGAAGAAGCCCAGTTCGTGCTTTGCCGCCAGGCGGTGCACGGCTTCCCAGGCCGCGTCGATCCGGTCCCAGTCGAGGAACGACATGTAGATGACCGTCTTGCCGACGGTGTAGTCGGTGCCGGTTTCAGGGTCCTCGGCGCCGGCCGGTGCGGGCGGGAACTCGGCCGCAAGCGCCGCGTAAAAGGCTTGCAGCGCGGGTGTGGCCACCCGCGGGTCGTCGTAGCCGTGGTCCTCCGCCCATTCTGTCTGTTGCTCGTACCAGTCGAGGAAGGCGGGCCGTTTGGCCGGGGCGGCGTCGGGGGCGAACACCATCAGGTCGAAACTCATCGTACGGTTCTCTCAAGGCGGTTCATTGGTCAGGCATGACGATACACGCCGCCCGCGTGTGGTGCAAATGCCGAAAATCCGGCAGTCCCTTAGCGAAGCTGGTTCCGGCGGTGCAAAAAAGATAATATGCTGAGCCTGCCATAGCCAGCCGTTCCGAACCCACCGCCCATTGGAGCCTACATGACTTCCACGCTGAAATCCAAGGCCGCCCCTGCATTGCTCGCCCGCTCTTTGCTCGCCATCGCTGCGCTGCTCGCCGCCGAGGCGGCGCACGCCGGTCCCAAATATACGTACAGCTACGTGGGCAACCCGGCCGCGCCCGTACGTGCAAAACCGGTGTCGTGCTGGCAGGCGGTCTGTACGCCGTCCGTCGTGCTGATGGGCGGCGGCTACGACGTGGCCGAGGCGTTCCGCTGGATGATCGCGCAGGCCGGCATCACGAGGGCCACCGGCGGCCGCTTCGTCATCCTCCGCGCGACGGGCAGCGATGCGTACAACCCGTACGTCTACAGCCGCCTCGGCACGGTCGATACGACGACGAGCCGCAATTACGAGATGGTCGGCGGCCTCGATCTGGGCGTGACCTCGGTGGAGACCCTCGTGATCCCGAGCCGCACCGCGGCCGCGGATCCGTTCGTGCTGGACGTGATCTCGAAAGCGAGTGCCATCTTCATCGCCGGCGGCGACCAGGCCGATTATTACCAGTACTGGCAAAGCACGCCGCTGGCTGCCGCGCTGCAGCGCGCCGTCGACGCGGGCATCCCGATCGGCGGCACGAGCGCCGGCAATGCGATGCTGGGCCAGTATGCGTTCGCGGCGTTGAACGACACCGTCACGTCGGACGAGGCGCTGGCCAATCCGTTCAACCGCTACATGACGATCGATCCGCTCAACACGTCGTCCGGCAAATTCATCCAGACGGGGAGCTTCATCAGCATCTCAGGCCTGGAAAAGACGATCACCGACGACCACTTCAATACGCGCGACCGCCTGGGCCGGCTGATCGGCTTCGTCTCGCGCATCGGCGACGGCTGCCCCGGCGGCGTCGAGCGGTTCGACCAGGTGCTGGGCATCGGCGTCGACGAGGAGACGGCCGTGCTTGTGTCCGGGCCGCGCGGCAGCGTCAAGGCGCAGATGGTCGCCAATCCGTACAACCAGGAAAACACGACGGCACCGTACGCGCCGCAGAACTCCGCTTACTTCACGAAGCTCGCGCGCACGCCGGCGCAGTGCGCCGCGAAGAAGACGCTGGACATCAACAGCGGCGTGCAGGTCTACCGCCTGAGCGCGCAGGTGGCGCAGCCGTCCCCGTATCCGTCGGCGCCGCAGTACAGCTTCAGGACGAACGCGACGTTCAACCTGTCGAGCTGGACGCAGCAGACGCCGACGACCTATGCCGACGGCTCGTCGCTGAATGGTCCGTTCGTGTACGGCACCGCGGGCGGCGCGATCCTGGGCACCCAGGTCCGCTGATGCCCGTGCGCCCGCCCGTCGCAATCGATCCGGACGAGGTCGAGTTCAGCGCGATCCGTGCGCAGGGGCCGGGCGGGCAGAACGTGAACAAGGTGTCGAATGCGGTGCAGGCGCGCTTCGACATCGGCGCCTCCTCGCTGCCTTCGGACGTGAAGGAGCGCCTGCGCGCGCTGCCGGACGCGCGCATCACGCGCGACGGCGTCGTCGTCATCAAGGCGCAGTCCGCGCGCAGCCTCGAGCGCAACCGCGCGGACGCGCTGGCGCGGTTGCAGGCGCTCGTCGACGCGGCGGCCGTCGTGCCGCTCGTGCGCCGGGCCACGCGGCCCACGCTCGGTTCGCAGCGGCGCCGGCTCGAATCGAAGGCCGGCCGGGGCCAGGTGAAGGCCTTGCGCGGCAAGGTGCGCGAGTAGCGGCCTATATCGAACTCCGTATTTGCCATACGAAGATGGCATATCTCCGTGATAGCGGTTAACAATCACTGTTGGCACAATTGACTGCGCCTAGCACCGTCTCTACGATGAAATCGGTTACATAAAAATAAGAATGCGGCGTTGACGCCCCGGATGCCGTATGCGGATACGGTTGTCGCGGTCCGCTTCAAGCGGGGCGAACATCAAGGAGACTATATGAAGAACGCACTTTGCATCACCGCAGTGGCATTGGCAGCGAGTCTGGCCGCCCCGGCGCAGGCGGCGACATGGTCGACGACGGCGCAGTACGGGTCGACGACGATGGGCGCGTACAGCTTCAACAACGACATCTGGGGTTCGGGCGCCGGGCCGCAGACGCTGTGGGTCAACTCGCCGACCGACTGGGGCGTGTGGTCGAACCAGCCGAACACCGGCGGCATCAAGTCCTACCCGCACATCAACTTCTACGTCGGCAAAGCGCTGAACAGCCTCTCGCGGCTGACGGCGGTAGTGTCGGCGACGACGCCGGCCGGCGGCGCCTGGGAATCCACGTTCGACATCTGGGACACGAACCACGCCAACGAGATCATGGTGTGGCTGAACTACACGGGCACGTCGGGCGGCTGCGGCAACGTCAAGCCGATCTCGTATAACTGGACCGCGCAGGGGTGTGCCATCCCCGTGTACACGAACGTGAACATCGGAGGCGCCACCTGGAACGTCTACCGCGGCAATAACGGCGGCAACATGGTGTACTCGTTCCTGCGCACGACGAAGACCAACAACACGACCGTCGACGCCCTGGCTCTCATGCGCTACCTGCAGAACCTCGGCTGGATCGGCAACGTCACCGTGGGCGACGTCCAGTACGGGTTCGAGATCACGTCGTCGTCGGGCGGCATGGACTTCGCCTCCCGCAACTTCTCGGTCACCGCCTATTGACCATTCCCGCGCGACGCGGCCCGTCCGCGTCGTTGGCGCATGCGCAACGCGCGTGGACGCGGTCGCGTCCACCGCGCTTGGCGTCGTACATCAGCTTGTCGGCCACGGCGATGAGGTCGCGCAGCACGTGGTGCCCGCCGTCGGCCGCGGGGTCGGCGCAGGCGACGCCGAAGCTCGCCGTCGTGCGCACGTGCTCCGCCCCGTCGTCGGTCATGACGCTCGTGTCTGCGAAGCGGGCGCGCAGCCGCTCGGCCAGGTGGATGCCGCCGTCGAGGTCCGTCCCCGGCAGTATCGCGAGGAACTCCTCGCCGCCGTAGCGCACCACGCTGTCGACGCCGTCCCGCGTCATGCGCCGCAACAGGTCGGCAAAGCTGCGCAGCACGGCGTCGCCGCTGGCGTGGCCGTACGTGTCGTTGATGCGCTTGAAATGATCGATGTCGCACAGGACGACCGTCAGCATGCCGCCATGATCCGGCGTGGGCATCTGGCCGGGGCGCATCAGGGTCTCGTGCAGGTAGCGCCGGTTGAAGCAGCCCGTGAGGTGGTCACGCGCCGCGGTGTGCTGGATCTGCACGCGTGCCTGGTATTCCTCGCGCGTCACCTGGTTGAAGCGTCGCGCCGCCAGCGCGCCGAACGCGTTCGCCAGTACCAGCAGCATCACCATCGTGACGCCGTCGGCCGCCGTCAGCCGGCCATATCTCCAGGTCAGTGCAAGGAAGACGGCGGTCGCGCCGCCCGCCAGCATGAGCGCGTTGGCGAAGCGGTTCGGGATGTACAGGTAGATCACGATGAGCATGATCCCGAGCGACATCGCGTGCCAATGGAATTCGTCCGTTCGCTGCACCGCGATGAACATGAAGCACGCGAGCGCCACGGTTTCCGCGACGCTGGCGGCGATGCGCGTTGCGTGGAGGGTGAGCGGCCGGTGGTAGGCGAGCCAGGCGCACGTGCCGGCCGTCGCGGCCACGACCGCGCGCGCCGCGCACAGCTTCAGGTAGGCCGGACCATAGCCCAGCGCGGCCAGGTCCGACATCGAGAACGCCAGGTAGAACAGCGTGCAGAACACGAGCGTGTAGCCGAGCAGGGCCCGTGTCTGCGGCAGTTGGTGGACGAGGAACGCGGTTTCGTTTGCGGGCTGCGCAAACTCCCCGGTGAGCGGGTGTATTCTCATGCGGTCGATGGATGGGAACTTGAAGGGGCGGCGCGAACCGGACCATTATGTTCCAAAATTTGTATCGACGCTATTCTGCCACTTCATGCAGTTGGAATAGTCACCCTTTGTCACCTTTACGCGGACAGGCCCAGCAACGTGGAAGCGTGCGGTGCCAGCGTGATGCGCAGCGCGCCGCGCACGGCCGGCTGGTCGTGCCGCGCCCACAGGTCGCGCACGGCGACGCTGCGGTTGCCCAGGTCCAGGCGCGACAGGTCGAACACGATCTCGGTCGGCGCATCGGACGTGTTGAACAGTGCCAGGTATTGCAGGTTGCGCTTGTCGGCCGAACGTGCGCTCCAGATGCGCGTGCCGGCTTCCGCGCGGTGCGGGCGGTTGTCGCGGCTGCGCTGGTTCACGGCCAGCACCTCGGGGTTCGTCAGCAATGCGAGGGTCTTCGCGTCCAGGTGGCGCAGGTCGCCGCCCATGATCAGCGGCGAGCGGGCGATGCTCCACAGCGACATCAGCGTCTGCTGCTCGTCCGGCGTGAACTTGGTGTCGCGCGCGCCGAGGGCAAGACGGCCCAGCGGCAGCATGTCGGCGTCGGGCCACGAGTTCGCGCCCATCACGGGGTTCCAGTTTTCCAGGCGCTGGAACTGGTCGTTCAGGAGGCGCCATTCGTCCCAGAAGTCGTCCGAGACGCGCCACATCTGCGCATAGTGCGGCACGTGGTTGGCCCAACGCAGGTCCATTTCGCCCGGCGACAGGCTCAGGACGATCGGACGGCCGCTGGCCGCGATGGCCTTGTGCGCCGCTTCGACCTCGGGCCAGTTGCGCTCGTACGGGCGCGACATGTCGTCCATCTTGACGAAGTCGACGCCCCACTCGGCGTACTGCTTGAACACGGAGTTGTAGTATTCCTGCGCGCCCGGCTTCGTCATGTCGACGCCGTACATGTCGCCGTTCCATTCGCAGATCGCCTTCGTGTCGGCGATGTCCTGCGCGCGCAGTTTCGTGCCGAGGATCGGCGTGTTCAGGCGCACGGCCTGGCGCGGGATGCCGCGCATGAGGTGGATGCCGAACTTCATGCCGCGCGCGTGGATCTGGTCGGCGAGCTTCCTGAAGCCCGCGCCGTTCGCAGCGGACGGGAAGCGGTTCGGCGCCGGCTGCAGGCGGCCGTACTGGTCCAGCGTCAGTTCGGCGTCCTTGCGGTATTCGTAGCTGTTCGCGTTCGGCTCGTACCACTGGATGTCGACGGTGAACACGTTGTACCCGAACGGCAGCAGCTTCGCGACCATGATGTCGGCGTTTTCCAGCGCCTGCGCTTCCGTGATGGTGGGGCCGAACGAGTTCCAGCTGTTCCAGCCCATCGGCGGCGTCGGCGCGAGGCCCGCGGCCGATGAAGTGGATTTCGATTTTGCCGCGAAAGCGAGCGAGGGGGCGCTGGCGGCGGCAGCGGCGGCGGCGAGGGAAGCGGTGAGGATGCGGCGGCGATTCGAGTCCATGTGCGGGCTAAGAGTTGATGAGCGTCGCGCGAGTATAAATACCGATCGGCCGGCGCACTAATCACTTGTGCGCGCCGACCGATACCCGAATCGATATCGCAGCCGTCAGCCCTGGCGTGCCGGCGCCGCCTTGATCGCGTCGATGATCGCCTGTTTCATCGGCTTTGCTTTCAACTGTGCGTCGAACGGCGTCGGGCGCATCGGCAGCTTGTCCCTGCGCGGCGCCTCGTCCCACGTCTGCAGCCAGCTGATGTTGTCAGCCAGGCCCCACACGAGGATGTCGCGCAGGCGCGGGTAGGCCAGCGTCACGTCCAGGTAGTCGCGCGTGGCGGCGGCGACGCCGGCGTCGCGTTTGGCGATGTCGGCCGGCAGGCGGCGGTCGTTCACGTCCAGTTCGGTGATCAGGAGGTCGTAGCCCATGCCCGACACTTCGTCGAGGAACTTGCGCCATTCGACCAGGTCGGAACGGCCTTTATCCGTTTCGTCCCACGAACCGATATGGCTCTGCAGGCCGAGCGCGTTGATCGGCGTGCCGCGCTTCTTGAGGTCCGCGAGCAGGGCCAGCACGCCCGCACGATGCTTGGCGCTGCCGGCGTCGCCGCGCATGTAGTCGTTATAGACCAGCTGTGCCTGCGGGGCATATTCTTTCGCGAGGCGGAACGCGAGGTCGATCTGCTCGACGGCGCCAAGCGGCTTCGTGAGGGCGTTCTGGCGCAGCTTGCCGTCGGCCGGGTCGACGGCTTCGTTGACGACGTCCCAGCTCTTGATGCTCTTGCCGAAGTGGCCGCACACGGTGCTCACGTGCGTGCGCATCAGCTGTTCGACGGCCTTCGCGGGCTGCGGGCCGAAGTTCTGTTTCACGACCCACGCCGGCACCCATTTCTCGGCCTGCCAGAACAGGTTGTGGCCGCGCACGGCGATGCCCTTGTCCTTCGCCCAGGCGATCACGTCGTCGGCCGGGCCGAAGTTCGGCTTGCCCGGCGCCGGTTCGAGCGCCTGCCATTTCATCTCGTTCTCGAGCACGATCAGGTTGCATTCGCGCTCGACGAGCGCGCGGTAGGCGGCGTCGCCGAACTGGTTGCGGCCGGCGCTGATGGCGGTGCCGAAGCGCATGCCCTTGCGGGCGGCGACGTCCTTCAGCGTTTCGCCGGCGGGGCCTTGGGCGCGCGCGAACGGGAGGGCGGCCGGCAGCAGGGCGGCGCCGGCGAGCGCCTGGATGATCTCTCGTCTCGTAGTCATTCTGTATGAATCCTTCTGTTTTGCGTGGTGGGGAGAAAACGGTTCAGCCGTGGCCGGGCGCGAACGGGAACACTTGCTTCCGGTAGTACTCGAGGGGTTGCGCGGGCGCGCGCACGCCGGCCGGCAGCGGCAGGCCGGACTGGTGCTGGAAGTACGCGATGCACGCGTCGCGCCACCATACGGCCTCGCGCTGTTGCTGGGCCAGGCGCTGGGCGACGTCGTTGAAGCGCTGCGCATCCACGAACGGGCGCAGGCGCTGCCATTCGGCTTGCATCGCCGTCACTTCGGCCACGCCGTGGTCGTAGTGCGCAATCAGGTCGGTCCACAGCGTGCGGCCGTCCGGCATGCGGTAGTCCCACGGCAGGTGGTGGAACCACAGCAGGAACTCCTGCGGCGTCGTGGCCGGGTCGGCGAAGCGGCGCGCGACCTCGGGCGCGTACTGGGCCACGGCATTGCTGCCTTTCGCAGTGCGGTCGAAGCCGATGCCGTTCCTGTCGGCGCGGTGGTAGTAGACGGGGTTCCAGTCGGCGCGGCCCAGGTCGTCGACCCACGGCGCGGGACCATAATGGTGGCCGGTGCCCATGATGTGGTGCAGGCCGAGGGGCGTCATGTAGTCGACGACGGCTTCGCGCGAGCGCATCATCATGGCGACGACCGGATCGACGACGCGCGCGTCCGGCGCGAACGTCTGGCCCGCCCATTCGCGTGCGATGGCGCGGCTGTCCAGGTCCGGGTTCCAGGCGAGGCGGCCGTAGGCGTACCAGTTGGCCTGGTCGAACGTGGAGCCCGTCCAGTTGCGGCTCGATCCGATGTTCGCGACGCCGGCGATGCCGCCGACATGCCCGTCCTGCGCGCCTTCCAGTACGCGCGCCACGGTCATGGGCGTCCCCCCGGCGCGGGTATCGAAGCGCAGCGTTTCCTGGAACAGGGGGCCGAGGTAGACGAGGTGCGTGGCGAAGCCGAGGTATTCCTTCGTCACCTGGAATTCCATCACGAGCGGCGTGTCCGGCATCGCGCCGAACAGCGGGTGCGCCGGTTCGCGCGGCTGGAAGTCGATGGCGCCGTTCTTCACCTGCACGAGTACGTTCTTGTCGAACTTGCCGTCCAGCGGCTTGAACTGGTCGTACGCTTGCGCCGCGCGGTCGCTGACCTGGTTCGGGTGCGCGGGCGGGTTGTAGACGAAGGCGCGCCACATCACGATGCCCTTGTGCGGCGCGAGCGCACGCGCCAGCATGTTGGCGCCGTCCGCGTGGTTGCGGCCATAGTCCTGCGGGCCGGGCTGGCCTTCCGAATTGGCCTTGACGAGGAAGCCGCCGAAATCGGGAATGGTGCGGTAGATCTCGTCCGCCTTGCGCGCCCACCACGCCGCGACGGCGGGGTCGAGCGGATCGGCCGTCTTCGTCTCCTTCAGTTCCAGCGGCGTCGACCAGCGCACGGAGAGATAGACGCGGATGCCGTACGGGCGCAGCACGTTCGCGATGGCGGCCGCCTTGGCGATGAACGCGGGGCTCAGCACCTCGGCCTTCGCGTTGACGTTGTTGAGGACCGAGCCGTTGATGCCGAGCGACGCGTTGGCGCGCGCGTAGTCCGTGTAGCGCGGGTCGACGATGTTGGGGAGCTCCCACCAGTTCCAGATCGATTCGCCCGCGTAGCCGCGTTCGACGGTGCGGTCCAGGTTGTCCCAGTGGTTCAGCACCCGGAGGGGCAGCGCCGGCTTGTCGGCGAGCGCGATGCTGTCGGGCGCGGTGCCCAGTTGCAGCTGGCGCAGCCACGCGAAGCTGCCGTACAGGAGGCCGACGTCGGAGTTCGCCGCGATCAGCGTGATGGGGACGCCACCCTGGCGCGTGCGACGCACGACATAGCCTTCAGGACCGACGGTGGCGAGGTCGCGGCGCACGGCATCCGCGTCGGCCAGGCCCGCCGGGAGCGTGGCGCGGGCGAGGACGATGGTGCCGGCGCGTGCCTTCGCGTTCAGGGGGATGGCATCCGGCGTGCGGCCCAGCATGCCGGCGAGGCCGCGTTTCAGTTCCGCGCCGGCGGCGCGCACGGTCGGGGTGTCGTCGGGTGCCGTGATGCCGGTGGCGGCGGCCGCCAGTGCGGTCCTCTGGGCTGCGGGGAGGGGGCGGTAGCGCAGCCACAGGTCGTAGCCGTCTTCATCGGCGGCGTGGGCGAGGTGGGTGCCGACCAGGGCAAGCACGAGATTCAGGACGAACGCCGTCATGATCCGTGCGCGGACAAGCCGCGGCAAATATCGCATCGTAGTCTCCGTTGTATTTATATGAGTACCGGGTGCGGCGGCCCGTCCGGCGCAGGAATGTTAGCGCAAACTCTGGAAATGGGAAATCGATTTATGAGTGTTTACGGTCATGTTTATGGCTATCTTTGCATGGGACGAAAGTGCTAAGATAGCGCAAACAAAAAATGATGGGGAATAGGGAGAATGACCAAGACCAAACCAGAGTCCGTCCAGGAAGAGCTGGAACGACGGGGCCAGCCGACGATGGCCGACGTCGCCAAGCTCGCGGGCGTGTCCGCCATGACGGTCTCGCGCGTCATGAACGGCAAGGGCCTCGTGCGCGAAAGCACGCGCCGCAAGGTCGCGGAAGCCGTGGCGGCGCTGAACTACACGCCGAACCAGGAAGCGCGCAACCTCGCGGGCTCCAAGCCGATCCGCGTCGGCTTCTTGTACAGTAACCCGAGCGCGGCGTATCTGAGCGAGTTCCTCGTCGGCCTCCTGAGCCAGTCGGGCCTGAACAACGTCCAGCTGTTCGTGGAAAAATGCGAAGCCGGCGAGCATGAAGCGGAACAGACGCGCCGCCTCGTCGAGAACGGCCTGGACGGCATCATCCTGCCGCCGCCGCTGTGCGACAGCGAGGAGGTGCTCGCCGCCATCGCGGACGCGAACATCCCGGCCGTCGTCGTCGCGTGCGGCCTGCCGGACAGCCGCGTGGGCGCCGTCAGCATCGACGACTACGAAGCGGCACATGCGATGACGCGCCACCTGGTCAACCTGGGGCACCACCGCATCGGTTTCGTCGTCGGCCATCCGAACCAGACCGCGAGCGCGCGCCGCCTCGAAGGCTATCGCGCGGCCGTCGCGGAGCAGGGCGCGGACGCGTCCGAAGAACTCGTCGTGCAAGGCATGTTCACGTACCGCTCCGGCCTCGACGCGGCCGAGCACCTGCTGGCGCTGGAAGAACGCCCGACGGCCATCTTCGCCAGCAACGACGACATGGCGGCCGCCTGCGTCGCCGTCGCGCACCGCCTGGGGCTGGACGTGCCGGGCGACCTGACCGTCACCGGCTTCGACGACACGGCGCTCGCCACCACGATCTGGCCGGAGCTGACCACCGTGCGCCAGCCGATCGCCGGCATGGCGCGCGAAGCCGTGCAGTCGCTCGTGCGCCGCGTGCGTGCGCTGCGCGAAGGCGAGGAGGCCGAGCCGGAACAGGTGCGCATGGACTTCGAACTGGTACGCCGCCAGTCCGACGCCGCACCGCGCACCCGTCCTTCGGCACTGCTGCCGCTCACCGCCGCCAAGCGCGCCGGCTGATCCCTCCCGGCCGCGGCGCCCAGTCGCGGCCGACTACGCGCAACGCATAAACTGTTCGCGCAAACATCCTCAATTCCCTCTTTTCCCGCCAATTCCGCCATTCGCGGAGGCTGTTGCGTCGCCTCTGCCGGACATCTACCCAATAATTCATTGACAAGCGCCAAATTAGACGATTAGACTGGAATGGTTGCGGTAACATTTCTGTTATTAGAATGTTGGACCTCGATCCACCGCATGCCAGGCAGACCACACTCCGCCGGCCACACGGCGGCATACAAAAACAAGCAGGAGACATAAGTCGATGGGTATCAAACGCAGAGAGTTTCTGGCCACCGTTGGGGGCGCGGCCGGCATGGCAGTCGTGCCGGGCGCGCTGGCGGCAAAAGCCGCCAAAGGGGGCGCACCGGTCTACAAGCAGGCGAACGCGCCCGTCGCGGCGCGCGTGGAAGACCTGCTGGGTCGCATGACGGTCGATGAAAAAATCGCGCAGCTGCAATGCATCTGGTTGACGAAGAAGGATCTCCAGAACGACGATACGAGCTTCAACGCCGAGAAGGCGGCAAAAGTCCACCCGCACGGCATGGGCATGTTCGCGCGCCCGTCCGACCGCCAGATCGGTGCGGACAACAATGCCGGCAACTCGGGCGCCGTCGGCAACCGCGGCCCGAAGGAAACGGCGGACTACGTGAACGCCGTGCAGAAGTGGGCGATGGAAAACACGCGCCTGGGCATCCCCGTCTTCATGCACGAGGAATCGCTGCACGGCTACGTGGCGCCGGAAGCGACCAGCTTCCCGCAGGCGATCGGCCTGGCCTCCACGTTCGATCCGCAACTCGTCGAGCAGATCTTCTCGCTCGCCGCGAAGGAAATGCGCGCACGCGGCGCCAACCTGGCGCTGGCGCCGGTCGTCGACGTGGCGCGCGAGCCGCGCTGGGGCCGTATCGAAGAGACCTATGGCGAAGACCCGCACGTGTGCGGCGTCATGGGCAAGGCGGCCGTGCTGGGCTTCTCGGGCAACACGCTGCCGCTGGCGCAGGACAAGGTCTTTGCCACGCTGAAGCACATGACGGGCCACGGCCAGCCCGAATCGGGCACCAACATCGGTCCGGCGAACGTGGGCGAACGCGCGCTGCGCGAAGACTTCTTCCCGCCGTTCGAGAAGATCATCAAGGAAACGAAGATCGCGGCCGTGATGCCGTCGTATAACGAGATCGACGGCGTCCCGTCGCATGCCAACCGCTGGCTGCTGACGGACGTGCTGCGCAAGGAATGGGGCTTCCAGGGCCTGACCGTGTCCGACTACATGGCGGTCGCGGAACTGGGCAGCCGCCACCACCTGGTCGGCTCGGTGAAGGAAGGCGGCCTGCGCGCATTCAAGGCCGGCGTCGACATCGAGACGCCGGACCCCGCCGGCTTCGCCGCGCTGGACGAACTGGTCAAGGAAGGCAAGATCACGACGAAGGAACTCGACGCCGTCGTGCGCCGCATCCTGCGCTGGAAATTCGACGCGGGCCTGTTCGAGAACCCGTACGCGGACGCCGACCAGGCAGCAGCCCGCACCGCGACGCCGGAAGCCATCGCCCTCGCGCGCAAGGCAGCCCAACGCACCGCGGTCCTGCTGAAAAACGACAAGGGTTTGTTGCCGCTCGCGCCGAACAAGGTCGGCAAGCTGCTGCTGGTGGGCACCCACGCGAAGGACACGCCGATCGGCGGCTATTCCGACAAGCCGCGCCACGTCGTCTCCGTGTACGAGGCGCTGCAGAAGGAAGCGCAGGCCGGCGGCTTCACGCTGGATTATTCGGAAGGCGTGCGGCTGACGGAAGGCCACGTGTGGGGCCAGGACGAAATCGTCTGGACCAAGCCGGAAGTCAATGCGCGCCTGATCGCGGAGGCGGTGGAAGCGGCGAAGAAGGCCGACACCATCGTCATGGTCCTGGGCGACAACGAGCAGACCGCGCGTGAAGCGTGGGCCGACAACCATCTGGGCGACCGCACCACGCTCGACCTGATCGGCCAGCAGAACGACCTGGCCCGCGCCATCTTCGCGCTGAACAAGCCGACCGTCGTGCTGCTGCTGAACGGCCGTCCGCTGTCCGTGAACTACCTGGCCGAACGCGCGGATGCGCTGATGGAATGCTGGTACATGGGGCAGGAAACGGGCCACGCCGTCGCCGACCTGATCTTCGGCCGCGCGAACCCGGGCGGCAAGCTGCCCGTCACCATCGCGCGCAACGTCGGCCAGCTGCCGATGTTCTACAACCGCAAGCCGAGCAGCCGCCGCGGCTACATCGACGACGTGACCACGCCGCTGTACCCGTTCGGCTACGGCCTGTCGTACACCCGCTTCGACATCTCCGCACCGCGCCTCACGAAGGACCGGATCGCGACGAATGGCACGACCCAGGTACAAGTGGACGTGCGGAACACGGGCGCCGTGCGCGGCGACGAAGTCGTGCAGATGTACATCCGCGACGACGTCAGCTCCGTCACCCGTCCGCTGCTCGAACTGAAGGGCTTCCAGCGCGTGACGCTGGAGCCGGGCGAAAAGCGCACGGTCACCTTCGACATCAAACCGACCGACCTGTGGTTCTACAACGCCGACATGAAACGCGTCGTGGAACCGGGGACGTTCACCATTTTCGCAGGACCGAACAGCGTCGACCTGAAGAAGGCGACCCTGACGGTGGCATAACCAAGAGAGACAAGACATGACAGCTACCCAAGCCAACCCGCTGCCCCAGGACCTCGACCAGGCCTTGATGGTCGGCCGCGTCTGGCGTTCAGCTCCGACCAATGGCCCGGCCGTAGTGGCCGTCCGTAACGGTCGTGTAATCGATATCACCCGCCACGCGCCGACCGTGTCCGAACTGCTCGAGCGCGACGACCTGGTCGCCATCGTGCGCGGCGCGGAAGGCGAGGACCTGGGCGACGTCAACGCGCTGGTCGCCGCCGCGCTGGCCGGTGACGAAGGCAACGCGGTGCGCCTGCTGGCCCCGTGCGACCTGCAGGCGATCAAGGCATGCGGCGTCACGTTCGCCGTCAGCCTGCTGGAGCGCGTGATCGAGGAACAGGCCAAGGGCGACCCGGCCCGCGCGGCGGCGCTGCGCCAGCAGCTGCAGGAAACCATCGGCACGAACCTGTCGGAACTGGAACCGGGCGGCGAAGCTGCCATGCGCCTGAAGGCGGACCTGTCGGCACGCGGCATGTGGTCGCAGTACATGGAAGTGGGCATCGGCCCGGACGCGGAAGTGTTCACCAAGTCGCAGCCGATGTCGGCGGTCGGCCACGGCGCGGCCGTCGGCCTGCACCCGTCGTCGCACTGGAACAATCCGGAACCGGAAATCGTCCTGGCCGTGAACAGCCGCGCGCAAGTGGTCGGCGCCACGCTGGGCAACGACGTCAACCTGCGCGACATCGAAGGCCGCAGCGCGCTACTGCTCGGTAAGGCGAAGGACAACAACGGCTCGTGCGCCATCGGCCCGTTCATCCGCCTGTTCGACGGCGACTTCGACATCGACACGCTGCGCAACGCGGAAGTGCGCATGCAGATCGAAGGCGTCGACGACAACTTCGAACTGGCCGGCGCCAGCTTCATGCGCGAGATCAGCCGCGACCCGCTGGACCTCGTGCGCCAGACCTGCGGCAAGCACCACCAGTACCCGGACGGCTTCATGCTGTTCCTCGGTACGATGTTCTCGCCGATCAAGGACCGCGACGCGCAAGGCGGCGGCTTTACCCACCACGCGGGAGACCGCGTGAGCATCTCCACGCCGTCGCTGGGCACGCTGGTCAATACCGTCCAGCGCAGCGACCAGATCGCACCGTGGACCTTCGGCGTGCGTGCACTGTACGCCAACCTGGCCCAGCGCGGCCTGCTGTCCTCTGGCGCGGCTTGAGCCGCGCCTCCTTGATTACAACGAGAATTACATGTCTGAACAAAACCAAGCATTCGTCTACGCCACGTTCCCCGACCTCGCCGGCAAGCGCGTCGTCATCACCGGCGGCGGCAGCGGCATCGGCGCCGAGCTGACCACGGCCTTCGCCGGCCAGGGCGCCCGTGTCTACTTCCTCGACATCGCCGAGGAAGCGTCGCGTTCCCTGGAAGCGTCGCTGGCCAACTCGCGCATCGCGCCGAAGTTCATCAAGTGCGACCTGACCAACCTCGACGAGCTGAAGGCGACCTTCGCGCGCATCGACGAGGAAGCGGGCGGCGTCGACATCCTGCTGAACAACGCGGCCAACGACGACCGCCACGACATCGAGAACGTGACGCCGGCGTACTGGGAAAGCCGCATGAACGTGAACCTGCGCCACCAGTACTTCTGCGCGCAGGCCGTCATCCCGGGCATGAAGGCGCGCAAGTACGGCGTGCTCCTGAACTTCGGTTCGATCTCGTGGCACCTGCCGCACACGCAACTGGGCCTGTACATGATGGCGAAGGCCGCCATCGAAGGCATGACCCGCAACATGGCGCGCGAATTCGGCCCGCACGGCATCCGTGCCGTCACGGTCGTCCCGGGCGCCGTCGTCACGCCGCGCCAGAAGGCGCTGTGGCACAACCCGGATGAGGAAGCGCGCATCCTGGCCGGCCAGTGCATCCCCGAGCGCGTCGAGATGGAAGACGTGGCCGCGCTGGCGCTGTTCCTGGCGTCGAACAATGCGCGTCACATCTCCGGCCGTGAATACTTCGTCGACGCGGGCTGGTATGGCGCATAAGATGGAAAATAACCCCACGATCGCCACGCAACCCACCCCATTGTGGGAAGTCGGCGCGACGCTGGGCGAGGGCGTCCTGTGGGATGCCCCGGCCAGGCAGGTGTGGTTCGTCGACATCAAGGGCAAGCGCCTGCACCGCTGCGACGCCGACGGCGGCAACCGGCAGAGCTGGGACGCACCGGGCCAGGTGAGCTTCGTCGTGCGGGCGTCGGACGGCGGTCTCGTCGTGTCGCTCGAAGATGGCCTGTACCGCTTCGTGGAAGCGACCGGCGAGTTCGTCCCGTTCGCGAAGGTCGAGGCGGACGTGACGGGCAACCGCTTCAACGACGGCCACGTCGACGCGCAGGGCCGTTTGTGGTTCGGTTCGATGGACGATGCGGAAGAAGCGCCGTCGGGTGTCCTGTACCGTTTCGACGGCACGCGCGTCGTACGCATGGACGACGGCTACATCATCACGAACGGCCCGGCCGTGAGCCCGGACGGACGCACGCTGTATCACACCGACACGCTCGATAAACGGGTGTATGCTTTCGACCTGGCGGAAGACGGCAGCCTGGCGAACAAGCGCCTGTTCGCAGAGATCACCGACGGCGGCTGGCCGGACGGGATGGCGGTCGACGCCGAGGGTTATGTGTGGATCGCGGTGTTCCGCGGCTGGCGCATCGAACGCCGCAATCCGCAAGGCGAGAAGGTGGGCGAAGTGCGCTTCCCCTGCTCGAACATCACCAAACTGGCCTTTGCCGGCGACGACCTGCGCACCGTGTACGCGACGTCGGCGCGCAAGGGCCTGACGGCCGAGGAACTGGCCCAGCAGCCGCTCGCGGGCGCGCTGTTCACCTTCCGCGCCGAGACGGCCGGATTGCCGCACCACGTGCTGCGGCTGCAGGAGTAATACGGAATGACACAACAGAACAGCAAACCGAAGCGCTTCCGGTCGCAGGACTGGTTCGATAACGAAGAGCGCATCGACATGACCGCGCTCTACCTCGAGCGCTTCATGAACTACGGCATCACCCCCGAGGAACTCCGCTCCGGCAAGCCGATCATCGGCATCGCCCAGAGCGGCAGCGACATCTCGCCGTGCAACCGCATCCACCTGGACCTGGCCAAGCGCGTGCGCGACGGCATCCGCGACGCCGGCGGCATCCCGATGGAATTCCCGCTGCATCCGATCTTCGAGAACTGCCGCCGTCCGACCGCGGCGCTGGACCGCAACCTGGCCTACCTGGGCCTCGTCGAGATCCTGCACGGCTACCCGATCGACGCCGTCGTGCTGACGACCGGCTGCGACAAGACGACGCCGGCCCAGCTGATGGCCGCCGCCACCGTCGACATCCCCGCGATCGTGCTGTCCGGCGGTCCGATGCTGGACGGCTGGTTCGAAGGTGAACTGGTCGGCTCCGGCGCCGCGATCTGGAAGGGCCGCCGCCGCCTCGCCGCGGGCGAGATCGACGAGAAGAAATTCATCGACATCGCGACCGCATCGGCACCGTCGGCCGGCCACTGCAACACGATGGGCACCGCGTCGACGATGAACGCCATCGCCGAAGCGCTGGGCATGTCGCTGACGGGCTGCTCGGCCATCCCGGCGCCGTACCGCGAGCGCGGCCAGATGGCGTACGAGACCGGCAAGCGCATCGTCGGCATGGCGTTCGAAGACCTGCGTCCGTCGCAGATCCTGTCGCGCGACGCGTTCATCGACGCGATCGTCGTCAACGCCGCGATCGGCGGTTCGAGCAACGCGCAGCCGCACATCGTCGCGATGGCCCGTCACGCCGGCGTCGAAATCACGCCGGAAGACTGGATGGAATACGGCTACGACGTGCCGCTGCTGCTGAACATGCAGCCGGCCGGCAAATACCTCGGCGAGCGTTACCACCGCGCCGGCGGCACGCCCGCCATCATGTGGGAGCTGGAGCAGAAAGGCCTGCTGCGCTCGAAGCGCCAGACCGTCACCGGCAAGACGATGGCCGAGAACCTCGTCGGCCGCGAAAGCATTGATCGCGAAATGATCACCCCGTTCGATCAGCCGCTGAAGCAGAAGGCCGGCTTCATGGTCCTGAAGGGCAACCTGTTCGACTTCGCGATCATGAAGACGAGCGTGATCTCGGACGCCTTCCGCCAGCGCTACCTGTCGGCGCCGGGCTCGGAAAACGCGTTCGAGTGCAAGGTCGTCGTGTTCGACGGTTCGGACGATTACCACCACCGCATCAACGATCCGGCGCTCGGCATCGACGAAAACACGATGCTGGTGATCCGCGGTTCGGGTCCGGTGGGCTGGCCCGGTTCGGCGGAAGTCGTCAACATGCAACCGCCCGATGCACTGATCAAGAAGGGTATCAACGCGCTGCCCACGCTGGGCGACGGCCGCCAGTCCGGCACGTCGGACAGCCCGTCGATCCTGAACGCGTCGCCGGAAAGCGCGGCGGGCGGCAACCTGGCGCTGCTGCGCACGGGTGACCGCGTGCGCGTGGACCTGAACACGGGCAGCTGCAACGTGCTGATCTCCGACGAGGAACTGGAAGCGCGCCGCAAGGACGCGCCGCCGCCGATTCCGGGCAACCAGACGCCGTGGCAGCAGATCTACCGTGCGACTGTCGGCCAGCTGCACACGGGCGCCGTAATGGAGATGGCCCTGCAGTACCGCGACGTCGGCCACGACATGCCGCGCCATAACCACTGATCGTCACCATCCCTGAAAGGGCCCGTTCGTGAACTGAACCCCAAAAGTTGGACACCAACTTTTGGGGTTTTTTCATGGCCAAGTACAGCGAGCAGTTCAAACTCGCCGTTGTCCAGGACTATCTAGCGGACACATCTGAAGGCTACCGTGCGATCGGAAGACGGCACGGGTTAAGTAGCCATGTCATTTTGCAGCGGTGGGTCGCGGCCTACCAGCTCCACGGCGGGGCAGGTTTGCGCAAGAAGTCCAGCGGATACAGCGCTGAGTACAAGCTGTCTGTGTTGCAGCACATGTGGGACAATCGGCTCTCGATTAATCAAACTGCCGCCAGATTCGATATTCGCAGTTATGCGATGGTTAGCATGTGGGAGCGTGCGTACCAGGAGGGCGGCATCGAGGCGTTGAAACCACGCCGTAGAGGAAGACCCAGGCCGATGACGGCGTCAGACACAAGTAAGCCGGATCAGGCTCCGGATGACGACAAGCGCAGCCGCGAGGATTTGCTGGCCGAGGTAAATCAACTGCGTATGGAGCTAGCTTACGTAAAAAAGTTGCAGGCCTTAGTTCAAGCCCGGCCAAAGCAAGCGCCGCGCAAAAAGCGCAAGTAGTGCAAGAACTAAGGCAGCAGTTCCCGATCGCCAGTTTGCTCAAGCTGGCGCAGCTCCCGCGCAGCACCTTCTATTATCAGCAGGGTTTGCTGCGACAGGAGGACAAGTACGGGAAGCTGAAAGAGACAATCAAAGCTGTCTTCGAACGCCACAAGGGACGTTATGGCTACCGACGCGTTACCGCCGCGATTCGCCAGTCAGGCAGTCCAGTCAACCATAAGCTCGTCCAGCGTTTGATGGGATTACTGGGGCTGAAATCGCTCGTGCGACCGAAGAAGTACCGCTCGTTCAAGGGCGAAGTGGGGCAAGCTGCGCCCAATGAACTGCAACGCCAATTCAAGGCTGATGCCGCCAATCGGAAGTGGGTGACGGACGTGACCGAGTTCAACGTCGTCGGCGAGAAGCTGTACCTCTCGCCCGTGCTGGACCTGTACAACGGCGAAATCATTTCCTTCGAAATGAACAAGCGTCCCGTCTTCGACATGGTGAGCTCAATGCTCAAGAAAGCCTTGGCCAAGCTGCAGCCTCATGAGAAGCCACTGCTTCACAGCGACCAAGGATGGCAGTATCGGATGCCGGCTTACCAGCATCAGCTTCGGGAGCGGGAACTCGTGCAGAGCATGTCGCGCAAAGGCAACTGCCATGACAACGCGGCCATGGAAAGCTTCTTCGGGGTGCTCAAGTCAGAGTTCTTCTACCTGAACAAATTCGACAGCGTCGATGCGTTACGGGATGGCCTGGTTGAGTACATCCATTATTACAATCACGACCGTATCAAACTCAAACTAAAAGGCCTGAGTCCTGTGCAATACAGAACTCAGGCCTTGGCTGCCTAGCAAACTAACCGTCCAACTTTACGGGGTCAGTTCATTCGCGGGCCCTTTTTTCATTTTGGAGCCCTAGATGCACGCTACCATGATCCGTATTTGCCGGGTGCTCGTCCTGGCCCTTTCCTGTGTCGCCTCCGTCCAGGCGGCACCCCGTACCGTCACCGCGCTGGACGACGGCTGGGAATTCGCCAAGGGCGCGCCGGTTGGCTGGACCGCCGTCGCGCTGCCCCACACGTTCAACGCGGACGACGGCACGTCGCCGAATCCCTATCGCGGCGCGGGCTGGTACCGGCGCACGCTCACGGCGCCTGCCGTCAAAGGAGGGCGCACGTATCTCGAATTCGACGGCGCCGCACTGTCGACGGACGTCTGGCTGAACGGCACGCGCATCGGCCGCCACGAAGGCGGCTTCGCGCGCTTCCGCTTCGACGTCACGGACCAGCTGCGGGCCGGCGCCAACGTGCTGCTGGTCCGCGTCGACAACACGCGCCAGCCGGACGTCGCGCCGCTCGGTGGCGACTACACGCTGTACGGCGGCCTGTACCGGCGCGTGCGGCTCGTGACGACGGCCGACGTGCACGTCGACATGCTCGATGCGGGCGGCCCGGGCGTGTATTTCAATACACCCGAGGCGACGCGTCCGCACTGGCGCGTGCGCGTCGCGAACGACCGCCCGCGCGCGGAGAACGTCGTCGTCACGGCCCGCCTGCGCGATGCGGCCGGCAAGGTCGTGGCGACGGCGCAGCGGTCCGCCGCGCTGCCCGCGCGCGCCGTCGTGCCGGTCGAGCTGGATGCTGCGCTGGCCAGCCCGCACCTGTGGCAGGGCGTCGAGGATCCTTACCTGTACACGAGCGAAGTGACGGTGGCCCGTGCGGACGCGGTGCTCGACCGTGTGGACAACGAGGTCGGCATCCGGACCGTGCAGCTGGATCCGGACCGCGGCCTGCTGCTGAACGGGAAGCCGTACCCCGTGCACGGCGTGAACGTGCACCTGACGTATGTGCCGGGCAAGGGGACGGCGGTGGACGATGCGGACATCGACGCCGACTACCGCATCCTGGAAGAACTCGGTGTCACGGGCCTGCGCTTTGCCCACTACCAGCACAACGAACACAGTTACGCGCTCTCGGACCGCAAGGGGTTCCTCGTGTGGACCGAACTGCCGTTGACGTCGGAAGTGGGCGCGAGCGATGCGTTCGCGGCCAATGCGGCGCAGCAGGCGCGCGAGCTCGTGCGCCAGAATTTCAATCACCCGTCCGTGTTCGTGTGGGGACTCGGGAACGAGATCTACAAGGTCGACGAGGTGAGCGGCCGCGTGCTCGACGCGATGCAGAAGCTCGTGCATGCGGAGGACGCGAGCCGGCCGACCGCGTACGCGAACTGCTGCGCGCCCATCGACGGACCGCAGGCGTTGCACACGGATGCCGTCGGGTCCAATGTGTATTTCGGCTGGTACGACAAGGAGTTCTCGGACCTCGCGCCGTTCCTGGCGGCGAACCATGCGAAGCGGCCGCGCACGCCGCAGTCGCTGAGCGAATACGGCGCCGGCGGCAGCGCGCTGCACCAGGAGGACCCGGTGCGCCGCCCCGTGGCGCCCAGCCGCTGGCACCCGGAGCAGTACCAGGCGCTGTACCACGAGGCGGCCTGGCGCCAGATCGAGGCGGCGCCGTGGCTGTGGGCGAGCTATGTGTGGACGGGCTTCGATTTCGCGTCGGCCGGGCGCAACGAGGGCGACGCGCGGGGCGTCAACGACAAGGGCCTCGTCAGCATGGACCGCAAGGTGCGCAAGGATGCGTATTACTGGTACCAGGCCAACTGGTCGAAGAAGCCGATGGTGTACATCACGTCGCGGCGCGCCGTGACGCGGACCGCGGCGGACGTGGAGGTCAAGGTGTACAGCAACGAGGCCCGGGTGCGCCTGCGCGTGAACGGGGTCGACCTGGGCGAGCGGGCGGTCGAGGGCCATATCTCGCGCTGGCAGGTGCGCCTTGCGCCGGGCGCGAACCGGATCGAGGCGAGCGCCGGGACGCTGGTCGACGACGTCGAGTGGAACCTGGCGCCGGCCGGTCAGTGACGCCGCCTGCCGCGGACGAATCCGAGCATGGCGAGGGCCGTCAGCGCCAGCAGCGGCGCGGGTGGCTCGGGCAGGTCGGCCGCTGCGGCGACGCGCCCCATGCCGTTCGGCGACGACGCCAGGACCGTGCCCGGCGTACCGTTCAGCCGCGGTAGCAGGACGAACTCGGCAAAACTGCCGGCAGCCCCGACATAGGCAGTGAAGTCGTCGTTGTACAGGGTCGCGTCGAACTGCGATGCGTCGATATTTTCGGTCTCCGCGAAAGCGCCGTCGAAGCTGATGTCGAAGCTGAACAACCCGCCCAGGTTCACGTACTGGGTCAGGTAGTTGCCGCCGTTCAGATTGCCAAGGACGATGCCGCCCGGGAAGCCGCCCGTGGTGGCGGGCGAGCGATCGAACGTGGCGCCGTATGCGCCGCTGAAATTGGTCAGCACCGCGTCGACCGGCGTCGCGCCGGCGTTGGCGAGAAAGGTGAAGTCCATCAGCCCCTGGCCGCTAAAACCGCTCGTGTCGATGCTGACGTGATACGTGGGCGCCGCGTCGGCGGCGCCATGCGCAAGCAGGGCGAGTCCGCAAATACACTGTGCCAGTAAAGTCTTCGGATTAAACATGGTTCAGGTCCTGGTCTCAAAAACTGCCGTTGAAAATGCTGTTCGTGTAGCCGATCGCAACCTTGTTCGGATTGCTGTAGGAAAGCGGCACCGTCACCGAGGCGCCGGCCGCGATCGACGTGGCGGCGATGGTGACGTAAGGCGCCCCGTCGCGCATGCCGGTGGCGTTGTCGAGCGTGACCCCGCCCGTGAGGTTGTTGAAGACCAGCTGGAATGGCCCTGCGAGCGTCGCGCCGCTGGTGTTGGTGAGGGTGATCGACGCGTTGTATTTGTTGGTGATGCGGTTCCAGCTCAGTCCCGAACGCAGCAGCGCGAAGCTGGACGTGGCATCGGCGACGGCGGGCCTGGCCGCACTGCCGGACACCGTCACGCCGTAGACGGCAAGGGTTTTTCCGGTGACGCCGGCCGAATTCCACGGAAAGATGCGGACGTACAGGGTGCCGGCCGGAGGGACCCGCACCACGGCCGGATAGCTCAGCCTGGCTGTGAACGTATCCTTCACGAACGTCAATGTGCTGGTATTCAGCCGCGTCGCGCCGGAAAAATCCGGATTCGCCGAATACTCGATATCGGCCACCACCGTCGATCCGCCGCTGCTGGTGAGATAGGCGGAAATCGTGTCGACGGACAGGGTCGCCGTGCCGGCATGGACGGCGAACTGCAGGTATTGGCTGTTGTCGCGCGTCGGCGCGTTCGCGACATAACGGGCCACCGTCGTGTCCTGCCCATCCACCGCGATCACCTTCGACGTCGACGCCACCAGTCCATGCACGACGGCGTCGTCGGCGCTCACCAGGCCGTCCGTCACCGGCGCCAATGCGAAGGCAGCCTTGAACCAGCTGGCATACGAAGCGATTCCCCCGGCCGCCGGCACGCCTTCTCCGCGTAAGGCGATCGTGGCGGGCAGGGTGGCGCCGCCGATCGCGAAACCGACGTCGCCCGCGTAGATCCTCGCTTCGCTCGCGGTGAACCGGACGTAAAGCGCCTGGGTAAACGCGCCGTTCGCATAGTCGACGGTGACGTTGCGCGACCACGTGGCGTTATCGAGCGAGAGTTCGAAACCGGCCGGGGCGGACATCGTCATCGTCCCTTGCGCCGGGATCAGGTCGAACGCGGACAGCGTGACGGTTTTCGTCGCCGGCACGCCCACGTAACGGGTCGACCAGTCGAGCGTGCCCGGGCTGGCAATCAGCGAGGTGACGGGCACCATATGGCCGGCGAGTATGCCCAGCCCGCGCAAGCCTTCCACGGCGCGCTTGGCGATCAGGTTCGCAAACAGCACCTGCGGATGCGTACTGTCCGCGGCAATGTACAGGTTTGCCGTCGCCGCCGCGTTGCCGTAGCTTTCCACGATCTTCCTGGTCTCGGCCGTGATGTCGACAAAGGGGACTGCATACCGGGCGGCGACCGCCTTCATCGCGGCGACGTAATCGCCCCGGGCGACGGTTTCGCCGCCCGTGATGCCGACATTGTGCTGGCCTTGCGGGGTAATCGTCGTGCCGCTGAAGTACTTGCGGACGATCGGGGACATCAGGATCGGATTCGCCCCCCTGGCGCGCACCTGCTGGACGTATTTCTTCAGGAACTGGTAATACGAGTGTTCCGAGATATCGACGGTCGGGTCGACCTTGTCCGGACGGCCCACGCAGGCTTCGCCGTCGTTCGACCCGTCGCTGCAGAAGGCATAGGTGCCGAATTGGGCGTAATCCCCCCCGGATTTCTGGTCGTTGTGGGCGAACTGGATGATGACGTAATCGCCTGCGCCGATTTTCGGCAGGATGGCGGGCCAGCGCGTAGCCTCGTAGTAGAAGCTGCGCGAGCTGCGCCCGCCCAGCGCCCAGTTGTCGACCTTGACCCCGGCGTCGAAAAACTGCGGCATCGCTTCGCCCCAGCCCATTTGAGGGCGGCGATCTTCCGCATACGCCGTCATCGTCGAGTCGCCCAGCATGTGGATCGTCGGGACGGTTGCCGTCGTGGTCGCGACCGAATCCAGCGTCGCCAGCTGCCGGTCAGCGGCCGCGGCATCGCGATCCGCGGCGCCCCCGCCGCATGCCGCCACACCGCTTGCGAGGACCAGCGCACCGATCCAGGCGGATAACGAATGTCTCATCTCTTCTCCTATTATTGAACTCAAGTGGGATTGCGTAAGGCGGTCAGAAGGCATACTCGGCCCGGGTTACCCGCGTGCGGCCGATGTGCGAGGGGCAGCGCCGCCAGGGCGATGGAGGTCAGCGCCAGGCGCGTGGTCGTGAAATGGCTGGAACGTTTCAACGTAGTCTCCGTTTTTATGTGGACCGGCCGGGGGCGCGGTCGTGACGTCGCCGACCAGCTTCGAGAGAGGAAAGTGGTCGGACCTTAGTTGCTAATTGGTCCGACAAGATAATTGCACCATTTCACAAATCCCGCAATTGGTCCAACCAATGTAGTTGCTAAATCGTCACGTCGATGTAAGGCTGATGCAAGCAAATCGTGTCGTAACCGGCCGGATGCCGCTGTCCACGTATGCGTTTTTAGCATGTCCGGACGCTATTTTCGGGATAGGTAGAAGACGCATGAACGCTTGCGCCTTGCCATCGTAATATTTTAGTATCCGGCTTTCGGCCGCCTCAACCGAGCGCCAGATCCCTGTCCACGATGCCGCTACCCCTTCAGATTCTTGCCCTGCTCGCCGTGCTCGCGGCGCCGTACGCCCGCGCCGCGCCGTTCCTCCTGGCCGCGCCGGGGGAGCCGCCCGCGATCGTCCACGACGACAGCAGGACCCTGACGCTGGCCGCGGACCTGCTGCGCCACGACCTGCGTGCGGTGGCCGGCGTGGAGGCGTCCACGTCGACCGATTTGTCCGCCTGCACGCGGGTGTGCGTCGTCGTCGGGACGGCCGGTTCGCCCACCGTGAAGGCGCTGGCGCGGCAGGCCGGCGTCGACCTCGCGCCTTTGCAGGGGCAGTGGGAGCGGTATCTGCGCGTCGCCATCGACGGCGGCGCGGGGCGGCGCATCCTGCTGCTCGCCGGTTCCGACCCGCGCGGCGCCGTGTATGGCGTGGTCGACCTGGGCCGCGAACTGGGCGTCTCGGCCTGGGAATGGTGGGCCGACGTGGCGCCGCGCGCCAACGCGCGTCCGCAGGTCGACGGCGCGCCGCGGCTGTCGGCCGCACCGTCCGTCCAGTACCGCGGCATCTTCCTGAACGACGAGGACTGGGGCCTGCAGCCCTGGGCGGCCGCGCGCGACCCCGCCGGCGACATCGGCCCGGCGACGTATGCCCGCATCTTCGAGCTGATGTGGCGCCTGAAGGCCAACCTGATCTGGCCGGCGATGCACGATTCGACGCAGCCCTTCTACCAGATCGAGGGCAATGCCCGTACCGCGGCCGACTACGCCATCGTCGTGGGCACGTCGCATGCCGAGCCGATGATGCGCAACAACGTGCGCGAATGGGACAGCGGGAAGAACGGTCCGTTCAACTTCTTCACGAACCGCGCCGCGATGGCGGACTACTGGCGCCGCCGCGTGACCGAGGTGAAGGACGGCGAGAATATCTATTCGGTCGGGCTGCGCGGCGTGCACGATTCAGCGATGGAGGGCGCCGCCACGATCGGGGAGGCGCGCGGCGCGACGGAGGAGGCCATCCGCCTGCAGCGCGACATCCTCGCGCGCAGCCTGGGCCGCCCGGCCGCCGGCGTGCCGCAGGCGCTCACGCTGTACAAGGAAGTGCTGGACGTCTACAAGGCCGGGCTCAAGGTGCCGGACGACGTCACGCTGGTCTGGCCGGACGATAACTACGGCTACCTGCACCAGCTGAGCAATGCGACCGAGCGCCGCCGCGCGGGCGGGGCGGGCATCTATTACCACATTTCGTACTGGGGCCGGCCGCACGACTACCTGTGGCTGGGCACGACGCATCCGGCGCTGATCCGCGACCAGCTGCAGCGCGCGTGGACGACGGGCGCGCGCAAGCTGTGGGTCGTGAACGTGGGCGACATCAAGCCGGCCGAATACCTCGTCCAGTACTTCCTCGACAGCGCCTTCGACGCCGGCCGGCTCGGGGCCGACCCGGCACGCCACCTGGCCGACTGGAGCGCCGTCCAGTTCGGCCCGGAGCAGGGGGCGGACGTCGCCCGGATCTTGCGCGACTACTACGACCTGGCCTGGGAGCGCCGTCCCGAATTCATGGGCTTCGGACAGGTGGAACCGGTCACGCCCAACCGCCGCACTGACTACATGGCGGCCGGCGGCGAGGAAGGCATGCGGCGCGTGGAGCGCTACGCGGCCCTGGTGGACCGCGCCGAGTCACTGGCGCGGCGCATCCCGGCCGCCCTGCGCGACGCCTATTTCGAACTGGTGCTGTACCCGGTGCGCGGCGCGGCGCGCCTGAATGCGCGCATCCTGAAGCTGGACCTCGCGGCCGAGTCGGCGCGCCAGGGCCGACCGTCGGCGCAGCACCTGGTGGACGAGGCGCGCCAGGCGCACGCGCAACTCGTCGCCGACACGGCTGCCTACAACGGGCTCGCCGGCGGTAAGTGGCGCCGCTTCATGGACATGGCCCCGCGCCGCCTGCCCGTGTTCGCGGAACCCGCGTGGCCGGCTTATGGGCCCCCTTCCGGGCCGGACCAGGGCAAGGGGTGCTCGATCGTCTACCCGTACCCGTATGCGGCGGACGCGGGCCGGCTGGTATTCGTCAGGGGCGAGCCGTCGACACGGACCGTCACCGTGGCGGCGCATGGCGGCCAGGCCGCCGCATGGCGCGTGGGCGACGGCGCGCACGGCATCGCGGCGCCGGTGCAGTCGGGCGTGCTCGATGCCGTCAACGGCTACGAGCAGCGCCTCGCCCTCCGTTACGACGGCACGGACAAGCCGGTGTTCACGCTGGAGTGCGGCGGGCGCGCGCTGCGCGTGAACGTCCGCCTCGACCCGGCCGCGCCGGCCGGCGTGGCGGGCGAGCATGCGCACATCGTCAGCATCGCCGCGGGCAGCGCCGCCCCGCACCCGGACTGGGAACGCCAGCCGGGCCCGGGCACGCGCGGCGCCGCCCTGCGCGTGCGGCTGGACTTGCGTCCGCGCGCGCCGCAGGACGTCGGCAAGACGCCGCCGCTGACCTATGCGTTCGAGACGGCGACGGACGGCGGCGCCACCTTGCGCCTCGTGGCCGTGCCGGTCCATCCGCTGACCGGCGACGGCGGCCTGCGCGTGGCCTACCGCCTGGACGACGGCCCGGTCCAGGTGGCCGATTACGCCACGATCGGCCGCAGCGACGAATGGAAGCGCAACGTGCTGTCGAATACGGCGCTGCGCGCACTCGCCGTGCCGCGGCTGAAACCAGGCCGGCACACGGTGCGGGTCTATGCGCTGGATCCCGGCGTGGTGCTGGACCGGATCGACGTCGTGCTGGACGGCGCGCCCGAGTTCTACGGAACCCCGCCGGACCAATGATAACGAAGGAGCGACATGCGCACATCAATTGCAATCGGACTGGCGCTGGGCCTGTCCGTCCTCGGGAGCGGCGCCCATGCCGTGGAGGCCAAACCGGTACGCTTCATCCTCGTCGGCGATTCGACGATGGCGAAGACGAGCGGCTACGGCAATGCGTTCTGCGAGCGGGTAGCCGTCGCCGACACCTGCCTCAACCTGGCGCGCGCGGGACGCAGTTCCGCCAGCTTCCGCAGGGAAGGGCGCTGGGACGAAGTCGAGGGACTGCTGCGCGGGAGCGCCGCCTACCGCGCGACCTATGTGCTGATCCAGTTCGGCCACAACGACCAACCGGGCAAACCGGGACACAGCACGGACCTGGCGACCGAATTCCCGGCCAACATCGCGCGCTATGCCCGCGAGGCCAGGGCGCTGGGCGCGGTACCGGTGCTGGTCACGCCGCTGACGCGCCGCACGTTCGTCGGCGGCCAGCTCGACAACAACCTGCGCCCATGGGCGGACGCGGTGCTGAAGGTGGCGCGGCAGGAACACGTGTCGGTGCTGGACTTGAACGCGGATAGCCACGCGGCGGTCCAGGCCATGGGCCAGGACGAGGCGGATACGCTGGCCGTGGCGCCCCGGCCGGCGGGTTGGGGCGGGCCGGCCGCGCCGGCCAGGACGGCGTTCGACCGCACGCACCTGGGCAGCAAGGGCGCCGCATATTTCGCGCGGATGGTCGAGCGGGAGCTGACGAACGCCTTACCCGACCTGGCGGCGGAGTTTCCGCCGCGCTGACTCAGCGCGCGACCTGCAGCGTGCCGTCCACCATGCGCGCGAGGCCCAGCGGGTTCTCGTCGCGCAGCGCTTCCGGCAGCAGTTCCGCCGGCACGTCCTGGTAGCACACCGGACGCAGGAAACGTTCGATGGCCGTCGCGCCCACCGACGTGGTGCGGCTGTCCGACGTGGCCGGGAACGGGCCGCCGTGCACCATCGAGTGGCTCACTTCGACGCCGGTCGGGAAGCCGTTGAACAGGATGCGGCCGGCCTTGCGCTCCAGCGTCGGCATCAGCTTCGCGGCCAGGTCGCGGTCCGCGGCCGTCGCGTGGATCGTGGCCGTCAGCTGGCCTTCCACGTGGCGCGTCACTTCCAGCAGCTCGGCGTCGTCCTTGCACACGACGATCAGCGAGCTCGGTCCGAAGATCTCTTCTTCCAGCGCGCTGTTCGACAGGAAGGTCGCGGCGTCCGCCTGGTACAGCGCAGCCTGCGCGGCGCAGCCGCAGCCGTCCGAGCTGCCCTGGGCGATGAGTTCCACGCCTGCGAGACCGGAGCGGCGCGCGATCGCGTCGACGTACGCCTGGTGGATGCCCGCGGTGAGCATCGTGCCGGCGCCCTTGGCCGCCAGCGCTTCGGTGACGGCCGTGCGGAACACGTCCAGGTCCGGGCCGGCGAGGGCGATCACGAGGCCCGGGTTCGTGCAGAACTGGCCCGTGCCCATCGTGAGCGAATCGACGAAGCCTTGCGCCAGCCTGGCGCCGCCCGCGGCCAGTGCGCCCGGCAGCAGGTAGAACGGATTGATGCTGCTCATCTCGGCGTAGACCTGGATCGGTTCCTTGCGGGCCTGCGCCGCATTGACGAGCGCGAGGCCGCCATTGCGCGAGCCGGTGAAGCCGACGGCCTTGATCACGGGGTGCTGGACCAGCGCGAGGCCGATCTCGAAGCCCGTACCGATCAGCATGGAGAAGGTCCCTTCCGGCATGCCGGAGTCTTCGACGGCCTGGCGGATCGCCTTGCCGACCAGTTCCGACGTGCCCAGGTGCGCGTTGTGCGCCTTCACGACGACGGGGCAGCCGGCCGCCAGCGCCGATGCGGTATCGCCGCCGGCGACGGAGAACGCGAGCGGGAAGTTCGATGCGCCAAACACGCCAACGGGGCCGAGGCCGATCTTGCGCATGCGCAGGTCGGGGCGCGGCGGCGTGCGCTGGGGCAGGGCGGAGTCCAGCGTCGCTTCGAGGAAGTGGCCGTCGCGGACGACCTTGGCGAACAGGCGCAGCTGGTTGCACGTGCGCGCGCGTTCGCCTTCCAGGCGTGCCGTCGGCAGGCCCGATTCGGCGGAGGCGCGCTCGATCAGGGCCGGGCCCAGGTCCATGATGCGGTCGGCGATGGTTTCCAGGAAGCGGGCGCGCAGTTCCAGCGGCTGGCCGCGGTAGGCGTCGAAGGCCTGTTCCGCGAGCAGGCAGGCGCTGGACAGGTCGTCCATGCTGGCGGCGCCGAATTCCGGCTCCATCTCGGCGCGCGTGGACGGGTTGTAGGCGCGCAGCGTGCCGGCGCTGCCGCGCACGGCCTGGCGGCCGATGATCATTTCGCCTTGGATGTTCATGTGGGCTCCTTGTTAAAAAAAAAGCGCCGCCGCGACCCGTGAAGGCCGCGGCGGCGGTGGGCAGGAATCGATCAGCGATTGTATCGAATCATGCGGATTCCCGTTGGATCAGAACGAGTACTGGGCCAGCAGCGTGTAACGCGGACCGCTCATGAAGACCTGGCGCGTGAAGTTGCCCGCGTGCTGCTCCATGATCTGGCGCGTGTACGAGTTGGTCAGGTTCGTCGCTTCCAGGCCGACGCGGAACTTGTCCGTGAAGTCGTAGAAGATCGAACCGTCCAGCTGGCCGTACGGTGCCTGGTACAACGGCAGGCCGAACGCCTGGTCGTTGTTCGTCGTCGGGATCAGGTACTTCGCCGGATCCGCCGCCGGGTTCGTGTTCAGGCCGTTGTTGCCGCGGCTGCCCCACTGGTTCACGCCCAGCAGGTAACGCGAACGCCAGTTGTAGGCGAGGCGCATCGACAGGCCGTGCTGCTCGTACATGACCGCGAAGTTGATCGTGTGACGCGACAGGCCCTGCAGCGGGGTCTTGCCGAACGCACGACCGTCGGTATCGCAACCGTTGATCGACAGGTTGTAGTTCGACGACGCGTCGTTACCCGAGCACCAGGCGTTGAACACCGGCTTGTTCAGGGTGCGCTCGCTCGACACGTAGGTCCAGCTGGCCTGCGTACCGATGCCCTTCAGCCAGTCGGGCACGAAGTCGTAGTACTGCTGGTGCGCGATCTCGAAGCCGCGGGCGTAGCCCTTGGCGCCGTTGACGGGACCCGTGACCACGAACGTTTGCGGCTTGCCGTTGACGTCAGTCGCCTTGTACGCGTAGTCCTGGGTGATGATGATGTCCTTCAGGTCCTTGTTGAAGGCCGAGAAGGTCAGCGAACCGGCTTTCGCGAAGTACCATTCCGCGGTCAGGTCGACGTTGGTCGACGTGGTCGGCTTCAGCATCGCGTTGCCGTCGCTGGTACCGGTCAGCGTCGTGCCGTTGAAGATGACATTCGTCGTATTGCCGGATGCATCGCGGATCGTCGTCTGGTTCGGCGCCGAGTTCAGCGTGGTCTGCACCTGCAGCTGGTTGAAGTCCGGACGCGCCATCGCCTTGGCCACGGCGAAGCGGAACTGCAGCTCGTCGCTGTACTTCAGGCGCAGGTTCAGGCTCGGCAGCCAGTTGTGGTACGAGTTGTTGTACGACTGGGCTTCCGCGAACGGCTTGATGTAGATGAGCGTGTCCACGCCGGTGACGGGAGCGTCGGTCGGGATGGTGACGCCGGCCGGGCTGTAGGCGACGTAGCCGCTGCCGGCGCCGGTCGTCTTCACGTAGCGGATGCCGATGTTACCGTCGATCGGGTACTTCAGGTCGTCGAAGCCGAAGCGCAGCTGCGTGTAGGCGGCGCGCGTCTTCTCGCTCTGCGTGTTGGTCGCGGCCGGGTCGTTGAAGGTCGCAGCCTTCCACGGGTCGCAGGTCGAACCCTGTTCCTTGCACAGCACGTCGTGATAGGCGTGGATCTTGGACCATTCGTCCGGGAAGCCGCGCACCACCGACTCGTTGGCGAACAGCATCGGCGGAATGTTGTACTTGCCGTCGAAGAAGTTGTCGATCTTCTGCAGCGACGAGCCGCCCGCGAAGCGCGGGTCACCCAGGCGGGCGACGTGGGGGATCTGCCAGCCTTCCATCCACGGGAACGTGATGGCCTGCCAGTTGTAGAACTTCTGGGCCTTGTGGTTTTCGCCGTCGCGGTTGGCCATGCGGAAGCCGAAGCGGACGTCGCGCAGCACCGGGTGGTCGAACGCATACTTGAAGTCCGTCTTCCACGCCTTCTGGGTGGCCGTGGCGTGATCCAGCGCTTCCTGGGTGTAGGCCCAGTAGTAGTTGTTCGGATCGGCCATGTAGGCCGGCGAACCCAGCGTGATCTGCGGGACGTTGCCGCGCATGTCCATCTGCTGGTTCGGCATGATGAAGCCGGTCGACACGTCGGCGTCGAAGCCTTCGGTCGTCGAATGGACGTGCTGGAAGTCGTTGGTCCAGGTCAGGTCCGGCGTCACGCGCCATTGCAGGTTCAGCGACGTGTCGCGGGTGCTCGATTCACGCGTGTTGATGCGCTGCGAGCTGTTGAACGGCGAGCCGCCATAGGTCGGGTTCGAGATCGTACCGCTCTGGAACACGCCGTTACTGTCGAAGACGGAATCCTGGCTCGCGACCTGCTGGTACCACTTGTCCTCGGACGACGTGACGACGTGCTCGTCCAGGTCTTCCTTGTACTTCGTCTTGAAGTAGGTCAGGGCGGCCGTGAAGTCGCGGTTCGGACGCCACTGGAAGGCGGCGTAGTCGCCGCGGCGGGTACGCTCGAAGTCCTGCGAGCGGTAACCGACGCCCAGCGGGATCCACTGGGTCTTGGAACGGTCGTACTTGGCCGGGTCGGTCGAGTTCACGTGCGGGAAATACGGGTCGACGCCGACGCCGTCCGAACGGGTCGGGCTCTTCGCGTGCGCGAAGTCGACCAGGGCGCCGAATTCGCCGAACGTGTCCGACTTCCAGCGGTTCGACAGCAGGATGGTGCCGGTCGGGGACGGCGCGCCCTTGCGCAGCGTCGAATACGATTCCGACACGCCCACGGTGCCCTTGAAGCCCTTGTAGTCGAACGGCATGGCCGTACGCAGGTTCACGAGGCCCGCGACGGCGCCTTCGACCTGTTCCGCGGACGGGTTCTTGTAGACGTCGACGCCGGCCATCAGCTCCGGTGCCACGTCGGCGAAGCCGAGCGAGCGGCCGCCGCCGGCCGAGAACGCGTCGCGGCCGTTGACTTCCGAACGCACGTACGTCAGGCCGCGGACGGAGACGCCCGAGCCTTCGACGGACTGGCGGTTCGGGTCGCCGGCCATGTTGCGGTCGATGGTGACGCCGGCGATACGCTGCAGCACCTCGGTGACCGAACGGTCCGGCAGCTTGCCGATGTCTTCGGCGACGATCGAATCGACGACTTCGTCCGCATTCTTCTTGAGTTGTTGCGCCGACTGCAGAGCCGCGCGCTGGCCGCTGATGTGGACCACGGTAGGGGCTGGGTTGGCCGTGGTGTCGGCGCTGGTCTGTGCCCATGCTGCGGCGCTGGAAAGGACGGCTACGTGCGCAACCGCTGCCGCAATCGCGGTCTTCTGGAAATTCCTCATTGTCTCCCCCCGATGATCAGGTTGTGTTGTTATGGAAAGCTCTAGCAAAGCCAGTGCGGATGTGATGCTTAACACTGGTTGTTATACGCTACCATAAAATTTTTATTGTTTGCTACTCAGTTGTCAGTTTTGTGACAACGCAACGTGTCTTTTTGCCGACAGCTAGAGCAAACAAACCGTTGCCAGGACCGCGCCGCCGTGCACAGGCAAGCCGGGAGAGCGCTTGGCCGATAGCGAACACGGTCCTGTGTTCAGAGTGAAAACCGCCTTGGAACGGGCGTTCACGTGCGAGCGTGTCACGCCTGACCCCGGCAGTAAGGTCACAACATCGATGTTATACGCAATCGATTTCATAACTGCCAAAAAAATCTTTTCGTGCGTGTGAGAAATACAACATCTGTGTCTTGGCAGCGCTACCTTTTCACAACGTCTCGTAGTGTTGCGGGGGTTAGCAGCTAAACATGCTAAACAAGCCACGTAACGGTATATTGACGTGTTAGCGCGAACATTTTTGCCTTGCGCATCTAACATCCCTTGGCTTAGGATACCGGTCATTAGCGCCATAAAAACAATTCCGGAGACACATGCGTAAATCACTCGCCCGCCAGACCGCCGCCGCGCTGGCCTTCCTTGCTGTCGCCGGCAATGCCATGCTGGCGCCCATCCCCGCGCAGGCCGCGGGCCACTACAAGCATTTCAAGACGGCGATCTACATCCCGGTGAACGTCACGCGAAGCCTCGTCGACCCGCAGGTCTTCGAGCACCAGTTCGCGCGTGCCATGAGCCAGGTCCCGTTCGACAAGGTCTACATCGAGGGCTACCGCGACAACCACTTCGCCAGCGACGCCGAGATCGAGGCCGTGAAGCGCCAGTTCCAGGCGAAGGGCATCGAGGTGGCGGGCGGCGTCACGCTGGCCGCGGGCGGATTCAACGGCCAGTTCATGACCTTCGATTACGAGTCGCCCAAGGACCGCGACACGTGCAAGCGCGCGATGGCACTGATGGCGCGCCATTTCGACCACGTGATCCTGGACGACTTCACGTTCTACACGTCGAAGTCGGACGCCGACATCAGGGCGAAGGGCAAGCGCACATGGACGGACTACCGCCTCGCCACCATGCGCAAGGTATCGAAGGACCTGATCATCGACCCGGCGCGGGCCGTCAACAGGAACGTCAACATCGTCATCAAGTATCCGAACTGGTACGAGCATTTCGAAGGCCTGGGCTTCGACCTCGCGCAGCAGCCCGAGATGTTCGACGGGATCTACGCGGGCACGGAGACGCGCGACCCGGTCATCACCGACCAGCTGCTGCAGCAATACGAGTCGTACAACATCATCCGCTACTACGAGACCCTCCGTAAGGACGGCAAGAATGGCGGCGGCTGGGTCGACACGTATTCGATCCGCTACGTCGACCGCTATGCGGAACAGCTGTGGGACACGATGCTCGCGAAGGCGCCCGAGATCACGCTGTTCAACTGGCACCCGGCCGCGCAGGACACGCCGGCCGAAGCGGGCGAGCGTCCGTGGGCCGGGCAGGACACCTCGTTCAATTGGGACCGCATCGTGGCCGACTGGAAGGCCGCGAACCCGGACGCGAAAGCGCCGCCGGGCTGGGGCCTCGCCGCCGGCGCCGCGCTGAAACAGATCGACGCGGTGCTGGACCAGCTGGGCAAGCCCACCGGCATCCCGACCTATCGCCCGGCCAACTCGTCGTCGGCGGAAGACTTCCTGCCCAACTACCTGGGTAATGTCGGCATCCCGATCGCCCTGACCGCGCGCTTCCCGCAGGATGCGCAGACGATCCTGCTCACGCAGGCATCGGCGGCCGATCCGGACATCCTCGACAAGGTGAAACGCCAGCTGGAAGCGGGGAAGGCGGTGTTCGTGACGTCCGGCTTCGTCAAGGCGACGCAGGATCCGAAGCGCAAGGACCGCGGCTTCCAGGACCTCGTCGAAGTCTACGCGACGGGGAACCAGGTGCTGCTGAACGACTACTACAACGGCTATGGCGCGGGCAACGGCGAATCGCTGCGCGACGATCCGAAGGTGGCGCCGCGCGACGTGCTGTTCCCGGAGCTGCACTACTTCACGAACGACGCGTGGCCGATCATCCGCGGCGTCGCGGGCGCGCGCGGCTTCCCCGTGCTGCTGATGAACCGGTATTCGAAGGGCGTTCTCTACATCCTGTCCATTCCCAGCAATATCGGCGACCTGTATAGTATGCCGCCAGGCGTGATGAACAGCGTGAAGACCTACCTGATGGCCGACGCGCCCGTCCGCATCGACGCACCGGCCGGCGTGAGCCTGTTCACTTACGATAACGGCGCCTACGTCATCCAGTCGTTCCGCGATACGCCGACGACGGTGAAGGTCGTGAAGCACGCGGTGGACGGCAAGGCGCGTCCGGCGGCCGAGACGGTGCCGGGCGCGACCCGCGACTCGGTGAGCGAGGTGGTGATTCCGCCCCACAGCTTCCGCGTCTACAAGGGCTAAACAGGTGTATGTACGCATGATGGAGACGCTGTAATGAAGTCGATGAAGCTGGCCCCAGCGGTGGCCCTTGCTCTGGCGTTGCTGGCGGGCCGCGTGACGGCACAACAGCAGGAGCCGTACGTGTGGGACAGCGTGGCGATCGGCGGCGGCGGCTTCGTCACGGCCGTGGTGCCCAGCCGCGCCGCACCGGGTGTTGCATATGCGCGTACCGACGTGGGCGGCGCCTACCGCTGGGATCCGCGCGAACGCCGCTGGACGGCGCTGCTCGACTGGGTGGCGGAAGACCAGACCGGGTACCTCGGCATCGACGCGTTGGCCATCGACCCGCGCGACGCCGACAACATCTGGCTCCTTGCCGGCATCGCCTACCTGAACGGCGGCCGCACCGCGATCCTGCATTCGACGGATGCGGGCAAGACCTTCTCCATCGTCGACGTCTCCAGCCAGTTCAAGACGCACGGGAACGGCATGGGCCGCCAGGATGGCGAGCGCCTCGCCGTCGATCCGGGCAACAGCAAATTGCTCTACGTCGGCACGCGCCGCGACGGCCTGTTCAAGAGTGTCGACGCGGGCCGCACGTGGGCGCGCGTGACGGCGCTGCCGGTGACGTCCACGCCGAACGACGTGGGCCTGACCGTCGTCGTGCCGGACCCCGCCAGCGTGAAGGAGGGCCAGGCGCGCCGCGTGTTCGTCGGCGTGTCGCGCTTCGGCGCCGTCGGCCCGAACCTGTACCGCAGCGACGACGCCGGCACGACGTTCGAACCCGTGGCCGGCGCGCCGGTGGACCTGATGCCCCAGCGCGCGATCCTCGACGGGGCAGGGAACCTCATCGTCACGTTCGCGAACGGCGCCGGCCCGCACCCGGACCGCACCGGGCGCGAGCCGATGGACCGCGGGCAGGTGTGGAAGTACGCGATCGCGAGCGGCGCCTGGACGAACATCACGCCCGCCGGCTGGACGCGGCCGTTCGCCGGCATCAGCGTCGATCCGAAGAATCCGCAGCGCCTCGTCGCGTCGACCATCAACACGTTCCTGCCGCAGGGCGACGCGAAGGGCGACCGCATCTTCCTGTCGAACGACGGCGGCGCCTCGTGGACCGACGTGATCGGCCGCGGTTTCGTGCGCGACGCGGCCGGCGTACCCTGGCTGAAAGGCCACTCCATCCACTGGGCCGGCTCCGTCGAGTTCGACCCGGCCGACACGCACGCCGTCTGGGTCACGTCCGGCAACGGCGTGTTCCGCACCGCGAACATCGATGCGTCGCCCACGACGTGGACGTTCACGGTCGACGGCCTGGAAGAGACGGTCCCGCTGGGCTTCGTCAGCATTCCCGGCGGCCCGCTCGTTTCCGCCATCGGCGACATCGACGGCTACCTGCACGACGATCCGTCGCGCCACGGCCGCATCCACGATCCGCAGATCGGCACGACGACGGGCCTGGCCTACGCCCCCAGGGATCCGAGGACGATGGTGCGCGTGGGGGACAGCATGCTCGTCACGCACGACGGCGGCGCCACGTGGACGAAGACCGCGGCCATCAAGGGCAGGCGCGGACAGGTCGCCATCTCGGCCGACGGCGCCGTGATCCTGCATGCGCCCGAAAAGGCGAAGGAGGTCTGGCGCTCGGGCGATGGCGGCACGACGTGGACTGCCGTCGCGGGCCTCGCGAAGGCCAACCTGCGGCCGGTGGGCGATCCGCTCGACGCGAAGGTGTTCTACGCGTACGACGACACCGCGCTCCTCGCCAGCACCGACGGCGGCGCCTCGTTCGCCCCGCGCGCGAGCCTGCCCGCGGGCGGGTCGCGTCTCGTGCGCGTGGCGCCGGGCCGGGGCGGGGACGTGTGGGTCGCGCTGAAGAACGGTGGTCTCGTACGTTCTACGGACGGCGGCGCCCACTTCGCGCCGCTGGCGGCCGTGCGCTATTGCGGCGCGGTCGGTTTCGGCAAGGCGGCGCCGGGGCACGACTACCCCGCGGTCTACATCTGGGGCGACGTGAAGGGCGTGCGCGGCATCCACCGTTCCATCGACGGCGGCGCCACCTGGACCCGCATCAACGACGATGCCCACCAGTACGGCGGACCGGGCGACGGCCAGTTCATCGTGGGCGACATGAACCGCTACGGCGTCGTCTACATGAGCACCGCCGGCCGCGGCATCGTCTACGGCAAACCCGCCGCCAACTGAACAACGCTTTTCGACAGCGATTTTTATGACCTCTATCTGTAATCGATTTCATCAGATGATGATCGCACTGGCGCTGGCCGGCGTCGTCTCCACCGCGCTGGCCGCACCCGACCTGGTGCTGCGCTACGACCGCCCGGCCCAGGACAACGATCAGGGCTGGGAGAAGGAAGCGCTCCCGATCGGCAACGGCCGCATCGGCGCGATGGTGTTCGGCGGGCTCGCGCGCGAGCACCTGCAGTTCAACGACATCACCTTGTGGTCGGGCGACGCGAAGGAGACGGGGACGTATCAGCCGTTCGGCGACGTCGTCGTGGACCTGCCCGGGCACGACAGGGATGCGCAAGACTATCGGCGCACGCTCGACATCGCGCGCGCCGTCCACACCGTCACGTACACGCACGGCGGCGCGCACTTCCGGCGCGAGGCGTGGGCGAGCCATCCGGCGCAAGTGATGATCCTGCGCCTGACGGCGGACAAGCCGGGTCAGTACACGGGATCGATCGCGCTGTCGGACCGCCACGGCGCGCATCTCGCCTCCAGCAAGGACACGCTGTACGCGACGGGCACGCTGGCCGGCTGGACGCTGCCGAACGAGGCGCCGACGACCAACACGCTGGACTACGCGAGCCAGGTGCGCGTCGTGAACGAGGGCGGCAAGGCAGTCATCGAAAACGGCCGCATCGTGTTCACGGGCTGCGACGCGCTGACCGTCATCGTGGGCGCGGGCACCAGTTATGTCGCCGACGCGGCGCAGCACTTCCGCGGAGAGCATCCGCTGGCGCGCGTCACGGCGCAGGTTGCGGCCGCGGCCGCGCGTCCCGCCGACCAGCTGCGCACCGAGCACGAACGCGACGTGGCCACCCTGCTGGGCCGCGTGCAGCTGGACCTGGGCGCGACGGCGGCGGACCGCAAGGCGCTGCCGACGGACGCGCGCGTGCTGGCGTACACGAAGGACGGCAACGACCCCGAACTGGAAGCGCAGTACTTCCAGTACGGCCGCTACCTGCTGGCGTCCAGCTCGCGCGGTTCGCTCCCGGCCAATCTGCAGGGCCTGTGGAACAACAGCCTCACGCCGCCGTGGCGCTCGGACTACCACACGAACATCAACGTCCAGATGAATTACTGGCCGGCCGAGGTGGCGAATTTGTCCGAGATGGCCAAACCGTTCTTCGGCTTCGTGACGAGCGTGGCGCCGGTGTGGCGCCAGGCGACGGCGGCGGAATTCAAGACCAGGGATAAGCAAGGGAAGATGCGGCCGGTACGCGGCTGGACCCTGCGCACGGAATCGAACCCGTTCGGCGGCATGAGCTATACCTGGAACAAGACGGGCAACGCG
This sequence comes from Massilia sp. Masssp94, assembly GCF_059491305.1. Taxonomy (NCBI): domain Bacteria; kingdom Pseudomonadati; phylum Pseudomonadota; class Betaproteobacteria; order Burkholderiales; family Oxalobacteraceae; genus Massilia; species Massilia sp. Masssp94. The sequence goes on from NZ_CP168501.1 coordinate 6,274,976, forward strand.
TGGTACGCCCAGCACTTCTGGGAACACTACGCGTTCACGCAGGATAAAGCGTTCCTGCGCGAAGTCGCGTACCCGATGATGAAGGAGGCGAGCGCGTTCTGGCAGGACTACCTGAAGGAACTGCCGGACGGCCGCCTCGTCGCGCCGCAGGGCTGGTCGCCCGAGCACGGCCCCATCGAGGACGGCGTCACGTACGACCAGGAGATCGTCTGGGACCTGTTCAACAACACGGTGGAAGCGGCGGACGTGCTCGGCGTCGACAAGCCGCTGCGCGACAGGCTCGCCCGTATGCGCGACCGGCTCGCGGCGCCGAAGGTCGGCAGCTGGGGCCAGCTGCTCGAGTGGCTCGACGAGAAAAAGGATCCGGTGCTGGACACGCCGGGCGACACGCACCGCCACGTATCGCATTTGTTTGCGCTGTTCCCGGGCCGCCAGATCAGCCCCGCGCGCACGCCGGCGTTGGCCGCGGCCGCGAAGCGCACGCTGGAAGCGCGCGGCGATGCGGGCACCGGCTGGTCGATGGCGTGGAAGATGGCGTTCTGGGCGCGCCTGTACGACGGCGACCACGCCTACAGGATGCTGCGCGGCGTGCTGGCCAGCCCCGGCGCGCGCGCGGCCCAGCAGGCCAGCGCCGGCTCGGAGCAACTGAATGCCGGCGGCACGTATCCGAACCTGCTGGATGCGCATCCGCCGTTCCAGATCGACGGCAATTTCGGCGCGACGGCCGGCATCGCGGAGATGCTGCTGCAGTCGCAGGCCGGCGCGATCCAGCTGCTGCCGGCGCTGCCGTCGGCGTGGCCGGATGGTGAAGTGAAAGGCCTGCGCGCGCGCGGCGGATTCGAGGTCGACATGCGCTGGACGCGCGGCCGTCTCGTCGATGCCGTCGTGCGCAGGGTAGCAGGCAGCGGTGCCGCGACCGTGCGCTATGGCGCGCGCACCGTCGCGGTGAAACTGCGTCCGGGCGACAGCGTGCGGCTGGACGCGGCACGGTTTTGAGGAGTTCAGAGGCAGACCCTGAGAGGTCGTCTCTTTGCAGTGAAGGGCACCGTCATTCGATGGGCCCTGTTGTCAGCCAAGAGGAGATGTAAATGTATCAGTTCAAGAAAACAGCCATCGCCGTGGCCGTAACGCATGTCGCGTTGCTGGCCGGCGGGATGGCGGCCGCGCAGACGGGGCCCGGGGCGCCGACGGCAAGCAATGTCGTCGTCGTGACGGGCCAGCGCGCCGCGCTCGATTCGGCGCAGGCGCTCAAGCGCGATGCCGACGAGATGGTCGATTCGATCGTCGCGGACGACATCGGCAAGCTGCCGGACCGTTCGATCACGGAAGTGCTGCAGCGCGTGGTCGGCGTCACCATCGACCGCACGATGTCGAAGGGCGACCCGGAGCACTACTCGGTGGAAGGCTCGGGCGTCACGATCCGCGGCCTGTCGTACACCCGTTCGGAGCTGAACGGCCGCGATTCGTTCTCGGCCAACGGCGGCCGCTCGCTCAACTTCGAGGACGTCCCGCCGGAGCTGATGGCCGGTATCGACATCTACAAGAACCCGTCGGCGGAACAGATCGAAGGCGCCATTGGCGGCCTCGTGAACCTGCGCACGGCGATGCCGTTCGACTTCAAGGGCCGCAAGATGGCCGCGTCGCTGCAGGACACGTATTCGGAGCTGAAGAAGGGCAAGCGCCAGCCGTCCGGCTCCTTCATGTTCTCCGACCGCTGGAAGACGGGCTTCGGCGAGATCGGCGCCCTGGTCGACTACGCGTATTCGGAGAGCGGCACCCGTACCGACGCGTTCCAGGTCGAACCGTATTACCAGCGCAGCGACGTGGTCGCCGGCCAGAACGTGTGGGTGCCGAAAGGCTCGCAGTACCGCACGCTGAACTTCGACCGCAAGCGCCAGGGCCTCTACGGTGCGCTGCAATGGAAGCGGGACGCAAACCTGCAGTCGTCGCTCACGTACTTCAAGTCGAAGTACCGCATGCAGTGGGACGAGCAGGCGATCTTCTCGTCCGCCAGCCCGTACAACATCGGCGTCACGAACGGCACCTACGGCACCAACGGCCAGCTGCTGACCGGCACCCTGACCGACGCCACCGACAAGGGCATCGATTTCGGCGCCGACACCCGCGCCGCCAACCGCAAGTCGCAGACGACCGACATCTCGTGGCACCTGATGTGGCGTCCGAACAGCGACTGGCAGATCGACACCGACGTGCAGCGCGTGCGCGCGACGAGCAACAGCTTCGACTCGACCGTCGCCACGGCCGTCAAGATGCCGTACGAGAACGTGGACCTGTCCGGCTCCGTACCGAAGCTGACGTTCGACGACGTCCAGACCGCCTACCTGGCCAATCCGGCCAATTACTACTGGGCGTTCACGCAGGAACACTTCGACGACAGCCATGCCGGCGAATGGGCGTGGAAGACCGACGCGAAGTACACGTTCGACCATCCGGTCCTGCGCGACGTGCGCTTTGGCGTGCGCCTGACGAAGGCCGATTCGACGACGACGAACTCGAACCCGAGCTACAACTGGGCGGCGATCACGCAGCCGTGGCAGTCGGACACGGGCGGCCAGCTCGCGTACCTGAGCGATCCGCGCTTCTCGAACCAGACGCAGGTCCACCAGTTCACGAACTTCTTCAACAATAACACCGCGGTCCCGTCACTCGTGTTCCCGAACGTGGCGCTGGCCACGGGCTACCCGGGCAGCTATGCCACGCTGCACAGCTACCACGACATCCTGTGCCAGCAGGCGAACCAGGCGAACGGCACGACCAACCCGTGCACGCCGTGGTCGCCCGCGACGTTCGGCACCGACCCGGCCGGCACCAACGACCTGTCCGAGCGTACCGGCGCGTTCTACACGCAGCTGCGCTTCGGCTTCGACGACCTGAAGTACCCGATCGACGGTAACATCGGCGTGCGCTATGTGCAGACGCTGCTGAAGGCGCACGGCTACACGGTGTTCAATCCGAACATCACGCAGCCGGCCGAGGGCACGACGGTCGTCGGTCCGGAAATCCCGAACATCGCGGCATTCTCGACGCGCCAGGACTTCGACAACCACTACCACAATGTGCTGCCGAGCCTGAACCTGCGCATGAAGGCGACCGACAAGCTGCAGTTCCGCTTCGCGGCCGCGATGGGCATCTCGAAGCCGGACTATTCGCAGCTGCAAAGCTACACGACCCTGTCGGAAAACGTCGACCAGACCACGACCGGCAACGTCGTCACCGTGAACAACGTCGGCCTGACGGGCACGGGCACCGGCAATCCGAAGCTGCGTCCGGTGCAGTCGCGCCAGGTCGACCTGTCGGCGGAGTGGTATTTCGCGCCGGCCGGTTCGCTGACGATGGCCGTCTTCAACAAGCAGTTGAAGGACATCATCATCAACCAGTCCTACGGCTACAACGTCGCGGGCGTGACGGGCACGCCGTACACGTTCACGGTCACGGGCCCGGTCAACGGCGCGCGCGGCCATGCGCGCGGCATGGAGATCGCGTACCAGCAGTATTTCGACAAGCTGCCGGGCTGGATGTCGGGCTTCGGCGTCCAGGCGAACTACACCTACGTGGACAGCAAGGAAGACCTGTACCATCCGGTCAACTCGGCGTTCTGCACGGGCAGCTCGAACGGCGCGGATAACCTGAACCTGAACCAGAACGGCTGCGACACCAACGGCGCGACCTTCGGCAACCTGCCGCTGCAGAACCTGTCGAAGAACGCCTACAACCTGGCCCTGTTGTACGACAAGGGCAAGGTCTCGGCGCGCCTCGCGTGGGCATGGCGTTCGAAGGCACTGCAGAACGTGAACGTCAACGGCACGAACGGCACGGACGGCCGCCGCGTCGACCCGGCCACGGGCACGACGCAGACGGTCGCGTGGGCGTTGCCGACGTGGTCGGACAGCTATGGCCAACTGGATGGTTCGTTCTTCTACAATATCAACGAGCAGCTGTCGCTCGGCGTGGAAGCGCAGAACCTGACCAACTCGAAGTACCGACAGCTGATGCAGCAGTCGATCGGCATGATGACCCGCGCGGTCTTCGTGTCCGGCCGCCGCTACACGGCGTCGCTGCGCTACTCGTTCTAAGCGCATCACGGACGGGCGGCCGCTCATTTTCGACACTGGCCGCCCGTTTTTACAACCACCGCGACCGAAGGAGACCCGTTCGCATATGAAATCCATGTCCTTCCGCCTGCTGGCCGCCGGCCTGCTCGCCGCCACCACCTGCCACGCCGCGTACGCCGCGTCCGAACTGCCCCGCATCGTGGGCAAGGACGGCCGCTACGCCCTGATGGTCGACGGCGCCCCGTTCCTGATCCTGGGTGGCCAGGCCCACAATTCCAGCAACTACCCGGCCGCGCTGCCGAAGGTCTGGGCCGCCATGAAGGACGTGCATGCGAACACGCTGGAGATTCCCGTCGCGTGGGAACAGATCGAGCCGAAGGAAGGGACCTTCGACTTCAGCTACGTCGACAAGCTCGTGCAGCAGGCACGCGAGCACAAGACGCGCCTCGTGCTGCTGTGGTTCGGCACCTGGAAGAATACCGGCCCGGCGTACGCGCCGGAATGGGTCAAGTTCGACAACAAGCGCTTCCCGCGCATGATCGACAAGGACGGCAAGACGAGCTACTGCCTGTCGCCGTTCGGCGAAGCCACGCTGGCCGCCGACAAGAAAGCCTTCGTCGCGCTGATGGAGCATATTAAAAAGATCGACTCGGACAAGCGCACCGTGATCATGGTGCAGGTCGAGAACGAAGTGGGCACCTATGGCGTGGCGCGCGACTACGCGGCGCGCGCCCAGGCCGCGTTCCAGCAGCCGGTGCCGGCCGCCGTCCTCGCGCACCAGCCGCCGCCGGCGGGCCGTGCGAAGCAGGGCTCGTGGAGCGAAGTGTACGGCGACTACGCCGACCAGTATTTCCATACGTGGGCCATCGCCAGCTACATCGAAGACATCGCCAAGGCCGGCCGCGCCGTGTACGACCTGCCGATGTACGTGAACAACGCGCTGCGCGCGCCGGTGCTGGACAAGCCCGCGCCGCCGTGGAAGGCGGACTTCGCCTCCGGCGGCCCGACGTACGACGTCATCGGCATCTATAAGGCGGCCGCGCCCCACATCGATTTCGCCGGCCCCGACATCTACATGCCGGAGTCCAGCAACGTGAGCGCCACGCTGCAGCTGTTCCAGCGCCCGGATAATCCGCTGATGGTGCCGGAGATGGGCAATGCGGCGGGCTATGCACGCTACGTCTACCAGATCATCGGCAAGGGCGCATTGGGCGTCGCGCCGTTCGGCTTCGACTACGCCATGTACAGCAACTATCCGCTGGGTTCGAAGTACACGGACAAGCGCATGATCGAGCCGTTCGCGAAAGTCTACGACGTGTTCGCGCCGATGCAGCGCGTGTGGGCGAAGTGGGCGTACGAAGGCCGCACGTACGGCGTCGCGGAAGGCGACGACCGCAAGCCGCAGACCGTGACCATGAACGGCTGGAACGCGCACCTGTCGTTCCGCGAATTCCAGTTCGGCGAGCGCGAATACCTGAAGGACAAGAACGAATACGCGGAAGGCACGGACCAGCCGTCCGGCGGCGCCGCGATCGCGCAGATCGGCCCGGACGAATTCGTGATCGTGGGCCAGCAGATCCGCGTGAAGTTGTCCGGCACCGGTCCGAATGCCGGCAAGCCCACGGGTTATGCGCGGGTGGAAGAAGGTCGCTTCGACGCCGACGGCAAGTGGGTCATGGAACGGAACTGGAATGGGGACCAGACCGACTATGGCCTGAACCTGCCGGCGGTGCCGACGGTGTTGAAGGTGAAGATGGGGTCGTACTAAAACAAACAATACCTCGCGGCGGTGCAAAATCGTCGTCGTTCCCGCGAAAGCGGGAACCCATGCTGCGCGTCTTGAGCCGATTCAGTATGGATTCCCGCGTGCGCGGGAATGACGACGTTAGCGGCGTCGCTTTACTCTAGGAGACAATCATGCAATTAACGCGAATCGCAGCCGCCGCGCTGCTGCTGGCCGCAGGCGGCCACGCCCTCGCAGGCACCGTCCAGAAAACGGCCACCGGCATCGAAGTGCGTCCGGACGCCGGTCCGGCGAAGCTCGTGCGCCTCGAGGTGATGGCCGATAACATCGTCCACGTCGTCAAGCTGGACCAGGAAGGCAAGCAACTGACGCCGTCGCTGATGACGGTCGCCAAACCGTGCAACAGCTGCGCGTTCACCGTGGCCGACGGCAAGGATGCCGTGACGCTGAAGGCCCAGAAGATCTCGGCGCAGGTGTCGCTGAAGGATGGCCAGGTCCGCTTCTTCGACGCGGCCGGCAAGGCATTCCTGACGCAGGCGGCGGAAACCATCACGCCGATCCAGGTGGGCGGCAAGCCCTACCTCGCGATCAAGGAAGGCTTCAACTACGGCACGAAGGATGCGTTCTACGGCCTGGGCCAGCACCAGAACGCGCAGATGAACTACAACGGCGAAGACGTCCTGCTGCAGCAGCACAACATGATCGCGTCGGTGCCGTTCGTCGTCTCGGACAAGAACTACGGCCTGCTGTGGGACCAGAACTCGATCACGCGCTTCGGCGATTCGAAGCCGTACGCGTGGCTGTCGCGCGACCTGAAGCTGACGGACGAGCAGGGCAAGCCGGGCGGCCTGACGGCGCGCTACTACATCGACGGCAAGCTCGCGCTGACCCGGCAAGAGAAGGACATCGCCTACCAGTTCCTGAAGGACGTCGAGGAATTCTGGCCGAAGGAACTCCCGTCGATGAAGGCGCTGGGCGGCAAGGACGTGAAAGTCGTGTGGGACGGCGCGATGGCGAGCCCGAAAGCGGGCGTGCACAAGATGCAGCTGTACGCGTCGGACTACGCGACGCTCACCGTCGACGGCAAGCAGGTCATGGACGTGTGGCGCCAGGGCTGGAACCCGTGGTACCACAACTTCGAGGTGAAGTTCGCGCCCAACAAACCCGTCAAGCTGCACCTGGAATGGAAGCCGTCGGGCGGCATGATCGCGATGACGCACAACGATCCGCTGCCGGCACCGGAGCGGCATTCGCTGACGATGTCGTCGGAGATCGCCGAAGCCGTCAACTACTATGTGATCAGCGGCGACAGCATGGACAACGTCATCGGCGGCTACCGCACGCTGACGGGCCAGCAGCCGATGATGCCGAAGTGGGTGTACGGCTTCTGGCAGTCGCGCCAACGCTACGAGACGCAGCAGCAGCTGCTGGACACGGTGTCCGAATACCGCAAGCGCGGCTGGCCGCTGGATAACATCGTGCAGGACTGGTTCTACTGGCCGGAAGACGGCTGGGGTTCGCACGACTTCGACAAGGTCCGCTTCCCGGATCCGAAGGGCATGGTCGACGAAGTGCACAAGCAGCACGCGCATATCATGATCTCCATCTGGGGCAAGTTCTACGCCAATACCGACAACTACAAGGAACTGGCGGCGAAGGGCCACATGTGGACGAAGAACGTCGAGGACGGCGCGCTGGACTGGGTCGGCAAGGGCTACAAGAACAGCCACTACGATCCGTACACGCAGGAAGCGCGCGACATCTACTATCGCCAGATGAAGGACAAGCTGGTGGCCAAGGGCTTCGACGCCTGGTGGATGGACAACACCGAACCTGACGTGCTGTCGAATTCGCGCCTGGAAGACTTCAAGAAGCTGATCGGGCCGACCGTCTACGGTCCGGGTGAGATCACGTTCAACCCGTACAGCCTCGTGCACTCGGGCGGCATGATCGAAGGTCTGCGCCGCGACCAGCCGGACAAGCGCCAGTTCATCCTGTCGCGTTCGGGCTTCGCCGGCATCCAGCGCAACTCGGTCGCCGTGTGGAGCGGCGACACGGCCGGCCGCTGGAACAACCTGTACGACCAGATCGCATCGGGCGTGAACTTCTCGATGTCCGGCATCCCGAACTGGACGCACGACATCGGCGGCTATGCGCAGGAGAACCGCTTCCAGTACGGCGACGTGGGCTCCGCGCAGGAAAACCGCGCCACGACGGGCGGCCAGGCCAAGCCGGAAGACATGAAGGAATGGCGCGAGCTGAACCTGCGCTGGTTCCAGTTCGGCGCGTTCTCGCCGCTGTTCCGCTCGCACGGCGAAGTCGTGAAACGCGAGATCTACAACATCGCGGCCGGCGACGACGCGATGCGCGATTCGATGGTGGGCTACCTGAAGCTGCGCTACCGCCTGATGCCGTACATTTATTCGATGGCGGCCGACACACACTACGCCAACGGCACCATGATGCGCGGCCTCGTGATGGACTTCCCGAAGGACGACAAGGTCAAGGACATCAAGGACCAGTACCTGTTCGGCCACGCGCTGATGGTGGCGCCGGTGACGTCGTACGGCGCGCGCGAGCGCACCGTCTACTTCCCGGCGGGCGCGGACTGGTATGACTTCGACACCGGCAAGCGCTACGCGGGCGGCACCAGCGCGAAGGTGGATGCTCCGCTGAACCGCATCCCCGTGTTCGTGCGCGCGGGCGCCGTGATCCCGACCGGTCCGGTCACGCAGTATGTCGACGAGAAGCCGGACGCGCCGATCGTGCTGCAGGTGTACGCCGGTGCCAACGGCCAGGCGAGCCTGTACGAGGACGACGGCGTGACCAATGCGTACGAGCGCGGTGAGTTCAGCCGCATCCCGTTCAGCTACGACGACAAGACAGGCACTGTCACGATCGGTGCCCGGAGCGGCCAGTACAAGGGCATGCCGCAGACGCGCCAGATCAAGGTGCGCGTGCTGCGTGCCGGCGTGGCGACGAGCGCGGACATGGATGCGGCCGACAAGACCGTGACCTATGACGGCAAGCCCGTCACCGTGAAGTTGTGAAGCGGGGACTCCCGTTTGCGCTGACGCTCGCACTGGCCGGTTCGGCCAGTGCGGCATCGCCGCGCGCGACGCCGGTGGACGCGCAGGCGGACGCCCGCACGCGTGCGGAATACACGTGGCTCGTGCAGACCTGGGGCCGGCAGACCATCGCCGGCCAGCAGGACCTGACGTGGAACGACAGCGTCGACATGGCGCGCCGCGTGTTCGACGATACCGGCAGGTATCCGGCGCTGATGGGCTTCGACTTCATGAACACGTGGCGGGAGGGCGATGGTTCGCACCAGGTCGATGAAGCCATCGCCTGGGCGCGCCGCGGCGGCCTCGTGACGTTCTGCTGGCACTGGCGCGACCCGTCGGCGCCGGCGGGCACGCAGGGCAACTTCTATGCGCGCGAGCCGGATGCGCGCAAGAACACGGCGTTCACGATCCCCGTGCGCGCTGGCCGGCTCGATACGTCCAGCCCCGCGGGCCGGCAGATCGACGCCGACATCGACCGCGTGGCCGTGGAACTCGGCAAGCTGCAGGCGGCCGGCGTGACGGTCCTGTGGCGGCCGTTGCACGAAGCGTCGGGCAGCAACGGCGACGGCTGGTTCTGGTGGGGCCGCAAGCGCGCGGACGGCGTGTCGAATGCCGAGGCCTACAAACTGCTGTACCGGCACATGTTCGATCGGCTCGTGCGCGAGCATGGCCTGCACAACCTGATCTGGGTGTGGAATGGCCAGGACGCGGGCTGGTATCCGGGCGACGACGTCGTCGACATCGCCGGTTACGACGTGTACGATGAGCGCGACCGCAAGACGTACCGGTCGCAGATCGACATCTACCGCCGCGTGGCGGCCATCGGCCCCGCGACGAAACCCGTGGCCATGACCGAGAACAGCTACATTCCGGATCCCGACAACATGCGGCGCGACGGTGCGCGCTGGCTGTGGTTCCTGACGTGGAACGACGGCCGCGCGCCCGCCGGCACGTCCGACAAGGACAATTTCTGGACCGGCGATTATTACAACAACGCGGCGCACAAGACGAAGGTGTATCGCCACCCCGACGTGATCACGCTCGACGAGCTGCCCGCATTCCTGAAAGCTCCCCAATGAAACGACTGACCAAGACTTTCGTGCTGGCCGCGCTGCTGCATGCCGGCCTCGCGTGCGCGGCCGTGGCCGTGGCGCCCAGCGACAAGCACCTGCTGTACACGGGCCGCATCGACTTCGCCCAGCCGGACGCGCCCGTCATCACGTGGCCGAACACGGCCATCGCCGGCAACTTCACGGGCACTTCGCTGTCCGTCACGCTGGACGACGAAAAGGGCAAGAACTACTTCAACGTCTTCATCGACGGCGACACGGCCAGCCCGCTGATCATCGAAGCGGGCCAGGGTTCGAAGAAGTACGACGTGATCGCGGGACTCCCTCCGGGCAAGCACAGCTTCCTGATCACCAAGCGCACGGAAGGCGAGGAGGGCGCGACCGTGTTCCGCGGTCTCGAACTGGCGGACGGCGGCCAGATGCTGGCGCCGCCCGCCCGTCCCAAGCGCCGCATCGAATTCTTCGGCGATTCCATCACGAGCGGCATGGGCGACGAAGCCCCGCTGAACGGCCGCGACGACGTGGGCCGCGACAAGAACAGCTACCTGTCGTACGCGGGCATCACGGCGCGCGCCCTGAACGCGGAACTGCACCAGACGTCGCAGAGCGGCATCGGCGTGATGATCAGCTGGTTCCCGTTCACGATGCCGGACTTCTACGACCAGCTGAGCGCCGTCGGCAACAACGACACGCGCTGGGATTTCGCGCGCTGGACGCCGGACGTCGTCGTCATCAACCTGCTGCAGAACGACCGCTGGCTGATCGGCGACCGGCACCAGCTGCAGCCGGAGCCGGACGACGCGGGCCGCATCGCCGCGTACGAGACGTTCGTCAAGCGCATCCGCCAGCTGTACCCGAAGGCCTACATCGTGTGCGCGCTGGGCAGCATGGATGCGACGAAGCCGGGGTCGCAGTGGCCGGGCTATATCAAGTCGGCGGTGGAAGACATGCGCAAGGGCGGCGACCAGCGCATCGATACCGTGTTCTTTCCGTTCACCGGCTACGGGCAGCATCCGCGCCTGAAGCACCAGCGTGACAATGCGGGGATCCTGACGGCGTTCATCAAGAAGAAGATGAACTGGTGAAACCGTCGTTCCCGCGAAAGCGGGAACCCATGCTGACTGCTCGAAGTCGACTCTGTGTAGCCAACGAGGTCGAAATGAATAACGTAGTTAGCATACTCAGTATGGATTCCCGCTTGCGCGGGAATGACGATGCTATTGTGCGCGAAGGCGGGAACCCAGGTTCTGCTTGCGCCACATCGGCACAAGAAAACCTGGGCTCCCACTTGCCCGGGGCGACGTTAGTGGAGCCGGGGATGTCCCGCGTCAGCGCTGGAGTGCTTGCAGCGCGGCGGCCACGTACACGAGCGGCGCGTTCCAGTTGATCGCGATCTCGTTGCTGGCGTAACTGCAGCCATGGTCCAGGTACGACAGGGCCGGCTGCTTCGATGCGTACGACACGCCCTTGCAATCCTTGGCGTCCTGCTGGCCCGGGTTCGGACCGCCCGCGAGCCAGCCGGGGACGGGCGCTGCGATGCCGTCCGCGTCCGATGGGCGGTGGTGCGGATGCATGGTCGAGCGGGAGCCGAAGCCCGTCACATAGCTGATGCCGAGCGGATTGCGGCCCAGCGTGTAGTCGAGCGCCGACTGCGCCGCGTTCAGGTAGTCGGCCTTGTTCGTGAGGCGATAGGCCTGCACGAGCATCATGGCCTGGTTCAGCAGCACGGCATTGCTGCCCCAGACGAAGTCGGACTTCGCCAGCGACAGCCGCGCCGGCGACGCCTGCCAGCGTGCCAGCAAGGTGTCGGCCGCCGCGAGGATCTGCTTGCGGGCGGTGTCCCCGTCCGCCGGGTTCTTCAGGCGCGCGCCCTGCTGCGCGAGCGAGATCCAGCCGAGCGGGCGCACGTCCGACCAGCCGGGTTCCGTCTGCACGCCCGCCGCCGGCGCAAGGGCGCGTGCGCGGTACTCGTCCTTGCCGGTCGCGATGTACAGCTCGGCCGCGGCCCACGAGAATTCGTCGTCGACCTTCTCGTCGCCGTAGGTGCCCGTCTTGATGTCGGCCGGCTGGCGATACAGCACGGCCGGATGGCCGACCGCCCAGCGCCACGCGCGCTCCGCCGCGGCCAGGTAGCGCTGCGACCGGCCCGGCGCCTTGGCGTCGAACGGCGCCAGCACGCGGCTTGCCTTCGCCATCACGGCCGCGAAGTCGAGGGCCGCGGCCGTCGTCTTTTGCACGACGTAGCGCGGCGCCGTCGCGCGGTCCGGCATCACCATGCCGTCGAAGCTCTTGTTCGTCAGCTTGTGATAGACGCCGCCGTCCTCCGGGTCCTGCATCGTGATCATCCAGTCGAGGTTCCACTGCACCTCGTTCAACAGGTCGGGCACGCCGTTCCCAGACTCCGGCACGTTGACGGCGAGCTTGTCGAACCAGGCCGGGAAGTGTTCGTACGCGGTCAGCAGCGTGTACGTGCTGATGCCGGAGTTGACGATGTATTTGTTGTAATCGCCCGCGTCGTACCAGCCCTTCGGGCTCGAGATCACGGTGCCCGCCGGGCGCTTGGGCGAGGCGGCCGATTCGTGCACGAGTACCTTGTCGTCCGGATGGCCCAGCGGCCGCGCGTACGGCCCCGCGACCCGCGCGTCCAGCGCGATGCTCGCGCGGTTCAGCGTGTAGGCGCGAATGGCGCCGGCGTCCAGCGCGCGATACGGTTCGGCGCCGATCGCGAAGACGGGCGAATCCGGCTGGCCCGCCACCGTCACGCGGTAGCTGCCGGTCGTGCGCAGGCCGGAAAAGTCGGCGATGCGCACGCGCTCGCCCGATGCGTCCCACGTCGCGGCCGGGCCCAGCGTCCCTTCGAACACGGCCTTGCCGCTGCTGGCGTCGACGACCTTGAAGCGCTCGTTCGCGCCGGCCGGCACGACGGCCAGCTTCTGTGCGGCCGGCAGGAAGCCGAGCTGGTTCACTTCGATGCCGGCCGCTGCGTGTGCGGTGCCCGTTGCGAGCAGGGCGGCAACGGCGAGGGCGGTGGGAAGGCGCGGGCGCGACGAATACATGCAGTCTCCTTGGATCTTATGGAATTGAAATCGATTTCATCCTACCCCGCCCGCGAAAGTAAAGTCAATCATCCAATCGCGCGGAACGCCCGTCAATACGGGCGCCGTTCATTTCGGCACGGTGCGCAACCGGCGCGCCGCGAGCCAGTCGACGACGACGCCGGCGAGTCCGATGCGGTGGTCGGCGAACGCATGGTCGCTGGGCAGCGTGACGGCGTGCACCTGCGCGCCGCGCTGCGCCTTGAGCGCCGCCGCCAGCGGCGCAACCTGGGCCGCGTTGCCGTGTTCCGCGCCGACGATCAGCACGGGCTTGCCCGCCAGTGCGCGTGCCGTGCCGTGCAGGTCCCAGTCCTGCGCATGGCGCTCCGCTTCCGCCATCAGCGTGGCGGCATCCGTGCCGGCGAGACTGTTGCCGAAGTCGTCGCCCAGGTCCGCGATGGCGTCCTGGCGCGTCGCGGGATGCGCGGCGTCGCGCGGCACGGCAAGGACGGGCGCGGTCATCACGGCGGCAAGGAGGGCAGCGGCGAGGCGTATCCGCATGCGGATTTCCTTTCGTCGAGCGGATATCGGACCATGCGATCATAAATCGTTCCCGGGCCCGTTGCCTGCTTCCGCCCATCCGGTCGATAATGCATCCATCGAACTAATTACGGAGACAGCCTTGAAACCATCCATCCTCCTGTGCGCACTGGCACTCGCCTTCGGCAGCGCCATCGCTGCGCCGGCTGACCGCTTCGACGTCGCCATCACGGTCGACGACCTGCCTTCGCACGGCTCCAAGCCGGCCGACATCAGCCGCGCCGACATCGCGCGCTCGCACATCGCGACGTTCAGGGCGCACGGCGTGCCCGAGGCGTGGGGCTTCGTCAATGCCGTGGCCCTCGGCAAGGAGGCGGAGAGCGCCGCCGCGCTGGACGTGTGGCGCAAGGCCGGCTACCCGCTCGGCAACCACGGCTACACCCACATGGGCCTGTCGCAGGCGGCGTCGCTGGACGCCTGGGAAGAAGACGTGCGCAAGAACGAACCCGTACTGCAAAAATACATGGCCGGCAAGGACTGGCACGTGTTGCGCTACCCGTTCCTCGACGCGGGCGGCAAGGGCGCGCGCCACGACGATGCGCTGGCGTGGCTGAAGGCGCGCGGCTACCGCGTCGCGGACGTGACCCTCGGCTTCGACGACTGGGCATACACGGAGACGTACGCGCGCTGCGTGGCGAAGGGCGACCAGGCCGCGATCGAGGGCATGAAGGCGAGCTACTACCGCCGCATCGACCAGCAACTGGCGCGCACGAAGGCGATGTCGCAGCGCGTGTACGGCCGCATGATCCCGCAGGTGCTGCTGACGCACATGGGTGCCTGGAGCGCGGCCACCCTGCCGGAAGTGATGAAGCGCCTGGACGCGGCCGGCGCGCATTACGTGACGCTGGACCAGGCGCAGTCCGACGCGGCCTACCGAACCCCGAGTCCGGGTGCCGGCAACGGCGCGATGATCGAGCGGCGCGCGCAGGATGCGGGCATCGACCTGGCAGGGCTGCCGGCCGTCGAACCTGTCGGCAATCTCGACGCCTTTTGCCGCTGATCCGACCGCCGGCACGTTGATTCGTGCGCGGGAACGGCCGAAAAAAAGGTATATCTGCAATGTAGACATTTTGGCATTCAGATTCGACCTTTTTTTCGGGGAGGCACATGGAATTCCAGCGCGCTGCGCCAGCAAGCGCCATGCAGGATGCGCTGCGTGCCGCCGGCGCCCAGGCGGCCCACATCGGCGACTTGTGGAACGGTACGCTGGCGCTCTGCACCTTCGTGTTCGTGGCCATCGTCGTCGCGACGATCATCGCCGTCTGGTGCGCACCCGCCGCGGACGCCGCCACCCGGCCCGACACGTCGTCCCTGGAAGGTCCCGAGCGGCGCATCTGGCACCGCATCGGCTGGGCCACCGCCGCGTGCATCGTGGGCCTGCTCGCGCTGCTGGCGGCCGATGCGTTCACGAGCCGCGCGCTGGCGCGGCTGACCCTGCGCGATGCCGTCGACATCGAACTGGTCGGCCACCAGTGGTGGTGGGAAGCGCGCTACCGCGATGCGGACGGGGCCCGTGAATTCACGACCGCGAACGAGCTGACGATTCCCGTCGGCCGGCCCGTCATCGTCACGCTGCGCGCCGATGACGTGATCCATTCGCTGTGGATCCCGAACCTGGCGGGCAAGAAGGACATGATCCCGGGCCGCACGGCCACCCTGCGGCTGCGTGCCGACCGCGCCGGCACCTACCGCGGGCAGTGCGCCGAATTCTGTGGTCTCGAACATGCGCTGATGGCGCTGCTCGTGCACGCGGTGCCGTCCGACCAGTACGAGACCTGGGCCGCGCGCCAGCGCCGGCCCGCGCGCGAGCCGGCGGATGCCTCCGCGCGCCGCGGCCGCGACGTGTTCCTGAACGCGAATTGCGCGCGCTGCCACGCGATCGCGGGCACGCGGGCGCAGGGAAGCATCGCACCCGACCTCACGCACCTCGCGTCGCGCCGGACCATCGGCGCCGGCATGTTCCCCAACAACCGCGGCCACCTCGCAGGCTGGATCAGCGATCCGCAGGCGCTCAAGCCGGGCGTGAACATGCCGGCCAACACCTTGCCCCCCGACGACCTGCAAGCCCTGCTGGCTTACCTGGAGACCCTCCGATGAAAGTATCCGATCCACGCTTCGTTCCGCCGGCCGACCCGGCCGCCGCCACGGCGCTGGAACGCACCTGGCGCGACCCGCCGGGCCTGTACGGCTGGTTCGCCGCGATCAACCACAAGACGATCAGCAAGCGTTTCATGGTCACGACCATGATCTTCTTCCTGCTGGGCGGCGTGCTCGCGCTGCTGATCCGCCTGCAGCTGGCGCAGCCGAACGCCGGCATCGTCACGCCGGCGATGTACAACCAGTTCTTCACGATGCACGGGTCGACGATGATGTTCCTGTTCGCCGTCCCCGTCATGCAGGCCGTGGCCACGTACCTCGTGCCGCTCATGATCGGCGCGCGCAGCCTCGCGTTCCCGCGCCTGAACGCCTACGCGTACTGGATCTTCACCATGGGCGGCATCATGCTGTACGCCGCCTTCTTCGCGGGCGCCGGGCCGGACGCCGGCTGGTTCGCGTACGTGCCGCTGTCCAGCCTGCGCTATTCGCCCGGCAAGGGCGTGGACTTCTGGGCCCAGATGATCACGTTCACGGAACTCTCCGGCCTGATGGAGGCGATCGTCATCATCGCGACCATCCTCAAGCTGCGCGCCCCCGGCATGAGCCTGAACCGCATGCCGTTGTACGTGTGGGCCATGCTCGTGACGTCGTTCATGGTGCTGTTCGCACTGCCGGCCGTCATGCTGGCCAGTACCGCGCTGATCACCGACCGCCTCGTCGACACGCAGTTCTACAATCCCGAGAAGGGTGGCGATGCGCTGCTTTGGCAGCACCTGTTCTGGTTCTTCGGCCATCCCGAGGTGTACCTGATCTTCATTCCGCCGCTGGGCTTCATCTCCGCGATCGTCGCGACGTTCTCGCGCCGGCCCGTTGTCGGCTACCCGGCGATGGTGCTGGCGCTCGTGACGACCGCGTTCCTCGCGTTCGGCCTGTGGGTGCACCACATGTTCGCGACCAACCTGCCGGAGCTGGGCAAGACGTTCTTCACGGCGGCGAGCCTCGTCATCGCCGTGCCGACCGCGGTGCAGATCTTCTGCTGGATCGCCACGCTGGGCAGCGGCCGGGTTTACGTCAGGACGCCGCTGCTGTTCGTGCTGGCGTTCTTCTTCATCCTCGTCATGGGCGGGCTGACGGGACTGATGCTGGCGTCCGTGCCGCTCGATACGCAACTGCACGACAGCTTCTTCGTCGTCGCGCACCTGCACTACGTGCTGCTGGGCGGCGCCGTCTTCCCGCTGTTCGGCGCGTTCTATTTCTGGTTCCCCAAGTTCACGGGACGCATGCTGGGCGAACGCCTGGGCCGCTGGAATTTCTGGCTGTTCTTCATCGGCTTCAACGTGTCCTTCTTCCCGATGCACCTGCTCGGCCTGTGGGGCATGCCGCGCCGCGTGTACACGTATCCGGCCGAGATGGGATGGGGCGACCTGAACCTCGTGTCCAGCATCGGTGCGGCGATGATCGGCGTGAGCGTGCTGCTGTTCCTCGTGAACGTCGTGCGCACGCTGCGACATGGCGCGATGGCGGGCGCCGACCCGTGGGGCGCGGGCACGCTGGAATGGAGCGTGGCGTCGCCGCCGCCGTTGGGCAATTTCGACGTCATCCCCGTGGTGCACGGGCGCTATCCGCTGTGGCAGCCGCAGGTCGAACCGACGCACGTCAGCGGCATGTCGAACGACTGGCGCGAAGTCCTCGTCACGACCGTGGCCGACGCCGAGCCGGACCACCGCCTGTGGATGCCGTCGTCGTCGATCTGGCCGTTCCTGTCGGCGGTGGCGACGACGATCCTGTTCGTCGGCTCCATCTATACGCCCTGGGCCGTCGTCTGGGCCGCCGCGCCGGTGGCGATCGGTGCGACGCTGTGGTTCTGGCCCAGGCGCGCCGTCGTCGAGCAGCGCGTGCATTCGGAGTCCGCACCATGAGCGCGCCCATCGAGAACCGCAAGTCGGGCAAGGAGGCGGTACCGCGCGGTGCGGCACTCGACGTGTCCAACCTCCCGACGTTCGCGTTCGGCACGCGCAGCCCGATGTGGTGGGGCACGATGGGCCTCGTCGCCGTCGAGAGCACCGTGTTCGCGCTGACGATCATGGCCTACTTCTACCTGCGCAGCCACGCCACCGTGTGGCCGATGAGCCGCTTCCCGCCCGACCTGCTGTGGGGGACCGTCAACACGGCGATCATGCTGGCGAGCCTGTGGCCGAACCAGAAGGCGAAACAGGCGGCCGAGCGCCTCGACCTCGCGGGCGTGCGGCTGTGGCTGACCGTGTGCATGCTGGTGTCGGTCGGCTTCCTCACCGTGCGCGTGTTCGAGTTCGGCGCGCTGAACACGCGCTGGGACACCGATGCCTACGGCTCCGTCGTGTGGATGCTGCTCGGCCTGCACACGACGCACCTCATCACGGACGCCTACGATTCGCTCGTGCTGACGGTGCTGATGTTCACCGGGCCGCACGAAGGCAAGCGCTTCGTGGACGTCAGCGAAAACGCGGGCTACTGGTATTTCGTCGTCCTCAGCTGGCTGCCGATCTACGCGGTCATCTACTGGGGCGCACGTTTTTAGGGAGGGACGATGGGAAACTGGCCGGCACTGCTGCTCGCGCCCACGCTGGCGCTCACGAACCTGTCCATCACGTATGCGCTCGTGACGCCCGCGTGCACGCGCCAGTCGATGGTGGCGCCGAACGCCGTCACGGCCGTCGTGCTGGCCGTGTGCGTGTGGATGAGCTGGGCCGCGTGGCGTAACTGGAGAGAAGGACGCAGCCTGGGACGCGAAGCCGCGCGCGACCACGTGCCGGACCGGCCGCCGTTCGTCGCGCTCGTGGCCGCGCTGGTCGGCGCGCTGTCCTGCCTCGCCGTGCTGGCGCAATGGTTTCCGCAGTGGGTGCTGTCGCCATGCGCCGCCTGATCGCTGTGCCGGCGTTCGCACCGCTCGCGGCGCGCGCCCACGACGTCCAGGCCGAGCTGGCGGCCGGCCCGGCGCTCGGCTGGGGGGCGGAATGGTGGGTCGTGACCCTGCTGGTGCTGTCGCTGCTGCTGTACGCGGCGGGCCTGAGACGTCTATGGCCCCGCGCGCAGGGGGCACGCCGCCAGCTGGCACGCCAGGCCGCGTGGTTCGGCGCGGGCTGGATCATGCTCGTGCTGGCGCTCGCGTCGCCGCTGGACGGCGCCGGCAGCCATGCGTTTTCCGCGCACATGGTGCAGCACGAGATCCTGATGATCGTGGCGGGGCCACTGCTCGTGCTGGGCCGCCCGCTCGCGCTGTGGCTGTGGGCGTTCGGGCCCGAGGGACGGTTGCGCATCGCGGCCGCGACGCGCGGGCCCGCCGTGCGCGCCGCGTGGGGTGCGCTGACGGCGCCCGTGAATGCATGGCTGCTGCACTTCGCCGCGCTGTGGATGTGGCACGTGCCGGCGTGCTTCCAGCTGGCGCTGGCCGACAACGGCATGCACGCGCTGCAGCACACGAGCTTCCTCGCCACGGCGCTGCTGTTCTGGTGGGCTGTGCTGGGGCGCGAGGGTGGGCATCACGGCCGCGGGGGCGCCATCTTTTACCTGTTCACGACGATGATGCACACGGGCGCGCTCGGCGCCCTGTTCACCATGTCGGAGACGATCTGGTATCCGCTGTACGGCAACCGCGCGCAGCTGTTCGGTTTGACCCCGCTCGAAGACCAGCAGCTCGGTGGCCTCATCATGTGGATCCCGGGCGGCCTGGCCTACCTGATCGCGGGCCTCGTGCTGTGCGCCCGCTGGCTGCGCACGGGGCCTGCGGAGGTGCGGCCATGACGGGGCGCACACTCGCCGTCCTGCTGTGCGCGGCCCTGCTGGCCGGCTGCTCGAAGACGCCACCGAAGACGGAGCCGGTCACGGGCGGCGATCCGCGCCACGGCCGCGAACTGCTGGCACGGTACGGCTGCGCGAGCTGCCACAAGATCAAGGGGATCGCCCACGCGGACAGCCAGGTCGGCCCGCCCCTCGACGAGATCCGTTCGCGCGGTTATATTGCGGGCGTCATGCCGCACAACGCGGACAACCTGATGAGGTGGATCCAGCATCCGCGCCAGGTGGTCCCGAATACCGCGATGCCGGAGCTGGGCGTCACAGGTGCCGAGGCGCGCGACATGGCCGCTTATCTGTACAGCCAATAGGAGTCGAATGTTCGAACAGACGGAACAACAGGTGCGCGCCTGGGTGGAGTGGCTGCGCCTGCTGGTGGAAGCGCTGGGTGCGTGCGTGATCGCGGCCGGTGTCGTGATCGTCGTCGTGGGGCTCGTGCGCTACGCGTTGGCCCGGGGCGGCAGCTTCATTCCGATCCGGCTGGCGTTCGCGCGCTACCTCACGCTGGCGCTGGAACTGCAGCTGGCGGCCGACGTCCTGTCGACGTCCGTCGCGCCGACGTGGGACCGCATCGGCAAGCTTGCCGCCATCGCCGTGATCCGGACGGCGCTGAACTACTTCCTCAATCGCGAGATGAAGGAGGAAGCGGCCAGCGCGGAGAAGCCGCCGGCCTGACGCTTACGCGCCCAGCGTGAGCACCATCGCCTGTTCGAACGTCGTCCTGCCGGGCATCGGCACGGGCGCGCCCACGTCGACGAAACCCATGCGGCGATAGAGCCGCGCGGCCGCGCCGTCGCCGGCCGTCACGTCGAGCCGGACTTCCGCCGCCTTGCGTGCGCGGGCCCACGTGATGGCGGCGTCCAGCAGCGCGGCACCCACGCCGCGTCCGCGCGCCTCGGGCGCCACCCACACCTGGTAGATGCTGGCGTGCGCGCCTTCCATCTTGACCCATGCGAGGCCGGCGGGCGTCCCGTCGACTTCCACCGCGAACGGCCAGCCCTGCAGGTGCGACCCGAGCGCGGGGGCGGCCAGGCGTGCGACCCAGATGTCGTCCGTGCGTTGCGATTCCTCGGCAAAGGTGCTGCCGAATGCCTGGGGCGAGTCGGCCAGCGCGCGCAGGCGCAGGTCGCGGTAGATGGGCCAGTCGTCGGGGTGCAGGGTGCGGATGGCGGGCATGTCGGGGTCCGAAAAGAAACGGGGAAGACGATCATAATGGAAAATCGCATGAGCAAGTGCGAAAAGCGTCGTTGTCACAGTCGGTGTTTGCGCGCAGGCGCGGGATCGGTTAGCATCCGCGGGATGACTTTCCTGAACGTTCCCTACGCAGAAAAAGACGAGGCCCGCGCCCTCGGCGCACGCTGGAATTCCGGCCGCAAGCGCTGGTATGTGCCCACGGGCGTCGCCCTCGAACCCTTCCAGAAATGGCTGAAGGAGGGCGCGCCCGCTGGCCGCGCCGACTCGGCCGCGGCGAAGCGCATGGTCGGCGCCAACTACATCGAACTGGACCACGCCTGCAATCCGTTCGAGCCCTGCGCGGAGTGCGCGAAGGCGCTCGCGGGCACGCCCTGGGAGCAGGCGCGCGCGGCCCTCCTCAAGCGTTAAGGCTGCGCCAGCACGCCCAGTACCGCGAGGCTCATGGCCTGGGCCGCCGTCTTGATCGACGGCTCCGGCACGGGCTCACGACGCGATGCAAACCCGGTTGCGCCCTCCGTGCTTGGCGGCGTACAGCGCGCGGTCCGCCGATTGCACGAGCGTGTGCGCGTCCTCGCCGTGGGCCGGCCACAGTGAGACGCCGAACGACGCGGTCACCTGCGGCAGCGCGACGTCGCCGTGATGCAGGTCCAGCGCGGAGATGGTCTTGCGCAGCGTTTCGGCGCACGTGCGCGCGGCGGTCGCGTCGCATTCAGGCAGCACGAGCACCAGTTCCTCGCCGCCGTAGCGGCACGCGATGTCGCTGCGGCGCACGCCTTCGCGCAGGCAGCGCCCGACGGTGCGCAGGACGAGGTCGCCCGCTTCGTGGCCGTACGTGTCGTTCATGTGCTTGAAGTGGTCCAGGTCGATCATCACGACGGCCAGCGAAGCACGCATGCGTTCGGCGCGGAACAGTTCGCGCCGCAGCGTCTCGTCGAAATAGCGGCGGTTGTACAGGCCCGTGAGTTCGTCCACGGTGGACTGGCGCCGCAAGACCTCGCGCAGGTTGATGTTGCTGATGCCGATCGCAAGCTGCTCGCTGATGGTCGTGGCGGCCGCGAGTTCCACCGCGGTGTCCGGGCCCTGCGGCACGCTCACCGAGAGCAGGCCCAGGACCTCCCCCTGCGAAATCATCGGCACGCACAGGTCCGTGCGGCCGGGCGCGGGCGGGACGTCGCCCAAATGGGGACAGTGCATGTCGTCGCCCGTCTGGGCCGCATGGGCGTGGCCGAAGCGCAGGCCCCAGCACTGGTCCGGGCTGACGAGCTCCGGACGGTGGCCGCCGCCCCACGCCGCTGCGCGCTGCAGGTAGTCGCGCGAATTGCGGTACAGGTAGACGGTGCCGCTGCTGCCGGGCAGCACCTTGGGCAGGAAGGCCGGCAACACGTTGTGCAATTCGTCCGTACGCGTCAGGCTGTCCATCGCCTGCAGCATCCGGGCGGTGACGGTGAGGCGCTCGCTGCGGGCCTGGCTGTGGCGCGCCTGGTCGGCCTGCGCGTCGGCGAGGCGGCGCGCGTGGTCGGCCGCTTCGGAGCCCGCGTGCAGGCTGCGCGTGACGACGAACAGGCCGCTGCCGAGGATGAGCATGCTGGCGACGCCCGCGCAGATGCCGATCACCGTACTGTAGCCGAGCGTCGTGTCCAGCCGGTCGCGCAGCGCCAGGCGCTCGCGTTCGAGCGCGGTGGACCGCTCGCCGATCAGCAGCCGCAGCCTGTCCATGTCCGCTTTGCCGGAGCGGTTGCCGACGATGGCTGCGGCCTCGGCGAACCCGCCGTCGCGGCGCAGGCGGATCGTCGCGGCCAGCTCGTCCAGCTTGCGCTGCGCCAGCCGTTCGATCTCGTCCAGCGTCGCCTGCTCGCCGCGGCCGTCCGCCAGCGGCTTCAGGTCGCGCACGGCGGCAGGGATCGCGGCGGCGCTGGCGTTGTACGGATCGAGGAAGCCGGCATCGCCGGTGATGATGTAGCCGCGCTGGCCCGTCTCGGCGTCGGTCAGCAGGTCCAGCAGGCGGTCGTAGACGCGCTGCTTGTCCGCGGCGGTTTGCAGCGCGTCCATCGTGGTGTCGGCCGCGCGGCTGGCGAGGAACGGCAGCGTGGCCAGGCCAATGAGGATCGCGACGACGACGGCGGCCAGCCAGCGCAGCCCGTTACCCGACGATGCGCCGGGGCGCTTGGATGGAAGGGTGTCGGTAACGAGCACGGCCGCTCCTCGGTTGGCGTGCGGTGGCATTGTCGAGGCCGCACATCGCCGTCATTTTGCATCAATTTCTGGAACTTGTTCAAGTTTTAACTGATGGAAATGACGATCTGGGTGCGGAAACACCGGCGCCACGGGCGCGGTGGCCCTCGGCACGCGGATCACGCCGGACTCAGTGCGCCGGCAGGACGAGGAGCTGCAGGCCCGACGGCGTCTGCGCCGCGTGGTAGACGCGCTGCGTGGCCGCCTTGAAGTCTTCCGGCCTCGCCTTGGGGATCGTGACGAACGTCTGCGGGTTCAGGTCGACGAGCGGGAACCAGGAGCTCTGCACCTGCACCATGATGCGGTGGCCGCGGCGGAAGGTGTGGTTGACGTCGCCCAGGTGGTAGCTGATCGCCTCGACCTTGCCGGGCACGAAGGGTTCCGGGTGCTCGAAGCCGTTGCGGAACTTGCCGCGCAGCGGATTCGCGCGCACGAGCTGCTGGTAACCCGCCATCGTGCCGCGCGGCGGCGCCACGTCGTTGCCGTTCCCACGCGGCGGCTGCTCGCCGGCCGGATACTCGGCCGGGTACACGTCGATGAGCTTCACGACCCAGTCCGAGTCCGTGCCGGTGGTCGACACGAACAGCTTCGGTGTGACGGGCCCCGCGACCGTGACGTCCTCGTCGAGCACCTCGCTCCGGTACACGAGGACGTCCGGGCGCGTGGCGGCGAAGCGCTGGTCCGACACCATGTATTCCTGCGGCACCGACGTGGCCGGGTAGCCGATGTACGGCACGGGCTTGTTCGGGTCGGACACGTATTCGTCGAAGCCGGCGCCCGCGGCGGGCAGCTGCCACGTCAGCGTGCCGTTCGGACCGAGGTACAGGGTGCGCGCCTTCGCCTGCACGGGCGGCCAGGCGGTGTAGCGGCGCCACACGTTGGAGCCGGTCTCGAACGCCGTCACTTCCGCGATGGGCTGCGCCGGCTTGACGCCCTTGAGCTGCTGTTCGAAGAACGGGAACTGGATGTGCTGGCGGAAGTATTCGCCCGTCTTGCTGTCGAACGACACGCGGCCCAGCTGCTTGCCGTCGTTGCGCGCCCACCCGCCGTGCACCCACGGGCCCATCACGAGGCCGTTGAAGATGGCCGGGTTGTTCTTCCTGATGGCGTGGTAGGTCGTGAACGGACCTTGCGGATCCTCGGCGTCGAACCAACCGCCCACCGTCAGCACGGCCGCCTTCACGTTTTTCAAATGCGGGGCGATGGCGCGCGTCTGCCAGAAGCTGTCGTAGGTGTCGTGCTCGATCGTCGGCGCGAGCAGTGCGCGCTGCTTGTCCGTTAGCGTGCCGAGGATGTTCGTCAAGGTGCGGTGCTTGAGGAAGAAGTCGTACGAATCGGCCGCGCCGTAGTCGAAGTCGGCCCACGTCTTCGGCAGCGGCGTCGGGTTCTGCTGCTCGGTGAACGACGCGTAGAAGCCGAAGTTCGCGGCCAGCATGAAGGCGCCGCCGTGGTAGGAGTCGTCGCCCATGTACAGGTCCGTCACGGGCGCCTGCGGGGACGCGGCCTTGATCGCGGGGTGCGAATCGATGATGCTCGCGGACGTGTAGAAGCCCGGATAGCTGATGCCGTAGATGCCGGCCTTGCCGTTGTTGTTCGGGACGTGCTTCAGCAGCCATTCCATCGTGTCGTACATGTCCTGGCTTTCCTGGCCTTCGCCGGCGGCCCGCCGCGGGTTCACGTGCGGCGTCATCTCCTGCCACCTGCCCTCGGACATGTAGCGGCCCCGCACGTCCTGCTTCACGAAGATGTAGCCCGCGTCCTCGAATTCCTTCGACGGCCCGATCTGCTTGGGGAACCAGTCCTCGCCGTAGTGCAGCTCGCCCTCGGCCCGCACGCCCGCGCTGTACGGCGTGCGGTTGACGAGGAACGGGTACGTTTTCGACGCATCCTTCGGCACGTAGACCACGGTGAACAGCTTCGTCCCGTCCCGCATCGGGATGCGGTATTCGTACTTCGTGTAGGTCTCGCGCAGGTCGCGCGGGGCGGGCTTCGCGTCGTCGGCCGCATGGACGGCGACCGGGGGCAGGGCGGAACACGCGAAGGCCACCAGCAGGGTAAGCAGGGGCAGGCGTGCGGGCAGGGAGCGACGGGTCATGACTTCCTTGGCAGGTTGATAAAACCGCCAGTATAGATTGCGCCCCCGCCGGCCGTCACTGCCTGGCGCCGCGGCTGCAGGATCATCAGCGACAGCAGCGCCGGCACGCCGAGCAGCAGGCACGCCACGCACCACGCGATGCGGGCCGTGCGGCCGAGGCCTGCGCGCCGGGTCCACCACGCCGCACCCGCGCCGGCGAGCAGCGCGGCGACGAGCGCGGCCGCCCACACGATGGCCGGACGCGGCTGCAGCAGGGGCGCGAACCGGCCCACGCCGTAGTCCGGGACGGTGCCGTTGTCGATCAGCAGGTCGGGCAGCGACACGAGCGCGTGCAGCGCGGGCGACACCCACCACGCGCGGTGCTCGAACAGCGGCGGGAGGTCGTGCGCCAGCGTGCGCCGGCTCACTTCCCGCACGCGACCCGTATTGTCGACGAGGTAGGTCACCTGGTCCGACGCGGGCGAACCGTCGAACTGGCGCCGGCCGTACACGAAGCTCACGAGCATCCCGTCGGGGACTTGCGCGGCTTCCGCGAGCGCGAGGTCGCCGTACGGGAGCGGCAGGCGCACGTCGGTCGCGGAGACGGGTGCCGCGGTCGCCGGGGCGAGGATCGCGACGCGGCGGTTGGTGAGGACGAGCATGTGCTGCCCGAGCACGGCGACGCCGCCCACCTGTTCCCGGCCATCCACGCGCAGGACGTGGCGCAGGCGCATGCCCGGTTGCTCGACGCGGTACAGGTTGTGGGCGTCGTACATCCACTGGAGACCCTGCCGGTCGCCGAGGGCGTCCGGCACCGTGTCGAAGCGTTCGGGCGTGCCCGGGCCGCCCGCGCCGAAGGTGCCCTGGTCCGTGCGGTCGCGGGGATCGACGCCGCGGTACTGCATGCGGTCGTGGCTGAACGTCCACAGGGTTTCGCCCTTGACGAACCGTACCTGGCCCTGCGTCGTCAGGATGCCGCGCACGCCGTATTGGCGAATGGCGTTCGGGACGCGCACCATCGTGCCCGGGTCCAGCGCGGCCCGCCAGCCGGCCGCGCGCGGATCCGCGCTGCCCGCCAGCGCGGCCCGCATCCGCAGCACCGGGTCCGAGCGGTACGCAGCCGTCGGGCCGCCGGCGGGCGTCGGCGTCATGACCTGCGGATGCGTGCCGGTGGCCACCAGGCCCGCCTGGTACAGCATCGATCCCGCCCATAACAGGGCGATGTACAGGCACGCCTGCAGCGGCAGGGCGGAGGCGGCGGTGGCGACGGTGTCGTCCGCCGCGCTGCGGCCCGGGCGGAAGACCGTGTAGAGGAGTCCGAGCAGGACGACGGCGCTGGCCGCCGCCAGCCCCAGCACCGTCGAGGCGGTGGCCAGGCGGACCGCCAGCACGGCGGGCAGCACGAAGACCACGAACGCCCAGCGGCTGCGGTGCAGCGTGATGTAGCCGCCGGCCAGCCACGCGGTCAGCGCGGATAGCGCGAGGTACGCCGCGCCCGCGTAATGCCGCGTGTCGACGACGCCGTGGGTGTAATGCTCCTGGATGCGCAGCGCCGCGCACAGGGGCAGCGCCACGGCCACGGCGCCCAGCACGGCCGCGGCCAGCACGAGGGCCGCGAGGATGCGGGCGCGGTGGACGGGCCTGTGCTGCAGCCAGATCCAGCGGCTCGGCTGGCGGTAGCTGCCGAACTGGTAGACCGCGAGGGCGTGGCCGGACAGCACGTAGAAGCCCAGCATGATGATGTGCAGGCCGACCGGCCCGTTGGGGATGTCCAGCATCTGCTGCAGCACGGACAGGGCGACGAAATTCGCGAGCGCGTACGCGGCGGCGCCGTTCCGGAAACGGCGCAGTTCGGCGAGGAAGAATTCGAGCATGGGATCTCCTTACGCGGCAAGCAGGTTGGCCACGGGACGGGCGTGACCGTGGGCGAGGAAGGCGTTCACGGCGCGGTCCAGGCCCAGCGGCATCGCCTGGACCGAGTGCGCGCCCAGCAGCTTGAGGCGCGCGCCGAAGCTGTCGTCCTGGTCGAACACGACGACGTGGGTCAGGTCGTCGATGACCTGCACCTGCAGCACGCCGGGCAATTCGCGGACTTCGGGCACCCTGGCGGGAAACGCCGCGATCCACAGGCGGATGCGGTCGCAGAAGTCGTCCGGGCCGCTCATGTAGCGCATGCGCCCGCGCTCGAGGATCACGAGGTTGTCGGCGACGCGCTCGATCTCGTCCATCTGGTGCGAGCAGTAGACGACGGTGGCGCCGGCGTCGTCCAGGGTACCCTGCAGCATGGCGTCGAGGAAGGCGCGCTTGGCGACGACGTCGAGGCCCAGCGTGGGCTCGTCGAGGATCAGCAGCTCGGGACCCTGCGCCAGCGCCATGGCCAGGTTCAGCCCCGCGCGTTCGCCGCGCGACAGCTCGCCGATGCGCTGGCCGGGTTCGACGTTGAAATGGCCAAGCACGTCGCCGTGGCGCGCGTGGTTCCAGCGCGGGTACTGGCGGCGCTGCATGTCCGTCAGGTCGCGCACGCGCATCCACGCCGGCAGCGTGTGCTCTTCGTTGACGAAGCCGATGCGTTCGCGCAGCGCGGGCGTCAGGCGGCGGCAGTCGTGGCCGAGGATGCGCGCGCTGCCGCTGGCGGCGGGCTCGAAGCCGAGCAGCACGCGGAACAGCGACGATTTGCCGGCGCCGTTGGCGCCCACGAAGGCGTGGATGCCGCCGCGCGGCAGGCGCAAGGTCAGGTGGTCGAGGGCGGGCTTGCGCTTGTAGACGAGGCACAGGTCCTCGGTATCGATGGCGTAATCGCTCATGCGGTTTTTTTCGTCTCGTAGTTGGAAAGGTCGGCCGCCACGCGGTCGAGGATGGTCTGCTGCGGATAATCGAGGCCGATCACGTCGCTGACGAAGCGGCCGACCGCCTCCGCCAGGCGGCGTTCGCGTTCCTCGTCCGACAGGCGCCGGCGCTGCTCGGCCACGAACAATCCGAGTCCGGTGCGGGACAACAGCCAGCCTTCCGCCGTCAGTTCGGCATAGGCCTTGGCCACCGTGTTCGGATTGATCGACAGCTGCTGCGCCAGGCCGCGCACGCTGGGCAGCGCGTCGCCCGGTATCAGGTCGCCGCCTGCGATCTGGCGCTTGATACCGTCGGTGATCTGGCGGGTGATGGGGCGCGGATCGCCGGTCACGATCTGCAGCATCAAAAGGGCACGTCGGGTCATGGTGAATACACTGTACTAGTACGGGTAGTACAGTAGCATCGGTGTTGCGCCGTCGTCAAGCGTTGTCGACGGGGCGTCAACGCCTGGCGGGCAGCCACGCCGTGCGGCGCCGCACCAGCGGGCCCGCGGCCACCGCCACGGACAGCGTGGCGGCCAGCAGTGCCGCCTGCGCGAGCGCGCACCCGGCGGCGAACGCGGGGATGGCGGCTGCCAGCTGCCAGCCATCGAGGTCCAGCGCGCCGACGGTACCGGCGGCGGCCAGGCCGTACAGCAGGCCGGAGCCGGTGGCGTACCACGTCTCGCCGCCCGCGAACAGGGGACGCACGGCGTGCACGGCCGCCAGCGCGAGGGCGCCCGTGGCCAGTGCCTCGAGGATGTCGGCGGGCACCCGGAACCAGCCGGGCGCGCCCGCCAGCAGCGCGAGCGTCTGTCCCAGTGCGAACGCGGCGCCGATGCGCGCCCGCGGCCAGCACGAGCAGGAGCAGCAGGTAGCGTCCGGCGTCCGCCGCGTGGCGCACGCCCAGCCTGCAGGCGGCCAGCCAGCCGCGCCAGGCGTGGTCGAGGCCACGGTTGACGGCGACCCGGCCGCGCGGCGCATCCAGCAGCGCGATCGTGGTCGGGTGGCTGGCGAGCACGCCACCGTGCCAGTCGCTGCGGATGGCCAGGCGGGTCGGGTGGCCGGGCAGTTCGCGCGCGATGGCGTCGTAGCCGAGCACGAAGCTGCGCGGGCTGGCGCCGGCGGGCGGCACGAGGACCGCGTGGGCGACGAGGACCCGCGGATCCGCATCGACGGCAACGCGCATGTCCGCGAATTCCACCCACCAGTGGCGGCCGTCGGCGGTGACGGGGTCGATGTGCGCGCCGAGGTAGCGCGCGAGTTCCGCATGCAGGCGGCCCCGCACCGGCAGCGGCGAGGCAGGCAACGGCCGTCCCAGCGCCAGCGCGAGATCGCGCAGCGGCAGGCGCAGTTCGGCCAGCACGGCGTCGTCGCGGAATTCGAGCAGCACTTCCGAGCCGGATGCCGCGGCGCTGCCGGACCAGGCCAGCGCGAGCCAGGCGAGGACGAGCCGAAGGAGGAGGCTCATCGCGTATGCGCGGCCCTGGGCGCCGGCGGGTGGAGCGCGGGCGCGGTGGCGACGCGCACGAGCGGCGCCCGCACCGGGACGACGTCGCCGCCGGCGCGTGCGGCGAGCAGCATGGGGACCGCCAGCGCGAGGCTGGCGGCGAGCTGTTTGTAGGGCAGGGCGGGCAGGTGCATGGTCTCGTGTCGTTTCCTGCGCCGGAGTATGGACGCGCGGGCCGTCAAGATGCTGACGGTTTGTGTAAATCCTTGCAAAGATGCGCCGGTCCGCGCCATCCCCGCTCCTGGGTCGAATGAGGCAAGGATAGCAGCCGGAATGTGTCGCAAAATTCAAGGATTGTCACATCGGCGTATTTACTCGACGACGAGCACGCGTGCCTGTGGATCGCGTCCCCGCACGAAATTCACGACGGCGTTCGTCGTCACGGTGTCGATCTGTCCGGCCATGCGCCGGTCGAACGGATGGTCGTCGAACGCCACGTTGGCGCGGAACATGCGGGCGCCCAGGCGCGTCACGGCCGGGATGTCGACCGTCGGCACGCGGTAGCCCTGGGCCTTCAGCCACGCTTGCGCCTCGGCACGCGTCTCGACGGCGCCCGCCGGCGCGCTGGCGGCCGCCAGCGTCTCCAGCACCCACTGGTTCGAATTCTGGTAGCGGGTCGAGTACACGTAGGACAGCATGTTGTAGTGCGGTTCGTGCAGGCGCCGCGCCGTGCGGCCCGCGGCGAGGGCCGCCACGCGCGCCTGCAGGTCCGGACCGGGAATCACGACCTGGGCCCGGTAGCGGTACAGGTCCGTCAGGAAGAAGTTGCCGACGCCTTCCACGAACAGGTCCGAGTCCGCCGTCCCGCACGCATTCAGTTCGTGCACGACGGTCCAGCGGCCCGCCGCATGGTCGCGCACGACGATGCCCATGTGCGAGTATTCCAATCTGTATTTACTCAGATCCTGGCCCGCGCGGGCGATGATCGCGACGCTGGCGCCGCTCGCGTCGAGGGCGGCGAACGTGCGTTGGGCGAGGTCCAGCGAGCGGCGCACTTCGTCCACGCCCAGGGGCTCGTCGCGGCAGGCCTGGCCCGCGTGCGCGGGCAGCGCTGCCGCGAGGACCAGGGCGCAGGCCAGCCGCGCGAGGCGGTCACGAAGCGCGCGCATGGTGCAGCAAGGCCTGGCCGACTTCGTTCGGGATGAAGGCGATCACCTTGCCCGACAGGACCAGCGCATGGCCGGCTGACATGGCGACCACCTGCAGCACGGTCCCGGCGCCGATCGACAGGCCGCGCGCCGCCGCGCCGGACAGCCGGACGGTGGCGCGGCTGGCCTGGCCAGCGCCCTCCAGCACGACCTCGATGCCGTCGCCCACCGTTTCGACGCTCGCCACGACGGCGCTGCCGGTGACGCCCACGACGGCGATCGAGCCGAGTGCGACGCTGCCAACGAGCTCGCTGGCGGCACGCGACGGGGCCGACGCCTCGGCCGCATGGGCACTCGCACAGGCCAGGCCAAACAGGGTTGCAAGCAACAGGCGCTTCATGGTTCCTCCTTGTTTTTGAACGTGGCGCCATCTTGCCCGTCGCACCGGGCCGGGCCAAGGCCGCGCCGCGCCGGGTGCGCGGTGTGCGCCTGGCGGTATCGGAATGTGCTACCGGCCGGCGGCGACCTGGTTGGAAATGCCGAATTTACGCGTGGGCGCGCGTATCGTGCACGGGTACTCGGCCGATCGGATTTAATATGCGCAATCTGACGACGATGCCGTACACAGGAGGGAGCGTACCCATGATCGACTCGAGCGACATCAACCAGACGAGGCGCGACCTGCTGATCGGCGGCGCGCTGTCCGCCACGGCCGCGGCATTGCCGCCCATGGCGTCCGCCCAGGGACCTGAAACGGGCCAGGCGCCCGCCGCCACGCCGGCGCCGGTCACGGCCAGGGTGGCGCTGCGCGTGAACGGCCAGCGCTACGAGCTGGACCTCGACACGCGCACCACCTTGCTCGACATGCTGCGCGAGCATCTGCGCCTGACGGGCACCAAGAAGGGCTGCGACCAGGGCCAGTGCGGCGCCTGCACGGTCATCGTGGACGGCCGCCGCATCAATTCCTGCCTCAGCCTCGCCGTGATGCACGAAGGCGCGGACGTCACGACCATCGAAGGCCTCGGCACGCCGGACAAGCTGCATCCGCTGCAGGCCGCGTTCGTGAAGCACGACGGCTACCAGTGCGGCTACTGCACGCCGGGCCAGATCTGCTCGGCGGTCGCGGCGCTGGACGAGATCCGGCGCGGCATCCCGAGCCACGTCAGCGCGGACCTGGACGCGCAGCCGCTGCTGTCGCCGGCCGAGCTGCGCGAGCGCATGAGCGGCAATATCTGCCGCTGCGGTGCGTACTCGAACATCATCGATGCGATCACGGACTATGCGGGGAGGCCGGCATGAAGGCTTTCACGTACCAGCGCGCCCGTACCCCGGCGGAGGCGGCCGCCGCCGCCGCGCAGCATCCCGGCGCGCGCTTCATCGCGGGCGGGACCAACCTGCTGGACCTGATGAAGCTGGAGATCGAGACGCCGCCGCACCTCGTCGACGTCAACGGCCTGGGCCTCGACAGGATAGCGCCGACGCCGGACGGCGGCCTGCGCGTGGGTGCGCTCGTGCGCAACACGGACCTCGCGGCCGATGCGCGCGTGCGGCGCGATTATCCCGTGCTGTCGCGCGCGCTGCTCGCGGGCGCGTCGGCGCAGCTGCGCAACAAGGCGACGACGGCGGGCAACCTGCTGCAGCGCACCCGCTGTCCCTACTTCTACGACACGAACATGGCGTGCAACAAGCGCAAGCCGGGCAGCGGCTGCTCGGCCATCGGCGGTTTTACGCGCCAGCTCGCGATCGTAGGGCATAGCGAGGCGTGCATCGCCACGCACCCGAGCGACATGGCCGTTGCGATGCAGCTGCTGGACGTGGGCGTGGAAACGGTGCGTCCGGATGGCTCGGCGCGCACGATCCCCATCGCCGACTTTTATCGCCTGCCGGGCGGCACGCCGCACATCGAGAACACGCTCGCGCCGGGCGAGTTGATCACGGCGGTGACCTTGCCGAAGCCGCTGGGCGGCAAGCACTACTACCACAAGGTGCGCGACCGCTCATCGTATGCATTCGCGCTCGTCGCCGTCGCCGCGGTCGTGCAGCCGGATGGCAGCGGGCGCGTGGCGCTGGGCGGCGTCGCGCACCGGCCGTGGCGCGTGCCCGCGGCGGAATCAGCCATGCCGCGCGGCGCGCAGGCCGTGACCGACCAGTTGCTGGCCGGTGTGCGCGTCACGAACGACAACGCGTTCAAGGTCCCGCTGGTCCAGCGCACGCTGGCGTCCGTGCTGGCGGATGCACGGCAGGCATGAGGAGGCACCCATGAAATTCACGACACCCGCCACCTCGAATCCCATCGACCGACTGCAGGTCATCGGCAAGCCGACCGACCGCATCGACGGTCCGTTCAAGACGACGGGCACGGCCCCATACGCGTACGAACAGCACAAGGTGGCGCCGAATGCCGCGTACGGCTGGGTCGTCGGCGCGGCCATCGCCAAGGGCACCCTCAGGCGCATCGACACGCGTGCCGCGCGGGCCGCGCCCGGCGTGCTCGCGGTGATCACGCACGAAAACGCGGGCAAGCTCGCCAAGGGCAAGTACAACACGGCGCACCTGCTGGGTGGGCCGGAGATCCAGCACTACCACCAGGCCGTGGCGCTGATCGTCGCGGAGACGTTCGAACAGGCGCGCGCCGCCGCGGCGCTGCTGCGCGTGGAGTATGCGCCGGTCACCGGCGTCTACGACCTGGAAGCGGCGATGAACGCGGCCGGCCCGGCCAGCAAGGACAAGGCGAAATCGACGACGAAGGTCGGCAACTTCGAGGCCGCCTTCGCATCCGCGCCCGTGAAACTGGACGCGACCTATACAACGCCGGACCAGACGCACGCGATGATGGAACCGCACGCGTCGACGGCCGTGTGGCAGGGCGAGACGCTGACCCTGTACACCGCCAACCAGATGATAAACTGGGGCAAGAAGGACATGGCGCGGACGCTCGGCATCCCCGAGGAAAACGTACGCCTCGTGTCGCCCTACATCGGCGGGGGCTTCGGCGGCAAGCTGTTCCTCCGGTCGGAAGCGCTGCTGGCCGCGCTGGGCGCGAAGGCCGCCGGCCGGCCCGTGAAGGTCGCGTTGCAGCGCGCGCTCATGATGAACAACACGACGCACCGGCCGGCGACGATCCAGCACATCCGCATCGGCGCCACGCGCGAAGGCCGCATCACGGCGATCGCGCACGAGAGTTGGTCGGGCGACCTGCCGGACGGCGGGCCGGAGACCGCGGTGAACCAGACCCGCTTGCTGTACGCGGGCCCGAACCGCTTCACGCAGATGCGGCTCGCCGTGCTCGACCTCGCGGAAGGCAATGCGATGCGCGCGCCGGGCGAGGCGCCGGGCATGATGGCGCTGGAGATCGCGATGGACGAGCTGGCGGAAAAACTGCAGATGGATCCCGTCACGCTGCGCATCGTGAACGACACGACCGTCGATCCGGAACAGCCGGGCCGCAAGTTCTCGCAGCGGCGTTTCGTCGACACGCTGCGCATCGGCGCGGAGCGCTTCGGCTGGAACAGGCGCAATGCCAAGCCGGGCCAGGCGCGCGACGGCCGCTGGCTCGTGGGCTACGGCATGGCCTCCGCGTTCCGCAACAACCTCGTGATGAAGTCGGCGGCGCGCGTGCGCCTGGAGCGCGACGGCACCGTCACCGTCGAAACGGACATGACGGACATCGGCACCGGCACCTATACCATCATCGGCCAGACGGCGGCCGAGATGCTGGGCGTGCCGCTGGCGCGCGTGACGGTGCGGCTGGGCGATTCCGCATATCCCGTATCGGCCGGATCCGGCGGCCAGTGGGGCGGCAACAGCTCGACGGCCGGCGTGTACGCCGCGTGCGTGAAGCTGCGCGAGAACGTGGCGAAGAAGCTGGGCCTCGACCCCGCACAGGCCGATTTCAGCGGCGGCATGGTGCGCGCCGGCGGCAAGACGCTGCCGCTGGAGCATGCGTCGCGCGACGCCGACGTGATCGGCGAAGATACGATGGAATACGGTGACCTCGACAAGAAGTACCAGCAGTCGACGTTCGGCGCCCACTTCGTCGAAGTGGCCGTCGATGCGGCGACGGCGGAAGTGCGCGTGCGGCGCATGCTGGCCGTGTGTGCGGCCGGGCGCATCCTGAATCCGAAGTCCGCGCGCAGCCAGGTGATCGGCGCGATGACGATGGGTGTTGGTGCCGCGCTGATGGAAGACCTCGTCGTCGACAAGCGCGTCGGCTTCTTCGTCAACCACGACCTGGCCGGCTACGAAGTGCCGGTGCACGCCGACATCCCGCACCAGGAGGTCGTCTTCCTCGACGAGACGGACCCGGTCTCGTCGCCGATGAAGGCGAAGGGCGTGGGCGAGCTGGGGATCTGCGGCGTGGCGGCGGCGGTGGCGAACGCCATCTACAACGCGACCGGCGTGCGGGTGCGCGACTATCCCGTCACGCTCGACAAGCTGCTGCCCGGGATGCCCCGATATGCGTGACCCCCGTAGAATGGAACCCTTGGCCACGACACCATGAACGATTCTGCCGGCGGCTTGTCCGCATCGGGCGGCGAGCGCATCCTGCGCGCGCGGGACTGGACGGCATCTCCCCTGGGGGCGCCGGCGACGTGGCCGCCCGCGCTCGCGTACGCGGCCCGGTTCTTCCTTGACGCCACGCTGCCCGCGTTCGTCGGCTGGGGCGACGCGCCCGGCCTGCTCTACAACGACGCGGCCGTGCCGCTCGTCGGCGCCTACCATCCCGCGCTGCTGGGCGGCAGCCTCGCCGACTGGCCCGAGGCCTGGAGCGAGCTGCGGCCGCACGTGGCGCGCGCGCTGGCGGGCGAATCGTTCCGCGTCGGCCGGCCCGCGTGCCCGCTCGGTGAACACGACGATGCGCCGGCGTGGCTGGAACTGGCGTTCGCGCCGCTGCGCGACCTGGACGGCACGGTGCGCGGCTTCACGTGCATCGTGTCCGGCACCGGCGCGTTGCGGCCCGTCGATGCGGAATTCCGCGCCATCTGCGACGCGATGCCGCACATGGTGTGGTCCACGCTGCCCGACGGCTACCACGACTTCTACAACCAGCGCTGGTACGAGTTCACCGGCATGCGCGAAGGCGACACGGACGGCGAGCGCTGGAACGCGATGTTCCACGCGGACGACCGGGAGCGCGCGTGGGCAGCCTGGCGCCACTCGCTGGAGACCGGCACGACGTACGAGATCGAATACCGCCTGCGCCACCGCAGCGGCGAATACCGCTGGGTGCTGGGCCGCGCCCAGCCCGTGCGCGACGCGCAGGGACGCATCGCGCGCTGGATGGGCACGTGCACCGACATCCACCAGCAGAAGCGCAACGAGGAAGCCCTGCAGGATGCGCGCATGCGCCTGTCGGCGGCGCTGGTGGCGGCCGACATCGGCACCTGGACGTACGACCTCGCGCACGACCGCGTGTACGCGGACCGCAACCTGGCCGGCATCTACGGTGTGGACGAGGCGACGGCGGCGGGCGGTCCGCTGTCCGCCTACCTGGCGGCCGTGCACCCGGACGACGTGGCGCACGCGCAGCGCTGCATCGACGACGCCCTGGCGACCGGCGACGGCTTCGAATGCACGTACCGCGTGCGGCGCGCCGACGGCACATGGCGCGACGTGCTCGCGCGCGGCAAGGTCACGCTCGATGCCGCCGGCCGGCCCGAATGGCTGCCGGGCGTCGTGCTCGACATCAGCGGGCAGAAACGGGCCGAGGAAGCGCTGCGCGCGAGCGAGATGCGCTTCGCGCGCCTGGCCGAATCGAACGTCGTGGGCATCGTGCGCTACCGCATGGACGGCACCCTGATCGACGCCAACCAGGCCTTCCTCGACATGCTGGGCTATACGCGCGAGGAGTTCGAGCGCGACGGCCTCGAGTCGCGCATGCTCACGCCGGCGGAATGGGCCGACGCCACGGCGCGCGCGATGGAAGAGCTGCGCACGACGGGGCGCATGGAAAACCTCGTCAAGGAGTACTTCCGCAAGGACGGCAGCCGGGTGAGCGTGCAGATGGGCGCCGTCACGATGGATCATCCGGCGACCGAAGGCGTGGCCGTGATGGTCGACGTCACGCCGATCCAGGACGCCCAGCGCGCCCTGCGCGAGGCCGACCGGCGCAAGGACGAGTTCCTCGCGATGCTGGCGCACGAGTTGCGCAATCCGCTCGCGCCGATCACGGCGGCCGCCGATTTCCTCAAGGTCGGCCGGCTGGACGAGGACCGCGTGCGCCAGGTGACGACGATCATCGGCCGCCAGGCGCGCCACATGACGGGGCTGATCGACGACCTGCTCGACGTCTCGCGCGTCACGCGCGGCCTGATCACGCTGGACCGCGCGCCTGTGCCGCTGGCGGGCGTCATCGGCGAGGCCGTGGAACAGGTGCGGCCGCAGGTCAGGGCGAAGTCGCACCATCTCGAATTGCACCTGCCGTCGGACGACGCGCAGGTGGAAGGCGACCGCAAGCGCCTCGTGCAGGTGTTCGCCAACATCCTCGGCAACGCCGCCAGGTACACGCCGGACGGCGGGCGCATCGACGTGCACGTGCGGCTCGACGGCGGCCGCGTCGCCGTCGACATGTGCGACAACGGCATCGGCATGGCGCCGGAACTGGCGGCGCGGGCGTTCGACCTGTTTTCGCAGGCCGAGCGCAGCGCGGACCGGTCGCAGGGCGGCCTGGGGATCGGCCTCGCGCTCGTGAAGAGCCTCGTGGAGCTGCACGACGGCACTGTGGCCGCGCACAGCGACGGGCCGGGCCGGGGCAGCCGCTTCACCGTCGTGCTGCCGCGCCTCGCCAGCGACACCGACGACGCGTTCGCCGAGCCCGTGGCGACGGGCGCCGCCGCCCCGGCCGAGGCGCTGGAAGTGCTGATCGTCGACGACAACGTGGACGCGGCGCAGATCCTCGCCATGTACATCGAGGCCGTGGGCCACCGCGCGACCGTGTGGCACAGCCCCGGCAAGGCGCTCGCGTACGCGGCCGAGCGGCACCCGGACGTGTGCGTGCTCGACATCGGCCTGCCCGAATTCGACGGCCACGAGCTGGCACGCCGCCTGCGCGCGCTGCCCGGCATGGCGGACGTGCCGCTGGTCGCCGTCAGCGGCTACGGCCAGGCGCGCGACCGCGAGCGCGCACTGGCAGCGGGCTTCGACCGCCATTTCGTCAAGCCGGTGATGGCGGCGGATATCCTCGACGTGCTGGACGGCGTGGCGGCCCGGCGCGAGCAGCTACGCGACGTCGTTCCCGCGCAGGCGGGAACCCATGCTGAAGTGCCGAAGCC
Organism: Massilia sp. Masssp94; assembly: GCF_059491305.1. Taxonomy (NCBI): domain Bacteria; kingdom Pseudomonadati; phylum Pseudomonadota; class Betaproteobacteria; order Burkholderiales; family Oxalobacteraceae; genus Massilia; species Massilia sp. Masssp94. The sequence goes on from NZ_CP168501.1 coordinate 6,312,688, forward strand.
GCTCCGTTGAATGGCCACTGATTTTTCGATGTGCGGAATTCGGTAAGTCAGTATGGATTCCCGCTTTCGCGGGAATGACGAGTTTCCTCTACTTGGCGGCCGGCCGCGCGAAAAACGCGTCGATCTCTTCCAGCGTCTTGCCGCGCGTCTCGGGCAGCAGGAAAGCGGACGCGAGGAAGTACACGACCGTGCACGCGGCGCCGAAGAAGAAGATCGTGGAATAGCCGTGGCGGCCGACGGCCGGCAGGAACACGGCCGCGATCGACGTCGACACGAACTGGTTGATCAACAGCGCGATGCTCATGCCGTTCGAGCGGATCCGCGTCGGCATCAGCTCGGACAGCGCGAGCCACACGCACACGCCCGGCCCGATGGCGAAGCTCGCGACGAACAGGCAGATGGCCGCCGCGACGAGCCACCCGTGGCCCGTCGTGGGCAGCGGACCGAGGCGCGCCGTCTCGATGGCGAGCGGCGCGGCGGCCGCCGCGGCCGGGTCCGGAAATGGGTTCAGGTGCAGGCGGCGGAACGCGGCGCCGATCACGCTGTCCGGCTGCACGGTGTCGGCGCGGCGCGCGTCCAGGCGCGGGAGCGCCGGATCGTCGCTGCGGATGCTGGCGACGTTCGTGAACGGGCCGTAGGCATAGGCGACCGTCAGTACCTGCGGCGGGCCGGCCGGATCGGCGCCCAGCGCGCGCAGGGTCCGTGCGTCGAGGCGCAGCGACAGGCCGTCGTCGCGCAGCTGCGTCGTTACCTGCGCGAGCACGTCGCGCTGCTGCGTCTCGTTGGCGCGGAACAGCAGGCCGACGGCCAGCAGCGCGACGACGATGCCGGCCGTGCCCACCATCAGCAGGAAGCGGCGGCCCTTGCGGTCCACGAGCAGCACCGCGACGATGGTCATCAGCGCGTTCAGCACTTTCAGCAGCACGTCCGCGAGGTTGGCGCTGGAGCCGGACAGGCCCGCGCGGTTGAGGATATTGACGACGTACGCCAGCACGGAGTTGATGCCGGTCGCCTGGTTGCAGGCGAGGATCAGGCAGGCCAGCAGGAACGGCAGGACGTAGCGGCGCGACAGCAGCGGGTCCGTCACGCCGGTTGCATTCGTGTGCATGCGCGTGGGCGCGGCTGCGCGCGCGCCGCGCTGCGCGAGCCAGCGCGGCGACTCCGCCAGCAGCAGGCAGCCCAGGGTGAAGACGACGCCGGGCGTGAGGCACATCCAGAAGATGCCGCGCCACGCATGGTCCTTGGCGGCCAGCACGGCGGCGGCGCGGGCCGCTTCCGGGAGCGCCACCGCGGCTTCCGTCGCGACCTGCACGCTGTGCGCCTGCACGAGCCCGATGACGGCGGCAGCGACGAGGCCCACCGTGAGCAGCAACTGGAACAGCGCGGCGCCGCGGCCGCGCCGGTCGGCCGGCAGGCATTCGGCGAGATACAGCGGCACGATCACCCCGATGAGGCCCCCGCTCACGCCCTGCAGCAGGCGGCCGCACAGCAGCGCGGCATAGCCGTCCGCGAGCGCGATCAGCGGGATGCTGGCGACGAACAGCGCGCCCGCGATGACCATCGCGGGGCGGCGCCCGATGACGTCGGCGAGCAGGCCGGCGAACAGCGACGACAGCACGGACCCGAGCAGCACGGCGGCCACGACGAAGGAGAGCTGCTGGGCATTGAGCTTCCACGCCAGCGCGGCCGTCGATTCCAGGTAAGGCAGCGCGCCCGCGATGATGCCGACGTCGATACCGTACAACAGGCCGCCCATGCCCGCAATGAACAGCAGGTAGCGGGCGGACCAGGCGGGTGATCTCGGGAGGGCTGCCGTCATGTCGTCTCCAGTCGGTTCTTTCGGCGTCAGTGTAACCTCCGCGCGCCCCCCGGATGTGTCAAATCTTGCGGTGTGAAGATTGGTGAGTTTTCGCGCCGGCGCCACACGCCAGGATGGCGGTTTCCCACTTTTCCGGAGATTCCATGCCGCGCTCCGTCCTGCTTTCCCTCATGCTGGCCAGCGTATCGACCGGCGCGGTCTCCGCCGCCATGAACGACGCCGATCGCGAGTTCGCCCGTCCGCACCAGATGGTCGACATCGGCGACCTGCCGCTCGTCGTGCTCGTGCGCGGCGTGAGCCCGTACGCCGTGCCGGGCAAGCCGCAGAGTGCCCTGAACGAGGCGACGGAGGCGGAAAACCTCGCGATCCAGAAGGAGGTCGCGGCGCTGTCCACGCGTTCGAGCCTGCACGTTGTCGCCGGTGCGTCGCACATTATCCAGGCCGACAAGCCGCAAGCCGTCGTCGACGCCGTCAACGAGGCGCTGGACCGCGCCGGCTACTGATTCTCGCGCGCGACCTGCACCAGCGTATCGAGCCGGTTGCCGTCCGCGCACAGGGCGATGCCCGCGCCGAAGTCGGCTTCCAGCGCGAGCCGCGTCAGCACGGAGCCGCTGGGCATTTCCAGCGCCGTGCGGGCGCCCCGTTCCCACGCATGGCGCAGCGTGTCGGCCCACAGCACGGGGCGCGCCATGTTCGCGGCGAGGTCCGCCATGATGCGGTCGGCGTCGAACAGCGCACGGGCCGCGCTGCTGCTGACGTACGTGATGCGCGGGCGCTTGCGCGGCACCTGGTCGCACGCGCAGGCGAGCGTGCGCGCCTGGTCGTCCAGCAGCGGCGAGTGGGACGGCACCGGCACCGCGAGCCGCTCCGCACGGGTGGCGCCGTGCGCCAGGGCGAGCGCGGCGACGGCGTCCAGCGCGGGCGCGCTGCCCGAGACGACGAGTTGCCGCGGCGCGTTCAGGTTCGCCAGGTAGACTGGCCCGTGTGCCTGCGCGAGCAGCGGTTCCAGCTGCTGGCGCGTGAGCCCGCCGATCGCCGTCATGCCGTAGCCGCGCGGGTACGCGTCTTCCATCAGCCGGGCGCGCAGTTCGACGAGACGTACCGCATCGCTAAAATCCAGCACGCCGGCGACGACGGCCGCGGGCCAGGCGCCGATCGACAAACCGGCCACCATTTGCGGTGCCGCGCCGAGCGCCGCCAGCACGCGCGCCATCGCGACGCCCGCCACCAGCAGCGATAACTGGACGGCGACCGTGGAGCGCAGTGCGTCGGCGCTGTCCTGCGCGAGGATGTCGCGGCCCAATGCCTGTGTGGCCTCGGCCAGCGTGCGGTCAGTCTCGGCGTGCACAGGCAGCGCATGCAGCATGCCGGCCTTTTGCGCGCCCTGGCCGGGGAAGGTGAACAGTACGCTCATGCGGCCGCCCAGGGATCGTCGACGAGGCGGGGACCCGCGTCCGTCTTCAGCAGCACGCGGCCGCCGCGCGCATATTCCGTGAGGGCAAAGCCGCCGGTGCCCGTGTCGACCTGGATGTCGAGCCGGCACGGCTGGCCGTCCTGCAGCGCGCACAGTGCCTCGATCAACCCGGCGGACGGCCGGCGCGGCAGGCGCACGAGCAGATCGAGGTCGCTCGTCGCGCGCAGCACGGGCAGGCCGCAGGCGAGCCAGTAGCCCGCACCGCCGGCCGGGCCCCAGTCGGCGTCGAGCGCGTCCAGCCGCGGGGCCAGCGCGTACAGGGCGGCGATGCAGGGCGGGTCGCGGTCTGCCGCGCTTTTGCGTTCCCTTGCCCGCGCCGCCAACATGCGCGGGGTGACGGTGGAAGCCACATCGCTCGCGGCGACGTAGCCTTTGCACCGTTCGTTGCGTGCCAGGCCGCGCGCGCCGACGGGGACGAGGCCGGGCGCCGTCGCCTCCCGCCGCACGACCAGCGGCGCGGCCGGGTCCAGCCAGTCCGGCCGCGCGCCGTCGCACGCGAATGCGTCGGGCCGGCGGACGAACAGCAGGTCGTGCGGGACCATGTCAGCCCACCAGCGCGCGGGTCGCGAAGAACAGCAGCGACGGGCCGAGGAGGCAGCCGAGGCCCGTGTGGAACGTGGCGACCAGGGCGCCGTAGGGCACGAGCTTGCGGTCGGTGGCGGCGAGGCCGGCGGAGACGCCGCTGACCGTGCCGGCCAGCCCGCCGAACACCATTGCCGAGCGCGGCGTGGACAGGCGCAGGAAGCGTGCCGCCATCGGCGTGCCGACCATGACCATGATGGCTTTTACCAGGCCTGTCGCGATCGACAACGCCATGATTTCCGAGCTGGCACCGATCGCGGCACCGGTCACCGGGCCGACGATGTAGGTGACGGCGCCGGCGCCGATGGTCGTGATGCTGACGGCGTCGCGGTAGCCGAAGCCCCACGCCACGCTGGCGCCGACAATGAACGGCAGCACCGTGCCGAGGATCAGCGCGACGGCGCCCACGAGGCCCGCCTTTCTCGCTTCCACGACCTGCACTTCGAACGCGGTGGCGACGATGGCGAAGTCGCGCAGCATGGCGCCGCCCATCAGGCCGACGCCGGCGAACAGGGTGACGTCCGCGAGGCCTTTCTGGCCGCCGGTCTGGATGCCGCCCCAGTAGGCGAGGCCGAGGCCGATGAGGATGGCGATGGCGGAACCGTGCACGCGGCCGAACGTGAGGCGGCGCGACAGCTGCATCGACACGATCATCACGAGGCCCACGAGGGCGAAGGCCAGCACGAGGCCGTTGTGTTTCGCGGTCTTTTCCAGGAGTTCGAGCATGGTGGCCTCCGTCAGGCGTGTTGGGTGGCGACGCGGGCTTCCGCGTCGGCCTCGGGGACCGGGCGTTCGCCGCGGTTGATCAGCGAGACGCAGACCGCGCACACGAGGACCGAGGCGAAGGCGGCGAGCAGGGCGACGGGACCGCCGCGCAGTGCCGAGACGACGTTCTGCTGCGCGGCCATCGCGACGACGACCGGGATGTACATGGCGCCCCAGAAGCCGACGCCCATTTCGGTCTGCGCCGGCATCAGGCCGCGCTTGTGCAGCCACAGGCGGGCGCAGATCAGCAGGATCATGGCGATGCCCACCCCGCCGACATTGGTCTTGGCACCCAGCAGCGCCCCGAGCAAATCGCCCAGGAAGATGCCGAGCAGGTGGCAGATGGCCAGCAATGCGGTTCCGTAGATAATCATGTGTGTCTCCTCTTTGTCCAGAAAAAGGTGGACCGGCCGTAGGTATTGTTGTTGGCGGCCGGGTGCTGCGGGATCTAGTCGGCGGCCTCCCATTCCGATGCGAGCAGCGCGCGCACTGACTGCGACGCGCCCCGGTGTTGGCCATGCAGGCGGCAGGAGAGATCGCGCCGTGGATCCTCGAGTATGTCCGCCAGCGCCGCCTCCAGTGCGCCGTGGACGAGCGCGATGTCCTGCTCGTCCGGCAGCGCGAGATTCGTCAACTGCAGCACGTCGTGCAGGATGCCGAGCGACGCGAAGCTGCGGATGTCGTACGCCATCGGCGGCACGCTGGCCGCGAGCTTTTCCAGTGCCTCGACGGAGCGCAGGGTCACGCGCGCGGCCGACGCCTTGCCCATCGCGTGCACCGCGACGGCCGGGTCGTCCAGCGCGATCAGCCGGTTGGCCTGATAACCGTGCGCGAGGAAGGCACCGGACATCGCGAGCCCCACGATCAGCCCGATGACGGGGTGGCCGGCCTGGCGGGCATCCGCATACGCGGCCACCGCGCCGGCCAGCGCCTGGTGGATGCCGTACGCTTCTTCGCGCCGGCCGTAGGCCTGGCTCGGGACGTCGATGACGGCGACGATAGCGCGCTTTTCGGACGCGTCCCGGTCCAGGTCGATGACTTCGCGCACGGCCTGGGCGAGACGCCAGCCTTCGACGAGGCCCACTTCGCCGTTGCGGGCGCGCGGGAACGCGTTGTCGGCATCGGGCACGACGGCGATGTAGCGTGCGGGCCGGCCGGCCAGGATGGCGTCGCAGGCGTGCACGGTGGTCCAGTCGTGCGCCGGGTGGGCGCCGCCCGTCAGCAGGCGCAGCCACATGGCGCCGCGCGAAGCGTGGTTCGTATCCATCATTCGAGTCCTTTCGCATAGAGTTCACGGACGTCCTGCGCCGTGGCCTGTTTGTCCGTGTCGACCCGTTCGAGGCAGGCGAGGAAGTCGGCCGCACGGTCGCTGCGATGCACGGGCGGCACGCCGCGGGCGAAGAAATCGATCACCCTCGCGCGCACGGCGGCCGTGTCGTCGTCCACGCAGGCGTCGGCCAGGTGCGTCGCGGTGCGCTGCGCGCCGCCCGTCAGGCCCCAGATCAGCGCGCGCTGGCGTGAATCGAATTCGGCGACGCCCGCTTCCTGCTCGATGACCTGCGGGCCGTTCAGGCCCAGCCGCGCTTCCCTCGTCATCACGAAGTAGGAGCACAGGCCGGCCGCGATCGACATGCCGCCGTAGCAGCCCACCGTGCCCGCGCTGATGCCGATGACGGGACGGTGACGCCGCAGGGCGACGATGGCGGACTGGATCTCGGCGATGCCCGCGAGGCCCAGGTTCGCTTCCTGCAGGCGCACGCCGCCCGTCTCGAACACGATCACGGCCTGGGTCGGGATGCCCCGTTCGTTGTCGCGCAGCGCCAGTTCCAGCGCGCCGGCGATCTTGGCGGCGCCGATTTCTCCCATGCTGCCGCCCTGGAACGCGCCTTCGATCGCCAGCACGACGGTCGGCAGTCCAGCGAGCTTGCCCTTGGCCACGACAACGCCGTCGTCGGCCTGGGTGACGAGGTGCTGCATGGCGAGCCACGGCGAGTGCAGGCGTGCGAACGGCCCGGCCAGTTCGCGGAACGGACCCGGGTCGAGCAGCGCCTGCGCGCGGCTGCGGGCACCCCGTTCGATGAAGCTGTCGCGCTTCAACAGGTTGTCGATGCTCATGGCGTGCCTCCCTTGTTCGCGGCCTGTTCGTAAGCCTGCTCGATGCGCATGCGGACGACGCCCGGCGTCGCGCCGTTGTCGTTGATCTCGATGCGCGCGGCCGGCAGGTCGCCGGCGCCGAACACGCGCTCCAGCAGCGCCTTCCACGTGGCGCCGTAGCCGTCGACGGACGTCTGTACGGCGACAAGCGTGCGGCTGGCGGTTGCGGGCTCCAGCAGCACTTCCAGGTCGCCGGAGCTGACGACACCGCTGACGGTGCGCCCGAGCGCGGGCTGGCCAGCGGCGAATTCGTATTCCAGTCTCTCCATTCCTATTCTCCTCGTTCGATTCGGTCCAGCAGCAGCGCGGCCGCCAGCAGGTCGGCGGCGCCGCCGGGCGAGACGTGCAGCCGGCGCAGCCGGGCTTCCAGCACGTCGAATGCGCGCCGCCCGTTCGGTGTGGCGATGCCGCCGCACGCGAGCACGCTACGCGCCCCGTCCTGCGCCGCCTCCAGCGCCTTGCGGCCGCCGCGCGCCAGCAAACAGGTGTCGTCCAGCGTGGCCATCACGGCCAGCAGTGCGTTCACGCGGGCATGGTGCTCGGCGTCGCCGCGTGCGCGGGCCAGCGCCAGCATCGGCAGCGCGTGTTCGATCACGTGCGGGAAGCCGGCGCGGGCCTGGCCGCGGGCGCCGCCCACGCCGTGCTCGATGCACGCGCGCTCGCCCTTGTGGCCCGTGGTTGACGGTGCGCCGGGGTCGGCGATGCGCGCCAGCCGGCCTGCACGGGCCGCGATGGTTCGCGCGTCGCGTTCCATCGAGCCGGCAGCCCCCGTGACGAGCAGGCCGAGGGCCCAGATCGCGCCGCGGTGTGTATTCACGCCCCCGCTGGCCGCCATCATCGCCGCTTCGCCGTCGCGGCCGATGGCGCCGATGCGCCGGCGCAGCAGCGCGTCGTCGTCCGCGCCGAGTAGACCCGCCAGCGCCATCTGGCCGAAAGCGGGCCGGAGTGCGCAGGCCGATGCGCACATCAGGGGCCACGAGAGGTCGCGGTGGGCGCCGGCGCCGCGCAGATCGACGAGACCCGGCTTCGGCGTCAGCATCGCTTCGTCGATCAGCGCCGCGACGGCGTGGTCGGCCAGCTCGTTTGCCAACCCTTGCGCGAGGGCGGGCGCGGCGTCGGAAGGAACCAGGATGGGATCGCGCGCGGTCATCACCAGCTCCTGAATTTCGCGGGCGGTTCGTACAGGCCGCCCGACCAGTCGACCAGTTCCGCGATGCTTTTCGCCGCCAGCAGCGAGCGGGTCGCATCGGCGCGGCGCACGCCCATGTCTTCCGGCAGCGCGATCAGGCCTTCGGCACGCATGCGCGCCGTCTGCTTCGGGTCGTGGGTGAGGCCGATCGGCGTGACGCCCGCGACCGCCGCCAGCATCGCCTTGCGTTCTTCGAGCGAGCGCGCCTTGTACAGGTAGGCGATGCCTTCTTCGGTGAGAACGTGGGTGACGTCGTCGCCGTAGATCATCACGGGCGCCAGCGGCATGCCGGACGTCTTGCCCACCTCGACGGCATCCAGCGATTCCACGATCGTGGGCTGGCTGCCGTCCTGGAACGTCTCGACCATCTGCACGACGAGCTTCTTGCCGCGGGCGAGCGGATCGTCCGTCTCCACGAGGTCGAGCCACGCCGGCGTCGGATGGCGGCGGCCGTGCGGGTCGTGGCCCATGTTGGGCGCGCCGCCGAAGCCCGTCAGGCGGCCGTGCGTCACGGTCGACGAGTTGCCCAGGCCATCCATCTGCAGGGTGGAACCGATGAACAGGTCGACCGCGTACTGGCCCGCGAGCTGGCAGAACGCGCGGTTCGAGCGCATGGAGCCGTCGCGGCCGATGAAGAACACGTCGGGGCGGGCGGCCGTGTATTTTTCCATGCCCAGCTCCGCGCCGAAGCAGTGCACGCTGTCGACCCAGCCCGATTCGATGGCGGGGATCAGCGTGGGGTGCGGGTTCAAGGTCCAGTTGCGGCAGATCTTGCCCTTCAGGCCCAGCCGCTCGCCGTACGTCGGCAGCAGCAGTTCGATCGCGGCCGTGTTGAAGCCGATGCCGTGGTTCAGCGACTGCACGTCGTGGCGCTCGTAGACGCCGCGGATCGCCATCATCCCCATCAGGATGTGCACGGGCTTGATGAGGCGCGGGTCGCGCGTGAACAGCGGTTCGATGTAGAACGGCTTGTCGGCGCGTACGACGTAGTCGACCCACGCGCCGGGGATGTCCACGCGGGGCAGGTCCTTCGGGTCGTCGACGATTTCGTTCACCTGCGCGATCACGATGCCGTCGCGGAAGGCGGCCGCTTCGACGAGCGCCGGCGTGTCTTCCGTGCTCGGTCCCGTGTACAGGTTGCCCTGGCGGTCCGCCATATAGCCGGCGACCATGACGACGTTCGGCGACAGGTCCACGTACAGGCGGGCATACAGCTCGATGTAGGTGTGCAGGGCGCCCACGGTGAGCGTGCCCTCCTGCAGGAATTGCGAGATGCGCAGGCTTTGCGCGCCGGCGTAGGCGAAATCGAGTTTGCTGGCGATGCCGCGCTCGAACAGGTCGAGGTGCTCCGGCAGGCTCACGCTGGGCATGATCATGTGCAGCCTGTTGATCCGGTCCGGATCGACCTGCACGAGGGCGCGGGCGAGGAAGTCCGCCTGCTTCTGGTTATTCCCCTCGAGGACGACGCGGTCGCCGCCGGCCAGCAGTAGTTCGAGCGCGTCCACGATGCGCGCGCTGTCCAGCACGGGGCCGTCGGCCAGGTGGCTCGCTGCCGCCATGCGCCGCGCCTTTTCCTGGCGCCGCGTGTCCCATCGGCGGGGAGTGTTGCTTTCCATGTTGTCTCCTTTGTATGGAAGGTAGGTCCAGCATAGAAAGGAGACGACCGCCCTACAATCAACGCGGCGGCGGAATGTTTACTCTGAGGTTAATGATTGCGGTATACTTTCCCGAGGAGCGGCGCGATGATCGACGAAGAGATTACTTTAAAGAAACTGGAAGTCTTCCTGGCCTTCATGCGCCTGCACAGCCTGGCGCGCGTGTCGGAAGAACTGGGCCAGAGCACGGTCAGCATCCACCGCGCGCTGCACTCGCTGGAAGAGGGATTGCGCTGTCCGCTGTTCCGGCGCGAAGGCAGGAGCCTCGCACCGCTGCCGGCCGCCTATGCGTTCGCCAAGCACGCGCAGCGCGCCGTCAGCGAAACGGAAGAGGGCGTGCGCAAGGTGCGCGAGCTGGCCGGCTTCGCGGGCGGCAGGCTGAAGATCGGGTCGCTGTATTCGCTTACACTGCGCTGCATCCCGCAACTGCTCATGGGCCTGAAGCTGCGCCGGCCCGAACTGCAGATCGACCTCACCCTTGGCTCGAACCAGGAATTGCTGCGCGGGCTGGACGAGGGTCGGCTGGACGCCATCGTGATCGGGCTGCAGGCGCCGCTCGACGATGCGCAGTTACTGGCAGTGCCGCTGTTCGAGGACGAGGTGCATCTTGCCGCGCCGCTGGGTTCACCGTACGCGAACCGTAGTCACGTGGATCTGCGCGACCTGGAGGGCGAAAAATTCATCACACTGGGAGGCGGTTTCGTCACGTCGGACAGTTTCGACCACGCGTTCCGCCAGGCCGGCTACACGCCGGAGACGATCATGCGGGTGTCCGACATCTTCTCGCTGATCAACCTGGTCAGCGGCGGCATGGGCTACAGCCTGCTGCCGGGCCGCGTGGCGGAATTCAGCACGCGCATCCAGCTGATCCCGCTCGATGCGCCGTACGCGTCGCACCAGACCATCAGCCTCCTGATCTCGAAGAGCCGCGAGCGCGATCCGAACCTGCTGGCGCTGGCGGCCGAGTGCCGGATGTACGGCAAGGGCCAGCGGCTCGGTGCCTAGTCGCGAAACAGCCCGGCACCTCGACGGGGCGGGCATTGTCCAGGCGGGAGGGCTGGAGGATTATATCGGCGGCGCCCGGTCGGCGCCGTAGGCGTGCACGCCGGGCACGGTCAACGTGACCATCGTGCCTTGGCGCGGGCCGCTGGCGATGTCCAGGCGGGCGCCGATGCGTGCCGCCCGTTCGCGCATGCCGATGAGGCCCCAGTGCCCGCGGTACCCTGCAAACCCGGCGCCGTCACGCGGCACCGGCTCGGGGAGGCCGCGGCCGTCGTCGGCCACGCACAGCGTCAGCGCGCGGCGCGCATGGACCAGCGTGACGCGGACGCGGGCCGCGTGCGCGTGCATGAATGCGTTGCGCAGCGCCTCGCGCGCGATCTCCGCGATCTCGTCGGCCACGGGGGCGAGCAGGGGCCGGCGCTCGCCTTCCACGTGCACGTCGACGGCCAGCGCGCCATGCGTGAGCGTGAGACGGGCGATGGCGTCGGCCAGCACGTCTTCCAGCACGTGGGCGTCGCCCGCGCGCAGCTCCTGCAGCTGGTCGCGGCCTTCGCCGATGGCATGGCTCGCGTCGTCCAGCACGTGCTCCAGCTGGCGGCGCGCGCCCGCATCGGGCGGCAGGGACGCGGCGACGGCGTCCACGCGCAGCACGAGCCCCTGCACGGTCTGCAGGAAGGTGTCGTGCAGGGTGCGCGCGATGCGTTCGCGCTCGGCCGTCCTCACCTGCAGCCGTTCCGTCAGGCGACGCGTCACGTAGCGCATGCGGTAGCGGTACAGCAGCACGCCGAGCAGCACGAGCGCGCCGGCGCAGGCGAGGCGGAACCCCAGCGTCTGCACGAGCGTGGGCGCCACGTGCAGCGGCAGGGCGGCGACCGCGTCGCCCGGCAGGCCGTCCTCGTTCACGGCGCGCACGTGGAACACGTAGTCGCCGGGACCGATGTTGGTGTACGACGTGGCACGGCGGACGCCGGCATCGAGCCACTCCTTGTCGACGCCGTCGAGCCGATACTCGAAACGCACCCGTTCCGGCAGGCGCAGCGCCGGCGCCGTGTACTGGATGCGGAAGTGGTCGGTGCCGGCCGGGAGGGCTATCGTACCTTGCGCCGGCCAGCTGCGGCCATCCGCCGTCACGCCGAGGATCACGGCCTGCGGCGCCACGCGGTTGCGGCGCAGCTGGGCGAGGTCGAGGCGCATGACGCCGCCCGTGGCCGACAGCCACAGGTTGCGGCCGTCGGCGCTGACGATGCCGCGCCAGCGGTTTTCCATCGCGGCGCGGCCCGGATAGCCGTCCAGCGCGTCGAACAATTCGTGGGGGAGTGCCTGGTCCGGGTCGCGCATGGCCTGGCGCCAGTCCGCGGCGCGCACGTGCACGAGGCCCGCGACGCCGTTCATCCAGCGGTCGCCGTCCGGCGTGACCACGATGCCGGACAGGTTGCGCAGCACGCCCGGATCCCGGGTGCGCAGCAGGCGCAGCGTGCGGTCGCGCAGCACGGCCGTGCCGCCGGAGCCGCTGACGACCAGGTGTTCGCCCGTGAACAGTGCGCTCGCCTGGCCCACGGGACCGAGGTCGTAATTCGTCAGCCTGCCGTCGAGGTAGTGCACCAGCTTGCCGTCACCGGTGGCCAGCCACAGGGTACCCGCGCCGTCGGTCGCGGACTGGAAGATCTTGGATGGCAGGTTGAAGGCGGCGCGCGGCAGCCAGCGCCCGTCGCGCCAGCCGATCAGGCCCGTCTCGAGGGATCCCGTCCACAACACCTTGCCGTCGTCCAGCAGGCCGATGAGGCGGTAGTCGCGCGGTTTGCCGTCCGGGCCCGGCGGCAGGGGGATGTCTTCCACCGTGGTGCCGCGTACGCGCTGGATGCTGCGCTTGCCGCCGACGAGCAGTGCGCCGTCGGGACCGTTGTTGATCACGCCGGCCCACGGGCCGCGCACGGCGGCCGGCGCGGCGTCGGGCGCGAGACGCCACAGCGTGCCCGTCTCGAAGTCGGCGGCCAGCACGCGGCCGGCCCCGTCCACGCCGAAGCTGTAGCGGGTCCCGCTGCCGGGCAGGCCGCTGTGCAGGAACCGGTTGCGCCGGAACCGATCGAGGCCGCTTTCCGTCGCCACCCAGATGTCGCCTTCGCGGTCTTCCAGGATCGCCGTCGTGCCCCGCCCCGACAGCAGCGCCGGGTCCACGACCCGCTCCGCGGCCGCGGAGGCAATGGTCCAGCGCGCCGCCTTGCGCTGCCCCGCGTGCGGCACGCGGCACACGGGCTGCGGGCAGTCCAGCAGCCACAGGGTGCCGTCCGCGTCGAACTGCCCGGCCCCGCCCGATTGCGACGGCGCGTACGTGCCGAGGCGCGGGTTTCCCGTGGCAGCGAGCCGGTGCAGCGTGCCGCCGGCCAGCAACCACAGGCTGCCGTCCGGCGCCAGCAGCGGCCGCCCGGCATGGTCCGTCACGCGCGCGAAGCGGCCGGCGGCCCGGTCCAGGCGCCAGGCGCCGCGCTCGTTGAACGCCCACAGGTTGCCGGCGCCGTCGACGAGCAGGTCTTCCTGGTGCGCCGTTTCCCATTCCGGCCCGGCCGCCACGACGTGCCAGCGGCCGCCGGTGAAATGGGCGATGCGTCCGCTGGCGGCCCACAGGCTGCCGTCCGTGTCGACGGCCAGCGCGCCGATGCTCTCGTATGGGGAGGATTGCTCCGGCAGGTCCGCGACGCGGCCGTCGGGATGGAGCACCGAGACGCCTTCGGAGGCGAAGGCGATCGCCAGGTCGCCGTTCGGCGCGGCCCGCAGCACCTCGATGCGTTCGTGGCTGCGTCCCGGCTGGGCGGGCAGCGCGTAGCGTTCGAAACGCTGGCCGTCGAAGCGGTACAGGCCGTCGGCGGTGCCGAGCCACAGCCAGCCGTCGCGGGTCTGCGCCATCGTGCGGATGGCCGGTGGCGCGCCGTCGGTCGCCGTCCATCGCGTGTGGTGGTAGTCCGTGAAGCCTTCCGGCGCCGCCATTGCCGGCACGGCGGCCAGCAGCAAGGCTGCCGCGAGTACGCGGACGAGACGATGGCGGCGGCGCATCGCGGTACCGGTCAGAGGTCGATGAAGCCGCGCTGCACGGCGAGCGTGACGGCGTGCGCGCGGTCGTTCGCGCCCAGCTTCACGAGGATCGTGCTCATGTGCGTCTTGACCGTCGTCTCGCCGATGTGCAGCTGTTCGCCGATGCCGCGGTTCGAATGGCCGACGGCGGCGAGGCGCAGCACGTCGAGCTCGCGCGGCGACAGCGCGTCGCCGGCGTAGTGGATCGCCACCTCGCGCCGCAGCGCCTGCGGCAGGATGTGCGAGCCGTTGTGCACTTCGCGCACGGTCGCCGCGAGCTCGCGGCCCGGGACGTTCTTCAGCAGGTAGGCGGAGGCGCCGGCCTTGAGCGCGGCCGCGATGCGGGCGTCGCCGTCGTAGGTCGTGAGCACGACGAGGCGGGCGTCCGGATGCATGCTGCGGATCGCGCGGATGGCTTCCAGGCCGTCCTTGCCGGGCATCTGCAGGTCGACGAGGGCCACGTCGGGGCGCCAGTTGGTGAAGAAACGGATCGCTTCGTCGCCGTCGCAGGCCTGGGCGATGACCTCGATGTTGCCGTGCGCGATCAGCGAAGCGGCTATGCCTTCGCGCATCATCGGATGGTCGTCCGCGATCAGGACGCGGATCGGCGTGGCGCTGGGAGGGTTCATGCGGTGGAGTCTTTGGGGGCGGTACAGGGCAAGATTGTACAAGATTCCACCTTATCGAGTCATGGCCCCCGCCAAATGGGTGGGGAAAAAAGCATGAACGGACGCTACGCTGGCAGCACCGGGGCCAGAGCGCGAATTTGCTCTTTTGCGCTCTGACCCCGAATTTTCAGCCACATCAGAAGCCGGAGTCACATCGTGCATACCTGTCCGCCGACGCCGGCGCGACCGCCGTCGTCAGCGAATTCCGGATGGCCAACCGCATCCTGGCCGCGTGGGCGGCGCAGGCCCGGCGCGACAGCCGCGTCGACTTCGAGATCACGTTCTTCGACGGCCTGCGCCTGTCCGGCGGCCCCGCGCCGTACCTGGTCGAGGTTGAGCCCTCAGTACGCGTGGATCAGCCCCCGCCGCGCCGCCACGCAGGCCGCTTCGGTGCGGCACGAGACGTTCAGCTTGGACAGGATATTGTTGACGTGGTACTTGACCGTGCCGACGCCGATGTTCTCGGTGCGCGCGATCATCTTGTTGCTCATGCCGGCCGACAGGTGCGCGAGGATCTCGAGCTCGCGGCGCGACAGGCGGTTGGCGTCCATGCGCCCGGCCAGCTTCTCGGCGAGGCCGGGCGCGAGGTAGCGGCGGTTGGCGGCCACCTGGCGCACGCATTGCACCACCTCGTCGAGGCCGGATTGCTTGAGCAGGTACGCACTGGCGCCGGCCAGCAGGCCGCGGTGCACGTCCTCGTCGCCGTCGTAGGTCGTCAGGATGACCATGCGGGCATCCGGCACGAGCGCGCGGATCTTGCGGATCGCCTCGACGCCGCCGCCACCGGGCATGTTCAGGTCGACGAGCATGACGTCGGGACGCAGACGCAGGTAGTGTTCGACGGCGGCGACGGCGTCGCCCGCTTCTCCGACCAGTTGCAGCGCCGGTTCGACGCCGATCAGCGCGGCGAGGCCGGCCCGGATCAGCGGGTGGTCGTCCGCGATGAGGACGGTGATGGGGCGCGCGTCATCCATGGACGGCCTCCACGGATGCGGTGGACGGATGCGCGTGCGCAGCGCGCGGCAGCGCGAAGCCGGCCGTGGCGCCGTGGTCCGGATTGGCGTCCAGCCAGAGGCGGCCGCCGTGGGCGTCGGCGATGGCGCGGCAGATCGCCAATCCCAGGCCCATGCCGTGCGGCTTCGTCGTCAACAATGGGTCAAATGCGTCTGCGGCGGTGGCCGCATCGATGCCGGTGCCGTTGTCGCGCACGGTGACGGCGATCTCGCCGCCGGCGCCGACGCGGGCGCGGATCGCCAGCGAGCGGGTCCGGCCGCGCACGGGAGACAGCGCGTCCACGGCGTTGCCGACGAGGTTGCGCAGGAGCTGGCGCAGTTGCACGGGGCTGGCCGCCACCGTGCGCGCACCCGGTGCCACCGTGACGCGGCAGGCGATGGCGTGGCGGCGCAGGTCGGCCGCGTATTCGGCCAGCACGTCGTCGATGGCGGCGTCGAGGCGGCATTCGGTGCGCTCGAGCCGGACCTGGCCGGCCAGGGCGCGCACGCTCCTCACGATGGCGCTGGCGCGCTGCGACGCTTCCAGCACGGCGCACAGGGCGGCATGCGCCTGGGCCGGCGCCTGGGCGCGTTCGATGCAGCGCAGCGCCGCGTGGGCGTGCAGCGCGATGGCGGCCAGCGGCTGGTCGACCTCGTGGGCGATCGACGCGGCCAGTTGGCCGATCGTGGCCAGGCGCGCCTGCCGTTCGGGTTCAAGGCTCGCGGCCAGTGGGGGCGGGTGGGTGGTCATGGGCTGCTCCTCGTCCGGTGATCAGGGTGGTGCGGACGGAATGCCGCGCCACCCTGGTCATTGTCGGGACGAAGGCCGCCGGGGTCCAGCTATACAAAAGGATATGACATCACACTAAAGTATGATGTTCGGGCGTGCTCAGTTACGCTCGGCCTGGCGTGCCAGGTGTTCGCCGATGAACCAGCTTTGCAGTTCGTTGGCGCGCACGACCTGGCTGACGATCAGGTCGTTGCTGCCGTCGTCGCCGGCGTCGGACGCCGCGCGCGCCAGCGGACGCGCGTCCAGCAGGATCGTCTCGTGGGCGGCGGCCAGGCGTTCCAGCTGGGCGGGGGCCGATTCACGGCCGCGCGGGGCGCGTGCGATCGACGATTCGCCGGCGATGTCGCCGGCCAGCGCGAACGTCACGCCGCCCAGGGTCTGGATGCGCTCGGCGATGGCGTCCATGATCGCGACCTGTTCTTCGTAGTGCTTGTCGAACAGCAGGTGCAGTTCGTAGAAGTTGGCGCCGGACGTCTGCCAGTGCGCTTTCTTGTAGGCGTCGCGCAGCGCCATCGTGTGCGCCAGCAGGCGGTTCAGGGCGCGCACGCTCTGCGACCGCGTCTGCTCCGGGAGACCGATGCGCACGGGCGCCAGCGCGCCGAATTCCTGGACGACGCCGGCATTGTCCTGGGTAGGTTGGTTGTCCATGGGAGACCTCGTGGTGGGAAATGGATGACAGGCCGAGTCTATCCATCGCCCGCCGCATGGGCACTGATCCAAAGGCCAGGCATTCCGGTAGTATGATGGTTTTCAGGTTCGGGAGCGCCATGACCATCCATTCCGAGACCGGCGACGACGCCGGCGTCTACCGCACCTTGCTCGAATCCACGCAGGCCATCCCATGGCGCATCGACTGGGCCTCCGCGCGCTTCACGTACATCGGTCCCCAGATCGAACGCGTGCTGGGCTGGCCCCAGGACAGCTGGAAGACGGTCGAGGACTGGGCCATGCGCATCCATGCGGAAGACCGGCAGAAGACGGTCGATTTCTGCGTGAGCCAGTCGCAGCAGGGCACCGATCACGAAGCCGATTACCGCGCCCTGACGGCCGACGGCGAATACGTGTGGATCCGTGACGTCGTGCACGTGATCCGGCGGGCCGACGGGGCCGTGGACTGCCTGGTGGGCTTCATGTTCGACATCAGCGAACGCAAACGGGCCGAGGACAAGATCCTGCAGCTGCAGAAGGAGCTGGAGGCGCTCTCGTACCGCGACCCGCTTACCGGCATTGCCAACCGCCGCATGTTCGACCGGATCCTCGACGTCGAGTGGGGCAAGGCCCGTGCGCTGGGCGAGCCGCTGTCGCTCGTGATGGTCGACATCGATTACTTCAAGCAGTACAACGACCGTTACGGCCACCCGCAGGGCGACGCCTGCCTGAAGGAGGTGGCGCGGGTGCTGGACCGCGCGGCATCGCGCACGCGCGACCTGTGCGCGCGCCTGGGCGGCGAAGAGTTCGCGCTGGTGCTGCCCGCGACGGACGAGGCGGCGGCGCTGGCGGTGGCGGCGCGGTGCGCGCGGCGGCTGGCGCAGGCGGCGCTGCCCCATGCGGCGTCCGGCGTGGCGGACATCGTCACGTGCAGCATGGGCGTGGCGACGATCGTGCCGGGCAGCCAGGACCAGCCGGCCGGGCTCGTCGAGGTGGCCGACACGCGGCTGTACCGTGCCAAGGGGGCGGGACGCAACCGGATTGCCGGCAGCGCCGGCTGAAAGGAATCAGACGGCCGCTGCGCCTGGGGGCAGTGCGCCCGGAGCGCGGCGGCGGCGAGCCATGCCGAGCGCGCCGAGGCCGACGAACAGCAGGGCGGCGGTGCCCGGCAGCGGGACGTGCACGCCCATGGCCACGCCTTCGAGGACGTCGTTCTGGCAGGTCTCGCCCCAGTGCATCGCGAACGAGCTGTAGTCCATCAGTTCCGAACCGGAGAGGTTGATGGTGAACGTCAGGGCGCCGGTCGAGACGGCCCATTTGCCGGACAGGCCCGTGTCCTTGACCGTGGACGAGTTGGTGTTCACGGCCGTTTCCTCGTTCTCGCGGTAGTTGCAGTTCGAGCACTTGATGTAGCTGTTCGAATTGAGGATGTTCTGCGCGTTGGTCGCGCCGTTCAGGGCGTACAGCTTGAAGTCGCCGCCCTTGTTGTTCCAGCGGTTGTCGAGCGCGAAGCCGTAGTCCCAGACGGTGCCCTTGGTGGCGTTGTCGGGGGTGTAGTGATTGGCTTCGGTGCCGGCGGCATTCCACGTGTCGGACAGGAACACGTCGCCGTAGCCGATGCCCTTGCCGGTCGCACCGGTCAGGCCGTCCTTGCCCCACGTCGGGCTGACGCCCGCCTTGCCCGCGAAGCTCGTGTTGATCGTGATGGTCAGCACACTCCCGGCGCGCGCGATCGTCGCCTTGGAAATATTGTATTGGGTGCCGCCGATGACGTCCGCGGCGCCCTGGTTGTCGTAGCCATAATAGGCGGTGACGCCGGAGTCGGTGATGGTCGCGGCCCACCCCTGGCTGGCGCCGAGGATGAATGCAGCCGAAACGGCCAGCTTGATCGCTTTTTTCACAGACTCTCCCGGATATATTTACACGTTGACCAGTATCAAGTCGTATCATGCCACGGATAAACTTAACTTGTAAATAAATTATTTATTATCCATAAGAGCCGTGATCTTTTTACAACTAGTCGCGGTGGCGTGGTATTGCGGTCATGCCCGTCGGGTTTTGCTTGCCATAAACGGCCTTGCCCCACGAAAATGCACCATTCATCTATAACAAGATCAGCGATGTTCTCCCGAGCCTCCCCACCTCCGCGCACCAGCCGCCTGGCCGCCGTCCTCGTGGCCGTTGTTCTCGCCGCCGCGCTTCCGGCCTGCAAGCAGCAGACGGCGGAGCAGCAGCGGGCCCACGCTGCGCAATTGCGCGCGAACGGGGATTTCCGCGGTGCCCTCATCGTCCTCAAGAATGCGCTGGACGCCGACCCGCGCAGTGCGGACACGCGCTACCAGCTCGCCCAGGTCTACCTCGACCTGGGCGACAGCACGACGGCCGAAAAGGAAGCCCGGCAGGCGCTGGACCGGGGCCATGCGCGCGGACCGGCGCTGGCGGCGCTGGCCGCGGCGCTCGTGCTGGAAGGCCAGCACCAGAAGGCGCTGGACGAGACGGCCGGCGGCCCGGACGACCCTGGCTTGTCCACCGCGCGCGGCGACGCCTGCCTGGCCCTGCGCCGCAACGACGAGGCGCGGGCTGCCTACGAACACGTGCTTGCCAAGCGTGCGGACGACCCGGCGGCGCTCGTCGGCCTGGGCCGGCTCGCCATCGTCGAGGGCCATGCGGACGCCGCCCACGGCTACGCCGACCGCGTGCTGGCCCGCGATCCGCGCAACGTCGACGCGCTGATGTTCAAGGCCGACCTCGTGCGCGCGGGCGAGCGGCCCGAGGACGCGCTGGTGCTGTACGACCGCGTGCTGGCCGTCAGCCCGCAACACCGCACGGCCCACGTGGAAAAAGCCTATCTCGCCATCGGCCTGCGCAAGCCGCAGATGGCGCAGGCCGAGCTGGACCTGGCCGCGAAGGGCGCGCCCGGCAGCCTGCTCGTCGCGTACACGCAGGCGCTGCTCGACTATACGACCGACAAGCCCGACGCCGCGCGCGACGTGCTGTACAAGGTGCTCAAGGCCGTGCCGGACCACATGCCCAGCGTGCTGCTGGCCGGCGCCGTCGACCTGAAGCTCGGGTCGAACTACCAGGCGGAGCAGCATTTCCGCCGCTACCTGGAACGCAATCCGGCCAACGTCTACGCGCGCAAGATGCTGGCGCAGGCGCTGATCGGCTCCGGCCACGGGGACGAGGCGCGCACCGTGCTGGAGCCCGTGCTCGATGCCCGCCAGGCCGATGCCGAAGTGCTGGCGCTGGCCGCCGACGCCAACCTGAAGGCGCGCCGCTACGACCAGGCCGCCGACCTGTTCGCGCGCGCCAGTACGCTGGACGGCGCGTCGGCCACGCTGCGCACGGGCCTGGGACTGGCGCGGCTGGGCGCGGGCGCGACGGACGATGCGGTGCGCGAGCTGCAGGCGGCGACGGCGCTCGACCAGCGTTCGCCGGAGGCCGTCGAGGCCCTCGTGCAGGCGAACCTGCGCTCGGGCCGGCGCGACGCCGCACTCGATGCGGCGCTCGCGCTGGAGCGCAACCAGCCCGACCGGCCGCTGGCCCACGCGCTCAAGGGCCAGGTACTGGCGGCCCAGGGCAAGGCGGACGCCGCGCGGGCCAGTTTCGCGCGCGCGCTGCAGCTCGATCCCGCGTACTACCGGGCCGCGGCGAGCCTGTCGCAGCTGGCACTCGACGCCAGCCAGCCGGCGCAGGCGCGCCAGGTGCTGGTCGACTTCCTGGCAAAGAACAAGAAGAGCGTGGCCGCGATGGACGGCCTGGCGACACTGGCCGAGCGCACGCAGGACAGCGCCGAGGTGACGCGCTGGCTGGAACAGGCCGCCGCCGTCGACCCGCACGCGATCGGGCCCGGCGTCGACCTGTGCGCGCACTATCTGCGCACGGGCCAGACGGACAAGGCGCTGGAACTGGCGCGCCGCCTGCAGGTGAGCCATCCGGAAAACCCGGACCTGCTGGATTTGCGTGGGAAGGCCGAGCTGGCGCGGGGCGACCTGCCGGCCGCGCTGGAATCGTACAAGCAGCTGGCCCAGGCGTTGCCGCGCTCCGCGCCGGCGCTGATGCAGGTGGCGGCGCTGCGGCTCGTGATGAACAACACGACGCAGGCCGAGGAAGACCTCAAGAGCGTGCTGGCGATCCAGCCCGATTTCCCGTCGGCCCAGCTGGAACTGGCCGCGCTGTACGTGCGCAAGGGCTCGCACGACCTCGCGCTGATGGTCGCGGAACACATGCAGAAGCAGCATCCGCAAGGCGCGGCCGGCTACCAGTTGCAGGGCGACATCCTGATGGCCAAGCGCCAGCCGGCCGCCGCGCTTGCAGCGTTCGAGCGCGCGTCCGCGCTGCATGCGACGAACGAACTCGCGATCAAGATCGACAACGCGCTGCGCCGGGCCGGCCGTGTCGCGGACGCCGACGGCCGCCTGGCGACATGGCTGGCGGCGCATCCGGACGACGTGCGCGTGCTCGCGTATCGCGCGCAGACGTGGATGGGCGCGAACGAGTTCAAGCGGGCAGCGGCCCAGCTGGAAGAGGTGCTGCGGCGCCAGCCCGGCAACCCCGTCGCGCTGAACAATCTTGCGCTGTGCTACCAGGCGCTGGGCGACGCGCGCGCGCAGGCGACGGCCGAGGCGGCGCTGAACGCTGCGCCGAAGCGCGCGGACGTGATGGATACGCTGGCCTGGATCCTCGTCGGCAACGGGAACGCCGGCCGCGCGGTGACCCTGCTGCGCGAGGCGCAGGCGCTGGCACCGAAGGCGCGCGACATCCGCTACCACCTGGCCGCGGCGCTGGCCGCCAGCGGCGACAAGGCCGCGGCGCGCAAGGAACTCGACGGGTTGCTGGCGGGCGACATGCGGTTTGCGCAGGCGGACGAGGCGCGCAAGCTGATGGAAAAACTGAAGACGGGCGGGTGATCAGCCGTCGTCGTCCTCGCGCAAGCGGGGACCCATACTGATCCGAACGGGGACACTCGGCATGGATTCCCGCCTGCGCGGGAATGACGGCTTATTGGCGTGGCGTCCAGCCCAGCCGTTCCTCGATCACCCCGCGATACAACGTCCGGATATCCCCCGGAATCCGGCGCACGTATTCCTCGGCCCTGGCCCGCTCCTCCCCCTGCAGCCCGGCCAGCAGCGCGACCGCCTCGTGCGGGCTGGGCGCCCGTTCGCTGACGCCGGCAAACTTGGCCGGCAGCGCCGTCCACACGACCGCATCGACGTCACGGGTTGCCATCCAGTCCGCGATGCACGCCACGATGGCCGCCGGCGTCTTCGCAGGCAGGCCGGGCGGCACGGGCGCGTGCAGGACGAGGGCCAGCTCGGCGCTGTCGTCGCTGTCGCGCACGAGTTGCAGACGATGTTCACGGCGCCATCCTTTCCTCTAACAAGCCCGACCGGAGCATTGTAGCGGGACGCGCGTCACATACTGTATCGTTAGCGTGCGCCGTATGCGGCGGATTTCCTGTCATTCTGTTCTGCGAGGAGGCGACATGGACGAGACCGAAGTACTGATCGCGGGGGCCGGACCGACCGGCCTCGTGCTGGCCCTGTGGCTCGTGCGCCAGGGCGTCGACGTACGGATCGTGGACCGCAGCGCGGGGCCGGGCACGAGCTCGCGCGCGATGGCCGTGCAGGCGCGCACGCTGGAACTGTACCGCCAGCTCGACCTGGTGGACGAGATCGTCGCGGGTGGCCTGCGCAATCCCGCCATCAACCTGTGGGCAAAGGGCGAACGGCGCGCGCGCCTGTCCTTCCGCGACGCCGGCCGCGAACTGACCCCGTATCCGTTCG
The DNA here is from genome assembly GCF_059491305.1 of Massilia sp. Masssp94. NCBI lineage: Bacteria > Pseudomonadati > Pseudomonadota > Betaproteobacteria > Burkholderiales > Oxalobacteraceae > Massilia > Massilia sp. Masssp94. Next base: position 6,335,278 of record NZ_CP168501.1, read on the forward strand.
TGCTGATCTATCCGCAGGACCGCCACGAGCGGGTGCTCGTGCGGCGCCTGGAGGAGGCGGGCGTGACGGTCGAGCGCAATACCGAACTGCTGGGCTTCGAGCAGGATGCGGCGGGCGTGACGGCGCGGCTGCGCGGCCCGGCGGGCGAATCGGTGTGCCGCGCCGCCTGGCTGGCCGGGTGCGATGGCGCGCACTCCATCGTGCGCCATCAGCTGGGGACCGGTTTCGAGGGCGGCACGTACCAGCATACGTTCTACGTCGCCGACGTGGAAGTGAGCGGCCCGGCGGCGAACGGGGAGATCCACCTGTCGCTGGAGGAGGGCGATTTCGCCGCGCTGTTCTCGTATGACCAGCAGGGCAATGCGCGCCTGATCGGCGCCGTACGCGACGCCGAGGTGCGCGAGGGCCACACGCTGGCGTTCGACGACGTGCGCCAGCGCGCCATCGCGAGCCTGGGCTTGACCATCCGCCAGGTGAACTGGTTCTCGACCTACCGCGTGCACCACCGGGTGACGGGGCATTACCGGTCCGGACGGGCGCTGCTGCTGGGCGACGCGGCCCACGTCCACAGCCCGGCCGGCGGCCAGGGCATGAACACGGGGATCGGCGACGCGATCAACGTCGCGTGGAAGCTGGCCCACGTGCTGCGGGGCCGGGCGCCGGAAACGCTCATCGATACCTACGAGGCCGAGCGCAAGGCGTTCGCCCAGCGGCTGGTCGAGACGACGGACCGCGCGTTCTCGTTCGTCGTCGCCGAGGGCGGGTTCGCGGACTTCGTGCGCACGCACATCGCACCCCTGTTCGCGTCGGCCGCGTACGGCATCGAACCGGTGCGGGCGTTCATGTTCCGGGTGCTGTCGCAGATGGGCATCCATTATCCCGACAGCCCGCTGTCGGCCGGCAGCGCCGGCCACGTTCGCGGCGGCGACCGGCTGCCGTGGGCGGGCTACGGCGGCGGCCCGGACAACCACGCGCCGCTCGCGGCGATCGCCTGGCAGGTGCACGTGTACGGCGAGGCGGCGCCGGCGCTGCAGACCTGGTGCGCCGGGCGCGGCATCGAACTGTACCGCTACGACTGGTGCGACGCTTGCCAGGCGGCCGGTCTCGTGCGCGACGCGGTCTATCTCGTGCGGCCGGATACGTATGTCGCGCTGGTGGACCGGGCTGGGGAGCGGGATACGCTGGAGGCCTATTTCACCACGCGCGGTATTCACCCGGTCTAGGCCGCCTGTACCTGCCCACCACGCGCTTCGTCCCGCAACAGCCGCGCCGCCGCCACCATGTTGCGCAGCGCCGCTTCGGTCTCCGGCCAGGCCCGCGTCTTGAGCCCGCAGTCCGGGTTCACCCACAGCCGGTCCGCCGGCACGACGGCGCTCGCCTTGCGCAGCAGGCGCACCATGTCGGACGTCGCCGGAACGCGCGGCGAGTGGATGTCGTACACGCCTGGGCCGATCTCGTTCGGGTACGCGAACGCGCCGAAACCGGCCAGCAGTTCCATGTCCGAGCGGCTCGTCTCGATCGTGATCACGTCGGCGTCCAGCGCCGCGATGGCCGGCAGGATGTCGTTGAACTCGGCGTAGCACATGTGGGTGTGGATCTGCGTCGCGTCGGCGACGCCGCTCGCAGCGATGCGGAATGCGCGACCGGCCCAGTCCAGGTAGGCGCCGCGGCTGGCGCGGCGCAGCGGCAGGCCTTCGCGCAGCGCCGGCTCGTCGATTTGCACGATGCCGATGCCGGCCCGTTCCAGGTCGGTGACTTCGGCGCGGATCGCCAGCGCGATCTGGGCGCAGGTGAGGGCGCGCGGCTGGTCGTCGCGCACGAACGACCATTGCAGGATCGTGACAGGCCCCGTCAGCATGCCCTTCAGCGGCCGCGCCGTGAGGCTTTGCGCGTACGCGGTCCACGCCACCGTCATCGGCGCGGGGCGGGCCACGTCGCCGTACAGCACGGGCGGCTTCACGCAGCGCGAGCCGTACGACTGCACCCAGCCGTTGGCGCTGAACGCGAAACCGTCCAGTTGCTCGCCGAAGTATTCGACCATGTCGTTGCGCTCGGCCTCGCCGTGGACGAGGACGTCCAGCCCGAGGTTTTCCTGCACCTGCACGGCATGGGCGATCTCGGCGCGCATCGCGGTGTCGTACGCGGTATCCGCCAGCTCGCCGCGGCGCCACGCCGCACGTGCGGCGCGGATGGCGGGGGTTTGCGGAAACGAGCCGATCGTCGTGGTCGGGAACGCGGGCAGGCCGAAGCGGGCGCGCTGCACGGCCTGGCGTTGCGCGAACGGGGCGGCGCGGCGGTCGGCGTCCGGCGGCAGCGCGGCCAGTGCGGCGGCCACGTCGGGGCGCGCGACGCGCGGGCTGGCGCGGCGGGCGGCCAGCGCGGCGCGGGCGGCGGCGAGATCCATCGCGATGGTCCGTTCGCCGCCGGTCAACGCCTGTTTCAGGATGCGCAGCTCGTTCAGTTTTTCACGCGCGCCGGCCAGCCAGGTGCGCAGTTCGGCGTCGAGGGCGGCGTCGTGGGCGAGCGTGAACGGCACGTGCAGCAGCGAGCAGGAAGGCGCGAGCCACACGGCGCCGGCGCGGCGCTCGAGCACGGGACGCAGGCGTTCGAGGCAGGCGTCGAGATCGGCGCGCCAGATGTTGCGGCCGTCGACGATGCCGACCGACAGCACCTTGTGGTCCGGCAGCCAGTCCGCGACGGGGCGCAGCTCTTCCGGCGCACGGACGCCGTCCACGTGCAGGCCCGCGACCGGGAGCTTGCAGGCGAGGCTCAGGTTTTCCTGCAGCGGCGAGAAATACGTGGCCAGCAGCAGCGGCACGCCGGCGCCATGCAGCAGGTGATACGCGCGTTCGAATGCGAGCGACCAGTCGCCCGGCAGGTCCAGGCCGAGGATCGGCTCGTCCAGCTGGACCCACTCGGCGCCGGCGGCCTTCAGGCGGGCCAGCAGGTCGCAGTACACCGGCAGCAGCGCGTCCAGCAGCGCGAGGCGGTCGGCGCCGTCCTTGGCCTTGCCCAGCCACAGGAACGACAGCGGACCGGCGAGCGTCACCTTGACGGCGTGGCCCAGCGCGCGTGCTTCCACCACCTGCTCCAGCAGGCGGTCCGGCGCGAGGTCGAAGCGCGTGGCCGCGTCGAATTCCGGCACGAGGTAGTGGTAGTTCGTGTCGAACCACTTGGTCATCTCCAGCGCCGGCTTGCCGTGCGAGGTGTGCGCGCAGCCGCAATCGTCGTGCGCTTCCGTCGCCACGCCACGCGCGAGGGTGAACAGTTGCTGCAGCGGCGTTTCGGCGCCGGTGAAGCCGAAGCGCGCCGGCGCGCAGCCGAACAGCAGCACGTGGTCGGCCACCTGGTCGTAGAACGCGAAATCGCCCACGCTGACGAAGTCCAGGCCGGCCGCGCGCTGGTCGGCCCAGTGGCGTGCGCGCAGTTCGGTGGCGACGGCCTCCAGCGCCTGCTCGTCGATCTCGCCGCACCAGTGACGCTCCAGCGCGAATTTCAGCTCGCGCTGGGCGCCGATGCGGGGATAACCGAGAATATGAGTTTTGATCATGTTGTTGCCTCATCTGGATGAATAAGTCTTGTCATCATCGATGAGCAACCGGCATAATTCAAACGAATTATTTTTCTGTCCAGATGAATTCCGCTCATGCCGACCTCGATCCTCGACCTGCGCCACCTGCGCACCCTGCTGGCCCTCCTTGAATCCGGCAGCGTGTCGCGCGCGGCCGCGCTGCAGAACGTGACGCAATCCGCGCTATCGCACCAGTTGAAGGCGCTGGAAGAGTTCTATGGGTTGACGCTGTTCGAGCGCAAGTCCGCGCCGGTCGCGTTCACGCCCGCCGGCCGGCGCCTGGTGGAGCTGGCGCAGGACGTGATCCCGGCCGTCGACCGGGCCGAGCGCGACATCGCGCGCCTGACGGGCCACGGTGCGGGCAAGCTGCGCATCGCCGTCGAGTGCCACACGTGCTTCGACTGGCTGATGCCGTCGATGGACGCGCTGCGCCTGCGCTGGCCGGAGGTCGAGCAGGACATCGTGTCCGGCTTCCAGTCCGATCCCGTCGGGCTGCTGCACCAGGACCGCGCGGACGTCGCCATCGTGTCGGAGGTCGATGCGGACGAGCGCGACGTGGATGTCTACCCGCTGTTCGAGTTCGACATCGTCGCGATCCTGCCGCTGGGCCATCCGCTGCTGGCGCGCGACCACCTCGTGGCCGCCGACTTCGCCGGCCAGACCCTGATCACGTACCCGGTGCCGGACGAGATGCTGGACCTCGTGCGCCAGGTGCTGCGGCCCGCGGGCGTGGAACCGCCACGCCGCACGACGGAGCTGACGGTGGCGATGCTGCAACTGGTGGCGAGCGGACGCGGTTTCGCGGCGCTGCCGCTGTGGGCCGTGCAGACTTACCTGCAGCGCGGCTACGTGGCGCAGCAGCGCGTCGGGGAGGGCGGATTGACGGGGCGCCTGTACGCGGTCATGCGCCAGGCCAAGGGAGAACGCGGCCGCGACGACGCCTACCTGGAGGATTTCGTGCAGGTGATGCGCGAGACGTCGTTGCGGACCTTGCCGGGTATCCGGCTGCTGTGAGCAGGCCTCAGACCGCGTAGGCCGGGGCGGCGCCGTAGCGGTTCGGACGGCTGTCCTGGCACAGGAACACGACCATGACGATGACGCCGACGAACGGCACGAAGCTGATCAGCTGCCACCAGCCGCTGCGGTCGGTGTCGTGCAGGCGGCGCGTGGTGACGGCGATGCCCGGCAGCAGGGCGATGACCGAATACACGTACGAGATCTTCGGTACGATCATCGCGAGGATCATGCTGACGATGAAGTTGAACAGGAAGAACCACCAGTATTCGGAGCGGCGCGCCGTGCCGTCGAAGGTGGCGAATTTCTTGAAGCAGGTCTCAACGGATTCAATGAGCGTCATGGTGTCCTCGTGATGTAAGCCCGGCACTATCGTACGCGAAAAGCGGTGCGACAAACTCTCCAATCTTCACGCCGCGCACGGTTCATCCGTACGTCATCCGGATGGCTTATAGTAATGACGACAACACGGATGGGAGCAAGCATGCGGTACACCCTCGCTTCGTCGGCCGGCAAGGGCCGGATCAACGAAGACGTCGCCGTCGTGTATGAGCGCGACGGTCATACGGACCTCGTGCTGATGGATGGCGCGACGCCGCTCACGCCCGAGCGCTGCGTGGCGGCCGGCGCCAGCGATCCGGCCTGGTTCGTGCGCCGCTTCGCGCAGGAGCTGGGCCGCGTGCTGCGCGCGGACGGGAGCCAGGACGCGCTCGTGCTGGAAGCGCTGGACCACACGCGCGCCGCCTACCGCGCCGCCGGCGGCCACGCCGATGTGCCGCCGTACGCCTGGCCCATCGCGACGCTCGCGTGGGTGCGCGTGTCCGATGCCGACACCGAGGGCAGCCACACCCTGGACCTGTTCTGCCTCGGCGACAGCAAGGTCCTGCTGCAGCTCCCCGACGGCACCGTACGCGACCTCGACCCCTTCGAGAATCCGCAGGAACAGGCGACGCAGGCCGCGGTCGCGGCGCTCGTCGCGGAAGGTATCCTCGATCCGGCCGAGCGCTGGACGCGGCTGCTGCCGATGCTGCGCGCACGCCGCCACGAACAGAACACGGCGGCAAGTCCCGCGGTCCTGTGCCTGGAACCGCGCGGCCCGTTCGCGGCGCGCAGGACGCGGGTGACGGCACCGCGGGGCGCGCTGCTGCTGGTGCTCAGCGACGGCTTGTACCGCCTCGTCGACACCTATGGCCTGCACTCGGACGGCAGCCTGCTGGACGCGTGCCGCGCGCGCGGGCTGGACGCGCTGCTGGACGAGCTGCGCGCGTTCGAGGCCGGCAAGGAGGCCGCCGGACTGGCTGCGAAAACGGCGGACGACGCATCCGCCATCGCCTGGCGTTTTACGTGAAACGAGAAAGGAGAGACCGATGTCCCATGCCTGCATCGCACCGGCTGCCCTCGCCCTGATCGAGCGCTACGTGACGGCCTACAATGCCTTCGACGTCGACGGCATGCTCGATACGCTGAGTCCCGACGTCCGTTTCGAGAACTGGTCCGGCGGCCACCTGACGGCGGCCAGCGACGGCCGCGACGCCTTCCGCATCCTGGCGGAACAGGCGAGAACGATGTTCGCCGAGCGCGAGCAGCGGGTGACGGCGCTGGCGCCGCGCGGCGACGCCCTCGTCGCCGCCATTGCCTGGCGCGGCCAGCTCGCCATCGACGTGCCCGGCGGGCCACCGGCCGGCACCCGGCTCGCAGTGCGGGGCGAGTCGGAATTCGTCGTGCGCGATGGACAACTCGCGCTCGTGGTCGACCGCAGCTGAGCCGGCGGGCTTGCCATTCTGTCGTGGAGAAAATCAGACGATCTTGCGGAATTTAACCTTGGTTAGATCTGCCTCATGGATTTGTATAGCCAGGCGGTGTAATCTGATCTTTTACCCCAACGCAATGTAACTTATCGGGGTAGCATCGGATTCGCGGGAAATCCATTCGTGTCGCGGGTTTCTCGGCCTCCATATTATGATTGGCTCATTCATATCACATGAAAGGACTTCCATGAACCATGATGCAGGATTCCGCGTTTCCCGTTTCGAGGAACAGAAACAGCGCGCGCGCCGCGTGCGTATCGGTGTGATGATCGTACTGTGCGCCTTGCCCGTGGCGATGGCGCTGGCCAAGACCGGCGTCACTGCTCTGGTACGTGTATCCGCGCTTTGACGTGCTTGAGGTTCGCGACGATCGTGAACGTCATGATGACCAGTAGCGACCACGAACTCCACTTGCTGACGTGGACGGCCGACCACGCGCCCAGCTGGTTCGGATAACGCCACAATCCCCAGAACGTGCCGAGGTTCTCCGCCAGCCAGATGAAGAACCCGGTCAGCACGAATCCCAGTAGCAGCGGCATGTGCCGCTCGCGGTCCAGCGGACGGAAACTGACGGTCGTGCGGGCGTAGAGCCCGAGCGCGACGGCTGCCAGGTACCCGCGCACATCCCCCAGCGCGTGGTGTGTGAAGAAATTCAGGTAGATCAGCAGCGCGACGAGCGCGGCCATCCAGTACGGCGGATGGTGGCGGACCCGCAGGTCGAGCAGGCGCCATGCCTGGATGATGTAGCTGCCTACCGCCGCGTACATGAACCCCGAGAACAGCGGCACGCCCCACACCTTCGTGTAGGCGAAGTCCGGATAACTCCACGACTTGATGCCGCTGGACGTCTTGAACGCCTCCAGCGCGAACCCGAGCGCGTGGAACAGGCAGATCGCCTTCAGTTCGTCGCGGGTCTCCAGTCCGCTCTTCAGCATCCACGCCTGGATCGCCAGCGCCGCCCCCAGCAGCAGGTCGTAGCGGGGCACGCCGAGCAGGCCGGCGCGGGGCACCAGCAGCACGCAGGCGAAGAACAGTCCAGCGAACAGGCATGCCCGCGCTTCCTTGATCCCGAACATCAGGAATTCGAGCACGCCGCGGCGCCAGCCTGCGATGCCGCGGGTGCGCGCGTCCGTCAGCAACGTGTCGAGCGCGGCGAGCGAGAGCGGGGCGCGGCGGAGCATGGGCCTCAGTAGCAGTCGGTGCCGTCGGACGCGACGCAGATCGACGCCGTGCGCTTGCGTTCGACGTAGTCCGGATTCGCGAGGTCCGCGTCGGAGCCCGGACACGTGCTGCCGTTGCAGGCCGTCGCGGTCAGCTCGAAGATGACTTTTTTCACCGTTTTCCCATCCGGCCCGAGCCCTTCGTCATACGTCTGCGTGGCGCAGCCCACGTTCACCGTGAAGCCGGTGTCCGTCCTGAAGTCCGGGACGGCCTTCACGGTATCGCACGTCGCGTCCTTGGCTTTCAATTTGTAGAACGCCCATTCGAGCCCCGTGCGCGCGGCGAGGCTCGCGCGGGTGCCGAGGAAGGACTGGTTGACGGTGACCTGCTCCGTCTCCGACAGGCGCAGTACGGCCAGCGCGAAGCCGGCCAGCACGACGAGGAAGATGATGGCCGCGATGTACGCGAACCCGCCCGCGCGCCGGGCCGTCATGGCGTGTTCTCCACGTGGGCGCCCATCGTCAGCCGGGCCGATTCGCCGCCTTCGGCCAGGCCCAGACGCAGCTGCAGGTAACCGCTCTGCTGGGTGGCGCCCTGGCTTTCGCGGTACAGGAAGTTGCAGTCGCTGACCTTCGCGACGAGGATCGCGCCACTCGTCGGGCAGTTCTTCGCCGGCGTGGTGCTCGGCGTGTAGCCGGTGACGCGGTAGATGACGCCGGTGCCCGTCCCGGCGCCGTCCGTGCCTTGCCGGGTGCACGTGTAGGTCACGGCCCGCTCGAGCCTCGGGATGACGACGAAACGGCCGCCTTCGTAGCCGGCCGGCAGGGTCGCCGGCGCGGCGAGGGTGACCGTGTTCCGGCCCTGGGTCGTCGTGGCGGCGTCGGCGATGCTCTTGATCGCCCAGCTGTTGGCGGGGTTGTAGACGTCGTTCCCGTTCACGTTGCCGATGAACAGATAATCGCCCGCATAGCTGGCGTCGATGCGCGTCAGCGTGTCGAACGTATCCGTGGCGGCGTCGCGGGTGAACGGGTTGCCTGCGGTTGCATGCTCGTAGTCCGCCGCCGTGCGGAACCGGCCGCCATCCTTCGTCGGCACGAATTCGATGCACTGGTTTTGCCCATCCGTCCACGTATAGCGCAGCGAATTCGGCACGGCCGTGCGCACTTCCCACAGGATGCGGCGCAGCGCGGTATCGGCCTGGCTCGTGAGGTTCGCGCGCTGGCGGATCGAGAGATAGGATTGCATGGCCGGCCGGATCTGCAGCACGAGCACGCCGGCGATGACGCCGACGATGACCATCACGATGATCAGTTCGACGAGGGTGAAGCCGCGCTGGCGGGTCATGATGGGTTGGTCCTCCAGCCGGTCAGCACGACGGCGCCGGCCCCCGGCATGGAGACGGTGACGACGACGCGCACCGCATCCGCCGCCGACGCGACACCGGCCAGCGCCGCGGTCCCGGCCTCGACGCTCACCGAGTACCGCTCCAGCCCCGGAATGAGGTTGCCTTCGACGTCGCGGATGCCCGTCATGCCCTTGCCATAGCCGTTGTAGTCCCTGACGTCGTCGTAGTTGATGCGCGCCCCGGTGCCCGGTCCCGGCGCGAAGGGTTTCATCAGGATCTCTTCCATCATGTTGTCCGCGATCGACTGCATCTGCTGCACGAGGACGGGATCCACGCTGGACCGCGTCGTGGCCGTGTACACGGCGACCATGCCGCCGAGCGCGACGCCCATGATGACGAGGGCGACGATCAGTTCGACCAGCGTGACGCCGGTGCTGCGCCTGGCTTTATTCAACATAGCCGGTCGCGCCTTGTACGGTGATGGTGCGGAAGATCGTACCGCCGTTGACCGCGCCCGTGACGGACAGGCCGCCCGCCCAGGCGGCCGCGCCGCCGGCGTCCGTCGTGATGCGGCCGTCCGGCTGGAAGTACAGGGTGGCCGGCAGGTTGCCGGTCGTGACCGCGAGCGCGCTGTCGCTCGTCGCATAGTCGTCGTCGCCCACGCCGTTCAGCGCGATCCAGCCGTTGTTGTTGCCGTTCACGCGCAGTACGACGGCCTTCGGCCCGACGTTCGCCGACACGACGCGCCGGTGCCCCATCGCGATCTTCTGAGCGCGGCGCAGGCCGCTGACGACCTGGTCCCCGAACACGGCCGCTTCCGCCGACTTGTCGCCCGTCAGGCGCGGGATGCCGATGGCGGCCAGCGCGGCGATGATGATCATCACGACGACCAGCTCGACGATCGTGAAGCCGCCGCGACGGGCAGGGCGAGTCATCGGAACACCTCGCGCGTGTGGATGATGCGCTTCGTCTCCGGCGCGTAGACGCCGAACGTGGCCAGCGCGGACGGGTCGACGTTGCCGGCGGCTGCGCAGGAGGCGTCCGGGCTGCGCAGGAACGCGAGGGCGGCGCCCGTGCTGGTCGACATCCCCGCGCCCCGGCTGGCGTAGCAGGACGTGTTGGCGGCCGTCGTTCCCAGGTTGAGCGCGAACGGCACGCTGACGTGGGCGGCGGCGGAGGGCGTCAACGTGAGGTCGGCCTTGCCGCCCGTGAACGCCGGCGACAGCGTGGACGCGATCGTGAGACCCGGCGGGGTCGTCCCCGTCGACACGATGCCGGCCGGCAGGGCGGTGGTGGAGTCCTCGGCGTTCATGATCCACATCTGGCCCGTGTAATACTCGATCGACACGGGAATCCGGAGCAGGGCGCCGGCGGGACCGAACCGGCTGGGCAGGCGGATGCGCCCGCTGCGGATCAGCAGCGTCGGTTCGGCGCCGGCCGTGGCGGGAAGCGCCGACGAGCTGGCGGGGTATTGTTCGGCCGGCACATCCTCGGTCGCGCGCACGCGCAGCCGGGTCTGGGCCGTCGGCGATTTCGTGAACGTGTAGCTGCCGGCCCATGTCGCGACGCCGGCCTTGAAGTCCGCTGCCCGCAATTGCGCCTTGCCCACGAGGTCGGTGACCGGGTAGCCGGGCGAGCGGCTGAAGGCGCCGCCGGCCGCCAGCGCGCTGCCGTCGGCGTTCAAGCCCGTGAACACGACGTCGCGCGCATTCGTGGCGTCATAGTTTTGCGTGACGCCGTTCTGCAGGTTGCGCGCGGTGACCGTCAGCTTGATCGCGGGCTCGCCCGAATAGTATTGCGCCAGCGTGCCGCCGTAGAAACCGGAGGTGCGCTTCCAGTCGGTGTCCGTGTCGAACGTGAAGTAGGCCGGGCCGAACGTGCCGACGCCGCCGGTGCATCCCGTGGCCGCGCTGCCCGTCGCCGCGGTGGCGGGCAGCACGCCCGTCCCCAGGTAGCCGGCGCCGTTGGCGAGCGATGCGACGAGGTCGATGCGGCCCGTCTCGCTCCACGTGGCCTTGACCGTCTGCACGCCGGCAAGGATAGCCGATGCCGTCTGTGCGAGCAGGCCGTTGCCGTTGCCTGGCTGGCATGTCACCGGCACCAGTGTCGCGCTTTCCGCTATCTGCTCGCGGCCGAAGTTCCGGGTCACGGCCGGGGTGGACGCGGCATTCAGGGCCGTGACCGTCGCCGTAAACTCCTTGCCCGCCACGTAAGGGACATTGGCGTTCGCCAGCGCGAGCGTGAACGCCTTGGGCACGAACGTCGCCTGGACGTTGGCCGACGGTGGACTCCCGGCACCGCTGTCGGTCGCCTTGACGGTCACCGCGCCGGCGTCCGCGTATTGCAGCGGCACGCTCGCCTTGCCTTCCTCGTTGAAGGTGAGCTTGACGGTCGCGCCGGTGCCGTCGCAGGCCGCCGCGGCGTTCTGGCCACTGTTCAGGGGAATATTGTTCAGCCGGACGGGCAGCGTGCCGCTCGCCGGATTGCTGTAGGCGCAGGTGAAGTTGATGTTGCGATCCACATTGTTGAACAGCGGCACGCACGTATTCTGTTTCGCGTCGAAGCGCACGGCGGCCATCGTGAGCTGCGGGGGCGCGGGCGCCTCCGCGTAGGCGGCGTCGGCGCTCAGCGTCATCGTGTACGCGGAACTGGCCACGGCGACCTTGCAGTCGCCCCCCGTGCCCGTATCCGTGCGTATGCAGGTCGTGGCGCTGGCCGTCGTCGCGCCGGTCAGCCCCAGGGTGAACGTGCCGGCCTGGGACCAGCTCACGGCCGCCTGCGCGCTGCCGGACGTCGGTATTGCCACCGACTGGCCCGTCGGGGCCAGCGTCACGGTGGCGCCGCCCCCGTACGTGGCCGTGCACGCCTGGTTGGCGCAGGCGGTAATCTTCACCGCCGACGGTGCGCACACGCTGCCCGCCGGGTTGTAGTTGATGAGGAAGTGATCGAGCGCTACAACATTGCCCTGGCAGCGCGGCCCCATGGACGTGTTCACGTCGTAGCCGCTGCCGTTCTGTACGCAGTCGCACTTGCCGGTGGTGGTGCCGCCCGAGCAGTAAATCGTCTTCGTCACGCGGCCGTGCCAGTTGAAGATGCCGCTGTCGATCGTCGCATTGCCGTAGATGGTCGCCTCGGACGAATCGAGCGTCAGCGTGCCGGCGGTCACGTCGCCCGTGACGCTGTCGGACGACCCCAGCTGCAACGACGTCGTGGCCTTGATGTCGCCCTGGACGGAGGTGTTGGACGGCATCAGGCGGACGACGGGCGCCGTCACGTCGCCCTTGACCGTGCTGCCGGAGGCGAGGGTAAATGACCTGGTCGCGACGATGTCGCCGTTCAGGGCGACGGGCGAGTTCGTGGTGATCGTCGCACCGCTGATCGGGCCGTTGATGGTCGCGTGCGAGGCGACGTTGACGGTGCCCGTGGCCGTGATGCTGCCTGTGAGGTTGAGAGCGGAACCGGTGCCCAGGTTGGCCGTGACGGCCTGGATGTTCGCCGTCAGCGTCTGGTTCTGCGCGCCCACGCTGAACACGTCGCCCGCGATCAGCGTGCCGCCCGTGATCTTGAGGTTGTTCGTGGCGACGCCGCCGATGTTCAGGTCCCCGGTGCTCATCAGGACGGCACTGCCGCTCATCGTGAGGCTGTGGTTGTAGCCGAACGTGGTGTCGGCCGTGATCTTCACCGTATAGCCGCTGGCGATGACCATGCTGTCGTCCCCGGCCGGCAGCGGCAGGCTGGGGCACGTATAGACGGCGCCGGACAGCGTGCAGTTGCTCACGGGGCTGCCGCCGCTGAACGTGTAGAGGTTGCCGGCGAACGCGGGGCTGCCTGCCGCAGACAGCATCAGGGCAAGCAGCAACAAATAAAGTCGGTGCAGGAACATGTCTCGGTGATTATATATTGGCGGAACACGCATTTCGTCAAATCAATACTGCGTGCGATCCGCAGGTCTCGATGGTGCAATGCGGAAGTGACAAACGCCGGAATTCCAGATAGCATAATTCGTTAGTCTCTCGAACTATTTGGTCCGAACGCTGCCACGCTGGCGCGTATTGACGCAATCCTCTGCCCTCTGACGATGTCACCCACACCTCTTTGCCTCGCCATCGCCGCCGTGCTGTCCTGTCCCGGCGCCGCGTTCGCACAATCCACCCCTCCGGCCGACAAGGGCAAGGCCCAGGACAAGCCTGTGCAAAAGGTGGAAGTGAAGGGCTCGGCCAGCACCTACGACCCGCGCCGCGACGACACGGCCAGCAAGACCGTGCTGTCGGCCGAGGAGATCCGCAAATACGGCGACGACAACATCTTCGACGTGCTGAAGCGCGCACCGGGCGTCACGGTGACGGATAAATCGATCAAGATGCGGGGACTCGGCGCCGGCTACACGCAGATCCTCGTCAACGGCGACCGCCCGCCGCCCGGCTTTTCGCTGGACGCGCTGACGCCGGACCAGATCGAGCGCATCGAGGTGATCCGCGCCGCCAGCGCCGAGTATTCGATGCAGGCCATCGCGGGCACCATCAACATCGTGCTGCGCAAGGTCGTCAGCAAGCCGCAGCGCGACCTGCGCCTGAACGCGACGCGCTCGCCGTTGCAGCGCAGCGGCACGATGGGCGGCACGTGGGGCGACAAGGTCGGCACCCTGTCGTACTTCGTGAACGGCACGCTGTTCGGCGGCCACAACGAGTTTCATTCGCGCGGCGCGGACCAGCTGTCGCTGCCGGACGGCACGCTGGCGCAGTCGCGCCTGACCCGCTACGACGGCGGCGGCGCCTACCGCGGCGGCGTCCTGTTCCCGCGCCTGAACTGGAAGATCGACGCGGACAACGAACTGAACCTGTCGGCCGGCCTGCAGGCGAGCAGCCATGCGTGGTCCGGCGTCTCGCACAACGAGAATCGTGCCGGGTCGTTCGGCAATCCGGACTGGATCGACATGCCGGGCCGCACGTCGGGCGACCAGTGGATGATGCGCGGCGAGATCGGCTGGGTCGCGAAGATGGCCGGCGGCAAGCTGGACGTGAGCCTGTCGGGGGAGCGCAGCCGCGACGAGAACGACAACGACACGGATTATTATTCGGCAGGCCGCGCGCACCACCTGCTGCGCGACTGGGACACCGTGTATCGTCCGCGCCGCATGTCGTTCCGCGGCAAGTTCGCGCGCTCGCTGTTCGACGGCCATTCGCTCGTGACGGGCATCGATGCGAGCCGCCAGCGCAACGAGGACTCGCGCGACCGCGTCGACCAGCAGGACGGCGCGCCCGCCACGCACGTGCTCGAGGCCTACGAGCCGCAGGTCACGCGCCTGGCCGGCTATGTGCAGGACGAGTGGAGCATCACGAAGCAGTGGTCGATGTACCTGGGCGGGCGCTGGGAAGGCGTGGAGACCGAGAGTGCGGGGACGAACGTGCCCGGGACGACGTCGCGCAGCCACGTGCTGAGCCCCGTCGCGCAGACCTTGTACAAATTCCCCGACAAGAGCGGCCGCCAGGTGCGCCTCGCGCTCACGCGCACGTACAAGGCGCCCACCGTCGACCAGCTGACGGCGCGGCGCTACCTGTCCGCGCTGAACACCCGCTTCGCGCCCGATTCCAGCGGCAATCCGGGCCTGAAGCCGGAGCTGGCGAACGGCGTCGACGTCGCGTTCGAGCAGTACTGGGCGGACGGGGCGATGGTGTCCGTGAGCGGCACGCAGCGCCTGATCAGCGACTATATCCGCACGCGCCTGGACCTCGATCCGGACGGCCGCTGGATCTATCGCCCGCTGAACGACGGCGACGCGCGCGTGCATTCGCTCGAGGCCGAAGTGAAACTGCCGCTGCGCATGCTGAACCCGGCCGCCGCCGGCTTCGACATGCGCGCGAGCGTGACCCGCAACTGGTCGGAAGTGTCGACCGTGCCCGGCCCCGACAACCGCCTCGACGGGCAGACGCCGATGTCGGCCAACGTCGGCCTCGACTACCGCCGCGATCGCCTCAGCTTCGGCGCCAGCATGGCGTACCAGCAGGGCGGCTGGGTGCGCGTGTCGGACGCCCAGATCCGCCACGCGCACACGCGGCGCGACGTCGACGCGTATGCCGCGTGGAAGCTCGATCCGCACCTGCAGCTGCGCTTCACGCTCAACAATATCCTGGGCATGGACGGCGAGTCGGAAAGCGTCTACGAGGACGCGGGTGGGCTGTCGCGCCAGGCCAGCTGGCAGCAGGGCGCCACGCGCGTCGGCGTGAATCTCGAGCTGAAGATGTGACCAGGAAACGAATGTTCCACCCGTTACGGTTTGGTACAAATTCCAAACGTACAGATGAGTTACGGCGGTTAGCATTGCCGCATGAACTTTACTTTTTCGTCATTGGAGCACGGAACCTGTGTCGTCAAGCTGTGGGCGACGGGCCGTTACGGGTTTTCCCTGCCGAAGAAAGTCGACATCACGACGCCCGCCGGGGCGACGTGTACGTTCCTCTACATCAACAAGGTTGAAAAGCGGGTCAGCATGAAGGCTGAGCCCGGCAACCGGATGATCGTCCGCATCGCCATCGGCGCCTTCCTGGCCGGCGTACCGCCGGACGGCAGCACGGTCGAGATCGATCCCGGCATGCCGCCGTATGCCGGCAAACTCACCCCGGTGCGGCTGGACGCGCCACGCGCACCGATGCGGGTGCGGCCGGGAAAGTCGCATGCCCGCACCCGGCTGGATGTCGAGTGCGGGACGACACCCTGACAGTCCGGGCAGCTGTTTCGCAGCGCTGACGGGGCGTACAATCGGCGGTCACAAAACGTGTGCCTCATCCGTCTAATGGATATGGATACCCAGACCGCCACTCCCCTCGACGAATTCATTCGTCTCCGTCCCCGCCTGTTCGGGATCGCCTACCGCATGCTGGGCGTGCGCGCCGACGCCGAGGACATCGTCCAGGAAGCCTGGCTGCGCTGGCAGAACGGCGGCAGCCTGGAAGCGCGCACGCCGGAAGCGTGGCTCGTCACCGTCGTCACGCGGCTCTCGATCGACCGGCTGCGCGGGGCCATGACGGAGCGCGAGCATTACGTCGGCCCGTGGTTGCCCGAACCGCTGGTCGAAGACACCGCGGCGTCGCCGGAAAGCGCGCTGGAGGCGGCCGGCGACCTCTCGACGGCCTTCCTGCTGATGCTCGAACGGCTGGCGCCGGAAGAGCGCGCCGTGTTCCTGCTGCACCAGGTGTTCGATTTCGATTACGCCGAGGTCGCGGCGATGGTCGGCAAGACGGAGGCGGCCTGCCGCAAGGTGCTGCAGCGGGCGCGCGAACGGGTGCGGGCGGAACGCCCCCGGTTCGCCGTCAACCGCGAGCTGCACCTGGAATTGCTGGGGCGCTTCGTGCAGGCGGCCCGTTCGGCCGACCCGGCCCAGGTGCAGGCGCTGCTGACGGCGGACGCCACGTTCACGGGCGACGGCGGCGGCAAGGTCAAGACGACGGTCAGGCAGGTGGTCGGCGCCGACCGCGTGGGCCGCCTCGTCGCGGGCATCGAACGCAAGTGGTCGAACGCCGACACGCGCCACGACATCATCACCGTCAACGGGGCGCCGGGCGTGCTGACCTGGCGCAACGGCATGCCTGATGCGATCACGTCGATCCACATCGAGGACGGCCGCATCGCCGCCATCTATGTCGTACGCAATCCGGACAAGCTGGGCGGACTGGCCGGCCTGCGTGCCTGATCGGTATCTTTTTGTCAGCGCACAACATATTTTCCTGATAACACTCAGAGGAAGATCAGATAGTCAAAAAAAACGGGCTTTCTTTCTTATGCATGGCGCAAACGGAGGTATGCTGGCGGTCGGCGCAACGCTACCATGGTCAACTCTTCGAAGGCGTGTAACAGATGGCAGGGCATACCTCGTTGTACAAGAATCATGTGTTGTTCTTGTCGCACAGCTTCTTCATCAAGGACAACCAGGCCGAGTTGCAATTGCACGCGCATAAGTACGATTTCGATATCCGCTTCTTCCATGAGCTGAGCGAATTCGTGACGGCGGTCGAACGCGATGCCGCCGACAGCCTGTACGTGGTCGACCTCGACGCGCTGCACAACATGCAGTCCGACCTGCGCGATGCGCGCAAGACCCTGCTGCTGGGCGAGCTGCTGCAGCGGCTGCCCGCGGACCACCGCTACGTCTACCTGCAAAGCGTGCGCCAGGGCAGCCGGTTCCTGCTGCAGCAACGCCTCGTCGACAGCAACTGCCTCGCCTACGCCGAAAAACCGATCGCAAACGACGTCCTCGTCGACAAGCTGTTCAACCTGTTCGTGCAGCAGAAACGCGGCGACGTCGTGCGCGTGGTCATGCTGGGCGCGCCGCCGGGCTGGGACGAGGCGGCGCTACGCGCACAGCGGCTGGACATCGTCTACCACACCGATCCGCAGACGCTGCACCTGCGCGTCAAGGACTTGCAGCCGGATATCGTACTGATCACGGACGCGGAATACGAACGGACGGAAGCCGTCGTGCGCGTTCTCAAGCGCAATATCGAGGCCGATCCCGTGCGCGAGATCACCTTGCTGCAACGCCGCGCCGACCCGGCGCTGGCGCGGCGCGCGCTGGACAGCGGCTTCGATGCGTTGCTCGCGATGGACGATGCCGAGCTGCTCGCGCGCCAGTTGCTCAACCGGGCCGCCAAGATCCGCATCAACCGCGACCTGATCGGCAAGGACCGCGCGACGGGCCTGCTCAACAAGATCGGCCTGCAGCAGAAGGCGCAGGCGCTGATCTGCCGCGCCGTGCTGGAAAACCGGCCGCTGTGCTTCGGCGTCATCGACATCGACAAGTTCAAGACCATCAACGATACCTGGGGCCATTATTTTGGCGACATCGTCATCAAGCGTCTGTCGCTGACGCTGGCGGCGCGCATGGAAGAGGGCGACCTGCTGAGCCGCTTCGGTGGCGAGGAATTCGTCGTCGTGTTCTGGGATTGCACGCTGGAGCATGGCTGGCACCGGCTCGACGCGCTGCGCCAGGCATTTGGCGCCATCGCGTTCGAGGTCAAGCCGGGCGACGTGCGCCACTTCTCGTTCAGTGGCGGCCTGGCCGCCTATCCGGACGGACGCAGCGAGAACGAATTGTTCCTGCGCGCGGACGCCATGCTGTACGAAGCGAAGCAGGGCGGGCGCAACCAGATCCGCCCGATCGCCGCGCCGGTCGCGCAAACGGGCTGAATTCTTACCAATTGTGAAATGGTTTGCCGGCAACGCGTCCGGCGCGCAACACTCTTGCGCTGATTGCTGCCGAATTTCTCTACGGGAAGTATCATACGCACTCCCGAAATCCAACGAAGCAGGAGTCAAGACCTTATGGCAGGCCAAGAAGTCACATTCGACGACGTTGCGCGCGCAGCCGAGAGTTTGCAGGAGGATGGCGAAGCGGTAACCATCGAAGCGGTGCAGGACTTCCTCGGCGAGGGTTCGCCGAACGCCATCTTCAAGCACCTGGCCGCGTGGCGTGCGGCGAACGTCAAGCCGAAGGCTCCCCCAAAGGCCGAGCTGCCGCAGGAATTGCTGGCCGGTCTGGCGGACTGGGCCTTGAAGTTCGCGGAGCAGGCCGGCGCCGGCGATCGCGAAGCGCTGGAGCGCAACGAGGCGGACATCGAGGCGCTGCGTTCGGCCGGCGAAGTGCTGGAAGGCGAACGCGACGCGCTGCGCGAGGAAATGGCGAGCGCCACGGCGGCGTCCGAGGAAGCCATCGCCGAGCGCGACGAAACCATCGAGCGCCTGAACGCGGAACTCAAGAATGCGCGCCAGGTCGCGATGGATGCCCTCGTCAGCAAGGCGAAGGACCAGCTCGCGATCGACGGCAAGGAACAGCAACTGACGCAGCTGCGCCAGGAACTGGAGCGCAAGGTGGCCGACATGGCCGCCGAATCGGACGCGCGCCTGCGCGCCGAGATGGAACTCGTGGGCGCGACGACCGCGCGCGACAGCCTGGCGGCCGAGCTGGACGACCTGCGTGCGAAGCTCGACAAGTCGACCGCGGAGCGCAGCAAGCTGCGGGCCGAGCTGACCGAGCTGAAATCGAAGAAGTAACGCTGGGTCTCAGGGTGACACGGACGGGGTGCGTTTCAGGCACCGCAAGGTAAACGTCGACCGCGTCCGCGTCACCCCCGGCAGCTTGTACAGCTTCTGCCGGAGAAATTTCTCGTAGCCTTCCGTCCCCGCCACGGCGACCTTGATCAGGTAGTCGTACTCCCCCGACAGCAGATACGCCTCCATCACCTCCGGCAACTCGGCCAGGGCGTCCTGGAACGCCTTGAAGATCTCGTCGTCGTGGCGGTCCACCGTCACCTCGATGATCACCGTGTCCGGCATGCCCAGCGCCCGCTGGTCCAGCATCGCGACGTAGCCTGTAATGAAACCCGCTTCCTCCAGCGATTTGACGCGGTGCCAGCAGGGCGTCGGCGACAGGTGCACCGTTTCGGCCAGTTTCTGGTTGCTGATGCGCCCGTCGCGGCTGAGCGTGCGCAGGATCTGGCGGTCGATCTCGTCCAGCTGGCCGTCTTTCATCGCAGTGCTTCCTTCGTAGATTCTAGATAACGCCGGAGATTTTATCTTCTATTTCGTATTTCTGCAGAAGACCCTTGCGGAAATGGCCGTGTTATCGCTATTGAATAGAAGCACATTCTGCGCGTGCTCCCTTACCATGGCGCTATCCTTTATTGCGGCGCAACATCGCTTACCCGGCAATGTCCGCGTCCGCCGCTTTTCGTTCAGGAGCCCTCGTGTCGAATGCAGTGTCACGGGCGGGCGCCGGCTACCGGAGTGATCCCTTCGCAGCCGAACTGCCGCTCATGCTGATCACCCCCGCGCTGTTCGCAGCGAACCTCGTCGTCGCCCGCTGGGCGCAGGGCGCGGGGATCCCGCCCGTCTTCCTCGCCTTCGGGCGCTGGATGCTGGCGTTCCTGATCCTGCTGCCGTCGTGCGGTCCACGCCTGTGGGCGCTGCGCGGCCTGCTCCGCGCCAACTGGCAGCGCATCCTGCTGCTGGCCGGCCTCGGCATGGGCCTTTCCGTTGCACCGCAATACGTCGGCGCGCGCCATACGAGCGCGGCCAACGTGGGCATCATCTTCGCCGCCTGCCCGGCGCTCGTGACCCTGATCGAAACGCTCGTGTGGAAGGCGCCGCTGTCGCGCCGCCAGGCCGGCGGCATGTTCCTGGCGATTCTCGGCGTGCTGGTCGTGCTGTCGAAGGGCGACGTGACTGCGTTGGGCCAGCTGGAATTCGGCCGTGGCGACCTGTGGGTCGTGCTGGCCGCGTGCGGCTGGTCGTTCTACACCGTCTTCAACAAGCGCCTGCCGCTGCCGCCGCTGCCGTCCACGGTGAAGCTGGCCGCGCTGATCGGCGGCGGCGCGCTCGTGCTGGCGCCGTTCGCCGCGTTCGAAGCGGCCAGCGGCACCGTCGCCGACTTCGCCGACGGCCGGCTGTACGCGGCGCTCGCCTTCCTCGCCGTCGTGCCGAGCCTCGGCGCGTACTTCTTCTTCGACCGCCTCGTGGGCGCGGCCGGTCCGGCGCGCGCGAGCCTGACCGTGTACCTGATCCCGCTGTTCGCGACGCTGGCCGCGTGGCCGCTACTGAAGGAGCCGCCGCACCTGTATCACGCGGCCGGTTTCGCCGTCATCCTGGCCGGCGTCGCCGTCGCCAGCATGCGCCGCCGTTAATACGCGGTCTGGGTGTAAGGGCGCGCGGCCGGCGCCATGCCCCAGTCCCTGTTCGGCGTGGCCTGCATCCGGAACACGAGTTCCCCGCCCGCCACGATGTCCTCGTGGCGCAGCACGCTGCGCGCGAGCGGCTTGCCGTTCAACGTCACGCTGGCCACGTAGGGGTTCGCGTCCGAGAGTCCCTCCGTCCGGATCGTGAAGCGCTTCCCGTTCGGCAGGTTTAACGCCGCGCGCTCGACGAACGGCCGCCCGATCACGTACTCGTTGCTGCCCGGCGCGACGGGATAAAAGCCCAGCGCCGTGAACGCGAACCAGGCTGACATCTGGCCCAGGTCGTCGTTGCCCGCGAGGCCGTCCGGCGTGTCCTTGTACTGGCTCTTCACGATCTGCGCGAGGCGCGCCTGCGTCTTCCACGGCGCGCCCGCGTAGTTGTACAGGTACGCCACGTGGTGCGACGGCTCGTTGCCGTGCGCGTAGTGGCCGATCAGGCCGGAGATGTCTTCCATGTGCGCGTACACGGTCGGGTCGATCTTCGCGTCGAACACCTGGTCGATCTTGTCGATCAGCCCCGCGTCGCCGCCGAGCATCTTCACGAGCCCCGCGTTATCGTGCGGCATATACCAGGAATACTGCCACGCGCTGCCTTCCGTGTAATCGCTGCCGAAGTTCGAGCGCACGGGGTCGAACGGCTCGCGAAACTTCCCATCCGACTTCTTGGCCCGCACGAAGCCGGTCCTGGGGTCGAACACGTTGCGCCAGTTCTGCGCGCGCTTGTAATAGCGGGCGGCCACGTCGCGCCGGCCCATCCTGTCGGCCATGCGCGCGATGGTCCAGTCGTCGAACGCATATTCGACCGTCTTCGACGCCGCTTCCGGTTCGAGGTCGATCGGCACGTAGCCCAGCTTCATGTAGTGCTGCAGGCCGCCGTACGGGCCATACTCCGCGCTGGCCGTCATCGCGCGCAGCGCCTCGTCGGCGTCGAAACCCTTCAGGCCCTTCATGTACGCGTCGGCGATGACGGGCACGGCGTGGTAGCCGATCATGCACCAGGTCTCCAGGCCGGCGAACTGCCACACGGGCAGGATGCCGTACGGGCTGGCTTTCTGCGATTCGACCAGCGAGCGCACGAAGTCGACGTTGCGCCGCTCCGGCTGGATCAGCGTCAGCAGCGGATGCAGGGCGCGGTACGTGTCCCACAGGGAGAAGGTGGAGTGGAAGCGGAAGCCCTGCGCCTGGTGCACCTGGTTGTCCGGACCGCGGTATTTGCCATCCGCGTCCATGAACAGGCTGGGGGCCAGGAGCGCGTGGTACAGGCTCGTGTAGGCCATGCGCTTCATCGGCTGCGGCGCGTCGATGTCGACGGCGCCCAGGGCGGCTTCCCACGCGTCGTGCGCGCGCCGGCGCTCGCCATCGAAGTCCCATCCCGGCATCTCCGCGAGGTTGGCGAGCGCGCCGTCCTCGCTGACGCCCGACACGGCCACTTTCACGAGCACCGTGCCGTCGGCGGGCGTGCCGAAGCCGAACGTGCCTTCCAATGCCTTGCCTTCGACGAGGACCTGGTCGGCCGGCGTCTTGCCGGGCGCCGCGAAGCCCCTGTATTCGACGCCTTCCTCGCGGTTCATCAACTGGTGCGTGACGATGGGCCGCGAGAAGCGGATCGCGAAATACAGCTGGCGGCCGGGCGCCCAGCCGCGCGTCTCGCGCATGCCCGTGACCGTGTCGTTGCCGCGCAGGCGTACGCGCGACCAGAGATTCTTGCCGGACCAGTCGTAGATGCTGGACCGCAGGTCGAGGATCACGTTGGCCTCGGCGCCCGGCCTGAAGCGGTAGCGGTGCAGGCCCACGCGCTCGCTCGCGGTCAGCTCCACGTCGACGTCGTTGTCCAGCAGTTTCACCGCGTAATAGCCCGGCTCCGCGCGCTCGTCCTTGTGCGAGAAGCGCGAGCGGTAGCCGCTGAACGGGCGCTCGGGATACCCCGGTTCCAGTTTCACCTCGCCGGCGGTCGGCATCAGCAGCACGTCGCCCAGGTCCGAGTGGCCGGCGCCGGAAAAATGCGTGTGCGAGAAGCCGAGGATCGAATCGTCCTCGTAGCGGTAGCCGGCGGCCCACGGATAGCCCTGGCGGAAGTGGCGCACCTGCGTGTCGGGACTGAGCTGCACCATGCCGAACGGGCGGGTCGCACCCGGGAACGTGTGGCCGTCGCCGCCGGTGCCGATGAAGACGTCGACGTTGTCCGTGCGGTTGGCCGCGTGGGCGGGCGAACCCGCGCAGAACGCGGCGATGGCGAGGAACAGGATGGCCTTGTGCATGTCGTCTCCAGTCGTGTGCCTGCAAACCTGAACCATATCGCGAAACTTTCCGAACCGGCAACCGGTACGTCTTGCGGCATAATGACGGCCGCGTCAACCATCAGGAGAACCCATGACCGACACGACACGCCGCACCGTCCTGCGCGCCGCGCTGATCCTGCCCGCGATCGGGCTGGCCGGTTCCGTCCACGCCGCCGCCGACGCCACGCAAGCGCTGGCCGACCTCGAACGCCGCGCCGGCGGCCGCCTCGGCGTCGCCGCCTGGCGCCGCGGCGGTGCGAACGTGATCGCGTGGCGCGGCGACGAGCGCTTCCCGTTCTGCAGCACGGCCAAGGTGATGGTCGTCGGGACCGTGCTGACGCAGGCGTCGCGCACGCCGGGCCTGCTCGACGAGCGACTGCGCTACAGGAAGACGGACCTGGTGTCGTGGTCCCCCGTGACGGAACAACACGTCGACGACGGCATGACGATCGCCGGCCTGTGCGCCGCCGCGCTGAAGGTGAGCGACAACAGCGCATGCAACTTCCTGCTCGACCGGATCGGCGGCCCGGCTGCCGTCACCGCGTTCGCACGCCGCCTCGGCGACACCGCGTTTCGCCTCGACCGCCGCGAGACCGAACTGAATGCCGCGATCCCCGGCGACCCGCGCGATACGACGACGCCGCGCGCGATGGCGCAGAGCCTGGAAGCGCTGCTGCTCGAAGAGGCGCTCGCACCGGACGCCAGGCGCCGCCTGCTCGACTGGATGCTCGCCAACACGACGGGCAAGGAGCGCATCCAGGCCGGCTTCCCTGCCGATTGCCGCGTGGCCGACAAGACGGGCACGGGCGCCTACGGCACGACCAATGACGTCGGCATCGTGTTCCCGCCGCAGGGCCAGCCCGTGATCGTGGCCGTCTACTACACGGGCTCGAAAACCGACAGCAAGGTCGTCGCCGACGCCGCGGCGATCGTCGCGCGGGCGCTGGGGACCGCCTGATGCGGATGGTCCCGATGGCGGAGCCGGACCTGGACGCCGTGCTCGCCGTGCAGGCCGCGTGCTATCCGCAGGCCATGCGGGAAGCGGCGGACGTCGTGCGGGCGCGCCTGCGCGCGGCGGGGCAGGGCGTCGCGCGCCGCCTCGTCGACGCGATGCTCGCGCGGGCCGGCGGCCTGGGTCATTCCGCCCTCGTGTCCGTGCAGGACTCGCGCCGGTTCTGGGAAAACCTCGGCTATGCGGCGGCGGCCGGCGACGGCGCGGCGCTGGCCACGTATCCGGCCGACGCGCTGTACATGGTCAGGCGGCTGTCAGCGTGAGGAAGGGCGGCGCGTGGCCACGTGCAGCGTGGCGCGCGCCGCGTGTCCGCGGGCCCGCACCTCGGCCGGACGGGCCGCCACCGTGAGCGCCAGCTCGCCGGACAGGCGGTGCAGGTCCAGCACGTCCACCAGCGCGGACAGCACCTGGCGGCCCAGCATGTGGTCGCCCCGTTCGACGTCCGGCAGCACGTGGTGCAGCGCGGACAGCACGACGGCGTTTTCCTCGCGGTGCTCGTGCAGGTGCATGTAGCCCAAGGTTTCCATGATCAGCTCTTCGTGCCGGAAGGCCGCCTCGACGGCCGCCACGAGCGCCGCGAAACCGTGCGCAACCATGTCGTCGGGGCCGGACACGATCTCGCCGATGCGCCGGCACAGCATCTTGCGGCCATGCCGCAGCGCGGCGCAGATTGCGCGTGGACGGCTGGGACTGGCACGGGTGGCAGACATGTTCGCTCCTCGGAGTCAGAATTTTCTTAGACTTCCGGTAGCACGAAAAAATCCCTGTGGTTTGATATCTCGCAACGTAGCAATGTTCTGTTCGGTTAGCCTGATTGAGGGAATACAGATCGAAGGCGAAAAATGAGCGCTGTACAAGTCGAACGAGAGCATGGCGGTTGCTGATGGGGGCACGCATTCTATTGATCCAGGGCCATCCCGATTGCCACCGCCCGCACCTGTGCCATGCGCTGGCCGAGGCGTACGTGGACGGCGCGCGCGATGCGGGGCATGACGTCGAGGTCGTCGAGCCGGCGCGGATGAACTTCCCTCTGCTGACCAGCCCGTCCGAGTGGTGGCACGGGTCGGCGCCGCCGCAGCTGGCGGCCGTGCAGGAGGCGATCCAGCACGCGGACCACCTCGTGTTCGTGTACCCGCTGTGGATGGGCGACATGCCCGCGCTGATGCGCGGCTTCCTGGAGCACGTCACGCGGCCCGGCGTCTTCATGGACGACCCGCACCGGCCGTTCGGCGCCGGCCTGCTGGGCGGACGCAGCGCGCGGCTCGTCGTCAGCATGGGCATGCCGGCGGCCGTCTACCGGTGGGGCTACGGCGGGTACGGTATCAAGATGATGCGCCGGCAAATCCTCGGCCGTGCGGGTATCCGGCCCGTGCGCGCGACGCTGGTCGGGCGCGCCCATTCCCTGTCGGCCGAGCGGATCGACATCTGGCGCGACCACCTGCGCCGTCTGGGCGGCTCGGCGACCTGAAACAACACACCTAGCGCACCACCAGCACGGGGATATCGCAGTGGATCAGCACCCGCTGCGTCTCGCTGCCCAGCAGTCGCGCGGCCATGCCGTGGCGGCCGTGCGAGGCCATCACGATCACGTCGCAGCCGTGTGCGCGCGCCGTCGCGACGATGCCTTCCCACGGTGGGCCGGGCGGCGCAAGCACGGTCTCGCACGGCACGCCGGCCTCGGTGGCGCGCCGCACGACGTAGTCGAGCGCATCGCGGCCCTGGCGGTCAGCCTCGGCCCGCCAGGCGTCGTAGAACGGGCCGCCGATGTCGCCCGTCGCAAGCAGCGGCGACTCGCCCGCCACGTGCACGCCGACGATCGTGCCCCCGCCCAGTTTTGCCAGTCCCAGCGCGGACCCGAGGGCGGCCGCGCCCCGTTCGGTGCCGTCGACGGGGACGAGGATGCGTTTGTACACGATTATTTCCTCACGGCATGCTTGTGCCCGGTCTGTGGCCGCATGACCATCACGGGCACGTGGGCGTCGGCCAGCACTTTCTGCGTCACGCTGCCGGCCAGCAGCCGCGACAGCCCGCGCCGGCCGTGCGAGCCCATGAAGATCAGGTCGCAGGCGTGGCTGTCGGCAGTGGCGAGGATGGCGTCGGCCGGCGAGTAATCGAGCACCGCCAGCGAGGTGCATTTCACGCCGGCGGCTTCCGCGGCATCGGCCACGTTGCGCGCGTGCTCCTTTGCGGCGACCAGCAGGACGGCGTCGTCGAGGCCGGGATCGATGGCCATCGCGGCTTCCGCCGACGCGATGGGCGGTTGCGGCTGGCCGACGGCGAGGACGACGACTTCGCTGCCGTGCGCGCGCGCGAAGGCGATGGCGGCCTGCTCGGCGGCGGCGGAGACGTCGGAACCGTCCGTGGGGATGAGGATACGGTCATACATGATGATTCCTCCTGAGAGTCCGGTGGGGACGATCTCAGGATGGCGAATCTATCAAGCGATTTCTTTGATATAAATCAAATTGTCCGGAAACTGCCTTCCGCCACGATGCGCCCGCCGCCCCCGACGGCGAAGCTGCCGGCCGCGAGGTCGGCGCCGAGCACCAGTTCGCTGCCGAGCGCGGCCGGCGCCCGGAAGCGGCCTTCCAGCGCGAGGATGCGCCGGCCGCACGCCTGTTCCAGCTCCGCGCAGGCGCGCGCCAGCGTGTGCATGCCGTGGATGATCGGACGCTGCATGCCCATCAGGCGTGCCGACCACGTCCACAGGTGGATCGGGTTCCAGTCGCCCGAGATGCGGGCGTAGGCGCGCCCGGTATTGCGGGGCAGGCGCCAGCCCGTCAGCACGGGCAGGTCGCGCGCATCCTGGCGGCGTTTCCTGGCGGCCTGGCCGCGCACGACGAGGTAGGTGCTGCGGCACGTAAAAATGTCGGTGCCTTGCTGGCGCGCGACGGTGTCCAGCTCTGCGTACACGGCGCCGTTCTCGGCCGGCGGCCGGATGTTGACGGTCGTCGACAGCACGAGCGGCACGTCGCGCAGGGGCTCGGCCAGCGCCTGGAGGGCGTTTTCCGTGTGCACGGTGCCGGGCAGGCGGAACGGAAAGGCGTCGTCCAGCATCGTCGCCACGTGGGCGCGCTGGGCCAGCAGGTAGTAATAGGTGACGGGGATGCCTTCGTCGCGGAAGCCGAGGGCCTGGCGGTAGCGCCGCAGCTGGTTCGAATCGATGCTGTCGAGCACGTATGCGGTGCGCGGGGTGCGCACGCCGTTCAGGCGGCGCGGGCGTTTGAACAGGGCGCGCAGCAGGGTGGCGGCGCCCAGTGAGGGAAGCGGTGACGGAGAGTCGGCTGTCATCGTGGACTTCGGAAAACCAAAATCCCATTGTGCCTGAAATTCTGTGTTCCATTGCAAGACTTGTGAAATGCGCTCATCCGCGCTACCCTTACGTATTGGTATAAAGAATCGCAGTTTTAGATGAGGATGGAATGAAGAAGCAAGCGTTGTTGGTGTTGGCACTGTCCACGGCGGGTCTCGCCACGGCCCAGGAGGTCGTGAAAATCGGCCACGTGGCCTCGATGACGGGACCGGTGGCCCATTTCGGCAAGGACAGTGAAAACGGCGTGCGCATGGCGATCGACGCGCTGAACGCGCGCGGCGCCACGATCGGCGGCAAGAAGGTGAAATGGGTGCTCGTGCCGGAAGACGATGCGGGCGACCCGAAGGCGGCGACCACCGCGGCACAGAAGCTGGCGGATGCAAGGGTAAACGCCGTGATCGGCCACGAAACGTCCGGCACGACGATCCCGGCGGCGAAGATCTACAACGACGCCGGCATCCCGCAGGTCTCGCCGTCGGCCACGAATCCGAAATACACGCAGCTGGGCTACAACACGGCGTTCCGCGTCGTCGCGAACGACATCCAGCTGGGCCGCGCGCTGGGCCGCTACGCCGTCAAGACGATGGGCGCGAAGCGCATCGCCGTCATCGACGACCGCACCGCCTACGGCCAGGGCCTCGTCACGGAATTCACGAACAGCCTGCGCCAGCAGGGCGTGAACCCGGTCGCGCGCGAATTCACGAACGACAAGGCGACGGACTTCGCCGCCATCCTGACGCGCATCCGCGCCGGCAACCCGGACCTCGTGTTCTTCGGCGGCATGAACGCCGTGGCGGGCCCGATGCTGCGCCAGATGAAGCAGCTGGGCATCAACGCGAAGATGATGGGCGGCGACGGCATCTGCTCGGACGCCATGCAGCCGCTGTCGGGCAATACGATGACGGATGGCCAGGTCGTGTGCGCGGAAGCGGGCGGCGTGGAAGAGAAGGGCAAGGCAGGCATGGACAAGTTCCGCGCCGACTATAAAAAGCGCTTCGGCATCGACGTGCAGATCATCGCGCCGTATTCGTACGACGCGGTGCTGGCGATCGCTTCGGCCATGGACAAGGCGGGATCGAGCGCGCCGGCGAAATACCTGCCGGCGCTGGCGAAGGTCCGCTATCCGGGCGTCACCGGCACCATCGCGTTCGACGCCCACGGCGACATCCGCGACGGCGTGCTGACCCTGTACACGTTCAAGGGCGGCCACCGCACGCCGATCGGCGTCACGAAGTAACGCTTGCCCGCGCGGGTGCGCGCATCAACTCGTCCACCAGCTGGCGGGTGGCCTGCAGCACCTGCTCGGATACGGCCGGGTTGCCCTTGGCGGCGCCGCGCGCCACCGCGAGACTCCCGATCATCGTGGATACGACGACCATCGCGCGGGCGAGGGCGTCGCTGTCCGGATCGTTCTGCGCGATCTGGCGCTCGAACGCGCGCACCATCACCATATAGCCCTCGGCGAAGCGGGCGCTGAGCGCCTTGTCCTGGCGCCCGATCTCGCTGGCCGACGCCGCCATCGCGCAGCGGTTGCCGAAGTCGTCGCGCGATTCCAGCGACAGGTAGCGGTCGAGGAAGCGCGCGAGGTCGGGCATGCCGTCCACCGTGCCCGAATACATGCGCGAATTGGCCTGGTCCAGGCCATACGACAGGGCTTCCAGCGCCAGCTCTTCCTTCGACCGGAAATGGGCATACAGCGCCCCGTGGGTGAGCCCCGCTTCCTTGCTGATCTCGGCGACCCCGACGCCGTCGATGCCGCGTTCGCGGAACAATTTGCTCGCCGCGCGGATCAATGCGGCGCGGTTGTCGGCGGCCTTCTCTTTGCTGATTCTCATGCTGTGCGTGTGGTGCCGGAAGCGCGTCGCGTTGGCTGGGCGGCGCAGTCCCATCGGATGAAATTATGATTGTGCCTGCGAGTATAGCGCTTCGCGGGTAGCGCTGCGCGTAGCGAAATTGTTGACATTGGCACGGGCGACGGACAATGCACCATCCTGGTGAAAGGGGGCCGAAGTTACATTTCGTTCGCCACGTTCAGCCGGGCGGGCCGGTCGCGCGAATGCTGCTATCCTGCGCTTGTCCGATCAACCACCGACCATGGAGATCCACGGCGATGCCGGCCGATCCGCCTTCCGATGCCCCGTTCTACGTCGTCCTGAATGCCGGCTCCGGCCGGGCCGAGACCGACCTGCGTTGCACGACGATCCGCGCCGTGCTGGGGGCGGCGGGGCGGTCCTGCGAACTGGAGGTCGTGCACGATGCGGCGAAGCTGGAGGACGCGGCGCGCGTCATGGCCGGACGGGCGGCGCGCGACGGCGCCATCCTCGTCGCGGCGGGCGGCGACGGCACGCTCAACACGGTCGCGCATGCGGCCGTCGCGCACGGCTGCGTGTTCGGCGTGCTGCCGCAAGGTACCTTCAATTATTTCGGCCGCACACATGGCATTCCGGAAGACCTGGCCGAGGCCGTGCGCGCTCTGCTGCACGCCCGCGTGCGGCCCGTGCAGATCGGCCTGCTGAACGAGCGGATCTTCCTCGTGAACGCGAGCGTTGGCATGTATCCGCACCTGCTGGAAGAGCGCGAGCACGACAAGCGCCAGTACGGCCGTTGGCGCGTCGTGGCCCTCCTGTCGGCCGTCAAGACGGCGCTGCGGGGCTACCGCAGCCTGCGCATCACCCTCGAACTGGACGGCCAGACGCGCCACCTGCGCACGCCTACGGTCTTCGTCGGCAACAATCGCCTCCAGATGGAACAGGTGGGCATGCATGCACTCGACCATGCGCTGGACGAAGGACGGCTGGTGGCGATCGCGCCGCGGCCCGTCGGCCGGATGCGGATGCTGGGGTTGCTCGTGCGCGGGGCGCTCGGGCGGCTGGGCGAGGCGGAGGATGTCCAGGCGTTCGCGTTCCGGAGCATGACGGTGCGCGCGCCGCTGCTGTCGGCGCGGCGCAGGCTCAAGACGGCGACGGATGGGGAAGTGTGCCGGATGCGGTTGCCGCTGCGGTTCGAGGCGCTGGAGGGGCGGCTCTTGCTGCTCGCGCCCCCCGAAGACGCGGATGAGGAGACGGCAGCGGGCGCCGCCGTCGCAGCGCGCTAGCCTTCGGTCGCCGCGACCAGCCAGGCCTCGAGCGCCTCCAGCGGCATCGGCCGGGCCATCAGGTAACCCTGCACCTCGTCGCAGTCGGCCGCGCGCAGGAAGTCCAGCACCTCGGCCGTTTCCACGCCTTCCGCCACGACGGACAGTTTCAGCGCATGGGCCATGTCGACGAACGCCTTGATGAAGTCGAAGGCACTGATGCGGCCGTCGGCCTGCAGCACGAACGAGCGGTCCAGCTTGAGCACGTCGATGTGGAAGCGGCGCAGGTAGGCGAGGCCGGAATAGCCGGTGCCGAAGTCGTCGACGGCCAGCTTGACGCCCAGCGCGCGCAGCTCGTCGAGCATGGCGGCCGTGCGCGGGATGTCTTCGATCAGGGCGCTTTCCGTCAGTTCCACTTCGAGGCAATCGGCGGGGAGGCCGGTATCCGCCAGCGCGGTGCGGACGTCGTCGACGAACCCCGGCTGCGCGAGCTGGCGCGCGGAGACGTTCACGGACACGCGGATGGTGCGGCCGTGACGGTCGATCAGGCGGCGCGTCTGGCGGCACGCCTCGTTCAGCACCCAGCGGCCGATCGGCAGGATCAGGCCCGTCTCCTCGGCGATGGCGATGAATTCGCCCGGCGAGACGCGTCCCAGGTCCGCGCTGTTCCAGCGGATCAGCGCCTCGATGCCGACGACGTTCATCGTGCGCAGGTCGATGCGCGGCTGGTAGTGCAGCTCGAACTCGGCGCGCGCGAGCGCGGGCCGCAGCGCCATCTCGAGCGCCATGCGCGCCTGGGCCGCGAGCGTCATCGCCGGTTCGAAGAAGCGGTAGCGGTTGCGGCCCGCGCGCTTGGCGCCGTACATCGCCGTGTCGGCCGTCTGGAACAGCAGCTCGCGGGTGCCGGCGTCGTGCGGGAACATGCTGATGCCGATCGACCCGCCGGCCGTCACTTCCTGGCCGCCCACGCGCACCGGCAGCGCCAGCGCGTCGAGCAGCTTGGCCGCGATCACTTCGGCATCCTGCGCGCCCGCGCACTCGGCCGCCACGACGAATTCGTCGCCGCCGAGACGGGCGATCACGTCGCCCGGCCGCATCACCTTGCGCAGCCGCGCCGCGACTTCGCACAGCAGCGCGTCGCCCAGCTCGTGGCCGAACGAATCGTTGACTTCCTTGAAGCGGTCGAGGTCGAGGAACATGACGGCGACGGCGCGGCCGTGCGGACACTCGTCGAGCATGCGCTGGACGCGCTCCTGCAGCAGCGCGCGGTTGGGCAGGCCCGTCAACGTGTCGTGCGTGGCCAGTTGCTGCAGCCGGCGTTCGGCCTGCTTGCGGTCGGTGATGTCGCTCATCAGGCCCGTCACGGATTCCACGTTGCCGCACGGGTCGCGCCGCACGCTGCCATTGAACAGCACGTGCACGGAGCCGCCTTGCGCGTGGCGCAGCACCGCCTCCACGCCCTGCACGGGGGCGTCGGCGTCGTGCGCCGCGAGGCCGTGCCAGGGGAAGGCGACGAACAGGTCGTCGAGCGTGCGCCCGAGCAGCGCGGCGCGCGTATGGCCCGCGAGTGCGCACAGGGCCGGGTTGACGTCGAGGACGCGGCCGTCCGCGCTGGCCAGCACGTAGCCGGCCGGCGTCATCTCGATGACTTCGCGGAAGCGCCGTTCGCTGGCGCGCAGCTGGCGCTCCGCTTCCTCGCGCTCCGTCAGGTCGCGGATGATGGCCTGGAAGTATTCCTCGCCGCCGTCCTCGAAGCGCGAGATGTGCACCTCGGCCGGGAAGCTGGTGCCGTCCTTTCTCCGCTTGGCCATGCGCAGCAGGTGCGTCTGGCCGCCGCGCAGGCTGTCGAGCAGGCCCGGCGTGTAGGCGTGGTGGCCGTCGATGTCGCTCACGGACAGGCCGCTGAATTCGTCTTCCGTGTAGCCGAAGCGGGCGCACGCGCGGCCGTTGGCGGCGATGATGCGCAGGTCGGCGTCGGCGATCACGATGCTGTCGCCGGCCTGCTGGAACAGGTTGCGGAAGCGCTGCTCGCTCTTGCGGACGGCGTCCAGCGCGACGCGCTTGGCGGTGACGTCATGGAAGTAGACCGAGAGCCCGTCCGGCGTCGGGTAGCAGCGTACCTCGACCCACGTCGCCGACGGCTGCCAGTACGCTTCGAAGAAGCCGGATTCGCCGCTGGCCAGCGCGCGGCGGTAGTGCTCGACGATGGCCGAGCCCTCGAGCGCGGGCGCGACCTCGAGCAGGTGGCGCCCGACATTCGGTGCCACGTCCACGCCGATGAACGCACCGGCCTTGCGGTTGGCGTACGTGATGCGCCACTCGCGGTCGATGGCGAAGAACGCGTCGCCGATACTCTCCAGCATGGCGTGCATGCGCTCGCGCGAGCGTTTCAGTTCGTCGCGTGCCGCGCGGTGCGCGGTGACGTCGCGCGCGCTCGCGTACACGAGCCTGGCGTGCGCGGACCAGCGCGCGGACAGCGACAGATAGATCGTCGCGCCGTCCTTGCGGCGCCAGCGCAGTTCGCGCTCGTGGCACGGCCGGCCGGCCAGCAGGTCGGCCGCGAGCGTGTCCATGGCGGCCCGCTCGTCCGGATGCAGCAGCTCGCGCACGGGACGGCCCGCCAGCTCGACCGGGCTGTAGCCGAGGATGTCCCCGGCCGCCGCGTTGGCGCGCACGATGCGTCCGGACGCGTCCAGCACGACCATCAGTTCGAAGGCAAGATCGATATGCGCGATGTAGTCGGCGGCGGAGGCGGGCAGGGCCGGCGCGTTCATGATGTGTTTCCAGTCAGACCGGGGATGATGCGGAAGAAGCCGGCATAGGCGCACGGACGGAAGATTGTATCATTCCGCGTGGAAACTCTTTCCCCGAGTGACGCGTAAACACAACATCATGGCTTCGGGACAGGCCCGCCCGGTGGACGGGCCGGTGATGGTGTTAGAGGGACTCGTCCGTATCGAGATCGTCCGGCGTCAACCGGTTCCGGCCCGACCGGCTGCCCTGGCCACCGCTCTGCATGTTGCCGCCGCCGCGGCTGCCCCGTTGCGAATTGTCGCCGGGCCCGCTGCCGAGGTCGGACTGCGACTGGTTGCCCTGGTCGAGGTTGCCGCTCTGGAGGTTGCCCTGGTCACCGCGCTGCGCGTTGTCGCCCGGCCCGCTGGCCAGGTCGGAGTCCTGCTGGTTGCCCTGGCTGCGGCGCGACCGGCCCTGTGCCGGCGTGCCGCCCGGCTGGCCGCCGGCCGACTGCAGGTTGCCCGAATCCCCCGGGTCGGGCGTGCCGATGCCGCCGTCGCGGCCGCCATCGTTCAGGTTGCCCGTCGTGCCCGTCTTCCCGGCACTGCTGGTGCCTACACCGCTCAGCTCGTCATAGTTCCGGCCCTTCATGCCCTTGCCTTTGTACTCCTGGTTGCTCGGCATAATCGTCTCCTTGATCGGTACGTGAAATGCCATGGTAGGCCGCCTGTCGGGGCCGACAATCGGAGGAGGCGTCAGGCGATTGTAGGACCAGTCGGACAGGACTCGACAGTCATTCCTGGCGTCGCGGATTGGGAACGATTGCATGTCAAACATTGACAAAATATTCAATCCGTGGCGGAATCCATGGTCGGCCCGCAGTGTGGTCAGCATTTACGAAAAAAAAACAATGAGCAGAAGCAGTACAGGCAAGGTAAGGGGAACGGGGCGGACTACACTGGAAGAGGTGGCGGCGCACGCGGGCGTATCGACGATGACGGCATCGCGCGCCCTCAGCCAGCCCCAACTGGTGTCCGAGGCGACACGCACCAAGGTGGAGCAGGCGGTGGTGGAACTGGGCTATGTGCCCAACCGCGCCGCGCGGGCGCTCGCGTCGTCGCAGTCGCGCGTGATCGTGGCGCTCGTGCCGTCGCTGTCGAACGTCGTGTTCACGGCCGTGCTCGACGGTATCCATGACGCCATCGAACATGGGCAGTACCAGCTGCTGATCGGCAATACACGCTATTCGGATGCCGAGGAAGAAAAGCTGCTGCTCACCTACCTGCAGTCGAATCCGGACGGCATCCTGCTCTCCGGCCTCACGCACAGCCCGCAGGTCGAGCGCATGCTGGCCGCTTCGCGCATGCCGGTCGTGTCGATGATGGATCTCGCCGACGAACCGGGTGCACTCTCGGTCGGCTTCTCGCAGCACGACGCCGGCAACGCCATCACGCGCCACCTGATCGAGCGCGGCTACAAGCGTATCGTCTTCGTGGGCGCGCAGCTCGACGAGCGCACGCTGCGCCGCGCGGACGGCTACCGGCAGGCGATGCAGGCGGCCGGCCTGGCCGATCCGAAGCTGGAGATCATGGTTGCGGACCCGTCGACCATCGCCCTCGGCGCCGAGCTGATGCGCCAGGCACTGGACACGCTGCCGGATTGCGATGCCGTGTTCTTCTGCAACGACGACCTTGCGCACGGCGCCATCTATTATTGCCAGCGCCACGACATCCGCGTGCCGCAGGACGTCGCCATCGCCGGCTTCAACGACCTGCCGGCATCCGCCTGGATGGTGCCGTCGCTGACGACCATCGACACGCCGCGCTACCGCATCGGGTACGAGGCGGCGTCGCTGCTGCTCGACGTGATCGGCGGGAAGGAGCCGCGCGAGCGGCGGATCGATCTCGGCTTCACGTTGCGCGAGCGGGAAAGCACCTGATCCGGCCAACGGCCGCGAAAAAAAATCACCCGGTTGAGCTTTACATTTTCCGTGGAAACGTTACACTGTCAGCATTGCTTGTTAGCGCTACCAGACGGTGGCGCCGGCAGGCGGTGCGGGTGCGCGGGGGGCTGCGCACTCTTCAAATATCTCCTCTTAGGGACTGGTCGCTTGTCGCTTCCGGTCCTGTTTTTTTTGGCCGTCATCGCGCCAAGGCCCAGGATCACCCCCGTCAGCAACATCGTCGGCGCGCCCGGCTCCGGCACGGGCGGGGGCGTGATCGGATCCAGCCGCACCGGCCGGCACACGTCGCTCGTACGACAGGCGTAACCGAGGATTTGCCGTGAATCGTTGATGCCGAGCGCCGTCGCCACGGTCCAGCCCAGTGCCGGATCGACCAGCGCATTGAGGTCCAGCAGCCTGCCGTCCGTGTACAGGAAACCGTGGCGGGAATCGATGTCGTCATCGAACGTCGAATAGCCGACCACCTGTCCGAGGTTGTTGATGTCCCACGTGCCCGTGTAGCGGCCGCCGAAGTCGCCGAGCATCGTCACCGTGCCGTCCGTGTAGAGAAAGGAGTGGGCGACCTGGGCGGTGTCCACGACGGCGCCGATGACCTGGCCGCGGTCGTTGATGCCTTGCGCGAAGCTCGCGGCGCCGCCGAAATCGCCGAGGTCCGTCATCACCCCATCGCGATAGACGAACGCATGGTAGCGCGATGCGTCGCCACCGAACGTCGAGGCGCCGACCACGTGGCCCGCGTCGTTGATGCCGATGCCGTATGAAACATCGCCGCCGAGCGTGCCGAGATCCCGCATGCCGCCATAGCCGGCCAGGATGGCATGCGTCCGGTCTGCGGCGGTGGTCGCCGAGCCGGTCACCTGCCCGGTGTCGTTGACGCCGAGGCCGATGCTGGAGCTGCCTCCGGGCAGCGTGCCCAGGTCGCGCATCGTACCGCCGGCGTAGAGGAAGGCGTGACCGGGACGGTTGGCCGGCGCGACGTCGCCCGTGACCATGCCGTTGTCGCTGAGGGCGTAGCCAAAGCTGCGCGTGCCGCCGAGGGCGCCGAGGTCGCGCACGTCGCCGTTCGTGAAGAGAAACGCATGCGAGCCGCCGGGAACCGGCATCACGCCGGTCATCTGTCCGGCATTGTTGATGGCGCTGGCCTGCAGCCACTCCGGCAGGATGGTCAGCGTGTACAGCGGTTCGGCGCCTGCCGTCAGAGCGGCGAAGCACGGAACGACGAGGCAGATTCGGATGCGCATGGCGATCTCCAGGAAACGGATCGCGTCCCGGCCGGGACGGATACGCTTTCGATCACGCGCGAGGCAAATCGTTACACGGACAGGTGCATGCCCGGTCCGTGCCGCCTGGCGCCGGCCTTCAGGGCACGGTCACCTCGACGCGATACGTGCGGCCCGCTTCGATGCCGCCGATGCGCGCTTCCGGCAGCGTCTGCCCGTCGCACACGACCGTCGTCCGCCCGACCGCGCCGCGCGTCACGCTGACGTCGAACGTGGCGCCGCGGAACACGCGGCGGACGCGCATGGACGGCCAGTGCGACGGCAACTGCGGATTCACGACGAGGCCTGCCGCATCGCCCTTCAAACCGCACAGGCCTTCGACGATGGACCGGTAGACCCAGGAAACGGTGCCCGTGTTGAACAACTGGCTCGAACGGCCGGCCGTGCGCGGGTATTCCTTCCACGCGCCGCGGTAGTAATTCGGGATGAACACGGGAAGCTGCCCGCGCCGCAGGTAGTCGTCCTCGCCCGGGCCCGGAATCATCTTGCGCAGCGCGTCCCATGCGCGGTCCGGCTGCGCGATCGTGTACAGGCTGTAGATGTAGAACACGGACGCGTGGTTGTACACGGCGCCGTTCTCCGCCGATCCCGGGTGCTTCTGCGTGACGCGGCCCACGTCCTCGCGCATCGCGGAATAGGGCGGGGCGAACATCTGCACGCCGTACGGGGTGTCGAGCTGGGCGTCGATCTCCGCCAGCATCGTCGCGCGCTGCTTCTCGTCCGGCGCGCCGCTGAGGAACGCCCAGCTCTGCGGATTCAAATAGATGCGGCCTTCCTTGTCGGCGCTGACCCCGAAGATCGCGTCGTCGTCCGTGATGCCGCGGGCGTACCACGCGCCGTCCCACAGGTGCAGGTTCGCCGCCGTGTTCATGTCGAGCGCGCCCCCGCGGAAGTGCTCGGTGCGCCAGTCGTCGCCGCGTGCCGCGCACACGTCGGCCCACAGGTTCAGCGCGTACGCGGCGGCCACCGTCAGCCAGCCGGACACGCCGCGGCCCTTGTACCCGACCATGTTCATCGGATCGCACCAGTCGCCCTGTTCGATGTAGGAGAGGCCGCGGTGGTCGCGCTTGTGCAGCAGCCAGTCCATCGCCATCGAGATCCGTTCGTACGCCGTGAGCGCCATGCCGTCGTGGCCCGTGACCGGTTCGTCGAGGATCGCATAGTCGCCCGTCTCGTCGAGGTAGGCCTGCAGGCACACGGGCAGCCACACGCAGTGGTCCGTGTGCGGCACCTGGTTGATGTACTTGAGCTCCGCGCCTTCGAACAGCAGGATCCCGTCCGGCATCGCACCGTTCGTACCCTGTTGCGACAGCGCGTGCAGGAACGCGGCGCGCGCGACGGCGGGCTTGATGAACGCCATCCCCATGTTGTCCTGCAGGTAGTTCCGCGTCTGCGGGTCCGTGCTGAGACGGTTGACGTCGCCGTGATAGAACACCTGGCGCGCGAGCCAGCGGTTGACGAAGTTGTCGAATTCCGCGTCCGGCGTCTCGACCTGGACGCAGCCCGCGCCCTGGTCCGCATACGCCGCATAGTCGCGGGCCGCGGCGGCAAACTGCTCGGCGCCGAGGTAGCGCCGTTGCATGGACGCGATCTCGGCGTCGTCGAACGCGGGGCCGAACAGGAAGCGGCGCGTCACGGCGGCGCCGGCATCCAGCGCGAGCCGATACTGGACGACCGCGACGGGCGTTTCGTAACGGGCGTCGCCGCCGGCCAGGCGTTCGTTGCGCAGCGCATCCGGCGCATGCAGGCCGCCTTCGCCTTCGAACTGGCCCTGGTTCGTTTCCCACGCGTCCGGCGCCGTCTCGCACAGGAAGTAGGTCCTGTCCTTGAAATCCTTGTTCTTGAAATAGTCCTGCAGCTTCTGGTACGGCGTCACGCTGGAGGCGACGATGCCACCGAGTTCGGCGCGGTATTCGGCCGACTGGTTCATCCACGACATGTAGCCGATCGTGAAGTAGGGGTAGACGCTGACCTTGCGCGGCCGGCCGCTGACGTTCGTCACGGTGAGGGTCCACAGCTCGGCCACGTCGTCGACCGGGACGCCCAGGCGCAGGTCGATGCGGATGCCCAGCTTTTCGACGGTCCACGCGAGGTCGTCGCGGCCGACGGAAAAGCTGAAACGGTCGGGCGCCGCGCGCACGGGTTCGTGCGGGGCCGAGAAGATCTCGCCCGTCTCTTCGTCCTTCACATAGAAGAAGCGGCCCGGGTGGTGCGCGTAATAGGCCTGCTCCGGCTGCATGAAGGTCTTCGCCTCGAGGTTCGGCGCGTGCGAGTACTTGGCGGGCTCCGGCTGCATGAACTGGGCGGTGGCGTAGCCGCGGCACGTCACCTGGATCATCATCCGGCGGTTCCACAGGAAGCCGCCGGCGTTCGGCATGGCGGTCGGGCTCGCGAGGTCGTAGCGTGCGCCGTTCTCGGTCGGTTGCAGCATGGTCTTTCCTTGTCGTTGTTATTCGCGTTGTTTATTCGATGGGCGGTTTGCGGGCGGCCAGGTCGGCCTGGATTGCCGCGAGCTGCCTGGCATTCAGGTTATAGAAGCACATCACGGCGACGGCGGCGACGGCGAACGCCGCCGGGATGAAGGACATGAGCCACACGATCCCTTCGCGCGACCCGGTGGCCTGCACGGCGTTGGGGACGTAGCCGAGCGCCGTGAACACGGACCCGATCACGGCGACGGCGACCGCCGTGCCCAGCTTTTGCGAGAACGTGGCGGCGGCGAACGTCATGGCGGTGGCGCGGCGGCCCGTGCGCCACTCGTTGTAGTCGGCCGTATCGGCATACATCGAGAACGCCAGCGGCGACTTCGGCCCCAGCACGAGACCCATCGCGCCCTGCAGCACGAACATCAGCCACACCTGGTCCGGCGGCACGACGTAGAACGCGGCGGACAGTACGGCGGTCGCGCTCATCAGCATGATCATCAGGGTCTTCTTGTCGATGAAGCGGGTGAGCAGCGGCGTGAGGGCTGCACCGATCGCGGCCGTCACCATGTAGGTCGGCACGAAGGTGCGCATCAGGTCCGGGCGCTCGACGACGTATTTGAAGTAATAGGCGGCGCTGGCGGTGCGCAGCGTGATCGTCACCATGATGATCAGGGCGAGGAAGAACAGCACCACCCACGGCCGGTTGCCCGCGAGGTCGCGCACGTCGCGCCACACGGCGTTCTTCTGGCCCGGCGGCGGCGCGATGCGCTCGCGCGTATTGAAGAAGGTGAGCACGAACAGCAGCGACGCGGCGACGCCCCACAGCAGCATCGTCAGTTGCCATCCGCGCTGTTCGTTGCCGGCGCCGAGCCAGCGCACGAGGTCGGGCGTCGCGGCCGTCACGAGCGTGCTGCCGGCGAACGCGAAGATGAAACGCAGGCCGTTGATGGTCGAGCGCTGCTGCGGATCGGCCGACATCACGCCGGACAGCGCGTTGTACGGGATGTTCACGCAGGTGTAGCAGACCATCATCAGCAGGTACGTCCCGTAGGCCCACGCGAGCTTGGCGTCGCCTTCCAGGCCGGGCGTCGTGTACGTGAGGACCGCGGCGCCGGCCAGCGGGACGCACATCCACACGAGCCACGGACGGAACTTGCCGAAGCGGCTGTCCGTGCGGTCGGCGGCGGCGCCGATCATCGGGTCGGTGAACGCGTTGATGATCTTAATCGTCGACATCATCGTCGCGGCCGCGGCGGCCGAGATCCCGAACGTGTCCGTGTAGAAGATCAGCAGGAAGGTGGCGACATTGGTCCAGTAAAAATTGAAACCCATGTCGGCCACGCCGTAGGCGAGCTTTTCGCGCCAGGGCAGCGGCGCCGCCGCCGCGGGTGTGGCTGCGGCGGCGGCCCGGGGCAGGGCGGCCGTCATCGGACTGCTCCGGCGGGATGAAGGAATGCGGCCATCTGTGTCTCCGGTCATTGTATTGATAGCGCTAACACCGGCGAGTATGCCGCGCGCCGGGAGTCATGTCAATCGCCCGGATACTTCACGCCGGTCTGGGCCCGGATCTCGTCCAGCACGCCCATCAGGTGCAGGGTCTGCTCGTGCGTCATGGCCGGGCTTTCGATCAGGCCTTCGGCCCAGCAGCGCTGCGCCTCGATCGCCTCGTGCACGTAGCCGTTGCCGAGATACGGCGTCGGGATGATGCGAGCCGGTTCGTCGGCCAGCATGAGGGTGAGGGTGGGCGGACGGTGGAACGGCGCGTCCAGGCGCAGCTGGCCGTGGCGGCCGGACAATGTGAGGAGACCCGGCGTGCGCGCCTTCAGCGAGCAGGCGCAGGTGGACAGCGCGCCGCCCGCGTGGCGCAGGGTGAACACGGTCTGCAGGTCGACGCCGGTCGGCCCCAGTTCCGCCTGGGCGCGCACGGATTCCACGGCGCCGAGCAGGTAGGCTGTGATCGACAGCGGATAGATGCCGACGTCGAGCAGCGCGCCGCCGCCGAGGGCCGGATTGAACAGGCGCGCTTCCGGACCGCCCGACGCGACGAAGCCGAAATCGGCGCTGGCCTGCGACACCTCGCCCAGCACGCCGGAGGCGAGGATGCGTTTGACTTCGTCCAGCGCGGGCATGAAGCGCGTCCACATGGCTTCCATCAGGAATACCTTGCGGCTGCGCGCGAGGGCCACGACCTGCCCGGCCTGCGCGCGGTTCAGCGCGAACGGCTTTTCGCACAGCACACCCTTGCCGCCGGCGAGCATCGACAGCGCGTTCTCGGCATGCATGGCGTGCGGCGTGCCGATGTAGACGAGGTCCACGTCGGCGCAGGCGGCGAGGCTGTCGTAGCCTTTCAGGCGCAGGGGAATATGGAATTCGTCGGCGAATCCGGCGGCCGTCGCGGGGTCGCGCGAGGCGACGGCGGCGAGCGTGGCGCCCGGCGTGTCGCGCAGGGCCGTGGCGAAATCGCGGGCGATCCGGCCGGTGCCGAGGATCCCCCAGCGTACGTTGTTCGTCATGTGTGCTCCATCTGATAGGGGTGGAAAAAGCGGGGCGGGCCATTCTGGAGGATGGCCTAAAAGCGGGCTACCTGTCTATCTTGACAGGTCTTTGATGACATTTTGTTATCGATGATTGCGTTATACTATATTGCGGTCCCTCATCGACTGGAAAGGAAAGCCATGGCTGCACAGTCCCCGCGCGCGGATGCGAGCGCATGGTGCCGGCCCCTGTTCGACGGGACGCAGCTGTCCATGCTGGTCTGCGACCCCGTGTCGCAGGAAATCCTCGACGCCAACGATGCGACGCTGGCGCTGCTCGGCCATACCCGCGACACGCTGCTGGGCATGCGTCTGCCCGAGCTGTACGCGCGCGATGAGGGCGACGCCGATGCCCTGCGTCCAGATACCTGCCGCCTGCATTCGCACGTGCGCCACATCGCGGGCGCGCGCGGCGAGATCCACCACGCCATCCTGCAGCGTTGCGCCATCGAATACGGCGGGCGCGACGCCGTGCTCGTCGTCCTGCAGGACGTGACGCGCCACGTCGAGGCCGAAGTCCAGCTGCGCGACACGCAGGACGAGTTGCTGCGCGCGCAGGCGCTCGCGCTGATCGGCAACTGGATCTGGGACGCGGCCAGCGATTCGCACGTGACGTCGTCGCCGGAAGGGTACCGGATCATGGGCTTCCGCCCGGACGAGAGGCCCGTGTCGACGGCGGAGATCTACGCCCGCATCCACCCGGACGACCGGCCCATGGCGGAGCGCGCGCGCGAGCGGGCGCTGCTCGACCCCGATTACAAGTACGACGTGGAGTTCCGCCTGATCCGGCCGGACGGCGAGGTGCGCTGGCTGCATTCCGTGGCCGAGGTCCGGCGCGACGCGACGGGCCGCGTCGTCAAGATGCTGGGCCTCGTGCAGGACGTCACGGAGCGCCGCCGCGCCGAGGAAAACGTGCGCCGCCTGGCATACTACGACACGGTGACGGGCCTGCCGAACATGAACCGGTTCGAGAACGAGGTCGACGACCGGCTGATCCAGCTGCGCCGCGGCGCGGGCCGGGGACGCGGCCCGGCGCGGCTGGCCTGCCTGATCGTCGACCTGGTGCGCTTCCGCGACGTTAACTACGCGCTCACGCACCTGTACGGCGACGTGCTGCTCGCGCTCGTGGCCGACCGCCTCGCCGCCGTCGTCGGCCAGGCCGGCGTCGTGGCGCGCTGCGATGCGCGCTTTCCGATCGTGCTGGACGGCGCCGACGAGGAAGAAGCGCGGCGCTGGGCCCAGCACATCCACCGCGCGCTGGAGGCCCCGTTCGCGGTCGCCGGCATCTCGTACGAGATCGGCGCACGCGTCGGCATCGCGCTCGCGCCGCTGCAAGGCCTCGACTACCACACGCTGCTGAGGAAAGCCGACATCGCGCTGTACCAGGCCGCGCACCTTGGGCGTAACGTCGCCGTCTACGCGGCCGAGGACGACCCGCACACGCCCGACCGCCTGTCGCTGATCGGCGACTTCCGCACGGCCATCGAGGCCGGCCAGATCCAGCTCTTTTGCCAGCCGAAGGTGACGATGGCCGGCCGCGAGATCGTCGGCGCGGAAGCCCTCGTGCGCTGGGTGCACCCGGAGAAGGGCTGCATCGGTCCGGAGACGT
The DNA here is from genome assembly GCF_059491305.1 of Massilia sp. Masssp94. Classification (NCBI taxonomy): domain Bacteria; kingdom Pseudomonadati; phylum Pseudomonadota; class Betaproteobacteria; order Burkholderiales; family Oxalobacteraceae; genus Massilia; species Massilia sp. Masssp94. Next base: position 6,378,122 of record NZ_CP168501.1, read on the forward strand.
TCATGCCGCTGATCGAATCCACGGACCTGATCCACGTGCTCACGCAGCACATGCTGGCCAGCGCCGTCGCCCAGAGCGAGGCGTGGCGCGCGCAGGGCGTGCGCCTCCCCATCGCCGTGAACCTGTCCGCGCGCGACATCGCCGCGCTGTCGCTGTCCGAACACCTGCGCGAGCTGCTGGAACGGCATGGCTCGTGCGCGGGCCTGATCGGGCTGGAGATGACGGAGAGCAGCCTGATGCAGAACCCGGCGGAGAGCATCGCCGAGCTGGAACGCCTGTCGGCGATGGGCTTCCGGCTGTACATCGACGATTTCGGCACGGGATATTCGTCGCTGAGCTACCTGAGCCGCCTGCCCGTCGACGTCATCAAGATCGACCACGGTTTCACCATGCAGATGATCGAGGACCGGCGCGCCGCCTCGATCGTGAAATCCACCGTGCACCTGGCGCACGATCTCGGCATGGGCGTCGTCGCGGAAGGCGTCAGCAATGCGCGCATCTGGGATGCGCTGCACACTCTCGGCTGCGACGAGGCCCAGGGTTATTTCGTCGCCGCGCCGATGCCGGCCGCGCTGTTGCTGGACTGGGCCCGCGGGTCGCCGTACCGCCTGCAGGACGAACCCGTGTGCGCGTAGGCGCCGTTCACGCGGCGCTGGCCGCGGCCACCAGCGGCAGGCGCAGGGTGAACGTGCTGCCCTGACCGTCGCCGCCGCTCGCGGCCGTCACGCTGCCGCCGTGCAGCACCGCCAGCTCGCGCACGAGGGCGAGACCGAGACCGAGGCCGCCCTGCGCGCGGTCGATGCCGACGGGGCCCTGCACGAGCGCCTCGAAGATCAGCGGCAGGGTCGTCGGTTCGATGCCGATGCCGGTGTCGCTCACCTCGAACACGGCGACGCCATCCTCGGCATGGCCGCGCACGGCGATCGCGCCGCCGGCCGGCGTGTACTTGATCGCGTTGTGCAGGAGGTTGTCGAACACCTGTTCGAGCCGGGTGGCATCGCCGTCGACCCACAGCGCCGGCACGGACACGGTCCACGCGTGCACGCCCGCGTCCACCACCTGCCGCGTCGCGCAGCAGTGCAGCAGCAGCGCGCCGGCGTCGATGGGCGTCTTTCTCAGTTCCACCTTGCCGGACAGGATGCGGCGCACGTCGAGCAGGTCGTCGACGATGCGGGTCAGGTGGCGCGTCTGGCGCCGCCCAATCTCGCGCGCGTGGGCCGTCATCTGCGCGTTCGCGGCCGGCATGTCGAGCACCTTCAGCGCGCCCGCGATGGCGGCCAGCGGATTGCGCAGTTCGTGGCCCAGCATGGCGAGGAAGTTGTCCTTGGCGGCGCTCTGCGTTTCGGCCAGGCGGCGCGCATCGCGTTCGCTCTGGAGCAGCGCTTCGCGTTCCGATTCGAGCGCCGCGCGCGCGGCGCGCTCGCGTGCCAGGCTTTCGCTCGTGTGGTACAGCGCGTCCTGCAGCACGTCGACTTCGTGCACCCGGGTCGGCGCGGGCCGGGCGGGCGCGCCCAGCGGCAAGGCCTCGGCGGTGCGGCGCGCGCGGTCGAGCGCCACGCTCAGGCGCTGGGCGAGGAACGACGCGATGCCGAACGCGAGCCCCATCAGCGCGAGCAGCGCGAGGCCCGCGTACAGCGTGGCGGCCCGCGCCGCCTTCTCGATCTCGGCGACGGGAACGCCGATCGCGATGGTCCAGCCGGTGGTGTCGCTGTGCGTGAAGATGTCGTAGACTTCGATCCCGTCGCGCGTCTGGTGGCGCGCCATGCCGCTTTTCGCGGCGCGGGCCGCCGCGATTAGTTCGGGCCGCGCCTTGGTGCCGACGAGCGTGTCGTTGACGTTGCGCGCGATCGAGACGCCGTCGCGGTCGATGATCCCGACGACCCAGTCCGGCCCGATGCCCTTGTCCGCGAACACGGTGGCGAAATGGCCGGCGTCGAAGATCTGGCTCAGCACCCAGCGCCCGCCGGCGGTGCGCGGCACCGGCACGTCGACGGAGACGGTCGGCTTGCGCGACAGGGCGCCGACGAAGTAGCCGGACACGCGCGGCCGCTGGCTGTCCCAGGCTTCGGCCACCCAGGGCCCGGCATGGCCCGGCAGGCGCGTGCCGTACGGGACGAGGGTATTCATGAGCGGGCTGCCGTCGTAGTCGATCAACAGGGTCCACGTCCACGGCGTGGATGCGTTCATCGCGGCCGCCTCGCGGTGGATTTCGGCGAAATCGCCCCGGCGTATGGCGTCGGAATTGCCGAGGGCGCGCAGCGCCGCCTGGGCGGCCGCGACCTCGCGGTCGACGAGCAGCGCGGTGGCGCGCGCATTGGACTCGACGCTGCGGATGCGCGATTCGCGCTCCCAGTCGAGGAGCATGGACAGGCCCGCGCCGGCGATGACGGTGACCGGCACAAGGATGGCGACGGCCATGAGGATCAGGTAGTGGCGGGCTTTCATCAGGGCGCCATTGTACTTGCATTAATACGGACGCCGGAAGAGTGCATGATGGGGTAGCATGTGCGGATCGTTGCCAATTGGGCAAGCGAGGCAGGGCGCCGCCGGTGGCGCCGGGATGACGGGAAAGGAACGGCCATGGCGAAGGTACTGGTGCTGTATTACTCGACGTATGGACACATCGAACAAATGGCGAACGCGCTGGCGGAAGGGGCGCGCGCGGCGGGAGCGACCGTGGACGTGAAGCGGGTGCCCGAGACGGTGCCGGACGACGTCGCCCGCAACGGCCATTTCAAGCTGGACCAGCCGGCCCCGATCGCGACCGTGAACGAACTGCCCGACTACGACGCCATCGTGATCGGCGCGCCCACGCGCTACGGCCGCATGCCGTCGCAGATGGCCGCGTTCCTGGACCAGACGGGCGGGTTGTGGGCGAAGGGCGCATTGCACGGCAAGGTCGGCGCCGCATTCACGTCGACGGCGACCCAGCACGGCGGCCAGGAAACGACGCTGTTCTCGATCATCACGAACCTGCTGCACTTCGGGATGGTGGTCGTCGGCCTGCCGTACAGCTTCGCGGGCCAGATGACGCTGGACGAGATCACCGGCTGCAGCCCGTACGGCGCCAGCACGATCGCGGGCGGCCAGGGCCAGCGCCAGCCGAGCGCCAATGAGCTCGACGGCGCGCGCCACCAGGGCGAGCTCGTGGCGAAGACGGCCAACAAGCTGTTCGGCTGACCGGGCAGAAGCACTCACCGGCCGCATCCATCCCCGGATGCACTTCGCCGCAACATCCCATCATCATGGCAGCCGCGTCGACGGGACCGGCGCCAATCCCGGCCGACGACACCGGCACCGACCCTTCACGCGGCGTCCGTCCGTGTCGCCGCGGCCTGCCGGAGTCGCCTTGTTAAGCACTCCCGTGCAATCGGCCACGCGCGAACCACGCGTTGCGGGATTTCCTCGTGGCTTTGATGATTGTCGTAATTGCTGCCGATCGTTGCTGGGCTCACCATAACACTTGGTTGGTCCGCAAGGATTTACGACACCCGCGCCTCCTGCCCGGTCTCCCTACTGTCGAACTCGCCCTTGCCATCGCCCAGCTGCGTCCATCCAGACATGGACGGAGCGTGGCGGGAGTATTTCGCAAGAAGCGGCCGCGGCAGGTGCCGCCGCGAACCAACGCTTGAAGCAAGACGATCGTTCCGCCGCAAATCAGCGAGTGGGCCTGGAAGAGTCTTGACGCGTCATCGGTGCGGCCGGGGACGCGATATGCAATTAGATAAACACATCAGAAAAGGACACCACCATGAGGGGACAAGGGATGAAATTCCAAGTGTCAGCGATCGCGCTTGGCTGCATCGCACTGCTGAGCGGTTGCGGCGGCGGCGGCGGCGGCACCGACGGCGCCAAAGAGCAAACCATCGACTTCCAGATGCCGTTCCTGGGTCAAGCGATGATCGGTGTGCCACCCAATTCGGCGCACACCACGCTGAAGGCGACGGCGAGTTCCGGCGGGACCGTGACCTACAGTTCGGCCACGCCGGACACTTGCAGCGTCAGCGGGGATCAGCTGACGCTGCTGAAACTGGGTGAGTGCTCGGTGATCGCGACCCAGCCCGGTGCCGACGGTTTCGCTCCGGTCTCGAAGCGCCAGACTTTCGTGGTTCCCAAGAACCCGCAGATGATCAGATCGTTCATCAATCCGGGCTGGCAGCCGCTCGATTCGACGCCGGTGCAGTTGACCGCCACCTTTACCTCGGGTCTTCCGCCCAAGTTTACGAGCACGACGCCCAGCATCTGCTCGGTCAGCGGGAACACGATGACCAAGCTCGCCAACGGGATGTGCATCATCACCGCCGAGCAGGACGGCAATGACTACTTCATGCCGGCGTTGCTGACGGATGAAACGACGTTGGGCAAGGCGATGGCGAAGGCGATGTCGAAGAGCATTCCGATCGGCACCGAAAAGCCGGCCATGGTGAATTTCCTTTCCGGTTACAAGGACACCGATCACACCGTCGAAGGCCTGATCGGCCACGCGGGTAACCAATGGTGGTGCGATAGTTGCGATCGTGCTGTTTCCAGCGACGGCAAGAGCTTCACCTTTACCTCGACGTTCGATAAGGCTCCGCAGGCATCGGATTATTACAAGGCGTCCTTGCAGCTGTTCGCCACCGGCATTGTCGACAACGATGTTGCGAATACGGACAGCGTGTACAGAGCCAACGTCAAGGACGACCCTTTCCTTACGCCCGACCCCGCTTCGCCCAAGGGCGCGCGGCTCGACATCCAGACTGCGCTGCATTTCAATCTGGCGGAAAACGCCGAATGGTTCGGCTCGGCAAATAACCAGGTCAAAGTCGAAATGTTCCTCGCGCCCTTCAAGAAGACGGACGGAACCGTATGCCGATTGGCTCTGCAGTCCACGGTGCAGCCAACCGCCGCTGCCGCCACGGACTACCGCCTCGGTTTCAAGGAGAACTTCACGTTCAGCCAGGCGTGCGGCATGAGTGCGCCGGACGTCGCGATCCTGGTGCAGACCCAGCCGGTCGTCGAGCTGAGGTTCTCCGCGGTGCAGCCGAACGGACAGGTGGCGAATGCATCGTCGAAGTACGTCAGCCAGTTCAAGCTGACCGGCCCCGTCTACTTCCAGTGACAACGGACTGATATTTATGGTCGCCGTACGGCGCGGTGACAATAAAGGCATATACAAGAGGATACAGATAATGACAAGAATTGAGACGAAGATCGTGAGCAAACCGATCAAGATGACGGCGCTGGCGGTAGCCGCGGCGCAGTTCGCGCTGTTGTGCGGCAACGCTGCGCAAGCGCAGACGACGGCATCGACGTCCGCAGAGGATTCGAAGGATGGTACAACCACCGTCGTGGTGACCGGCCAGCGCAAGCAGTTGGAAACCGCGACGGCGATCAAGCGCGACGCCGAGCAGATCGTCGATGCCGTCGTGGCCGACGAGGCCGGCAAGCTGCCGGACAAATCGATCACCGAAGTGCTGCAGCGGGTCGTGGGCGTCACGATGGACCGTAACCAGTCGCGCACGGGTGCTTCCCTTGCCGCGAATGGCCTGGAATTCAACGTGGAAGGCTCGGGCGTCCAGATTCGCGGCCTTTCCTGGGGTTCTTCCACCCTGAATGGCCGCGAATCATTCTCGGCCGGCTGGCCCGGACGTGAATTGAGCTGGGGCGACGTGCCGCCGGAACTGATGGCGGGCGTCGAGGTCTACAAGAATCCCTCCGCCGACCTGATCGAAGGCGGCGTCAGCGGCCAGATCAACCTGCGCACGCGGTTGCCGTTCGATGCCCCTGGCCAGTATGGTGCGCTGAGCGCGTCGGGCAATTACGCCGAAATGGGCAAGTCCAAGACGCCGAGCTTCTCCGGCCTGTACTCGAACCGCTGGAAAACCTCGATGGGTGAATTTGGCGCGCTGGTGGATTTGTCCACCACCCGATCCAAAGGCAACTACGACAGCATCAACCAGAACAACTACTTCCCGCGGAACGATATCGTCAAGGACCAGACGGTATGGGTGCCGGGCGGCGTGAGCTGGGGCCGCAACGAGGAGGATACGAAGCGCGTGGGCTTCTATGGGGCGTTACAGTGGAAGAACGCCAACGTGGAAACGTCGCTGACGTATTTCGATTCCGGTTTCCATCAGCTGAACAATAACATCAACACCTTCATGGGGCCTGCCGATCCCTACAAGGCCGTTTATACCGACTCCAAATTCGACGGCAGAGGCGTGTTCCAGTCGGGCACGATCAACTATCCGTTCGGCCTGGGCTTGAACCAGTTCGTGGATGGCGGCATCGCCATGGGCACTACCCGCAATTTCAGCAATGTGCATGGACGCACGCGCGAGCTGGCCTGGAACCTCAAGTGGCGGCTCAATGAGAGCTGGTCGTTCCAGAACGACCTGCAGTGGGTGCATGCCACCAACTCCGCCAGTTACGGCATGCTGAACCTCGGCAGCTATTTGCCGAGCGAAACCGTCGACGTCTCCGGCAAGACGCCTGTGTTCCAGTTCGACGACAAGACGACCGCATTCCTGGCCGATCCCAAGAACTACTTCTGGGGCATTTCGCAGCCGGAGGTCAACAGGGCCAAGGCGGACCTGTATGCGTGGAAAGCGGATGCCAAATACAGTTTCGACCACCCGGTGCTGCGCGACTTCCGCTTTGGCGTACGGGCGACGGAACGTTCTTCGCGCAAAGACAAGAATGCCGGAACGGGTTGGAAATCGTATAGTGAGGAATGGGGCGTGGCGCAGACCACGGTACCGGGGCAACTGCCGAAGTTGCAGAGCTGGGACTGGCAGCGCCCTAACTTCGGTTACTTGAGCGACCCGAAATACGCGGCCCTGGGCAGCGTCGAGGGCTACGCGTTCGCCAACTTCTTCAATGGCAGGATTTCCGCACCGCCGACGTTCGTGGTGCCCACCGTGGCGATGGTCAAGGATCCGGCCGCGTACCAGAACTTGTTGCTCGCTCTGAAATATAACTGCGAGGATGCCAACAAGTACAAGGGCGGCAACACCGATTGCACGACGTACGCCAAGGATTGGAAGCCGGCGGGCTACGACAACGATCCGCAGCACGTCAGCAAGCACAACGAAGGCACCCAGAGCGTGTACGGCAACCTGCGCTTCGGCTTCGATGACTGGAAATATCCGGTGGAGGGTGTGGCGGGCGTACGCGTGGTCAGGACCAAGACGGTGGCGCATGGCTACACGGTCTTCCAGCCGAAATACAGCGTGAATGACAATCCGAACATTCCCCGCTTCGGCGAGATCAATACGCCGCTCGATCTCACGTCCAGCCATGTCGACGTGATTCCGAGCCTGAACCTGAAGGCGCGCCTGACGGACAAGCTGCAGTCGCGGATCGCGCTGTCCCGCGGCATTTACCGTCCTGGCTTCGATCAGTTGCAGGAGTACATTACCCTGAGCCAGAAGGTGGTCACCGACCCCAACAACAACAAGGCGATCACCAACATCGAATATACCGGCAGTAACTCCGGCAACGTGAAACTGAAGCCGCTCAAGGCGAACAATTTCGACGTGACGCTGGAATGGTATCCGCATCCGGGACAATCCCTGACCTCTGCGTTCTTCTACAAGCAGGTCAAGGACATCGTCATGCAGGAATCCTATACCAGGACCTTCAAGGATCTGGCCGGCACGGATCAGGAGTTCACGGTCACCGGACCGGCCAATGCGGCCAAGGCCTGGGTGAAGGGTATCGAGCTGGCGGGCAGCACCTACTTCGATCACCTGGGCAGCTTGAGCGAGAAACTGCCTGACTGGGTGAAGGGTTTCGGCGTGTCCTCGAACTTCACGTACATCGACAGCAAGCAGCAGCTGTATCACCCGAACCCGGCGAATTTCTGCCCGTCCGGCTCGCTGGTCGGTGCCGCGGCGCTGTATGGTTGCGACACGAACGGTATCCCGTACAAGGATCTGCCGGTGCCGTACCTGTCGAAGCGCGCCTTCAACTTCACGTTCATGTACGACCACGGCCCGCTGTCGGCGCGCCTGGCGTATTCCTGGCGTGACCGTACCCTGCAGGCGACCGGTGTTTATGGCACCAGCGGCAGCAATGGTACCAGCGCGGATCCGCAGCGCGTCGACGCCAACGGCAACGCGCCGCATGATGCGGGCTACGGGCTTCCGGTCTGGCAGATGCCTGTGGGTCAGTGGGACGGCGGCATCAACTACCGCTTCAGCGACCACATTTCGGCCAGCTTCAACGTCAGCAACCTGACGCGTACCGTGACGCGGCAGGTCTACCAGCAGACCCCTGGCGACATGGGACGAGCCTGGTATGATCCGGGCCGCAGCTTCCGGATGTCGGCGAACTACGTGTTCTGACCTGTAACGCCGTGCCGCACGCCATTCCTGGCGTGACGGCAATCACGGCCCCGGAACACGGGGCCGTGAACGAGATGGCCCCCTTTACCCTACGAGCGCAGGCTGTGCTGGGTGAAGGCGCCACCGATTTTGGCTGTGTTCGCCACGTCCGGCATGACGCTTGTGGGGAGTGGGCCTGGTTGCCACGACAGGCCGGCGCCTTGAAAATTGTCGCAAATGCTCGTCCTGCGGCGGTAAGTAAACGCCGTGCATTTTTATGCCGCTTTTACGTGCGATCGCTTACCATCCACGCATGCAGAGTTCCGGATCGACGACATCATCCTCCACGGCCGCCGCGCGCGGCGTGCTGGCCGTGCTGCGCGCCGACAGCGGCGACGAGCGTACCGTCGCCGCGGCCGCACGTCTCGCCGCGGCGGACGGTGCGCCGTGGCACGCCATCCTCGTCGAGAACGCCGGGACGCGCAGGCAGGGCGAAGCCGCGCGCCTGCGCACGCTCGAACTCCTGCGCCAGGCGCAGGCCCGGGGCGCCGTCACCGCCGTGCTGGACGGACCGGACGCGGCCGCCGTCGCCGCCAGCTACGCGCGCCGTCACGGCTGCGCGACGGCCGTGACGGCGCGCGGGCGCGCGGCCGCCGCGTGGCGCGCACCTTTTCTGCGCCGGCTCGCACAGGCGGCGCCGGAACTCGATCTCGTCGAAGTCGCGGCGCCCGCGCCCGCTCCGCCTCGCGCGGAGCCGCTGCACGGCTCCCACGCCGCGGGCAAGCCGGCGCCGCGCCGCTATCTCGCTGCGATCGCGGCCAGCCTGGGCACGGCCATCGTCGCGCTGCCGCTGCTGCCGTTGCTGGACGTCGCCAACGTCGCCATGCTGTTCCTGCTGACGGTGGTGCTCGTCGCGATCCGCCTCGGCCGCGGCCCCGCGATCCTCGCGACCCTGGTCGGCTTTTGCGCGCTCGTCGCCGCCGCGCCGCGCCGCCAGTACGACGTCAGCGAATTCAAGTACGCCGTCGCGCTGGCCGTGATGCTGGCCGTCGGCTGGATCACGGCGCGGCTGACGTCGGACCTGCGCGAGCAGGCGGAAAGCGCGACCGGGCGCGAAGCCCGCACCCGCGCGCTGTACGAATTCGCGCGGGCGCTGTCCGTCGCGCTGCAGACGGAGCAAGTCTTCGAGATCACCCGCCGCTTCCTCGCGCGCACCTTCGATGCCCGCGCCGCGATCCTGTTGCCGGACGATACGGGACGCCTGCGCTGGCCGGTCGCGGATCCGGCCAGCGCAGAACGCGCGCCGCTACTCAGCGTGCTGGACATGGCCGCGGCGCAGTGGGCGTTCGACCATGCCGCGCCGGCCGGCGCCGGGACGCCCACGCTGCCCAGCAATCCTTACCTGTACCTGCCGCTGCTGGCGCCGATGCGCTCGCGCGGCGTGCTCGCGGTGCGCGTGCGGGACGTCGCCGCGCTGCTCGTGCCGGAACGGCGCGAACTGCTGGACGCCTTCGCGGCCCTGGCCGCCATCGCGCTCGAGCGCGTGCACTACGTGGACGTGGCCCAGGACGCCGTCGTGCGCATGGAGGGCGAGCGCCTGCGCAACTCGCTGCTGGCGGCGCTGTCGCACGATCTGCGTACGCCGCTCACGAGCCTCGTCGGCCTGTCCGAATCGCTGACCTTGTCGCGTCCGACGCTGGCCGCCGCGCAGATGGAGCTGGCGAACGCATTGCGCGACGAGGCCCGGCGCATGAGTACCCTCGTCGCCAACCTGCTCGACATGGCGCGCATCCAGAGCGGCGGCGTGAAGCTCAACCTGGAATGGCAACTGGTCGAGGAGACGATCGGCAGCGCGCTGCGGGCCTGCCGCTGGCAGCTGGGCGGACGATCGGTCGACACGCAGATCCCGCGCGGCCTGCCGCTCGTGCGCTTCGACGCGGCGCTGCTCGAGCGCGTGCTGTGCAACCTGCTGGAAAACGCCGGCAAGTACACGCCGCCGGACGCCCATGTGACGATCGCGGCGCGCGCGGAAGAGGGCATGCTGGTCGTCGCCGTGGGCGACGACGGTCCGGGCCTGCCGGCGGGCCGCGCGGACGCGCTGTTCGAGAAATTCGTGCGCGGCAGGCAGGAATCGTCGATTGCCGGCGTCGGCCTGGGCCTGGCGATCTGCCGCGCCATCGTCGAGGCCCACGGCGGCCGCATGCGCGCGTTCAACCTGCCGGACGCCGGCGCTTGCTTCGAATTGCGCCTGCCCCTGGGCGAGCCGCCGCCGCTGCCGGACCCCGAACACCATCACCACTTCACCGACCAGCATGAGCATTGAATCCGCCGCACCCGTCGCCCTCATCGTCGAGGACGAACCGCAGATCCGCCGGTTCGTCCGCATGGCCCTCGAAGGCGAGGGCTGGCAGGTGCACCAGTCCGAGACGCTGAAGCGCGGCCGGATCGATGCCGGCAGCCGCACGCCCGACCTCATCATCCTCGACCTGGGCCTGCCCGACGGCGACGGCATGCAACTGATCCGCGACGTGCGCACCTGGAGCCCCATGCCGATCATCGTGCTGTCCGCGCGCATCGACGAGGCGGACAAGATCGCGGCGCTGGATGCCGGCGCGGACGACTACCTGACGAAGCCCTTCGGCATCGGCGAACTGCTCGCACGCGTGCGCGCCGCGCTGCGCCGCCAGCACAAGGCGGGCGGCGACGCCTCCGCACGCATCGTATTCGGCCGGGTCGAGGTGGACCTGAACAAGCGTACGGTCCTGCGCGACGGCCAGCCCGTGCACCTGACGCCGACCGAGTACAAGCTGCTGTCCGTGCTGATCGCGAACCTGGGCCGCGTCGTCACGGCGCCGCAGCTCCTGCGCGAGGTGTGGGGGCCGTCGAACGCGGACAATGGACATTACGTGCGCATCTACATGGGACATCTGCGCCAGAAGCTGGAAGACGATCCGGCGCAGCCGCGGCACCTGTTGACCGAAACCGCCGTCGGCTACAGATTGCAATCTTGACACTGAAATTGTGTAAAAGAAAACATGCACACGTGAAATTTGTTCATTATTATGGTTATAATGGAAAACCGTATCACCCGTTAATAACCAAACATTTAATTCGAACCAGCACACATGAAAAAGACACTTGCAGCCCTGGCGGCAACCGCCGCATTCCTCCCGTTCGCATCCGCGCAAGCGAGCACGCTCAGCTATTCCGACAGTATCGCCCTGGCCACGACCAACTGGTCGAACACCTTGTCGTTTTCGAAATTCGACACCAGCCTCGGTAACCTGACCTCGATCCGCTTCGACCTGTCCGGCGTCGTGCAGGGCAACGGCAATGCGGAAAGCCTGGATGCGACGGCCTCCACCGTGACCCTCTCGCTGGGTTCGCTGCTGGGCCTGACCCGTCCGGACAACAGCACGCTGGTCGTGACGAATCCGGTGTTCAGCCAGACCTTCAATTTCAGCGCGTTCGACGGCAGCATCAACTTCGACGGCACGTCGGGCGGCTCGACCGGTTCCGTATCGGCGTCGGGCGCGAACTTCTTCGTCAGCAGCAGCGCGAGCGATTTCGCCCTGTTCTCGGCGCTGGGCGGCGGCACGATCAACCTGGGCCTGAACGCCGTCGGCGCGTCGAGCGGCAACGGTTCGGGCAACCTGATCACGCAATTCAGCACGGCCGCATCGGGCGTCGCGAAGGTCACCTACACGTACACCGCGCCGTCGACGGACCTGCCGGAACCGGCCAGCCTGGCGCTGATCTGCGGCGGCCTGGGCCTGCTGGGCGCCGCGCGCCGCCGCAAGCACAAGGCGTAAGCGCCGCTCAGGGCGCTGCAAGCCGCAGCGAAGGCTCGTCCTTCAGCGCGAGCGGCATCGCCCTGGCCCAGCGGTTGACGGACAAGGCGAACGTCAATGCCCGCACCTGGTGATACCAGCCGGCGGGCACGTACAGCATCTCCCCGGGCTCGACGATGCATTCGACCGGCGCCGCCCGGCGCGCGAGCGGATACGCATCGAAATCGGGACGCTCCGGATCGAACGGGGACCCGAACAGCACCGGATTCGCTTCGCGCACGTACAGGAACTCGTCATGGTGGGGCGGAACGAGGAAGATCCTTTTCGTGCCCCAGATCTGCGCGAAGATATTGTCGTCGTAGTCGCAATGCAGCGGCGTCACCGTGCCGGCGGGACCGAGCCAGAAGCGGGGCGGTCCCATCTTGCCGAAGTAGCCGGGCCAGTGGCACATCGCATTCAATGCATTGATCTCCAGGTTGCCGACATACGGCGGCAAGCCGTCCTGCCAGTCCGCGACGAGATCCAGGTACTCGCCCATCGCCAGGTCCCGCATCGCGCGGTCCGGCGCGAACGCCGTGCCGATGTAGTCGCCCACGCGGGCGCGCACGGGCACGTCGCCGAACCTTGCGCGCAATGCCGCCGGCGTGAAGGCGCACAGCGGCCAGCGGCCGACGAGGCCCGTGATCATGAACGGCAGGCCGCGTTCGGCCTGCGCGACGAAGGCCGCGCGATCGAGCGTCCTGAAACGGGGGACGGCGGTCAGGGGCGGGAGTTTGCGTGATGCGTCACGGATGGCGTCGCGCATGGCGGCGATCGACGTCACGCCGCGCACGCGGGCATTCTTGTCGGGATCAGGAATCAACGGCTGGTTCTCTTCAGGTGGCGTACCATGGAAGTATACAGTCGTGTTCACACCAGGAGGGAATATGGAAAACCGGATGGACGATGGCGGCAAGCTGGTCCTGCGTGCCGTGCTGGCCGTGTTGATCCTGTTTCACGGCGTGTCGAAGCTGATCGGCGGCGTCGGCTTCATCAGCGGCATGCTGGTCAAGGCGGGCCTGCCGGGCGCCCTGGGCTACCTCGTGTACATCGGCGAAGTGATCGCGCCGCTGCTGATCCTGTTCGGCGTGTTCACGCGCGCCGCGGCGCTCGTCGTGGTCGTGAACATGATCGTCGCGCTGCTGCTGGTCCACACGAGCCAGTTCTTCACCCTGAACGACACCGGCGGCTGGGCGCTCGAACTGCAGGGGATGTATCTCGGCGCCGCCGTCGCCATCGCCCTGCTGGGTGCGGGGCGCTACAGCGTCGGCGGCCTGGCGGGCCGCTTCAATTGACGGCCACGCGCTCCTTCACGATGCCGCGGTAGACGAGGAAGGTCGCGAACAGGCTGATCGCGGCGGCACCCGCCATCCACCAGCCGGGTGCGGCCTTGTCGCCCGTGGCGTCGATCAGCCACGTCGAGAACAGCGGCGTCATGCCGCCGAACAGCGCGGTCGCGAGGCTGTACGCCAGCGAGAACCCGGTCGTGCGTACCTGCAGCGGGATGATTTCCGTGAGGGCGACGATGGTGGCGCCGTTATAGCTGCCGTACAGGAACGACAGCCACAGCTCGATCATCACCATGTTGCCGAAGCTGGGATGCGCGATCAGCCACGACAGCGCGGGATACGCCGTGACGGCGGCCAGCGCCGAACAGACGGCCATCACGGGCCAGCGGCCGATGCGGTCAGACAGGGCGCCCATCACGGGCAGCCAGATGAAGTTCGATACGCCGACGCACAGCGTCACGAGCAGGCTTTCCTCGGTGGAGAGTTTCAGCACGCTCTTGCCGAACGTGGGCGTGTACACGGTGATCAGGTAGAACGCGACGGTCGTCATCACGACCAGCATGGCGCCGGCCGTCACGATGGGCCAGTTCAGCGTCAGCGTGCGCATCACCTGCGGGAACGTCGGGTGCGATTTCTGCGCGAGATACGCCTGCGTCTCCTGCAGCGAGCGGCGGATGTAGAACACGACGGGGATGATCGAGCAGCCGATGAAGAACGGGATGCGCCAGCCCCAGTCGGCGATGACGTCCTTCGGCATCGCGTGGTTCAGGCCATAGCCCAGTGCGGCGGAAAACACGACGGCCACCTGCTGGCTGGCCGACTGCCAGCTCACGTAATAGCCCTTGTTGCCTGGCGTCGCCATCTCGGACAGGTAGACCGACACGCCGCCCAGTTCCACGCCCGCCGAAAAGCCCTGCAGCAGGCGGCCGGCCAGCACGAGCAGCGGCGCCATGAGGCCGATGGTCGCGTAGCCGGGCACGAACGCGATCAGCGCGGTGCCCGATGCCATGATGCCGAGCGTGAGCACGAGACCCTTGCGGCGGCCGATGCGGTCGACGTAGCTGCCCAGGAAGATGGCGCCCAGCGGGCGCATGAAGAAGCCGGCGCCGAACGTGGCGAACGTCATCATCAGCGCGGCGTACTCGCTGGTCGCCGGGAAGAACGCGGCCGCGATCTGGTTCGCGTAGAAGCCGAACAGGAAGAAATCGTACATCTCGATGAAATTCCCGCTCGTGACGCGGATGACGGCGCCGAGCTTCGATGGCCCGCGCGCGGGTGCTGCTGTCGCGGCGCGAGGCGCGACGGTCGATTGACTGGTCATGATGTGTCTCCGGAGTGGGTTCAGTGCGGGGCCGCGGCGGGTTCGAGTCCGGTGGCCTCGATGGCGGGCGCGCTCGCGGGCGCCGCGAGGAAGCGGAGCAGGGCGCGGCCCGCGTCCGCATGGGGAGCGCCGCGCACGATGGCGCCGGCGAACTGCGTCTTCAGCTGGACTTCGGCCGGCAGCACGCCGACGATGTCGATGCCCTGCACGGGTTTCAGTTCGCTCCTTTGCTGGCAGCCGAAATCCGCCTCGCCGTGCGCGATGATCTCGCCCACCGGCGTGGCCGGGATCTGCGCGGCCTTGCCCTGCATCTGCTGCTGGATGCCCAGTTTGTCCAGCAGTTCGCGTTTGATGTATTCGCCGCTCGCGCTGTCCGAATACGCCACCTTCGACGCATGCAGGAAAGCCTGACGCAGGCCGTCGACGGTGCCGATGTCGGGCTTCGGTACGCCATGGCGCACGGCGCACGCGATCGGGGAATCGGCGAGGACGACCTTGCTGCCCGGTTCGAGCTTCCCTTCGGTCATCAGCTTGTCCAGTGCGTCGCCGACCATGATGACGACGTCGACATGTTCGCCGCGGGCGAGGCGCGCGGGAATCGCGTTCTTCGTCGCGCCCATCGACGGGCCCCACCCGGACACGAGCGTGTCGCCGCTCGCGCGCTCGTACGGCACGGACAAGTCCTTGTAGGCCTGGGCGAAACCGCCCGAGCTGACGACGTGCACGTCGGTGGCGTGGGCGACGCCGGCGGTGGCGAAGGCGAGGGCGGCGAGGGTGGTCTTGATGTGCATAAGGGTCTCCTTGTCAGAATTTCTGCATGAGGCCGAGCGTGACGCCCGTGCCGTGGCGGTCCCTGGACGCGGCATCGCCGCGCCAGGCCGTGTAGTCGGCTTCCATATAGGCCGTGGTGCGCGGCGCGAGCGTCTTTTCGACGAACAGGAAGCCGCGGTCGAAGCCGTCGTCGACGTAGCCGGTGGCCTCGCGCCGCACGCTGTACCAGGCCGTCGTGACGAGCAGGTCGCGGGCCAGCGGGCGGCTCACGCCGGCGGACAGCACGCGCTGGGCGACGCGTTTGGCCGGTCCCGTGTCCGCGTCGTTGCGCGCCGCGTTGGCCTTCAGTTGCCAGGCGCCGAGCCGCACGGCGGCGCCGACGCTCCACGCATCGAGCGGCAGGCCGTCGCGGCTGCGGAACTGCATCGTCGCGCCGGAGACGACCCAGTCCGGGCGCTGGTACGCGAGCGCGACACCATGGCTGCCCGACGCGCCCGCGTCGCCGGCCACTTCGCCGGCCGAATACGCGGCGCGCGCCTGCCACGGTCCCACGGTCGCCGTGTACTTGACCGTGTTGTCCAGGCGGTAGAAGTTGTCCGCGTAGCCGCTCGGACCATACTGGCGCCCGAAGGCATGCGTGCCGAACGCCGTGTTCGAGAGGCCCGCCACGTTGATGTTCGGGTTGAACGACGCGTCGCGCTTGCCGAGCGGGTCGACGGGGAGCAGGGCGTCGGAGATCAGGTTGGCCTGGCGTCCGACGGCGAGCTGGCCGTAGGGGGAATCGAGGCCGGCCCAAGCCTGGCGGTCGAACAGGCGGTCGCTCTTGGCCTGCGTGCCGGTGTCGGCGTTCATGCCGCCTTCGAGCCGGAACACGGCCTTCCAGCCGCCGCCCAGGTCTTCCTGGCCGCGGATGCCCCAGCGGCTTGTTTGGTTCACGCCGCTCGCGACGGATGTCGTGCTGCCGGGCAGGCCATCGATGGCGCGCAGGCCGACATCGACGATGCCATACAGGTTGACGCCCGTCTGGGCGCAGCAGGTGCCGGTGGCGGCAAGCAATACGGTGAGGGCGCAGGAATGGCGCACGTTGTCTCCTTTTGATGCCTTCTTGACGAGGCTGTTGTGGGAATGACTGCATCATCCGACAAAAGGAATGATTTGATAATTGCAAATTTCCAGCGTATTCTTGCGTCATGCGCATCAATTACGATCTTCACGACTTGCAGGCATTCGTGGCCGTCGCCGAACGGGCCAGCTTCCGGCAGGCGGCGGCCGACCTGTTCCTGTCCCAGTCGGCGCTGAGCCGGCGCATCGACAAGCTCGAGGACAGCCTCGGTGTGAAGCTGTTCGAACGGACCACGCGCCGCGTGCACCTGACGAACGTCGGCCAGACCTTTCTCGTCAACGTGCGCACGGCGCTGGACGGCCTGGAAGACGCGGTGCTCGGCGTCGCCGACCTGGCGGCCCACCGCACCGGTTCCGTCACGCTCGCGTGCGTGCCGTCCGCCGTGTGGCATTTTTTGCCGGACGTGCTGACGCGCTTCAGCGAACGCTTTCCTCGCATCCGCGTGCGCGTGCACGACGAGAGCGCGCAGGACGTGCTGAACCTCGTGCTGGCGGGAGAGGCGGATTTCGGTATCAACTTCACCGGCGCGGAAAATCCGGAGATCGAGTTCGAGCCGATCTACGTGGAGAGCTACGTGCTGGCGATGCGCCGCGACCATCCGCTCGCGGGCCGCAAGGAACTCGGCTGGAAGGAGACGGTCGACGAGCGCTACATCTCGGTCGCGAAATCGAGCGGCAACCGTACCGTCATCGACGCGGCGCTGGCCGGCGTCGAAAAGCACCCGGTGATCCTGTGCGAAGTGAACCACGTGTCCGGCGTGCTGGCCCTCGTCGAGGCGGGGATGGGCGTGGCCGCGGTGCCCGGCCTGTCCGTGCTGCCGGGGCGGCCGGACACGATCGTCGGCGTGCCGCTCGTGAATCCGGCGATCCACCGGACGCTGGGCCTGATCGCCAAGCGCAACCACGCGATGGCGCCGGCGGCGCGCACGCTGTTCGACATGCTGAGGGAAGCCTTGGTGCGGGCGTCTTAGTGAAGGCGTGGGCGGCGCTGGCTCCACAGCAGCCCCGCCAGCACGAGCGCGCCGCCAGCCGCGTGGTAGCCGTGCAGCCGTTCGCCCAGCAGTCCCCACGCGCCCAGCGCGACCAGCAGCGGCAGCAGATTCATGAAGACGGCGGCGCGTGCGGGCCCGATCCGCTTGATGCCGTTCATCCAGCAGAACGGCGCCCCGATCGACGCGGCGGTGCCGGCGTACAGGACCAGCGGCAGTTTGGCGGCCGTGACCGGCGCAGCGGGCGCACACCACCAGAACGGCGCGAGGCAGAGCACGCCGAAGCCGATCTGCACATAGAGCTGTTCCCACGTCGACAGCGGCAGCGCCCAGCGCTTGAGCAGGACGCCATACACGGCGTTCGACGCGACGGCGACGACCATCAATGCGTCGCCGGGATGCAGTCCGCCGTGGAGCAGCCGGCCCGGCGCGCCCTGCGCCGCGAGGACGATCACGCCGGCCAGCGACAGCAGGGCGCCGCCGATGGTTGCCCGCGTCGGAAGCTCGCGGACGGCCAGCGCGGCCAGCAGCGCGGACATCAGCGGCATCGTGGCGACGATCACGCCCATGTTGATCGCGGTCGTCGTCCGCGCCGCCTCGTACGCCAGGCCCTGGTACGTCGCCATGCCGAGGGCGCCCAGCAGCGCGAGTTTCGGCCAGTGCCGCGCCACGACGGCGCGTTTGCGCCACACCGCGCGCGCGACGAACGGCGTGAGGATCGCGCCGGCGAGCACCCAGCGATAGAAGGCGATGGCGGCCGGTGCGATGGCGGTGGCCGCGGATTTGGTGACGAGCGTGTTGCCGGTCCAGATGCACACGGCCAGCAGGGGAAAGAGTGTGTTCATGCCGCCATCATCGGCGGACCGCGGGCCG
Organism: Massilia sp. Masssp94; assembly: GCF_059491305.1. Lineage (NCBI taxonomy): Bacteria > Pseudomonadati > Pseudomonadota > Betaproteobacteria > Burkholderiales > Oxalobacteraceae > Massilia > Massilia sp. Masssp94. The sequence goes on from NZ_CP168501.1 coordinate 6,396,626, forward strand.
TGCGTAAAGTGATATCCTTGCAGGCAACCCGTGCACCGTATGCAGCATTCGCGATGACTCTTCAGACGCTCGACCTCAATCTCCTCGTCGACCTCGACGCCCTGCTGCAGGCGGGCAGCGTGGCGGGCGCGGCACAACGCCTGCACGTGAGCGCGCCGGCGATGAGCCGCCGCCTCGCGCGCCTGCGCGACGCGTTCGGCGACCCGCTGTTCGTGCCGGCCGGGCGCGGCCTCGTGCCGACGTCGCGTGCGCTGGCGCTGCGCGAGGCGGTCGCGCACGCCATCGACCAGGTGCGCGGCGTGCTGCAGCCGCCGCGCGTCGATTTTGCGACCCTGGAACGGACGTTCACGATCCGCGCCAACGACGGGTTCGCCGGCGCGTGGGCCGCACGGCTGGCGGCCGCGATGCGCGCCGAGGCGCCGGGCACCGCGCTGCAGTTCCTGCCGCGTGCGAGCCGGGATCCGGACGCGCTGCGCAGCGGCGAGGTCGACCTCGACATCCTCGTCGTGAAGGGGCCGGAGCCGGGCATCCTCACGGAGCGGCTGTTCATGGCGTCGTTCGTGGGCGTCGTCCGGCGCGGCCACCCCTTGTGCGCCGGGCGCCGCCGCGCCGGAATCACGGCGGAGGCATTCGTCGCGTGGCAGCACATCGCCACATCGCCCGGCCGGCGCTCGTGCGCGGCCGTCGACGCGGCCCTGGCCGAGCGCGGCCTGCGCCGCACCGTCGCCCTCGTCGCGCCGGGCTTCCAGGCCGCGCTGGCGATGGCGCTGGCGTCCGACTTCGTCGCCGTGATGCCGGCGCCGTTCGTGCAATGGGCGATGGCGACGATGCCGTTGCAGACGTTTGCGCTGCCGTTCGCGCTGCCGGCCGTGGACGTGGAACAGTGCTGGCACCAGCGCCAGCATGCGGACCCCGTCCACGCGTGGCTGCGGAGCCACGTCCGGGCCGTGTGCGCGCAGGCGGCAGGCTAGCGCGTTGTTTTGTTTGACACTGATTTTTTGGGGATGTTATAGTCGGACCATGCCCATGGGAACGTTTCCATGGCATGCCGAATACGTATAAAAAAGGCGCCGGCCCCGCCAGGATGCCATAACGGAGACAGCATGTACGGAACCCGCAGGGCGTTGTTGTGCGCCTGGCTGTGCGCGACTACGGTTGCGGCGCATGCCGGTCCACGGGCCGAGGTGATCCACTGGTGGACGTCCGGCGGCGAATCGGCCGCCGTGAAGCAGGTCGAACAGGCCTACCGCGACGCCGGCGGCACGTGGGTCGACACCGCGATCGCGGGCGGCGACCAGTCGCGCGCGGTCACCATCAACCGCATCATCGGCGGCAATCCGCCGACCGCCGCCCAGTTCAACACGTCGAAGCAGTTCCTCGACATCATCGAGGAAGACCTGCTGAATCCCGTCGACGACCTCGCCCGGCGCGACCGCTGGGACCAGGTGCTGCCCGCGCCCATCATCGACGTGATCAAGGTGCGCGGCCACTGGTACGCCGTGCCGATGAACATCCACATGCAGACGTGGATCTGGTACTCCAGGGCCGCATTCGCAAAGGCCGGCATCGCGCGCGAGCCCGCGACGATGGACGAGCTGTTCGCCGCGCTCGACAAGCTGAAGGCCGCGGGCGTGATCCCGCTCGCGCATGGCGGCCAGGCGTGGCAGGACATCCTGCTGTTCTCGATGGTCCTGTCGAACATGGGCGGGCGCGACCTGTATCTGAAGGTCATCCGGGACCGTGACCAGGCGGCGATCCGTTCCGCCGAATTCCGCAAGGTGCTCGTCGCGTACAAGCGCCTGCAGGGCTACGTCGATCCGGCGTCGCCGGGCCGCAACTGGAACGACGCGACGGCGCTCGTCATCGGCGGCAAGGCGGGCATGCAGATCATGGGCGACTGGGCCAAGGGAGAATTCATCGCCGCCGGCCAGGCGCCGGGCCGCCAGTTCGGCTGCCTGCCGGGCCTGGGCGCGGACAGCCCCTACCTGATCCAGGGCGACGTGTTCGTGTTCCCGAAAACGGACGACGCCGGCGCGCTGCGCGCGCAGAAACTGCTCGCGAGCGTGGTCGACAGGCCGGACGTGCAGCTCGCGTTCAACAAGCTGAAAGGCTCGGTGCCCGTGCGCCTGGATGCGGACGACAGCCAGTTCGACGCGTGCGCGCGCAAGGGCATGGCGATCCTGCGCGATCCGAAGCGGCCCGTCGGCGTCGCCGAGGTGTACCTGACGCCGGACCAGAATGGTGCGCTGCAAGATGTGCTGACCGCCTACTGGAATACCAACATGCCCGTCGAACGGGCCCAGAACAGCATCGCGTCGGCGCTGCGCTACTGACATGGCGACCTTACGACTCACGCGCGTCACGCCGTACACCGCGCTGCTGCCGATGGCCCTCGTGGCCGCACTCGGCTATCTCGGCGCCGGCCTGTGGACGTTTTATATCTCGCTGACCGGCTCGCGCACGTTCCCGTCCGGGCACTTCATCGGCCTCGCCCAATACCACCGGCTGTTCGACAACGAGCGCTGGATGCTCTCCCTGCACAACCTGGCCGTGTACGGCGTGCTGTTCGTGCTGGCCTGCTTGGTCATCGGCTTTTTGCTCGCGGTAGTCATCGACCAGAACGCGATGTGGAAAATGAGGGGCGAGGGCGTGTTCCGCACGATCTTCCTGTACCCGTACGCCATGTCGTTCGTGGCGACGGGCCTCGTGTGGCAATGGCTGCTGACGCCGGGCGACGGCATCGACGGCATCGACGGCAGCCTGCGCGCGCTCGGGTTCCACGACCTCCGCTTCGACTGGATCGTGTCGCAGGACTTCGCCATCCATACCGTCGTCATCGCCACCGTGTGGCAGATGTCCGGCCTCGTGATGGCGCTGATGCTGGCGGGCCTGCGCGGCGTCGACCCGGAAATCTGGAAGGCGGCACGCCTGGACGGCATCCCCGCGTGGCGCGTCTACGCCCAGATCATCCTGCCGATGCTGTGGCCCACCATCGCGACCGTCCTGCTGTTGCTGGCGACCGCGGTGGCGAAGCTGTACGATGCCGTGGTCGCGATGACGCAGGGCGGCCCCGGCATCGCCAGCGAAGTGCCTGCGAAATTCATCATGGACCACCTGTTCCTGCGCTCGAACGTGGGCCTCGCGTCGGCCGGCGCGATCGTGCTGCTCGTGCCGGTGCTCGCGCTGCTCGCGCCCTATGCCTATGCCCGCAGCCGCAAGGAGGCCGCATGAAAATGGAATCGATCGTCCCGCCGCTGCCGGCCACGACACCCGTCGCCGCGCCACGGCAGGCGGTCCGGCGCGCGCGCCGCCGCTGGACACCGGCCCGCATCGGCCTGTACGTGTTCCTGCTGGGCGCCGCGCTGTTCTTCCTGCTGCCGCTGTACGTGATGATCGTGACGTCGCTGAAGTCGATGGACGAGATCCGCCAGGGCGGCATCTTCGCGCTGCCGCACGCGCTCACGCTGGAGCCGTGGCGCCTCGCGTGGAGCGGCGTGTGCACGGGCGCCGCGTGCGACGGCGTGCGCACCGGGTTCTGGAATTCCGTCGCCATCACCGTGCCGTCGACAATCCTGCCGATTTTGCTGGGCGCCGTGAACGGCTACGCGCTGTCGTTCTGGCGGCCGCGCGGCGCGAACCTCCTGTTCGGCATCCTGATGGCGGGCGCGTTCGTGCCCGTGCAGGTGATGATCTACCCGCTCGTGCGCGTGATGGCATTGGCAGGCATCTTCGGTTCGCTGCCGGCGATCGTGCTCGTGCACCTGGTTTTCGGCATGCCCGTGATGACCTTGTTGTTCCGGAATTACTACTGCAACGTGCCGCATGAGCTGTTCCAGGCCGCACGCATCGATGGCGGCGGGTTCTGGCGCATCTTCCTGCAGGTGATGCTGCCGATGTCGCTGCCGGTCGCCGTCGTCGCGGCGATCATGCAGGTGACGGGCGTGTGGAACGACTACATCCTCGGCCTGGTGTTCGCGGGGCGCGACAACATGCCGATGATGGTCCAGCTGAACAACGTGATCAACACGACGACAGGCGTGCGGCAGTACAACGTGAACATGGCGGCGACGATCCTCACGGCGCTCGTGCCGCTCGCGCTGTACTTTTTCTCCGGCCGCTGGTTCGTGCGCGGCATCGCCGCCGGCGCCGTGAAAGGATAGGGAATGGCGAACGTCTCGCTGCGCAAACTGAACATTGTCCTGGGCGGCAAGCCCATCATCCGCGACCTCGACCTGTGCGTGGAACCCGGCGAATTCCTCGTGCTGCTGGGACCCTCCGGCTGCGGCAAGTCGACGCTGCTGCACAGTATCGCGGGCCTCGTCGACAGCGATTCCGGCGCCATCGAGATCGGCGGGCGCGACATGACGGACGCCGATCCGAGCGAACGCGGCATCGGCATGGTGTTCCAGTCGTATGCGCTGTACCCGACGATGACCGTCGAGGACAATATGTCGTTCGGCCTGCGCATCGCGGGCACGCCGAAGGCCGAGATCCGCCGCCGCGTGGACCGCGCCGCCGCGATGCTGCAGCTCGACGCGCTGCTGCGCCGCAAGCCCGCGCAGCTGTCGGGCGGGCAGCGGCAACGCGTCGCGATCGGGCGCGCGCTCGTGCGCGAGGCGCAGGTGTTCCTGTTCGACGAGCCGCTGTCGAACCTGGACGCGAAGCTGCGCGCGGAACTGCGGCGCGAACTGAAACTGCTGCACCAGACGCTCGGCTCGACGATGATCTACGTGACGCACGACCAGGTGGAGGCGATGACGCTCGCGACCCGCATCGTCGTCATGCAGGGCGGAGAGATCCAGCAGATCGGTACGCCGCTGGACGTGTACGAGCGCCCCGCGAACCGCTTCGTCGCGGGCTTCCTCGGCGCGCCGGCGATGGCCTTCGTGGAAGGCACGCTGGATGCGCAGGGACGTTTCGAGGCGGACGGCATGCGCTATCTGCAGGAAGACGCGGCGCGTCCCGCCGCACGATCCGCGGTGCTGGGCATCCGCCCCGAGCACGTGGCGATCCGGCCGGACGGCGACTGCGTCGGCGAAGTGACGCTGGTGGAACCGATGGGCAACCACCAGGTCGTGTGGCTGCGCCGCGGGAAGGCGACGCTGGCGTCGCTCGTGCATGACGCGCGCAGCTATGCGCCGGGCGAGCGCGTGGGCTTTTCGATCGATCCGGCGCGGGTGTCGCTGTTCGACCCCGCGAGCGGGAATCGCCTCTGAGCACGGCAAATGCAGTATCCTTCGGACGAATGACAGCATTGAGGAAGAGTTTGTGGCAACTATCAAGGACGTAGCGAAGCTGGCCGGCGTGGGCCTGGGCACCGCGTCGCGCGTGGTGAGCGGGAAGGGCTCCGTGTCGCCCGCGACGCTGGCACGCGTGAAGAAGGCAATCGACGAGCTGGGTTTCCGGCCCTCGCACGCGGCGCGCGCGCTGCTGTCCGGCACGAGCCGCATGGTCGGCGTGTACATCCCCGTGCTGAGCGGGACGTTCTACACGCCGATCCTGCAGATCATCGACACGGAACTGCGCGCGGCCGGCGTGCACATGGTGCTCGCGTTCGGCGTCGGGCTCGGCGACGAGCGCCGCCAGGCCATCGAGGGCGTCGAATTCCTCGTCGAACGGGGCTGCGACGGCCTCGTCGTGATGACCAGTGCGCTGCTGGAAGAAGACCTGGCCGCGCTGGGCGCGAAGTCCGGCCAGCTCGTTGCGCTGAACCACAGCTTCGATTCCATGCCCGGCCAGTGCTTCACCGTCGACCACGCGCTGGGCGGCCGCCTCGCGGCGCGCGCGCTGCTGGACCACAAGCACCGCAAGATCGCCGTCGTCGAAGGCCCGCGCCAGCTCGAGGACAACCGCGCCCGCATCGACGGCTTCATGAGCGAGCTGCGCGACAATGGCATCGACCCCGCGAAGATCTGGCGCCTGGAGAGCGACTTTTCGCCGGCCGGCGGCTGGGCCGCGGCCAAGCAGCTGCTCGATTCCGGCTACCCGTGCACGGCGCTGTTCTGCGCGAACGACGAGATGGCCGTGGGCGCGCTGTCGTACTTCCAGGAGGCGGGCATCCGCGTGCCGCACGACCTGTCCGTGCTGGGGTACGACGACACGCCGAGCGCCGCCTTCTCGGCGCCGCGCCTCACGTCCGTGCACATGCCGTGGCGCGAGATGACGCAGAACGGCATCAACGCTTTGCTGAACCTGTGCTACGACATGCGCCGTCCCGTCACGCGCGAATTCCCCGTCAGCGTGACGTTGCGCGCCTCGCTGGCCAAGGCCCCGGGCGCGAAGCGAAAGGCGGCCTGACCCGACTTCCTGATCCGGCGCGCCGCCGCATGCGCGCCTTTTTTCGCGGCGCCGCTGGAAAGCTTTCCAATCATAACGACAAAGACTACGATGACCACCTACGATTTCTTCCCGGGCGCCGACGGCCCCGAACCGCAGGCGCCGCAGCGCGCCGACTTCGGCTCCGATTTCCTGTGGGGCTGCGCCACGTCGTCGTACCAGATCGAGGGCGCCGGCAGCGTCGACGGCCGGGTCGAATCGATCTGGGACCGCTTCGCCGCGACGCCGGGCAAGATCCGCGACGGTTCCTCGGGCGAGGTCGCGTGCGACCATTACCACCGCTGGCCGGTCGACCTCGACATCGGCCGCGACCTCGGCCTGAACGCGTACCGCTTCTCGATCGCCTGGCCGCGCATCTGCGACGGGGTGAGTGAAAAGCCGAATGCGAAGGGCCTCGATTTCTACGACCGCCTCGTCGACGGCATGCTGGAGCGCGGCCTGCAGCCGTGGGCCACGCTGTACCACTGGGACCTGCCGCAATGGCTGCAGGACCGCGGCGGCTGGGCGTCGCGCGACACGGTCGACGCGTTCGTCGACATGGCCGACGCAGTGACGCGCCGCCTCGGCGACCGCGTGGGCCACTGGATCACGCACAACGAGCCGTGGTGCACGGCCATCATCGGCAATTACGAGGGCTGGCATGCGCCGGGCCTGACGGACCTCGGCACGGCGCTGCAGGTCGCGCACCACGTGCTGCTGTCGCACGGCAGGGCGGTGCCCGCGATCCGCGCGAACGTGCCGGGCGCGCAGGTCGGCATCTCGCTCAGCCTGCACCCGCTGCGGCCCGCGAGCGCCGCACCGGAAGACGTCGCCGCGATGGAGCGCCACGACGGCCTGCGTTACCGCTGGTTCCTCGACCCGCTGTACGGCCGCGGCTACCCGGAAGCGACGCTCGCGCAAGTGGGCAAGGCGGCGCCCGTCGTGTTCCCGGGCGACCTGGACGACATCGCCGTGCCGACCGACTTCCTCGGCGTGAACTACTACTTCCCGGAGACGGTGGCGCACGATCCGGACCACGGCCCGCTCGGCGCCCGCATCCTGCCGGCGCAAGGGGAGATCACGGCGATGGGCTGGCCCGTGGCGCCGCAGGGACTGTCCGAACTGCTGGCCCGGGTCGACCGCGACTACCGTCCCGGCCCGCTGTACGTGACGGAAAACGGCTCGTGCTACGACGACGTGGTGGCGGGCGACGGCGCCGTGCGCGACGTCGAACGCCGGCGCTACCTGATGCGCCACCTGGCCGCGCTGCGCCAGGCCGTGGCCGATGGCGTCCCCGTGAAAGGCTATTTCGCGTGGAGCCTGCTGGACAATTTCGAGTGGGCGGAAGGCTATCTGCGCCGTTTCGGCCTCGTGCACGTGGATTACGCGACGCAGGAACGCCGGCTGAAGGACAGCGCGAAATGGTATCGCCGGTTCCTGCACGGGGCGTGAACGCGAGCGGATGATTGACAGCGCGGGCGTTTGCCGTCAATATCTGCTGGGTCGATTGGAATCGTTTCCAATCGGCCGCCCACGATAACGAATGACCCCTGGAGACCCCGCATGACCACCCATCGCCCCAGCCACATCCGGCTCGCCGTCGCGTCCGCGCTGGCCGCCGCCGCGTTCTGTGCAACGGCCGCGCCGCAGATCACGGCCTGGCCGCACCTGAAGAGCGCGATCGCGCCCGACGCCGCCCTCGAGGCGCGCGTGCGCGAGATCGTCGGCCACATGACGCTCGCGCAAAAGATCGGCCAGATGACGCAGGCCGAACTGAAGGCCGTGACGCCGGACGACGTGCGCACGTACGATCTCGGCTCCGTGCTGAACGGCGGCGGCAGCTGGCCGCACAACGACAAGCACGCCAGCGCTGGCGAGTGGCTGAAGCTGGCCGACGCGTTCTACGACGCCTCGATGGCGACGGACATGGCGGTCAAGGTCCCGATGATCTGGGGCACGGACGCCGTCCATGGCCACAACAACGTCTACGGCGCCACCATGTTCCCTCACAATATCGGCCTCGGCGCCGCGCGCGACCCCGAACTGGTGCAAGCCATCGGCGCCGCGACCGGCAAGGCCGTGCGCGCGACGGGCATCGCATGGGTGTTCGGCCCGACCGTCGCCGTCGTGCGCGACGACCGCTGGGGCCGGACGTACGAAAGCTTTTCGGAAGACCCGCAACTGGTGCGACGCCTGTCCGGTCCATACGTGGCGGGCCTGCAGGGCGCGCTGAGGGACGACGCGAACGTCATCGCCAGCATCAAGCACTACATGGCCGACGGCGGCACGGAGTTCGGCATCAACATGGGCGTCGCGAAAGTCAGCGAGCGCGACATGATGAACATCCACGCGCAGGGCTATTACGCCGGCATCGAGGCGGGCGCGCAGACCGTCATGGCCTCGTTCAATTCGTGGAACGACGTCGCGGCCGGCAAGGACTACGGCAAGGTGCACGGCAGCCACTATATGCTCACCGATATCCTGAAAGACAGGATGGGCTTCGACGGCTTCGTCGTCACGGACTGGAACGGCCACGGCGAAGTGCCGGGCTGCCGCAACGACAGCTGCGCCCAGGCCATCAACGCGGGCATCGACATGGTCATGGTGCCGAACGACTGGAAGGCTTTTATTTCCAATACGATCAGGGACGTCGAGGCGGGCCGCATCCCGATGGCGCGCATCGACGACGCCGTCGGCCGCATCGTGCGCGTGAAGCTGCGCGCCGGCGTGTTCGGCAAGCGCCCGTCGCAATCCACCTGGGCCGGCAAGGACGACGCGCTGCTCGCGAAGGACCTGGGCCGCCGCGCCGTGCGCGAATCGCTCGTGCTGCTGAAGAACGAAGGACCGGCACTGCCGCTGGCCACGAACAAACGCATCCTCGTCGTCGGCAAGGCGGCCGACAGCATGGCCAACCAGACCGGCGGCTGGGCGCTGACGTGGCAGGGCACGGCGAACACGAATGCCGATTTCCCGAAGGCCGAGACGATCCTCGCGGGGCTGAAGGCGGCGGGCAGCAACGTCACGTACAGCGCGGACGCCGCCGGCGTGGATCCGGCCAGGTTCGACGCCGTCGTCGCCGTGATCGGCGAGGCGCCGTATGCGGAAGGCGACGGCGACATCGTCCCCTCGGGCACGCTGCGCCATTCGAGCCGCTATCCGGAAGACCTCGCCGTGCTGCAGAAGGTACACGGCAAGGGCAAGCCCGTGGTGACCGTGTTCCTGTCCGGCCGCCCGCTGTGGGTGAACGACTTGCTGAACCTGTCGGACACGTTCATCGCCGCCTGGCTGCCGGGCACGGAAGGCAAGGGCGTCTCGGACCTGCTCGTCGCGGGCAAGGGCGCGAAGCCCCATGAATTCCGCGGCAAGCTGTCGTTCTCGTGGCCGAAATCCGTGTGCCAGACGCCGCTGAACGTGGGCGACGCCGGCTATGCGCCGCTGTTCGCGTACGGCTACGGCCTGAAACGGCGCGAGCGTTCGCACATCGGCACGCTGGATGCGACGTATCCGGCCGGCGGCTGCAGCGCGTCCGACACGTACCCCGTATACGGCCAGGCGGACCGCGCGAGCTTCCCGCTGCGGATCGCCAGCGGCACGGCCGTGCAGCCGTTGGGCGCCGACCTCAATGCGGGCACCAGCCTGCCGGGCATCTCGGTCGCCATCGCCCAGATCAAGACGCAGCAGGATGCGAAGCTCGTCTCATGGACGGCGCCGGCGGCGTTCGAAGCGCACGGCGGCAAGCCGCTCGCGCTGCCCGCCGCGCTGGCGGACAAGGGCGTGCTGCGCTTCGACACGATCGTGCGGCAAGCGCCAGCCGGCAAGGTGACGATCGCAATGGCCTGCGGCGGCACCGCCTGCGGCACGCCGCTGGATGCGACCAGGCTGTTCACGGGCCTGGCCGGCAAGGGACGGCAGGAGGTCGCGATCCCGCTGGCCTGCTTCCGCGCGCGCGGCGTGGACCTGGCGAGAGTCGACACGCCGTTCCGCGTCGCCAGCGACGGCGCTTTCACGGCCGCCTTCGGCAACGTCGACGTCACCGCGGGCACCGGCACCGTCAAATGCGAGGACCTGCAATGAGTGGCTTGCGCCGGCTGGCCGCGCCCGACATCACGGTGCGCCCGCTTCGAGGGCAAGGGCCGGCTGCAGGCTTACCTGGCGCGCTGCTCGACGCCGCAACACCATAACCATAACAAAGGAGATTCCATGGCAGCTTCCCCCAACCCGTCCGTGCCCGTGAGCGCGGCATCGTCCGCGGGCGCGACCAACACCGGCCCGCTCGTCATCGTGACGATCCTGTTCTTCATGTGGGGCCTGCTCACGTCGCTGAACGACGTGCTGATCCCGCACCTGAAGGCGATCTACACGCTGAACTACCTGCAGGCGATGCTCGTTCAGTTCTGCTTCTTCGGCGCCTATTTCATCGTGTCGCTGCCGGCCGGCGCGCTGATCCGCCGCATCGGCTACCAGAAAGGCGCCGTCACGGGCCTGTTGATCGCGGCCGGGGGCTGCGCGCTGTTCTATCCGGCCGCGCAGGGCGGCTACGGCCTGTTCCTGTTCGCGTTCTTCGTGCTGGCGGCCGGCATCACGATCCTGCAGGTGGCCGCGAACCCGTACGTGACGGTGCTCGGCCCGGCCGCGACGGCATCGAGCCGGCTGACGCTCACGCAGGCGTTCAACTCGCTGGGCACGACGGTGGGCCCGGCGCTGGGCGGCATGCTGATCCTCGCCGGCGCAAGCACCGTCGCGGCCGACCAGGCGGCGGCCGTGCAGGGACCGTATCTCGCGCTCGCCGCGGCGCTCGCGCTCCTCGCCGGCCTGTTCGCGCTGGCCCGGCTGCCGCGCATCGACCATGCGGATGCCGAGGTGCCCGCGGCGGGTGCCGTCGGCTCCGCGCTGCATCATCGCCACCTCGTGCTGGGCGCCGTCGCCATCTTCCTGTACGTGGGCGGTGAAGTCAGCATCGGCAGCTTCCTCGTCAACTTCCTCGGCGAGCAGCAGGTGGCGGGGATGCCGGCGGCGCAGGCGGCGAGCTACGTCAGCGTGTACTGGGGCGGGGCGCTGATCGGGCGCTTCATCGGCTTTGCCGTGATGCGCGTCGTCAGCCCCGGCAAGGCGCTCGCGTTCAACGCGCTGCTGGCCATCGCGCTCGTGCTGGCCGCGATCTTCGGCCGGGGCCAGGCCGCGATGTGGGCGATCCTCGCCGTGGGGTTGTGCAATTCGATCATGTTCCCGACGATCTTCAGCATGGCGCTGCACGGCCTGGGACGCCACACGGGCCAGGGCTCCGGCATCCTGTGCATGGCGATCGTGGGCGGCGCCATCGTCCCGTTCCTGCAAGGCTGGCTGGCCGACCGCATCGGCGTGCAGCCGTCGTTCTTCGTGCCGGCGGCCTGCTATGGCTTCATCCTGTTCTTCGGCGTGAAGTATGCGAACCTGCATCGCCAGGTGGCCACCACCGGCTGAGACTGGCCATGCCGGCATCTTTTGCAGTAAAATGCCGGCATCCCATTGGGGAGTAGCCTGCTTCCGCCCTGCGGAAGTTCCCGTATCAACATACTCGACAGCCCTGGCTGACGTGGTACGGGCAGCCGTTTCGGTTGGCAAGACCTTTGGTATGCCTGCGCGTTCATCGGGCCGCGCCGGCATGCCTTCGCGTTTGCCCGACTGGAACCACAATGAATCTCCTCGCCACCGCAGCCCTCGCCCTCGCCATGTCCACCGACGCATTCGCCGTCGCCGTCGGCAAGGGCGCCGCGCTGCAACGTCCCCATCTCCGCGAAGCCCTGCGCACGGGCGCCATCTTCGGCGTGATCGAAGGCCTCACACCCGTCATCGGCTGGGCGCTGGGCCATTGGGCCGCGCCGTACGTCCAGGCGTGGGACCACTGGATCGCGTTCACCCTGCTGGGCGTGCTGGGCCTGCGCATGATGCGCGAAGGCCTGTCGGGTGCGGACGAAGCCGAGGACGACAAGCCGACGAGCCACTCCTTCTGGCTGCTGGCTGTGGCAGGCTTTGCGACGAGCATCGACGCGATGGCCGTCGGCGTGGGCCTCGCGTTCATCGACGCGAACATCGTCACGACGGCCGGCGCGATCGGCCTGTCGACGTTCATCATGGTGACGATCGGCGTGATGGTGGGACGCGGCCTCGGCAAGCTGGTGGGCAAGCGCGCCGAATTCGTGGGCGGACTCGTACTGATCGCGATCGGATCGCTGATCCTGTACGAGCACCTCGGCCAGGGCTGATCAGCCGTTCGCGACCGGCGCGGCGACCGCCGGCTTGCGGTCCATCCAGCGCCGCGTGAGCCAGGCGCGCACGGGTTCGTCGTAGTACTTCAGCAGCAGCCACGCCAGCGCGACGCAGACGGCGAAGGTGGCCGCGGCGACGGGCACGCCGTCCCGCAGCGACACGTGGTTCGCGTTGGTCCACGCGGTGTACGTGTAGACGAACGGATAGTGGACGATGTAGAGCGGATACGACAGCCCGCCCAGCGCGGCGCACACGCGGGCCGTACGGGCGCTTCCCTGCGCACTGGCGCCGAGCCAGATGACGAACGGGAACACGGCGACGATGCACAGGGATTCGTACAGCCCGTTCATCCACAAGGTGTCCGGGCCGCCGATGCGCGGCAACGCCATCGTCGCGAACAGGATCGCGGCGCTGACCGGGAACGCGTACGCGACGCGGCCCGGACGCACGACGCGCGACAGCAGCAGTCCCGCGAGGAACGGGTAGGCCAGGCGCGTGAACCCGAGCTGGAACTGGACGGGGTCCAGCGACCAGCCGCCGATCACGTCGCCGTTCGGCCCCGCCAGCAGGTAGTCAACAAGCCCCACGCCGGCCAGCAGCGCGAGCACGCCGAGGATCCGGTTCGGCAGCCGCCGCAGCACCAGCGCGTACAGCACGTTCGCCACGTATTCGAAGAACAGCGACCATGCCGGGCCGTTCAGGGGATGCATTTCGGCCCAGCCACGCAGGTCCATGCTGGGTGGCACCGGCAGCAGGGTCATGCCGATCACCATGATCAGCAGCACGCGCCACAGCGGTGTGTCCGCGATCATCGGGAACAGCGGCCCGGCCTGGAAATAGAACATCAGCGCGCCGATCACCATCGCGACGACGATCATCGGATGCAGGCGGATCAGCCGGCGCTGGAAGAACTCGCCCAGCGACATGCGCCGCCAGCGGTCGTCGTACGCATAGCCGATCACGAAGCCGGACAGCAGGAAGAAGAAGTCGACGGCCAGGTAGCCGTGGTTGATCACCTGCGCGAAGCGGTTGACGGCATGCGCCTCGCACAGGTGGAACGCGACGACCGTCAGCGCCGCGACGCCGCGCAGGCCGTCGAGGACGGGGTAGTGCCGCCTGGTGTCGGCGAAGCCGCCGGCCGCCGCAGTCACGGCTTGCCCGCCGGGCAGTAGCGCTCCACGTATTGCTGGTGCGGCGGCAGTTGCGACGCCGTGCGGCGCACGCCGTTCCTGATGCCGTCCAGGAAGCCGCGCAGCTCGTCGTCGCCCATCAGGTCCGCGCTCGGGTGCCAGCGTTCGGGCGTGAGGCCCTGGCCCAGCATCACCTGCACCCACGAGTTTTCCGCAAAGAGTTCGTTCCCTTCGCGGAAGACGCGGGCGCCGTCGCGGAACAGGTCGATGCGGTGCTGCAGGCTGTCCGGCACCACCATCGTCGCCGCGTCGTGCCAGTACGGCGTGTCGCGCCGGTTCGTGACCTTGTAGTGCAGGATGATGAAGTCGCGGATCGTGCGGATGTCTTCCTCGGTCTGCAGGTTGAATTCGTCGACGTCCGCCTGCTGGATGCCGTAAGTCGGGAACGTCTGCAGCAGGCGCACGATGCCGCGCTGGATCAGGTGGATGCTCGTCGATTCGATCGGTTCCAGGAAGCCGCTCGCGAGGCCCAGGCCGATGCAGTTGCCGATCCAGACCTTCTTGCGCTGGCCCGGCGTGAAGCGGATCACGCGCGGCTCCGTGAGGACCTTCCCCTCGATGTTGCCGAGCAGCGTGGCGCGTGCCGTGGCTTCGTCCGTGTAGCGGCTGGAGAACACGACGCCGTTGCCCGTGCGGTGCTGCAGCGGGATGCGCCATTGCCAGCCCCAGTCGTGCGCCATCGAGCGCGTCAGCGGCACGGCCGGGCCGGTCGATTCCGTCTGTACGGCGATCGCGCAGTCGTTGAACAGCCATTGCGACCAGTCTTCGTACTCGGCGCCCATCGTCTGGCCCAGCAGCAGCGAGCTGAAGCCAGTGCAGTCGATAAACAGGTCGCCCTCGACGCGTGTGCCCGAATCCAGTACGAGCGCGGTGATGTGACCTGTGGCCGGGTCGGTGTCGACGCTGGCGATCTTCGCTTCGATGCGCTCGGCGCCGAAGTGTTCGGAAAAGCGGCGCAGGTAGCGGGCGTAGCGCGTCGCGTCCAGGTGGTAGGCATAGTTGATGCCCTGGTTCGGCAGGTGGCCGAAGCGCTTTTCCTGTGACGCGACAAGTTCCAGGCAGTAGTCGCCGTAGTCGCCGGCGAGGCCGCGGTCGCGGCCCTTCAGCCAGAAGTGCTGGAAGCCGGCCGTCCAGTGGTCCGTGCCCGTCATGCCGAACGAGTGGATATAGTCTTCGCCGCGCGCGCGCCAGCTTTCGAAGCTGATGCCCAGCTTGAACGTGGCCTGCGTCGCGGCCATGAATTCCTGTTCGCCGATGTCGAGCAGGCGGTGGAAGTGGACGAGGCTCGGGATCGTCGCCTCGCCGACGCCGACGGTCCCGATGTCGTCCGACTCGACGAGCTTGATGTCGATGACCTTGCCGAGGGTGCGCGCCAGCGCCGCCGCGGCCATCCAGCCGGCGGTGCCGCCGCCGGCGATGACGACGCGCCGGATCGGGCGGCCGCGCCCTTGTTGGTTATTGTTCTCCATGTCTCTACTCCTGGCTTGTACGCGTTGTCTTCTTTAGTCTTATCTGTTTATGCGGCGCAGCAGCTGGCCGCGCAGGACGCGGGCACCGTCCTCGTCGAGAGGCGACAGTGCATAGCGCGCATTCTCGGGAATGTGCGCGAGGTTTGCGGGGTCCCGCTCGAAGATGTAGTGGCGGAAGATTTCCTGCCACGCGTGCCGCTGCTCGGGCGGCAGGTCGCGCATCGTCAGGATCGCCAGCATCAACGCGTTCGTCGGCGTGTCCATGTAGTCCGGGGACTGGCGCCACCAGTAGTTCACGAGCACGTTGAACGCGGACAGCGCTTCCACGTGGTGCCACCACATCGACGGGATGAACAGCGCGTCGCCCGGCCCCATCTCGGCCACTTCCGCATGCTGCAGCGCCTCGGCGTAGCGCGGGAAGCGCTCGAAGTCGGGGTTGCGCACGTCGACGAGGCTGATCGCCTGGCCGGCCGGATTGAAGTCGAGCGGGCCGACGTACAGGTTCTTCAGCTGGTCCGGCGGGAACAGCGTGAAGCGCCGCTCGCCGACCGCGACGACCGCCATATTGTCGGGCAGGTCGTAGTGCGTGGCGACGACGGTGCGGTTGCCGATCCAGATGCTGGCCAGCGGATTGCGGTCGCCGAGGTCCAGGTCGTTCTCGGCGCGCAGGCCGGGCAGGGCGCCGTCGATCGACGTCGAGCCCACGTAGATCGCCCCGGGATCCGGCCGCTTGCGGTGTTCGGCCAGTTCGTCCAGCACCTGGTCGAGTCGCCCGCGCACGTTGTGGAAGTTGAAGCCCGTGATCGTGTCGTTGTAGAAGAAGCGGCCGCCGATCTGCGGGGGGCCGAGCATGGCGTTGACGGTCGCGTCACGATAAAACCGGCGCAGGTAGGCGTCGGCGCTTTCGGCGGATGCGCGTCCCCTTTGCACGAGGGGCCAGTCGGCCGCGAGGCCGCGTACGATGTAGGGCCGCGTTGCGCGCAGCATCTCGTCCGGCAGCTTGTTGTCGCCGAACGAGACTTCCCGGACGTGCTTAACGGATGTCATTGGCGCGGTTCTTCCGTTGGATCAGGTCGCGGAACTGCGCCAGCGACGCCACCGCCATGTAGATGGCCTGCAGATAGCCGTTGTCGTGCAGGCGCGCGAGCTGCTCGCCCGTCAGCTTCGCGAGGCGGTCTTCGTTGATCGTGTAGAAGCCGGCCAGGCGGTTCTGCGAGCCGTCGTCCAGTTCCACGTCCAGCACGAACGATTCGATCAGTTCCAGCTCGACGAGCGCGGCGACGAACGCGCGCGATGCGGCGAGGCCTTCGTGGATGGTGCGCAGCACGGAGCTGATGCGTTCCAGGTATTCGCTCGTGCCGCCGTAGGTCAGGAACAGCGCCTCGCCCTCGATGCCGCCATCGCGCACGCGCGGGCTGTCCAGGTCGACGTGGACGGACAGTTCCTCGCCGCTGCGGCCGATCACGAACGGCTGGCGTTCGATCGTCAGCGGGATGGTCGGCGCGTCCCAGCCGTTCGGGCCGAGGAACAGGTTTTCGCCCGGTTCGAAGCCGAGCAGGGCGAGCGCGTCGTAGCCGCCGTTGCCGTCCTGCGCGAAGACGATCGGGTAGCAGGCTTGCAGGTCGCGGAATTCGGCGGGGAAGGTCAGCGCCGACATCACGGCGTCGCCGTACGCCGCGCCGCGGGTAGTGACCACGCGCAGGTTCTTGTGGTCGACGTTGTTCAGGGGTGCATGGTTGGCCATCGGTAGTAGTCTCTCTCGTTATTGGTATTTTGGTGGTGTCTCCGCTAGCCCGGCGGCATGCCGTACTGGCGGATGTGGTGGAGCATCTCGCGGTTCGCGGGCAGCTGCGGCAGCATCCGGGTGGTGAGCCGCGCGGCCTCGCGGAAGTACTGGGAGGCGGCCTCCGGCAGGTCGGAGGCGCGCTCGGTCAGTTCGGGCCGGAAGCCCATCCCGTACAGGACGTACTGCCAGCTCGCGGACGGGAAGATTTCTTCGATGCGCGGGAAGTCGCGCCGCGACGGCGCGCGCGTGCGCCACAGCGCGAGCAGTTCGCGCAGGCGCGGCGACTGCGTGCCGGGCGCGCGGTGATCGAGCCAGTAGGCGGTATCCGTGCGCTTCGACAGTACGTAGTGCAGCTTCAGGAAGTCGATGATGCGCTCCCACCGGTACGTGAACGCTTCGTTGAAGCGCGCGGCGATCGTATCCATCTGTGCACGCGTGGCGGGCATGTCGTCCGCCAGCCAGGCCGCGGACAGTTCCACGAGCGCGAGCGCGGACGCTTCCAGCGGCTCGATGAACCCGGCGGACAGGCCGATCGCGACCACGTTGCGTTCCCAGAAGCGGGCGCGGTAGCCGGGGTCGAACGCGATTTTTCGCGGTTGCGGGACCGCGCCGACGATGCCCGTGGAAGCCAGATAGGTGCGCAGCGTCGCCTCCGCCGCGTCGTCGTCGACGTGCGCGCTGGAATACACGTAGCCGATGCCGCGCCGCGCGGGCAGGCCGATGTCCCAGGTCCAGCCGTGCGGCTGGGCGGTGGATGTCGTCTGCGACGCGATGGGCGTGTCTTCCGTTGGATAGGGCGCCTGCACGGCGAGGGCGCGGTCGTTGAACAACACGTCGCGCTGCGACACGAGCGGCACGCCGTAGTGGCGGCCCAGCAGCAGCGAGGCCATGCCCGTGCAGTCGACGAACAGATCGCCTTCGATCAGGCCCGCCTCGCGCGTGCGCAGCGCGGCGATGTCGCCGTCGTCCGCGGACAGGATGTCGACGACGTGGGCCAGCACGTGGCGCACGCGCAGCTTGCCGACGCAGTGCTTCTGCAGGAAGACGCCGAATTTGCCGGCGTCGAGGTGATAACCGTAGTTGGCGACGCCGGCGAATTCCGGCGTCTGCGGCTGCTTCGGCGCGCGGCCCTGCACGCACAGATGCGGCTGGTAGCTGACGAGGTCCGCGAACGGGACGCCGCGGTGCGCGCGCTGCCAGGCGGCGACGAGGTTCGCCTCGCCATAGCCCTGGGGCAGGGAAAAGGGGTGGAAATAGACGTCGCCGTCGCTCCCGTCGACCCAGCGGTCGAAGCGCGAGCCCTGCTTGAACGCGGCGTCGCATTCGCGGAAGAACGCGGCTTCGGAGACGCCGATGCGCTGCAGCGTCTCGCGCATGGACGGCCACGTGCCTTCGCCGACGCCGATGGGCGGCACGCCCGGCGATTCGACGAGCGTGACGGTCAGGCGCGGGTGTTCGGCCGCGAGGACGCCGGCCGTCAGCCAGCCCGCGGAGCCGCCGCCGACCACGACGACGTGTTCGATGGGTTTACTCATCACAGCTTCCTTTTTCCGGTGGGCCGCATGAGTCTACCTGAAAATGCTGGCTTTAGAACAACTTTTTAACTGCTGAAACCGATTACGGCAGGCTACACATCCGCAATATTGCCGTCGTTCCCGCGCAGGCGGGAACGACGTATAACTTAGAACTTGTAGCGTGCCCCCAGCATGTAACGCGGCCCGGTCTGCGTCACGTACAGGGCCTGCTGCGTGGTCCGGCCGTGGACGCGGCTCGTTTCGTTCGTCAGGTTGATGGCTTCCGCCTGCACGACCAGCTTCGGCGTGACGTTGTAGCCGACCGACAGGTCGAGCTGGCCGTACGGCTCCACGTAGTTCGGGTTCGGGCCCGCGCCGTCGAACGTCGACGACAGGAACTCGCCGCGCCAGTTGTAGGCCGCGCGCACGTTCCACTTGTCGTTCTCGTAGATGCCGACCAGGTTGGCGGAGTTCGACAGGCCGACCAGTGCGAACTGTTCGCCCACGCTGCCGTTATCGTACCGCAGTCCGGAGTGCACGTACGTGTAGTTCGCCGAGATGCCGAAGCCGGTGTTGCCGAACATGTGCTGGAGATTGAGTTCCAGGCCGTTCAGGCTCGCCTTCTTCTGGTTCGAGAACGTCGTGATCTGGAAGTGCGCCACCGGATCGCCCGGTTGGCCGACGATGTTGCCGGTCGGGTTGCCGCTGCTGTCCACGCCCGTCACCGTCACGCCCGCGGCGGTCGGGTGATTCTTGAAGATGTAGTTGCGGATGCAGGCCGGGTCCGTGCCGCAGCCGGCGGCCGACGCTTCGTTCCACAGCGCGCCGCCCACCGGCGTGTGCAGGTTGAACGGCGTGGCGTCGATCTTCGACTGGCCGGCGTAGTTCTCCAGGTCTTTATAGAACGCGTTCACGGAGAAGAAGCTGTCCTTCCCGTAGTACCACTCCCACGACAGGTCGAAGTTCTTCGACTTCACGGGCTTCAGCGCCGGATTGCCCTGCGAGCCCGTGCCGCCGTCCACGCGCGCCAGCGTATTCAGGATCTGGCCGCCGGCGATCTGGTCGTAGCGCGGACGGCCGATGGTCTCGCCATAGCTCGCGCGCACCTTCATGTCGTCGCGCAGGTCCATGTCCCAGTCGACCGACGGCAGCAGGTGGTGGTACTTGCCGGTCAAGGTCGTGAACGTCGGGGCGCCGAACGTGACCGGGAATTCGTTGGCGGAGACCATCGTGATGGCGGTGGCCGCCGGCACGAGCGCGGTGGAGACGACGTCCGTCTTTTCGTAGCGCACGCCGATCGCGGTGTGCATCGGCAGCGCCGTATCCCAGTCCGTGTTGAACTGCAGGTAGAGGCTCTTCGATTTTTCACCGGTGCGCTGGTCCGTGTCGTACGTGTTCTTCGGCAGGTACAGCGCGGGCAGGCCGGATGCCTTCGACACCACGTCGCGCACCTGCGCGAAGTTGAAGGTGTAGAAGGTGTTGAACAGGTTCGGGTTCTGGCTGCCGGCCAGCTGGTCGAAGTACTGGCGGATCGTGTCGGCGTGCCACAGGCTGCTCGGGTAGTCCGACGGCTTCGTCGCGCCGGTCCACGAGTCGCGCTGCTGCGTGGAGAACGCGGAGCGGTTCTTGACCTCGATGGTGCCGATGCCGAAGTTCAGGTTCGACGCTTCAAGCATGCGCAGGCGGCCCTTGAACTGGAGCTGGTCGACCTCGCCCTTCATGTAGCCGTTCTGGAAGACGGAGCCGGTGACCTGCTGCGGTGCGCCCGTGAAGTTGGCGCCCTTGATCGACAGGACGGGGAACTCCTGCGAGAAGTCGGCCGTCGTGTCGCCGCGCGAGAAGCTCGCGGTGCCCAGCGTATTGTTCGAGCCGAACGGGCTGTCCGCCTTCGATTCCGCGGTCGAACGGTGCGCGTCGAACTCGAGTTTGAGATCCTTGCTGGCGCGCCACTGGG
Source organism: Massilia sp. Masssp94 (assembly GCF_059491305.1). Taxonomy (NCBI): domain Bacteria; kingdom Pseudomonadati; phylum Pseudomonadota; class Betaproteobacteria; order Burkholderiales; family Oxalobacteraceae; genus Massilia; species Massilia sp. Masssp94. Next base: position 6,417,100 of record NZ_CP168501.1, read on the forward strand.
TATTGAAGCCGAGCGACTTGTTCTGCGTTTTCGTCGCGAAGTCGGCGCCGCCCATTGCGATGTCGCTATTCCCGGCCGGGATGAATTCCGTGTAGACGAGCGGCGCGGCGATCGGGCCATTGGTCCACGACGATGCCGACGCGCCGAAGTTGAACCAGGCGGAGACGTCGTTGCGCTTCGTCTGCAGCTTGTTTTCCGAGTACGTGTAGTCGAGGGTCGTCGTCAGCTCCTTGACCGGCTGCCACTGCAGGGTCAACTGGCCGTTGGTGCGCTGGCGCTTCACGCCCGTCATGCTGTAGTTCAGGTTCTGCGGCACCTGGTAGATGTCGCCGGGCTTCGGACGGTTCGTGATGTTTTCCGAGCCGGCGGTACCCGGCTGCGGGATCGTGCCCCAATTGTTCTCGTCGCCGCGGAACGGACCCTTCCAGCCGCTCGACACGGACGCCTGGTTGAAGCCCAGGTTGCGTTCCTGGTAGCTGGCCGAGACGCCCAGGCCCCAGTGGCCATCCTTCGACGTCGTCGAATAGATGCCCGAGAATTCCGGCGTGGTGGAGGTGCTGGCCTTGACGTCGCCCGGCAGGTTGTTGTTCGACGTGTCGTGCACGGCCTTGATGCCGATGCTCGAATACGTGCCCAGTTTGTCGAGCGGACGCGCCGTGATCACGTTGACGGTGGCGCCGATGCCGCCGGTCGGCGTCTCGGCGCGGCTCGTCTTGTAGACCTGCAGCTGCGAGATCGCTTCCGACGCCAGGTTCGAGAAATCGAACGAGCGGCCATTCAGGTCGCCCAGGTTCGACGTCGGCATCTGGCGGCCGTTCAGCAGCACCATGTTGAAGTCGGGACCCACGCCGCGCACGGTGATCTTCTGGCCTTCGCCGTTCACGCGGTCGATCGACACGCCCGAGATGCGCTGCAGCGATTCGGCCAGGTTCGTGTCGGGGAATTTGCCGATATCCTCGGCCACGATGCCGTCGACGATCCCGTCGGACTGGCGCTTCAGGTTCAGCGACGAGGCCAGCGACTGGCGCAGGCCCGTGACGGTGACCTGCTGGATCGACGTGGTCGGGATGTCGCCGCCGCGGCTGTCTTCGGTGGCGGTCGTCTGGGCGTAAGCCGGGATCAGGGCGGCGCAGGCGCTCGCCACAGCCAGGCTCATCAGTTTTTGGTTTGCCTTGGGGTAATGCATTGGGTCTCCTCTGTTTTTATCTCTCTTCACCGCTTCAACATCGTTTCCAATGTCTGGAAACGTTTCCATATGCCGGTCGAATCTTATGTTCAGAAAAAATAATTGTCAACGGAATATTCAGTAGTGCGTGGCCGAAACGGCACACTGAAAATACAGGGCTCGTTTGACATCGAAAAATTCGCGGTGCTATATTCGAAAGTGTCTGGGAACGTTTCCACGAGGAGTTCGCATGCCCACGTTTCGCGCTGCCGCCGTGCTTGCCGTTTTCCTGTCGCTGGGGACTGCGGCCCATGCGCAATCAACGCTCACGCAGCCGCCCGGCTGGGTGCTGGACTGGCACGACGAATTCGACGGCCGCACGCTCGACCGGACCAAATGGGTCCCGGAGACGGGCGGCAACGGCTGGGGCAACCATGAGCTGCAGTTCTATACGGACCGGCCCGACAATGTTCGCGTCGACGGCGGCAGTCTCGTCATCGAAGCCCGCAAGGAAGACCACGGCGGACGCCACTACACCTCCGCGCGCATCAAGACGGCGGGCAGGGTCGAGCGCACCTTCGGGCGCTACGAGGCGCGCATCAGGGTACCGCGCGGGCAGGGCATCTGGCCCGCGTTCTGGATGCTCGGGGCCGACATCGGCCAGGCCGGCTGGCCCCGCTGCGGCGAGATCGACATCATGGAAAACATCGGCCGCGAGCCGGACCTCGTGCACGGCACCCTGCACGGCCCCGGCTACAGCGGCGCCAATGCCATCGGCAAGCCGCAGCGGCTCGACCAGGGCACCTATGCGGACGACTACCACGTCTACGCTGTCGAATGGGAACCGCGCGAGATCCGCTGGTACCGCGACGGCATCCTGTACCACACGGCGCGGCCCGATACCGTCACGGGCGACTGGGTGTTCGAACACCCGTTCTTCGTGATCCTGAACCAGGCCGTCGGCGGGGCCTGGCCCGGCAATCCGGATGCGACGACCGCGTTCCCCCAGCAGATGCTGGTCGACTACGTGCGCGTCTACAAGCGTGCACGTTGACGAATCGTCATGACGAAGTTAGCGCTCTCATGGCATCATGTCGGGCTTGGATGCCGCGCGGTGCGGCATCCGGCGGGTCTGGGGAGAGCGCATGCGGTTCGGGACGTGGTTGACGGTGGGTGTGGCGGCGATGTTGGTGGCGGGCTGCGCGCGTCCGCTACGCCCCATGCAATCGCTGTCCGATCCGGAAATCCAGCGCGCGATGCGGCGCGAGCAGGTGCAGGGCCTGGCCTTCGCGACGATCGAGAACGGGCAGGTCGTGAACGTGAAGGCGATGGGCACGCGCAACGCGTCCCTCGGCCAGCCGCTGACGCCGGACACCATCATGGCGGGCGGCACCCTCACGAAGGCGGCCTTCGCGTACATGCTGCTGCAGCTGGCCGACGAGGGCCGGATCGACCTCGACGCGACCGTCACGAAGCTGCTGCCGCATCCGTTGCCCACGTACCGCGTGCGGCCCTACGATTTTTCCGACCTCGCCGGCGACGCGCGCTGGCAGACGATCACGCCGCGCATGCTGCTCGCGCACGGCGGCGGGCTCGCCGACTACCGCTGGATGGAGCCGGGCGGCCGGCTGCGCATCCACACCGATCCCGGCGAGCGCTATGCGTATTCGAGCGAAGGCTATGCGATCCTGCAGCTGATCGTCGAGCAAGGTCTCGGCCTGGACGTGGCGCAGGAAATGCGCCGGCGCGTGTTCGACCGCTTCGGCATGCGCCGCACGAGCATGTACTGGCGCGCGGAGTATTCGGAAAACGCGGCGGATGGCTACGCCTTCGACGGCACCTTGCAGCCGCACGAGCGCCGCTACCGCGTGCGCGCCGCGGGCTCGATGGAGACGACGATCGCGGACCAGGCCAGGCTGTGGGCCGGCATCATGCGCGGCGACGGCTTGCGGCCCGACACGCGCGCCGCGTTCTCGACGGGCTGGCTGCCGATCGCATCGCGCCGTCGCTACCCCGCGTTCGACGGCGCCGAGACCGCGTGGCCGCAGAAGCTGGCGGCGGGCCTCGGTGTCGTCACGTTCGAGGACCGCTCGGGCCCCGGCTGGTTCGACGGCGGCCACGACGAATCGACGGCGGAGTTCGTGCTGTGCCTGGAGACGGGCCAGCGCTGCGTGGTGATGCTGTCGAACGACGTGCGGGCGGAGCGCCTGTTCCCGGAACTGGGCCGGCAGGCGCTCGGTCCCGACGACATGCCGTGGAGCTGGCAATATGACTGGCTGGATCAACCTTGACGCCGCGGGCGGCGCCGGCATGCCGCAGCCCGCGCCCGATGCCCGTTGCGAGGATGCGCGCTTCGAGGACTCCTTTCGGCGTTGGCTGCTGGGCGCGATCGGCGAGCCGGCCGGCAGCTGGCGCGCGGGCGTGCGCGCGCTGTGCTTCAACGTGCATCCCGTGACGGCCGGCGACCACGCCGTGGAATTGATCGGCGCGGCGGATTGCGACCCGGCCGCCGCCGACTGGGCGCTGGACGAGGTGTGGCTGCCGTCGCGCCCGCGCCTGAAACGCTATCCGCGCATCGCCGTGGGCCACGTGGACGGGCCGCTCGACGTCCTGTGGGAGCGCACGCCAATCTAGGACGCGTCCGGCAAGGATCGCAGGCACGCGTTACACTTGCCGCTTTACCCGGAGCGCATGTTGTCCCCATCGCCTTTGCCCACCGAGGTGCTCGACCGTCCGCGGCATGATAGTGCTGGCAAAGTCAGCGCAAACCATCCCGACATGCCCACGTGGCTGATGCTGCTGATCGCCACCGCCTGCGGCCTGATCGTCGCGAATCTGTATTACGTCCAGCCGCTCGTCGGCCCGATCCGCGCGGCGATCGGCCTGCCGGCCGGCGCGGCGGGCCTGCTCGTCACGCTGACGCAGCTCGGCTATTGCGCCGGCCTGCTGCTCGTCGTGCCGCTCGGCGACCTGCTCGAAAACCGCAAGCTCGTGCTGGCCCTCGTGGCCCTGCTGGTGGCGGCGCTCGTCGCGGCGCCCATCGCGCCGGCGCTCGGCCACCCGGTGCCCGCGTTCCTCGCGTGCTCGCTCGTGATCGGCTTCAGCGCCGTATCCGTGCAGGTGCTGGTGCCGTACGCGTCGCATATGGCGGCCGAACACGTGCGCGGTAGAGTCGTCGGCAATATCGTCAGCGGCCTGATGTTCGGGATCATGCTGGCCCGTCCGGTCGCCAGCTTCATCACGCACGCGTGGTCGTGGCAGGGCGTGTACGCGCTGTCGGCCGTGCTGATGGTGGTGCTCGGGATCGTGCTGCGCGTGCTGCTGCCGGCGCGCCGTCCGCATGCCACGCTCGGCTATGGCGCTTTGCTCGCTTCGATGGCGGGGCTCGTGCGCGACCTGCCCGTGCTGCGCCGCCGCGCCATCTACCAGGCCGGCATGTTCGGCGCGTTCAGCGTGTTCTGGACCGTGGTGCCGTTGCTGCTCGCGAGCCCGGCGTACGGCATGAACCAGCGCGATATCGCGTGGTTCGCGCTGGCCGGCGTCGCGGGCACGATCGCGGCGCCGCTCTCCGGCCGCGTGGCGGACCGCGGCTGGACGCGCCCCGCGACGGTGTTCTGCATGCTGCTCGGCCTGCTGTCGTTCGTTCCCACGCTGGGCCTGGCGGACGGCGGCCGGTTCGGCGTCGGCATCCTCGTGGCGACGGCCATCGCGCTGGACTTCGCCGTGTCGGGCAACCTCGTGCTGGGGCAGCGCGCGATCTATGCGCTGGGCGCGGAAGTGCGCGGGCGCGTGAACGGCCTGTACATGGCGACGTTCTTCCTGGGCGGCGCGACCGGTTCGGCGCTGGGGGCGTGGAGTTATGCGCACGGCGGCTGGCAGGCCGCGTGCGCCGTGGGGATGGGATTGATCGGGGCGGTGTTCCTGGTCTTCCTCACCGCACCCCGCAAGGTCACTTCGACGTCTTGAGCATCGCCGGATAGCCCACGTCTTCCGTCGCCTTTTTCAGGTCGGCGACGGTGGCCTGGGCGTCGTCGTAGACGATGACGGCTTCGCGCTTCTCGTAGCTGACCTTCACCTTCGACACGCCCGGCACTTTCGACAGCGCCGTCTTGATGGTGATGGGGCAGGTGGCGCAGTCCATGGTCGGCACGTTCAGCGACACGGTCTGCTGCTTGGCGAAGGCCGGCGCCGCGATGAAGAGGGCGGCGATGGCGAGGGATCGGGTGAAGTTCATGATGGCTATCCTCAGTAAAACAGCGGGGCGATCAGCGGAAAGCCCAGCAACAGCGCGACGAACAGCGCGCAGGCGATGAATACGCGGCGCATCAGCGGCCGCGTGGTGGCGCAGTCGCCGCTCTCCAGGTCGCACGCGCGCGCCGGGCGGAACACGAGCCAGCCGGCCCACGCCAGCGCACCCACGGTCAGGGCGATGGCATATGGCGTCACGGGTTTCAGCGCTTGCAGGTTGACCATCCACGCGCCCGTCACGCCGATGAGCACGAGCGCGAGCGGCAGCACGCAGCACGTGGAGGCGAGCAGCGCTGCGAGCATGCCGATGGCGAGCAGGCGGCCGGCCTTGCGTTCGGTACCGTCGACGGGTTGGCGGGCGAGCGTGGACATGTCGGTCAGATGGCGCGCGACGTGATGGTGTACTTGAACGTGTCCGGCGCGAGCGAGTCGTACGCTTCGCCGCCGCTCTGCGCCTGCGGGTACATCAGGAAGCCGACCTTGCCGGCGACGGAGCCCGGCAGGCGCACGTCGTGGGCAAAGTTATAGCCCATCCAGTTGCCTTCCCAGCCGCCGAACAGCGCGCGCTTGACGGGCGCGACGACGGGGTTGTCCGGGTCCTTGATCCAGTCCGCGGTTTCCTGGCGCATGACCTTGGCCACGTCCGCCGGGTCCATCGCGACCCAGCCGTGCTGCTTCAGGTAGACCTCGGCGCGGCAGTGCTGGGCGCCCTGCAGCGATGCCGGCTTGCCGCCCAGTTCCCGGTAGCCGAAGGCGCTCGGCGCGATGCGGATGCCGTAGACGTCGCGCGCCGGCACGCCGGAAGCCCGGCACAGGCCCACGAACAGGCCGTTCAGGTCGGCGCACTTGCCGCCGAAGTTGCCCGTCTCCAGCATCGTCTTGATGTCGCCCGTGCCGCAGCCTTTCACTTTCGGCTCGCGGAACGTGTTCAGCACGATCCAGTCGTAGATGCGCTGGACCTTTTCCTCATCCGTACGCGCGCCCCTGGTGATCGTCAGCGACGTCTTTTTCACGATGCCGTCGAGCGGCATCAGGTCGGTCGGCTGCAGCCACACGCGCAGGTCTTCGGCGGCTTCCGTACCCGGGGTGCGGGTCTTCCAGTTCTCGGCGCGGTCGCGGGTCTGGATGCGCGACACGACTTCCAGCATCGGCGCGACACTCCCATCGAATTCGGCGACGAGGAAGCGCGCGCCGTAGTGCGGGTCGCTTTCGACGTGCGTCTTCTTCGCGTTGCCGGACCAGTTGTTCGACAGGCTGCGCTGCCATTCCGTGTCGATGGCCGGCAGCGGGATCCACACGGTCGACGGACCGGCGGCGCGCTTCAGGGCCACCTTCGTCACCACCTCGTAGCTCTTCCAGTCGCCCGGACGTGGGTCGAAGTGGCGTTCCTGCGCGTCCGCCGCCAGCGCGGCGCGGGGCAGGGTGGTGGCGAGCGCGAGGCCGCCGGCCGCTCTGAGGAGCGCACGGCGGGCGGTGGACGGTTTGGTGTCTTGCATGGCTTTTCCCTATTTTTGGTTGTTTGTTCGGTGTTGCGGCTCCGTCAGCAGCGCGTCGATGGCGGCGCGCAGCTTCGTGTCGTCCGGCGGGATCTCGCCGACCGTGCGCCAGCGCGCGCGGCCCGTGCGGTCCACGAGGATCGTCGTCGGCATCACGCCCGGCGTCCAGCGCTTGAAGGCATCGCCCGTGCGGTCGCGCAGGACGGGGTAGCCGAGCGGGTGGTCCTGCGTGAAACGTTCGATCGTATCGCGCGGTTCCTTGTAGTTCACGCCCACGACCGCGACGCCGTCGCGGCCCGCCAGGCCTTTCAAGACCGGCAGCTCGTCCACGCACGGGCCGCACCAGCTGGCCCAGAAATTCACGACGACGACTTTCCCGCGCAGGCTCGCCACGTCCCACGGTTGTCCGTCCAGGCCCGTCACCTGCAGGGCCGGCGTCGGCTGGCCCGCGGGCCAGGGGCGCAGGGTCGCGTCCTTCGCGACCGCCGTGCCGGCGCTCAGCAGAGCCGCAAACAGCAGGCCGGTGGCCATCCTCGTGTGGTGCGTCAACGTGTGGATCTCGAAGCGGAAACAATCGTCATGATACCAGAGCGTGTCACGCAATGCCCGGCCCGGGCCCTTGCAGTTGGGACGATGCGACGGGGTTGTTCATCATCCGGCAACAAGTTGGGCACATGAACAACGATAAGCGTGTCAACCGTGCATCCCGCCCGGGCCGCTTGGGGTAAGCTCTGCGGCAAAAATCAGGGAGGGACGATGGGATCGCTACGCACGGGGTCGCTACGGTATGTCGGCGCACTGGCATGTGCACTGGCCGCACCCGCATGGGCGGCGCCCGCCGCCACCTATCGCAATCCGCTCCCCGTCCACCTGGCGAATGGCGAACCAGCCCAGAACTGCGCCGACCCGGCCGTGCTGCGCGACCCGCGCGCGAAGACGCCCACGTGGTATCTGTATTGCACGAGCGATCCCGTCAGCAAGAAGGAGCGTCCGCTGGACGGCGAGAAGGGCGACTGGCATTTCCACATGATCGCCATCTACCGGTCGACGGACCTGGTCGCGTGGAACTACGTGGGCGACGCGTTCGTCGACCGTCCGGCCGGGCTGGCGGCGCCCACGTCCGGCCTGTGGGCGCCGGAGCCGGCCTTCCTCAACGGTCACTACTACCTGTACTTCACCGTGACCGACGTGGCCGACGCGCACAGCCCCGAAGCGGGCTGCGACAAGGACAGCGCCATCGGCGTCGCGATGGCGGACAGCCCGGCCGGCCCGTGGGTGCCGGCATCGAAGCCGGTGGTGCCGCCCCGGCGCGCGGGACCCGGCTGCGACTTCCAGTGGACGTTCGATCCAAAGGTCGTCGAGGACGGCAGCCGCAAATGGATTTATTACGGCAGCTACGGCGGCGGCGTGTACGTGCAGCCGCTGCGGTTCGACGGCCTCCAGGCCGAGGGCACGCCGCGCAAGGTGGGCACCGCGTGGCGCTACGAAGGGGCGGAAGTCGTCCGGCACGGCGGCTGGTGGTACCTGTTCGGCTCCACGACGGACTGCTGCAACGGCCCGCTGACCGGCTATGCCGTCTACGCGGGCCGGGCACGCACGCCGGCCGGGCCGTTCCTCGACCGGATGGGCCAGGACCTGGCCGCGCCCCGCGCCGGCGGCACGCCCGTCCTGTTCCAGAACGGGAACCGCTGGGTCGGGGTGGGCCACAACACGGTCTTCCCCGACGCGGCCGGCCAGTGGTGGACGATCTACCACGGCATCGACGTGAACGAGCCGTTCTTCAGCGCGCCCGACAAGCTGACGCGGCGCCTTGCGCTGCTCGACCGTATCGACTGGGTCGACGGCTGGCCCGTCGCGCGCGGCGCGCCCAGCGACGAACCCCGGCCCGCGCCCGCCACGGTCGCCGGTACGCGTCCCCGCGCACTGACGCTCGCGCCGGCGCCCGGGCAGAAGACGAGTCCCGCGTGGACGGACACCTTTGCCGGCACGAAGCTGGACGAGCGGTGGACGTGGCAGCGCCCGCCGGCCGACGACGCCTGGTCGACGGGCCCCCAGGGCTTCACGGTGGCGACGGCCGCGACCGACCTGCACGTCGACACGAACACGGCCAGCGTGCTGCAGGCGGCGCTGCCGGACGGCGACTACCGTGTCGAGGCGGTGGTAAGACTGGCCGTGCCGGACGATTGCTGCAAGACGGCCGTGCAGGCGGGCCTGGTGGTGATGCGCGACGACGACAACTACGTCAAGCTCGTCGAGATGGCGCACGGCGGCCTGCACCAGGTCGAGTTCGCGAAAGAGCTGTCTCCCGTGCCGGCCGCGTATCCGCGCTACGGCAACACGGTCGTCGGCACGCCGGGGACGACCACGTGGCTGCGGCTCGATGTCCTCCGGGTCGGGGGGGATGAGCGTTATACCGCATATTCGAGCCAGGACGGCAAGACCTGGGTCGGGGGCGGGACCTGGACGCACCGCCTCGGACCGCAGGCAAGGCTGGGCCTGGTGGCGATGGGCGGCGCCGGCTACCGCGCGGTGTTCGAACGCGTGGCCGTGTCCCGCCTGTCTCGTTGATGCGACGTCGCTGGTATCGCTTTGTAACCGGTAGTGAAAGGGCTTGCCAGCGGCAGTTACGGCTCCTAGAGTAGGCCGTACCGAAGAACGAAGGAGCGCAAACGTGGAATATCCCCGCCCACAATTGCGGCGCGCCGCCTGGCGCAGCCTCGACGGCCCCTGGCAGGCCATGTTCGACGACTCGACCCTCTACGTCGATCCGGCCGATGTGCCGTTCGACCGCACGATCGTCGTCCCGTATCCACCCGAAGCGCGCGCCAGCGGCGTGCACGACCGCGGCTACCGCCGGCGCGTCTGGTACAAGCGCCAGATTTCGCTCGACCCCGCGCTGCTGCCGGGACCGGAGGAGCGGCTGATCCTGCACTTCGGCGCCGTCAACTACCGGGCCCGCGTGTGGATCAACGGCCGCTTCGCCGTCGAGCACCGGGGCGGCCACAGCCCGTTTTCCCTCGACGTCACGCGCCACCTGGACGGCTCGATCCTCGAGATCGCCGTGCAGGCCGAGGACGACCCGCAGGACATGCACAAGCCCCGCGGGAAGATGGACTGGGAGCCGGAGCCGCACAAGATCTGGTACCCGCGCACGAGCGGCATCTGGCGCACCGTGTGGATCGAAAAGGTCCCGCGCGCGCACGTCGCGCAGCTGCGCTGGACGGCCGATGTCGCCAGATGGCAGATCCGGCTCGACGCCGACATCGCCCACGTGCCGGAAGGCGGCATGGCCAACGTGACGCTGAAACTGGGCGACCGGCTGCTCGTGGGCGACCGCTGCCTGCTGACCGGGCCGCGCCTATCCCGTATCTTCCAGCTGCCCGACCCCGGCATCGACGACGCGCGCGGCCTGTGGATGTGGAGTCCGGAGAGCCCGCAGCTGATCGACGCCGAGATCGAGATCCGCTCGGCCGAGGGCAACCTGATCGACAGCGTGCAAAGCTACACGGCGCTGCGCACGGTGAGCGTGGAAGGCGACCGCTTCGTGCTGAACAGCCGCCCTTACTTCCTGCGCATGGTGCTCGACCAGGGCTACTGGCCGGACAGCCTGATGGTCGCGTCGAGCGACCAGCTGCGCCACGACGTCCTGCTCATCAAGCGCCTCGGCTTCAACGGCGTGCGCAAGCACCAGAAGTCGGAAGATCCGCGCTGGCTGTACTGGTGCGACGTGCTGGGCCTGTGCGTGTGGGGCGAGATGCCGTCCGCGTACGGCTTTTCCAGCGCGACGATCCACGGCGTGATGGAAGAGTGGAAGGAACTCGTCGAACGCGACATCTCGCACCCCTGCATCGTCGCCTGGGTGCCGACCAATGAATCGTGGGGCGTGCCGGAACTGGTGAACGACCGGCGCCAGGTCGATTTCGTGCGCGCCCTGTACCACATGACGCGCGCGCTGGACGGCACCCGCCCCGTCGTCGGCAACGACGGCTGGGAGATGCCGTGCGGCGACCTCGTGTGCGTGCACGACTACGAGCAGGACCCGGTCGTGCTGCTGGAACGCTACGGCAGCCGCGAAGCCGTCGCCTATACGCTGGAACACGTGCAGCCGGACCGGCGCCGCCTCGTCATCGACGGTTTTACCGGATTGGGCCGGCCGCTGTTCCTGTCCGAGTTCGGTGGCATTGCCATGTCGAAACCCGGCGAGGAGTCGGGTTGGGGCTATTCGGTGGCGAAGGACAGCAAGGAGCTGCTGACCCGTTACCAGCAGCTGATGTCGGCGGTGCACCGGTGCCGGCCGCTGTCCGGCTTCTGCTACACGCAGCTGACGGACACCTTCCTCGAAAAGAACGGGCTGCTGACGGAAGACCGCGTGCCGAAGGCGCCGATCGAAGCACTGGCCCAGGCCACGCGCGGCCCGCAGGCGCACCTGCAGGACTGGGTGCTGGACCCCCTCGGCCACAGCCAGCGCTGGCGCGCGCGGCGGGGGCCCGATTTCCCTGTCGAGTGGACGCGCGTCGGAGAAACGGCAGAAGTGCTAGCCTATCCGGGAGAGCGCCAGCCTCCGCAGCTGGAAGCACCGGACATCCCGCCGACCGAACCCGGTCCGTCCGCGGGTCCTCCGGGCTTCGAACGCCGCGGGCGTGGCGGTCCCGGGGCGCGCGCACGGCGTAAAGTCGCATAAAGACAGCTTGACAGCCGCGCGCCACAACGAACGAGAAGGACAATCAGGAGACAACGTGGCGCGACGCGGATTCCCGCGCGCCGCCGCGCTGGTTGCGACCCTGTTCCTCGGGCTGGCGGGCGTGAATGCCCCCGCGCGGGGGCAGGTCGAAGTCAGGATGTGGACGCTGCTTTCGGGCGGCGACGGCGCGCGCATGCGGGCGCTGGTCGACGACTTCAACGCCAGCCAGCGCGACGTGCGCGTCGTCAGCACGACCCTCAAATGGGGTGAGCCTTTCTATACAAAGCTGATCACGGCCTCCGTCGTGGGCGCCGGGCCGGACGTCGCGACCATCCACCTGTCGCGCATCGTCAACCTGGCCGGTGGCGGCGTGCTGCGGCCGATCGCGCCCGCCGAGCTGGCGGCGGCCGGCCTGCGCGGCCAGGACTACCTGCCGCGCCAGTGGGCCAAGGCGCAGTACCAGAACGCGACGTATGCGATCCCGCTCGACGTGCACCCGTTCGTCCTCTACTACAACAAGACGCTCGCGGGCAAGGCGGGCCTGCTCGGCGCGGACGGCAAGCTGAAGCCGATCGACGGCGTGGATGCGCTGACGGACGCCTTCCGCACCGCCACCGTGCGCACGGGCCAGCGCGGCCTGACGATGGAAAGCAGCCAGAGTTCGTATGCGATCTGGCGCCTGTGGCTGGCCATGCTCGCGCAGCAGAACGTCACGATCATTGCCAATGGCCGCTTCACGTACGGCCCGGCCGGCGCCGCGACGCTGTCGCGCATCAGCGACTGGTTTACGAAGGGCTATGCGCAGGCGGGCCTCGACTACCCGGCGTCGACGAGCCAGTTCATGGGCGGCGGCGCCGCGTTCATGCTGAACGGCGTGTGGGAAGTGCCGGAGCTCGTGCGCGCGACGAAGGCCGGCACGCTCGGCTTCGAATACGGCATCGTGCCGCTGCCGAAGATGTACGCGAACGCGTCCACGTGGGCGGATTCGCACGCGTTCGCGCTGCCCGCGAACCCGGGCCATGAACCGTCGCCGCAAAAAGTCCAGGCTGTGATGCGCTTCATCGCCTACGTCAGCAAGCATTCGCTCGGGTGGGCCGAGGGCGGCCACATCCCCGCGTACAAGCCCGTCGCCGAATCGGCCGCTGCGAAAAGCCTGATGCCGAATGCGATGTACGCGCAGGTCGCCAACGACGTCGTGTACGATCCGGACGGCTGGTACATGGGCGCGGCCGGACCGCTGGAGGCGATCGCGTCGAAATTCCTGCCGGCCGCGCTGTACGGCTACCTGACGCCGGAGCAGGCCGTGCACCGGTTCGAGACGGAAGCGGCGCGCCTCGTGCGCAAGCGTCCGCCGCGCTATTGAGGGGCGCCATGCAACGCGACGACATGACCCTGGGGCCGACGACGGCCCGGCGCGACACCCTGCCGGCTTGGCTGCTGCTGGCGCCTTTCGTGCTGGCGTTCGGCCTGTTCTTCTTCCTGCCGGCGCTGCAGACGTTCTGGCTCAGCCTCACGGAGAGCAGCCTCACGCGCACGAGCGCCTTCGTCGGCCTGGACAACTATCACACCTTGCTGAACGACCCGTCGTTCTGGGATTCGGTTGGCAACACGTTTTATTTTTCCCTGCTGACGGTGATCCCGCTGTGCGCCATCGGCCTGCTGATGGCGCTGCTCGTCGACCGCTTCACGCGCGTGCAGGGCTGGCTGCAGGGCGCGTTCTTCCTGCCGTTCGTGCTGCCGATCTCCGTGATGACCCTGATCGCCGACTGGATGCTGCAGCCGTCGTCCGGCGTCGTCAATCACATCCTCGGGGGCCAGCGCGCCTGGCTCGCGGACCCGTACTGGGCGCTGCCCGCCGTCGCCATTGGCACGATCTGGTGGACGGTCGGCTTCAATATGCTGTTGTTCCTCGCCGGCCTGCGCAACATCCCCGCCGAGCTGTACGAAGCGGCCGCGCTGGACGGCGCCCGCGGTTTCACGCTGTTCCGAACGATCACGTGGCCCGCGCTGCGGCCCGTCGCGACGACCGCGCTGATCCTGCAGCTGATCGCGTCGCTGAAAGTGTTCGGCCAGACGTACATCCTCACGAGCGGCGGGCCGTTCAACACGACGCGCGTCGCGCTGCACTACATGTACGAGACGGCGTTCACGCAGAGCGATGCCGGGTATGCGGCCGCGGTCGCGATGGCGTTCGTGGCGATCGTCGTCCTGCTGTCGCTGGCGCAGGCGTGGCTGGTGAAATTTTTGGCCGGGAGGGACGCATGAGGGCCTCATTCTGGACGGTCGCCGGCGCCGCCTGCGCCATCGTGCTCGCCGCGCTGTGGGCGTTTCCGCTGCTGTGGGCCCTGTCCACGTCGCTGCGGCCGGAGCTCGAGACGGTGTCGGCGAACTTCCACTGGCTGCCGCAGGACTGGACGCTGGACGCGTACCGCAAGACGCTCGGCGCCGGCAACGTCGTGCGCTGGCTGTTCAACAGCTTACTCGTCGCGTTGCTGGTGACGGTGGTGACGATGGCGATCAGCCTGATGGCAGCCTACGCGTTTTCCCAGCTGCGTTTCCGGGGCCGCGGCATCGTGTTCGGCATCGCCATGCTGGGCTTCCTGCTGCCGTTCGAGGCGCTGCTCGTGCCGCTGTTCCGCACGATGCACCAGCTGGGTCTCATCAATTCGTACGCGGGCATCGTGCTGCCGCAGGTCGTGTCGCCGGTCGTGATCTATGTGTTCAAGCAGTTCTTCGACGCGATTCCCGCCGATTTCCGCGAGGCCGCCGTGATGGATGGCGCGGGCCCGCTGCGCGTACTGTGGAGCGTGTACCTGCCCATCTCTGGCAATATCGTGTGGGCGATGGCGATCGTGACGTTCATCGCGGCGTGGAACAACTTCCTGTGGCCGTTCATCATCGTCACGTCGAACGACATGATGACGATCCCGCTGGGCCTCACGCAGACGTACGATGCGTTCGGCGTACGCTACGCCCAGTTGATGGCCGCGGCGCTGCTCGGCGCCTTGCCGGTGGCATTGGCGTACGTGCTGTTCCAGCGCCGCGTGACGCAGGGCTTCCTGGCAGCGAGCGGATTGAAAGGATAGATTCTATGGCATCGGTAAGGCTGCGCGGCATCCGCAAGACCTATGGCGACAATCCCGTCATCAAGGGCGTCGACCTGGACATCGAGGACGGCCAGTTCGTCGTCTTCGTGGGACCGTCCGGCTGCGGCAAGTCGACTCTCCTGAGGATGATCGCGGGGCTGGAAGACATCACGGACGGCACCCTCGAGCTCGGGGGCGTCGTTAGCAACACGGTGGAGCCGGCCCGGCGCGGGATCGCGATGGTGTTCCAGAGCTATGCGCTGTACCCGCACATGACGGTGGCCGAGAACATGGGTTTTGCGTTGAAACTCGCGAAGGTGCCGAAGGCGGACATCGTCGCGCGCGTGCGGCACGCGGCCGAGATCCTGCAGATCGCGCACCTGCTGGACCGCAAGCCGAAGGCGCTGTCGGGCGGCCAGCGGCAACGCGTGGCGATCGGCCGCGCCATCGTGCGCAAGCCGGAAGTCTTCCTGTTCGACGAACCCCTGTCCAACCTCGACGCCGCGCTGCGCGCGCAGACCCGCGTGGAACTCGCGCGCCTGCACAAGGACTTGAAGGCGACGATGATCTACGTGACGCACGACCAGGTCGAAGCGATGACCCTGGGCCAGAAGATCGTCGTGTTCAACGGCGGCCGCATCGAGCAGGTGGGCAAGCCGCTGGAACTGTACGAGCGGCCTGCGAACCTGTTCGTCGCGGGCTTCCTCGGCTCGCCCCGCATGAACGCGTTTCCCGCCGCGCTGGCGGGCCACACGGGCGGCCTCGCGACCGTGCGCGTGCCGGGCGGCGGCATGGCGCAGGTGGCGGCAGATGCGAGCCAGGCGCAGGGCGGCGCCGCGCTGACCCTGGGCGTGCGGCCGGAGCACCTGCGGCTCGAGACCGGCGGCGAGGCGGGCATCCCGGGCCGGTTGTCGCTCGTCGAATACCTGGGCGACGTGACGCTCGCGTACGTCCAGGTCGACGGCGTCGACGGCATGGTGGCGGCCAAGTGTGCGCCGGACGTGCCGTTGCCGGCGCCGGGGACGGCGGTCAGGCTGCGGTTCGATCCGGCGCGGGCGTGGCTGTTCGACGGGCAGGGCGGCGCATTGCCGGCGTTGCGGGAACAAGTGGCGGCTACCTAGAAACCGTCATCCCCGCGCATGCGGGGATCCATACTGAGCCACCGAAGCCGCTCCGGCAAACCTGTGCGACTTCTCCAATCTACCGGATTCTGCTGCTCAGCATGGGTTCCCGCTTGCGCGGGAACGACGTCAGATCGGCCGTTGCCCGCTTGCTTCGACAAACGATTTCGGCACGACGCCGATCTGCTGCAGCACCCCCAACCGGTCCGCCTGCAGCCACGCCCGCACGATCTGCCCGTCGCGCAGCTGGTAGATCACATTGCCTTCCTGCGTCACCTCCGCGAGACTCGGCTTGATACCGACGAAGCGCCCGCCATGCATGGCGCGGAACGTCCAGCGGACGGCGACCTTGTCATCCTCGCTGAATATGTCGTGCAGTTCGAAGCGCACGCCCGGAAATCCCGTGAGCACGGCTTCGATGGTCGCGCGGAATTCGCGCGGCCCCCGTTCGCCGCGCGCGCCGACGAAGTCGGGGGCAATCAGGGACTCGAGCCGGTCCAGGTCGCGCCCGTTGATGCATTCTTCGTACAGCGTCCGGACCAGGGCCTTGTTCGTGGCGGCGGCATTCATGCGATCGTTCATGCGGTTCTCCTCGTGGTTGCGTTTCGATGCAAAGGAGTGTAGAACCTCAACTTAACTTGAGGTCAAGAGGATTTTGATGGCAAAGATAGACGCGGCCGACATCGGGCGGTCATTGACGGTGGGGGAGGTCGCGCGGCGCGCGGGCGTCGCAGCGTCGGCCCTTCATTTCTATGAATCGAAGGGACTGATCCGCAGCGTGCGCAGCAGCGGTGGCCAGCGGCGCTACGGGCGCGACGTGCTGCGGCGCGTGGCCGTCATCAAGGTCGCGCAGCGCATCGGCATCCCGCTCGCGTCGATCAGCGCGGCGCTGGCGTCGCTGCCGGAAGAGCGCACGCCGACGAAGGCCGACTGGACGCGCCTGTCCAGCCTGTGGCGGCGCGAGCTCGATGACCGCATCGAACAGCTCACCCGGCTGCGCGACCAGCTCGACGATTGCATCGGCTGCGGCTGCCTGTCGATCGAAGCGTGCCGGCTGCGCAATCCGCTGGATGAATTGTCGGAGCAGGGGAGCGGCCCGCAACTGATCAGGGCATCCTCCGCGCGTGACGGAACCGGGCATAGCGATTCAGGAGGTCGTTAATCAACTGTTCGTGCGTGTAGCCCGTGACGTCGTGCTGCTGGTCCCCTTCGGAACTGTAGGCCATGGCCCGGTAGTGACGCGTGTCGCCGTTCCTCTCCCCGGACTCGGACCACGCGGAATTTGGCGCACGGAAGCTGCGCACGCGTATCGTGTAGCGGAACGTGCCGCGGTCGCCGTGGGGCACGTTCAGGTCGATCCGGCGGTCGGTCCCGGTCAATTCCGGCGCCAGTCCGCTGTCCCGCATCTCCGCCGCCACCGCGCCGAGGGCCGCGCGTCCGGGTCCGCCGAGAAAGGCCGCGATCTACGACAGGTCGATCGCCGACCCTTCCGATTCCGACTGCAACGCGCGCAGCAGGCCGTAGCACATGAGCAGCATCACCACGGCGAACGGCAATGCGCTGACGAGGGCAGCCGTCTGGAGTGCCTGCAACCCGCCCGCCAGCAGCAGCATGGCGGCCATCAGGCCCGCGCACGCGGCCCAGAAGATACGTTGCCAGACAGGCGGATTCGGGGCGCCGCCGGAGGTGATCATGTCGACGACCAGCGCGCCCGAATCGGCGGACGTGACGAAAAAGGTAATCACGACCACGGTGGCGAGGCCGGACGCGAGCATCGACAGCGGTAGTTGCTCCAGCACTTCGAACAGGGCCACCGGGAGATTGTCGGCGACGGTCTGCACGATCGGCGCCGCGCCACCCAGGTCGAGCCGGATCGCAGTGTTCCCGAAGACGGTCATCCACCGGAACAGTTAGTGCTTGCTGAGCGGTCCGGGCAACCCGGGACTGTCATGGCTGGCGCCGGCAATAGGTGGCGCCGGCCGAGGCGGAGCGCTCGATGAGCGCGGCTGCGTTTAGGCTGAATTATAAGCACTTAGGTGCATTGGCACAAATGTGCTCAAATTTAATTCAACTACAACGAAGTAATAATTAGTGATAATGTTGTGCAACCGATGATCCCATGCGAAGACCTTTGACATGACCAGGCCCCGCCGACCCACGATGACCGACATCGCCAAGCTGGCCGGCGTGTCGCAATCGACGGTGTCGCTGGTCATCAACCACATGAGCGGCGCGAAAGTGTCGAAGGGCACGCGCGAGACCGTGCTCCGGATTGCGCGCGAGCTCGGCTACCCCGTCGAGCGGCACGCGCATCCGGCCGCGGCCCGGACCCGCAACCTGATCGTCTATCTCACCGACGAGCTGACGACGAGTCCGCACGCGATGCAGACCATCGACGGCGCCAAGGAGGCCGCCTGGGAGCAGGATTGCCTCGTCGCCGTGTTCGCGACGCGCGGCGATCCCGAGCTGGAAGCGGCCGTGTTCGCGCGCATGCTGGACCATCCGGCGCTGCTGGGCGTCATTTACTCCACCATTTTCACCCGCGCCGTGACGGTGCCGGCCGCGCTGGAGGCGACGCCGACCGTCCTGCTGAACTGCCATACGCGCGACCGAGGGCGGGCATCGGTCGTGCCGAGCGAACTGCTGGGCGGCTATACGGCGACCATGCACCTGATCGAGAACGGACACAGCCGCATTGGCTTCATCAACGGCGAACACTGGATCGAGGCGGCCGCCGAGCGCCTGAAGGGGTATCGGCAGGCGCTGTCGACGGCCGACATCCCATTCGATCCGGTCCTCGTGCGCGCGGGCGACTGGCAGGTCGCGGCGGGGTACGAGCACGCGCTGTCGCTGCTGGACCTGCCGCAGCGGCCGACCGCCTTGTTCTGCGCCAACGACCTGATGGCCATCGGCGCGCTGGACGCGGCCCGCGAACGCAAGCTGGCGGTGCCGCGCGACCTGTCCGTGGTCGGGTACGACGACCAGGATATCGCCCGCTACACTCACCCGCCGCTGACCACAGTGTTGTTACCAAACTACGAAATGGGCCGCTGGGCGGCCGATTCCCTCATCGCGCAATGCCGCGCGAACCATGCCTCGAAGGCCATCATCAAGATGGAATGCCCTCTGGTGGCACGCGATTCCGTAGCCCCGCCTATGCTGTAAAACCGCTCGAAAAGCGGGTTCAAGCGTGCGTCGGCTTGCCGACTTTTGCGTTAGCTTCCTGATAAAAATTATTACTAATTATGAGGAGAATCGCATGACCACGTTCCAGCTCCGGCCCGTGTGCGCGGCCATCCTTGCGCTGCTCGCCCAGGCCGCCAGCGCGCAAACCACCGACACGCAGTCCACCCCTGCGCCGGGCGCGCAAGTCCAGCAGGTCACCGTCACCGGCCTGCGCAGCAGCATCCGCAGCGCCGAGGCGATCAAGCGCGATTCCGTGCAGGTCGTCGACTCGATCAACGCGGAAGACATCGGCAAATTCCCCGACCGCGCCGCGGGCGACGCCCTGCAGCGGATCGCCGGCGTGCAGGTCGGCCGCGACCGGGGAGAAACCAGCCAGGTGATCATCCGCGGCCTTCCGGACGTCGTCACGACGCTGAACGGCATGGAATACTTCACGGGGAACGGCCGCCGCCTGCAGTACCAGGACCTGCCCGTGCAATCGATCGGCGGCCTGGACGTGTACAAGACGGCGACGCCGAACCAGCTCGAAGGCGGGATCGCGGGCGGCATCGACGTCCGGCTGCGCCAGCCGTTCGACCTGAAGGGCCGGAACGTGACGGGCTATGTGGAAGACCGCCGCCAGAAGGTGAGCGGGTCGGACGCGACGTCGACGAAGAACAATCCGGGCGCCGGCTTCTCGGCCAGCAACCGCTGGAACACGAGCTACGGCGAGATCGGTGCGCTGGTCGACGTGGCGTTCAACCGCGAGCACTGGGGCTATCCCGTGCAGTGGGTCGACCGTCCCGACCGCGTGCATTCGATCGATGCGAACGGCGTCGGCACGCGGCTGGGCGACGGTCCGCTCGCGCCATCGACGCCGGGCGCGCGCCTGGGCGAGCTGCCCAACGTGGGCGGCATCTACAACGCGGGCGACCGCGATCGCGGCAGCATCCACGGCGCCCTGCAGTGGAAGGTCAACCCGACGCTGGAAGCGAACGTGCAATACCTCGGCACGGGCTACCGCGCGCGCAGCGAAGTGGATTACATCCTCGCCATCACGACGTGGACGCCGCGCCTGACCAACGTGCAGCTGGCGCCGCAGGGCGCCTACTGCGACACGCCGGAAGGCGTCGTGTGCCCGATCCAGTCCGCGTACGCGCAGGCCGCGCAGTATGGCGGGCCGTACGACTGGGATCCGTACACGGCCACGTCGACGTGGGGCGTGAAGGAACACACGACGTCGCACTTCCTGAACCTCGGCCTGAACTACCGCGAGGGACCGTGGAAGGCGAGCTCCAACTTCGGCTGGACCAAGTCGACGTTCGTGAACGACACGGTGATCGTCGACCAGCAGATCCCCGGCGCCAGCGTCGGCGTCTACACGTACGGCGCGGACGGCCACGGCGGCTACAACAGCGTGAGCACGCCCACGAGCCCGAACGCCCTGCGCGACCCGCGCGCTTTCGTGCTGCGCGGGATGGTGCAGAACTGGGGCATCTCGAAGGGCGAGCAGGTGCAGTGGCGCGGCGACGTGTCGTACCGGCTCGGCGACGGCTTCTTCTCGGGCATTGACGCCGGCCTGCGCCTGTCGAACCGGCTCGCCAGCTTCCACGGCGCGGAAGGCCACAGCGACATCGCGGGGGCGGTGCGCGCGAACCCCGTCGACGCGTTCGGTCCCGGCTTCGAAGCGCTGGTGCCGGGCCTCGACCGGCTCGGCGGGCCGTGGCTGACGCCGTCGCGCGACTTCCTGATCGACCAGGCCGACACCGTACGCGCGTTCTACGGCGCTGCTCCGGGCCGCGTGCCGGACGATCCGACCCGCACCTTCGAGCAGCGCGAAGGCACGAACACCGTGTACCTCGCGGCGCGCTGGAAGACGAAGGCGGGCGACGTCGACCTGTCCGGCACGGTGGGCGGGCGCTACGTCCACGTGGCGCGCAACCTGAACGGCAACAGCCGCATCGGCGACGTGGTGACGCCGATCGCCGTGAACTCGACGGAAAACAACTTCCTGCCCAGCGTTGCGGCCGTCGTCGGCTGGCGCGAGAACCTGCAGTCCCACCTCGCGGTCGGCAAGACGATCACGCGGCCGGACTTCGTGTCGCTGAACCCGGCGCTGTCGCTGATCCCTCCGACCGTCAACGCGCCCGGCACCGGCTCGTCCGGCAACCCGAATTTGCGGCCGACGCGCTCCGTGAACACGGACGCCACGCTCGAATACTACTTCCCGAAAAACGGCTACGCACAGATCGCGCTATTCCACCGCGACATCGAGGGCTACCTGCAGAACATGGAGTCGAGCGAGGTCATCAACGGCCAGAACTATCGCGTGACGCGTCCGCAAAATTCCGGCAAGGGCGCGTTGCGCGGCGCGGAATTCGGCATCCAGAAGTTCTTCGACTTCCTGCCCGGCCCGTGGAGCAATTTCGGCGCGCAGTTCAACTACACGTGGATCGACGGCGACAACCAGACGCCCGTCTCGCCGACGAGCACGGAATACCGCACGACGGCGCTGACGAATGTCGCGAAGAAGAACTACAACTTCGCGCTGTTGTATGAAGGGAACGGCATCACGGGACGCCTGACCGCGACGCACCGCGGCAACTACGTCGAGCAGATCGCCGAGCCGCGCTTCTTCCAGGACCGCATCGTCAAGGCCAGCACGTACGTGGACCTGAGCGTGTCGTATGCGCTGAACAAGAACCTGTCGCTGCAATTCGACGCGATCAACCTCACGCACGAGAAGTACGAAAGCTATCTCGGCTCCGAGATCCGTCCGCGCGACATCCGCTACAACCCGACCACGTACGGCCTCGGGCTGCGCTTCTCGCTGTGAGCGTGCCCATGGCGAAGACGTATCGCAACCCGGTCTACCCGGACGTGTTCGCGGACCCGTTCGTGCTGCGCCACGACGGCGTGTATTACGCGTACGGCACGGCGCCGGGCGGCGCGGACGGGCGCCAGGTGCCGGTGCTGCGCTCGACGGATCTCGTCGAATGGGAACCGCTGGCCCACGCGCTGCTGCCGATCGGCGAGGCGCACTACTGGGCGCCGGAAGTCGCGAGCCACGGTGGCCGCTTCTACATGTACTACTCGGCCGGGTCGGCGCCGGAAGGCACGGACCAGAAGCTGCGCGTGGCCGTCGCCGACCACCCGGCCGGCCCGTTCGTCGACAGCGGCAAGCTGCTCGTGCCCGATCGACCGTTCGCCATCGACGCGCATCCGTTCCGTGCGGAGGACGGGCAGTGGTATCTGTTCTACTGCGCCGATTTCCTGGAACTGGAAGGCGGGTACCGCGTCGGCACGGGCATCGTCGTCGACCGGCTCGTCGACATGACGACGCTGGCGGGCGAACCGCGCGTCGTGGTCCGTCCGCACGAGGACTGGCACGTGTTCCGCAAGGGCCGCACGATGTACGGGGCCGTGTACGACTGGCACACGGTGGAGGGCGCGGCCGTGCTGCAGCACGACGGCCGCTACTATTGTTTCTACAGCGGCGGCGCGTGGGAGCGCGACAATTATGGCGTCAGCTGGGTCGTGGCGGACGATCCGCTCGGGCCGTACACGCGGCCGGAAGGCGGGCACGAAGCGCTGCTCATGCGTACGCCGAAAGGCGGGGACCTGCTGGGGCCGGGGCACAATTCGTTCACCACCGGGCCGGACGGCACGTCCACATGGATCGTGTACCACGCGTGGGACCTCGCGCAGACGGCGCGGCGCATGTGCATCGACCGGATCGACTGGGTGGACGGGAAGCCGTCCACGCCGGGGCCGACGTGGACGGACCAGCCGGCGCCGCAGGATGATGACGCGTCACGCGCTTAGTCCCAGTCGCTGCCGGTCTCCTCGTCGAACGCCTTGCGGTCGCGCGAAATCATGGCCTCGAGTTCCTCGCGCGCCTGCTTGGCCATCGACACGAACGTCTCGCGGTCCTTGTAATACGGATACACCGCATCGAGCGTCTGCTTGTTGTAGCGCCTGAATTTCAGCGCGGCCTGCCGCGTGGCGTACGCGCTCTGGCCCAGGCCCGCCGTCATCACGGAGCGGCCCAGCCGCAGCGCCGCTTCAAAGGTCTCGCGCTCGATCAGTTCCACGCCCCGGTCCATCAGCTGGTAGTAGTGCGTGACGTTGCGGGCGCGCGCGAACACGGGCAGGTCCGGATACTCGCGCCGCACGGCGTCCACGAGCTTCAGGCTGTCCTCGATGTCGTCGATGGCGACGACGACGGCTCTGGCCTTCGGCGCACCCGCGGCGCGCAGCAGGTCGGGCCGGGTCGCGTCGCCATAGAACACCTTGAAGCCGAAGTGGCGCAGCACCTCGATCTGGTCCGGGTCGTGGTCCAGCACCGTCAGGCGCACGTTGTTCGCGTGCAGGAAGCGGCCCACGATCTGGCCGAAGCGGCCGAAGCCCGCGACGATCACGTGGTCCTCGTTCGGCTCGATGCGGTCGGCCTTGCGCTTGCCGCCGCGGCCCTCGCGGCCGGCCGACAGGCGGTCGTAGGCCATCAGCGCGAGCGGCGTCACGACCATCGACAGCGCGACGACGACGACGAGGATGTTCGCCACGTCCGGCGAGAACACCTTTGCCGTCGCGGCCGCGCCGAACACGACGAACGCGAATTCGCCGCCCTGCGCGAGCAGAAGGGAAAACTGCAGGTGTTGGCCGCGCGCGATCTTCAGCCCGCGCGACAGGCCGTACAGCACGGCGATCTTGATGACCAGGAAGCCGGCGACGAGGCCCAGCACGAGGCCAGGCTGCGCGAGGAACACGGCGAAGTCGACGGACATGCCGACCGCGATGAAAAAGAGGCCGAGCAGCAGGCCCTTGAACGGTTCCAGGTCGGTCTCGAGCGCGTGGCGATATTCCGAGTCGGCCAGCAGCACGCCGGCCATGAAGGCGCCGAGGGCCATCGACATGCCCACCCACTGCATCAGCAGCGAGATCGCGATCACGAGCAGCAGCGCGAACGCGGTGAAGATTTCGCGGGCATCCGTCTTGGCGATGATGCGCAGCACGGGCCGGAGCAGGAAACGGCCCGCGACGACAAGACCCGCGAGCACGCCCGCGACCTTCAGCGCCGCGATCCACGCATTCCCGCCGCCACCGGCGGATTCCGGCACGCCCAGTAAAGGCACGATGGCGATCATCGGGATCGCGGCGATGTCCTGGAACAGCAGGATCGCGAAGCCGGCCTGGCCGGCCGGTGTCGGCATCAGGTTGCGTTCTTCCAGCGAGGCGAGGGCGATCGCGGTCGACGACAGCGACAGGCCCAGGCCCGCGATCAGCGCGATCTTCCAGTCGATGCCGGCCAATAGCGCGGCGCCGAACAGGCCGGCCGCGACCCCGAGCACCTGCGCGCCGCCCCAGCCGAAGATCGGCCGGCGCAGCGCCCACAGGCGGCTTGGTTCCAGCTCCAGGCCAATCAGGAACAGCAGGAGCACGACGCCGAATTCGGCGAAGTGCAGCGCGTCCTCGCCATCGGCGACGAAGCGCAGGCCGAACGGGCCGATGAGGATCCCGGCGACGAGATAGCCCAGCACGGCGCCCATGCCGAGACGCTTCGCGAGCGGGACGACCAGTACGGCGGCGCCGAGGTAGACGACCGCGTTTTGCAGCAGCTTATCTTCCATGACTTGCTCCATGCGGGCGCTCCCCCGATGTGGCCGCCAGCCCCGCATAGCCTTCGAGACGATGGCGGAATTCGCCAGCGAACGCGTCGATCGCTTCCGGCGTCGCCTGTGCGGCGCCGTGCATGACGAGCGGCGCGATCCAGTCCATGCCGCACAGGGCGGCCGTCGCTTCGTACGGCGCGAGGAAGTCGGCGAACGGCCGGCCGTGCAGGCCGCCGGGCTGGTAGGCGTCCGGACCGCTGCCCGTCGTCGTCACGAGCCAGAAGCTTTTCCCGCGCAGCGCGCACTCGCCCGTGTGGGCGTAATCGTTATAGGCCCAGCCGGGCTGCAGCACGACGTCCATCCATTCCTTGACGATGGACGGCATGCCATACCAGCGGAACGGGTGCAGGAACACGAGCAGGTGGGCGGCACGCAGCCGCTCGCGCTCCTGCTCGCCGTCGATATCGAAATCGGGATAGCGTTGGTACAGGTCGCACAGCTCGACGCCGGGCAGCGCCCGTGCCGTCTCGGCGAGGCGGCGGTGGACGGGCGAGCGGTGCGGCGCCGGGTGGGCGTAGATCACCAGGATGTTCGGTTCGTTCATTCGTCATTCATCAATTGCAACATCGTTTTATAGCATACAAGACATGCCTTGCGTCATTCTCGCCCGACATGTCCTACAAGCCAGCCGGGTGCGTGCCTATAGTGGGCGGATACGGGAGGATTATGATGGTCATCAACGCGAACGAATGGAGAATCCTATGTCCATGCAGAGCGAAGGCAACAACGCCAAAGGGCGCAACTACGACCAGGTGACGAAGGACGGCACGAGTTCCGCCGGCACGTTGGGCGCGGGCGGCACCGGCGCCGGTACGAATGCTCAGTCGGATACCGGCGGCAACCTGCAAAAAGGCAGGGCGGACGATTTGCTGAGCAATGATGCGGACCGCGACAGCGAAGGCTTCGTCGGCGAGGAAGCGGGTGAATTGCAGACCGGCCTCGGCGGCATCGGCAGCCTGAGCACCGGCAACGCGGGCAGCCGCCAGTCGGACGACGACAAGGCATCGGAGTAAGGCCCGGCGGGTCCGGGATCGGGGGCGCGCCAGCGGTCTGGTGCGCGGTACGGGCGAAAGGCGCCGGGGGCGACGCCGTTCGCCCGTGCGTTTTTGTCAGATGTGCAGCGCGTGGCCCAGTGCCCTCAGGGCCGCTTCCTGCACCGCCTCGCCCAACGTCGGATGAGCGTGGATCGTGCCCGCGACGTCCTCCAGCTGCGCACCCATCTCGATCGATTGCACGAACGCCGCAGACAGTTCCGACACCGCGCCGCCCACCGCCTGCCAGCCGACGATCACGTGATTGTCCTTGCGGGCGACCACGCGTACGAAGCCGTCCGTGGACTCCAGCGTCATCGCCCGGCCGTTGGCGGCGAACGGGAAGCTCGCGCCGATGCAATCCACGCCCAACCCAGCAGCTTCCTGCGGCGTCATGCCCACGACGACCACTTCCGGGTCCGTGAAGCAGACGGCGGGAGTCGCGCCTGGCGTGAAATGGCGGCGCTTGCCGGCGATGATCTCGGCCACCATCTCGCCCTGGGCCATCGCGCGGTGCGCGAGCATCGGCTCGCCCGTGAGGTCGCCGATGGCCCACACGTTGCGCATCGACGTGCGGCACTGGTTGTCGGTGCGGACATAGCGCCCGTTCATGTCGAGCAGCAGGCTCTCCAGGCCGTAGCCCGCCGTGCGCGGCCGCCGGCCGACGGCGACGAGCACGCGGTCCGCTTCCAGCACGACTTCCTCGCCGCCGCCATCCTTCATGCGGACGCCACGGCCGTCTTCCGCGAGGCCCAATACGCTCGATTCCAGGTGCAGGCCGATGCCCAGCCGCTTCAGGCTCGCCGCAACGGGCTTCACGAGTTCGTCGTCATAGGCGGGCAGCACGCGGCCGGCCGCTTCCACGACCGTCACCCGCGCACCCAGCTTGCGGTAGGCGATGCCCAGTTCCAGGCCGATGTACCCGGCGCCGACGACGACCAGGTGCTCGGGCAGGGTGCCGGGGGCGAGCGCTTCCGTCGACGACACGACGTTGCCGCCGAACGGCATGAACGGCAGTTCGACGGGCACGGAGCCGGTCGCGAGCAGCAGGTGTTCGCAATGGATCCGCAGGTCGCCCACCGCGACCGTCTTGCCGTCGAGGATGCGCGCCCAGCCTTGCGCGACTTTCACGCCATTCTTCTTCAGCAGCGCGCCGACGCCGCCCGTCAGGCGCTTGACGATGCCGTCCTTCCACGCGACCGTTTGCCTGACGTCGATGGTCGGCGCGCCCGTGCGGATGCCGAGCGGCGACTCGCCCGCGTAGCCGGCGGCCTGGTGGAAGGCGTCTGCCGCATGGATCAGCGCCTTGGACGGGATGCAGCCGATGTTCAGGCATGTGCCGCCCAGGTCCGCGCCTTCGACGAGCACGGTCGGGATGCCCAGTTGCCCGGCACGGATCGCGGCGACATAGCCGCCCGGGCCGCCGCCGATGACGAGGAGGGTGGTGTTCTCGGTATTGACCGTCATGCGCTCACTCCACGAACAGGGTGGCCGGCGACTCGAGATACGAGCGTACCGCCTGGATGAATTCCGCCGCCACCATGCCGTCGATGACGCGGTGGTCGAACGACGACGACAAATTCATCAGCTTGCGCGCCACCATGCCGCCATTCCTGATGACGGGCCGGTCGACGATGCGGTTCACGCCCACGATCGCCACTTCCGGGTGGTTGATGACGGGCGTGCTGACGATGCCGCCCAGCGCGCCCAGGCTCGTGATCGTGATCGTCGACCCGGACAACTCGTCTCGCGCCGCCTTGCCATGGCGCGCCGCATCCGCCAGCCGGGCGATCTCCGCCGCGCTGGCCCACGGATCGCGCGCTTCCGCATGGCGCACGACGGGCACCATCAGGCCGGCATCCGTCTGCGTCGCGATGCCCATGTGGACGGGCGCGTAGCGCGTCACCACGTTGGCCTGGTCGTCGTAGCGGGCGTTCACGTCGGGGAAGCGACGGATCGCGAGGACGACGGCGCGCATCAGCAGCGGCAGCAGGGTGATCTTGCCCCGCTCCTCGCCATAGCGCGCGTTCAGCTGGCCGCGCAGCGCTTCCAGCTCCGTCACGTCGACTTCCTCGACGTACGTGAAATGCGGGATCTGGCGCTTCGCCAGTTGCATCTTCTCCGCGATCTTGCGGCGCAGGCCGATCACGGGGACGGCTTCTTCTCCTTCCAGTTCCGCATAACGCCCGTCCGCGCCCGCAGCGCGGCCGCGCCCCGCCACATGCGCATCGAGGTCCGCGTGCGTGATGTGGCCCGCGGGGCCGCTGCCGGCCACGTATTGCAGCTCGATGCCCAGGTCCCACGCGCGCTTGCGGACGGCCGGCGCGGCCAGCGGTTTTTCACCCGCCGCGCGCAATGCAGGCGCAGGCGCGCGCGCGGGACGCGGCGGCGCAGCGACGATGGCCGCCGCCTGCGCGACGCTTGCGGCGGCTTCGGCCACCCGCGGCGGCTCCGGCACGAAGCCGTGCGGCACCTCCGCGGGTTCGTCGGCCGGCGGTGGCGCCGCCTTCGCATTCCCCGCACCGTCCACTTCCAGCCGGATCAGCTCGGCGCCGACCGCCAGCGATTCCCCGACCTTGCCGCCGAGTGAGATCACCGTCCCGTGCACCGGCGACGGAATCTCCACGGTCGCCTTGTCCGTCATGACGTCGGCCAGGATCTGGTCTTCGACGATCGCATCGCCCGGCTGCACGCGCCACGCGACGACTTCCACTTCCGCGATGCCTTCGCCCAGGTCCGGCATCTTGATCACATGCTGCCCCATCACGCCTCCATCGCTCGTTTGAATGCCGCGCCCACGCGGTCCGGCCCCGGAAAATACGCCCATTCCTGCGCATGCGGGTAGGGCGTGTCCCAGCCCGTCACGCGCTCGATGGGCGCCTCGAGGTGGTAGAAGCAGTGTTCCTGCACGAGGGCCGCGAGTTCCGCGCCGAAGCCGCTCGTGCGGGTCGCTTCGTGAACGACGACGCAGCGGCCCGTCTTCCTGACGGATGCGACGACCGTCTCGAGGTCCAGCGGCCACAGGGTGCGCAGGTCGATGATCTCGGCGTCGATGCCCGTCTCGTTCGCGGCCGCCTCGGACACCCACACCATCGTGCCGTACGTGAGCACGGTGAGGTCGGCGCCTTCTCTGAACACGGCGGCCTTGTCCAGCGGGACCGTGTAATAGCCTTCCGGGACTTCGCCCTTCGGGTGCTTCGCCCACGAGACGACGGGGCGGTCGTGGTGGCCGTCGAACGGACCGTTGTACAGCCGCTTCGGTTCCAGGAAGATGACGGGGTCGTCGTTCTCGATCGCGGCGATCAGCAGGCCTTTCGCGTCGTACGGATTCGACGGCATCACCGTGCGCAGCCCGCACACGTGCGTGAAGAACGCTTCCGGGCTCTGGCTGTGCGTCTGGCCGCCGTAGATGCCGCCGCCGCAGGGCATGCGGATCGTCAGCGGCGCGGTGAAATCGCCTGCCGAGCGGTAGCGCAGGCGCGCCGCTTCCGACACGATCTGGTCGGTCGCCGGATAAAAATAGTCGGCGAACTGGATCTCGACGACGGGCCGCAACCCGTACGCCGCCATGCCCACCGCCGTGCCGACGATGCCGCCTTCCGAGATCGGCGCGTCGAAGCAGCGCTGCTTGCCGTATTTCGCCTGCAGGCCGTCGGTCACGCGGAACACGCCGCCGAAATAGCCCACGTCCTGGCCGTAGATGACGACGTTGTCGTCGCGCCCGAGCATGACGTCCATGGCCGAGCGGAGGGCCTGGATCATCGTCATCGGGGTGGTCTTGATGTCGTTGTCGATGTCGCGCTTCATGTCACACCCCCAGTTGCTGGCGTTGGCGGCGCAGGTGTTCGGGCATGTCCTTGTAGACGTCCTCGAACATCGACGCGGCGCTCGGCACGCGGCCGTCGATCAGCGTGCCGTGGCGCTCCGCTTCCTTCTGCGCGGCCAGCACCTCGGCTTCCAGTTCGGCCTGCAGGGCCTCGTGTTCCGCGTCCGACCACCAGCCTTTGCCGATCAGGTGGCGGCGCAGGCGGCCGATCGGATCGCCCAGTGGGAAATAGGTCCATTCGTCGGCGGGCCGGTAGCGCGACGGGTCGTCCGACGTCGAGTGCGGCCCGGCGCGGTACGTCACCCATTCGATGAGCGTGGGACCGAGGTTGCTGCGCGCCCGCTCGGCGGCCCAGCACGACGCGGCATACACGGCCAGGAAATCGTTGCCGTCCACGCGCAGCGACGCGATGCCCGCGCCGACGCCGCGGGCGGCGAAGCTGACGCTCTCGCCACCGGCGATGGCCTGGAAGGACGAGATCGCCCACTGGTTGTTGACGACGTTCAGTATCACGGGCGCCTGGTACACGTGCGCGAACGTGAGGCCCGTGTGGAAATCGCTTTCCGCCGTGGCGCCGTCGCCGATCCAGCCGGACGCGATCTTCGTGTCGCCCTTGATCGCGGACGCCATGGCCCAGCCGACCGCCTGCGGGATCTGCGTCGCGAGGTTGCCCGAGATCGTGAAGAAACCTTTGTTCTTCACGGAATACATCACGGGCAGTTGGCGGCCCTTCAGCGGGTCCGCCTCGTTCGACAGCAGCTGGCACACCATGTCCACGAGCGGATACTCGCGCGCCATCAGCAGGCTTTGCTGGCGGTAGGTGGGGAAGCACATGTCGCCATCCTTCAGGGCGAGCGCATGGGCGCTGCCGATGGCCTCCTCGCCGAGCGAGGTCATGTAGAACGACAACTTCTTCTGGCGCTGCGCGATCACCATGCGCGCGTCGAAGATGCGGGTCTTCATCATCGTTCTCAGGCCGAAGCGCAAGGTGTCGCGGTCGAGGCCCGGATCCCACGGGCCGACGGCATTGCCGTCGTCGTCCAGCACGCGGATCATGCCGGCGGCAAGTAGCGCCGTGTCCTGGTAGCGGACGTCGACGGGCGGCCGGGGCGTGTCGCCGGCCCGGTGGATGTCGAGGTAAGAAAAATCGGTCTTGCAACCCGGGCGGCCGGTAGGCTCCGGGACGTGCAGCGACAGAGGTGTACTCTGGCTCATAAACGCTGTCCCCCTTGGTAAGGTGTGTGTGCGGCAGCAACATATTAATTCCGGAAAGACGGCGCACGGGTGCTTTCGCCGGGAATTTTCGTGCTGCCCTGCAGCATGCCGGCACGGGATCGCCGCGCGCGCGCCCGCCGCATCTGGCCCGCACCTTAGCATGCGGTGCAGCGGACAGGGGCCGATCCGGACAAGGTCGCGAATCGTGTGACCGCACGATGGTAAACGCGATTAAAATCGCGGACTTCAGAATATTCCAGCGGGCAGATTCACACGATGTCGACTCAGGCGGCTCCGGTCAGGACCTTTGGTGCGGGCGGCGGCCTGCTAGGCGGAATCATCGACGACTACGACTGGGCCGGCACGAGCCTCGGCCCCATCTGCCGCTGGCCGGACGTCGTCCGTACGACCGTCGAACTGATCCTGCGTTCGCCCGTGCCCATCGTCACGTTATGGGGCGAGGACGGCGTCATGATCTACAACGACGCGTATTCCGGCGTCGCGGGCGGACGCCATCCGCGCCTGCTTGGCTCCAGGGTGCGCGAAGGCTGGCCCGAAGTGGCCGACTTCAACGACAACGTGATGAAAGTCGGCCTGGCCGGCGGCACGCTGTCGTACCGCGACCAGGAACTGACCCTGCACCGCAGCGGCAAGCCCGAGCCGGTGTGGATGAATCTCGATTACTCGCCGATCGTCGATGCGGCCGGCGCCGTCGTCGGCGTGATCGCCATCGTCGTCGAGACGACGGCGAAGGTGCGCGCCGAGCGCTGGCTGAGCGGGGAACACGACCGCCTGCAGACGATGTTCGAGCAGGCGCCCGGCTTCATGGCCCAGCTGGCGGGCGCCGACCACGTGATCCAGTCCGCGAACGCAGCCTATCGCGCGCTTGCCGGCCAGCGCGACCTGCTCGGCAAGCCGCTGCGCGACGCGCTGCCGGAGACGGTGCCGCAGGGCGTGATCGCGATCCTCGACCAGGTCTACCTCACCGGCACGACCTACACCGCGACCGCGAGCCCGTTGTGGCTGGCCGACAGCCGCGGCAACCGCCGCCTGCACTACGTCGATTTCGTCTACCAGCCCGTGAAGCGCGAGGACGGCACCGTGTTCGGCATCTTCGTGCAGGGCGGCGACGTCACGGTGCGCGTCGAGGCCGAGCGGGCGCTGCGCGAGAGCGAGGAAAAATTCCGCACGTTCGCCGAGGCGATGCCGAACCCGGTATGGACGGCCACGAAGGACGGCAGGCTCGATTGGTTCAACACGCACGTGTACGCGTACGGCGGTCTCGATCACGCCGCTCTCGCGGGCATCGCGTGGACTGTCACCGTGCACCCCGACGACCTGCCGGCCGTGCAGAAGCGCTGGGCGATCGCCGTGGCGTCGGGCGCGCCGTTCGACGCCGAATTCCGCCTGCGCCGCGCGGACGGCACGTACCGCTGGCATCTGTCGCGCGCCGTCGCGCTGCGTGATGCGGACGGCAACGTGGCCCGCTGGATCGGCACCAGCATCGACATCGAAGACCAGAAGGTGATCGCGCACCGCCTCGCGGCGCTGAACGCGGACCTGGAATCGACGGTCGCGCGGCGCACGGCGGAACGCGACCGCATGTGGCGCCTGTCGCGCGACGTCATGCTCGTCGCGTCGTTCGACGGCAACGTCGAAGCCGTCAGTCCGTCGTTCGGGTCGCTGCTCGGCTGGGCCGAGCACGACATCGTCGGCAAGAACTTCCTGCATCTCGTGCACCCGGACGACCAGGCCGCGACGATGGCGCAGATGGCGTCGCTGGGCGAGGGCCATTACGTCTATAAATTCGAGAACCGCTACCGGCGCAAGGACGGCAGCTATTGCGTGCTGTCGTGGACCGCGGCGCCGGACGCCGATTTCATCCACGCGATCGGCCGCGACATCACGGCCGACCGCGAACAGGCGGAGCAGATCCGCCGCACGGAACTGGCACTGCAGCAGTCGCAGAAGATGGAGACGATCGGCAAGCTGACGGGCGGCGTGGCGCACGATTTCAACAACCTCCTGCAGATCATTTCGGGCAACCTGCAGCTGCTGGAAATGAACACGGGGGGCGCGGACGGGCTTGCCAACACGAAGCGGTGGATCGGGAATGCGCGTCAGGCCGTGGAAAAGGGCGCGAAGCTGGCGAGCTACCTGCTCGCGTTCGGCCGCCGCCAGCCGCTGGAACCGAAGGTGGTCAAGATCGGCCGCGTCGTGACGGGCATGGAAGACATGCTGCGCCGCGCACTCGGCGAACAGATCGAAGTGGAGCTCGCGCTCTCGGGCGGATTGTGGAATACGGCGGTCGACGTGGCGCAGGTGGAGAACGCGATCCTCAACCTTGCCATCAACGCGCGCGACGCCATGTCCGGTGCGGGCAAGCTGACGATCGAGGCGCACAACGCCATCCTCGACGATTTATATTGCCGCACGCACGGCGACGTGGCGCCGGGCCAGTACGTGATGCTGGCCGTGACGGACACGGGCAGCGGCATGACACCGGACGTGCTGCGCCAGGCGTTCGAGCCGTTCTTCTCGACCAAGGCGGAGGGTAAAGGTTCCGGCCTCGGCCTGTCGATGGTGTATGGCTTCGTCAAGCAGTCCGGCGGCCACGTCAAGATCTACAGCGAGCCGGGGCAGGGCACGACGGTGAAGCTGTACCTGCCGCGCACGACGGCGGCCGAGGAACCCCTGGGCCCGATGGATCCGCACCAGCCGGCCGTCGGCGGTACCGAGACGATCCTCGTGGCGGAAGACGACGAAGCCGTGCGCACGACCGTCGTCGAGATGCTGACCCGGCTCGGCTACCGCGTGCTGAAGGCGGCCGATGCGGCCAGCGCGCTCGCGGTGGTGGAATCCGGCGTGCCGATCGACGTGCTGTTCACGGACGTCGTCATGCCCGGCACCCTGCGCAGCCCGGACCTCGCCCGCATGGCCCGCGAACGGCTGCCGAACCTCGCCGTGCTGTTCACGTCCGGGTACACGGAAAACTCGATCGTGCACGGCGGCCGCCTCGATCCGGGCGTGGAGCTGCTGGGCAAGCCGTACACGCGCGAAAGCCTGGCGCGCCGCATCCGCCAGGTGCTCGCGAACCAGAGAAACCGCGTCCACGTGGACAGCGCGCCGTCGAATGTGCTGCCGATTCTGCCTTCGGCCGGGCGCAAGCCCGACCCGAGCCGCCTGCGCATCGTGCTGGTGGAAGACGAGGACGAGATCCGCGACGCGACCGCGGCGCTGCTGCGCCACCTGGGCCACGAGGTGCTCGAAGCCGTCGATGCGGAGCAGGCGCTCGCGCTCATTTCGTCCGCGTCGGACGTGCTGATCACGGACGTATTGTTGCCCGGCATGTCCGGCGACCTGCTGGCCGCCCAGGCCCGCACCCTGGCGCCCGGCATCCGCATCGTGTTCGCGACCGGGCAGGGAGAGGTCAACAACTGGCCGGACGCCGTCGTGCTGCGCAAGCCTTACGACCTGGCCGCGTTGACGGCGGCGCTGGCGGACAGCGGCGCCTGAGCCGCGGCCGCGTCGATGAACGCGGCCGTCGCGTCCGGATTCGTGATCGGCAGCATGTGGCCGCCCTCGACCAGTTCCAGGCGCGCTCCACGCACCTTGTCCGCGAGCGCCTGGCCGTGCGCCCGCCAGTCGAGGATGCGGTCGTCCTTGCCGTACAGGATGCTGACGGGAAGCTGCAGTTCGCCGTAGCGCGTCTCCTGCGCGGGCAGGCAGTCGGGGAGCGCGCGCAAGTCGTCGGACGCCGCCAGGAACGCGCTGGGACGCAGGCCAAGCAGGCCGCCGCCGCGCGTCGCGAAATCCGCCGGCACGGCTTCCGGGCCGAACACCTGGTCCAGGGCCACGCGGCTGTTCTTGATCGACGCGGGAATCGCGAGGGTCCATGCGACGATATTGCGCCACGTCGGCGACAGGATCGTCAGCCCTTGGAACACGGGCGGTACGTGCTCCTGCATGTGCGTCAGCGGCGCGACCAGCGCGAGGCCGCCCACGCGGTCCGGATGGCGCAGCGCGAGCGCGAGGGCGAGCGCACCGCCCAGCGAGTGACCCACGACGAGCGGACGCTCCAGTCTCAATTGTTCGATCAGCGCGGCGAGCATGGCGGCCTGCGTGTCCAGGTCGGCCGCCGTGCCGGGCGCGCGCGTGGAAAAGCCGGAGCCGGCGCGGTCGACGGCGACCATGCGGTAGCGCCCGGCCAGCCGGTCCGTCACGCCGTACGTGTAGTGCGCGAGCTGGCCAGCAAGGCCGTGCACGAGGAGCAGCGGGGGCAGGTTCGGATCGCCGCCGTCGAATTCCTGGATGTGCAGGCGCGCGCCGGGCACGTCGACGAAGCGGCCCTGCGGCGGCAGCACGGCTTCGACCTTGCGCGCGGTCCACAGCGTGAACAGGAAGGCCACGAACACCGGTAACGCGAGGACGGCGAGTAGTATCAGGACGAGAGTCATCGTTCGATCGCTTTCTTGAGGAGGTTCCGGTCACCGATGGGGTTCAAGGCAGGGCGCCTTTGCGGCCGAAACGCAGGACGCCGTCCGCGATACGGCCGAAGCGGATCGTCAGCATGTCCTGCACATAGTTCTGGTAGACCTGCCACGGCTTGCGCGAGCCCTGCTGCGGCAGCTCGGCGCGGGCGCGCAGTACGTAGCCCGAGGTGAAACCGAGGAACGGTTCCGGTTCGACGCCCGGTTCCCGGTGCACGACGGCGACATCCTGGCCCTCGCGGTCCATGTGGCGCAGCAGGCGCACGACCCAGGCGGCCGTCAGGTCGGCCTTCAGCGTCCACGACGCGTTCGTGTACCCGAACGTCATCACGCAGTTCGGCAGGTCGGACAGCATCATGCCCTTGTACGACATCGCGCCGTTCGGACGGAACGGCTTGCCGTCCACGGTGATGGCGATGCCGCCCAGCAGCTTGATCCTGAGTCCCGTCGCGAGCACGACCACGTCGGCGGGCAGCACCCTGCCGGATTCCAGCAGCAGGCCTTCTGGAGTGAAGCGCTGGATGCGGTCGGTCGCCACGCTCGCACGGCCCGTGCGGATCGCGCGGAACAGGTCGCCGTCGGGCACGACGCAGACGCGCTGGTCCCACGGCTTGTAACCGGGCGTGAAATGGGTGTCGACGTCGTAGCCCGGGCCCAGCTGGTGGCGGGCCATCTCGACGATCTTGCGTTTCGCGAGCTCCGGCTGCGACCGTGCGACGCGGTACAGCAGCATGCTCTCGACGATCACGCGCCAGCGCGTCAGCGCGTACGCGGCGCGTGCGGGGAGCCAGCGGCGCAGGCGCTGCGCGAAACCGTATTCGGACGGGCGACTCACGACATAGGTCGGGGAGCGCTGCAGCATCGTCACGTGGGCGGCGTCCTGCGCCATCGCGGGCACGAGCGTCACGGCCGTGGCCCCGCTGCCGACGACGACCACGTTCCGGCCCCGGTAATCCAGGCCGGCGGGCCAGAACTGCGGCTGCACGATGCGGCCGGCGAACGCGTCCTCGCCGTCGAAGCGGGGGCGGTATGCCTCGTCGTAGCTGTAGTAGCCGCTGCACATGTAAAGGAAACGGGTGCGCAGCCACACGCGCCGGCCGCCGTGCTCCGCCTCCACCCGCCAGTACGCGTCAATGCTCGACCACTGTGCGCCGACGACCTTGTAGCCGTAGCGGATGTGGCGGTCGATGCCGTTGTCGCGCGCCGTCTGCGCGATATAGCGCCGGATGGATGGCCCGTCCGCAATCGCCTTGCCTTCAGTCCAGGGCTGAAACGCGTAACCGAGGGTATACATGTCGGAGTCCGAGCGCACGCCGGGATAGCGGAACAGATCCCACGTGCCGCCGAGCGCGGCGCGTGCTTCCAGGATGGCCCAGGCCTTGCCGGGGCAGCCCCGCTGCAGGTGCCAGGCGGCGCCGATGCCGGACAGGCCGGCGCCGACGATGAGGACGTCGAAAAAGGGCTCCGCGGCGGCTTCTGTCATGGCGTGTGTCGTTGTGTATGGAATACGACTGACACTGTAGATTGTCACATATTGATAAGCAACGTTCTGTGCGAAAATAGAAGGATGCCTCCAGAAACTTCACAACCTGCCCGGCCCTATCGCGGCGTCCCGCAAGACGAACGGCGTGCGCAGCGGCGCGCGCAACTGATCGCGGCGGCCGTCGCCGTGTATGGCGAGCGCGGCTACCGCCAGTCGACCGTCAAGGCCGTCTGCGAGGCCGCCGCGCTGACCGAACGTTATTTTTACGAATCCTTCGCGAACAGCGAAGAGTTGTTGATCGCCTCGTTCAACGCCGTCACGTACGGCGTGCTGGGCGAGCTCACCGAAGCGGCCCAGCAGGCCGGCCGCAGCCGGGTCGCGCGGGCCCGTGCGATGCTGCATACGTATTTCGCGGCGCTGCAGCGCGAGCCCCGTTCGGCGCGCGTGTTCCTGGTCGAGATCCGCGGCGTCAGCCGGGCCGTCGACAAGGCGTTCGATGCCGCGCTGCGCGCCATCGGCGAACAGGTCGGCCGCTACGTCGTGCCGCCCGGCGTGCCGGCCGATCCGCTGCTGGAAGCGGGCATCGTCGGCGGCGTGATCCACATCGCGCTGCGCTGGATCGAGGACGGGTACGCGCCGGACATCGAGATCGTCACCGACAGCGCGTTACGCCTCGGGATGGTGCTGGGACGGGCGCCGGTGCGGCGGACTGTGGGCAACTGAGACACCGTCGTTCCCGCGCACGCGGGAACCCATGCCGATGCGCCGAAGTTGTACCGCCAAGCGCCTGCAGCATCTTTCATTTACGGGATTCTGTAGTTCAGTATGGGTTCCCGCTTTCGAGGCTGTCGCAATACTAAATAGTTGCACTGCGGAGCTTGATGCCTGCATCGAGTTCCGCGGGCAGCAGGAAATCGAAAGTTCGTGTCGCTCGTTTGGCGAATTGGCGTCTCAAAGATAAGAGTAGCCGCTGGAAGGCCGATGGATCGACGCAAAGGCACTTCAGCAGTGCTACGGCCCGCGCCAGGTTGTAAGCAAGGACATGCAACCCAAACTCACGGGTCACGCCGGCCATGCCACGGCGGCGAAAGCGATTGAGTCCCTGTTGCGCGCGTAGATAGCCGAACACAGGTTCCACCATCGCTTGCCGTTTGGAGAAGATAGCCCGCGCCTTGGGCTGGCGCATGACGGCACGCAGCGCATCGCGTTGCTCGTCTTCGGCATGGCGCCTGATTTCCCGTCTCTTGGTCTTCGTGCACTGCGCTCGCTTGGCGCAGTTTTCGCATGCGCGGGTCGTGTACAGTCGAAATTCGCGTGTCTTGTCCGTGCCGGGATAAATCTTGATCAGGCCAAGAGTCTGGCCAGCTGGGCAGCGGTAGGTGTCGGTCGACGCGTCGTACTCAAAGCTGCTCTTCGCGTACACGCCGCCCTTGCCGGTTTTGATTTCTTCGGGATCCTGTCCATCCGAGCAAAGCATGCTGATGTCGCGCTCCAACGTCGCGGCAATCACGCCATCGTCGAAATAACCGCCATCGAGCAGCAGCTCCTTTGGCTGCTCGCCGACGACGCGACCACTTTGGTCGAGCATGGCGCCGATGACTTTCGTTTCGCTCGACGCGTCCACCGCCATCGCCGTGATGATGCGGCTTTCATTGGCGAGAATGGATGGCTTGTACGAGGCGGCGCTGCCCCTGCCACGCTTGAGGCGCTGCACCGGTGCCTCTGGCTCGGTCGGACTCACTCGCAACGTGGTGGTGCTTCTGCTGCTGCGTTTGCATGCCTGCTCACGCTCCTTGTATGTCTTCAGGCATTCATCGCTGAGTTCAGCGTTGCGCTGCGCATCAGGATCGTCTGGAGACTCAGCCAGCTTGCGCCGGGCTGATTCAGCACGTTCTTTCAAAGCTTCTTCGCGCAGCAGTTTGTAATGGGAGCAGGCGGCCTCGATCACTGTGCCATCTCCTGCCAGGCGATGACTGCCCGCCCCAGTTTTCTTTAAGATCCTGCGCGTGAGCGATTCGAAAACCTGCGTAAGCAGCCCCTCGTGCATGACGATGAAACGGCCGATGTTCGCGTGGTCCGGTGCAATCCCCCCCGTCACCCACATACAGCCCAGATCCAGTCGCGAAAAACGCTCCAGCTCACGAAGGGAATGATGACCATGCATGATGCCGAACAGGATCAATCCCAACATCGCTCGTGGTGAATAGGGCGCGCGCCCAACGGCGCTATAGCGCTCTTCGAAAGGCTTCCAGTCTTCGCCGTCGAGCAGCTCGGCTACGACGAACGGCGCCTTTTGCGAAGCCTCTTTGAGGTATTCCTCGAGCCGAACCGGCCCAATGAAGATCTTGCCGGGATCACCCGAAATGAACCGACGGCCGCTCTGGGCGGCCGTCTTCGTCACCGATGTTTTTCCCATTGGCGCGGCACTGAACAAATTCAACTGCAGCTCATCTGGCGCGCTGATTTTCGATGAAGTACTGCTCCGTTTGCGATCAGGCTGTGTCATGCCGACATTTTAACGGTCGGCAGCTTTCGCGACAGGCTCTTTCGCGGGAACGACGTGAGGCCTTACGCCAACTTCGGCCAATCCAATTCAACCCACGTCGGCGCATGGTCGCTCGGCTTCTCGCGCCCGCGCACGTCGCGGTCGACGCCGGCCCCCTTCAGCTTCGGCGCGAGGGCGGGGCTCAGCAGCAGGTGGTCGATGCGCAGGCCCGCGTTGCGGCCGTACGCGTCACGGAAATAATCCCAGAACGTGTAGATGACTTCGCCGGGGTGCGTCGCCCGAAGGGCATCCGTCCAGCCCTGGTCGAGCAGGCGCTGGTAGGCCGCGCGCGTCTCCGGGCGGAACAGCGCATCGTCGAGCCAGCGTTCCGGCTTGTAGACGTCCAGTTCCGTCGGCATCACGTTGTAGTCGCCCGCGATGACGACCGGCGCACCCGTGGCGATGAGTTCCTGCGCGCGCAGCCGCAGGCGCTCGAACCAGCGCAGCTTGTACTCGAACTTCGGGCCCGGCGCCGGGTTCCCGTTCGGCAGGTACAGGCAGGCGACGAGGATGCCGTTCACGGCCGCCTCGATGTAGCGGCTCTGCTCGTCGTCGGGATCGCCCGGCAGGCCGCGCTGGAGTTCCTGCGGCTCGGTGCCGCGCGCGAGGATCGCGACGCCGTTCCAGCTTTTCTGGCCGTGCCAGATCGGACAATAGCCGGCCGCGCGGATCTCCATCTCGGGAAATTTTTCCTGCGGCGCCTTCAGCTCCTGCAGGCAGGCCACGTCGGGCTGCGTCTCCTCGAGCCATTGGAGCAGGGCGGGGAGGCGGCTGTTGATGCCGTTGACGTTGAAGGTGGCGATGCGCATGGGGTCTCTCATGGGTTGTCGTTGCCGCTATTTTGACCCGAGAATGCCGCGACCGCCGCACGACGCGCTGAAGTAGTCAAACTACGCGCAAATCTTCAGAAATTCTATGGCCTCTGCCTATCTCTGTAGCTTTTCTACGGAATGCGGTTAAACTCCCGTATTCCAACAACGATACCGCCCGGAGACCATGAAGCCGATCCCCCACGCCGTTCTCGCCCTCTGCCTGCTCGCCAGCCTGCCGTCCCAGGCACAGAATACGGAGCGCGCGTTCCTCGGCTACCGCAACGACAACGGGACGCTGGACATCGCCACCAGCGACGGCCGCTACCTGATCCGGCCCTACGACGCCAACATCGTCGAGACGAGCTTCGTGCCGCGCGGCGAGACGTTCGACCCGGCCTCGCACGCCGTCGTGCTGAAGCCCGGCCAGGCGCAGGCCACGGTCCGGGAGGCGGACGGGCGCATCCAGCTCGTCACGGACGGCATCACGGTCACGGTGGAAAAATCGCCGCTGCGCATCAGCTATGCGTACAAGGGAAAGCCGCTCGTCGCCGAGAAGGGGGGCTATGGCCACGCGGGAGAACTGGAAAGCATCGAGTTCGCGCTCGCGGGCGACGAGGCGCTGTACGGCGCCGGCTCGCGCGCCGTCGGCATGAACCGGCGCGGCAACCGCTTCCGCCTGTACAACCGGGCGTCGTACGGCTTCGGCAACCGCGCCGACCAGATGGGCTATGGCATTCCGATGGCCGTGTCGTCGCACAAGTACGCGATCCACTTCGACAACCCGCAGGCCGGCTGGCTCGATTTCGACAGCCGCAAGGACGGCACCCTGCGCTACGAAGTGATGGGCGGCCGCAAGACCTACCAGGTGATCGCGGGCGACGACTGGGCGCAGCTGATGGACGTGACGACGCGCCTGACCGGCCGCCAGCCGCTGCCCCCGCGCTGGGCCTTCGGCAATTTCGCGAGCCGCTTCGGGTACCACAACGAGGCCGAAGCGCGCGCCGTCGTCGATCGATTCATCGCGGACGGCATCCCGCTGGACGCCATCGTGTTCGACCTGTACTGGTTCGGCAAGACGGTCAAGGGCACGATGGGCAACCTTGCATGGGACCGCGACAGCTTCCCCCATGCCGAGGCGATGATGGCGGACTTCAACAGGAAGGGCGTCAAGACGGTCCTCATCACGGAGCCGTTCGTGCTGACGACGTCGAAGCGCTGGCAGGACGCCGCGCGGCACGGCGTCCTCGCGACGGATGCGCAGGGCAAGCCGTTCGTCTTCGATTTCTTTTTCGGGAACACGGGCCTGCTCGACGTGTTCAAGCCGCAGGCGCGCGACTGGTTCTGGAACATTTATAAAGACCTCAAGGCGGGCGGCGCCGCCGGCTGGTGGGGCGATCTGGGCGAGCCCGAGACGCATCCGTCGGCCGCGCGCCACGCCACCGGCACCGCGGACCAGGTCCACAACATCTACGGCCACGAATGGGCGAAGCTGATCGCCGACGGCTACGCGCGCGACTTTCCGCAGGAGCGGCCGTTCATCCTGATGCGCTCGGGCTACTCGGGTTCGCAGCGCTTCGGCATGATCCCCTGGTCCGGCGACGTGCAGCGGGGCTGGGGCGGCCTGCAGTCGCAGATGGAGATCGCGCTGCAGATGGGCATGCAGGGCCAGGCCTATATGCACTCCGACCTGGGCGGCTTTGCCGGGCCCGTGCTGGACGACGAGCTGTACGTGCGCTGGCTCCAGTACGGCGTGTTCCAGCCGATCTTCCGCCCGCATGCGCAGGAAGAAGTGCCGGCCGAGGCGATTTTCCGCACGCCGGCCGTGAAGGCGCGCGCACGCGACGCCATTCGCCTTCGTTACGCGATGCTGCCGTATAACTACACGGCCGCCTTCGACGACAGCCGCAC
Organism: Massilia sp. Masssp94; assembly: GCF_059491305.1. Taxonomy (NCBI): domain Bacteria; kingdom Pseudomonadati; phylum Pseudomonadota; class Betaproteobacteria; order Burkholderiales; family Oxalobacteraceae; genus Massilia; species Massilia sp. Masssp94. Next base: position 6,459,044 of record NZ_CP168501.1, read on the forward strand.
CGGCATGCCCATGATGCGCCCCGTGCTGTTCGAGGATCCGGACAACGAATTCATGTCGACGACGGGCATCTCGTCCACGTACCTGTGGGGCCCGGACTTCCTCGTCGCCCCCGTCACGGAACCGGGCGCCACGCGCAAGGAAGTCTTCTTCCCGCGCAAGGGCAGCGTGTGGTTCGACTTCTACACGGACGAGCCGCACCACGGCGGCATCCTGGAGACGGTGACGCCGCGTCCGGACCGCATCCCGACTTATGTCCGCGCCGGCGCGTTCGTCCCGCTCGCGCAACCCGTGCAGAGCACGCGCGATTATTCGACGGCGAAGCTCGACCTGCATTACTGGCACGATGCCGGCGTGACGCAGGCGCAAGGCCACCTGTACGACGACGACGGCCACACCGCGCACGCGTTCGAAACGGGCAAGTACGAGCTGGTGCGGTTCTCCAGCACCTTCGCCGACGGCCGCCTGGCCCTGACGGTCGCGCCGGAACCCGGCGCCGCCGCGACGCCGACCGCGCGCACGTTCGACCTGAAGGTGCACAACGTGGCGGCGAAACCCCGGGCCGTGCAGGTCGGCGGCAAGGCGATCGCGTACCGCTGGGATGCGAAACGGCGCGTGCTCGACGTCAGGCTGCCGGCCGTTCGTACCGAGGCGTTGCAGGTGGTCGTGACACTGTAACGCAGGCGCGCTCCGCGCTTGGGTTGAATTCGGTACACTGCTCCTCCGGGAATCCGGAATTGCGCACCGCACCATGAAGACCCAATTGTTGCAAGACTTCCAGGAAAGCGGCTCGGCACCGTCGGCGCCGCCATCTCCGCCGCCATCTCAGGCCGCGCCGCGCCGGCGGCCGGCCGTCTGGCACGGCCCCGGTTCGCAGCGGGCCGAAGCCGGCGCGGCCGTCCAGAAGGCCGACCCCGGGCCGGCGCAACGCGCGCCGGAAGTCTCGGCGGGCGGCAAGGGCGTCGCGATCGAAGCGCTGGCCGACCGCATCGCGCAAGCTCGGACGGCACGGCCAACAGCGCCGCCGCCCGTCGACGAGCCCACCGTGCCCGGGGCCGCGGCCCGCCAGCCCCCGGAGCCGCCGGGCCCTCCCGAGCCGCCGCCGGTCGCCGATCACATTCCGCCGCCGCGCGCCGACGCGGGCACGATCCCGCGCCCCGTGCAGCCGGACATCGAAGCGGAATGGCTCGCCGCGCGCCTGCGCGAGGAAACGGCGGCGCGCGAGACGCCGGCCTGGACGAGCATGTGGAAACGCCGCCTCGTCACGTGGAGCATCGCGGGCGGCCTGCTGGCCGGCCTGGCGGCGGGCGGCTTGTGGCTGTACGAGGAAAACCGGGTCGAGGATGCGCTCGTCGTCGTGGCGAACACGTCACCGGCTGGGCAACCGCCGCCCGCGGCGGCCTTCGTGGCCCGCGCGCCAGCGCCAGCGCCTGCACCGGTGCCGGTGCAGCCCGCCGTCACGCCGGAACCCGTGAAGCCGGTGCCCGATGAGCCCGTCGCACCCGTCATCGAGGACAAGGCGCCTGCCGCGGCCCCGGCCGACGTCACGCCGTCCCGGCGCACGGCGCGCACCAGGACGGCGGTGAAGAAACAGGGCGCCGCGAAGGCGCGCCGCACGGCAACCAGAGCGACGCCTCCGGTCGCCGCCGACCCGTCGCCGCGCCAGCGCCGCGAAGAGACGCTGATGCAATGCCGGGCCCACGGCTACGACGCGCGCCGGTGTATCGAGCGCGCCTGTACGATGACGCGCTACGGCCTCGCCTGCAAAGGATAGGCCGGTGCGGAATCAGTGGCCGTGCTGTTGTTCGTATTCGTCCGCCTCGGCCTTGGTCGCATGGACGATGCCGTCCGGATGCTCGGGCGGGGTGTACAGCGTGTACAGGCGCATCGGCTCGCTGCTCGACGTGTTGATGACGTTGTGCTCGGTGCCGGCCGGGATGACGACGGCGACGCCGTCCTCGAGCTTGTGCTCCTCGCCATCCAGGATCGCGACGCCCTGGCCGGCTTCGACGCGGATGAACTGGTCGTGGTCCTCGTGCCTTTCGAGGCCGATTTCCTCGCCGGGCTGCAGGGTCATGATGACCAGCTGGCTGCGCTGGGTCGTGTAGAGGACTTCCCGGAAATTATTCCCGGCAAGTGTTTTTTCTTCGATGTTGATGCTGTAGCCCGACATGACGTTCTCCATGAAGTGGTCGTCCGCATTGTAGCGGAAAGCGTGATTGGACACGCAATATTGTCAACACAGCCATAAACGTTTCATGATGTGCATGAGTATTTCCACAATGTTATAATCAGATCATGAACGTTTGACCTTTTCCGATATGACTTCCGACATCACCACGCAGCGCCGCATGCAATTGTTGATCGAGCGGGTCGCCGATTACGCGATCTACATGCTGAATCCCGACGGCACGGTCGCGAGCTGGAATGCCGGCGCGCGGCGCTTCAAGGGGTACACGGAGGCCGAGATCCTGGGTCAGCATTTCTCGCGCTTCTACACGCCGGCCGACCGCGCCTCCGGCTTGCCGGAACGGGCGCTCGCCACGGCGCTGGAAAAAGGACGGTTCGAGGCGGAAGGCTGGCGCGTGCGCAAGGACGGCAGCCAGTTCTGGGCATCCGTCGTCATCGACCCGATCCTCGACGACGACGGCCAGTTGCTCGGCTTTGCCAAGATCACGCGCGACATCAGCGACAAGAAGCTGGCGCGCGAAGCACTGCGCCGCAGCGAGGAGCAGTTCCGCCTGCTCGTCGACGGCGTGATCGACTATGCCATCTACATGCTGTCCCCGGAAGGCCTCGTGACGACGTGGAACGCGGGCGCCCGCAGCATCAAGGGGTACACGGCGGACGAAGTCATCGGCACGCACTTCGGCCGCTTCTACACGGATGAAGACCGGAACGACGGGCTGCCGGACCGCGTGCTCGCGACGGCGCGCGAACAGGGGCGCTACCATGGCGAGGGCGTGCGGGTGCGCAAGGATGGCACGCGCTTTCGCGCCGACGTCGTCGTGGACGCCATCCGCGACGCGGACGGCCGCCTCGTCGGCTTCGCCAAGATCACGCGCGACGTCACGCAGCGCGTGCAGCTGGAAGAGGCGCGCCAGGCCCTGCAGCATGCCCAGCGCCTGGAAGCGGTCGGCAAGCTGACGGGCGGCGTCGCCCACGACTTCAACAACATCCTGCAGGTGATCGGCGGCAGCCTGCAGTTGCTGGGCGGAACCGTGGCCGGGCTGCCGGCCGCGCTGCGGCATGTGCAGATGGCGCTGGCCGCCGTCGACCGCGGCGCCAAGCTGTCGTCGCAGCTGCTCGCGTTCGCGCGCCGCCAGCCGCTGCGGCCCTGCGTGCTGAACCCGGGCCGCGTCGTGCGCAACATGGAAGACCTCGTGCGCCGCGCCGTCGGCGAACACGTGGAAGTCGAGACCGTCGTCTCGGCGTCGCTGTGGAACACGACGCTCGACCCGCACCAGCTGGAAAACGTCGTGCTGAACCTCGCCATCAATGCGCGCGACGCGATGCCGGGCGGCGGCAAGCTGACGGTCGAACTGTCCAACACGATGCTCGACGACACCTACGTCAGCGCCGCGCACGAAGTGCCGCCGGGTCAGTACGTGCTGCTCGCGATTTCCGACACGGGCACCGGCATGACGCCGGAGGTGCTGGAGCGCGCCATCGAACCGTTCTTCACGACCAAGGGCGAAGGGCAGGGGACGGGCCTCGGCCTGTCGATGGCGTTCGGCTTCGTCAAGCAGAGCGGCGGCCACTTCCGTATCTACAGCGAAGTGGGCCACGGCACGACGATCAAGGCCTATTTCCCGCGCGTGCTCGAGGCGGAGCAGACGCTGCCGGAACCGGTCGCGAACGAGGTGCGCGGCGGCACGGAGACGATTCTCGTCGTCGAGGACGATCCGAACGTCCAGGCGACCGTCGTCGGCATGCTGTCCGAGCTGGGCTACCAGGTGCTGCGCGCCGACAATGCCGAGTCGGCGCTGGCCGTGATGAAGGCGGGCGTTCGCTGCGACCTGCTGTTCACCGACGTCGTCATGCCGGGCAAGCTGAAGACGACGGACATGGTGCGCCAGGCGCGCGCGCTGCTGCCGGACATGAAGGTCCTGTACACGTCCGGCTACACGCAGAACGCGATCATCCACGGCGGGCGCCTCGACCCGGGCGTGGAACTGCTGTCCAAGCCCTACCGCCGCGAGAAGCTGGCGTCGAAAGTGCGCCAGCTGCTGGGCGCGAAGGAGGCGATGCCCGGGCCGGCACCGGCCGCGCCGGCGCCGCGCCAGGCGGCGTCCGCGGGCCTGCGCGTGCTGCTGATCGAAGACGATGCCCAGGCCCGCGAGCTGTACCGCGACATCCTGCTGGCGGCGGGCTTCCAGGCCGACGAGGCGGCCACGGCCCAGGACGCCCTGGCGCTGCTGGCGCGCGACCGCTATCACGCGGCCGTCGTCGACTACAGCCTGCCCGACCTGGACGGCCTCACGCTCGCCCGCCGCATCGTGGAAAGCCATCCGGGCGTGGCGATCGTGTTCGCGTCCGGCTACGGTAGCCTGGTCGCGGGCGCAGCGGACGTCACGGCGCGGGTGCTGACGAAACCGTTCACGGACCTGCAGCTGAAGCAGGCGTTGCTGGCCGCCGTGGCCGAGCGGCGTGACGCGTCACGCCGCGCCTGAGAGGTCGTCTCAAACGCGAATATCGCCGAAAAATCCCAGTTGCAGGCTCGACGCGATGCGCTGGGCCACCTCCATCGCCTCGGTCGCGCCGTCGATGCCGAACACGTCGATGGCCGTCAGCCGGAACAGTGTGAGCCAGCGGACGAAGTGTTCCGTCTCGATACCCGAGAGGGCCATGTGCTTGCCGAAGACATTCCCCTGGAATTCGCCCGTGCCGAGCAGGACCTTGGTCCAGAACGCGTACATGCGCGGCATGTGCTCGTGCCACCGTCCGGCGAGTTTCGCTTCGAACACGGGGGACAGCACGGCATCGTCGCGCACGCGCGCGTAAAACGTGTCGACCAGGCGGATGATCGACGATTCGGTGATGGTGGGGGAAGGCATGGCTCGCTCGGGAACAACGTGATGCCCGACATTCTAGCAAAGGTGCATTAGAAATGCACCTTTACCGCCCGCGGCCATGCCCGCCACCAGACCTACTTGCTGGCCGTCTTCACGTCGGCCTCGGGCAGCAGGACGACCTGGACATAGTTGTCCTTGTCGAAGTAGCGCTGCGCGGCCGTACGCACGTCCGCCACCGTCAGTGCGTCGACCTCGTCCATGACCGTCAGCAGGTGCGACAGCGGCGTGCCGTCGAGCAGGGACACTTTCACGCTCTGCAGCCAGTACCCGTTCTCGTGCTGCGAACGCTCGTGGACCACGCGCCAGTTGGCCTTGACCTTGTCGAGCTCCGCCTGCGTCGGGCCGTTGGCCTTGACGCTGTCGATCTCCGCGAACAGGGCGGCGACGAGCTGGTCGACCTTTTCGGGGCCGGTCGGCAGCTGCGTGCTGATTTCGTAGTGCTGGTACGGGATGCGCTGCACCGCGCCGGCCATCTGGCCCGAATAGATCAGGCCGAGCTTCTCGCGCAACACCGCGTTCACACGCAAATTCATCACCTCGATGAGCGCATTCATGCGCAGCGCCTCGGCCGGCGACCAGGCCGCCGGACCGGAAAACGTCAGCGACACGACGCTCTTGGGCTCCGTGCCCGCGTGGACTTCCTTCTTGACGACACCTTGCGCGATGCGCAGGCCGACGTCGCGGTAGGCGAGCGGCAGGTCGGGCGTCGGCAACGTGCCGAGGTAGGCGGTCACGAGCGGCTTGATGGTTGCCGGATCGAAGTCGCCGACGACGACGAACGTCAGGCCCTTCGCGCTGGCGAAGCGCTGCCGGTACACGGCGAGACTGCGGTCGAGGTCGATCTTGCCGAGGTCTTCCTGCGTGGGCATGCGCCCTTCGTACGGATGGCGGCCATAGAGCGTGTCGGCGACCGCTTCGGCGAAGCGCTGTTCGGGGGCGGCCGCGCGGTTGCGCACCATGTCGCCGAGCGCGCCCATGTACGCCTTGTACAGGGATTCGTCGCGCCGCACGCCGTCGAAACGCAACCACAGCATCTGGAACATCGTCTCCAGGTCTTCGGCACCGCTGGCCGACTGGCCGCCGATCTCGTCCGTGTAGTCGGACATCCCGAGCGTCACCGCCGCGCGCCGGCCCGCGAGCATCTTCATCAGGTCCGTGGGCGCGAAGTCCTTGATGCCCATCGACATGGCCAGCCCCGTGGCGGCGCGCGCGTTCGGCAGGTCCTTCTCGTCGACCAGCGTCTGGCCGCCGTAGCGCACCGCGCCCAGCAGCACCTCGTCCTTGCGGAAGGCGGTCGGCTTGAGGACGACCTGCACCCCGTTCGACAAGGTCAGCCGGGTCAGGCCGAGCGTCTCGTCGCGCGTTTCGGTCACGATGCGGCCGGGCGTGGCGGGACGGTCCATCAGGCGTTGCGCGACCTTCTTCTCGGCGCGGTCGGTGACCGTGGCCTGCGCGGCGGCCGTGTCGGCGGCCAGCAATTGATCCGTCGTGGGCGCGGGGCCGGCCTTCGTATTGCCGGCGAACACGACGAGCTTGCCGGCATCCGCCGGGAACGCCTTGCGGGCGGCCGCATTGAGATCGGCCACCGTGATCCCCGGCAGCAATTCCTGCACGAGATGGAACTCGGCCTCGATGCCCGGGATGCTCTCGCCGGCGAGGAAATTGCGCTGGTATTCGGCAACGTACCGCCCGGAATCCGTCGTGTCCCGTTGCTTGACCGCGCTTTCCATCCCATTCAGGACGACTTTGCGGACACGCGCCAGCTCCGCTTCGCTGAATCCGAACTGGCGGACCCGGTGCATTTCCTGCTCGACGGCCGCGACGGCCGGGACCACGCCGCCCGCTCCCACCGCGGCGCTGATGGAGAACGCCTTGTGGCGCGCGGTCACCGGGACGGTGCGGCCGCCCGCGCCGAGGAAGGGCGGATTCGCCTGCTGCGTCAGCTCGCCCAGCCGCAGGCTCAGCAGGATGGCCGCGAGGTTGTCCACGACCTTGGCGCGGTAGCTCCCGTACGTCCCGAGGTCCGGCTCGAGCCGGACGGGGTAGTTGAGCTCGACGGCACTGCGGGGCATTTCCTCGTCGGCGAACACGAACGCTTCCGTCCCCGTTCGTGCGGGAATGTCGGTGTACGTCCGGGGGCGCGGCTGCGGCGGATTGGTCAGCCCGGCGAAGTGCGCCTTGACCAGGCGCTCGGCCTCGGCCGGCTCGATGTCGCCGACGACGATCACGGCCATCAGGTCCGGCCGGTACCAGTCGCGGTAGAAGCGGCGCAGCGCCTCCGGCCGCGCGGTGCGGATCACGTCTTCCTTGCCGATCGGCTCGCGCAGCGCATAGCGCGAGCCGTTGTACAGCTTCGGCGCGAGCGCCTTGCGCAGGCGCTCCTGCGCGCCCTTGTGCAGGCGCGCTTCCTCGAGCACGATCGCGCGCTCCTTGTCGATGTCGTCCGCAGCCAGCGTGACGCCGTGCGCCCAGTCTTCCAGCACCGTGAAGGCCGTCTCCACGTTCTCCTTGCGGTCGGTCGGCACGGGCAGCATGTAGACCGTCTCGTCCAGGCCCGTGTAGGCGTTCAGGTCGGCGCCGAATTTCACGCCGATCGATTGCAGGTACGAGACCAGTTCCTGTTTCTTGAAGTGCGTGGAACCGTTGAAGGCGAGGTGTTCGACCATGTGGGCGAGACCCTGCTGGTCATCGTCCTCGAGCACGGAGCCGGCCTTCACCACGAGCCGCAGCTCGACCCGGTGCTCGGGCTTGCCGTTCTTCTGGATGTAATAGGTCAGGCCGTTCGCCAGCGTGCCGACCTTGACCTGCGGCCCGACGGGAACGCGGGCATTGAGGTCGACGGCGGCTGTGGCGGGCAGCAGTGTGGCCAGGGCAGCGGCGAGCACCGTGGCGCGAAACAGGAAGGGCATCCGGACATCCTTTGCGATCGTTATCAAAAACAGCGAGCTTAGCAAAGGAACATGCCCCATAAATACACGCATTGTCACGTGGACACGGTATTTGCCTGGACGAACCCAATAGACCGCACCGGCACGCCGAATGTCTTGCGGGAACGGACCCGATCCGGTTAAGGTAGGGACCGTCTCAATCCGACGCCATGCGGCGGATTGTTGTGTTAGCCTTTCTCGGCGGCAATCTCACTGAAAGGAGCGGCGTGGAATCCCAAGTCAAATCTTCCGTGCTGGACGCGATCGGCAACACGCCCGTCGTCAGGCTGGGCCGCCTGTTCCCCGGCTGCGACGTGGTTGCGAAGCTGGAATACATGAATCCGGGCGGCAGCATCAAGGACCGCATGGTCCGCCATATGCTCAAGAGCCTGCCGGCGGGGACGGACCGCGTCGTCGAGAGCTCGTCCGGCAACACGGGCGCCGCGCTCGCGATGGCCAGTGCCGTGCTGGGCCTGCAATGCGACGTGACCGTGCCGCAGACCACGAGCATCGAAAAGATCAAGCGTATCCGCGCCTACGGGGCCGAGGTGCACCTGTGCGCGCTGGACGACGGCCTCGACCCCGCGGCCGGTTACCAGGCCGTGGCCGAGCGCCTCGCGCAGGGCGACAACGTCCACCTCCTCGACCAGTACCGCTCCGCGCTGAACCGCGAAGCCCATTACCGCGACACGGGGCCGGAACTGTGGCGCCAGCTCGCGGGCGAGATCGACGTGTTCGTGTGCGGCATCGGCTCGGGCGGGACGATCTCCGGCATCGGCCGCTACCTGAAGGAACAGAAGCGGGACCTCGTCGTGCTCGGCGTGGAGCCCCGCAACTCGGCGTACCGCAAGCTCGTCACGGACACGCCCACCGACGGGGAGTTCGCCAGCGTCGTGGAAGGCGTGGGCAAACACCAGCCGTCCGGCAGCTTCGACCCCGCGATCGTCGACGACGTCGTGCAGGTGGCCGACGACGACGCGCTCGACTGGTGCCGCCGGCTGGCGGCGGAAGAGGGCATCCTGGCGGGCGGGTCCAGCGGCTGCGTCGCGGCCGGCATCGCGCACCTGCTACCGCGCCTCGCCGGCAAGCGTGTGGCGACCGTGTTCCCGGACTCCGGCGTGTACTATCTATCCAAGTACTTCTGATAACGGATCCGGACCGTGTCCGACCTCATCGCCCTGCTCGGTGCCCGCATTCCGGCCAACCTGGCGCCGTTCATGCTGGCCAGCGTCACGGCACCCGCCGTGCGCGGGGTGCCGCACGGCCCGGACGTCCTCGCGCGCCGGCTCGGCTGCCCCTGCGGCAGCTGGGAACTGAAATTGCGCACGGCGCGGCGGCGCGAGCGGCGCGGGCTGTTCGGGCGCAAGACGGTCGCGGCGCCCGTCGCACCCGTGCATGCCGCGTGCCCCGTGTGCGGGCGCGAGGTGCTGTTGTACGATCCGGCGCAGCACGGCTGGCATGGCCGTCATGGCGACGGCGTGCGGCCGCGCGCGGACGACGAGGGCTGGTTCGCCGATGCGGCGGGTGAAGTCGTGGTCGTGTACGCATACCGCGCGGAAGACGCGTACCGGGCGATGCTGGCCGACGGGTGCTCCGATCCGCAGGACTGGTTCGACTGCTTCGCCATCGTGTTCCGCGCGGCCGGCGCGCAGCCCGTGCTGGTTCTCTCCGAGGAGCGGGCGTAGGGTGGGGACCCTGTGCCCACCCTACCGCCGGCCCGACAGATAGGCCACGCCCTCGGGCGCGTAACTCTCGCGATGCGGCTCGTCGCGGCGCAGGTGAAACACGTCGCCGGCCCGATAGATCTTGATCTCGCCGCCCGCGTGCAGGCGGATCTCGCCTTTCAGGATCAGCGCCTTCGCTTCGAACGGGTGCGCATGATCGGCCAGCGTGCCGTTAGACGCCCTGTACGACGTTGCGCGACCGGACCGGCGCCCGTGATCACGAAGTCGCGCGGGCGATGCGCGCGCGCCGGCCCTCGGCCACCCGGTAGCCGATCGCCAGCACGACGAGCCAGGCCGGAATCATCCACACCGAGACGCGCAGTTCCGGCGTCGCATACATGATCGCGACGATCCCGCCGAGATACAGCAGGCACACCCAGTTCGTGAGCGGGTAGAGGGGGCTCGGGAACGCCGTGCGCTCGCCGGCGGCCTGCCTGGCGGCGCGGAAGCGCAGGTGCGACCAGCTGATCATCGCCCAGTTGATCAGCATGCCGGCGACGGCGAGACCCATCAGGAGGCCCAGCGCCTTGCCCGGCACGGCATAGTTGACGCCCACGCACAGCGCGGTGGCGACGGCGGACACGGCGAGCGACGCCAGCGGTACGCCCCGTTCGTTCACGCGCAGCAGCGCGCGCGGCGCGTGGCCCTGCACGGCGAGGCCGTACAGCATGCGGCTGTTCGAGTACACGCAGCTGTTGTAGACGGACAGCGCGGCCGTCAGCACGACGACGTTCAGCACGTGCGCGACGACGCCGGCGTCGAGCGCCTTGAAGATCAGCACGAACGGGCTGGCGCCGGGCACGATCTGGTCCCACGGGTACAGCGACAACAACACGGCCAGCGCGCCGACGTAGAACACGAGGATGCGCCACAGCGTCTGGTTCGTCGCGCGCGGGATCGAGCGGGACGGATCGGCCGCCTCGGCCGCCGTGATGCCGATGACCTCCAGGCCGCCGAACGAGAACATGATGATCGCCATCGACATCACGAGACCCTGGATGCCGTGGGCGAAGAAGCCGCCGTGCGTCCACAGGTTGCTGACGCCGGCCTGCGGTCCCGCCCCGCCGCTCGCGAGCAGGAACACGCCATAGACGATCATCGCGATGATGGCTGCCACCTTGATGACGGAAAACCAAAACTCGCTCTCGCCGAACGCGCGCACGTTGATGAGGCTGATGCCGTTCGCGAGCACGAAGCAGCCCAGCGCCGACACCCACGCCGGCACGCCCGGAAACCAGTACTGCACGTAGATGCCGACGGCGGACAGCTCGGCCATGCTGACGAGCACATACAGCACCCAGTAATTCCAGCCCGATACGAAGCCGGCGAAGCGGCCGCAGTATTTGTCGGCGAAGTGGCCGAACGAGCCGGCGACCGGTTCGTCGACCATCATCTCGGACAGCTGGCGCATGATCAGGAAGGCGACCAGGCCCGCGACCGCGTAGCCGAGCAGGACGGACGGACCGGCCAGCTTGACCGTTTCCGCGACGCCGAGGAACAGGCCGGTGCCGATGGCGCCGCCGAGGGCCATCAACTGGATGTGCCGGCTCTTGAGGCCGCGGTGGAGTGTCGTGTGGTCGGAAGCCATGGTGCCCGCTTGCTAAAAGACAAGGATTTTAAAGCAAACGGTGGCGGATGTGACCACGCGATCGCGAACTCGTACGCGAATATCGAGGCGGGATTTCGTCGTAAAAAGATGGACTTGCAAAAACACGGCGGTTCGAGCAATCTTGAACTGGACTCCTCCCGGAATGGCGGATGTCTTCCCGCATGTATTTTATAAGCAGCTGTCCAGGAATATCATGATTCAACCATCAGACGCCGGATTTTCCGCGCTGTTTCACGCGCATCCAGTACCGATGTGGGTGTATGACCTCGAAACGTTCCGCTTCATGGCGGTCAATGCCGCGGCCATCGTCCATTACGGTTATTCGGAAGCGGAATTCCTGGCCATGACGCTCCGCGATATCCGTTTGCGGGAAGATCTCGAGCGGCTGGACGACAACCTGCGGCAGCCGCAGGTACCGAGTATCGAAAAGTCCGGCATCTGGCGGCATGTCAGGAAGGACGGCTCCGTCATTCATGTGGAAATCACGTCGCATCCCTTGTGGTTCGGCGAACGCGCGTGCAGGTTCGTCCTTGCCCACGACGTCACCGAGCGCCTGCTCGCGCAGGACAAGATCATGCGCCTCAGCCGGATCTACGCCGTGTCGAGCGGTGTCAATGCGGCGATCGCCCGGATCCACACGCGTGACGAGCTGTTCGGCGAGGTCTGCCGGATCGCGGTGCACGTCGGCGCGTTCAAGACGGCATGGATCGGCGCGTTCGAGCCCGATGTGCTCGAGGGGCGGGTCGTGGCGTGGTGCGGCGGCGAACGGCGCAACGTCGACCGGGTGCACTTGACCTTACGCGCCGACAGTATCGATAGCGCAAGGCCAGCCTGCGTGGCGGCGCGCGAAGCGCGGGCGGTGATTTGCAATGACGTCGCGACGGATCCCGGGCTGGCGCCGCTGGCGAGGGAAATGCTCGAGGAAGGGCAGCGTGCCGTTGCCGCGCTGCCGCTGGCGCCGGCCGGTCGCGTCGACGCCGTGATGGTGTTCATTGCCGATACCGCCGGGTTCTTCGATGCGGAGGAACTCAAGCTCCTCGATGACCTGGTCGGTGACATCAACTTTGCATTGCAGTTCATCGACAACAAGGAGCGGCTCAGCTATCTGGCGTATTACGACGTATTGACCGGACTGCCGAACGCCAGGCTGTTCGAGGACAGGCTCGGGCAATTCATCCACTCGGCGCAGGCGGGACAGCATGTCGGCACGATCCTGGTGAATATCGATCGGTTCACGCAACTGAACGATGCACTCGGACGCCACATGGGCGACGCCCTGCTCAAACAGGTCGCACAGCGGCTGGACGAGGCGCTGCCGGGGGGTGTCAGCGTGGCGCGGATCGGTGGCGCCACGTTTGCGATCGCCGTCGCCGAACTGGCGCAGGACGCCGACCTCGAACATATCGTCGATGAGTTCATCCTGGCGACCATCAACCAGCATTTCCGGCTGGGGCCGCACGAAGCACGTGTCCAGGCGCGGGCCGGATTGGCGCTGTGTCCCCGCGATGGCGGCGATGCCGAAACCCTGCTCAAGCATGCGGAAGCGGCGCTGCAGAGCGCCAAGCGGCTGGGCGAACCTTATCTGTATTACTCGCCGGCGATGAATGCCTCTCACGCTGCCAGGCTCGCACTGGAATCGGAGCTGCTGCACGCGCTCGATGCGCAGGAATTCGTCGTGTACTACCAGCCACGGGTTGACCTCGTGAGTGGACGCATCGTCAGCGCGGAAGCCCTGATTCGCTGGCGGCATCCACAGCGCGGACTGGTGTTTCCCGGCACCTTCATTCCACTCGCGGAAGAGGTTGGGCTGATCGAGCCGATCGGCGACTGGGTTCTCGATACCGTCTGCGCCCAGCAGGCGCGCTGGCTGCAGGGGAAGATCGACGTCGTGCCGGTCGCGGTCAACCTGTCGGCGGCGCAGCTCAGGAATGGAAAATTCGTACAGGACGTGACGGATGCGCTGTCCAGGCACCAGCTGCCGGCCCACCATCTCGAATTCGAGCTGACGGAATCGATGGTGATGAATGACGTGGAGCTGGCCGCGGCGAATCTGCAGGCCTTGAAGGCGCTGGGTATCCAGTTGTCCCTGGACGATTTCGGCACCGGGCATTCTTCGCTCGCCCACCTGCAGCGTTTCCCGTTCGACGCGGTCAAGATCGATCGCGCGTTCATCCGCGACGTCAATGCCAATGCCGGGAATGCGGCGATCGCGACTGCGGTCATTGCGATGGCCCACAGCCTGCATTTACGCGTGGTCGCGGAAGGGGTCGAAACGGAAGGGCAATTGCAATTCCTCCGCCGGCGCCGTTGCGACGAACTGCAGGGGTTTTACTTCAGCGAGGCGGTGCCGGCCGCGCAATTCGAAACCATGCTCGTCGAAAAAACGCTGCTGACGCTCGGACCGCAGGTCGATGAAGATACGCTCCTGATCGTCGACGACGAACCCAACAACCTGTCGACGCTGAGGCGACTGCTGCGGCGCGAGGGATACCGCGTGTTGACGGCGAGCGGAGGGCAGGAGGGTCTCAACCTGCTTGCCCTGAACAAGGTGCAGGTCATCATTTGCGACCAGCGCATGCCCAACATGTCGGGGACCCAGTTCATGCGGATCGTCAGGGAGCTCTACCCGGATACGATACGCATCATCCTGTCGGGATTTACCGATCTCGCGGCGGTGACGGACAGCGTCAACCAGGGGGAACTCTTCAAGTTCATGACCAAGCCATGGGACGATGGCGAACTGGTGAGAAATATTCGCGACGCGTTCCGGCTCCACCGGCAACGCAACGGCTAGGCCGCCGCCGCGCGGGTTCGGCGGCGGCCCCGGTATCCGATCAGACGCCGTGCGGCAGCCCGAGGTTGCGATTCGCCGGCACGGCGATGTCGATCAGCTTCGGCTGCGGCAGGTTCAACCCGTCCATCAGCGTCACGAAATCCTCGCGCGACCGCCCCGACACACGCGCGTTGTGCGCCTTTTCCCAGCCGATCGTCGACACCGACTGGCCCCTGTAGTCATGCCCCGGCCACACGCGCGTCGCATCCGGCAGCGCGAACAGCTTGCGCGTGATGCTGTCGTACAGCGCCGCCGCGCTGCCGCCCTGGAAATCGGTGCGGCCGCAGCCGTCGATCAGCAGCGTATCGCCCGTGAACACATTGCCGCGCCAGACGTAGCACATGCTGCCCGCCGTGTGGCCGGGCGTGTGGATCACGGCGATCGTCTCGCCGGCGCCGAAGCGGATGATGTCGCCGTCCTGCAGCTGCACTTCGGCGGGCGGGATGCCGCAGCCGCTCGGCACGGCGGCACGCGCGCCCGTCAGCTGGCGCAGGCGGCCGGCGGAGGTCACGTGGTCGGCGTGGGCGTGCGTCTCGAGAATGTATTCGAGGCGCAGGCCCAGGCGCCGCAGGTGGGCGAGGTCGCGTTCGACGTGCTGGTCGACGGGGTCGATGATGACCGCGGCGTCACTGCCGGGCGCGGCGAGGATGTACGTGAAGGTCGACGACGCGGCGTCGAACAACTGGATCGGATTGTTGTGCATTCATTCTCCCGAAGGGCCGGCCGCGGCGCGGGTACCGCCGCGTTGAGCCTCGATGCCGGCGCGGATACGCTCGGCCACTTCGAATATTGCCATGCCGGCCACCATCGCCGCAACGAACAGGAGGGTGGACCGTCCGCCGACGGCCAGCGCCGTCAGCGCCGGACCGGGGCAATAACCGACGAGGCCCCAGCCGACGCCGAACGTGATGCTGCCCAGGACGAGCGGCGCGTCGATGCGGCCCGCGCCCGGCACGCGGATTTGGCTCCCGAACAGCGGCCGCACGCGCGTGCGCGCGAAGCGGAAGGCGAGGGCGGCGACGAGGATGGCCCCGAGCATCACGAACACCAGCGACGGGTCCCAGGTGCCGGTCACGTCGAGGAAGGCGAGCACCTTGGCGGGATTGCTCATGCCGGACAGGATCAGGCCCCCGCCGAACAGCAGGCCGGCGAGGAAGGCGGTAACGAGATTCATGAAAGGTTCCTCAGCGCCCGAGCACGTGGCGCACGATGAAGACGGTGACGAAACCGGCCGCCATGAAGCAGGCCGTGGCCAGCAGCGAGCGGGGCGACAGGCGCGCGATGCCGCACACGCCGTGGCCGCTCGTGCAGCCGTTGCCGAAGCGGGTGCCGATCCCCACGAGCAGGCCGCCCACGGCGAGCAGCGCCGGGGAATGGTCGATCTGCGCCGGCGGCATCGCGCGCATGCTCAGCCACACGAGCGGCGCGGCGAACAGGCCGAGAATGAACGTGACGCGCCACGCAATATCGCCGCGGCTGGGTCGCAGCAGGCCGCCGACGATGCCGCTGATGCCGGCGACGCGGCCATTGGCCAGCAGGAGCAGGGCCGTGGCCAGGCCGATGAGTATGCCGCCCGCGAGCGATGCCCACGGGGTGAAATGGAGCCAGTCGATCCGCATGATCAGTCCTCCTTCGGACAATACAGCTGGTATAACAACCGCAGCACGGCCAGCGCTTCCGGGCTCGCCACGCTGTAGAAAATCTGCTTGCCGTCGCGCCGCGTGGCGACGAGGCCTTCCTGGCGCAGCACCGCCAGCTGCTGCGACAGCGTGGGCTGGCGGATGTCGAGCGCCGCTTCCAGCGCGCCGACGGGCTGCTCGCCCCGCGTGAGCTGGCACAGCAGCAGCAGGCGATCCGGATTCGCGAGCGCCTTCAGCAGGCCGCCGGCCTGGGCCGCGGCGACGCGCATGGCGTCCGGCGGGAGAGTCGTGACGGTGTCCATGCACTCATTCTATAAAACTACAATCTATAACTCAATAGATTATTTGCTCGGCGGCTGGGGCTGGCTGTCCACGACGCCCGGCATGTCCTGCGTCTGGCGCGGGAACTTGCCCTTCAGCGCGTCGACGCCGCCCTGCGGATGTGCGAGCGGCTTCAGGTCGGCGCGCGACTTGCGCCGGTCGCCGGTGTGGATCTTCATGCGGGTATCGCGCTCCTCGAGCATGTTGGGCAGCAGCTCACCATCCCGGTTGAACGACCACGCGAGCATCGGCACGCCCAGCGGCAGGGCGTCGCCGGGCTTGCCGTTGGCACCCGTGTTCCACACGTGCCACGTCTTGCCGTAGCTGTTCATCTTCTTTTTCATCAGCGCGTGTTCGGCCGCCTCGGGCAGGCCGGGCGCGATCAGCTGGCCGCTGAGGATCTCGCCGTTGTGCGGATGCCAGTACTGGCGCTCGTCGGGCGGCAGCCTGCCGTACAGCTTTTCCGAAATGATGTATTCGATGCCGTTCAGGTTGGCCGCGCGCGTATTGCCGTCGAACAGGGCGCATTGCGCGAAGTCCTCGTTGACCTGGCGGCAGAAGTGGTGGGCTTCGACCTGCATCTCCGGCTGCTCCTTCATCGGATGAAAGCCATTCAGGTAGATGTCGAACCCGGCCAGCGGCGCATTGCCCTGCAAGAGCTTCGCGCCCGCTTCGAGCGCGCGCGTGTCGCCGGCCTTCGGGGCGCCGGCGGGCTGCGGGTGCTGGGCGGCGGCCACGGTAGCGAACAGGCAGCCGGCCATGCCGGCGACGGTATGCAGCTTCATTGGAACCTCCTTGGTGGATAGGATCGTGAAACCGGCCGCCGGTTCCGCCCGGGTCAGGTGCGCGCCGGCGGCGCAGGCAGATGAAAAGCCAGCAGCCGGTCGATGCGGTTGCCGTCCATGTCGACGACTTCGAACCGCCAGCCTTCCCAGTCCAGCCGGTCGCCCGCGCGGGGAATCACGGCGAGCTGGTACAGCATGAAGCCGGCCAGCGTGTGGTAGGCGCCGCTGTCCTCGTCGGGGAAGTCGATGTCGGCGCCCGTGAGGTAGCGGAAGCGGTCGAGCACCATGCCGCCGTCGACGAACCAGCTGCCGTCGTCGCGCCGGACGGCGTCGGGCTGGCCGTGGTCGCTCGTCGGCGTGACGTCGCCCACGAGCGCGCTCATCACGTCGGTCAGCGTGATCATGCCCTGGATGTCGCCGTATTCATCCACGATCATCGCCAGCTCGGCGCGGTGCTGCCTCAATTGTTCCAGCAGGTCGATGGCGCTGCTCGATTCGGGCAGGTACAGGATCGTCTCCAGGGCGGCCTCGATGTCGATGCCGGCCAGCGACTGCGTGCGGATCGCCTGGCCGAACAGGTTGCGCGCACGCACGATGCCGAGCACCTGCGAGCGGTCGCCGCGGTACACGGGAAAGCGGCTGTACGGCGATTCCGCGATGCGCGCGAGGTTGCGTTCCAGCGGCTGGTCGAGGTCGAGGAATTCCAGGTCAACCCGGGGCGTCATCAGCGCGCGCAGGTGCCAGTCGTCGAGCCGCAGGGCGCGCGCGGCGATGTCGTACTCCGCCTTCTCGAACACACCCGCGTCCGTGCTTTCCTTGATCATGCCCGTGACGTCTTCCTCGGTCGGCGTCTCGTCCTTGTGGTGGTGCATGCCGAGCAGGCGCATGATCCCGTCCGTCGTCATCGCGAGCAGCCGCACGAACGGATGCGCGAGACGGGCCATGAATTGCAGCGGGCGCGCGATCATGGCCGCCATCGTTTCCGGATACAGGATCGCGATGCGCTTGGGCACCAGCTCGCCCAGCACGATGGAACAGAACGTGATGCCGGCCACGACGATCGCGAGCGCGACGAGCCGCGCATAGCCGTCCGGCACGCCCATGCCGGCGAGCGCCGGCGTCAGGCGCGCCGTGAGCGACGCTTCGCCGAACGCGCCGTTGAAGATGCCGATGAGGGTGATGCCCACCTGCACGGTGGAGAGGAAGCGGCTCGGATCGTCATGCAGGTCGAGCGCGGTACCGGCGCCGCGCCGGCCTTCGTCGGCCATCTTTTCCAGGCGCAGGCGCTTGGCGGACACCACCGCGAGCTCCGACATGGAGAACACGCCGTTGAGCAGGATGAGGGCGAGGATGATGACGATGTCGACCATGCGGGTCCCGGGTGAGATGACGGATTAATCATCGCACGAGGGAATTGAACAAGGTCGCACAGAAGCTCGCGTCGTTCCCGCGAAAGCGGGAACGACGGGTTATCGCTTTGCCGGATTGAAATGCTTCGCAATCCCCGCCCAGCAGTCCTGGTAATTCCCCTGCAACTGCGGCGACTGCAGCGCGTACGGCGTCGCCACCAGCGGATTACGCGTCTCGAACATGAACGCCATCGTGTCCGTCACCTTGTGCGGCCGGCTCGTGTCCGCGCTGCTCGCCTTGTCGAACGTGGCCGCGTCCGGACCGTGCCCGCTCATGCAGTTGTGCAGGCTCGCGCCGCCGGGGACGAAACCTTCCGCCTTCGCATCGTAGGCGCCGTGCACGAGGCCCATGAATTCGCTCGCAACATTGCGGTGGAACCAGGGCGGGCGGAACGTGTCCTCGCCGGCCAGCCAGCGCGGCGGGAAGATCACGACATCCAGCGTGTCGACGCCCGGCGTGTCGGACGGCGCCTGCAGCACGAGGAAGATCGACGGGTCCGGGTGATCGTAGCTGATCGAGCCGATCGTGTTGAAATGGCGCAAGTCGTATTTGTACGGCGCGTAGTTGCCGTGCCAGGCCACGACGTCCAGCGGCGAATGGCGGATGCCCGCGCGCCACAGGTTGCCGCCGAATTTCGCGACGAGCTCGAAATCGCCCTCGACGTCTTCGTAGCGGGCGACCGGCGTCAGGAAATCGCGCGGGTTGGCGAGGCCGTTCGAGCCGATCGGACCCAGGTCCGGCAGGCGCAGCAGGGCGCCGAAGTTTTCGCAGACATAGCCCCGTGCCGCGCCGTCCGGCAGGTCGATGGCAAAACGCACGCCGCGCGGAATGACGGCGATTTCCTGCGGCTCGACGTCGACCAGGCCGAATTCCGTGGCGATGGCGAGGCGCCCCTGCTGCGGCACGACCAGCAGCTCGCCGTCGGCCGAATAGAAATAGCGCCCGCGCATCGAGCGGTTCGCGGCGTAGAGGTAGATCGCGCAGCCGGACATCGCGGCCGGCGAGCCGTTGCCGGCCATCGTCACGAGGCCGTCGACGAAATCGGTGGGCGCGTCCGGCATCGGCAGCGGGCTCCACCGCATCTGGTTCGGCGACGCCGCCACGCCGTCGAAGCCGGCGGCGATGCGGCCATTGCCCATCGCCTCGAACGGCCCGTGCATCGCGGCCGGGCGGATGCGGTACAGCCACGAGCGGCGGTTGTGGCTGCGCGGCGCCGTGAACGCCGTGCCAGACAATTGTTCCGCGTACAGACCATAAGCGACGCGCTGCGGCGAATTGCGGTGCGCCGGCAGCGCGCCGGGCAGGGCCTCCGTCGCGAATTCGTTGGCGAAGCCGGACATGTAGCGGTCGGTTGAAGCGGTCAAGAGTGTCTCCAGATTGCGTGGTGTTTACGACACTCTAGTGGAGCGCGGCCAGTTTTACGAGATGAATACAAAAATGTAGACTATTTAGACCATCAATAACCCTATCTCCCGCATGATCGAACCCTCTAGCATCGACCTGAATCTGTTATCGGTATTTCAGGAGGTCTACCGCGAACGCCAGATCTCGGCCGCCGCAAGGCGTCTGGGCCTGACGCAATCGGCCGTAAGCAATGCGCTGGCCCGGCTGCGGCGCACGTTCGGCGACGAGCTGTTCGTGCGCACGGCGCACGGTATGCAGCCCACGCCGCTCGCGCAGCAGATGGCCGAGCCGATCGGCGCCGCGATGGCCCAGGTGGCACTGGCCCTGTCGCAGCGCAGCCGCTTCGACCCGGCCACGAGCGCCCGCCGCTTCACGCTGGCGATGACGGACGTGGGCGAGGTGTATTTCATGCCCGTGCTGATCGAGCGTTGCCGCACGGTCGCGCCGAACGTGGAGATCGCGTCGCTGCGGGCGAACGGGCTGACCCTGAAGGACGATATGGAGACGGGCAGGGTGGACCTGGCGATCGGCGCGTTCGAGGACGTGTCGGACGCGCTGTACCACCGCGCGCTGTTCCGCCAGCCGTTCGTGAGCATGTTCCGCAAGGACCATCCGCTGGCGAAGGGCAAGGTGGACCTGGAACGGTTCGTGGCGGCGCCGCACCTGATCGTCGATGCGGCGCAGAGTCCTTACGACCGCATCAATGGATTGCTGGAAAAGGCCGGGGTGACGGCCGGGGCCCGGTTCCGGGTGCCGCATTTCACCGCGGTGCCGTACATCGTCAGCACGAGCGAGCTGGTGGTGACGGTGCCGCAAAAACTGGCCGAAAGCGCGGCGAGCCCGTTCGGCCTGAAGTGGATCGAGCCGCCGCTCGCCCTGCCGGCGTTGCAGACCAACGTCTTCTGGCACCGGCGCTTCAACCACGATCCCGGCATCCAGTGGCTGCGGGGACTGATTGGCGACGTGTTCGCGGAATGACAGGCGAACGCGCCGGAAGGCGCGAACATTTTAATGAAAAGAGGAATAGACAATGGCCGACCTGTATGACAATCCGATGGGGCTCATGGGCTTCGAGTTCGTGGAATTCGCGTCGCCCACCCCGGGCGTGCTGGAGCCCGTGTTCGAAGCGCTGGGCTTCACCAAAGTGGCCGTGCACCGCTCGAAGGACGTCGTGCTGTACCGCCAGGGCGACATCAACTTCATCGTCAACAACGAGCCGAAGAGCGCCGCCTATTACTTCGCGGCCGAGCACGGCCCGTCGGCCTGCGGCATGGCCTTCCGCGTCCAGAACGCCCATAAAGCCTACGCGCGCGCGCTCGAGCTGGGCGCCCAGCCGCTGGACATCCCGACCGGCCCGATGGAGCTGCGCCTGCCCGCCATCAAGGGCATCGGCGGCGCGCCGCTGTACCTGATCGACCGCTTCGAAGACGGTAAATCGATCTATGACATCGACTTCGAATGGATCGACGGCACGGAACGCCACCCGGCCGGTCACGGCCTGAAGATCATCGACCACCTCACGCACAACGTCTACCGCGGCCGCATGTCGTACTGGGCCGGTTTCTACGAGAAGCTGTTCAACTTCCGCGAGATCCGCTACTTCGACATCAAGGGCGAGTACACGGGCCTGACCTCGAAGGCGATGACGGCGCCGGACGGCATGATCCGCATCCCGCTGAACGAGGAGGGCAAGGCGGGCGGCGGCCAGATCGAGGAATTCCTGCTCAAGTACAACGGCGAAGGCATCCAGCACATCGCGCTGCTCACGGACGATATCTTCTCCACCGTCGACGGCCTGCGCGCCGCGGGCGTGCCGCTGATGACCGCGCCGCCGGCCACCTATTACGAGATGCTGGAAACGCGCCTGCCCGGCCACGGCCAGGACGTCGAGGCGCTGAAGGCGCGCGGCCTCCTCGTCGACGGCACGACCGAAGGGGGCACGCAACGCCTGCTGCTGCAGATCTTCTCGGAAACGCAGCTGGGTCCCGTGTTCTTCGAATTCATCCAGCGCAAGGGCGACGAGGGCTTTGGCGAAGGTAACTTCAAGGCGTTGTTCGAGTCGATCGAGCGCGACCAGTTGCGCCGTGGGGCGCTGAAGACCGCCGCCTGATTCGTGACCGGCATGGTGGGCTCGGGGAGCCCACGCCGTACGCAGGCAAGAATTCAAACATTTTCAAGGTGTTAAGCGATTTTTTGCGAACACCTGTGCACTTCATTTCCAGACAAATATCGGAGTGTTGCGCGCACGTCTCATTCGCCCGTTTCCCACAGATTTTCTCATCGGTTTGTAACCAAAAGCCACAAGCTCGGCACTAGAATTTCCGTACGGCATCAATACCTACTGAAATTCAACCACAAACCATGACTACCCGGCGCCTTGCTCCGTTAACCTTCCTGCTGCTGGCCGCGGCTTCGTGCGCGCACGCCGGCGAATCCGGCGCGCCGCTGACGGCGGAGGTGCCCGCCGACGACCCGCTGAGCGCCACCGTCTCCGTCAGCTCGCAATACGTCTCGCGCGGCATCCGCCAGACGTGGGGCGGCCCCGCAGCGATGGCCGGCATCGACTATGCGCATCCGAGCGGCTGGTCGGCCGGCACGTCCGTCATCAACGTCAGCGACAGGTTCATCGAGAGCGGCACCGTCGAATGGGACCTGTACGGCGGCTACAGCGGCAGCGCGGGTCCCGTCGGCTGGTCCGCGATGGTCTACTGGTACAAATACCCGGGCGCGCGCATCAGCGCGACGGACACGTCGTTCGACTACGGCGAGCTGTCCGCCGGCGTGACCTGGAAATCGCTGTACGCCCGCTACAACTACACATTCAGCCGCGACTTCTTCGGCATCGCGAATGCCCGCGGCACCGGCTACCTGGACGTCGGCGCAGACCAGCCGCTGACGAAGTCGCTGACCCTGAACCTGCATGCCGGCGACGGCCGCGTGGCCGGCAGCGGCAACGGTATCTGGGACTGGCGCGACCTGAAGGCCGGCCTGACGCACAAGCTCGAAGACGGCTGGACCGTTGCCCTGAACTACACCCGTGCCATCGGTGCGACCGGCATCTACAACGGCTACACGACGGGCGTGCCGCGCCGCGACGGCCGCCTGGCCGTGGCGAACGTCGCCCGCCGCGCCGTCGTGCTGTCGCTGACCCGCAAATTTTGAATCGAGGAGAAACAATGCGTCGCAACCCCCTGTCGTCTCTCTCGCTGACCGCGAAGATCTGCGCGACGGCCACTACGCTCGTCGTGCTGAGCCTCGCGGTCACGTCGGCCGTCATCGCCGTGCGCAGTAGCGGCAACGCCGAGGACGCGAGCATGCACCAGGCCCGCACGTCCGCGCGCGAAGCCGCCGCCGCCGTGCAGGCGCAGATCGGTACCAAGCTGGGCGCCGTCACCAACCTTGCCGCCGCGATGAGCGCGCTGCGCGAAGCGGACATCGCGCCGTCGCGTCCGCAGGTGTCCGCGATGACACAAGGCATGCTGCGCAGCTTTGGCGACCTGATCGGCGGTGCCGTGACCTGGGAGCCGGACGCGCTGGACGGCAAGGACGCCGACTTCGCGGGCAAGGCGCCGGAATATGACGCGACCGGCCGCTACATGCCGTACTACACGCGCAACCCGGACGGCACGCTGCACGTGGAACCGATCGTGTTCCCGACCACCCCGGGCGCGAACGACTGGTACGACATCCCCAAGGCCACGCGCAAGGTATTCTTCACCGAGCCGTACGGGTATGCCGTCAACGGCAAGAACATCATGATGTCGTCGCTGGTGGCGCCGATCCTCGTCAAGGGCGAGTTCCGCGGCGTGGCCAGCGCCGACTTCCAGCTCACGCACCTGGGCGAGATCCTCGGCAAGATCAAGGTCATCGACGGCGGCGGCCTGTCGCTCGTCTCCAACGGCGGCCTGTATGCGAGCCACCCGGATACGAGCCGGAACGGCAAGAAGGCCGACGACCTGCCGCCCGCCGCGCTCGCGGCCGTGCGCGCCGGCGAGACCTATGAATACATCGACACGGCCGGCGTCGTGCACCTGCTGCAGCCGCTGCGCCTCCACCCGGACCTCGCGCCGTGGGCCGTCAAACTCTCGTTCCCGCGCGCTGTCGCCACGGCCAGCGCGCGCCAGCTGATGGGCTATTCGCTGTTCGCGTCGCTGGTCTGCGCGATCGTCGCGGCCATCGTGATGGTGACCGTGCAGCGCCGCCTGACCCGCCCGCTGCGCGTCCTCGGCGCCACCATGACGGACCTCGCCACCGGCAACGCCGACCTGAACGCCCGCCTGGACGCGAACGGCACCGACGAGCTGGCACGGATCGCCGCCGGTTTCAACGGCTTCGTCACCAAGATCCAGGAAGTGCTGGTGCAGGTGCGCGCGAGCGCCGGCAGCGTCGCGGCCGCGAGCGTCGAGATCAGCCAGGGCAACATGGACCTGTCCGGCCGCACCGAGCAGCAGGCCGGCGCGCTGGAAGAGACGGCGGCGTCGATGGAACAACTCACGTCGACCGTCGGGCAGAACGCCGACAATGCGCGCCAGGCCAACCAGCTCGCGCTCTCCGCGTCGGAGACGGCCCGCCGCGGCGGCGCCGTCGTCGCCGAAGTCGTGGAGACGATGGCCGCGATCGACACCGCGTCGCGCAAGGTCGTCGACATCATCGGCGTGATCGACAGCATCGCGTTCCAGACCAATATCCTCGCACTGAATGCGGCCGTCGAGGCGGCACGTGCGGGCGAGCAGGGCCGCGGTTTCGCCGTCGTCGCGTCGGAAGTGCGGGGGCTGGCCCAGCGCAGCGCGGCCGCCGCGAAGGAGATCAAGGCCCTGATCGGCGATGCGTCCGGCAAGGTGGAAGCGGGCAGCGCGCTCGTGCGGGACGCGGGCCGCACGATGGACGACGTCGTGTCCAGCGTGCGCCGCGTGAGCGACATCGTGGCCGAAATTTCGGCCGCCAGCGCGGAGCAGAGCACGGGCATCGGCCAGGTCAACCAGGCCATCGTGCAGATGGACGGCACGACACAGCAGAACGCTGCCCTCGTCGAAGAGGCGGCCGCCGCGGCGGACAGCCTGCAGCAGCAGGCGGACCTGCTCGTGTCGCTGGTGGGCCAGTTCAAGCTCGAGGGCGCGGCACCGGCGCCGGCGCGTCCGGGCATTTCCGCGCGGACCCCGATGAAGGCGCTGGCCGCCGCGTAAACGTTCACGTTGGGCTACACTTCCGGATCCACGATCCGGAGGAGACCCATGCATACGAAAGCAGCGCACAACGCCGCACGTCGTCTTCTGGCCGCCATCGCCTGCGGCCTCGCCATCGCGGGCGGCGCCACCGCCGCCCAGCCGGCCGTGTCGAAAGCCGGCATCCCCGCCTTCGACGAGGCGATGCTGTCCCCCGACTACTGGATCCGGCGCGCACCCGGGCCGGACGCCGTGCTGCTGGACGCCCGCGCCACCGCCGCGCAGCGGGCCGCCGCCTACGCGCCGGGCGGCGGCTTCGTCGACGTCCGCAAGCTGCCCGCGACCCTCACGCGCGACCAGGTACTCGACTGGATCCGCGGCGCCGAACAGCAGACGCCCGTCAAGGTCGCGGTCGACGACGCCGGCCATCCCGTCGGGCCGGACACCTTGCAGACCCTCCGTGACGCCACGGCCGCCGGGCAGGTCCCGGTGACGGCGCCGGCCCGCTACGGCCTCGCGGTACGCCGCGCGGCGCTGCGCACCTACCCGAGCGACCGCGTGTTCTACGCGAGCCTCGGCCAACCCGATTTCGAAAGCCTCACGGCCGGCACCCTGTTCCCGGGCGAGCCCGTGCTCGTCGCGCACACGAGCGCGGACGGCGGCTGGCTGCTCGCCGTGACGACGCAGGGCCCGGCGTGGGTGGACGCCGACGACATCGCCATCGGCACGGCGGATGCGGTGTTCGGCTACGCGGCGCTGCCGCCTGGCCGCGTCGTCACGGGCGACCATGTGGTCACGGTCCACACGCGCGAGCTGCCTGCCGTGTCGCAGCTGGATCTCGACATGGGCGTGGCCCTGCCGCGCGCCGACGTGCCGCCCGACCAGCCGGTCAACGGCGCGAGCCCGTACGCGTCGTGGCCCGTGCTGCTGCCCGTGCGCCAGGCCGACGGCTCGCTCGCGATCCGGCCGGCGCTGATTCGCCGCAGCGCCGATACGGCGCCGGGCTACCTGCCGCTCACGCGCGCGAACATCATCCGGCAGTCGTTCAAGCTGCTCGGCGAACGTTACGGGTGGGGCCACCAGTTCGACGCGCGCGATTGCAGCGGCCTGATCGCCGAGACCTACCGCACCATGGGCCTGCTGCTGCAGCACAGTTCCGGGCTGCAAGGCACGTCGACGGCGCTGAAACACCGCGCGTTCACTGCGGCGGACACCCATGAAGCGCGTGTAAAAGCGGTGCGGGAGGCGCAGGTGGGCGACCTCGTCGTCGTGCCGGGCCACGTG
The DNA here is from genome assembly GCF_059491305.1 of Massilia sp. Masssp94. Taxonomy (NCBI): domain Bacteria; kingdom Pseudomonadati; phylum Pseudomonadota; class Betaproteobacteria; order Burkholderiales; family Oxalobacteraceae; genus Massilia; species Massilia sp. Masssp94. The sequence continues at coordinate 6,485,216 of NZ_CP168501.1, forward strand.
CTGATGATCATCGGCCACGTGAACGGCGCGCCGTACGTGATCCAGGACGTGCCGTATGCCGTCTTCAAGGATCCGGCGACCGGCGCGCGGCGCCGCACGAAGCTGAACCAGGTCTCCGTCACGCCGCTGCTGCCGCTGTACGCCGACGACGAGAAGACGTATGTGGATGCGATGACGAGCCTCGTGCAGCCGACGCGGCGCTGAGCCGGATGCTATCCTTCGGGGAACCAACATCGAAGGAGGTCGCTTGCTGATCGCGTTTGCCGTACTGCTCGTTTTCCAGTGCCTGGGAGAGGGGCTCGTTTTCCTGCTCCGGCTCCCAGTGCCGGGTCCCGTGGCCGGCATGCTGCTGTTGCTGGTGGCGCTCGTCGCGTTCCCGCGCCTGCACGACACCGTGGAGGCGGGCGCGAACGAGTTGCTGCGCCATCTGTCGCTGCTGTTCGTGCCGGCGGGCGTGGGCATCATCGTCGCCGCGGCGAGCGGCAGCGGGCACTGGCTCGCGATCTGCGCGGCCGTCGTCGGCAGCACCCTGCTGACACTTGCCGTGACGGCGCTCGTGCTGCGCGCGCTCACGCCCGCCCACAAGAACGGGGAGGGCCGCGATGTTTAATGTCGAGGAATTCACCCACTTCTGGGTCTACCTGTCCGCGTCGCCGCTGCTGGGCCTCACGGTCACGCTGTGCGCCTACGTGTTCGCGCAATGGGTCTATGCACGCTGCGGCTTTTCGCCGCTCGCCAATCCCGTCGCCATCGCGATCGCCCTCGTGAGCCTCGTGCTCGCGGCCAGCGGCATGTCGTACCAGCGCTATTTCGCCGGTGCGCAGTTCGTCCACTTCCTGCTCGGTCCCGCCACCGTCGCCCTCGCCGTGCCGCTCGCGCGCCAGATGCCGCGCCTGCGCCGCAGCCTGTTCCCGCTTGCGTGCGCGCTGGTGTCCGGGTGCGTGACGGCCATCGTCAGCGCGGTCGGCATCGCCGTGCTGATGGGCGCATCGCCCGAGCTGGCGCGCTCGCTGGGCCCGAAGTCGGCCACGACGCCCATCGCGATGGCCGTGTCCGAGCACCTGGGCGGCGTGCCGGCGCTGACGGCCGTCCTCGTGATCGGCACGGGCATCTTCGGCGCCGTGACGGCGCGCTTCCTGATGAACGCCTTGCGCATCGATTCGCATGCGGCGCGCGGCCTCGCGCTCGGGGTCGCGTCGCACGGCATCGGGACGGCACGCGCGTTCCAGGTCAGTCCGGAGATGGGCGCGTACGCGGGCCTCGGCATGGGCATCAACGGCGTGCTCACGGCGCTGTTGGCGCCGTGGCTCGTGCCCTTGCTCCTGCGCTGGATGGGTCAGTAAACAAAGAAGCCCGCAACCACGCGCGGACGCGATTGCGGGCGAGGCAGGCGCGCGGAACGCCATGCCGGGGGAGCGCAGGCGGCTTGCGCCGCTGCGGAAAAGGGTCAGGCGTGCGACGGCTTGCGGGTAAAGGCGCGGGCCGCGAACAGGGCGCTGGCCACGCCGACGACGATGGCGGCCGTGCTGCCCGAGAAGCCGACGGCCGTGTTGGCCGCGATCTTGCCGGCCTTCGGCGTCACCAGTTCCAGGCGGCGCTTCGTCATCTGCGCGCCCAGCTCGGACAGGCGGTCCTTGCTGAGCGTCTGCTCGGCTTCCGGCAGCAGCACGGTTTCCTCGTCGGCCACGTGGTGCTGCACGTCGCGCATCAGTTCGAACACGAGTTCGTCGTGGCGCGGCGACTTCGGATCGGTGCGGCGCAGCTCCGCAATGACGGCGCGCATTTCGTCATGTTCCGGCTCGCTCTTGTCCATGACCTTCTGGTCGTGGGCGCGCGGGCGCATGACGGGATAGAAGATTTCCTCTTCCAGCGTCGCGTGGATTTCCAGCGCGTCGCAGATCGTTTCCGCCAGCGCTTTCTTGACGCTGGGGCGCTTGTCGCGGGTGTACTGGTGGAACGTCACCATCACGTGCGAGTGATCGAAGCGGATCATGTCGGTGATGGAAGGACTCAGTTTGTTCAGGGAAAACATGATCGTCTCCTGTTGGCTGTGGGGTAGCGATAGACCCATGTTAGTGCCGACGCTAGAGCTCCCGCGTAGGAGGGCGCCGCACTGTTTTGTCGGCCGATGACGCACGGACTGTCCGGCACAGACTGGCAATCTTCGACTGTTTCCACCTGTTCAGAATCCCGCGCGGCTCGACAGGATGTCGCCTCCAATCCTACACAGACACGGCTTGGTTTCTGATTACTCGGCGCCGCAACGCTGCCAAGATGGCATCGACCGGTCGCGCTACGGCGCTTCCGTTTGTCCGCGCGGTAATGCAGGACGCATTCCGCGCGGTCATCCAATCACACACTGGAGGAATCGGAATGTTTGCACATAACAAACGCCTGCAGTACACCGTGCGTGTCAGTGAGCCAAATCCGGGGCTGGCCAACCTGATGCTCGAACAGTTCGGCGGCCCGCAGGGCGAACTGGCCGCGGCCATGCGTTACTTCACGCAGGCCGTCAGCGAAGACGATCCGGGCCGCAAGGACATGCTGTTCGACATCGCGACGGAAGAGCTGAGCCACCTCGAGGTGATCGGCCACATCGTCGCCATGCTCAACAAGGGCGCCAAGGGCGACCTGGCCGAAGCCGTCGACAGCGAAGCGGATCTGTACAAGAAGATCCAGGGTGCGGGCAACGACAGCCACGTGACCCAGGTGCTGTACGGCGCCGGCACGCCGCTGGTCAATTCGGCCGGCGTGCCGTGGACGGCCGCGTACATCGACACGATCGGCGAGCCGACCGCCGACCTGCGCTCCAACATCGCCGCCGAGGCGCGCGCCAAGATCGTCTACGAGCGCCTGATCGCGCTGACCGACGACCCGGGCGTGAAGGAAGCGCTGGGCTTCCTGATGACGCGCGAGATCGCGCACCAGAAGTCGTTCGAGAAGGCGCTGTACTCGATCCAGCCGAACTTCCCGTCCGGGAAGATGCCGGGCGACCCGCGCTTCGCCAACACCTACTTCAACATGTCGCAGGGCCCGGGCGAGATGCGCGGCTCCTGGAACCAGGGCGAAAACTGGGACTTCGTCACGGACCGCGAAAAGCAGATGGCAGTCGACGGCGGCACGGGCGAGGCCGAAGTCAGGCTGCCGGCCAAGAACGTCGACGTGCTCAAGCAGATGGCCGAGCGCACCATGTCCGATCCGAATGTCGATCCGACGACCGGCGCCGAACTCGGGATGGGGAACCAGACCCTCGCTGACGGCATGACCGTGCAGCCGGGTGCGCAGCCGAGCCCGGGGGCGCCGAAGCTTCACTAAGCCGTCGTCCTCGCGCAGGCGGGGCCCAAGTTTCGCGACTCTGCCGAGGAAATTGGGCTCCCGCCTGCGCGGGAGCGACGGTGAGTCCATCTCCAACACCGAGCCCGCGCATGGAATCACCCCTGACCAAACCCGCCTCACTCTCCTGGATACTGCGCCCCCGCCGCCTCGCCGGCTGCGCCGTCTGCCTCCTCGGCTGCGCCGTCCTGGTCTTCACGGGCTTCGGCTACCTCGCCGGCGTCCTGCAGGACGTGCCCCACGTGCGCGGCGCCCTGGTCGGCGGTGCGACGGCCGCCGCCGCGACGGCGCTCGGCACCTTGCCCATCCTGCTGTCACAGAATTTTTCGAACCGCACCTACGACTGCTTCCTCGGCTTCGGCGGCGGCGTCATGCTCGGCGCGACCGCGTTCTCGCTCGTGATCCCCGCGCTGGCCGCCGCCAGGACGGGTGGCGCCGGCAACTGGGGCGCCAGCCTGTCCGTCGGTGCCGGCATCATGGCCGGGGCGGCGCTGCTGCTCGTCCTCGACCGCTGCATGTCGACCGACGGGATTCTGGCTCATGACGATCCCCGCACGGCGCACTCCCTGAAGCGCGCCTGGATGTTCGTGTGGGCCGTCGCGCTGCACAACCTGCCGGAAGGCCTCGCGATCGGCGTCGCGTATGCGGGCGTCGACGTCGACAAGGCGAACTCGCTGGCGACCGGCATCTCGATCCAGGACGTGCCGGAAGGCCTCGTCGTCGCGCTGGCCCTGCGCACGGTCGGCTATGGACGGGGTTTGTCGGCGGCGCTCGGCGTCGCGTCCGGCCTGATCGAACCGGTGGCCGCCGTCGCCGGCGCCATCCTGATCGGCATCTCGGCCGGCCTGCTGCCGTTCGCGCTGGCCGCCGCGGCGGGCGCGATGCTGTTCGTGATCGTCAACGACGTCGTGCCGGAAGCGCAGCAGAACGGCAACGGCACGTGGGCCAGCGTGGCCCTCGTCTTCGGCTTCATCCTCATGACGGTGCTGGACACGGCACTCGGCTGATACCGAAATCGCAATCGCACCCCTGTTTTATTTCATTGGTGGCGCCGACCCGCATTGCCTAAGCTGGTGGCGGGTTCAACCCATATGTACAAATAAAACAGGAGACTTCATGTTTAAAAAGCTGCTGGCAGCATGCTGCCTCGCGCTCGGCTGCGCCTCGGCCGGGGCCATCGACCTGCTCGGCGTGAACAATGCCCACGACCCGGGCACCATCACGAAGGACGGCGACACGTATTTCAACTTCACGACGGGCACCGGCATCTGGTATTCCACATCGAAGGACCTCAGGACGTGGGCCGCGGGGCCGGGCCCCGTGTTCGCCACGCCGCCCGCCTGGGTCACGCAAAAGATCCCGAACTTCTCCGGCTCGTACTGGGCGCCGGACGTGATCCAGATGAACGGCTATTACTACCTGTACTACTCGGTGTCGTCGTTCGGCACGTCGTCGTCCGCGATCGGCGTGGCGCGCAGTCTCTCGCTGAAGAACCCGAACTGGCAGGATCTCGGCATCGTCGTGCAGTCGTACGGCGGCAGCGCCGAGGTCAACGCCATCGACCCCGCGCTGTTCCGCGACCATGACGGCAAGGTCTACCTGAGCTACGGCTCGTTCTTCGGCGGCATCGGCCTGGCCGAGATCGACCAGGCCACGGGCAAGCTGGCCGGCAGCGTGACGACGATCTGGGGCGGGGCTGGCCGCGACATCGAAGCCCCTTACATCACGCGCGACGGTGGCTACTATTACCTGTTCGTGAACCGCGGCAGCTGCTGCAAGAACGCCGACTCCACCTATTACGTCGAAGTGCAGCGCGCGACGAACATCCGCGGGCCGTATTCGGGTACGCGCACGATCCTGCCGGTCACCGACGGCAAGTACCGCGGCCCCGGCCACATCGCCGACCTGCGCCAGGACGGCTGCCACTTCGTCTCCACGCACTACTACGACCTGACGGACAACGGCAATGCGAAGCTGGACATCCAGCGCATGACGTACAGCGCCGGCTGGCCGGTCCTGACCCGCGACTTCACCGACTTCGCCGGCTGCGGCGGCATCAGCGACGGCGTTTACGCGTTCAAGTCGCGCCTGTCGGGCAAGGTGTTCGGCGTGGCGGGCGGTTCGACGGCGGACGGCGCACTTGTGCAGCAGTCGACCGATGCGAACGCGCGCCACCAGCAGTGGTACGTGATCGGGCATGGCGACGGGTACTACAGCATCATCAACGCCAACAGCCTGAAGAGCCTGGACGACTACAATAACTCCACGACCGCCGGCACGAACATCGCGCAGTGGGGCTACTGGGCGGGGCAGGGCCAGCAGTGGCGCTTCGCCAGCCCGGCAGCGGGTTACTACACGGTCGCGAACCAGCTCTCCGGCATGGTGCTGGACGTGCAGAACAAGAGCACGGCCGACGGCGCGCAGATCATCCAGTATCCGTCCAACGGTGGCGCCAACCAGCAGTGGTCGCTGATCCGAAAGTGAAGCAGCAGGGCGCACGCGTGTGAGGTGCGCCCACGTCGATACCCGCTTCGCGTGCAATCCCCTCGTCACCGGCCAGCCGGCCTGCACTTCCACGCGGGCGCGCTGCGCCGTACGCCGGAAGGCATCCCGCTGGGCACCCTGTGCATCCGTCGAACTGCAAGCCCTCCTCGACATCGTCGCCGGCAACCGCTGACCACCGGGGTGACCACCGGGGTCAGAGCCCTTTTTTTGGCAAGATTTTCTGAGCCATTTCCAGAAACCGGGCTCTGACCCCGGTTCTTGGCAAATCGGCATAGGGGCGGCCAGTTGTCTGGCCGGTCCCCTGCCACACCACCCGGCGTGCGGGTCCGCACCGGGCGGTTCGAGTAGTTGAGGTTAGGTGAGGCGTGGCATGCCAAGACGGTCGAAGTAGGCAATCGTTAGCGCATTGTTCAAGGCAAACTTGCTGTTATGCCACCAGCGACGGCTGTTTCTTGCCACCAGCAGTGCAACGTTCGGTTTTGCCCCTAGCTTCAGCAGTTCACGGTAGATCGTCGTCCCTCGCTTCCAGTGCTTGAGGTGAAGTGCTCGCATCCGGTGCCGCATCCATTCATCCAGCCTGTTTAGGACCTTTGGGGTTTGCGCCAGACCGAAGTAGCCTTTCCATCCCAGCACATAAGAGCGCAGGCTTTCAATCACCTGCATGATGCTGCGTCCGCCGGACCGGCGGGTGAGTTCTCTGATCTTTTGCCGAAACGCCTCCTGCGCCTTCTTCGACACCGCACGTTTTACCTCGCCTTTTCCGGTCATATAAAGCTCGTAGCCGAGAAATTTGCGGCCAAACGCCTGGCTTACCGCACTTTTCGATTCGTTGATCTTCAAGTGCAGCTTGTCATATTGACGCTTGAGCAGAGCCATCACCCGCTCGCCTGCCTTCTGGCTGCGCACGTACACGTTGCAGTCATCGGCATAGCGGGCGAAGCGGTGTCCCCGTCGCTCCAGCTCACGATCCACCTCGTCGAGAAGCACATTGGCCAGTAGCGGAGAAAGCGGACCGCCTTGCGGCGTCCCTTCTCCCCGCTCGAGCACCACGCCGCCATTCATGATGCCCGCGTTCAGGTAGGCGCGCACTAGCCGGATGATTCCGGCGTCCTTCACGCGTTTCCCTAGACGGTCGATCAGAATGTCGTGGTTGACTCGATCGAAGAACTTCGACAGATCGACGTCGACCACGGTGCGGTAGCCCTGCTGCACGTACCACTGTGCTGCAAGCACGGCATCTCGCGCACGACGGCCGGGCCGGAACCCGTGGCTGTGTTCACTAAAAGTGGGATCGATCAGGGGTTGCAGCACCTGCAACAGCGCCTGCTGAATCAAACGGTCGGTCACGGTGGGTATCCCCAGTTCACGCTCGCTCCCGTCCGGCTTCGGTATGCCGACGCGCCGTACCGGCATGGGCCGGTACGTGCCTTCCATCAGTTGCTGCCTGATGGTGGGCCAAGCGTGCTTCAGGCGTTGTCCGGTTTGGGCAATGTCCAGACCGTCGGCGCCTGCGGCTCCCTTGTTCGCCTTCACGCGTTTCCACGCGCGTTGCATGTTCTCCCTCGCGAGCGCTTGCGTGAGCAAGTCTCGCCCTGTGCCTTCCAGTCCCTGTCGCGGGAGCCGTGTTTCATCGCTGGACGCTTGGGACGGGGCTTCACCCCGCCTTGCCGCGACCCGCCCCGCTTTTGCGGGCATCTGATGCCGTACACAGTTCATCGACACGTTGTTGGACACTCCTACTCGTTCGGCCCTTCGCTGAAAAAAAAAAAAAACTCAGCTACTACGGCCTCTGCTGACTTCTCGCTCCGATTTTTTTTTTCGTCGCCCTTTCAGGCGTGAGGCGAGATCTCCCCAGGTAAGAACGCACTCCTTCCCTGCACAACCGCCGGATCTACGCCGCTTCGCCTTGACCACAAGAGCTTCGCGGTTTTTGGCCCGCTCGCCCTGCTCGGCAGCGCCTTGTATCCGATTCTTGTTCATCGGCTCGCAGTTTCGCTCCACGCTTCCTCCCCACAGTCGGTCGCCCTCGTGCAGTTGCGCTTCGCTTCGCTCGCTGTGGTCAGCTCGCGGCGGGACTTCCACCCACAAGAGTGCGCCCATGCTGGGCGCACCAAAAAAAGCCCCGGGGTACCGGGGCTCGGGCTTTGCTCTATATATGTCGCTCAGTTGCGGATCTCGAGCGCCCGGTTCAGGCTCAGCGCGGCCAGCGAGCCGACGGCGCCGGACAGCAGGTACAGGCTGACGTAGCCGAGGCCGAAGTTGGCGGCCAGGCCCAGTGCGACGAGCGGGGCGAACGCGGCGCCGACGAGCCACGCGAGATCCGACGTCAGGGCGGCGCCCGTGTAGCGGTATTGCGGCAGGAAGTTCGACGTCACGGCGCCTGCGGCCTGGCCGTACGACAGGCCCAGCAGCAGGAAGCCCACCAGGATGAACGTGTTCTGGCCGGTCACGCCGCCATCCATCAGGGTCGGGATGAAGCCGGAGAACAGGGCGATCAGCGCGGCCAGCGTGCCCAGCGTGTTGCGGCGGCCGAACTTGTCCGCGATGATGCCCGACGCCAGCACGCCGACGATGCCGAGACCCGCGCCCATCATCTGGACTTGCAGGAATTCGGCCATCGAACGGGTATCGTACAGCTGGATCCACGACAGCGGGAACACGGTCACGAGGTGGAACAGCGCATAGCTGGCCAGGGCGGCGAGGGCGCCGATGACGATGTTCGCACCCTGGTTGCCGATCACTTCGCGGGCCGGGGCCGGATCCAGCTCATGCTCGTCGAGCAGGTGGGTATAGTCCGGCGTCGAGACGAGGCGCAGGCGGGCGAACAGCGCGACGACGTTGATCGCGAAGGCGACGTAGAACGGATAACGCCAGCCCCAGACGAGGAAATCGTCCTGCGACAGCTCGGCCATCAGGTAGGAGAACAGGCCGGCGGCGATGATGAATCCCGTTGGTGCGCCAAGTTGTCCCAACATGGCGTACCATCCACGCTTGTTCTGCGGCGCATTGAGCGCGAGCAGCGACGGCAAGCCGTCCCACGACCCGCCCTGGGCAACGCCCTGGCCGATGCGCAGGATGGCCAGGGCGACGATGGACCACTCGCCCCAGCGGGAATAGGTGGGCAGCATCGAGATGGCGACCGTGGCGGAGCCCATCAGGAAGAGGGCGATGGTCAGCTTGATCTCGCGACTGTAATGACGCTGGATGACCATGAAGAACAGCGACGCGAGCGGCCTTGCCACATAGGCCAGCGCGAAGATGGCAAACGAGTAAAGCGTACCTTCGAGCCGGTCCGCGAACGGGAAGAACACGGCGGGGAACACGAGGACCGAAGCGATCGCGTAAACAAAGAAGTCGAAGTATTCGGAAGCGCGGCCGATGACGACGCCGACCGCGATCTCTCCAGGCGCGATTTTCGTGTCGCGGCTGTTGATGTTCCGGGCCCCGGAGTGGGGTGCTGTGATGGGAGCGGCTCCTGCGCCGCCGTACGTGTTCGGGGTGCTCTGCATGTCTTCGTCTCCTTTTTCAGCCGACGGCTTCTGGACCCTCTGAAATGCTGCAATACGGTAAAGGGTAGGACAAAACGTCCAATCGCCAAACGCACGCCGTTGGCGTTACATTAGCATGTTATTTTTCCCATGTAACGTAAAACACAAGCATGATTCCAAAGACCCTCCGTCGCGGAATGTTCCTCTCTCCCCTGTTAGCGCTGCTTTCCGGCTGTAACACGGTGGTGATGAACCCTTCCGGCGACATCGCCAAGCAAGAGGCGCAACTGATCATCGTTTCGGTGATCCTGATGCTGCTGATCATCGTTCCCGTCATGTTCCTGATCATCTGGTTCGCGTACAAGTACCGCGCCAGCAACCAGGAAGCAGCCTATGAACCGGACTGGGACCACTCGACCAAGCTGGAACTCGTCATCTGGGGCGCGCCCCTCTTGATCATCATCGTGCTGGGTCTCGTGACCTGGATCTCGACGCACAAGCTGGATCCGTACCGTCCGCTGGACCGCATCGCCGAAGGGCGTCCGATCCCGGCGTCCGCCAAGCCGCTGGTCATCCAGGCCGTGGCGATGGACTGGAAGTGGCTGTTCATCTATCCGGAGCAGGGCATCGCGACGGTCAATGAACTGGTCGTGCCGGTCGACGTGCCCGTGCGCTTCAAGATCAGCGCGACCTCCGTCATGAATGCGTTCTACGTGCCCGAACTGGCGGGCATGATCTACGCGATGCCGGGCATGGAAACGACGCTGAACGCGGTCCAGAACAAAGCGGTCCAGTCGGTTGGCTTCTCGTCGAACTACAGCGGCGCCGGCTATTCCGACATGCGCTTCTCGTACCGTGGCGTGCCCCAGGGCGACTTCGACGGCTGGGTCCAGTCGGTCAAGTCCGCCAGCGCCAACCTCGACCGCGCAGGGTACCTGACGCTCGAAAAGCCGAGTATCAAGGAGCCGGTGCGCCACTACGCGGCGGTCGACAACGACCTGTTCTATCGCGTCCTGAACCGCTGCGTCGCCGACGGCGCCGTATGCATGGACAAGATGATGAACGACGACGCGAAGAAGGCCCGTGAAATGGCCATGCTGCGCCACGCGCCCCAACAAGCGGCAGCGACCCGCCTGGCCCAGGCCAACGGCGAGGTCTGCACTACGCCCAATGATTCTGTGAAGAAGAAGTAATCATGCACGAGCAATTTGACTTAGCGAAGTTGATCTTCGGTCGGCTCAGCTGGGAAGCGATTCCCTACCACGAGCCTATCCTGATCGGTACCTTTATCATGGTGGCACTGGGCGGCATCGTCGGCCTGGCGCTGCTGACCAAATTCAAGCTGTGGGGCTACCTCTGGAAAGAGTGGTTCACCAGTATCGACCACAAGAAGATCGGCATCATGTACATGGTGCTGGGTCTCGTGATGTTCCTGCGCGGCTTTGCCGACGCGCTGATGATGCGCGCCCAGCAGGCGTTCTCGTTCGGCGATTCGCACGGCTTCCTGCCGCCGCACCACTACGACCAGGTCTTCACCGCCCACGGCGTGATCATGATCTTCTTCGTGGCGATGCCGTTCGTGACGGGCCTGATGAACTACGTCGTGCCGCTGCAGATCGGCGCGCGCGACGTGGCGTTCCCGTTCCTGAACAACTTCTCGTTCTGGATGACGACCGCCGGCGCGATCCTCGTGATGGCCTCGCTGTTCGTCGGTGAATTCGCCCGTACCGGCTGGCTGGCGTTCCCGCCGCTGTCCGGCATCCTGGCGAGCCCGGACGTGGGCGTCGACTACTACATCTGGTCATTGCAGGTGGCGGGTGTCGGCACATTGCTGTCAGGCGTGAACCTGGTCGTCACGATCATCAAGATGCGCGCCCCGGGCATGGACCTGATGAAGATGCCGGTGTTCACCTGGACCGCCCTGTGCACCAACATCCTGATCGTGATGGCCTTCCCGATCCTGACCGCCACGCTGGCCATGCTCGGCCTGGACCGCCTGTTCGACACGCACTTCTTCACGAACGAACTGGGCGGCAACGCCATGATGTACGTGAACCTGATCTGGATCTGGGGCCACCCCGAGGTCTACATCCTGGTGCTGCCGGCGTTCGGCATCTACTCGGAAGTCGTCGCGACGTTCTGCAACAAGCGCCTGTTCGGCTACACCTCGATGGTGTACGCGACGGTCGTGATCATGGTCCTGTCCTACCTCGTGTGGCTGCACCACTTCTTCACGATGGGTTCGGGCGCGAGCGTGAACTCGTTCTTCGGCATCACGACGATGATCATCTCGATCCCGACGGGCGCGAAGATCTTCAACTGGCTGTTCACGATGTACAAGGGCCGCATCCGCTATGAACTGCCGATGATGTGGACCGTGTCGTTCATGATCACCTTCATCATCGGCGGCATGACCGGCGTGATGCTGGCGGTGCCGTCGGCCGACTTCGTGCTGCACAACTCGCTGTTCCTGATCGCGCACTTCCACAACGTCATCATCGGCGGCGTGCTGTTCGGCCTGTTCGCGGGCGTGAACTACTGGTGGCCGAAGATGTTTGGCTTCAAGCTGGACCGTAAATGGGGCGTGTACTCGTTCTGGCTGTGGTCGATCGGCTTCTGGGTCGCGTTCACGCCGCCGTACATCCTGGGCTTCATGGGCGTGACCCGCCGCATGAGCCACTTCGACGATCCGTCGATCCACTGGCTGTTCCAGGTCTCGCTGCTGGGCACCCTGATGATCGCCGCCGGTATCGGCTGCCTGCTGATGCAGATCTTCGTGTCGATCATGAACCGCAAGGAACTGGCCGACGTGACGGGCGACCCGTGGGGCGGCCGTACGCTGGAATGGTCGACGTCGTCGCCGCCGCCGGGCTACAACTTCGCGTTCACCCCGGTCGTGCACGACAACGATTCGTGGGCCGACATGAAGAAGAACGGTTACATGCGTCCGCTGAAGGACTTCGTGGCGATCCACATGCCGAAGAACACGTGGGCCGGTCCGGTCATCCCGGGCATCACGTTCGTGATGGCGTTCGGCATCATCTGGCACATGTGGCTGCTGGTCGGCGTGACGTTCGTTGCCATGCTCGCCGTCGCCATCTACCACACGTTCGATTACAAACGCGACTTCTACATCCCGGCGGACGAAGTGACCCGTACGGAAGAAGAACGCACCCGTTTGCTGGAAGCCCATGTCTGAGATTAACGTAACCCACGCCGGCGCCGCGAGCGCCGACCCGAGCTCGCGCTATTACGTGCGCGAGCACCATCCGGAGAACGGCACGCTGCTGGGCTTCTGGATCTACCTGATGAGCGACTGCCTCATCTTCGCCTGCCTGTTCGCGACCTATGCCGTTTTGGGCCGCAACTACGCGGGCGGCCCGTCGGGCGCCGAGATCTTCGAGCTGCCGACCGTCGCACTGAACACCGCGTTCCTGCTGTTCTCGTCGATCACGTATGGCTTCGCCATGCTGGCCGCGCAGAAGAAGAACGTCAAAGGCACGCTCGTCTGGCTCGCCATCACCGGCGTGCTGGGCGCCTGCTTCCTGTACCTGGAACTGGACGAGTTCGCGCACCTGATCCACGAAGGCTTCGGCCCGTGGCGCTCGGGCTTCCTGACCGCGTTCTTCTCGCTGGTCGGCACGCACGGCCTGCACGTGACCTTCGGTATCGTGTGGCTCGTCACGCTGATGTTCCAGGTCGGTAAGCACGGCATCAACGGTGCCAACTACCGCCGCCTCGCCTGCCTGTCGATGTTCTGGCACTTCCTGGACGTCATCTGGATCGGCGTGTTCACCTATGTTTATCTGATGGGAGTCCTGCCATGAGCGATCTGCATCATCACGATCATGGCCACGGTCATGGTCACCACGACGACGACCACCTGCACGCCCACGGCAGCTTCAAGGATTACACGATCGGTTTCATCCTGTCCGTGATCCTGACGGCGATCCCGTTCTGGCTGGTGATGACCCACCAGCTGGCACCGGGCACGACCAAGTTCGTGATCCTCGGCTTCGCGGCCGTCCAGGTCGTCGTGCACATGATCTACTTCCTGCACATGAACTCGAAGTCGGAAGGCGGCTGGAACATGATGGCGCTGATCCTCACGGCCATCCTGCTGTTCATCGTCCTGACCGGTTCGATCTGGGTCATGTACCACATGAACGCCAACATGATGCCCAACATGGGCAATGACGGCAGTTCGGTACACGGCATGCACGACATGCAGTAATGGCGAGGGACGATCGCGCAGCGGCACCGGCCGGCCGCAAGGGAGTCTCTCCCGTCCTGGCGGTGCTGGCATTGCTGCTGATCGTCCTCTGCGCGGGTCTGGGTACCTGGCAGGTGGTTCGCCTGCAGTGGAAACTGGACCTCATCGCACGCGTGGAAGCACGCGTGCACGCCGCCCCGGCGCCGCTGCCATCGCGCACGAGCTGGGCCGGCATCACGCCCGAATCCGCCGAGTACCGCCGCGTGCAACTGCACGGTACTTATCTCTACGATCTCACCACCCCCGTCCAGGCGCTGACCGAAGCCGGCAGCGGCTACTGGCTGCTCACGCCCATGTGCACGGCGGATGGGAACGTCGTCCTCGTCAACCGCGGCTTCATTCCCGCCGAACTGGGCGCGCGCACGCGCTACACGCCGCAGCGCGCCACGGAAAATCCGTGCGCGAACGCCGGACCGGCGGCCGACGTCACGGGTCTCCTGAGGACGAGCGAACGTAACGGCGCGTTCACGCGCACGAACGACCCCGCGGCGAACCGCTGGTACACCCGCGACGTGGCCGCGATCGCCGCGGCGCGCGGCATCGCCACGGCACCGTTCTTCGTTGACGCCGCCGCCGGACAGAACCCGCCGGACAGCCCCGACCAGCCCGTCGGCGGCCTCACCGTCGTCAAATTTCCAAACAGTCACCTCGTGTACGCGTTCACTTGGTATGCTCTCGCCTTGATGGTGGCCGCCGCCTGGTGGTGGGTCGCCCGCTACGGCAACGACACCGAGAATGATGAACGACACGACTGACCTGCTGAAACGGATGTTCGAACGGGGCGCGGACAACGCCGCCGCCGTCGAATACGTCGCCGGCCACAAGAACATGCTGCAGCTGATCGAGCTGCGCTGGATCGCCGTCATCGGCCAGATCACGACCATCGCCGGCGCGATCCTCGTCTTCGACGTGCGCCTGCCGCTCGTGCAGATGCTCGAGGTGCTCGCGTGCCTTATCGCCTTCAACATCGCCAGCCACCTGCGCTGGCACGAACACCGGCCCGTCACGAACAACGAACTGTTCCTCGCGCTGCTCGTCGACGTGGCCAGCCTCACGATGCAGCTGTACCTCGCGGGCGGGACGACGAATCCGTTCGCGTTCCTGTACCTGCTGCAGGTGATCCTGTCGGCCGTGCTGCTCGAAGCGTGGTCGACGTGGACCATCGTCGCCATCACGCTCGCGTGCCTGGCCGGCCTGTCCGTGTTCGCGAAACCACTCGCGCTGCCGTTCGACCATGCGCGCGGCATCTCCAGCCTGTACGTGCAGGGCATGCTGATCTGCTTCACGCTGAACGCGGCGCTGCTCGTCGTGTTCATCTCGCGCATCACGAATACCCTGAAAGCGAAGGCGGCCCAGCTGGCGGACCTGCGACAGCGCGCGGCCGAGGAAGACCACATCGTGCGCATGGGACTCCTCGCGTCGGGCGCCGCGCACGAACTCGGCACGCCGCTCGCCACGTTGTCCGTGATCCTCGGCGACTGGAAGCGCATGCGCGAATTCAAGGCGAACCCCGACCTGCTGGAAGAGATCACGGAAATGGAGACGCAGCTGAAACGCTGCAAATCCATCGTCAGCGGCATCCTGCTGTCGGCCGGTGAGACCCGTGGCGAATCGGCCGCGCGCACGACCATCCGCGGCTTCCTCGACAAGCTCGTCGCGGACTGGCAGCACAGCCGCCCCGTGCGCGACTTCGACTACCGCAACCGGATCGAACACGACCTGCCGGTCGCCTTCGACTCCGCCCTGAAACAAACGATCGACAACGTGCTGGACAACGCGTTGGAGGCCTCGCCCGACTGGGTCGGCGTGGAAGCGGGTGTCGACGACGGCACGCTCGTACTGACCGTGCTCGATCGCGGCCCCGGCTTCGCGCCGGCGATGCTGGCGCAGTTCGGCAAACCGTACCAGTCCAGCAAGGGCCGTCCCGGCGGCGGCCTGGGCCTGTTCCTCGTCGTGAACGTGGCCCGCACGCTGGGCGGTACCGTGCAGGCGGTCAACCGGCCGGAAGGCGGCGCCGCCGTCACGCTGACGTTGCCGCTGTCCGCGATCGCGCTCGAGAAGGAACTGGGACATGCCCATGGATGAAGACAATGACGACCGCCTCCTGCTGATCATCGAGGACGACGACGCGTTCGCGCGCACCCTCGGCCGCTCGTTCGAGCGGCGCGGCTACCGGGTGCTGCAGGCGCCGGGCCTCGACGAAGCGCAGGAACTGCTGAAGGAACATTCGCCGGACTATGCCGTCGTCGACCTCAAGCTGAAGGGAAACAGCTCCGGCCTCGCGTGCGTGCAGATGCTGCATGCGCACGATCCGGACATGCAGATCGTCGTGCTGACGGGTTTTGCCAGTATCGGCACGGCCGTCGAGGCGATCAAGCTCGGTGCGCGGCAGTATCTCGCGAAACCGTCGAACACGGACGACATCGAGGCCGCCTTCGGCCACGTCGCCGGCAACACGGAGCTGGAACTGACGAACCGTACCACGTCGATCAAGACGCTGGAATGGGAGCGGATCCACGCCGTGCTGGCCGAGACGGATTTCAATATTTCGGAAGCGGCGCGCCGGCTCGGCATGCACCGCCGCACATTGGCGCGCAAGCTGGAAAAGCAGCGGGTCAAGTAAGGACTTTCAGCGCGAACGCATACGGCAGGGCGGGCGCCGTCGACGGCAGCGTGACCTTCAGCCCGTCCTCCGCCTGGCGGAACGCGAGCGGCGCACCGGTGCCGACGAGTTCGACCCGCGCGACCGGCTTCTTCAGGTGCCCGGCCGCCGTGCCCATCGCGGCGATGCCGATCTCGCGGCCGGCCGGCCAGCCCATCACGAACGCGTAGACGGCATCGCCCTTCGCCGTGAAGCGGACGTCGGCGGCGGTGAGCGGCGCGTTCTTCCCCTCGTTCATGCCCTGGTCCGTCAGCGGCGCCGTCCGGTGCTGCGCGGGACCTTCGCCGAACACGGCCCACGGCCGCGTATCGTAAATCGCTTCGCCGTGCACGGCCATCCAGCGGCCGATCTCCTCGACGATCGCCTGTTCCTTTTCGTCGATCGTGCCGTTGCCGCGCACGGGTACGCTGAGCAGCAGGTTGCCGTTCTTGCTGACGATGTCGACCAGCATGTGCACGACCTTCTGCGCGCTCTTGTACTCGTTGCGCTCATAGCCCGGGCGCGAATAATGCCAGCCGCCGATGCAGGTGCACGACTGCCAGGGCAGCGGTTCGATGGCGTTGCTCTGGCCGCGCTCGATATCCCACACGAGGGAACGGCGCTGCCGCTCGTCGAGCATCTTGCCGTTGATGACCGCTTCCAGCCGGCCGCGCGTGGCGATGCTGCGGTTGTACATATGCGCGGCGATGCGCAGGCCAGCGTCGCTGAACGGCCAGAAGGGCAGGGCGGTGTCGTCGAAGTAGACCAGGTCCGGGTCGTACTTGTCGATCAGGTCGATGGTGCGGTCGTGGAAGTTGTCGACGTAGCGCCGCGACGGCAGCGTGGCCCCGCCACCCCAGTCCCACTGCGCGCCCCATTCGGCCGGCTTGGTGGTCTTGCGGCTGAGCGGATGCGCCTGCGCGTACAACGCCTGCGGATCCAGTCCTTCCCACCACTGGCCCTTGCCGGCGGCCGCCGTGAGCACGCCGTCGTACGGGATGCCGGCGTACGGCCCAGCCTTGTCGGCGCCCTGGGCCACTTCATACCAGGTCCACGCGTGGGCCGCGTGGACGCTGACGCCGAAGCGCATGCCCTGCGCGCGCGCCGCCTTCGCCCAGCCGGCGATCAGGTCCTTCTTCGGCCCGATGCGCGTCGAATTCCAGTCGGGCTGGAAGCGGCTGTCGTACAGGTCGAAATTGTCGTGGTGGTTCGCGAGCGCGACGAAGTAGCGGGCGCCCGCCTTGCGGTACAGGGCGAGCAGGGCGTCCGGGTCCCATTGCGCCGCCTGCCATTGGCGGATCACGTCCTTGAACCCGAACTTCGACGGGTGGCCGTATTTCTGCAGGTGGTGGCGGTACGCGTCGCTGCCTTCCTTGTACATATTGCGCGCGTACCAGTCGCCGAATTCCGGCTCGCATTGCGGACCCCAGTGGGCCCAGATGCCGAACTTCGCGTTCCGGAACCAGTCCGGCGTGCGGTACGCGGCCAGCGAATCCCAGTCGGGCTTGAAAGGGCCGGGGGCGTTCGCCGCCAGCGCGGACCGTGGCAGGAGGGTGCTTGCGGCAAAGCCCGGTACGGTGGCGGCCAACCCGGCCAGGACCTGGCGTCGTTTCATGATGTCTCCGTGATGGTTTGGTTATCGATAACAGCACACACGATTGTATGTTATAGATTCAAAACAATCAACGGCTCGGATATTCAACGTGACGGGCGCGGCGCCGGCGCGGGCATCGGGCACGCTCAACGTTCCAGCCATGCATGGGCCCGGCGTCATGGCGGTTGACCGCCCATGCCGCCCTTGCGCTCGGGATCGACCTCGGGCGGTGAGCCGCGTGTCCTGTGCCGCATCACACGCCAGCACACTTCCGGCTGGATCAGCGTGCCGCGGAAAAAGCTCCATCCCTTGTCGTTGCCGAAGACCCGCATGAACAGTAGACCGATCTCGACAATGTCTGCCGTGGCATGATCCTTCCTGCGATTGACGCCAAGAAAATGCCGTAGCTCGTCTTCGGCGCGGCTCATGCCGGGATGCCTTCCGGCTCGGGATCGGCGCCGCGCACGGTCCGGCGAAACCGTCCTGCAACGATTCTCCGGTAGACGGTGGGTACGATGTCGGCCGTGAGGAAGAAAGCGTCCGCGTTGTCCCGGCCGTAGACGTTCATGAAAATAATGCCGACCTGGATGACGTCCGCAGTGACGGCATCGACGCGGCGTTCGATGCCGCCGCGCGCCGGGTCAGCGGTGTCGCGATGCGTCATGGCGCCCGCTGCCCGAAGCCGGCCCCATGACCTGGCGAGGGCCGAACCGGCAACCGACGCGATGTTACGCAAGCGTCCATGCCGCCGCCCGCTCATCGGGCAATGCCCGACGCTGGCGCCCGGAATGCAGATCGGCAAGAAGTATTGATGGTAACCATCAGTTAACGTCCTGCTGCTGGATCACCACTGGGATCAGGTTCGACGCCGGGCGATCGCTGTGGTTCAGCGGCGAGAATCCTCACAAATTCTTGCATGGCAGCATCCGCGAGCGTCAGGACGAGCGCGGAATAATAGCGGCGCCGACTGGGATCGAGCGTCACTTCGAGACCGATGGCGATGATCTCCGGGTGCATGCTCGCCGATGCAATAAGCTTTTTTCTTGACATGGCGCAATAATTTGCATGTAAGTTATTGAAAATGAACAAGGTCAAGCTTACGGCCTGATGCGATGCAGCATTTGACTTTAATCAAACCTCTCAACGGCTATGGGATATGCATGCAAAACTTCGCCGCATTGCAGCAATTTTGCGACAGTGAAGTTCGGTGAGAATCAATTTCAAAACGGTAAATTGACCAATGGTGACAATTGGTTAATCATGGATGTGTTTACTTAAACATTACTACCCATTAACCATACGGAGGCAGCATGATACAGATGCTGGTGGCTGATCGAAGCGAGACGATGCGGCTCGGTGTGTGTACGCTCTTTGCCAGGCAGGCGCGGGATACAGTGGTCCGCGAGGCAACAAGTCGTTCCGACCTGATCAGTAAATTACAAAGCGAGCAATATCACATCATCCTCGTCGATCCGGTACTCGCAGCCGGAAGCGAGGAGACGTTCCTGCGCCAAATCCGGGCCGTAGCGCCGCGCGCCCACGTCCTCGTGTATACCGAGCTGGACGAGCTTCACTTCGGCATGCGGGCGATCCGCTGCGGCGTGAAGGGGTACGTGATGAAAAGCCGTCCCGCCGATGAGCTTCTCGAGGCCGCAAGCCGGGTGAGCCTGGGAAAGGTCCATATGAGCGAGCGACTCGCCGAGGAAGTCGCATTGCACATGTGGGAAGGTAAGGATGAGTTGCCGCACGAGTCGCTCAGCGACCGCGAGTTCCTCGTGTTCGCCATGCTCGTCTGCGGTCGGAGCGTCAGCCGCATCGCGGCCGTGCTCAACCTGAGTATCAAGACGATCAGCACGCACAAGGCCAGGGCGATGGTCAAGCTGCGCTGCAAGAGCCTGAGCGACATGATCCAGTACAGTATCGCGAACAACCTGACGGACGTCTGTCGGGATCGCTGCACCGACCGGTAGCTCGCCCGGTCGACGCCCGGCCGCCACGGTGCCGACAGCACCGCCCGCCCGGCATCGACAGGCCGCTCACGATCGACGCGGGAATGCCGTCGAGCAGGGCGCCGACGGCGATGGCGCCGCCGCTGTGGTAGATTGCCGACTTTGCCCGGACCCTCCATGATCCATCCGATCCTGCGGCCGCTCGCCGTCGCCGCTGTCCTGACGGGCTGCGCGAGCCTGCCGTCCGAACCGCCGCCGGCCGCCGCCTTTGTCATGCTGGGCGCGGACGGCGCCCCGATCGCCCGCGCCGTCACCACGGCTTCCACCTGTCCCGCGATCACGATCGACGGCCGCACGGCGGCGATGGCCGTGCGTGCCCCTCGCGGCCCGATCCCGCTGCGCGGCAAGGACCACAGCGCGAGTTTTCATCCCGATGCCGTATCGGCCCCGGTGCTGTCGTGCGAGACCCCGCTTCCGCCCGGCGTAACACAGGTGAGTGTCGCCGGCCAGCCGCTGCCGCTGCCGGCGGCGGAGCTGAAACGCATCGTCGTGATCGGCGACACGGGCTGCCGCCTGAAGGGCAAGGAATTCCAGGACTGTAACGACCCGCAGGCGTACCCGTTCGCGCGCGTGGCCGCGAGTGCGGCCGCGTGGAAGCCGGACCTTGTCGTGCACGTGGGCGATTTTCATTATCGCGAAGACCCGTGTCCGGGGGACCGCCCCGGCTGCGCGGGCAGCCCGTACGGCTATGGCTGGGACGCGTGGAACGCGGATTTCTTCGCGCCCGCGCGCACGTTGCTGGCCGCGGCACCGTGGGTGATCGCGCGCGGCAACCACGAGTCGTGCGCGCGCGGCGGGCAGGGGTGGTGGCGCTTCCTCGACGCCCACGCCTACGACCCGGCCGCGAACTGCGACGACCCGGCGACGGACGAACAGGCAGACTACGCGGACCCGTATGCGGTGCCTTTGGGCGGCGGCGCACAACTGATCGTGTTCGACAGCGCGAACACGAACTGGCGCGGATTCAAACCGGGCGACCCGGCCATCGCGCGCTACACGGACACGTGGCGCAAGATCGAGGGGCTGGCCCGCCGCCAGCGCTACAACATCGCCGTCGACCACCATCCGCTGTACGCCTACGGCGCGCTGCGCGATGCACGCACGGGCGCCGTCACGCTGTTCGGCGGCGACGCCGGGCTCACGCAGGTGTTCGGCGCGCTCGATCCACGCCTGCTGCCGGCGACCATCGACGTCCTGCTGTCCGGCCACGTGCACCTGTGGGAGCAGACGAGTTTTACCAGCGATCACCCGACCCAGTTCGTCGCGGGTTTCGCCGGCACGGCGGAAGACATCGTCCCGCTGCCGCAGACGCCGCCGGCCGGGCCGCCGCCGGCGCCGGGTGCGGTGCTCGAGGCGATGAGTTCGTGGATCGACGGTTTCGGTTTCATGACGATGGAGAGGACGGGCCCGGATGCATGGCGCGTGATCGTCCACGACCGCGACGGCAAGGAACGGAATACCTGCACGGTGGAGGGCCGGCATTCCCGTTGTGCCGAACCGCGGGTCTGATGTATTGCCACAAATGTGATTGCCTTCAATACACGTTTTATGTGACAATGAACCTGTGAGCGGGGTTGCTTGTTGCAGCCTTCGCGATCAGCGATGAGGATACCAAAGTATCTCTTGAGCCCGTGGCTTGCCGCGGGCTTCTTTTTTACATCTGCGACAACAGCACGTTCGCACTGGCTTCATCCGCCTCGAGCAGGGCGATCAGCTTGGACAGGTCGTGCTCCAGCCGCGCCAGCGTGTCGGCATCGAGCGCGGACAGGGCGTCCGGCAGCACGCCGGTGAAGGGCAGGGGCGCGGTGCGCAGGACATCGGCACCCGCCGGCTGGATGCGCAGCGACACGCTGCGCCGGTCCGTGCCTTCGCGGCTCGTGGCCACGAGGCCGCGCTCGACGAGGCTCTTGATCAGGTTGCTGGCGGTGGACTGGTGAATGTCCAGCTCGCGCGCCAGTTCCGTCACGCCGATGCCGGGACGGCGGTCGATGACAGACAGTGCCCATAGCTGGGCGCCGCCGACGCCCGCTTCGCGCTCGACCTGGCGGAAATGGGTTTTGACGGAATTGAAGACGACGCGGAACTGGCGCAGCACGCGGGTGGACGGCGCCAGGGACGACTCGGAAGCCGCATTGGTTTCGGAAGACGAGGACATGCAAGAATGATAGCGGAAAACCCGAAAGGCCGCCGGAATATGATATTCAGGCAACGATATCGAAAGCGGGTCAAACCATGAACACGGCACCGGACCTGCGCCGCGAACTGGGCGACTGGCGCCTGTGGACTGTGCGCGGCATCGTCGTCCTGCTCTCCGCCGCGGCGGGCCTGACGGTCGTCGGTTTTACCTGGCTGGCCGAGGCGGCCTACGGGCGTTTCGCCGCGCTGCGCGCCCTCGCGTGGTGGAGCCCGCTCATCTGGACCCCGTTATGCACCGCTGCGGTCGTCTGGTGCACGCGCCGCTTCGCGCCCGGCGCGGGCGGTTCCGGCATCCCGCAGGTGATGGCCACGCTCGACACGAAGGTCGGCGAGGCCGAGCGCGGCCTGTTCGTTTCTCTGCGGCTGTCGGTCGCCAAGATCCTGCTGACGGCCGGCGGCCTGCTGGGCGGCCTGTCGCTCGGACGCGAAGGTCCGTCCGTGCAGATCGCGGCCGGCGTCATGCTGCAGGCGCGCCGCCTGATCCCGGCCGGCAGCGCCGTCGGCGTCGACGGGCTGCTCGTCGCGGGCGGCGCGGCGGGCATCGCGGCCGCGTTCAACACGCCGCTCGGCGGCGTCATGTTCGCCATCGAGGAACTGGCGCGGGCGCCGGAACAGCGCTCCAGCGGCCTGATCATCGCAGGCATCGTGCTGGCGGGCCTCGTCGCCGTTTCGGCACACGGCAACGGCGCGTATTTCGGCGTCATCCACGCACCTGCAATCGGCATGGACCTCCTGCTGCCGGGCCTGCTCGTCGCCGTGCTGTCCGGCCTGGCCGGCGGGCTGTTCTCGCGCCTGATGATCGCGTCGCTGTCCGGTGCCAGTCCCGACCGCGTCAGCCGCTGGCGCGCACGCCGGCCCGTGCTGTTCGCGGCCGCGTGCGGCCTCGGCGTCGCGCTGATCGGCATCGCGACGGGCGGCGCCGCGTTCGGTTCCGGCTACGCCACCACGCGCACGATGGTGGAGGGCAGTGCGGCAATGCCGTTCGCCTATGCGCCCTTCAAATTCCTCGCGACGTGGCTGACGACGTGGTCCGGCGCCCCGGCCGGCATCTTCGCGCCGTCGCTCGCGATCGGCGCCGCGTTCGGCAACGACGTCGCGCTGCTGTTATATGGCATGCAGGTACCGGCGCTGATCGCGCTGGGCATGGTCGGCTTCCTCGCGGCCGCCACGCAGGCGCCGCTGACGGCCTTCATCATCGTGATGGAGATGGTGGACGGCCACGCCATGGTGCTGAGCCTGATGGCGTGTGCGCTGATCGCATTTGCCGTCGCGCGCCTGATCAGTCCGCCTCTTTATCCGACCCTCGCGCGGCTCCAGCTGGGCCGCGTACCGGCCCCGAACTTGGCGCCGGCACAACCGCCGACGGCAGACTGAGGCGGCACGGAAATAAGCCACGCCCGCATGTCCAAATGCGCTAGCATGGGACATGCTGACACGGAAAGTGCGCCTCGGCCGCGCCCGCGCGCGGCCCCCGACTCCTGCCGCGGTGCTGACACTGCTGGCGGGACTGGGTCTTACTGCCGTGCTGGTCGTCGGGATGGTCAACGCGGAACGCGAACGGGCCCGCTCCGAATTCCTGCAGCGCGCGGAAATCCGCAACGCCACCGTGACGCGCAGCTTCGGCGACGCGCTCGACGTGCTGCGGGCGGCCAACGCCCTGTTTTCCTCCGTGGGCATCGCCAGCCGCGACGAGTTCGGCGCCTTTACCCGGCCGCTGCTGGCCAGCCATCCTTACCTGCAGGCCGTCGTGTTCCACCGCATGGTGGCAAGCCACGAGCGCGCCGCGTTCGAGGCGGCGAACCAGCGCTTCCGGCCCGGCTTCGAGATCCGCGAACGCCGCGCGAACGGGAACAGGGTCACGCTCGTGCGCGCGGCGCCGCGCCCGCGCTACCTCGTCGTCGACTACATCGAGCCGATGGCGGGCAATGAGGTCACGCTGGGCTACGACGCCTTTTCGTTCGCCCAGCAGGGCTCCACGTTCATGCGCGCCATCGACACGGGCCAGCCGGCGTCCAGCCTCATGGTGCCGTTGCTGCAGCGCGGCGGCCATCTCGGCTTCATCTTGATGATGCCCGTATACCGGCGCGGGGCGGCGCTCACGAACGCGGCCGCGCGCAGCGCCGCGGCGCTGGGCGACACGGCCGTCGTGATCGACGTCGCCACGCTGGTTAGCACGACGCTCGCCAAATCGAACATGTTGGCGCGCAATGGCCTCCGGATCGAGTTGACGGGCCGCGGCCTCGACGGCCCGCAGCGCGCCTTTCTGCACGACGCGCTGGACCGCACGAGCCGGCCCGCCTGGCACGCGTGGCTCGGCGACGCCGTCTTCACGAACCGCCACACGTTCGAGGTGGCCGGGATGCCGTGGGAGCTGCGCGTCACCGGGCGCTCAAGCGAAATGGCGGGCAGCGCCGGCGCCCTCATCGCGCTCGTCCTCGGCTGCCTCGTGAGCATCGCCACGTCCGCGTACGTGCAAAGCCGCGTCAAGCGCACACGCCGCATCGAGGCGCTCGTCGAAAGCCGCACGGCCGACCTGCACGACGCCCTCGACGCGCTGCGGCTGTACCGGCGCGCCATCGACGCCAGCGCGAACGCCATCATCCTCGTGAGCGCGACGCGGCCCGGCTACCCCATCGAGTACGTGAACCCGGCGTTCGAACGCATGCGCGGCGTGACGGCGTCCGAGGTGGTCGGGCGGGGCCTGCTCGACCTGGGCAACCGCGAACCCGACCAGGCTGGCGTGGCCGAACTGCGCGCCGCGATCCGCGAGCGGCGCGAGGGCCACGTGTCGATGCGCCTGCTGCGGCGCGGCCGCGAGGACATGTATGCCGAGGTGTATATCGCGCCCGTCAACAACGAGGACGGCGTGACGACGCACTTCGTGATGGCGCAGTACGACGTGACGATGGCCAAGCGCTACGAGGCCGAGCTGGAGGCGCGCGCCCGCTTCGACACGCTGACGGGCCTCGCCAACCGCGCGCTGCTGCACGATCGCATCGACAACGCGATCAACCTCGCGGCCGGGCGCGCCACGGTGTGGGTGGCGGCGCTGGACCTCGACCACTTCAAGTTCGTCAACGATACGCTGGGCCACGACGCCGGCGACGAATTGCTGAAGGCCGCCGCACAGCGCATCAGCGCGGCTGTCGGGCGCACGGACACCGTGGCCCGCACGGGCGGCGACGAATTCGTGCTCGTGCTGCCGGGCCGCGAGAACGAGTCCGACGCGGCGGCCACCGTCAACGCCGTGCTGCAGGCGCTCGCCCACCCGCTCGAGCTGCATGGGCAGGACCTCGTCCTCACGGGCAGCGCCGGCCTGGCCGCGTTCCCGGCCGACGGCACCGACGCCGCCGCGCTGATCCAGCACGCGGAAGTGGCCATGTACCGGTCCAAGGAACTGGGCCGCAACATGGTGCAGTTCTACATGCCGACGATGAATGCCCGCGCCCGCGAACGCCTCGCGCTGGAAGGCGCGCTGCGCAGCGCGCTCGTGCACGACGAGTTCGAGCTGTACTACCAGCCGCAGGTCGACCTGGAGACCGGCGCCGTCGTCGGGCTGGAAGCGCTGATCCGCTGGCGCCATCCGAGCCTGGGCATGGTGCGGCCCGACCGCTTCATCAACCTGGCCGAGGAGACGGGCCTGATCGTGCCCATCGGCGCGTGGGTGCTGCGCACGGCGTGCCGCCAGAGCCGCGCGTGGCAGCATGCCGGACTGGGTCATTTACGCATCGCCGTGAACCTGTCGGCACGCCAGTTCGCCGAACCGAACCTCGTGCGCGAGATCGCCCGCGTGCTGGACGAGACGGGCCTGTCGGCGGGCTGCCTCGAAGTGGAGATCACGGAAAGCCTCGTCATGGGCGACGTGGAAAGCGCGATCCGCACGATGCGCGAACTGAAGCAGATGGGCGTGCAGTTGTCGATCGACGATTTCGGCACCGGCTATTCGAGCCTGTCGTACCTGCGCCGCTTTCCCGTGGACGTGCTCAAGATCGACCGCAGCTTCGTGCGCGACATCCCGTTCAGCGAGGACGACGCGGCGATGGTCGCGGCCATCATCGAGCTCGCGCGCGGCCTCCACATGCGCGTGATCGCCGAGGGCGTGGAAACCGAAGCGCAACTGGACTACCTGCGCCGGCGCGGCTGCGACGAGGTGCAGGGCCACGTATATGCACAGGCGGCGTCACGCGCCGACGTCGAGCGCCTGCTGCGCACGGGGCGGCACATGATACCGCATGACGCGAACGGTATGAGCGTGCGCTAACCGAAAGTCAGCGGGCCGTCGGCTATACTTGTGCCGCCATTGACAAGCTAGCTGACAGGAAGAAACGAGAGTGGAAGACCATAACGAGGGCAAGGGCTGGAACGGACGCGAACGCAGGATGATCGACCGCGCCGGGGCCCGCGCCAGGCAAGCCTATGCGCGGGCGCACGGGCACCTGATGACCAAACCGCCGCACCTGCGCTGGCTGTACATCGCCGCCGGGCTCGCACTGCTGCTCGTGACGCTGTTCGCCGTCTGGATCGCGCTGCTGTTTCCGCTCACGCCCGGCATCGAGGACGTCAAGCAGGCCCGCGTGGCGCGGCCCACCGTCGTCGTCTCGGCCGACGGCCGCCAGCTGGCCAGTTTCGAGCAGGGCATCCAGATGAAGGTGCCGCTGTCGGCCGTGTCGCCGAACGTCGTCAATGCCCTCATCGCGACGGAGGACCACCGCTTCTACGACCACCACGGCGTCGACTTCACGCGCATCGCCGGCGCTGTTGTCGCCAACCTGAAGGGCGATGCGCAGGGCGGCTCGACGATCACCCAGCAGCTTGCGCGCAACCTGTTCCGCGACGAGATCGGCCGCGCGCGCAACATCAACCGCAAGCTGAAGGAACTCATCACCGCCTTCAAGATCGAGAACACGTACAGCAAGACGGAAATCCTCGAAGCCTACCTGAACACCGTCCCGTTCCTGTACAACACGTACGGCATCGAAGCGGCCGCGCACACGTACTTCAACAAGACGGCCGCCCAGCTGAACGAGACGGAAGCGGCCACGCTCGTCGGCATGCTGAAGGGCACGGCCTATTACAACCCTGTGACGAACCCGGAACGTTCGCTTGCGCGCCGCAACGTCGTGCTGGGGCAGATGCTGAAGGCGGGCGCCATCGACGAGGCCAGGTACCGCCAGCTCGTGAAACGGCCGCTGCGCCTGCATTTCGCGCGCATGGCGGAACGCAACGGGAAGGACGACCATTTCACGGCCTATGTGCGGCGCTGGCTCGTCGACTGGGCCGAGAAGCACGACGCCGACCTGCAGCAGGACGGCCTCGTCGTGCAGACGACGCTCGACTACGACCTGCAGCAGGCCGCGCAGCGCGCCGTCGAACGCCAGGCCGGCGCGCTGCAGGCCATCGCCGACGTCGACTGGGCCCATTCCTGGCCGATCAACGCGACGTCCACGCAGACCTATGTCGACATGCGCGACGGCGTGAACCCGTTCGAATACTACTGGCAGTCGCACGGCGAACTGCTGGAGACGTTCATCCGCGAATCGTCCGACTACCGCAAGGCCGTCGACGGCGGCGAGAACCCGGTCGCGGTCCTGAAGAAGCTGAAGGCGGACCGCAACTTCATGCGCCAGCTGAAGGCGTCGAAATCGCGCCTGGAGGCGGGCTTCCTCGCGATGGACCCGACGACGGGCGAGATCAAGGCATGGGTGGGCAGCCGCGACTTCGAGAAGGAGCAGTACGACCACGTGGCCCAGGCCGCGCGCCAGCCCGGCTCCACGTTCAAGCCGATCGTCTACGCCGCGGCGCTGGAAAAGGGCATCGCGCCGGACCACGCCTACCTGGACGCTGTCACGACGATCCGCTTCGACGACGGCACCGTGTGGCGCCCGACGGACAACAGCGGCACAACGGGCCGCCAGCTGACCATGCGCGATGGCCTCGTCTATTCGAAGAACACGATCACGGCGCAGGTCGTGCGCGACATCGGCGTGGCGCCCGTCGTCAAGCTGGCGCAGGACCTGGGCGTCCGCACGAGCAAGCTGGCGCCCGTGCCGTCGATCGCGCTGGGCTCCAGCCCGGTCACCCTGCTGGAGATGGTCAACGCGTATTCGTCGATCGCCGCGCAGGGCGAATACCGCAAACCGGTGTTCGTGCGCCGCATCACGGACCGCAACGGCCAGGTGATCGCCGATTTCGCGTCGCAGACGCCGCAGCGGGTGCTGTCGCAGGAGTCGGCCATCACCCTGATCGACATGATGCGCGGCGTGATCAACCGCGGCACGGGCACCGGCATTCGCTACCGCTTCGGCATCACGGCCGACGTGGCCGGCAAGACGGGCACCACGCAGAACAACGCGGACGGCTGGTTCATCATGATGCACCCGAACCTCGTCGCGGGTGCGTGGGTCGGCTTCAACGACAACCGCGTCACGATGCGGTCGAACTACTGGGGGCAGGGCGGGCACAGCGCGATCCTGCTCGTGGGCGACTTCTTCAAGTCCGCGCTCGACAGCGGCAAGATCAGCGGCGACGCGCTGTTCCCGGGCGGACGCAAACCCGAACCCGTGACGCGTCACGCGGAGCCGCCGCCCGAGGAAGACATGGAAGAGGGCGGCGACATGCAGCAGGAAGGCGGCCCGCCACCCGACACGCCGCAGCCGCCCGAGAATGAACCGCCGGCGCCGCCGCAGCCGGAACTGCAGCAGGAAGGCATCACGCTGCCGCCGCCGAACGATGCGTGATCACAGGATCGGGGTGCCGCCCGTGACCGGGATGCGCGCCCCGGAAATGTAGCTGGCTTCGTCCGACGCCAGCATCACGTACACGGGCGCCACCTCCACCGGCTGGCCCGGCCGCTTCATCGGCACCTGCTGGCCGAAGCGCTCTACCTGGTCCGGCGGCATCGTCGACGGGATCAGCGGCGTCCAGATCGGCCCCGGCGCGACGGAGTTCACACGTATCCCTTTTTCCGCCAGCAGCTGCGCGAGGCCGGCCGTGAAGTTGGCGATGGCGCCCTTCGTGGTCGCATACGGCAGCAGGGTCGGCTTCGGATTGTCCGAGTTGATCGACGTCGTGTTGATGATCGACGACCCGGGCTTCATGTGCTTCACGGCCGCCTTGCAGATGTGGAACATGGCCGAGATGTTGACCGCGAACGTGCGGTCCCATTCGTCGTCCGGGATCTCGTCCAGCGACTCGCGCGTCATCTGGAACGCCGCATTATTCACCAGCACGTCGATGCGGCCGAATGCCTGTACCGCGCGGTCGACGATGGCGCGGCAGTGGGCGGGATCCGCGATGTCGCCGGGGACCAGCACCGCTTTCCGGCCGGCCTCACGTACGAGGCGTTCCGTCTCGCGCGCATCGTCATGCTCGTCGAGGTAGGAAATCAGCACGTCGGCCCCTTCGCGCGCGAAGGCGAGGGCGACGGCGCGGCCGATGCCGCTGTCGCCGCCCGTGATGACGGTGGCCTTGTCCTTGAGCCGGCCGTGGCCGACATAGCTCGTCTCGCCGTGGTCCGCTTTCGGCGTCAGTTGCGCCTCGTGGCCGGGCGGCGTCTGTTGTTGCGCGGGTTGATGTTGCTGCATCGTGACCTCCTGATCGAACATTGGAGGCTCGGATGATAGGGCCGGACGCCGGGAGGCGGCGTCCGGTTCCGCTGGTCAATGCATGGGCCGGGCCTGCGGGGGCGCGGGGACCTCGCTGCGCGCGTCGTTGGCGGCCGGTTGCCGCAGCAGCAGTTCCTGCGCGCGCGGCGCCGTCGAGATGTCCAGGTCGCGCAGCAGCTGCATCGTCTCCAGCAGCACGGCCTGCTGGGTCTGCAGGTACAGGCCGTAGTTGGCATCCGTCAGGTTGTAGACGATGTCGTATTCCAGGTAGTTCTGGTCCATCGTCGTCAGGTTGACGTGGTCGAGTTTCACCTTGTCCCTGGCCGCGATGATGGCGCCCACCCGTTCCGGCAGCTGCGCCGCGAGTTCGTGCGGCGTGGCGGGATTGATGCGCAGGGTGTACTGCACGCGCCGCGTGTTCTGGCGCTTGAAGTTGTGAACCGTCTTGCGCAGGAGCTCCGCGTTGGCGATCACGATCTGCTCGCCCGACAGCGCGCGGATCCGGGTCGTCTTGAGCCCCACGTGCTCGATCGTGCCGAAGAATTCGGGCACCGAGATCGCGTCGCCCACTTCGAACGGCTTGTCGGTCGCGATCGCGAGGGACGCGAACAGGTCGCCGAGGACGTTCTGCACGGCCAGCGCGATGGCCACACCGCCGATGCCCAGGCTCGCGACGAACGTCGTCACGTTGATGCCGAGGTTGGACAGCATCGCCAGCAGGAACACGGTCCACACGCTCCATTGCAGCGCCCAGATCATCAAGGTGTGCGCGACGGTGACCTGGTCGTTTTCCAGGCCCTTGCCGTGCACGCGGAAATAGCGCCGCGCCGTCACGGCGATCGCGTGGTGCAGGTACAGGGCAAGCTGCGCGCCGAGCGTGATGAACCACAGGTGGCCGATGCGCTGGTTCCACGGCGGCGGCAGGTCGAGCATCGACACGCCGATCAGGATCGAGGTCGCGAGGATGGCGAGGTTGCTCGTGCGCGCGAGCGTGTGGCGCAGGACTTCGACGATGGGTTTATGGGCCCGCTCGTCGTCGAACTGGTCGAGACGGCGGCGGAACAGGCGCACGGCGCCGTGGATGGCGATGAAGCTGACGACGGCCGCGGTCAGTGCCACGGCCGCATTGGTCCAGCTGATGTCGAGGTTGGAGAAATAGCCGCGGATAGTCATCGGGCTCCTTTCGAAAGGACGGGTTGCGCGGGAGCACGCGCGAAAGGATAGCGCCCGGCCGGCGGGGCCGGGCGGGCGTCGGGCAAGGTACTTACCGGATCAGTGACGGGTGCCGCGCAGGTGCTGGCGAACCGCCTCGGCGCTGCTGCTGCCGGCGTCCTTGACGGCCTTCGCCAGCTCTTCCTCGGTCACGCCCAATTCCTTGGTCCAGTACTGGACTTCCCATTTTTCGTGCAGGTTGATGCGCGTGCGGTCCTGCTGGCCGCGGTTTTGCAGGTTATCGGACATGATGGCCTCCTTGGTCGATACAAGTGCAGGATGCCACCGGTCCCGGCCATATTCCGTTCGGTGTTTCACGTTGTGGCCGCCTTAAAAGCGGCCTGGACTTACTCCAGCGGCATGTTTTGTTGTAGGCTAGCGTGATCGACAACATGGAGACATGCATGAGCAAACCCTATGACACGGCGCAGCCCGAGCGCGGCGCCATCGACGCGCTGCCCGGCGTGGTCGCCCTCGACTTCGGCACGAACTGGTGCGGCTATTGCCAGGCGGCGGCCAGCCTCATCGACGACGCGCTGGCACCGTACCCCGGCGTCCAGCACATCAAGGTCGAGGACGGCCCCGGACGCAAGCTGGGCCGTTCGTTCAAGGTGAAGCTGTGGCCGACCGTCGTCGTGCTCAAGGATGGACACGAAGTCGCGCGCGTCGTGCGCCCGGTCGCGAGCAGCGAGCTCGCCGACGCGTTGTCGCAGGCCGGTGCCGCATGACCGGTACCGCGACGCACACCCCACAGAACCGCCCGGCGACCGTCCTGTTCGCCAGCCTCATCGGCACCACCATCGAGTTCTTCGACTTTTATATCTATGCCACGGCCGCCGTGCTCGTGTTCCCGAAGCTGTTCTTCCCGGCCGGGGATCCCGCGGCGGCCACGCTCCAGTCGCTGGCCACGTTCGCCATCGCCTTTTTCGCGCGCCCCGTCGGCTCGGCCGTGTTCGGCCACTTCGGCGACCGCGTCGGGCGCAAGGCCACGCTCGTGGCCGCGCTGTTGACGATGGGCCTGTCCACCGTCTTCATCGGCCTGCTGCCCACCTATGCCACCATCGGCACGGTGGCGCCGCTGCTGCTCGCGCTGTGCCGCTTCGGCCAGGGCCTCGGCCTGGGTGGCGAGTGGGGCGGGGCCGTGCTGCTGGCGACGGAAAACGCGCCGCCGGGCAAGCGCGCGTGGTACGGCATGTTCCCCCAACTGGGCGCGCCGATCGGCTTCTTCCTGTCGAGCGGCGTGTTCCTGCTGCTGTCGCAGACCCTGTCCGATGCCGATTTCCTGCGTTACGGCTGGCGGATTCCGTTCCTGGCCAGTGCGCTGCTGGTCCTGGTCGGCCTGTACGTGCGCCTGAAGATCACGGAAACGCCGGATTTCCAGGCCGTGCTCGATCGTAACGAGCGCGTGAAGCTGCCCGTCGCGGCCGTGTTCGCGAACCACACGCGCGCCCTCGTACTGGGCACGCTCGCCGCGCTGGCCACGTTCGTCGTGTTCTACCTGATGACCGTGTTCGCCCTGAGCTGGGGCACGTCCGCGCTGGGCTATTCGCGCCAGACCTTCCTGCTGCTGCAACTGGGCGCCATCGTCTTCTTCGGCCTCACGATCCCCATCGCCGCCGTATTGGCCGACCGCCACGGCCGGCGCGCCGCGATGATCCTCGTGTCCGTCGGCCTGGCACTGTTCGGCCTGCTGTTCGGCCCCCTGTTCGGGTCCGGCCAGCTGACGCTCGTGGCGTTGTTCCTCGTGCTGGGCCAATGCCTGATCGGCCTGACGTATGGCCCGCTGGGCACCTTGCTGTCGGAAATGTTCCCGCCCGAGGTGCGCTACACGGGCGCATCGCTGACGTTCAACCTGGCGGGCATCCTGGGCGCCTCGCTCGCGCCGTACGTGGCAACATGGCTCGCGACCAACTACGGCGTGCAGACCGTGGGCTGGTATCTGAGCGCAGCGTCCGTCATCAGCCTCGCCGCGTTGCTACTGACGGCGCCGGCAAGCAGCGGAACGCCGGCCACGGCGCGCTGACACGACGACGGGAGAGGGCGATGGGCCTGCAGGGCGGATGCATGTGCGGCGCGGTGCGTTACGAGGCGTCGGGAAAGCCTTTCAACGCCACGCTGTGCCACTGCGTCGATTGCCGCCGCGCGAGCGGTGCGCCCGCCCTCGCGTGGTTCAGCGTGCGCCGCGACGCCCTGCGCTGGACCCGCGGCAGTCCGGCCCGCAACGCATCGAGCCCCGGCGTCGAACGCCTGTTCTGCGGCCAGTGCGGCACGCAGCTGACGTGGCACGGCGCCGGCGCCGCCGACGAGATCGACGTCACGACGTGCAGCCTGGACGATCCGGACGCCGTACCGCCGGCCGACCATACCTTTGCGTCCCAGCAAGTGCGCTGGCTGCATCTCGCGGATGCACTGCCACGTTACGCCAAGACACGCTCCGGTGGACTAATGTGTTGAAATATTGACACAATAAGTGTCGTATTTACCAACGCAATTACAATAAAATACACAATCGTCCACACGAAACGATAGCAAATCGCTAAAATTCGGTTTCAACAATTTATTTGGAGAACTTCATGTTCAAGTATGTCCTGCGTTTCGCCACCGGCGCCGTCCTCATGTCTGCCGCGCTCTGCGCTTCCGCCGCTCCGGCCACGTACAAGGACTTCAAGGTGTCCGGTGTGCTGCAGGAAATCCCGGGCCCGTCCGCCCGTTGCGCATCCAACTTTGGCGGCACCATTCTCGGTTTCGGCACCAGCAGCCTGGTCGGCAACAAGGTCACGTTCCTGGCCACCGACTGCATCACGCCGAGCGGCACGTCGTACACCTTCAGCGAAGGCAAATTCCTGATCACCACGCTCACCGGCGAACTGATCTTCGCAAACTACAGCGGCCAGTTCGTGCCGACGGGCGTGGGCACCAAATTCGTGTTCAGCAACGCCACGTTCCAGGTCACGGGCGGCACCGGCCGTTACGCCAAGGCGACGGGCGGCGGCGACATCACGGGCGGGGAAGATATGGCGACGGGGCAGGGCACGATCCAGCTGAGCGGGCGTATCCTGGCGAAATAAACCAAGGGGGAAGAACAAAGGAACGGCCGGGATATCCCGGCCGTTTGTGTTTTCAGAACGAGTACACGAGCGTCAGCGACGTCTGCGTATCCGTATTCTTCTTGTTGTCGGGCACGTTCGTATCGCTGCGCGCGCTGAACGCGGCCTTCATCTGCATCGTGCCGTTGATCTTGGTGGACAGCGCCGTCTCGGCGATCGAGTGCATGTTCGACGTGCCCCGTTCCACGCTGACGCTCTGCGAAAATGCCGCGGACGGGCTCACGCGCCAGCGCAGCTGGGCCGCGCCGCGCACGGTCATGCCGGATTCGACGCCGCCGGCCGCGTTCTCGCCGTGGAAATAACCCGGACCCACTTCGACGTCGACGGTTTCATTGTCGCGCTTGAGGAGCTGGGTGCCGTAGCCGACGCCGACCGACGAATAGCGGGTGTAGGCGCCGAACTTGTCGTTCACGTGCGAGCCGAGCAGGAAGGCACGGTTGCCGTCTTCCAGCAGCTTGAACGCCGCCTTCGCCGACACCTGGTAGCGCTCGGCCGAGCGGGTGCGCGTCGTGGAGCCGTCGTCGTTGTGCGTGACGTCTTCCTTGAAATAGCCGCTGACGATGTATTCGTTGCTCCAGTTCGCCATCTCGTGGCGCGCATCGATCTTGCCGGTCACGGACGTGCCTTCGGTATTGCCCGAGGTCGTGATCGCACCCAGCTCGGCCGACGTGTACCAGTTGCTGCCTTCCGGTATCGCCATCGTCGGCGCCTGGGTGAAGTAACTGGACGACGGCACGCTGCTGTCGAGGTCGTCCGGAGCGGCCATCGCCGCCCCCGCGCCGGTCATTGCCAGCACACAAAGCATCAGAGATTTCATAGGCATCGGGTTGGCTGCCTTCCGTCGCCATCGGGAGCGATGCGCAGCCTGTCGTTCACGGATCATCTGCGGCAGGCCGAGCCTGCCGGCGGAGGCGACATTGTAGCCCAAAGCGCCCGACGAAATACTTTCGCGTAGAAAATTTACATATTTATCTGGAGAAATGCCTCAAAATCTGGTGCAATTGTTAACTGATCAAAGATTGTGTTTGCATTCGTGCGTAAACGTTGCCTAGAATGCTTGCTTTGCCGAAATACCGGCTTGCATGTAAGAAGGAAGCATTTTGATCAGGCTAGTCATCGCCGACGATCATGAACTGATCCGCGAAGGAATCAAGAAGATCGTACGGCCCTGCGCCGACCTAAAAATCGTCGGCGAAGCCGCGGACTTGAAGCAAGCGATCGCCCTCATCGCCCAGGTTCGCCCAGACGTCGTGATCCTGGACCTGACACTGCCCGATTACGACGGGCTGGACGGCCTCGTCGAACTGCGGCGCCATTTCCCCGACCTGCGGGTCGTGATCCTCAGCATGCACGCCGAGGAGAAGTTCGCGCTCGCCTCGCTGCGCGCGGGTGCGCTCGGCTACGTCTCCAAGGCGATGGCGTCTGCGGAACTCGTGGAAGCGGTGCGCCGCGCAGCCACGGGCGGCACATGGCTGGGGCCGCGGGTGGGCGAACTGCTCGCGCTCGAAGCGCGTCCGGGTGGGCGTCCCCCGCACCACAGCCTGACGCCGCGCGAAGCGGAAATCGTCGCGCTGATCGGTTCCGGTTTGCAAATCAAGCAGGTCGCGGCCGAGCTGGGCATCAGCATCAGCTCCGTCAACACCTATCGCACCCGCATCTTCCGCAAGATGGGGCTGTCGACGAACGCGGCCCTCATCCGCTACGCGCTCCAGCACGGCCTCGCCGGCTGAGCTTTTACGTTGCCATACGGTAACAATGTGTCTGAGCAATTGTCATAGAATTCGTGACAGGCTTCTTCGCGTTTTCCTACCCTAAATTGTGTCGCGCCGGAGCGGAACGCGGCCAGGCGCCGTCAAACCGGCGCCGAACCGGTTCGCTCGTAATGACGTTCGTTGTCATGGACAGACCTACTACGAATGTTAATGCTTAGCCATCTTAGCTAATATCAATGCAAGTTCTGACGGCCGGGGTGTGCGGTGCACCGGCCACCGACTGTATGACATGACGGCACGACCGCCCAACAAACGCGGCGCGAACAAGATGACAACAACGCACAAGAGAGAGAACGCCCGGGGACCCTATGAAATCCTCGTGGCCGAGGACAGCCCGACACAGGCCGAACACCTGGCCCGGGTGCTGGCGCACGACCCGGACTGCCCCGCGCGCGTGCGCGTGGCTGCCGACGGCGAAGCCGCACTGCAAATGGCGCGTGACATGGCGCCCGACCTGGTCGTCAGCGACATCGCCATGCCGCGCATGGACGGCTATGCGCTGTGCCGCGCCCTGAAGGACGATGCGGGGCTGGCCGCCGTGCCCGTCCTGCTGCTGACGCGCCTGACCACGCTGCAGGACATCGTGCGCAGCCTTGAAGCGGGCGCCGACGGCTTCCTGCCCAAGCCGTACGATGCCGACCAGCTGCGCGACCGCGTGCGCCGCATCCTGCAGGGACGGGACGCGGGCGACCCGGCGCGGCCGCTGGAAGTGATGGCGGACGAGCGGCGCCGCATCTACGAACTGCTCGTGGCCACCCACGAGGACACCCAGCGCCTGAATACGGACCTCGCGCGCATGGTCGATTCGCTCGCGCTGCTCGGCCGGATCGCGAGCGCCCTGAACGAGGCGGCCGGCGAGGCCGACGTGGCGCGTGCCGCACTGGATCACCTGATCAGGCTCCCGGCGCTCGCGGGCGCCGCCATCAGCACCGCCGCGCCCGACGGCGCCGTGCGCGTGCTCGCGCAACGGGGCGAGGGGCCCGTCCCCAGCGCCTGCACGTGCGCGGACGGCCGCGCGGGAGACGACCCGGCGCAGCTTTGCCTGCCGCTGCTCGCAGGGACGCGCCGGCTCGGCGAATTGCACGCGCGCGCCCGGCACGACGCATTCAGTAACGAAGATCGCGAGCTGCTGGCCGGCGTGGCGCAGCAGATCGCACTCGCGTTGGAGCGCGCGCGCCTGTACACGCGGGCCGAGGCGCTCGTCGTCGAACGGACGAACGCGCTACGCTCCGAGCGCAACCGCCTGTCCGCCATCGTGGAGACGGCGGGCACGCTCGTGCTCATGACGGACCCGGAAGGCCGCATCGTGACGTTCAACCGGGCCTGCGAGGAATCGCTCGGCTGGCGCGCGGCGCAGGCCATGGGGCGGCACTACTGGGAGGTGGTGCGCGGCGCCGCCGACCCGGAGGTCGTCCGGCACATGTTCGCGGGCCTGGCCGAGGACCCGCAGCCGCAGCGGCTGCAGGGTGAATGGGTGACGCCCGACGGGCGCACGCGCAGCATCGTCTGGACGCACACGCTGCTGCGGCGCGAGGACGGCAGCGTCGAATTCGTCCTCGGCACCGGCATCGACGTCACCGCGTTGCGCGGCGCGGAGCAGCGGCTGCACTATGCCAGCAACTACGACGCCGTCACGGGACTGCCGAACCGCGACCTGCTGCGCGACCGCCTGCGCCAACTCAAGGCACAGGTGCAGGCCCAGGCCGGCCGCCGCGTGCTCGGCTTCATGCTCGTGCGCTTCGGACGCATGGCCCTGATCCGCGAGGCGCTGGGACCCGGCGCGGAACAGGCCCTGCTGCAGGAAGCGGCCGCGCGCCTGCGCGCGGTGGGCAGCCAGGACATGGCCGCCAGCTTCTCGGAAGGCGCGTTCGCGCTGGCCCTGCTGCGCACCGACGCCGACGAACTGGCCGCCAGCGCACGCCGCGTGCTGGCCGCGCTGGGACAACCGTACAGGTATCAGCACGACGAATTCCACCTCGACCCGAGCGTCGGCATCGCGATCTATCCGAACGACGGCGTCGCGTACGATACGCTGGCGAGGGGCGCCGAAACGGCGCTGCGCCAGGCGGCCGACGGCGTCGGCCAGCGCTACGCGTTCTACCGACCGGAACTGAACCGCGACGCGAACGAGCGCTTCAAGCTGGAAAACGCGCTGCGCCGGGCGCTCGAACGCCAGGAGCTGGAGCTCCATTACCAGCCGCAGATCGCCGTCGACGGCAAATCGATCGTCAGCGCGGAGGCGCTGCTGCGCTGGCGCCATCCGGAGCGGGGCCTCGTGCCGCCGAACGACTTCATCCCGCTGGCCGAGGAATCGGGCCTGATCGTCGAGATGGGGGAATGGGTACTGCACAAGGTCTGCTGCCAGTTGCAGGCCTGGCGGCGCGCGGGCCTGCCCGTCGTGCCGGTGGCCGTGAACCTGTCGGCGCACCAGTTCGACGAACGCATCGTGGGCACGGTGCGGCGCGTACTGGACGACTGCGGGCTCGAACCGGGCCTGCTCGAACTGGAACTGACCGAGAGCGCGTCGATGGCCGACGCGGACAAGAGCATCGCGCTGCTGGCGCGGCTGAAGGGGATGGGCATCCGGCTCGCCATCGACGATTTCGGCACCGGCTATTCGAACCTGAACTACCTGAAGCGGTTCCCGGTCGACCGCCTGAAGCTGGACCGCTCGTTCGTGCGCGACCTGGAGACGGATGCCGACGACCTGGCGATCGCACGCGCCGTCGTCGCGATGGCACATGGCCTGCGGCTGTCGGTGGTGGCGGAAGGGGTGGAGACGGCCGGCCAGCTGGCTTTGCTGGCCGACCTCGGATGCGACCTCGTGCAGGGCTGGCTGTTCAGCCGCGCCGTGCCGGCGGACCAATTCGCGCAGCTGCTGGCGGCCGGGCGCATGCCGGCCGCCGCGTAGTTCAGCTTCCGATATAGACGATCTTGAAGGCGAAGAGGGCCGCGATCACCCAGATCACCGGCTTGACTTCGCGCGCGCGGCCGGTGGTCAGCTTGAGCAGCGCGTAGGTGATGAAGCCGAACGCGATGCCTTCCGCGATCGAGTAGGTGAACGGGATCACGAGCGCCGTGATCGCGGCCGGAACCGCTTCCGTCGTGTC
Organism: Massilia sp. Masssp94; assembly: GCF_059491305.1. Taxonomy (NCBI): domain Bacteria; kingdom Pseudomonadati; phylum Pseudomonadota; class Betaproteobacteria; order Burkholderiales; family Oxalobacteraceae; genus Massilia; species Massilia sp. Masssp94. The sequence continues at coordinate 6,524,060 of NZ_CP168501.1, forward strand.
GTTCCACTCGATGTCGCCCAGGTCGCGCAGCATCAGGCACGCGACGAACAGCAGCGCGGGCGCCGTCGCGTACGCGGGCACCACGCCCGCGAGCGGGGCGATGAACAGACAGGCCAGGAACAGCACGGCCACGGTCAACGCCGTGAGGCCCGTACGGCCGCCGGCCTGCACGCCCGACGCGCTTTCGATATAGGCCGTCGTGCTCGACGTGCCCAGCACCGAGCCGGCGACGATCGCGGCGCTGTCCGCCAGCAGGGCCTTGTTCAGGCGTTCCATCTTGCCTTCCACGAGCAGGCCCGCGCGGCTGGCGACGCCCATCAGCGTGCCGGTGGCATCGAACAGCTCGACGAGGAAGAACACAAGCACCACGTTCAGGATGCCGACGCCGAGGGCGCCCCTGATGTCCAGCTGGCCGAAGGTCGGCGCGATCGACGGCGGGGCCGAGACGAGGCCGTGGAACGTGTTCCCGCCGAAGAAGAACGAGAGGATCGTCACGACGACGATGCCGATCAGGATCGCGCCGCGCACCTTGAGGCGGTCGAGGGTGACGATCAGCAGGAAGCCGAAGACGGCCATGATGGCCTCCGGCTTGTGCAGGTCGCCCGCCTGCACGAGCGTCGCCGGGCTGGCCACGACGATGCCGGCGCTCTTCAGCGCGATCAGCGCGAGGAACATCCCGAGGCCCACCGTGATCGCCACGCGCAGCGAACGCGAGATGCCGCCCACGATCATCGCGCGCAGCCCGAACACGGAGACGAGGATGAACAAACAGCCCGACACGAACACGGCGCCCAGCGCCGCCTGCCAGGGCACCTTCATGCCCAGCACGACGGCGTAGGCGAAATAGGCGTTCAGGCCCATGCCGGGCGCCATCGCGATCGGGTAGTTGGCGTACAGGCCCATCACGAGGCTGCCCAGTGCCGCGACGAGGCACGTCGCGACGAACACCGCGTCCTTCGGCATCCCGGCGTCGCCCAGGATCGTGGGATTGACGAAGATGATGTACGCCATGGTCAGGAACGTGGTGACGCCGGCGAGGATCTCGGTCCGCGTGTCGGTGCCGCTCTGGCGCAGTTTGAAAAATGAGTCGAGCATTCTTGGATCCATTATTGTAGTGATGGCCGTGAGCGTTGTATCCATGCGTCACGAGCCGATGACCGAAGCATAACATCCGCACCAACGGCCGCGAAGGCACAAAGTCCTTGCACTGGTAATATATTAGGCCTACCATCCTGATATATCAGATTAGACACCAAGGAGCTACACGCTATGACCGCCTTCATGGACCAGGATTTCCTCCTCACCACCGACGTCGCCCGCAAGCTGTACCACGACGTTGCCGCCGACCTGCCGGTCATCGACTACCACTCGCACCTGCAGCAGGGCGAGATCGCCGAGCGCAAGAAGTTCCGCAACATCGCCGAGCTGTGGCTGGGCGGCGACCATTACAAATGGCGTCTGATGCGCACGGCGGGCGTGCCGGAGGAGTACTGCACGGGCGACCGCTCGGACAAGGAAAAATTCCTGGCCTTCTGCAAGGTGCTGCCGCTCGCCATCGGCAACCCGATCTATCACTGGAGCCACCTGGAGCTGCGCCGCATTTTCGGCATCGACCTGGTCATCAACGAAAAGAACGCGGAAGCGATCTGGGAACAGGCGAACGCGAAACTGGCCGGCATGGACACGTGGACGTTCCTGGAGCAGGCCAAGGTGGAAATCGCCTGCACGACGGACGACCCGGCCGACGACCTGCTGCAGCACGCCGAGATCGCGCAATCGGCGCTGAAGACCCGCGTGCTGCCGGCCTACCGTCCGGACAAGGCCATGCGCATCAATAACCCGGGCTTCGAACAATACGTGGCCCGCCTTGCCGACGTGTCCGGCGTGAAGATCGATTCGTTCACGTCGTTGATCGCCGCGCTGGCCAACCGTGTGGAATACTTCCATGCGCGCGGCGGCCGCATTTCGGACCACGCGATCGACATCCCGCTGCCGACCGTCGCCGCGACGGCCGACCAGCTGGACGGCCTGTTCGCCAGGCGCATGCGCGGCGAGCTGCTGGGCGACCTCGAACAGGCGCAATACCTGCGCGGGCTGCTGGAGGCGATCGGGGGCGTCTATGCGAAATACGACTGGACGATGTGCTTCCACATCGGTGCCATGCGCAACAATAACCAGCGTATGCTGGAGACTTTGGGTCCGGATACCGGCTACGATTCGATTTCCGATATGACGACGAGTAACGGCCTCGTGGCGCTGCTGTCTGCGCTCGACTCCCGTAAACAGCTGCCGAAGACGATGCTGTTCAACCTGAACCCGGCGATGAATGAAGTGCTGTCGACGATGATCGGCAACTTCCAGGACGGCAGCGTGGCCGGCAAGGTGCAGTTCGGCCCGGCCTGGTGGTTCAACGACCACAAGCTGGGCAACCTGAACCAGATCCTCGCGTTCGGCAACCACTCCGTGCTGGGCATCTTCGTGGGCATGGTGACGGACTCGCGCAGCTTCGCGTCGTACCCGCGCCACGACTACTTCCGCCGCCTCGTGTGCCGCCAGCTGGGCGAATGGGTCGCCAGCGGCGAGTATCCGGAAGACTACGATGCGCTGGCGACCATCGTGCGCGGTATCTGCTACGAAAACGCCAAGAACTACTTCAAGCTCTGATTGGGCAACCATGCAAAAAGTAATCTGCATTCACCCGGACGACAGCATGCTGGTCGCCCTGACCGACCTGGCGCCGGGTGATGTCGTGACGTGGAACGGGGAGAACATCCTCGTCTCCACGCCTGTCAAGACCAAGCACAAACTGGCGCGCCGCGCCTTCGCCGAGGGCGAGCTGCTGTCCATGTACGGCGTCGTCGTCGGCAAGGCCACCCAGCCGATCCGCAAGGGGGAAGCCGTCACGACGGACAACCTCGCGCACTACGCGTCCGAGGTGGAGATCGGGGAATCGAAGCCTTATACGTGGACGCCGCCCGACGTCTCGGACCTGAACGATGCGACATTCGACGGCATCGTGCGCGCGGACGGCCGCGTGGGCACCGCCAATTACTGGCTGATCTTCCCGCTCGTGTTCTGCGAGAACCGCAACGTGGAGCACCTGCGCAATGCGCTGGAAGGCCCGCTGGGCTATGCGACCAACGACCTCGCTTCCTTGACGTTCCAGCTCCTCGGGGAGGACATGGAGGCGCCGAAGCCGCTCGTGCGCCCGTTCCCGAACGTGGACGGCGTGCGCATCATCACGCACAACGGCGGCTGCGGCGGCACGCGCGCGGACGCGCGCTCGCTGTGCAAGATCCTCGCCGCGTATGCCGACCACCCGAACGTGGCCGGCATCACCGTATTCTCGCTGGGCTGCCAGAACGCGCAGATCGGCATGTTCAAGGATGCCCTCGCGAAGCAGAACCCCGACTTCGCCAAGCCCGTGCTGATCTACGAACAGCAGCAATGGGACAGCGAAGAAAAGATGATGAAGGCGGTGCTGCAGGACACCCTGACGCACCTGAAGGAAGCGAACAAGGTGCAGCGCCGGCCGATGCCGCTGTCGCACCTGAAGATCGGCGTGAAATGCGGCGGCTCGGACGGCTTTTCCGGCATTTCCGCCAACCCGGCGATGGGCTATGTGTCGGACATGGTCGTCGCCGTCGGCGGTTCGTCGATCCTCGCGGAATTCCCGGAACTGTGCGGCGTGGAGTCGTCGTTGATCGAACGCTGCGTCGAGGACGACGACAAGCGCCGCTTCCTCGGCATGATGCGCGACTTCGAACAGCGCGCGCTGGCCGTCGGCACGCATTTCGCCGACAACCCGAGCCCCGGCAATATCCGCGACGGCCTGATCACGGATGCGATGAAATCGGCCGGCGCCGCGAAAAAGGGCGGCACGTCGCCGATCGTCTCCGTGCTGGACTACGGCGAGCAGACGGACAAGCAGGGCCTGGCACTGCTGTGCACCCCGGGCGGCGACGTCGAATCCGTCACCGGCATCGTGGCGTCGGGCGCGAACGTCGTGCTGTTCTCGACGGGCCTCGGCACCCCGACCGGCAACCCCATCGTCCCCGTGCTGAAAATCTCCAGCAACAGCCGCGTGGCTGCCAAACTGTCCGACCTGATCGACTACGACTGCGGTCCGATCATCGAAGGCAAGCCGCTGCCCGAGGTGGCGAAAGGCCTGTTCGACATGGTCGTGGCGACGGCGGGCGGGCAATACAAGTGCAAGGCCGACCGGCTGCAGCAATACGACTTCATTTTCTGGAAACGCGATATTTCGCTGTAAGGGCATACCCATGACTCAACTTCGTCGTACCACTCCGTTCGCACTGCCGGTCAAGATCCTGCAGTTCGGGCAGGGTAATTTCATGCGCGGTTTCTTCGACTGGCAAATCGACCTGCTCAACGAGCGCACGGGCCTGGATGCCGGCGTCGTCGTCGTGCGCCCGCGCGGCGGTGGCTCGGCCCCGCTGCTGGACGTGCAGGACGGCCTGTTCACCGTGCTCGTGCGCGGCCTGGACGAGGCGGGGCTGCCCGTGAAGCAGTACCGCAAGGTCGAATGCGTGCAGCGCGAGATCGATCCGGCCACGATGTATGCCGACTACCTGGCCCAGGCGAGCAATCCGGACCTGCGCTTCATCGTCTCCAACACGACGGAGGCGGGCATCGTCGTCAACGACACCGATGGCCAGCCCGACGCGCCGCCCGTGACGTTCCCCGCCAAGCTCACGCAACTGCTGTTCGCGCGCTACCAGGCGTTCGACGGCGCACAGGACAAGGGCCTCATCCTGCTGCCGTGCGAACTGATCGACAAGAACGGCGAAGCGCTGAAGAACGCCGTGCTGCACTATGCGCGCCTGTGGGACCTGCCGGCCGGCTTCGCCGCGTGGATCGGCGACGCTTGCACGTTCTGCAGTACGCTCGTCGACCGCATCGTCACCGGCTACCCGGCCGCGGACGCCGCGCAGATCGAGCAGGAACTGGGCTACGCGGACCCGTTCCTCGTCGCGGCGGAGTACTACTACCTGTTCGTGATCCAGGGCCCGGCGGCGGTCGGGGAAGAGCTGAAGCTGGCGGGCGCGGACCTCAACGTGAAGCTCGTCGACGACATCACGCCGTACAAGAAGCGCAAGGTCGGCATCCTGAACGGCGGCCACACGACGCTCGTTCCGGTCGCGCTGCTGGCCGGCCTGGAAGCGGTCGGTCCGGCCGTCGACGATGCGCAGGTGGGCGCGTTCCTGCGCGCCGCCATCGATGACGAGATCATCCCGGCGCTGGAGATGGACCGCGTGGAACTGGAAGCGTTCGCCGCAGACGTGCTGCGCCGCTTCCGCAATCCGGCCATCCACCACCGCCTCGCGGCGATCGCGCTGAACAGCTGGAGCAAGTTCGCCGCGCGCGTGCTGCCGCAGCTGCTGCGTTACGCCGAACTGCACGACGGCCGCCTGCCGCGCCGCCTCGTGCTCGCCATGGCCGCGACGATGGTGCTGTACCGCGGCGGCGTCATCGACCTCGCGGACGATCCGGTCACGCTGGCCTGGTTCAAGGCAGGCTGGGACAAGGTCGCCAGCGGCGCATGGACGCTGGACGACCTGGCCAGCGGCTGGCTCGCCCACGGGGCGCTGTGGGGCAGGGACCTGAACGCGGTGCCGGGACTGGCTACGCAACTGGCCGCGAACCTGCGCGACATCGAACAGCAGGGCATCCGCGCACTGCTGGCGTAAGGCACTCACTATCAACGAAAAAAGAAGCCGCAGGCGCACCCGCGCCGAGCGGCCCGGAATCTTGCGCGCCTAAAAAACGGCGCCGGAGGAGACAACATGAGCAAAATGAAGGGCATGCGCTGGTGGATGGTGGGCCTGGTCACGCTGGGCCTGATCGTCAACTACCTGGCGCGCAACACGCTGTCCGTCGCGGCGCCGACGATGATGGCCGACCTGCACATCGACACGAAGCAGTATTCGTACATCGTCGTCGCGTGGCAGGTCTGCTACGCCGTCATGCAGCCCGTGGCCGGCTTCGTGCTGGACGCGATCGGCACCAAGATCGGCTTCGCCGTGTTCGCGTTCGCATGGTCGCTGGCCTGCGCCTGCGCCGCGCTGGCCTCCGGCTGGCAGAGCATGGCGTTCTTCCGCGGCCTGCTCGGGCTGACGGAGGCGGCCGGCATTCCGGCCGGCGTCAAGGCGACGACGGAGTGGTTCCCCGCCAGGGAGCGGTCGGTCGCCATCGGCTGGTTCAACATCGGCTCGTCGATCGGCGCCCTGTGCGCGCCGCCGCTCGTCGTGTGGGCGATCCTGCACGCGGGCTGGAAGTCGGCGTTCGTCATCGTGGGCGTGCTGGGCATCGCGTGGACCCTGTTGTGGGCCGTGTTCTACAAGCACCCGCGCGACCAGAAACTGCTGTCCGATGCGGAGCGCGATTACATCCTGGCGGGCCAGGAAGCGAAACACCAGGACAGCGCCGCGAAGGCGTCGTGGCGCGAGATCGTCAGGAACCGGAACTTCTGGTCGATCGCGATCCCGCGCTTCCTGTCCGAGCCGGCGTGGCAGACGTTCAACGCGTGGATCCCGCTGTACATGGCGACCGAGCGCCACATGGACCTGAAGGAGATCGCGGTGTTCGCATGGCTGCCGTTCCTCGCCGCGGACATCGGCTGCGTGCTGGGCGGCTATCTGTCGCCGTTCGTCCACCGGCATTTCAATGTCTCCCTGTTCGCGTCACGCAAATGGGTCGTCGCGTTCGGCGCGCTGTGCATGATCGCCCCGGGCTGCATCGGCCTCGTGGCCAGCCCGTACACCGCGATCTTCCTGCTGTGTATCGGCGGCTTCGCGCACCAGACGCTGTCCGGCGCGCTGTACGCGATCACATCCGACGTCTTCGGCAAGAACGAAGTGGCGACGGCCACCGGGCTGGCCGGCATGTCCGGCTACCTGGGCGCGACCCTGTTCACGCTGGTGTTCGGCATCGTGGTCACGCACGTGGGCTACAGCCCGCTGTTCGTCGTGCTGGCCGTGTTCGACGTGCTGGCGGCGGTCGTCGTGTGGACCATGGTCCGCGACGGCGGGCCGCGCACGCCCCGCAAAACAGATGCCCCGGCCGTCGCCGGCATCCGGTAAACTCTCGGCCGATACTCAACACAAGGACTCAAGATGGCAGCACACACCGTCTACGCGATCGGCGAATGCATGATCGAACTGCAGAAGCACGGCGACCAGGGCACGCTCGACTACCGCTTCGGCGGCGATACGCTGAACACGGCCGTGTACATGGCCCGCCTGCTCGATCCGGCGGTCGCGAACGTCGCGTACGTGACGGGCCTGGGCCAGGACGGCATGTCCGCCGAGATGCTGGCCGCGTGGGAGCGCGAAGGCGTCGCCACCGCCAGCGTGCTGCGCCTGGCGGACCGGCTGCCGGGCATCTACATGATCGAGACGGATCCGGACGGCGAGCGCCGCTTCCACTACTGGCGCAAGGATTCCGCCGCGCGCCACTGGATGGCGGCGCCGGACGCGGACCGGGTGCTCGCGCAACTGGCCGGGGCGCGCATGGTGTACCTGTCCGGCATCAGCCTCGCGATCCTGTCCCCGGGCGACCGCGACGTGCTGATCGCGACGCTGGCGCGGTGCCGCGCGGCGGGCGGCAAGGTCGTCTTCGACAACAACTACCGGCCGCGCCTGTGGGAGAGCGCGGACACGGCGCGCGACGTCTATGGCCGCGTGCTGGCCCATGCGGACATCGCGCTGCTCACGCTGGACGACGAGGTCGCGCTGCATGGTCCGGGCCACGCGCGCGACGCGATCGAGCGCACGCGCACGCTGGGCGTGGGCGAGATCGTCGTCAAGTGCGGCGGCGATCCGGCCGTCGTCTGGCACGACGGCACGGTGCACGAAGTGGCGCCGGAACCCGTGAACGACGTGGTCGATACGACGGCCGCCGGCGATTCGTTCGGCGCCGCGTACATGGCCGCGCGCCTGTCGGGCAACGGGCCGGACGACGCGGCGCGCGCCGGGCACCGCCTGGCCGGCACGGTGATCCGCCACCGCGGCGCGATCATCCCGCGCGACGCGATGCCGAATTCGCTACACTTCCGACCATGAACCAGGCCCCACCCAATCCCGTGACCGAGGCGGAGAGCGGGCTCTCCGCGTCGCGCCGCGTCTACCTGTGCCTGCGCCGGCGCATCGTCGAGATGGACATGCTGCCGGGCACCCGCGTCGTCGAGCGCGACATCGCCGAGGAGTTCGGCACGAGCCGCACGCCCGTGCACGAGGCCGTGCAGCGCCTGGCGGACGAAGGCCTGATCGAGATCGTGCCCCGCTCGGGCACGTTCGTGTCCCGCATCCCGCTCGACGCGCTGGACGAGGCCAACCTCGTGCGCCACGCGCTGGAGACGGCGATCATCGAAAAGGCGGCCGAGCGCGTGGGACCGGACGACATGGCACGCCTGCGCGCGATCCTCGCCGAGCAGGAGGCTGCCATCACCGCGAACGACTTCGGCACGTTCCACCGCACGGACGAACGCTTCCACGCGCTGCTGGCCGAGCTGTCCGGCTACCCGGGCGTGTGGCCGATCATCCAGCAGGCCAAGACGCAGATGGACCGCTACCGCCAGCTCACCCTGCCGCTGGAAGGCCGCATGGCCGGGGTGCTGGAAGAGCACCGGTCCGTCGTCGACGCGATCGAGGCGCGCGACCCGGCCCGCGCGGTGGCCGCCATGCGCGAACACCTCGACCATGTGATGCCGGTGCTGGAAATCACCCGCAAGCTGCGTCCGGAATTCTTCACGGCCCACCTCGACGCGCGCCCCCCACGCTGACGCGTTTTTCGCCCCGGGCGACCGATTTGTTACCATGGTGGCTCGTAAACTTTGATGAAGTCAGCCATGCCCAACAACAAGCGCCCGGCCAAGGGCCCGTCGGCCCAGCCCAACCGAAGGTCAGCGACGCCGGCCAAGCCGGCCAAGGCCGCCAAGCCGGTGGAAGCGGATCCCGACGAGCTGGCCCAGAATCTCGTCGACCTGGCGCTCGAGATCACCGAGCGCGAAGGCCCCGACGCGGCCACGCTCACCGCGCGCCAGGAAGAACTGGCCGTGCTCGTGCGCCGCATGCTGCGCCGCAAACACGACGACGTGCTGTACGGCGCCATCGAAGTGGCGAAGTACACGGATCCCGATTGCTGCCGCCTGCTGCGCGAGCGCGTGGAAGAAGAGGCCGCCACCTACCACGTCCGTGACGACGAGACCGAACTGGAAATCGACGCCTTCATGATCCCGCTGTTCGTGCACAGCACGGGCGGCCTCGTGCAGGACGACGTGTTCCGCGACGACGCCGATTTCGACGCCCTGATGGACAGTTTCCGCCAGTCCGGCCTGGCCAGCGCCGCCACCCGCATCGTGCTCGTGCGCCACCTGTACGACCTGGACGCCGTCGACCGCATCCGCTACAGCCACCTGCAGGAGATGCTGCGCGAAGCCGCGCAGGCGCTGCGCTCGCGCAAGCTCGTCGCCACGCCCGCCATCGAGGCCAGCATGCGGCCGTGGATCGGCGGCGACTACGAGCCGGAAGACGAGGCGATGGAACTGCGCTTCCTCCTCGGCTTCGCGCTGAAGCCGGCCGACGATCCGTTCTACAAGGTGCCGTCCGGCGAGGCCGCGTCCGATGCGTACTTCGAAGGCCGCATGGCCCGCTACCGCATGTGGGCCGGCAGCGTGTCGCCGCTGCTGCAGCGCTGCCTGTCGCGCCATCCGGCCGAGATCGAGCTGAACTTCCTGTACCAGGACCTGTTCTACGGCGCCAAGGAGCAGGGCGTGGGCGAGCTGTCGATGCTCGCCACCCTGGCCGAGGTCAACCAGAAACTGGAAGACCAGCAGCGCCCGCCGGACCGCATCAAGGCCGTCGTCGCGCCGCTTGAAGCCAACGGCGAGCCAGTCCTGAGGATCAACCTGTACCCGCTGGACGGCGGCGCGCCGCTGGCCACGGTCGACAAGCCGCTCGACCTGGCCGCCCACCTGGAGGCCGAGCTGGAAGACTTGTGCGATGCGCTGGGCACGGTCGGCCTCGACGGCGTGCTGCTGGCCCGCGGCTTCGATGCCGCCGGCGAACCGGAAGACGCGGAACCCTATCTTTCGGCCTGAGGCGTTCAAACCCGGAAAAACGCATTCATGCCGCGGGCGTACCCTTCGTCGCATCGTCCGCCGGGTCGTCATGGCGTCGCTACAATGATCCTTGTCGAACGTTACAAGGGGTCCATGATGACTGTTCCATTCCGCCTGCCGGCCGTGCCGCAGGACCACAAGCTGGCACGGCGCTATATCGTGCAAACGATCCTGCGGCATGGTGCGACCGTCGTGCTGGCGTGGGTGGTCATCCTTGCCTTCGGGCTGATCCTCGCATGGCGCTTCGAAAGCCTGCGCCATCTGGACGTCTGGAACCTGCCCACCACGCTGCTGGTGTCGCTGGTGTTGCCGTTGCTGGGATGCAGCGCGACCGCCATCGGGCTGGCCCGGCAGCATCTCGATCGAGCACCTTCCCGGCCTGCAGTTATTCCTTGCGCCCGGCCGGGCATTGCAGGCGGTGGAAACGGTGACCGGCCTGCTGCGCGAACGCCTGCGCCAGCGCGGACTGGCGATCGAGACGGCCCGGCGCGCGCAAGAACTCGAACGGGCGGCCCTGCATGCCCGGCTGAGCGCCCTGCAGGCCCAGGTGGAGCCGCATTTCCTGTTCAATACGCTGGCCAACCTGAAATACCTGATCCGTACGGACCCGGAACGCGCCCAGGGCATGCTCGACAGCCTGGTGGGCTATTTGCAGAGCGCGCTGCACGACATGCGCGCCGTCTCCTCGACGCTTGGACGCGAACTGGCGTTGGCACGCAACTATCTGTCGCTCATGAGCGTGCGCATGGGGCCGCGCCTGCGCTTCCGGATCGATGCGCCCGATGACCTGCTTGCCGTACCGATGCCCGCGGCCATGCTGATCTCCCTGGTCGAGAATGCCGTCAAGCATGGGCTGGAACGCGCGACCCGGCCCGGCACCGTCACGATCGCCGCGCGCGCCGAAGGCGGCGCCCTGCGGTTGCACGTGAACGACGACGGCGTCGGTTTCACCGACCAGGCAGGGCAGGGGTTCGGACTGTCGAATATCCACGAGCGCCTCGCCTTGCTGTACGGCGGCGCCGCATCGCTGACGGTGTCGGGGGCGCCCGAAGGCGGCGTGGAAGCGGTCCTGACCCCGCCGCTGGCCGCGACCGGAGCCTGACATGCCGGTCGCCCTCATCGTCGAAGACGAACCGTTGCTGCGCGCGGAACTCCGCGACCAGCTGCACGCCCTGTGGCCCGAACTGGAGATCGGCGCGGAGGCCGAGAACGGCATCGAGGCCGTGGCGTACGTCGAGTCCCTACGGCCGGACGTCGTGTTCCTCGACATCCAGGTACCGGGACTGAACGGGCTGGAAGTCGCGCGCCACATTCCGGAGGCGACCCAGGTCGTGTTCGTCACCGCCTATGCCGAACACGCGCTGCTGGCGTTCGAGACGGGCGCCGCCGACTATCTCGTGAAGCCCCTCGATACCGGGCGGCTGATGCAGACGGTCAAGCGCCTGAAGGCGCGCGGACGTGACGGCAACAGACCGGCCGCCCATCTGTGGCGACAACTGTCCAGCCCGCCGGCACCCGTCGCCCACCTGAAATGGCTCAGGGCTTCGGTGGGGAATGTCGTGCGGCTGGTGATGGTAAGCGACGTGCAGTTCTTCCAATCCGACGGTAAATATACGCGGGTCGCCACAGCGGGCGGCGATGCGTTGATACGCCTGCCGCTGAAGGCCTTGATCGAACAGCTCGATCCCAGCCAGTTCGTGCAGGTGCACCGCGCCGCGATCGTCAACCTGCAAGCCATCGACCACATCGTCCGGGACGGGACGGCGATGGAAATCCTGCTCAAGGGCAGGCCCGAAAAGCTCGCCGTGAGCGAGGCGTACGGCCGGCAGTTCCGCCAGATGTGATCCCGTTTTGCGGCACTGCACACGTCGTCACGCAAGCGTAGATGATGCCGCTTCGTAGTGTTTTTTCCATTGTCCGCGTAGGAGGGAACCTACAATTTTTGGCACTCTGCCGAGCTCTCCTAGGGAGACCCGGACCGTAGGGGTCTCGGCACGTTTCCCGATGCAAACATTGCAATGCATAAATGAAAATATTAAGAATTTTGCATGATACGATTCACTGGTCCGGCACTTGATCTGTCGGTGTTTTCCAGAGCATCGACGCATCAGGTTCCGGCCTTGAATCCAGATCAACTAGAACGCCCCGAGGCGAAAGGAAATCAACATGCCGACCCTGATCGTGTTTTGCCATCTGCGCTGGGACTTCGTCTTCCAGCGCCCCCAGCACCTCATGACTCGCCTGGCGGAACACTACCGAATCCTGTTTGTCGAGGAGCCGGTGTATGACGAGGGCAAGGCGCACCTGAAGAAGACGGCCGTTGCGCCGAACATCACGGTGTGCCAACCGCATACCGGCATCCAGGCACCCGGCTTCCACGACGACCAGATCCCCACGCTGCAGACGCTGCTGGCCGACCTCGTCCCGGAAGGCGAGCGTCCCGTCGTCTGGTTCTACACCCCGATGGCCCTGCCGCTGCTGCAAGGCTTCGATCCGGCACTCGTCGTCTACGACTGCATGGACGAACTGGCCGCCTTCAAGAACGCCCCGAAACAACTGCTGCAGCGCGAAAACGCACTGCTGAACATCGCCGACCTGTGCTTCACGGGCGGTCCGAGCCTGTACCAGTCCAAGCGCGAGCGCCACGCCAACGCGCACTGCTTCTCGAGCAGCGTCGACGCGAAACACTTCCAGAAGGCGCTGGACCGTGACTACAGCCACCCGGAGCAGGCGCACGTCGCCCGTCCGCGCCTGGGCTTCTACGGCGTCATCGACGAGCGCTTCGACACCGACCTCGTGCGCCAGGTCGCGCAAGCGCGTCCGGACTGGCAGATCGTCCTGGTGGGGCCGGTCGTGAAGATCGACCCGGCCAACCTGCCGCGCGCGAACAACATCCACTACATGGGCCAGCGCACCTACGAACAGCTGCCGCAATTCCTGGCCGGCTGGGACGTCTGCCTGCTGCCGTTCGCGCTGAACGAGTCGACCAGGTTCATCAGCCCGACCAAGGTGCTGGAATACATGGCGGCCGAACTGCCGTCCGTCAGCACCCCGATCACGGACGTGAAGGTGCCGTACGGCGACGTCGTCGCGATCGCGGACACGCCGGATAAATTCATCGCCGCCTGCGAACGCATGCTCGCCATAAACGACGAGCAGCAGGCCGCGCTGAAGGAGCGCATGCGCGCCATCGTCGCCAACACGTCGTGGAACAAGACGGCCGCCAGCATGCACCACCTGATCCAGACGACCGCGCCGAGCAACAAGGCCCAGCGCTTCCTGGCCCAGGCGGAACAGCGGGACTTCGACGACGTCGTCAACGCCGAGAACGTCAATCCGCTGCCGATCGCCGCACTGGCCGCGCGCATGACACCGAAGGACGGGATGGCGAAGGCCGCGGGCTGAACGCAGAAATCGCTCAACCGGGCGATTAAATCGCGCAAACGCGCGCGACCGGTGACGAACGTGAATACAATTCGCGCATGCGAACGTATTCACTCTTCATCGCTCATTTAATCGCCCTCTTGCTGGCGGTCGTCAGCGGCGGCGCGGGAGCGCAGGGCACGGCGACCTGGATCTGGTCCCCGGGCGATTTCGAGATCTGGCTCTCCAACCGGATGCAGGTGCAGCGCGTCGAGCGCGACGTCGCCTGGCCGCCGTTCTGGCGCCTGTACAACCATCAGCCGCAGGTGAACTTCATCCGGCAGGTCGACCTGGCCGCGCCGGAAGACATCGACATCACCGTCGAAGGCATCTACAACGTCGCCATCGACGGCCAGTTCGTCCATGGCGACCAGCACCGCGTGCGCGTCCCCGCCGGCAGGCACACGCTCAACCTGCAGGTCTATAACGCGGCCTCGCCGCCGGCCGTGTTCGTGCGGGGACCGACGATCCGCTCCGACGCGTCGTGGTCGGTCGGTCCGCGTCCCGGCGCGCCGGCGGCGCATGCGGCGCACTGGAACCTCACCGCGCCGGACACGCCGCCATCCCGCTACCGCCTGCCGACCCGCGAGATCCCGGCCGTCGCCGTCGTGCGCGCGGACGGCGGCGTCCTCGTCGACTTCGGCCAGGAGACGACGGGCTTCGTCAAGCTGAAGAACCTGACGGGCAGCGGCAAGGTCACCCTGTACTACGGCGAGTCGAAAGAGGAAGCGCTGTCCGCGCAGGGCGCCGAAACCCTCGACCGCTTCACGCTCGCGGACCACCGCGGCGACTTCATCGCGCCCACGTCGCGCGCGATGCGCTACGTGAACGTCCGCTTCGATGGCGGCATACGCGCCGACGACGTGACGCTCCTGTACGAATACCTGCCCGTCGCGCACCGCGGCACGTTCAAGAGTTCCGACGACGAGTTGAACCGGATCTGGGACGTCGCCCAGCGCACGCTGGAACTGAACACCCGCGAATTCTTCATCGACGGCGTCAAGCGCGACCACTGGGTGTGGTCCGGCGACGCCGTGCAAACGTACCTGATGAACTACTACACGTTCTTCGACAGCGACACGGTCAAGCGGACGACGTGGGCACTGCGCGGCGCGGATCCCGTCGACATGCACATCAACACGATCCTGGATTACTCGCTGTACTGGTTCATCGGCATCCGCGACTACTACCAGTACACGGGCGACGCGGACTTCGTGAAGAGCGTCTACCCGCGCATGACGACGCTGATGGACTTCGTCCTCGCGCGCCGCAACGCGAACGGCATGCTGGAAGGCCTGCCGGGCGACTGGGTGTTCGTCGACTGGGCCGACATGCCGAAGGATGGCGAGCTGGCCGTCATCCAGCTGCTGTTCGCCAGGAGCCTGGAAGCGATGGCGGATTGCGCCGCGCTGGCCCACGACGACGCGAAGGCCGCGACGTACCGCCAGCTCGCCGCGGAGCTGAAGACGAAGATCATGGCCGCGTTCTGGGACCCGCAACGCCAGCTGTTCATCCACGCCCGCAAGGACGGCAAGGTCAACCCGCTCGTCACGCGCCATCCGAACATGTTCGCGCTGATGTTCGGCTATCTGGACGATGCGCAGGCGGCCGCCGTGCGCCGCAACGTCCTCACGAGCGACTCGGCACCGAAGATCACGACCCCGTACATGCGCTTCTACGAACTGGCGGCGCTGGCGGAAAGCGGGCAGCAGCGCTACGTCACGGACCAGATCAAGGACTACTGGGGCGGCATGCTGCGCGCGGGCGCGACCTGCTTCTGGGAGCAGTACGACCCGAAGGTCGAGGGCGCCGCGCGCTACGCGATGTACGGCAAGCCGTTCGGCATGAGCCTGTGCCACGCCTGGGGCGCGAGTCCGCTCTACCTGCTCGGCAAATACTACCTGGGCGTGAAGCCGACGCAGCCCGGTTACGCCGCCTATGTGGTCGAGCCGGACCTGGGCGGCCTGGCATGGATCGACGGGAAAGTGCCGACGCCGCGCGGCGACATCGCCGTGTACGCGGACGCGCAGACGATCCGGGTGACGGGCGTGGCGGGGCAGGGCGTCCTGCGGTTCACGAGTGCGGGCACACCCCGCAGCGATGGCGGGACGATCCGCAGGATCGGCGAGCGGCGCTACGAGCTGGCGCTGGAAGGAGGGAAGACGGTCACCGTTGCGCGCAAAAAATAAGCTGTTGCGGGGACTCCTTGGGTGCATCTATAATCCGGCCAGTACGTTATAGATTAAAAACCAAGGAGACCGAATTGCGCCGCTCACTTCTTTCCACCCTCATCCTGTGCGGCCTGTTCGCCAGTCCGCTGGCATCCGCAGCCGACAAGGCCGTCCAGCTGACGCACGTCGCCGGCCCGTTCGCCGCCGATCCGGCCTCGCTGGACAAATACGAAACCCCGGACTGGTTCCGCGACGCCAAGTTCGGCATCTGGTCGCACTGGGGCCCGCAGGCCGTGCCGCGCGCCGGCGACTGGTACGCGCGCAATATGTACATCTACGGCACGCCGCAGTACGAACACCACCTCAAGCACTACGGCCACCCGTCCAAGCACGGCTACAAGGACATCATCCCGTTGTGGAAGGCCGAGAAATTCGACCCCGACGCCCTGATGGCGCTGTACGCCAAGGCCGGCGCGAAGTATTTCGTCAGCATGGGCGTCCACCACGACAATTTCGACCTGTGGGATTCGAAGTACCATCGCTGGAACGCCGTCAAGATGGGGCCGCACCGCGACATCGTCGGCGACTGGCAGAAGGCGGCCGTCAAGGCGGGCCTGCGCTTCGGCGTGTCCGAGCACCTGGGCGCGAGCTACGGCTGGTTCGGGACCAGCCATGGGCACGACGAGGTCTTCCCGCAGCTTGGCGTGCCATACGACGGCGCCGATCCGCAGTACGCGGACCTGTACCACCCGAAGCATGACGAGCTGTTCGGCGGCGGCCAGAAGTGGTACACGAAGGACGCGGCGTATCACCAGGAATGGTTCAACCGCATCACCGACCTCGTGACGCACTACAAGCCGGACCTGCTCTACTCCGACGGCGGCATTCCGTTCGGCGACACCGGCAGGACGCTCGTCGCGAATTTCTACAACGAGAACATCAAGACGCACGGCAAGCTGGAAGCCGTGTACAACCACAAGGACATCGGCTCCGGCGAGTTCCTGCGCAAGGCCGGTGTACAGGACGTCGAGCGGGGCGTCATGAACGGCATCCAGCCGCTGCCGTGGCAGACCGACACGTCGATGGGCGACTGGTTCTACAGCGAGGGCTACAAGTACAAGACCACGCGCGACGTCGTGACCATGCTGGCGGACATCGTCAGCAAGAACGGCAACCTGCTCCTCAACGTCGTGCAGTACCCGGACGGCAGCCTGCCGCCGGAATCCCGTAAATTCCTCGACGAGATGGCAGCGTGGATCCAGGTCAACGGCGAAGCCATCTACGGCACGCGGCCGTGGAAGACGTTCGGCGAAGGCCCGACGAAGACGGAGGGCGGCGCGTTCAAGGAAAACGCGGACTATACGGCCGCCGACATCCGCTTCACCACCAAGGGCGGCTCCGTGTACGCCATCACGCTGGGCGAGCCGAAGGGGCAGGTGCGCATCGCGTCGCTCGGCACGAAGGCCGGGTTGGACAAGCGTCCGGTCAGGTCGGTATCGCTCGTGGGCGCCACCGCGCCGCTGCGCTGGAAGCAGCAGGACGACGCCCTCGTGATCGACGTGCCGGCCAGCCTGCCGACCACGATCGCCTCCAGCTTCAAGATCGGATTCTGACATGAACATGCGTATGTTGACGCTGGCGGTGCTGGCCGCCTTCAGCGGTACCGCGTCCGCCGCTTCCTCGGGGCAGGTCGCGGTGACGTCGCCGAACGGGCGGGCCGTCATCAAGATTGCGCGGGACGGCGGCAGCTACGCCGTGACGCGCGGCGGCGAAACGGTGATCGCTGCCTCACCGCTGGGCCTCGAATTCGACGGCCAGCCGGAGTTCGGCGCGCTGGTGCTGGAAAAGGTCACCAGGACGAGCGCGGACCGCGCCATTCCGCTCGTCGCGACGAAGGCGTCGAGCGCGCGCGACCGCTACCGCGCCGCGACGCTCCAGTTCCGCGACCGCGCGGACGCCACGCGCCGCCTGCTCGTGGACGTGCGTGCCTACGACGACGGCGTCGCCTTCCGCTACCGCATCGACGGCAGCGATCCCGTCCGCCTGCGCGGCGAAAAGACGGGCTTCGTGCCTGCGGGCGATCCGGACTGCCTGATCTCGGTGTTCGACGGCGCGCACGAAGTGCCGTTCGCACGCCAGAAGATCACCCAGCTGGACGACAAGAAGGGCTACGACGTGCCGGTCGTGTGCACGACGCCGTCCGGCCGCACCGCCTATGCGATCACCCAGGCCAACCTCGGGGGCTACACGGGTGCGTCCCTGTGGCGCGATGGCGCCGGCCTGCGCGTGCATCTGTCCCCAGTGCCGGGCCGCGCCGCGCCCGTGTACGCATCGCAGGGCGGGTTGCAGACCGCCTGGCGCGTCGTCATGCTGGGCAACCGGCCGGGCGATTTGATCGCCTCGAACCTGGTCGGCAACCTGAATCCCGCCGCGCAGGGCGATTTCAGCTGGGTCAAGCCCGGCAAGGCCGCGTGGGACTGGTGGTCGGGTCCGCTCATGGGCATGAAGCCGGACATGGCGGCCTACCGCCGCTTCATCGACTTCGCGGCCGCATCGGGCTTCCCGTACTACCTGATCGACGCGGGCTGGTCCAAAGGCGCAAACGCCGACGCCTGGGTCGCGCTGCCGACCACCGACATCACCCGCACCGCCGACGGCATCGACATGCCGGAACTGGTGCGCTACGCGGCCTCGAAGGGCGTCGGACTGATCCTGTGGGCCCACTGGGAACACGTTGCGGCGCGCATGGACGAGGTGCTCGACACCTACGCGCGCTGGGGCATCAAGGGCGTCAAGATCGACTTCATGAGCCGCGACGACCAGGACATGGTCGATTTCTACCAACGCGTCGCGCGGGCCACGGCCCAGCGCCACCTGCTGCTGGACCTGCACGGCGCCTACGTGCCCGCCGGCCTGCAGCGGACGTATCCGAACTTCATCACGCAGGAAGGAGTCCTGGGCGCGGAGTGGAGCAAGATGCAGAAGAAGGTCACGCCCGAGCACAACCTGATGCTGCCGTACACGCGCATGCTGGCCGGGCCGATCGATTACACACCGGGCGGCTTCCGCAACGTCACGCCCGCGGCGTTCCAGGTGCGCGCCGAACTGCCGTTCGTGCAGAACACCCGCGGCCAGGAACTGGCGAAGTACGTGGTGTACGACAGCCCGCTGCAGATGGTGTCCGACGATCCGGACGCCTACCGCGACGCCGAAGGCTTCGATTTCATCCGCAAGGTGCCGACGGCGTGGGACGAGACCCGTTTCCTGTCCGGCGAACCGGGCAAGGACATCGTGCTGGCGCGGCGCCAGGGCACGACGTGGTACGTGGGCGCGATGTCCGCGGACGAGGGTGCGACGACGAAGCGCGTGCCGCTGGACTTCCTGCCGGCCGGGCGCTACAAGGCCACGATCTGGGAAGACGGCGCCACGCCGAACAACGTCAAACTGCGCGAAGCGGACGTGACGGCGCGCGACGCCCTGGCCCTGGAACTGGCGGGGGCGGGCGGCGCGGTGGTGATCCTCGAAGCCCGGTGATCAGGCCAGCGGGTCGATCGCGAACGCGGGCATCCGGACGTTTTCGCGCGCGGCCTCGAGGAACTTGTCCGCGGTGAGCAGCGCCTCGTGGATGGTCACGTCCATGTCGAGGTAGCGGTACGTGCCGAGCCGGCCGACGAAAGTCACGTTCGGCTCGGTGCGCGCCAGGTTCACGTATTTTTCCAGCAGCGCCTTCTCGCGCGCCTGGCGGATCGGGTAGTACGGCGTATCGTTTTCCTCGCACTGGCGGCTGTACTCCATGTAGCAGATCGTGCGCTCGTGCTGTTCCCACGGCGAGAAGTGCTTGTGCTCGGTGATGCGCGTATAGGTCTGCGAATCGTCGCAGTAGTTGATGACGGCGTTGCCCTGGTAGTCGCCGGTGTCGCGGAAGACTTCGAAATCCAGCGTGCGGTACGGCAGGCGGCCTTCGACGTGCTTGAACCAGGCGTCGATCGGGCCGCTGTAGAACACGTGGTCGTAGTCGGACCTGGACGCCGGATCGAAGCGCGTCCCGAGGTGCACCTTGATGCCCGGCACCTTCAGGATGTTTTCCACGAGCGCCGTGTAGCCGTCCTTCGGCATGCCCTGGTACTTGTGGTTGAAGTAGTTGTCGTCGTAATTGAAGCGCACGGGCAGGCGCTTCAGGATGCTGGCCGGCAGTTCGCTCGGATGCAGGCCCCACTGTTTCATCGTGTACGTCTTGAAGAAGGCTTCGTACAGTTCGCGGCCGACGAAGCGCAGCGCCTGTTCCTCGAACGTCTGCGGATTCTCGATCGACTTGTCGCCCAGCGACTGGATGAACGCCTGGGCTTCGGCGGGACGGAAGGTCTTGCCGAAGAACTGGTTGATCGTCAGCAGGTTGATCGGCAGGGTGAACACGCGGTTGTTCGTGATCGCCTTCACGCGGTTCACGTAGGGCATGAATTCCGCGAAACGGTTGACGAATTCCCACGCCCGTTCGTTATCGGTGTGAAAAATGTGCGGTCCATACACATGGACCATGACGCCGGTCTCGCTGTCGCGCTCCGAGTGGCAATTGCCCGCGATGTGGTCGCGCGCCTCGAAGATCTCGACGTTGTAGCCCGCATGGGCCAGCTGGTGGGCGATGACAGCTCCGGAAAACCCAGCACCGACAATGGCAATATTTTTTTTCATTCGCTGATCCTGTTTGAAAAGTGATGTGTGACCCATGCCCGCATGCGCTGCTGGTGACTTGCAGTTACTACACGATAGGAATGTGAAATATAGTGCCAAAAATATATCACCTCTCACCCGTTTGGCCCCGCACAATTGGATGCGGACGAATGCATGGCGATTATTCGGACGCGTCACGCAAATACGAAAACCGCCGGCCGAAGCCAGCGGTTTTCGCCACGACAAGGGGTCGCCGATCAGCGTTTGCGCATTAACGCTTGCGCATTAACGCTTACTATCGTTCTTGTGGCTCTGCGAGCCGGCCTTGGCGTGCTGCTCCGGCGTGCCGCCGCGCGTGCTGTTACCCCGCTGATTGCCGCTCTGCGAGTTGCCAGCATTACCGCTCTGGCTGTTGCCGTCGTTCTTGTGGCTCATCGAGCCGGCACGGCGTGCTTCTTCCGAGGTGAACTCGTGGGCATTGCCGGAAGCGTGGGCGGCGCGGCCGCCTTCCGATGCGATTTCGCGCTGCTTTTGCGGGTCCATCGATGCGAAACCGCGGTTGCTGGTATCGCCGCTCTGGTTGTTGCCCTTGTTACCGCCTTGTTGGTTGTTCGATGCCATGATCGTTCTCCTTTAAGTGGGTTGAGCGCATTTGCACTTCCTCTGCCGGAGCAGCGTCTCGTGACGCCCGTTCGGGAAGAGGTGAGTCCATGGTAAGCCCGTCCTTATGCATGGTGAATAGGAATTCCTACGGCTGACTTGTAGGATGAGTCTGTCTATTTTGGTGCAACAATCAGTGCACGGACGGCCCCGGCGGCATCGCATCGCCGCGGCGCAGCAAGGATTCCGCGAGCTTCGGGTCGTCCAGCCGCACGATCGAGAGCGGGTGCGCGAACTCGATGCCTTCCTTCTGAAAGCGGCGGTAGATCTCGAGGAAGATCGCCTGCTGCGCATCCATGTGCAGGATGTAGTCCGGGCTGCGGAAGTGGTACACGACTTCGAAATCCAGCGACCACTGGCCCCAGCTGAAGAAGTGGGCGCGCTCGAAGTCGACGTTCTGCTGGCTCGAGACGATCTCGCGGATGATCTGCGGGATGCGGCACAGCTGGTCTTCCGGTGTGCCGTACGCGACGCGCAGGACGAATGCCACGCGCCGCGTCTGCATGCGCTTGTGGTTGTGGATGCGGCTCTTCAGCAGCTCGCCGTTGGAAAACACGACCTGCTCGCCGCCGAGCCCGCGCACGCGCGTCGTCTTGAGGCCGATGTGTTCCACCGACCCGAGCACGTCGCCCACGATGATGAAATCGCCGACCTCGAACGGCTTGTCCAGCATGATCGACAGCGACGCGAACAGGTCCCCCAGGATGTTCTGCGTGGCGAGCGCGACGGCCACGCCGCCGATCCCCAGGCTGGCCACGAGGGTCGTGATATTGATCCCGAAGTTATCGAGGATCATCAGGGTGACGACCACCCACAGCAGCAGCCGCGAAATGAAGCACAGGACGCTGCTCGAGGCGCGCCGCGCGCCGTCGACGGGGCCGATGCTGAACCGGTCGCGCCATGCGCGCAGGCCCGTGTCGCCCCAGATCGCCGCCTGCAGCAGCAGCGACGCGATGGCGATGCGGGTGACGAACTTGTCCTGCCTGGCCGTCAGTTCCAGGAACGTGCCGCCGAAATACACGGCAAACACGAGGATGAACAGCAGATACGTCTTCGACAGCATCGCCGTGACGAAGTCGTCCAGCCGGGTTTCGGTCCGGCGCGACAGCGCTTCCATACGCCGCAGCACGAACGCGCGCAGGAACACCATCGCGACGGCACTGCCAAGCGCCACGCCCAGGGCCAGAGCCCAGTCTTCGACACCATTGTTGAGAAAGGAGAAGTGCCCGGATTGGGACAGGAAGGGAAACGTCATCGACATGATTCACTAAAAACGAAAGCCAGCCGCCAGTGTGCGGGCGGGCGCCATCCGGCCGCGCACAATTGACTTTCGGAAGGGCGCGGCATACATTGTCTTATTTGCATCAAGACACCGCCCGACACCGATGGCCTCCGACCAGACCACCAAGATCCTGCTCGTCGACGACCAGCCGGCCAACCTGGCGGTGCTCGAGGCCATCCTGGCGGACCTGGGGCAGACGCTCGTGTCCGTGACGTCCGGCGAGGCGGCGCTGCGCGAAGTGCTGGCCCACGATTTCGCCGTCGTGCTGCTGGACGTGCGCATGCCGACGATGAACGGGTTCGAGCTGGCGGAACTGATCCGCGAGCACCCGCGAACGCACAGCCTGCCCATCATCTTCCTCACCGCCGGCGACGCCGACGAATTCCCGCTCGAGCGCGCGTACGCGCTGGGCGCGGTCGACTACCTCACCAAGCCGCTCAATCCCATCGTCCTGCGGGCCAAGGTCGCCGTGTTCATCGACCTGTACCGCAAGAACGCGGAACTGGCCCGCATCGAGGAAGAACGCCACCGCGCCCAGCTGCGTTCGCGCGATGCCCGCCTGCGGCTCATCCTCGACAACATCCGCGACTATGCGTTCATCGGCACGGACGTCGACCGCATCGTGACGGAGTGGGAAGGGGGTGCCGCCGCGATCACCGGCTGGTCGCCCGACGACGTGCGCGGGCGCAGCGCCGACCTGCTGTTCACGCCGGAAGACGTGGCGCACGGCCAGCCCGAACTGGAAGCCCGGCGCGCGCTCGAACAGGGCCGCGCGGAGGACCGCCGCTGGCACCTGCGCAGCGACGGCACGCGTTTCTTCGCGGACGGCGTGATGGTGCCGCTGCGCGACGAGGCGGGCGTCCACGTCGGCTTTGCCAAGATCATCCGCGACGCCACCGCCGAAAAGCTGGCCGCCGAACGGCTGGCCGAGAGCGAACAGGAACTGGACGAAAGCCGGCGCGAGGCCGAGGCCGAGCGCGAGCGGCTGCTGCGCGAGCTGCAGGCCGCCAGCGAGCGCATGCGCGACATCTTCCACCGCGCGCCCGCCATCATGTGCGTGATGAGCGGCCCGGACCACGTGATCGAGATGGCCAACCAGCGCTTCCTGGAACTGGCCGGCGGCCGCAAGCTCGCCTGGCGCCCCGTGCGAACGGCGTTGCCGGAACTGGCGGGGCAGGGTTTTGCCGACGTGCTGGACCGCGTGTTCGCGAGCGGCGAAGCGGTCGAGGGCCATAACGTGCGCCTGCTGCTGGCCCCTGCCGCGGACGGCACCGGCGACGCGCACACGGGCCTCGAAGAACACTTTCTCGACTTCGTGTGCATGGCCCTGCGGGAACCGGACGGCAGTGTGTCGGGTGTGCTGCTGCACGGCGTCGACGTCACCGAGCGCGCGCGTGCCAACCTGCTCGCCATCGGCCAGCGCGGCGCGCTGGAACTGGCCGTGACCGACGCGCCGCTGGGCGACGTACTCGACGTGCTGGCCCGCACCGCCGAGGATTACACGGGCGGCGCGGCGCTGGCCTCCGTGCAGCTGATGGCCGGCGGCGGGCGCCTGCAGCACGCGGCGGCGCCGTCGCTCGCCGTGGAATTCCAGCGCGCGCTCGACACCGTGCCCGTCGGCCCCGTCGCGGGTGCCGCCGGCAGCGCCGCGTGGCAGGGCGCACCGATCGTCTGCGCCGACATCGCGACCGACCCGCTGTGGCAGCAGCACGTGCTGCTCGCGCAGGCGCACGGCCTGCGCGCGGCGCGCGCGCTGCCGATCCTGGCGCCGTCCGGCACGGTGCTCGGCACGTTCACCCTGTACTACCGCGAACGGCGCCTGCCGAACCCGCAGGAAGAGGCGGCGCTCGCGCTGCTGGCGAATACCGCGTCGCTCGTGATCGGCCAGCGCCACGAGGCGGCCGAACGGCAGGCCGCGGAGCACCGCTCGCGCGCGATCCTGGAAAGCATGAGCGAGGGTTTCATCGCGCTCGATCCGGCCTGGCGCATCACGTACGCGAACGGCGCGGCCGAAGCCGTCACGCGCAAGCCGCGCGAGGAACTCGTGGGCGCCCAGTTCTGGGACCTGTTCGCGCGCCTGCAAGGCAGCCAGCAGGAACGCGCGCTGCGGCGCACGGCGCTGGAACGCGAACGATCCCGCATCGAAGCGTACGACGACGCCGAGGGCCGCTGGTTCGAGATCAATTCGTTCCCGATGGAGGGCGCCGGCGGACTCGCGCTGTATTTCCGCGACGAGACCGACCGCCGCCGCGCCGAAGAGGGCATCCGGCGCCTGGCCGCCGTGGCCGAGCAGTCGTCCGACTTCATCGGCATCTTCACGCCGGACGCCGGCGGCATCTACCTGAACCCGGCGGGCCGGCGCATGGCGGGCCTCGATGACCGTACCAACATCGCCGCGCGGCGCATGATCGATTTCTTCCCGCGCGAAGACCGGCCGTTCGTGCGCGACCACGTGATGGCCGCGCTGACGGTCGGTGCGGCCGAATGGGAGGGAGAACTGCGCCTGGCGCAACCCGACGGCCGGCCGCCGCTGCCCGTCTACTTCAAGGGGTTCGCGGTGCGCGACGCGGAGGGCAACAACATCGGTCTCGCGACGATCACGCGCGACATCACGGCGCAGAAGCGCGCCGAGGACGAGCTGCGCCGCGTGGCCGCCGACCTGTCGGAGGCGGACCACCGCAAGAGCGAATTCCTCGCCACGCTCGCGCACGAACTGCGCAACCCGCTGGCGCCGATCCGCACGGGGCTCGACCTGTTGCGCATGGCGCCGGCCGACAAGGACGCGCTGGCGCGCATCCACGCGATGATGGACCGCCAGCTGGGCCACCTGATCCACCTCGTCGACGACCTGCTCGACATCGCCCGCATCACGCGCGGCAAGATCGAACTGAAACGGGAGAACGTCGACCTGAAGGTCATCGCGCAGATGGCCGTGGAGACGAGCGCCGCGCTGATCGAATCGCACGGCCACCGCCTGGACGTCGACCTGCCCGAGGAACGGCTGCCGCTCGAGGCGGACGTCACGCGCATGGTGCAGGTGCTGTCGAACCTGCTGAACAACGCCGCCAAGTACACGCCGGCCGGCGGACGCGTCGCGCTGTCCGCATGGCGCGAGGACGGGCACGCCGTAGTCGCCGTGTCGGACAGCGGCATCGGCATTCCGCCGGATGCGATCGGCTCCGTGTTCGAGATGTTTACGCAGGTGCGCGGCAGCCTCGATCGGGCCCAGGGCGGCCTCGGGATCGGCCTGTCGCTCGTGCGCCGCCTCGTCGAGCTGCACGGCGGGCGCGTCGCCGCGTTTTCCGCCGGCCGGGGCCACGGCAGCACGTTCACGGTGCGCCTGCCGCTGCAACCCGGCTCGCCGCACGCGCGTCCGCGCGCGACCGGGGAGGACGCACACGCGCGGCCACCGGCGCCCCTCCGGGTGCTGGTCGTCGACGACAACGCGGATGCGGCCGACAGCCTCGTCGCGCTGCTCGACGCGCTCGGCCACACGACATCGGTTGCGCGCGACGGCCCGGAAGGTCTCCGCCTGGCGCTCGAGGCGCAGCCGGACCTGGTCCTGCTCGACATCGGCCTCCCCGGCATGAGCGGCTACGAGGTGGCGCGCGCGATCCGGCGCAACCAGGGCGTACGCCAGATCGTCCTCATCGCATTGACCGGCTGGGGCGCGCAGAGCGACCAGCAGCAGTCGCACGAGGCGGGCTTCGACCAGCACCTGACGAAACCCGTGAGCCTGGAGGCGCTGGAACAGGCGCTGGCCGCCGCCGCGCGCACGCTGCCATGAAGGCCGTCGACGTCTCCTGCGGCACCCTCGTGGTGGACGCCGGCGGCCGGCTGCTGCTGGGCCACGTCACGCACACGCCGCGCTGGGACATCCCGAAGGGCCTGCGGGATCCGGGCGAAACGCTGCTGGACGCGGCCATGCGCGAACTGTTCGAAGAGACGGGCCTCGCATTCCCGGCCGGCGCCTTCCGCGAGCTGGGCCGCTTCGACTACCGGCGCGACAAGGTTTTGCACCTGTTCCGCGTGGACGTGGGCGAGGCGCTGCCGGATCTTGCGCACCTGGCGTGCACCAGCATGTTCCCGCACCACGTGACGGGCAGGCCGACGCCGGAGATGGATGCTTTCCGCTGGGCCACGCGCGACGAGGTCGCGGCGCTGTGCTGGCCGCGCATGGCCGCGAAGCTGCTAGCGATCGGCTGGTGAAGGAGTACGCCGTGACTCCACGTCGCGCAGCACGGACTCGATGGCCGTCACCGTCGCCGGCTTCGTGAGATGCGCGTCGAACCCGGCCTGCGCGGTGCGCGCACGGTCGTCCGCGCCGCCCCAGCCGGTGAGCGCGACGAGCATGACGCCGTCGTGGCGCGCCTCGCGCCGCACGGCCTGCGCCACCTCGTAGCCGGACAGGCCGGGCATGCCGATGTCGAGGAACACGGCGTGCGGCTCCAGGCCGCCCAGCATGCGCAGCGCCTGGTGGCCGTCGTGCGCCACCACGACGTCGTGGCCCATCACGGACAGCAGCGCGGCCAGCGTGTCGGCCGCGTCGCGGTTGTCGTCCACGACGAGCAGGCGCAGCGCCGGAATGCGGGTCGCGTCCGGGTCCGCCGCGCCGGGCGCCGCCTTGTCCGCGCCATGATCGGCCAGCGGCAGGCGCACCGTGAAGACGCTGCCCGTGCCGATGCCGGCGCTGGCCGCCTGGATCGTCCCGCCGTGCAGCTCGACGAGGCTTTTCACGAGCGACAGGCCGATCCCGAGGCCGCCCGGCATGTGCCGGGTCGCGTTCGGGATTTGCGTGAACATGCGGAAGACTTCGTCGAGCGCGTCGGGCGGGATGCCGATGCCGTTGTCGGACACGGCGATCAGCGCCTGCCGGCCGTCGCGCTCCGCCGCCAGCACGATGTGGCCGCCGCGCGGGGTGTATTTCGCCGCGTTGTTCAGGAGGTTGCTGACGACCTGCGTGATGCGGGTGGCGTCCGCGTGCAGCATCAGCGGCTCGCCCGGCAGCCGCACGTCGAGCTCGTGGCGCGCGGCCTCGATCAGCGGCAGGCTCGTTTCGACGGCCGCGTTCAGCACGTCCGCGAGCGGCACCAGCGCCGGCTTCAGGTCGACCTGGCCGCGCGTGATGCGGGCCACGTCCAGCAGGTCGTCGACGAGGTGTACGAGGTGGTCGAGCTGGCGGTCCATGATGTCCTGCACGCGCGCGATGGCGGTCGGGTCGGAGCGGGCGCGCCGCATCAGCTGCAGGCCGCTGCGGATGGGCGCGAGCGGATTGCGCAATTCGTGCGCCAGCGTGGCGAGGAATTCCGTCTTGCGGCGGTCCTGCTCGGCCAGGTCGTCGGCCAGGCGGCGCAATTCCAGCTCCGTGCGGCGGCGTTCCGTGATGTCGGTGAACAGCACGACCACCTTGCGGCTGCCGGCCGGACCCACGCGCGCCGCGTACACGTCGTACCAGCGCCCCAGTTGGGCCGCCTCGTCGACGAAATGCACCGGTTCGCCCGTCGCCGCCACGCGGCCGTAGGTCTCGAACCAGCGGGATTCGTGCTGCGGCACGAGCGAGCGCATCGTGCGCCCGACGGCATGGGCGAGGCCCGTGGCCTTCACGAACGCCGGATTGACCTCGAGGAAGCGGTAGTCGTTCGGGATGCCGGCATCGTCGTACAGCATCTCGACGACGCACACGCCTTCGTCGATCGCGTCGAACAGCGTGCGGTAGCGTTCCTCGCTCGCCTGCAGCCGCTCCTCCGCCTCTTTCTGCAGCGACGCGTCGATCACGACGCCGCGCATCATGCCGCGCGTGCCGGCATGCCGGTCCAGGTGGCCGCGCGCCAGCACCCAGCGCCACGCGCCGTCCGGCGTACGGACGCGGAACGTGGCATCGTACGGTGCCCCCGTCTCCATGGCGCGGCCGAGCAGGACCTGGGTCGGCGGCACGTCGTCCGGATGGATCGCGGCGAAATACGTGGCCACGTCGGCGCCTTGCCCGTCTTCGGGACGCAGGCCGAACATCTCGATCATGCGCGCGTCCCCCCGGACGCGGCCCGTGGCGATGTCCAGCGACCACACGGCCACCTCGGCCGCGGCGATGATGGCTTCCAGGCGCGCGCGGGTGTCCTGCAGCGCGGTCTCCGCCCGGCGTCGCTCGGCCGCCGTGGCGTAGGCTTCCAGGAAGAAGCGCGCCTTGGCCTTGAGGATGGGGACGGAGACGGGATCGTGCAGCACGGCCAGCGCGCCTGCGTCGTACAGCGACTCGAGCGTGAACGGCGGGGAGCCGGGCACGCCGTGCGCGATCACGGGCGCCTCCGGCAGGGCGGCGCGCAGGCGGCGCACGCTGTCGAACAGGGCGTCGACGTTGCCGGAATAGCCGGCCAGGACGAGGGCGAAGCCGGGCAGGTCGTCGCCGTGGCGGGCGTGGGCCAGCGCCTCGTCCAGCGTGCCCGCACGCACGAGGTCGTAGCCCATCTCGGCGGCTACGGTGCCGATGGCCGGGTCGGAAACGGGACGGTCGCACAGGAACAGCACGCGTCCCTGCATCCGGCCGCTCACACGGGAAGTGGAAGTCATCGTGATGCGACTGTAGGAGCTGAACGGCCAACTGTCAACGGTGACATTCGGGCGCCGTCTCCCGCCGATCGCCGGTAGGATGGCCGAGGTCTAGCGAGGAGATCAGCATGCAAGCATCGAACGAGAGCGCCGGCTACGACGTGGGCGCCATCATGGGCGGCCTGTACGGCGACGGCATCATCGCCTGCAAGGGCGCCTTCAGCGCCGCGTGGGTAGCGCAACTGAAGGAAGACATCGAAACCCTGTTCGCCGAGGCGCGTGCGCGTCCGAACGGCGCCCTCGAACGCGGCCCGTGCCGCTATTACGTCGAGGTACATCCGGAACGGCTGCGCGGCTTCGTCGAGCTGGCGACGCACCCGTGGGTCGTCGCCGTGTGCCGGGCCGTGCTGGGGCCGGACTACAAGATCGTGGAGGTCGGCTTCGACATCCCGTTCCCGGGCGCCATGCACCAGCCGTGGCACCGCGACTTCCCGTCGCCGCCGGAAACGCTGGTCGGGCGCCGCCTGAATTCGCTCGCCTTCAACCTCACGACGGTGGATGTGACGGAAGAGATCGGCCCATTCGAGATCGCGCCCGGTACCCAATGGGACGACCTCGCCGGCGGCGACCTCATGTTTCCCGACAAGTCGCTGTACCCGCGCTACGAGGCGCGCGCCCAGCGCAAGCTGCCGAAAGTCGGGGACATCTCGGCCCGTTCGGCCCTGACGATCCACCGCGGCACGGCGAACCGCAGCCGGCAGTCGCGTCCCGTGCTCGTGCTGGGCGTGGATGCGCCGGACGGCCGCAACGCCGACAAGCACGACTTGCAGGTGACGCAGGCCTATTGGGATGCGCTGCCGGCCGAGGTGCGCGACCACCTGCGCTGCCGCATCGTGCCGGCGCTGGAAAACATCGAGCAGGCCCACGCGATCGAGGGCCTGAAGATGGGGCTTACGGTTTAGGGATGTCCTTCGGCGGCTTGCCGACGCGGCGCAGCTGGTCCGACTGCTGGTCGAGGTTCACTTCCTCGGCCACGTCGTAGCGGCCGTCGCCGGCATCGTCCCCTGGCAACAGAGACTCCGAGCGGTTTTCGGCGCGCTGCTGCTGGCCCGGATCGGCGCGCTGGGCGCCTTGATCCTTGCGTTTGTCCTGTCCTGTCATGACGTCCTCCCGATAGTGGCATCGGGCCGATTATGGCGCAGGGAAGGGCGGCCGGGCGCACGCTACTTGCCGTCGCGGCGGCGCGCGGGCAGGTTCTTTTCCAGGATCGCCCACAGGATGAGCCCGTACGCCAGCAGACGCACGAGGTAGTGCAGGGGCGTGTCCTCGGCCTCGTCGAACGTCAGCGCCGACACGATACGGTGCACGCCCTCGATGCCGAACGACAGGGAGAAGTACAGGAAGAAGCGGTCGCGCGAGTTGCGCCAGAAGCGCAGGAAGAACAGCGCGATCACGAAGGAAGCCATGGCGATGGCGCCGGAAATCAGGTCGCTCATGTCATTCTTTCTCGTAGATGAGGCCGTACAGCAGCAGGAGCATGGCCACGAGGGCCGACACCTGGCGCACGGGGAGCAGGTAGAAGTCCGGGAACACGACCTTGTCCAGCATGAGGAACACGTTGTTCACGGTCAGTGCCGCGAACGAGGCGCCGCTCCAGAACAGCAGCCGGTGGCCGGTGCGGCGATAGCTGCCCAGCAGCAACCAGGCGCACGCCAGCGACGTCAATGTACACAGCGAATAGATGGTAATCGCCATCATGAATCCTTACGCCATTTGAACGCGTCCGCAAATTGCTGGGCCTTGCGGTCGAGTGAAGAGTGGATCAGGTGGGTGACTTCGACGAGGTGCGTCGCGTACGCATCGGCCAGGCGGTCGATCCGTTCGCGCAGGCCGGCATCGGCCGGGCCATAGCGATAGGCCCCGGCTTCCTCGCACGGTACGGCGATCCTGGCCGTGCACAGGTCGGCGAGCAGGTCTTCCGCCGTCTTTTCGCGCACGTACAGCCGCCGCGCCAGCGTATCGCGGCGCCAGGCGTAGTCCGGATTGGCGCGCATCAGCAACAGCGCTTCCAGGAAAGGGACCGAGGGGATGCTGGTCAGCACGAAGCGTCGGAGGTCCTCGGGTATGGAGGAATTATCCATCGCCATTTAATTTGGACAAATATACTTAGCTTTTTGAAACTGGGATTGTATAGCATTCTTTTCGGAAATGCAGGTAGATTTCAAGCGTGCGCGGCTATGCACACAGGAAATCCCTGAGGAAGCGCAAGCGCGCGTCGGCTAAAATGGCGCGATCGTTGATTTGTCTTTTCATCATGTTCAAGAAGTTTGTCACGCCGGCGCTCGTGCTGGCATCGCTGTTATCCCTCGGCGCGTGCAAGCGCGAGTCCACGAACCCGGCCCCGGCCCGCGTCCAGACGGAAGCGCGCGCCCCGCAACCGCAATCCTGCGACGACCATTTCGTGGCCGGCCAGGCGCCGCGCATCACGAATCCCAAGCTCGGCAACAAGACGGAAACCCTGTGCTTCAATGTGTTCAGCGTGCTGCACTCGGGGATCACGCGCACGCCGCTGTGGTCGGCGGAACACCTGCAGGCAGAGAATATCGCGGCGGCGCAGGATTTGTCGCGCGAAAACTCGTTCCATTCCGAATCGCGCCTGCCGGCCGGCCAGCGGGCGGAGTTATCGGATTACTCGCGCAGCGGCTACGACCGCGGCCACATGGCCCCGAACGGCGACATGCCGGACCGCGACAGCCAGCGCGACAGCTTCAGCCTCGCCAACATCGTCCCGCAGGACGGCGAGAACAACCGCAACCTGTGGGCCGGCATCGAGGGTGCCGTGCGCAAGATGACGAAGAAGGAGGGCGACCTGTACGTGGTGACGGGGCCGGCCTTCCTCGGCGCGGACCTGAAGAAGATCGGCAACGTGCTCGTGCCGACCCATTTGTATAAACTCGTGTACAGCCCGCGCCAGCGCGCCGGCGCCGCGTGGTTCGTCGAGAACGCGGCGGATGCGAAGGCGAACGTGATCCCGATCCCGGAGCTCGAGCGCATCATCGGCATCAACCTGCTGCCCGCGCTGTCCGACGCCGAGAAGGAACGCGTGCTGGCGCTGCCGGAAGTGCGCGTCAAGCCGTCCCGCAACCGTAAATAGGAACCTTATGACCAAGTTTGCACCCTACGAGAACGAGGCCGACGTCGTCGAGATCGGCAACCTGACGCTCGAGAACCGGCTCGACCGGGTCACGGTGGCGGGCGACGTCGACCTCACGGCCGACACGGACGGCCTGGCCAGGGCGCGCCTGCTGCACGACCTGCTGGGCCGCATCGTCGCCGGCCTGGAAGCGCGCGACCTGCCGGACCGGCTGCCGCCGCCCGACGTGAAAACGGTCGACAATCCGTTCGGCTGACAGCCGTATGGCCGCGTGCCGGTCGGTGCGCGTGCTCACTGAACCCATGGATAACATGGACGAAACGCGGGCCACACGGCCCGTTTTTCATGGGTGCGATACGCATGAGTTGTAGCCGGTCAATGGTGCGCGCAACGCGGCCGCTTTGGAGTAGTCTCGACAAGGAACCGGCGTGAGGAGCTCCACGCGGAAAACGTCGTGCTCGGAGGCGAGCAGGTCGGCGTGGCGCGCTTCGCGGAAGCCGGTGTCTTCTTCACCAATACAGCGGAGGAACATCATGCGACACACCCTGGTAGCAGTCTTCGACAACCGAAGCGACGCACAAAGCGCCCTGGACGAATTGCTGGCGTCGGGCTTCCCGCGCACCGATGCGAGCCTCTCGAGCGCCGACCCCACCGGCCAGTCGAACAGCGTCACCGGCGACAACGAGTTGCTGGAGGGCGAACGCGAGGAAGGCTTCGGCGCCTCGATCAAGCACTTCTTCACGGGCCTGTTCGGATCCGACACGAACGAACACGCGATGAAGTACTCGTACGCCGTCACGCGCGGCCATCACGTCCTGACCCTGACGGCGGACTCCGAGCCGGAAGTCGAACGCGCCGCCGACATCATCGAGCGCTTCGGCCCCGTCGACATCGACGAGCACCACGACCAGTGGACGCGCGAGCCGGGCAGCGCGGGCGTCCCCGGAGGCGCGGCGTCCGGGATGCGGCAATCGGGCAGCATGTCCGCGCAGTCGGGCAGCCCCGGATCGGGTTCCGCCTCGTCCGGCTCGTACCAGGGCACGCCCCCGGGCACGGAACCGGGATCGCTGCAGTTCACGGGCCACGACGACCGCAACTTCTTCGCCACGCAGAACATCAACGATCCGGTCCCGAAAGGGCAGACCTACGAGGAGCCGCTGGGCGCCTCGGAGCAGTCGGGCGGATCGATGGACAGCGCCATCGGCGGCAACACGCTGAGCGGCACCCAGAGCTCGGCGCAGAACCCGGCCACCTCCTCGTCGCTGCAGTCGGCGCAGGGCGGTTCGCTGAACCAGAGCGGCGCCACGCTGCAGGGCACCGCATCGATTCCCGGCTCGGACGACACGTCGCTGGGCGGCACGGCCCGCGTCGGCAGCTCCATGCAGCGCGATACGGGAGGCTCCGTCTCGCGCGGGAACGTGCGCGTGTTCTCGCATGACGGCGGCATGAGCGATACGTACGACGATACCTACCGCAACCACTGGAACGACAATTACTCGAGCCTGGGCGGCAGCTACGACGACTATGCACCCGCATACCGCTACGGCAGCGACATGCGGCGCGACGCGACTTACCGCAACCGCGCGTGGGACGACGTCGAATCCGACCTGCGCACCGACTGGGAAGCGCGCCATCCGGGCGAGTCGACGTGGGAGAAATTCAAGGCGGCCGTCCGCCATGGCTGGGACAGGATCACCCCGGACCTGAACACGGACGACTGGTACCACTCGGACTGGCACGACAATTATTCGAGCCTGGGCGGCGGCTACGCCGACTACGAGCCGGCCTACCGCTACGGCACCGAGATGCGTTCGAGCGCCAGATACCGCGACCGCTCATGGGACGAGGTGGAGTCGGACCTGCGCAGCGACTGGGAATCGCGTCATCCGGGCGAGTCCACGTGGGAGAAATTCAAGGCCGCCGTGCGCCGCGGCTGGGACAAGATCACCCCGGACATCGATAACGACAGCTATTACCGCAGCCACTGGAACGCGAAGTACTCCAACGCGGACGACAACTACGACGACTACCTGCCTGCCTACCGCTACGGCAACGAAGCGCGCCGCCTGCAGAAATACCGCAGCCGCCACTGGGACGACGTGCAGTCCGACCTGAAATCCGACTGGGACTCGCGCTACACGACGGGCGGGTCGACGTGGGAGAAGTTCAAGGACGCCGTGCGCCATGGCTGGGACAAGATCACCCCGGACATGGACGACGACTCGACCTATTACCATACGCACTACGAGTCGACCTACGCCGCCAGCGGCACGGACTTCAACGACGTCGCGCCGGCCTACCGCTACGGCAACGAGATGCGCAGCAGCGGCACCTATCGCGACCGCGACTGGGACGACGTCGAGCACGACCTCAAGCAGGACTGGCACAGCAGGTACGGCACGGACAACGAACCGTCCGCGTGGGAACGCATCAAGGCGGCCGTCCGCCACGGCTGGGAAAGCATGACGGGCGAGACGACGTCCACGGACGACGACAGCCACTACCGCACGCACTGGACCAACACGTACAAGCCGGGCGGCACGAGCTATGACGACCTGGCGCCGGCCTATCGCTACGGCGCCGAGATGCGCAATGACGTCCGCTATCGCAACCGCGACTGGTCGGACGTCGAGAACGACCTGCGGGCCGACTGGGATACGCGCTACGGCAAGGATGGCGCGTCGACCTGGGAGAAGATGAAGGCCGCGGTGCGGCACGGATGGGATAGGGCGACCATCGGCTGACCGTCGCCCCCCCGCGGAGGCGGGGGCCCATACCGAGTTGAACGAGACACTCGGCAGGGATTCCCGCTTGCGCGGGAGCGACGTGGTTTATGCCAGTTCGGTGAGGGGCAAGCTGATCCGGTTCCGTCCCATATGCTTGGCCCGGTACAGCGCCGCATCGGCAATGGCGACCAGTTCGCTGGCGCTGTTGTCGGGCGTGGCGATCGCGGTGGCCGCGCCGATCGACACGGTCACGTGCTGTGCCGGCGCCAGGCGGTTGGGGACTTGCAATTGTTCGACGCGGGCGCGGATGCGTTCGGCGACGGTCGCCGCGCCCTTCAGTGACTGGTTCGGCAGGATCACGGCGAATTCCTCGCCGCCATAGCGCGCCACGAGGTCGTTGGCGCGCATTTCGCTGGCGACGGCCGTGGCGATCCGTTTCAGGCATTCGTCGCCGCCCAGGTGGCCGTTCGCGTCGTTATACGCCTTAAAATTGTCCACATCCACCATCAGCAGCGACAGCGGCTGGCGCTGGCGCAGCGCGCGCGCCCATTCGGCGTGCAGCGTCTCGTCGAAGCAGCGGCGGTTGGCCAGGCCCGTGAGGCCGTCGCGCGTGGCAAGTTGTTCGAGCGCGATCTGGGCCAGCTTTTCATCCGTCATGTCGCGCAGCGTCTCCACGACGGCGGCCAGCCGGCCGCGTTCGTCGTAGATCGGG
Organism: Massilia sp. Masssp94; assembly: GCF_059491305.1. Classification (NCBI taxonomy): domain Bacteria; kingdom Pseudomonadati; phylum Pseudomonadota; class Betaproteobacteria; order Burkholderiales; family Oxalobacteraceae; genus Massilia; species Massilia sp. Masssp94. Next base: position 6,559,540 of record NZ_CP168501.1, read on the forward strand.
CTCGCGTCCGCAGCGAGGTAGCGCCGGCGGCCCATGCGCGGCATGTCGCACCAGCTTTCCGCGGACAGGTGCGGATCCTCGGGCAGGCCGATGCGGGGCTGGTGCGTTTCGCCGGCGCGTTCTTCGATCAGGAGGTCGGCGAGGGTGGGGCGGCGCTCTTCGAAAAAGCTGCGCCAGTGGTCGCGCGTGCCGATGATGTCGCGCGCGGGCACGCCCGTCAGCCGCTCGCAGGCGCGGTTCCACAGCATCACGCGGGACGTCGTGTCGAGGACGAAAATGGGAATGGCCAGCGTCTCCATCAACTGGTGGGCGAAAGCGCGATCGGCCGGCGCGCCCGAGGCATCCATGAGCCGCTGTATTGTTGTTGTGCTTGTCATGTACCGTCCTTCGGTTCTGATTAGCAATTACTTGCTGGCGAGAACCGATTGTGCGCTACAGACAATGGCGCCCCCTTGATTTTCAGCAAGGGTGGACGGGGCTGTTATCCCGGCTCGTCGGCGTGGGTGACGATCGCCTGGGCGACCCGGTCGACCCGGGTGCACAATAAATCGATGCGCGACGCGAGGAGCGGATCTTCCAGCGCGTACTGGCGGCGCACCTGCAGCAGCTCGGTCTGGATGGCCACCAGTTGCGCGAGCGGGTCGAGGTTGCCGCGGCGGCCGTCCGTGCCACCCGTCAGCCGCCCCAGCAACATATCGGACTCGGCCAGCGCCTGGTCGGCCTGGCTGCGGGCCTTCTGCTCCCGGCACAGCGCGGCTTCGAGGCGCGCGATCTGGTCCTCGCTGTGCATGCGCCGGAACAGCACGGCGAACAGCACGGACAACACGACGAGCACCAGCACACCCAGTTGCAGCCGCTCTGGCACCGCGAGCATGCGGGCGTGTTCCGACATGCCGAACCACGCGGTGAGCAACAGCAGGGCCCCGAGCGTGACACGCAGCGACTGAAGCAGCAGGGTTTTCATCACGATCCCTCCGGCGAGGACTAGGACGACTCGATTAGGAACTTTCCGTATCAAAAGGTACGACTTTCCGAATGGCACGTTTTTGCTTGCCATCAATTTTGCCGTCTTTACAGCGCCGGGCGTGGGAAGTGCGCCTCTTCTGCCACCCGGCCCGGGCGCGGTATAATGGAAGGTTGACGCGAGCCTTACCGGACTTTTACTGTGACTTACAGCATCAAAGAGATCTTCTACACCCTGCAGGGCGAGGGCGCCCATGCGGGCCGCCCGGCCGTGTTCTGCCGCTTTTCGGGTTGTAACCTGTGGACGGGCCGCGAGGCGGACCGTTCCACGGCCGTCTGCCAGTTCTGCGACACGGATTTCGTTGGCACCGACGGCGAACGGGGCGGCAAATTCAAGGATGCCGCCAGCCTCGCCGCGGAAATCAATGGGTTGTGGCCGGAGACCTATCCGGCCAGCAAATACGTCGTCTTCACGGGCGGCGAGCCACTGCTGCAGCTGGACGCGGCCCTGATCGACGCGATGCACGCCGTCGGCTTCACCATCGCCATCGAGACGAACGGCACCTTGCCCGTGCCGCCGGGCGTGGACTGGACCTGCGTGAGCCCGAAGATGGGCTCGACACTGGTGGTTGCAAAGGGCAACGAGCTCAAGGTCGTCATTCCGCAGACGGGCCAGGACCTGGCCGCGTACGAACACCTGGATTTCGACAACTTCTTCGTGCAGCCGATGGACGGCCCGCTGGGCCAGTTCAACACGCAACTGGCCATCGACACCTGCCGCCGCAACCCGAAGTGGAAGCTCAGCCTCCAGACCCATAAACTCCTGAACATCCCCTGAGCACACATGCTGACCATTACCCGCAAGCTGGAATTCGACGCCGGCCACCGCATCCCCGACCATAAAAGCCAGTGCCGCAACCTGCACGGCCACCGCTACACGCTGGAAATCACGCTGACGGGTGCCGTCATCGACGTCGAAGGCAACTCCGACAACGGCATGATCATGGATTTCTCGGACATCAAGGCACTCGCGAAAGAGCACCTCGTCGACGTCTGGGACCACGCCTTCCTCGTGTACGAGAAGGACGAGTCCGTGCGCGGCTTCCTCGCCAGCCTGCCGAACCATAAAACCGTCGTAATCGACCGCATCCCGACCGTGGAAAACCTCGCGCAGGTGGCATGGAACATCCTGAAGGCGGCCTACACCGACCGCTACGGCACCGGCCTGCGCCTGCAGAAGCTCGTGCTGCACGAGACGCCGAACTGCTGGGCCGAAATCACGGATGCCTGAAGCGGACGACAATACGTACATGGGCCTGGCCCTGCAGGAGGCCCGCAAGGCCTGGGCGGCGGGCGAGGTGCCCGTGGGCGCCGTCGTCGTGCGCGACGGCGCGATCATCGCCACCGGCTTCAACCAGCCGATCGGCCGCCACGACCCGACCGCGCACGCCGAAATCGTCGCCCTGCGCGCGGCGGCGGACAAGCTCGGCAACTACCGGCTGCCGGGTTGCGAGCTGTACGTGACGCTCGAACCCTGCGCAATGTGCTCGGGCGCGATGATGCACGCGCGCCTGGCCCGCGTCGTGTATGCGGCGCCCGATCCCAAGACGGGCGTGTGCGGCTCGATCCTCGACCTGTTCGCGCTGGAGCAGTTGAATCACCACACGGACGTCGTCGGCGGCGTGCTGGCCGACGAAGCGAGCGCCATGCTCAAGGGGTTCTTCGCCGAGCGGCGTGCCGCCCGGCGCACGCAAGGCTGACACCACCCGTTTGCCAAAAATGATATGCTGGTCCCAGGCCTTCGCTGCTTCCCGGTAGCGGAGGATTTCACGACCCAGCTATCGACAATGCCTAGCCTGAACGCCAACGGGATCCGCATCGCCTTCGACACGGCGGGCGATCCGAAATCCGTACCCCTGCTGCTGGTTTCGGGCCTCGGCCTGCAATTGACGGCCTGGCCGGACGAATTCGTCGAAGGCCTCGTCGAGCTGGGCTTTTACGTGATCCGTTTCGATAATCGCGACAGCGGCCTGTCCACCAAATTCGAACACGCCGGCACGCCGAGCCTCGGGCTCGCCTGGCTGAAGTCGCTGCTGCGCATCCCGCTCAAACCGCCGTATCGCCTGGAAGACATGGCCGACGATGCGATCGGCGTGCTGTCCGCGCTGGGCGTCGCCCGCGCCCACGTCGTCGGCATGTCGATGGGCGGCATGGTCGGACAGCTGATGGCGGCCAAGTACCCGTCGCGCGTGCTCAGCCTCACGTCGATCATGTCCAGCAGCGGCCGCCGCGGCCTGCCGGGCCCGACGCAAGTGGCCCGCCGCGCGCTGCTGCGCCGTCCGCGGGGCGCCGGCGACATCGACACGGCGATCGAGTACAACGTGCAGCTGCTGCAAGCGATCGGCAGCCCGGCGTACCCGACGCCGGAAAAACACCTGCGCCGCCGCGTCGCCCGCGCGCTGCGCCGCAACTGCTGCCCGGGCGGCGTCGTGCGCCAGATGCTGGCCGTGACGGCCTGCGGCGACCGCACGCCGCAGCTGCAGACGATCGTGGCGCCGACGCTCGTGATCCACGGCGCGGCCGATCCGCTCGTACCGCTCGCGTGCGGCGTCGACACGGCGCAGGCGATTCCCGGCGCCCGCCTCGAAGTCATCGAGGGCATGGGACACGACCTGCCGCCCCAGCTGCTGGAGCGGCTCCTCGCCTTGATCGACGCCCATGCGCACGGTAAGATGGCGCCCGACTCGACACCAAGGCTCTTCGTCAAACAGTGACCATCCAACAACCGGGCATTGCCCTCATCGCGCCGGGCAGCTACGCGCCCGAGCCGGAAGCGATCCCGCGCGGCATCGCGCGCCTCGAAGCCCAGGGCATCCTGGTCCACAATTACTACAAGCACGAAGAGCGCCACCAGCGCTTCGGGGCCACGGACGCGGAACGCCTCGCCCAGCTGGAAGCGGCGGCCGCCGACCCGGACGTGCAGGTCGTCATGGCCATCCGCGGCGCCTACGGCATGACGCGCCTGCTGCCGCACATCGACTTCGAACGCATGGCCGCCAGCGGCAAGATCTTCGTCGGGTACTCCGACGTCACGGCATTCCACATGGCGCTGTATGCGAAGACGGGCGCCATCAGCTACGCCGGGCCCATGTTCACGGCCGACGTGGGCACGGCCGAGCCGAACGAATTCACGCTGAACGATTTCTGGCATTGCCTGGCCGGTCCCACGCACACGATCTCCGGCCACGGCGCGGTGAACCCGCGCCTCGACGCGACGGGCATCGTCTGGGGCGGCAACCTGGCGATGATCATGTCGCTGATGGGCACGCCGTACTTCCCGCGCATCGACGGCGGCATCCTGTTCCTGGAAGACATCGCGGAGCACCCGTTCCGCGTGGAGCGCATGCTGCTGCAGCTGATGCAAGCCGGCGTGCTGGACAAGCAGCGCGCCATCGTGCTGGGCGATTTCTCCGGCTACCGGCTCGGCGCGAACGACAACGGCTACAACTTCGACGAAATGCTGGCGTATGTCCGCGCGACCTTGCCCGTGCCGGTGCTGACGGGGCTGGAATTCGGCCACATCGCCCGTCACGTGACGATTCCGTTCGGGGCGCACGGGCATTTGCAGTGCGACGGCGGGCAGTGGTCGCTGACCATGTCGGGTTACCCGACACTCAAGACCGGCTGACGCAACGCCCTTCCCACAGTGGTAAAATGTGCGGTTAATTGAATCACCACGCGAAGGTTTCCCAGTGCTCAGTACAGCCAACATCACGATGCAGTTCGGCGCCAAGCCGCTGTTCGAAAATATTTCCGTCAAGTTCGGCGACGGCAACCGTTATGGCCTCATCGGCGCCAACGGCTGCGGCAAGTCGACCTTCATGAAGATCCTCGGTGGCGACCTCGAGCCGTCCGCCGGCAACGTCAGCCTCGACCCGCACGAGCGCCTCGGCAAGCTCCGCCAGGACCAGTTCGCCTACGAAGACGTGCGCGTCCTCGACGTCGTCATGATGGGCCACACGGAACTGTGGGAAGCCATCCGCGAACGCGACGCCATCTACGCGAATCCGGAAGCGACCGACGAGGACTACATGAAAGCGGCCGAGCTCGAAGGCAAGGTCGCCGAATACGACGGCTACTCGGCCGAAGCGCGCGCCGGCGAACTGCTGCTGGGCCTGGGCATCGCCACCGACCTGCACCAGGGCCCGATGAGCGCCGTGGCGCCGGGCTGGAAGCTGCGCGTGCTGCTGGCGCAGGCCCTGTTCTCGGATCCGGACATCCTGCTGCTCGACGAACCGACCAACAACCTGGACATCCACACCATCAGCTGGCTGGCCGACATGTTGAACCAGCGGAACTCGACGATGATCATCATCTCGCACGACCGCCACTTCCTGAACTCGGTGTGCACGCACGTCGCCGACATGGACTACGGCACGCTGAAGGTCTATCCGGGTAACTACGACGACTACATGGAAGCGTCGACGCAGGCCCGCAACCAGCAGCTGGCCAACAACGCGAAGGCGAAAGAGAAGGTCGCCGAGCTGCAGGACTTCGTGCGCCGCTTCTCCGCGAACAAGTCCAAGGCCCGCCAGGCCACGTCGCGCGCCAAGATGATCGACAAGATCAAGATCGAGGAATTCAAGCCGTCCTCGCGCGCCTATCCGTTCGTCCGCTTCGAAGGCGAGAAGAAACTGCACCGCCTGGCCGTCGAGACGGAAGGCCTGTCGAAATCGTACGACCGCCAGCTGTTCAAGAATTTCTCGATCATGGTCGAGGCCGGCGAGCGCATCGCGATCATCGGCGCCAACGGCGCCGGCAAGACCACGTTGCTGCGTTGCATCGGCAGCGCCCCGATCACGGGTCTCGACGCCGACACCGGCCGCGTGAAGTGGGCCGAGAATGCGAATCCGGGCTACATGCCGCAGGATCCGACGGAAGAATTCGCCACCGACCTGAACCTGACCGACTGGATGGGCAAGTGGACGAAGGAAGGCGACGACGACCAGGCCGTGCGCTCGATCCTGGGCCGCCTGCTGTTCGGCGGCGACGAGGTCAAGAAGTCCGTGCGCGTGCTGTCCGGCGGCGAGAAGGGCCGCATGATGTACGGCAAGCTGATGCTGGGCCGCCACAACGTGCTGCTGCTCGACGAGCCGACGAACCACATGGACATGGAATCGATCGAGTCGCTGAACATCGCGCTGGATAAATACGCAGGCACCCTCATCTTCGTGTCGCACGACCGCGAGTTCGTGTCGTCGCTGGCGACCCGTATCCTGGAGATCAAGGAAGACCGCATCATCGACTTCCAGGGCAATTACGAGGATTACCTCAAGAGCCAGGGTCTCGACTGATTGGAGCTTGTATCCCATGAATACCATTGCCCCCGTTAAAGTATTTGAATACGACCGGCCGGTTGGCGGCGTGTGCTCCACCGCCGAGGCCTGGGCCCGTACCCCGTCGCCGCTCGAAGTCGAACAAAAGACCGCGCTGAAGGACCGCATCCGCCGCCTGCTGAAGGAGCGCGAAGCCGTCCTGGTCGCGCACTACTACGTCGATGCCGACCTGCAAGACCTTGCCGAGGAAACGGGCGGGTGCGTGTCGGACTCTCTGGAAATGGCGCGCTTCGGCCGCGATCATCCCGCCAGGACGCTCGTCGTGGCGGGCGTGCGCTTCATGGGCGAGACGGCGAAGATCCTGAGCCCGGAAAAGACGATCCTGATGCCGGACCTGGACGCGACCTGCTCGCTGGACCTGGGCTGCCCGGCCGACGAGTTCGCCGCGTTCTGCGACCAGCATCCGGACCGCACGGTCGTCGTCTACGCCAACACGTCCGCCGCCGTGAAGGCGCGTGCGGACTGGATGGTGACCTCGTCGATCGGCCTGGACATCGTCAAGCACCTGCACGACCAGGGCAAGAAGATCCTGTGGGCGCCGGACCGCCACCTGGGCTCGTACATCCAGCAGCAGACGGGTGCCGACATGCTGCTGTGGCAGGGTTCCTGCCTCGTGCACGACGAGTTCAAGGGCATCGAACTGGACCTGCTGCGCGCGGAGTACCCGCACGCGAAAGTCCTCGTGCACCCGGAATCGCCGGCCAACGTCGTCGCCCAGGCGGACGTCGTCGGCTCGACCACGCAGCTGATCAACGCGGCGCAGACGATGGATGCGACGCACTTCATCGTCGCCACCGACAACGGCATCCTGCACAAGATGCGCATGGCGGCGCCGGGCAAGACCTTGATCGAAGCCCCGACGGCGGGCAACAGCGCCACCTGCAAGAGCTGCGCGCACTGCCCGTGGATGGCGATGAACGGCCTGCAGAACCTGGCCGACGTGCTGCAAGCCTCTGACAGTAAAAACGAAATCTTCGTCGATCCGGAAATCGGCAAGCAGGCCAAGCGCGCCATCGACCGCATGCTCGACTTCGCCGCCGCCAAGAAAGCGAAGGCACTGCCGACCGGCGCGCTGGAGCAGGAAGCCAACCTCTTCAAAGGAATCGGTCCCGCATGAGCAATCTCCGCAACCCTTACGCCGACGAAGGCCAGTTCGACGACAAGCTGCAGGCCGCATTCGAACAGAACCTGCTGGCCGCGCTGCTGGAAGACGTCGGCAGCGGCGACCTGACCGGCAAGCTCGTGCCGGAAGCACCCCGCGCGAAAGCGCGCGTGATCGTGCGCGAGCAGGCCGTCCTGTGCGGCGCGCCGTGGTTCGAAGGCGTCATGCGCGCCGTCGACCAGGACATCGAGATCGACTGGAAATATGCCGAGGGCGATGTGATGGCGGCCGACAGCGTCGTCTGCATGATCGAAGGCTCGCCACGCTCGCTGCTGACGGCGGAGCGCTCGGCGCTGAACTTCCTGCAACTGCTGTCCGGCGTCGCGTCGGCCACGCGCACCTATGTCGACGTCATCGCCGGCACCAGGGCGCAGATCCTCGACACGCGCAAGACGCTGCCGGGGCTGCGCCAGGCGCAGAAGTACGCCGTGCGCGTGGGCGGCGGCGCGAACCAGCGCATGGCGCTGTACGACGGCATCCTGATCAAGGAAAACCACATCGCGGCCGCGGGCGGCATCACGCCGGCGCTGCAGGCGGCGACCGCGCTGAACGCGGGCGTGTCGATCCAGATCGAGGTGGAGTCGATCGCCGAACTGGAAGAAGCGCTTGCGGCTGGCGCAACGTCGGTCCTCCTCGATAATTTTGACCTGGACATGATGTGCGAAGCGGTGCGCATCAACGAGGGACGGGCGTTGCTGGAAGCGTCCGGCGGCATCAATATGCAGACCGTACGTGCGATCGCCGAGACCGGGGTCGACCGGATTTCGATCGGCGGCCTGACCAAGGACGTCAAGGCGACGGACTACTCGCTGCGCATTATTGGCTGAGAGCCCCACGACCGTCGTTCCCGCCTGCGCGGTAACGACGGTGTTTTTACGTCCCGCTCTCGCTGGCCCTCGCCAACGCCTCCGCCTGCGGATTCCTCCGATACACGGACTCCCCAACGCGCCCCGCGATCTCGTCGACCGCGGCCAGCACCTTCTCCGGGTGCGCATAGTGCGTCATGTGCCCGACGCCGGGCTGCAGCTGCAGCTCGCTGTCCGGCAGGCGCTCGTCCAGCCGCTCCGAGTTGTGGCCGAAGTCGACGATCTTGTCCTTCGTGCCGGCCATCACCACCACGGGCACCTTCAGCTCCGGATAACGCCTGGCCAGCGCCACGGCCGACGGCACCATCAGCGCCGTCTCCGCCGCGCTGGCGCGCAGCTGGCTCGGACGCAGCAGCATCCATACGGGCAGGTCGCGGAAACGGGCGTCGACCGGCTGCGGCGAGAACACGCGCTTCGTCAGCGGACGCCACAGCATGCGCGTGACGAGCGGCGAGATCGTGTACCGCATCAAATCGCCCACGATCGGGATCGCGGGTCCGGACAGCAGCGGCACGTCCGCGCGCAGGCTCGGGTAGTAATAACCCGACAGCAGCACGAGACCGCGCACGAAGTCCGGCACTTCCAGCGCCATCGACAGCGCGACGAGCGTGCCCCACGAGTGGCCCAGCACGATGGCCGAATCGACGCCGATCTCCTGCAGCGCGTGATGGAGCAACCGCGCCTGGGCTTGCGGCGTCCACACCTTGCTGCGCGGCCGCTCGCTGTAGCCGAAGCCGGGGCGGTCGAACGCGATCACGCGGTAGTGCTCGGCCGCCTTGTCCATCAGGCCGCTCGTCTGGAAATCGCTGGCCAGCACGCCGTTCCCGTGCAGCAGGACCAGCGCGGGGCCGCTGCCCCGTTCCACGTAATGCAGGCGCACGCCGTCGACCTTGACGAAGCGGCCCTGCGGCGGATTCTCCGCCTCCGCCTGTTTCGTTTTCGAACGCACATAGAAATAAGAGGCCGCGAGGCCGAGACCGGCCAGCAATGCGCCGGCCTGCCAGGGTTTGACACCAGTGCTGCTTAACGTTTTCGTCACAGTATTCCCCCGTCGAGTGGTATGGATGGCGTGTCTCGCTCCGTCTGCTCCGAACCTTTGATGAGCATGTCCAGCGCGAGCGGGAGCACCCGCTCGGCCGATTCTTCGATCTTGATGTCGAGGAGGTCGTCGGCGCGCGTGCGGCCGAGGTTGATGGCGGCGATCGGCTTGCCGGCGGCCCGCGCCATGCGGCAGAACCGGAAGCCGGAATAGACCATCAGCGACGAGCCGACGACCAGCAGCGCGTCCGCCCGTTCCATCTGTTCCAGTGCGATGGCCGTGCGTGCCGGCGGGACGTTATCGCCGAAGAAGACCACGTTGGGCATCAAGATCCCGCCGCAGCACGTACAGTACGGCAGCCGGAAGCTGGCGAGTTCCGTCGGTTCGACGGACGCATCGCCATCCGGCAGCGGCGTCGCATTGGCACCCGCCATGTGCGGATTGAAATCTTCCAGCTGCCCCTGCACGAAGGCGCGCGGGAAGATCGCCGAGCATTCGAGGCACACGACCGTATGGATATTGCCGTGCAATTCCAGCACGCCGTGCGATCCGGCCTGGCCGTGCAGGCCATCGACGTTCTGCGTCAGCACGGAACCGATCCTGCCGATCCGCTCCAGCCCCGCGATCGCGGCATGACCCCGATTCGGCCGGGCCTGCGCGAGCACGGGCCAGCCGATCATGCTGCGCGCCCAATAGCGCCGCTGCACGGCTTCGGATTTGCGGAAATCCGGGCCGTGGATCGGGGGTTTGCCGCGGCGGGTGCCATCGCGGTCGCGGTAATCGGGAATGCCGGATGCCGTCGACAACCCCGCGCCCGTCAGTACGAGCGCGCGCGGGTGGCGGTCGAGGAATGCGGCGATCCGCGCCGCGTGGTCGTGGACGGTGAATGCTTCAGCCATCTTGATGTGCTCCTTCCGCCGGGATCGTAACATCTCCGATGCCCGCACAGAAACACGTTACGGCTGCTTCAACGTTTGGCGGACACGACGATCCCGCCGACGATCAGCAGGAACGCGAGCACGTGGTAGGCATGGGGCAGCTCGCCCAGGAAGGCGGACGACAGCAGCGCCGTGAACAGCGGCGTCAGGTTGACGAAGAAGGCACCGATGCCCGGCCCGGCACGGCGGATGCCCGCGCCCCACATGGCGAACGCGAGCACGGCCGGGCACACGGCCACGAACAGCAGCGCCGCCACGACGGGCCAGCTCCACGCGATGGCTGCCGCGCCCAGCGACCACTCGACGCCGGCAAAACCGGCCGACCACAACAGCCCGAACGCCACCTGCGCGCCGAGGAACGCGGCCCAGTCGGCGCGCAAGGCCGGCTCGTCCCGCGGCTGCAGCAGCATCCAGCTGTAGAACGACCACGCGATGGTCGCGAGGATCATGTACAGGTCGCCCGCGACGAGGCGCAGCGCAAGCAGCTGGCCGACGTCACCACGGCACAGCACGACAAGCACGCCGACGATCGACAGCAATGCGCCGATCACCTGGCGCGTCCGTACGGCCACGCCATAGAACAGCCGCCCGACGAGCATCATCCACACGGGCATGCCCGAGGCGACGAGGGTGACGTTGATGGGCGTGGAGCTTTGCAGCGCGAGATACTGCAGGGAGTTGTACATGCCGATGCCCAGCAGCCCCAGCAGCGCATAGCGGTGCCAACGGGTGCGAATCGCGTCCAGCACGCCGGCCTGGCGCAACGTCGCCCACCCGAGCGGCAGCAGGACGGCCAGCGCGATGACCCAACGCAGCAGGTTCAGCGTCATCGGCGGCACGGCCGCGCGCACGAGCCGTCCCACGATGGCGTTACCCGCCCACAGCAGGGGCGGGACGGTCAGCAGCAGGACGGTCGACGGCGTAAGCTTCTGAATCATCTACCCGAATTAGCGGCGGCGCGGCGTCAGCACGCTGGGCAATGCCTTCGGCAGCGTATCCGGATAGTCGCGCGAGAAATGCAGGCCGCGGCTTTCGTGGCGCGACAGCGCGCTGCGCACGATCAGGTGCGCCACCTCGACGAGGTTGCGCAGCTCCAGCAGGTCGTTGGTGACGCGGAAGTTGCGGTAGTACTCGTCGATCTCTTCCTTCAACAGCTTGATGCGGTGCTGCGCGCGTTCCAGGCGCTTGGTCGTGCGCACGATGCCGACGTAGTTCCACATGAAGCGGCGCAGCTCGTCCCAGTTGTGGGCGATGACCACTTCCTCGTCCGCATTGGTGACGCGGCTTTCGTCCCACGCGGGCAGCGCGGGCACGTCGACCGACGGCGCCGCGGCGATCTGGTGGGCGCACGCGCGGCCGACGACGAGGCATTCCAGCAGCGAATTGCTGGCCAGGCGGTTGGCGCCGTGCAGGCCCGTGTAGGCAGTCTCGCCGACGGCGTACAGGCCCGGGATGTCGGTGCGGCCGGACAAATCGGTCACGACGCCGCCGCACGTGAAGTGGACGGCCGGCACGACGGGAATCGGTTCCTTCGTGATATCGATGCCCAGCTCCAGGCAGCGCGCGTAAATCGTCGGGAAGTGTTCCTTGATGAATTCCGGGCTCTTGTGCGTGATGTCCAGGTGGACGTAGTCGATGCCGCGCTTCTTCATCTCGAAGTCGATGGCGCGGGCGACGACGTCGCGCGGCGCCAGTTCCCCGCGGTCGTCGTGCGCGGGCATGAAGCGCGTGCCGGCCGCGGGTCCCGCCTCGGGCGGCAGCTTCAGCAATCCGCCTTCGCCGCGCACCGCTTCCGTGATCAGGAACGATTTCGCGAACGGGTGGTACAGGCAGGTCGGGTGGAACTGGATGAACTCCATGTTCGACACGCGGCAGCCGGCGCGCCAGGCCATCGCGATGCCGTCGCCCGTCGCGGTGTCGGGGTTCGTCGTGTACAGGTAGACCTTGCCGGCGCCTCCGGTGGCGAGCACGGTGTGCTCCGCCTCGAACGTCTGCACCCTGCCGCTCTGTTCGTCCTGCACGTACAGGCCATGGCAGCGCGGCTGGCCGACGAGGGCCGGTCCGGCATGCACGCCGTCCGGCTGCAGTTTATCGGACGTGATCACGTCGATCGCGCAGTGATGCTCGAACAGGGTGATGTTCGGGTGCGCGCGCACTTTCTGTTCCAGCGTCACCTGCACGGCGTGGCCGGTGGCGTCCGCGGCGTGGATGATGCGGCGCTGGCTGTGACCGCCCTCGCGGGTCAGGTGGAAGCCGAGTTCCGCTGTCTCGTCGCGGGTAAACGGCACGCCTTGCTCGATCAGCCATTCGATCGCCTCGCGCCCGTGCTCGACGATGTAGCGGGTGGCCGCTTCGTCGCACAGGCCGGCGCCGGCGACGAGGGTGTCGGCGATATGCTGGTCGTGGCTGTCGCCCGAGTCCAGCACGGCGGCGATGCCGCCCTGCGCCCAGTTGCTGGCACCGTCGAGGAGCTCGCGCTTGGAGATGATGGCGACCTTGCGGGTTTGCGCCAGATGAAGGGCAACCGACAGGCCGGCGAGGCCGCTGCCGACGATGGCTACGTCAAATTTCATCGCACTCTCTTGGTTTTGCTTTTGTAAAGAGGCATCACTATAGACGATTTGGCGCGGGCATGTGGAAGATGCCGCTGTTCAGCATCCCCCGCGGACGCTCCCCGGCGCGTCGCCGCCCGTGAGGGCATCGTAGACGGCAAGGACATCGCGGGCCATCGCCGGCATGCTGTGGCGCGCGATCACCTGGCTGCGCGCGCGGGCGCCGTGGCGGGCCGCCATGTCCGGGATCCTGCAGTAATCGGCGATCGCCGCCGCCAGCAATTCCGTCGACATCGGCGGCACGAGGATGCCCGTAAAGCCCGGGTGGACGAGCTCAGTATTGCCGCCGACGGCCGTCGCGACGACCGGCAACCCCGTCGCCATCGCCTGCAGGATCGCGCCCGACCGGTCCTCCGCACGCGCCGGCAGCACGAACAGGTCCATCGCCCGCAGCAGCTGCGCCACGTCGGCGCGGGCGCCCGGCAGCCAGGCACGCGCCGCCGCGCCGGCCCGGTGCAGCAGCGCCTGGCATTCGGCGCGCTCGGACCCGTCGCCGACGAGCAGCAGCTTCAACCGCTGGTGCGCCGGATGCGGCGACGCGATCAGGCGCAGGAATGCCTCGACGAGGGTCGTGTGGTTGCCGGCGGCATCCATGCGGCCGACGCTCCCGACGACGAATGCCCCATCGTGCATGAAACCGGGCGGGCCGACGGCGGCGGACGGCCCCAGCCGCGGATGGAATTGCACGCTGTCGACGCCGCTCGCGATCTGCGACACGCGCGCCGGTTCCGCGCCCACGGATTCGACGAGCCATTCCTCGAGGTCGCTGCTGGCCGCGATGTAATGGTCGACGAGCGGACACAGCAGCCGGCGCAGCAGCCGGGTACCGACGCCCCGTCCGGCATCCGCCGCGCCGCGTCCGTGTTCCGCATGCACGCGCAGCTTGACCCCGGCCAGCGCCGCGACCACCTGGGCGGGCAGCCCGGCGCCGTCACGAGTGTGGATGAGGTCGGGCCGCAGCGCGCGCAACACGCCGAACATACGCACGTAGTGCAGGGGATCGGACCCGGACCGCTTGTGCAGGTTGACGACCTGGACGCCGTGCTCGCGGACGTCGGCGTGATGGCCGAAGCGGTCGTGCATGCAGACGATGGCGTGGCGATAGCGCTCGGGCGGCAGGTAGCGGATCAGGTTCAGCAGGCTGGTCTCGGTGAGGGCGGCATCGAGCGCGTCGACCACGTGGACGACGAGACGCGGCCGCTCGTCCGGCTCGAAGAGGGAACCCATGCATCACCCGAAAATGAGACGAGATGGCAGATTATATTGCGCTGCAACGTGGCATTTTTTCTGCTTGCGGGCACTGTTGACCGGCCTCAAAGGTTCGCCGCCGCACCGAACCACAGGTGGGCGCGCGCTACGATGGGGCTCCATCCGTACAAGGAACCACCATGAGCTCACACGACAGCAAAGACATCGCCGACCTGAAATCGAGGATCAAGGAAGTCCGCTTTCCCATGTTCACATGGCAGGACGAACACGGCCACCTGCTGAGCCAGCCGATGACACAGGAAGAGGTCGACGACGCGGGCGGCGTCTGGTTCTTCACGTCCACGCAGACCGCGCTGTGGGATTGCATCGCGCACCGGCCGCAAGTGAACCTGTCGTTCGCGAAGCCGGAAGACAGCCTGTTCGTGTCGGTCAGCGGCCTGGCCGAGCGCGTCGTCGACCGCGAACGCATCCGCGCGATGTGGAACGCGGGCGTGCAGGCGTGGTTCCCGGCCGGTCCGGACGACGAGCACGCCGTGCTGATCCGCGTCGAGCCGCACTCCGCCGAATACTGGGACTCGCACGACAGCAAGATGGTGCGCCTGTTCGCCTACGCGAAAGCGGCCGTGACCGGCACCCGGCCGGACGTGGATGCCGAACACCGCACACTGAAGCTATAACATTCCTCTCTTGCAATAATCGGAGTGGCTGGCGTACAGTACACGCTTCTTTGAAGGAGCGTGCATGGATAGGGACGGGCAGGGCCGGACGCGATGATCGCGCCGCTCGAACTGGCGGCGAACGGATTTGTCGCGGTGTCCATCCTGCTGGCCGGACGCAACAACGTCCACACGTGGTGGACCGGCATCGTCGGCTGCACGCTGTTCGGCGCGCTGTTCGCCCAGAACCGCCTGTATGCCGACGTCGCCCTGCAGGCGTTCTTCGTCGCCACCAGCGTCGTCGGCTGGTGGAAATGGGTGCGCGGCGACCATGGCGACCCGCTGCCGATCACGCACGCCGGCGCTGCCAACCTCTTGTGGACCGTGCCGGTGGGCATCGCCGCCACGGCCGGCTACGGGGCGTTGCTGCACTTCACGACCAGCGCGTACGCGCCTTTCCTCGATTCCGCCGTCCTCGTCTTTTCCGTCATCGGCCAGGTGCTCATGATGCAGCGCCGCGTCGAGAATTGGGCGTTCTGGCTGCTGGTGAACTCCATCGCCGCACCGCTCTACCTGAGCCGCGACCTCGTCCTGACGGCCGTGCTGTATGGCGGCTTCTGGGTCAATGCCATCGTTTCCTGGCGCAGCTGGTACCGACTGGCTGCGCAACCTCTTTTATCCGAGAGCCCAATCCCATGAACAAGACACCGCTCGCGGCCGCGCTGGCCATCCTTACCTTCACGTTGTCGGCTACCGCCGCCGACCAGGTCGTCGCCATCCGCGCCGGCAAACTGGTCGACGTCGTCGGTGGCAAGGTACTGCCGGACCAGACTATCCTCGTCAGCGGCGAACGCATCACGGCCGTCGGACCCAGCGCGAGCACGACCGTGCCGGCGGGCGCCCAGGTGATCGATTTGTCGCGCGAGACCGTGCTCCCGGGCCTGATCGACGCCCACGTGCACCTGACCGGCGACCCGAACCTGCACGGCTACCGGTCACTGGGCGTGTCCGACATCCGCGCCGCCATGTACGGCGCGTACGCGGCGCGGCGCACGCTGGAAGCCGGCTTCACGACGGTGCGCAACGTGGGCGCGAGCGGCTTCGGCGACGTGGCGCTGCGCGACGCCATCAACGACGGCGAGCTGCCCGGTCCGCGCATGCGCGTGGCCGGCTACGCCATCGGCATCCAGGGCGGCCACTGCGACAACAACCTGCTGCCGCACGATTTCCATTTCACGGAGAACGGCGTGGCCGACGGTCCGTGGGCGGCACGCGCCAAGGTGCGCGAGATGGCGAAGTTCGGCGCCGACACGATCAAGATCTGCGCCTCCGGCGGCGTGCTGTCGAAAGGCGACGAGGCGGGCGCCCAGCAACTGACGCTGGAAGAGATGAAGGCAATCGTCGAGGAAGCCCATAAACTGGGCCGCCGCGTGGCCGCGCATGCGCATGGCGCGAGCAGCATCCGCGACGCGATCCTGGCCGGCGTCGACTCGGTCGAGCATGCGAGCCTGATCGACGACGAGGGCATCCGCCTCGCGCGAGAAAAAGGCACGTATCTCGTGATGGACATCTATAACGACGACTTCATCCTGCAGGAAGGCGCCAGGGCCGGGATGCTGCCGGAGTCGCTGGAGAAGGAGCGCATGGTCGGTCAACTGCAGCGCGATAACTTCCGCAAGGCGTTCAAGGCAGGCGACAAGATGGCGTTCGGCACCGACGCCGGCGTCTATCCCCACGGCGACAATGCCCGCCAGTTCTTTTACATGGTCAAGTACGGCATGACGCCCATGCAGGCGCTCCAGGCCGCGACAATCAATGGCGCCGACCTGCTGGGCTGGAAGGATCGCGTGGGGTCGATCACGCCGGGCAAGTATGCGGACATCGTGGCGGTCAGCGGGGATCCGCTGGCGGATCCGGCCGCGCTGACGCGCGTGGACTTCGTCATGAAGGGTGGCGCCGTCATCCGGAGCGATACGCGAAAATAGACGTCACCTATCCACGGCCAACATCCACGACCAGCCATCGCACTGGACATGGACTGCGCCCAGATCTGCCGCATGGCCGGCGCCGCCCGCGGGTCAGTCGCGGCGGGGCGGCGCCAGGTCGTCTTCGCTCTGGTTACCGCCCGTTTCGGGCGCGCCGAGACCCGTCGAACCGGGGCTGGCCTGGCGGCTGCGCGTGTCCTGGTAGCCGCGGTTGATGGCTGTCGCGGCCGTGCCTTCGCCTTCCGCCGGCTCGTCCGGCTGCCCCTGGCGGTTGCCGGCCTCGCCGGACTGGCTGCTGCCGCGCGCCAGCGGCGCTTCCTCTTCCGGACGCGGCTGGGTGCCGCTGCCGCCCGTCTCGGCCATCGTCTCGTGCGTGAGGGTGCTGCCTTCTTCGCCGCTGGTCGGGTTGCCGACGCCGATCGTCGTCGATTTCGCGTTCATGTCGCCTCCTGAAGTGTCAATTGATGAGCGATTGTCGCCGCGCGCACGCCGCCCGTCTGTCGGCAGGCATGGCGTGCGCGTGTAGGATCAGACCGGAATCTCGGACGTGCCGCCGCCCACGCTGCCGAACTCCTGCAATTGTTCGATCGTCAGCCGGCGCTCGTTGAGCGCGGCCAGGATCGCTTGTAACTGGTCGGGATCGGGCTGGATGTAGACGATGCGCTGCTCGACCTCATCTTCCCAGCAGCGCGTGTAGGGTACGTCGGTCTCGGCCATGATCTTCGCGTCGAAGCTGCCGTCGCGCAATTCGCCGAACAGGGTGACGCGGGTCGTGTCGGGCGTCGTGTTCTTTACCGTGATGCTCATGCATGCTCCTTTCGGTGTGCTGGTCGTCACGGTCATTGTCCCGTAGGCGCGGGCGGGCTGCAAACGCGGTTCAAGCGTGCGCGGCGGCCAGGTAGCGCGAGGCCGGCTTGCCGCTCATCGCGCCCTGCATCAGCCTGGCGGCGGCTTCCTCGAAATTCTTCCACAGTTGCGCATCCTCGACGGACGGGAAGGTCACCTGCTCGCCCAGGTCGAGGCCAGCAAGGGCCGCGTCCACGCAATCCTCGGCCGTCATCACGATGCGCGGGTCCATCGCATTCAGCCGGTCTTCTTCCCAGATCTCGGTGGCAGTCACGGACGGCGCCACCAGTTGCACGCGGACGTTCGTGCCTTGGACCTCGTTCTGGAGGGCGCGCGTCAGGTTCGCGACATGGCCCTTGCCGGCGCTGTAGAACGTGCTCGTCGGCAGGAAGCCGAATCCGAGGATCGAGGCAATGTTCACGAGCGTACCGTGATTGCGCGCCAAAAATTGCGGCAGGGCGGCAAGACTCAGGCGGTTGACCGCGTCCACGTTGATCGCTTGCTGCCAGGCGACATCGGCCGGATTCAAGGTCGTCGTCGCACCGGACACCGACACGCCCGCGTTATTCACGAGCATGGTGATGCTGGCATCGTCACGGATCAGGTCGGCCAGGCGCTCCACGTCGTTGCTGCGGCTGAGGTCGGCAACGAAGGGACGGACCTGCACGCCATATTCGGTGGCCAGCGTCTCGGCCAGTTCAGCGAGCTTGTCGCCGCGGCGGGCGACGAGGACGAGGTCGTAGCCGCGCCGCGCCAGGCGGTCCGCGTAAATCCTGCCCAGGCCTGCGGATGCGCCGGTGACGATGGCCGTGCCTTGCTGTGCTTTGCTCATGATGTACTCCTCGATGGTGGGGTTGAAAGCAAACATGATGAACGTCATGTTTGGATGGACGAAGCATGATGGATATAATATTTGAAGTCAACCTCACAATTTATATGGAGGCGATAGACATGCGCTATCCACCGGAAGAAACCGCCGCCAAGCACCGCCGCATCCTCGAGCAGGCGGGCCGGCTGTTCCGCGAACGCGGCTTCGCGGGCGTCAGCGTCGGCGAGATCATGAAGGCGACCGGCCTCACGCACGGGCCGTTCTACAACCACTTCGCCTCCAAGGAAGCGCTGATGGCCGAGGCGCTGGCCGACCTGTCGTCGCGGACGCAGGCCGATTTCGACCGCATCCTGGCGGAGCAGGGCATCGCGGCCTACCTCGACCTGTACCTGAGCCGGCGCCACGTCGACGGCGCCGGCGCGGGCTGCCTGATGACGGCGCTCGCGGCCGACAGCGCGAAGGAGCCGGCCACCCGCGGCCCGTTCACGGCCCACGTGAAGGGCGCCATCGACCGCCTGATGCGCGCGCTGCCCGGCAAGCGCCGCGCCGAGGCGGACGCGCGGGCCGACGCCATGCTGGCGCTGGCCGCGATGGTGGGCGCGGTGACGCTCGCGCGGGCGGTCGACGATCCGGCGCTGGGCGACGAGATCCTGGCCGCGACGCGGCAGCGACTCCTGGACTAAATCAACGCCGGCGCTGGGCCGTCTGCTGCCGAGCTGTTATACTGTATAAAAACACAGTCATCCCAGCGCCGCCATGCCGAACTTCACGCCCATCGACCTTGGTCCAACGATACCGGAAGCGATCACGACCGGCGCGAGCGGTCGCCTGCACGTCAAGATGTACCGCCAGGCCGAGGACGCGATCACGGAAGCGACCACGGACATCGAACTGGCGCGCGAATTCATCGCCCACGGCGAACTGAGCGCGAAATCCATCCAGAACACCCAAAAGGAATTGTTCCGCTTCCTGACCTGGTGCCGCGAGGAAGCGAAAAAGACGCTGGCCCAGCTGAACGTCGCCGACCTGAACGCGTACAAGGA
Organism: Massilia sp. Masssp94; assembly: GCF_059491305.1. Lineage (NCBI taxonomy): Bacteria > Pseudomonadati > Pseudomonadota > Betaproteobacteria > Burkholderiales > Oxalobacteraceae > Massilia > Massilia sp. Masssp94. The sequence continues at coordinate 6,579,084 of NZ_CP168501.1, forward strand.
ATTCCTCAAGAACCCGCCGCCCGAGTGGGTCTGCACGACGAAATGGCCACGCACCGATGCGCGCTACCGGCCGTTCACGGGACCGCTGTCCGACGCGAGCCGGAGACAGGCGATGATCGCCGTGAAGGGCCTGCTGGGTTTTGCCGAGCAGACGGGCTATCTGCGCCGCAACCCGGGCGCGCTCGTGCGCAACGTCCGGGCGCCGTCCGCGAGCCGCATTACGCGCTACCTGACGCAGGGCGCGATCGCGCTGGCGCTGGAGACCGTCGCACACCGTGCTGCCGACACGCCGGCCGCGCTCAAGCGCCGCGCCCGCGACCGCTTCCTGCTCGTCGCCTTCGCGCATACGGGTGCGCGCCTGAACGAGATCGTGGGTGCATCGATGGGCTCGATCTACACGGAAGGGAATGGCCGCTGGTGGATCGACGTCCTCGGCAAGGGCAACAAGCCGCGCCGCCTGCCGGTGCCGCCGGACATGCTGGACGCGTTTCGAACCTACCGCCAGGCGTTCGGCCTGTTGCCGCAGACGGGTCGGACCGACCGCACGCCGCTCGTCCTGTCCAGCCGCAGCCGCGAGCTCGCGCGCATCACGGACGAAGCGGCCTCGGAAGCCATCAAGGCGATCTTCGCCGACGCGGCAGGCGTGGCGGACGGGCGCGGCGACGCCGACACGGCCGCCACGCTGCGCCAGGCATCCGCGCACTGGCTGCGCCACAGCATGCTGACGAACCATGCGAACAACGGCGTGCAGCTGAAGACGCTGCAGGACACGGCGGGCCATGCGAACATCGCGACGACGGCCGCTTATCTGCACAAGACCGACAACGAGCGCTACGACGAGATCATCGCTTCCGTGAACGGCCGCGGCATCCTGTAAGCGCCTTACGCTGCGCGTTTTCGTGACTATACTGGATGCATGGTGCTTCCAGCTCACGCTACCAGCGGTATCGACGGCGAGGTGATCCTGCGCCCGGTGAGCCCGGTCGAATGGCCGTGCATGGTCAACCAGCGCCCGTACCAGGCGCTGATCGCCGTGGCGGATGGGGCAGGGCGCCGCGTGGCGGAGGTCCGCAGCGATTCCGACGGCCGGTTCCGCATCATCCTCGAGCCCGGCACGTACGTCCTGCAACCGGAATCCGAGGCCATCTATCCGCAGGCGCCGGCGCAAACGGTCACGGTGGGAAAGGACCAGTTCACGCCGGTACGCATCATTTACGACAGCGGCATCCGCTGATCACGACGCGAAGCCGATGCCGACGATCCGGCTGCCCCAGTCGTGGTTGGTCAGGACATCCTCATTGACCAGCCACGCGCGCCGCGTGTTGCGCGGATCCACCGTCACTGCCGAATAATCGCCCCAGCGGCCGCCCGTGAAGAACGTCGGACTCGTGAACGCCGCGATGCCCGGGCTCAGCGAATACGTGGTGCCGTTGTTGTGGTCGAAGCCCGAGAACCGCACCTGGGCGTTGGTACCGCGTGGCGGGTCGGTCATCGTCCAGGTCACGTAGATGTCGTTCGCGCCGTTGGCGGCGATCGCCGCGTTGAAGTCGAACGACGTCGACGTCCCGAAGAAGAACGCGCTCTGCACGAGCGCACTGGTGGCCGTATTGATCTGGTAGAACTTGGGCGCCGCATAGCCCACCAGGTTGACGGTATGAACCTGCCACAGGAAGTCGCCGGTCTGCGTACTGGCGTTGACGAAGCGGCCGTCGAGCGTATCCAGCGTGGACGTCGTGCCCGGCTGCGGCGCGTCGGGCGGGGCGGTGTAGGCGGGCACCGCCACGCTCACCGGTCCCGTCAGCTGGATCGCGTTCGGCCGGCTCGAATTGGTGAGCGTGTAGAGGCTCAGACTGCTGCCGCCCGATGCGGCGACCAGGTACGTGCGGGCATTCTGGTCGAGCACGATCGGCGGCGCGAGCGTGGCGCGCAGGCCCGTGAAGACGGGAACCGAGAAGCCGAGCCCGTTGTACAGGCGCGCTTTCGCCACCGCAAACATGTCCGCACCCCGGAATCCGCCGGACGACGTGAAGACGTTGGCCGTGATGATGACCGCGTCCTGGTCGTAGCCGAGCTGCGGGTAATCCCAGAAATCGCCCGCATTGAAGGTCACGTTCAGCGCGTAGATGAAATACGAGCCGAGCGGATTCGACGTGGTGGAGATCGCGACGAAGAAGAGCTGGCGCGTGCTCGACTCCTGGAACGCGTCCGCCGTGACGACCCAGCGGTTCCACACGCTGTCGTACACGGCGCGCGGGTCGAACAGCACGCGGGTGCTATAGCCGAAGAAGGCGGCCAGCGAAATGCTGGTGCGCTGGCTGGGATTGGTCCGCAGGAAGATATCGATGTGGGAGTTGGTCACCTCGACGAAATGATCGAGACCCACCGCGCCATGCGTGTCCGGCGGCATCAGGCCGTCGACGTCGGTCGCACCCGCGAAATTCGGACCGACGAGGACGATGGGCGCGCGGGGGAGGGCTTCGGCTTCCATGTCCGCCTCGACCGGCTTCTCGCCCATCCGGTCCTGTGCCCGCAGTTTCGATTTAAGTTCTTCATACTCGGCCGCAGGCATCGTCGGCAGGAAGGGCTTCGATTTTCCCTGGGCGACCGCACGCGCATTCGGCGCCACATTGCTTTCCATGTCTTGCAGCATGGTCTCCACAGTCCTCAGTTGCGGCGCTGCGGCCTCCAGTTGAGTCCCGATTTCGATAGCAGAATGTTTCACGACAGTACTCCTTTCCATTGAAATAGCTTGCAGCATTGGAACCGGCAGAGGGCAGGCGCCATTCCCGCGCCGTCCACTATCGTGACAAACGGGCTCGGCGTTGTTGATAGGGGTCAGGGCGAGAGAGCGCGTCTTTTGGGAAGGAGTTTCCTACTGGAGCGGGAAAATACTGACGATTGAAAAGGCAGACTTGCCTATTCGGTCGGATAATGAGGTCATTTCGGCTGTATATTGTTGACTCGGAATATTTTTAACCGCCCTTTTATTCAAATCGACATTATTTCCACTAATGTCGAGTTTATTAGGCTTGAATAAGACCCCGATAGGGGAAAGAAAAGGTTTGGGAATATCCGCTTTCGTCAGCATTATCGGAATTTATTTGACTGCAAACCCTGTTGTCGCTCAACTCTCGCAGAATCGGGGCGAGATGGCGTTACGAATTGCGGAGCCTGCCATTTCATTTTTTATTGCGATTGATGTTCCCTCGGTGTCCGGGCTTGGCTGGCGACGCCACGGGGCATCGCGAGTTCTCAGCACCACCGAAACAAGACTTGGCGCATCGACTTCCGAAGCGTGCCGCCTGATCCGGGAGCTACGGCATCGATATCGATGCCGCGCCGCGGCCTACGTCCTGAGGCACCGCTGAGACGAGGCAATACCATTCGAATTGCGGAGCGCACCGCGAGCTCTCAGGCACCGCCGAGACGATGCGGCCCATCCAAACTGCGGAGCGCGCCTCCCGATGCCGCAGGCGCGGCTTCGATCCCGATTGGATTCCAGCGCCGCCTGCAGATCGACGCCCGAGGTCGGGCAGGCTGATTCAACTCGATTGCGCGCACGCGCGCGGCGCCGAGACGTTCTCGGAGCCCACGGAGCTGGCGACACGGCCGTAGGCAGCCCGGCCACCGCGTCCAGACCCCGATGCCATGGCAAGACGAGCGCGTGCACATGGCAGTGATCCATCTGCCTCCGGGACGACATGTACGACATGCCCGACGTTCTGCCGGAAAGCAGTTTACTCTGCCAGGGAAGGCATCCCTCGGCTGTCTCGATAAACGTCATTTGACATAATATAGATTATGCGAAATTCGACGTCGCCGTGATTCGTCACGAAAATCAACAGTACGCGCATGGTTTAAACGGATGCTTATACCGGCTACATTGAAGCCGACAGCAAGCTAGAAGGTCCAAAATTTCACGCTTTGAGACGCCTGCCAACAGCAGGCGTTTTTTTTTGACCTCGACAACGCGATACTGCTTCCTCAACCGGGCCTGCCCGAAACGGCCGTCGCGGAGATTACGGATAACCCAATACGAGCGCCGTATTTCACTGTAGATCGTTTGAAGCTCCGTCGGCCCAAGACTGTCGTATGGAAACAACTCTAGTTGCATATCGGAAATATACCAAATCCCCTGCAACCGTACCGAGCCCGCGCCCTTGAGGGCCGCTTGGTATACGGGGGGGCTATTTCGCCTCGGCTAAATCGTCGGCCATCCCGCCCAGCTCGCCGCAACAGCGCCGAACTGGACGTGCCGATTGCCCCCCTTACGACAGATCACCGGCCAACTGGACGGACCCAATCAATGACGCCGGTTGCGCGCCTCCGCGTCCAGCTGCCGAGAACGAGCCTCCTCGTACTCAATGTAATCACGATCAAGCTGCTTCTGAAGAATAACCATTTGAAGCCACCAAACCGCCTGCCGAGCAACCACGACACCCACAACAAGCGCCCCGGCCACCGCGACCGCAACCTTAGCATCAGCAATATCAGACAACACACCTGCATCCAAAGCCATACCACCTCCCGAAAAACGGAACCGAACAAAATTCGACCTGGTCGGATCCGAAAGCGCCCGATTGGGCAAAAATCCAGCTGACAAGGTCGAACAAAATTCCGTCGATCGCCGATCAGCCGAACACTACAACCCGGCAACCTTGGCCCCGGCAGCAGCACGAGTAGCGCGATTATTCGGCGGACCATCCTCGACCTCACCCGCCTCATTCAACCCCGGCGACGTGTCCGTGCGCTGAGGCCCCATTGCCTTACCGGGCAACATCACGCGCACAGGCCGTGAACGATCCTCGCGAACGGGAATAGAAGCCTCAGGAACGGCCCGTATCGCGTCCACACCGCGTTCCGTGCGTTCGGAGGCCAAACGGTCCCGGTCAGCGTCAAAATCGCGGAAAAAGCCGTTCCGCGCGAATTCAATGCACATGTTGAACGGAACATCAGGCATCCGCGTGGCCTGCTGAGACCAGCACTTGCACGTAACATCCTTCGACCCGGACACCGTACCAATCTGGATACACATCGCCGGAACCGGCACGCGCACCGGCTTCGTCAACTCGTCATACTTCGGCGCCGTCTGCGGCAACCCGGCCACCCTCGCCGTCTGCTGCCGTACGTATTCGCGCAGGTCTTCCAGCTCCCTCATCTTCGCGGCAAGCTCGATCTCCGCAGGCGTCTTCGGCGAAAACTGTCCTGCAGGCGAAGCGACCAACGCCACCCCGGCCGTCTCGCCTGCAGCCACCGCGGGCTTCTGCTTGTCGTACCGATGCTGATAGCGATCCAACGCCCACACACCAGCCGCAAGCACCGCAACCACGAACAACACGGCCAACACCAGCTTCATCGGGATCGAGCGCTTGACCGTGTGCACCTCGGCCGACTTGTACCAACCGTAGACCTCCTTCGGATAGGCCCACTTCAATGTGATCGCGCTTTTCTGACTGGCGACGTTTTCCGGTGCCGGATTACATGCGCTCCACTCATAAACGGTCGCGCGCTGCATGCCGAACTTACGCACGCTGTGGTAATGCTGACCCACCAGCCGCCGCACGAAGTTGTCGATCAACGTGGGATGCTGCGTGATGAAAAACATGTCGAAGCCCTTATGACGGTGCTTCGCCAATTCTTCATAATGAGGCGGAAGCTGCGCACCGTTCGGCTTCTTCGGAAACACCTCTTGGCACTCATCGATAACCACGATGGAACCGTGCGGCAAATCCATCCACTTTTCAGGCTCAAACTTCTGCCACGAATTCACCGGCTCAACGTCGGCCAACTTGATGTTGTGGTAGTAGACCTCGCGATTTTCCTTCTTCGCCTTGGCCGCAATGGTGGACAGCATGAACAGCGTTTTGCCGTTCCCCGGCAGACCAGTACCGAGCGTAATCACTTCAACACCATCTTCTTAACCGAACCGCCGACAGCCTTCATGGACAACGCCGTGACCACACCCGAAAAAACGACCGTCAACGCCTTGTCAAGCCAGAGATACCCCACCAAGGACAGCGCATCAGAAGGCAAACTGTTTACACCGTTTACCACCTGTGTTTTCAAGGCAGCGATACCCAAATCGATACCCTTATACGTGACAAAACCAATGCCGAGCGCGATCAACGCACGCCCAATCAACGACCCCATCGCCGTAGCAAGCGCGCCCCACAGCGCGGCAATAAACATAGCTGGCATATGACCTCCTTAACCGTTGATGACCGAACGGGCCACCATGAGATAGACGAGAATAAACGCGCACGCCATAACGGCATAACGCAAAGGCTGGATATTGCTGCACACGGCGGCAAACGACATCGTGACGGTCCGCCCCATCACGGAAAAAACCTTGTCCGGAATGCAGGCGCCGCCACCCACAAACCCGCCCTGATCGAGAACAGGCGCGCTCATGTCGGCCGTGTCCCCCTTGATGAGCGTATCGATGGCACCCTTGCTAGGATCGGTACCACCTAAGATCGCATCACCAAGCGTCTTAGACGCGCTCGACTTCAAGCCGTCCTCATCGGACTGACGCGCGCATTGCAGCTTCTGCGCCGCCTGGAGCGTCGCGCACTGGATAGCGTCACCAGTACAAACGACACCAGACGTGCAATCGCCGGACACCGACGAGTTACGGCAAATCGCCAACGTCGGATTCTGCTTGCACAAATTCGCCTGATCGGCCGCCGTCGTGTCCTGCTTACCCGGCGTACCCGAAGTGCTATTGGTCGTGGTCGATCCTTGAGAAACCGTCTTGGAACCATCGGCCCCCACAACAGTCGTCGTCGTCGTCGTGGTCGTCGAACCGTCACTGTTCTGCTGCACAGTCTGTTGCGTCGTCGTGGTCGAACCGTCCGAGTTATTGACCGTAACCGGCGGCTTCGTCGTGACTGGAGGCGGTGTTTGCGGATTCTGCGGATCGGATCCCGTACCGATGCAAATCACGATGCCGTCAGAATCAAAACCACCCTGAACCGAGCCCTTCGGACAAGGAATATTCTTACCCCCGCTCTTCGTCGGCGGAAGGTCGGACGGCGTCGACGAACCTGACGGCTTCGCGCCACCGGCACCATAATTCGTATTCTGCGAATTGTCCGTATTGGCGTTGCACTTCGCACCCGTCAACGTCCCTTCGATATCGCACCAGCGAACACCCGTAGAGCCGAGCGTCATACACGTATGAACATCGGTCGCCGTGGCGGCGCAACCCGACGATGAACAGATCGGAAAACCCTTACCATTCCCGTTGTACGGAAACCAATCTTCCGCCTTCTGTCCAATCGGACAGTTCACCGGAGGATCCGCACCGATACACATCGGCTTGGTAGTCATCGTAAAAGTGCCACCATACGGGCAAAACCACTGAAACGTACAAGACACAACACCCGGCGTCCCTGTCCCCTCCGGATTCAACCACCAGTTGCACTGATACGGACCCGGATACGACCCAATAGCCACAGACTTCTTCGCACCGCTGGGATAAGGCACCGGAGTCGAATACGCATTGGAGATGTACTGGCAAGCCTGCTGGTGATCGTCGAACGTCCTACCCGAGCTACCGCACATAAATCCCTTTGGCACCGCCTCATAATCCGCCCACGCATCACCAACAGGCAGCAGCAAAAACACGCACAACCACAGTACGAGCCTCATCATCACTTCCTCAACAAAATCCAGAACCCACCCAACAACGCCAACGACACAAACACGCCAGCCATAACGAACCCTCCCCGTAAACGAAAAAGGGGAGCAAAGCTCCCCTGTGCGGCAGACTCGAACGATTACCGTACGACCCGACGAATCCAACCGACCACGGCGATCGAGACCACCACACCGATGATCAGACCACCAGCAGTCGCGATGTCGGTTTTTGCAGACGTCGTATCCGCGCTGATATCGACAGCCGCCGATGCGAACGACGATACAGCCATTGCAGCCACGCCCAGTGCGGCAGCAGCCGCTTTTTTCAGGTTACCCAGTTTCATTTGTTGATCCCTTGATCACTTCAATTACAGAACGAATGCCATAAGCCGCCACCCAGCAGGAGATAACACCAGACGACAGCAAGGCCCCATCAGAGGCAGAGAAGGACACGAGAGAGTTACCAAGCTCCGCCCCGGTTTGAACGACGTAAGCACACGTCGACAAATCAGTCGCCGACGGGTCGAGCACCAGAGCATAAGAACCGTCTGCCTGCTGGACTGCTCGAGCGCACGCCGGCATGTCTTACGCCTTCGCGGCCGGAGCAGCAGCCGAAGCCTGATCGCGGATCGCCTGGACAGGAGCAACGGCCAGCACCGTCTGTTCCATGCCCTTCGAGCCGCTGACCATCTCGATGTCCAGCTCAGCGATAAACGGAAACTTAAGATGCTTGATCGTCTCGATCACGGACGAATTTTTGCACTTCATCGGCTCGGTGCACATACCGAACGCGTTATCGCTTTCCTTGAGAATGACCTCGACAAACAGCTTGCCGCTGTCGATCTCTTTACCGTCATCCATACGACCCTTGAACATCTTCGCGCCACGAATGGTCGCCTTTGCTTTCATTTGCATTTTCACTGCTCCATTGGTCGGGCTGGCTCGTGCACCCGGTTCACGCCGCCGGCCACAGCGGATTTTTCTAAACGATGCGGTACACCGGGTACATGCAGCAGTTCGTAAAGGGCCTTGTGATCCATGCCCAACTCTTGCGCGAGCTGGTAAATCGTCTTGCCATAAGCCGAGACAAGGTAGTGCGTCAACCGCTTGAGGACGATGGTTCGTTCCTCGCTGACGATGTCACGCTGATCAGTCTTGATCTTGGTCTTGATGGTCTCGACCAGATCTTCCAACGCGATAAACGCGCCAGCGAAATAGGTCGTCGGATTCAGCACAATGTCATGCGGAATAACGCGATCGCGATTGCCGAATCTAATCTCGATGCGCAGCCATTCGCTGCTAGGGTCGCCGAGCTGTTTGCCCTTCTCATAGATGCAAAGCTCTTTGCCGTTCGCCTTCTTTCCGAGATAGAGCGTGCGCCCCAGCGCGTGCAGGTCGCCGCTATGTCCGCCCTCGAAATAACGCCGCGTAGGAATACGCCCACCGCAGTTAAATTCACCAGACACGTACAGGTCATCGAACTGGTCGAGCGTGAATCCTTCAAGCAGATCGAGCGCCGTATCGGCCCGCGTAATGCGCGCGTCGAGGTCCTGCAATGTGGCGTACACAGCCTGCCAATCGCTCACCATCGAACAGCCCTTGCCGGTGAGGTCAACCATCATCGTGCTACCGGTACTGCTGCCGCCCATGGCGACCGTACCAACCTTCACAAACTCTGCATCGATCCAAACCATAAGATCGAAACTCGACTTGTAGCCAAACATGCCCTTCTCAGCAGGAAGGAAGTTCATCGGGATCGAAAACCAGAGCGCGAAATATCGCTTCAACACATCCAGCGCCTCAATTTCGCTGCCTGTCGGCAGGAAGGTAAAACGAAGCCAGTCGATGATCGCCAATCGCTGCTGCTGTGTTGGCGTTCCGTCACTTTCCCCCCGTATTACAGTACGGGGGGAGCCGCCTCCGGCGGCCTCGCCGTCTCGCGTCGCTGCGCGCCGCAGGCCGGCGCGGCCTTGGTCGGCAGCATAAACACCCATGCCATCGCCGGAAATACCGAGCTTTGCCCCGATCATTGCACTCGCTCCAGTTCGGCCGTTGCCCATGCCAACTGGCGAGCCACGTACAGTTCCCCCAACGTCGCGACCTTGGAGCACAGCAGGTCGATGTAGTCCTGAACTTGGACAGCCGTCATGTTGGAAGGCCCCGGCGCTATGGCATACTGCTGACCATTGTTGCTTTGTGGAAAAATCATGTTTTTTACTGTGTCGGAAGCAAACTATTGGCTCGGAATCTGGGATTGCCTCTGGAACATAGCCATATGCGGCCTGATGTTCTACCTAGGGCGGCGCTACGAACGTAAGCAGATCGAGAAGGCGTCTTTGCCCGCAGCAGGCACCTGGGCAGAGCCGACGCTCGGTGACCCGCCGAAGACTCCTGATTGACCAACGGAAGGTTTACCCATAGGATTCGACCTGTTCTCTCAACTGAGTAATGCACTCAGGTGAGAGGTTGCACTCAGCCGAGTGCACTTGTCAAGGGGCAACCATGCAAAGCGTGAAATTTCTTAATCAAGTGAAGGCCAAATATGGCCTCAAAAACGATAGGCAATTAGCCGAACACCTGGGCGTGACCAGCGGCACGATTAGCCAATACATGAACGGAAAGCGAGTAATGGACGACGAGGCCTGTCTGGCCGTCGCCCTTCAGCTGGACATCAATCCGCTAGAGATAATCGGCGCGGCCTGCATAGACCGCGCCGAAAAAACAGGCCAGAAAAGCCTGTGGGAAGTTTTTATGTCGAGGACAGCGATGACGGCCGGAACCGTCCTGGTCGCTAGTGGTGTCAATTTATTTTTGACAACTCCCCCCGCAAACGCAGCAACCATGCGGGTTCCGACCACCTCGGATTCGAATTTCTATAGATTATGCGAAATTTCGCAGATGCCGTTACGCATCACATAAATCACGCCCCGACCGCTTCAGCGAGCCCAACAATGATCCCCTCCGGCCCACGAATATACGCCAGCCGGTAGGACTCCCCGTACCGCATCTCGCCGATGACCTCGTGGCCACGCTCCCGCATGCGCACGACCATCTCATCGATGTCGTCGACGGCAAACATCACCCGCCGCAAGCCCAGCGCATTCACCGGCGCCGCCACCGGCCCGAACCTGACGGCGTCCGGCGTGTGGAACTTGTCCAGCTCGATGCCCTGGCCATCCGGCGTGCGCAGCATCGCGAGCGTCGCCCTGACGTTCTCCAGGCCGATCAGGCGCCCGACGTCCGGCCCCTCGACCGTCGTTTCGCCCTCCAGCGTGAGCCCCAGGTCGATGAAAAACGCTTTCACGGCGTCGAGATCGTCCACGACGATGAGGACGTTATCCATGCGCTTGATCGTCATTGTTTTTCCTCCATTAATTCAACCACCCAGTCGATGAACACCCGCAGCTTCCTGCCGATGCGCCGATTGGCAGGATACGCGACGTACAGTGGCAGCGGCGCGATCTCCCAGCCGTCGAACAACCGCACGAGCTCGCCCCGCGCGACCGCGTCCCGCGCCATGTAATCGGGCAGCCACAGCACGCCCAGGCCGGCCAGCCCGGCCGCGAGATACGCGTTGCCGTCGTCGATCGCCAGCATGTACCGCGCGTCCAGCAGCACGGTCTCGCCAGCCCGCCGCAATGCGTACTCGAATCCCTGCCCGGAACGCGCGCCGCGGAACTGCACGATGCGGTGGGACGGCTCGCGCAGTTGCGCCGGATGCGCCGGCACGCCCGCGTGTTCCAGATACGCGGGCGCCGCATAGACCCGCAGCTGCAGGTCGGCCACGTGACGCGCGGCCAGCGACTGGTCGGTCAGGATGCCGCCCCGCACGACGCAATCGACATTGTCTCCGATCAGGTCCACCATCCGGTCGCTGACGCCCAGGTCGAGCTGGATGTCCGGGTAGCGCGCGTAGAACCCGGGCAGCGCCGGCACGAGCAGCATCGTCGCGAACGGGCTCGGCACATCGACGCGCAAGCGCCCTGCCGGTGCCGTCGCCTTGTTCGGCAACCCGGCCTCGAGGTCTTCCAGCTCGGCCAGCATGTGCACGACGCGTTCGTAATACACCGCGCCGTCTTCCGTGACGTTGACCTTGCGCGTGGTCCGGTGCAGCAGTTTTACGCGCAGGCGCGTCTCCAGTTGCTGGATGAGCAGGGTAACCGTCGCCCGGCTCATGTCCAGTGTCTGCGCCGCCCTCGTGAAACTGCCGGCTTCCACGACGCGCACGAATGCCCGCATGCCATCGAATCGGTCCACGCTCCCTCCAAAGGTTGATTGTTTCGATTATACAAACAGTGATGGCGTGACTTGGCGATTTATTGGGAACGGTCGAGGCTCTACAGTGAGATCCTTGACTCACAAAGGAGATCACCATGACCATCCGCGACGTCGTTTTCCCGCCGGGCCGCCAGGCGCTGTACGAAAAGAACCGCTATTCGCCGGCGGTGCGCGCCAACGGCTTCCTGTTCGTCTCGGGCCAGGTCGGCAGCCGCGACGACGGCTCGCCCGAACCCGACCTGGACGACCAGGTCCGGCGCGCCTTCGGGAACCTCAACGCCGTCCTGGCCGCGGCCGGCTGCCGCTTCGAGGACGTGGTCGACGTGACCGTGTTCATCGTCGACCCCCAATCGACATTCGAGCGTGTCTGGGCCGTGGCGCAGGAATACTGGGGCCAGGCGCCCTATCCGAACGTCACCGCCGTCGGCGTGACCTGGCTGTACGGATTCGAGTTCGAAATCAAGGTCATCGCACGTTTGCCGCACGCTTGACACGTTCAAGATCTCGAGCTATCTTGGCAACGTTTCCAGATGGAAACGTTTCAATAACGGCCGTTGCGACGGCCGTTATTTTCATTTTATACATGATGATTATCATGTATTCAGCATTATTGACGCAGAAACAATAACCAGCGCCGCCAGAGCGTATCGACAGCGGGATCATCCCGCGCGACCTGACCTTCAAGGAGGAACCATGCCACAACGATATCGAGGCTTGCCATCAACCGTGGCGCTGTTGACCAGCGCCCTGCTCTCCGCCTGCGGTGCCGGCGATCCGGGCGCGCCGGGCGGCCAGTCGATGACGCGCACGGCGGCGGAGATCGTCACCGAAACCGCACTGACGCCCACCGCCGCGACCGCCAGCGCGTCGGAACGGGGCGACCTGTCGGCCGCCGCAACGATCGACCATGACGCCGCCACACGCTGGAGCAGCGGGTTCACGGACGACCAGTGGCTGACGCTCGATTACGGCAAGACCGTGACGATCAATCGCGTCAACATCGCCTGGGAAAACGCGCACGCACTGCAATACCTGCTGCAGGTGTCGGACGACAACGTGCACTGGACCACAATCAAGACCGTCGACGCCAGCACGGGCGGCACCGAAGACATCGGCGGCCTGTCCGCACAGGGCCGCTACCTGCGCATGCAGGGTGTGAAACGCTCGAGCCAGTACGGCTATTCGATCTTCGAGATCCAGGCGTTTACCGGCACGCCCGCCACGCCGGGCGGGAACGTCCCGACGCCGATCCCGGTCGACCTGACCCGGCCCGGCATCGTCGTCAAGCCGGCGGCCGCGACGTCGTCGGCGGTGGAAAACGGCGCTCTGGCGGCATCGATGGCGATCGACGGCAAGCCGGACACGCGCTGGGCCAGCGCCGCCGAGGACGGCGCCTGGATCCAGTTCGATTTCGGCGTGCCGACGCCGATCGGCGCCGTCAAACTGACCTGGGAGAACGCGTACGGCAAGGAATACGCGCTGCGCGTCTCCGACGACGGCAAGACGTGGACGCAGCTGCGCTATGTCGCCGAGGGCAAGGGCGGCACGGAAGAATTCCTCAACCTGAACACGAGCGCGCGCTACGTGCGCCTGCAGGGTGTCGCGCGCGCCACGCAATACGGCTATTCGCTGTTCGACGTCGAGTTCCGCACGCCCGGCAGCGACAACACGCTGCCCGTCAACGCGACGTCGCCCCTGAACTATCCCGCACCGGGCAGCGGATGGGCGCCCTTGCCCGCCTCGGCCGAACCGCTGGAGACGCTGCAATTCACCCTTCCCGACGGCACGCTCGTCACGCGCTTCGGCGCGCGCGCGATGGCCCGCCATGGACGCGAGCGCGGCGAGGACTGGAACGAGATCGGCTACGGTCCGAACGACACCGTCGATCCGGCGACCGGCCTGCCGCTCGACAAGGGGCCGGGCAACTACCTCACGTTCGTGCCGCTATACTTCCAGAACCGCACCTGGGGCATCGAGATCATCGACAACAGCCGCGTGGCGGGCGTCACGAAGCCGACGCTCGTCTACAACCAGTACACGCAGGTCGACTTCCTGCCCGGCCAGGTGGCGTTCTTCCGCGGCTTCGACCGGCCCGGCGTCACCGGCTACGGCTGGATGAATCCGGGCGAGCTCGTCGACCGCAACGTACCGATCTGCAAGCCGACACCCTACCCGGCGCCGGGCAGGCTGACCGTCACGTCGGGCATCAACGGCGCGTGCACCCTGCTCGTGAAGGGATATCCGGGCCATGCCGATCTCGGCGCGGACGGTTTCCCGAACGGGAAGGACGTACCGGCCCGGCCGCTCATCGTCGGCGACGTCATCGAGGTCGCGCCGTCGATGTTCTCGACGACGGACGCGATGGCCGCGAAAGGCGACAACGGCGGCATCCGCTACTACGGCCCCGAATGGGTGTACGTGGTCGGCGCCGGCCTGCGGCCGTGGTACGGCGTGCAGCCGCGCCTGAACTCGGTGCCGCTGCCGGATGCGACGCTGTCCGGCGGTCTCGGTTCCGTCTCCTACAATTATTCGGACAACGGCCTCTTCATGTTCCAGCAGCCGCAGAACAATGCGGGCATGCAGGACGTGCAGCGCTTCGTCGAGGGGCGGCGCCTCGTCCACACGAACTTCACGACGGGCGACCACAACGAGCCGGGCAACGACCGCTACTCCGGCGCCGTCGGTTTGCAGGGTGCCCGCTTCAACCAGTCCGCGTGCATCGGCTGCCACGTCAACAACGGCCGCAGTCCGGCGCCGGCGAGCATCAACCAGAAGCTGGACACGATGTCCGTGCGCGTCGCCGTCACGGGCACGGACGGCCGCCAGCTGCCGCATCCGCAATACGGCACGGCGATCCAGATGAACGGCGCCCGCAACTGGGGCACCGCCGTGCGCGTGGCCGGCTTCGATGCGAAGACGGTCAAGCTCGCGGACGGCACCGTCGTCGAACTGCGCAAGCCGACGCTGGCCTTCGAGGGCCCGGTACCGGAGCGCGTGTCGCTGCGCGCGGCCCAGCCGATGATCGGTACCGGCCTGCTGGAAGCCGTGCCGGAAGCGGACATCCTCGCGCGCGTGCGCACGACGCCCGACGTCGACGGCGTGCGCGGCGTGGCCAACTTCGCCTACGATCCGGAAACCGGCGCCGTGCGCCTGGGCCGCTTCGGCTGGAAAGCGGCGAAAGCGACCCTGCGCCACCAGGCGGCCGAAGCGCTCCTCCTCGACATGGGTGTGACGTCGCCGGTCTATCCGAACCGCGCCTGCGTGAACGGACCGGCAGCATGCGCCGCCGGCGGCACGCAAACCGGCATCGCGGAAGCGGACCTGCAGAAGATCGCCCACTACCTGGCGCTCGTCGCCGTGCCCGCGCAGCGCAGCCTGTCCAGCGGCTTCCCGAAAGGCGTCGCGCCGCTCGACGAGCACAGGGTCGATCCCGTACAGGTCGGCGCCGGCGCGAAGCTGTTCCAGGGCATGCGCTGCACGGCCTGCCACACGGCGGAGATGAAGACGGGCAGCGGCCACCTGTTCGCGGAACTGCGCAGCCAGACCATCCACCCGTACTCCGACTTGCTGCTGCACGACATGGGCGACGGCCTGGCGGACAAGTTCGCGGAGGGCCAGGCGACGGGCGCGATGTGGCGCACGGCGCCGCTGTGGGGCATCGGCTACACGGACAAGGTGATGGGCAACGCGGCGCGTGTGGGCTACCTGCACGACGGGCGCGCACGCACCCTGCCTGAAGCGATCCTGTGGCACGGCGGCGAGGCCACGCAGGCACGCGTGCGCTTCGAAAACCTAAGCAAGGCCGACCGCGACGCGCTGCTGGCGTTCCTGAAGTCGCTCTGACACGACATGCGGAGCGGGACACCCTGCTCCGCTTTTTTGTGACGCATCACGGCATCTTTGTTTAGCGTCAATGCGCCGTCTTGTTCCCGGTCAGTGCACAATACGTGGAACGGAGGCCATCATGCCGCACATCTACAAACCCGAAGAGCGCTGGGACAACGCCGACATCGGCTATCCGTCCGCGCTCGCCATCGGCGATTCCTGGTTCTGGTACGTCAACAACAATATCCTGGGCACGATGATCAACCATCCGGCCCTGTCCGACGATCACCGCAACCTCCAGCTCGTGGGCTACAACGGTGCGCGGCTCAAGGATTATGTCGGCGACGGCAAGTATGCCGACACGGTCGAGCATTTCCTCCGTCCCGGCTTCGTGGAAGGGTTTTCGGAGTTCTACGTCAGCGGAGCGGGCAACGATGCCGTCGACGTCGACCTCGCGCTGTTCGACCATCGCCCGCCCGGCACGGACGCCCATGGCTGGATCGACGGCCGCGGCATGGACGACATGCTGTTCCGGCTGCGCCAGGCGCTCACCAGGCTGATCGCGTCGATCCGCGTCGCGAAGCACGCCAGCGCCACGCTGGCGCCCATCTTCGTGCACGGCTACGATTACCCGGTGCCGGACGGCCGGGGCTTCGAGTTCGGCCTGATCCACGCCGGGCCATGGCTCGCGCCGGCGCTGGACCGGCACGGCGTCCCGCCGGACCTGGCGCTGCGCAGCGAGATCGCCCAGATCATGATCGACCGCCTGAACGACGACCTGCTCGCGCCGCTGGCGGCCGTGACGCCGGGCGTCGTGCACATCGACAGCCGCGGCATCCTGCCGCGCGACCACACGTACCGCGATTACTGGTCGAACGAGATGCACCCGACGAACCTGGGATTCCGGCGCATCTTCGAACATGCGTGGCTGCCGCACCTGTTCGAACACGGCATCGCGCTGCGGCCGTTTCCGTAAGCGCAGGCGTTCAGAAGCCCCCGCCGCCTCCGCCGCCGGGTCCGAACCCGCCACCGCCATTGCCGAAGCCGCCGCCAGGGCCGCCTTCGCCGCGGCCGCCGCGGAACATGCCGCGGTTGCCGTTGCGCAGGCGCTCGTCGCCCGTCACGCCGCCCCACTGGTAGCGCAGGCCGATCTGGACGATGCGGGGCTGGCTCACGTTCAGCGTATGCAGCCGGAGCACCTCGTTCTCGATGTCGCTCTCCATGTTCCCGGTATGGAAAACGTTGTTCACGTTGAGGTTCAGCGACAGGCGCGGCGTGATGCGGTGCATCCACGTGAAATTCGTCATCGTGACGGCGCTGTTGATGCCCTGGCCGTTCAGGGTGGCGCCGTTGCGGTTGACGCTCAGCTGCAGCGATTCCATGCCCACCTGGTACGCGAGCCGCAGCTTGATGTTTTCCCGGTGGTTCGTCTGCTCCACGGCCGTCGTGTCGGTCGTGAAGTTGGAGATGCGCTGGCGCTTCTCGTTGGCCAGCGTCGCCCCGAGGTTGGCGGACAGGCCCGGCACGAACAGCTGGCGCACGTTGAAATTCAGGTCGACGCCAACGGAATCGTTGGCGCCGAAGTTGATGGGCGACGTCACGATCACGTTCGGATCGCTCGCGAGCGCGTAGCTGCGGTTGCCGACCACGGGCGACTCGCGCCGCTTGAACAGGACGAAGCTGCTGTCGACGCCGAAGAAGCGGTCGCGGTACGCCAGCTCGAGCAGGTCGTTATTTACAGGCTGCAGGTGCGGGTTACCCTGGCGTGCGCTGAAGTCGCTCAGGTAGACGAGGTTCGGGTTCAGGTCGCGCTCGTTCGGCCGCGCGATGCGGCGCGCCGCGCGGAACTGCAGCATGCCGTCGGCGCCGATGTCGCGTGTCGCGTAAAAGCTCGGCAGCCAGTTCATGTAGTGATACTTGTCTTGCTCGTCCAGCAGGGGCTGGTGGACGTCGAGTTCCGTGTACTCGCCGCGCAGGCCGCCCTGGATACTGAGGTTCTTGCCCAGCTTAGTGGACAGGATGCCGTAGACGGCCGCGTTGCGGTCGTTCGATTCGAAATCGCTGATGCGGCTCGACACCGGCACGTACTCGCCCGTGGCGGGGTCCTGCCCGAGGTAGTTCGTCGGATTGTTCGTCTTGCTGTCCGCGACCTTCGCGCCGGCCTTCAGGTGCCACGTGTCCCAGACGTTGCGCTCGTAGTCGACGGAGATGTCGAGGATGCGGTTGCGGCGGTCGGTCGAGCGCAGGCTGTTCGCGATGAACGGGGTCGGGCGCAGGCGGTAGTCGTAGAAGACGTCCGAATCGGAATGATTGTTCTGGCCCGTGTAGCGCAGGTCGAACTTCAGGTCTTCGCCCGGCGCGCCGCTCTTGTGGTCGTACGATGCGCCGATGCCAAAGTTCTCGGCCGGCGAGCGGCTCTGCGACCGGCTCGTGAAATCGGCCAGCGGCGAGTCGTCCGCCGCGAACCGCCGGGTCGAGGTCGTGCTGTCGCTCTCGTTGCGGATCTTCGAATAACTGACGGTGGCGCCGGCCTGGTCGCGCTCCCCGACGTTGTACGTGAACGTCGACGCGAGGTTCAGCGATTTCGACCGGCCCTGCCGGTTGCCCACCGAGTCTTGCGAGTCCTTGACGGCGCCGGTGGCCGGGTCGAGATCCTCCCGCTGGGACTCGTTATGGCTGTTGCGCACGTACTCTCTCACACCGATGTTGCCGGAGATCGAGTACGGGCCTTCCGCGTGCTCGCCGTTGAGGAACGCGTTGCCGCGGCCCTCGGTGCCCTTGTTGACGCTCATGTTCGCGCGCGAGCCGGCCTTGCGGTTGCGCTTGAGGACGAGGTTGATGATCGGCCCGCTGCCGCCCTCGTTGCCGAATTCGGCGCCGGGCACGTTGACAACCTCGATGGATTCGATGGCCTCGGCCGGGAACGCATTCAGCGCGTCGCCCCGGTTCTGGCCCTGGAATTGGGCGTCGCGCTTGCCGTTGACCATGATCTGCACGTTCTGGTTGCCGCGCAGCGCCACGTTGCCGTCCTGGTCGACCGTGACCGACGGAACATTGTTCAGGATGTCGGCGGCGGACGCGTTGCTCACGCTGATGTCGTTCTTCAGGTCGTAAACATCGCGGTCGACCTTGTTGGTCGGGCGCGTCGCGACCACCTCCACGGTCGCGACCCCGTCGTCGGACTTCGTGTCCGGTGCGGCCTTGGCGGCGGGCGGCGCCGTTTGTGCGAACGACGCCGGTACGGCGAAACAGGTAACGAGTAAGGCGGGAAGGATTTTCAGCGCGTGCTTGGTCGGAATCATCGAACAGGATCAGTGAGTGGAAACGCCGGAGCATGAATCCGTATTCCTCCGGGTCCCCATAAAAGTTCCAGCTTTTTTTAGCGGCTCGTCGGCGGGTTCAGCAACGCCTTGGAGGGATCCGGGTTCTGCATCTGCTGCTCGAAAAAGCCCCGGGCGTCCTCCAGCCCCGCATTGTATTCGACGTCGCGCATCACGCTGACCTGGTCGATCGTCCATTCGCTGAAGCCGCCGGCACCCGCCACCAGGCGCATTTCCGCCGTGATGTCGGCCAGGCTCAGGCCCCCGTCCAGGCGGCGCTGGAACGCCGCCGCCCACGCGGCCGTGGCCGGGTCGCGGACGTCGTTCTCCAGCGTGCGCAGGATGTGCTCGGCCGTGGGCACGTCGACCCGGTAGCAGGACGCGAGCACCGCCGCGCGCGCCAGCGTGCGCGCATCCCGGCCCGTGCGCCACGCCGTCAATACGCCGTCCAGTGCTTCGGGACTGGGCTTGCCGCCGGCCAGCAGCGACAGGTCGAGCGCCGCCAGCGCGACGGCGCCGGCGCCCGGATCCCGCTCGCGCGCCCGCGCGAGACCGGCGCGGGCGGCGTCGAGGTGCGGCGCGCGTGCGCCGGCGTCGAGATGCGCGGCCAGCTTCAGGTGCGCCCGCGCCAGCAGCAACAGCACGTCGGGGCCGGCATCGGCATGGCGCGCGGTCTTCTCCAGCCACGGCAGCGCGGCGGCCGGATCGCCCCAGTCGACGCGGGCCCGGTTCAGGGCCAGTTGCCCCGCTTCGACGTTCGGGACGGCACCGGCGTCGGCCGTCAGCGTGCGCAGCAGCGCCTCCCCCTGCGCGGGTGCCGGACAGGCCTTCAAGGCCGCGTCGGCGAGCATGAAGCCGCCGGACGTCGCGGACATCGTCGTGATGGCGATCTCCGGACGCGGACCGGGCGGCTGCTCCACGCGCATGACCTCGGCCCGCTGCAGCCGGTAGCGCCACAGCGCGGTCGACGCATCGCCCACGTCCAGGCCGAACGCGTCGCGCAGTGCGGCGGCCGGGTCGGCACCCTGGTGGACGGCATTCAGGAACGTCCCCAGCTTCCTGCGCCGTTCGCCGGCCCCGAGGATGTAGTGCGCGAGGAGCCAGGAACGCGCCTCGAATTCCACGCCCGCCGCCCGGCGCCGCGTGTCGGACAGGTTCGCGAACGGACGCGGTCCCAGTACGTCGGCATAGTCGAGGTTGTAGCGGTGGCCCTGGTCGAGGAAATAGAAATACCGGCCCACGCCAGGCGGCGTGCGGCCGATCACCATCTGCGTCGCGCCGAAGCGCACGCCCGCGAAATAATTCGCGAAGCCTTCGATCCAGGCGGACGGGCCGCGCACGTCCGTGTGACGATACAGGAAGTGGCGTGCATACGCTTCCGACGCGTACGAAAGTCCTTCGTCGAGGGGCGTCTTGACGAGCTTGTCGTCGTCGATGGCGGCCAGCGGCGCCGTCCGCACGAGGAAGCCCTGGGTGCCGTCCGTGCAATCGCGGAACAGCGCGATGCCGTTGGCCGGGCGGTCCGCCGCCACGCGGTCGAGGTCGCGCACGTCGTTCAGGTACACGAGGTTCAGCTTGGCCTCAGGGCCGGCCGACTTGGGGCGGTAGTCGTCCGTGTACACGCGCAGCAGGCTGTCGAGGCGCTCCAGGTGTTCCACGAGCCGGGCCACGTCGTCGCGCGGCGCGTCGGACAGGACGACCACGTGGGCGCTCTCGGCCCGCACCCACGACGACGTGCTCCGCTGGCCCGTGACGACGATGCTTTGCGGACCGGCGTCCTGTGCAAAACAGGCGCCGCCCACGAGCGTACAGACGGCGGCAACGGCCGCCGCCGACCTTTTGAATGGTGAACCCACGATTCCCGACTCCTTGACAGTATTTACGAATGTACAACCCTGTCATTCTACCGGGATCGTTGCCGATTGCACATTATATATTCAGTGCCGGGCGTCCGATGGCGCCCGTACCGGCACGGATTGCCGCCCCGCCCGCGCCGGCGCGGGCGTCCGCCCGGACGGCGGCTTCGGCACGACGGCCGTGATCCGCACGTCCTTCAGCCGCCAGCCGGCATCTGCCACCATGAGCTCCGACTGTCCTTCGATGCGTACGGGCCGCCCATTGATCAGCGTGTGCGCCGAGCGCCAGGCGACGACGGCCTGCGGCGTCCTGGGGACGTCCGGCGCGATGCCGTGGACGGTCGTCCCATCGATGACGAGCTCGCCGAAGTGTGCCGCGCCGTCCGGCCGGACCGTGCCGCCGGCCCCATCCGGACGCTGGCCCGCCGCGCACGCGCACGCACCGGCCAGGGTGCCGTCCAGGCCGGCGAACAGACTCGGCATATGCTCGCGCAGGGCCAGGTAGCGCCGTGCCTGCGCCGCGCCATGGTCCCACAGCGCGCCGCGCAGGGCCGGGTCGCGGTCCAGCTTGGAGTTCGCGCCCAGCGGCATGCCGGCCGCCGCCTCGACAGCCGTGCAATCCATGACGATGCGGTCGACCCGCACGAGCTTGTCGCGCCGCTGCGCCGCCGCGCTGGCGGGGGACGCATCGTCGCCGCGGCCGCTTTCCATGCGGCGGTTGATCGCATCGACGAAACCCAGTTCCTGGTTCATGGCCAGATTGCCGCCCAGCGCATTGCGCACGTCCCAGATCTCGCCGCCGTTGAGGGCGATATGCGGTCCGTCCGCAGCTAGCCTGGCCTGGCTGGGATTGATCTGCACGACCCAGATGGCGTCCGGCTTTCTGTCGTCGTCCGCCACGCCGGACAGGAAGTTGCGGATCGGCGGATTCTGCGAGAACAGCCCGTCCCACAAGGTCAGTGGACGCGGGGCGAGCGTCGTCTCGTCGAGTCCGGCCATCTCGTGCGCGCGGAACAGCCACGGGACGGCGGCGGACGCCAGCACGGCGTCGAGCGAGATGCCGCCGTCGCCCGGCGCCCGCTCGGAACTGAACGCGACGAATTCCCCTTCGTGCAATTCCACGGCGCCCAGCAGCAGGCGCGGGATCGGACGCAAGGTGAGGCGCACGGCATCGGCAAGCTGCCCCAGCGCCTCGGCGTCGAAGCGCACCGCGGGCGGACGCCACCGCTCCAGCGCGGCGTGGAGCAGGCTGCCGGGCTGGACGCCGATCTGCGCCATGCGCGCGCGCAGGCGGTCGGCGGCGCCGAGCTTGTTCGCAATGCGGCCCTCGACCGCGCCCCGGTCCGCCCGGTAGCGTTCCTGGCAGGGTGCCGTGGGCGGGAACATGGCCGCCTCCAGGTCGCTGCGCAGCCAGCGCTCCACCTCGGCCGGAATACTGGCGAACTCGCCCAGCAGCGCGACGAGCGGCCAGTCCACGCCCGGGCGCAGCAGCGCCGGCAGCGAAAAGAAGTCGGGGCGCATCCAGGGATTGTCCGGCCCGAGCATGCGGGCCAGCGCCGGCCACGCGGTCGCGTTCCATAGCTCCATGCCCGCGAGCGGCCCAACGTACGGGCTGGATTTGATGTCCCAGCCGCCCAGCGCGGCCAGGTCGGCAAGGCCGCGGCAGACGTGATTGACCGTCGACTCGACGAGGCCGAGCGCGGAATTGCCCTGCCAGAACGCGTCCAGCCGCCGCCCGGCCTCCGGCGCGCCGCCCGTGATGAAGCCGTACCAGCCGAGCAGCGCGCTGATGGCGCCGCCGGACGTGCCGCTGATCGCGACGAGCGCCGTGCGGGCGGCGCCGTCCTCGTCGCCACGGTTGTCGAATTGTTCCAGCAGGATCGGAAGGACGCCGCCCGTGTACGCGGCGTGGCTGCCGCCGCCCTGGCAGGCGATTGCGATGTGATTGGTTGCCATGAGACCTCCCGGCACAAGGGGTTGGATGACCCTCCCGCACCGTTAGGCAGGCCGCGGCGCGCACGGTTCCCTATTGCTTTATTGAAATGCGTCACGAATAATAGAGCGACAATCATTCTCGACCGCACCATGAAGCAACCGGAAGACCTGAGCACGATCGAATTGCCGCTCGACGCGGCGCTGGCGAAGAAGCGCGGCCGTCCGCCGAAGGAGGACAAGCTCAGCGACGCCGAGCGGGCCCGCCGCTACCGCGCCCGCCAGAAGATGCGGCCGAAGGGCGCGTGGAATTACGAGCAGGTCACGACCCAGACGCGCACGGAGATCGAACGCCTGCTGGGCAGCGCGTCGACGCGGCCGGCCGGGGAAGCGGAATTGGTGGCGCAATGGGCGTACGGCATGTTCCTGCTGTGGGACCGCGTCACGGCCCAGCGCCAGCAGGCGGCCGACCGGGATGCGTTGCTGGCGCTCGTCTCCGGCTGATGTTACGCGCCGGGCAGGCCGAGCCGGTCGGCGTGCGTGTAGCAGACGAAGTCGTTCCCGCGCGCGAACGCGAGCAGGGTCAGGCCGGCTTTATCCGCCAGCTCGACGGCGGCCAGGGTCGGCGCCGACATGCCGACCAGCGCCGGCACGCCCGCCACCGCGGCCTTCTGCGCCATCTCGAAACTGACCCGGCTGGTGATCAACAGGAAGCCGGCGCCGGGCGCCACGCGTTTCCGCGCCATCGCGCCGATCACCTTGTCCAGCGCATTGTGGCGGCCGACGTCCTCGCGCACGATGTGCAGGGTGCCGTCCATGCCGCACCAGGCAGCCGCGTGGGCGGCGCCCGTCAGCTTCGTCAGCTTCTGTTCCGCGCCGATCGCGCCCAGCGCGCGCCGTACGCCGTCGACGTGAAAACCGCGCGCCGGCGCCAGGGACGGCAACGCGCGGCAGACCTGGTCCAGGCTGTCCACGCCGCACAGGCCGCAGCCCGTGCGCCCCGTCAGGCTGCGGCGGCGCTCCTTCAGCGCCATGAACGCGCTGCCGGCGATCTCGATCTGGACGGCGACGCCGCCCGCGGCGGGCTCGACGTCGATCCCGTAGCACTGGCCCGGCCCCACGATGATTTCTTCGCTCAGTGTAAAGCCGAGCGCAAAGTCTTCCAGGTCGGCCGGCGTCGCCATCATGACGGCGTGCGAGATGCCGTTGTAGACGAGCGCGACGGGGACCTCGTCGACCACCAGGTCGTCCACCTCGGCAAGTACGCCCGCGCGCATCCGCAGCACACGCCGCGGATGCGCCGTGAGCGGCAAGGCGTCGGTCTCGGGATCGTGAAGGGGATTCATCGACGCCGATGATACCATCAGCGCCGCGCCGCGGCTTTCACCCCCTCGACGTCGCGCGGCTCCGCGATCGCGCTGCCGTTGCGCTCCGCGCGGAAGCGCTTCGACATCGCATACACCGCCTTGCGCACCCGCATGATCGAGCCGAGCGGACGATGCGCGGCCAGCGCATGCCACGGATTGAACTGCATGCCGTCGTCGACGAGGCGTGCCAGGTCGTCGCCATACGCCTTCTGCGGCGCCGCGCGCAGGCGCGCCACGGTCACGTACGGGCTCAGGTCTTCCGGCCATTCGACGGACGCGTCCTCGATGGGCATGCGGTCGATGTCCGTGCACAGCTGCACCCGCAGTTCCCACTCGCCGCCTTCGCTCGCGAAGTGTTCCACGACAGCGTCGCGCAGGCCGTCCGGCCGGCCCTTCAGGTCGACGTGGCTGCCCGCGAGCGCCGCCAGCGCGGGCGCCACGGGCGCCACCTGCACCTTCGCCATGTAGCGGCCGTACAGGATCGGCACCTGGCTGTAATACGTCTCGCCGAGCGGATGCGTCTCGGGATGGCCGCCCAGCGCCTTCAGCGTCACGCTGTCGCCGCCGACGGCTTCCACCGCCTGTTCGGCAGCGCGCGCCACTGCGGAAAACAGGCGCTTGAGGTTCGGCGCCTTGTCCGTCGTCGCGGCCAGCAGTTTCGCGCTGCCGAGGAATGTCTGCGCGTTCGGTGCGCTGAACACGGGACCGTTGACGAGCACGAAGTCCTGCGTGACGTCGTGCTCGCTGCCGCCCACGCGCGGGCCTTCGACGCCGACGACCTTGATCCCCATGCCGCGTGGCGTGGAGACGTCGTCCGCCAGCACGTCGCCCGGCGTCGTCGACAGCCGCAGCACGACGGGATACGTGCCCGGCTGGGCGAACAGGCCTTGCGCGTACGCGTCCGGCAACCCGGTCTCGACGGTCAGCTCGCCCACCAGCAGGCCGTGCGTCTTGGCGTGCACGCTGCGCAGCGCGCGTCCGGAATCCTCGTACGTCTTCGTGGAAATGCTGCGCATCGTCGTCTGCAGGTCGAAGCTGGTCTGCGCTTCGTCGTCTTCCAGGCTTTCGAAACGCGGTTCGAACGGGATCGGGGAGGTCATGATGGAATCCGGTGGTTTGAATGATGATGAGCAGATCATCGGCGCGCGCGAGCTCGGCGGTCTGTGCAACGCCGTACGGAGTGCGCGGATTTGCCGATCTTGCGTGTGCGCTGTCGAACAGACATGGTTGCGCCATCGGATCAAGCTCCACGGTATCGCGCACTGGGAGTCTGATCATGAGCAAGCACGGCGGCAATCCGAACGAACCGAACGAACCGCAAATCCCGGCCGGCGGCTGGGGCTCGGTGAAGGAAGTCACCACGATCCTGCTGAAGGAACGCGTCCCCCTCGAGGGCACGCAGTTGCTGATGCAGCAGAACAAGCCGGACGGCTTCATGTGCGTGAGCTGCTCGTGGGCGAAGCCGGCCCATCCGCATCCGGCCGAGTTCTGCGAAAGCGGCGCCAAGGCGACGGCGTGGGAAATCACGAGCAAGCGCCTCGACCCGGCATTCTTCAAGCGCCATATGCTGCGCGAACTGGAAGGCTGGAACGACCATGAACTCGAGGAGGCGGGCCGCCTGACGGTGCCCATGCGCTACGACAGCGCGCTGGACCGCTACGTGGAAATCACCTGGGACCGCGCATTTGCCGAAATCGGTGCCGAGCTGCGCAAGATGGATCCCACCCAGGTCGCGTTCTACAGCTCGGGCCGCGCCTCGCTGGAAACGTCGTACATGTACCAGCTGCTGGCGCGCATGTACGGCAACAACAACCTGCCCGACAGTTCCAACATGTGCCACGAAAGCACGTCCGTCGCGCTGCCGAAGACGATCGGCGTGCCGATCGGGACCGTCGTGCTGGACGACTTCGAACAGACCGACTGCATCTTCTTCTTCGGCCAGAACGTGGGCGTGAACAGCCCGCGCATGCTGCACCAGCTGCAGGAGGCGAGAAAGCGCGGCGTTCCGATCGTCACGTTCAACCCGCTGCGCGAGCGCGGCCTGGTCAGCTTCGTGAACCCGCAATCCCCGGTCGAGATGCTGAGCGGCCACGAGACCGTGATCAGCACGCAGTACCACCAGGTGAAGGCCGGCGGCGACGTGGCGGCGCTGACGGGCCTCTGCAAGGCCGTGCTGGAGGCGGACGAGCGCGCCCGCACGACCGGCGGACCGCGCGCCCTCGACACGGCCTTCATCGAAGAACATTGCCACGGCTTCGACGAGTTCGCGGCCGCCATGCGCGCGCGCACGTGGGACGAGATCGAAAAGGAATCGGGTCTCGCGCAAGGCCAGATCGAGCAGGCGGCCGGCACCTACCTCCGTGCGAAACAGGTGATCGGCATCTACGGCATGGGCCTCACGCAGCACCGCAACGGCGTGCTGAACGTGCAGATGCTCGTCAACTTCCTGCTGTTGCGAGGGAATATGGGCAAGCCGGGCGCGGGCATCTGCCCGGTGCGGGGCCACTCGAACGTGCAGGGGCAGCGCACGGTCGGCATCACGGAAAAGCCCGAGCTGGCGCCGCTGGACAAGCTGAAGGAGCTGTATGGCTTCGAACCGCCGCGCGACAAGGGCATGAACACGGTGGAGATGTGCGAGGCGATCAAGGCCGGCAAGCTGCAGGCGTTGATCAGCCTCGGCGGCAACCTCGTGCGGGCCGTGCCGGACCACGGCCAGATGGATGCGGCCTGGCGCGCCGTCCCGCTCACGGTGCAGATTTCGACCAAGCTGAACCGCAGCCACCTCGTGCACGGCAAGACGGCGTACCTGCTGCCCTGCCTGGGCCGCATCGAGATCGACCGCCAGGCCAGCGGCGAGCAATCCGTGTCGATGGAGGATTCCACCGGCTGCATGCACGGCTCGCGCGGCCGCGCCGAACCTGCTGCGGACACGCTGCTGTCGGAACCGGCCATCGTGGCCCGCCTGGCGAAGGCGACGCTGGACCCGAATCCGAAGGTCGACTGGGATGGATGGGTGGCGGACTATGCGAAGGTGCGCGACGCCATCGCCGCGACGTACCCGAAGATCTTCCACGACTTCAACGAGCGCATGTGGCAGCCGGGCGGCTTCCGCAAACCGCTGGCGGCAGCGGACCGCAAATGGAACACGCCCACCGGCAAGGCGAATTTCACCGTGCCGGACACCTTGTCCGCGGACCCCGACATGCCCGTGCCCGAGGACGCCCTGCGCCTGTTCACGGTGCGCAGCGACGGCCAGTTCAACACGACGATCTACAGCCTTGAAGACCGTTTCCGGGGCGTGCAGGACAGGAACGTCCTGTTCATGGCCGGCACGGACATGGCCCGCCTCGGCCTGGCCGATGGTGACATTGTCACAGCCAGCACGGCCATCGACGATGGCGTCGAGCGCAAGGTCGAAGGCTTGCGCGTCGTGGAATACAGCGTGCCTGCCGGCTGCGTTGCGGGCTATTTCCCGGAGTGTAATCCGCTGATTCCCCTCTGGCACTATGCGAAGGAGAGCAAGGTGCCGGCCGCGAAATCCATCGCCATCCGGGTCGAGCGCACGGGTGGGACGGGGCGACCGCTGCATTGACTGTTGCCATTTTGGTATTGCCACGTAAATATTGCTGTCATAGATTGTGATTTTTTGATAGATTCCTAAGTGCATCAGACGGAGTCTTTCAAACAACATGATCTGGCAGCCATGACATCGCCCTACCGCCCGCCCTCACCGGAACCTGGTTTCGACGCCGCCGCCTACTGCAATACCAGGCAGGCGGCAGCCATGCTGGGCGTGTCGCACCGTACGGTGCAGCTGTGGGTGGAAAGCGGCACCCTGGAAGCGTGGAAGACGGCCGGCGGCCACCGGCGCATCGCGCTGGCGTCGATCGAACGCCACGTCGAGCGCCGGCGCCAGGCGATGCTGGACCGTACGGCGCCCGCGCGCTACAAGGTGCTGCTCGTGGACGACGACGCCTCGACCATGGCGCGGTACGAGGGGGCGATGTCCGGCTGGGACCTGCCGCTGGACGTCGTCCGGGTCGGGAACGGTTTCGAAGCGCTGATCCGCATCGGCGAGACGCGGCCGCACCTGCTCGTCGGCGACCTCAGCATGCCGGGCGTGGACGGCCTGCGCATGATCCGCACGCTGCGTGCGAGCGAGGCCTACCGCGACATGGCCATCGTCGTCACGAGCGGGCTGGATCCGGCCACGATCCGGGCCATGGGCCTGCCGGACGACATCCCCGTGCTGCCCAAGCCGGTGGCGCCCGAGGCGCTGCGCACGGCCATCGAAGACGTCCTGCACGTCGAGGTGCACGCCGAACGGTGACATAAGCCCTTGATCTGGCTATAATTTCCGCCTTCGTCAGCCAGGATCACCCGCCATGTCACTGCTCGCCCACCAGCTCGAACTGCTGTCCCCCGCCAAAACCGCCGAGATCGGCCGCGAAGCCATCCTGCACGGCGCGGACGCGGTCTATATCGGCGGGCCCGCATTCGGCGCGCGCCACAACGCCAGCAATACACTGGAAGACATCGCGGGCCTCGTCGAATTCGCGCACCGCTACCGCGCGCGCATCTTCGTCACCATGAACACCATCCTGCACGACGCCGAACTGGAAACGGCCGAAAAGCAGATCCGCCAGCTGTACGATGTCGGCGTCGACGCGCTGATCGTGCAGGACATGGCGATGTTCGAACTGGACCTGCCGCCGATCCAGCTGCACGCGAGCACCCAGTGCGACATCCGCACCGTGGAAAAGGCGAAATTCCTGTCGCAGGTCGGCTTCTCGCAGCTGGTGCTGGCGCGCGAGCTGACCATCGAACAGATCAAGGCCATCCGCGCCGAGGTCGACACGCCGCTGGAGTACTTCATCCACGGCGCGCTGTGCGTCGCGTTCTCCGGCCAGTGCTACATCTCGCACGCGGACACGGGCCGCAGCGCCAACCGCGGCGACTGCTCGCAGGCGTGCCGCCTGCCGTACACGCTGTCGGACGGCCAGGGCCGCGTCGTCGCCTACGAAAAACACCTGCTGTCGATGAAGGACAATGACCAGAGCCGCAACCTGGAAGCGCTCGTCGACGCCGGCATCCGCTCCTTCAAGATCGAAGGCCGCTACAAGGACATGGGCTATGTGAAGAACATCACCGCCCACTACCGCCTGCTGCTGGACGAGATCCTGGAACGCCGTCCGGAACTGGCGCGCGCGTCGAGCGGCCGGACGCAGGTGATGTTCACGCCGGACGTCGACAAGAACTTCCACCGCGGCCACACGGATTATTTCGCGCAGGGCCGCCAGCAGACCATCGGCGCCTTCGATTCGCCGAAGTACGTGGGCGTGGAACTGGGCACGGTCGCGCGCATCGGCGGCGACAATTTCGATCTCGTCACGAATTCGCCGATGGCCAACGGCGATGGCCTGAACTACATGCACAAGCGCGAGACGGTCGGCATCCAGGCGAACACCGTGCAAAAGCTCGGTGAGGACGAAGACGGCCAGCGCTGGCGCGTGTTCCCGAACGAGGGCCTGGCCACGTTGCCGGGCCTGAAGGTCGGCACCGTCATCCACCGCAACCGCGACCACCAGTGGGAAGCGGCCCTCAACAAGAAATCGTCCGACCGCAAGGTGCGGGCGGACCTGCGCCTGGAAGACACGGCCGAAGGCCTGCGTTTGACTGTCACCGACGAGGACGGCATCACGACGACAACCGAAGCGAGCCTCGCGCTGCAGCCGGCCCAGCAGGCCGACCAGGCACTGGCGGGCCTGCGCACGAGCCTCGCCAAGCTGGGCAACACGATGTTCGAAGCGGGCACCATCGATGTCGCGCTGACGCAGCCGTGGTTCGTGCCGGCGAGCGCGATCAACGGCCTGCGCCGCGACGCCATCGCCGCCCAGGAAGCGGCGCGCCTCGCGGCATGGCGGCGTCCGGAGCGCGCCCAGCCGGTCGAACCGCCGGCCGCGTACCCGGACACCCAGCTGAGCTACCTGGCCAACGTCTACAACGAGAAGGCGCGCGCGTTCTACCACAAGCACGGCGTGCAGCTGATCGCGGCCGCGTACGAGTCGCACGAGGAACCGGGCGAAGTGTCGCTGATGATCACCAAGCACTGCCTGCGCTTCTCGTTCAACCTGTGCCCCAAGCAGGCCAAGGGTGTGCAGGGCGTGCAGGGCCAGGTGCGCGCCGAGCCGATGACGCTCGTGTCCGGCGCCGAAACCTACACGCTGAAATTCGATTGCAAGCCGTGCGAGATGCATGTGATGGGCGCGATGAAGCCGGGGATCCTGAATTCGCCGCCGCCGTCCGCCATTCCGTACAGCCCGCTCGTCTTCCACCGCCAGCGTCCGCGCGCATGAGGCCCTTGATGATCCTGCGCACTTCTCTACTGCTGGCCCTGCTGGGCGCGACGGGCGTGGCCCTCGCCGACGATGCCGCCATCCTGGCATGCCGCAAGCTGGCCGACGGCGCCGCGCGCCTGGGCTGCTATGACGCGATTCCCGCCGAAGCGCGTCCGGCCGCCGCCGCCGCGCAAGCCTTCGGCCTCGAACAAAAGACGCCCGACGAACCAGCCCGCTCGATCGAGAGCACGATCGTCGGCACGGTCTCCGGCTGGAGCCCGGCCACGCTGTTCACCCTTGCCAACGGCCAGGTGTGGAAAGTGGTCGACGGCAGCTCGGCGGACCTCGCGCCGGTGAGCAATCCACCGGTCAAGATCGTGCGCAATCTGTTCGGCACCCTGTTCCTCGAGATCGAAGGCACCAACGCCTCGCCCAAGGTCCGGCGCGTCCGCTGAATCTTTTCGCCATTCGCACGGTCCGCATGCCGTTCGGTTTTTGACCCCTCCCTTCCACGACCTCCCCCCCAGCGATGGGGGGTTCCCCTTCCGCATTCGGGAAAAAGCCACACGGCGGCCGTTATTTCCTTGACCATGACGAGGATCGGTTACACGATTGTGACTAATTGTAACCGCCGGTCGATAATGTAGCGTCCGCCACGAATATTTCACGGGCGGCATAATATTAAACAAAGATCAACTGATAGTAAGAAATTGCTAACAGGCTACAGAACAGCAGCCCAGGTTACACCCAGATACACTTGTCAAGAAATTATGCCGGCTCTCCCATTCGTCTGCCGCCGTTGCGAGGACCGGCCGATTACCCGATGGAGGATGGATGACCCGAAAGCGCCTGCTGTGCATTGCCCCGGATGACAAGGGTGCGCGCGCCCTGCTCAATGAAGCAATGCACGACTGGGAGATCCGCAGTGTCAGCAACTTCGGCGAAGCCGGGCGCGAACTGCGTAACGACCGTTACCTGGTCGGCCTGCTCGTGCACGACCGCGAACAGCACCGGCCGGCCGAAGTGGACACCTTCCTGCGCCGCCACAGCCATATGCAGTGGGTCGGCGTGTTCAACCCGCGCGATCTCGAATCCGCGCCCTGCCGCGACCTCGTCGTGGAGCACCTGTGCGATTACCACACGGCCCCCGTCGATCCGGTCCGGCTGGCCCATACGCTCGGCCATGCGCACGGCTGGGCGATGCTGCGCCCGCGGCCCAGCGCCAAAGACGCGCACGACGATCCCGCGTCGCCGCTGATCGGCGGCTGCGACGCGATCGCACGGCTGCGCGCGCAGGTGTCGCGTGTCGCCAAGGTCGCGGCGCCCGTGCTGATCTGGGGAGAAAGCGGCAGCGGCAAGGAGTTGACCGCCCAGGCGATCCACGCGCAGTCGGACCGGGCCGCGGGACCGTTCGTCCCCATCAACTGCGGCGCCATCGCACCGAGCCTGATCCACTCCGAGCTGTTCGGCTACGAGCGCGGGGCGTTCACGGGCGCCACGCGGAGCAAGGCCGGCCTGATCGAGTCGGCGGACGGCGGCACGCTGTTCCTCGACGAGATCGGCGACCTGCCGAAGGACCTGCAGGCCAACCTGCTGCGCTTCCTGCAGGAGAAGACGATCTGCCGCCTGGGCAGTACCCGCAACATCCGCGTGGACGTGCGGGTGATCGCCGCGTCGCACGTGCAGCTGCAGCAGGCCGTCGCGAGCGGCGCGTTCCGCGAGGACCTGTACTACCGCCTCGCCGTGCTGCCGGTGACGGTACCGCCGCTGCGCGAACGGCGCGACGACCTGGTCACGCTGGCCGAACACTTCTTCCACATGTACGCGAGCGAAAAATCGCCGCGCCTGAAGGGTTTTTCCAACCGGGCGATCGAGGCGATCCTCGACCACGACTGGCCGGGCAATGTGCGCGAACTGATCAACCGGGTGCGGCGGGCACTGGTCATGTCGGACGGCCGCCTGATCATGCCGGAAGACCTGGGACTGACGCGCGCGATCATGGCGCCGACGTCCGCCGCGCTGGACGACACCCGCATGCGTTCCGAGCGGCGCGCCCTGCGCGAATGCCTGGACCGCAGCGGCCACAACGTGAGCCGCGCGGCACGCGACCTGGGTGTATCGCGCACGACGATGTACCGTTTGCTGAGCAAGCACGGCATCCGCGAGTGACGCGTGTCCGGTATGTGGCACAAGTGGACAAGGTGTCCACTTTTTTTTGTGTGTTGCAGCGCGTATGTGGACAGAGTTGTACCGGAAGTGAAACAGTTTTTCGATATTTTCGGTAATTCGTGCGGGGATTTCTCTGACAGGCGTGTAGGAAAATCCGTACAAAGTCAACAAAAACAATGGGTTAGAAAGCTCTGCAGTGGGGCTGGCACTGAAACTGCAAAGGGATGGAGGTCGGCGCTACAGCCGACCCATCACCAACCATCAAACCCAGAGGGGAACTCGAATGAACAAGACTTTGCTCGTGACTGCCATTTCGCTGGCATTCTCGCTGACCGCACAAGCCCAGGATGGCGTCAATGCGAACGGCGGCGGCGCCACCGTCACGCAGACCACGACCCGCACGTCGGACAGCAGCGACAACAGCACCCGTAACTCGAACAACACCTCGGACAGCAGCAACAACAGCACCAACTCCTCGGACAGCAGCAACAACAGCACGAACACGAGCACGGCAACCACGAACTCGGACCAGAACAACAACAAGAGCACCAACACGACCACTACGACCACGTCGACGGACAACAGCAACCGCAGCACCAACACGGCCGACAACAGCGACCGCAGCGACAACAGCAACCGCAGCACGACGACCACGACGACCGACAACAGCAACCGCAGCACCAACACGGCCGACAACAGCAACCGCAGCAGGACGGACAACAGCAACCGCAGCACGAACACCGACAACAGCAACCGCAGCGTCACCACCACGACGACCAACAGGTCGACGGACAACAGCGACAACAGCACCCGTAACTCGAACAACACGTCGGACAGCAGCAACAACAGCACCAACAACACCTCGACCAACCGCACGGTCTCGAACTCGACGACGACCAACCGCGACAACGACAACAGCACGGGCAAGAACAACAGCTCGGGCGACTCGACCGCGTCCGCGACCGGCTCCGTCGCCGTGAACAACGGCGGCACCGCGACGTCGAACTTCTCGAACAGCTTCAACACCTCGTCGTCCAACAACACGGCGAACCTGACGGGCCGCGTGTCGGGCAACACCATCTCGAACATCGGCAACGTCGCCACCAACACCGGTAACGCCAACGGCGCCGCCGGCACCGCGGGCAACGGCGCAGCCGGCACCGGCGGCGGCATCACGGCAACCGCCGGCGCGGGCGGCAGTGCGGGCAGCGCGAACGGCGCAGCCGGTTCGGCCGGCGGCACTGGCCACCAACGGCGGCGCCAGCGCAGGCGGCGCCACCATCGGCGGCGCGACCGCGGGTGCGGGCGGCGCAGGCGGCATGGCGACGGGCGCGACCAGCGGCAATGGCGGCCGCGGCGCGGCGGGCGGTGCCGGCGGCGGCTCCGGCATGGTCTCCGCCACCGGCGGCGCAGGTGCGGCCAGCGGCGCGGCCACGGGCACCGGCGGTGCGGGTGCGGCGGGCGGCATGGCCGGCAACGCGATGGGTGGCAATGGCGGCGCGTCGGGCGACCTGTCGGGCGGTAACGGCGGCGCCAGCGGTGCCACGACGGCAGGCCTGGGCGGCGCCGGCGGCAGGACCGGTGCGGCCACGGGCGGTGCCGGCGGTGCCGGTGCGGCAGGCGGCGCGGGCGGCGCAGGTGCGGCGGGCGGCATGGGCGGCACCGGCGGTGCAGGCGGCGCAGCAGGTTCGGCAGGCAATGCCGGCTCGACCGCATCGAACGCAGCCACGGGCGGCATGACCCGCGCCGGCGGCAGCTGGGCAACGTCGGGCGCCGGCGGCTCCTCGTCGGCCGACGGCGGCACGGGCGGCGCCAGCGGCACCGCCACCTCGGGCTCGCCCGCCTCGACCGGCGGCGCCACCACCAGCGGTGCGTCGACCTCGACGGCAGGCACCACGACCGGCGGCGCCGGCGGTGCAGGCGCAGCGGGTGCAGCAGGCGGTGCCGGCGGTGCGGGTGCGGCAGGTGCGGCAGGCGGTGCGGGCGCCGCAGGTGCTGCCGGCTCGAACATGGCCGGTAACGGCGCGGCAGGCGGCGCAGCGACCGGCGCTGCCGGCGGTGCGGGCGCAGCCCTGACCTCGACGGCCGGCAACGCTGCCGGCAACACGGGTGGCGCAGGCGGCGCGGGTGGTGCCGGTGCGGCCGGTACGGCGACCTCGGGCGCAGGCGGCGCAGGTGCCGCCGGCACGGCAACCTCGGGTGCGGGCGGTGCCGGCGCAGCGGGCGGTGCGGGTGCCGCCAGCGGCATGGCGTCGAACACGGCAGGCGCAGGTGCGGCCGGCGGTTCGGCCACGACCGGCAGCGCCACGACCGGTTCGGCAACCGTGGGCGATTCGACCGCCGGCAACGGCGGCGCGGGCGGCGCGGGCGGCTCGACCACCGGCGGCGCAGGCGGCGCCCTGGCCAACATCACGGCCGGCGTGGGCACGGGTGGCCTGGGCGGTGCGGGCACCGGCGGCAACGGCGGCTCGAACACCGTCAATGCCGGCTCCTTCGACATGTCCAACAACATGAGCGGTGTCGGCCAGTCGGCTGCGGGCGTGATGGTGATCAGCCAGAACAACGGCTTCTCCTCGCTGGTCCAGCAGAGTGTCAACGTCCAGAGCAACCTGGCTGTCGGCAAGTAATGCCAAGGACCGCCGTGCCTGCGGGCACGGCGGTTTTTCGATGCAACCGGGGGTAGAGAATGCAGTCATCACTCAAGAGTAGCGTCAGCAACCGCGTGTGCAGCTTCGCTGTGCTCGCGGTCTGCGCATCCGCGGCCTGGGCAGGACCGGAACTCGCGGTTCCCGCCCGGGACAGCGCGCCGGCCGCCCAGCCGGCCACGGGTGCCGACAAGGGAGACGGCAAGTCGGTCCAGGCGCAGGACTCGCTCGGATTCGGCCCCGCCGCCGACCTGGGCAAGCTGGAGCATTCGCGCGGTGGGACGGACACGTTCAACACCAGCAACAACGCGAATCTCGGCGGGGTCGTGAGCGGCAACAGCGCGGTGAACGTCGTCACGGGGTCGAACACGATCGATGCCGGCGCGTTCGCCAACATGTCGGGCATACCGGTGGTTATCCAGAACAGCGGCGCGAACGTCCTGATCCAGAATGCCACCATCGTCAACCTGCAGTTCAAATGAAGTACGGCGCCCTGCCCCTGCTGCTGTGCGCACTGGCGGGCGCTGCCCGCGTGGATGCGGCCGACCTGCCGATCGCGGGCGGCGCCCGGTTCGACGTACCGGTCAAGAGCATGCGCGAACTGCGCTTCGCGTCGACGACCCGCCAGCAATACGACTTCAGCTGCGGCTCGGCCGCCCTGGCCACGCTGCTGACCTATCACTACGGCTATCCGATCAGCGAAACGACCGCCTTCAAGGCGATGTGGGAGATCGGCGACCAGGCCAAGATCCGGCGCGAAGGCTTTTCGCTGCTGGACATGCAGCGCTATCTCGCAAAGATCGGCTATAAGGCGGACGGCTTCCAGGTGCCGTTGCAGAAACTGTTCGACAGCAAACTGCCCGCCATCGTGCTGATCTCCGAGAAGGGCTACAACCACTTCGTCGTGATCAAGGGCGCGGACGACGGGCGCATCCTGCTGGGCGATCCGTCCAGCGGCACGCGCTCCGTGACGCGCGAGCACTTCGAATCCATCTGGCCGACCCGGCTGCTGTTCGTGATCCACGACGCGCCCGGCAAGCCTTCGTTCAACGCCGACCTCGACTGGCGCGCCGCGCCGCGCGCGCCGCTGGCCGAGGGTGTGACCCGGACCGCGATCGACATGACGACGCTGCCGAAATTCGGTCCCGGCGATTTTTGACAGGAGACCCCATGCGCATCCCCGTCCAGATCGGCCTCGTGCTGGCCAGCGCCGCGATCGCGACGCAGGGCCATGCCAGCGGCCCGGACAACCCGTTCACCAGCGACAACGCCGTGGCGGCCGACTCGCTGGACGACTACCGCGGCGGCTTCATCACCGACAACGGCCTGGCGGTATCGCTCGGCATCGAGCGCATCGTCACGATCAACGGCAACGTGGCCGAACGCAGCCAGCTGGAGCTCGGCGACCTCGGCAAGCTGACGAGCGGCCACAGTACGCTCACCGCCGACATGGCGAACCAGGTGCGGCTGATCCAGAACGGCGGCGGCACGTTCAACGTCCAGATGGGCGACACCACGCTGGGCGGCACCGTCATCCAGAACAGCCTGAACAACCAGTTGATCAACAACCAGACCATCATCAATGCAAGCGTGAACGCACGCGGACTGCTGCAGTCCATGAACTTCCAGTCCAGCCTCGCGAACGCGCTCAATACCGCCGCCACCGGCAGGTGACGGATTTTTACCTGGAGAAAACCTATGCATAAAATTCCAGCGCTGTACGGCGTGATTGGTGTCAGCGTGGCCCTGGCGGCCATCCCGGCCGGTGCCCAGTCCGGTCCTGACCTCCTCGAGCAGCTCAAGATCATGCGACAACAGCTGGAAGAGCAGCGCGCGCGCGTCGACGAACTGGAACGCCAGTTGCGCGCGAGCGGCGTGGCGCCGCCCGCGAACACGGCGGCGGCGGCGCCGTCGCAGCTCGAGCGGATGCGCGGCACCGGCAACCTGCCGGCGCCCCAGCCCGACGCGCCCGCGCAGGTGCAGGCCGGCCCGCTCGACGCGCCGCCCAGGCTCGCCGTCCCGTTCGCGGATCCGGTCTATCCGGGCCGCCTGGCGCCGCTGCGCGGCACGGGTGGTGGCGGGCAGGCCCAGGCGGGCAACGATGCCGTCGGCCGCCCGCCCGCGCCGAAAACGCCGGAAGTGGCGCCGATCTTCGAGACCCCGGGCGTGCTCACGCCGCGGGGTAAAGTCGTGTTCGAGCCATCCGTGCAGTATGGCTATTCGTCCAGCAACCGCGTCGCCCTCGTCGGCTACACGGTGATCCCGGCCCTGCTGATCGGCCTGCTGGACGTGCGCGAAGTGAAACGCAATACGACGACGGGCACCGCCACGTTCCGCTACGGCTTCGACAACCGCCTGGAATTCGAAGCGAAGATCCCGTACGTCTACCGCAGCGATTCGACCGTCAGCCGCGAGCTGTTCACGGGCACCGCCGCCGAGCGCGCGTTCGAGACGAGCGGCAAGGGCATCGGCGACATCGAGCTGGGCTGGCGCTACCAGCTGAACGACGGCGGCGTCGACACCCCGTACTACATCGCCGGCCTGCGCTTCAAGTCGCGCACGGGCCGCGATCCGTTCGAGGTCGTGACGGATTGCCAGACCCGCTGCGTGGGCCAGAACGTCACCGGGACGGGCCTGCCGCTCGACCTGCCGACCGGCTCCGGCTTCTATTCGGTGCAGCCAAGCGTGACGTGGCTGCTGCCGTCCGATCCGGCCATCTTCTTCGGCGGCTTCAGCTACACGAAGAACTTCAAGCGCGGCAACGTCTACCGCACCGTGCTGAACGGCGGCAAGGAACTGCTGGGCACGGTGGAACCGGGCGACGTGTTCGGGTTCAACTTCGGCATGGGTCTCGCGCTGAACGAGCGGGCGTCGTTCAGCATCGGCTACGACCACAACTCCGTGGGCCGCATGCACCAGAACGGCGTGGTCATCCCGGGTTCCGTGCGCGTGCAGCTCGGTACGCTGCTGCTCGGCTACTCGTACCGCCTGAAGAACAACCGCACCTTGAGCGTATCGGTGGGCGCGGGCCTCACGCGCGATACGCCGGACGTCACGCTGATGGTCAGGATGCCCTTCACGTTTTGAGGATCCCCTTTGGCCGCAAGGCGCGGCCCAACAAGAAGGGCTGCGCTTGCGGCCCTTTTTTTCAGACGTAATAGACGAGTGCCGCGAGGCCCACGATCAGCGCGACCTTCGTCGCTTTATAGGCCGTCTTGTTCCAGGCCTTGTAGCGGCGGCGGTACTGGCCCATCACGTACGAAACGCGGAACAGCTTGCTGACGAGGCCCGTCTGGTCGCCGCTCTCGTTGGGCGAGGCGGCCGCCGTCATCATCGTGCGGCCCAGCCAGCGGTTCACGGCCTGCATCCAGCGGAACCGCATTGGACGCTCGACGTCGCAGAACAGGATCAGGCGGTCGCTGTCGCTGGCGTTCTCGGCCCAGTGAATGAAGGTTTCGTCGAAGATGACGCCCTGGCCGTCGCGCCAGCTGTAGCGCTGGCCGTCGACTTCGATGAAGCAGCGGTCGTCGTTCGGCGTGGCCAGGCCCAGGTGGTAGCGCATCGAGCCCGCGAACGGGTCGCGGTGCGGGTTCAGCTTCGCGCCCGGCGGCAGCTCGGCGAACATCGCGGCCTTCACGGACGGGATGCCCTGCAGCAGCGCGTACGTCTGCGGGCACAGGCGCTCGGCCGACGGGTGGCTCGCGTCGTACCACTTCAGGTAGAAGCGCTTCCAGCCCGTCTTGAAGAAGGAATTGAAACCGGCATCGTTGTTCTCCTCGGACGCCTTGATCTTCTTCATCTCGATGAGGCGCAGGCCTTCCTCGCGGATCGTCGGCCAGTTCTCCTGCAGCACGGACAATTCGGGGAATTCACGGACCGGGATGTACGGCGTGCTGGGCACCTTCGAGAACAGGTGCATGAAGATATTGATCGGCGCCATGAACGACGAATGGTCGAACAGCTGTCGGCCGAACGGCAGGCGGACCTTGCCACGGAAATGGATGTGCAGGACCGACAGCACGAGAAAACCGACTACGAACCACTTCATGACGCCTCCGACTGAACGAGGCGCAAGGATACCATATGCGATACGCGGCCGTACGCGCTCCGCCCCGGCTGGTCCGGACGGACGGCGTACGGCCGCGAATGTGGTGCTACCGCGACAGCGTCAATGCGCGCCAGTGCATCGTCAATGCATCGTCGACGACGTGACGGCGTAGCCTTTTTCCGCCAGTTGGGCGTTCAGGTTCTGGATATCGTAATCGGGCAGGTCTCCGGCATCGTCGTCGACTTCGAAGGCCCGCGCTTCGACCTCCCAGTCGGTATTCGTGGCTTCCTCGGGGATATTGCGGGTCTCGGGGACGGCCAGGTAAGAAAACTTGCCGTCGTGTTCGGCTCTGCGGTAGATGTCCAGGCGCATAGTCACTCCTTTAAAAGCATGGCCGTCGAATGAAAGCCATCAGTATGGGCACGATAGGCGAACGGTTCGTGTCCGTCTGTTAATCCGCGCACACTGGCTGGACGACAAGTTTCAGCGTCCCACGCCCCCGCCCAGCACGCGCGCCGGCAGCATGACGATCGCCCGCAGCAACTCGAAGACGGCCTCGACGCCGATCCCGAGCAGCCGGAACGGCAGCAGCACGAGCCAGACGAGCGGATACATCACGAGCGCCAGCAGCGCGATCGGCCAGCAGAGGAACAATAACACCAACCACACGAGGAAACCCAGCATCGTCAGCTCCATCTTTCAGGGCAAGGGCCGGTGCGGCCCGACGATGTGACTGTAGTTGTATGGACGCCAATCCGCAATGTTTCTGCGACGGACGGTCAGCGGGGGGAGACAAACGGGGCAAAAGCGGGGACGAGCGGACGTCGTCCCCGGCAGGGCAAACGATCAGGCCAGGACGGTGTCGCGGACCTGCACCGGCACGCCCGCCCGTTCGACGACCTCGGCGCGCATCGACGCTTCCAGCGACGGAATCGAGCCGCCCGCGCGGTAGGCAAAGCTCACCTGCACGACGTCGCCTGCCTGCACGTCCAGCGGCGTGGCCAGCGGCAGCATCATGTAGTGGTTCAGCCAGTCGATCGTCGTGCCGCGTTCCTCGACGATGGACAGCACGTTCTTGGTGATGAAGCGCAGCGCGTTCAGGCGGCCGCCCTGCTCCATGCGGAACTGGCCTTCCCACGCGATCGCGTCGCCGACGGGCTGGCTGAAGTCCATGATCGCATACACGCACGGCTGCGCCAGGTCGATGGTGCCCGGGTAAATCACGTTGGTCGGCTGGAATTGCACGATCGGTGCATAGAAACCCTCGAAATCGTATTCGAGCTGCAGCGGCTGCGCGGCCATGATGACGGCTTCCGGCATGAAGATCGGCAGCGGACCGCCGAAGCGCGCCAGGTAGCGCCGCTTGAACGACTCGATGACCTCGACCTGCTTTTCGCGCAGCATGCCGACGTGGATCATTTCGCAGATGACGAGATCGACGGGTTCCGGCGGCAGGTATTCGAACGCGTCCGCATGGATGACCTCGACCTTGTGGCCGTTCGGGTTCATGGCGAGGAAGCGGCGCGCCTCGCGCACCATGTCCGGGTTGAACTCGACGCAATAGACCTGCGACGCGTTCTGGGCCGCGAAGTACGAAAGCACGCCCGTGCCTCCGCCCAGCTCCAGCACCTTCATGCCCGGCTTCACGGCGTGGTAGATCGCGGACTTGAAGCTGTGCATGCGGTTATGGTCCATCAGCATGTTGTGATGGTAGTGGACCGGAATAAACTGCCCCAGGTAGCAGCTTTCGATTTCGCGTTCGTTGAGCATGGGTTCCTCTATGTCGGAGTGTGCCTGCATTATCTCCATGCTTTTATGCAACTGATGCGCCGAGCTGACGGGGATTTGCCGGCCAGTTTGTCGGATCGATGGGACAGCCGGTCGGCGATGCTTAAATACCTTGACCTTTTTCCATGTGGGAATGTTAGTATTTTCCCACCGCTGTTTCCGTTAGCAGGCCGCCATGGTCCATTCGATCCGTTCCCTGTCGGCGAATATCGCCGATTTGTTGCTGGACGTAGTTTTCCTGGTGGACCGGCGCGGCATCATCGTGGACGTCAGCGCCGGGTGCGAACGCATGCTCGGCTACCGTCCCACCGAGTTGATCGGTCAATACATGCTCGATTTCGTCGTCCCCGAGGACCGCGCCATCACGTGCATGGAAAGCGCGCGCGTGCAGGCGGGACAGGAACGCGTCGGCTTCGAGAACCGCTACCTGCACAAGGATGGACGCCGCGTCGACGTGATGTGGTCGGCGCGCTTCATCGCGGACCATGGCCTGCGCCTGGGCGTCGGGCGCGACATCAGCGCCCGCAAGCGCGCCGAGCGGCGCCAGGCGGCGACGTACGCGATTTCCGAAGCGGCCTACCACGCCGGCGACCTGGCCGGACTCTGCGGCGAGATCCACGCCATCCTCGACCACCTGGTGGGTGCGCCCGGGATGGTGGTCGTCAGCGACCCGACCCCGCAGCATGGTTTCAAGGTCGTCTACCAGTGCGACCACGATCCGAAGATGCGCCTGCCGTCGCGCGCGTGCCTGGCGCGCTGGCGCGCGGCCGCGACGACGCCGGACAGTATCGCGCCGGACGCCGTCCGCCACGTCGGCGCCGGCCGCCTGAACACGTGGCTCATGATCGAACTGGGCGGCCCGGCCGGCACGATCGGCGCGCTGCTGCTGCGCGACCGCACCGGCACCGGATACTCCCCCGCCGACCGCGGCCTGCTGCGCTTCGTCGCAGCCCAGGTCGGCCTGGCGCTGGAACGCAAGCGCCTGCATGACGACCTGATGCGGTCGGCCTGCCTCGACGAACTGACGGGCTTGCCGAACCGCCGGCTGTTCTTCGACCGCATCCGCACGGCCATCGCGCGGGCGCGGCGCTGCCAATCGCGGCTCGGCCTGCTTTACGTGGACGTGAACGATTTCAAGGAGGTCAACGACCGCTATGGCCATGCGGCCGGCGACGCGCTGCTGCGGGAAGTCGCGGCGCGGCTGGTGGAATGCGCGCGCGAATCGGACACGGTGGCGCGCCTGGGCGGCGACGAATTCGTGCTGCTGCTGGAAGACCTGCAGGCGCCCGAGGACGCGGAACACTGCGCCGACAAGATCCGCGCCGCGCTCGTGCGGCCCGTGCCGACGCAATGCGCGCCGCTGCACATCGGCGTCAGCATCGGCATCGGCCTGTTCCCCGATCACGCGGACCAGGTCGAGACCTTACTCATGCATGCGGACGCGCACATGTACACGCGCAAGCGCGCCCACAAGTGCGGAGAAAGCTAGCTCAGCGGGCAGGCTTGACCTGCGTGTCGAGCTTCGCCGCGATGGTGGCGTGATCCGCACGGCGCGCGATCTCGGCCGCCGTGAGACCTTCGCCATTCTTCAGTGTCGGATCGGCGCCCTGGCCGAGCAGGAACACGGCCGTGTCCTCGTGGCCTTCGCGCGCCGCCATCATCAGCGGCGTGAACTTGCCGCTCGCCGGCGGCGACTGCGCATCGATGCGGGCGCCGTGCGCGAGCAGCAGGCGCGCGATGTCGTTATCGCCGCTCGCGGCCGCGTAGTGCAGCGGCGTCCAGCCCGGGCGGTTTACCGCGGCGCCTTTTGCGATCAGCGCCTCGGCGGCCGGCTTGTTGTGCTTGTACGCGGCCATCATCAGCGCCGTGTTGCCGTTCAGCGCAGGCGCGTCGACGTTCGTACCCGGGTGGCGCAGCAGCGCGTCGACCACCTGCATCGCGCCTTCGCGCACGGCCAGCACGAGGGGCGGTTCGCCGCCAACCGGGTTGGCCTGGTTCGGGTCGACCTTGCCCAGCAGCGAACGCACCGTGCGCGCATCGTCCATCTGCACGGCACGGAAGAAGTCGCTCGTCTGGTCGGCCATCGCCATGGCGGGTGCCGCCAGCGCGGCGGCGAGCACGA
Organism: Massilia sp. Masssp94; assembly: GCF_059491305.1. NCBI lineage: Bacteria > Pseudomonadati > Pseudomonadota > Betaproteobacteria > Burkholderiales > Oxalobacteraceae > Massilia > Massilia sp. Masssp94. The sequence continues at coordinate 6,622,413 of NZ_CP168501.1, forward strand.
TCGATCGAAGAAGGGTCACGGTCAGGTCCTCGCGGTCTTGAACAGGTTGAAGAAATTTTCGGTGGTGCGGTCGGCGATCTCGCGCAGCGGCACGTCCTTCAACGTGGCGAGATATTCCGCCACGTGCGCCACATAGCCCGGCTCGTTCATCTTGCCGCGGAACGGCACGGGGGCGAGGTAAGGCGAATCCGTCTCGATGAGGATGCGGTCCAGCGGCAGCGCCCGCGCCACCGCCTGCAGGTCCTTCGCACTCTTGAACGTCACGATGCCGGAGAACGAGATATAAAAACCCATCTCGATGGCGGCGAGGGCCACGTCGAGCGACTCCGTGAAGCAGTGCATCACGCCCGCGACGCCGCCCTGGTCCGTGCCCGCACGTTCTTCGCGCATGATGCGGATCGTGTCTTCGCTGGCCGAGCGCGTGTGGATGATCAGCGGCTTGCGGGTCTCGCGCGACGCGCGGATGTGCGTACGGAAACGCTCGCGCTGCCATTCGAGGTCGCCTTCCAGCCGGTAATAATCGAGACCGGTTTCACCGATCGCGATGACCTTCGGGTGATCGGCCAGCTCGACGAGCTGGGCGACGGTGGGCTCGGGCGTGTCCTCGTAATCGGGGTGCACGCCGACGGACGCATAAATGTGCGGGTATTGCTCGGCAAGCGCGAGCACGCTGGGAAACTCCGGCAGGTCGACGGAGACGCACAGCGCGTGCGAGACCTTGTTCTCGGCCATCCTGGCCAGGATGTCCGGCATCCTGGCGGCCAGTTCCGGGAAATTGATGTGGCAGTGGGAATCGATATACATCCAGATATTGTACGCGACGTACAAAAGTACCGCCTGCGTTCGCTCCGTCGTTCCCGCGCAGGCGGGAACCCAATTTCGTCGCGTCTACATGACGCAAAACTTGGGCCCTGCCGAGGGGGACGCCTGGTCCAGGGGCGACGGTTTTGCGGTCTCAGGCCACCCGCTTACCGAGGATGATCAGGTCCCGCTCGATCCCATCCAGATTCGCCACCCGCGGAAAATGCGCCCACGTATCGAACCCGTATTTGCGGAACAGGGCCAGGCTCGGCACATTGTGGCCAAAGATGAAGCCCAGCAAGGTATGCACGTTCACATTGGGCGCGAACGCCATCGCCTGTTCGAGGCAGTAACGCCCGACACCCTTGCCGCGCCACGCTTCCGCGATATAGATCGACAGCTCGGCCGTGCCGGAATATGCCGGACGGCCATAGAAATTCGAGTAAGAGCACCAGCCGATCACGGCCGGCTCGTCCGACGTATCGGCCGCGTCGTGGATCACCCACAGCGGACGGCGTTCCGGCATGTGGTCGTTGAACCAGCCTTCGCGCGACTGCACGGTGACGGGTTCGGTGTCGGCCGTGACTTCGCGCGAGGCGATGGTGGAATTGTAGATGTCGACGATGACGGGAAGATCTTCTCGACGAGCGAGGCGGTGTACGTAGGACGGCATGGTGAAACCAGGAAGTTACAGGGTATGGGTGGCGCGCGCCGAACGCAGCGCGGCGCCGAGGATTTCTTCGATGCGCAAGCGGGCGCGCTGTCCGGTTTCGTCGGCCGGGAAGTGCACGCCGATGCCTTGCGCCTTGTTGTTGTTCGCGCCGGCCGGCGTGATCCACGCGACCTTGCCGGCGATCGGGTATTTGTTCGGGTCGTCCATCAGCGACAGGATCAGGTAGATCTCGTCGCCGATCTTGTATGGCTTGTTGGTCGGCACGAACATGCCGCCATTCTTCAGGAACGGCATATAGGCCGCGTACAGGGCGGCCTTTTCCTTGATGGCGAGCGACAGTACGGACGGCCGCGCCGGCTGCGGCGCGTTCGGATCGGCGGGCAGGCCACTGATCGGACCGTTCGGCGATACGCTCATCATCTTCCTTTCATCACACACCGCAGCGGGCGGTGTAATCGAGCAACATGTCTTCGACAAACAGCTTCGGCGACAAGGGGTGATCGGCCACGGCGCGGCGCTCGTTCGTGGACTTGATAGCCTGCATCAACTGGGCCACGGGCACCCGTCCGGCCAGCGCCGCGAGTTCCCGCTGATATCTCGGATAATACCGGATCACTCCGGACAGCTTGTACGAGAACACGTCATACAGCCACCGCTGCTGCCACGCGACGAGGGATGCGAGCGGCGCCTTGCTCAATTTGTCGGCGCTGCGCAACGCGGCATCGACGCTCGGTTGCGCGAGCACTTGCAGCAGGCCGTCGAGCTCTTCGCGGCTGCCCGTCTCCGCCTGTGCCAGCGCCGCGAGCGGCGCGCCGCCCTGCTCGCGCAGCCAGCCGTCCGCATCGGTGACGCCCTGCGCTGCGAGCCACGCCAACGCCTGGGCATGATCCGGCATCGGCAAGGCGAATTTGCGGCAGCGCGACAGGATCGTCGGCAGCAGCCGGTCCAGCCCGTTCGATGCCAGCAGGAACACGGTGCCCGGCGGCGGTTCCTCGAGCGTCTTCAGCAGCGCATTCGACGCGGGCATGTTCAGCGCCTCGGCCGGGTACAGCACGACGACGCGCAGGCCCTGGCGGTGCGTCGAGATGTTCATGAAATCGGCCAGCGCACGCACCTGCTCGATCTTGATTTCTTTCGACGCCGTCTTCGACTTGGCCTTTTTCTCTTCGGCCGGCGCCTCGTCGCCCTCCGCGGAGGGCGCTTCGTCTTCCATCGCTTCGGGCCGCACGCGGCGGTAGTCGGGGTGATTGCCCTGGACAAACCAGCCGCACGACGCGCACGCCCCGCATGCGTGCCCGTCCGGCCTCCCGTTTTCGCACAGCAGCGCCTGGGCGAACGCTTCGATGAAATCGGCCTTGCCGATTCCGGCCGGGCCGTAAAACAGGATCGCATGCGGCAGCCGCACGCGCATCGCCTGCAGCCGGGTCCACGCGTCTTCTTGCCAGGGGTACATGCTCACAGCCAGGTCTCCAGCGCGGCCTGCAGCGCGCCGCGCACTTCGGCTATCGTCTTCGTCGAATCGATGACGACGATGCGGCCGCCGGATTCCGCCGCGCGGCGCAGGTATTCGGCGCGCACACGCGCGAAGAAATCGGCCTGCTCCATCTCGAACTTGTCGAGCGTGCGCGAGGCGGACAGGCGGGCCTTGGCGACGTCCAGCGGGACGTCGAACAGCAGGGTCAGGTCGGGCTGCAGGTGCGGATGCACCCACTGCTCCAGCGCCTCCAGCCTGGCGCGATCGAGACCGCGCCCGCCGCCCTGGTAGGCGAAGCTGGCATCCGTGAAGCGGTCGGACAGCACCCAGTCGCCGCGCGCGATCGCCGGTTCGACGACTTGCGCGACGTGCTCGCGCCGGCTGGCGAACATGATGAGGGCTTCCGTCTCGAGGTGCATTTTTTCGTGCAGCACGAGGTCGCGCAGCTTTTCGCCGAGCGGCGTGCCGCCCGGCTCGCGCGTCGAGACGACCCGCTTGCCCGCGCCTTTCAGCAGCGAGGTGACGTAGCCGATGTGCGTCGACTTGCCGGCGCCGTCGATGCCTTCGAAGGTGATGAAACGTCCGCGGGTGGCATCGGTTTGATTCATGGCATTCATTCGTAATTACTGCGACTGGTTGCGCTGGTACTGGTTCACGGCCTTGTTGTGCTCATTCAGGTTGACCGAGAAGTGGCTCGTGCCATCGCCGCGCGACACGAAATACAGGGCTTCCGTCTTCGCGGGCGCCGTCGCGGCGGCCAGCGATTGCACGCCCGGCAGCGCGATCGGCGTCGGCGGCAGGCCGGCGCGCGTATAGGTATTGTACGGGGTGTCCGTCTCGAGGTCCTTTTTGCGGATCTTGCCGTCGTATTTCTCGCCCATGCCGTAGATGACGGTGGGGTCGGTCTGCAGCAGCATGCCCGCTTTCAGGCGGTTGACGAAGACGCCCGCGATCATCGCGCGCTCGCTCTTCTGGCCCGTTTCCTTTTCCACCAGCGACGCCATGATCAGCGCCTGGTACGGCTCCGTGTACGGCAGGCCCGGGTCGCGTTTCTCCCACGCGGCCTTCAGGCGCTTCATCATCATCTCGTGCGCCTGCTTGTAGATCGACAGGTCGCTCGCCTTCTTCGCGAACAGGTACGTATCGGGGAAGAACAGGCCTTCGGGCGCCTTGTAGTCCGGGGCGACTTTCGCCAGCAATTCCTGGTCGGACAGTTTCGCCGTCTCGTGCTTCAGGTTCGGGGCCGCGTCGATGGCTTGCCGCATCTGGCGGAAAGTCCAGCCTTCGATGATCGTCAGCGATTCCTGCGCGAACTCACCGCGCACGAGCTGGGTGAGGAGACGGCGCGGCGACGTATCCGGCTTCAGCTCGTAGCTGCCGGCCTTGATCTTGCCCGCCTTGCCCGTGATCCGCGCCAGCACGCCGAACAGGAACGGGTTGACGGGCACGCCGGCCGTCGCCATCTGCTGCGCGGCGCCAGCCACGTGGCTGCCCTGCGCGATGGCGAACGGGATGACGGCCGCGTTGCCCGGCGTGATCGGCTGCCTGCTCCACCACTGAAAGCCGGCGCCGGCACCGACGGCCACGATGACGCCTGTGACGATGAGTTTTTTTATGAATGCCATGCTGGATCTGGTTTTTCGCCGTCGTCGGCGCAATTTTGAAGGCGAACTTATAATGAGGCCGTAATCATAAAGCCGATACAGCCAAACCGGAAATAAATCGTGTCATGAATCATTGGATCGAACACCTCGCCACCCTGGGCGCCCGCTTTCACCCCGATAGCCCGACGCAGGTCGAGGACTTCGGCCGCGCACTCGCCACCGCCGACCTCGAACAGGGCTTCGTCGCCCCCGTCACCGACCTCGGACTGATTGGGATTGCCGGCGAAGACGCCGCCAGCTTCCTCCACAACCAGCTGACCAACGACGTCGAGCACCTCGGCCCATCCGAAGCGCGCCTCGCCGGCTATTGCACGCCGAAGGGGCGCCTCCAGGCGACATTCCTGATGTGGCGCGATGCCGAGAACATTTATTTGCAGCTGCCGCGCGCCATCCAGGCGCCGCTGCAGAAGCGCCTGACGATGTTCGTGCTGCGCGCGAAAGCGAAGCTGCGCGACGCCAGCGACGAACCGCGGCATGCCGCCGTCCTCGGCCTGGGCGGCGCGGCCGCGGCCGACGCGCTCCGTGCCCGTGCCGGCACCCTGCCCGACGCACCGTACGCGAAAGTCGACGGCGAGGCCGGCACCGTGATCCGCCTGACGGACGCATTCGGCCAGCCGCGCTACCTGTGGCTGACGACGCCTGACAGCGCGATCGCCGCGCTGGCCGCATGGAAGGACACGCTCGCGCTGGGCGGCAACGCGGCCTGGCAACTGGCGGCCATCCACGCCGGCGTGCCGCAGATCGGCCCCGGCACGCAGGAACAGTTCGTGCCGCAGATGGTCAACTACGAACTGCTCGGCGGCGTCAATTTCAAGAAGGGCTGCTATCCGGGCCAGGAAATCGTCGCCCGCAGCCAGTATCTCGGCAAGCTGAAACGCCGCATGGCGCTGGCCACGCTCGCCAATGCGGCCGCGCGTCCGGGCGACGAAGTGTATTCCGTCGCCGACCCGGACCAGCCGTCCGGCATGATCGTCAACGCGGCGCCGAACGGCGCCGGCGGGGCCGATGTCCTCGTCGAGATCAAGCTCGCGGCGCTGGACGGCGAGGTGCGCCACGGCTCCGCCGGCGGCACGAAGCTGGATTTCCTGCCGCTGCCGTACGCCCTCGACGCACTCGACGTTTGACGCACATGATCGACCTGTACGTCTATTACAAGGTGCGCGACGTCGACGCCGCCGCGCTCGCGCCGCGCGTGCGCGCGCTGCAGGCTGGCGTCGGCGTGCCGGCGCAGCTGAAACGCCGGCCCGAGGTGCGCGACGGCCTGCAGACCTGGATGGAAGTCTACCCCGGCGTGGACGACGCCTTTCCCGCGCGGCTCGACGCCGCGGCCCGCAGCGCCGGATTCGAAGGCCTCATCGAAGGTCCCCGCCGCGCCGAAATTTTTACGGATCTTCCAACATGTGCCTGATCGTCTTTGCCTGGCGCGTGATCCCCGGCCTGCCGCTGGTCGCCTGCGCCAACCGCGACGAATACTATGATCGTCCCGCCACTCCGGCCGGTCCGTGGCCGGACGCCCCGAACATCATCGCGGGCCGCGACCTGCGCGGCGGCGGCAGCTGGATGGGCGTGACGAAGGACGGCCCGCGCGGCCCGAAATTCGCCGCCCTCACGAACGTCCGTTCTCCCAGCGACTCGCGCACGGATGCGCCCACGCGCGGCGCCCTCGTCGCCGATTTTCTCAAGGGCGACGAGGATGCGCCGGCCTACCTCGCCCGTATCGCGCCGGATGCGGACGCCTACAACGGCTTCAACCTGATCCTGGGCGACCGCGACGGCATGGTCTGGTTCTCGAACCACGCGGGCGACGACCCGCGCAACGGCAAGCCGCTTGAGCCGGGCATCTACGGCGTGTCGAACGGCCTGCTGGATGCGCCGTGGCCCAAGGTCGTGCGCACGAAAGCGACGTTCGCCAGCCTGCTGCTGCAGGGCGCGCCGGAAGAAGCGTATTTCGAGATGCTCGCCGACACGACGCGCGCGCCTGACATGCGCCTCCCGCACACCGGCGTGCCGCTCGACCTGGAACGGCAGCTGTCCGCAGTCTGCATCGAGATTCCCGGTTACGGCACCCGCACGTCGACCGTCGTCAAGATGTACGACGGTGCCGAACCGGAGCTGCACGAACGCATCCTGAAACCTTGCGACCAGGCCGCGGCCTGATTGGACTGCCCCTCGGATGGGGGCAGGAATTTCCGCAGCGCACTGCTAATCTTGTTGCTCTACAGTAACAACAAGGAGCAGAGCATGCGCAAGGCAATCAAGGCGGAATTCGCGCACATCGCGGCGAACGTGCCGCCCTACTTTCCCTCGCCCTGAACCGCGGCCTTCAGCATGGCCGTGAATTGCGGCGTCGCCGCGTAGGCATCGGCCGGCGGCAGGCCATGCACGATGGTCTCCATGCGCTGGACCACGCCCTGCAGCGCCTGCGGATGCGTGAAGATATAGAAATCGCCCCGGCGGATACCGTCGAACGTGATGCGGGCCACGTCCGCCGCGGTCATCTTGCCCGACGCGACGGCCTGTTCCAGCAGCGCCTGGCCCGCCTGCTGGCTGGGCGTCGGCGGCCCGTCGTGGCGGAGGTCGCCGGGACGGTGCCGCGCCGAGTGCGCGATCGCCGTCGGCACGAAATACGGGCACAGCACCGACGCATTGATTGCCGCATCGACGAGGCGCAGGTCGTGGTACAACGTCTCCGACAGCGCGACGACGGCGTGCTTCGACACGTTGTACGGGCCCATCACGGGTGGCACCAGCAGCCCCGCCATCGACGCCGTGTTCACGATATGGCCTTCGTAGCCGGGGTCGCGGCGCGCGGCGTCGAGCATCAGCGGCGTGAACACGCGCACGCCGTGGATCACGCCCCACAGGTTCACGCCCAGCACCCATTCCCAGTCGGCTTCCGTGTGTTCCCAGATCAGGCCCGCCGTGCCGACGCCGGCATTGTTGAACAACAGGTGCACGCCGCCGTAGCGGATCATCGCCGCATCGGCCAGCTCTTCGACGTGCGCGGCCTTGCGCACGTCGCACACCATCGCCAGCACGTCGGCGCCGCCGGCCTGCAGCGCGTCGGTCGCCTGTTCCAGTGCATGCGCATCGACGTCGGCCAGGACCAGCTTCATGCCCAGCCGGGCCGCCTCGTTGGCGAACTCGCGTCCGAGTCCGCTGCCGGCGCCCGTGATGACGGCCACCCGTCCCGCAAAGTTCTCCATGGGGCCCTCCCCGTCGTTGTTACTTCACACGTCAGACTTCATAGTCCATGCACTGGCGCCCCTCGCGGATCGCGCCGATGAACGGCACGACCGCCTGGTGCACCGGATGCTTGATGTAGGCGTCGAGCGCGGCCTTGTCCTCGAACTCGGAATACAGCACGACGTCGTACGTGGCTTCCAGGCCGGGCTGGGCGATGACGACTTCGAACTTGATCTGGCCCGGGACGATGGTGGCGCATTCGTCCAGGCGGCGCTTCATTTCGATGGCGTTGGCGGCGCGGTCGGCGCCTTCGGCGTGGTCTTTCAGTTTCCACATGACGATGTGCTTGAGCATGGATTTCCTTTGTAGCGTTCAAGTTTGGACTGTCGCGACGTCCCGTTCCGAGGGATGGCGCGCCCTTATTATAAGAGCGATAAGGCGCTCCCGCCCTCGCCCGTTGGTGGCGGGGTTGGGTTGGTGGCGGGCCACATGTCGGTTAGTTGCATAATTTTGGAACAGCCCCCTTCGTCGCCTGGGTGGCCGCTGCACTTACGCAAGCGAGGACCGCGTGCCGGGCCAGATGACCGCCTGTGCCACGATGACGGTTTCGCCGTTGAAGGTGGCGGCGGGCGAGCCGTACAGCAGATACCCCTGCTCGAGGGCCGCGCTCACGCGGCGGCAAAACGACGCGTCGTCCGGGCCGGTGAGGATACGGTACGCTGGAAGACCTTCGGGCGGATGGTCGGACATGGTGCTCCCCTGGAGTGTGCGTTGTTGTAAGGATCGTCGAGTATATTGCCGAAACTACAGTCTTGCTGGCCGCAGTGGCCAGCGCCCGCGTCGCAAGTCGGTTAGTTGCAGTATGATGAGGCCATGAGCCATTCACCTTCCCTCGCCGACTGGGACAAGCGTCCCGTCGAGGCCTTCGCCGCCTTCGTCGTCACGCCGGAGTTCGTCCTCACGTCCAGCCGCCAGCGCGACGTACCGCTGCCTGTGTCGAAGGAATCCGCCGCCATCTACCGATTCATGTTCGGCAAGTTCGCCACGTGGATGCTCGAACGCGGTCTCAGGATGTCGACCGTGAACGCGGCCGACCTGCGCCGCTTCATCGAGCTGGCCAAGGACGGCCGGCGCGACCTCAACAGCAAGATCGCCTATCGCTACCTGCGCCTGCTGGAGCGCTGCTTCGACTACCTGGAACGCGCGCCGAACCCTGCCCGCCAGGCCATCATCGCGACGGACCGCGCCCACCTCGCCGAGGACGCCCCGATGACGGCGCTGAGCGCGGACGACCTGCAGCGCTTCCTGGCCGCCCTCCCCGCCGGCCGTACGGAAGACATGGCGTGCCACGCCGGCTGGAAGCGCCGGCGCGACCGCGCGATGCAGATCGTGATGGCGCTCGCCGGCCTGCGCGTGGCGGAAGCCATCGGCCTGCTGCTGGACGAAGTCGGCCGCCAGCCCGACATCGACGGCGCCATCACGCTCGACATCACCCCGGAAGCGAAGCACCGCACGAGCTACGAGCATACGACGACGCTGCCGCGGGCCGGCGTCGCCGAACTGACGGCATGGCTGAAGGAACGGGCGGAGCTCGAGATTCCGGGAGACCTGGTCTTCCCCGCGAACCTGGAAGGGGAGCCGCTGCACAAGGCGACCGTCTACCGGCAGACACGCGCGACGTTCGAGCGGGCCGGCATTGGCGTGTCCCGCGCGGGCGGGCGCACCCTGCGCAACAGCTTCGCCGTCCAGCAGCTCGAACAGGGCATGTCGCGCGGCGAGCTGACGACGGCGCTGGGCCTCGCGCTGGAGCGGTCGACGGAAGCGTACAAGTATGCGCGGCTGCATGAGGCGCCGGGCGACGCCTCGCCGGGCGACGCTTCGCCGGATGATCCCGACGACCCCGACCCAACTGTAAGCCCCGCGTAAGTTTCCAGCAAGCGTGCCGTAAGCTTCCCGGCGCACAGTCAGCAGGCTGCCCGCGCCATCGGGCGGCGCACACAATAAACACGACTGGAGACCACAATGGCAATCAACCCCGGCATGGCCGCGGGCGGCAAATCCATGCCGTCCGGCGTTGGGCTCACGAAGGAAGAGCGCAAGGTCATCTTCGCCTCCTCGCTCGGTACCGTCTTCGAATGGTACGACTTTTACCTGTATGGTTCGCTGGCGACCGTGATCGCCAAGCAGTTCTTCATCGGCGATCCGACCACCTCGTTCATCTTCGCGCTGCTCGCCTTCGCGGCCGGCTTCATCGTGCGGCCGTTCGGCGCACTCGTGTTCGGCCGCCTTGGCGACATGATCGGCCGTAAGTATACCTTCCTCGTCACGATCATGATCATGGGCGGCTCCACGTTCATCGTCGGCCTGCTGCCAGGCTATGCGTCGATCGGCATCGTGGCGCCCATCGTCCTCGTCACGCTGCGGATCCTGCAAGGCCTCGCGCTGGGCGGCGAATACGGCGGCGCCGCCACGTACGTCGCCGAACACGCGCCCGACGGACGCCGGGGCTTCTTCACGTCGTGGATCCAGACGACGGCCACGCTCGGCCTGTTCCTGTCGCTGCTCGTGATCACCGGCGTGCGTGCCGGCATGGACACCGCCGCGTTCGACGCGTGGGGCTGGCGCATCCCGTTCCTCGTTTCCGTGCTGCTGCTTGCCGTGTCGGTGTGGATCCGCATGTCGATGAGCGAGTCGCCCGCGTTCGCGCGCATGAAGGCCGAGGGCCGCACGTCGAAGGCGCCGCTGAGCGAAGCCTTCCTGACCTGGAAGAACGGCAAGATCGCGCTGCTCGCGCTGCTGGGCGTCGTGATGGGCCAGGCCGTCGTCTGGTACACGGGCCAGTTCTACGCGCTGTTCTTCCTCACCAAGACGCTGAAGATCGACGACGCGACGGCCAACATCCTGATCGCGATCGCGCTCGCGCTGGCGACGCCGTTCTTCATCTTTTTCGGCTCGCTGTCCGACCGCATCGGCCGCAAGACGATCATCATGGCCGGCTGCCTGATCGCCGCGCTGACGTACTTCCCGATCTTCAAGGGCCTCACGCACTACGGCAACCCGGCGCTGGAGACGGCGCTGAACAACTCGCCCGTCGTCGTCGTGGCCGATCCGGCGTCCTGCCACTTCCAGTTCAACGCCACCGGCACGAAGAAATTCCCGTCGTCGTGCGACATCGCCACCGCGCAGCTGACGGCGGCTTCGGTCAGCTACACGCGCCAGGATGCGCCGGCCGGCACCATCGCCAGCGTCAAGGTCGGCGACAAGGTCTACCCGTCGTTCAACGCGACGATGACCGCGGACGGCCTGAACTTCGACCTGGCCAGCAAGGACCGCGAGGCCGCGCTGAAGAAGGACCTGGGCGCCGCCATCAAGGCCGCCGGCTATCCCGCGAAGGCCGACCCCACGCAGATCAACAAGCCGATGATCGTGCTGCTGCTGTTCGTGCTGGTCCTGTACGTGACGATGGTGTACGGCCCCGTGGCCGCAATGCTCGTCGAGATGTTCCCGACGCGCATCCGCTACACGTCGATGTCGCTGCCCTACCACATCGGCAACGGCTGGTTCGGGGGCCTGCTGCCGACCACCGCCTTCGCGCTCGTCGCGGCCAACGGCAACATCTACTACGGCCTGTGGTATCCGATCGTGATCGCGGTCGCGACCGTCGTCATCGGCACCCTGTTCGTGCGCGAGACGAAGGACAACAACATCTACGCGGCCGATTGACCCAACCGGGGTCAGAGCCCGTTTTTGAACAATTTCCCAAAACCGGGCTCTGACCCCGGTTTTTGGAAATGTCTCGTTGTCACATGCTTGGCAGGAGGACGAGATAGCGCTACCATCGACGAACACAACGATAACGATGGAGACTCTTCATGCTCAAGCTGCCGCGCCTCGCCGCCGCCGTCACGCTCACCCTCGTCGCGCACGCCGCGTTCGCCGACGATCCCGCCCCCAACCCGCCGCCGGCCACGTCGCAGTTCAAGGAGATTGCCGCGCACGACCAGGTCCGGCAACTGGGCCGCGGCGTCAACGTCATCGGCTACGATCCGTTCTGGCAGGACGGCGCCAGCGGCAATTACAAGGAGGAACACTTCGCGCAGATCAAGGCGGCCGGGTTCTCGACCGTGCGCGTCGTGCTGTTCGCGTTCCGCGCCCTCGACGCGCGGAACCGCCTCGATCCGAAATGGCTGAACCGCCTCGACTGGGTCGTCGCGACGGCCACGAAGCACGGCCTCAACGTGATCGTCGACGAACACGATTTCGACGACTGCTCGAAGGATGTCGCCGCCTGCATGCCGAAGCTGAAGGCCGTCTGGAGCCAGCTGGCGGAGCGCTACCGCAATGAGCCGAACACGGTCGTCTTCGAACTGCTCAACGAGCCGCACGGCCAGTTCGACGCGGCCACGTGGAACGCCAGCTTCCCGCAGGTGCTGGCCATCATGCGCAAGACGAACCCCACGCGCAACGTCATCATCGGCGGCGTGCGCTGGAACAGCCGCGACACGCTGAAGGACCTGGCGCTGCCGGCCGCCGACAAACACCTCATCGCCACGTTCCACTACTACGACCCGTTCCCGTTCACGCACCAGGGCGCGTCGTGGGCCGACGAGCCGATCCGCTCCACGACGGGCATCCGCTTCGGCAAGCCGGCCGAGATCGCGCAGATCGACAAGGATTTCGCGGCCGTAAAAGCATGGAGCGATGCGAGCGGCCGCCCCGTCTTCCTCGGCGAATTCGGCGCCTACGACAAGGCCGCGATGGACGACCGCGTGCTGTGGACGTCGACCGTCGCGCGCACGGCCGAGAAATATGGCTTCGCGTGGGGCTACTGGCAGTTCTCCAGCGACTTCGTGCTGTACGACTTCAAGAAGAACGAGTTCGTGAAGCCGATCCTGAAGGCGCTCGTGCCGGAGACGCGCTAGCCGCGCAGCGGGCGGCCTCAGAAGCGCTTCGTGCAATGCCTGCGCACGCGTTTCCGGCCGCCCGCATACGTCGTGTCGATGTGCTCGTAACACGAGAACTCACCGGTTTCCCGGTCGTACAGCGGCCGCACGCTGTACTCGCTCGTCTTGACGAGCCGTCCCTTGCGCCAGCAATAGCGCTCGCCGCCGACATCTTCCGCCCCGCCTTTCCAGTCGCCCGTCACGCAGTTCGGATCGCGGCCGTCGACGCCGATGTTGCCGATCGCGGACAGCGCCTCGTCGAACAGGAAGCGTCCGCGCACGCGATCGTAGAGGTACACGGTGCTGCTGGTATTGCCGATCGGTGCGACGTCGCTCGTCACGACGAGGTCCGGGCAGCCGTCGTTGTTCAGGTCCTGCGCGAACAACCCGCCGTCGTCGCCGTAGTGGTTCGTCACGCCGTCGAGCACCTGCACAGTCCGTGCCGAGCGCACGTCGACGACGCGCACGGTGCCCGCGGACGGCGCATCCGCGTCCTTGGGCACCCAGCGGAACGCGACCTGCGCGCCGCATCCCCGACCCGCCGCCAGCGCTGCGACCGGAACAAGACAGACCAGCAAAAGAACCGCTTTTTTCATGCATGCCTCCATCGTGGATCGTTCACGCGGCCGGCGGCAGCTCGGCCATCGCGCCGCTCCCCCACGCCCGCATCCGGTTCGCCGCCCACGCCGTCAGGATCGCGCCCGTCAGCAGCACGAGCCGCGTATCCACGAGCGTCAGCACGGCGCCCGCCGCCGCCATCAGGATGTTCGCGAGGCAGAACGTCGTCGACAGCAGCCCCATGACGGCGCCCTGCCCGTGGCCGCCGCCGAACCGGTCCGCGGCCCACGCCTGCACGACCGCGTTGTAGAACGCATGCGGCAACCCGAACGCCATGATGCCGATGAGACCCACCCACAGATGGCCCACGCCGAGCGAGCCGATGGCCAGCGCCACGCACGCGGCCAGCCACGCGGCGCGGCGCATCGGCTCCGTGCGGCTGGCGCGGCCGGCGAACAGGGCGGAACACGTCATCAGGCCGCACATGCCGACGTTGACGAGCGCGATCGCGCGCGTATCGTAATGGCCCACCTCGACGAGCCACAGCGGATAGAACTCGTAGAACGCCGTCACGCCGCACGTGTACGCGAGCTGCACGCCGAACAGCGCGCGCAGGCCGTCGTGGCGCAGCAGGTTGAACGCGTGGCGTTCGCGCGCCACGCTCCACCACGACGGCCCGGCCGCGCGCGGCTTGCGTTCCAGCGCGGCGCCGACGAGCGCCGCGCCCAGCAGCAGAGCGCCCGCGGCGATGTAGAACGGCACCGTGAGGCCCCACGCGATCGTGAACCCGGCCAGCAGCGGCCCGACCAGCCAGCCCAGGTGCAGCGCACCGTTCAGCCACGACAGCGCGTGATTGCGCAGCGGGCCTTGCAGCCGGTCCGCGAGCATCGCGCGCACGATCGCGCTGTGACCCTCCAGCAGGCCGGTGCCGAAGCGGGCGACGAGGAACAGCGGATACGAGCGGCGCGCCAGCGCCCACGCCGTCAGCACGTGGCCGATGGCGGCGCCGACGGCCGTCACCAGCAGCAGCGGCCGGCGGCCGTAGCGGTCCGACAGCGACCCGAGCACGGCGGTGCCCAGCAGCAGGCCGATCGGGTTGACCATCAGCGCCAGCGCGAACAGCAGCTTGGGCGGCAGGCCGAGGAAGTGCGTCAGGCTGTCCGGCGCGCCGTTTACGAACAGCGGCGGCAGGATGGGATAAGGGAGCGACGCGCCGGTCGTGGACAACAGTCCGAGCAGGCAGGCGGTCGCGATCAGGAGGGCGTTCTTCATGGCGGACAGCCTAGCACGGCGCGCACCCCGACCGCATCAGGGACATTACCCAGGCGCGGCCGCGGCGACGGACAACCGCGCGAGCTCCTCGGCGAGCACCGCCGCCGGCACGCCGCCGCCCTGCATCCACAGTGCGAGCGCCGCGAACTGGCCTTCCGCGCACGCGAGCGCGCGCACATCCGCGCGCGGCCCCACCACACCGCGGCCACGCAACCTCGGCACGATGCGCGCCGCCAGCAGGCGCGCGATGCGCGAGCGCAGCGGCTGTTCCAGCAGCACGCGCACGGCGCCCGACCGTTCGCGCACATGTTCGATCAGCGCCAGCAGCGCCGCCGGATCGGGCGGATCGGCCGCCAGCACGCGCAGCGGCCAGTCCATCGACGCGGCCAGCAGGTCGTCCTTGGTACGGAAATGTTCGTACAAGGTGGAGCGGCCCAGGTCCGCGCGCTCGGCCACCGCCGTCATCGCGACGGCGTCATAGCCCTCGGCCATCAGCAGTTCGATGAACGCCCCGACGGCCGCCTTGCGCGTGCGCTGCCGGCGCCGGTCCTGCACGACTTCTTCCATCGCATCTCCATGAGCGGACATAAGTGGACGAAAGTGGACGAAAACGGACATCCAAGCGGTTTTGTCCGCTAACGGACGGCACGGCCGCACCATCCGCCAACGCGACGCCCGCCGCTGGTCCAATATGGTTTTCCATCGAAAGGACCGCCATGATAGCAGCCGACAGCACGCCCCGTTCCATCCCGCCCGCCGCCTGGGCCCTCGCCGTCGCGGGTGCCGCGATGGTCGCCCTCCTCTTCCATCATCCGGTCGTCGCACACGGCACGGGCCACGCCGGCACGCTGGCCGCGCTCGTGCGCCTGGGCGACGGCGCCGCACGCGTGCACGGCGCGCTGTTCGTCGTCTGCGGCTTCCTGCTGTACGGTGTGATCGCGCTGGCGCTGACGCTCGGCCCGCGCCGTCCCGTCATCGCGTTCGGCGTCGCCTGCCATGCGCTGGGCTGCGCGGCCGTCGGCGGCGCGATGCTGGGCGACGGCTTCGTCACGTCCAGGCTCGCCGGGGTCGCGATCGAGCAGGGCTGGCCGCACGACGCCACGGCCGCGGCGTTCTCGCTGATCGCCATCGCGATCCAGGTGCTGACCAAGGCGGGCCTGATCGGCATGGGCGTAGGCATGTGCTGCCTGTCGTGGGCAAGCCCGCGCGCAGCAGACGGCAAATGCAGGCTGCTGGCCGTGCTGGCGCTGCCGGCGGGCCTGGGCACGGCGCTCGCGGCCGCGAGCGGCCTGCACATGCACCCGCATTCGCTGATGCTGCTGACGGGCGTGCAGGCGCTGTGGTACGCGGGCGCCGCGTTGACGTTGTGGCGGGTCAGCCGTTGAAGGTCTTGCCCTCGGCCGCCAGGCGGACGAGCAGCGGCGCCGGCGTCCACGCCTCGCCGTGGTAGCCGCGGGCGTACTTCTCGACGGCCGCCAGCACGGCCGGCAGGCCGACGGTGTCCGCATGGAACATCGGGCCGCCGCGGAACAGCGGGAAGCCGTAGCCGGACAAATACACCATGTCGACGTCCGATGCCCTGAGGGCGATGCCCTCGTCCAGGATCCGCGCGCCCTCGTTGACCAGCGCGTAGACGAGGCGCTCGACGATCTCCTCGTCGGAGATGGCGCGGCGCTCGATGCCCAGGTCCTGCGAATGCCGCACGATCATGTCGTCGACCCACGGCGACGGGCGCGGCGTGCGGTCACCGGCCTGGTAGTCGTACCAGCCGGCGCCCGTCTTCTGGCCGAATCGGCCCTGTTCGCACAGCAGGTCGGCCGTCTTCGAATACTTCACGTCCGGCGACTCGACGGCGCGGCGCTTGCGGATGTACCAGCCGACGTCGTTGCCGGCCAGGTCGCCCATGCGGAACGGGCCCATGGCGAAGCCGAAGGTCTCGATGGCCGCGTCGACCTGCTGCGGCAGCGCGCCTTCGTCCAGCAGGAAGCCGGCCTGGCGGATGTACTGCTCCACCATGCGGTTGCCGATGAAGCCGTCGCACACGCCGGCGACGACGCCCGTCTTCCTGATTTTCTTCGCCAGCGCCAGCGCGGTCGCCAGCACGTCCTTGCCGGTCGCCGCGCCGCGCACGATTTCCAGCAGCCTCATCACGTTGGCGGGGCTGAAGAAGTGCAGCCCGATGACGTCCTGCGGGCGTGCCGTGAACGCGGCGATGCGGTTCAGGTCCAGGGTCGACGTATTCGACGCGAGGATGGCGCCCGGCTTCATCGTGGCGTCGAGCTGGCGGAACACGGACGCCTTCACGTCCATGTCCTCGAACACGGCTTCGATGACGATATCGGCCTGGGCGATGTCGGCGTAATCCAGTGTGCCGCGGATGAGCCCCACGCGCTGCGCGGCCTTGTCCGCCGCCAGCTTGCCCTTCCTGACCGTGTTCTCGTAATTCTTGCGGATGGTGGCGAGACCCTTGTCGAGCGCATCCTGCTTCGTCTCGAGGATCGTCACGGGGATGCCGGCGTTGGCGAAGTTCATCGCGATGCCGCCGCCCATCGTGCCCGCGCCGACGACGGCCGCGCTGCGGATCTCGCGGACGGGCGTGTCGGCCGGGACATCCGGCACCTTGCTCGCGGCGCGCTCGGCGAAGAACGCATGGCGCAACGCCTTCGATTCCGTCGTCTGCGTGAGGTGGATGAAGCGCTCGCGCTCGAATGCCAGGCCCTCTTCGAACGGCTTTTCGACGGATGCCGCGACGGTCTCCACGCATTCGACGGGCGCCGGGAACGGCCCCGCCTCGGCTTTTACGCGCGCCCGCGCGGCGGCCAGGAAGCCCGCGGCATCGGGGTGGTCGACCTGGCGCTCGCGCACCTTCGGCAGCGGCCGCACGCCGGCGACGCGGCGCGCGAACGCGATCGCGCCCGCAACGAGGTCGGACCCGGCCGGCAGCAGTTCGTCGAACAGCAAGCTGCCAGCCAGCTTTTCGGACAGCACCGGCGTGCCCGTCACGATCATGTTCAGCGCGGCCTCCAGGCCCAGCACGCGCGGCAGGCGCTGCGTGCCGCCGGCGCCCGGCAGCAGCCCCAGCTTCACTTCCGGCAGCGCGATCTGCGCACCCGGCAGCGCCACGCGGTAGTTGGCGCCCAGCGCCAGTTCCAGGCCGCCGCCCATGCACACGGTGTGGATCGCGGCGACGACAGGCTTCGCCGAATTCTCGACCGTGCGGATCAGGGTGTGCAGAGTCGGTTCCGTGAGCGCCTTCGGCGAGTTGAATTCGCGGATGTCGGCACCGCCCGAAAACGCCTTGCCCGCGCCCGTGATGACGATGGCCTTCACGGCCGGATCCTGCGCGGCGCGATTCAGGCCTTCGACGGCGGCGGTACGCGTCGCCAGGCCGAGGCCATTGACGGGCGGGTTGTTCAGCGTGATGACGGCGACGTCATCGATGACCTGGTAGTCGGCGCTCATGGGTCTCCTTGCGTGGGTGTGATTGTCGGTGGCGACAATATAACCGCTAAAAGAACGGTCGTGTTATTTTTGATCCGTGCCGGGCAGGCGATAGTCCCGGAACTGTTCGCGCAAGCGGTTCTTCTGGATCTTGCCGGTCGCCCCGGTCGGCAGAGAGTCCACGAACAGCACGTCGTCCGGCATCCAGAACTTCGCGACCTTCCCGTCGAAGAACCGCAGCAGCTCCTCGCGCGTCACCTCGGCTTCCGGCCGCCGCACGACGACGAGCACGGGCCGCTCGTCCCATTTCGGATGCCGCACGCCGATGCAGGCGGCCTGCAGCACGCCCGGGTGCGCCATCGCGATGTTCTCGAGGTCGATCGATCCGATCCACTCGCCGCCGGACTTGATGACGTCCTTGCTGCGGTCCGTGATCTGCATGTAGCCGTCCGCGTCGATGGTCGCCACGTCGCCGGTCGGGAACCAGCCGTCCTGCAGCACGTCGCCGCCCTCGTCGCGGAAGTACCGCGAGATGATCCACGGCCCCTTGACGAGCAGGTGGCCGAACGTAAGTCCGTCCCACGGCAGCTCATTGCCGTCGTCGTCGACGATCTTCATGTCCACGCCGAAGATGGCGTGGCCCTGCTTGCGCAGCACGGCGCGCTGCCCGGCGACGGGCAGGTCGCGGTGCCGCGCCAGCAGGCCGCAGGTCGTGCCGAGCGGCGACATCTCCGTCATGCCCCAGGCGTGGATGACCTCGATGCCGAAGCGGTCGATCAGCGTGTCCATCAGCGCGGGTGGGCACGCGGCGCCGCCGATGACCGTGCGGCGGAACGTCGAGAACGTGAGCCCGCTCTGCAGCGCGTAATTGATCAGGCCGAGCCAGACCGTCGGTACGCCCGCCGAGAACGTGACGCCCTCGGCCTCGAACAGGTCGTACAGCGATTTGCCGTCGAGCGCCGCGCCGGGCAGCACCAGCTTGGCGCCGGACAGCAGCACGGAATACGGCAGGCCCCACGCGTTCACGTGGAACATGGGCACGACGGGCAGCACGACGTCGCGCCCGGCCACGTTCAGCGCGTTGGGCAGCGCGGACGCGTACGCGTGCAGCACCGTCGACCGATGCGAATACAGCGCCCCCTTCGGATTGCCCGTCGTGCCGGACGTGTAGCACAGCGACGCGGCCGCGCGCTCGTCGAGTTCGGGCCAGTCATAATCTTCCGACGCCGCGGCGAGCAGGTCTTCGTAGCACAGCAGGTTCGGCATGCTGCCGTCCGAAGGCAGGTGCGCCCGGTCGCTCATCAGCACGAACGCCTTCACGGTCGGGCACAGCGGCGCGATCGCCGCCACCAGCGGCAAGAACGTCAGGTCGAAGAACAGCAGCTGGTCGTCGGCGTGGTTGACGATGTACGCGATCTGCTCGGGATGCAGGCGCGGATTGATCGTGTGCAGCACGGCGCCCGAGCCGGACACGCCGTAATACAGTTCCAGGTGCCGGTAGCCGTTCCACGCCAGCGTGCCGACGCGCTCGCCCATCGCGATGCCCTGCGCCTGCAGGACGTTCGCCACGCGCCGCGCCCGCGCTGCGCACTCGCGCACGCTGTAGCGGTGCATGTCGCCCTCGACCCGGCGCGAGACGATCTCGCTGCCGCCGTAATGCCGTGCGGCGAACTGGATGATGCTGGAGATTAACAGGGGCTGGTCCATCATCCGGCCCATCAACGGAACAGGAGTCATCGGTCTCTCTGGGTTGCTTGTGGGAAGCCGAGTTTCGAACGCTCGTACGGAAAACGTCAACGGAATTCGATGCTGCACTGCACCAGCCCGACATTACCAAACGGTTACGGAATGTAACCCGAATAGGCCGCGCACGTCTTGCGCCCATAGAATCCGCGCGTGTGCGGTAAAATCCGCGCACGAAGAACCAATCAACCCGAGGAAGCGTTATCAGCACCCGCACCGCCGACGATCTGCCATTCGACAATTCCTTTGCCGAACTGCCGCCCGCGTTTTATACGCGCCTGATGCCGACGCCCCTGCCCGCGCCCTACTTTGTCGCGGCCAGCGCGCCGGCTGCGCGGCTTGTCGGGCTCGACGCCGCCGACCTCGCGCGCGAGGATGTCGTCGCCGTCTTCACGGGCAACCACGTCCCGCCCCGCTCGCAGCCGCTGGCCGCCGTCTATTCCGGCCACCAGTTCGGCCACTGGGCCGGCCAGCTGGGCGACGGCCGCGCGATCCTGCTGGGCGACATCGACGGCCCCGAGGGCCGCATGGAACTCCAGCTGAAGGGCGCCGGCATGACCCCGTACTCGCGCATGGGCGACGGCCGCGCCGTGCTGCGCTCGTCGATCCGCGAGTTCCTGTGTTCCGAGGCGATGGCCGCCCTCGGCATCCCGACGACGCGCGCGCTGATGGTGACGGGTTCGAACCAGAGCGTGATCCGCGAATCGATGGAGACGGCCGCCGTCGTCACCCGCATGGCGCCGTCGTTCGTGCGCTTCGGCTCCTTCGAGCACTGGCGCTACCGCGACAAGCCGGAAGAACTGCGCACCCTGGCGGACTACGTCATCAAGACGTTCTATCCGGACCTGGCCGGCGCCCCCAATCCCTGTCTCGCCCTGCTCGAGGAAGTCACGCGCCGCACGGCGCGCATGATCGCGCACTGGCAATCCGTCGGCTTCATGCACGGCGTGATGAACACGGACAATATGTCGATCCTGGGCCTCACGCTGGACTATGGCCCGTTCGGCTTCATGGAAGCGTTCGACGTCGACCACATCTGCAACCACACGGACCAGGGCGGCCGCTATTCGTACGCGAACCAGGTGCCCGTCGGCCACTGGAACTGCTATGCGCTGGCGAACGCGCTGCTGCCGCTGATCGAGGACCAGGAAGCGGCGCAGGCGGCGCTTGACGTGTATGTCGACGCCTACGGCGAAAAGTTCGATGAACTGCTGCGCGCCAAGCTCGGGCTCAAGTCGACGCAAGAGAACGACCGCGCGCTGGCCGACGACATGTTCAAGGTCATGCAGGCGAACCACGTCGACTTCACACTGTTCTTCCGCCGCCTGGGCGACCTGCGCCTGGAAGAACCCGAAACGGATGCGCCGCTGCGCGACCTGTTCCTCGACCGCCCCGCGTTCGACGCGTGGGCCGTCGCCTACCGCGCGCGGCTGCGCCAGGAAATGAGTGTCGATGCGGCGCGCCGGGTTGCGATGCACGCCGTCAACCCCAAATATATACTGCGCAACTACCTGGCCCAGGTGGCCATCGAAAAGGCGCAGAATGGCGACTTTGAAGAAGTGCGCAGGCTGCTCGGCGTGCTCGAGCGTCCGTTCGACGACCAGCCGGAAAACGACGCCTATGCCGCACTGCCGCCGGACTGGGCATCTCATCTCGAAGTGAGCTGCTCTTCCTGAATACGATTTACAACGAGGGATCATGACCGACAAAGTGACAAAGACCGACGCCGAATGGCGCGCCCAGCTGGACCCGATGGAATACCAGGTCACCCGCCACGCGGCGACCGAGCGCGCGTTCACGGGCAAGTTCTGGGACCACCATGAGCACGGCATCTATCACTGCGTGTGCTGCGACACGCCGCTGTTCGAGTCGGACGCGAAGTTCGATTCCGGCTGCGGCTGGCCCAGCTATTTCAAGGCCCTCGATCCGGACAACGTGATCGAGAAGGTCGACCGCAGCCATGGCATGGTGCGCACGGAAATCATCTGCGCCGTCTGCGATGCCCACCTGGGCCACGTGTTCCCGGACGGCCCGCCGCCGACCGGCCTGCGCTATTGCATCAACTCGGCCGCGCTCCGCTTCGAGCCGATCTGAACCAGGGGCGACGTACCGATGAAATTCCTGTTCGACCTGTTCCCGGTCATCCTCTTCTTCCTCGTCTATAAAGTCGCGGACGGCCACCAGGACGCGGCGCACGCGCTCGTCCAGCAATACATGGGCGGCCTGATCGCCGGCGGCAGCGTCACGCCCGACCAGTCGCCGATCATCCTGGCCTCCGCGGTCGGCATCATCGCGACCATCCTGCAGATCCTGTACCTGCTGGCGCGCGGCCGCAAGGTGGACGGCATGCTGTGGCTGTCCCTCGGCGTCATCGTCGTGACGGGCGGCGCGACCATCTATTTCCACGATCCGGACTTCATCAAGTGGAAGCCGACGATCCTGTACTGGGCCTTCGCGCTGGCGCTGTTCGTCGCGCAGGTCGGCTTCCGCAACAACCTGATGCGCAAGGTGATGGAAGCGCAGATCCGCCTGCCGGATGCCGTGTGGGCCAAGGTCGGCTATGCATGGATGGGCTTCTTCGCCGCCATCGGCGTGCTGAACCTCGTGATGGCCTTCATCGTCTTCAAGGGCAACACGGGCGCGTGGGTGAATTTCAAGCTGTTCGGCATCACGGGCATCTTCTTCGCGTTCATCGTCATCCAGACGCTGATGCTGTCGAAGTACATCGAAGAACGCGAGCAGCCGCAGGGCAAGGGAGACGCATGATGGACGACCGCGTGGAACGCATCCGGCAGTCACTCGACGCCGCATTGAGCCCGTCCGTACTGGAGGTCGGCGACGATTCGCACCTGCACGCAGGGCATCCCGGCGCGGCCTCCGGCGGGGGGCATTACCGAGTGAAAATCGTTTCGGAACGCTTCGAGGGACTGAGACTGGTCATGCGACATCGACTGGTATATGATGCCGTGCAAGGTATGATGCACACCGACATACATGCCCTGGCGATTACCGCCGTCGCGCCCTCGGAGCAGTCGTGACGGCGTGTTTTTCGGAAGTCTTAAGTGAGATGTAAGTAAGTCGATCCAGAATCCGCTACGCACTACAAAAACTAATCAAATCCTCGTCCAAGCAACCCCCTCACAGGAAACAAAATGACTTTTAAGCCAGCACGGCTGCTGTTAGCCCTGATCGCTATCGCCGCATCGTTTGCGTACTCGCCTTCGTTCGCACAGAACCTCGCCGTGGTGAACGGCAAAGCCATTCCGTCGTCGCGCGCCGACGCGATCGTCAAGCAGGTCGTGGCGCAAGGCCAGGGCACCGACAGCCCGCAACTGCGCGACGCAATCAAGAAGGACCTGATCTCGCGCGAAGTGATGATGCAGGAAGCGATCAAGCAAGGGTACGACAAGAATCCTGAAGTCAAGGCGGCATTGGAGAACGCCCGCCAGACCATCGTGATCAACGCCCTCGCCCGCGACTACATCACGAAGCACCCGGTGTCCGACGCCGAAGTGAAGGCCGAGTACGACCGCTTCGCGAAGCAGACCGGCGACAAGGAATACCACGTGCGTCATATCCTGTTCGCGACCGAAGACGAAGCGAAGGCAGCCATCGCCAAGCTGAAAGGCGGCGCCAAATTCGAAGACCTGGCCAAGGGATCGAAAGACACCGGCACCGCCAACAACGGCGGCGACCTGGATTGGGCCAGCCCGTCGTCGTTCCCGCCGGAATTCGCAGCGGGCTTCACCAACCTGCAGAAAGGCGCGATCACCGACACCCCGGTCAAGACCCAGGTGGGCTACCACGTGATCAAGCTGGACGACGTCCGTCCGGCCAAGCTGCCGACGCTGGACGAAGTCAAGCCGCAGATTTCCGAAGCGCTGACCCAGCAGAAGCTGGCCGCGTTTCAAGAGGAAATGGTCAAGAAGGCAAAGGTACAGTAACATTGCAGCGCCGGCGGCTTCGGCCGCCGGTTTTCGTCGCCACGGCGACATTTCGTGTTGACCACCGGATCCACCACCGGTTTTAGATAGGATCGAATAAATGATTGTGAAGCCAGCCCGCCTGTTGTTAGCCATGACCGCGATGGTAGCCCTGCCGTCGTTCGCGCAGAACGTTGCGACCGTCAATGGCAAGCCCATCCCCGCGGCCAAGGTTGACCAGGTGGTCAAGCAGGTCGTCGCCCAGGGCAAGGCAACCGATTCCCCGCAACTGCGCGAGGCAATCAAGAAGGACCTGATCGGCCGCGAAGTCCTGATCCAGGAAGCCGACAAGCAAGGCGTCGGCACCCGTCCGGACGTCAAGAACGCAATCGACAACGCACGCCAGAGCATCATCATCAATGCGATGCTGGCCGATTACATCAAGAAAAACCCGGTCAAGGACGCCGACATCAAGGCCGAGTACGACAAGTACAAGGCACAGATGGGCGACAAGGAATACCACGCCCGTCACATCCTGGTCGGCACGGAAGACGAAGCCAAGCAGATCATCGCCAAGCTGAAGGGCGGCGCCAAGTTCGAAGACCTGGCCAAGCAGTCGAAAGACCCGGGCTCGGCAGCGAACGGCGGCGACCTGGACTGGGCAAGCCCGGCCTCGTTCGTGCCTGAGTTCTCGAAGGCCATGACCTCGCTGAACAAAGGCCAGATCACCGAGACCCCGGTCAAGACGCAATACGGCTACCACGTGATCAAGCTGGAAGACGTCCGCGCCGCCAAGATCCCGCCGCTGGAAGAAGTCAAGCAGCAGGTCGCGGAATCGCTGCAACAGCGCAAGCTGGCCGCATTCCGTGAAGAGCTGATGAAGAAGGCCAAGATCCAGTAATCAGGTCACGCCTGAAAAAAGCGCTCCTCGTGGGCGCTTTTTTTTGACCAATTTGTTCGACCATACAACAAACTCGAGACGCCCATGACATTCCGCCATTCCGCCGCCCTCATCCTGTCCGCCCTGGCCGCAAGCGCCGCGACAGCCGCGACCACCCTGCCCCTGTACGTCGGCCAGCCGCTGGCCGGCGCCAAGGTCATGTTCGGCGACTTCGACGTGCAAAAGCCGCTGGACGGCGATGCCGGCCGCATGGACGACGATCCGAAGCTGAAGAACGCCGTCGTCGAAGCCCGCCGCACCAGCAAGGATGCGGCCGCCGACGCGCTCGGCCTGACCTGGAAGGACGCGTGGTTCTCGACCGTGCGCGTGGAGAGCGCACCGCTCGACCTGCGCCCGTACCTGGCCAAGGGCACGGTCTCGTTCGACCTGAAGGTCAATGAACTGGCCAAGGGCGGCCTGAACTTCCGCATCGACTGCGGCAAGAATTGCGAGCGCAAGGTCACCGACGTGCTCCCCGCACGCGCGGCCGAGGGCAAGGGCTGGCAACACCTCAGCTATGCGCTGTCGTGCTTCTACCGCAAGGGCGACGACTTCAGCGCCGTGACGAAACCGTTCGCGCTGGACGGCACGGGCGCCGGCGACGTGGAGATCGCGAACATCCGCATCGACAAGGCGGGCAAGCCGAACCAGGCGTGCCCGGACTACCGCACGGTCAGCGTGACCCCGTCGCCGCTGAACGAATCGTGGTCGCTCGACTGGTGGATGCCGCGCCATGAAGAGAAACTGGCCGAGATCGCGCGCCGCAAGGCCGCCGGCGAGCGCACGGAACTCGTCTTCATCGGCGACTCCATCACGCACCACTGGGAAAAAGAGCAGCCTGAGCTCTTCAAGACGTTCTACGGCAAGTACAACGCGCTGGACCTGGGCTATGGCGGCGACCGCACGGAAAACGTCCTGTGGCGCCTGCAGCATGGCGAGATCGACGGCATCGACCCGAAGGTCGCCGTCCTGATGATCGGCACCAACAACACCGGCTTCCGCCAGGAAGCGCCGGAACTGATCCATGCTGGCATCAAGCGCGACATCGCGGAAATCCGCAAGCGCCTGCCGAAGGCGAAGATCCTGCTGCTGGCGATCTTCCCGCGCGGCGAGAAGCCGGACGACACCTTGCGCGTCCTGAACGAGAAGGTCAACGCGATGCTGCCTAAGCTGGCAGACAACAAGCACGTGTTCTTCCTGAACATGAACAAGGCGTTCCTGGGGCCGGACGGCACCCTGTCGAAAGACATCATGCCCGACCTGCTGCATCCGAACGCCGAAGGCTACAAGATCTGGCAGCGCGAGATGCAGCCGGAACTGGACAAGCTGATGCGCTGACACGTTCCGACCGCATGAACGATAGTCTTGCAGGGATGCTCGAGGCGGCGCAACGTCCCGTATCCCGGTCGCGCCGGCAATTCCTGCACGCCACGTGCGGGGCGGCAGCTGTCGGCGTGCTTGGCACGGCACGTGCGCTGTCCGCCTCGCCACGCCAGCGCGTCATCGTCGACAACGATTTTTCGGGCGACCCCGACGGCCTGTTTCAGCTGGCCCATCACCTGGCCTCGCCTTCCGTCGAGATTCCGTTCGTGATCGGGTCGCATATCCACGTCAACGACTTCCTCGACCCGACGGCGGCCCAGCCGGAGAATGCCGCCGCGAGGGCGCGCGAACTCTACGCAACGATGAAACCGGGTCCGCGGCCGCCCGTCGTCGCCGGGCGCAACGCGGCCCTGTCGGCCGACGCCATGCCGGAACTGAACGAGGCGGCGGGCCGGATCATCGGCGAGGCGCTGCGCACCGACACCGCGCTGCCCCTCTATTACGCCGCCGGCGCGGGCCTCACCGACCTGGCCGTGGCGTTGATGCATGAGCCGCGCATCGGCCGCAAACTGACGCTCGTCTGGATCGGCGGGATGGAGCATGCCGACCTGCTGCCTGGCGTGCCGCAGCGCCGCGACGCCGAATACAATCTCACGATCGACCTCGCGGCCGCGCGGTGGATATTCAACCGGTCGGACGTCGAGGTCTGGCAAGTGCCGCGCAACGTCTACCGCCAGCTCAACATCGGCTATGCGGAACTCGACGAGGGCCTGCGCCCCGCCGGAAAACTCGGCGCGTTCCTGATCCGGCAACTCGAGCGCGTATCACGGCGGATGGGCGCCAACTTCGGCGAAACCTATATCCTGGGTGACAGTCCCCTCGTCACGCTTACGGCGCTCCAATCCGCGTTCGATCCGGATACGTCGTCGAGCGACTACGTCGTACGGCCAACGCCCCGCCTCGCCGCGGACGGACACTACGAGGTCCACGCCGGCGGCCGCCCGATGCGGGTCTACAGGACCATCGATACACGGCTTACGTTCGCAGACATGTTCGCGAAGTTCGCCAGGAGCGGACTGTAGCCGGCGGCTGGACCTGCCGAAGATGTTACTCTACAGTACGTACATCTCGACAACCGGACCACCTATGTTACTCATCGCTACCATCCTGACCGCCATCGTCATCGCCATCCACGTCTACATCGTGCTGATCGAGACCATCCTGTTCCGCACGCGCGGCAGGAAGGTGTTCGGCATCAAGGAAGACCGGGTAGAGGCGCTCGCGCCGCTGATGTCGAACCAGGGGTGCTACAACGGTTTCCTGGTGGCGAGCCTGGCGGTGGGACTGCTGCACCCGAATCCGGCGATCGGGCGCGCGTTCGTCGTGTTCGGGCTCGTGTGCGTGGCCGTCGCGGGCGTGTGGGGTGCGGCGACGGTGTCGCGCCGCATCCTGTTCGTGCAGACCGTGCCGGCCGTGCTGGCGCTGGTCGCATGGCTGGCAGCCTGACGCGGAGCGTGCGCCGATGCTGAACTGGACTCAAGAAAACTACCTGGTCTCGACCGACGACAGCCTCCTGCAGCTCGACGTCATTCACCAGAACCTCTCCCGGACGACCTGGGCCGCGGGCATCGACGAGGCGACGGTACGCAACGCCGTCGCGCACAGCCTCAACTTCGGCCTGTACGACGGCGGCCGGCAGATCGGCTACGCCCGTTTCATCACCGACCATACGACGTTTGCCTACATGGCGGACGTGTTCGTCATCGACGACTATCGGGGCAAGGGACTGGGACGGTGGCTCGTCGAGTGCATGCTGGCCTACCCAGGCATCGAGCGCTATCGACGGCTGCTGCTGGCGACGACGAGCGCGCCCTGGCTGTACGAAAAGCTGGGGTTCACGACGCCCGACAACCCGAAGCTCTTCTGGCACATCAACCGGCCCGGCATCTACAAACAGCGGCCGGAATGAAAAAGCGCTGCCGGGGCAGCGCTTCTTTCATGGGACCGGCCGGATCAGCCCACCCACTTCCGCGCATTCTGGAACATGCGCGCCCACGGCGAATCCTCGCCCCAGCCATCCGGATGCCACGACATCGTGACGGTACGGGCCACGCGCTCGGCGTGCGGCATCATCACGGTGAAGCGGCCGTCCGGCGTCGTGACGGCCGTCAGGCCTTCCGGCGAGCCGTTCGGGTTGAACGGATACGCCTCGGTGGCGGCGCCGCGGTTGTCGATGTAGCGCAGCGCCTTCACGACCTGCGTGATGTCGCCGGTCTGCGAGAAGTCCGCGAAACCTTCGCCGTGCGCGATCGCCAGCGGGGCGTGCGTGCCTGCGAGGTCCTGGAAGAAGATCGACGGCGAATCCATCACCTCGACCATGCCGAAGCGCGCCTCGAACTGTTCCGACTTGTTGCGGGTGAACTTCGGCCACGCGTCGGCACCCGGGATGATCGATTTCAGGTTGCTCATCATCTGGCAGCCGTTGCAGACGCCGAGGCCGAACGTGTCGCCGCGGCCGAAGAATTGCGCGAACGCCGCCTTCAGTTCCGGGTTGAACAGGATCGTCTTGGCCCAGCCTTCGCCGGCGCCCAGCACGTCGCCGTACGAGAAGCCGCCCACGGCGATCAGGCCCTTGAAATCGTCCAGCTTCGCGCGGCCGGCGATCAGGTCGCTCATGTGCACGTCGACGGCCTTGAAGCCCGCCTGGTGCATCGCCCATGCCGTCTCGATGTGCGAGTTGACGCCCTGCTCGCGCAGGATCGCCACGGTCGGACGCGCACCGGTCGCAACGAATGCGCTCATATATGGCGCGGCGATGTTCACGGCAGGGTCGTGCACGAGCTTCGGGGTGAAGCCCGGATCCTGCTCGTCGAGCAGGCGCTCGTATTCCTGGTCCACGCACGCCGGGTTGTCGCGCAGGCGCGCGATGCGCCAGCTCGTCTCGCTCCACAGGCGGTGCAGTTCGCTGCGGCGCTTGTTGTAGATGACCTTCGTGTCGCGCGTGAATTCCACGACGCCGCGGTCGTTCACTTTACCGATGATGTGGCTGCAGGCGCCCAGGTCGAACGAGCGCAGCACGTTCATGACGTCCGACTTCTCGGCGGTCCTGACCTGCACGACGGCGCCCAGCTCTTCGTTGAACAGCGCGCGCAGCGTGAGGTCGTTGCGGCGCTCGCCCACCTGCGCCGCCCAGTTCTTGGCGTCGCCGTGGTCGGACGCGTGCTCGCCTTCCATCGTCAGGATGTCCAGGTTGACGGACACGCCGGCGCGGCCCGCGAAGGCCATCTCGCACAGCGTGGCGTACAGGCCGCCGTCCGAACGGTCGTGGTAGGCGAGCAGCTTGCCGTCGTTGTTCAGCTGCTGGATCGCGGCGAAGAACGCCTTCAGGTCGGCCGGGTTGTCGACGTCCGGCGCGTCGTTGCCCAGTTGTTGCGTCACCTGTGCCAGCGCCGAGGCGCCCAGGCGGTTCTTGCCGCGGCCCAGGTCGATGAGGATCAGCGACGTGTCGCCCAGGTCCGTGCGCAGTTGCGGCGTCAGGGTCTTGCGCACGTCGGTGACGGGCGCGAAGCTCGATACGATCAGCGATACCGGCGACACGACGGCCTTGTTCTCGCCATCCTCATTCCACGTCGTGCGCATCGACAGCGAGTCCTTGCCGACCGGGATCGAGACGCCCAGCGCCGGGCATAGCTCCATGCCGACGGCTTTCACGGTGTCGAACAGCGCGGCGTCCTGGCCCGGCTGGCCACAGGCGGCCATCCAGTTGGCGGACAGCTTGATGGCGGCGATGTCCGCGATCGGCGCCGCGGCGATGTTCGTGATCGCCTCGCCGACGGCCATGCGGCCCGACGCGGCCGCGTCGATGACGGCGACCGGCGTCCGCTCGCCCATCGCCATCGCCTCGCCCTTGTAGCCTTCGAAGCTCAAGGTCGTGACGGCGCAGTCGGCGACCGGCACCTGCCACGGACCGACCATCTGGTCGCGCACGCTCATGCCGCCGACGCTCCTGTCGCCGATGGTGATCAGGAACGATTTGTCGGCCACGGTCGGCAGCAGCAGCACGCGGCGCGCGACTTCTTCCAGGTCCAGGCCCGTCACGTCGACCGGCTTGAACTGCTCTTTCGCGTGCTCGACGTTGCGGTGCATCTTCGGCGGCTTGCCGAGCAGGACGTCCATCGGCATGTCGACCGGCGAAGTATTCGTGATCGGGTCGATCAGGCGCAGCTGGCGCTCTTCGGTGGCGACGCCCACCGCGGCGAACGGGCAGCGCTCGCGCTCGCAGATGGCGGCGAAACGCGGCAGGTCGTCCGGCGAAATCGCGAGCACGTAGCGTTCCTGCGACTCGTTGCTCCAGATTTCCTTCGGCGACATGCCGCTTTCTTCCAGCGGCACCTTGCGCAGGTCGAACGTGGCGCCGCGCCTGGCGTCGTTGGTGATCTCCGGGAACGCGTTCGAGATGCCGCCCGCGCCCACGTCGTGGATCGAGATGATCGGATTCCCGGCGCCCAGCTGCCAGCAGCTGTTGATGACTTCCTGCGCACGACGTTCCATCTCGGGGTTGCCGCGCTGGACCGAGTCGAAGTCCAGGTCGGCCGTGTTGGTGCCCGTCGCCATCGACGACGCGGCCGCGCCGGCCATGCCGATGCGCATGCCCGGACCGCCCAGCTGCAGCAGCAGGCTGCCGACCGGGATGTCGTTCTTGTGGGTGTGTTCGTCCGAGATGTTGCCGATGCCGCCCGCGATCATGATCGGCTTGTGGTAGCCGAACACGGTGTTGCCATTGATGGCGGTCGGGCCCACGTTCTGTTCGTAGACGCGGAAGTAGCCGCCGAGGTTAGGCCGGCCGAATTCGTTGTTGAAGGCGGCGCCGCCCAGCGGGCCGTCGACCATGATCTGCAGCGGCGACGCGATGCGTTCCGGCTTGCCGTAGACTTTATCGCTGCCAGCCTTGTCGGCCGAATTCACGTTGGCGGCGTTTTCCCACGGCTGCACGGCGTCCGGCAGGTACAGGTTCGATACGGTAAAACCGGTGAGGCCGGCCTTCGGCTTGGCGCCGCGGCCCGTTGCGCCCTCGTCGCGGATCTCGCCGCCGGCGCCCGTCGAGGCGCCCGGGAACGGGGAGATCGCGGTCGGATGGTTGTGGGTCTCGACCTTCATCAGCGTGTGCGTCAGCTGCGTGACCGGCGCGTATTCCTGGCTGCCGGCCTGCGGATAGAAGCGCAGCGCGTCCGCGCCTTCCATGATCGCCGAGTTGTCGCTGTACGCGACGATCGTGCCCTTCGGCTGCAGCTGGTGCGTATTCTTGATCATCTGGAACAGGGATTTGTCCTGTTTCGCGCCGTCGATGGTCCACTCGGCGTTGAAGATCTTGTGGCGGCAGTGCTCCGAGTTCGCCTGCGCGAACATCATCAGCTCGACGTCCGTCGGGTTGCGCTGGACGCGGGCAAACGCTTCGAATAAATAGTCGATCTCGTCCTCGGCCAAGGCGAGACCCATCGTGGCATTCGCTTCGACCAGCGCGTCGCGGCCGCGGCCCAATACGTCGATCTGGTCCAGCGGACGGCTTTCCAGGTCCGTGAACAGGGCCTGGGCCTGGTCGGCGCTGCGCAGCACCGTTTCCGTCATGCGGTCGTGCAGCAGCGCGGCGACGCCCTGGATGTCGTCTTCGGCCAGCTTCTTCGGCGCGCCGAAGCCCGTGCCGAGGATGCCGCTCTTCAGGACGATCTTGAACGCGACGCCGCGTTCGACGCGGTGGATGTGGGCCATGCCGCAGTTGTGGGCGATATCGGTCGCTTTCGACGCCCACGGCGAGATGGTGCCCAGGCGCGGGATCACGAAGAATTCCTCGGTGACGCCCTCGTACTGCGTTTCCGGCACGGGCTCCCCATAGGTGAGCATGGCCGTCAAGCGCTCGGTGTCCTCCGTGGACAGGGGGGCGCTTGCGTCGATGAAGTGGTAGTAGCGCGCCGACACGTCGGCAATCGTCGGGGCGACGGCTTGCAGTTGCGTGAGGAGGCGTTGGCTACGGAAAGCAGAGAGGGCGTTGGAACCCGGCAGAATCAACATGGCTTGGAAGTCGGTTGATGCAGCGTGGCTGCGGGTGAAAGAAGCCCGGTATTATACAGCGTTGCCCCCTTTCCCGTCTGGCATGAAGCCCGCACGGGAGGCAAAAAGTTGCCGACCTTGCAGCTTAGCGGTATCGTAGTGTCGAAAAAACCCTGACGGTTTCCGAGACGCATGCCAGAAAACAGCTCATCCAGCCCAGCCGGTACGCCGCAGAACGCGCAGCTCAACAATCAGTTGAATGCGCAACTGAGCGTGCTCATCGTCGACCCGAACCCGGCGCTCAGGGCGAACCTGCAGAACATGCTCAACCAGTCGGGCGTGACGCGCATCGAATCCGCCGTCAACGCGAGCACCGCGATCAAGGCGCTCGCCCGCAAGTCCTTCGACATCGTCCTGTGCGAGTACGACCTCAGTGGCGGAACGGCGAATGCCGAAGGCCAGGACGGCCAGCAGCTGCTGGAAGACCTGCGCCACCACCGCCTCATCCCGCCCTGGGCCATCTTCATCATGCTGACGGCCGAAGGCGCGTACGGCAAGGTGGTCAGCGCGGCCGAGCTCACGCCCACGGACTACATCCTGAAACCGTTCACGGCGCAGGCGCTGCACCAGCGCATCCAGAAAGCGGTCGCCCGCCGTGCCGCCCTGCTCCCCGTGTACCAGCTGATCGCGCAGGCGCGCCCGCGCGAAGCGATCGACGCCGCCATCGAATCGGCCCGGACGCGCCCGCACTACGCCCTCGATTTCGCGCGGCTGCGCGCGGAACTGCACGTGTCGCTGAAGGAGCACGAGCTCGCCGAAACCGTCTACCGCGACGTGCTGGCCGAAAAGCCGGCGGGCTGGGCACGGCTCGGGCTCGCGCGCGCCATCGCCGCCCAGGGCCGCACGATCGACGCGATCCCGCTGCTGGAACACATCGTGGCCGAGAACCCGCGCCTGATGGCCGCCTACGACCTGCTCGCGCGCTGCCAGCAGGAGCGCGGCGACGCTGCGCTCGCGAAGAAGACGCTGGAAGACGCCGTGACCATCTCGCCATACGTCGTGCGGCGCCTGCGCCGGCTGGGCGAGGTGGCGCTCGAAGCGGGCGACGCGGACGGCGCCGAAAAATCGTTCCGGCAAGTGGTGACGCGTTCCCGTTATTCCGAATTCCGCAACCCCGAAGACCACGTGAACCTCGTCCGGGCGCTCGTCGGCAAGGGCGATCCGGCCGGCGCGTCGACCGTGATCCGCGACCTCGAACGCTCCCTCCGGGGCACGCCCGCGGCCGATGCGTGCAAGGCGATCTCGGTGGCGCTGCTGCACGACCTGGCCGGCAATGGCGCGGCCGCCGTCAAGGAACTCAAGCTCGCGGTGGACGCCGTACGCGCGGGTGGCGCGCTGTCGCCCAATATGCGCGTCGGCCTCGCGCAAACGTGCCTCGCGCACCGCATGGACGACGAGGCGTCGGAAGTGATGCTCGGCGCGCTGAACGGCGGCGACGACGCGCTGTCCGCGCAGCAGGCGCTGAACGTGTTCGTGCGCGCGGGCCGGCCCGACCTCGCGGACGGCATGGGCAAGCAGTTGCGCGCCCAGGCCCAGATCCTGCTGGGCGTCGCGGACGAGAAGCGCAACATGGGCGACGTGCGCGGCGCCGTGCAAACCCTGCTGGAAGCGCTGCACATGGCGCCGAACAACCTGCAGGTCATGATCGCGGTCGTCGGCGGCGTCCTCCGCCAGATCATGGAGATGGGCTGGGACCACCCGCTGGCCGCGCTGTCGGAAGAACAGCTGGAGCATATCCGCGCGCTCGATCCCGCGCATCCGCGGCTCGCGGCGCTGGATGCGGAGATGGAAGCGGCGAAACGGAAGTACGGTATCGCGAACTGAGCTCGACCTGACCGCCACTCAGCGCTTGCGGACGTACAGCGGCGCCTGCCCCGGCAACGGCTTCGTCGGCGGCGGCAGCGCGCCGTCGACGCGGTTGATCACGACGTCGCGGTAATACGGCATGCTCAGGCCTGACTGCGCCGGTCCCGCCAGCAGGCCGGCCATGCCCTTGCTGTACATGCCGTCGGTCGCCTCCACCACCGGCTTGCCGTCGACGTAGCCGCGGATGCGCGTCCCGCTGAACTGCAGCTTCAGCGTATGCCAGCGGTCGGCGGCCACGCCGGCCAGCGGCGCCCGGGCCAGCACCTTCTCTCCACCCTCGGCCGCATCGTTCGCCGCCTTGATCAGCGCCTGCTGCTCGGCATCGCCGACCAGCGCTTTCTTGTCCACCTTGCCGCGCACGACGACGAGGCGCACCTCGCCCGCGCCGTCCAGTTCCAGCAGATAGCCTTTCGGGATCGCGCCGTAGCCGCTGCCCACGTCGTTGATCCGGCCCATCACGGCGGCCGATTCGCCGCCGCGCACCCTCACGTCCGCACTGACCTCGTAGTCGGTCCAGCCGTCGTCGCCGAGGATCGTGTACGGCTTCCAGTCCGGCGCCCACGAATGCGGTCTCACGGGCACGCTCTGGCGCAGGCAGGTGCGCTGGTCGCCAGGGCACGGCGCCAGCTCGAACGCGCCCTCGATGTCGGCGAAGTAACGCGGCAGGTAACCCCAGGCGCGCGCATCCCGGTAACGGTCGAAGTCTACGCGGTACGGGAACGGGAAGGCCTGCTGCGCGGGCACCCCGGCGAATCCGCCCTTTTGCTGGCCGCGCGTGGTCGTCAGCGAATAGATCGCGTCCGGATCGACTGTCAGCGCCACCGCGCCGCCCTCCGGATGCAGGTCCGCGACGTGCACGAACTGCGCGCGCGCATCGCTGCGCCACACGGCCACGTCGGCCGTCGACAGGCCCGCGCCGACCGCCACGCGCACCGTCTGCGGGGCCTTCGCCCGGCGCGTCTCGATGATCACGCTGTAGTCCGGGCCGGGCGATTTCAGCGTCACGTAGCTGCCGCCGTCCTGCAGGGCGCCGCTGCCCTGCGGCACGTAGGTCCATCCGGCCGCCGTGAACTGGCCGTAGTGCGCGTAGGCCCACAGTTGCGGATTGATCTCGTAATGGCCGCTCCATGGCCAGTTCGCCCGGATGGCCGCTTCCTTCACGCCCGAATACGGCTCCAGCGTGTACAGGCCCGCGATGCCGTACCAGTTGACGATCTTCGTCACGCCGCTGTCGATCCAGTTGCGGTTGAACGCCTGGACGATCCCCAGCGCGCCGTCGAATCCGGCCACGTAGACGTGCTGCTCGGTATTCCAGATCGGCTTGCCCATGCCGGCCGCCGCCTCGCGCACCCACGTGGGCACGATGTATTCGGGCGCGTTGATGTGGGCACCGATGATGTCGATCGCGTCGCGCAGGCCCGCATCCTTGGGCATGTCCTTCACGAAATCGAATTTATCGTCGGGCCAGTTATCGAAACTGTGCAGCTTCACGTTGGAGAATCCGCCGGCGTCGAGGCGCGCGCGCAGCGTCTTTGCGAAATCGTAGCTGACGCCCCGTTCATTGCGGCTGCCGATCGCGTCGAGTTCGAGCCCGTACACGTCGCGCAGGCCTTTCAGCCAGCTGACATAGTAGTCGGCCCCGTCGGGCGAAAAGAAGTCGCGGTTGCCGCCGTCGCCGATCCATCCGGGCGCGCTCCACGCGGCCGCGTCCAGGGTCAGTGCGGGATTGCGCCGCTTCGCCTCGCGCAGCACCCACCACGTGTAACCGCGGCCGTAGTCGACCTCCGTGCGCGTATGGCGGTGGCTGGGCATGGAGCCCTGCGTGGAATTCCCGTCGCCCGGTATCTCCACGATCAGCGCGCTGATCGAGGCGCCGAACTTCGGCTTGTACATCAGGTCGAGGATCTGGCTGCGCTGCGGCTCCGGATAATCCTTCAGCAGCACGGACGTCGCCCCGCCGCCGTCGACCACGCCGATGCCGTCGAAGCGGGTGCCGGGCGCGCGGCCGTCCAGCGTGATGGTCTGGACGCCGGCATGGGCGGGCAGCGCTGCGGTCAGCGCCAGGGAAAGCAGGAAGGTTCGTCGTGTAGTCATGGCCGCAGTATGGGCCGCGGCTTACGCAAAGAACAATTCCGATTTCATATGGGAGCTTACGAAATCGGCATACCTGCGGCCTCGCCATACCCGCCCCCACCCGGCGTCTCGATGACGAACACGTCCCCAGCCTGCATGTCCACCTTGCCGATATGGCCCAGCTCCTCGACGCGTCCTTCGGCCCGCTCGACGAGATTGCGCCCGCGCGCGCCCGGCGCCCCGCCGGCCATGCCGAACGGCGCATGCACGCGGTTGTTGGACAGGATCGCGGCCGTCATCGGTTCGAGGAAGCGGATGCGCCGCACGCCGCCGTTCCCGCCGTGCCAGCGCCCCGCCCCGCCGGAACCGGCGCGGATCGCATAGCTCTCCAGCCGCACGGGGAAACGGAATTCCAGGATCTCCGGGTCCGTCAGCCGGGAGTTCGTCATATTCGTCTGCACGACGTCCGTGCCGTCGAAGCCCGGGCCCGCGCCCGAACCGCCGGAGATCGTCTCGTAATACTGGTAGTGCGCATTCCCGAACGTGAAGTTGTTCATCGTGCCCTGCGCCGCCGCCATCACGCCGAGCGCGCCGTACAGCGCGTTCGTGATGCACGTCGACGTCTCCACGTTGCCCGACACGACCGACGCCGGATAGTGCGGATTGAGCATGGAGCCCGGCGGGATGATGACCTTCAGCGGCTTCAGGCAGCCGGCGTTCAGCGGAATCTCGTCGTCGACGAGCGTGCGGAACACGTACAGCACCGCCGCCATGCAGACGGCGGACGGCGCGTTGAAATTGTTCGGCAGCTGGCCGGACGTCCCCGTAAAATCGATCTCCGCGCTGCGCGCCGCGCGGTCGACGCGGATCGTGACTTCGATGCGCGCGCCGTTATCGAGCTCGTTGACGAAGTGCCCGTCCTGCAGCGCCGTGATCACGCGCCGCACGGCTTCCTCGGCATTGTCCTGCACGTGCCCCATGTAGGCGCGCACGACGTCCAGGCCGTAGAAGGCGACCATCTTGCGCAGCTCGTCGACACCCTTCTGGTTCGCCGCGACCTGGGCCCGCAAGTCGGCCAGGTTCTGGTCCGGATTGCGCGCGGGCCAGCGTGCGCCGGCCAGCAAGGCGCGGGTGTCGGCCTCGCGCAGCACGCCGTCCGCGCCGTCGACCAGCTTGAAATTGTCGATCAGGACGCCCTCCTCCTCGATGTGCGTGGAGTCGGGCGGCATCGATCCCGGCGTCGTGCCGCCGATGTCCGCGTGGTGGCCGCGCGAGCCCACGTAGAACAGGATGTCGCGGCCCGCCGCGTCGAACACGGGCGAGATCACCGTCACGTCGGGCAGGTGCGTGCCGCCGTTGTACGGGTCGTTCAGCACGTAGACGTCGCCCGCCTTCATCGTCCCTGCGTTCTTGCGCATCACGGCCTTGATGCTTTCGCCCATCGACCCGAGGTGCACGGGCATGTGCGGCGCGTTCGCGACGAGGTTGCCGTCCGCGTCGAAGATGGCGCAGCTGAAGTCCAGGCGCTCCTTGATGTTGACGGAGTACGCCGTGTTCTGCAGCCGCAGTCCCATCTGCTCGGCGATGGACATGAACAGGTTGTTGAAGATCTCCAGCATCACCGGATCGACCGTCGTGCCGATCGCGTGGCGCTGCGGCAGCGCGTGCACGCGGCGCAGCACGAGGTGGTTGTACGCCGTGACCTCGGCGCGCCAGCCCGACTCCACGATCGTCGTCGCATTCGCTTCCGCGATGATGGCCGGGCCGTCGATGACGTCGCCCGGCGCGATGTCCTGGCGGCGGTACACGCCCGTGTCGCGCCACGCGCCGTCCGCGTACATCCGCACCGTCTCGAACGCCGGCGCGGCGGCGGCGCGCGCAACGACGGTTACCTGCTGCTCGGGCGGCGCATCGGAGCGCCCCAGCGCTTCCACCGACACGGCTTCCACGACGAGCGCCTTGCCCGGCATCAGGAAGGAAAAGCGCCGGCGGTATGCCTGCTCGAATTGCGCCTGCAGCGCGGCGCGGTCGCCATCCAGCACGACGATGGCGGAATCGGTGCCTTCGTAGCGCAGGTGCACGCGGCGCAGCACGTCGATGCGCTCCGGCGCCACGCCCTGGGCCGCGAGGTCGGCCCGCGCCGCGCCGGCCAGCGCATCCAGCTCGGCCGCCAGGGCATCGGGGCCGACGTCGTCCAGCCGGCGTTCGACGGCCCGCGAGCGCATCGCGCCCTGGTCGGCGAGGCCCATGCCATAGGCCGAGAGCACGCCCGCCAGCGAATGGATGAACACCGTCTTCATGCCCAGTGCGTCCGCGACGAGGCAGGCGTGCTGGCCGCCCGCGCCGCCGAAGCTCGTGAGTGCGTAGTCCGTGACGTCGTGTCCGCGCTGCACCGAGATCTGCTTGATCGCGTTCGCCATATTGCCCACGGCGATGCGGATGAAGCCCTCGGCGACGGCTTCGGGCTGCGGCCGCGTCCCGGTCGCGCGTTCGACGTCGTCGGCCATCGTTTCGAAGCCCGCGCGCACGGCGGCGGCGTCGAGCGGTTGGTCCGCACCAGGTCCGAACAGGCACGGGAAGTGCTGCGGCTGGATCTTGCCGAGCATGACGTTGCAGTCCGTGACGGCCAGCGGTCCGCCGCGCCGGTAGCTCGCGGGCCCCGGATTCGCGCCGGCGCTGTCCGGCCCCACGCGGTAGCGGCTGCCGTCGAAATGCAGGATCGAGCCGCCGCCCGCGGCGACGGTGTGGATGCTCATCATGGGCGCGCGCATGCGCACGCCGGCCACCTGCGTCTCGAATACGCGCTCGAACTCGCCCGCATAGTGCGACACGTCCGTCGATGTGCCGCCCATGTCGAAGCCGATGATGCGCTCGAAGCCGGCCAGGCGGCTCGCGCGCACCATGCCGACGATCCCGCCGGCCGGACCGGACAGGATGCTGTCCTTGCCGTGGAATGCGCGCGCGTCCGCCAGGCCGCCGCTGGACTGCATGAATTGCAAATTCACGCCCGGCAGCTCGGACGCCACCTGGTCCACGTAGCGGCGCAGGATCGGCGACAGGTAAGCGTCGACGACCGTCGTGTCGCCCCGCGCCACGAGTTTCATCAGGGGACTCGTCGCATGCGACACGGACACCTGCGTAAAGCCGATGGCGCGGGCGATGCGCGCGACGGCTTCCTCGTGCTGGCAGTAGCGATAGCCGTGCATGAACACGATGGCGAGCGCGCGGATGCCGGCGTCGTACGCGGCCTGCAGGTCGCGCCGCGCGGCCGCTTCGTCGAGCGGCACGACGACGTCGCCGTGGGCGCCGATGCGTTCGTCCACTTCGATCACGCGGCCGTACAGCAGTTCGGGCAGCACGATGTGGCGGTCGAACAGGCGCGGACGGTTCTGGTAGGCGATGCGCAGCGCGTCACGGAAACCCCGCGTGATCGCGAGCACGGTGGGCTCGCCCTTGCGCTCCAGCAGCGCATTGGTCGCGACCGTCGTGCCCATCTTGACGGCGTCCACCTGTCCGGCGGGGATCGGCGCGCCGGGCGCCAGGCCGAGCAGGTGACGGATGCCGGCCACGGCCGCGTCCCGGTACTGTTCAGGATTTTCCGACAGCAGCTTGTGCGTCACGAGGCTGCCGTCGGGCCGGCGCGCCACGATGTCCGTGAACGTACCGCCGCGGTCGATCCAGAACTGCCAATCCATCGTATGCCCCCAGAATGTCATCGAGCGGCTATTGTAGTCGCGCGCGGCGCCGATTTTGGCGACAATGCAGTTTTCGCAACCCTCACGCCTGGAACCGCCATGGACAATCCGCTCTACAGCGTCGCGCAGATCCGCGCCATCGAACAGGCCGCGCAGTCGCAGCTCCCGCCGGGCACGTTGATGCGACGCGCCGGCGAGGCCGCATCCACGTATGCGCTCGAAGTGCTGGGCGGCCTGCCGACGGGCCGCATCCTCGTGCTGGCCGGCCCCGGCAACAACGGCGGCGATGCGCTGGAATTGGCCGCGAACCTGGCCAATTTCGGCGCGAACGTGGACATCGTCCACCTCGCCGGCCCGGCGCCGTCGCCCGAAACCCGGCACGCCCTCGCGCGGGCCCAGGCCAGCCGGGCGCGCTTCGTGGCGGACCTCGCGGACTGCCATGGCTGCTGCCTCGTCGTCGACGGCCTGTTCGGCATCGGCCTCGCGCGTCCGCTCGCGGGCGAGGCGCGCGCGCTCGTCGAACGCACGCACGGCATGACGTGTCCGGTGCTCGCGCTGGACGTGCCGAGCGGCCTCGATGCGGACACGGGGTGCGTCGTGGGCCCGGACGGCATCGCCGTGCGCGCCACGCATACGATCACCTTCCTCGGCGACAAACCGGGCCTGCACACGGGCGACGGCTGCGACCACGCGGGCCGCGTGCACGTCAACCGCCTCGGTGCGCATGGCCTGCACACGGAAGCCGCGCACGCGCGCCTGAACGCGCCTGCACTGTTCGCGGGCTGTCTCGCGCCGCGCCGCAACAATTCGCACAAGGGCACCTATGGCGACGTCGCCGTGCTGGGCGGCGCGCGCGGGATGGCGGGTGCCGGCATCCTGGCGGCGCGCGCGGCGCTGTATGCGGGCGCGGGCCGCGTGTTCGTGGCGGCCGTCGATCCGGGACCGGGCCTCGACCCGCTGCAGCCGGAGATCATGTTCCGCGACGCGGTCGGCTTCGCGTTCGACGGCCGCACGGTCGTCGCCGGTCCGGGCATGGGCGATTCCGCCGGCGCCACGCACCTGCTGTCGAAAGTCATCGACGGCACGGGGCCGCTCGTGGTCGATGCGGACGCGCTGAACCTGTGCGCGGCCAGCCCCGACCTGGCCGCCCGCCTGGCCGCGCACGACGGCGACGTGGTCATCACGCCGCACCCGCTGGAAGCCGCACGCCTGCTGGGCGTGACGGCCGCCATCGTGCAGGCCGACCGGCTGGAACATGCGCGCGAACTGGCGCAGCGTCTGGATGCCGTCGTCGTGCTGAAAGGCGCGGGCAGCGTCATCGCGCGGCCAGACGGTGAAGTGGCGCTGAATGCGACGGGCAATCCGGGCCTTGCCACGGGTGGCACGGGCGACGTGCTGGCGGGCCTCGTCGGCACCCTGCTGGGCCAGGGCTGGCCCGCCTGGGAAGCGGCGCTGGCCGCGACGTGGCTGCACGGCGCGGCGGCCGACCGGCTCGTGGCGAGCGGCGTCGGCCCGATCGGCCTCACGGCGGGCGAGCTGCCGCGTGCGATCCGTGCCGAGCTGAATGCGCTCGTGGCCGACGCCGCGCTCGCGTAGACGCTCAGACGGCCAGGCGGCCTGCGGCGATCGTCAGCGTGCGGCCGCAGCGCGCGGCCATGGCGGGATCGTGGGTGACGAGCACGAGGGTCGAGCCGCGCTCGCGATTCAGTTCGAACATCAGCTGGATGACGGCTTCGCCGGTGGCGGCATCGAGGCTGCCCGTGGGCTCGTCCGCGAACAGCAGCGGCGGTTCGGTGACGAAGGCGCGGGCCAGCGCCACGCGCTGCTGCTCGCCGCCCGACAGGTACTTCGGATAGTGGCGCAGGCGGCTCGACAGGCCCACGCGTCCCAGCATCGCCTCGGCTTTTGCGCGGGCATCCGCATCGCCCCGCAATTCCAGCGGCAGCATCACGTTTTCCACCGCGTTCAGGTGCGCGAGCAGCTGGAACGACTGGAACACGAAGCCCAGCTTCGCCTTGCGGAACGCGGCGCGGCCATCCTCGTCGAGGG
This sequence comes from Massilia sp. Masssp94, assembly GCF_059491305.1. Classification (NCBI taxonomy): domain Bacteria; kingdom Pseudomonadati; phylum Pseudomonadota; class Betaproteobacteria; order Burkholderiales; family Oxalobacteraceae; genus Massilia; species Massilia sp. Masssp94. The sequence goes on from NZ_CP168501.1 coordinate 6,664,142, forward strand.
CGAAGATATCCGTACCGTCGAGCAGGACCTGGCCCGACGATGGCGTATCGAGGCCGGCCAGCAGGCCGAGCAACGTGGACTTGCCGGAGCCGGAAGCGCCGACGAGGGCAAGCGTCTCGGCCGGTTGCACGGTAAAATCCACCTCGTGCAGGATGGTGAGCTCGCCGCTGGCATCCGCCACGCGCTTCGACAGGCCGCGGACCTCGATGGCAGGCCTTGCCGTTCCGCTCACACTTGAACTGCCTTTTGACGCCTCGGGAATATCACGCATGCTTGCTTTACTCAGGAAATGGACGATCGCTGCCGTCGCGGTTCTTGGCATGGCCGCGGCGGGGAGCGCCTATTCTGCCCCAAAAACCGTGCTCGTGGTGGGCGACAGCCTGTCCGCCGAATACGGCCTCGCGCGCGGCACCGGCTGGGTCGCCCTGCTGGAGCAGCGCCTGAAGGCCGAGAAGATCGACGCCCGCATCGTCAACGCCAGCATCAGCGGCGAGACGACGAGCGGCGGCCGCACCCGCCTGCCCGCCCTGCTGCAGCAGCACAGGCCGGACGTCGTCGTGCTGGAACTGGGCGCGAACGACGGCCTGCGCGGCCTGCCGGTGCCGGCCGCCGCGGACAACCTGCGCACGATGATCCAGCTCGCGCAGCGGAACAGGGCCAAGGTCCTGCTCGTCGGCATGCGCATGCCGCCCAACTACGGGCGCGCCTACACGGAACGCTTCGCCGGCATGTACAGGGACCTCGCAGGTACATACAAAGTGCCGCTGGTGCCGTTCATGCTGGACGGCGTCGCGCAGGACGCGGCAAACTTCCAGGCCGACCGCATGCATCCGCTCGCGACCGCCCACCCGACCATCCTCAACAACATCTGGCCGCAATTCGCGCCTCTCGTCAAACGATAATGAAATACCCCGCAGTCCTCGGCGTCGACGACGTCCTGCCCGTGCTCGACCAGTTCGACACCATCATCGACGCGCGCAGCGAGTCCGAGTTCGCGCTCGATCGCATCCCGGGCGCCATCAACTGTCCCACGCTGGACGACGCGCAGCGCGTCCTCGTCGGCACCACGTACAAGCAGGTCGGCGCCTTCGAGGCGAAGAAGATCGGCGCCCCGCTCGTCGCGCAGAACATCGCGCGCCACATCGAGACGCTCTTCGCCGCCAAGCCGAAGGACTGGAAACCGCTCGTCTACTGCTGGCGCGGCGGCAACCGCAGCGGCTCGATGGCGCTGATCTTCGCCAAGATCGGCTGGCCCGTCGTGCAGCTCGACGGCGGCTACAAGGCCTATCGCGCCTACGTCGCGGCCGCGCTGGAAAACCCGCCTCCGCTGGATTTCCGCGTCATTTGCGGCACGACGGGCAGCGGCAAGAGCCGCCTGCTCGAAACGCTGGAATCCGTCGGCGCGCAGGTGCTCGACCTGGAGCGCCTCGCCGCGCACCGCGGCTCCGTCCTCGGCCACCTGCCGGGCGAGCCGCAGCCGAGCCAGAAGATGTTCGAGACGCGCATCTGGGACAAGTTGCGCCGCTTCGATCCGTCGCGGCCCGTGTTCGTGGAATCGGAGAGCAAGAAGGTGGGCAACCTGCGCGTGCCGGAAGTGGTCATGGAACGCATGCGCGCCTCACCCTGCATTTCGCTCCAACTGGACCGTGCCCTCCGCGTGCAGTTGCTGATGGAAGACTACCACCACTTCTGCGCCGACCCGGGCGCGCTGAATGCGCAGCTGGACCATCTGGTGCAGCTGCACGGCCGCGCGCGCATCGAAACATGGCACGAGATGGCCAATACGGGGCAGATGCCGGAACTTGTGGATCAACTGCTTGTCGAGCACTACGATCCCGCCTACCTGCGCTCGATCGACCGGAACTTCGTGCAGTACCCGAAGGCGGAGACGCTCACCCTGCCGGGCATCTCGAAGGACGACTTCATGGCGGCGGCGCGGCACCTCCATACCTAGGGTGGGCACACTCTGCCCACGCGCTCGACGACCATATGCGCCCTCGAGATGCCGGATGACGGTCCGGTCGGTTGAACGCGTGGGCGGGGGCCGCCCACCCTACCCGCAACGCGGCATTCGCCGCAACGCCCCACCGCATTCATTCCGCCGCCAGATAACCCTGTGACGCGGCCTTGTCCTGGTCCTGGAACACGGCCATCGCCGTCGCCATGCGCCGGAAGCCGTAGCGCGCATAGAACCCCTCCTTGCCGGGCACCGAATACAGGATGATCTTCGCGTGCCCGCGCGACAGCTCGACCAGGTGCGCGATCAGCGCGTCGCCCAGGCCGCGTCCCTGGTGGCTGGGCAGGATCGCCACGTCGCAGATGTAGGAACAGTCGAGGCCGTCGGCCAGCGCGCGTCCGGCCGCGACCAGCACGCCGTCCTCGTAGCCGAACCGGCGGAACATGCTGTTCGTGAACACGGTTTTCAGGCGCTCCGGCGACTTGTTCCCGAGCGGCGCCTTGCGGTACAGCTCGGAGAGCTCGTTCCAATCGATAGCGTCGAGCGTATCGGTCCAGGTCACGGTCATGCGGTTGTCCTTGCGTTGTGGATCGAATCGCGATTGTAGCGGTGTCGCAAAGAAAAAGCCCGGTCCGCTCGCGCGGCCGGGCTGTCGATGACGCGTCCGGATTTACTCGGACTTCGCGCCGAGATCGGCAGGCTTGACGTTGATCTTCGCCTTCGCCTTGTGCTTCAGCGCTTCGACGAAGCCATAGGTCTCGGCATTGCCGACGGCGCGGCCGATCTGTTCCGCTTCCTGCTTGCGGCGCGCCACGTCCGGCTGCGCCGGCTGGCTCACCTTGTTGATGCGGTAGACGCCATAACCCACGCCCGGGATATCGACGCCGACATAGGCCGGCAGCTTGCTCGCGTCCGCCTTCAGCACGGCGACCGCGGCCGTTTCGTTGATCGTCGGCTGCTTCGTGCGCGCCACGATCTTCGCTTCGCCGAAGCCGGCGGTATCGCCCGATGCCTTGGCGGCGGCCAGTTTCGCTTCGCCGGCCTGGCGTGCCAGCTTGGCCGCTTCTTCCTGCGTCACGCGCTGGCGGATGGCGGCTTCGACGTCGGCCAGCGGACGCTTGGTCGCCGGCTTGAATTCCACGACGCGGCCTGCGACCAGCGTACCCGGCGCCACTTCGACGGCGTCCGTGTTGCGCTTGTTCTTCACCGCGTCGCTGCCGAAGATCGCTTCCAGGAACTTCGGATTGTTGACCGGCGACGGGCCCAGGGCCGGGTTCGGTGCGCGGGTCAGGCCTTCGGCGGTCTGGATCGTCAGGCCCAGCTTGTCGGCGACCGGCTTCAGGCTGTCCGACTGCTCGTACACGGTATTACGGAAGGTTTCCGCCAGCTCGGTGTACTTGGCCGACATCTTCGCCTTCTTGAGCTCGGCAGCGATCTCCGGCTTCGCCTCTTCCAGCGACTTCTGGGTTTCCGGCACGATCTTCGTGATCTTGATGATGTGGTAGCCGAATTCCGAACGGACGAGACCGCTGACTTCGCCTTCCTTCAGGCCGTAGATCGCGTCTTCGACGGGCTTGACGAACACGCCCTTCTGCACGACGCCCAGGTCGCCGCCCAGCTCGGCCGAGCCCGGATCCTGCGATTGCGCCTTGGCGATCTTCGCGAAGTCGTTCGGGTTCTTGCGCACGTCATCCAGGATCGCCTGCGCCTTGGCCTTCGCGGCGGCGTCCTCGGCGGCCGAGGCGCCCTTCTTCACGTTGATCAGGATGTGGCTGGCGGTGCGCTTTTCCGGCGTGGTGAAGCGCGCCTTGTTCTTGTTGTACGCGTCGGCGATTTCGGCGTCGGACACGTTGACCTGCTTCTCGACGGCGGACGCATCGAACACGACGTATTCGGCCTTGACGGATTCCGGCACCTGGAACAGCGCCGCATTCTTGTCGTAATAAGCCTTGACCATGTCATCCGTGACCTTGACCTGCGAAACGTAGTTCGCCGCCGGGAACAGCTGCTCCTGCACTTCGCGCTCTTCGTCGTTGATGTCCGACAGGCGGTTGGCGACGGTACGCGGTGCGAACGCGGTCTGCTGCACGGAACCGACGAGCTGCTGCACGGCCAGGTCGTGGCGCATGCGCTGGTCGAACATCTCCGGCGTCATGCCCTGCGCGGCCAGCGCGGCCTTGTAGCGGTCCATGTCGAACGTGCCGTCTTCCTTGCGGAACGCCTGGATCTCGAGGATCGCCTTCTGCAGCGCGGCGTCGCTCACCGTCAGGTGGTTGCGGACGATCTCGGCGTTGATGGCGCGCTCGGCCACGAGCTGGTCGAGCACGGCCTGCTTCGCTTCCGGCGTCTCGAACAGTTTCTGGTCGAACTGCTCGCCCATCATCTGGCGGGCCTGGTCCAGCTGGCGGCGCTGGGCGGATTCCCACTCCTGCTGGGTGATCTTTTTCCCGTCCACGGTCGCCACACCATCGTTGCTGCCGCGTTCGTTGTAGCTGCTGACGCCGACCAGAACGAACGACGGAACGATCAGCAGCAGCAGAAAGAACTGCATCAGGCGCTGGTGAGTACGGATAAATTCAAACATGGTCAGCCAATCAAGGTTGAAAATGCGTTATCGAAAAACTTAAAAAAAAAGGCGAACCTAGGTTCGCCTCTCTTTCAGTATCTGGCGGAGCGGACGGGGCTCGAACCCGCGACCCCCGGCGTGACAGGCCGGTATTCTAACCAACTGAACTACCGCTCCGAATTCTTGTATTTCGCAACCGCGAAATCGAATGCCGACAAGGCTTGCGATTCGTGGCGGAGCGGACGGGGCTCGCCGACGTTCCGCCGGCCGCGGAATCGCTTGCAAGCGATTCCCTTCGATCCCTAAACCGTGTTGCCCGCAGGGGCAACACTACGTCTGCTAAACCGTGGCGGAGCGGACGGGGCTCGAACCCGCGACCCCCGGCGTGACAGGCCGGTATTCTAACCAACTGAACTACCGCTCCACGAAATACTGGGTGCTACTCGACTGACTGGAATCCAGCAGCGTCCTGCTGCGTGTCAGCGCAGCGGAGGCATTAGTTTACTGCATCTTTCAGTGCTTTACCAGCCTTAAATTTCGGGACCTTGGCCGCCTTGATCTTGATGGCTTCCTTCGTGCGCGGATCGCGGCCCGTGCGTGCGGCGCGCTCGCCGACGGTGAACGTGCCGAAGCCGACCAGCGTGACGCTGTCGTTGTTCTTCAGCGTGTTCGTCACAGCGTCGATCATCGCATCGAGGGCGCGCGCCGCGGAAGCTTTGGTCAGGTCCGCGGACTTCGCGATTTCTTCGATCAGTTCAGTTTTGTTCACTTTCTTCCCTCGTTGTGCGTTCTGGACACGGTATGCACGACCGGGTCGGATTGACCGTCGGCAAAAACCGCAAGGGCGTATTAAACAAGCCGACAATGCGTTGTGTCAAGTAACGCACTCGCAACAGCGCGACATAAAAAAAACGGCACCCGAAGGTGCCGCTTTCACCCTGCCCAGCAGGCTCAGTGCTTGACGACGCCGCCCTGGCCGTCGCTCGTGGCGGTCGTCACCGACGACGAGGACGCCGCTACCGCAGGCACGTCGACGATCGGTTCCGGCTGGCGTTCCAGTGCCACTTCCAGCACTTTCTCGATCCAGCGCACCGGCACGATCTCGAGCTTGTTCTTGACGTTGTCAGGAATGTCCGCGAGATCCTTCACGTTCTGCTCGGGGATCAGCACGGTCTTGATGCCGCCGCGCTGGGCCGCCAGCAGTTTTTCCTTCAGGCCGCCGATCGGCAGGACTTCGCCGCGCAGGGTAATCTCGCCCGTCATCGCCACGTCGGCGCGAACCGGGATGCCCGTGAACACCGACACCAGCGCCGTCGTCAGGCCGATACCGGCGGACGGACCGTCCTTCGGCGTCGCGCCTTCCGGCAAGTGAACGTGGATGTCGGTCTTCTCGAACACCTCGTTCTTGATGCCCAGGCGCGCCGCACGGCTGCGGACCACGGTGCGCGCGGCTTCGATCGATTCCTTCATCACGTCGCCCAGCGTACCGGTACGGATGACGGCACCTTTACCCGGCACCTGCACGGCTTCGATCGTCAGCAGGTCGCCGCCGACTTCCGTCCACGCGAGGCCCGACACCTGGCCGATCTGGTTTTCCTTCTCGGCCACGCCGAAGTCGTAGCGGCGGACACCCAGGAATTTATCCAGGTTCTTCGACGACACGATCACGCGCTTGCTGTCCTTCTTGAGCAGCAGCATCTTGACGACCTTGCGGCAGATCTTCGAGATTTCGCGCTCGACCGAACGCACACCGGCTTCGCGGGTGTAGTAGCGGATGATGTCGCGGATCGCCGCCTCGTCGACCTTGATCTCTTCATCCTTCAGGCCGTTCGCCTTGATCTGCTTCGGCAGCAGGTAGCGCTGCGCGATGCTCGTCTTCTCGTCCTCGGTGTAACCCGACAGGCGGATCACTTCCATACGGTCCAGCAGGGCCGGCGGGATGTTGAACGAGTTCGACGTCGCCACGAACATCACGTCCGACAGGTCGAAGTCCACCTCGACGTAGTGGTCCGAGAACGTGTGGTTCTGCGCCGGATCCAGCACTTCGAGCAGGGCCGACGACGGGTCGCCGCGGAAGTCCGCGCCCATCTTGTCGATCTCGTCCAGCAGGAACAGCGGGTTGCGCACGCCGACCTTCGCCAGCGACTGCAGCACCTTGCCCGGCATCGAGCCGATGTAGGTACGGCGGTGGCCGCGGATCTCGGCTTCGTCACGGACGCCGCCCAGTGCCATGCGGACGTACTTGCGGTTCGTCGCCCGGGCGATCGATTCGCCCAGCGACGTTTTACCGACGCCCGGAGGACCCACGAAGCACAGGATCGGGGCCTTCAGCTTGTCGACGCGCTGTTGCACCGCGAGGTATTCGAGGATGCGTTCCTTGATCTTGTCGAGGCCGTAGTGGTCGGCTTCCAGGACTTCCTGGGCCTTTTCCAGGTCGATCGTGACCTTGGATTTCTTTTTCCACGGCAGCGACACGAGCGTGTCGATGTAATTGCGCACGACGGTGGCTTCGGCCGACATCGGCGACATCAGCTTGAGCTTCTTGATCTCGGCCTGGGCTTTGTCCATGGCCTCCTTCGGCATCTTGGCGGCGATGACCTTCTTCTCGAGTTCCTCGATGTCGGCGCCCTCTTCGCCCTCGCCCAGTTCCTTCTGGATGGCCTTGACCTGTTCGTTCAGGTAGTACTCGCGCTGCGATTTCTCCATCTGGCGCTTGACACGGCCGCGGATGCGCTTTTCCACCTGCAGGATGTCGAGCTCGCCTTCAAGCTGGCCGAGCAGATGCTCCAGGCGCTTGGCGACGTTGAAGATTTCCAGGATGACCTGTTTCTGCTCGAGTTTCAGCGGCAGGTGGGCGGCAACGGTGTCGGCCAGGCGGCCAGCGTCGTCGATACCGGCCAGCGAAGCCAGGATCTCGGGCGGGATCTTCTTGTTCAGTTTGACGTACTGGTCGAACTGCTGGACGATCGCGCGGCGCATTGCCTCGACTTCGGAGTCGTCGCCGATTTCCGAATTGATCGGAGTCAGGTCGGCGATGAAATGACTCGGCGCGTCGTTGATGTGATTGATGCGTGCACGCTGCGCGCCTTCGACCAGCACCTTCACGGTGCCGTCCGGCAGCTTCAGCATTTGCAGAATATTGGCCACGCAGCCGATCTCGTAGATGTCTGCGGCGGAGGGTTCGTCCTTGGCAGCGGCCTTTTGGGCGGCGAGCATGATGCTCTTACCCTGTTCCATGGCAGCCTCGAGCGCCTTGATGGATTTCGGGCGGCCAACGAACAGCGGTATCACCATATGCGGGAACACCACCACGTCGCGCAGGGGCAGCAGGGGCAGCGTCATTTGCTCGGTCAATTTGGAAGTTGTCATGGCATACCTTATAGAAAGCGTGTAGACGATGTGGGAGCACACTGTCGAAACACAATACCGGCCCGGAAATATTTTCTACAAGTAAAAAAACTTTAACTTGATACGAATAATAGCCGTTTCTACAAAAGTCTTGAATTCAAATAAAAAAGCCACTTCACAGCATCGGCCGCGAGTGGCTTTTCGATTGAAGCCGTCTTTTGTTGAGATTGATTGTACCGTCTCAACTCAGCGATTCAATACCTTTGTTGTGTTTGCGCCCGGAAATTTTTCAGCTTGGTTCAATTTTCGCCTGCAGCCTTCGGCGATTCGCTGTAAATCAGCAAAGGTTTCGCGCCATTCGTGATCGTATTTTCATCGATGACGACTTTCACGACATTTTGCTGGCTCGGCAATTCATACATCACGTCGAGCAGAGCATGTTCCAGGATCGAACGGAGACCACGTGCGCCGGTCTTGCGCGCCAACGCCTTCTTGGCAATCGCGTGCAGGGCCGCCGGGCGGATTTCCAGTTCGGCGCCTTCCATATCCAGCAGTTTCGAATACTGCTTGATGAGGGCGTTTTTCGGCTCGACCAGAATCTGGATCAAAGCCTCTTCCGTGAGCTCGCTCAGGGTAGCTACGACAGGCAGACGGCCGACAAGTTCCGGAATCAGGCCGAACTTGATCAGGTCTTCCGGTTCCGCTTCCAGCAGGATGTCGCTGACGGAACGCTGCGTCTGGCTCTTGACGCTGGCCGCGAAGCCGATGCCGCTCTTTTCCGAACGGTTCTGGATGATCTTGTCCAGGCCGTCGAAAGCGCCGCCGCAGATGAACATGATGTTCGTCGTGTCGATCTGCACGAAATCCTGGTTCGGATGCTTGCGGCCGCCCTGCGGGGGCACCGACGCCATCGTGCCTTCGATCAGCTTCAGCAGCGCCTGCTGCACGCCCTCGCCCGACACGTCGCGGGTGATGGACGGGTTGTCGGACTTGCGCGAAATCTTGTCGATCTCGTCGATGTAGACGATGCCGCGCTGGGCTTTCTCGACTTCGTAGTTACAGCTCTGCAGCAGCTTCTGGATGATGTTCTCGACGTCCTCGCCGACATAGCCGGCTTCCGTCAGCGTGGTCGCGTCGGCGATCACGAACGGGACGTTCAGCATGCGCGCCAGGGTCTGGGCCAGCAGGGTTTTACCGGAACCGGTCGGGCCGACGAGCAGGATGTTGCTCTTGGCCAGTTCGACGTCGTCCTTCTTGCCCAGGTGCTTCAGGCGCTTGTAATGGTTGTAGACCGCCACCGACAGGATGCGCTTCGCCGTCTGCTGGCCGATGACATATTGATCGAGCAGTTCGGCGATCTCGTGCGGAGTCGGCAGGTCGGACTTGGCGCCCGCCACCGATTCGACGTTCGAGGTCTCGTCGCGGATGATGTCATTGCACAGGTCAATGCACTCGTCGCAGATGAAGACCGAAGGTCCTGCGATGAGCTTCTTGACCTCGTGCTGGCTCTTGCCGCAGAACGAGCAGTACAGGAGTTTTTCGCCGCTAGAGGATTTTTTGTCTGACATGGGGCAGGTTTCAGTTGAATTGCTATGAATATAACGCTAATACGAGGGCGCAACAAGTGCACACGACACCATGCTACCCGATTTGAAAACAAAACGCCCGAAGCGCTGTCGCGTCCGGGCGTATTTGAGCAACAGTTGTCGAGTGCACCACGCGATCTCGAAAACCGCGCGGTTTACCCTCAGCCGCGGTTCGTCAGAACCTTGTCGATGAGACCATATTCCACGGCCTCTTCGCTCGACATGAAACGGTCGCGATCGGTATCCTTGTGGATCTGTTCGATCGTCTGGCCGGTGTTGTCCGCCATGATGCGGGCAAGGCGTTCACGCAGGTACAGGATTTCCTTGGCCTGGATCTCGATGTCCGACGCCATGCCCTGCGAGCCACCGGACGGCTGGTGGATCATGACACGCGAGTTCGGCAGCGAGAAGCGCTTGCCCTTGGCGCCGGCGGCCAGCAGGAACGCGCCCATCGAGGCGGCCAGGCCGGTGCACAGCGTCGACACGTCGGGCTTGATGAAGTTCATCGTGTCGAAGATGGCGAGGCCAGCCGACACGGAACCACCCGGCGAGTTGATGTACAGCGAGATGTCCTTGTCCGGATTCTCGCTTTCCAGGAACAGCAGCTGGGCCACGATGAGGTTGGCCATCTGGTCGTTGACAGGACCGACCAGGAAAATCACGCGCTCCTTCAGCAGGCGCGAGTAGATGTCGTAGGCGCGCTCGCCGCGGCCGCTCTGCTCGATCACCATCGGCACGAGGCCGAGGGCTTGGGTATCCAATGCCGGATTACGATTCATACCTGTCAATTCCTTTGTAAAAGTTACGAAGCCGCACTATCTCAGATTTCTCAGGAGAATGTCGTACGGCTTTATCAAGGAAGTTAAGCCTGAGCAGCGCTTCCCATCAGCTCGTCAAAGGCGATGTCCTTGGTCGTCACCTTTGCCTTGCCGAGCACATAGTTAACGACGTTTTCTTCCAATACAAGAGCTTCCACTTCGCCCAGGCGGCGACGGTCGCTGTAGTAGTACTTCAGGACTTCCTTCGGATCTTCGTAGCTCTGCGAGAAGTCTTCGATCTGGGCCTTCACCTGCTCTTGCGTGGCTTGCAGGTTATTCTCCGAGACCAGCTGCGACAGGATCAGGCCCAGGCGCACGCGGCGCTCGGCCTTGGTGGCGAACAGGTCGGCCGGGAACGGCAGGCTCTGCACGTCCATGCCGCGCTGGGCCATGTCCTGGCGGGTCTGCTCGGCCAGGCGCTGCGAATCCTGCTCGATCATGACCTTCGGCACGTCCATTTCGGTGTGCTTGACCAGGGCGTCCATCACGGCTTCCTTGTTGCGCGCCTTGATGCGGGCGTTGACTTCACGCTCCAGGTTGACCTTGATGTCTTCGCGCATTTTCTCGACGCTGCCGTCTTCGATGCCCAGCGTCTTGGCGAACTCGGCGTCGACTTCCGGCAGGTGCGCCCATTCCAGCTTCTTCAGCGTGATGGTGAACTCGGCGGTTTTGCCGGCCACGTCCTTGCCATGGTAGTCTTCCGGGAAGGCCAGCGGGAAGGTCTTCGACTCGCCCACTTTCAGGCCGACGGTCGCGGCTTCGAACTCCGGCAGCATGCGGCCTTCGCCCAGCACGAATGCATAGTCTTCGGCTTTACCGCCCGGGAATTCGACGCCGTCGATGACGCCGACGAAGTCGACGGTCACGCGGTCGCCGTTCGCTGCGACCGGCTCGCCGCCATCGCCATGCTCACCGGCTTCGCCCTTGGTGTGGTAGTGCACGCGCTGCTTGCGCAGGATGTCGATGGTCTTGTCGATCTCGGCATCGGTCACGTCGGTCTTGACGGTCTCGATCTCGATCCCCTCCAGGCCCGGCAGCGACACTTCCGGATACACTTCGAAGGTCGCGTCGAAGGCGAGCATGCCTTCCGGTGCGTCCTGCTTCGGCTCGATTTTCGGCATGCCGGCAACGCGCAGCTGCGCTTCGTCCGCGGCACTGCTGAACGCCTGGCCGACTTTGTCGTTCAACACGTCGGATTCGATCTGGTAGCCGTACTGCGCAGCGACCATCTTCAGCGGCACCTTGCCCGGACGGAAGCCCGGAGCACGAGCGGTCTTGGCCTGCTTCTTGAGGCGCTTTTCAACTTCCGTACGTACGTCGCTCAGCGGAAAAGAGATCGTCAAGCGACGCTCGAGTTTACCCAGGTTTTCGACTGCAGTTGCCATTGTAAAAATCGTCCAAAAAAATAATTGTTCGTGGTGCGAGGAAGGGGACTCGAACCCCTACACCATTGCTGGCGTCAGGACCTAAACCTGGTGCGTCTACCAATTTCGCCATCCTCGCGCAGGATTGCTGATCTTGCCACAAAAACAAAGGGCGCCCGACAATGAAACCGGCCGCCCTGAATCCAATGTCTAGGGGCTACAACTTCAACCCGATATTTTACTGGATTTTCTGACACCATTGGGCAGATTTTAAATCGTATCAAATCGCCCGATATTTCAAGGATTTACGACCGCCACCCGGGTGTGCACCGGCCGCTTTACCCGGAACCATGCGGCATACAGCGCCGGCAGGAACAACAGCGTGAGCGCCGTGGCGACCAATAATCCGCCCATGATCGCGATCGCCATCGGGCCCCAGAACACGGAACGGGACAGCGGGATCATCGCGAGCGCCGCCGCGGCCGCCGTCAGCAGGATCGGCCGGCACCGCCGCACGGCGCTTTCCACGATCGCTTCCCACGCCGGGTGCCCGGCCGCGATGTCCTTTTCGATCTGGTCGACGAGGATCACGGAATTGCGCACCACCATGCCGAACAGCGCGATCACGCCGAGGTTGGCCACGAAGCCGAACGGCGCGTTGAACAGCAGCAGCCCCATCGCGGCACCCGCGATGCCCAGCGGCCCGGTGAGGAAGACCATCACGGACCGCGAGAAGCTGTGCAGCTGCAGCATCAGCAGGGTGAACACGATGAACAGCACCAGCGGGACGTTCGCCGAAATGGAGTCTTCCGCCGTCGAACTGTTCGCGGCCGCGCCTTCGAGCTTGATCCGGTAGCCGGCCGGCAGCTTCGCGCGCAGCGCGTCCAGTTTCGCATTGACCTGGTCGGACACGGTCGGTCCCTGCACGCCGTCGACGACGTCCGACTGGACCATGATCGCCCACTCGCGCCCGTAGCGCTGCACGACACCCGGCTCCCACACGAATTCGATGCGCGCCAGCTGCGACAGCGGCACGGCCCTGCCGGACGGCGTCGGCACGTTCGTATTGGCGAGCACGGACATGTTCGAGCGCTCGTCCAGCGGCTGGCGCACGACGATGTCGATCAGTCGGTTGCTTTCCCGGAACTGGCCCACCGTCGTTCCCGACAGGAGTGTCGCGATCGTGCGGCGCACGGTCTGCGAGGTCACGCCCAGCGCGCGCATCTTGTCCTGGTCCAGTTCCAGCCGCAGCACTTTCACGGACTCGTTCCAGTTGTCGTTCACGCCCACCGTGTTCGGGTTGGCGATCATGATCTCCTTCACCTGGTCGGCGACCTTGCGCACGACGCCGATGTCCGGCCCCATCACCTGGAACTGCACGGGGTACGGCACCGGCGGCCCGTTCGGCAGCAGTTTGACGCGGCCGCGCACTTCGGGAAAATCCGACTTGAACCTGTCCTCGATCTTGCGCTTGAGGGCGTCGCGCTGATGGACGTTCTTCGGCAGCACGACGAATTGCGACACGTTCGACGCCGGGAAGATCTGGTCCAGCGGCAGGTAGAAGCGCGGGCTGCCCGTGCCGATGTACGACGTCACGCTGTCCGTTTCCGGCTGCGCGCGGGCGAATGCTTCGAACTTCTTGGCCAGCGCCTCGTTGACGGCAAAGCTCGTGCCCTCCGGCGCCCACATCTCGACCATCAGTTCGGGGCGGCTCGAATCGGGAAAGAACTGCTTCTCGATGAACTTGAAGCCGAACACGCCGAGGAAGAACACGGCGAGCGACAGCACGATCGTCGTCTTGCGCCATTCCACGCAGCGGTCGACGAGACGGCGGAAGCGCTGGTACATCGGCGTGTCGAACACGTCATGGTGCCCGTCGCCGTGAGGTTTTACCCGCAGGAGGATGAAACCGATGTAGGGCGTGAACGTGACGGCGACGACCCACGACACGAGCAGCGCGATCGCGTTCACGGAAAACATCGAGAACGTGTACTCGCCGGCCGCCGATTTCGCGAGGCCGATCGGCAGGAATCCCGCCGCCGTGATCAGGGTCCCCGTGAGCATGGGGAACGCGGTCGACGTGTACGCGAACGTGGCCGCGTCGAAGCGCGACATGCCCTCCTCCATCTTCCGCACCATCATCTCCACGGCGATGATGGCGTCGTCCACCAGCAGGCCCAGCGCGATGATCAGCGCGCCCAGCGAGATCTTGTGCAGCGAAATGTCGAACACGCGCATGAACAGGAACGTAATCGCCAGCACGAGGGGAATCGTCAGCGCGACGACGAGGCCGGGGCGCACGTCCAGGCGCAGCTTCGGCTTCGTATGCAGGCCCAGCGCGACGAACGACACGACCAGAACGACGACGACGGCCTCGATCAGGCTGTGCATGAATTCGCTGACGGACGCCGTGACGGCCGCGGGCTGGTTCGACACGCGCTCCAGTTCGATGCCGACGGGGAGCTGGCGCCGGATGCGTTCGACCGTCTGTTCCAGGCCCTTGCCCAGCTCGATGATATTGCCGCCCTTCTCCATCGACACGCCCAGGCCTATCACGTCCTTGCCGTTGAAGCGCATCTTGTCGTGCGGCGGATCCTCGTACGCGCGCTCGACTCTTGCGAAATCGCCGAGGCGGAACGTCGTGTTCCCCGCGCGCAGGCTCAGGTCCTCGAGCTGCTTGACGGTCTTCAGGCCGCCGGTCACGCGCACCTGCAGGTTTTCCAGCGGCGTCACGAGCACGCCGGCCGATTCGATGCCGTTCTGCGTGGCGATCTGGTTCACGATCTGCTCGAACGGGATGCCCAGCTGCGCGAACTTCTGCTGCGAGAACAGGATGTTGACTTTTTCCTGCTGCACGCCGAACTGCTCGACCTTCGACACGAGCGGCACGGCGAGCAGCTGCTGGCGCACGAAATCGGCGTAGTCGCGCATCTCGGCATAGGTAAAACCGTCGCCCGACAGCGCGAAGATGGAGCCGTACGTGTCGCCGAATTCGTCGTTGAAAAACGGCCCGATCACGCCGGGCGGCAGGGTCCCCGCGATGTCGCCGACCTTCTTGCGCACCTGGTACCAGACGCCCTGCACCTCCGCCGGCGGCGTGGATTCCTTCAGTTCGATGATGATCGTCGTCTCGCCCGGCTTGGAAAAGCTGCGCAGCTTGTCGATGTGCGGCGTCTCCTGCAGCTTCTGTTCGAGCTTGTCCGCCACCTGCTGGGCCATCTGCACGGACGTGGCGCCGGGCCAGTACGCGGTCATGACCATCACGCGGAAGGTGAACGGCGGGTCCTCGTCCTGGCCCAGTTTGCCGTAGCTGATGATGCCGCCGATGAGCAGCGCGGCGATCAGGTAGCGGGTCAGCGGGATGTTTTCCAGCGCCCAGCGCGACAGGTTGAAGCCTCTCATTTAGGGGCCCCGTTCGCTTCCACCTCCGCATCGCCGCGGCGCGCGACGTCCGCCGTCAGCACCTTCACTTTCTGGCCTGGTTTCAGCAGATGCACGCCGGCCGTGACGACCGTCTGGCCCGGCTTCACGCCGCCCGCGAGCACCACGTCGTTGCCGGAGACGCCGCCGACCTGCACGGGCACGAGGTGCACGGCGCCGTTCTCGATCACCCACACCGACGTCGCGCCCTTGTTCTGGTACAGCGCGGACAGCGGCACCTTGATCGCGGCACCCGTGTTCGCATGCGCCAGCTGGACGACGGCCGTCATGCCGAGGCGGATGTCTTCCTGCGCCGGGATCGCCACTTTCACGGTGTACGTGCGCGTGGCGGGATCGGCCACCGGCGCCACTTCGCGGATCTTGCCCGGAATGCCGCGGTCCGGATCCGCCCACAGCCGGACCTTTACTGTGCTCACCTTGCGCAGCTCGTCGACCTGATCTTCCGGCACGCCGATCACCACTTCCTTCTCGTCCGTCCGCGCCACGCGCACGACCGGGGTGCCGGCCTGCACGACCTGGCCCACTTCCGCATCGATGCCCGTCACGACGCCGTCCGTGTCGGAAACGAGGTTCGCATAACCCGTCTGGTTGGCCTGCTCGCTCGACGCGGCGCGCGCCGCTTCCACGTTCGCCTGCGCCGAACGCGCGGCCGCCACTTTCTGGTCGAGCACCGCCTGGCTGACGAAGTTCTGGCTGCGCAGGTCCTGGTAGCGCTTCAGGTCCGCGCGCGCCAGCTCGTACGTCGTTTGCGCCGCGCGCAGGTTCGCCTGGGCCTGGGCCTGGCCGAGCCGGAGGTCCTGCGGATCGAGCTGCATCAGCACCTGGCCGCGCTTGACGACCGTGCCCACGTCCACCTTGCGGGCGCTGATCTTGCCCCCGACGCGGAAACCGAGGCGGGATTCGTAACGGGGCCGGACGTCGCCGGAAAACTCCGCCGACGAGCCGACCGTGCCCGTCGCGAGCGTGAGGGCACGCACGGGGCGTACGTCTTCGGCGGGGGTGTCGTTACGGGAGCAGCCTGCCAGCGATACGGCGGCCAGGACCAGGGTCAAAGGAATGGCGAACGAAAAAGCACGCATTGGTTTCCTCATGGCGGCCCGGCCGGGACGGCGAGGCACTGTCGTGGATTTAACCTAGCAATTATAATCATGCAATTAACGCCAGTAAATGACTTTAGAGTCAGCAATCTACAGAGTCGCATGGCCGTCGACCATTACGAAAACTTCCCTGTCGCGTCGATCCTCCTCCCCCGCCGCCTCGTGCCCGCGGTGGAGGCGATCTATGCGTTCGCCCGCAGCGCCGACGACCTCGCCGACGAGGGCGACGCCACCCCGGCCGAACGCCTGGCCGCCCTGCAGGCGTACGAGGCGGCGCTGGACGCCATCGCGGCCGGCAAGCCCCCGGCCGAGCCCATGTTCCAGCGCCTCGCCGCCGTGCTGGCGGAATACAGGCTGCCCCTGCAGCCGCTGCGCGACCTGCTCTCGGCCTTCAAGCAGGACGTCGTCACGACGCGCTACCCGGATTTCCCGCACCTGCTGGATTACTGCCGGCGCTCCGCCGATCCCGTCGGGCGCCTGATGCTGGGGCTGTACGGCGTGGACGACGCGACGAGCCTGCGCGAGTCGGACGCCGTCTGCACGTCGCTCCAGTTGATCAACTTCTGGCAGGACGTCGCCATCGACATCGCCAAGGGCCGCATTTACCTGCCTCTGGACGATCTCGTTCGCTTCGGCGTGACCCAGGACGTCATCGAGGAGGGCCGCATGAACCCCGCCTGGCGCGCGCTGATGCGCTTCGAGGTGGACCGGGCGCGCGCACTGATGCTGGAAGGCGCGCCGCTCGCCACGCGCCTGCCGGGCCGCATCGGCTGGGAGTTGCGCATGGTCGTCCAGGGCGGCCTGCGCATCCTGGAAGCGATCGAACGCGTGGATTACGACGTGTTCCGGCGCCGTCCGCGCCTGAAACGCCTCGACTGGCTCACGGTAGGCTGGCGCGCACTACGTATGTAACGCCTCATCGGCTAAGATAGCGGACTTGCTCCGCGCAATAACAACCTAATTATGTCCCCCGACGAATACTGCCAACAAAAGACCGCGCAAAGCGGCTCCAGCTTCTACTACAGCTTCCTGTTCCTGCCGCCCGAGCGGCGCCGGGCGATCACGGCGCTGTACGCGTTCTGCCGGGAAGTCGACGACACGGTCGACGAAGCCACCGACCAGTCGGTCGCGCGCATCAAGCTGGCATGGTGGCGCAACGAGGTCGCGCAGATGTATTCGGGCACGCCCACGCATCCCGTGATGCTGGCGCTGAAGCCGCACATCCAGCCGTACGACCTGAAACAGGAACACCTGCAGGCCATCATCGACGGCATGGAAATGGACCTCGACCAGTCGCGCTACCTCGACTACCCGAACCTGAAGAAATACTGCTGGCACGTGGCGGGCGTCGTCGGGATCCTGTCGGCCAGCATCTTCGGCGTGACCAATCCGCAGACCTTGAAGTACGCGGAGACGCTGGGCCTCGCGTTCCAGCTCACGAACATCATCCGCGACGTGGGCGAGGATGCGCGCAAGGGCCGCATCTACCTGCCGGTCAACGAACTGCAGCAGTTTGGCGTGACGGCGGCCGACCTGCTGAACGCGCGCCACAGCGAGAAGTTCGAAGCGCTGATGACATTCCAGGCCGCCCGCGCGCAACAGCTGTACGACGACGCGTTCGCGCTGCTGCCGCAGGAAGACCGGCGCGCGCAGCGCCCCGGCCTCATGATGGCCGCCATCTACCGCACGCTGCTCGACGAGATCGAGCGCGACGGTTTCCACGTCCTCACCCAGAAGATCTCCCTGACGCCGCTGCGCAAGCTGTGGCTCGCGTGGAAGACGTATGTCCGCGGTTGAGAAACGGCAGGTCGCGGTCGTCGGCGGCGGCTGGGCGGGATGCGCGGCGGCCGTCGCGTTGCTGGAAGCGGGCTGCGGCGTGACCCTGTTCGAAGCCGCACGCACGCTGGGCGGCCGCGCCCGCGCGATCGAGACGAACGGGCGCCTGCTCGACAACGGCCAGCACATCATGCTGGGCGCCTATGCGGATACGTTGCGCCTGATGCGCCGCGTGGGCGTCGACCCGAAACAGGCGTTGTTGCGGCTGCCGCTGCAGATGCGCTACCCGGCGGGCGGCGACGGCATGGACTTCGTCACCCCGCGCCTGCCCGCGCCCCTGCACATGCTCGTCGCGCTGCTGCGCGCCCGTGGCCTGGACCGCGCCGACAAGCTGGCCCTCGCCCGCTTCACGACGACCGCGCGCTGGATGGGCTGGCAGTTGCACAACGATTGCAGCGTGGCGGAACTCCTGGTCCGCTACGACCAGACCGAACGCCTGAATCGCCTGATGTGGCGCCCGCTGTGCCTCGCGGCGCTGAACACGCCGCCCGAACGCGCGTCCGCCCAGGTGTTCCTGGCCGTGCTGCGCGACAGCCTGGGCGCAAAGCGGGCCGCGTCCGACATGCTGATCCCGCGCGTGCTGCTGGACGCCCTGTTCCCGCAAGCGGCGCGCCGCTACCTGGAAAGCCGCGGCGCCGCCGTGCACACGGGCCGCCGCATCGATGCGCTGGGCCCCGACGGCGGCACGTGGAGCGTGCACGCGGGCGCCGACGTGCAGACGTTCGACGCCGTCGTGCTGGCGGCCCCACCGTGGCAGGCGGCGGCACTGCTGCGGCCTCTCGACGGCACCGCCGGCATCGTCTCCCGACTCGATGCGCTGGCCTATGAACCGATCGCCACTGTGTACCTGCAATACGCGGCCGGGGTCCGCCTGCCGCTGCCGTTCTGCGCGCTGGCCGATGCGCCGCATGACAACCGGTGGGGCCAGTTCGTGTTCGACCGCGGCCAGCTCGATCCCGGCCAGGACGGTCTGTTGGCCGTCGTGATCAGCGGCGCGGATCCGGCCGCAGACATCGGCCAGGACGCACTGGCGGCCAGCGTCGCCGCCCAACTGGCCGCTGCATTCGCGCAGCCGGGGCTTGCGACGCCGCAGTGGAGCCGCGTGATCACGGAGAAGCGCGCCACGTTCGCGTGCTCCCCCGCGCTGGACCGCCCGGCCAACGCCACGGACTTGCCCGGCCTCGCGCTGGCGGGCGACTACACGGCCTGCGACTATCCCGCCACGCTGGAGGCGGCGGTGCGCAGCGGGATGGCCGCAGCCAATGTCATGACAGGAGTCGGACGATGAGCGGCCAGTCGCCCGCAGCCTCGAGACCGTCATCCCCGCGCAGGCGGGGATCCAGGTTCTGCGTCCAGGGCCGACGAAATCGGGTTCCCGCCTGCGCGGGAACGACGAGCTGGGGCAGCCGGTCATCCCGCCTGATCGCACCCTGCCCCGCATTTTCCGCAGCCTGTCGCACCCCGGTGGCGCACGCCGTCCCGGATCCGTACAGTAGCAACATCGAAACGAGTGTTAGCGGAAATGCAAATGAACATCCATCTCGGCGTACGTACCCTTGCCCTGCTGGCCGTCGTGGCGGCCGCGACGATCGCCCTGGTGCACGCGGGCGGGGCCCCCGATCCGGCACTGAACGCCATGCTATTGCTTGGCCGAAATTAATACCGCCCTGTCAGGAGCAACGATGGGCAAACTGGAATACCTCGAGGCGCTCAAGCGGGCCATGCTGGGCCTGCCACCCGACGTCCAGGCCAGGACACTGGCCTATTACGAGCAGCGCTTCGTCGACGGCGTCGCTGCCGGACGGGGCGAGCCGGACGTGGCGCGCGAGCTCGACGATCCGACGAAGATCGCCATGACCCTGCGCGCGAGCGTCCACCTGAACGCGTTCACGGGGAAGAAGAACCCGGCGAATGAATTCACCGAGAAGCGGAACCCGGCCAACGTGCTGCGCGTCGCGGTGTCCGCCGTCGGCCTGGCCATCTTCAACCTGTTCATGATCGTGCCCGCGATGGTCTACTCCGCGCTGCTGTTCGCCCTGTACGTGTGCGCGCTGACGTTCTACCTCGCCGGCGTCGCGACGACCGCGAGCGGCCTGGCCGGCGCCAACGAACTCGTACTGGACTGGCCGAGCCGCTTCGTCACCATCGACGACGACGGGCGCGGGCGCCAGATGCGCATCGAGATCGGCAGCCACGGCATCAACGTCACGCAGGAACGCCCGCAGGTCGCGGACCCGCTGCCGCCCGCCGACCCGGACGCCGAGGCCGACCGGAGCAGCCGTCTCGAACGCTCGCGCGCCATGCGCAGCGCCGAGGCGCTCGCGGACAGCACGGTGCGCATCAGCACGGAGATGGACGCGGAATCGCGCACGACGCAGACGCTGTTCGGCTTCGGCCTCGTGCTGGGCGGGATCGCGCTGTTCCTGCTGTCCCTCGTGATCACGCGCTATACCTTCATCGGCCTGAAGCGCTACCTCCAGATGAACCGTTCCCTGCTCAAGGGGAGCTGAGCCACCATGCGCGCATTACTCAAAGTGGGCTTCACCCTGCTCCTCATCGCCTTCCTGCTGATCGGCGTCTCGTACAGCATGCTGCGCGCCCACGGTACGAACGGCCCATCGAACCCGGGCAGCCGCCTGCTCACCACCGAGCGCCGCACGCTAGCCCAGCCGGTTGCCAAGGTCGACCTGTCCGGCCCCGTCAACCTCACGCTGCGCCAGGGCCCGACGCCATCGCTGGAAGTCCGGGGCGAGCAGCGCCTGCTGGCCAACATCGACACGACCGTCGACGGCGACATGCTGCACATCGGCCCGCGCGGCATCCTGCTGCGCCACCGGACGCCGATCGAGGTGACGGTCACCCTGCCGTCGCTGGAATCCCTCAGCATCAACGGCAACGGCGAACACACCGTGAGCGGCTTCGCAGGCGACCATCTCGACGTCGCGCTCGACGGTTCCGGCCGCATGCGCTTCAACGGCCGCTACCGCGAGATCATGGCGGCGATCCACGGCAGCGGAGACATGGAACTGACGGGCGGCACGAGCGACACGGTGGATGCCGCCGTCATCGGCAGCGGCCGCCTCACGCTCGTCGGTTCGACGCGCGCGCTGCACGCGGAGCTGCGCGGGTCCGGCGACCTGGATGCGCGGCACCTGCGCGCCGACGAGGTCGACCTGGCGCAGCAGGGTTCCGGCGACAGCGCCGTGTATGCCCGCAAGCGCCTGCATGCGGACCTGACCGGCAGCGGCGACGCGCGCGTCTTCGGCAATCCGGACGAACGCTCCGTCAGCCGCAACGGCAGCGCGACGGTCAGCTTCGACGACAAGGATTGACGGCTGCCGGCGGCAGCGCGCCCCGGGGATCACGCCGCGCGCTGCCCCAGCGCGATCACCGCCGCGCCGCACAAGGCCAGGGCGACGCCCGCAATATCCGTCCACGTCGGCCGCAGGCCATCGACGAGCCACAGCCATCCGAGCGCGGTGGCGATGTACACCGCACCATACATCGCGTAGACCCGGCCGGCCGCGGCGGGATGCAGCGTCAGCAACCACACGAACATGACGAGGCTCAGCGCCGCGGGCGCAAGCAGCCAGACGCCGCCCTTGCCCGTCCACCAGAGCAGCGGCAGATAGCAGCCGACCAGTTCCGCGATCGCGGTGGCAAAGTAGAGCCCGAACGTCCGGGCCAGACCCGACCCGGCCATCATGTCCCCAGCGTCGCGCCGGCGCGCGACCCGAGCCACTCCAGCGCCGCGCGCCCGGCCGCGCGCCCGCTGCCGAAGCAGGCCGTCAACAGATAGCCGCCCGTCGGCGCTTCCCAGTCGACCATCTCGCCCGCCACGAACACGCCCGGCAGCCCGCGCAGCATGGCGCCGTCGAGCGCGTCGAAACGCACGCCGCCCGCGCTGCTGATCGCTTCATCGATCGGGCGCGGACGTTTCAGCACGAGCGGCAACGCCTTCAGCGCCCGCGCCACCTTGACGGGGTCCGCGTAGTCGGCCTTGCCCAGGCATTCGTGCAGCAGCCCCGATTTCACGCCCTTGATGCCGAGACGGCTCTGCAGATGGCTGGACATCGAGCGCGTGCCGCGCGGCCGGCTCACCTCGTCCAGCACGCGCCGCGGGTCGTGGTCGGGCAGCAGGTCCAGCAGCACGGTCGCCTGGCCGGCCTGCGCGATGCGGTCGCGGATGCCCGCCGACAGCGCGTACACGAGGCTGCCCTCGATGCCGGTCGCGGTGACGACGAACTGGCCCTTGCGGAACGGGCCGCCCGCCAGCGCCAGCGCGACGGTCGTCAGCGGCGCGCCCGCGTGACGCTGCGCGAAGTGTGTCGACCAGTCGGCGTCGAAGCCGCAATTGGCCGGCACGAGGGGCGCCACGTCCACGCCGCGCGCAGCCAGCAACGGCACCCACGCACCATCGGCCCCAAGCCGCGCCCAGCTCGCGCCGCCCAGCGCCAGCACGGTCGCGGCGCCCGTCGTGTGCACGGTCGTCGTGCCGTCGGGCGTGTCGAACACCAGGGCGCCATCGCGCCATCCCGTCCAGCGGTGGCGCATGTGGAACACGACGCCCGCTTCGCGCAGCCGGTGCAGCCACGCCCGCAGCAGCGGCGCGGCCTTCATGTCGGTCGGGAACACGCGGCCGGACGTCCCCACGAACGTGGCGACGCCGAGGCCGTGGATCCATTCGCGCAACTGCGCCGGCGGGAACGCGTCCACCCACGGCCTCACCGCGTCGGCGCGGGCGCCGTAGCGGCCGACGAAGGCATCATGGGGTTCCGAATGCGTGATGTTCATGCCGCCCTTGCCGGCCAGGAGGAACTTGCGGCCGACGGACGGCATCGCATCGTACAGGTCCACGCGCACGCCGCCCGCGGACAGCACCTCGGCCGCCATCAGGCCGGCGGGGCCGCCGCCGATGACGATGGCGCGATGGGGACGGGTTTCGGTTGGCAAGGACATGGCGGTCGCGGGAGGAAAACGAGAAAACGCGGAGGCGTGCATTGTAGTCGAACGGGGGCCAAAAAAGGATGTAAAGGAAGCTTGACATGGTCGCAAACCCGTCCTACGATGTAAAGCATACTTTACATGAGGAGGTGTGTGATGCATGAGAAACGTGTCGGCCGGGCCTACCGCAGCGATCTGTTGACGGCCATCGCCGTGTATGTCGTGCTGCTGCTCGCGTCGATCCGGTACGGCCGGCCGCTGGACGACGGGGTGCTGCGCACAGCCGCCTTGCTGTCGCCGATGATCGGTTTCTGCCTGATGATCCGTGCTATCGCCCGCCACGTGGCCCGCATCGACGAATACCAGCGCATGCGTCTGCTGGAAAGCCTGGCGCTCGCGTTCGGGATCACCGGCGCGGTCACGTTCAGCTACGGCTTCCTCGAGACGGCGGGCTTCCCGAAGCTGTCGATGTTCAGCGTGTGGATGGTGATGGGCGTCAGCTGGGGTGTCGCGAGCACCATACTGTCGCTGCGCGCCCGCCGGGCCGTCGAATCATGAAGAACACCATCCGCGACCTGCGCGCGACGCGCGGCTGGAGCCAGGCGCACCTGGCCGAGCTGCTGGACGTCTCGCGCCAGACCGTCATCGCCATCGAGACGGGCCGCTACGACCCGAGCCTGCCGCTGGCCTTCGCGCTCGCGAAACTGTTCGAACAACCGATCGAAACCATCTTCTTCCCCGACCAGGAGACCGCATGAACCTCGTACGCAACAAAGCACTGTTCGCCGCCATCGTCGTCACGCTGTGCATGAGCGCCGGCCACCAGAGCCGCGCCGCCGATGCGGCGCCGGAGACCAACCGCTACGCCGCCACCATCGCGCCGGCCGAGCGCTTCGAAGTGGGCGGCGTGCTGGTCGAACGCCACGGCAAGGCGGGAAACGGCGGCCGCGCGCTGATCCTGATCCCGGGCCTCGCGAGCGGCAGCTGGGTGTGGCAGGACACGATCGGCGCCTTCGCGCCCGACCACGCCGTCTACGTCCTGACCCTGCCCGGCTTCGACGGCCGCCCGCCGGCCGGCCCCGCGCCGTTCGCGGCCGCGCGCGCCGCCGTCGGGGAACTGATCGCGAGCCGCCGCCTCGACAAGCCCGTCATCGTGGGCCACAGCCTGGGCGGCATCCTCGCGCTGGCGGTCGCCGAGGACAAGCCGTCCGCGGTCGGCGGCATCGTCAGCATCGACGGCCTGCCCGTGATGCCCGGCGCGGAAGACATGACGCCTCAGCAGCGAGCCCAATTCGCCGAGCGGATGGGCGCCCAGGCCGGCAACCAGCCGCCGGCGCGGTTCGCGCAGCAGCAGCAAGGCTATATGCGCACGATCGGTGTGATGGACATGGCCAGGGCCGATGCGCTGGCCCGGCTGACGGCGCGCAGCGATCCGGCGTCGGTCGGCACGTGGGCCGCCGACGTCGTGACCGTGGACCTGCGCCCCGGCCTCAAGGCGATCCAGGCGCCGGTGCTGACGATCGTGCCCTACCTGGACCTGGACAGCAGCCAGCAAGGCCTCACGCCCGCCGCCAAGGCCGACTACTACCGCGCGCTGATGGAAGGCACGCCGAAACTGCAGGTGGTGACGGTCGCGCCGTCGCGCCACTTCGCGATGTTCGACCAGCCGCAGGCGGTCAACGCGGCGATCCGCACCTTCCTCGACACGCTGTAAGTCCGTGCGCCGCCGTCAAGGCCGCGCTGGCATCATGACCGTCATCGATATCGAGGAGACGGCGGGAAGGAGATGACATGAGCTGGGACGACGTGTGGGGCACGGTACGCGAGGAATTCACCGACATCGGCGACGGCGCGAGCATTGTCCGCATCGTCGTGCGCCTGCTGGTGGCGGTCGTACTGGGCGGCGTGCTGGGCTGGGAACGCGAATCCGTCGGCGCGCCCGCGGGCCTGCGCACGCACATGCTCGTGTCGCTGGGCTCCGCGCTGTTCGTCCTGATCCCGCTGCAGGCGGGCATGAAGATGGAAGACCTGTCGCGCGTGCTGCAGGGCGTGACGGCCGGCATCGGCTTCCTCGGCGCCGGCGCGATCCTCAAGCAGCGCGACCGCAACGACGTGCGCGGCCTCACGACGGCGGCCAGCATCTGGCTGACGGCCGCTCTCGGCGTCGCGGCGGGCATGGGCCGCGAGGCGACGGCGCTGCTGTCGACATTGTTCGCCCTCGTCATCCTCGCCATCCTGCGGCGCTGGTCCAAGACCTGACGTTGTAAAGATTTCCCGGTTGGCCGCCGTCGGGTAGAGTGCATGGCGGCGACGCCCGCGCATCCGCACGTCGCCCATCATACAAAAAGCCCAAGCGGCCAAGGAGTCCCATGCATCCCGTTCACAAGACCACCCTCCCCATCCTGCTGCTGCTCGGCGCCGGCGCCAACGCCGCGCCGCTCGCGGACGCCACCCTCCCCGCGCGCCAGGCCGACGTCGACGCGATCGTGCGCGAGATCTCGCCGCAGCGCATCCACGCCTACGTCGAAAAACTCGTGAGCTTCGGCACGCGCCACACGATGTCCGAGACGGCATCGAACACGCGCGGCATCGGCGCCGCGCGGCGTTGGATCAAGGCCGAGCTGGAACGCTGCGGCGCCGGCAAGCTGGACGTGCAGTTCCAGAGCCACGTCCACCCCGTCGCCAACCGCATCACGCGCCCGACGGAGATCGTCAACGTGGTGGCCACGCTGCCCGGCACGCAGCCGGCGTCGAAGGACCGCTACTACGTCGTCAGCGGCCATTACGATTCGCGCGTGACCGACGTGATGAACACCACGGCCGACGCGCCGGGCGCGAACGACGACGCGTCGGGCACCGCCGCCGTCATCGAGATGGCGTGCGTGATGTCGCGCCACAAGTTCGACGCGTCGCTCGTGTTCATGACCGTCGCGGCGGAAGAGCAAGGCCTGTACGGCTCCGGCGACTACGCGGCGAAGGCGAAAGCGGCCGGCATGAACATCGCGGGCATGCTGAACAACGACATCATCGGCAGCTCGCACGACGAGAACGGCAAGCTTGACAATGCGGAGGTGCGCCTGTTCGCTGAAGGCGTCCCGCCAGTGAAGGAGACGACGCCGGCGCTGCGCACCCTCCTCCAGACGGGCGGCGAGAACGACTCGATCACGCGCCAGCTCGCGCGCCACGTCAAGGAGACGGGCGAGCGCTATGTCCCGAACTTCAAGGTGAACATCATCTACCGGCGCGACCGCTACCTGCGCGGCGGCGACCACAGCCCGTTCCTCGACGCCGGCTACGCGGCCGTGCGCTTCACGGAACCGCACGAGGACTTCAACCACCAGCACCAGGACCTGCGCACGGAGAACGGCAGGAAGATCGGCGACCTCGTCGAATACGTCGATCCGGACTACGTGGCCCAGGTCGCGCGCGTGAACGCGGCGTCGCTCGCGTCGCTGGCGCTGGCGCCGGCCGCGCCGCAGGACGTCAAGGTGAAGACGGCGAACCTCGACAACGGCACGGACCTCGTGTGGAAGGCGAACACGGAACCCGACCTGGCCGGCTACCGCATCGTGTGGCGCGACACGACGGCGCCGCTGTGGCAGGGATCGAAGTTCGTCGGCAACGTGACGACGTACCGCGTCGACCTGTCCAAGGACAACCTGCTGTTCGGCGTGCAGGCCGTCGACAAGGACGGCAACGTGAGCCCGGCCACGTATCCGTTCCCCGCACGCTGATCCCCGCCCCATCATGCAGGGCGCATGACACGCCCCGCATGCCCTGTCAAAAAGCGCCGCCGGCCGTCTGGCGACGGATGTAACATTCGCGGCGCCGCAGCACGCCGCACTTCAGATCCGGCGCAAACCTCCTCGACTCTGCGGCGCGATACTGCGCCCTTGACGGCGCCCTTGTGCAGCCTGTGTTTATGCTGCGCCGCATGGTTTTTCGGCGCAATATTTTCTTGACAAGGCCACTGCTGAGCCTATTCTTATAGGCTACAAAAAATGTAAAAAGCTCGAACGATGTGCGCCCATGGCGGTCGTCAAGAGGCGTCCACGATTCGTAAGGTAGTCCGTAATATCATCTTGGAGGATGTGTATGTCGGTTATCACCCGTAGGACAATGCTGGTTGGAATTGCGGCCAGTCCGCTCTTGTTGCACGCTGCATGGGCCCAGCCCACGAACCTCAAGATTTCCCATCAATTCCCCGGCGGCAGTGTCGCCGAAGGTGATTTCCGCGACCGCCTGTGCCGCATGTTCGCGGCCGAGACGGAGCGCCGGACCAAAGGCAAAGTCAAATTCTCGATCTACCCCCGCTCCACCCTGATGAAGAGCGATGCGCAGATCCCCGCCCTGGCCAAGGGCGCGCTGGACATCTCGCTGGTGCCGCTGTCGTACGCCGGCGCCGACCTCCCGGAAGTGAACATCGGCCTGATGCCGGGCCTCGTCACGTCGTATGAACAGGGCTATGCCTGGAAGAACGAAGAGATCGGCAAGGAATTCAATCGCGTACTGGCCGACAAGGGCCTGATCATGCTGAGCTGGATCTGGCAGGCGGGCGGCATGGCGTCGCGCGGCAAGCCGATCGTCGATCCGGAAGACGCGGCCGGCCTGAAGGTGCGCGGCGGCTCGCCAGAAATGGACATGATCCTGAAGGAAGCCGGCGCCACCGTCGTGACGATGCCGTCGAACGACATCAAGGGCGCGATGGAAAAGGGCCAGCTCGACGCGGCCATGACGTCGTCGTCGTCGCTGATCTCGTTCCGCCTCGACGAAGTGAGCAAGTCCGTGACGACCGCGCGCGGCGGCACCTACTGGTTCATGCTGGAGCCGCTGCTGATGTCGCGTGCCGCCTTCGAGCGCCTGCCGAAGGACCAGCAGGCCGTGCTGCTGTCGGTGGGCGCCGACCTGGAAGCGTTCGCGCGCAAGTCGGCCCAGCAGGACGATGCGGCCGTGGCCGCGCTGTTCCAGGGTGCCGGCGGGCGCACGGTGGACCTGAACCAGGACTCGCTGCGCAAATGGCAGGAGCTGGCACGCGCGACGGCGTGGCGCGACTACGGGGAGCGCAATGCGAATTGCGCGAAGCTGCTGGCGCTGGCGGAAAAAACGATCGTCTAAGCACACCGTCATTCCCGCGCACGCGGGAATCCATGCTGAGCCTCCGACTGCCTCGCTCGCGAACAACCGCATGCGGCTTCGAGAGCTCTGCATGGGTTCCCGCTTTCGCGGGAACGACGACTCATCCGCCGGTGACCGGCGGGAAGAACGCCACTTCCCCGCCTTCCTGTACCGGCGTCCCCGGCTCGCACATCACATGGTTGAACGCCATGCGCAGCGCGCGCTCATGCGCGAGGGCCTCGGCCCACGTGCCGCCGCGGGCGATCAGGAAGTCGCGCACGGCGCCCACGGTGGCCACACCTTCGGGCAGGTCGACCGACTCGCCCGAACTGCCTACGGCTTCACGCACGCTGGCAAAGAATCGCAGATTGATCTTCATAATATTTCTCAGTACTGCAGCGCCGCGAACGGAATGAAGCGCACGATGTCGCCCTTCGCGATCGCCTGGCCCGGCGGGTTGTCGATCAGGCCGTCGGCCCATACCGTCGACGTCAGCACGCCGGAGCCCTGGTTCGGGAACAGGTCCAGCCCGCCGGCATCGTTGATGCGGGCGCGCAGGAATTCGTTGCGGCGGTCCGGCTTCGTCCACTCGAAATCCGCGCGCAGCGGGATCGCCTTCGGTGCGACGCCGCCCGTGACGCCCTGCAGG
This sequence comes from Massilia sp. Masssp94, assembly GCF_059491305.1. Lineage (NCBI taxonomy): Bacteria > Pseudomonadati > Pseudomonadota > Betaproteobacteria > Burkholderiales > Oxalobacteraceae > Massilia > Massilia sp. Masssp94. The sequence goes on from NZ_CP168501.1 coordinate 6,692,863, forward strand.
CGCAGCAGGAACGGCCGCACGAACAGCAGGAACGTGATGAAGCTCGACACCGGATTGCCCGGGAGGCCCAGGAAGAACGCGGCGCCTGATCCTTCACGGTTCACTTCGCCGAATGCCAGCGGCTTGCCCGGCTTGACGGCGATCTGCCACATGTTCAGGCGCCCTTCCGCTTCCACGGCCGGCTTGATGTGGTCTTCCTCGCCGACCGAGACGCCGCCCGACGTGATGATCAGGTCGTGCTCGGCGGCCGCGGCACGCAACGTGTCGCGCGTGGCCCGCAGCGAATCCGGCACGATGCCGTAGTCGCTGATCTCGCAGCCGAGGTTTTCCAGCAGCCCGCGCAAGGTAAAACGGTTCGAATTGTAGATGGCGCCCGGCGCCAGCGGCTCGCCCGGCATCGCCAGCTCGTCGCCCGTAAAGAACACGGCCACGCGCACGCGCCGGCGCACGGGCAGGCGCGCGAGGCCGACGGAACTCGCCAACCCCAGCTCCTGGCCGCGCAGCCGCGTACCGGCCGGCAGGATCACGGAACCGGCGACGATGTCCTCGCCGGCGCGGCGGATCCATTCGCCCGACTGCGGCGCGTGTTTGATCGTCACCTGATCGCCGTTCGCCTCGCACTGCTCCTGCATCACGACGGCATCCGCACCCTCTGGAATCAGCGCGCCCGTGAAGATGCGCGCGGCGGTGCCCGGTTCCAGGGGCTGGCCGACGGTGCCGGCCGGGATGCGCTGGGCGATGCGCAACGTGACCGACCCGCTGGCGCAATCGGACGCGCGGACGGCATAGCCATCCATCTGCGTGTTGTCCGCCGACGGCACGTTCAAGCCCGACACCTGGTCGCAAGCGAGCACGCGGCCGTTGGCGGCAAGCGTGTCGACGTCCTCGACGCCGTCGACGGCACGCGCCGCCGCCAGCAGGAAGTCCAGCGCCTCCCGCACCGGCATCAGCGGCTTGCGTGCAGGCTGGTTCACTTGTCCAGCCCCGTGTGCGCCGCGATGAACTGCTTCATCTCGGCGACGTTCGGCTGCATGACGACGAAGCGCTGCGGCAGCGACTCGATGTCCTCGAAGCCGGCCGGACGCGCGGCGTCGGTGCCCAGCGCTTCCAGGATCGTCTCGTTGAACTTGGCGGCCAGCGCCGTCTCCAGCACGATCATCGGCACGCCCGGCTCCACGTGTTCGCGCGCGACCTTGATGCCGTCGGCCGTGTGCGTGTCGATGGTGATGCCGTAGTCGTCGAACACGTCGCGGATCGTCGCGAGACGGTCTTCGTGCGTCGAGCAGCCCGACTGGAAGCCATAGTTCGCGACCAGCTTGAATTCGTCGCCGTCGCTGCCCGGCGCGCCCGACAGGTCGAAGCCGCCGTGCGTGTCGACCTTGCGAAACAGCGCGTGCGTGCGGTCCGCATCGCGGCCGACGAGGTCGTACACGAAGCGCTCGAAGTTCGATGCCTTCGAGATGTCCATCGACGGGCTCGACGTGTGATACGTCTCGGACGATTTACGGACGCGGTACACGCCGGTGCGGAAGAATTCGTCCAGCACGTTGTTCTCGTTCGTCGCGACGACCAGCTTCGCGATCGGCAGGCCCATCATGCGCGCGATGTGGCCGGCGCAGATATTGCCGAAGTTGCCCGACGGGACGGTGAACGACACTTTCTGGTCGTTCGACGTCGTCGCGCTCAGGTAACCGCGGAAGTAGTACACGACCTGCGCGACGACGCGCGCCCAGTTGATCGAGTTCACCGTGCCGATCTTCTGGCGGACCTTGAATTCGAGGTCGTTCGACACGGCCTTGACCATGTCCTGGCAATCGTCGAACACGCCTTCGACGGCGATATTGTGGATGTTCGGATCCTGCAGGCTGAACATCTGGGCGGTCTGGAACGCGCTCATCTTCTTGTGCGGCGACAGCATGAACACGCGGATGCCTCGCTTGCCGCGCATCGCGTATTCGGCCGCGCTGCCCGTGTCGCCGGAGGTGGCGCCGAAGATGTTCAGCTCGTCGCCGTTCTTCGCCAGCGCGTATTCGAACAGATTGCCCAGCAGCTGCATCGCCATGTCCTTGAAGGCCAGCGTCGGGCCGTTCGACAGGCCCTGCAGGATCAAGGTGCGTTCCGGCGACTGTTCCAGCACGCGCAGCGGCGTGATCTGGCTTGCGGACTCGTCGGCGCGGGCGTTCCTGTAGACCTCGGGGGTGTACGTCTTCGCCGTGAGGGCCTTCAGGTCGGCGTCCGGAATATCGGTCGCGAACTTGCGCAGGATCTCGTACGCGAGTTCCGCGTAGGACAGCTTGCGCCAGGCGTCGAGCTCGGCGCCGGTCACCTGCGGGTACTGTTCGGGCAGATACAGCCCGCCGTCCGGCGCCAGGCCGCCCAGCAGGATGTCGGAAAATTGTTGGGGATTACGTGCTGCGGACGCGCTCGTTGCGCGGGTGGACACATATTGCATACGATAGAAAAGATCGGGGTTGGCTGGCGTTGGATATTTATTATAGTCCGGACGAGCAATATTGTCTTTTTACCGAATATTGTTTTGTTATTTCGTTGGAAAATGATGCGCTGCAATGCGGCGGGCGCGAAAGCCCACCGTTTGCATCAGCACGCGGCGTGATTCACCGTCACCACGTGGATCGCCAGGCCGCCCAGCGACGTTTCCTTGTACTTCGCCTGCATGTCGAATCCGGTCTGGCGCATCGTCTCGATGACCTCGTCCAGGGTGACGAAGTGCGTGCCGTCGCCCTTCATCGCCAGCGACGCCGCCGTGATCGCCTTGATCGCGCCCATGCCGTTGCGTTCGATGCACGGGATCTGGACGAGGCCGCCGATCGGGTCGCAGGTCATGCCCAGATGGTGTTCGATGCCGATCTCGGCCGCGTTTTCGATCTGGCCGTTGGTGCCGCCCAGCGCGGCGACGAGCCCCGCCGCCGCCATCGCGCACGCGACGCCGACCTCGCCCTGGCAACCGATCTCCGCACCGGAGATGGAAGCGTTCTTCTTGCACAGCATGCCGATCGCGGCCGCCGTCAGCAGGAAGTCGTGGATGCCGCGGCGCGCATCGGTCGGACGGCAATCCTCGGCGTAGTAGCGCAACACGGCCGGGACGATGCCGGCCGCGCCGTTCGTCGGCGCCGTCACCACGCGGCCGCCGGCCGCATTCTCTTCGTTGACGGCCATCGCGTACAGGCTGACCTGGTTGACGGCGTCGTGCGGCAGGTGGTTCGTCGCGTAGCGCGCCGCCTGCTCCTGGCGCCACAGCTTCGCCGCGCGGCGCTTGACGTTCAGCCCGCCCGGCAGTTCCCCTTCCGTGACGAGGCCGTGCTCGATGCAGCTGCGCATCACTGCCCAGATGCGGTCCAGGCCGGCATCCAGTGCGTCGTTCGTCATGCGCGCGCACTCGTTCGCGCGCAGCATGGCCGGGATCGCCAAGCCGTCGCGCTCGCCCTGCGCCAGCAGCTCGCGCATCGTCGAGAACGGGAACGGCACCGCGACCGTCTCGCGCGCCGCCTGCGTTTCGCCCGGGGCCGTGACGAAGCCGCCACCGACCGAGTAATAAATGCGCTCGATGACGCTGCCGTCGGCCAGCTTCAGCACGAAGCGCATGCCGTTCGGATGGTCCGGCAGCGTGGATTGCTTGTGCCACACGAGGCCCGTGCCGCGGGTGAACGGCACAGTCTTGGTGCCGAGCAGGTTCAGCACGCCGTCCAGTTCCGCTTCCGCGAGCTTGTCCTCGACGGTGTCCGGGTCGACGTCCTGCGGCGTCTCGCCCATCAGGCCGAGGATGACCGCCTTGTCGGTGGCGTGGCCGACGCCCGTCAGCGCCAGCGAGCCGTACAGGTGTGCTTCCACGCCCACGACATCGCTGAGCGGGCCGCATTCGACGAGGAAGCGGCGCGCGGCGACCATCGGGCCGACGGTGTGCGAACTGGATGGGCCGATGCCGATCTTGAACAGGTCAAATACGCTCATGTCCATGAGCTGTCTCCTTGTTGTGTAGCGGGCTGTTGGAACGTCTCGTGGACGCCGCCCTCAAAAAGCGTCATTCCCGCGGCAGCGGGAATCCATACTGAATCGGCAATGCCAGCTCAGCTCGGATTCCCGCCTTCGCGGGAATGACGGTGCATATGTTGTCCACTTATGGTGAATCCACACATGCGCATAGTGTACTCAAGCCGCCTTGCTCAACCCGACATCGACATTGGCCAGCATGTCCTCGACCATCTCGTCGACCTTGACGCGCGCCTTCCAGCCCCAGTCCGCGGTCGCGCGGCTGTCGTCGAGGCTCTTCGGCCAGGAATCGGCGATCTGCTGGCGGCTGTCCGGCTGGTACGCGATGCGGAACGCCGGCAGTTTTTTCTGGATGGCGGCGGCCAGTTCGCGCGGGTTGAACGACACGCCGGCCACATTGTACGAGGAACGGATGACGACCTGCTCCGCGGGGGCCTCCATCAGCTCGATGGTGGCGCGGATCGCGTCCGGCATGTAGATCATCGGCAGCGTCGTTTCCGGGCCGAGGAAGCATTCGTACGTCTCGCCGCGCAGGGCCGCGTGGAAGATGGCGATCGCGTAGTCCGTCGTGCCGCCGCCCGGGGGCGACTTGTAGCTGATGATGCCGGGGTAGCGGATGCTGCGCACGTCCACGCCATACTTCGCGTGGTAGTACTCGCACAGGCGCTCGCCGGCCAGCTTGCTGATGCCGTAGATCGACGTCGGATCCATGATCGTGGTCTGCGGCGTGGCTTCCGCCGGCGTATTCGGGCCGAACGCGGCGATCGACGACGGCCAGAACACCTTCAGCGGCTTGCCGGCGTCTCCCCGCTCGCGCGCGATCTCGAGGATGTTCAGCAGGCCGTCCATGTTCAGCGTCCATGCCTTCAACGGCGCCTTTTCGCCCGTGGCCGACAGCAGCGCCGCCAGCTGGTAGACCTGCGTGATGTCTTCGACGGCGATCAGGCGGGCCACCCCGTCCTTGTCGAGCACGTCGACGCGGACGTAGCGCGCGGCGCCGTAGACGTTGTCCGTGCCGATGTCCGCTGCGATCACGTTGGCCGCGCCGTGCTGCTGCGCGAGGGCGGTTACCAGTTCACTGCCGATCTGGCCGTTGGCGCCGATGACGAGGATGCGTTCCATGCTTGTTTTCCTTGCTCTTTTTGCGGCTTCGTGAGCCTGTTCCGGCGCGCCGCTTCGTGGGCGGCGCATCCGGTCGATCGATGATCCGGCTGTCGCGGTCAGGCGGCCTTGATGATGCCCAGTTCGCGGCCGGCCTGCTCGAAGGCGCCCAGCACCTTGTCGAGCTGTTCGCGGGTATGCGCGGCCGACAGCTGCACGCGTACGCGCGCCTGCCCCATCGGCACCACCGGGTAGAAGAAGCCCGACAGCAGCACGCCCAGTTCGAACATGCGGGCGGCGAATTTCTGCGCGACGGGTGCGTCGAACAACATCACCGGCACCACCGGGTGCGTGCCCGGCTTGATGGTGAAGCCGATGCGCTCGATCTCGCGGCGGAAATAGGCCGTGTTCTCGTGCAGGCGGTCGCGCAGTTCGGTCGACTTGCCGATGCGGTCCAGCACCGCGAGCGACGCGCCCGCGATCATCGGCGCCAGCGTGTTCGAGAACAGGTACGGACGCGATTTCTGGCGCAAGGTCTCGATGACTTCCTTGCGGCCGGAGGTAAAACCGCCCATCGCGCCACCCAGCGCCTTGCCGAGGGTGCCCGTGATGATGTCGATCCTGCCGATCACGCCGCAGTGCTCGTGCGTGCCGCGGCCCGTCTTGCCCATGAAGCCGGACGCATGCGACTCGTCGATCATCGTCAGCGCGCCATATTTCTCGGCCAGCGCGACGATCCTGTCGAGCTGCGCGATCGTGCCGTCCATCGAGAACACGCCGTCCGTGACGATGATCTTGTGGCGCCTGCCGGCTTCCGTCGCGGCCTGCAGCTGCTTTTCCAGGTCGGCCATGTCGTTGTTGGCATAGCGGTAGCGCGCGGCCTTGCACAACCGGATGCCGTCGATGATCGACGCGTGGTTCAGCGCATCCGAGATGATCGCGTCGTTCTCGTCGAACAGCGGCTCGAACACGCCGCCGTTGGCGTCGAACGCGGCGGCGTACAGGATCGTGTCTTCCGTGCCGAGGAAGTCCGACAGCTTCTTCTCGAGTTCCTTGTGCACCGTCTGCGTGCCGCAGATGAAACGCACGGACGACAGGCCGTAGCCGTATTTCTGCAGCGCCGCTTCGGCGGCCTTCTGCGTCTCGACGTCGCCCGACAGGCCGAGGTAGTTGTTGGCGCACATATTGATCAGCGTGCGGCCATCGTCCGCGACCACTTCGGCGCCCTGGCGCGAGGCAAGCACGCGTTCGGGCTTGAACAGGCCCCCGGTCTTGAGCGTGTCGAGTTTCTGCTGGAGGCCGCTATAGAATGCTTGATCGCTCATGTTTCCTCGTCCTTGTCGGTTGGCGAATGGTATAGTGTGGATTCGTTCGATGTATGGAACTTGTTCTATATTTCGAACAGAAATTCAATATATTGAATATTACTCCCAGCCATTGAACTTGGCAAGCAAGCTCCATGAACAACAATACCAGTGCTCCGCCGGAAGTCGGCGCCACCCTGCAGCGGCTGCGACTCGCACGCGGCCTGACCCTGGAAGACCTGTCGCGCATCGCCGGCGTGTCCAAATCGATGCTGTCGCAGATCGAGCGCGAAAAGGCCAACCCCACCATCGCCATCACGTGGCGCCTGGCCAATGCGCTCGGCGTGCAGATCGGCGAATTACTCTCCTCCGAAGTGCGCGCGGTCGACCTGATCCGTGTCGTCGACGCCCACGAAATCCCCACCTTGCCCGGCAGCCACGCGGGCTACTCCCTGCGCATCCTGGGACCGATGGACCTTGCCGGCAAGTATGAATGGTATGAACTGACCTTGCAGCCGGGCGGCGAACTGGCGTCGCAGGCCCATGATCCTGGTACCAACGAGCACTTGACCGTGGTAACTGGGACGGTGGAATTGGAGGTCGGGGCCGAGAAGCGAAAAATCAAGCACGGCGCGACGGCGCGTTATCCGGCCGACCAGAATCATGCCATCCGGAATGCCGGCAAGACGGAGGCGAAGGCCTTGCTGGTGGTCGTACACCGCTAGCTGGGCGGCACTTCCGTTTCACTCAACACGCGAACCTCTCGTCAAAAGGTCGATCTTACGCTGTACATTTGCGCACGCCGTTCATATAACTCACAGCAACCGCCAGGCCGGGCTTTCCCAAGTCAATCTCGTCATTGATCCGCCGTCAACAGGACTCATCCGACTGCGTTCCCATCGACAACCGCCATTGCCGCCGACCGCCCGGCACGATGTGGGTTGCACCCCGCGTGCCGTCCGTTTGCAGCATGGCAAAGACCAGAGAGGTTAGCCATGACCGACCAAGCTCGCGGCGATACCGTGATGTTGACCATCACAGGGCGTCAGCTTGAAACGAAACCGATGCCGGCAGCCTTCGTGCGCGTCATTCCTCGCGCCGCCGGTCCCGGTCAGGAAGCCGACGACGAGCTGCTGCCACCGGGCCTGGAAACGGTGTGGGCGATCGACGTGAGTCCCGCCGCGCGCGACACCGAAGCGACGACGAAGACCTTCTCGGTAGCACCCGATCATATCGTCGTCCTGGAGTTGGCGGACGGGGGGACGCTCGTGGCCAACCCGGCCCGCCTGAAGGAGGCGCTGGACCGCGCCGGCGACAGCCAGTTGCAGAAACAGAAAGACAGCCAGCCCGACCTCGACAAGCTGGGCCCGGATACGAACGCGCAGCGCGGTGCGGTGGCCATGCTGAAGGGGTTGATCAGCAGGATCACGCTGCTCGCGGTGCCGGAGTCGGGTCACGACGACCTGCTGCGCGACGTCGCCGCCGACGTCGGCATGGCCCAGGCCGGCGTGACCTGGCTCGGCACCATGGCCCTGATGAAAGCCATCGAGGCGCGCCTTGACCGCCCTGGCCTGTGTCGCCTCGAATATGGGGGAGGCACACCGCACGACCTGGCGGAGTTGAAATTGACTGAAGCAAATCTGACGGGCCCCGGTTCCAAGCCATTGTCGCCGGACACGCACCTGCTCGTGTTTATCCATGGCACCGGATCGAGCACCGCAGGCAGTTTCGGCCACCTGTGCACCGCGGAACCAGACCTTTGGAAAAGCCTGGTCAATCGCTTTGGCGAACACATCTACGGCTTCGAACACCGGACGCTATCGCAAAGCCCGATCGAAAACGCACTCGACCTGGTCCGCGCCCTGCCGCACGGCGCCCAGGTCTCGCTGGTCTCGCACTCGCGCGGCGGCCTGGTCGCGGACTTGCTGTGCCTGGCCGATTTCGGCGCCCAGATCGAAAACTATTGCTACCGGTTTCCTTCGCCGGGAACGCACGACGAGAAGTTGGGCAAGGCCATCCTGGATGGGTTGAAGGACGCCTACGGCGACCAACTCAAGATGCTGCTGAATCTCGCCGGCGAACTTCGCGACCGCAAGCTCGTGATTCGCAGGTATGCGCGCATCGCCAGCCCCGCCAACGGGACGCTGCTGGCCAGCGGTAACTTCGACGTGTTCCTGTCAAGCGTGCTGACCCTGCTCGGCGCCGTGCCCTTCCTCTATTCGAGCTTGCTGTACCGGGAGTTCCGGCGCGCCGTCATCGAAATCGCCAAGCGCCGCACGGACCCGCACATGGTGCCCGGCATCGAGGCCATGCTGCCGGATTCGCCCCTGACCCAGTTCCTGTGCGTGGCGCCGGTCCAACCCGGCATCCAGATGGCGGTCATCGCCGGCGACGCCGAGGGCGGCGACATGCTGAGCCGGCTGCGCGTCGCGCTCACCGACTTCGTCCTGTTCGACAAGGAAGACAACGACCTTGTGGTCGACACGCCCGCCATGCTGGCAGGGATCGCTCCCAGAGCCAACGCGCGCATATTGTTCGAACGGGGGAGCAACGTATCGCACTTCCGCTATTTCACCAACAGTTCCAGCCGCATCGCGGTGCGCGATTGGCTGCTGAGTCCCGACGTCGACAAGCTGGACCGTTTCATCACGCTGCCCGAACGCGAGGACTACGCCGCCGCCATGGCAAAGGCGACAAGCTGGCGGGGCCGCAGCGGCGCGGCGCGGCTGCCGATCGTCGTGGTCCTGCCGGACCTGATGGGATCGCACCTGAAGACCAGGCAGAATCACATCTGGTTCCCGCCCCTGCCAGGCGCGCGCGGGCTGGAACTGCTCGAGCTCCCCGATGCGAACTGTTACGACACCGAGGCGACGGACATATTCGACATCTTGTACGGCAACCTGTGCCGCCACCTCGCCGACAGTCACCAGGTGGAGCCGTTTCCTTATGACTGGCGGCTGTCGCCGGAAGACCTTGGAAAGCGGCTCGCCGCCTTTCTGGAGCGTTTCCGCGACAGCCAGGTTCCGGTGCGCTTCCTCGCCCACGGCATGGGCGGCCTCGTGGTGCGTGCCTGTGCCTGCCTGCCCGCACAAAACATCCTCCGCATCCTCATGGAGCGCAAAGGTGCGCGCATCGTCATGCTCGGCACACCCAACCGCGGCACCCATTCGATAGTGGCCGACCTGCTGGGCAAAGGCGACGGCTTCCGCTCACTATGGCGGCTCGACGTCAACGGCCCCTCCCTCCGGAAGCTGCTGGACACCTTCGCGCGCTTTCCAGGTGTGCTCAGCCTGCTTCCTGCGCGTGACTTCGCCGAAACCGTCGGCATGATACCGGGCAGCAGAGAACACGATTATTACGACGCGCAGGAGTGGAAGCGCCTGGCCGGCCTCGTTTCCGACCGCTGGTTCGGCGCCGGATGCAGCGCCACGCCATCGCAGGCACTGCTGGTCCAGGCCGCGTGGCTGTCCGACAAGAATGCCGAGCTGGAACGGGAGCGCGTCGGCAAGGCGCTCCCGACCGCGAGTTCGGATCCGACCACGATCTATGTGTTCGGCGTCGCACCCAGCACGCCTTGCGGCCTCGTGGAGCTTGCCGGACTTCCGCATCCGGGCATGATGGCCACCCCGTCCGGCGACGGCATCGTGACCTGGGAATCCGGCCGGTTGCCCGGCATCGACAGCTATTACTTCATGCCGGCCCGCCATGGCGACATGGCGGCAACGCAGGAGTACTTCCCGGCGCTTGCCGAACTGCTGAAAGCCGGCACAACCCGCCACCTGTCGCACGAACCGCCGCTGCGGACGATCGAGAAGATGGGTCCCGTCATGTACGACGCGGCGCCCCCGACCGCGGCCGACACCGAGGCGGTGCAGCGCTGCCTGCTCGGCGGCTCGCTGCGTAGCCGGCTGCCGGCCGCGCCGCCGCGCCGCCTGGACGTCAAGGTGCGTGCGATGGACCTGCGCTTCCTCTCCATGCCGATCATGGTCGGCCACTACGAACAGGATCCGATCTCCGGACCGGAAGCCCTGATCGACCGCGAACTCCTCGGTGGCGACCTGAGCAAGCGCTACAACCTCGGCCAGTACGCAGGCGCACGCGGTTCCGCGACCGTCGTGCTGCGCGGCGCGCGCGCCGGCGAGCGCGCGGCCCGCCTGAGCGGTGCGGTGGTCACCGGACTGGGGCGCTACGACGTCTCGCTCAGTGCCTCCGAGCTCACCGAATCGGTGCGCGTGGGCGCTCTGCGTTTCCTGCTGCAGGTAATGGATGTGCTGGGGAAGGATGAACGTGAGCTGGCGCTGAGCTCGCTGTTGATCGGCTTTAATTCCTCCGCCAACCTGTCCGCCGCGGCGTCGGTCGAGGCATTGGTCCGCGGCGTGGTGCTGGCCAACGCCCGCTTCCACGAGCGGACAGGTACCAACATCCACATCGCCACGCTCGATATCGTCGAACTGTACCTGGACACGGCCATCAGCGCCGTATACGCGTTGCGCGACTTGCGCGAACGTATGAAGCAGTTCGCCGCCAGCCACAACACGGAACTCGTGACCTGCGATGAGCTGGTCAGCGGCGAAGGGATGCGCCAGCGCCTGCACGATACGGCGGAGGCCAGCTACTGGCCGCGCATCATCGTCACGGACGCGGACCGGACCGAGGAAAATGCACTCGCCCCGCCGGCCCTCAAGCCGACAGAACAGGCAGAGGCGCCGATCGCCGATCGTCTCCGCTTCATGTACGTCGGCACCCGGGCGCGCGCCGAGACCATCGTCCAGCAGCGCCAGCCGAGCCTGATCGAGACGCTGGTCCGGCGCCAGATCGCGAGCCACAAATGGGACCCGGAGTTCGGCCGCATGCTGTATCAACTGATGGTGCCGCACGATTTCAAGGATGCGGCGCGCCAGCTCGACCGGCTGGTTCTCGTCGTCGACGGGTATACGGCCAACCTGCCATGGGAACTGATGCTGGCCGAGGAGCCGCCGCGCGAGCGCACCGGGGCCGAGCGCGAGAACATGCCGCTTGCGGTACGCGCGTCCGTCGTACGGCAGCTTGCCTCGCTGCGCTACCGGCCGCAGGTGGTGCAGGCGATGGCATACACCGCGTTGGTCATCGGCAATCCATCCGTGCGGGGCTTCCAGGACGGATTCGTCCCGACCGACGGTGACGCGGCCGCCTGGCAACCGGCGCCGCTCCCCGGCGCCCGCGACGAGGCATTGACGATCGCCCAGGTCTTGAAAAAACATAGTTATGAAGTACAGCAGCTCATCGGCTACGAGTCCGTCGTGGCAACCTTCACGGAGGACGCCGCCGTCACGGCCCGCGGCGGCCCGATGCGCCTCGGCCCACCCGTTCCGGAGGACGCCGGCAACGATACCGACGCGGCCCATGTGCTGGCCGCGCTGTACCGGCAGCCGTGGCGCATCCTGCACATTTCCGGGCACGGCGTGTTCCACATGCAGCACAAGGACGGGCGACCGCGCAGCGGCGTGCTGCTATCGGACGGTTTGCTGATCACCGCGGCCGAAATCTCGGCGATGGAAGTGGTACCCGAACTGGTGTTTCTGAATTGCTGCCATACCGGGCAATTCGACGATGGACGCCAGAGCAACCGTCTGGCCGCCAGCATTGCCCGCGAACTCATCGAGATCGGGGTGCGTTGCGTGCTCGTGACGGGCTGGGCGGTCGACGACGCGTTGGCGCAGCGCTTCGGCACCTGCTTCTACAATCAGCTGCTAGGGCAACGTCAACAGTTCGGCGAAGCAGTCAAGGTCGCTCGTTACGAAGTCTGGGAGCGCAATCGGAACGATCTCACCTGGGGCGCGTTCCAGGCCTACGGCGATCCTGGCTGGACTGCGGAATCTAGCACCGACAACACCGACGAACCGGTACTGCAGGATACCCCGTTCGTTGCGCTGGAAGAACTGTTGGAGGCCCTGGCGGATGCCCGGGTGCGCCTGGCGCACCAGCGCGATACGTACGCCGAGCAGGAAAGCGCCCTCATCGCGAAGCGGGTCGACATGCTCGTGGACAAGCGATGCCAGCCCAAATGGCGGGTGCGTCCCGAGTTGCATTCGGCCCTCGGCGCCACGAGGCGGGAGCTGAACCAGATCGAAGAGGCCTACGATGCCTTCCTGCGCGCGGCCCAACTTGAGGATCAATACGGCAAATTGTCGGTCCGTGACATCGAACAACTGGCGGAGGTCGAGGCCCAGTACGGCGAACAGTGCGCCGCGCGCGCGCTCCCGCCGGAGAACGGCAAAGGGCCGGACCAGGCGCAGTTGCGCAAGGCACTGGCGCGCAGCGACGCTTTGCTCCAGCGTGCGTTGGCACGGGTCGATTCGCTCGACCATTTGTCCGACATCGCCGTCGGGCCCGACGCCAACCGGGCCACACCGGCCGGGCCTGGCGTGGCACCGAATTGCCTGCGCCAGGCCTTGCGCGGCAGGATCCACCGCCGTATGGCCAGCGTGCAGGCGCGCCGGCTGCTGGCCCTGTCCGAAGACCGCACCCAGGAAATCGCAGATGCCGCGACCAGGATGGAAGAGCAGTTGCGCCTGGCCACCGACGCTTACCGGAAAGCCGAAGGCAAAACAGCCCTCGGCAATATTGCTCCCGACCTTGCCCTGAGCAGGCTGGCGCTGGAGGCGCTGGCCGGCCTGTACACCGCCGACAAGACGCAAGGCGCCGCCATCACGTTCGCCCGGCTGTGCGGCACCTACGCCTGCGAGACCGACCCATCCACCGATACCGCGTCGACTCTGCTACGGGCCAAGGCGCTGCTGGTGGAGACCCTGATCACGGGCACTCTCGGGGATGACGGCGCCAGCGGCCAGGCCAGCTTCGACAACGTGCTGCTGGCCTATACCGACGCTACCCATGGCGTCGCGCTGAAACCGTCGGAGATGGATGTCATCGTGACCGACATCGAGGCGCTGGCGCGCCTGTACCGGGCTTTGAGCACGCGCCGCGAAGGCCCGGACGAAAGCTACAAGCGGATCGCCAGGACACGGGAACAGATCGCCGACAACCTCAGAAAGCTGGCGCTCAGGCTGCAGCCTTCGCGTGTGCAGCGGGCGGAACGACATAGCGCGGCGAGCCTGACCCGGCCGGAAAGCGCGGAGGTCGCGAAAAGCTTCTGACGGCCCGGCAGGCGGGCACGGCGCCAAACAAAAACCCCCGCAGGCGGCGGGGGTTGTCGGGTCCTTCGGGGCACAGCGCCGCCACAGCGGGACGGCGGTGCAAGCGCGACTTACATCGGCGGCTGCAGGCCGTTCTGGTACGCGGCGCCGACGGTTTCGATGGCGCGGCGCATTTCCATGCAGAACGTGCGAAACATGCGGCTCAGTTTGCTGTCGCCGGTGGCGGTGTTGCGGGTCGAGATCGTGGTATAGGCGTTCATGACAGCTCCGTTTTCAATATCGTTCGTTGATGACTGAAGTCTACGCCCACATCAGATATCAATCCAATTTCCTTTTCCGATCTCCGCAATAGGTTTCCGTGATGTCTCCCCGCTGTCATATTGCAGCCGCTGACAGCGGGGATCACGCAAACTTATATCTCCGCGCCGCCCGCGACGGTGGGCGACATCTCCACGTTGAGCGCCTTCGTCAGGAAGCCCCAACGGTCGGCCACTTCCTCGATCTGCTTGTTCGTCGGCTTGCCCGCGCCGTGGCCAGCCTTCGTGTCGATGCGGATGAGCACCGGATTCGGTCCGGCCTGCGCCGCCTGGGCCGTCGCGGCGAACTTGAAGCTGTGCGCCGGCACCACGCGGTCGTCATGGTCGGCCGTCGTGATCATCGTGGCCGGGTAGCATGTGCCCTGCTTGAGGTTGTGCAGCGGCGAATACTTCACCAGGGCCTTGAACTCATCCGGGTTTTCGGACGAGCCATAGTCCGACGTCCAAGCCCAGCCGATCGTGAACTTGTGGAAGCGCAGCATGTCCATCACGCCCACCTGCGGGATCGCCGCCGCGAACAGCTCGGGCCGCTGAGTCATCGCCGCGCCCACGAGCAGGCCGCCGTTGCTGCCGCCGCCGATCGCGAGTTTCGCGGGCGACGTTACCTTGTTGGCAAGGAGCCATTCCGCCGCGCCGATGAAGTCGTCGAACACGTTCTGCTTCTTGAGCTTCGTGCCGGCCTCGTGCCACGCCTCGCCGTATTCGCCGCCGCCGCGCAGGTTGGCGACAACGTACACGCCGCCCATTTCCATCCACGCCAGGTTGGCCGGCGAGAAGGCCGGGGTCAGCGAAATATTGAAGCCGCCGTAGCCGTACAGATAGGTCGGATTGTTGCCGTCCAGCTTCAGTCCCTTTTTCGACACGATGAACATCGGCACGCGCGTGCCGTCGCGGCTCGTGAAGAACTGCTGGCGCGTTTCGTAGTCGTTCGGGTCGAACTGGACCTTCGGCTGGCGGAACACGGTACTGGTGCCCTTCTTCATGTCCAGCCGGTAAATCGTCGTCGGCGTCGTGAAGCTGGTGAACGAGAAGAAGGTTTCCTTGTCGCCACGCTTGCCCGTGAAGCCCGCGACGCTGCCGATGCCCGGCAGCACCACCTCGCGCACCGGCTTGCCCTTCAGGTCCGTGATCCTGACGACACTGCGCGCGTCGGCGAGGTATTGCGCGATCAAGCGGTCGCCGACGAGGTGCGCCGCCACGAGCGTCTGCTCGCCTTCCGGCACGATCGTCTTCCAGTTCGCCTCCCGCGGCTTGCGGGTGTCGATCGCGACGATGCGCTGGCGCGGCGCATCGCGGTCCGTGACGAAATAGAACACGGGACCTACGTTGTCGACGAAGTCGTAGGCCGCGTCGAAGTTGTTGATCAGCGGTTGCACCTTCGCGCCCGGCTTCGTCAAGTCCTTGTAGAACACGCGGTATTTATGGGCCGTACCCTTCGTCGCGGTGATGATGAGGTAGCGGCCGTCGTCCGTCGTCGCGGCACCGAAACCCCACTCCTTCTCGTCCGGCCGGTCGTAGACGAGCACGTCGGCGTCCTGCGGCGTACCCAGCTTGTGGTAGTACAGCTTCTGGAAGTAATTCACGTCTTCGAGCTTGGTCGCTTCCTTCGGCTCGTCGTAGCGGCTATAGAAGAAACCCTTGCCGTCGCGCGTCCAGGCCGTCTCCGAGAACTTGACCCACTTGATGTGATCCGCGAGATCCTTGCCCGTCACCACATCGCGCACCTTGATCTCGTTCCAGTCCGAGCCCGAGGCCGCGGTCGAGTATGCGAGCCGCTTGCCGTCCGGGCTCACGGCGAGGCCGGCCAGGGCGACGGTGCCGTCGGCGGCCAGCGTGTTCGGGTCGAGCAGCAGGCGCGGCGTGTCCGTCAGCGACGTCATCGTGTACAGCACGGCCTGGTTCTGCAGGCCGTCGTTGCGGCTGAAGAAATAGCGGCCGCCTTCGCGGAACGGCACGCTGTAGCGCTCGTAGTTCCACAGCTGGGTGAGGCGCTGGCGGATCGCGGCGCGCTGGGGGATCGTGGCCAGGTAAGCCTGCGTCACCTGGTTTTCCGCGTCGACCCACGCCTTCGTGTCCGCGCTGTTGGCGTCTTCCAGCCAGCGGTACGGATCGGCGACGGTCGTGCCGAAATAGGTGTCGGTCTGGTCGCCTTTCTTCGCGACCGGATAGGTCAGCGGCGTGGCGCTGCCCTGGCAGGTCTGGCTGTTGGCCGGACCGGCGAGCGCCGCAGCGAGAGCGACGAAGGCGGCGACAAAGGTGGCATGTCTCATGTGCATGGTTGTTGTCGTTGTACGATGGGTTGTCGGCGGATGCCGCTGAGCATGATAGCGCGATTCAGCTGTCAGGACGACAACACCGCCGGGCTCACGCGGCACGCCGCTCCGGCCCCGCGTACGACCGGGCACTCTGCCACTGGCGCCGCATGTCGTCCGCGCTCGCGATCTGTTCCTCCGACAGGCGGCGCGCGACGATCGCCTTGTTCGCGCTGGCGGCCGGGTCGCCCGCGTCGGCCGCGAGCAGCATCCACATGTACGAGCGCACGGTATCGCGCGCGACGCCGCGGCCGCTGTTGTACATGCCGCCCAGGTTGTACTGGGCCAGCGCGTGGCCCTGTTCGGCGGCGAGCCGGTACCAGTGCACGGCCTGCGCGTCGTCCTGCGGCACGCCCTGGCCGTTCGCATACATGACGCCGAGATTGTTCTGGGCGCTCGCATCGCCCTGCTCGGCGGCGCGCCGGTACCAGGCCGCCGCCAGCGCCTCGTCGCGGCGCACGCCCTGGCCGTTCGCGTATATCACGCCGAGCGTGAACTGGGCCTTCGCGGCGCCCTGCTCGGCCGCGCGCCGGTACCAGTACAGCGCCTGCTCCGGATCGCGTGCGACGCCGCGCCCGAACGCGTAGCGGTTGCCAAGGTTCACCTGGGCCAGCACGTGGCCCTGCTCGGCCGCGGCCAGCGTCCAGGCCAGCGCGGGGCCGCTCCAGCGCGCCCCATCGCCCGCCCCCGCGAGTGCCTCGGCGTCGGCCGCGCCCAGCAACTGGGCCAGGCTGAACTGCGCTTCCGCGTCGCCCTGCTCGGCGGCGCATTCGAGCCAGGCGCGCGCACCCTGCGCGTCGGACGGCAACCCATGCCCCACCAGGTACGCGAGCCCCAGCAGGCGCTGCGCCGGCGCATGGCCGCGCGCGGCCGCGCGCCGGAACCAGTACAACGCCTCGGCCTCGCTGGGGGCCACGCCCTCGCCGCCGCGGTACATCAGCCCGAGGCAGACGGCGGCCTCGGCATCGTCCAGCAGCGCGGCCTTGCGGAACCACGCCATCGCGAGCGGCAGGCTGCGCGCGACGCCCGCGCCGTCCCGGTAGCACGTGCCGAGCAGCCGCTGGGCGCTGGGCAGGTCCTGCTCGGCCGCCTTGTAGTACCAGGCGACGGCCTGGGCGGAGTCGCGCACGACGCCCCGCCCGGCCCGGTACAGGTCGCCCAGGTTCTGCTGCGCCGACGCGTCGCCCTGCGCGGCGGCGAGGCCGAACCAGTACGCTGCTTCGTAGTCGGACTGCACCACGCCCCGCCCCAGGAAATACATGCTGCCCAGGTGGTTCTGGGCGAACGCGAGACGCTGGCGCGCGGCCCGCTCCAGCCACCGGCAGGCGGCGACGTCGTCCTGCGGGGCACCGTCGCCTTCCTTGTACATCATGCCCAGGTTGAACTGCGCATAGGCATCGCCACACGCGGCGGCGCGGGCGAACCAGGCGAGCGCGCCGGCGCGCGGGAGGGACTCGTGACTGTGCATGCGGTAGCTCCTGACGGACACGCGTTGAGGCCAAGAATTGCAAAAATTGTAATGACGAGATGCATTACGGATTTGACTTGCAACAACGTGAAGGGGATGGACGACGGCAAAAACGACGCCGGCGCGACGGCTCGGCCGGCGGGGACAGTGCCACGCGACGAAGCCCTACTGCATGCAGGAAATATAAAGCCGGATCAGGCCGTTACGCGCCGCCCGGCCGCGTACACGCCCATGAATGCGTCGACCTTCGCGGCCGCCACGCGGTTCAGCGAGACGAGCAGGTCCGGGTCGACGCCCGCCAGCCCGTAGGCGTCGCCGAGGTGCCGGCCGATGTGCAGCAGCAGCTGGGCGGCCACTTCGGCGTCGGCCTCGGCCCGGTGGGCGTTGCCCTTGAACACGATGCCGAGCGCACGCGACAACTGGCCCAGCTTGTAGCTCGCCATGCCGGGGAACACGCGGCGCGACAGCTTCAGCGAGCACACGAGCCCGCCATGCCGGCAACCGTGTCCCAGCAGCGCGCCCTCGGCCTTGAGGAATTTCTCGTCGAAGCTCGCATTGTGCGCGGCCAGCACGTCGTCGCCGATGAAGTCGATGAGCGCGGGCACGACCTCGGCGGCCGGCGGCGCGCCGTCGACCATCGCCTGCGTGATGCCCGTCAGCTGGGTGATGAACGACGGCACGCGCACGCCGCAGTTCACGAGCGAGACGTAGCGCTCGACGATCCGGCCGTCCGCGATGCGCAGGGCCGCCACCTCGGTGATGCGGTCGCCGCCGTCGGGCGACAGGCCGGTGGTCTCGAAGTCGAGCATGACGATGGGGCGTTCGAACACGGTGATCCTTTCTTTGACCAGATCGCTTCAACCAAACTTACGGGCGGCGTCGATCGCCAGCCCGGCGCCGATGCTGCCGAACAGGTCGCCTTCGACGCGGCGCGCGTCCGGTACGATCGCGGCGATCCGCTCGCGCAGGCTCGCCACGCCGCTGGAACCGCCCGTGAAGAACACGGTATCGACGCGCTCCGGCCCGATGCCCGCTTCGTCCAGCAGGCGCTGCACGGTCGCGCCGACGCTGTCGATCATGCCGGCGATCGCGTCCGTGAACAGGTCGCGGTGCACGCGCAGCAGTTCGGGCGGGTCGAGGCGGTCGAGGTCGAGCGCCACTTCCGGCGTGTCCGACAGGCCGATCTTCGCTTCTTCCACGCGCATCGCGAGCCAGTGGCCGGCGCGGTCGTCGATCAGGCGCTGCAGGCGCTTGAGCTTGTCGGGCTCGGCCGCGTCGCGCACGAGGTCAGCGAGCTGCGCGACGCTCTTGCGCGTATAAGCCTGGTTGATCGTGTGCCACGTCGCCAGGTTGAAATAATAGCTCGACGGCACCGAGGCCCCCGACAGCAGCGTGCTGCCATGGCCCAGCAGCGGCATGACGGACGCCAGGCTCAGGTATTTGTCGAAGTCCGTGCCGCCGATGTGCACGCCGCCGGTGGCGAGGATGTCGTCGCGGCGGTCCAGGCGGTTCGCGCGCGCCGGCCCCAGGCGCACGAGCGAGAAGTCGGACGTGCCGCCGCCGATGTCGGCGATCAGCACCAGTTCCTCGCGTTCGATGCGGGATTCGTAGTCGAACGCGGCCGCGATCGGTTCGTACTGGAAGCCGATCTCCGTGAAGCCCACGGAACGGGCGATGTCGGCCAGCGTGTCCTCGGCGAGGCGGTCCGCCTCCGGGTCGTCGTCGACGAAGTACACGGGGCGGCCGAACACGGCACGGTCGAACCCGCGGCCCGCCTCGCACTCGGCGCGGCGCTTGACCTCGCCGATGAAATGCCCCAGCAGTTGACGGAACGGCAACGCGCGGCCCGCGACCTCCGTCTGGCCATCCATCAGGCTGGTGCCCAGCAGGCTCTTCAGCGACCGCATCAGGCGCCCGTCATAGCCTTCCAGATAGTCGGCCAGCGCGGCGCGGCCGTAGCGTACCTGCTCGTCGTCGGCATTGAAGAACACGACGGACGGCAGGGTCGCCTTGCCGTCCTCGAGGGGCAGCAGCGTGGGTTGGCCGGGCCGCACCCAGCCGACGGTGGAATTGGACGTGCCGAAATCGACGCCGCAAGCGTTGGCCATGGAAGTCTCTCGATGAAAGGGGCGAGATGTTACCAGATTCCGGGCGCGGAACCAACGCCGGCCCGGCTTGTCTCATGCACACGACGCCAAACGGAGCAGATATGTCGACGACGGCAGGCAGTTCCGATTACAGCCCCGGCAGCCATGCCGGCGGGCACACCCACCCGCACGGGTGGCGCCGCTGGCTGTTCGCAACGAACCACAAGGACATCGGCACGCTGTACCTGTGGTTCTCCGTCACCATGTTCATGGTCGGCGGCGTGCTGGCCCTGCTGATCCGGCTGGAACTGTTCCAGCCCGGTCTGCAATTCTTCCAGCCGGAGCTGTACAACCAGTTCGTCACCATGCACGGCCTCGTGATGATCTTCGGCGCCATCATGCCCGCCTTCGTCGGGTTCGCGAACTGGATGATCCCGCTGCAGGTGGGCGCGGCCGACATGGCGTTCGCACGCATGAACAATTTCTCGTTCTGGCTCCTGGCGCCCGCCGCGATCCTGCTCGTGGGCTCGTTCTTCGTCGCCGGCGGCGCCAACGCGGCCGGGTGGACCATGTACCCGCCCCTGTCGGTCCAGATGGGGCCGGGCATGGACATGACGATCTTCGCCGTGCACATGATGGGCGTGTCGTCCATCATGGGCGCCATCAACATCGTCACGACGATCCTGAACCTGCGCGCGCCCGGCATGTCGCTGATGAAGATGCCGATGTTCTGCTGGACGTGGCTGATCACCGCCTACCTGCTGATCGCCGTGATGCCGGTGCTCGCGACGGCCGTCACGATGATCCTCACCGACCGCCATTTCGGCACCACGTTCTTCAACGCGGCCGGTGCCGGGGACCCCGTCATGTACCAGCACATCTTCTGGTTCTTCGGCCACCCCGAGGTCTACATCATGATCCTGCCCGGCTTCGGCATCATCTCGCAGGTCATTCCCGCATTTTCGCGCAAGGCCCTGTTCGGCTATGCGTCGATGGTCTATGCGACGGCCGCCATCGCCATCATCTCGTTCATCGTGTGGGCGCACCACATGTTCACGACGGGCATGCCCGTCACGGGCCAGCTGTTCTTCATGTATGCGACGATGCTGGTCGCCGTCCCCACCGGCGTGAAGGTGTTCAACTGGGTGGCCACGATGTGGAAGGGGTCGCTCAGTTTCGAAAGTCCGATGCTGTTCGCCGTCGGCTTCATCTGGGTATTCACGATCGGCGGGTTCACGGGCCTCATCCTCTCCGTGGCGCCGATCGACGTCCAGGTGCAGGATACTTACTACGTGGTCGCGCACTTCCATTACGTGCTGGTGGCGGGGTCGCTGTTCGCCCTGTTCGCCGGCTATTACTACTGGGCGCCGAAATGGACCGGACACATGATCGACGAACGACGGGGGCGTTTTCACTTCTGGAATTCGCTCGTCTGGGTCAACGTGACCTTCTTCCCGATGCATTTCCTCGGGCTGGCGGGCATGCCGCGCCGCTACGCCGACTATCCCGTCCAGTTCACGGACTTCCACGCCATCACGTCCGTCGGCGCCCTGCTGTTCGGCCTGTCGCAGGTGTACTGGCTCGTTTGGGTCGTGATCCCGAACATCCGCGGCGGCGCGCCCGCACCGCCGAAGCCATGGGAAGGCGCGGAAGGCCTCGAATGGACCGTCCCCAGCCCGGCGCCCTTCCACACGTTCGAGACGCCGCCGCTCGTCAAGTGAACCCGGGAGTGCCTCCATGACGCGCGAATGGACATTGCGGCGCAATTGCTCCCTGTCCCCGCGCCAGGTCGCGCGCGCGTACGCCGTCCTGTGTCTCGGCTCGCTCGCCGTCGCGCTCGGCTTTCTCCTTCAAGGCATCTGGTTCGTCCTCGCGTTTTCCCTGCTCGAGCTGGCACTCGTCGGGCTCGCCCTCCTCGTCTATGCGCGCCACGCGACGGACCACGAGCGCATCGCCCTGTCCGAGTCCGGCCTGCTCGTCACCTGCGTCCAGGCCGACCACCGGGAACTCGTGCGGCTCGATCCACTGTGGACCCGCGTCGTCGTGCCGGACGAACGCCGCCGCACGCTGATCCAACTGGAATCGCGCGGCGTGAAGGTCGAGATCGGGCGCTTCGTGGACGATACGCGGCGCCGCCAGGTGGCGCGCGAACTGCGCCAGGCGCTGCGCAGCGTATCCGCGATGCGGTAGCGCAACGCTGTCAGAACGCGTTCCCGGCTGAAACGAAGCGCGCCGGGATACCCGTATTCCCACTCCTACGGACAGCTTTCTCGTCAACCTGATCCGTGTAAGCCGCGTCCGACAACCACACGGCGACGCGACCGATGTTTCTATTTTCTTATGTTTTGCATAATGCGGTATCCGCTTTGCCGCACCGCGTTGGTGCGCGCATTGCACAAGTTTCCCAGGAGAGAAGAACAACATGAGCGTTACCCAAGGATATGCAATCGTCGTGCACGGCGGCGCCGGAAGCCCGCGCGCGTACGACGACGGCTGCGAGCGCGCGGCGCAGCGGGCCGTCGAGGAGCTGGCCATCAGCGCCGACGCGCTCGAGGCCGCCATCGCGGCGGTCGTATCGATGGAAGACGACGGCCGCTTCAATGCCGGCAGCGGATCGGTCCTGTGCCTCGACGGCGCGACCGTCGAGATGGACGCCTCCATCATGGACACGCGCGGCCGCCTCGGCGCCGTCGCCTGCGTGCAGGGCGTCAAGAACCCAGTGCTGCTGGCGCGGGCCGTCGCCGAGACACCGCACTGGCTGCTGGCCGGCGACGGCGCCGCCCGCTTCGCCGCCGCCATCGGCCACCCGACGCACACCACCATCTCCGACCACCAGCGACAAGCACACGAGAAAGTCGTGCGCGAACTGGCGGGCAGCGTGCCCGCCATGCCCGGGATCTCGGAAGAAGCGAAAGCCTTCCTGCGCTTCTGGAATTACCAGACGCCACTCGACCTGCCCGCGCACGCCGCATGCGACACGGTCGGCGCCGTCGTGCGCGGACCGGACGGCCACTTCGCCGTGGCGCTGTCCACCGGAGGCTCGGCGCCGTCGCTGCTGGGCCGCGTGGGCGACACGCCGATCATCGGCAGCGGCTTCTATGCCGGTCCGCAGGGCGCCGTCGCGGCCACCGGCATCGGCGAACAGATCGTGCGCCACCTGCTGGCCCGCACCGTCTATGGCTGGATCGAGGACGGCGTGCCGCTCGAACAGGCCCTCAAGCGCGGCGTCGACCTGTTCGACCCAAAAGTGCCCGTCGGCCTGATCGCCGTCACCCGCACGGAAGCCGCGTCGCACAGCAACCAGGACATGCCCCACGCAAGGATAGTCGCACCATGACCGCACAGGACAAGAACGCCATCGCCCAGGCCGAACAGGCGGAACGGGTCGCCAAGAGCCACGGCCACCTCGTCATCATCGGCGGCGGCGAAGACAAGCAGAACGACATGGCGATCCTCAAGCGCTTCGTCGAGCTGTCCGGCGGGCCGGACGCGAAGATCGTCGTCATCACGGCGGCGAGCAGCGTCGCGGAGAACATGTGGGAAACGTACGACCGTGCGTTCGCGGACCTGGGTGTCACACGCCACTCGCACCTGCACCTGCAGAGCCGCCATGACGCGAACGACGAAACGCATATCCGCGACGTCGCCGACGCCGACGGGATCTTCATGACGGGCGGCGACCAGAAACGGCTGCTCGCGATCATCGGCGGCACGGCGCTGGACGCCGGGATGCACGCCGCGCTCAAGCTGCGCGGCGCCTGCATCGGCGGCACGAGCGCCGGCGCTTCCGCCATGTCCGGCCACATGCTGGCACAGGGCCGCGCCGAACTGCATCCCGAAAAGGGCTCCGTGAGCCTCGGTGCGGGCCTCGGCTTCCTGCACAAGGTCGTCATCGACCAGCATTTCTCCGAACGCCAGCGCCTGTCGCGGCTGTTGTCCATCGTCGCCCAGAACCCGTATCTGCAGGGGATCGGGATCGACGAGGACACGGCCCTCGTCGTCGAGCGCGGCGTCGGCATCGAAGTGGTGGGCCAGGGCGCCGTCACCATCGTCGACGGCCGGACGATGTCGACGAACGTGGCGGAGATCGCGAACCACGAGACGCCGGAACTGATCGACGTCCGCCTCCACCTGCTGCCCGCCGGCAGCAAATACGCACTACCCGTCGGCGACGACGCAAAACGCATCCCGCCGCCGTTGCTCGAGTTTTTGGAAAACATCACGAAACGGAACCCGCTCTCTTGACGTCTTCCCCACCTTAAAGGACGGGGCTTCCTGCAGCCAGCGTCGCACGTCCGCGACGGAGAATGTTTATCGCAGCATTGATATCGCGATCATGTTTACAACCGCAAACACGACACTGCCACTCTCTTATTCCAAGGTCTGCGATACCTTTCGGCCGCGAATCGGGCATGGCGCCGCAATTCGAACAGACTTGGGAAGTCAATCTCTCATCAACTTCCTCGAACCACGCGCCATGCTTAACAGCCTTGTACGCCAGTTGATGTCGGAAGCTCGACCAGCCGGCATCAAGAACAGACTTCGCCATGCCGGTCCTGGCGAGTCTGGCGGCAGTCACGTTGCCGACCGCGATATAGTCGAATTGGCGGACAATGCGGTCCGACAATTTGTGCAGAAAGTCATTGCGACGGTTCGCAATCTTTGCGTTGATAGCCTTGGCGCGCCGCTTCTTGTGGGCGCGCTGCGCCAGCGCCAGAGTCCGCTCGGCACCACGATAGATTCGCTGCGCTTCGATCTTTTCGCCGGTGGAAAACGTTGCGAAGTCCTTCAGGCCGAGGTCGATACCGACACCGCGCAACGGTTGACGAGCATGGATCTCGGGGGTGACCACATCGATCACGATGTTCAGGTACCAGTGCCCTCGCGTGTCACGCGAAAAGTTGGTGCCATCCTTGATCTTCCCTTCGGGCAGCGGCCGGCTGTTAAAAACGCGGAAGGTATTGCCCGCGAAGCGAAACGCATCACCTTCCCGCTTCAGTTCCCGTCCCTTGATCGGCACCCAGCCCAGAGACCGCTTGCCGCGATAGCGAAGATAAGGTCGCTTCTTTTGCGAACGCGATCTTGCATACTGTTCGCAGACCGCATTTACGGTCCCGGAATGCAGGCCCAGTTCCTTGCTGCTGCCTGTCGTCAACTTGTTCAGGTCAAAACCCGACAGCCAGGGGCGGCCAAAACGCAGCGCATCCTTTTGCCGATCGTTGCAGTAATTCCAGACGAAGTTACAGGCCCGCGACTGCCTGTTGAGCAGCCCGTTAAGGGACTTCACCCGGTAACGATAAACAAGAATCATGCTGTGATTATAGGCAGCGTTTTTAGCAACCGAAAGGCATCGATTGCCGCGCAATCGGCTGCTTTCCTCCCCGCCCTGAAGGACGGGCTTTCTCGGAGTACCTGATGAACATCGTAGAACAACGCTTCCTGCGCGGCCCGAGCCTGTATGCCGCGACGCCCTGCCTGCTGGCCGTGATCGACCTCGCCGCCCAGCAGAACGCGGCTGGCCTGGGCGCGCGCCTGCTCGCCCTGCTGCCCGCGATGCCGGCCGAAGCGGCGGCGCGCCTGTCGGACTGCCAGGCCGCGCACGAAGCGCTCGAACCCGTGGTGATGGAATTGCAGCGCCTTGCCGGCGCGTCCGGCACCTTCGGCATGACGAAGACCGATCCCGCCAGGCCGGGACAGGCCCGCGTCGTCTGCGGCTACACGGTGGAACAGGTGGCGGGCCAGGCGCTGCGCACGGCCGCCGCGCTGATCGATGCGTGCGCGAGCCACGTCGCGTTCGACCTGGACGCCGCGCTGGACGACCTGCGCGACACCGCGCACCGCCACGCCATCGGCACGAGCACCGCGGCCGTGCTGGCGGCCGCGCACCGGCGCGGCATCCCGAGCCTGCGCCTGATCGAGGAAGCGAATCTGTTCCAGCTGGGCTGGGGCAGCCGCCAGAAGCGCCTGCAGGCGACGATCACGGGCGCGACGAACCACGTGGCCGTCGGCATCGCCAGCGACAAGCAGCTGACGAAGACGCTGCTCGACCAGGCCGGCGTGCCCGTGCCGGCTGGTTCCACGGTCACCACGCTCGAACAGGCACTGCGCGAGGCGCGCCGCATCAAGGGTCCGGTGACGGTGAAGCCGCTGGACGCGAACCAGGGCAAGGGCGTGACGGTCAACTGCGCGACCCAGGACGAGATCGCGCGCGCGTTCGAATTCGCCCGCAAGTACGGGCGCCACGTCATCGTCGAGGAATTCCTGCACGGCCGCGACTACCGCGTGCTCGTCACGGGCCACAAGGTGGCCGCCGCGTCATGGCGCCGGCCGCCGCACGTGACCGGGGACGGCGTGTCGACGGTGCGCGAACTGGTCGAGATCGAAAACCGCAACCCCGCGCGCGGCGACGGCCACACGAACATCCTCACGACGATCCCGCTGGACGACCTCGCGCTGCAGGTGCTGGCGCGCCAGGGTCATGACCTGGACTCGGTCCCCGCGGAAGGCAGCGTGGTCGACCTGCGCGGCAACGCCAACCTGTCCACCGGCGGCACTGCCGAGGACGTGACGGACCTGCTGCCGGAAGAAACCCGTGACATCTGCATCCGCGCCGCGCGCACCATCGGCCTGGACGTGGCCGGCATCGACATCGTCTGCCAGGACATCGCGCGCCCGCTGCGCGAACAGAAAGGCGGCATCATCGAAGTCAATGCGGCGCCGGGCATCCGCATGCACCAGTACCCGAGCCGCGGCACGCCGCGCGACGCGGGCGCCGCCATCGTCGATGCGCTGTTCGGCGCGGACGACGGCCGTATTCCCGTCGTCGCCGTGACGGGCACGAACGGCAAGACGACGACGAGCCTCATGATCGCGCACGCGACGCGCCTCGCGGGCCTGCGCACGGGCGTGACGACGACGGAAGGCGTGTACATCGACGGCGAACGGATCGTGAAAGGGGATTGCACGGGCTACCGTTCGGCGCGCACCGTCCTTGCCTCGCCGGACGTCGACTTCGCCGTGCTGGAGACGGCGCGCGGCGGCATCCTGAAACGCGGCCTCGCGTTCGACCGCTGCGACGTCGCCGTCGTGCTGAACGTGTCGGCCGACCACCTGGGCCTGGACGGCATCGACACGGTCGAGGAACTCGCGCGCGTGAAATTCGTGATTGCCGAGCGCGCGCGCCGCGCCGTCGTGCTGAACGCGGAGGACGACCATTGCGTCGCGATGTCGTCCGAGCTGGCGCATGGCGTGGAAATCCTGTACTTCGCGCTCGACGCGGACAACCCTGTCCTGCTGCGCCACCTGGAAAACGGCGGCCGCGGCGTCTACCTGGAAGACAACATGATCGTGCTGGCGACCGGCACGCGCCACGACGCGCTGCTGGACGTGCGCACGATGCCCTGCACGATGAAGGGCGCGGCGCGCTACAACATCGCCAACGCGCTGGCCGCCGCCGCCGCGCTCAGCGCGACGGGCTTCGGCAACATCGAGATCGCGGCCGGCCTGCGCACGTTCCTCTCCGACTGGAAGCACAACCCGCTGCGCTCGAACGTGTTCGACGTCGACGGCGTCACCGTCATCTTCGACTACGCCCACAACACGGCCGCCTATGCCGCATTGGCCGAGACGGCGCGCGCGCTGACGCCGGGCCGCCTCGTCGGCGTCGTCGCGGCGCCGGGGGACCGCCGCGACGAAGACCTCGTCGCCATCGGCGAGACGTGCGCGGCCGGCTTCGACGAGCTGGTCGTGTACGAGACGGAGAACCGCGGGCGCGCATCCGGCGAGGTGGCCGCGCTGCTCGTGCAGGGCGCGCGCCTCGGCAAGTACGAGACGGATCACCTGCAGGTGGAACTGAACGTGCACGAAGCGATCCGCGCGGGCCTCGCGCGCTGCGAGCCGGGCGACGTGCTGGTGTTCGGCTGCGGCTCGGCGCTGACCGAGCTGACGGAAGCGATCCGGCCGACATCGCCCGCGACGGCGAGCCGCATCGAAGCAGAGGCGGTATAGGAGCCGTCGTTCCCGCGCAGGCGGGAACCCATACTGAGTGTCCCAATTGGCTCAGTATGGATCCCCGCTTTTGCGGGGACGACGGTTTAGATGGCGCGGCGTACCAGCAATTCCTTGATCTTGCCGATGGCCTTGTTCGGGTTCAAACCCTTCGGGCACACGTCCGTGCAATTCATGATCGAGTGGCAGCGGAACAGGCGGTACGGGTCTTCCAGGTTGTCCAGGCGCTCGTTCGTTGCCTCGTCGCGCGAGTCGGCGATGAAGCGGTACGCCTGCAGCAGGCCGGCCGGACCGACGAACTTGTCCGGGTTCCACCAGAACGACGGGCACGACGTCGAGCAGCACGCGCACAGGATGCACTCGTACACGCCGTCGAGTTCTTCACGCTCTTCCGGCGACTGCAGACGCTCCTTTTCAGGCGGGATCGAGTCGTTGATCAAATACGGCTTGATCGAGTGGTACTGCTTGAAGAAGTTGGTCATGTCCACGATCAGGTCGCGGATGACCGGCAGGCCCGGCAGCGGACGCAGCACGATCGGCTGCGTCAGCTCGTTCAGGTTCGTCGTGCAGGCCAGGCCGTTCTTGCCGTTGATGTTCATCGCGTCCGAACCGCACACGCCTTCGCGGCACGAGCGGCGCAGCGCGAGCGAGTCGTCGACGTCGGCCTTGATGCGCTGCAGCGCGTCCAGCAGCATCTTGTCGGTGTCTTTCAGCTCGACGGTGACGTCTTGCATATAGGGCTTCGAATCCTTGTCCGGATCGTAGCGGTAAATCTTCAGGTGGACTGTGCGTGCCATTATTTCGTACCTAGTTAGAACGTGCGGGGCTTCGGTTTGAACGTGTCGACGGTGAGCGGCTTGGTCACCACCGGCTTGTAGTCGAGACGGTTGCCTTCCGAGTAGAACAGGGTGTGCTTCATCCAGTTCACGTCGTCGCGCTGCTCGTAGTCGCTGTGGGCGTGGGCGCCGCGCGATTCCTTGCGCGCCGCGGCCGACACGACGGTCGCCTTGGCCACTTCGATCAGGTTGTCCAGCTCGATCGCTTCGATGCGCGCCGTGTTGAACACCTTCGACTTGTCCTTGAACGAGACGTGCTTGCGGCGCTCGTCCAGGGCCATGATTTCCTTGACGCCTTCGTCCATCAGCGCCTGGGTGCGGAACACGCCGCAGTGCTTCTGCATCGTCGCGCGGATCGCGTTGGCCACGTCCTGCACCTTCTCGCCGCCGGTCGAGTTTTCCAGGCGGTTCAGGCGGCCCAGCGCGTAGTCGGCGAAATCCTTCGGCAGCGCGCGGTTGCCCTGCTCCTTCAGGTTCTGCGCGACGATGTGGTTGCCGGCCGCGCGGCCGAAGACCACCAGGTCCAGCAGCGAGTTCGTGCCCAGGCGGTTCGCGCCGTGCACCGACACGCACGAGCATTCGCCGATCGCGTACAGGCCATTGACGACCTTTTGCGAACCGGTACCGTCAGGCGTGACGACCTGGCCGTGGATGTTGGTCGGGATGCCGCCCATCTGGTAGTGGATGGTCGGGACGACGGGAATCGGTTCCTTGGTCGCGTCGACGTTGGCGAACTTGTGGCCGATCTCGAGAATCGACGGCAGGCGCTTGCGGATCGTGTCCGCGCCGATGTGGCGCAGGTCCAGCAGCACGTGGTCCTTGTTCGGGCCCACGCCGCGGCCTTCCTTGATTTCCTGGTCCATCGAGCGCGAGACGAAGTCGCGCGGCGCCAGGTCTTTCAGGGTCGGCGCGTAGCGCTCCATGAAGCGTTCGCCGTTGCTGTTGATGAGGATACCGCCCTCGCCGCGCACGCCTTCCGTGATCAGCACGCCCGCGCCGGCCACGCCGGTCGGGTGGAACTGCCAGAACTCCATGTCCTGCAGCGGGATGCCGGCACGTGCCGCCATGCCGAGGCCGTCGCCCGTGTTGATGAAGGCGTTGGTCGACGCGGCGAAGATACGGCCCGCGCCGCCCGTGGCGAACACGGTCGTTTTCGCCTGCAGCATCATGACGTCGCCCGTTTCCATCTCCAGCGCGATCACGCCGAGGACGTCGCCGTCGGCATTGCGGACCAGGTCCAGCGCCTGCCATTCGACGAAGAAGTGCGTGCGCGAGCGGACGTTACGCTGGTACAGCGTGTGCAGCAGCGCGTGGCCGGTACGGTCGGCCGCGGCGCAGGCGCGCTGCACCGGCTTCTCGCCGAAGTTGGCGGTGTGGCCGCCGAACGGACGCTGGTAGATCGTGCCGTCCGGGTTGCGGTCGAACGGCATGCCGAAGTGTTCGAGCTCGTACACGACCTTCGGGGCTTCGCGGCACATGAATTCGATGGCGTCCTGGTCGCCCAGGTAGTCCGAACCCTTGACGGTGTCGAACATGTGCCAGTACCAGTCGTCCTCGCTCATGTTGCCGAGGGATGCGCCGATGCCGCCCTGCGCTGCGACCGTGTGCGAGCGGGTCGGGAACACTTTCGACAGCACGGCCACGTTCAGGCCCGCTTCGGACAGTTGCAGCGCCGCGCGCAGGCCGGAGCCGCCGGCGCCGACGATGACGACGTCGAAATGGCGGACGGGGATGTTGGTGTTGATTGCTGCCACGATTACACGCTCCAGAGAATTTGCACAGTCCAGGCGGCGCAGGCGAGCAGCCAGAGCACCGTGGCGATCTGCAGGGTCAGGCGGATGCCGACCGGTTTGACGTAGTCCATCCAGATGTCACGGATGCCCACCCACACGTGGTAGAACAGGCCGAAGAACGTGACCATCGTGAAAAGCTTGAACCACTGGCGGGCGAACAGGCCGGCCCAGCCTTCGTACGTAAAATTCTGGCCGGTCAGGAACGAGACCAGCAGGATGACGGTGAAGATGACCATCACGATGGCGGTGACGCGCTGGGCGAGCCAGTCGCGCATGCCGTAGTGCGCGCCGACGACGAGGCGGCGCTGTCCGATATTCTTGGGGGTAGCCATGATTAAAACACTCCGAACAGTTTGAGGGCGACCAGCAGGGTCAGCGCCAGGGCGACGACGAGCACGTAACGCGCGGTGCGCTGCGCCGCGTCCTTGTCCAGGGCCATGTGGTTGTCCATGAACAGGTGGCGGATGCCGGCGCAGAAGTGGTGCAGGTAGCCCCAGGACAGGCCCAGGATGACGATCTTCGTGAACGGATGGCTGACGATCCCGGCGAAGTGCGCGAACGAGATCTCGGAACGGATGCTCTGCTCGAACAGGTAGAGCAGGAACGGCAGGAAGAGGAACAGCACGAAGCCGCTGATACGGTGCAGGATCGACACGATGGCCGACGGCGGCTGCTTGTAGTTCATCGTGATATCCGTAATGTTCACATTACGGATCGGCTGCCTTCGCTCCTGCACTTTTTTTATCGCTTCTGACATTCCAGCACTCTTCCAAAATTTAAAGTTATGGGCCCGCCGGAACGCGTCCATGCGGCTCTCGCCGCAAAAAACTTGTCCGTGGGATACCTGTATTATCGCGAAATCTCACTATGCTGTCCAATATATGGATAATCTAGGATCCATACTTTTCACAGATACCGCATGGAACTCAGACATTTACGCTATTTCGTTGCCGTCGCCGAGGAAGGCAATATCACCCGCGCGGCGGAACGGCTCGGCATCGGCCAACCGCCGCTGAGCCAGCAGATCCACGCGCTGGAACGGGAGCTCGACGTGAAGCTGTTCCACCGCACCGGCCACGGCGTGGTGCCGACCGACGCCGGCAAGGCGCTGCTCGTCGACGCCAAGCGCCTGCTGGGCGACGTGGAGCACGCCACCCTGAACGCGCAGCGGGCCGGACGCGGCGAGACAGGCCATTTGCACCTCGGCTTCACCGCCTCCGCCGCGTTCCACCCGATCGTGCGCGCGTTGGTGCGCGAATTCCGCAATGCGTATCCCGGCGTCGGCCTCACGCTCACCGAAGGCACGACGGCGCACCTGCTGGCGCAACTCGAGGAAGGCCGGATCGACCTGGCCTTCCTGCGCCCGGGCGTGCACTCGTTCGCCGGCGTCGTCCTGCAGGACATCGCGAGCGAGTCGATGAAGGCCGTGCTGCCGGTCACGCATCCGCTCGCGCAGCGCGCGCGGATCCCGCTGTCCGCGCTGGCGCAGGAACCGTTCGTGCTGATTCCCCGCGCGGCCAGCCCGATGCTGCACGACGAGATCGTGTCGGCCTGCCGCCACGCGGGCTTCGAGCCGATGCCGGGCCAGCAGGCGCCGCAGCTGTCCACCGTCGTCAGCCTCGTCGCGGCGGAATTCGGCGTGTCGATCGTGCCGGCGTCCGTCAGCCAGTTCCACGCCGAAGGGGTGACGTACGTGGACATCGCGGATGCAAAAGTCCGCTCGAAGCTGGCGCTCGCGTCGCTCGAAGGGAATTCGTCGACCAAGGTCGGCAACTTCCTGGATATCGCCCGCCAGGCGGCGGGCACGCGCAGGTAGGTCAGCCCACCTGCGCCGCGATCCGCGCCGCGCTTTCCGGGTCCGTCTGCCGGATCGCCTCGACGAACACGTCCAGCGACGACCCGCACGCGAACACGAGCACGTCCCCGCGGCGGCACAGCGACAGGCCCAGGCGGATCGCCTCGCCCACGTCCAGTTCGCGGTGCAGGGTATCCGTCTTGCCGACGACTTCCTCGGCGCCCTGCAGGATCAGGTCGACAGCGCCGCCGTACGGGCGCCCGCGGCTCGACGATTCGTACACGACCAGTTCGTCGAAGCGCCCGGCGCACACGCGGCCCACTTCCAGCAGGTCGGCGTCGCGCCGGTCGCCCGGTGCCGTCACGATGCCCACCAGCTGGCCGGGCAGCAGCGAGCGCGCCATCTCGGCCAGCGCGGCATACGCGGCCGGATTGTGCGCGTAATCGACGATGACCGTCACGCCGCGCACGTCGAACACGTTCGTGCGCAGCGGGTTCGTCTTGCCGTCGCTGACGAACGTCGACAGCCCCGTCGCGATCTGCAGGTTGCTGAAGCCGGCCGCCATCAGGCCCGCCGCCGCCGCGAGACCGTTGGCGATGTTGTAGCGCGCGCGGCCGCCCAGGGCGATCGGCATCGCTTCCACGCGCACTAGCTCCTGGTGGTAAGTGGCATCCGCCACGACGATCGAATTGTCCTGGAAGTAGACCGCGCGGCCGCCCTCTTCCAGGTGGCGCAGCAGCACGGGACTGTCCGCCTCCATCGCAAAGTACACGATCTCCACGTCCGGATGGACGCGGCGCGCCATCGCCACGCACAACGGGTCCTCGGCGTTCAGCACGACGGCGCGGCTGGCCGCCAGCGGCACCACGGCCTTCACCTGCGCGAGGTCTTCGATCGTGTCGACGCCGTCCAGGCCCAGGTGGTCGGGCGATACGTTCAGCACCATGCCGATGTCGCAGCGGTCGAAGGCGAGGCCGCGTTTCAGGATGCCGCCGCGCGCGGTCTCCAGCACGGCGAACTCCACGTCCGGAGACGCGAGCACCGTGCGCGCCGACCAGTAGCCCGTGCAATCGCCCTTCGTGACTTCCTTGCCGGCGATGTAGACGCCGTGCGTCGTCGTCACGCCCGTGACCTTGCCCGCGAGGCGCACCGTGTGCGCCATCAGCAAGGTGGTCGTCGTCTTGCCGTTCGTGCCCGTGCACGCGATGATCGGGATGCGCCCGTCCGACTCGCCCATCAGGCCCTGGACGATGGCGTCGCCCGCATCGCGCGGCGTGCCGCCGCTGGGATGCTGGTGCATGCGGATGCCGGGTGCCGCGTTGACTTCGATGACGGCGCCGCCCTGGTCCGCCAGCGGCTGGGCGATGTCGCGGCAGACGATGTCGATACCGGCCACGTCCAGGCCGATCTTCGCGGCCGCGCGTACGCACAGGCGGCGCGTGGATTCCGGCAGCAGGTCCGTCACGTCTTCGGCCGTGCCGCCCGTGGACAGGTTCGCGTTCCCGCGCAAATACACCGTCGTGCCGGCGGCAGGCACGGTGTCCGGGACGAGGTCCTGGCGCCGCAGCAGGTCTTCCGCATGGGCGTCCAGCGCAATCTGCGTGAGGATGTTCGTGTGGCCCGCGCCGCGCGCCGGATTGCGGTTCTCGAGATCGACGAGTTCGCGCACCGTGTGCGTGCCGTCGCCCACGACGTGCGCGGGCCGCCGCAGCGACGCCGCCGCCACCTTGCCGCCCGCGACGAGCACGCGGTAGTCCGCGCCTTCGATGAAGCGTTCGACGATGATGTGGCGGCCGAACTTGCGCGCGTACGCGTAGGCCTGCTCGACTTCTTCATCCGTGCGGCACGCGACCGTGACGCCCTTGCCCTGGTTCGCGTCCAGCGGTTTTACGGTCACCGGCGCGTTCAGCTTATTTGCCATGTGATGGGCGACGCGCAGCGCGTCTTCGACAGTCGTCACCGTCTCGCCCTGCGGCACCGGAACGCCCGCCTCGTGCAACAGCTGCTTGGTGAGCTGCTTGTCGCTGGCGATGCGCACGGCGATGGTGCCCGTGTCGCCCGTGATCGTCGCCTGGACGCGCTTCTGCTTCACGCCCCAGCCCAGCTGGAACAGGTTCGCGTCTTCCGTGATGCGCGTGACGGGAATGCCCCGCTCCTGCGCGGCGGCCAGCACGGCGGCCGTGCTCGTACCGATCGCGTAGTGCTCCGCGATCTCGCGCAACTCTTCCAGGCGCGGCGCCAGGTCGAATGCGTGGCCGTGCGCGAGCGTGTCGACGATGTCCACCGCCAGCGCGAACGCCGGCTGCGCGACCTTTTCGAGCTGGTAGGCGCAGACGATGCGGTACTGGCCCGGCTCGCCCGTCACGGGACGCGTGCGCCCGAACGCGACGGGCGCGCCCGCGAGGCATTGCAGGCCCAGGGTCACATGCTCGATCACGCGCGCGAGATACGTGCCCTCGCGCAGGCGCTGGGCGAAGCCGCCCGGCTGGCCCGTCGGAACGAGGTAGTCCGCGAGCGATGGCAACAGGGCCAGCAGCGCCTCGTTGAATTGCGGGAGGTCGCGGGTCGAGACGCCGTACAGATCGTCCAGGTCGAGCACGGACAGCAGGCAGGGGGTGGCGGCGTGGATGTTCGGTCCGCGCAAGAAGCGTTGTTCGAGTATGTGCACAGGAATCCCTTGTTTGTCGGTCGTCGCGGCGCGCACGGGCGCGCCGCTGCGTTCATTTCAAGCGTCCAGCAGCTGCGAATACATCCGCGTGGCCATCAGGCCGATCGCCGTGTGGTGCACGGACGGCGACATCAGCTGCGCCAGCATCGCCATCGCCTCAGGCTTGCCGGCGGCCGCCGCCACGCGCTGCTCCAGCTGGTGCAGTTCGGAGTCGCCGCCGCTGCCCGCGGGGCGGCGGCGGATCAGGCCCCGCTCCGGATAACCGCTG
Organism: Massilia sp. Masssp94; assembly: GCF_059491305.1. Lineage (NCBI taxonomy): Bacteria > Pseudomonadati > Pseudomonadota > Betaproteobacteria > Burkholderiales > Oxalobacteraceae > Massilia > Massilia sp. Masssp94. Next base: position 6,727,963 of record NZ_CP168501.1, read on the forward strand.
CGCTGCGCATGCTGCGTGAGGCTGTCGAGCGTGCGCTGGCGGGCGCGGTGGCTCAGCACGCGGGTCGTGCGCGCGGCGGCGCTGGCGTCGCGCGGCGTCGTGATCCAGTCGCGCAGCACCTGCTGCTCGTAGCTCGAGAACACACCGAACATCTCCGCCCGCTCGCCCTGGATCAGGCGCCAGAAGCGGCTCTGCTCCACCTCTTCGCCGCGTTGGATCCAGCCGGATTCCTCCAGCTTCGTGAGGAAGTCGGGGATCTGCTGCGGATCGCCGAGCCAGTCGTTGACGGAGCGGCCGGCCACGCGGCAGTAATCCGAGTGCATGTTCTTGCCGATGGCTGCCTTGGCGCCGAAGATCTCGACCAGTTCGGCTTCGAGGTCGAAGGCGCCGATGACGGAGGTCGTGCACGCGCCCAGGTCGTTCAGGCGGTAGCCGTCCAGCACGCGCTGGAAGAACGCGGCCGGGTCGCCCGACTGCGCCATCAGGTGGCGCAGCGCCTGCACGGCCTTGTGCGCGTGGCCGCTGCCGGCATTGTCCACGGTGACGTGCAGCGTGAAGTAATACGGGTCGATCCCGAGTTCGTTCAATTCGTAGGACGTGATCAGCAAATGCAGCGGCAGTTGTTCGTAGCCGAGGTTGTAGCCCACCACTTCCGGCACGAAGGCGTCGGCGTTGTACGCGAGCGCGAGCTGGATGGCGCCCTGCACGAAGTGGTCCGCCGGCAGCGTCTCCCAGTGTTCGCAGCCGTGCGCCGCGAGCAGGCGGCGGTACAGCGTGACGTGGTTCTTGTCCGGCACGCCGTCGCCCAGCTCCTCGAGATAGGTCTTGATCAGGGGATGGAAGTCCGGATTCTCCCAGCGCGACAGGGTGCCGTACAGCCAGGCGCCGTCGACGAGCTTCGTGGGCGCGACGCCCTTCAGGAAGTACAGCGCATGCGACTTGTTCGTGAAATAGCGGCGCGGCGCGCCATTCTTGCGCGCGGCGAGGTATTCGCGGTACGCGATGCCGACCGATTCGGCACGGCCCTGGATCCAGCCCTGCAGCTGCCACACCGCATCCGGCAGTTCGCACGGTTCGGCGCGCGCGACTTCGATCTGTGCCGCGAGGAACGCGCGGGACGCCTCGAGGGCCGCGGCCGGGTTGTCCATCAGCGCGAAGTACAAGTCCCTGGCGGACGATACCTGGACCGGGCGGGTGTCCCGGCCTGCCGCGCGGGCCGGGCTGTCGACGACAAAAGTGGAGGTCATAACAAATCTTTTGGTAAATGTTCTACCAAGATTATGCGGACCCGGCCAACTTGGCGTAATCGGTACGCTTCCCTCCAGGATGTCGGACAGGGATTACAAAAAATATATCGTTGCAGAATTAAAAAGCGGCGCCGCAGCGCCGCTTTATCGAAGTGCAGTCCGGTTACGGCTGCGTCACGCCACTCAGCAGGGAGCGCGAACGGGCATAACCGAAATACACCAGCAGGCCCAGCACCAGCCAGATGAGGAACGCCACCCACGTGATCGCGGACAGGAACGACATCAGCGCCAGGCAGAACACGACGGCGATGCCCGGCACGATGGGCACGCCCGGGCAGCGGAACGCCCGCTTCAGGTCCGGCCGCTTCTTGCGCAGGACGATGACGGCGACGGAGACGAGGCAGAACGCGGCCAGCGTGCCGATGTTGACGAGCTCTGCCAGCACGTTCAGCGGCACGAACGCGGCGATCAGGCCGAACAGGATGCCGACCACCCACGTCGCGAAGAACGGGGTGCCGAATTTCGGGTGCACGGTGGACAGCTTCGCCGGCAGCAGGCCGTCGCGCGACATCGCGTAGATGATGCGGGTCTGGCCATAGGCCATCACCAGGATCACGGTGGTCATGCCGAGGATCGCGCCCAGGTCGATCCAGCCGGCGAACCAGTTTTCGCCCGCGTGCTGCAGGGCCAGCGAGACCGGGTGGTCGATGCCCTTGAACATCTGGAACGGGACGATGCCGGTCATGATGGCGGCGACGATCACGTACAGGATCGTGCAGATGGCCAGCGAGCCGATGATGCCGATCGGGAGGTCGCGTTCCGGACGCTTGACTTCCTCGGCGGCCGACGTGACGGCGTCGAAGCCGATGAACGCGAAGAACACGACTGCTGCGGCGCTCATGATGCCCGTGCCGCCGAACGGCGCGAACGGATGCCAGTTGGCCGGCGTGACGTGCTTGAAGCCGACGGCGATGAACAGCAGCACGACGATCATCTTGATGACGACCATGACGTTGTTGACGCGGGCCGATTCGCGCACGCCGTACGACAGCATCGCGGTCAGCACGAGCATGATGACCAGCGCCGGCAGGTTCATCACGCTGTGCACGCCCGGCACCGCGCCCGGGGCGGCGGACAGGATCTCGGGAATGGTGATGCCGAAGCCGCCCATCAGCGACTGGAAATAGCCGGACCAGCCGACGGCCACCGCCGACGTCGCCAGCCCGTATTCGAGCAGGAGGTCCCAGCCGATCATCCAGGCGACGAGTTCGCCGAGGACGACATAGCTGTAGGTATAGATCGAACCGGCGATCGGCACGGTCGACGCGAACTCCGCGTAGCACATGGCCGCGAAGCCGCACGCGATGGCGGCGACGATGAACGACACCGTCAACGCCGGACCGGCCGTCAACGCGCCGGTACCGGTCAGCACGAAGATACCGGTGCCGACGATCGCCCCGATGCCCATGAGGATGAGGTCGGTTGGCCCCAGCACTTTCTTCAGCCCGCCCGGGGTACGGGAGGCTGCGACCATGTTGTCGAGATTCTTGGTTCTGAAAAGACTCACTGCTTTCTCCAATCGATAGTAGATAGATCCCGGTCCCTGATTGTTATGTGCGGCGGGCAGGCGATAACCTGCACATACATCCGCCGAAGGGGGTCTCCTCCTGGGCTCGGGCCGCCGGGACTGGCATGCAAGAACAATGCCGGTCGCCAGCCTGGCGGCGTCACATTATCGCCATTCTGTTATCCAGAATCAAAGGAAATACTCAATATTTCAAGGTGTAGAAGCTGGGAAACCGCAAAAAACGGCCAGGAACGCTTAGCGCAGCGTGCAAATGAGGAGTTCCGGATCGGCATTCAGCCGCAGCGGAATGCCGGAACAGCCGACGCCGCGGCTGACGATCAGCGGGCCGTTGCCGGGCACGTCGTAGCGGCCGTAGCAGAAATCGCGCGAACACGGTCCGCTGGGATGGAACAGCGGCGCACCATCCGGGAGCGCGATCTGGCCGCCGTGGGTGTGGCCGGCGAAGGCGACGTCGAAGCGCTGGCGCTCCAGGCGGTACAACCCGTCGGGGGAATGCGTGAGGTAGATCCGGACGGCGCCCGCGCCGGCGAACGTGGCGCCGGCCGACGGCGCCCCGGTCCACGGATCGTCGATGCCGCACACGCTGACGCCGCCGAATGGCGCCGGCAGCGCGACGTTGCGGTTCACGAGCACCTCGGCGCCGCCCGCGCGCAGCGCGTCCTCGATGATGCCGCGGCCGTTCCAGGTGTCGTGGTTGCCGATGACGGCATAGGTGCCCAGCGAGGCCCGCGCGCCCGCAATGAAGTCCGCCAGGACGGCCACGTTCTCCGCATCGAAACACACGTAGTCGCCGCCCAGCAGCATCACGTCCGGCGCTTCCGTGCGGATCGCGGCCAGCAGGTCGTCGAACACGGCGGGATGCGTCGTGGGGCCGGCGTGGAAATCGGACGCGAAACCGATACGCAGCGGCTGCGCCAGCCGGCGTTCCGGGCCCAGTTCCACCTCCTGGCGCGTCACCCGTACCTTGCCCAGGCCGCCGAGCCGGTAGCTCATCCCGGCCACGAAGCCCCTCAGCAGGGCGGCATTCAGGACGCGTTCGAACGCATTGCGCAGGGGTTGCTGGTGCTTGTGACTGGACATAGGACCCGCACTTTACACCAACCGCGCCCCCGGTGAGGTAACATTGCCTTTTTGCCCAGGGCTACCATGCTGACACCCGACCAGTTCTTCGCCTTCCTCGCCGCCGCCATCCTGCTGACCCTGTCGCCGGGGCCGGACAACATGATGGTATTGAGCGTGGGCGTCGCCAAGGGCCGGGTGCGGGGCATCGCGTTCGGGCTCGGGTGCGCGTTCGGGTGCCTGTCGCACACGCTGCTGGCCGTCGTGGGCGTGTCCGCCCTCATCGCCGCGTCGCCGCTCGCGTTCACGACGCTCAAGGTGTGCGGCGGCCTGTATCTCGCGTGGATGGGCTGGCACGCGATCCGCAGCCGCGGCGGCGCCCGCGTCGACACGGCGCATGCCGCCGCCGATCCGGCCCGCGCGCTGTTCTTCAAGGGCCTCGTCGCGAACGCCATCAATCCGAAGGTCGCCCTGTTCTTCCTGTCGTTCCTGCCCCAGTTCGTCGTCGCGCAGCGCGGCGATGCCAACCTGCAGACGGCGCTGCTGGGCCTCACGTTCACCTTGCAGGCCGTCGTCCTGTTCGGCCTGCTCGGCTTCTTTTCCGGCGCCATCGGCCAGTGGCTCGCGCGCCGTCCCAAGGCCGGGCAATGGCTCGACCGTCTCGCCGGCACGATCTTCATCGCCCTCGGCCTGCGGCTGATCGTGTCGCGCTGACGGCATCCCCCGGATACATAGTCGCTTTTCGTTTTAACGTTCGTCACATATCGAACGGCGAATATCTTCGTTCACGTGGAGTCCCCCGTTTGCCATACTGGGCCGACTCTGCTGAAGGATATCGACCATGCATCTGGCACTACACCCGGTTCCCGCATCGTCGGACGGCTACGCCCACCCGGCCCCGGCCCTCGACCCGTATGACCCCATTGCCGCCGCCCACGACCTGGCGGCGCGCGGGCGGCAGTGGATCCGCGCTTCCGGCCTGCTCGCCCTCCCGGTGCCGCGCGAATACGGCGGCCTCGGGGCGAGCTGGAAGACGATCGGCGACGTCGTGCGCATCGTCGCACGTACCGACGGCGCCCTCGCCCACCGGCTCGGCCTCCACCACCTCCAGATCGCCGGCATCCGCCTGACGGGCAACGCGCGGCAGCAGCGCCGCCTGCTGTTCGAGACCATCGAGCACGACGTGTTCTGGGGCGAGACCATGAACCCGCTGGACCAACGGCTCGTCGCCCGGCCGACCGCGGGCGGCTACGTGCTGGACGGCGCCAAGGCTTGTGCATCAAGTTCGGTCGGGTCGGACCGGCTCACCGTGTGCGCCTGGGACCCGCTCGCGCACGGCACGCTGGTCGCCGTGCTGCCCACGCAGCGGGATGGCGTCGCCGTCCACGCCGACTGGAACGCGTTCGGCCTGCGCCAGGCCGCCAGCGCAACCGTGACGTTCACCGGCGTGCAGCTGACGGAAGACGACGTGCTGCAGCCGGCCGCCCGCGCAGCCACGCCGCGGGCGACCTTGCGCGCGCAGGTGGCGCAGATGATCGTCGCGAACGTGTACGTCGGCCTCGCCGAGGGCGCGCTGGAGGCGGCGCGCGGCGAGGCGCAGCCGTGGTTCCAGGTGCTCATGCGGCCCGCGCAGGTGCTGGCCGAAGGCGCCGCCGCGGCGCTGGACGACGCGTTCGCGCGCGGCCACCATCTGACGGGACGCGAACGGCGCGAGGTCGCGCTGGCGGCCGCGGAAGCGAAGGTCGTCGCGCACAAGGCCGCGATCGGGATCGGCCGCCACACCCTCGGCGGCACGCTGCGCGCACCGGCCGCATACGCGTAACGGGGCCGCCATGAGCATCATCCGTCTCGACCGCGTGCGCAAATCCTTCGGTGCCGACCCCGTGCTGCGCGACGTATCGCTGCACGTGGCGCGCGGCGACATCTTCGGCATCGCCGGCCAGAGCGGCGCCGGCAAGTCGACCCTCCTCCGCACGATCAACCTGCTGGAGAGGCCGGACGGCGGCGCCGTCGTCGTCGCGGGCCGCGACCTGACGCGGCTGTCGAAACGCGACCTGCGCGCCGCGCGCCAGAACATCGGCATGATCTTCCAGCACGACAACCTGCTGCAGAACCTGACCGTGTTCGACAACGTCGCGTTCCCGCTGCGCCTGCACGGCATGCTGAATCCTCCGCGCCTGCGCCGGCGCGTGCAGGCGTGCCTGGAGCTCGTCGGCCTGGCGGCGCGGGCGGACGAGTATCCGGCACGCCTGTCCGGCAGCCAGAAACAGCGCGTGGCCATCGCCCGGGCGATCGCATGCCAGCCCGAGGTCCTGCTGTGCGACGAGCCGACGTCCGCCCTCGATGCGGAAGCGACGCGGGCCCTGCTCGCCACCCTGCGCACCGTGAGTGCGGATCTCGGCGTCACGATCGTCATCGTCAGCCACGAACTGCCCGCCCTGGCGGCGCTGTGCAACCGCGTGGCGGTGATCGAACACGGCGTCGTCGCGGAAACGTTCGCCCCCACCGACACGACGGCTCCGCGCATCACGGCCCTCGGCCGCGAACTCGCGTTCCACGCCACCGAAGCCGGTGCGCTGTTCCATCCAGGAGTCCTCCATGTTTGAGAGTCTCATCGACCTGTTGCCCGACCTGGCCGTCGCGCTGGGCCAGACCCTGGCCATGCTCGGTATCGGCGTGTGCGCCGCCGTGCTGTTCGGCGGCCCGCTCGGCGTCGTCCTGTTCGTCGTCGGCGAAGGCCAGTCGCTGCACAACCGTCCCCTCGCGCTGCTGCTCGGGTGGACCGTGAACACGATCCGCTCGTTCCCGTTCATCATCCTGCTCGTCGCGCTCGTGCCGCTCACCCGGCTGATCGCCGGCAGCTCGATCGGGCCGCTCGCGGCCTCCGTGCCGCTGTCGATCGCCGCCGTCCCGTATTTCGCGCGCCTCGTCGAACAGACCCTGCGCGACGTGCCGCGCGGCGTGATCGAGGCGGCGCAGGCAATGGGCGCGTCCGAGCTGCAGATCGTCACCCGCGTGCTGCTCGTCGAAGCCCGCTCCGGCCTCGTGCTGGCGCTGACTGCCCTCGCGATCGGTTTTCTCTCGTACGCCGCGGCGGCCGGCGTCGTGGGCGGCGGCGGCATCGGCGACCTCGCCATCCGCTACGGCTACTACCGCTTCGAGACGGACATCATGGTGTTCACCGTCGTCGTGCTGGTCGCGCTCGTGCAGGTCATCCAACTCACGGGCGACCGCTTCGCGCGGCGGCTGGACAAGCGCCAGCCGGGCTACGCGAGGACAGATTGACCCCACCTCTCACGATAAATGGAAATTTCTGCATAGAAATTTGATTGCCGGCCACGTTTTTTGCTACATTGGCGGTTTTATCTCTACGGGATGGCCGCCATCCCCGCTTGCGGCCGCGAATGCGCGAATCCACTCTGTTCAAGCACCTGACTTCCAGCTCGATCGTCACCGCCTGCTGCGTGCTCGGTCTGCTGTATTTCGGGCGCGACGTCCTCGAACCGCTCGCGCTGGCGGTCATCCTCAGTCTCGTGATCGCCCCGCTGATCCGCACGCTGCGGCGCATCGGCCTGGGCCAGGTACCGGCGACGATGCTGTCCGTGCTGATGGTGGGCACGTGCGTGGTCGGCCTGGGCATCGTCCTCGCGTTCCAGCTCGTCGCCGTGACGGGCGACCTGCCGAAATACCGTGCAGCGATCCGCACCAAGGTCGCGGCCGTGCGCGAGATGACGGAGCGGCCGTTCGCCCGCATCGAGGCCGAGATCAGCGCCGTGCAGCCGCAGGCACAGCAGAGCGGCACCGTCAGCAGCCGGCGCGGCATGAGCACCGTGACCGTCAGCCCGACGCAGCCGCTGCCCGTCGAGATCCGCCAGCCGCGCCTGACGACGCGCGATTCGCTCGCGCGCCTGTTCGCGATGGCGTGGGGACCGCTGGGCGAAGCGGGCCTCGTGCTCGTCCTGCTCGTCTTCATCTCGCTCGAACACGAATCGCTGCGCGACCGCCTGATCCGGCTCGCCGGCCAGACCGAAATCAACCGCACGATCCGTACCCTGGGCGACGCGGCCCAGGGCGTGTCGCGCTTCTTCCTGTCGCAATTCACCGTCAACCTGACATTCGGCACCCTCATCGGCGTGCTGCTGTGGCTGGCCGGCGTACCGCACGCGGGCCTGTGGGGCGCGCTGTCCGGCATGCTGCGCTTCGTGCCCTACCTGGGCGTGATGGCGGCGGGCGCCGTCATCGCCGTGTTCGTCGCCGCCATCGACCCCGGCTGGCAGCTCGCCCTGTCCTGCATCGCCCTGTTCGTCGCGCTGGAACTGTTCGTCGCGAACGTCGTCGAACCGAAGGTCTACGGCCACAGCTCGGGCCTGTCGCCGCTCGCCGTGATCGTCTCGGCCGTGTTCTGGGGCGCGATGTGGGGGCCGGTGGGCCTGCTGCTGTCGACGCCGCTGACCTTGTGCTTCGTCGTGGCCGGCCGCCACGTGCGCGGGCTGGAACCGGTGACGATCCTGCTGGGCGACGCCCCCAACGTCTCGGGCGCCCAGCGTTTGTACCAGCGCCTGCTGACGGCCGACAGCGACACGATCGTGCGCGACGCCCACGCCTACCTGCGCCGCGCCAGCTTCGCGCGTTATTGCGACAAGGTGCTGCTGCCGGGCCTCGCCCTGGCCGGCGCCGACATGCGCGCGGGCCGCATCGACGCGGGCCAGATGGAAACCATGCGCGCCGCGATGGGCCGCGTGGCGGCGACCCTGAACCCGGAAGGCCGCACGCCCGCGCGCACGCGCCGCCGCCGCGACGTCTCGCTGCTCGACGCCAACCTGGGCGCCTACCTGCGCCAGATGCGCGAAACCCGCCAGGGCCGCTGGCAGGGCTCGCTGGACGTGCCCGCGCACTCCGTCGTGCTGTGCGCCGCCCTCGCGGCGGAACGGGACGAACTGCTCGCCGAACTGCTCGTGTCGGCGCTGCGGGACGCGAACATCGATGCGCGCAGCAGCCTGCTCGGCACGGCCGACCGGCCCGGTCCGGAAAAGGCGGAGCTGGTCTCCACCGTGATCCTGCCCTACCCGGTGGAAGACCGGCTCGGGGACTGGCTGAACGCCGTCACGGAGTTGCGCGCCCATCTGCCGGATGCGCTGCTCGCCACCGTCAAGCTGCCGTTCGACCAGTCGCCCGTGCCGCAGCCGACGGTCGAGGAGCATGTCGACATCGTGTTGCGCTCGTTCGAGGAAGCGCTGGCGTTCGTGGCGCCGGAACGGGCGCCGCGGGGCTGAGTTGCATTCGCGTCACGTCTTATCTGGCTGGTCACGATTTCCCAGCCGTGTAGTTGCTTTATCGATATAATGTTGCCGTACATCACATATTTACGGTCATGGCGGCAACCACTCTTCCTGAAGCGAACAGGACATCCGACCAGGCGCCGCGGCGCGGTCAGTCCGGGCATTACGAACTGCGCGCCCGCCTCGGAGAAGGCGGCTTCGGCGAGGTCCACGAAGCCTGGGACACGCGCCTGCACCGCAGCGTCGCTATCAAGGCCATCCGCCATGGCGGCACGGCGGGCACGGACCTCGTGCGCGAAGCGCGCCTGGCCGCTTCGCTGCGTCATCCCGCGTTCGTCAAGGTTCATGCGGTCGAAGAGGATGCCGCAGGCCAGTTCATCGTCATGGAACTGGTGCATGGCCGCACGCTGAAAGAGATCCTGCAGTCGGAAACAGTCGCGCTGCCGCTCGCACTCGACTGGGTCGGCCAGGTGGCGGAAGCCATGCGCGATGCCCACGCATCCGGTCTCGTGCATGGCGACATCAAGCCGTCGAACCTGATGGTCGACGAGAACGGACGCGTGCGCATCCTCGACTTCGGCCTCGCGTTGCGCCAGGACGCGCTGGCCACCGAGACCGTCTCGCTGGGCGAGGTCGCAGCGACAGGCCAGACCGATCCGCAGGGTACGATCGCCTACATGGCGCCCGAGCGCCTGCAGGGCGCGACGCCGGACCCGGGCGCGGACGTGTACGCGCTCGGCGTGATCCTGTACGAACTCACGTGCGGCAAGCGACCGTTCTCCACATTGCACGGCCTCGCGCTGGCCGCCGCCCTCGTACAGACGTCGTCAGACGGGTGGGATTATCCGGACAGTCTCGACACGCGGGTCATCGCCCTCATACGAGCGATGACGGCGCGGCAGCCCGAACAGCGCATCGAGAGTATGGACGAAGTCGCGCGCCGCTTTGCCGAGCTGAGCGGTGACCAGCCGACTGGATCGACAAACACGGCCTCGCATGAGTGGCGTGCCATGTCGCGAAGGACGAAGTTGGTGTGCGCCGCATCGTTGACGGCCGCCGTACTTGGCACGGCATGGTGGCAAGGTGTGCCCTACCTGCGCACGCTTCGGCCATCGGTCCAGGAGGTCCTGGTTCCTTATTCCGAAGCCGCCAGCATGGAAAAAGGGTTGGCCGCGCTCAAATTGTTCGACAGGCCCGGTAGTCTCGAAGATGCGCAGCTGGATTTCGAGCGAATCCTCGCACGCACGCCCGAGAACGCGGCTGCCGTAGCCGGTATCTCGCTCGTCTATAACATGCGCTACGGAAACGACAGCCAGGACGAGACCTGGCTTCAAAAAGCGGTGGCCAGCGCGCAACAGGCGCTCAAACTCAACGACCAGTTAGCACTCAGCCATGTCGCAAACGGAGCAGCACAGGAAAGCCGGGGACGCTTCGACGATGCGCTGGCCGCTTTCGAGCGCGCGCTTCATCTCGACCCGACCAATTACTACGCCTGGTACTTCAAGGTCGAAACGTTGCGGCGTGCTCGGCGTTACCCGGAGGCGCGCGCGCTACTCGCCGAGGCAACCCGGCGCTTCCCAAGCGAGCGCGTATTCTTCGACGAGCTGGGCAGTGTGGAGTACGAACAAGCGAACTACTCGGCGGCCGAACAAGCTTTTCGTCACAGCATTGCACTTGAACCGGACGCAGTGCAGGCATACGCCAACTTGACCGCGACTTTGATGCGCCAGGACCGTGCGGACGAAGCGGCAAGGATCCTGCAGCGTGGCCTCCAGGTACGGCCAAGTGCAAAGCTGTACGGCAATCTCGGCAATATATTGTTCCTGCGAGGCGACTACGTTGGTGCCGTCGACGCGTTTGAAAACGCAGTCTCCCCTACACGCGGCGCGCCGGGTTCCTACATCAATTGGGCGAATCTGGGCGATACGTTGCTATGGATTCCGGGTCGTGAAGAAGAAGCGCGTCAGGCGTACGACAGGGCACGCCGCCTGCTTGCACCCAAGCTCGAACGGGCACCGAACGACGTCGTGGTTGTCTCGCGCATGGGCCTGTATTCAGCACGCGCAGGCGACAAGACTCAAGCGTTGGCATTGATGTCGCGCGCGGTCACGCTCGCTCCCGACAGCGCAGACGTCCAGTTCCGCGCGGGATTAGCCTACGAACTCCTGGGCCTGCGCGCCCTTGCCCTCGGCGCAATCGCCAATGCCGTACGGCTCGGCTATCCACTCAAGTACATCGAAGCGGAACCCGACTTGGTCTCACTTCGCCGCGACCCGGGGTATCACCCCGAATGATCCGCCCCGTTTAATCCCTCCGCCCGCAAACCGAAAGGAGCATCATGCCGCAAACTTATCAACTCACCATCAGCTACGTTCAAGATCAGCCCCTCGCCACCTGGAGCCTGAACGGCGTACAGCGTGAAGACGGGGACGTGTTCGAGGCGCAGCCGGGCGACAAAGTCGCGTTCCAGTTCGACGGTCCCGGCGACGTCGCGGAATGCGTCCTGATCAGCGGCCAGATGCAAAACGGCTGCCGCGGCTCCTCGCCGTTCTCAGAAGGCAATCGCATCAACCTCAAAGCGCATTCCACGCTGACAGTCGGTGCCAACATGGGCCTGTGGGGATTTTCGGTATCGTTCTCCGCGCACAACGGCAACGGCACGACCTCGTTCTATTACCTGCCGGATCCGGAGATGCAAGTCGGCTCGCGCGACTGCGAGTAATCAGGCACTCTCCCGCAACCGCCGCACTTCCCGTCGCAACGACTCCGTCGGCGTCCTGAGCAATTCCGCGCAGCGCCCGACGTCGCCCGCGCACGCGGCCAGTGCGCGTTCGATCTCATCGGCGGGAATCCGCTCCGCCCAGCGGATCTCGCGGTGGGCATCGAGCAGCTTGTACATCGTCGGCCGCGAGATGCCCAGGTCGCGCGCCGCGGCCTGGATGTTCCACTCGTTCGCCGCCATCGCCCGCAACACTTCGGCCTCCGTGATGTCCGACGGCTTGCGGCGCGGCGTCCCGGGCGCGGCGGCGGGCGCCGGTGGGGCTTCCGGCGCGGGCGCCGGGCGCGCCGCGCTGCCGGCCGGGGCCGGCGTCAGGCGCACCAGTTGTTCGAGCTGCGGCGTGCCGCCGTGCTGGACCAGCAGCGCGGCGCGGCGCAACGTGTGGCCCAGCTGGCGGATGTTGCCGGGCCAGTCGTAGCACGCGATCTCCACCACCAGCTCCAGCGGCAGCACCGGCTGCGCGCCATGCGCCTGCAGCAGGTGCACGATCAGCACGCCGATGTCCTCGCGCCGCGCGCGCAGCGGCGGCAGTTGCAGCGCGAATCCCTCCAGCCGGCGCAGCAGGGCCTGGTTGAACGCGGCCGCATCGAGGTCCTGGTCCGTCGCCGCGATCAGGCGCGCCGTCGTCTTGCGGTCCTGGCTCGCACCCAGCGGACGGTAATCGCCCCCTTCCAGCACGCGCAGCAACATCGGCTGGACGCTGGCCGGCGCATTGCCGATCTCGTCGAGGAACAGGGTGCCGCCGTCCGCTTCCGCGAACAGGCCACGGCGCTCCTGCGCGCCCGTGTACGCGCCGCGCGCCGCGCCGAACAGCTCGGCGGCCGCCAGCGATTCGTTCAGCGCCGCCATGTTGACGGCCACGAGCCGCGCCTGCGCGCGCTGGCCCAGCGCGTGGATCGCGCGCGCCGCGATTTCCTTGCCGGTGCCCGTCTCGCCCAGCAGCAGCACGGGGATGTCGGTCGGCGCCACCATGCGGATCTGGTCGCGCAGCGCGATCGCCGCGGCGCCCACGCCCACGAGCCCCGGCACCGGGTTGTGCTTGGGCAGGCAGTCCATCCAATGCAGGCACAGGACGACGGCGCGGCCAAGCGTCAGGACCTGGCCGCGCGCGACGTCGGCCGCGTCGAACCGGACCGGCCCCGTCGCAGCCCGCCCGTTCAGCTCGACCGGCATGCGGGTCGCCGGGAAATGCACGACGACGCCATCGCCATCGCCATCGCCGCCGCGCACGATCCGCACGGGGTCGCGCGAGATCGTGCCGTGGCCCAGCGGCAGTCCGGCCTGGCCCGGGCGATAGAACAGCGGCGCGTAGCGGTTCACTTCCAGCGTGCCGGGATCGCCGACGAACTGTTCGCCGATGCGCGCCGGGTCGGGATGCCAGACGATCGTCAGCGCCAGCAGCGGCCGTCCGGGCATGCCCTGCGCGGACAGCTGCAACGTCTGGGTATATTCGGTGGAGTCAAGCATGCGCGGAACGTCGACGTTATCGCTTTACATGTAAAAAACATGGCAATTTTACACGCAGAAACATCCGATGGGCCGAAATCGGGCCCGTCTCCCCGGATTTCGCCATGGCACGGCGTTTGCAATATGAGTAGCGCCGCCATCGGGGCGGCGCCTTTACCCGGACGTGCCATGACATTCAACCTCGCTTCCTCGCCCATCCAGCCCTTTGACGCCCGCGTCATGCTCGACGTGCACAGCCTGAAAGCCCTGCGCCAGCGCCGCAGCGGACGCGAGGCGTTGTCCGAACAATTCCAGGAACGGCGGCAATGTCTCACCCGCGCCGCCATCAAGCGCGCCGAATCCGGCAGGCCCGTACCCTACCGCACCGTGCGCCACCTGGCCGCGTTCTACGGCATCGGCGTCGAGACCCTGATCGACGCGGAGCCGACCCGCCAGGCGCCGCCCGCGCGCCCCGTGCCGGACGTGGCGGACATCTGGGACGTCGAGCGCCTGCAATGCCGTGCCGTCATCGACGCGGTCCATGTCGGCGGCCGCGGGCGGATCATCGACGTGCAGGGTGTCGCCGGCGCCGGCAAATCGCCGCTGCTGTCGTTCGGCGCCCGCGACGCCCGGGCGCGCGGCTACACCTGCGTCGTACTCGACGGCGGTCGCACCCGCATCCCCGCCGTCCACACGGCCGCCGACCTGATGCTCGGCCTGCTCGGCCTCCAGGCCGGCGCCGGCACGGACGGCGTCCCGCTGGCCGACCTCGTGCGTAGCCGCTGCGCCGCGCTGGGCGTGTCGCCGGTGCACGTCGATGCCTGCATCGGCCTCGTCGACGCCCCGCCGGAGTGGCCCGTGCCGGCCACCCAGCTGCTGCAGACCGCCGCGCTGTGCGCGCTGGTCCAGCATCGCGCGGCGAACCAGCCGTTGCTTATCTCCATCGACGACCTGCAGTGCGCCGACTGGCAACTCGCGATGATCCTGAACGTGGTCGTGCCGACGACCCTCGATTACCCCGTCCTGTGGATGTTCGCTACCCGCCTCGAACCCGGTCCGATGCGGCGTCCGCTCGGCGTGCGCATGGACGCGCTGGCCCGCACCACCCTGCACCTGACGCCGCCCGCCGTGCGCGCGGACCGCGCCGACGCGGGCGGCGTGCACCGCCTTGCCCGCACGGCCGGCCAGGACGCCGGCTAACCGCCGCCGATCCCCGGGTCCGGGCCGTCCACGTCCAGCACGTGGTCGCGGAAGATGTCCGGCAACATGTCCAGCACGAGCTCGCGGCCCAGCAGATCCGCACCGCGGACCGCGCGCGCGACCATGTCGATATCGATGGCCGCCAGCGCCGCCTGTGCCGACGGGGCATGGCTCAGGTGCCATGGTTCCGGGCACATCCCGCGGCGGCGGGTGCGGTACGGACGAAAGAAGCCGAAGCGCGCCGCGTGCATGTCGAGCCAGGCATGCAGGCGAGCGTACACGCCGTCCGGTCCCGCCTCGTCCGGCAGCAGCTTCGTCCGGTAGCCGGGCGGATGCGCGGCGCGGTCGAACACGTCGATGTCCGTGCCCCAGTGGCGCCGCGTCGCGCCCGGCAACCCTGTCCAGTCGAGGATCGCACGGACGATGTCCGGCGGCGCCAGCGCCCCGTGGTCACGCGCCCCGCCCTCGCAATCGTACAACGTCGCCTGCCCGGAAAACTTGCGGTTCCAGTTGCGGGCCTGGGCCTCGAACGGCCGCCACGACGCGATCGGCAGCATGTCGATACCGTCCTCCCCGGCCGCCGCGCGCATCGCGAGAAACGCCGCCGCGACCTCGGGCCGCGCCGCAAAACGGGGCTGTCCCGGCGTCTGCCCGTACTGCTGGACATGCGTGCGTGCGCGCCCCGTCAGCGTGAACTCGTCGAACGGCACGCCGCCGGCCCCCTCACCGCCGGGCTCAACGGGTCTCGATCGCATCGACGCGGTCCGGATAATCCGCTTCGCGCAGCGCGAGCGCGCGGTCGCTGCTGGCGAGCACGGTACCGCCGGCGCGCACCGTCACGCGGCCCGGCGCCGGCGTGATCGTGATCGGATGGTCGGGACCCGGTGTCTTCATGGCTGTCGGCATGTTTTCTCCTGTCGTGGCCCCCTACGATCTCATGCCGCCCGGTCCCGTGCAAGTGCGTCCCGTCCGCGCCAGCCGCGGATCCGGATCAATCGCGGTCGTCCCGCCCCCCACGCACGATGCGGATGTACAGCACGGCGTTCAGCGCCAGCACGGCCGCGGCCAGTCCCCATTGCATGCCGCTCGTGAGACCGGACGGATAGATGAGTCCGACAAGATAATGGTCGACGAAGCCGCCCGCATAGCCCGCCGTCCCGGCCAGCATGCGCAGGTGATTCTCCAGCCCGGTCAGGGGACACGCCGCGCCGGTGGCCTCGATCAGGATGCCCCAGGCGACGGCGGCCAGGTGCAGCGGCAGCAGCCGGCGCCAGCGCGCGACGAGTACCGCACCCGCGACGACGAACAGGATGAAGCCCAGGTGCAATAACAGCACCATGGCGGCGAACAATTGATAGACCATGGCCCATGATACCGACCGGCGCACGACTGATACATGTCAAGCCCGCACCCGGGGGTGCTCCTATTCTCCACCTTCATCGCCGATCCGTTCGGCCGAACCGAGGAGAACATCATGATGCACGTGATGCCACGCACGACGCCGCCGCCACGCGCGGGCCGGCGCCGGTCCGTCCTGCGACATGCCCTGCTGGGCGCCGCCGCCCTGCTCATGCTCGCCTTCGCATTGCCCGCCGCCACCGCGCAGGATGCCCACGCGTCCCGGTCCGCGACGGCGGCGGGCCAGGCGGCGCACGGCACCGACAACGACTCCGCCACGCGGCGCCAGCAGGCCGCCGTCAAGCACGTCAGCGACGCCGTGGGCGTCGTCCATACGATGAGCAACGAGACGGGCATGGCGGCCCTGCTGGGCCGCGCGCGCGGCGTCTTCATCGTGCCCACCTATGGCCGCGCCGCGCTCGGCGTCGGCGGTGCCGGCGGCGCGGGCGTGCTGATGGTCCGGCGCGCGGATGGCGCCTGGGGCAACCCGGTGTTCTTCGACACCGGCGGCCTCAGCATCGGACTCCAGGCCGGCGTTGAGGGCGGGCCGATCGCCCTAGTGCTGCTGAACCAGAAAGCCGTCGACAGTTTCCGCAACCGTAACAACTTCTCGCTCAATGCCGACGCCGGCCTCACGGTCGTCAACTTCGCGCGCATGGCCCAGGGTTCCACGGCGGGCGACGTCGTCGCGTGGTCGGGCAGCAAGGGCCTGTTCGGCAACGCTGCCACGGTGGGCATCAACGACGTCCGCTACAACCAGCGCCTGACCGAGGCCTACTACGGCAAGCCGATGACGGCGCTGCAGGCCATCGACAGCAAGGAGGCCAACGCCCAGGCCGACGCCCTGCGCAAGGTACTCGGCAGTCCGCCGACGCCGGCCGGAAGCAGCGGCAAGGCGGGCGGACGGTAGCGGCGCGTCGGGCCCGCGCGGGTTTCCAGGCCCGAACGCGGTGGCTGCGCCCAACGGCGCGCCACCGCGAACGGTCAGGCCGGCCGGCGCCGCACTGCCGCCAGCATGCAGCCGGTCAGCGCTACCAGCAGCAGCGTGGACGGCTCCGGAACGGCGCGCACGGCTGTGAACGCATTGTCCGGCGTGATGGTCAGGCGCCCGTCCGGCCCCGCGTCCGGATGGAGGGCGATGCTGCCCAAGTCGCCGTCGACGCCGAGGTAGTGCGTGTCGTCGAACAGCGACCAGCTGAACGTGCTGCCGTCGGTGCCGTCGCCGAACAGGAAGCTGACGTCGAAGCCGACGTGGCCGCCGAGCTGGATCGCCTGGAACCAGTCGCCGCCGCCCGCCTCGCTCGTGAACGTCAGCGCGCCCGGCGGTCCGCCTGCCACGGACCCGGTGCCGACGGGCACGTCCAGCAGGTCGGCCGCGAGATTGGTGACCGACGCGCTGGCCGGCGTCGCGCCGCCCACGCTGAGAAACGACATGCCCAGGTAGGCGGTACCCGTGCCCAGCGCCGACGTATCGATGTCGACGTGGTGGACCGGCACCGCCAGCGCCACGCCGGCGCACAGGTACATCCAGGTTGCGGCCAGCATCCGGGCCGCGCGGTGAGTGATGGACTGCATGGTGTGTCTCCTAGTATTGTGCCTTGAACAGTTGTGGGGCGTAGGCGATGGCGGCCTTCGCCGGGTTCGAGAACGTCGTGGTCACGGTCGCCGTCTGGCCCGGCGCAAGTTCCGCTTCGTTCAGGGTGACGTAGGGCACGCCGTCCTTCACGCCCGTCGCGTTGTCGAGCGTGACGCCGCTCGTCAGGCCGGCGAGGCGGAACTGCAGCGGTCCCTTGAGCGCCGTACCGCCCGTGTTCGTGAACGTCACCGTGCCGGCGTACTTCTGCGTGAAGCGGTTCATCGTCAGGCCGGACCGCGCGATCCGGACGTTGCCCGTCAGGTCCACGGGCGCCAGCAGGTCATAGCGGGTGCCGTAGAAGTGGAACTCGCCATACGATGAAATACCGGGATACGCCGGATCCGTCGGCGGGCCCGGGTGGTCGACGCGTGCCATGAAGTAGCGGTACTGTTGCGTCTCCAGGCCGGGCAGCACGGGGATGACTTCCATCTCGAAGTTACGGCCGCTCGTGTCCGTCGTCTCGCGGCTCGTGAGCAGGGTCCAGTTCACGTTGTCGTTCGACCCGTACACGTTGGCGCCCTGCGAACGGTTGCCGAACATGTAGCGGGCCTGGATGCCGAAGGCGCCGACCGCCACGCGGTAGTTCTCGCCGAAGTCGATGGTGATCGGCGCGCGTAGGTCGCCGGAATAACTGTTGTAGTTATTATCGACGAGCAGCGCCGGGCGGTCCGCGCCGAAGCCGATCGTCGTCACCATGTTCTTGCTCCAGTCGAGGCTGCCGTCGGAGGCGACCGTCGGATTGACCAGCTCCAGCTTGCGCACGGCCGCCTGCACGGCCTTCAGCAGGGCCGGGAAATCGGCATCGGACACGGTCGCCATCTGCTGCTGCAGCGGCGCCAGCTCCGTCTTGAACGTGGCCAGCGACGGCGTCGTGTAGGCGGCAGCGGGATCGTAGCCGTCGAGCGCGGCCTGGAATGCGGACGCGCGGTCCGGCTGCACGTCCAGGCGCGCCGTCATCGTGCTGACGGCGACGCCGTCGGTCGCGGCGACGACGATGTCGTGCATGCCCACCTGGTTTGGCGCCGGCGTCCAGTCGAACGCGCCGCTGGACGCGTTCACCGTCGCCCCGGCCGGCAGCCGGACGGACTCGTACGCGACGCTGTCCGCCGTGTCGGCGTCCGCCGCGGCATAGGTCGCGCGGTACGGCATGCCCTGCACGACGATTTCCGTGACGGGGAACACGGGCATGGCAAAGCGCGGCGGCGTCAGTTGCGTGGGCGCGGCCATGTTCACGTAGTCGACGTCCACCGTCGCGCCCTCGGGGCCGGAGAACTTGAAGAACATGATGTTGTCGCCGAGCGCGCGGCTGCCGATGGCGGCGGCCGACGTATCCGGCACGATGTAGCGCCATTCGCCGTGCGTGTCGGGGACCGTCATGACGGACCACGGACTGGCGTCGCGGCTGGCGCTCGCGGACAGCGTGACCGGCGCGTTGGTGCGCACCATGATGCCGACCGGCGCGTACTTCGAGCGGTCCGCGTATTGCACGTCGTGGAACACGATGGTGGCGCCGGCCGGCGTCACGCCCGCATGGCCGAAGGTGCGGTCGCCCTCGGTCCGCATCGCCCAGCCGCCGTCGAGGAAGATGGATTTGCGCTCCGTCTCCAGGATGCCCGCCGCTCCGGCCGGCAGCGGCACGCCGGTGAGCGCCTGCGGCAACGTGAAGATGGCGGTCGGACCCATGTCCTTGTTGTTGGGCGTCGCCGGCCCCCACGGGATGGCGGGGCCGTTCGCATGCGCCGCCGCCGTCGCCAGGTAAGGCGCTTCGGCGTCGACGTCCAGCCCTTCCACGTATTTGTACGTGTTGTAGATCTCCGCGATCGCGTCGACCTCGTACAGGCGGCCGCGGTAGGCGGGCGAGATGCCGGACGTGCCGCCCGTCGTGTCGGCCCACGGCGTGTCGTAGCCGAGCATGTACTCGGCGTAGGCGTTCGCGCCACGCAGCAGGCGGTCGTCGCCGAACCGGTAGACGCTCACGGCGTCGCCGCCGGACGAGGGCTTGCCGGTGAACGGATCGACCCTGGTGCCCTGCGCGGTCACGAGCCGCAGCAGGCCGCCGAGGATGTCGACGTTGTCGCCCGCGTGCGCGCCGTCGCGCGACATCTCCTGCACTTCGTAGAACGTCTTGCCCGTCTTGTTGAGCGGGTCGTCCGCGTCGATGCGGGCGATCGCCGACATGATCGCGCCGTTGATGTCCTGGCGCGTCGAGGTGGCGTTCACGGTGAGCCATTCGACCGACTCGTCGTAGCGCGCACGGTTGTCGGTGAAGATCGCGCCGGCGATCCGGCCGACGAGCGAATACTGTTGCTGGTTCCTGAACCGCTCGTTACTGGAGAAGAAGGTGCGCTCCATCGGATCGACCAGGTTGTCCTTGAGCTTCTGCGTGTCGGTGTCGGTCCACGCGAGCGGGTAATCCGTATAAGTCGGATCGGCCGGCGTATAGCGCATGATCTCCGCAGCCATCAGCATGCGTGACAGCGGCACCCCGTTGTGGATGTGCGCGTCCGGGAAATAGGCGTACCCGTTCGGGTTCATGTTGCTCCACGTGCGCAGGACGCGCATCGCGTTGCGCCGGTATTCGTTGCGGCCCGTGACGTAGTACAGGATCGCCTGCGTCAACGCGCCCTGCGAATCGTTGATCATGCGCGTCTGTGCCGTCGTACTGTTGTAGTTCGGCGTGTTCGGCGTATCGACCTTCGTGGCGTCGCGGTTCGTGGGCTGCAAGTTGATGTTCGCATAGTTGCAGCACACGGTCGCGAGGGTGTTGTAATACGATTTATAGGGCTCGACGTCGGCGCGGATCTGCTGGCGTACGTACTCCAGCTGCTCCGGCGTGAAGCCGAGTCCCGGATGGCGGAAGCCGGTACCGCTCACGACCGGCTGGACCATCGGCGTGGCGACGAAGGTCACGGCCCTGGCGCCGCTCCCCACGAGCACCAGCGCGGACGCCAGTGCCAATGCCAACATCTTTCCTTTTGCGTTGCCGCGCAACGCATTCCACCTCTGACGCGAATGGTTATACATGATTGTCCTTATATGTTTGCTAACCAGTTCAATGGATGCCACCGACGACGCTGCCTCCTCCTTCGACTGTTGTGTTATCGATAGCGCTGGCGATCGTAACACGAGCACAACGAAACGGATGAAAATTTGTTATCGTTACCTCCACGTGTTGCGTCCGCGACTAATGCCCCACCGCCGGGACGGAAATCGGGACGCAACAAAATCTGTTGATCTCGACGACAAGTTTTGTTATCGTTAACTTGCGCTGTACGCTCGGGCATAGCCGGTTCATGCCGGTATGGCGATCTCCTTGCGGGTACGTTCCAGTCCCGTATTCGGCCCGCCTCGACTTCGTCGGGGCGGGTCATTTTTTTTGCGCCGGCGCGCCTGCCGCGGGGTTTTACTTTTCGAAATACCCTGATATGATTGTTATCGATAACCGATATTCATCGCGAGGAGACCTCCGTGTTCGACAAGACGTATTACGCCACCCACCCCGACATGATGGCGGGCGCCAGCAACGAGCAGCTGCGCCAGCGCTACCTCATCGACCGGATGTTCGCGCCGGACGCCGTCACGCTGAACTATTGCCACGACGAGCGCTTCGTCATCGGCGGCGCGGCGCCCGTCGCCGGCCCGCTGGCCCTGCCCACCCACACGGAGCCGCCTTCCGCGGCCGGCCAGCCCTTCCTGGCGCGGCGCGAGCTGGGCATCATCAACGTGGCGGGCGGCGCGGGCCGTGTCACCGTCGACGGCCAGGCGTTCGAGCTGGCCCCGCGCGACGGCCTGTACGTCCCGATGGGCAGCGGTGAAGTCGTCTTCGAATCGCTGGACGCGGCCAACCCCGCCCGCTTCTACCTCGCGTCGACGCCCGCGCACGTCCGCTGCGAACTCGTCAAGATCACGCACGCCCAGGCGATCCCGCTGGAGCGCGGCAGCGCAGCGACGTCGAACGAACGCACGATCTACCAGTACGTCATCCCGGGCGTCTGCAAGTCCGCCCAGCTGCTGCTGGGCCTCACGATCCTCAAGACGGGCAGCGTGTGGAACACCATGCCGCCCCACGTGCACGAGCGCCGGTCCGAGGTGTATTTCTATTTCGACCTGCAGGACGACCAGCGCGTGTTCCACTTCATGGGCGAACCCGATTCGGCGCGCCACATCGTCGTGGCCAACGAGCAGGCCGTCGTGTCGCCGCCGTGGTCGATCCACATGGGCTCCGGCACGGCCAACTATGCGTTCATCTGGGCGATGGGCGGCGAGAACCTGGACTACACGGACATGCAGGTCCTCGACATCTGCCAGCTGAAATAAGGGGACCCCATGCTCGACCTGTTCAACCTCGCCGGCCGCACGGCGCTCGTCACGGGCGCCAACACGGGCCTCGGCCAGGGCATCGCCCTCGCGCTGGCCAAGGCCGGCGCCGACATCGTCGCGGCCGGTCGCAGTCCCGCCGACGACACGGCCACGCAAGTCCGCGCGCTGGGCCGCCGCTTCCTCGACGTGCACGCCGACCTGTCGTCCACGGCACCCGTGCGCGATGTCGTCGATGCCGCGGTCGCCCTTAACGGCCGGCTCGACATCGTCGTCAACAATGCCGGCATCATCCGCCGCGCCGACAGCCTCGACGTCGAGGAGGCAGACTGGGACGCCGTCATCGACACCAACCTGAAATCCGTCTTCTTCGTGTCTCAGGCCGCGGCGCGCCACATGGCGAAAAACGGCGGCGGCAAGATCGTCAACATCGCGTCGCTGCTGTCGTTCCAGGGCGGCATCCGCGTGCCGGCCTACACGGCGAGCAAGAGCGCCGTCGCGGGCCTCACGCGCGCGCTGGCCAACGAATGGGCCGCGCAAGGCATCAACGTCAACGCCATCGCGCCCGGCTACTTCGACACGAACAACACGGCGGCCCTGCGCGCGGACCCGGTGCGCGAGCCGGCCATCCTCGCGCGCATCCCGGCCGGCCGCTGGGGCCAGCCGGGCGACCTGGCCGGCGCCGCCGTGTTCCTGGCCAGCCCCGCCAGCGACTACGTCCACGGCATCGTCCTGCCGGTGGACGGCGGCTGGCTCGCCCGATGAGCGCCCGTCCCGACATGGCGGGCCGCATCGTCTGCTTCGGCGAGATCCTGCTGCGCCTCGCCGCCCCGCCGGGCCGCATGCTGCTGCAGACGCCGGCGCTGGACGCGTGCGCGGGCGGCGCCGAGGCGAACGTCGCCGTCGCGCTCGCCCTGCTCGGCCACCGCACCGCCATGGTCAGCGTCCTGCCCGACAACTCCCTCGGCCGCGCCGCGCTCGACAGCCTCCACGCGCACGGCGTGGACACGGCCGGCATCCGCCTGCGCCCCGGCCGCATGGGCCTGTACTTCATCACGCCGGACGCCGCCGCGCGCGCGTCCGAAATCATCTACGACCGCGCCGGCTCCGCATACGCGCTGGCCGATCCCGGCCTGTACGACTGGCCCGCGCTGCTGGACGGCGCCGGGTGGCTGCACGTGTCGGGCATCCCGCCGGCCGCCGGCGACGGCCCCGCCCAGGCCGTGCTCGCGGCGATGCGGGCGGCGCGCGCCGCGGGCGTGCGCGTCGCGTTCGACGGCACGGCGCAGCCGCCGCTGCCGGAGGCGATGCGCATGGCCGACGTGCTGTTCGCCGCTCCGCGCGACATCGCCCACGTGCTCGACCGCCCCGAACTGGCGGATCCCGCGCGCGAGCGGGATGCGGTGCAATGCGCGTTCGCCGCATTTCCCGACCTGGCCATGCTGGCCTGGACCCGGCGCGTGCCGCACCGGACGGACGAGCACGAGCTGTCGGCCGTGCTGCACACGCGCACGAAGTCCGTGACCGGCGGCAGCTACCGGCTGTCCGGCACCGTCGACCGTATCGGCACGGGCGACGCCTTCGCGGCCGGCGTCCTGCACGGACTCCAGTCCGGCATGGCGACGGCGGACGTGGCCGGGTTCGCGCTGGCCGCCGCTGCCATGAAACACGCGATCACAGGCGACTTCAACGCCGCACACACGGGAACGTCCGCATGACCGGCAGCTGGCGTCTTACCTGGGACCACGGCAGCGCGGACGTGCAGTCGCTGGGCGCGATGCTCGGCCCCCTGAGCCTGCGCATCGGCGACGAACGGGAACTGGAGATCATGCACGTGGCACCCTGGGCCGGCATGACGCGCGCCGGCACCCTGCCCGGCATCATGCGGCGCCTGCGCGGCGAGTGGCCCTGCCTGCCGTTCGGCTGCACGGAAGCGCCGCCCGGCCTGCCCGCCGGCTGGGGCACGCGCGCGCCCGAGGATGCGTGGGACCACGGCTTTGCGGCCAACCACCATTGGCGCTGCGTGTCGGCGAGCGACACCCGCATCCGCCTGGCCATCGACTATCCCGCCGGCTCGCCGATCGAACACATCGAACGCGAGATCGCGGCCGACCCGCACGCGCCGGCCGTCGATATCACGTTGCGCGTATGGGCCCGCCGCGCGGCGCGCGTGCCCGCCGGCCTGCATCCGACGTTCCGCCTGCCGCCGGCACCGGGGCGCGTGCGCATCGTGCTCGGGCCGCACGACGGCATCCACAGTTATCCCGCCCAGCCGGCCGGCGCGGTGTCGCGCCTGCTGACCGACACGCGCTCCGCATCGCTGGACAGCCTGGCCGGCGTCGACGGTCCCATCGACCTCGCGCACCTGCCGTTCGCCGCGCCGGCCGAGGAACTGCTGCAGGTGCGCGCAATCGGCGGCCAGGACGGCGCCGCGCCGATCGCGCTGCACTACCTCGATTACGACGCCTGCGTCGGCCTGTGGTGGGACACGGCGCAGCTGCCCGACCTGCTGCTCTGGGTGAGCAACGGCGGCCGCATCCACTTCCCCTGGATGAGCAGCCACCTGGCGCTGGGCGCCGAACCCGTGAACAGCCTGTTCGACCTGGGCCGCGTCGCGACGGCGCCCGCGAACCATCCGCTCGCGGACCGCCTCGGGATCGCCATCGGCCCCGACGCGCCGTGGGAAACCCGGTACCGCATCGCCGCCTGGCCCCAACCGTCCCTCCCAACCCAACGATAGAGTACCGCGCCATGGCACCCGACTTCCGTTCTCCCGGCTTCCTGCTCGACCACATCGCCCATACGATGCGGTTTTATCACCCGCGCTGCATCGACCCGAGCGGCGGTTTTTATCACTTCTTCCGCGACGACGGCACGGTGTACGACCGCACGACACGCCACCTCGTCAGCAGCACGCGCTTCGTCTTCAACTACGCGATGGCGTACCGCCGCTTCGGCGACCCGGAACACCTCGCGGCCGTGCGCCAAGGCGTGGCGTTCCTGCGCGACGTCCACCGCGACCCGCGCACGGGCGGCTACGCCTGGCAGCTCGCGTGGGACGCGGGCCGCAAGGAAGTCCTCGACGGCGACAACCACTGCTACGGCCTGGCCTTCGTCATGCTGGCGTATGCGCATGCGCTGCGGGCCGGTGTCGCGGAGGCGCGCGGCTACCTCGCCGAGACGTTCGACCTGATGGAGGCGCGCTTCTGGGAACCCGGGCACGGGCTGTACGCGGACCAGGCGAGCGCCGACTGGTCCGTGCTGGACGCGTACCGCGGCCAGAACGCCAACATGCATTCGTGCGAAGCGATGCTCGCGGCGTACGAGGCGACGGGCGAAGTGCGCTACCTGCACCGCGCCGAGACGCTGGCCCGCAACATCACGCTGCGCCAGGCCGCCCTCGCGGAGGGTTACGTGTGGGAGCACTATCGCGCCGACTGGTCGGTGGACTGGGACTACAACCGCGACGACAAGACGAACATCTTCCGGCCCTGGGGCTACCAGCCCGGCCACCTGACGGAATGGGCGAAGCTGCTGCTGCTGCTCGAACGCCACCGCGCCCACCTGGCGGGCGACGCCGAATGGCTCGCGCCGCGCGCCATCCAGCTGTTCGACGCCGCGCTGCTGCGCGCCTGGGACGCGGAGCACGGCGGCATCTGCTACGGCTATGCGCCGGACGGCAGCATCTGCGACGGCGACAAGTATTTCTGGGTGCAGGCCGAAAGCTTCGCGGCCGCCGCGCTGCTGGCCGTGCGCACCGGGAACCCGGCCTACTGGAACTGGTACGACCGTATCTGGGCGTACAGCTGGGCGCACTTCGTCGACCACGACCACGGCGCCTGGTACCGCATCCTCGGCCAGGACAACCGCAAGCTGACCAATGAGAAGAGCCCGGCCGGCAAGACGGACTATCACACGATGGGCGCCTGCTACGACGTGCTGCACGCGCTGGAGGCGAACCCATGACCGCGCTGCCCCGCTTCGTCGCGGCCGGCGAAGCGCTGACGGACCTGCTCGCGACAGGCCCCGGCACGTGGACGAGCCAGACCGGCGGCTCGACGTGGAACGTGGCGCGCGTCGTCGCCCGCCTCGGCATCCCGAGCGCGTTCGCGGGCGCCGTCAGCCGCGACGTGTTCGGCCTCGAACTCGCCGCCGCCAACGCGGCAGCGGGTCTCGACCAGCGCTTCCTGCAGCAGGTCGACCGCCCGCCATTGCTGGCCGTCGTGCACGAACGCCACCCGCCCCGCTACTTCTTCATCGGCACGGACAGCGCCGACCTGCACTTCGATCCGGACCATCTGCCGGCCGGGTGGCAGGACGGCGCCGCATGGGTCCACTTCGGCGGCATCAGCCTTGCGCGCGCGCCGCTCGCCGGCACACTCGTCGCGCTGGCCCGCGACCTGAAACTGCGCGGCACGAAGATCAGCTACGACCCCAACTTCCGCGCGCTGATGGACGCGCGCTATGACGAGACGTTGCGCACGATGGTGGGCCTGGCGGACGTGGTCAAGGTGTCCGACGAAGACGTGCGCGGCCTGTTCCGCATCGACGATGCCGACGCGGCGTTCGCAACGCTGCGCGCCATGAATCCGGCCGCGACGTACCTGTTCACGCGCGGCGCCGACGGCGCCCTCCTCGTGCGGCCCGACGGCACCTGGCGCGCCGCCGCGCCTGTCGTGGACGTCGTCGACACGGTGGGCGCGGGCGACGCCAGCATCGGCGGCCTGCTGTACAGCCTCATGACGTGGCCGGAGCGGGCCGGCGGCAGCCATTTGCGCGTCGCCGTCGCAGCGGGTACCGCGGCCTGCCAGGCGGCCGGTGCGCAGCCGCCGGCGCTCGACGCCGTGCTCGCGCTGGCGGGTACCATCGTGGTCCGCCGCGAGGAGGGAACGAATCTGGCCCTTGACTTCGCGGCGTCCGGCCAACAGTATTTCGGCAAGCAGTTATAACGATAACCAGGAGACACCATGGCAACGCGCACATCGCAATTCCGCTTCCTGTGCGGCTACGTCTACATCTACTTCTTCGCCCAGGCGATGAGCATCTCGCTGCTCGCCGTCTGGCTGGGGCAGACGCTCAAGCTGTCGGGGACCGAGGCGGGCATCGTCTTTGCCGCCAACGCCTTTGCCGCGATGTGTTCGCAGCCGATCTACGGCTTCGTGTCGGACCGCGTGGGCACCCGCCGCAACATCCTGTGGACGGTGGCCGCGCTCGTCGCCCTGTCCGGCCTGTTCTTCCCGTTCCTCTACGCGCCGCTGCTGAAGACGAACATCCTGCTGGGCGCCGTCGTGGGCGGGCTGTACCTCGGCATCACGTTCAATGCCGGCAGCTACGCGATCGAATCGTACGTGGACCGCATCGGCCGCCGCGACGGCTTCGAATACAGCCGCGTGAGGCTGTGGGGCTCGCTGGGCTTCGCCAGCGCCGCCGCGTTCAGTGGCCGCATCTACAACGTCGACCCGGGCATCAATTTCGCGCTCGCGTCGCTGGCGGGCGGCGTGATGCTCGCGCTGCTGGCCGTCACGCGTGGCGGCCCGGCCGAACCGGGCGTGCGCGGCAAGGACGGCGTCAAACTGGCCGACGCCTTCGCGCTGCTGCGCATGCCGGGCTTCTGGCGCTTCATGGTGTTCGTGCTGGGCGTGACGAACCTGTACCTCGTGTTCGACCAGCAGTTCTCGCGTTATTTCGCGTCGCTGTTCCCGGACCCGAAGACGGGCGTCGCGATGTTCGGCTACCTGAACTCCGCGCAGATCTTCCTGGAAGCGGGCGGCCTGTTCCTCGCGCCGCTGCTCGTGCGCCGCATCGGCGCGAAGAACGGCCTGCTGCTGGCCGGTTCCATCATGCTCGTGCGAATCGCCGGTTCCGGCCTCGCCGTCGGTCCCGTCTCGATCTCGGCGATGAAACTGCTGCACTCGGTGGAGCTGCCGATCCTCGCCGTCTCGCTGTTCCGCTACATCGCGCACCATTTCGACAACCGCCTCGCCTCGACCGTCTACATGGTCGGCGTGAGCTTCGGCCACTCGATCGGCATCTTCGCGCTGTCGTCGCTGGCCGGCATCGGCTACGACCGCATCGGTTTTTCCGCGACCTACCTGATCCTGGCGGGCCTCGGCCTCGTCTTCCTGATCCTGTCCGCCGTATTCCTGCTGCCGACGCCCGCGGAAACGTCCGGCGAGCAGGCCGCGCCGCTCGCCGAACCTGCCAAATGATCCAACAAGGAGCAAGCATGACCCCACCCCTGAACGCGGCGGCACTGGAGCCGCTGAACACCGGCGCGCTGCCGGCCCACTGGAACCGCGGCATCGACAAGGCCGCCATCGACCGCGCGATCGCGCGCGCGCTGGACGCCGTCGACCGCAACCTGGCGCACTTCGGCGACGCCTTCCCGATGCCGTCGTCGAAGGGCGGCGTCTATGAGGCGATGGACAACACGGAATGGACGAACGGCTTCTGGACCGGCATGCTCTGGCTCGCGTACGAGCTGACGGGCGCCGCCCGCTACCGCGACGCGGGCCTGCGCCACGTGGCGAGCTTCCACGCGCGCCAGCGCGACCGCATCAACGTCAACCACCATGACCTCGGCTTCCTGTACAGCCTCTCGTGCGTGTCCGGCTACCAGCTGACGGGCGAACCGCTCGCGGCCGAAGCGGCACTGGGCGCCGCGCGCATGCTGCTGGAACGCTACCTGCCGGGCGCCGGCATCATCCAGGCGTGGGGCGAATTGTCAGACCCGGCCCAGCGCGGCCGCATGATCATCGACTGCAACCTGAACCTGCCGCTGCTGTACTGGGCCAGCGATTTCACGGGCGACCCGGCGTTCCGCACGGCGGCCGACCGCCACATCGAGGCGGCCGCGCGCCACATCGTGCGTCCCGACGGCTCCACGTTCCACACGTTCTTCTTCGACCCGGGCAGCGGCGCGCCGCTGCACGGCAAGACGCACCAGGGCTACGCGGACGATTCGTGCTGGGCGCGGGGCCAGGCATGGGGCATCTCCGGCTTCCCGCTCGTGTACCGCCACAATGGCGACGGCCGCCTCGTCGACCTGGCGAAGGTGCTGGCCAACTACTACCTGAACCGCCTGCCGGCGGACGGCATCTGCTACTGGGATCTCGTGTTCACGTCCGGACCGGAGCCGCGCGACAGCTCGGGCGCCGCCATCGCCGCATGCGGCCTGCTGGAACTGGCGCGCAACCTGCCGCTGGCCGATCCGCTGCGTCCGGCCTACGAATGCGCCGCGGCCGGCACCGTACTGACGCTCGCGGGCGATTACGCCGACACGAGCGGCACGCCGGGCGCGGGCCTCCTGAAGCACGGCGTGTACCACAAGCCGAACGGCGTCGGCGTGGACGAGGCCTGCATCTGGGGCGATTACTTCTACCTCGAGGCCCTCGTGCGGTTGACCCGCACGTGGCGCCCCTATTGGTAATTACTCGTGGGCTTCCGTCGATTCGCGTTCGACCAGCGTAAACGGCATCAGCCGGTGCTGCGGCATGTACGACTGGCCGGCGCGGCGCGCGCGGATGTGTTCCACCAGCAGGGCGACGGCGCTGCGCGCCATTTCCGTGATCGGCTGGTGGACCGTCGTGAGCTCGGGCCACACGGTCGTCGCGACGGGCGTGTCGTCGAAGCCGCAGACGGCGATGTCGTCCGGCACCTGCATGTGCAGCCCGTGCGCCACCGCGATGACGGCGGCCGCCATGTCGTCGTTACTGGCGAAGATCGCGGTCGGCCGCGTCGGCTGCGCCAGCAGTTCGCGCGCGGCGAGCAGGCCGGAACGGTAGGTGAACATGCCCTGCGCCACCCGCTCGGCGGGGACGTGGTGGCCGGCGTCGCGCATCGCGTCGATGAACGCCTGGTAGCGCAGCTGGGCCGGCGTATGCTCGGGGTCGCCCTTGATGAAGCCGATGTCCGTGTGGCCCAGGGCCAGCAGGTGCCTGGTCATCGTCAGCGCGCCTTCGTAGTCGTCGATGCGCACGGCCGACATCTGCGGCGACGGCTTCGCGGTCGCGACCGCGACGGACGGAATGCCCATCTCGGCCAGCTGCTTGAGCGCGGCCTTGGAGTCGCACAGCGGCGGCGGCACGAGGATGCCGTCGGCGCCGTCCGCGATCAGGCGGTCGATCGCCTTGCGCTGGCTGCGCAGGTTGTCGCAGTTCTCGAGGATCAGGTGCGCGCCCGTCTGGCTGCACTCGCCGAGGGCCCCGACGAGGAAGGCGCTGAGGAACGCCGCGCTGGGATTGCTGTACAACAGGCCGACGCGCAGCGTACCGATGCGCGCCGCGCGCGCCGCCACGTTGACCTGGTAGTTCAGTTCCTGGATGGCGCGGTTGACCTTTTCGCGCGTCTTGTCGCTGACGCTGGCGTTGCCGTTGATGACGCGCGACACGGTCATCGCGGAAACGCCGGCTTTCTGCGCCACGTCCCAGACGGTCGCACCGGCGGCCGGGCGGTCGCCCTGCTTGGTTTCACTACCCATTGAATTATTGTCCTGTAGTCTGATGGCCTGGCTTTGTTATCGATTTCATTCCCGGCACACGATGTCACATGATACCGCCGCGCCAGGGGAAACGCCACTTCTGACAACGCGGCATGGCAGCCCGGTTTGCAGCTCATCATGCAGCAAGGATGCCTTGATTGCATCAATTCAACAATGCTACCATGAGATCGATAACAACCCCAAGCTTCACCGAATGAAGAAGGAGACTGTCTTGCCCGCCTCTCGCCTCACCATCGCCGTGCTGCTCGCCGCCGCGGCCGTCGCGGGTTGCCGTACCATGGCCGCGCCTGCCCAGCAGCAAGCGGCCACGGGCCTCGCCGCCGCGCCCTGGAGCGCGGACCTCGGCGACGGCCGCTACCGCAACCCCATCCTGCATGCGGATTATTCCGATCCGGACGCGATCCGCGTCGGCGACAAGTTCTACATGACGGCGTCCAGTTTCAACAATGCGCCCGGCCTGCCGCTGCTGGAGTCGCCGGACCTGGTGAACTGGACGCTCGTCGGCCACGCCCTGCCCCGGCTGGAACCGGCCAACGTGTTCGACCGTCCGCAATACGGCAAGGGCGTGTGGGCGCCGACGCTGCGCTGGCACGACGGCCGCTTCTGGATCTTCTACCCCGACCCGGACTACGGCGTCTACGTGACGACGGCCGAGCGTTTCGCGGGCCCGTGGACGCCGCCGCGGCTGCTCCTGGCCGGGCGCGGCATCATCGACCCCGCGCCGCTGTGGGACGACGACGGCAAGGCGTACCTGGTGCACGCGTGGGCGAAGAGCCGCGCCGGCATCAACAACGTGCTGACCTTGCGCCGCATGGATCCGCAGGCGACCCGCCTCCTGGACGACGGCGGCAAGATCATCATCGACGGCGGCCGCTACCCCGGCTACCACACGGTCGAAGGGCCGAAGCTGTACAAGGCGAACGGCTATTACTACGTGTTCGCCCCCGCCGGTGGCGTCGAGATGGGCTGGCAGGCCGTGTTCCGTTCGCGCTCGATCGACGGACCGTACGAGGCACGCCGCGTGATGGACCAGGGCGACACCCCGATCAACGGGCCGCACCAGGGCGCGTGGGTGGATGCCCCGGACGGCAAGGACTGGTTCGTGCACTTCCAGGACAAGGGGGCGTATGGCCGCGTCGTGCACCTGCAGCCGATGCGCTGGCAGGACGGCTGGCCGGTCATCGGCGCACCGGGCCGCACGCCGGGCGTCGGCGAACCCGTGAACACGTACGCGAAACCGGTGCAAGGCTTCGGCCCGGCGGCGCCGGCGACAAGCGATGCGTTCGATGGCCCTGCCCTCGGCCTGCAGTGGCAATGGGGCGCGAATCCGGCGCCCGGCTGGTACTCGCTGACGGACAACCCCGGCCACCTGCGCCTCGCCACCCAGGTGGTGCCGGAAGCCGACGGCTTTGTGCGCGCGGCGGGCGCGATCCTCACGCAGAAGGTGCCCGCGTCGCGCTTCGTCGTGGAGACCCGCGTGCGCCTCGAGGGTGCCGTCGACGGCGACCGGGCCGGTCTGATCATTAACGCCATGCAGTATGGCTGGGTGGGCCTGCGCCGCAGCGGCGGAAAGACGGAACTCGTGCGCACCGTGTGCGGCCCGTTCGGACCGCGCTGCCGCGAGGAGTCCACCGTCGTGCTGCCGGACGCGCCGGACGAGGTGGTCCTGCGCATGTCGATGTACGAAACGGCGTTCGTCGGCTTTTCGTACAGCGTGGACGGCCGCCCGTTCAAGCCGGCCGGCGCCCCGTTCCCGGTCACGCGCGGCACGTGGGTGGGCGCGCAGGTGGGCCTGTTCAGCGTCGGTGCGCGGGCGCGCACGCAGCCGTCGTACCTCGAAGCCGATTACTTCAACGTGACTGCGCCGGGGGCCGGGCCGTACTGACCGGCTGCGTTCAGGCGCCAATACACGGCATAGCGCTGATGGTGCAGGTCAAACAGCGGCCGGACGACGATGCCGCTGGCCGGACCTGCATCCTTGAACCTGAACGCGGACGGATCGCCGGGGATCGGCGCGAGCCAATCGGCGGGGTTGCCGGACTTGCCGACGATATCCGGAACCGGCACGGCGGCAATCTTCAGGTAAGCATCCTTGTCGCCCACGTCGCTGGCGGGCATGCTGCCCCTGCCGAGTTCTCCGGCCAGCAAGACCGGGCCATGGAACAGGGAGACCGTCGAGGCGTCGTCCATGGACCGCTCCAGCCGCAGCCCCGCCGGCAGCGTCAGGTCGATCACGTCACCGGCCTTCCATTGCCGCCGCAACGCGATATAGGTCGAGGGCTGTGCGTCCACACCTTGCGGCTTGCCGTTGATCCTGACCGTCACCGGTCCGGCGACCCATGCGGGAACGCGCAGATTCACCGTGACGGCGCGGGCTCCCGGCTTCACCACCGTCAGGCGCACCGGGTCGCCGCGCGTGATGTCCCCTTGCTGCCGCAATACGATCCCGGCTTGCCGCCAACTGAGCTCGGACGGAATATACAGGTTCACCCAGAGCGTATCGTCCTTGTGGAAGTAAATGCCTTCGTTGTAGCGTGCGGTGTTTTCGATACCGGAGCCGGTACAGCAAAAGCTGCCGTTGAGATAGGTGCGAAAGTCCCCGTGGAACGGCGTGAAATAGGTCATGGCGCCCGAGTCCGGCGCCACCGACGCCAGCACGTGGTTGTACAGCGCACGCTCGTAGTAGTCGGCAAGGTCCGCACGGCGGTTGCGCTCGAACAGCCTTGTCGTCAGCTTGAGCATGTTGTGGGTGTTGCACGTCTCGGCGGTCGTCGGCGGCAATACCTTCTGGTTGTCGATCGACGGGCCGGCCTCCACGCCGGGTTTGTCGAACCATTCGTTCACCGACGTACCGCCGTTGGCGAATGAATGCCTGTGCACGACCAGGCGCCAGAAGTTCTCGGACGCCTTCAGTTCCAGCGGGTCGCCATCGACGTTGGCGGCGTTGGCCAGGCCCACCACCTGCGCGATGTGCGTATTGGCGTGCACGCCGCCCAGCCGGTCCTCGCCGTCGGCAAGCGGGCCGACGAACCAGGCGCGGTGGAACATGCGGGCGGTGTCGAGGTGCCGGGGATTCTTGTCGATCTTGTAGAGTTCCGTCAGCACGTCGCTCATCGCACCGAATTCGTTTTGCGGATTGCGGCTGCCGTCCGTGCGGAATATCCGGTCGACCTGCCCGGCATCGAGCCGCGCGAGCCGTTTGCCGAAGTAGTCGGCCATCCGGGTGGCCACGTCGAGTGCCTGCCTGTTGCCGACGTAGGCATGGGCGTCGATGAGGCCCGACATGATCTTCTGGATCGTGTAATAAGGCACCCCGATGCCCCCGGCGTCGGCCCCGGGCTTGCCTTCGAGCTGGTCGAAGGCGGCCGTGGAAAACGCGGCCAGGTAGCCACCCTGATTCAGGCTCTTCTGACATGCCGCGAGCTCGGCCACGAGGTAGTCGACCCGGTCGCGAAACAACAGGCTTCCGGTCGCCGCCGCCATGCGCGACGCGGCGGACAGATAGTGCCCGGTCATGTGCCCACGAAGGAATTCACTGTCCCAGCCGTCGTAACCCTTCTCGATGCCTGCTTTCTGGGGAAGTTTCGCCAACGCGCGGTAGTGGTAAAGCAGTTTGTCGGGATCATAGGACGCGAGCACCCCTGTGCGATGCAGCTCCTGCCGTAAGTGGAACGGACTTCCC
The DNA here is from genome assembly GCF_059491305.1 of Massilia sp. Masssp94. Classification (NCBI taxonomy): domain Bacteria; kingdom Pseudomonadati; phylum Pseudomonadota; class Betaproteobacteria; order Burkholderiales; family Oxalobacteraceae; genus Massilia; species Massilia sp. Masssp94. Next base: position 6,762,094 of record NZ_CP168501.1, read on the forward strand.
GGCAGCAGGCGCACCTGGTTGGCCAGGAACGCACGCGCCGCATCGACCGGCACGGGCGGCGAATGCTGGCCGAGGTCGCGGGCGAGACCATGCGCCGGGAACGCCGCGAGGGTGGCTTTGAGCATCGAACGGCGGGTGAAGGACATCGAAAACCCTTTCGTAAAAAAACCGCCGCCGGCAAACACCGGCGGCGGTCGAAAGCGGGCACGCGGCCCGCGACGAGAGAGAAGATTACAGGTTGCCGAACTTGTAGCGCAAGCTGAAACCGAAGAAGCGGCCGTTCTCGTAGTGCTGGCGTTCGATGCCGCTCTCGTTCCCGAGGCCGCCGACGTTACGATTGAGCGTCTTGTTCGTGATGTTCGACGCGATCAGCGACAGCGCCAGGTTGTCGGTCAGCTGGTAGTTGAACGAGCCGTCCAGGATACCGTAGGCATCGATGTAGCGGCCGTCGATCGGGTTCGGCGAGAAGCCGAACAGCACCGACGGAGAACGCCACGTGTAGACCAGGCGCGCGGACGCCTTGTTGTCCTCGTACAGGGCGCTCACGCTGTAGCTGTTCTTCGAGGCGAACGGTTGTGGCGTCGAGATGATGTTCGGCGCGGCCTTCGTACCCACGTTGAACGGGTTGTCCGTCTTCACATAGGTGTACGAACCGGCCACGCCGAAGTTCTTCAGGATGCCGGGGGCGCTGTCGAAGAAGTACTGGCCCGACAGCTCGACGCCGCGCGCATAGCCCTTCTCGGAATTCAGGGTCTTCGACACCAACAGCTGGCCGCTCGGGCAACCGTTCGAGACGGCGCCGCTATAGCCCGTCGCGAGCGAGACGTTCTCGCAATTCTGGACGTCGTTGAAGAAGCCGTTGATTTCCTTGTCGAACACACCGGCTGCCAGGTAGTTCGTCTTGCTGAAGTAGCGCTCCAGCGAGAAGTCGAAACTGTTCGCGGTCAGCGGACGCAGATCCGGGTTACCGATTTGCAGCGTACCCTGGGTCGAGTTGACGGTGAGGGATGGATTGAGCTGGTCGAGTCCCGGACGGGTCATGCCGCGTCCGTAGCCGAAGCGCGCCAGGAAGTCTTTCGCCAGGTCGTAGGTCAGGTTAAACGAAGGTAGTGCGTTCGTGTAGGACGTCGTGCGGCGGTACGGTCCGATGGCGCCGGTGATCGGGTCCGCCACCTGCGCCACGAATTCGCCATTGGTGCGGACGACGCGCACGCCGACGTTACCCTTGAGACGGTCATCCAGCAGTGCGAACTCACCCACGAGGTAGATCGCCTTGGTCTTCTCGTTCGTATAGCGGCGGGACAGGAGTTGTTCCGTCAGTCCGTTCTCCGGCAAGATCCCGGCTTTCGGGAAGGCGCCGCTCACCTGGTTGCCCAGCAGCTGGTCCGGGTTGTAGACGACGTAGCCGCCCGAATAGCCGGCCAGGCCGTCCATGAAGTTGGTGGGTGAGGATTGCGTATGGCCGCCGTTCGCCGCCGAGATGCCGTTGCTGCCGTCGGCAGCCAGCGCGAGGCCGTCGCTCGTCAGCGGACGGCCGCCGAATCCGAAGTTGTTGTAACTGCTCGACTGGCGCGCGGCGCGGGCGCCGAACTTGAGGCGGCTGAAGAACCAGCCGTCGTCCAGCGAGTACGTACCGTCCAGGGCCACCGCGCCGCCGGTGTCGTGGTAACTCTGGTGCGTGCCGTTGCTGTACGCCTGGTACATGAAGTTGGACGGATCGGACAGGTTCGGCCCGGTGAACGTCAACTGGTGCGGTGCGCCATCGCTGACCCGGTTGGCCGTCCAGTACAGGCCCGGATTGGACAGCAGGGTCACGGAGCGGTTGTCCTGGGTCTGGTCGGCCTTGATGAAGTTGATGTCCGCCTTCAGGAACAGGGCCGGCGTCGGGTGCCATTCGGCGCCGGTCGCGGCGATCCACGTCGTGTACGGACGGTGCTCGTCGCCGCCGGTCGTGGTCATCCTCGTGTTCAGGAAGTTCCCGCTGAGGAAGCGCTTGGTGGCGAGGACGTCGTTGCTGCCGCCGTTGAGGTTGCCGTTGGCGAACTGTTCAGTCAGGTTGAACGGCGCCGTCTGCAGGTTCTGAACGTTGTTGGCCTGGTTGTTGTTGTCCGACGAGTTCAGGCCGCGGTAGTTCTGGTGATACAGGTAGTAGGTGTAGTTGCCGTCGACGTAGAAGCGCAGCGTATTGTCGACGCGCCAGTCCGCAGCCAGATTCAGGCCGCGGCGGGTACGCATGATCGTTTCCTGGAACACGTTATTGGTGAGTGCGGGCGCCGCCATGACGTTGCCGATCTGCTCCTGGGTCAGACCGGCCAGGTTCGGCATGTAGGCGCCGGCAGTCGTCGACGTCGGCAGCGTGGGCACGCCCGCCAGGTAAGAGACGTCGGTGCGGCCGACGTACTGCGACATCGGCTTCGACGGATCGTTCGCCGTATTGGCGCCGGCCAGCGTCGCGTATTCGGCGCTGTCGGCGCGCACAGCGCGTTTGTAGTTGGCGCCGCCGTTGCCCGGGTTGTTGTCCGAACGACCCGTGCTCTGCTGGAACACGGCTGCCGCCATCACGCCGATGCGGCCGCCGCCCTGCAGGTTCCAGCGGTTGGCGATCATGCCGAACAGTTCCGGATTGCCCTTCTTCGCCAGGTCGTTGTAGCGGCCGCCGATGTTCAGTGCGCCCGTCAGGCCCTTGAAGTCGCTCGGATTGCGGGTGCGGATATTGACCAGGCCGCCGATGGCGCCCTCGATGTGTTCGGCCGACGGGTTTTTATACACGTCGATGCCGGCGACCATGCCCGGAATCGCGCCTTCCAGGTTGAATTCGCGGCTGCCTGCCGTGAAGTAGGCGCGGCCGTTCACTTCCGACGCCGTCTGGCCGGACAGGCCGCGGATCGTCACGCCGGAGCCGGTGCCCACGGGCGATGCGCCCTCGCCGCCGTAGCGGTAGCCCTGCACGCCGGGGATGCGCGTCATGGTCTCGGTGACGTTCGGGTCCGGCAGCTTGCCGATGTCGTCCGCGCTGATCGAGTCGACGACCTCCATCGAGTCGCGCTTGATCGCCAGCGACGACTGCGCGCTGGCGCGGATGCCCGTCACGACGACGGTGTTGGCGTCCGCCTGCTGCGCCCAGGCGTGGCCTGCGAAAGCCTGGGCGAGCGCCACGGCGACGACCGACATCTTCGGTCCGAAATTGCGGTGATTGTGCTTCATTTGGTTCTCCTCTGTAATCCGATTTGGCATGGTTTTCCCCGGCTCTGTACGGCCGGCGTTTTAGGTATCGATAACAAATCTAGGTTGAATTATAGGCCGCGTCCTTCCTCGTGGTAATACCTTTGCGAAATATCATTGTTGATGTGGTATTTACACGACGCCGCCGCTTGACCGGCCGCCGGCGTCGTGATCCGGGGCGCGAATGCCCCGGTTATCGATCACTGCTCCGCCACCCGCTGGGCACGCACGGGGGCGAGCACGAAGCGATAGCTGGCGGGGGCGAGCGGGATGCGGTACTTCACGTGCGGCCGCCCGTCCAGGCTCCAGCCGGTGTCGCCGCCCACGCCCGCCTGGGCCATGTCGACGAGCACCGAGCCGTCGCCATGCGGCGCGATCTCGGAACTCTTCCACGTGCCGCGCGGCCGCAGGTACAGGTCCTCGTACGGGAACGCGAGCGCATTGAACGCGCTCGGCGCATCAAAGTCCACGCGGATGCCGCTGCCGGCGCCGTCCTGCAGCTGGAACCAGCGCACGTCCGTCTTGTTGCCGCTTTCCTGCGGGCGGATGTAGCCGTGGTACTGGTCCGCCACCTTGCCCGCGTACAGGCCCAGTGCGGATCCCGTCTTGCGGTCCGCGTACGATTCGTACGGACCACGGCCGTACCATGACAGCGCATCGAGCGCCGGCAGGCTGTCGAAGCGCAGGCCCAGGCGCAGCGGATCCGGCAGGTCGTCGCGCAGCGGCGTGAAGCTGGCCTGCACGTCGACGCTGCCGTCGGCGCGCATGCGATAGATGTTTTCCCAGTGCGCCGCGCCGGCGCCGAAGCTGAACAGCACGCGCACGCCATCGGCCGTCGCGGTCACGTCGCGCACCTTGCGCTGGTCGGTGAACGTCCGCCACACCCCGTGGCTCTTGTCCACGCCGGAGCCTTCGTCATTGTCCGTCAGGCCGCGCCAGAAGTTCGGCGAACCGCCCTTCAGGACCGTGCGGCCGGCCACCGTGTAGGTCACGAGTCCCGTGTCCTTTGCTACGCGCAGTACGGCGTCGGCGGCGCGCAGCTCCACCGCGCCGTCCGTGCGGACGGGCGGTACGGTGGCGAGCTGTTTCTGCGGGGCGCGCGGCGACGCCAGCACGAACTGCGACCAGCCGACGACGGCGCCCTGCTCCACGCCCGGCAGCGCCGCACGGCTCTTCGCCCGCACGGTCAGTACACGCTCGCCGCCGGGTGCGACATCGGGCAATGCCAGCGCCAGTTTCTGGCGGGCGCCGGCCGGCGTGGCCGCATCGGCCAGTGTGCCGCGGGCGACGACGACGCCGTCGCGCGCCAGCTCCCAATCGAACGCGAGATGCGACAGGTCGCGGAAATCGTAGCGGTTCACGACCTCGATGCTGCCTGCTGCCGGGTCGCCTTCGAACACGACGGGCGAATAGACCTTCTGCAGTTCATAGTATTCCGGATCCGGTGTGCGGTCCGAGCGCACGACGCCGTCGCCGACGACGCTGTTGTCGCCCCGCTCCGGGTTCAGGTCGAAGCCGGACGCCCAGTACGTGCGGCCCTTGTCGTCCTTCGCGATGATGCTCTGGTCGACCCAGTCCCACACGAAGCCGCCCTGCAGCTTGCGGTGCGCGCGGATGACCTGCCAGTAGTCCTCCAGGTTGCCCAGCGAATTGCCCATCGCATGGGCGTATTCGCACTGGATCATCGGCTGGCGGAAGTTCGGGTCGAGCGCGTAGTCCGCCATCTTCTCGATGTCGTCGTACATGGGCGCGTAGATGTCGACGTAGGCGTTCGGCAGGTGTTCCTCGCCGATGGTGCCGTGGCCCAGGTAGCTGATCAAACGCGTCGGATCGTTCTTGCGGATCCACGCGGCCGCGTTCTCGAAGTTCGGCCCCGTGCCGGCCTCGTTCCCCAGCGACCAGAAGATGACCGACGGCGAATTCTTGTCGCGTTCCACCATGCGCGAGATGCGGTCCAGGTGCGCGATGCGCCAGTGCGGCTTGTAGCCCAGCTGGATCGCGGCGCGCTTCTGCGGGTCGCCCGCCTGGTCGCCCTTCTCCATGTAGCCGTGCGACTCGAGGTCCGCCTCGTCCATGATGTACAGGCCGTATTCGTCGGCCAGGTCGTACCAGCGCGGATCGTTCGGGTAATGCGACGCGCGCACGGCGTTCACATTGGCCCGCTTCATCAATTCGATGTCCTTGCGCATCGACGCCATCGACATCACGCGGTACGTATGGGGGTCGTGCTCGTGGCGGTTGACGCCCTTGATCATCACCCGCTTGCCGTTCACGCGCACTTCGCCGTCCGCGATCTCCACCGTGCGGAAGCCGATGCGGCGCGACGTCGCCGACACCAGCCGGCCCTGCGCATCCGTCACCTCCACGAGCAGCGTGTACAGGTTCGGCGTCTCGGCCGACCAGGGTTTCACGGCGGGGACCGCGCCGGCCAGGACGACCTTGCGGTCGCCACCCGGCGTGCCTTTCACGCGCAGCACTTCGCGCGTGCCGTCCAGCACCCGCGCCTCCACGTCCACCCTGGCCGGCGCACCCGCCATCTCGGCGACGAGTTCGAAGCGGCCGTCGCGGTAATTGGCCTTGTCCAGCCCCGCCGTCACGCGGTAGTCGCGCAGCCGCGTCTTCGGTTCGGCATACACGTACACGCTGCGTTCGATGCCGTTGACGCGCCAGAAGTCCTGGTCTTCCAGGTACGAGCCGTCCGCCCAGCGATACAGTTCGATGGCGATCGTGTTGCGGCCCGGGCGCACGTAGCGGGTCAGGTCGAATTCGGAAGGCAGCTTGGAATCCTCGGAATAGCCGACCTTCTGACCGTTGACCCACACGTAATAGGCCGCACCGGCCGCGCCGATCTGCAGGAACACGTCGCGGCCGTTCCACGCGGCGGGCACGTCGAACTCGCGGCGGTACGAGCCGACTTCGTTCAGGTCATGCGGGATGAACGGCTCGTTGGCGGGGAACGGATAGCGGATGTTCGTGAAGATCGGCTTGCCGTAGCCCTGCGTCTGCAGCATGCCGGGCACCTGGATCTGGCCCCACTTGCTCACGTCGTACGACAGCTTGTAGAAATCCTTCGGGCGCGTTTCCGGGGTCTTCGAGTACGCGAATTTCCAGGTGCCGTCCAGCGACAGGAAATACTGCGACGCGGCCTTGTCGCCGGCCAGCGCTTTCTCGCGCGATTCGAAATTGAAGAACGTCGCCTTCATCGGCTCGCGGTTGACCGCGACCACTTCCGGCTGCTCCCACTCGGCCGGTGTCGGCTGCGCGGCCAGCGCGGGCAAGGCCGCCGTCGCCAGCAGCACGGCCGCGATGATGTTCGTGGATTCCATGTCTCTCCTGTGTCGTTATTGTTATGGTTGTTGTGTCAGCGGAAGCGCAGTCCGTCGACGAAACCGTTCACCTCGAGCAGCCCCGCCTCGGGCGCGGTGAGGCGCCTGCCGCCCACGGTCACGTTCTCGATCGTCACGTTCTTGACCTTGCGCGTGGCATCGAGGCCCGTGATGGCGGATGCGCTCGGCGAACCCTTGCCCGTGTAATGGATGTTGCGCATGGTGACGTTCTCGATGCCCAGCCCCGGGCTCGTGTTGTACTTGGCCGTGTACGCGATCTTCAGGTTGAAGAGCTTGCCTTCCTCGATGCGGTCGACCCGGATGTCCTCGAACACGACGTCGCGCACCAGGTTGTCGTCGCCCGCCATGATGCCCAGGGCGCCCTCGTATTCCGGGTCGTCCTCGTCATGGTCGAGGATATCGATGTTCGAGAAGCGCAGGCGCTCCAGCACCTCGCTCTGCGGGTGCGCCGGCGTCGGCGTATTGCCGTGGATGCCGATCATGACGGCGTGCGCGATGTCGGCCCACAGGGTCGTGTCCCGGACCTGCACGTCGCGCGTATTGCCCCAGATGTCCCAGCGGTGGTTGTAGAACGTCAGGCAGTCGTCCGACGTGCGCACGAAGCTGTCCGCGATCGTCACGCGCTCGCATGCGAAGTGGCCGATGCCGTCCGACCACTGGCCGGCCCCGATCGTGCGGATATTCGTCTCGGCGAGGTCCTGCGACATGATGCAGCGCATCGTGCCGTGCGGCTGGTTGATGGCGATCGGACCGTCGATCGCGATGTTGCGCGAATTCCGGATGGTCGTCACGTCGGTGCCGTCGAACAGGCCGTCGCTGAACACTTGCACGTCCTCGACGCCCTCGATCACGAGCGGGCTTTTCAGGATTGCGGCGCCGTGGATGTATACCTTCGTGTGCGAGCGCAGGCGGAAGTCGCCCTTGTGGATGCCCGGTCCGAAGAACACGATGGGCTGCGTGAAGTCGGGCGCCGTGCCCGTTCCGATGTCGTTCGATGCCAGGTTCGCGGGCACGGCCGGCATGTCGGCCCGGATCGCGTGCGTGAACACGTGCAGGTTGTGCAGGCGGTCGTCGTCGAATTCCACGCTCAGGTTCTCCGGACGGCGCAGCGTGAAATACACGACACCGTCGCGCACAACCGGCTTGACGCCCTTCGCATCCGGCCGCACCGCCACTTTCGAAAACGTGCCGTTGTTCTTCTGGACCGCCACTTCCGCCGTGCCGTCGAAGTTGAAGTAGACCATCGAGGCATCCTGCGGCTTGTCCAGGTCGACCTTCACGTCGTACTCGTACAGGTCCTGCCACTGCCCGCCGGGCACGCGCACGCGCACCGTGTAGTCGTCGTTATGGTGGGTGTAGCGGATGGGATTCGGGAACGGGTGCACCTGCAGCCGGTTCTCGATGGCGTGGGCGGCATCGGCAGCGAGGCATCCCAGCAGGACGGCAAGCGGCGCGGCGCAGCGGCGCGCGAACGCACGTAACGTGAACAACGGATCGTCTCCTTTGCCCGTGGTGCGGCTCGTGCCGCCGCCGGGCTTGTCATTTGATTTGGTATCGATAACTTGGCCAGTTATATCACATCCGGGAACGATGTCAAGACCTCTCCGAGCTCCTGGCGCCCGACCTACGATACCGGCACATCATAACGGTGGCGGTGGCGCCGCAGGCATGCCTTTTTTATCGAAATGGATATGTTTTGGACATGGCAGCGTGGTTGATCCAGGTCGCGGTTAACGATAACAAAACAGATGCATACGTGCTAGCATCGGCGCGGCAGTACGGCAGCACCTTCGATCGCAGTTCAACATTCGCCTGCATGGCATGGAGACTACCAATGAAAAAAATGGAACCGAACGACTGCAACGCCCCCGCCCTGACCCCGGCCGAAGCCCCCGACGCGGTGTCGCGCTCCCTGTTGGGACGCCGCGACTTCCTGATGGGACTCGGCGCCCTCGCGCTCGCCGGCTGCGGCGCGGGCGGCGGCGCCGAGGCACCGGCCACACGCACGCTCGCCACCGGCACGATGAGCGGCACGGGTGCCGCCACCGCCTTCGTCCATCCGGGCCTGCTGCACACGCAGGCCGACTTCGACCGCATGAAGGCGAAGTACCAAACGTCGCCGTGGTCGGGCAGCTGGAACCTGCTGGTCAATAATTCGCACGCCAGCCTGTCGTACACGCCGCACCCGCAGGTCATCGTGTACCGCGGGAACGACGGCGTCCATTCGCAAAACTATTCGACGCTGTTCAATGACGTGGCCGCCGCGTACGCGTGCGCGGTGCGCTGGAAGATCTCGGGCGACACGGCCTATGCGGACAAGGCCGTGCAGATCATGAATGCATGGTCGTCTACCCTCACCTCGATCCAGGGCACGACGGACGCCGCCCTCGCCGCCGGCATCTACGGCTACGAATTCGCCAACGCGGGCGAGATCATGCGCACCTACACCGGTTGGGCCGCGGCGGATCTCGCCGCGTTCCAGGACATGATGAAGACCGTGTTCTATCCGATCAACCACGACTTCCTCATCCGCCACAACAACACCGACGTCACGCATTACTGGGCCAACTGGGACCTGTGCCAGATGGCGTCGATCCTCGCCATCGGCGTGCTGTGCGACGACCAGGGACTGTTCGACGAAGCCGTCACGTACTTCAAGTCAGGCGCGGGCAATGGCGCCGTGGCGCAGGCCGTGTACTACGTCCACCCGGGCTTCCTCGGCCAATGGTAGGAATCGGGACGCGACCAGGGCCACAACACGCTCGGCATCGCGCTGATGGGCGCGCTGTGCGAAATGGCCTGGAACCAGGGCGTGGATTTGTACGGCTACGACAACAACCGCTTCCTGATGGGCGCGGAATACGTGGCCAAGGCGAACCTGATCCAGTCCGGCACGACGTATTACACGGTGCCGTACGTCCCCTACAACAACGCCGACAACGTCAACCAGGGCGTCTTCTCGACGAACAGCCGGGGCAACGTGCGGCCCTGCTGGGCGCTGGTCTACAACCATTACGTGAACCGCAAGGGCCTCGCGGCGCCGTATTCGAAGATGTTCGCCCTGCAGATCCAGCCCGAAGGCGGCGGCGGCAACTACGGCTCGACGAGCGGCGGCTACGACCAGCTGGGCTACGGCACCCTCACCTGCACGCGCGACCCGATCTCCGCCGGCGTGCCGCCCAGCGGCCTGAAAGCGCGGACCCCGGCGGGCGGCGTGGAATTGTCGTGGTGGGGCAGCGCCTACGCGACGAGCTACAAGGTCAAGCGCGCCACGTCGACGAGCGGTCCCTGGACCACCATCGCGAGCGGCATCACCGACCTGCTGACGTACACCGACAATCCGGGCGCGGGCACGTGGTACTACGTCGTTTCCGCCATCACGCCGGCGGGCGAGACGGCCGATTCGAACCGCGCCACCGCCAAGGTCGGCAAGACGCTACACACGTACCTGGCGTGTAACGACGGCACCGGGACGACCGTGTCCGACGCCAGCGGCCAGGGTCACGCGGGCACGCTGACGGGCAGCGCCACGTGGGGCACCGGCAAATCGGGCAGCGCGCCGGCGCTGAACGGCAGCACGGATTACGTGAGCCTGCCCGCGAACCTGGTCACGGACCTCACCGATTTCACCGTGGCGTGCTGGGTATATTGGAACGCGTCACGGAATTGGGAACGCATCTTCGACTTCGGTTCGGGCACGGGCCGCTACATGTTCCTGACGCCGCGCTCGGGCAGCGGCGTCGTGCGCTTCGCCATCACCGTCGACGGCGGCAAGGGCGAACAGGCCGTGACGGGAACGGCCGCGCTGCCGACCGCGCAGTGGGTGCACGTGGCCGTCACCCTGTCTGGACAGCTGGCCACCCTGTACGTGAACGGCACCGCGGTCGGCACCAACAGCGCGGAATTCCTGCCGCCGTGGCAGCTGGGCGGCACGACCCGGAACTGGATCGGCCGCTCGCAGTATGCGGGCGACCCTTATTTCAACGGCCGCATCGACGAGTTCCGCATCTATCGCGGCGCGCTGGCGGCGGCCGACATCGCCGCGCTGATCGCCGCCAGCTGAGCGGCCAGTCCGTCACACCCGGCGCCGGCGCGCGAGCGCCAGTGCCGACAACCCGATCGCCGCCAGCCAGTATCCCGCCGGCTCGGGCACCGCCGTCACGGCGGGATCCGACAACGTGCCGGCGATCGTCCCCTGCCCTTGCGCGTCCAGTGCCGGCGTCCACGTGAAATCGGCCAGCGCGCCCGTGAACGGATCATAGTGGCCGAGCGGCGCGAACGCGTCGTCGAACGCCGCCACGACGAAATGCGACACATAGCTCGTCAGCGGATCCGGCGCGCCCGCGAAGGTCAGGTCGAACGACAGGGTCCTGCCGAAGTCCACGGCGTGGAACAGGTCGTTCGAGGTATCGTTGCGGAACAGGTAGCCGCCCGCGACGGGCGTCACGCCCCACGAATCGATGAACGCCGTGCTGTCGAAGCCCACCATGTTGCTGACCAGCGCGGTTGCCAGCGGCACGCCGCTGCTGGCGGACAGCTGCATGTCGACGTAGCCCGTGGCGGCGCCGAACGTCGACGTGTCGATCGCGACGTGGATCGTTTCGGCCGACGCGGTGCCGGCGCCCGCCGCCAGCATCAGCGCGAGGGCGGAAACAAGGGATTTGAATCGGATGATCATGGCTGTCCTCAGAAATGGGGTTGGTACAGCGCCGGCACGTAGCCGATCGCGACACGGTTCGGATTGGTGAACGTCAGCGGCACGGTGAGCGTCGCGCCCGGATTCAGCGGCCCCGCGACGGCGACGTACGGTACGCCCCCCGTCGTGCCGCCCGCGTTATCGAGCGTGACGCCGCTTGTCAGGCCGTTCAGCGCGAGCCACAACGGCCCCGCCAGCGGGGTCGTGCCGGTGTTCGTGACGGTCACACCGCCCACGTATTTGCCGGTCATGCGGTTCAGGGTCGCGCCCTGCTGGGTCATCCTGACGCTCGCGCCGACGTCCACCGGCGCGACGTTCACGGCCAGCGTGTGCTGCGCCTCGGTGTTGCCGGCCGCGTCGACGCTCCAGTAGGCGACCGTGTGGCTGCCGGTCGTGTTCAATGACACCGTCGTTCCAGTCTGCTGCACGCCGCCGTCCACCGTGTAATACGTCGCCTTCACGCTGCCGCCCGTATCCGTGGCGGACAGCGTGACCGTCACGTTCGTCGCAGGTGTCGTGCTCGTGCTCGCGGTCGTCACGGGCGGCGCCGTGTCGGCGCCATGCAGCGAACCATGCAGGCGCACTTCGGACAGGTTGCCGTACCAGGTGCCGCCGTTATAGATACGGATGTAGCGGTACGGCGCCGGGCTGGCGACGGGGAACGATTGCCACTCGAGCGTCGACACGGCCGGCGTGGTCAGCGTCGTCCACGTCGTGTTGTCGTTCGAGCCCTGGATCACGGTGCCCTTGATGCGCGCGTAATTGCTGTCCTGGCGCGGGGCCAGTTCCACGCCCGTCAGGTTCACCTGGTTGCCGGACTTGAAGTCGAAGGTCACGTACGCGCCCACCCCCGAATTATTGCTGCCGGTGCGGAAGTCCGAGATCGAGCCCAGGTTGGCGTCGAACAGGCTCGTGACGACGGCCTGCGTGGTGGCCGCGGACCGGTTGACCGTGGAATCGATCAGGGTGGCGACGGTCGGCACGTTACGGATCGTATCCGCCTCGTCCACCAGCGTCAGGCCCGTATTGTCGGTCGTGGCCGTGCTCGTGAAGCCGGGCTGGCCGTTGGCCTGCGTGTAGCCGATGGCGAAATTGACCGCACCCGCCGCCACGCCCTGGGGCAAGGTCGCCGTGGCCGTGAAGTTGATGTTGTCGGTCGTCGTCACCGTGGCGGGCACGCCCTGGATCGTGACGCCGACGCCGCTGATCGCCTCCTTCGCCGTGAACGCCAGCTTGACGGCATTCCCGGGCACGATGCGCGTGCGCAGCGCCTGCGCGGAACTCATCGACACGGTCGCGATCTTGTTCGACGATTCGGCGACGCCGTACAGGCGCAGTTCTTCCATGTTCCCGTACCAGTTATTACCGTTGATGACGCGGATGTAGCGGTAAGGCTGCGGGTTCGCCACGGTCAGGGTCTGCCAGTCGGCCGTGTTTCCGGCCGCGTTGGAGAGTGTCGTCCACGCCGCGTTGTCGTTCGAGCCCTGCACGACGGTGCCGTTGATGCGCGACGAGTACTGGTCCTGGCGGCCGATCACTTCCGCGCGCTGGATCGTGGCCTTGCCGCCTTCCTTGAAGTCGAACATCACCCAGCCGCCGTAGCCGCTGCCGTTGACACGGAAGTCCGTCCCGGTACCGAGATTGCCGTCGAACAGGGTGTTCACCGTCGCCAGCAGGTCGGTCGCGTTGCGGCCGCTGGAATCCCGCAGGCTCGTGATGGCCAGCAGGTTGCCCAGGTAGTTCGTCTGGTCCGCGATGAACAGCGACGAGCTGTCGGTCGTGAACAGCACGGGTTCCGCGTCGGCGCCGGCCCCGGTCTTGTAATTCAGGGTGAACTTGACGGTGCCCGGCTGCGCGTCGCCCGGCATGACGGCGCTGGCCGTGTAGTTCACGTTGTCGGCCGTCGTCACCTGGGCCGGGACGCCCTGGATCGTCGCGGCCACGGCGTTGATCGGGGCCGTCGCCTGGAAGTTCAGCTTGACCGTATTGCCCGGCACGATGCGCTTCCTGAGCGCCTGGTCGGACCCGATCGACACGGACGACAGCAGGTTGACCGTCTCGTGGCGCGTGCCGAAGATCCGGAATTCGCCCATCTCGAACATGGAGCTCGACGGCTGGATCATCTGCACCTTCAGGAAGCGGTACTGCTGGTCCTTGAGGTCGTCGCTGACGGCCAGGGTCTGCATGTCCTCCGTCACGACGGTCATGCCCGGCGTCAGGCGGACCCAGTTCTCGTTGTCGTTCGAACCGAAGGCGACGACGCCGCCGCCCCGCTCGGGGAACGACGTACGCGCCTGGATGCCGAAGGCGGTGGCGTTGACCTTGTAGCCCGGGCCGAAGTCGAAGTAATAGGTGAGGTTCTGGGCCAGGTAATAACCGACGAACGAATCGGGCGTGCCGTCCAGCGCATTCGGCACCTGCGTGCCGAAGGTGGACGAGACGAACATGTTCGCGTAGTTCATGCTGCCGTCGGCCAGCAGCGGCGTCAGCTCGGACAGCCCTTTCAATGCCGTCTGCAGCGCGCCCAGCTTCTGGTAGAACTGGTCGTCGGTCGCCGTCGACACCGCATTCGTCGCGTCGGCATACGCCGCGTTGTAGGCGGCCAGGCTCGGGGTCGTGTACAGCGTGTCGGGCTTGTACCCGGCCGTCACGGCGGCGATGGCGGACTGGCGGTCCGCGCCGACGACGACCTGCACGGCCTTCGACGTGACGACCGTGCCGTCGGTCGTCGTGACGATGAAGCTGAAGGTGCCGGCCTGCGTGGGCACCCACGCGAACGCGCCCGTCTTCGTGTCGAACTGGGCGCCGGGCGGCAGGTGGTCGATCGTGTACGTCAGGACGTCGGTGGCCGTGGCGTCCGTCGCCGCGAAGCTGTACGACACGGTCGCCGTGGAGCCGGCGTTCGTGTACAGGCTCAGGTCCGCGTCACCGCTCGTAAACACGGGCGGCGTGATCGAGGCGCCCGGGTTGACGTTGATGTGGTCGATGTCGACCGTCGTGCCGGCGCCCTTGACGGTGAGGGGCAGGTAGTCGCCCAGGCCCTGGTACTGGTCGAATGCATAGCTCACATAGCGCCACTGGCCCTGCGTGTCCGGCAGCAGGATGGTGTCGCCGAACGCGTCCACCGATGCTTCGCCATTGGTCCGCACGCGGAATGCCACGCTGCGCGTCCCGTTGCCGTAGCCGATGACGGCCAGCCTGCTGCCCGCTCCCGTGGCCGCGACGCGAATGAACGACGCGGTGTCGTCCTGCATGGCGGTCCCGAAGCCGTCGAGCGACGTGAAGCGGTCCTCCACTTCGCGCACCGGATCGACGATGGGCTTGACCAGGAATTGCGTGCCCTCGCTTTCCGCAGCGGGCGGCATGAAGAGCCAGAAGTCGCCGCCGCCGTCCACGCCGTCCCAGTTGTAGACCGTGCGGTCGGCGAACATGCGGGTATAGTTGGGTGCGCGCTGGTTCATGTCCAGCCCGCGCGTGTACTTGTAATAGTAGTACGGCTCCCACGTGTTCTGCGTGAGGCGGCCCCGGTAGCCGCCCTGCAGCGTCTTGTAGACGACGGTCGGCACGCCGTTGGCGTCCGTGTGCGCGGCCGTCGGCACCCAGGGCGTGTCGTAGCCCAGCATGAAGCCGGCGAAATACTCCGTGGCGTCGAGGATGCGGTCGTTCAGGAATTCGTACGGCCCCACGGCGTCCGGCGCCGCCGATGCCGTGCCGTTGACGGGGTCGATCTTCTGGTTCTGCGACATCAGCAGGCGCGCAAGGATACTCATGTTCGTGACGTCGCCGGCGCCGTGCGCCTGGTCGCGTCCCATTTCCACGTGCTCCACCATCGGCGTCACGGCTTCGCCGGTCAGGTCGTTCTTCGTCACGAGACGGAACAGCTGCTTGATGGCCCCGTTCTGGCCCTGGTCGACGGCCGTCCTGTTGATCGTGAACCACTCGACGCCCTCGTTCCAGCGGGCCCGGTTGCCCGTGAAGATATAGCCGGACATGGACCCCAGCAGCGCGTACAGGTGCTGGTTCATGAAGTGATCGGGGCTGTGGTTGAACGTTTCCGTGACGGGCACGATCAGGTTGTTCGTCAGGTTCACCGTGTCCTGGTCGGTCCAGGCCAGCGCCGCCGTCTGGCACGTCGTGGTGCGCATGATGTCGGCCGCCGCCATCATCCGGCTCATGGGAATGCCCGTGTGGATGTGCGCGTCCGTGTAATACACGTACTGGGTGGGATCCATCTGCGCCCAGATGCGGATCAGGCGCATCGCGTTGGCGCGGTAGGTCTCGTCGCCCGTCACGTAGTACAGGATGGACTGGGTGTACGCGGACAGCGCGTCCGCGATGAATTTCGATTCCACGCCCTGGCTGTTGAACGCCACCACCGCCGGCTTCGTCGGATCCGCGCCGCTCTGGTTTTTCGATGCCACCGTCTTCGATGCCGCGCCGGACAACAGCATCATGTTGAAATAGGTGTTCCAGGGCTCCTTCTGCGCCTGCACTTCCGTGCGCAGGTTCTCCAGCACTTCCTTCGTGAGGCCGACGCCGGGATGTTTGAAGCCGTTCGCGTCGGTGAACTCGTTGATGGCGGGCTGGTAGCTCGTGAGGATGGTCTGGATCGTGTCGGCCGCGACGGCGTCGTGCGCGGCGGGCAGCAGGCTCGCGACGGCGAGCGACACGGCCAGCGCCGCTGCCCGCAACATGGGCGTGCGGGTACGGGATTTACGCATTGTAGTCTCCTGTTCGGTATTGTTTTTTCGGGATCCCCGACAACATGGATGTTATCGATACCCCGCGAGGAGTCTAGCATGCGTAAACCGGTATAAAGCCTGTCATTCCGAAATATTTGTGATCGATACCAGATTCGGTATCAGTCCGGCACGACCGCTGTCGCCTCGATTTCCACGCGGGCGCGGTCCTCGACCAGCGCACTCACCTCGACGGCCGTCATGGCCGGATAATGGGCGCCGACGATCTCGCGATAGACAGCGCCGAGGGCACTGCCGGCGGCCAGGTATTCCCGCCGGTCGACCACGTACCACGTCATGCGCACGATGTGTTCCGGCCGCGCCCCCGCCTCGCGCAACACCTCGACGATGTTGCGCAGCGCCTGTCCGGCCTGCGCCGTGAAATCGGCGCTGGCGAACTGCCCGTCCGCGTTCCAGCCGATCATCCCGCTCACGAACACGAGCCGGCCGCGCGCCGCGATGCCGTTCGCGTACCCGCGCGGGCGCGGCCAACCGGGTGGTTGCAGTATCTCCATCATGGTTCTTCCTTTGCCTCGCGCAGCAGTTCGCGCGCGATGATCAGTTGCTGTACTTCGGTGGCGCCCTCGTAGATGCGCAACGCGCGGATCTCGCGATACAGCCGCTCGGCCGGATGGCCGCTCGTGACGCCGAGGCCGCCGAACATCTGCACCGCCGCGTCGATCACCCGCTGCGCCGACTCGGTCGCCGTCATCTTCGCCATCGCCGCTTCCTTCGTCACCTTGCCGCCGCGGTCGCGCTGCCACGCCGCCCGGTACGTCAGCAGCGCGCTCGCGTCGATGTGCGTCGCCATCTGCGCGAGCTTCGCCTGCGTCAGCTGGAAATCCGCGAGCGTCTGGCCGAACATCCGCCGCCGCGTCGCATGGGCCAGCGCGTCGTCGAATGCGCGGCGCGCGAACCCGAGGGCGGCCGCCGCGACGGATGTGCGGAACACGTCCAGCGTCGCCATCGCCACCTTGAATCCCTGCCCGGCCGCGCCGATGCGCTGCGCCGCCGGCACCCGGCAACCCTCGAACCGCAGCCGCGCCAGCGGGTGCGGTGCGATGACGGCGATCCGTTCCGCGATCGTGAAGCCGGGCGTGTCCGCGTCGACGACGAACGCGCTGATGCCGCGCGCGCCCGGCGCTTCGCCCGTGCGCGCGAACACGACGTAGAAGTCCGCGATGCCGCCATTCGAAATCCACGTCTTCTCGCCGTCGAGGACGTACGCGTCTTCCTCAAGCCGCGCTGAGCAGCGCAGCGCGGCGACATCGGAACCCGCGTCCGGCTCGGACAGCGCGAACGCAGCGATGGCCCCGCCGCGGGCCACGCGCGGCAGGTAGCGTTCGCGCTGGGCCTCCGTCCCGAACAGGCTGAGCGCGCCGGAACCGAGGCCCTGCATGGCGAAGGCGAAATCGGCGAGGCCGTTGTGGCGCGCCAGCGTCTCGCGGATCAGGCAGATGGCGCGTGTGTCGATGGGAGAACCGGCACCGCCGATCGCGTGCCGCAGCCACCCGCCTTCGCCCAGCATCCGCACGAGGCGCCGGCAATCGGCATCGACGTCCGTGCCGTGCAGGTCGCGCACGTGCGCGGCGGCCCATTCATCCAGCGCCGCTTCCAGGTCGACGTGCCGCCCGTCGAAGAACGGCCAGTCGAGATAGGACTTGTCCGCCATGTCAGTCTCCTTCGAAGCGGGGTGTGGTTTTCGCGACGAACGCGTCGTAGGCGCGCTTGAAGTCGCCGGTCGCCATGCAGATCGCCTGCGCCTGCGCCTCGGCCTCGAGCGCTTCAGGAATCCCCATCGTCCACTCCTGCCGCAGCATTGTCTTCGTCATCCCGTGCGCGAACGTCGGCCCTTCCGCGAGACTGCGCGCGAGGCGCTGCGCCTCGCCCCTCACCTCGTCGGGCGCGCACAGGCGGTTATAGAAACCCCAGCGCTCGCCCTCCTCGGCCGACATGGCGCGGCCCGTGTACAGCAGTTCCGCCGCCCGTCCCTGGCCGATGAGGCGCGGCAGGATGGAACATGCGCCCATGTCGCAGCCGGCCAGGCCGACCTTCGTGAACAGGAACGCCGTACGCGCGCGGCTGCTCGCGAGGCGCAGGTCGGACGCCATCGCGAGGATCGCGCCGGCGCCCGCGCACACGCCGTCGACGGCCGCCACGACGGGCTGCGGGCAGCCGAGCATCGCCTTCACGAGGTCGCCCGTCATGCGCGTGAACGCGAGCAGGCCCGGCATGTCCAGTTGCGTGAGCGGCCCGATGATCTCGTGGACGTCGCCGCCCGAGCAGAAATTCCCGCCCGCGCCCGTCAGCACGACGGCCTTCACGTCGTCCGCATACGCGAGCGCGCGGAACAGGTCGCGCAGCTCCGCGTAAGAGTCGAACGTCAGCGGGTTCTTGCGCTCGGGGCGGTTCAGCGTGATGGTGGCGACGCCGCCGTCGGCCTCGTAGAGGAAATGTTCGGCGCGGTAGCCGGCCAGCTGCGTGCGGTGCATGGGGTCTCCTAGTCCTTGTCGCTCGATTGCGTATTCAATTGCCGCTTCATCGTGTCGAGCAAGGCGATCATGGTGGCCTTGTCGTCCGGGGGGATGTCGCCGAACAGGTCGGCCACCCAGCCCTGGTGCACGGCCGCCATTTGCGCGAACGCGGTGCGCCCGCGCGGCGTCAGCCTCAGCATGAACGCCCGCCCGTCCTGCGGGTCGGGCACGCGCAGGATGAGCTCTTCGCGTTCCAGCTGGTCGGCGATGCCCGTCACGTTGCCGCCCGTGACCATCATCCGCTTCGACAATTCGCCCATCCGCAAGCCGTCCGGGTGACGTTCCAGCTGCGCCATCAGGTCGAAGCGCGGCAACGTGATGCCGAACGTGGTGCGCAGCCGGCTGCGGATCGTGTTCTCCACGCGCACCGTGCAGGACAACAGCCGCAGCCACAGCTTCAGGTCGAGCGGGGCATCGTCGGCCGGCGTCACATCACCTCCCCGCCCGCCACCGCGATGGCCTGGCCGTTCATCGCCGCCGCGCTGGGCATGCACAGCCACGCTACGGCATGCGCCACTTCGTCCGGCTGCACGAGCCGTTCCTGCGGATTGCCGGCTGCAAGTTCCGCGCGCGCCTCGTCGGCGGTGCGCCCCGTCTTGCGGACGATATTGGCGACGGCATCGGCCACGATGTCCGTGTCCGTGAAGCCCGGACACACGGCGTTGACGGTGACGCCGCGCGCCGCCACCTCCAGCGCGAGCGCGCGCGTGAGGCCGACGAGACCATGCTTCGCCGCGCAATACGCGGCCACGTACCGGTAGCCCGTGAGGCCGGCGGTCGACGCGACGTTGACGACCCGGCCCCAGCCCGCATCCAGCATGCCGGGCAGCGCGGCCTGCATGCAGTGATAGGCGCCGGTCAGGTTCACGTCCAGCATGCGCTGCCACAGCGCGGCATCCGTGCGCCCGAACGGCGCCGACGCGGCCTGGCCCGCGTTGTTGACGAGGATGTCCACGGTGCCCGCACGTGCGAACGCGGCCGCGACGCCCTCCGCATCCGTCACGTCCACCATCTGCCAGGCGGTTTCTCCGCTCAGTGCCGCGGCTGCGGCTTCCAGCGCGCGGGCATCGCGCGCCATCAGCGTGACGCGCGCGCCGTGCGCCCGCAGCGCGCGCGCGATCGCGAGGCCGATGCCGCGGCTGGCACCCGTCACGACCGCGTGCTTTCCCTGTAATGTCTCCATCAGCCCTCCGCCTGGCGTTCGCGTTTCATATTCCGTTCCAGCTGCGCCTTCCCGGCCAGATACTGCTTCGGCCACGCGACCGCCGTGACGCCGATCCGCGCCGCTTCCGCCAGCGTCCACGCGGGATTCGCCAGGTGCGGCCGGCCCACCGCGCACAAGTCCGCGCGCCCGGCCGCGATGATGCTGTTCGCGTGGTCCGCCTCGTAGATCGAGCCGACGGCGATCGTCGGAATCCCGGCCTCGTTGCGGATGCGGTCCGCGAACGGGGTCTGGTACATGCGGCCGAACACGGGCTTCTCTTCCTTGCTGACCTGGCCCGACGAGCAATCGATCATGTCCGCACCCGCGTCCTTGAACAGGCGCGCGATGTGCACGGCATCCGCGGGCGTGATGCCGCCGTCGACCCAGTCGTGCGCCGAGATGCGCACGCTCATCGGCTTCGCGGACGGCCACACGGCGCGCATCGCGCGGAACACGCGCAGCGGATAGCGGCAGCGGTTTTCGAGACTGCCGCCGTACTTGTCCTCGCGCCGGTTCGTCAGCGGCGAAATGAACGACGACAGCAGGTAGCCGTGCGCGCAATGCAGTTCGAGCCAGTCGAAACCGGCCGCTTCGGCCGCGAGCGTCGCGCGCACGAAGTCCGCTTCCACCCGCGCGAGATCCGCTTCCGTCGCGGCACGCGCGACCTGCGAGATGCCCGGCAGGTACTGTTGATCCGATGCCGCGATCAGCGGCCAGTTGCGGCCCGGGAGCGGCTGGTCGATGCCGTCCCACATCGGGCGCGTGGAACCTTTCGGGCCGGCATGGCCCAGCTGGATGCCGATGCGCGCATCCGTCCGGCCGTGCACGAAGGCCACGATGCGCTGCCACGCCGCCGTGTGTTCGGGCGCATACATGCCCGGGCAGGCCGGCGTGATGCGGGCATCGGCCGACACGCACGTCATCTCGGCCATCACGAGCGCCGCCCCGCCCATTGCCCGGGCGCCCAGGTGCACGAGGTGGTAGTCGCCGGGCACGCCGTCGACGGCCGAATACTGCGCCATCGGCGAGACGACGATGCGGTTCTTCAGGAACACGTCGCGCACGCGCAGCGGCGTGAACATGGGCGGGACGTGCGTGTTCTCGGGCAGCGCCACGCCTGCCTGCGCGCACGCACGGCGCGCGAACCAGTCTTCGAAATGCGCGACATAGCCAGGGTCGCGCAAACGCAGGTTCTCGTGCGAAATGCGCTGGCTGCGCGTGAGCATCGAGTACGCGAACTGCTCCGCGTCCAGCGCGCCGTAGCGCTCCACGTTCTCGAACCACTCCATCGAATTGCGCGCGGCCGACTGGATCTTCAGCACCTCGACCGAGCGGCTCGCCTGGTACTCCTCCAGCGCCGCGCGCACGTCGCTGCCGTGGTCGCGCATGCAGCGCGCCAGTTCGATCGCATCTTCCAGCGCCAGCTTGGTGCCGGACCCGATCGAGAAGTGCGCCGTGTGCGCCGCATCGCCCATCAGCACGACGGGCAAGCCGCCGTTCCAGTGCACCCACTGCTCGCAGACGATGCGGGGGAACGCGATCCAGATCGCGGCCCCGCGCAGGTGCGTGGCGTTCGACAGCAACGGATGCCCGTCCAGGTGCTCCGCGAACAGCCGCTCGCAAAAGGCGATGCCGGCTTCCTGCGGCATGTCGGCCAGGCCCGCGCGGCGCCACACGTCTTCCGGTGTCTCGACGATGAAGGTGGACGTGTCGTCGTCGAACTGGTAGATGTGGGCCTGGAACCAGCCGAACGCCGTCTCCTTGAACACGAACGTGAACGCATCGAATTTCTTTTTCGTGCCGAGCCACACGAAGCGGCAGCGGCGCGTCTCGACCGACGGCCGGAACGTGGCCGCATGGCGCGCCCGCGTGCGGCTGTTGATGCCGTCGGCCGCGACGACGAGGTCGGCCCCATAGCGCGCGGCGACGGCCTCGTCGTCCTGCACGTCGGTCTCGAACACGAGCTCCACGCCCAGCTCTTCGCAGCGCTACTGCAGGATGTTCAGCAGCCTTTTGCGCCCGATGCCGCAGAATCCATGGCCGCCGGACGTGATGCGCTCGCCCTTGAAGAAGACGTCGATGTCGTCCCAGTGATTGAACGCCTGCAGGATGCTGCGCGCCGTCGGCTCGTCGGCCGCGACGAGGTTGCCGAGCGTCTGGTCGGAGAACACGACGCCCCACCCGAACGTGTCGTACGGGCGGTTGCGCTCGACGACGACGATGCGGTGCGCCGGATCCTGCCGCTTCATCAGCAGGGCGAAATACAGGCCGGCGGGCCCGCCGCCGATGCAGACGATGTTCATGACAGTCGCAGTTTGTAGCGCTGCAGCTTGCCCGTCTCCGTGCGCGGCAGCCTGTCGGTGAAGCGCACGGCGCGCGGATATTTGTAGGGCGCGATCTGCGCCTTGACGAAGTCCTGCAGCATGCGCGCCGTGTCCGGTGTCGGGTCGAACTCCGGCTTGAGCACGACGTGCGCCTCCACAATCTGGCCGCGCTCCTCGTCGGCCCGGCCCACGACGCCGCACTCGGCGACGGCCGGATGGCGCAGCAGCACCTCTTCCACCTCCGCGCCGGCGATGTTGTAGCCGGCCGAGATGATCATGTCGTCCGTGCGCGAGCGATAGTAGAAATAGCCGCCGGCGTCCGCTTCGTAGCTGTCGCCCGTCAGGTTCCAGCCGTCCAGGACATAGTCGCGCTGGCGCTCGTCGGCCAGGTAGCGGCAGCCCGTCGGGCCCTTGACGGCCAGCCGTCCGACCACGCCGGGACCGACCGGCGCGCCGTCGTCGTCAAGAATGCACGCGCGGTAGCCGGGGACCGGCTTGCCGGTCGCCCCGGGCCGGATGTCGGCGCCGCTCGCCGAGATGAAGATGTGCAGCAGCTCCGTCGCGCCGATGCCGTCGATCATGGCGATGCCGGTCGCCGTCTTCCAGGCATTCCGCGTCGCCAGCGGCAGCGCCTCGCCGGCCGACACGCACTTCTGCAGGGAGCGCAGGTCGTAGCGCGGGACGAGGGGCGTCATCTGGCGGTAGAACGTGGGCGCCGTGAAGCAGACCGTGGCCTTGTACCGCTCGATCGCGGCCAGCAGGCCTTCCGGCACCGGCTTTTCAAGCAGCACGCCGGCCGCGCCCACGCGCAGGGGAAACAACAGCAGCCCGCCCAGGCCGAACGTGAAGGCCAGCGGCGGCGTGCCGATGAAGACGTCGTCCGCCTGCGCGCCCAGCGTGTGCGGCGGGAAGCAGTCGCAGATCGCCAGGATGTCGCGGTGGAAGTGCATCGTGCCCTTCGGGACGCCCGTCGTTCCGGACGTGAAGGCGATCAGGCAGACGTCGTCCGCGGCCGTGTCCACGGGTGCGAACGGGGCAGCGTGGCGGGCCATGCGCGCTTCCAGGCCGTCCGGATCCTGGAAATACATGACGCGCGGGTGCCCCGCCACCTGATCGAGTTCGTCCGCGAGCGGGCGCGCGCACAGCACGGCGTTCACCCGCGCCCTGTCGAGGATGATGCCCAGCTCGCGCGCCCGCAGCAGCGGCATCGTCGGCACGGCCACGAGGCCGGCCTTGAACACGGCGAGGATCGCGGCCGCCATCATCGGGCAGTTGGCGCCGCGCAGCAGCACGCGGTTGCCCGGCACGAGGTTCAAGTCCGTGCGCAGCACGTGGGCGATGCGGTCGACGCGCTGCATGAGATCGGCGTAGGTCCAGGTCACCGTATCGCCCACGATGGCGGTGCGCCCGCCCCGTCCGGCCGCGACATGGTGGTCCAGCAGTTCCGCCACGCAATTCAGCCGCGCGGGATACTGGAGCGCGGGCAGGTCGAACACGAGGTCCGGCCACAGGTCGACGGGCGGGAGATGATCCCGCGCGAACGTGTCGACATGGGCCGAAGGACTTGACTCTGCAGCGGACAAGCTCGTCATGAAGCGCCCCCGGAGAAAAGATCGTCGGTACCGGGAGATACTTTAAGCCTAAAGTATTTCGGGACGCAAGCCGGGTTGCATAGACAAGCGCATTCTCCGCCGGCGCAGCAGCAGATACACGGCCGGCACCACGAACATCGACAGCAGCGGCGCCGTGATCATTCCGCCGACCATCGGCGCCGCGATCCGTTGCATGATCTCCGAGCCGGTCCCGCCGCCGATCATCGCCGGCACGAGGCCGCCGACGATCACCGCGACCGTCATCGCCTTCGGCCGCACGCGCAGGACCGCCCCTTTGCGGATCGCCTCGACGAGCTCGGCCTCGCTGTCCCTGCCCGCGGCAAGCCGCGCGTCCCAGGCCTGCTTCAGGTACAGCAGCATGATCACGCCGAACTCCGCCGACACGCCCGCCAGCGCGATAAAGCCGACGCCGCTCGCCACCGACAGGTTGTGCCCCAGCAGCCAGAGCAGCCAGGCGCCGCCGGCCAGGGCGAACGGCAGGGTCGCCATGATCAGCGCGGCCTCGTCGAGCCGGCCGAACGTCAGGAACAGCAGCACGAAGATGATGGCCAGCGTCGCTGGCACGACGACCTTCATCTTCGCGAGCGCGCGTTCCAGATATTCGAACTGCCCGGACCAGGACACCGAATACCCTGCCGGCAGGCGCACCTCCTGCGCGACGACGTGCTGCATGGCGCGCACCGCTGACGTCAGGTCGCGTCCCCGGACGTCGACGTACACCCAGCCGGACAGGCGCGCGTTCTCGCTCTTGAGCATGGGCGGCCCATCGGTGAGGCGGATGACGGCCACGTCGCCGAGCCGGATCTGGGCGCCCGCCTCGGTGAGCAGCGGCAGCGCGCGCAGCTTTTCCAGCGAGTCGCGCACTTCGCGCGGGTAGCGCACGTTGATCGGAAAGCGCTGCAAGCCTTCCACCGTCTCGCCGATGTTCTCGCCGCCGACGGCAGCGGCGATCACGCCCTGCACGTCCGCCACGTTCATGCCGAAGCGCGCCGCAGCCGCGCGGTCGATCCGCACGTCCATGTAGCGCCCGCCGTTCAACCGCTCGGCGAGGGCCGACGCCACACCCGGCACCTTGCGCACTGCGGCCTCGATCGCGCCCGTGATGCGGTCGATCTCCTGCAGATTCGCGCCCGCCACCTTGATGCCGACCGGGCTTTTCACGCCGGTCGCCAGCATGTCGATCCGGTTGCGGATCGGCGGCACCCACACGTTGGACAAGCCCGGCACCTTGACGACGCGGTCGAGCTCCTCGACCAGCTTCGCCGGCGTCATCCCGGCGCGCCACTGCTCGCGCGGCTTGAACCGGATCGTCGTCTCGAACATCTCGAGCGGCGCGGGATCGGTCGCGGTCTCCGCCCGGCCCGCCTTGCCGAACACGATGTCGACCTCGGGCACGGTCTTGATCAGGCGATCCGTCTGCTGCAGGAGTTCGGCCGCCTTGCCGATGCCGATCCCCGGCAGCGCCGACGGCATGTACAGCAGGTCGCCCTCGTCCAGCGGCGGCATGAACTCGCCGCCCAGCCGGCTGACCGGCCACACCGTCGCGAGGACGATGCAGGCCGCAACGACCAGCGTGGTCTTCGGGCGGCGCAGCACGACGTCGAGCAGCGGCCGATACGCGCGGACCAGGAACCGGTTCAACGGGTTGACGTCTTCGCGCGGAATCCGGCCGCGGATGAGATACCCCATCAGCACGGGAACGAGCGTCACCGCGAGGCCCGCGCTGGCCGCCATCGCATAGGTCTTGGTAAACGCGAGCGGCGCGAACAGCTTCCCTTCCTGCGCTTCCAGCGCGAACACGGGGATGAAGGACAGCACGACGATCAGCAGGGAGAAGAACAGGGCCGGCCCGACCTCGACCGCCGCCGCTTCGATCGCCCGCCAGTGCGCGGCGCCGTCGAGCCGTTCGCCGGGATGCCGGTCGTGCCAGGCCTCCAGGTGCTTGTGCGCGTTCTCGATCATCACGACGGCCGCGTCGATCATCGCCCCGACCGCGATCGCGATGCCGCCCAGCGACATGATGTTCGCATTGACGCCCTGGTACAGCATGACGGTGTACGCGGCCAGGATCCCCAGCGGCAGGGAAACGATGGCGACCAGCGCCGAGCGCACGTGGAACAGGAACAGCGCACAGACCACGGCGACGACGATGAACTCTTCGAACAGCTTGTGCTCCAGGTTCGTCACCGCCCGTTGGATCAGGCCGGAACGATCGTACGTCGTCACGATCTCGACGCCCGCCGGCAGGCTGGCCTTGAGCCGGGCGAGCTTCGCCTTCACCGCATCGATGGTGGCGAGCGCGTTCTTCCCCGAGCGCATGACGATGATGCCGCCGGCGACCTCGCCCTCTCCGTTCAGCTCCGCGACGCCGCGCCGCGTCTCCGGCCCGACCTGCACGCGCGCCACGTCGCCCAGCTGCACCGGCACACCGCCGCTACCGGTCGCCAGCGGAATGTGCCGGAAGTCGTCGAGCGAAGCCAGATACCCGGATGCGCGCACCATGTATTCGGCCTCGCCCAGTTCGAGCACCGAACCGCCCGCCTCCTGGTTCGCCTTGCGGACCGCGTCGATCACGCGCGCATGCGTGATGCCGTAGGCGCGCAGCTTGTCCGGGTCGAGCTGGATCTGGTACTGGCGCACCATGCCGCCGATGCTTGCCACCTCCGCCACGTTCGGCACCGTCTTGAGTTCGTACTTCAGGAACCAGTCCTGCAAGGCCCGCAGTTGCGACAGGTCGTGGCGGCCGGTGCGGTCGACGAGCGCATATTCGTACACCCAGCCGATGCCCGTCGCGTCCGGCCCCAGCGACGCCCGGGCCTGAGGCGGCAGGCGCGATTGCGTCTGGTTCAGGTATTCCAGCACGCGCGAGCGCGCCCAGTAGGGATCGGTCCCGTCCTCGAACAGGATGTAGACGAAGGAATCGCCGAAGAACGAGTAGCCCCGCACGCTGCGCGCGCCCGGCACCGACAGCATCGTCGTCGTGAGCGGATAGGTGACCTGGTTCTCGACGATCTGCGGTGCCTGGCCCGGATACGTCGTGCGGACGATGACCTGCACGTCGGACAGGTCCGGCAGCGCATCGACCGGCGTGCGCTGCACCGCCCAGATGCCCCAGGCCGCGAGGCCGAACGTCGCGAGCAGCACGAGGATGCGGTTCGCGATCGACCAGCGGATCACGCGCGCGATCATTGGCCGCCTCCTGATGCGGTGCGCGCGATCGCGACGATCTCGAACCCGCCCTTGTCGCCCTTGCGGAATTCGAACTGCACGGTGTCGCCAGCCTTGACGTCATGCGGCAGTCCGCCCGCGGGCGCCGCGAAGCCCATCGTCATCGCTGGCCACTTGAGGCTGGGGACCGGCCCGTGCGAGATCGTCACCTCGCCGCCGGCGATGCGCTCCACCTTGCCGGTCGCGCGATGGATCGCCGCTTGCGCCGGCGCGGCGGGCGCCGCGGCACCGAGGCGTTGCAGGGTACCGCGCAGGCTCGCCTCGGAATCGATCAGGAACTGACCCGACGCCACGACCTTCTGTCCCTCCGCCAGGCCTTCGAGGACTTCCGTCTGGCCGTTTGCCTCGGCCCCCGTGACGATGTCCGCCGGTGCGAACCTGCCGTCGTCGGACACCGTGATGACGACCGTGCGTGCGCCCGTCTCGATCACGGCCTCCGCCGGCACCAGCAGCGCATCGCGTCCGCGTGCCGGTACCATGTGGATCGTCGCGAACATCCCCGGCACCAGTTTGCCGCCGGGGTTGGCCAGTTCGATGCGTGCCTTCAGCGTGCGCGTGGAGGTGCTGACCTCGGGCAGCAAGGCCTCGACCTTGCCGTCGAATGCCATGCCGGGGAAAGCGGGGCTCGTCGCCCGTACAGCCATACCGGGCCGGACCTGCGCCGCCGCACTCTCCGGCACTTCCGCATTCACCCAGACCGTGAGCAGGCCGTTGATGCGGAACAGCGGCGTCCCCGGCACCACTGTCATGCCCTCGCGAACCGACAGTTCGCTGACGACACCGTCGGTGGGCGCCGTGACGGCGATGCGCGGACTCACCTGCGACCGCGCGCTGACCTGCGCGACCTGCGCGTCCGTCATGCCCGCGAGTCGCATCCGCTGCCGGGCCGCGTCGAGCAGGCCCGCCGTGTCCGCGCCGTCCGGCATGCGCTTGACGGCCAGGTACTCTTCCTGCGCCGCGACCCAGTCGGGCGCGTACAGCTGGAGCAACGGCTGTCCCTTGCGGACGGGATCGAGCGGCGCGCGCACGAACAGCTTTTCCACGTAGCCGCTGCTGCGCGCCTGCAGCTGGACGAGATCGCGCTCGTTGAACGCGACATTGCCGACGACATCGAGCGTGCTCGCCAGCGTCCCCTTGCGGACCTCGGCGATCCGCATGCCGAGGTTCTGCCGGACGCCCGGGCTGACGACGACGCCGCCTTGCGCCTGGCCTTCATCGGCGTACACCGGCACCAGCTCCATGTCCATGAAGGGCGACTTGCCGGGCTTGTCGAACTTCTGGCCCGGTACCATCGGGTCGTGCCAATACAGGACTTTGCGTCCCGTCTTGTCGACTGCCGGCGCCGCGTCGTGCGCGCCGGCCCGCAGTCCCAGGCGATACGCGCCGAAGCCGGTCGCCGCGAGCACGGCCAGCGCGCCGAGGAGGGAAAAGACGATGCGACGGCTCATGGCTGTGCCTCCGGATGGTTGCTCGGCGTGAGAAAGTTCAGCTGGGCCCAGCGCCTGGCCGCCTCCGCGTCCAGCTGTAACGCCTGCAGCCGGACGTCGAGCTCATTGCGGCGGGCCGCCAGCACCTCGGCCAGCGCCGCCTTGCCGCCGCGGTAGGCGGCCAGGACGGCCGCGCTCTGATCAAGAGCGAGAGGCACGAGCTCGCGCCGGTAGCGGGCCAGGCGCGCGCGGATGCTGCGCCACTCGTCCAGCATCGCCCGCACTTCCGCCGTGTGGGCCCGCAGGCGCTCTTCGCGCTCGTCCCGGATGCGGTCGGCCTGCAGGATCTTTGCCGCGAGCTCGCGGTCCTGGCGGTGTTTCCTGTCCCACTGCAGCGGCAGCGACACGCCGACGGACACCATGTTCGAATACCCCTGCCCGCGCTGCTGCAGCGACACTTCCACGGTCCAGTCGGGATGCCGGTTGGCCTCGGCAAGCCGGGCTTCCGTGCGCGCAACGGCTTCCTCGCGATCGAGCACGGCGATGTCGGGATGGTGGGCAAGCTGGGTGTCGAGGGCATCGGGGTCGAGGCGGATGCGGTCGATGTCCGGCAGGCCTGCGGGTGCAACGTCGACGTCCGGACCGACCCAGCGCGCCAGGGCCAGCCGGGCCGTCCTGACGCGGGTGTCGGATTCGTCGACCTTGTCCTGCGCGGCGCCGATCCGACTGCGGGCCGCGAAGACATCGCCCTGGCTGCCTTTCCCGGCGCGATAAGCTGCTTCGGCGGCTTGCAGGTCGAGGTCGGCCTGGCCGACCTGCTGGCGGATCAGATTGTCCATCTGTCGGGCGAAATACAAATCGATCCAGGCCTGGGCGGTGTCGCGTTCGATGCGCACGACCTCCACGTCCTTTTCGGCGGCGGCCTTGTCGGCCGCACCTTCCATCCCGGCCGCGCGCAGTCTGCGCTTGTCGGACGCGGTGAGCTCCTGCATGACACCGATGCGGCGCATGGTCATGAAGTCGGTACCGATGTTGTAGCGGTCGGCGCCGCTGACCGGCAGATTGTCGATGCCGGCGCGCAGGACGGGATCGGGCTGACGGCCGGCCGCAACGGCCAGTTCGCGGGCGGCGGCGATGGCGGCATCCTGCGCCGGGATTGCGCGCGAGCGCGCCAGCGCACGCTGCTGCGCTTGTTCGAGCGTCAGCCCGGCGGCGGCCTGCGCTGGTTCATACGGTAAAGCGAGACTCAGCGCCAATGCGAGCGCGAGGACCGGGGCGATCGCGTCGCGCCCGGTGAGGTCGAAGAATTGCATGTGATAGCTCCGGAGTGCGAAGAACGGCACCGCCACGGGATTAACGTGGCGGAACGGGGACTTGGCAACGGGAGGCTATAGGCGGAAACAGCAGTGGCGTATCGCGATCGGTGGCGATGTGCCGGAGGCGTGCAGGAAAACGAACGGCGGATTGGATCTCTCCGCGCCATGGTCGGGCCACAAGAGCGGCAGCGCGATACCTGTCGCGACGAACGGCATGACCGAAGGCGCGTCGGGCTTGTCGAGCGACGGCGTTTGCTTGTGCGCGTGTTCGTGGCACAGGGTTGGGCTTTGCCGGTCGGCCTCGGGGCAATTCACCATCGGCTGGCCGGAACGGTCCAGCATCGGCGTGGTACGCGCCGGGATCAGGTTTGGACACGCGTAGGCGGCCACGGCCAGCTGCATGAACAGCAGGCTGATCAGAGCGATGATGGCGCTCAGGAGGCGGGTTTGGCGTGGGGGGCGCATGGGACGATGTCGGATTCCCTGCATTATAGGGCATGATTGGAAGAAAAAGGCCAGCATCGCGCGGGCCCTTTACTGCGATCCGCCATTTCAGTTCAACGTCGTGTCCATAGCTGCACTAGACCTACGCCGCGCGCTCGATTTTGGCCTCCGGAGGCGACTGAAAGCAGATAAGCAAGGAGGCTGACATTGTCCTCATTTGTCGGAATGGTGCTGCAGGAAGGGTCGATAATCCCTGCCGTCTCCTTCCGTTCAAAAGTCACCTCACAAATTAAGACCCCATATGCTCTAAGTAGTCGCCCAATTTTTGCTGTCAAAGCTAAATTGATCACGCAGCAGGGGTTGGGCGATGAAGCACTTGGAGTTGTCCGAAGACGAGCGGCGCACGCTGCGTGAGATGGGCGTGTTCCACCCGCATCCGCGGACACGGATGCGCGCACAGGGAATTTTGCGGTTGAGTCAGGGATTAACGCTGCAGAAAACGGCGGATGAGTTCGGGGTGCACCTGAACAGCGTCGAGCAGTGGAGGCAACGCTGGAACAAGCTTGGCCTGGCCGGATTGTACGAGGGGCGTCATACCGGTCGACCAAGGAAGTGGACGCCTCAGCAGCAGCAGGCTCTTGGCGAGTTGGCGCATTCCGAGGGCGGAAGCGTGGTTGCACTGCTGCGCCAGATCGAGCAATGCCGAGACCATGCGTCGATCAGCGAAAGCACAGCCAAACGGTATCTCAAGGAGATGAATTTCACGTACAAGCGCTATCGGTACGCTCTAAAAAAAAGCGAAATCAGGTGGCGTTCGAGCACGCCAGAAAAGTGATCAACGCACTGGCCAAGCTCGACCATGAACAACGCTGCGAGCTGCTGTACTTCGACGAATCAGGCTTCAGTCCAAATCCTCCCGTGCAGTACGGCTGGGGCAGGATCGGCGAGACCCGGGCCGTCGAACCGCTCGCGCACCGACAGCGCGTGAATGTGCTTGGAGCCTTGCGTCACGACGGCCAACTGACCTGGAGCACTCAGCAACGGCCGACGACACGCGACGATGTGATCGCATTCTTCGATCGGATTGCGCTCCAGCCTTACGCGGTTCCACGCATCGTCTTGATCGACAATGCCGGTATTCACAAGGGCGACCTGATGGAGAAGAAGCGACGCCAGTGGGCCAAACACGGGCTGTATCTGTACTACTTGCCTCCCTATAGCCCGGAGCTCAATCGGATCGAGATCTTGTGGAAGCATGCCAAGCATTTCTGGCGCCGCTTCGTTGCCAGGAACGGCGCAGATTTGCTCGACGAGATTCAATCCTTGATGAGTGGCTTCGGCAGCAAGTTCACGATAAATTTTGCATGACTACTTAGTCCATTTCGCTGGTCTTGCCGTAGGCACTGATTTGCGCGACTGACTGGCCACACTGGTACGTCTGGCCGGTGCGGTTGTCGAAGCGATCGTCCTATACAAACTAGCTACCGCGCCAATTTGAGAAATGAGCGCGTGGCGCGTTCGATAAAGACGAGCGGCTTCTGTCCAAAATTGCCGGCAGCAACTGAACGTTGCACAGCCGATTAATGTTATCAGGGCAAACTATCTGAAAGCATGTTAAGACGATCGCTTCATATTCGCCTCCCTTATTCTGCGCTCAAGGTATTTCTGAGATAAATAGAACCCGCAACAGCTGCATCGTTTAGCGAACGGATTGACGCCCTTGGTATATCGAATCTCGGATGAAAGCGATATCGCCTCACCGGCCGGGGTAGCTCCACAATTAGGGCACTTGCACGCCAGCAACGAAAAAACCGTCCCGACCATCGTAACAAAAATTATACATATAAGCACTTTATGATAAGCCGATACCGAATACTTCCCAATAATGATAAATAAAAGTACTGAAGCGAGTCCAAACAATACCCTAATTTTCCTATTCTGAAATTTAGCTGCATTATTTCTCTGCCGCTCTTGTTCAGCCAACGAGGATAAATCAATTTCACGGACCATTTCTACCTTCTTTCCCTAGGTTACCTTTTGTAACTCCAATTATATACGTTCCACTTCCCCATCACAGCGATGCCAGTCACAGGCACTAGTACTTTCGCTCCCCAGTTTGCCCCCATGAAAGTCGAGTTCACTCCACCGCCGATCTGGCTTTGTACGCCTACTTTGGCATCAGCTGTACCCTGGAATAATGGCACACTGACTTCGATACCCACCTTGGTAGAAATTGCAATGGTGTGATCTTTCTGTTTGTCACCTATTCCGTCTTCATACAGAGTGGTGGATAACGAACCTCCGCCGTCTGGATGGTTTGGGGTACCTTCGGGATGAATAGCACCACCGTGTAAACTACCGCCGGCTCCGATTCCAAGACCAACCTCTGCCTGACTCACACCAATTTCCCCCTTTGATATGTTGACCTGGATTGTGGCTTCCGCATCAAAACCAACCCCAGCATAGATCCCGCCGCCCACTGCGAATTCGTGGTCGGATTGAAGCCAGTCATTTACTGCATTGATTGCTTTGTCGTCCGGGCTGACATGAACGACACGGATGATCTGCTGAGTGCCGTTAGCCAAGGTCTGGACAGTCTGATAGTCGTAGCTTTTCTCTTTCGAAACAGCCACTGGCGTCGTACCTACCAAAATTTGCGCTGGCGCCCTATCGGTGCCGCTACTGGTCGAATAGATAGGTTGCGGAGTAGAAGGACCAGTTCCGATAGGCTGCGTAGTGAATGTACCAGTTCCGATAGGCTGCGGTGTGGAAGTACCAGGTCCGAATTGTCCATCAATCGCGGGTAAGCTGGTGAGCAAACCGGTATCGACATTCAGAGACCCGAAATCGCCAGCGGTCAGGACCGGCACAGACGGGTGATCTTGCGTCAGGCTTCCGGTGTACGCCACGGCACTGCTCGGCGCCGACGGCTGGTCTACCCCGCCGTAGCTATTCCGGATACTGGTATGGTAACTCTCGCCAAATTGCTCCTTCGACATGTCCCTTCCGTTGATGGGCGCAACATCCGGCGCCACCATATCGGCGGGATGGCCCGGGTGGCCCGTGTTAAGTGCGACTATTCTGCGGACGATGCTGTCGTAGTCCTTATTGACAAACTCACGCAGGTTCGCGCCACCCTGTATCATTTTATAGACGTCGTAGGCCTGTACATAGAATATCGTCGGTATCGACGGGTCTTCCTGGAACCATCCCACATGGTTCATGATCTCCAGCACAGTAGCCGTTCTGGCGTCGGGTGTACCGCCGCCCAGCGTTGTGTAGGTAGTTCCGCCCGCGCCGATGTCCGCGTGTGCACTCTGCATCTGCCCTACGCCCTGCGTCGGTTTTCCCGCCCCCGTCGACACGGTTTGCGTCTTGGTGCTGGACGTCAAGCCGTTCACCTTCGGAATCACAACCTCCTTGAGAGAAGCAAGCTGCGACCCGGCCGTGATCCCATTCGCCTGTGCGATCAAGTACGCGAGCGACGCATCGCCGTACGCCGCCAAAGCGAGGCCCTGTAACGTATCGCCGGGGCGATAGTTCACAATCAGATCGCCGTTCGGGGCGAAATTACCTGGGTCCGGACTGGTGACCTGACGATTCTCGTACTCGGGGCTTGCCTGCATCTGCGTTTCGACTTCGAAGATCGACATGCCATGCGCCATCGCGTTGGTCCAGTACGACAGCTCCTGCGAACTCGGCGCACGTCCGAGCAATGCCTGGTACGCCTGCGTGACGAGGTCGGCCGCCGTCGGTCCCGGATCCGGTGCAGGATCGCCGCCACCGGAGCCGTCCCCGCTATGCAGCTGCTTGTATTCGTCGCTGTCCTTGATGCCGTCATAGACACTCTGGAGCGAATAGCCCTCGTCGACGACCGTGTGCACCCACCAAGCCAGGCCTGCGGCATCCGGGGCGCGGTCCAGCAGTTCCCAGTACATCGCCGTGATCGCGTCGGTCGGATCCGGCACGTCGCCCGTCGGCGGATCCCATACCGCGTAGACCTGCCCATCCACCACGAGACGGTTCCACGCTTCGTTGCCGTCGATCGTCTGCAGGATGTTGCCGTCGAAGTCGTTGGTCTGTTTGATGGTGCTGACCGTCCCCATCGCCGACGTCGTGTCGGTGCGCACCAGCTCACCGTTGACGTCGTACGCGTAGTGCGTGCTGGCGCTGACGGACACGCCGCTCGGCGCGGTCTTCGTCGTCGTGATGCCGCTCCTGTCGTATCCCTCCCCCTTGATCTCCGTAACCGTCGTGCGCGAGACGTTGCCCGAACCGTCCGTGATGGTGTACGACAGGACGTTGCCGACCGCGTCGTAGCCGCCGGCATAGCTGGTGTCCTGGACGAGTACCCCGGCGCGATCCGTGATCCGTTCATGCTGAAGGCGTCCGTCGGCATCATACTCACGGACCGTGCGGTTCGTGTTGAATGCGGCTCCCGGGTTGTTCGCAGCGGTCTGGGCATAGCCCGCCGGCAGCTTGTCGCCGCCACCGCTCTGGATCAGGTGACCGGCCGCGTCGTAGTAGTTCTGCGAGACGACGGTCGCACGCGACGGGTCCAGCGCATTGCCCTGGGCATCGATCGCGCCGATTGCGGTTTCGGACAGGCGTCCGGCCGCGTCGTAGCGGTAGTGCACCGTGATGCGGCCCTGGTGGACCAAGTAGCGCGTCGCGCCGTCGTCGCCGACCTGCGCCACCAGCTGGCTGCCCTGGAACGTGTCGCTGGTGCGATTGCCATTCTTGTCATAGGTGACGAGGTGGCCCTGCGCCGTGGTGAGATTGTTGGTGTCGGCGGTGTTGCCGTTCGCGGCACCTTCGACCATGACCTGGCGATTCATGTCGTCATACGCATACCAGAGATCCTGGGTTTCGCCCGCGAGGGACGCCAGGTTGCGCGTCACGACCCGGCTCACGCCGTCGATCGTCACCTGTTGCAGCACCGTGCCCGCGCCGTGCGCCTGCTGGGTCACATGGCGACGCAGCAGATTGCCGTCGTTGTCGTACTCCAGCAGGGCCGACGCGGCGGCGTCGCGACCGCACCTGGTATCAATTCCGAGTTCGACAAGCGCATCGACCGCTACGTGATCGAAGCGCGCCGTGCTCCGAGGATGGTCCTGGCTTCCGATGCGATCGAAGCCGCATCCGACACTGCCCTGCGGCAGCCGTTGTCGGAAGTCGAATGGCGTTGCGAACGCGATCCGGCCGCGCATGTACGGTTCCAGGCCTTGCGTCACGCCGCCGACCTGCCGAAGAACTCCGGGCGCCGGCGCCTTCGGCGGTCATGGCAAAGCTCGAGCGCTGACCCATGCTGCTGCAGCACCTCGTCGGTGCCACGATCTCCACCTGTCTGACCGGCCCCGCGCTCCATGGCCAGCTTCGCGATGCACTTGTCACGGACTTGAAACTGTCGGACCCGACGTCACAGCAGCCCTTCCGGGACACGGAAGCGCTGCGCTCGATCGGGAAGAGCCGCGGCGCTTCCGTGTCCCGGACATCGACGAGGCGCTGAAAGTGCTGTCGCCAAGCACCGTGTTCATCAGGAGCGAAGACGGACTTCCCTTTTTTGATGCCCTGTCGACGCTGCTCTTCGAGGCGTCGTATCAGGTCGTCCATTTTCGCAAGGAAGCTCTCGGCGAATACACACGCCTGCCCGAAAAACTGGACGATCCTGGTCGAGATGAAGCATGTCGAAACCGGCATCTGGCACCGCCGGATCAAACATGTGCTCGCGTAAAGCATGGTGGAGCGCGACCTGGCGCGTGCGTGCGTATGGCTCTTGTTA
The DNA here is from genome assembly GCF_059491305.1 of Massilia sp. Masssp94. Lineage (NCBI taxonomy): Bacteria > Pseudomonadati > Pseudomonadota > Betaproteobacteria > Burkholderiales > Oxalobacteraceae > Massilia > Massilia sp. Masssp94. Next base: position 6,797,970 of record NZ_CP168501.1, read on the forward strand.
TTGTGTGTCCGCGCTTACCAGAACAAGGATTGCGGGCCGAATCGGCGGATCGCCATCTCTCTCTTCGTTGGCGTGATCTTGCGTGTAGGCAGGAACTATTTGAAGGTTCGCCCCACGCCCCACATGGCGGACGCATCGATGGATCCCCTGCGTATTCTAAGCAATCAGATTTTTGAGTCTTGCCATCCGCGATTCTGACGCCACAACGCAGAGACGGACGCACAAAACAAAAAAGCCAGCTGATCGCTGGCCTTCATTTGTTTCGATTCAATCGAATCGTCGAATCCTGGTGGGCGGTGCAAGTTTCGAACTTGCGACCCCAGCAGTGTGAATGCTGTGCTCTACCCCTGAGCTAACCGCCCTACTTTTTACTGCTTTGCTGCGATTGCGTCGCTGCAATGACGAGCATTATAGGGGGAGTTTTGCGTTTTGTCACCCCTGCGGAGAATATTTTCTCCAAACACATTCTCCCTTCACGCCTTTGTCGAGTGCGGCAAGAACATTCTCGTGCTCGGCGAGCTCGTCGGCAGCAGCCGGCAGCACGAGGATCTCGCCCAGCGGACCGGCTTCCAGCACGATGCCGCCGCCGCTCGCCTCGACCTCGACGTCCATCGACAGCGTATTCTGGCCGCGGGTCATCGCCAGGTAGACGTCGGCCAGCAGCTCCGAGTCCAGCAGTGCGCCGTGCAGCTTGCGGTGCGCGTTCGAGATGCCGTAGCGGTCGCACAGCGCGTCCAGCGAATTGCGCTTGCCGGGGTGAAGTTCCTTGGCATGGACGAGCGTATCGATCACGTTCGAGCAGTGTTCGACGAACGGCGGCAGGCCCATGCGCTCGAACTCATGGTTCAGGAACGCAAGGTCGAACGGCGCGTTATGGATGATGATCTCGGCGCCCTGCACGAATTCGCGCAGTTCGTGGGCGATCTCGTGGAACTTCGGCTTATCGCTGAGGAACTCGGTCGTCAGGCCGTGGACCGCCAGTGCCGCTTCGTCCGAGTCGCGCTCGGGGTTGATGTAGCGGTGGAAGTTATTGCCGGTCAGCTTGCGGTTGAAGATCTCGACGCAGCCGACTTCGATGATGCGGTCGCCGGTGCGCGGATTCAGGCCTGTGGTTTCGGTATCGAGGACGATTTGGCGCATGCGCGTGGAAACTCAAAAAAGCGTGGAAAGAACCGGTAAGTATAACAAAATCAGGGAAATATCAACGCTTTAGCGAAGCCGCACCCATGTTGGCGAGAGCGTCGGCGCGCTCGTTGCCGGGGTGGCCGTTGTGGCCGCGCACCCAGCGCCATTCGACGGCGTGCTGCTGCTGGGCGGCGTCCAGCGCCTTCCACAGGTCGTCGTTCTTGACGGGTTCCTTCGCCGACGTCTTCCAGCCCCGCGCCTTCCAGCCGTGGATCCATTCCGAGATCCCCTTTTGCACGTACTGGCTGTCCGTGTGCAGGACGACCTCGCACGGGCGGTTGAGGACGGTGAGCGCCTCGATCACGGCGCGCAGTTCCATGCGGTTGTTCGTCGTGTTCGGCTCACCGCCGAAGATTTCCTTTTCGTGGCCACCATCTGCCACGAGCAGCGCGCCCCACCCGCCGGTACCCGGATTTCCCTTGCAGGCGCCGTCGGTAAAAATCTCAACTTTGGTCATGCTGCGCTTCTTCCTTATCTCTTACTTGTAATGTTCGTTGCGGTTCGCCGCCGGCACCGCCTGCGGCGCCTTGCTCGTCTTTTTATTCCAGGCCGGACCGATGATGCGCATGCCCTTCACGCGCTTGATCGCGTGGACCATGTACACGGCCCCGAGATACGGCCACCAGCGCTGCCCCGCCCCCTCGACGAAGGCGAAGCGGTTGAGCCATTGCGCGGTCCGGAACGGCGGCGCGTAGCAGCCGAAATGGCCGCGCGTGACGCCCAGATTCAATAATTTTAACCAGTCTTTCAGGCGGGGCATAGAGATGAACTCCCCCGCGGCCGGCAGGTAGTCGCTGCTCGTGATGCGCCCCATCCCCTGGCGCACCCCCCACAGGCTGGCCGGGTTGAAGCCGCAGATGATCACCTGGCCTTCCGGGATCAGCACGCGCTCGACTTCGCGCAGCACCTGGTGCGGCTCGGCCGCGAATTCCAGCACGTGCGGCAGCACGACGAGGTCCAGGCTTTGCGACGCGAACGGCAGGTCGGCGAAGTCCAGCGCGACGGCGATCTGCTTGCCGGTGGCGGCATAGACCAGTTCGTTGGCCGTCGACGTGCGCGTCGCCGCCTGCCATTTGTTGGGCATGCGGTTGGCGGCCAGCGCGTCGATCTGCGGCACGCCGATCTGGACCGCGTTGAAGCCGAAAATATCGACCGTCAGCTCGTCCAGGCACGCCTGCTCCCAGGCGCGCACGTACGCGCCCGCCGGCGATTGCAGCCAGCGGTCGAGCGCTATAATGGATTTTTCGGATGCCGCGCTGTCCATGCCCAACCTTTATCGATACCCATATGATTCCCGTGCCCACTGAGCTGGCTGTCCTGACCGTGCCAGCGTTCAAGGATAACTATCTTTGGCTCATCCATGACGGCGTGCATGCGGCAGTGGTCGACCCCGGCGATGCCGAACCGATCCTCGCGGCCCTGCAGGCGAATGGCCTGACCCTGACCGCCATTCTACTCACCCATCACCATGCTGACCACATCGGCGGCGTGACGCGCTTGCTCGAACACAGCAACGTGCCCGTCTTCGGTCCGCGCAACGACGGCATCGCCGTCGTGAACCACCCGGTGGGCGCAGGCGACACGGTCGAGGTGCCGGGCCTCGCGCTCGGGCTCGCCGTGCTCGACGTCCCCGGCCACACGAAGGGCCACATCGCATACGTGCGCCAGGATGCGGGCGCGCACTGGCTGTTCTGCGGCGACACCTTGTTCGGCGGCGGCTGCGGCCGCCTGTTCGAAGGCACGCCGGCGCAGATGATGGCCTCGCTCGCGAAGCTGGCCGCCCTCCCCGACGATACGCTGGTCTATTGCGCCCACGAATATACGCTGTCGAACCTGCGTTTCGCCGAAGCGCTGGAACCGGGCAACCGCGCGCTGCAGCTGCGTATCGCCAACGACAGCCAGCTGCGCGGCACGCACCTGCCCACGATCCCGTCGACGATCGCGATCGAAAAGGCGACGAACCCCTTCCTGCGCACGCGCGAGCCCGCCATCATCGGCAGCCTGACGGCGGCCGGCCGTCTCGCGCCCGGCGCCGACCAGGTGACCGTATTCGCCGCGCTGCGCGAATGGAAGAACGTTTTTTGACGACGGTCCGCTGCTACGCGGATCCCATCAGCCCGTATGCGTGGCTGGCCCTCGCCGATCTCGCGCGGATCGAGGCCGCGGGCGCGCGCGTCGTGGTGGTACCCGTGCTGTTCGCGGGCCTGCTGGACGCCCACGGCACTGTCGGGCCGGCCGAAATCGATGCGAAGCGCCGCTACATGGCCCGCGACGTGATGCGCGAAGCGGCGCGCCGCGGCCTGCCCTTCGCCGGTCCGCCCGGCCACCCGTTCAATCCGCTGACCGCCCTGCGGATGTGCACGGCCATCGACGATGACGCGCGTCGGCGCACGTTGTTCGTCGCGTTGACGCGTGCGACGTGGGAACGGGGCGAGGACTTGATGGATGCGGCGACGCTGGTCCGGCTGGCGGACGAGGCCGGGCTGGATGGCGCCGGACTATTCGCGGCGGCGCAGGCGCCCGCCGTGAAGCAGGCGCTGGCCGATGCGACCGCGCAGGCCATCGGCGAGGGCGTGTTCGGCGTACCGACGTTCCAGGTCGATGGGGAACTGTTCTGGGGTGCGGACCGGATCGATGCCCTGCTCTGGCATGTGCAGGGCAGCGGCATCGATGAAGACGCGTTGCGCGCGTTTCTCGGCAGGGCGCCGCGCGCGCAACGTCAACGTTGACGACTCAGATTTCTTCGTACAGCGGCAGCGTCAGGAACTCGGCGAATTCTTCCGAGGTCGACATCTGTTCGAAGATCTGCGCGGCGCGGTCGTAGGTCGGGCTGTCGCCGTTCGGGGCGGCCGCCTTCGCGTTGGCCAACTCCTGCGGGATCATCGCGCGCACCATCTCGGCCGTGACCTTGCGGCCGTCTTCCAGCACACCCTTCGGCGAGCGGATCCATTGCCACACCTGCGAACGGCTGATCTCGGCCGTGGCCGCGTCTTCCATCAGGTTGTGGATCGGCACGCAGCCGTTGCCGGCCAGCCAGGCGCCCAGGTAGTGGATGCCCACATTGATGTTGTAGCGCAGGCCCGCTTCCGTGATCGGGGTCTCCGGACGGAAGTCCAGCAGGTCCTTGGCCGTCACCTCGACGTCCGGACGCTGCTTGTCGATCTGGTTCGGGCGGTCGCCCAGCACCTTCTTGAACTCGGTCATCGCCAGTTCGACGAGGCCCGGGTGCGCGACCCAGCCGCCGTCGTAGCCGTCGGTCGCGTCGCGTGCCTTGTCGTTGCGCACGCCGCCCATCGCAACTTCGTTCTTTTCCGGATCGTTCTTGATCGGGATCAGCGCCGACATGCCGCCGATCGCCGGGGCGTTCCGCTTGTGGCAGGTCTTCAGCAGCAGCAGCGCGTAGGCGCGCATGAACGGCGCCGTCATCGTGACCTTCGGACGGTCGGCCAGGCAGAAGTCCTTGTCCAGCTTGAACTTCTTGATGCACGAGAAGATGTAGTCCCAACGGCCCGCATTCAGGCCAGCGCTGTGCTCGCGCAGTTCGTACAGGATCTCGTCCATCTCGAAGGCGGCGACGATCGTCTCGATCAGCACGGTCGCCTTGATGGTGCCTTGCGGCAGGCCCAGTTCGTTTTGGGTCATGACGAAGATGTCGTTCCACAGGCGCGCTTCCAGGTGCGATTCCATCTTCGGCAGATAGAAGTACGGACCGGCGCCGCGGGCCAGTTGTTCCTTCGCGTTGTGCACCATGAACAGGGCGAAGTCGAAGATGCCGCCCGAGATGCGCTTGCCGTCGACGAGGACGTGCTTTTCGTCCAGGTGCCAGCCGCGCGGACGGACGACCAGCGTCGCGACCTTGTCGTTCAGCTTGTATTGCTTGCCGTTCTGCTCCAGCGAGATCGTCTTGCGCACCGCGTCGCGCATATTGATCTGGCCGGTGATCTGGTTGTCCCAGTTCGGGGTGTTGGAGTCTTCGAAGTCGGTCATGTAGCTGTCCGCGCCCGAGTTCAGCGCATTGATGACCATCTTGCGCTCGACCGGGCCCGTGATTTCCACGCGGCGGCATTCCAGCGCCTTCGGGATCGGCGCGATCTTCCAGTCGCCGTTGCGGATGTGCGCCGTCTCGGGCAGGAAGTCCGGGCGCTCGCCGGCGTCCAGGCGTTTCGCGCGCTCGACGCGGGCGGCCAGCAGCTGCTGGCGGCGCGGTTCGAATTCGCGGCTCAGTTTCGCTACCAGCGCGAGCGCTTCCGGCGTCAGGATCTGTTCATAGCCGGGCTTGATCTCGGCCCGGATTTCCATTCCGGCTGGGGTGGCGATGGTCATTGCGTTCTCCTGTTCTAGTATGAAATGTGGACAGTGCCGATGTTCCTGGCACAAGCCAGCTTGGCGTTTGATATTGCTTCCAGTATATTCACTATTAATCGCCTAAACGAGACAAAAAATATATTCATTTATGCTTTTTTGTCACAAGTGACGAACAGAATCGAGGCATTCCTTTGGACCATTTCCGTCAGATATCTACCTTTGTCGAAGTCATTGCCCGCGGCAGCCTGTCCGCGGCCGCGCGCGCGGAGGGCATCGCGCCGGCCATGATCGGCCGCCGCCTGGACGCACTCGAGGCGCGCCTGGGCGTGAAACTCTTACAGCGTACCACGCGCAAGCTGGCGCTGACGGACGAAGGGGCGGTGTTCCTTGAGGATTGCCAGCGCATCCTTGCCGAGCTCGAAGAAGCGGAAGCGGCCGTGTCGGAACGGAGCGCGCGCGCCACCGGGCATCTCGTCGTGTCCGCCCCCGCCGGCTTCGGGCGCCAGCACGTGGCCCCGCTGGTCCCCTCCTTCCTGGCCGAACACCGCGAAGTGAGCGTGAACCTGAACCTGTCCGACCGCGTCGTCGACGTCATCGGCGAAGGCGTCGACATCGCGATCCGCATCGCGAGCCTGACGGACTCGAACCTCGTCGGCGTGAAGCTCGCGGACAATCACCGCGTCGTCGTCGCGACGCCCGGCTATCTGAAGCGCCATGGGACGCCGCAGACGCTGGCCGACCTGTCGAAGCACAATTGCCTGGCAATCAGCAGCCAAGGCAGCCAGCGGGGCTGGACGTTCCGCGACCACGGCAAGATCGTCACAATGAAGGTAGGCGGCAATATGGTGTGCAACGACGGCGCCGTGTTGCACGACTGGGCGATGGCCGGGCGCGGGCTGGCCTGGCGGTCGATGTGGGAAGTGAGTTCGGAAATCGAAGCGGGCCTGCTGGTGCCCGTGCTGGAACAGTTCGCGGCGCCGGGCAACGATATCTATGCCGTATTCGCGCAACGCCGTCACTTGCCGCTACGCATCAGAGTATTCGTGGACTTTCTGCGCCATGCGTATTCTCAGCCGGATTACTGGCGCAAACCGGGCTGACCGGCATGAAACGATAGAGCAAAAAAAAATCCTCGGAAGCTCCGAGGATTTTTTGTCATCAATTCAGCAGATTACAGCGGCTGAATGTTCGATGCTTGTTTGCCTTTCGGACCGGAGGTCACGTCGAACGAGACGCGTTGGTTCTCCTGCAGGGACTTGAAGCCCTGGCTCTGAATCGCCGAGAAGTGCGCGAACAGATCTTCGCCGCCTTCGTCCGGGGTGATGAACCCGAAGCCTTTGGAGTCATTGAACCATTTAACGATGCCAGTTGCCATTACAATTTCCTATTTCAGTTGAAGTGGACCGAAGTCCGTTTACGATCGTTTGAAGAAGCAAGAAACAAATGACAGACTAACTGCACTGCTACCGCGAATCCAACGATCCCTAATTATACCGAATAAACCCGCATGTACACGGTTTTCGCAAAATAAAACCGGGATCCGTGACAATTCCTGAAGCCAACCTTTTTACGGATCCCATTTGCGTCGGCAGTACGCAAAATATAGGGCATGGATGCGGATAAAGTTTGTCCTAAATCAAACGATTTCGGGACAGGTGCTTTGTTGTGACGCTATACAGAAGACTCGTCGTTCGGGTATGCGGCCTTCGGATCGACGCTGCCCCACGCGATGAACACATCCAGTTCGGACAGCCACGCGTCCCACTCCTCCGGGGCGACAGCGTCGAATGTCGTCAGCACGCGCAGGCGCTGTTCCAGCATGCGCGCCTGCTGCCCGAGGATGCGGAAGCCGAATGTGGCGGACGAGCCGGCCAGCGTGTGCAGCACCGCGTGCATCTGCTCGATCAGCGCGGCGGGCGGCCGTTTCGGCTCGAAGGCGTTGCGCGCGGCCGACAGGCGGCCGAGCGTCTGCGGCAGGCTCGCCGCGAATTTATCGTTCAGCTCCGCGAGGCGCGCGAAGAATTCGGCATCCGCACTCGAACTCATTTCGTGCCACTCATTTCGTACCAAATATACGGTCGCCCGCATCGCCAAGGCCAGGCACGATGTAGGCGTGGTCGTTCAGGTTGCTGTCGAGCGAAGCCACGTACAGCTTCACGTCCGGATGGGCCTTGTGGAACACTTCCACGCCTTCCGGCGCCGCGACGAGGGCCAGGAAGATGATCTGGTCATCCGTCACGCCGCGCTTCTTGAGCACGTCGACGGCGTACACGGCCGAGTTGCCCGTCGCGACCATCGGATCGCACAGGATGAACGTGCGCTCGGTCGTGTCCGGCAGGCGCACGAGGTATTCGACGGGCAGGTGCGTGTCTGGGTCGCGGAACACGCCGATGTGGCCGACGCGGGCCGACGGCACCAGTTCCAGCAGGCCGTCGCTCATGCCGACGCCGGCACGCAGGATCGGCACGATGGCCAGCTTCTTGCCCGCGATGACGGGGGCGTCGATCGTCATCAGCGGCGTATCGATCTGGCGCGTCGTCAGCGGCAGGTCGCGCGTGATCTCGTAACCCATCAGCAACGTGATTTCCCGCAGCAGTTCGCGGAACGTGCGCGTGGACGTGCCGCGGTCGCGCATGTGCGACAGCTTATGCTGGATCAGGGGATGGTTCAGGATGAACAGGTTCGGGAAGCGCGGATCTTGTTTCATTTATGCATGGCCGGCGCTTGTGGCAGCGGCGTGGTTATCTGGTAAATGGCCAGCATTATCCCAGTTTGTGCTGTCATTTGTCGAAGTTTTATCGGGGCTTATTCCACCAGCGCACGGGCGAGGATCGCGTCGCAGTCGCCCCCTCCCGGCAGCCGGCCGAACGCGCCGCCGACGTCCACGGCGATGCGCGACGCCACGAACGCGTCGGCGACGCATGCCGGCGCATGGCGCAGCAGCAGCCCCGCCTGCACGGCCACGACCAGGTGTTCCGCGAGGCGGCGCGCGCCGAATTCGTCGGCCGCGAGCGTGGCGAGGCCGTCCAGCAGGCGCGCGCAATACGCGTCGAAGCGGCTGTCGCGGCCGGAGGCGAGCGCCAGTTCCGCCGCCAGCGCGTCGCGCGTCTCCGGGCCCTTGGAAAACGCCCGCAGCACGTCGAGGCACATCACGTTGCCGGAGCCTTCCCAGATCGAATTGACGGGGAATTCCCGGTACAGGCGCGCCAGCGGGCCGTCCTCGACATAGCCGTTGCCGCCCATGACTTCCATCGCCTCGGCGCCGAACGCGGGGCCGCGCTTGCACAGCCAGTATTTGCCGGCCGGCGTCAGGATGCGGCCCAGCAGCGCCTCGCGCGGGTCGGCGGCGCCATCCGGACCCGGGTCGAAGCAGCGCGCCAGCCGCAGCGCGAACGCGGTCGCCGCTTCCGATTCCAGCGCCAGGTCGGCCAGCACGTTCTGCATCAGCGGCTGGTCGGCGAGCTTGCGCCCGAACGCGCTGCGCGCACGCGCATGGTGCAGCGCGTGGCACAGCGCCGCGCGCATGATGCCGGCCGAGCCCAGCACGCAATCGAGGCGCGTGTGGCTGCCCATTTCGAGGATCGTCGGAATGCCCCTCCCCTCCTTGCCGATCAGCCAGCCGACGGCGTCGCAGAACTCGACTTCGGACGACGCGTTCGACTTGTTGCCGACCTTGTTCTTCAGACGCTGCACACGGATGGCGTTGCGCGTCCCGTCCGGCAGGAAGCGCGGTACGAAGAAACACGACAGACCCGCACTGCCGCCCTCGTCCGTCTGCGCCAGCACGAGATGGGCGTCCGATTGCGGGGCCGAGAAAAACCATTTGTGGCCGACGAGGCTCCACGCGTCGCGCCAATCGGCGCCGAAGCGGGTCTCAGCCACCGCCGGATTCATGCGTGTCGCCCGCGTCGTGTTGGCGCGCACGTCGGTGCCGCCCTGTTTTTCCGTCATGCCCATGCCGATCAGGGCGCCCCGCTTCTGCCCGATCGGCAGCGAGCGCGGGTCGTAGGTGCGCGACAGGATCTTCGGCAGCCAGTGCGCCGCGATGCCCGGGTGCTGGCGCAATGCCAGAACGGACGCGTACGTCATCGTCACGGGACATTGCGAGCCGTTCTCGACCTGGCCGAACAGCAGATAGGCGGCCGCACGCGCGACCTGGGCACCGGGCCGCGGGGCTTCCCACGGCAGCGAGTGGGCGCCGTTTTCGATCAGCAGGCGCATCAGCTCATGCCAGGCAGGGTGGAATTCGACCTCGTCCACGCGATGCCCGCCGCGGTCGAAATTGACGAGGCGCGGCGGGTTGTCGTTCGCCAGCCGGCCCAGGTCCAGCACGGCGGCTGCGCCGAGTTCCCGCCCCAGCCGCCCAAGTTCTCCCTCCGCCCAGCCGGCGCCTTCGCGCACCAGGCCTTCGCGCAGCGCGGGGTCGCAGGCGAACAAGTCGACGTCACCGAACGGCGGCGCCTGGTTGAAAACCTCGTGGGTGTCGAATCGGTTCATGGCGTCCCTCCCGGAATGGCCGAGTTGTTGCAGCTGAGCATCATGTGAACGGCGCGAAAGTTTCTACTTTGCACTGTATCGGCGACAATAACCCTTCAGGCCCACCGCCGGGTTATCGGTTAGGCAACAAGGCTAGCCCAAAGCCGCGTGCGGGGCAAGCGGCACCAATTCAGATGCCGGCACTGCGACGCGTCAAGCAGCGGCAGAAAGTGACACGGCATTGTGCATTTTAGTGCCGGCTGGAATCTTTCGGTGATACATTGCTTGTTGTTTTGGTACACTCCAGCATTAAAGGCAGTTCCTGCCTAGATTTGAAAGCAGATATTTCGACAATGCGCGCCAGTTCACCCGCAGTACCGAACGATCCGCGTCATGCGGCCCCGGCGGCGAGCCCGGACGGCTACATGGAGGCGGTGGGCGACGTCGCGTTCCGCCTCGACCCTTCCGGCCTGATCCGCCACGCAAGCCAGCGCGCCCAGCGTACGTTCGGTGCGCAGACGCTGGCCGGCGCGGTATTGACGACACTGGCCGTCGAAGTCGACCAGGCCGCCCTGCGCAACGCCCTCGTCGATGCCGGCACGGCCAGCGATCCGATACTCGTCGAAGTGCGCCTGCGCTGCGCCGGCAAGGACGCCTGGTTCGAATTGCGCATCGGCCAGCTCCCGGGCAGCCATGAATTGCTGGCCGTCGGCCGCGACATGTCGGCCCAGCGCGCGACCGAACAACGGCTGCGCCACATGGCCACGCACGACGCGCTGACGGAACTCCCGAACCGCCTGCTGCTGTCCGACCGCATCCGCATGGTGATCGCCAATGCGCGCCGCTCGGGCCAGGGCTTCTGCGTCGCCACGATCGGCCTGGACGGTTTTAAAAAAGTCAACGACGGCCTCGGCCACCCAGTCGGCGACGCCGTGCTGCGCCAGGCCGCGATCCGCCTGCGCAAGACCTTGCGCGACAGCGACACGCTGGCACGCGTCGGCGGCGACGAGTTCGTTGCCGTCCTGCCCGGCACGTTCACGCCGGACCAGATCAAGCTCGTGAGCGGCCGCCTGCTGGCCGCGCTGCAATCGCCGTTCGAGGTCGACGGGCATACCGTGTACCTGGGCGCCTCCGTCGGCGTGTCGATCTATCCCGACCACGCCGAGGACGAGATCCGCCTGATCGCCCTCGCCGACGCCGCCATGGGCCGCGCCAAGGAAACGGGCAAGGGCCGCGCAGTCGTCTACAGCGTGCGCGAGAACGGCATGCCGCAGCACGACATCTCGCTCGAAGCCGCGATGTTCCAGGCCGTGCGCGAAGGTGAATTCCTGCTGTACTACCAGCCGATCGTGTCCAGCCGCACGCGCCAGATCGAAGGCTTCGAGACCTTGATGCGCTGGAAGCATCCGACCCTCGGCATGGTGCCGCCCGTGCGCTTCATCCCCATCGCCGAGACCAATGGCCTCATCAACCTGCTCGGCGCCTGGGCGCTGAAGGCGGCACTGGTGCAGCTGCGCCAGTTCGAGGAAGTGGCCAAGCGCGACCTGTACATCTCGGTCAACATCAGCCCGCGCCAGTTCCGCAACGACCGCTTCCTGAACGTGCTGGACGACGCCCTCGGCTTTTCCGGCGCGTCCGGCGACAAGCTCGTGCTCGAGATCACGGAAGGCACGCTGATGGTCGACCCGGCGCACGCGGAGGCGATCCTGACCAGGATGGCCGAACGCAACGCCCGCATCGCGATCGACGACTTCGGCACCGGCTATTCGAGCCTCGCCTACCTGAAACGCTTCCCGATCTCGGTGCTGAAAATCGACCGCGCCTTCATCAAGGACCTGCCCGCCTCGACCAAGGACGCGGCGATCTGCAACGCCGTGCTCGACCTGGCCAAGCACCTCGACCTGTCGGTCGTGGCCGAAGGCGTCGAGACCGAAGAACAACTGACCTACGTCGAGTCGCGCGGATGCGACTACGTACAAGGCTACCTGACCGGGAAGCCGATGCCGGCCCACGTGGCCATGGCCGCGCTCAAGGAAAACCTGTACACGGAACTGCTGCCGGACGAATTACGGGCGGGCCTCACATGAACCAGACTGCTACCATCGAACGATCGCCGAAAGCCGACGCCACCCTCGCCCTGCTGTGGGAGCGGATCCGGCGGCGCGGCGACATGCCCGGCTTCACCAGGGCCATCAACGCCATCCTCGCGTCCATGCGCGGCGAGGACGAGCGCGACTTTTCCATGACCCAGACGGTGCTGTCCGACCCCGTGCTCACCCAGAAGGTGCTGCGCCTGGCGAACAGCGGCATGTACTCGGCCTTCGGCCAGCGCATCAACACCGTCTCCAAGGCCATCCTCGTGTTGGGCACGGAAGCCATCGGCCACCTGGCGCTGGGCCTGAAACTGATCGAGGAACTCAGTAAATCCACGCCGGATTCGCTGCAGGCCCACATCGAGATGGAAAAGGCCGTGCTGGCCGGGATGGTGGCGCACCAGGTCGCGGCCGAAGCGGCCATGCGCGATCCGGAAGAAGCCGTCGTGTGCTCGATCCTCCATTCGCTGGGCCGGATGATGGTCACGTTCTACCTGCCCGAGCACTGGACCCTGATGCAGCAGGCGGCAGGCGCCGGCGACATCGACCCGATCGCCATCGCGCAACTGGGCCTGTCGCTCGAACAGATCGGCCGCGCCACCGCCGAACACTGGGGCCTGCCGCGCAACCTGATCGCCGGCATGCGCCACGTGGAGCCGGGCTTGCGCGGTGCCGACTTTGGCCACGACGACTGGCTCGCCGCCCTCGGCACGATGGCGTCGCAATGCGCCGACAGCCTGTGGCACAACGACGAAGCGGGCGCCGAACAGGTGAAACTGCTGGCCGCCGGCTTCGCGCCGCTGATCGGCATCGAGCCCGACAACATCGTCGGCGCCATCGAGAAGGCGAAGGTCGAAGCGGCCGCGGACCTGTCGATCGCGCCGCTCGCGAATCCGCCCGAGAAGCGCGCCCGCACCGCCGCCGTCACGCGCATGCGCGAGGCCGGCAACAAGATCCTGCTCAGCGGCGTGGCCGACATGCGCGATGGCGCCGCGACCGCGACGCCGGGCCAGATGGTGTCGATGGCGATCGAGACGGCGTACCACGGCCTGTCGTTCACGCGCGCGTTCGGCTTCCTGCGCAACCGCCGCGACGGCCGCTACACGGCCAAGATCGGCCTGGGCGACAACGCCAAGACACTCGTGCCCAAGCTGTCGTTCGACGATACGTACGAACCGAACGTGTTCTTTGCCTCCCTCGGCAGCGACCGCGTGATCTTCATCGAGAACGCGCGCGATCCAAAATTCTCGAGCAAGCTGCCGGGCTGGTGGAAAGGCACGCTGTCCGAGGCCCGCTGCTTCGTCATCATCCCGCTGTGCACGCGCGGCGAGCCGGTCGGCTTCATCTACGGCGACTGGGACGACCGCTTCCCGTCCGTCTACCTGAGCCAGACGGAGTTTTCGCTGCTGAACGAATTGCGCGCGCTCGTCGTGACGAGCGTGGAGCGGCGGCAGCCGGTGGAAGCGGTGGCGAGCCGGGCCTGAACGTCGTCCCTGCGAAGGCAGGGACCCACCTTGCGAGCGTCGCCGCAGCGCGACGAACCTGGGTTCCCGCCTGCGCGGGAACGACGTATCAACTGCTTCGGTATTTAACGCAGGCGCGGCGTATCCACGTGCACGTCACCGCACTGGGCGCGGTTCATCAGGGCGTGATCGATCAGCACCAGCGCCAGCATCGCCTCCGCGATCGGCGTCGCGCGGATGCCCACGCACGGGTCGTGGCGGCCGAACGTCTCGACCGTCACCGGATTGCCCTGCTTGTCGATCGAGCGGCGCGGCGTGCGGATCGACGACGTCGGCTTGATGGCGATGGACACGGCGATGTCCTGGCCCGTCGAGATCCCGCCCAGCACACCGCCGGCATTGTTGCCCACGAAGCCTTCCGGGGTCAGTTCGTCGCCGTGTTCCGAACCCTTCTGCGCGACCGAGTGGAAACCGGCGCCGATCTCCACGCCCTTCACCGCATTGATGCCCATCATGGCGTAGGCGATGTCGGCGTCGAGCTTGTCGTAGATCGGCTGGCCGAGACCCACCGGGACGTTCTTCGCCACCACGTCGATGCGGGCGCCGATGGAATCGCCCGCGCGGCGCAGTTCATCCATTGCCGCTTCCATGCGCGCGATCAGGTCGGCGTCGGACGTCGCGGCGAAGAACGGGTTGGCGTGCACGTGCTTGAAATCCTCGAACGGCACGGGAATGTCGCCCAGCTGGCTCATGCAGCCCATGAACTCGGTGCCGTACTTCTCGCGCAGCCACTTCTTGGCGATGGCGCCGGCGCCGACGACGGGCGCGGTCAGGCGCGCGGACGAGCGGCCGCCGCCGCGCGGGTCGCGCACGCCGTACTTGTGCCAGTAGGTATAGTCCGCGTGGCCGGGACGGAACATCTCGACGATGTTGCCGTAGTCCTTGCTGCGCTGGTCCGTGTTCTCGATCAGCAGCGCGATCGGCGTGCCCGTCGTCACGCCTTCGTAGACCCCGGACAGGATCTTCACCTGGTCCGCTTCCTGCCGCTGCGTCACGTGGCGCGACGTGCCCGGCTTGCGACGGTCCAGCTCGGGCTGGATATCGGCTTCGGACAACGTCAGTCCCGGCGGACAGCCGTCGATCACGCAGCCGATTGCGGGACCGTGCGATTCGCCGAAAGTGGTTACGGAAAACAGCTTGCCAAATGTGTTGCCGGACATGGAATCTCGTTGGGTTGTGCGAATGGAATGGAAGATTCTACCAGCATGGACAAAGGACCGGTGAATTGGCTAGTTGCATCAATAAAAATGTTTCCACATGGAACTTTTTTGCCTGAATTGATAGCATTGCAGATATACTGGTTCGCAACTATCGAGCTTAACCTGGAGACGCAGCAATGCCCGCACCGAACACGCCTCCGGGCGCCGCACAGGACGATGACCTGGTGTTCGCAGACGAGACGCCGGCAGACCCACCTGTGAAGGACGGCGGCGCGTGGCGCGTGCTGATCGTCGACGACGATGCCGACGTCCATTCGACGACGACGTTCGCGCTCGGTGCGCTCGAGATGCACGGCCGGCCGCTGGCATTCCTGCATGCGTATTCCGCCGCCGAAGCGATGGACGTGCTGGCCCGCGAACACGACATCGCCGTGATCCTGCTCGACGTCGTGATGGAACACGCCGACGCGGGGCTGCACCTCGTGCGCCACGTGCGCGACACGCTCGGCCGCCACGACGTGCGCATCATCCTGCGCACGGGCCAGCCCGGCTATGCGCCCGAGATGGACGCCATCCGCGGCTACGACATCAACGATTACCGCACCAAGTCGGAACTCACCCGCACGAAGCTCTACACGAGCGTGGCCGCCGCGATCCGCGCCTACGAGCAGATCCGCGCGCTCGAAGACAGCCGCACGGGCCTTGCCGAAGTCGTGCGCGCCAATACGGAATTGATGGCCATGCACACCGTCGGCGCGATGACGCTCGGCATCCTGCGCGAAGTGGCCGCCCTCGCCGGCCAGCCGGCGGACGGCGTGCTGTGCGCCTGCCCGCCGGGCACGGGCAACGTCGGCTGGCAGGTGCTCGCCAGTTGCGGGCCCAGCACGGACCTCGCGCGCGACGGCATGCTGGCGCCGGGCGGCCAGGGCCCGGCCGCCGCCATCGCGCGTGCGCTGGCCGAACGGCGCAACCGGTACGAACCCGACCACCTCGCCCTTTACTTTTGCGGCAAGTCGCACCGCCATTTCGCCGCGTGGCTGAAGTTGGCGCATCCGCTGGACGCCCTGCGCCGCGGCCTCGTCGACGTCTTCACGAGCAGCATCGCCGTCGGCCTGGACAACGTCGCGCTGATGACCGCCCTGCACCGCGCGGCGTTCTACGACGGCCTCACGAGCCTGCCGAACCGGACACGCCTCGTCGAACTCATCGACGACAGCCTGCAGTCGCGCGCCGACGCCACCCTGTGCCTCGTCGACATCGACCAGTTCGCCGAAACCAACGACGCCCTCGGCCACCAGTTCGGCGACGCGCTGCTCGGCGCCGTGGCGCAGCGCCTGCGCACGCGCCTGGATGCGCGGGTGGCACTGGCCCGCATCGGCGGCGACATCTTCTGCCTGCTGGGAGATGCCGGCCTGATCGATCCGGCCGCCGTGCAAGACCAGTTCGCGGCGCCGTTCTCGATCGAAGGCCAGGACGTGCAGGTGTCCGCCACGCTGGGCCTCGTGCGCCTGCTGGAACACGACGGCACCGCGGCCGATGCGCTGAAGGATGCCGACATCGCGCTGAAGCGCGCGAAGACCCAGCGGCGCGGCGGCCACTTCTATTTTTCGCGCGGCATGGGCGTGGAGATCCGCGAACGGGTGCGCCTGATGCACGCGCTGCGCAGCGGCTTCGCGCGCGGCGAACTGTTCCTCGCCTATCAGCCCCAGGTCGAACTGGCCGCGCGGCGCGCGTTCGGCGCCGAGGCGCTGCTGCGCTGGCGCACGGAAGACGGCCGCTTCGTCCCGCCCGACCGCTTCATTCCGATCGCGGAATACTCGGGCCTGATCATCGACATCGGCGCGTGGGTGCTGCGCGAAGCCTGCGCGGAACTCGTGCGCGTGCGCGCGGCGGGCCACCTCGACTTCACGATGTCGATCAACGTCTCGCAAGTCCAGTTCCGCCATCCGCATTTCATCGACATGCTGCGCCAGGCGCTGCTCGATACGGGCGCGCCGCCGGAGCGTGTCGAGCTGGAGATCACGGAATCGATGGCGATGGAAGAACCCGATCTGCTGATCGAACGCCTCGCCGAAATCAAGCGCACCGGCGTGTCGATCGCCATCGACGATTTCGGCACGGGCTTCTCGTCCCTCTCCTACCTGCAGCGCCTGTGCGTGGACCGGCTCAAGATCGACCGCGCGTTCGTGACCGAGATCACGGACGCGGCAAGGGGCAGCAGCATCGCGGAGATGGTCATCGAGCTGGGCCGCAACCTGGGCCTGTCGATCATCGCCGAAGGTGTGGAGGACGAGGTGCAGGCGCAGATCCTGCAGGCGCTCGGTTGCCCGCTCGCGCAGGGCTATCTGTTCGCGCGCCCGCTCGCGCCCGCGGCACTCATCGAGTGGCTGGGCAGCGACGCGCTGACGCGCGCCGCGTAATCACCGACGACCGGTCAATCCTCGGCCATCTGCTCGGCAGGCCAGTCGCGTATATAGGCCTTGAGCATGCGGTTCTCGAAGCTCTGCGCCTCGAGCACGGCCTTCGCGACGTCGTAGAACGAGATCACGCCCAGCAGCGTGCGCGCGTTCATGACGGGCAGGTAGCGCGCGTGCTTTTCCAGCATGATGCGGCGCACTTCGTTGACTTCGGTGTCCGGGGTGACGGTGATCGGGCTGTCGTCCATGTGCTTGCGCACGGTGCCCGCGGGTTCGAGCGAACCGCCGTGCGCGTGCAAGGCCTTGATGACCTCGCGGAAGGTCAGCATGCCGACCAGGTCGCCATATTCCATCACGACGAGCGAGCCGATGTCGCGCTCGGCCATCGTGGCGGCGGCGTTGGCCAGGTCGGTGTCCGGCGACACGGTGTAGAGGATGTCGCCCTTGACCTGCAGGATTTCCGATACCTTCATTTGGACCCCCTTGATTGGAGATGCGTGCTGCGTTGTGTATTTCATAAATTTGACTCTAGCCTAAGCTCCCCAAAAAATCCACCTTTTTGCCTTGCAACCGTGCACTCCGCACCATCTTGATGATTAAATGTAACGGTTAGCGCTATCGGATGCTAGCATGCGCCGTCTTCGTTTTCAGGATGAACCCCATGAGCGGTCCCCGCTACCCCGGCTTCAGCACGCTGGCGCTGCACGTCGCCGCCGCCACGCCGTCACCCGACCCGGCCGTCGCCACGCTCGAGGAGCGCGCCGCCGCCCTCGAAGGCGGTGTCGCCGGCATCGCGACGGCCAGCGGCCAGGCCGCGCTGCATCTCGCGCTGGCCACGCTGGCAGGCAACGGCCACCACGTGGTCGCCGCGGACAACCTGCATGACGACGCGCGCGCCCTCCTCGCACATGGCCTGCGCCGCTTCGGCGTCACGACGACGTTCGTCGATCCGCGGGCTCCCGACGCGTGGCGCGCGGCCATCCGGCCCGAGACGCGGGTGCTCGTCGGCGCGGCCCTCGGGCTGGAGGGCACCGTTCTCGACATCCCGCGCGTGGCCGCCGTCGCGCATGACCACGACTTGCCGCTGCTCGTCGACGCGACGCTCGCCACGCCGTGGCTGCTGGCCGTGTTCGACCATGGCGCCGACCTCGTGGTCCATGGTGCCGCCTTCCTCGCGGGACAAGCGGACGCGCCTGGCGGCCTGCTCGTCGACGGCGGCACGTTCGACTGGCATGCCGCGCACACGCGCACGGGCCGCTACGCCGACCTGTGCGAACCGAACCCCGCCTGCGACGGCCGCGTGTTCGCCGAAGAGTCGACGGTCGGCGGCTTCGCCCTGTGCGCGCGCCACGTCGGCCTGCGCGATTTCGGCACCGCGCCGGGCGCGCACGATGCGGCCGCGATCCTGCGGGGACTCGAGACCCTGGGCATGCGCATGGACCGGCACGTGGCCGGCGCCCGCAAGGTCGCGGAGACGCTCGCGGGCCATCCGGCCGTCACCGGCGTCGCGTATGCGGAACATGCACTGCTGCCGCGCGGCGCCGGCGCCGTCGTCCCGTTCACGCTGCGGGGCGGCCCGGCCGCGGCCGGCCGCTTCCTCGATGCGCTGAAGGTCTTCGGCCGGGCGGATGCCATCGGCGGCCCCCGCTCGCACGCCACCGGCGCCGGCGCGGGCGCGGGCGCGGGCACCGTGCGCCTCTACGTCGGCCTGGAAGACCCGGACGACCTGGAGGGCGACCTCGCCCGCGCCCTGAAACTGGCGCAGAAAGGAGCCTGACATGCTGCTCGACGTGAACGGCAAGACCGCCTACGCCTACGCTGCCGGCAGCGCGCCTGGCCCGGAGGCCATCGTGTTCATCCACGGCGCCCAGAACGACCATTCCGTCTGGACGACCCAGGCCCGCACCCTCGCGCACCAGGGCCATCAGGTGCTGGCCGTCGACCTGCCCGGCCACGGCCGCAGCGCCGGCCCCGCGCTGGCGACGGTCGAGGAGATGGCCGCCTGGCTGCTCGACCTGCTCGATGCTGCCGGTGTCGGCAAGGCCGTGCTGGCCGGCCACAGCATGGGGTCGCTGATCGCCCTCGAAGCGGCGTCCCGGGCGCCCGCCCGCGTGCGCGCGCTGGCCCTCGTGGGCAGCACGTGGCCGATGAAGGTGTCGGACGCGCTGCTGGAGACGGCGCGCACGAACGAACCGGGCGCCATCGACATGGTCAACCTGTGGTCGCACGCGGCCATCGCGCCGGCCGCGCCCAGCCGGCCGCAAGGTGTCTGGCTGGCGGGCGCGTCGCGCCGGCTGATGCAGCGCCTGTCGCAGCTGAACCCGGATCAGCTGTTCCACACGGACTTCGTCGCGTGCAATACCTACGCGAACGGGGGCGCGGCCGCGCAGGCCATCGCGTGCCCGACCCTGTTCGTGCAGGGCCGGCGCGACGCGATGACGCCGCCCCGTTCGGCGCAAGGGCTCGTGGCCGCGATCCCGCATGCGCGCGTTGTCGCGCTCGGTTGCGGGCATGCGCTGATGACGGAACAGTCCGATGCGGTGAGCGCCGCGCTGGCGGACTTCGTGCGCGACCTGGATTGATCTACACTGGACGGCAGGGAGACAACCGGGAGAGCAGCATGGCCGCCGTCCGCTACGACAGTTTCGCGCAGTTCTATCCCTGGTACCTGACCCAGCACGAGAACCGGATGTGCCGGCGCGCCCACTTCCTCGGCACGTCGTCGGCCATCGCGGGCATCGCGCAATACATCGACAGCCTGAATCCGTGGTGGCTCGCCGTCGCCGTCGTGACGGGCTATGGCGGCGCCTGGATCGGGCACTTCTTTTTCGAAAAGAACCGTCCGGCCACGTTCGGCTACCCGTGGTATTCGTTCCGCGCGGACTGGGTGATGTATTGGGAGATGCTGACCGGCAAGCTCAGCTGGTGACCCGGATAAAATGGTCAGCCAGCGTCTCGTCCAGCCCCCGCTCGACGGACGCCTCGACCTCGCGGGCGAGCGCGGCCGTGTCCAGCGCCAGCGGCGACTGCGCGCCGTCGGCCGGCGCTCCGGTCTCGCTCTTGACGCCGCCGAACACGAACAGCCGGTAGACGTCCGCGAGCCTGACGAGGCGCGGATCGACGAGCAAGACCCAGCAATCGGTCCCGGCCCGCGCACCTCCGCCTTTTCCCATCCTCCACCGCAGTGGTACCTGCTCCTCGACGTGCACGCGCCCGACCCAGCCGGCCGCCACCATACGTTCCAGCAGCTCCGTCATCTCGTCGTAGCCGATGCGCGTGCATGCGCGGATCTGCGCACTCGACACCATCGCGGTCCCCGTCAGGCGCGCCCCGCCATGCAGCACCTTCAGCACGGCCATCGCATCGACGAAGGCGCCGCCCGGCACGGGTTCGTACCACCAGCGTTCGTACTTGACGATGGGCAGCGCGGCCGTCAGCAGCGCGCCGACCAGCGTGATCATCCACGATAGGTACATCCAGACGAGGAACAGCGGCAGCGCGGCCAACGCGCCATAGATAATGGCGTAGGTGGGGAATTGCCGGATGAAGATGGCGAACACGCGTTTCGCCACCTCGAACGCGATGGCGGCGACGAGGCCGCCCCACATGGCATCGCGCCAGTCGACGTCGCGGTTCGGCACCGTCATGTACAGCAGCACGTAGGCGCCCGTCGTCAGCGCGACCGACACGAGGGTGTAGAACACGGCGCCCAGGAACGGCACGAGGCTCATCAGCCCGTTGGTGGCGGAAAACAGTTGCGATGTCAACGTCAGCGACAGGCCGAACGCGAGCGGCCCCAGGGTGACGAGCGCCCAGTACACGAGCACCCGCTGCACGACGGGACGGGGGCGGCGCACCTTCCAGATCTGGTTGAACGCCCGCTCGATCGTGCCGATCAGCGCGACGGTCGTGAACACGAGGGCGATACCGCCGACGGCCGACAGCCCCGTCGCCTTGCTGGCGAACTGCGTGAGGTTCGACGTGATCGTGTTGGCGATCGCCTTCGGCATCAGCATCTGGACGAAGTAATTGTCCAGGGCGGTGCGCAGCTTGCCGAACATCGGAAACGTGGTGAAGATGGCCAGCACGATCGTCAGCAGCGGGACGATCGCGAGCGTGGTCGTGAACGTGAGGCTGCCCGCCACCTGCGGCAGCTTTTCCTCGGTCAGGCGGCGGCGCGCGAAGCGCACGAGGTCGCGCGCCTCGTTCCACGTCAGTCCGCGCACCCGGTCGACGCCCGTGTTGATCATCTCGGTCGTGCTGCGGGAAAGATTGGTGACGGTCTTGGAAAGCATCGAAAAAGCGCCGACGGCGAGCGTGTCATCTTGTAAAGCGCCCTATAATACCAACGATGAACCCAACCAATCGGATTATCCTCGTGTTGTATTACTCGCGTCATGGAAAGACGCGCCGGCTGGCCGAACTGATCGGCCAGGGCATCGACAGCGTGCCGGGCATGGAAGCCCGGTTGCGGACTGTTCCCGCGGTGTCGACGGTGGCCGAAGCGACGGAACCCGACATCCCGCGTGCCGGCGCGCCCTACGTGGAACTCGAGGATCTGGCGGAGTGTGCCGGACTGGCGCTGGGTTCGCCTACGCGGTTCGGCAATATGGCGGCGCCCATGAAATATTTTCTCGACGGTACTTCCGCGCAGTGGCTGTCCGGCACGCTGGCCGGCAAGCCGGCCGCGGTATTCACGTCGACGGGCAGCCTGCACGGCGGCCAGGAATCGACCCTGCTGTCGATGATGATCCCGCTGCTGCACCACGGCATGATGGTGATGGGCCTGCCCTACACCGAGCCGGAACTGATGACCACCGCGAGCGGCGGCAGTCCCTACGGCGCGACCCACTGGTCGGGCGTGGACGGCAACCGCCCGGTGACGGAAGACGAGAAGCGGCTCGCGATCGCGCTCGGCCGGCGCCTCGCGATCGCCAGCCGCAAACTGCAGGGGACGGAGTAAGCGATGCAAACGCAAAGGGTATTTCATACGGGCGCGGTGACGAGTCTCGTCATCCTGTTCGCCTGGCTGCTGGTCTGGGAGATCGTCGTCGCGCCCCTCCACCCGGGCGGCTCGCTGCTGGCGCTGAAGGCCCTGCCGCTGCTGCTGCCGCTGCGCGGCGTCCTCAAGCGCGACCTGTACACGCTGCAGTGGTCGTCGATGGTCATCCTGATCTACTTCGTCGAAGGCATCGTGCGCGCCTGGAGCGACAAGACGGAAATCTCGCGCATGATGGCGCTGGGCGAAGCGCTGCTCGTCGTCTCGTACTTCCTGTTCGCCCTGCTGTACCTCCGCCCGTACAAGAAGCAGGCGCAGAAGCTGGCCAAGGAATTGCTCGACAAGGTCAAAGTACCGCATGACTGATGCTCATCGCTGATCGCCTTATCGAGCGCTGCGCCGGCATCGTCGGCGCGGCCAACGTCCTCGTCGACGAGCACGACACCGCCCCGTACCTGACCGACTGGCGCGGCCGCTTCACGGGCCGTGCCCGCGCGGTCGTGCGCCCCGCCAGCACGGCGGAAGTGGCCGCCGTCGTGCGCCTGTGCGCTGAGCTGCGCGTCCCGATCGTGCCGCAGGGCGGCCGTACCGGCCTCGTGCTGGGCAGCGTGCCGGATGGCGCGGGCGACGCCATCGTGCTGTCGCTGCGGCGCCTGAACCGCATCCGCACCGTCGACACGTTCAACCGCACGATGACCGTGGAAGCCGGCTGCATCCTGCAGGACATCCAGCAGGCGGCCAGCGAACACGGCATGCTGTTCCCGCTGTCGCTGGCGGCCGAAGGCAGCTGCACCATCGGCGGCAATTTGTCGACCAATGCGGGCGGCACCGGCGTCCTGCGCTACGGGAACACGCGCGAACTGTGCCTGGGCCTGGAAGTCGTCACGGCGCAGGGCGAGGTGTGGGATGCCCTACGGGGCCTGCGCAAGGACAACACCGGCTACGACCTGCGCGACCTGTACGTGGGCGCGGAGGGCACGCTCGGCGTCATCACGGCGGCCGTACTGAAACTGTTCCCGCAGCCGAAGGCGGCGATCACGGCGCTCGTCGCGCTGGCCACGCCGCGCGACGCGCTGGCGCTGCTGAAGCTCGTCGAAGGCGAATGCGGGCCGACCTTGACGGGCTATGAATTGATGAGCGACGTCAGCCTGCGCCTCGTCGCCAGCCACTTCCCCGACCTGCCGAAGCCGTTCCCGGAACGCTATCCGCAATACGCGCTGCTGGAACTGTCGAGCCACGAGTCCGAGGCGCACGGCGTGGCGCTGCTGGAGCGCGCGATCGAACGGGCGCTGGAAGACGGGCTCGCGCAGGACGCCGTCGTCGCGACGTCGATCGCCCAATCGCGCGCGCTGTGGGCCATCCGCGAGCACATCCCGCTCGCGCAGGCGGCGGCCGGCAAGAACATCAAGCACGACATCTCCGTGCCGATCTCGCGCATCGCCGACTTCATCGAGACGACGGATGCGCAACTGGACGCGGACTATCCCGGTGTGCAGGTCGTCTGCTTCGGCCACCTGGGCGACGGCAACCTGCACTACAACGTCGCGCCGCCGGAAGACATCCGCCACGACGATTTCCTCGCCGAGCAGGGCCCCATCAACCGCATCGTGCACGACAGCGTGGCGGCGCATGGCGGGTCGATCTCGGCCGAGCACGGGATCGGCGCGTTGAAGCGCGACGAGCTGTCGCGCTACAAGTCGCCGGTCGAGCTGCAGCTGATGCGTGCGATCAAGGCTGCGCTCGACCCGCTGGGCATCATGAACCCCGGTAAAATCCTGTGACCCGGAGACCTTCATGATGCGTTTTCTTCCCCTGCTGGCGGCCTGCCTGTTGACCAACGCCCTCGCCGATCCCGTCTACAAGTGCACGCACGACGGCAAGACGGGTTACTCGGATCGCCCGTGCGCCCACGGCAAATCGGTCGAACTGCCGGCGCCGGCGGGCATCCGCCCGGACGGCGCGGAATCGGTGCCGACGCGCGACGCGCGCACGCTTCTCGCGCTGGAAAAGCTGCGCATCGCAAGGGAGAAAGAACAGGAACGCAGCGACAAGGCCGACGCGCGCCAGGCCAGAGCCGCCGCCACGCACCGCAAGCAGTGCGCGCGGCTGAACCTGCGCAAGCGCTGGGCCGAGGAAGACGTCGCCCGGCTGACCGGCCGCGCCAGGGTGGCCGCGCAGCGCCGGTCGAAACGGGCGACGGAAGCGCTGGCGGTGGAATGTCCGGCGTGATCTTCGGCGTCAACCCGTTGTCGCGCTGGCTGCTGTTCGGCGAGTGGCGCGCGCACCCGATGCGCGCGGTGCTGGCCGTCGTCGCCATCGCGGTCGGCGTCGCGATGGGCTTCGCCATCCACCTGATCAATGCGGCGGCATTCAATGAATTCAACGCGGCCGTGCACAGCCTGTCCGGCCAGGCCGACGTCCAGGTCACGGGACGCGAAGCCTTGTTCGACGAAGGCATCTATCCGCGCCTGGCCACCCACGAAGGGGTCGCCCTCGCCTCGCCCGTGCTGGAAGTCGACGCCGCCCGGGCCGATGGCCAGGGGTCGCTGAAGATCGTCGGCCTCGACGCGTTCCGCGCCGGCTATATCGCCCCCGACCTGATGGGCGTGCCGGATGCGTCCCACCCGTACGACGTCCTCGCGGACGACGCCGTGTTCCTGTCGCCGGCCGCGCAGGCGTGGCTGGGCAAGGCGCGCGGCGACAGCATCGTGGTCCGCGCCGGCACGCGGGACCTGGCGCTGCGCGTGGCGGGGCCGATCCTGCGCGCGCGCAGCGGCCAGCGCCTCGGCGTGATGGACATCGGCGCGCTGCAGTGGCGCTTTCAACTCACCGGCAAGCTGTCGCGCATCGACCTGAAACTGCGCGACGGCGTCGACCGCGCCACGTTCGGGCGCGCGCTGGCGGCGGAGCTGGAGCGCGATTATCCCGGCCGCTTCACGGTCGGCCGGCCGGGCGACGCCAACCAGGAAAGCCGCAGCAATAACCTCAGCCGCGCGTACCGGGTGAACCTGACGGTGCTGGCGCTGGTCGCCCTGTTCACCGGCGCATTCCTCGTGTTTTCCACGCAGGCGCTGTCCGTACTGCGCCGGCGCGGGCAGTTCGCGCTGCTGCGCGTGCTCGGCCTGGAACGGCGTGCGCTGCTGCGCCAGGTGCTGCTGGAAGGCGCGACCCTGGGCGTGCTCGGCGCCCTGCTCGGCATCGCGGCGGGCTATGGCCTCGCGGCGGCCGCGTTGTCCCTGTTCGGCGGCGACCTCGGTGCCGGCTACTTCCCCGGCGTGAAGCCGCGCGTGCAATTCGCGCCCGGCGCCGCCTTCGTCTACTTCGGCCTGGGCCTCGGCGTCGCGCTGCTCGGCTGCGCGGCACCCGCGCTGGAAGCGGCCCGTGCCCGTCCCGCCATCGCGCTCAAGTCCGGCAACGACGAGACGGCGCTGGAGCGCCTCAACCGCATCTGGCCCGCCCTGGTCTGCCTGCTGCTCGCCGGCGCCTGCGCGTTCGCGCCACCCGTATTCGGGTTGCCGCTGTTCGGCTATTGCGCCGTCGCCCTGCTGCTCATCGGCGGCATCGGCCTGATGCCGCGGCTGGCCGCCTCCGCGTTCCGGCAGCTGGACCGCGCGCTGCGCCGCCGCGAAGACCACTCGCCCGTGCTGGCACTCACAATGGCGCGCCTCGCCAACGCGCCGGGCCAGGCCTCGATCGCGCTGGGCGGCGTACTGGCAAGCTTCAGCCTGATGGTCGCGATGGGCATCATGGTCGCGAGCTTCCGCGTCTCCGTCGACGACTGGATCCTGCACATCCTGCCGGCCGACCTGTACGTGCGCAGCAGCGCCGGCGGCAACACGGGCGGCTTCGGCGCGCCGGAACAGGCGGCCATGGCCGGCGTGCCCGGTGTCGCGCGCGCCGCGTTCCTGCGCACGCGGCCGTTGTCGCTCGACCCGGCCCGCCCGAACATCGTGCTCGTCGCGCGCGATATCGATGCGAACGATCCGGGACGGATGCTGGCCCTCGTCGGCGACCCGGCCCCGGTGCCCGCGGGAGCCCGGCCCGTGTGGGTGTCGGAAGCGATGACGGACCTGTACCGCGTGAAGGCCGGCCAGACGCTGGACCTGCCGCTGGGCGGCCGGCCGCAGCCCTTCTTCATCGCCGGCGTCTGGCGCGACTATGCCAACCAGACCGGCTCCGTCGTCGTGCTCCTGGATGACTATCGCGCGCTGACGGGCGACACGACGGTCACCGATGCCGCACTGTGGGCCGCGCCCGGCGCCGACGTCGCGCACGTCGAGGCCGCGCTGCGCAAGCTGCCGTTCGGCGCCGCGCTCCAGATGGCACGGCCCGGCGACATCCGCGCCATGAGTTTGCGAATCTTCGACCGCAGCTTCGCCGTGACCTATTTGCTGGAAGCGATCGCGATCGCCATCGGCCTCTCGGGCGTGGCCGCGACATTTTCCGCGCAGACGCTGGCGCGCGCGAAGGAATTCGGCATGCTGCGCCACGTGGGCGTCACGCGCCGGCAGGTGCTGGGCATCCTCGCCGTCGAGGGCGGCGCGTTGACGGCGCTCGGCGTCGTCACGGGCTTCGTGCTCGGCCTCGTCATCAGCCTGATCCTCGTCTACGTGGTGAATCCGCAGTCGTTCCACTGGACGATGCAGTTGCACCTGCCGTGGCCCCTGCTGGGCAGTGTCGCGGGCGTGCTGGTGGCGGCGTCCGTCGCGACGGCGCTCGTGTCGGGCCGCTACGCATTGTCCGGCGGGCCGGTGCGCGCCGTGCGGGAGGATTGGTGACGATGTTGCTGCGTTTTATATTGCGTATCGTGCTGCCGTGGCTCGTCGCGACGTGCGTCCACGCGGCACCGCCCGCGCCTGCACCCATTTTTGCGCCCGTCACGCCGGGACGTACGCTGACGTTCCCGGCCGACTACGGCGCCCATCCGGACTACCGGACGGAATGGTGGTACGCGACCGGCTGGCTCAAGACGCCCGACGGCAAGCCGCTCGGTTTCCAGGTCACGTTCTTCCGCAGCCGCACGGAGACGGATCCGGCCAACCCGAGCGCGTTCGCACCGAAGCAGCTGATCATCGGCCACGCCGCGCTGTCCGATCCGGCGCTCGGCCACCTCGTGCACGACCAGAGAAGCGCGCGCGCCGGCTTCGGGCTCGCCTACGCCGACACGGGCACGACGGACGTAAAACTCGACGACTGGAGCATGCGGCGCGAACCGGACGGCCGCTACCGCGTCGTCGTGCGTTCCGGCGAGCTGTCGTTCACGTTGCGGCTCACGCCCACGCAACCGGTACTGCCGCAGGGCGAGGCCGGCTTTTCGCAAAAGGGGCCAAAGGCGGGCCACGCCAGCTATTACTATAGCGAGCCGCATCTGCAGGTCGACGGCGACGTCGTTCACGCGGGCCGCAGGCAGGCCGTGACGGGCACCGCATGGCTCGACCACGAATGGTCCAGCCAGGTGCTGGACCCCAACGCCGCGGGCTGGGACTGGATCGGCGTCAACCTCGACGACGGCGGCGCGCTGATGGCCTTCCGGATCCGTGCCAGGGATGGTAGTACACTGTGGGCCCACGCAACCTGGCGCGACGGCGCCGGCAAGGTGACGCAATACGGTCCGGACCAGGTCCGCTTCATGCCGCAACGGAGCTGGACCTCGCCCCGCACGAACGCCGCCTACCCGGTGGCGACGCTCCTCGCCACAGGGACGACGCAATGGCAGATCGAGCCGCTGCAGCCGGACCAGGAACTGGATTCGCGCCGGTCGACCGGCGCCGTGTACTGGGAGGGTGCCGTCACCGTGCAGCGCGACGGCCGGGCCGCCGGAAGGGGCTACCTCGAACTGACCGGCTATGTATCGGCGATGAAGCTATAAGCGGCCATGAAGCTGTAAGCACCCAGAAGAATACGAACGACGAACAACGAAGACGACATGACCAACGGTTCCACCAGCGCCACCCCAACCAACGACACCACCTCGCGCAAGGGCGCCCTCGCCGCATTGAAAGGCCTGCTGCCCTTCCTGCGGCCGTACCGCCGCCAGTTCCTGTTCGCCGGCATCGCCCTGCTCGTCGCGGCCAGCGCCACGCTGGCGATTCCCGCAGCCTTCAAGCAGATGATCGACCACGGCTTCGGCGCGAAGGGGGGTGCGTCGAATGCCGCCAGCGTCAACGCCACGTTCCTCGCGCTGTTCGGCGTGGCCGCCGTGCTCGCGGTCGCGACGGCCGCGCGCTACTACACGGTGTCGTGGCTCGGCGAGCGCGTGACGGCGGACATCCGCAGCGCCGTCTACCGCCACGTCGTCGAACAGAGTCCCGAATTCTTCGAGACGACGCGCACGGGCGAGGTGCTGTCGCGCCTGACGACCGACACCACGCTGATCCAGACCGTCGTCGGCACGAGCATCTCGCTCGCGCTGCGCAACACGTTACTGTTCATCGGCGGCCTCGCGATGCTGTTCGTGACGAGCGCGAAGCTCACGTCCATCATCCTCGGCCTGCTGGTGCTGGTCGTCGTGCCGATCGTGCTGTTCGGCCGGCGCGTGCGCAAGCTGTCGCGCGATTCGCAGGACCGCATCGCCGACGCGTCGGCCATCGCCGGCGAGATCCTCAACGCCATGCCCACCGTGCAGGCCTTCACCCACGAGAAGATCGAAGCCCGGCGGTTCGGCGCGTCCGTCGAAGGCGCGTTCGCGACGGCGATGCGGCGCATCCGCGCCCGCGCCGTCCTGACGATGCTCGCGATCGCGCTGGTCTTCGGCGCCATCGTGTTCGTGCTGTGGCTGGGCGCGCACGCCGTCCTGGAAGGCGCCATGACGGGCGGCGACCTGGGGCAGTTCATCCTGTACGCGTCGATCGTGTCCGGCGCCATCGGCGCGCTGTCCGAAGTGATGGGCGAGGCCCAGCGTGCGGCCGGCGCCACCGAGCGCCTGCTGGAACTTCTGGCCGTCCGCTCCGACATCCGCAACCCCGCGCACCCGACGCCGCTGCCGAACCGCACGGCCGGCGGTGCCGCCCTGAATCTCGCGAACGTCCAGTTCTCTTACCCGTCGCGGCCCGAGACGGCGGCGCTGGACCACGTGAGCCTCGATGTAAAACCCGGCGAGACGGTGGCCGTCGTCGGCCCGTCCGGCGCCGGCAAGACCACCCTGTTCCAGCTGCTGCTGCGCTTCTACGACCCGCAGGCGGGCTCGATCCGCCTCGATGGCGTGGACATCCGCGACCTCGACCTGCACGTGCTGCGCGGCGCCATCGGCATCGTCCCGCAGGATACCGTGATCTTCTCCGCGAACGCGCTGGAAAACATCCGCTACGGCCGCGCCGACGCGACGGACGAAGAAGTGATCGCCGCCGCGAAGCTGGCCGCGGCCCACGAATTCATCGAACGCCTGCCGCAGGGCTACCAGTCGTACCTGGGCGAGCGCGGCGTGCGCCTGTCGGGCGGCCAGCGCCAGCGCATCGCCATCGCGCGGGCGCTGCTCAAGAATCCCCCGCTGCTGCTGCTGGACGAAGCGACGAGCGCCCTCGACGCGGAGTCGGAACGCCTCGTGCAGCGCGCACTGGAAGCGGCGATGGTCGGCCGCACGACGCTCATCATCGCGCACCGCCTGGCCACCGTGCAGCGGGCCGACCGCATCATCGTGATGGAGGACGGGCGCATCGTCGAGACGGGCACGCATGCATCGCTGGTCGCGCTCGGCGGCATCTACGCGAACCTGGCGGCTTTACAGTTCCATAACGTGCAAGTCGAACATTGAGTTAGCGGGGCGACAACGCCGAGGGTGTTTACGTAACGATTCATGCCGTCCCGGCACGATTTTGTTGCATGAACACGTCGAAAAGACGACACAATTTTGTTTCCCAGGGGATACCTGACGTACCATAGCGCAACGTCAGCTTATCCCCTATCTTCATGAACAAGAAATCGTTCAGCGTCGCGAACCTGACGGTCGGATCAAAGATCACGGCCTTCTCGTTCGCCCTCGTCTCCGTCATCCTCGCCGGCCTCGTCTTCACCATCACCTGGACGACGTCGTCGATGCTGCATGCCCGCGCGATCGCCAACGTCAACTCCGAGCTGCAGAGCGTCGTCAACGCCGTCGAGATGTTCGACAACGTGATGAAAAGCCAGGCCACGAGCTTCGGCCGCATCTTCGCCACGGATTTCGAAGGCGAGTTCGCGCTGGACCCTGACGCGGTCGTTGCCGTCGGCGACAAGCAGGTGCCGACGCTGACATCGAACGGAAAGCCCCTGAACCTCGACTTCACGTTCCCCGACCGCTTCACGCACCAGACCGGCGGCAACGCGACGATCTTCGTGGCGAGCGGCGACGACTTCGTGCGCATCAGCACGTCGGTCAAGAAGGAAAACGGCGACCGCGCCGTCGGCACGATCCTCGCCCACGAGAGCCCCGCGTATGCCGCGATCCGCGCCGGCAAACCCTACGTCGGCCTGGTGAAGCTGTTCGGCAAGCAGTTCATGACGGACTACGAACCGGTGCGCGACGCGTCCGGCAAGGTGATCGGCATCCTGTACGTCGGCCTCGACGTCGACGCCAACATCGCCGCGCTGCGCGACCGCATCAAGAAGATGAAGGTGGGCGACACGGGCTATTACTACGTGCTCGACGCAACGCCCGGCAAGACCTACGGCGACCTGATCGTCCACCCCGTCAAGGAAGGCAAGAACATCCTCGCCAGCAAGGATGCGAGCGGCCGCGAATTCATCAGGGAGATGCTGGAAACGAAGCACGGCCTGATCCAGTACCCGTGGCAGAACGCGGAAGCGGGCGAGACGAGCCCGCGCACGAAAGTCGCCGCCTACACGCTGTTCAAGGACTGGAACTGGATGATCGCCGGCGGCACGTACGAGGACGAGATCACGAAGGAAGCGGCGAGCCTGCGCAACCGCTACATCGTCATCGGCCTCGTGGCGCTGGCGATCTTCGCGGCGATCCTGCACACCGTGATGAAGCGCACCGTCACCCGGCCGCTCGTACGGGCCCGCGACGCCGCCGTCCGCATCGCCGAGGGCGACCTCACCGTGCGCATCCCTGTCGACCGCAGCGACGAGATCGGCCTGCTGGCCGAAGCCATGAACAACATCAGCGGCAGCCTGTCGACCGTCGTCGGCCAGGTGCGCAGCGGCGCCGAGCAGATCGCCAACGCCTCCGGCGAAATCTCGAGCGGCAACCTGGACCTGTGCTCGCGCACCGAGCAGCAGGCCGCCAACCTGGCGTCCACCGTGAACTCGATGCAGGACCTGACGGAGACCGTGCGCCGCAACGCCGGCGATGCCCACGAAGCGAACCAGCTCGCGGTGAACACGTCGATGGTGGCGCAGGAAGGCGGCCGCATGGTGCGCGAAGTGATCGACACGATGGACACGATCAAGGCGTCGTCCGGCAAGATCGGCGACATCATCGGCGTCATCGACGGCATCGCGTTCCAGACCAATATCCTCGCCCTCAACGCGGCCGTGGAAGCCGCGCGCGCCGGCGAACAGGGCCGCGGCTTCGCCGTCGTGGCCACCGAGGTGCGCAATCTCGCCCAGCGCAGTGCCGCCGCGGCGAAGGAGATCAAGGGCCTGATCGTCGCGTCGACGACGGAAGTGGATACGGGCAGCCGCATCGTGCAGGAAGCGGGCGTCACGATGAACGAAGTGCTGGCCAGCGCCGAGAAGGTCACCGCCATCATGGCCCGCATCAGCACGGCCAATGCGGCGCAGAGCACCGGCATCGAGCACATCAACCGCTCGATCGGCGAGATGGACCAGGTCACCCAGCAGAACGCTGCCCTCGTCGAGGAAGCCAGCGCGGCCGCCCAGGCCATGCAGGAACAGGCCGACCAGCTGGCGCGCTCGGTAAGGTTGTTCAAGCTGGACCAGCAGCAGGACACGAAGCGCCTCGCGCTCGCGCAGTACTAACTCAAACCACCGTCGTCCCCGCGAAGGCGGGGACCCAATCACCGTCGTCCCCGCGAAGGCGGGGACCCAATTTCTCGGGCTACGGCTGCAGAACTTGGATCCCCGCCTGCGCGGGGATGACGATTTAGCGACGACCGTCGCCCTTTCACCTCTATCCTCTTCGGTGTAGAGTAGCGCCACCTTCCAGGAGCGCACCTTGACCGACACCGAACTGCTCGCCCGCTGCACCACCGTCTTCCCCGGCCACCGCGCCCGCACCCCGGCGGAGATGTTCGCCGCGATGGCCGCCTGGTGCGACGCCAACGGCATCGCCCACGACACGTACGGCGACGGCGCCCTGATCCAGGGCTTCGAGGCCCGCGTGGCCGAAGTCCTCGGCTTCGAGGCCGCCGTGTTCTGCATCAGCGGCACGCTCACGCAGGTAACGGCCTTGCGCCTCGCCGCCGACGCGCGCGGACGCGCACCCGTGGCGCTGCATCCGACCGCCCACATCTTCGTCCACGAGCGATCCAATTACCAGTTGCTGGGCCATTTCGACGCGCTGCGCACGGGCGACCCGTATCGTCCATGGACGGCCGCCGACATCACGGGCATTCCCGACCGCGTGTCCGCCGTCGCGCTCGAGATCCCGATGCGCGAGATCGGCGGCCAGTTGTCGGCGTGGGACGACCTGCAGGCCATCAAGGCGCACTGCCGCGCGCGCGGCATCCACCTGCACATGGACGGCGCGCGCCTGTGGGAAGCGGCGGCCGGCTATGGCCGCCCGGTGGCCGAGATCGCGGCCGGTTTCGACACCGTCTACACGTCGCTGTACAAGGGCATCGGCGGGCTCGGCGGCGCCATGCTGGCCGGGAACCGCGAATTCGTCGCGCAGGCGGCCGAATGGTTCAAGCGCCAGGGCGGCAACGTGATCCACCGTTCGCCGTACGTGGTTGCCGCCGCGATGCAGTTCGAGCAGCGACTGGCCGCGATGCCCGCTTACTTCGAACGCACGCGCTTCCTGTTCGACGTACTGCGCGACCACCCGGTGCTGCGCGCGAATCCCGCCCGGCCGCAGGCCAACATGCTGCACGTCCACCTGCCCGTGAGCCGCGAACGCGCGCTGGAGATCCGCCGCGAACTGGCGCGCGACCACGGCATCTGGCCGTTCAACCGCGTCAATCACGGCATACTGCCGGACACCTCGTTCTTCGAGCTGTACGTGGGCGACAATCTGCTCGACACGCCCGACGGCCGCGTGCGCGAAGCCGTGGCGCTGCTGGCAGCGGCGGTGGAGCGCGGCATCGGTTAAAATGCGCGGGTTTTCAACCTTTCCTCGAGCCCACCGATGCGCCAATACCACGACCTGATGCGCCATGTGCTGGACCATGGCACGGTCAAGACCGACCGCACCGGCACCGGCACCCGTTCCGTGTTCGGCCACCAGATGCGCTTCGACCTGCAGGAGGGCTTCCCGCTCGTCACCACCAAGAAGCTGCACCTGCGGTCGATCATCCATGAACTGATCTGGTTCCTCGCCGGCTCCACCAACATCGCGTACCTGAAGGAAAACGGCGTCTCGATCTGGGACGAGTGGGCGGACGCCAACGGCGACCTCGGTCCCATCTACGGTTACCAGTGGCGCAGCTGGCCGACGCCCGCGGGCGAGCACATCGACCAGATCACGCAGGTCATGGACCAGATCAGGAATAATCCGGACTCGCGCCGCATGATCGTGTCGGCCTGGAACGTGGCCGACGTGCCGAAGATGAAGCTGCCGCCGTGCCACGCGCTGTTCCAGTTTTATGTCGCGGACGGCAAGCTGTCGTGCCAGTTGTACCAGCGCAGTGCCGACATCTTCCTCGGCGTCCCGTTCAACATCGCGTCGTACGCGCTGCTCACGCACATGATGGCGCAGCAGGCCGGCCTGGATGTCGGCGACTTCGTGTGGACGGGCGGCGACTGCCACCTGTACTCGAACCACATGGAACAGGTCGAGCTGCAGCTGTCGCGCGAGGAGCGTCCGCTGCCCAGGCTGGTCATCCACCGCAAGCCCGACTCGCTGTTCGACTACAAATTCGAAGACTTCGAGATCGTCGGCTACGACCCGCATCCGGCCATCAAGGCGCCGGTCGCCGTGTAAGCAAGGAGGTTCGCATGGCTCATCATCTGTCCCTCGTCGTCGCGATGGATGCCAACCGCGGCATCGGCGTCGACAACCAGCTGCCCTGGCACCTGCCCGAGGACCTCGCGCACTTCAAGCGCGTGACCCTCGGCCACCCGATCATCATGGGCCGCAAGACGTTCGAATCGATCGGCCGCCCGCTGCCGGGCCGCCGCAACATCGTCGTCACGCGCAACGCCGGCTGGGGCCACGACGGCGTGGACGTCGTGCATTCGCTGGCCGATGCAGTCGCCCTCGTCGGCAACGATTCGGCCAGCATCATCGGCGGCGCGCAGATCTTCGCGGAGGCGATGCACATCGCGGACCGCCTGGTCGTCACGCACATCGACAAGGCCTACCGCTGCGACACGTTCTTCCCGGAGATCGACAGCGCGCAGTGGGCCGCCGTGTCGAGCGAACCCCTGCACTCGCCGACGGCCGGCGTCGACTACGCCATCGTCACCTACGACAAAGTCAAGTAACACATGTCCGGACACGGTTGTCACGTACACGGACCGCACGATCACGCGGTCGAACACGCCGCCCGGCCTCTGGCCACTGAGCGGCGCTCGCGATAGTGCTTCTTCAGCACCGCGTGGCGGTGGCGGAAGAAGCGCTCGATGATCCAGCCGACGATGGGGCCGGCGAAGCGCGGCGTGAATTCCAGGCGGTCGACGACTTTCGAACCGTCCGGGGACGGCGTGATGATCCGTTCGTGCCGCCAGCTCTTCATCGACAGCAGCGGCGACTGCTCGACGAAGCGGCGGCCCGGCTCCATCTCGGTAAAGGTCAGCCGCGACAGATCGACCGGCACGACGCCGAACAGCAGGAACCGGTAATCGCCCAGCGGCCGCCCGAGGTTGCTGCCGTCGCGCGGGATGTGCGTCATCCCCTCGGGGAAATCGAGCTTCAGGACCGGTCCCATCTCGGTCACGACGCCCTCGACCGACGTACTCCAGTCCCACAGCTCGGCGGGCGAACGGGGGACGTTGCTTTCCAACTGGACGCGGACGGTGGACATGATGGCCTCGGCTACAAAAAGAGTCTCCACTGTATGCCCGCCGGGTGCCCGCTTCCGTTAATCCCTTAACGCAGCGGCAGCTCCGTCATCCCGT
Organism: Massilia sp. Masssp94; assembly: GCF_059491305.1. Classification (NCBI taxonomy): domain Bacteria; kingdom Pseudomonadati; phylum Pseudomonadota; class Betaproteobacteria; order Burkholderiales; family Oxalobacteraceae; genus Massilia; species Massilia sp. Masssp94. The sequence continues at coordinate 6,833,304 of NZ_CP168501.1, forward strand.
TTACACAAGAGTGCGCCACAATCTGCCCCGTGTAGCTAACCTATTAAAAATTTTTGCACGGGACCCCGCGATTTCTGCGAAAATCCGCTTCTTCATTTTTCCGGTGCCGTGCCCGGCCGCCTTCCCTCCCGGATAGCGGCGCGCACGGCGCTTCGCTTTGGAGCTGTCCATGAAATTTCGTTTCCCAATCGTCATCATTGACGAGGATTTCCGTTCCGAGAACACCTCCGGTCTCGGCATTCGCGCGCTTGCGGCCGCGATGGAAAAAGAAGGCATGGAAGTGCTCGGCCTGACCAGCTATGGCGACCTGTCGCAGTTCGCCCAGCAGCAGTCGCGCGCTTCCGCCTTCGTACTGTCGATCGACGACGAGGAATTCGGCGGCGGCACCATCGAGGAGACCAATTTCGCATTGAGCGGCCTGCGCGCGTTCGTGCAGGAGATCCGCCACAAGAACTCGGACATCCCGATCTACATCTACGGCGAGACCCGCACGAGCCGCCACATCCCGAACGACATCCTGAAGGAGCTGCACGGCTTCATCCACATGTTCGAGGACACGCCGGAATTCGTCGCGCGCCACATCATCCGCGAAGCGAAAGCCTACCTGGACAGCCTGGCGCCGCCGTTCTTCCGCGCGCTCGTCAACTACGCCAACGACGGTTCGTACTCCTGGCACTGCCCCGGCCACTCGGGCGGCGTCGCGTTCCTGAAATCGCCGATCGGCCAGATGTTCCACCAGTTCTTCGGCGAGAACATGCTGCGCGCCGACGTCTGCAACGCCGTCGAGGAACTGGGCCAGCTGCTGGACCACACCGGCCCCGTCGCGAAGTCGGAGCGCAACGCCGCGCGCATCTACAACGCCGACCACTGCTACTTCGTCACGAACGGCACCTCGACGTCGAACAAGATGGTGTGGCATTCGACCGTGGCGCCGGGCGACATCGTCGTCGTCGACCGCAACTGCCATAAATCGATCCTGCACTCGATCATCATGTGCGGCGCGATCCCCGTGTTCCTGATGCCGACCCGGAACAACCTCGGCATCATCGGCCCGATCCCGCTGGAAGAATTCTCGCCGGAGTCGATCCGCCGGAAGATCGAAGCGAACCCGTTCGCCCGCGAGGCGAAGAACAAGAAGCCGCGCATCCTGACGATCACGCAATCGACGTACGACGGCGTCGTCTACAACGTCGAGACCTTGCGCGAACTGCTGGACGGCGAGATCGACACCTTGCACTTCGACGAAGCCTGGCTGCCGCACGCGACGTTCCACGACTTCTACCGCAACATGCACGCGATCGGCCGCGACCGCCCGCGCGCAAAGCAGTCGATGATCTTCTCGACGCAGTCCACGCACAAGCTGCTGGCGGGCCTGTCGCAGGCGTCGCAGGTGCTCGTGCGCGAATCCGAGACCGTCGCGCTGGACCAGGACGCGTTCAACGAGGCGTACCTGATGCACACGTCGACGTCGCCGCAGTACTCGATCATCGCGTCGTGCGACGTTGCGGCCGCGATGATGGAAGCGCCGGGCGGCACCGCGCTCGTCGAGGAATCGATCTACGAAGCGCTGGACTTCCGCCGCGCGATGCAGAAGGTCGACGAGGACTACGGCGACGACTGGTGGTTCAAGGTGTGGGGCCCGCAGGTCACGAGCGAGGAAGGCATCGGCACGCAGGCCGACTGGATGATCCACGCGGACGACGACTGGCACGGCTTCGGCAGGCTGGCCGAAGGCTTCAACATGCTCGACCCGATCAAGGCGACGGTCGTCACCCCGGGCCTGTCGCTGGACGGCTCGTTCGGCACCTCCGGCATCCCGGCGTCGATCGTCACCAAGTACCTCGCCGAGCACGGCGTGATCATCGAGAAGTGCGGCCTCTACTCGTTCTTCATCATGTTCACGATCGGCATCACGAAAGGCCGCTGGAACACGCTCGTCACCGCCCTGCAGCAGTTCAAGGACGACTACGACCGCAACCAGCCGATGTGGCGCATCATGCCGGAGTTCACGGCCGCGAACCCGCGCTACGAATCGTGGGGCCTGCGCGACCTGTGCCAGCAGATCCACGACTTCTACAAATCGCGCGACGTCGCCCGCCTGACGACCGAGATGTATTTGTCGGACATGATCCCGGCGATGAAGCCGTCGGACGCCTTCGCGAAGATGGCGCACCGCGAGATCGAACGCGTGGCGATCGAGGAACTGGAAGGCCGCATCACCGCGATCCTGCTGACGCCCTACCCGCCGGGCATCCCGCTCCTGATCCCGGGCGAGCGCTTCAACAAGACCATCGTCGACTACCTGCGCTTCGCGCGCGACTTCAACGAGCGGTTCCCGGGCTTCGAGACGGACGTGCATGGTCTCGTCAAGCGCGAGGTCGACGGGAAGCTGGGATACTTCGTCGACTGCGTGAAGCAGGACTGATCGCTGGCGCTCGGTGGGCACCCCGTGCCCACGATGCGGCCGCGTGCCACGAACGCAAAAAGGAGGCCTCGGCCTCCTTGTTTTTTTACGTCTTCAACCTATCAGGCCTTCGGCAGCGTCACGCCGTGCTGGCCCTGGTACTTGCCGCCGCGGTCCTTGTACGACGTCTCGCAGACCTCGTCGCTCTCGAAGAACAGCACCTGCGCGCAGCCTTCGCCGGCATAGATCTTCGCCGGCAGCGGCGTCGTGTTCGAAAACTCCAGGGTCACATAGCCTTCCCACTCCGGCTCGAACGGCGTCACGTTGACGATGATGCCGCAGCGCGCATAGGTCGACTTGCCCAGGCAGACGGTCAGCACGTTGCGCGGGATCTTGAAGTACTCGATCGTGCGGGCCAGCGCGAAGGAGTTCGGCGGGATGATGCACACGTCGCTCTTCACGTCGACGAACGAGTTCGAATCGAAGTTCTTCGGGTCGACGATGGTGCTGTTGATGTTCGTGAACACCTTGAATTCGTCGGCGCAGCGGATGTCGTAGCCGTACGAGGACGTGCCCCACGAAATGATCTTGCGGCCGTCCGTCTCGCGCACCTGTTTCGGCGAGAACGGTTCGATCATGCCGTGTTCTTCCGCCATTCGGCGGATCCATTTGTCGCTCTTGATACTCATCGCTGGGGGTCTTCTCTAAAAAGGGGAATAACAATCCCGCAATTTTACGCGAAAAGCGCGGCCGGACGACCGGCCTTTTTTTCCTCGGCCTGCGCCAGCAGCCGCGCGATCATCTCGCGCGTCAGCTGCGCCGTCAGCGCCGGCTTCTCCATCGGATACAGGTGCGTGCCTTCGATCGTGACGAGATTGTCGCCGACCAGCCGGCGCGTCCCGTCCAGGCCAGCCTGGCGCAGCTCCGTGGAATCCGTCCCCGCGATGAAGCCGACGGGCACGGGGAAAGGTGCGCGCAGCACCCGGTCCATGTCGTGCGGCAGCGTGCTGTAGATCGCCGCTTCGACGTCGCGGTCGAACCGGAGTTGCACGCCCTCGGCATGCGGTGTCAGGCCGTGCTCCAGGTAATCGTCGAGGGCACCCGGCGCCCACGCCTGGAACACGGGTTTTGCCATGAAATGTTCGAAGGCCGCCGCACGCGACGGCCACACGTTGCGCCGGCGCCGGGCCACGTTCCCCGGCGACAGCCGCATGCGCAGTCCGAGCATCTTCGCGAACCGCCACACCCACGCCCGCCAGCCCGCGACGACGGGCGAATCCAGCATCACCACGCAGCGCACCAGGTCCGGCCGCCGGTGCGCCGCCAGCATGCCGACGGCGCCGCCCAGCGAATGGCCGACGAGGATCGCCGGCCGGCCGTACCCCTCGAGCTGCGCGATCAGCTCGTCGATCAGCGTGTGCCAGTTGTCGCGCACGGGAAAGCGCGGATCGTGGCCCAGCATGTCCGTCGTCCGCACGTCGAAATCGCGGCGCAACTCGTCCAGCAGGCGGCCGTACGAACCGGACGGGTAGCTGTTCCCGTGGGTGAAATGGAGTAAAGGCTTGGACATCGGGAATGGGATGACGCGGCACCGCGTAGTAAAGACAACACCCATTGTAATGTCATTATCTCCAAGTATTTAGAGGGAAACGCCTACGGCCGCTCGCCCTCATCGTGTCCGCGCATGCGGTGCTGGCTCAGCTGCTCGCGCTGCTCCGGCGTCAGCACGGCCTGGATCTGCGCGTCGGTGCGTGCCCGCAGCAGCGCCTGGGCCGCCACCGCCTGGCCGAGGTCGCGCGACAGCGCGCCGGCCCTGGCCTCGTCGAACCTGTCGGCGCGGCCCAGTTCGCGCAACCCTTCGTGCGCCTTGCGGATCGCCTTGTCGTAGTCGCGGCGCTGCGGCTCCTGGGCGTGCATGATGGCGAACACCTTGTCCTGCTGGGCTTCCGTCAGCTTCAGGCGGTGCAGCGGAACGTGGCCGAAGGGCATGCCCGGGCCCCGCTCGTGGTCGCCGCCGGGACCGCGCTGGCCGGCGGACGGCGGCGCATCCGGTTCGCCGGCCGCGAAGGCCGGGGTGGCGGCAAGGCAGGCGGCGAGCAGCGCGGCTGCCGCGGAAAGGCTTGTGAATTTCATGTCTGTCATCCTTTTTTGTTCGGAGACGCCATTTTCGATTGTCTCGATGTTAAGGCGTGTTGTCGGCGTGTAAAAGCGCGTAAAGAGCCGGCGGCGGTCGTGGCCGGCACAGTCGCGCTGCGCTAAGATGCGAGCATGAACCAAGTCCTGCTTATCGACGACGACACCGAACTGGTCGGCATGTTTTCCGAATACCTGGAACAGGAAGGCTTTCGCGTCGCCTGCGCCCACGACGGCGAGACGGGCGCGCGCGAAGCGCTGACCGGCGAGTACGCGATCGCCGTCCTCGACGTGATGATGCCCCGCATGAACGGCATCGAGACGCTGCGCCGCATCCGCGCCGCCAGCCGCATGCCGATCCTGATGCTGACGGGGCGCGGCGACGACGCCGACCGCATCCTCGGCCTCGAACTGGGCGCCGACGACTACGTCACGAAACCCTGCACGCCGCGCGAACTGACGGCGCGCGTGCGCGCCATCCTGCGCCGCACGCAAAGCTCGCCCAACGACGGTCCCGGCATCACGCTCACCGTCGGCAAGCTGACGATGCTGCCGGAGCAGCGCCGCGCCACGTGGGACGGCCAGCCGCTGGACCTGACCAGCACCGAATTCAACCTGCTCGAAGTCCTGGCGCGCAACGCCGGCCGCCCGGTCAGCAAGAACGACCTCTCGGAGCAGGGCCTGGGCCGCCCGCTGGCCCGCTTCGACCGCAACATCGACGTCCACCTGTCGAGCCTGCGCCATAAACTGGGCACGCTGTCCGACGGGCGTTCCTGCCTGCAGACCGTCTACCGTCTCGGCTACCAGCTGATCCGCGAGTAGCGATGGGCCGGCTGTTCTGGAAGTTCTTCCTGTCCATCCTGCTGGCCCAGGTGGCCGCCACGATCGGCGTCGGCGGCACCTTGTGGCTGCGCGACCAGGCGCGCCAGCGCGGCGGCGAACCCACGCTCGACAAGAGTCCGCCCGCCACGATCATGCTGGACGCTGCCGCCGCGACGCTGAAGCACGGCGGTGTCGACGCCTTGCGCGACCTCGCCGCCGGCAGCCGCCGCATGCATTTGTATGTGCTCGACGAACAGGGTCATGAACTGCTCGGCCGGCCCGTGCCCGCCAGGCTGCGCGAGGAAGTCGAGCGCAACCTGAACGGCGACGGCCACACGCACGCCGTCGCCCAGCTGACGAGCGCCGACGGCCGCCGCTACACGGCCTTCGCTTCGCGCGCATGGCATATGCCGGGCATGGACGGTCCACCTCCTCGCGGCTTCGGCACCGGGCCGGGCGGCGGGCCACAAGTGGCAGGCCCGGGCGATGGCGGACCGGGCGCGCGCACGGACGGCGCACCCGGCGGCCCCGGCGGTCCAGGCGGCGGCTGGTTCGGCCTGCCGCCCGAATTCGGCCGCCACGTGGGGCCCTGGCTGCCGATCGTCGCCGCCACGCTGGCCAGCCTGTTGTTCGCCGCCCTCCTCGCCTGGTATTTCTCGCGCCCGATCCGCGCCCTGCAGCGCGCCTTCGATGCCGCCGCAGCGGGCGACCTCGCGCCCAGGTTCGCCCACGCGGCGCCGCGCCTCATCGGCGACGAGCTCGCGGAACTGGGCCACGATTTCGACCGCATGAGCGCCCAGCTGCGCGCGCTGATGGACGGCCAGCGCCGCCTGCTGCACGACGTCTCGCACGAACTGCGCTCGCCGCTCGCGCGCCTGCAGGCCGCCATCGGCCTCGCGCACCAGCGGCCGGACCGGCTGCAGGCGTCGCTCGAACGCATCGAACGCGAGAGCGTGCGCATGGACCGCCTCGTCGGCGAGCTGCTGACCTTGTCGCGCCTGGAAGCGGCGACCACGTTGCCCGCCACCGAACCCGTGGACCTCGTCGAGATGGTCGACCAGATCGCCGACGACGCCCGCTTCGAAGCCGGCGCGGTGGTGGACGTCGACGCGCCGGAACCGGTCACGGTGCGCGGCGCCCCGGACCTGCTGTGGAGCGCCGTCGAAAACATCGTGCGCAACGCCGTCAAGCACGGTCCGGGCGGCCCCGTGGACGTCCGCGTGCATCCGGACGGCGGCCTCGTTCACATCGAAGTCCTCGACAAGGGACCCGGCATCGCGTCCGAACACCTGGGCGACGTGTTCGAACCCTTCTTCCGCTCCAACCCCACGCGCAACAACGTCGACGGCCACGGGCTCGGTCTCGCGATCGCCAAGCGGGTCGTGGAGACGCATGGCGGACGGATCTCGGCCGCCAACCGGGCCGAAGGCGGCTTGCGGGTCACGATCACGCTGCCGCGCGTGGTCTGATCAGCGCCCGTACCAATAGCGCGCGTGGTCGGTGCGGTAGCTGCGCCAGGCCACGTCCTCGCCGAAGTCCAGCACCAGCGCGCCCGCGTCGTCCGTCCTGAGTCGCTCGACCCCGAGCGCACCGTAACGCTCATACACCTCCAGCTTCGGGTGGTGGTAGCGATTGCGGTATCCGACCTGGAACACCGCGACTTCCGGCCGCACGGCCTGCAGGAAGGCCAGCGTGGACGACGTGCCGCTGCCGTGGTGCGGCGCCAGCAGGACGTCCGCGCGCAGGCGATCCGGGGCGCGCTCGACCAGCGCCGCTTCCTGCGCAGCCTCGATGTCGCCGGCCAGCAGCACCGTGCGCCGGCCGTTGCTGATACGGAGCGTGCAGCTGCGGGCATTCGTCTTCAGGTGCGCGTCATCGTAGCTGGCCGGCGTCGGATGCAGCATGTCGAACGCGATGCCGTCCCATTCCCAATGCTGGCCGGCGCTGCAGCGCACGTGGCGCGGCGCCGCGCGGACGATGGCGTGATCGGCGGGCAGCGACGAGGCGAGCCAGCCGGCGCCGACGCCTTCCAGCACCGCCAGCGCGCCGCCCGTGTGGTCCGTGTCGCCATGGCTGACGACGATCCCGTCGAGCGTGGCGATGCCGCGCATCCGCAGGTACGGCAGGATCACGCGGCTGCCGCCGTCCGCGCCCGGGGCGTACGCGGGGCCCGTGTCGTACAGCAGGCGGTGCCGCTCCGTTTCGACGAGCAGCGCCATGCCCTGCCCCACGTCGAACGCGGTCACGCGAAAGGTGTTGTCGCGGGGATGGTCCGGGAGCTGCAGCAGCATCGGCAGCAGCGCGACGGCCCCGGCCCAGCGGTGCGGCCAGCCGCGCGGCATCAGCAGCCACAGGATGCCGCCGAGTCCGAGCGCGAACACCCACGCCTGCGGTGCCGGCGCGCGCCACACGGCGCCGGGCCAGCCGGCCATCAGCCGCAGCAGCCAGGCGAGCATCTCCACCGTCCAGTGCGCGAGCAGGAGCAGCCAGTCGCCCGGCGGTCCGGGCACCAGGCTGCCGGCCAGCGCGAGCGGCGTCACGACGAAGCTGACGAGCGGGATCGCCACCGCGTTCGCGACCGGGCTCACGATCGACACCTGCCCGAACAACAGCAACGTCAACGGCACCAGCCCGGCCGTGACGGCCCATTGCGTCCGGCCGGCCAGCAGCAGCGCGCCGCGCGGACCCGCGGGCGGGGGCCCGATGCGGCCATGACCCGCGAACAGGATGACGGCCACGGCCCCGAACGACAGCCAGAACCCCGGCCACAGCACGGCCCACGGATCGAGCAGCACGACGACCGCGAGCGCCGCGCACAGCACGTGCGACACGGCCGCGAGACGCCCCATCCACAATGCGAGCGCGACGACGGACAGCATGTACAGGGTGCGTTGTGCCGGCACGCCGAAGCCGGCCAGCAGCACGTAGAGGAAGGCGACGGTGGTGCCGGCCAGCGCGGCGGCCTTCTGTGCCGGCAGCCGCAGCGGCAGGCGCGCATCGGTGAAGAACGAGCGGCGCCACAGCGCCGACATGGCCCACGCGGCGAGTCCCGCGATCATCGTGATGTGCAGGCCCGAGATCGAAATGAGGTGGCCGATGCCGGTGCGGTTGAACACCTGCCAGTCGGCCTGCTCGATGCCGCGCTGGTCGCCGATCACGAGCGCCACGATCACGCCCGCGTACGTGCGTCCCGCGAGCGCCGCCTGGATGCGCGCGCGCAGCGCCGCGCGGACGCGCTCGACGACCGCGCCGGGACCGGCCACGAACGCGTCCAGCAGCCGGTTGCCGTCGTCGGCCCGCACATAGCCGGTGGCGCGCACGCCCTGTTCCAGCAGCCACGCTTCGTAATCGAATCCGCCCGGATTCGCGTTGCCGTGCGGGTGCTGCAGGCGCACCGTCAATTGCCAGCGCTGGCCTGGCTGGACGTCGCCCACGGCCTGGCGTATGCCATAGCGGCCCTGGTACCACGACAGCGCGATGTGGGAAGGCACGCGTACCTGGTCATCGATGGTGCGCTCCACGCGGAAATCGAAGCGGACGCCCTGGTCGAAGCGGTAGGGCAGCGTCTCGACGATCCCGACGACCCGCACGTCGCGGCCCTCGTCGCGCCTGGCCAGCTCCGCCGACAGCGTCGCCTGGGCCAGGAAGGCGGCCCACGCGTAGCCGGACAGCAGGCCGGCGGCGGCGAGCGCGATGATGCGTGCCGGCGGGGAGCGGATCATGGCGGCGCAGGCCAGCACGAAGAGTGCCGTGGCTGCGCCGATAGCCATCCGGCCGGATGTCGGCAGCGTGGCGCTGGTTTGCAGGTACGTGACGCCGGCGACGAAGCCCAGGATGAAGCTGCGCATGGCAGGCGGGCCGGGAGCCGGCAGCCCTCACGCAAGCCGCGACGGCCCGACCGCGGGCGGCGCCATGCCGTCTTGCGCCTCCTGCCCGGAATCGGCAAGAAGCGCGACACATTCGGCTTCGGCAAGGCGCATCAGTTGCCAGCTACTGCGCCGCTGGATCACCTCCGGACCGGCAGAACGGCCGAATATGCCGACCGGTATCTGGAACGTCGCAGCCGGAAGCGTGCTCCCACGGGGAAACCAGCGTGTCCCGTCGAGGGCATGCGTCTCTCCGCAGCGCCACCAGCCGCTGGCGGGACAGACCTCGCCGGTCCGGACGTTCGCGCCGAGTGCCGCTGCCGGTGCGTGGACGGCGTCGTCTTCCAGGGCGGCACTGACCGGTCCGGGCGGGGCAAGCGTAACCAGCGTAGGCGTACGCGGCCGCAGGCGCTTGTCGACCAGTCTCCACATGGTCGGCCGCGACGGTTCGATGCTCGGCTGGAGGCCACGCAGCTTTTGCCACAGGGTCTGCCGCGGTAACAGCAACGCCTGCGGCATGCGGTCGCCTTTGCGAATCCACTGGACTGCACCGCCTTGCACATCCACACCGGGTCCGCCCTCACGGCATTTCCACCAGCCTGACTGTGGACAGACCTCCCCGGCCGAAGCCAATGCACCCAGCGCCGGTCCGGGCGGTTCAGGTGGAGGCTCGGCCGCCGGCGCCGGGCCGGACTTGCGCAAGCGGATGCTGGACGAGATACTGTCCCATAGGGCCAGAACGGCGTCTTCGTGCAGGCTGGAGTCGACTGGCTTACCGCCCGGACGCGGGTTGGTGCCTGTCTCCATGTTCAGCAACAGATGTGGCTGCAACAAATCGTCGACGCCCCCACCGGCCTCCCACATGAAGCCATAGCCGGTCGTAAAATTCAGTTCGCGCACGCGCTCGAGGACCTCTTCACCCTCGATTCCGTTGATGTTGCGTTTGCCCGAACGTATCTTAGTTACACGCAGCATCTCGTCGGCACTCGCTTCTGCATCCGCGAGAGCGACGCGCTCGAGCAACCCGTCGTCGACGTGGCCGCCCGCGACGCTGCTGAGAGCCAGCCCCATGTCAGGATGGCCTGGCAGGCCGAGATGAAAGACGACGTGTTCGTTCGTATGCTCAGGCAGCGGCTCCGCGAATACGCCGCGCCAGACACAAAACCCTGGAAACGCCGGGATGTCGTCGCTGCCACGCACGTGCAGGCGCGTCAATAATGCTTCAGCCAATCTTGCGTCGCCCTCATTGGCAACTTTTTTCGACAGGGTAAAACTAACCCCTTCCAGGTGAGCATGGACCTCCACCGCTACCCATTCGACATCGACACGACGCCCACCCTCGAATCCATAGGTGCGATCCCTGCCATATTCGAGCGCGCGCCCAATCATTCCGGCAATTCGTAGATCGCGTGCTTCGATCATCCCCCCTGCCCGGGCCGGGTCCGCATCGTTTTCTTGCGCGGCTATGGCGGACTCTCGTGTGTTGACCCGTGCCCGAAACGCCGCCTCGCTTTCTTCGACCGTATCGATCGAGAATCCGGATATCATTTCCCCGGAAAGGCTCGTTTCTGCCTCGCTCGGCACATCGACCAAGTAGCGTCCGACACATACCGTTTTCATCTGTTCGGTCATTTTTGCCACCTCGGATCTGTCTCGTATGCTGCGGACCTGACCGGCGGCCCAGGTTCCCGCACAGGCGAGAGCTGCGCACAATACGATGAGCTCTCGCCATCCGCGCTTCCTCGTTCGCGTCATGGCAACATCGACACCAGCTTGACGACAGGGTCGAAGGCTAACGATCGTGGCGACTGCCGCTCGAGCGCAGTCCTGTCGTCAAACCTACCGGTGTCAAACATTACCTCACCTGACCTGCATACTGGTTTGTCCAATGGCAAGCAAGCCTGTTGCCCTGCCGCGTACGCGTCGACACCGCTCGACACCAGGGGCAAGACGACTGCCTTCCGCAATCCGCGTTTCAATGTGCGCTTCATGGCAGCTTTTGTACCAGCTTGACGATAAGGTGATGTGTCAGCAACAGGATCGCGTCGGCATTGAACGCGCCCTGATGATCGAAACCACGGACATCGAATAGCTGGCCAACTTTACCGCGTGGACCCGCACCGGACTGGTGCGGCACGGTACCGTCACCAGCCACGTCCTGGCGTGCCGGTACGAAGTGCAGATTGGTGCGCCCCTCGACTTGCACGCGGCGCCCTCCGGACGGGCCGTAGCCGTTACCGACCGCGCCCCGCAGGTTTGATTCCGTGAAAACGGCGCCGGTGCCGGGGTCGCGCGCGACCCAGCGAACGGCCCCGAAGGACATATGTCCGGGATCGGCACCGTAGAAGGCATACGTGTTCGGATGATAGTAGGTGCCCAGCGTCTGACGATGAAACTCTTCGGCACTGCCGATTGCCTTCCACATGATTTCCCTGATTCCGGGACTGCCTTTGTACTTGCCGGCAGGGTCTGCGAGATCCGGGTCTGCCAGGCGGTACCATGCGTCGAAGTCGCGATACATGTCATAGGGATTACCGACCGGTAAATGCACAACATCCCGCGGTACATCCTTGTTATTGATCCGGCTGACCAGCGAGACATGCAGCCACGGTTGCGGATACAAATGGTTGGGCAGTAATTGCAAAGCACCTGGCGCGGTGGCCATGACCGCCATTGTGTCTTTCGGCATTTCACCGAGGATTTCAGCGATGTGCTCAGCTTTGACGTTGTCCACCTTCCCATTGCTTGGACTCCACTTCTCCGTTCCGCAAGCGATCCGGCGATAGCAAACAGGTGCGCCGAGTGCCGGCATCGCGCCATGAATCACCCCCAGGATCAGATCGGGTATCTCCTTGGCGCAAGCGCGCGCGACCAGGCCGCCCATCGAATGGGTCACCAGGATGACTTGTCGGCATTCGCGCTTGCGCTCCGTCCAGAACGCAATGATGCGCTCGATGCGTTGACGCAGCCGCCTGGCCGAGTCTGCGCACGATTCGAGCCAGTTATAGCCACACGCGTAAACCGGGTAGTAATAGCCAGCGTGCTTTTCCAGCTCTTCCTCGCTGACCTTGTCGATACCGCGCACGCCCCACTTGGCAGGGTCGCACTCCATGACGTCCTTCCAGTGGCGGCATATCACGCGCACGTTGTCGAGCTGATCCATTTCGAACGTATGGTTGAGACCCACATGCAAGCCGTAAAGCAGGTTTCCGTAGGAATCCCAGTGCACTTCGCCCCACGACCGTTGGCGCACCTCGGCCTCCGTCATCCCGTAATTGCGTGCCTCAAGAGGCAAATGGATGTCGCCGCGATTATCGGTCTCGAGCGTTCGGCCATCCAACAGTAGTTGCCGTGTCCCGGCATCGTATTTCTTCCATTTACGCGACGTATTCAACCCCTCGAACGTCCCATTCGGTGCCCGCCACGCCGGCTCCCCCGGATCCAGCACCTCGTTCGCCCGCATCGCCGGACTGGTCGCGGCCCGCAGGTTGCTCCCCATGATCCCCGGTACGACGATGACCGGAACGACCTTCGACGGCGGCAAGGTGAACAGCCCGCGTGTCGTGAACGAGGTGGGGGTCAGGACGGTTCGGCCCGTCCAGCTGCCGTCGGGCTGCGGGACGAGGTTGGGCAAGGGGCGGGTCGGGTCTGCCATGCGCGCTCCGTGGTCTGGGTTGAGTTTGCGGGAAATTCGGCGTCAACGGGCCGGGTCGTCGTCGGGGAGGAAGGCCATGGCGACGTCGCCGATCATTTCGCCGATCAGCAACGAGGTGCGGCCCTGTTCGTCGGTGCGTCCGGTGACGGTGCGGCCGTCTTCGAACGTCGCCTCGTAGCGTTGGTTCGGGACCGGCTTGCCGGTCTGCTGGTGCCGCAGCACCACGTATTCGTCCGTGTGCAGATGCGACGTCGGCATGCGCACGCCCTCCGGTGTCGCGCCGCCGGGGCCGACCTCGTCGAATTCGCTCGCCTTGAAGACCTGGCGGCCGCTCGTCTGCTGGGTGACCGTGCCGTCGGCCCAGTCGGTCTGCGCGCCCGGCGCGATGATCTTCACGGCCGGCGCTTCCAGCTCGATGCGTTCGGCGGCGATCAGGCTGATGCGGCCCGCCGACTTGATCTGGATATTGCCCACGTGCGTGTGCACGATGATGTCGCCGCGGCCCGCGACGAGGCGCACGCCCAGTTCGTGGGCGAACAGGCTCAGGCGGCGGGCGGCGCGCACGAAGATGTTGGCGCCGGCCGCGAGCTCGGCGTCGCCCGCGCTGACGACGTCCACCTTGCCGCCCGCGCCCAGTGCCAGGTTGTCGTTGCTGGCGACGATGATGCCGTTCGGCGCCGTCGCGGCCAGGATAGGTTCCCCGCCCCCCGCCGCGCCTTCCGCGACGTTGCTGCCGGCGTGCCACCGTTTCAGCTTGTCGACGAGGGCGGCAAGGCGCCGGCCCGTCGGCTCGTCGTCCGTATGGACGGCCGCCAGCTTGCCCACTTCGTCGAGGATGCCCTGCATGACGTCGGCCAGGCCCGCCAGTCCGGCGCGGTCGAGCTGGCCACCTTCCGCCTGCGGGCTCGCCTCCGCGCTGATCAGGACGCCCTGGGCGCCGCGCACGGCCACCGACAGGTCGCTGCGCAGCTCGGCGCCCTCCCCGCGCGGCGTGCCGGTGCCGTCGGCGCGCGGACGCGTCAGCCAGCCGAGGTTCAGTTCCGACGTGCCGTGGTCGCTGGCCAGCTGCGCGCTGATCTCGCCGCGCGTGTCGTCGAAGCGCAGCTGGTTGCCGCGCGCCCCCTGGATCTCGTGCGTGCGCGTGCCGGATACGTAGCGGTTGCCCGGCAGCGCGCCCGCCTGGCTGAACGCGGGCGGCGCCGTGCGCTGGTTGTACAGCTGGGCGAGGATGATCGGGCGGTCCGGGTCGCCGCCGAGGAAGGCCACCAGCACTTCGGAACCGACGCGCGGCAGCGACAGCGCGCCAGCCTGCTGCTGGCTGCCGTTGCCGTTGCCGGCCCAGTTGGACGCGACGCGTACCCAGGCCGAATCGGCCGGCGAATCGGACGCGCCGGCGCCGTGCGCATGGCGATGGTCGGCGACGCGCATGCCCGGGAAGCGGATTTTTACCCGGCCCAGCGCGTCGCAATGGACGTCCTCGCCGGCCGGCCCGACGACGATGGCGCTCTGCAGCGGCGGCTGCGGCAGGTCGGTGCGCGGATCGTAAGCGGGCACGATCGGAATGCCGCGCCGGACGGCGGAAAAGCTGACGCGCACGCGCGCCTGCCCGTCGCCAGCGCGCGGCGCCGGCAGCGCGCTCAGGGCGGCGTCCGCCGACACCTGTCTGGCGTGGCGTTCCAGTTCGCGCGGCAGGTTGTTGTCGGCCACGACGTGCAGTTCCGTGATCACAAAATCGCGCTCCGCGGCGGGGTGCGTGTCGATCTCGGGATGGCCTTCGAGCGCAAAATACTGGCCGGCGCAGAAGTCGCGCACGCTGCCCTCGCCCTGGAAGCACTTCGATTCGAATTCGTGGCGGCTCGTGCGCACCTGGCCCAGGCGCCAGTGGTCCTCGACGTCGTTGCCCGCGTGCGGCATCTCGATCAGGTAGTCGTCCAGCGACGCGGCGAGCGTGTTGCCGCTCGGGCCCTGGTCCACGTTGCTGCGCGCGGAGGCCGTCATGAACTGCGCGGCGCCGGGATTCTTGTAGTCCCAGCTGTGGCGCGTGGCGACGCCCGGCTGCAGGCGGCGCGCGGCGCGCCAGGAACTGACGGTGTCGCGGCCGTCCGCCATGCTGTCGCGGTGGTAACGCACCGTGCCGGCCGCGTTCTGCGGCAGGCCGTTCGGGTCGTTGAACAGCACCAGCGTGTGCGCGGGCGTGCGGTCGTGCGCGGGGTCGACGGGGCTGCCGCGGCTGCGTCCCGGCCGGAACACCCACGCGATGCCGCGCCGCTTGAGCAGGCGGCGCACGAACGCGGCGTCCGACTCGTTGTACTGCATGGTCTGTTCGCGCGGCGGGAACTGGCGCATGTCGAACAGCGGATCGAGTTCGAGTTCGAAGGCGTTGGCCAGCACCGTGTTCGACTGGCGCCATTCGTCGCACAACACCTGCACGATCTCCAACTCGTTCTGGTAGCGGAACACACGGCTGTTGGTGCGCTTTTCCATCACGGCGAACACGTCGCGCAAGACGAGCTCGTAGCCGGCCAGGCCGCCGTCGGCGTCGCCCGCGCGCGCCTCGGTGACGATGCCGCACACGCTGCGGAGCATGCCGCGGTCGGTGACGAACTGCAGTTCGGCCGGCAGCGCGATCAGGTCCTTCAGCGCGATGTGCGGGCTGCTGGCGAGGCAGGCGACGCGGTAGTCGATGCCGCCGCAGATCGCCTCGTGGCCCACGACCCGCTGGGGCAGCAGCACGTCCTCCGCGAGCTGGCCGCCTTGGGCCAGGCGCAGGCGCAACGGCCGGTGCGCGGTGCTCAGGACCTTCTCGTGCTGCAGAACCCGCAGGAACTCGCTCGCGCTTTCCACTGTCTCTCCCGTGAACACGCCGCGGCTGCGGCACGAGAATGGATTCTTCCATGCTTCAACCGGCGCGAGATTAACGTGCGTCAGGGTGTACAGGAGCGAACTTCGGCGCATGCGGATGGTCCCACGCTACGCGCCGCGCGGGTGCGCACCGCGCGCCGGCACGACTCGATGGAACCGGACACTCCCGGCGCGGTCGCGCCGTCATGAGGGCCGGGTAGGACCCATGTGCTTCATGCGCGGCGCGTGGCCGGCCCGGCATCAGCCCGGCATCAGCCCAGCAGCGCGGCCAGGCGCGGCATCGTCGCCAGCGCGCTCGCATGCGTCGCCGCGCGCACGGCGTCCGGATCGAGCCCGCGCATGTCGGCGAGCGCCGCACCGATCGCGGGCAATTGCTCCGGGCTGTTGCGGCCCGGGTGGAGCCACGCCGGCGCGATGTCCGGCGCGTCCGTCTCCAGCACGATGGACTCCAGCGGCAGGTCCACGGCGAGCCTGCGGATCTGCAGCGCGCGCGTAAAGGTCATGGCGCCGCCGAAGCCGAGGTGGAAGCCGGCGTCGATGAAGGCCTTCGCCTGCTGGAAGCTGCCGTTGAAGGCGTGCGCGATGCCGCCCGCGGGACGGATCTGGCGCACGTGCTTCAGCACCTGGTCCTGCGAGCGGCGCACGTGCGTGAGCACGGGAAGGTCGAAGTCGCGCGCGATGCGCAGCTGCTCGCGCAGGAAGCGTTCCTGCTTCGCGCGCATCGCGGGCTCGCACAGCATCGGAATGAAGAAGTCCAGGCCGATCTCGCCGATGGCCACGAAGTTCGGGTCCGCCAGCGACGCCTCGACCTGGCGCCGCAGTTCGGCGAGGTCGTCGTGCGTCGCCTGCGGCACGTAGATCGGATGGATGCCCAGCGCATAGCTGGCGTTGGGCAGGCTGCCTGCCAGAGCGCGCACGACGCCGAAGTTATCGCGCGCGACGGCCGGTATCACGATCATGCCGACCCCGAGTTCCTGCGCACGCTGAGCGATGGCTCCCGACGCCGTGCCGAATTCGTGGGCGTCGAGGTGGCAGTGGGTGTCGATCCACATGGAAGGGTCAAGCCCCGGCCGGCTGCAGGCCGTGCTCCGTCATGCGCAGCACGCGGTCGCAGCGGCGCGCCAGTTCCGGGTCGTGCGTGACGATGACGAAGGCGGTGCCGAGGGTCTTCGACAGTTCGAGCATCAGGTCGAAGATGCCCTGCGCCGTCGAGTGGTCGAGGTTGCCGGTCGGTTCGTCCGCCAGCACGCACGCCGGTTCCGTGACGAGGGCGCGGGCCAGCGCCACGCGCTGGCGCTCGCCGCCGGACAGTTCGCCCGGCCGGTGGATGGCGCGCTGCGTCAGGCCCACGCGCGCCAGGATCGCCTCGGCGCGCGCGACGGCGTCCGCGCGCTTCATGCGCCGGATCAGCAGCGGCATCGCGACGTTGTCCAGCGCCGTGAACTCCGGCAGCAGGTGGTGGAACTGGTAGACGAAGCCGAGCGAGCGGTTGCGCAGCTCGCCGCGGCGCGTCTCCGACAAGGTCGCGAAGTCCTCGCCCTGCAGCGTGACGCTGCCCGTGCTGGGCGTGTCCAGCCCGCCCAGGATGTGCAGCAGCGTCGATTTGCCGGAACCGGACGCGCCGACGATGGCCACGCGCTCGCCGCGGGCGATCGAGAAATCGATGTTGTCCAGCACCTGGACCGAGTAGTCTCCCTGGCGGAAGGTCTTGGCGACGTTGCGGCAGGCAAGTACAGCGGTATTCACATTCATGTCATTCATAGCGGAGTGCCTCCGCCGGTTTCACGCGCGACGCGGACCAGCTGGGGTAGATGGTCGCGACGAAGGCCAGCAGCACGGAGACGCCGCCGATCTTGGAGACGTCCGGCCAGCGCAGGTCGGACGGGATTTCGCTGATCAGGTAAATATCCTTGGACAGGAACTGCACACCGAGCAGGTGCTCGATGAACGGGACGATGACGTCGATATTGAGCGCCACCAGCACGCCCAGGCCCACGCCCGCCGCGGTGCCCATGATGCCGACGAGGGCGCCCTGGATCATGAAGATCTTCGTGATCGAGCGCGGCGACGCGCCGAGGGTGCGCAGGATGGCGATGTCGGGCTGCTTGTCGGTCACCGTCATGACGAGGGTCGAGACCAGGTTGAACGCGGCGACGGCGATGATCAGCGTGAGGATGATGAACATCATGCGCTTTTCCGTCTGCACGGCGGCGAACCAGTTGGCGTTCAGCTGCGACCAGTCGCGCATGATCAGCTCGCCCGACATGCTGCGCTTGAGTTCCTGCGCGACGAACGGGGCCTGGTGCATGTCGGCGATGCGCAGGCGCAGGCCGTTCGGCGCGTCGATCCGCACCATGCGCTGCGCGTCCTCGATGTTGATGAACGCGAGCGCCGAATCGAATTCGTAGTGGCCGGCCTCGAAGATGCCGCTCACCGTGAACACGCGCGAGCGCGGGACCATGCCGGCCGGCGTCGTCTGGCCCTGCGCCAGCAGCATGTTGACCTTGTCGCCGATGCCCACGCCGAGCGAGCGCGCGAGCGCGTAGCCGATGACGATGTTGTACTCGCCGGACTTGAGGCTCTCGATGCTGCCCTGGCGGATCTGCTTCGCCACGTCCGACACCTTGTGCTCTTCCGCCGGCAGGATGCCGCGGATGACGGCCGGCTTCATCGTGTCCTCGCGCACCAGCAGGCCCTGCGTCTCGACGAACGGCGCGGCGCCGCGTACGGCCGGGTTGCGGAAGGCTTCCTGCTCGGCCTGGCGCCAGTTCGCCATGGTGCCGCTCGCGTCGAACACTTCGATGTGCGCGAGCACGGACAGCATGCGGTCCGTGACCTCCTTCTGGAACCCGTTCATCACCGACAGCACGACGATCAGGGCGGCCACGCCGAGGGCGATGCCGGACACGGAGATCAGCGAGATGAAGGAAATGAAGCTGTTGCGGCTGCTGCGCTTGCCGGCGCGCGTGTAGCGCAAGCCGACCAGCCATTCGTACGGCAGTTTGTGGATGAGGCTCATGGGCTCCAGGGTAAATGCTTGGGTCCCGCAGTTTGCCACACAACGCTCATCCATGTGGGGCGTTGTCACAATTGGAAGTACTTTTTCTATCTTGCACACACCATAAAAAGTCCGGAACTCCGGACGCGGCAAGACTATCGAACCCAGACAGGAGGCCCACCATGGCATTTTCCGTCTTCGATTCGAAGGGCACGCCGCTCGACCGGCAGCACACCACGTGGCGCGACATGGTGCGCAGGCCGATCAGCAAGCTGGACGACGATGCCTTTACCCGCATGCGCATCATCCTCATGAACGGCATCGAGCTCGAGGCCCTGCGCTTCTCGCACATGGCCGCGCGCTGCAACATGGCGCTGCGCCAGCCGCTGGCCGACGTCAGGCGGGTCGAGCAGCACCAGGCCACGATGGTGAACTGGCTGCTGGCGCCCGATCATTCTCCGCTCGAGACGACCATCGCCTACGAACAGCTGGCCATCGAGCTGACGGCGAGCGTGGCCCGGGCCGAGCCGGACGACTACCTGTCCGGCGTGTATCGTTTCGGGCTGCTGGAAGACTTCGACCACCTGTACCGCTACGCGGCGCTGCTCGACCGCGTGGAGGGCAAGGATGCGAACAATATCCTGCAGAGCTATACGGACATCCTCCCCGGCCGCCCCACGCCCGAGCACCACCGCGCCCCGCGCGACGACCTGCGCATCCCGTACGACCGCAGCATGGCCGCGATGCTCAGCAAGCTGCATGCGCTGACGATCACGGCGGCCGAGGCGCAGACCCACAACTATTATATGAACGTGGGCCCGACGTTCGCCGACCCGGTCGCGCGCCAGCTGTATGCGGAGATCGCCTCCGTGGAAGAACAGCACGTCACGCAATACGAATCGCTGCTGGACCCGACGGAGACGTGGGTCGAGCAGTGGATGCTGCACGAGGCGAACGAGTGCTACACCTATTACAGCTGCGTCGAGACGGAGACGAACCACCACGTCAAGGCCATCTGGGAGCGCTGCCTCGACTACGAGCTGGGCCACTTCCACATGGCCGCCGACGCCTTCCGGCGCTACGAGCGGCGCGATCCGGCCGAGATCGTCGGCGATTTTTCAGGCCCGATCCCGTTCCGCAGCCAGCGCGACTACGTGCGGCAGGTGCTGGCCAGCGAAGTCGACCTGCGCGCGCTGGGCACGCAATTCGTGCCGAAGGCGCACGAAGACCAGGCCAGCATCGATTACCGCCGGCAGATGAACGGCGACGGCTCGCCCAGCGCGGCGGTGGCGGCCGGCTACGTCTGGACGCCGGGCACGGAACTCGTGAGCCATGGCGCCGCCACCACGACGGCCATCACGACGACCCTGCCCGCCAACCAGGGCGGCGTCGTCCAGCCCTGAACCGCAACGGAGACACCATGGCACAGCAGACCGAACACCTCGGCATGAACCGGACGGGCGTGCAGATGTCGCCCATCGACACGGCGGCCATGCAGGGCAGCGACAACGCGCCGATCCGCGGCGCGCCGGGCGACGAGCGCGCCCTGCTGGACGCGCGCGAGGCGCTCATCATGGACGCCGGCGACATCGGCTCCATCCCCATGCCGGGCTCGGTCGCGGGCGCCGTCAACATGGGCATGCACATGCTCAAGGGCGACCGGCCGCAGATCCTGCTCGACAAGCTGGGCGAACGCCTCGCGTTCGAACGCACGGGCACCCGTCTGTACGACGCGCTGCTGGCGAAATGCGACGTGATGCAGGGCGGCCCCGCCGGCATGACGCGCGACCACGTCGCCGCCATCCGCCGCGACGAAGCCCGCCACTTCCTGCTGCTGAAGGACGCGATCGAATCGCTGGGCGGCGATCCGACGGCGCAGACGCCCAGCGCGGACGTGACCGGCGTCGAGTCGCTGGGTTTCGTGCAGGTGCTGAACGATCCGCGCACGAGCCTCGCCCAGTCGCTGCACGCGCTGCTGACGGCCGAACTGGCCGATCGCGCCGGCTGGGAGACGCTGATCGCGCTCGCGGGCGAGGCCGGCCAGGACGACCTCGTGGCCGGCTTCACGCTGGCGCTGGAGGACGAGCACCGGCACCTCGTCCTCGTCCAGGGGTGGTATCACGAGGCGATCGGGCTGACGCCCGTTCCCGGGATGCTGCCGCCGGGCGGGTCGGCCGGCATGCCGCCCGATTCGACCACCGCGCCGACGACCTCGCCGGACGTGACGACGCCGGGACCGGGGGCGGACATCTGAGCCCATTTCGCCTAAAATAGAGGGATGGCCCACATTTCGCTCGTCCTGCCGTTCGCCCTCCCCGTTCCCGAATTCGCGCCCGACCTGACCCGCGCCCTGCAGGCGCCGGCGCTGGCCGCGCTGTTGTCGAAAATATCAGACGCGCGCTACCGCCCGCTCGACACCGACGCGCGCGTCCTGCCGCATGAGCTCTGGATCGCGCGGGCGCTGGGCGTCGCGCACGGGCTCGTGCCGGGGGTCGCGACCAGCGCGATGCGCGCAATCGGCCTCGATCCGGAGGACGGCATGTGGTTCGTCGTGAACCCGACCCATATCCAGATCGCGCGCACGCATTTGCAGATGGACGACATGCGCCAGCTCGACCTGCGCGAGGACGAAGCGCGCGCCCTGTTCGACAGCGCCCGGCCCTGCTTCGAGGACGCCGGCTACGCGCTCGCGTGGGGCGCGCCCGACACGTGGTTCATGCGCGCGGACGACTGGACGGAAATCGCGACGGCGAGCCCGGACGCGGCCGTCAACATGAACCTGACCGACTGGATGCCGTCCGGCCCGCAGGTGCGCGCGTTCCGCAAGCTGCAGAACGACGTGCAGGTGACGTGGTTCACGGACCCGGCCAACGCGGCGCGCGAGGCGCGCGGCCAGTTACCGATCAATTCCTTCTGGCCGTGGGGGAATGCGAGCATGGCGACCGAACACGCCCAGCAACTGGTGGCGAAGGTCTCCGGCAAGCCGCTCGTGCGCCCGCGCGTGGCGGCGTTCGACACGCCCGGCTGGCTGACGGCGCTGGCCGACCGCCGCCTGGGCAGCCTGGCGGACGTCGACGCGCTGCTGGACGGCGGCGACGACTGGCTGCTCGCCTGCGGCAACGTGGCGGCACCCGGCATCGCGGCCGACTGGCATGGCTGGCTGCAGCAGATGCAGCGCCTGGAGACCGGGCTGTTCGCGCCCTTGCTGGCCGCATTGAAAACCGGCCGCATCAAGGAGGTGCGCCTCGTGCTGAGCCACCGCGACGGCCACCTCGAAACGACGACGACCCCGCTGGCGCAACGTAAATTCTGGCGCCGCCCGACCCTGGAACGACTGCTTTGAAAACCCGCATCACCATCCGCCCCTGCCCCGTAAGACTATCCGAAATGCTGCGCCAGGGCGGGATCCACCCCGTCCTCGCGCGCGTGTACGCGGCCCGCGGCCTGACCGACCCGCGCGAGCTGGAGACTGGACTTCAAGCATTGGTACCGCCCGGCGCGCTGCGCCAGATCGACGCGGCGGCCGTCTACCTCGCCGACGCCATCGCGGCCGGCAAGAAGATGACCATCGTCGCCGATTACGACTGCGACGGCGCCACCGCCTGCGCCACGGCGATCCGCGGCCTCACCGCGATGGGCGCGCGCGTCGACTACATCGTGCCGAACCGCTTCGAATACGGCTACGGCCTGACGCCGGAAATCGTCGAACTGACGGCGCGCGAGAAAGCGCCGGACATCATCATCACGGTCGACAACGGCATCGCCAGCATCGACGGCGTGGCGGCGGCAAAGGCGCGCGGCATCGACGTCGTCGTCACCGACCACCACCTGCCGGGCGACGCGCTGCCGGACGCGCGCGTGATCGTGAACCCGAACCAGCCGGAATGCGGCTTCCCCAGCAAGCACCTGGCCGGCGTGGGCGTCGTGTTCTACGTGCTGCTGGCCCTTCGGGCGGAATTGCGCAAGCGGGGCGTGTTCGACGCGCAGACGCAGCCCAAGCTCGACAACCTGCTCGACCTCGTCGCGCTGGGCACCGTCGCCGACGTGGTGAAACTCGACACGAACAACCGCATCCTCGTCGCCCAGGGGTTGAAGCGCATGCGCGCGGGCCGGATGCACGCGGGTGTCGCGGCGCTGTTCCGCGTGGCGGGGCGCGAGGCGCGCTGCGCGTCGCCGTTCGACCTCGGCTTCGCCCTCGGCCCGCGCCTGAACGCCGCCGGCCGCCTGGAAGACATGGCGCTCGGGATCGAATGCCTGATCACGGACGACGAGGGCCGCGCCTGGGCCATCGCGCAGGAACTCAACGACATCAACTTGAAACGGCGCGAGATCGAGGCCGACATGCAGGGTACGGCCCTGCTGCACCTGGACGATTTCGAGCCGGCGGACGCCAGCACCATCGCCGTGTTCGACGACGGCTGGCACCAGGGCGTGATCGGCATCGTCGCCTCGCGCCTGAAAGAGAAATTCTACCGGCCGACGATCACGTTCGCGCCCGCGGGCGACGGCTGGATCAAGGGTTCCGGCCGCTCGATCCCGGGCTTCCACCTGCGCGACGCGCTCGACCTCGTGTCGAAGAAGGTGCCGGGGCTGATCGACAAGTTCGGCGGGCACGCGATGGCAGCCGGCCTGTCGATCCGCGGCGACCATTTCGACACGTTCGCGCAGGCGTTCGAAGCCGTCGGCCGCGCGTGGCTGACGGAGGCGCAGCTGGAGCGCGTCGTCGAGACGGACGGCCCGCTGGAAGACGATTTCTACAGCACGCAATTCATCGAACTGCTGGACAGCCAGGTGTGGGGCCAGGGGTTCGCGCCGCCCGTGTTCTGCGACGAATTCCGTGTCGTCAGCCAGCGCATCCTGAAGGACAAGCATCTCAAGCTGCTGCTGGAGCGGAATGGGCGGCGCTACGATGCCATCTGGTTCGGGCATACGGATGCGCTGGGCGACAAGGCGCGGGTGGCGTTCCGGCTCGATGCCAATGAGTACAACGGCGTGACCAAGGTTCAACTGCTCGTCGAGCACGCGGAACCTGTATAACCCGTCGTCCCCGCGAAAGCGGGGACCCATACTGAGCAACCGACTTCGGAACCTCAGCATGGATTCCCGCCTGCGCGGGAATGACGGTGTTACGTTACGGACCTAGCGGGTAAAAATCGGCGCCTGCGTCACCGCGCCCATCCCCTCGCCCAGGTAAAAGCTGGGATGCGGCGGCTGGTTATACCCCGCATTCTGCCCCGCCACCTGCGCCCGGTACTGCGGATCGTGCATCAAGGTCGGAATGCGCGCCGTCGTCGGCGCCGTCGTCGTGAACACGAGCAGGGCCGAGTTGTCGGCCGTGCGCCACACGACTTCCTCGCGCCAGTCGCCGAGGATGTCGGCCGACAGCACCGGCGTCGCCTTGGTCCCATTGTTCGACGCCGCCCCGTACGGTGCACCGTCGAGCAGGCGCACGACGCTCCCCGTCGCCGGCTGCCATTTGTTGATCACGGTGCCGTCGAGCAGTTCGCGGCCCAGGTCGCCATCCCACCAGCTGGCGAAATTCATGTTCCCCGGACGCGCCGTGGAAATCTGGTGCCCGTTCGCCGCCATCAGCCCGCCGCGCGACGCCCAGCATTCCTCGCCCAGGTAGTTCGGATCGATGTCCGCGCACACGCCGCGGCCGACGTCGGCGCCGCTGCCGCTGACGCCCCACAGGATCCGGCCCGTCGCCGCGTCGTGCATCTCGGAGCCGGTGGCGCCGTAGCAGGACGGGGTTTCGTGCACCATGTACGCCTGCAGGCCGGCGCGGGTCGGGTCCAGCTTGCCGACGTGCAGCGCGTCGCCGTGGCACAGGCCGGTGCTGTACAGCATGTGTCCATCGCTGCCGATCGCGGCCGCGCCGTAGACGATGTCGTCGCGGCCGTCGCCGTCGACGTCCGCCACGGCGAACCAGTGCGAGCCCTGGCCGCGCACGGCGCTGCCTTCCTTGTCCGTATCGAACACCCAGCGGCTGGACAGCACGCCGTCGCGGTAATCCCACGCCGCGACCACGGCGCGCGTGTAATAGCCGCGCGAGAAGATGGCGCTGGGCCGACGGCCGTCCAGGTAGGCGACGCCGCCCAGGAAACGGTCGACGCGGTTGCCGTAGTTGTCGCCCCACGCCGCCACCGAGCCGCGCGCCGGCAGATAATCCGTGGTCGCCAGCGCCTTGCCCGTGCGGCCATCGAATACCGTCAAATACTCCGGGCCGGACAGGATGTAGCCGTTGGCATTGCGGTAGTCGGCATTGGCGTCGCCGATCACCTTGCCCTGCCCGTCCACGGTGCCGTCGGCCGTCTTCAGCATCACCTCGGCCTTGCCATTGCCGTCGAAGTCGTACGCGACCACCGTCGTGTAATGGGCGCCCGCGCGGATATTGCGGCCCAGGTCGATGCGCCACAGCCGCGTGCCGTCGAGTTTATAGGCGTCGACATACGTGTTGCCGGTATAGCCCGACTGCGAATTGTCCTTGGCATTGGTCGGCTGCCATTTGACGATCAGCTCGTACTGGCCGTCGCCGTCCAGGTCGGCCGGCGTGCCGTCGTTGATGTCGTAGGTGTAGGCCTCACCCTTCGGCGTGACGCCGCCCGTCGGCCGCTGCACGGGAATGCGCAGGACGGGCTGGCTCCACGTGGCGCCGGCCGCTTCGTCCTTCTTTTCGTGCCCGTCGACGATCGCCCGCACGGTGTAGCGGGCCACCGGCGTGCCGTTGGTGTCCGTAAAATTGCTCGCCGTAAGTGGCGCGCCGTTCAGGCGGACGCCGTCGCGGTAGAGGTTGAAGCGGGTGCCGGGGTCGTCGACGCCCAGCACGCGCCAGCTGACGAAGACGCCGCCGCCGGTGGCGACGGCGACGACGCCGCGGTCGAGTTTTTCAACCTGCTTGCCCTGCGCGGCAAACGCGGATTGCGCGAGGGCGAGCGCCAGCAGCCCTAGCGGTGCAACGGTTCGGATCGGTATCATGTCGCCAGCCTGCTCGTCGTTGTTGTTGGGCGTTCGAGTATCTGGATTGGCCCGGGGAGTGTCAATTCGGTCCAGGCAAGCAGTCACAATGTTGAGCGGGGCGACTACTCTTTCTTGCCGCACTGACAGGGCGGCGCCTCGCCCCGGTCGAACACGATCTTCCACCGCCCCGGCGCTTCCAGCCGCCAGATCGAGTTGTAGCGTCCGACCACCCTGCCGCTGGGATCGTAGACAGGCCCGCCGCTATAGGCCAGGGTGCCGGAATCCACGACTTCCACCTGCTCCGGCTCCCACGAGAATGGCGCGCGTTCGCCGTCGTAATACTTGCGCCAC
Source organism: Massilia sp. Masssp94 (assembly GCF_059491305.1). Taxonomy (NCBI): domain Bacteria; kingdom Pseudomonadati; phylum Pseudomonadota; class Betaproteobacteria; order Burkholderiales; family Oxalobacteraceae; genus Massilia; species Massilia sp. Masssp94. The sequence goes on from NZ_CP168501.1 coordinate 6,859,355, forward strand.
GCATTGGCGACGGCCTCGCGCCCGCGCAGCGGGGTCGGGCCGGCAAAGAAGATGGCCTCTTCGGCCAGGAAGGATGTGAACGCGGCGTGGTCGCGCGCCTTCATCGTCGCGGCGAAGGCACGTTCGGTGTCCGCCACCTGTTTCTTCAGCTCGTCGTGCGACGGCCGCGCCGCGCTCGCCATAGCCAGCATCAGCGTGCTGATGCACATGACCCCAATCGACAGCAGACGCATCGCGCCCCCCTTTAACGTCGTTTACCAGGATGATGATTTGACAAGCCTTGAATTCTGGCACGGCAGTACGGTTTGTACAAGATGCTTGCACGATGTCCGAAAGCGGAGTATATATAATCCATAACCGGAGGATTCCTCATGAGCTTCGCCTACGCCTACCCCAAGAGCCGGTTCGAACCGGCGGTTCTTGTCGACCTGTCCGCCCGCTCCGAGCGCGAACGGCTGTCGGAATCGGCCCTGAAAGGTTTCTTTCGCCTGGCCGGCGCCTGGCAGATCCGCGACGAGGATGCGCGCGAGCTGCTCGGCGGCCTGTCGTCGTCCTCGTTTTACGAATGGAAGAAGCACCCCGCGCGGGTGCTGGAAGTCGACCGCATCACGCGCATCTCCTACCTGCTCGGCATCTATAAAGCCCTGCACATCCTGTACGGCGACAAGCTCGCCGACGAATGGATCCACCTCCCCAACACCAATCCCATCTTCAACGGCCGCACGCCGCTGGCCTGCATGCTGGGCGGCGGCCTGCTGGCGATGCAGACCGTGCGCCGCCTGCTCGACGCCCGCCGCGGAGGGCTGTGAGTGAAACTCATCCCGCGCCTGACCGCGCTGCGGCGGTTCGATACGTGCCGCCTGATCCCGTCGCGCTTCGCCGACCTCGAAGACTCGGTGCTGGCCCCGCTCGCCGATGACGATGGCATGCTGCGCGACCTGTTCGACCTCGACAACGCCACCAACGACCGCCTGCGCGGCGAGTCCGGCCTGCTGCCGGGGATCGGCGTCGACGAACTCGTGTTCGGCGTGCCGAACTTCCGCATCATCAACGCGGCCTACACGTATGCGCGGCCGGAAGGCAGCCGTTTCAACGACGGCGAACGGGGCGCGTGGTATTGCGCGTTCGAGATCGAGACGGCGCTGGCCGAGGTGGCGTTCCACAAGGCCGTCGAATACCAGGAAATCGGCCGCTTCGACGACAGCGTGAGTTACCAGGCCCTGCTGGCCGATTTCAGCGCCAGCTTCCACGACCTGCGCGGCGCCGATACCTGGGACGACTGCCTCGCGGCCGACAGCTACGTCGCATCGCAGGCGCTGGCGGCGGAGCTGCTGGAGGCGGGTTCGATGGGCGTCATCTACCCGAGCGTGCGGCGGCCCGAGGGCACGAATCTCGCATGCTTCCGCCCCGCATTGGTCGGCAATGTCCGCAAGGGCCATGCATATCGGTTAACATGGGCGGGTTCGCCGCTTCCCGCCATCGAACCCCTCTGAATCAGACATCACCATGAAAACCGATCCGCTCAAAGACACCGAACTGCACGACAAGATCAACCGCGAGACCGCCCGCGTGCACTGGTCCGAACTCGAACGCCATTTCGCCCACGGTGCCGTCGTGTATGTGAGCGAAGAACTGGACCTCGTCGAAATCGCCCTGCGCATCGCCCATGATGACAAGGACGCCATCAACCGCTGGATGAACGAAGGCAAGGTTGCCAAGGTATCCGACGTGCAGGCGAGCACCTGGCAGGCGTCCGACACCCTTCTGTGGGCGTCCGTCGTGAGCCCGTTCGTGCTGGTGCAGCCGGAAAAGCACGCCGTTCACTGAGAAAGTGTTGGCCAGCAAACACATTACCTTGGAGCAACTAGTTTTTAGGAAATGTGATCCCTCCGAATCCGCTATACTGGCGTGAAGTGAGGAAGTTTATGCAAAGCAACTTACAAGAAGACGATCCGATCCTGACCACGAGCGAAGTCGCGCGCCTGCTCGGCGTGGCGACGAGCACGGTGCAGATCTGGATGGAAAGCGGCGCGATCGAATCGTGGAAGACGCCGGGCGGACACCGCCGCACGCGCCTCTCCCTCGTGCAAGGCCTGATGCATGGCGACGACCAGGCCCGGTCGACCCCGAATCCCAGCACGGACAAGGAATACCAGCCGGCGCCGCAGCCGGGTTACCCCATCGGCGCCAACGAACGTGCGCGCCTCGCCGCGCTGGCCGCCACCGGCCTCGTCGACACCGACGAGGAAGCCCGCTTCGACCGCCTCGTCCGCCTCGCCTCGATGGTGACCGGCTCGCCGATCGCCCTCATCTCCCTGCTGACGTCGACCCGCCAGTGGTTCAAGGCCCGGGTCGGCCTCGCCGCCCGCGAGACGCCGCGCGACTGGGCGTTCTGCTCGCACGCGATCCTGAAAAACGAGCTGTTCGTCGTCGAAGACGCGATGGAAGACGAGCGTTTCCGCACGAATCCGCTCGTGCTGCAGGAACCGCACATCCGTTTCTATGCCGGCGTGCCGCTGCGCGACAAGTCCGGCCAGCCGCTCGGCACCTTGTGCGTGATCGACCGCGAACCGCGCCGCCTGCGCGCGGCCGAAGTGCAAGGTCTCATCGACCTGGCCGAGATCGCCTCGAGCGAGATCCAGGCCACGGGCCGCAACAGCCGCAACTGATCAATGCCGGTCTGCCGCGTGCGCGCGGTGGGCCAGCGCGTGCGCGGCCGCGCGCATGAGCATGTCCGCCCGCTGCGGGTCCGGCTCGGTCAGCGCCAGCTCCTGCAACGCCTCCGGGTACTCCAGCTCCGCCGCCCGCGCCAGCCACGCGCGCGCGGCCACGGCGTCGGGCGGCCCGCCTTCTCCGTCCGCCAGCATGTGCGCCAGCAGGAACATCGCGGCAGGTTCGCCGCCCTCCGCCCGTTGTTGCAGGCGGCGCCGCGCGGCGTCGGCGTCCGCGTCCGCGAACGCCGGCAGCGCCAGCGCGCACAGCAGCATGGCTGCGAACATTCTCTTCATTTCGACAGGTCGACCGCGTACAGCGCGAAGCCCTTGCCCTGGCCGTCGTCCGCGCGCAATTCCGTGACGTTGTCGATGCCTGCGGCGCGCGCCAGGTCCAGCTTGCCCGGCGGCGCGTGGAACACGACCGGCCCGGCCGTCGTCACGGGCGTGAAGCGCCAGCTGCGCGCGGCGCCGTCGGCCGCCCGCGTGAGCCGCCTGTGCGCGCGGATCCAGGCGATCAGCACGTCGCGGTTCGTGTCCGGCGACGCGATCACCGTCTTGCTGCCGTCGAGGCCCGGAAAGTTGCCGCCGCCGCTCGCCCGGTAGTTGTTCGTCGCGACGAGGAACGCCTGCCCGCTGGCCACCGGCTTGCCTTGCCACTCGAGGTTGCCGATGCGCTGGCCGGGCGGGCGCGTCACGTCGATCTCGTAATGCAGACCGGGGGCGGTGACCGTGTCGAAGTTATAGCTGGGGAAGCTGCCGTTGACGAGTTCCTGCGGTTCGGTGCGCCCCGGGTCGATGGTGTTGAAACGGTGCGCCGCCTTTTCCAGCCAGGCCGTCAACGCCGCACCGTCGACTTTGACGGCGTACAGCGCATTCGGGTACAGGTAGAGGTCCGCCGCGTTGTTCAGCGCGAGGCTGCCGGGCGCCACGTCCGTGTAATCGCCCGGTCCCGCCGCGCCGGCCTTGAACGCGGCGGACACGGACAGCACCGGCAGGTTCGCGTACTGCGGCAGGCTGGCCTTCACATAGGCGCGCACGTAATCCGCCTGCGCGGCGTTGACGGGTTGCAGCGCCGACGGATCGCCCAGGTCGGCGAAATACGTCGACATGCGGAAGTCCGTGCTGCCGACCGGCGTTTTCACATAGCGGATCGTCGCCTCGTGCTCGGCGCGCACGAGGTCGAGCACGGCCGGGTCGGCTGCCACGTACGATTTATCCGCCCGCTGCGTGGCGCGCGTCTCGACGACGGTATTGTCACGGGCGATCGTCCAGCCCTTGCCGTCGTGGCGCAGGTCGAAGCGGATCACGCCGAGGTGCTTGCCCCACAGGCTCGCCATCACGGTCGGCACGCCGAACACGGTGCCGCGCGCCTTGTCGACGTTCGGGAGATTAAACTGCGCCGCCGTGCTCGTGGGGTTCGGGAACTGCTGGTGCGCGTGGCCCAGCAGCAGCGCGTCGATGCCGGGGACCTGCGCGAGGTAGTAGTTGCCGTTTTCCATCGTGGGCGAGTACGGGCTCGCATCGAGGCCGCCGTGCGAGATCGCGACGATCACGTCGGCGCCCTTCCTGCGCATCTCCGGTATGTAGCGCCGCGCCGTCTCGACGACGCCTTCCGTGGTGACGCGGCCTTCGAGCCAGCGCTTGTCCCAGGACAGGATCGTGGGCGTGGTGAAGCCGATGATCCCGACCTTGACCGTTGCCTCGACGGGCTTGCCGGCGGCGTCCTCGGCCTGCACGCGCTTCTCGATGATGCGGTACGGCGCGAACAGGGGCTGGTGCGTCCTGACGCTCACGACGTTGGCCAGCACGATCGGGAAGCCGGGGCCGGCGCATGGCTTCTTCGCGCGCGGCACGCCGGGCACGTCGAAACGGTTGCCCGTGACCTGGCCGAGAAAGCCGAGGCCATAATTGAAATCGTGGTTGCCGACCCCGCCGCCGTCATAGCCGAGCCGCTTCATCACCTTGTGGATGCCCAGCAGCTCGCCGCATTTCACCGGCGCGACGACGGCCTGGTAATCGCCCAGCGCGCTGCCCTGGATCGTGTCGCCGTTGTCGAGCAACACCGTATTCGGGAACTCGCGCCGCGCCTGGGCGATCAGGGTCGCCGTGCGGTCCAGGCCCAGTGACGGGTCGGCCGCCAGCTTGAAATAATCGTAACCGACGACGTTCGCGTGGATATCGGTCGTCTCCAGGATCGCGAGCGTGGCGGTGGTGCCGGCCGGCACGGGTGCGGCGCTGGCGGAGACCATGGCCGCGAGCGGCAGCAGGCGGAACAGATGGGAAAGGTGGCGCGTCATGGGCTCGCATCATAAAGCATGCGCGCACTAAGGTATAATCTCCGGTTCGATTCAACCACAGAAAATTGCCACAGACCATGGAAGCTGAACGCATCAATGCCCTCTCCTCCCTGCTGAACGACCTGACCAGCCGTGAAGCCGAACTTCGGAGGTATCTTTGACTTCGACCGCAAAGCGGAGAAGTTAGAGCAGGTCAACCAGGAGCTGGAAGACCCCGCCATCTGGAACGACCAGAAACGCGCCCAGGAGATGGGCCGCGAGAAGAAGGCGCTGGAAGGCGTCGTCCTCACGCTGGAAAAGGCGCGCGCCGACCTGACGGACGCGGCCGACCTGTTCGAGATGGCTCGCGAAGAAGGCGATGACGCCACGATCGAAGCGGTCGAAGGCGATGCCGGGGAAATCAGGAAGGTCATCGAGGCGATGGAATTCCGTCGCATGTTCAGCAATCCGATGGACCACGCCAGCTGCTTCATCGACATCCAGGCCGGCGCCGGCGGCACCGAGGCCCAGGACTGGGCGTCGATGCTGATGCGCCAGTACCTGCGCTATTGCGAGCGCAAGGGCTTCAAGGCCGAGGTGATGGAACTGTCCGAGGGCGAGGTCGCCGGCATCAAGACGGCTACCATCAAGGTCGAAGGCGAATACGCCTACGGCCACCTGCGCACGGAAACGGGCGTGCACCGCCTCGTGCGCAAGTCGCCGTTCGACTCCGCCAACGGCCGCCACACGTCGTTCTCGTCGATCTTCGTGTACCCGGAAGTCGACGAATCGATCGAAATCGACATCAACCCGGCCGACGTCCGCATCGACACGTACCGCGCGTCCGGCGCGGGCGGCCAGCACATCAACAAGACCGACTCCGCGGTGCGTCTGACGCACGCCCCGTCGGGCATCGTCGTGCAGTGCCAGAACGACCGCTCGCAGCACCGCAACAAGGCCGAAGCGTTCGACATGCTGCGCGCCAAGCTGTTCGAACTGGAACTGCGCAAGCGCATGGCCGAGCAGCAGAAGCTGGAAGATTCGAAGACCGATGTGGGCTGGGGCCACCAGATCCGTTCGTACGTCCTCGACCAGTCGCGCATCAAGGACTTGCGCACCGGCTTCGAGACCGGCAACACGAAGAACGTGCTGGACGGCGACCTCGACGACTTCATCTCCGCTTCGCTGAAGCAAGGGGTGTAAGCCGATGGCCTTCATCTTCGACATGGACGGCACCATCGTCGACAACATGGCGTTCCACACGGATTCCTGGCTGGCGTTCTTCGAGCGCCACGGCAAGACGTACGACGCCGACGCGTTCTTCCGCGAGACGGCGGGCGCGCAGGGTCGCGAGATCCTGCGCGAACGCCTCGGCCCGGAGATCACGGACGACGAGATCGCCGTGCTGGCGCACGAAAAGGATGAACTGTACCGCGAGATGTACGGCCCGCACCGCAGCGCGATCCAGGGCTTCGAGGCTTTTGTGACGGCCGCACGCGCGCAAGGCGTGAAGCTGGCGGTGGCGACGTCCGCCCCGCCCGCGAACATCGTCTTCACGCTCGACGAGCTGGACCTGCGCCGCCATTTCGACGCCGTCGTCGGCGCGGCCGACGTCGCGCGCGGCAAGCCGCATCCGGACGTATTCCTGAAAGCGGCCGAGAAGCTGGGCGTCGACCCGCGCGACTGCATCGTGTTCGAAGACGCGCCGATGGGCGTGGAAGCGGCGCGCCGCGCCGGCATGAAGGCCGTCGTCATCACGACCACCCTGCCCGCCGAGGCCTTCCGCGAATTCGACAATATCGTGCGCATCGTGGAGCACTACGAAGACCTGGATGCCGCCAGCCTGTTGAACCCAAACTAGACTGATATCTGATATGAGCACCGAAAACCAAGAACAAAACGAGCCGTCGACTCTCGCGGCCGAGGACAACAAGATCATCGCCGAGCGTCGCGCCAAGCTGGCCGCGATCCGCGAAAAAGGCATCGCGTTCCCGAACGACTTCGTCCCGCAGCACAAGGCGGCCGATCTCACCGAGCAGTTCGGCGGCTGGACCCGCGAACAGCTGGAGGCGGAACCGCAGCAGGTCGTGCTGGCCGGCCGCATGATGCTCAAGCGCGAAGCGGGCAAGAAGGCCGCGTTCGCGACCTTGCAGGATGCGTCGGGCCTGCGCGCCGACGGCCGCATCCAGATCTACGTCACCCTCGACAACACGGGCGAGGAAGCGATGGAAGCGCTGCGCCACTACGACCTGGGCGACATCCTCGGCGTCGAGGGCACGCTGTTCAAGACCAAGACCGACGAACTGACGGTCAAGGTCACGACCCTGCGCCTGATCACCAAGGCCCTGCGTCCGCTGCCGGACAAATTCCACGGCCTCGCCGACCAGGAAACGAAGTACCGCCAGCGCTACGTCGACCTGATCATGAACGAAGAAACGCGCCGCACGTTCAAGGCACGCACGGCCGCGATCTCGTCGATCCGCCGCTTCATGCAGGACCACGGCTTCATGGAAGTCGAGACGCCGATGCTGCACCCGATCCCGGGCGGCGCCGCGGCGAAACCGTTCATCACGCACCACAACGCGCTCGACATGCAGATGTTCCTGCGCATCGCGCCCGAACTGTACCTGAAGCGCCTCGTCGTGGGCGGCTTCGACCGCGTGTTCGAAATCAACCGTAACTTCCGCAACGAGGGCGTGTCGATCCGCCACAACCCGGAATTCACGATGATGGAGTTCTACGCCGCGTGGACCGACTACAAGTGGCTGATGGACTTCACGGAAGCCGTGATCCGCCAGGCCGCCATCGACGCCCACGGCACCGCCGAACTGACGTACGGCGGCCGCGCGCTGGACCTCTCCAAGCCGTTCCACCGCCTGACGATCGTCCAGGCGATCAACAAGTTCGCCCCGCACTACACGGACGAACAGCTGCACGACATGGACTTCCTGAAGGCGGAACTGGCGAAGTTCGGCGTCAAGCCGCACGCCATCTCGGGCCTGGGCGCGCTGCAGCTGTCGCTGTTCGAAGAGACGGCGGAAGCGCAGTTGTGGGAACCGACCTTCATCATCGACTATCCGGTCGAAGTGTCGCCGCTGGCGCGCGCGTCGGACACGCGCGAAGGCATCACGGAACGCTTCGAGCTGTTCATGGTGGGCCGCGAGATCGCCAACGGCTTCTCGGAACTGAACGATCCGGAAGACCAGTCGGCACGCTTCCTGGCGCAGGTCGAAGCGAAGCAGGCGGGCGACGAGGAGGCGATGTACTACGACGCCGACTACATCCGCGCGCTGGAATACGGCATGCCTCCCACCGGCGGCTGCGGCATCGGCATCGACCGTCTCATGATGATCATCACCGATTCGCCGAACATCCGTGACGTGCTGCTGTTCCCGCATCTGCGCAAGGAAGATTAAACGCCACGCATCACAAAAAAAAGGCGCGGACTCGTCCGCGCCTTTTTTATTTCCCCCGACCGTTGAACCGTCATCCCCGCGAAAGCGGGGATCCATACGCAGGTTGAAAAATCAGCTCAGTATGGGTTCCCGCTTTCGCGGGAACGACGTTTCGGGTTATCGCACCACCCGATAGCAGGGCACGTACTCCTTGCCCGGCAACTTCATGCGGCTCTGCTCCACGAACGACTGCAGCAGCTTGTCCATCGGCGCCATGATCTCGTTCTCGCCATGGATCTCGAACTTGCCGAACTGTTCGATCGCACGGATGCCCTCTTCCTTCACGTTGCCCGCGACGACGCCGGAGAACGCGCGGCGCAGGTGCGCGGCCAGCAAATGCGTTTCCTGGTTCTTGTGCAGCGACAGGTTGCGCATATTCTCGTGCGTCGGGCGGAACGGCTTCTGGAATTCCGGATCGATGCGCAGGCCCCAGTTGAAGTAGTACGCGTCGCTGCGCGACTTGCGGAATTCGCGCACCTGGCGGATCCCCTGCTGCATCTCGCGCGCCACCGCATCCGGGTCGTCGATGATGATCTTGTAGCGGCGCTGCGCCGCCTCGCCCAGGGTCAGGCCGATGAACTGGTCGATCTGCTCGAAGTACTCGCGCGCCGGCGCCGGGCCCGTGAACACGAGCGGGAACGGCTGTTCCGCGTTGTCCGGGTGGAGCAGGATGCCGAGGATGTACAGGATCTCTTCCGCCGTGCCGGCGCCGCCGGGGAACACGACGATGCCGTGGCCCGTGCGCACGAAGGCTTCGAGGCGCTTCTCGATGTCCGGCATGATCACGAGGTCGTTGACGATCGGGTTCGGCGACTCGGCCGCGATGATGCCCGGCTCCGAGATGCCGAGGTAGCGGCCGCCCTGCAGGCGCTGCTTGGCGTGGCCGATGGTGGCGCCCTTCATCGGGCCCTTCATCGCGCCCGGACCGCAACCCGTGCAGATGTCGAGCTCGCGCAGGCCGAGCTGGTAGCCGACGTGCTTCGAGTAGTTGTACTCGACCCGGTTGATCGAGTGGCCGCCCCAGCACACGACGAGGTTCGGGTTGCGCTGCGGCTGGATCACGTTGGCGTTGCGCAGGATGTGGAAGACGGCGTCGGTGATGCCCTCCGGGCGCGTGAGGTCGAAGCGCGGATTGTCCGTCACTTCGAAATTCACGTAGACGATGTCGCGCAGGACCGAGAACAGGTGCTCGTGGATCCCCTTGATCATCTTGCCGTCGACGAAGGCGTGCGCGGGCGCGCCGCGGATATCGAGCTTGATGCCGCGTTCGCGCTGGATGATCTTGATGTCGAAATCCTTGTAGCGCTCGAGCAGCTCCTTGCCGTCGTCGATCGAACTGCCGGAGTTGAGCACCGCCAGCGCGCACTTGCGGAAGATCTGGTAGAGCCCACCCTGGCTCGTATCGAGGAGCTTGGCCACTTCGGCCTTGGACAGGACTTCCAATCGGCCTTCCGGAGAAATCAGCGTATCGACAACGTCGTAGTTCATGGTGTATTCCTTTTCTCTACTGTGAATCGGTGTGGCTTTTGCTCCAATATACGACAAGTCAACCGAGTTTGCGTCTCCGTTTTCGCTTATGCCGATTCCGCATATGGCTGAGCTGTAAAAAGCTGGCCCCATATGCACGATTTCCACTAAAATGCGACGCTAGCCGCGGTCCTTACCCAGGACGCGCAGGCCACGCAAAGACAATCACTCTTAAAAAGATTAGGGGAGGAACCGCATGAGCGGTGCAGCTACTTCAACCGCCGAACCGAAGGCGGTCCCGGAATTCAAGCAGATCATGGGCCATCCGGCGCCCCTCTGGATGCTGTTCATGACCGAATTCTGGGAACGCTTCGCTTTCTACGGCATCCGTTGGGCCCTGGTGCTCTACATCGTCGCCCAGTTCTACGGCGGAGACGGCTCAGGCCAGGCCGACGCCAACCTGACCTATGGTTCCTACCTCGCCCTCGTGTATGCCGGCGCCGTGTTCGGCGGCTACATCGCCGACCGCGTGATCGGCTACCAGCGCTCGATCCTCGTCGGCGCCTCGTTCATGGTGGCCGGCCTGTTCGCCATCACCATTCCCAACCCGGACATCTTCAAGCTGGGTCTCGCCACGATCATCGTCGGCAACGGCATGTTCAAGCCGAACATCTCCGCCATGGTCGGCCAGCTGTACGGCATCAACGACCAGCGCCGCGATTCCGGCTTCACGATTTTCTACATGGGCATCAACGGCGGCGGCTTCCTCGCCCCGATCCTGACCGGCGCGCTGGCGCAGAGCATGTCCAGCCAGACCGGCGTGCCCGCGTACAAGGTCGTGTTCTTCGCCGCCGGCGTCGGCATGATCCTGTCGCTGATCTGGTTCCAGATCGGCCGCCGCATGCTGAAGGGTATCGGCGCCGCCACCGGTCCTCTGGCCAATCCGGTACGCCTCGTCGGCGTCGTCATCGGTTCGCTGCTCGTCATCCCGGTCGTGTACTTCCTGCTGAAGCTCGGCGCGGAAAAGCTGCAGGGCGTGCTGTCGGTCCTCTTCATCATCCTCGCGATCATGCTGATGGTGGAAGGCATCCGCGGCGGCGCGGTGGTGCGCGACAAGACGATCGCCATGCTCGTCATCTTCTTCTTCAACGTGATGTTCTGGTGCTTCTTCGAACAGGCCGGCAGCTCGTTCACGTTCCTGGCCGAATACATCGTGCGCCGCGACTTCGGCGGCTGGACCTTCCCGACCGGCTGGTTCCAGTCCGTGAACACGCTGGCCATCATCGTGTGCGCGCCGATGGTCGCCGCCGTGTGGGTCGCGATGGGCCGCAAGAACCCGTCGATCCCGCGCAAGTTCGGCCTGGGCCTGATCTTCAACGGCCTCGCCTTCCTGCTGCTGATGTTCGCGCTGCAGCACCTCGTCGGCGCCGACAGCAAGATCCCGTTCTGGACGCTGTTCATGGTGTACGTGATCCAGTCCATCGGTGAACTGTGCCTGTCGCCGATCGGCCTGTCGATGGTGACCAAGCTCGCACCGACCCGCCTCGTGGGCCTGGGCATGGGCGGCTGGTTCCTGTCCACCGGTATCGGCAACAACCTGTCGGGCATCTTCGCTTCCGTGGTCTCGGGTGAAAAAGGCATGACCGTGGAATCGGCGCTGTCCGGCTACACGTTCGGCTTCTGGGCCCTGATCGGTGCCGGCGTGCTGCTGTTCCTGGTCGCACCGCTGATCCAGAAACTGATGCATGGCGTGAAGTAATCCCTACGCTTCGGCATCGACGGCGGCCCGCAGGCCGCCGTTGTCGTTTACACGAACGCCAGGTCATGCAGCTGGATCGTATCGTCGATCCAGTCCTCGCAGTGGCCGAACCGGTAACCGAGCGCCTGCGCGCGCGACGTGTCCAGCACCATGGCACCCGGCACGTCGAACGGCGACAGCCGCCCCATCTCCGCCGGCGGCACGCGCTGGCGCATGCGTACGGGCGTGTCGAGCACGGCGCCGACCCGCTCGTACAGGCTTTTTGCCGACAGCGCGCCGTCGCAGGCCGCATTGACCGGCCCCGTGAAATCCTGCATCCCGACCCACACGAGGAAGTCCGCCGCACCCTGCAGCGGCATGAAGGACAGCACGGCGTCCGGATTCGAGTATTCCAGCACCCCGTTCATGCGCGCCAGTTCCACGTAGTGCGCGAGGCGGCCGGTAAAGTCTTCCGGCCCGCCCAGCACGTGCGCCAGGCGCGGCGTGACGAGGGGCAGCGAGCCGTCGCGCACGAGATAGGCCTCCGCCTGCACCTTGCCCGCCACATAGCACTCGGTCGCGCGGCACGGGTCATGCCAAGGATAGCCGGTGTCGATCCGCTGCGCCTCGACGGCCAGGTCGCTCTCGCGCAGCGGCTCCGCATGGTCGTAGCCGAGGGCGCGGTAAGCGTCGATCGTGGACGCCATCACGTAGCGCCCCACCTTGCCCGCGAACGTGCGCACGGCGATGGCCGCGTCCAGCGGGTTGTAGCACATCTGGTCGTACACGATGTCGAACGGGCCGCGATGGGCGAACGCGTTGCGCATCGCGGTCTCGTTGCGGCGGTCGACGCGCACGCGCGCGACCCGGTCGCCGAACGGGTCGGGCGCATAGCCGCGCGTCGCGATGGTGACGCGATGGCCGGCGCGGAGCAGCCGCTGCACGAGCAGCTTGCCGATATAACGGGTACCGCCGATCACCAGGACATTCTTGGGCATGAAGTTTTCCTTAGTCTGTGGGCGAGGCTCGTAGCACTGTTTTGGTGAATCCGTTATATTCTGTAACTAGACCGGCAATTGTTCAAACGAGAAAAATAAATGATATGAATAAGAAAAACTTACGCTCGGGGATGGCGTGAAGCCGCTGCGCAGCCTCTCGGGCCTGATCGATTTCGATTGCGCCGCGCGCTGGGGCAGCTTCAAACTGGCCGCGCGCGAGCTGCACAAGACGCCCGCCGCCGTCAGCCTGCAGGTCAAGCAACTGGAAGAAGCCATCGGTTTTCCGCTGTTCGTGCGGCATCCGCGCCACATCGCGCTGACGGCCAAGGGGCAGGAACTGGCGATCGTCGTCGCGCGCATGCTGGCCGACCTGCGCGGCAAGGTGGCGGCACTGCAGCGGGGCGACGAGGAAGCGGTCCTTCGAATCTCGACCACGCACTCGTTCGCGATCAAGTGGCTCGTGCCGCGCATGTCGCGCTTCACCAAGCTGCATCCGGAGCTGGACCTGCGTATCGACTCCAACGACACGCCCGTGGACATCGAGGACGACGCCGTCGACGTGGCGATCCGCTATGGCCCCGTGCGCGACGACGACCCCGCCCTGCTGTTCCGCGAGCGGCTCGTGCCCGTGTACAGCCCGGACCTGCTGGCGGAGGGCCAGGATGCCCTGCAGTTATCCGACCTGACCCGGTTCCCGCTGCTGTGCGAACGCACGCCGGAAACGTGGCTGCAGCTGCTGAACGAGAACCGCGCGCTGAAAGGCGATTACGATTTTGCGCGCACGTACAGCCACTGGGGCGTGCTGGCGCAGGCGGCCGTCGCGGGCCAGGGGATCGGCCTCGTGCCGTACGGGATCGCGTTCGAGGACATCCGCGCGGGGACACTCCTTCAGCTCGCGTGCAGGAGCGCGCCGTTCGGCTACGGGTACCGACTGCTCGTCAATCCGCACAAGGAGGCGATGACGAAGGTCCAGCATTTCCGCGACTGGATCGTCGCGGAGATGGAGGCCATGAAGGCGACGATCGCCTGATTATTTCGCAGCCTTCTCGCGGCCCACGATGTACAACAGCACGCAGATCGCCGCATACGGCAGGATCGACAGCAGGTCCGCGCTGGCGCCCGCGAAGAACGGATTCGCGGCCTCGGCCCACTTGTTCATCGCATCGTCGAAGCCGGTCATCACGCCGGCCGTGATGGCGATGATGATGCCCGCCAGCGCGCCTCCAGCGATGTAGCCGGAGGCCAGCAAGGTGCCCGAGCTGCGGTCGCCCGCGGCCTGCAACTCGTCCTCGTTCAGGCCCTGGTACTGCGGCAGCCCGCTGTTGCGGCGGTCGACCATCCAGCGGATGATGCCGCCGATCGCGATCGGCAACGTGGACACGAGCGGCAGGTACACGCCCACCGTGAACGCGAGCGACGCGACGCCGGACATCTCCAGCACGACCGCGACCATCACGCCGAACAGCACGAGGGTCCATGGCAGCTGGTGGTCGAGGATGCCCTTGATGATGTACGACATCAGCACGGCCTTCGGCGCATCGAATTTCTTGACCTCGGTGCCGTCCGGCCGCGTGTGGTACTGGCCGTTGATGCCCGGGTCGACGAGCCAGGCGAGCGAGCCGTCGGCGCGCACGAGGTATTTGCCGGCGGGGCCGCCCACGGTGTCCGTCTTCTGCCAGACTTTATACGTTGCGTGATCGGATGCGGCTTGCGGGCCTTGCAGCTGCGCGGACTCCGTCAGCTTCGACGCGTCCGTCGTGATGTGCGGCGCGACCTGCGCGGCCGGCACGTACACGGTGCCGGCGTCGTTCAGCTTCAGCAGGATCGGGCCGAGGATCAGCGCGGACGCGAGCGCGCCGGCGAGGATCGCGTACTGCTGCAGCTTCGGCGTCGAGCCGACGAGGAAGCCCGTCTTGAGGTCCTGCGAGGTCGTGCCCGCGTTGCTGGCGGCGATGCAGACGATGGCGCCGACCGACAGCGCCGTCACGTAGTAGCGCCCGCCCGTCCAGCCCATCACGAGGAAGATCAGGCACGTGAACAGCAGGGTCGCCACGGCCATGCCGGAAATCGGATTCGACGACGAACCCACCTCGCCCGTCAGGCGCGAGGACACGGTCGAGAACAGGAAGCCGAACACGAGGATCAGCAGCGCGCCCAGCACGTTCATGTGCAGCGGCGTCGCGAACGTGATCACGGCGATGATGGCCAGGCAGCCGATCACCACCCATTTCAGCGGCATGTCCTGCTCCGTGCGCAGCGACGTATCCACGTTCGAGGATTTACCGATGCCGGCCAGGCCGCCCTTGAGACCATGCCAGATCGTGGGCAGCGAGCGCACGAGGGAAATCAGACCGCCGGCCGCCACGGCGCCCGCGCCGATGTACAGCACGTAGGCGCTGCGCACGTCGTCCGGGCTCATGTCGCGGATCAGCATCGTGCCCGGCGCCACGGGTACCGTCAGCGCGTCGCCGAAAAACTTGATCATCGGGATCAGGAGCAGATACGACAGCACGCCGCCGCCCGCCATGATCATCGCGATGCGCGGGCCGATGATGTAGCCGACGCCCAGCAGCTCGGGCGAGATCTCGGCGCCGGCCGAACCGGATTTCAGCGGCGCGTCGAAGATGAAGTTGACCGTGTCCTTCCACAGCTTCAGCGAGATGTTCATCACCTTGTACAGCAGGCCGAGGCCGAAGCCGCCGAAGATGATGAAGGCGCGCCGGCGGGCGTCCCTGGCTTCGTCCGAGTCCGCGTCGCGCACCTCGCCGGCCGCCTCGCGCGACGTTTCCGTGGCCGCCGCCTTCAGCACTTCGGCGCACGCGGTGCCTTCCGGGTATTTCAGTTCGCGGTGCTGGTCGACGATCATCGTGCGCCGCATCGGGATCATCATGAGGATGCCCAGCAGGCCGCCCAGCACGCCCACGAGCATCACGCGCGAGATCTCCAGGTCG
Source organism: Massilia sp. Masssp94 (assembly GCF_059491305.1). Lineage (NCBI taxonomy): Bacteria > Pseudomonadati > Pseudomonadota > Betaproteobacteria > Burkholderiales > Oxalobacteraceae > Massilia > Massilia sp. Masssp94. The sequence continues at coordinate 6,874,954 of NZ_CP168501.1, forward strand.
AAGCCGAGGATCATGATCGCGGGCATGGTGCAGCCGAGGCCGAACGCGAGCGATTCGCCGGCCGAGCCGGCCGTTTGCGTAATGCTGTTTTCGAGGATCGTCGATTCGCGCCCGCCCATCTTCTTGGCGAGCCCGAACAGGGTGATCGCGATGACGGCTACGGGAATCGATGCGCTGACGGTCAGGCCCACCTTCAGCACGAGGTACAGCGACGACGCGCCGAAGACCATGCCGAGTACGGTGCCCATGATCAGGGCGCGCCACGTCAGCTCGGGCAAATGCGCCGACGCCGGAATATACGGTTTGACCGCGGGCGGATGGGGATCGTAGGGCATCGGAGGGATTTCCTTCAGGCGTGGGTAGTGGCAAACAGGACTGCCGGGATCGCCATGCAGCCCTTGAAAGCGTGACTATCTCACATGCCGTACGTTAAGAAAAGCGGATTATAATTTCTCAAACCGCCCGTGTTTACGGCCTCAACGGGGTTTTACGACCCGCATCAAGAGAGTTCAGTTTTGGCAACTATCCCCCGCCGCCAACGCGGCTTCCTGCTCCCCATCCTGGCCGTCGCGGCCGCAATCATCGTCCTGTTCATTGCCGGCGTCGCCGGCTACGTGGTGTTCCGCGTGCTGCCCAACGTGCCGGCGCTGGATGCCGTCACCGACTACCGGCCCAAGATCCCGCTCCGGGTCTATACGGCGGACAACGTCCTGATCGGCGAGTTCGGCGAAGAGCACCGCGATTTTGTCCCGATCAACAAGATCCCGGACCTGATGAAGAAATCGCTGCTCGCCATCGAGGACGCCCGCTTCTACGAGCACGGCGCCATCGACTGGAAGCGCGCGATGGGCGCCGTCGGCTCGAACCTGCGCGGCGGCTTCGGCTCCGGCGGCGCGTCGACGATCACGATGCAGGTCGCCCGCAACTTCTTCCTGTCGCGCGAAAAGCGCTTGTCGCGCAAGATCAACGAGATCGCGCTCGCGTACAAGATCGAGACCGCCCTGTCGAAGGACGAGATCCTCGAGCTGTACATGAACCAGATCTACCTGGGCCAGCGCGCCTACGGCTTCTCCAGCGCCGCACGCATCTATTTCAACAAGACGCTGGACCAGCTGTCGGTGGCCGAGATGGCCATGCTGGCGGGCCTGCCGCAGAACCCGGCGCGCCATAATCCGGTGGCCAATCCGAAGCGGGCGCGCGAGCGCCAGCACGCCGTGCTGGGCCGCATGCGCGCACTGAACTACATCACGGACGCGCAATACGAGAAGGCCATGGCCGAACCGCTGCGCGTCAACCAGCGCGGCGTCCAGGACTTCGGCACGCACGCGGAGTACGTGGCCGAACTGGCGCGCCAGGCCGTCTACAGCCAGTTCAAGGAAGACGCGTACACGAAAGGCATCAAGGTCTACACGACGATCCTGAAGCCCGAGCAGGACGCCGCCTACGCCTCCGTGCGCCGCAACGTGCTCACGTACGACCAGCGCCACGGCTGGCGCGGCCCGGAAGACCGCATGGAGCTGCCGTCCGATCCGGTCGAGCGCGAAGACGCGATCGGCGACGCGCTGGGCAAGCGCCCGACCAGCGATGGCCTGATCCCGGCCGTCGTGCTGTCGGCCACGAGCAAGACGGTGCGCGTGGAGACCGTCGACGGCGACACGGTGGACCTCACCGGCGCCGGCCTGAAATTCGCGCAGGCCGGCCTGTCGTCCAGCGCCAGGGAAAAGATGAAGCTGACGCCGGGCGCGATCATCCGCGTCGCGAAGGATGCGAAAGGCAACTGGAGCGTCACGCAGGTGCCGCAGGTGGCCGCGGCCTTCGTCGCCATCGATGCCGATACGGGCGCCTACCACGCGCTCGTCGGCGGCTTCGACTACAACTTCCAGAAATTCAACCACGTGACGCAGGCGTACCGCCAGCCCGGTTCCGGCATGAAGCCGTTCATCTACTCGGCCGCCGTCGACAAGGGCTATTCGCCGGGCACGCTCATCCTCGACGCGCCGCTCGACATGGCGGGCGAGGATGCCGGCAAGACGTGGTCGCCGCAGAACGACGACGGCAAGTGGGACGGTCCGATCACGATGCGCCGCGCGCTGGCCGAATCGAAGAACGTCCCGTCCGTGCGGCTGCTGCGCGCCGTCGGCGTGCCGTATGCGCACGAGTTCATCGCCAGGTTCGGCTTCGACCTCGCGCGCCAGCCGTCGAACTACACGCTGGCGCTGGGCACCGGCGCGGCGACGCCGCTGCAGATGGCGGGCGCGTACGCGGTCTTCGCGAACGGCGGCTACCGCGTGCAGCCCTACCTGATCGCCCGCATCGAGGATGCCGACGGCAAGATCATCCAGGAGACGAAGGCGCCCGCCGAACACACCGACGAACAGCGCGTGCTCGACCCGCGCAACGCCTTCATCACCGACAGCATGCTGCGCGACGTGACCCGCTACGGCACGGGCGCCGAAGCGACCAAGGCGCTGGGCCGCACGGACATCGCCGGCAAGACCGGTACGACCAGCGACGCCGTGGATGGCTGGTTCTCGGGCTATGGCGGCAACGTCGTCGCGGTCGCGTGGATGGGCTACGACGATCCGAAATCGCTGGGCGGGCGCGAATTCGGCGCCACCGTCGCGCTGCCGATCTGGATCGACTACATGCGCGTGGCGCTGGCCAAGCGCCCGCAGCAGGAAGAGCGCCTGGCGCCGGAGGGCGTCGTGCGCGAGAACGACGACTGGGTGTATGCCGAGTTCGCGGAAACGCCGGCCCTCGGCGGCATCGACCTCGACCAGGCGCCGGATCCGAACGCCGTACAGCCGGTGGACGGCACGGTCCCGCCGGGCCAGCCGGTGCAGCCGGTGCCGCAGCAACAGCAGCCGTCGAATACGCTGTTCTGAGCTGCCGCTCGCGCGCCGAACGGGCCGCCGCGTGCGGCCCGTTTTCATTGGCAGGCCGGCAATCGCATTGCAACAAATGGAAGAGATCGTGCGCCCAGTCCTACACGTCTGTACGAACTCATCCTATTTCGAACGCAAAAGTGTGCCCCCATGATGGCGTCACTTTTACAAAAGGAGTCAACATGAAAAAGTACCAAGCCCTCCTGATCGGCGGCCTGATGGCCATGTCCCTGGCTGCATGCAGCTCGACCGGCACCAGCGGTAGCGACAGCAGCAGCGCCAGCGGCAGCTCCTCGTCGGGCGCGATGTCCAGCGGCAGCAGCTCCGCCCCGGCCTCGACCGGCACGCCGGAATCCAACGCCACGGGCACCTCCAGCACGACGCCGACCGGCATCTCCGCCGGCGGTACCGGCAATTCGAACGCCACCGGCCAGGGTACCAACCCCGCACCTGCCCAGACCAGCGGCAACCAGTAATCGTCTCCGTCGTCCGGCCAACCCGGGCCGGACGACTCCGGCCAACCCGGCACGAGGGCGGCCCGCACGTTGTTCGACTATAATGGACGCTCGTCCTGACGAACCCGAACAGCACCGCGTCAATGCCCTTCGATCTCACCAAACACCTTCCCAAGCCCGGAACCCGTTTCGCCCTGCCCCAGCTGCATGGCTCGGCCGATGCCTATGCGCTCGCCGTCGCCGCCCTTGCGCTGAAAGCCAGGAAGCAGATGCTGACCGTGATCGTCGCGAATGCCAGCGACGGCCAGCGGCTGCTCGATGAAATTCCCTGGTTCGCGGAAGGCAAGCTGTCCTGCCACCTGTTGCCGGACTGGGAAACGCTCCCGTACGACGCGTTCTCGCCGCACCAGGACCTCGTGTCCGAACGCCTCGCCACGCTGCACGAAGTCCGCAACGGCCAGTGCGACGTGCTCGTCGTGCCCGCGACTACCGCGCTGGTGCGCCTCGCGCCGCCGTCGTTCCTGGCCGCCTACACATTCTTTTTCCGCCAGGGCGAAAGCCTGGACGAAGCGAAGCTGAAAGCGCAGCTGACATTGGCCGGCTACACGCACGTCACGCAGGTGATGTCGCCGGGCGAATACTCGGTGCGCGGCGGCCTGATCGACCTGTTCCCGATGGGTTCCGCGCTGCCGTACCGCCTTGACCTGTTCGGCGACGAGATCGAGACGATCCGCACCTTCGACGCCGACACCCAGCGCTCGCTGTATCCCGTGAAGGAAGTGCGCCTGCTGCCGGGCCGCGAATTCCCGATGGACGAGCAATCGCGCAGCGCCTTCCGCGGCCGCTGGCGCGAACGCTTCGAAGGCGATCCGTCGCGGTCGACGATCTACAAGGACATCGGCAACGGCATCGCGTCGGCCGGCATCGAATACTACCTGCCGCTGTTCTTCGACGAGACGGCCACGCTGTTCGACTACCTGCCGGACGAAACGAGCCTCGCCCTCGTCGGCGACATCGAGGCGGCCATCCAGCGCTTCTGGCTCGATACCGAATCGCGCTACAAATTCCTCAAGAGCGACCGCGATCGCCCGATCCTGGAACCGAAGGAGATCTTCCTCGGCGCCGAGGATTTCTTCGTGCAGGCCAAGCCGCACGGCCGCTGGGCCATCGCGCGCGACCCGTCGGCGGGCGCTTCCGAGCTCTCCGCAGCGGTCCCCGACATCGCCGTCAACCGCCGCCTCGACGATCCGCTCGCGAACCTGCGCTCGTACCTGATGCAGGCCGCGGGCAGGCGCGTGATGATCTGCGCGGAGTCGGCCGGCCGGCGCGAGACCCTGCAGCAGTACTTCAGCGAGTACAAGCTGGACCTCGCATCGATCGAAGGCTTCGACGGCCTGCGCGCGACGGAGGCGAAGGTCGTGCTGGGCGTCGCGCCGCTGCAGGCGGGCTTCGAGCTGATGGAAGAAGGCGCCGGCCATCTCGTGTTCATCACGGAGACGGAGCTGTACGCGGGCACCGGCCGGCGCGCGGGCAAGAAGAAGCAGGAAGCTGGCTCGCAGGTCGAGTCGATGGTGCGCGACCTGTCGGAGCTGAAGATCGGCGATCCCGTCGTGCACATCAATCACGGCATCGGGCGCTACCTGGGCCTCGTCAGCATGGACCTGGGCGAAGGCGAGACGGAATTCCTGCACCTCGAATACGCTAAAGAATCCAGGCTCTATGTGCCGGTGTCGCAGCTGCACGTGATCTCGCGCTATTCGGGCGCGTCGCCCGACGACGCGCCGCTGCACACGCTCGGCTCGGGCCAGTGGGACAAGGCGAAGAGAAAAGCCGCGGAACAGGTGCGCGACACGGCGGCCGAGCTGCTGAACCTGTACGCCCGCCGCGCCGCGCGCCAGGGGCATTCGTTCGAATACTCGGCCACGGACTACGAGAACTTCGCGCAAAGCTTCGGCTTCGACGAGACGCCGGACCAGCGCGCCGCCATCGCCGCCGTCATCCAGGACATGACGTCGGGCCGGCCGATGGACCGCCTCGTCTGCGGCGACGTCGGCTTCGGCAAGACGGAAGTCGCGCTGCGCGCCACGTTCATCGCCGTCATGGGAGGCAAGCAGGTCGCGATCCTCGCGCCGACCACGCTGCTCGCGGAACAGCACGCGCAGACGTTCTCCGACCGCTTCGCCGACTGGCCCGTGCGCATCGCCGAACTGTCGCGCTTCCGCACCGGCAAGGAAATCAACAACGCGATCAAGGGCATGGCCGACGGCACCGTCGACATCGTGATCGGCACGCACAAGCTGCTGTCGCCGGACGTGAAGTTCACGCGCCTCGGTCTCGTGATCATCGACGAGGAACACCGCTTCGGCGTGCGCCAGAAGGAAGCGCTGAAGGCCCTCCGGGCGGAAGTCGACGTGCTCACGCTGACCGCGACGCCGATCCCGCGCACGCTGGGCATGGCGCTGGAAGGCCTGCGCGACTTTTCCGTCATCGCGACGGCACCCCAGAAGCGCCTCGCGATCAAGACGTTCGTGCGCGGCGAGGACGGCTCCGTCATCCGCGAGGCCTGCCTGCGCGAGCTGAAACGGGGCGGCCAGATCTACTTCCTGCACAACGAAGTCGAGACGATCGAGAACCGCCTCGCGATGCTGCGCGAGCTGCTGCCCGAAGCGCGCATCGCCGTCGCGCACGGCCAGATGCACGAGCGCGACCTGGAAAAGGTGATGCGCGATTTCGTCGCCCAGCGCTACAACATCCTGCTGTGCACGACGATCATCGAGACCGGCATCGACGTGCCGACGGCGAACACGATCATCATGCACCGCGCCGACAAGTTCGGCCTCGCCCAGCTGCACCAGCTGCGCGGACGCGTCGGCCGCTCGCACCACCAGGCCTATGCCTACCTGCTCGTGAACGACGTGCTGGGGCTCTCGAAGCAGGCGCAGCGCCGCCTGGATGCCATCCAGCAGATGGAAGAACTGGGCAGCGGCTTCTATCTCGCCATGCACGACCTGGAAATCCGCGGCGCCGGCGAAGTGCTGGGCGAGAACCAGTCGGGCGAGATGCTCGAAATCGGCTTCCAGCTGTACTCCGACATGCTGAACGAAGCGGTGAAGGCGCTGAAGGCCGGCCGCGAACCGGACATGAGCGCGCCGCTGTCGTCGACGACGGAGATCAACCTGCACGTGCCGGCCCTGCTTCCGGCGGATTTCTGCGGCGACGTGCACGAACGCCTGTCGATCTACAAACGCCTCGCGAACTGCGAGGAGCAGGGCCGCATCGACGACATGCAGGAAGAACTCATCGACCGCTTCGGCAAGCTGCCCGATGCCGTGAAGGCGCTGATCGAAACGCACCGCCTGCGCATCGCGGCGAAGTCCGTCGGCATCGTCAAGATCGACGCACATGCGGATGCCGCCAGCCTGCAGTTCATGGAGAAGCCGCCGATCGACCCGATCAGGATCATCACGCTGATCCAGAAGAACCGCCACGTCAAGCTGGCCGGCCAGGACAAGCTGCGCATCACGGCCAGCATGCCGGACCTGGCCGCGCGCGTGAACCAGGTCAAGCAGACCATCAAACAACTCCTCGCTTAAATAGATTAAAGCAAACCAAATCATGTCCAAGAAGCTCGTCCTCCAGGGCCCGAACGCCGACCAGGCCGCACTCGCACAGATCGCCGCCATCGTCCGTCCGGCACGCACCACCGAAGTCCACGCGCACGCGCTCCGCTGCGACGGGTTCGACTTCACGCCGGAACTGAAAGCGCAAGTCGAGGCGGCCGCCCACGCCGCCGGCATCGACGCGACATTCGTCGACGCGAACCTGACCTTGGCCGATTTCAGGCTGGTCGCGATGGACATGGATTCCACCCTGATCACCATCGAATGCATCGACGAGATCGCGGACATGCAGGGTCTCAAGCCGCAGGTCTCCGCGATCACGGAAGCCGCGATGCGCGGCGAACTGGATTTCTCGGAAAGCCTCACGCGCCGCGTCGCGCTGCTGGAAGGGTTGCCGGTCGATGCGCTCGAGCGCGTGTACGAAGAACGCCTGCGCATCTCGCTGGGCGGCGAAGCGATGCTGCAGGCCGTGCAGGCCGCGGGCCTCAGGACGCTGCTCGTCTCGGGCGGTTTTACCTTCTTCACCGAACGCCTCAAGACGCGCCTGGGCCTCGACTACACCCACGCGAACGTGCTGGAAGCGGCCGGCGGCGTGCTGACCGGTAAAGTCGTCGGCGGCATCGTCGACGCGGAGGAAAAGAAGCGCACCGTCGAACGCGTGTGCGCCGAGCTGGGCATCGCCACGAAACAGGCGATCGTCATGGGCGACGGCGCCAACGACCTCAAGATGATGGGCGTATCCGGCCTGTCCGTTGCCTTCCGCGCCAAGCCCGTGGTGCGCGCGCAGGCCGACGTGGCGCTGAATGTCACGGGCCTCGACGGCCTGCTGGCCGTCCTCGCCTGACGCCTCTCCTGATCTGGCGCAAGGGCTATGCGGTGTGCATGTGTAGATTGATGGGGTCCGCTCGTCGATCACGGAGCCCGCGATGCTGTCACGCCGCACATTTCTCCACGCCTTGCCGGCACTGGCCGGCTGTCTGACGCTGCCGGCCGTCCGCGCCCAGTCTTCTAGCACCTGGTGCGCGACCTGGGGCACGGCGCCGGCCGGCCCGCCACCCTCCGCCAGCCTGCAGACGTTCAGCAACCAGACGCTGCGCCTGATCGTGCACACGAGCATCCCCGGCAACCGCGTGCGCGTGCGGCTGTCCAACGAAATGGGCAGCGGGCCTTTGCGCATCGGCGCCGCGCACATCGGCCTCCGATCCAGCGGCGCCAGCCTCGTCGCCGGCAGCGGGCGCGACCTGACGTTCGGCGGGTCGCCGGGCGCCACCGTCGCACCGGGCGACCCGCTGGTCTCCGACCCTGTTGACTTCGCCGTGCCCGCGCTGGCCGACCTGGCCGTCAGCCTCTGGCTGCCGGGCAGCACGCAGGCGGCGTCGATCCACGACCTCGCGCTGCAGACGAACTACGTGTCCGCCGCCGGCAATTACGCGGGCGCGAACACCCTGCCCGTACAGCGCACGCTGGCCTCGTGGCCGTTCCTGACCGAAGTCGACGTGACGAGTGCCGCCGGCACGCCGTCCGCCATCGTGGCCCTGGGCGATTCGCTGACGGATGGCGTGCGCAGCACGAGCAACGCCAACCGCCGCTGGACCGACTACCTGGCGCGCCGCCTGCGCACCGAAACCCTGCCCGGCAGCCCGCCCATCGCCGTCGTCAACCGGGGCATCAGCGCGAATTCGCTGCTGACGGACTATCCGACGGCGCTCCTGTCCGGCCGCGACGCACTGGAACGCTTCGACCGCGACGTGCTGGCCACGGCCGGCGCGCGCTGGCTGTTCGTCCTCATCGGCATCAACGACATCGTCTATAGTTCTGCGTCAAGTCCCATCCCCGCGGAATCCCTGCAAGCGGGCTGGCTGCAACTGATCGCGCGGGCGCGCACGCGCGGCATGCAGGTCATCGGCGCGACCTTGCTGCCGTACGAAGGCCATCCGTATTTCACGACGGCGCGCGATGCCGTGCGCCAGCGCGCCAACGCATGGATCCGGACGTCCGGCGCCTGGGATGCCGTGGCGGACTTCGATGCCGTGCTGCGCGATCCGGGCCGTCCCACGCGGCTGCTGCCGGCCTACGACGGCGGGGATCACCTGCATCCGAACGATCTCGGCTACGAAGCCGTGGCGAAAGCGATACCGTTGGGCTGGTTCGGTGTATAGTTTGCCTGTGGCAACAATTCAGGTGAATATCATGGCCATCTCTTCCATCTCATCGACGACCACCTCGACGCCAAACACGTCCGTGACGACGAAACCGCCCGAGACGGCGACGCAGGATCCGGCGACCCGCGTGACGTTATCGAACCTGTCCGAACAGGCAAGCATCGTCGCGACACTCGGCAACCGCGACAGCGGCGTCCAGACGTATGACGCGGCTGGCCTGCTGAACGCGGTCGCGCAGGCCGGCATGGCGCAGGCGGGCACGGCGGCGCCGGCGTCGACCGATCCCGCCGCATCCGTGGACACGTCCGCGGAATCCAGCACATCCGTGGCGGCCGCCGTGCCGGGCGACTGGGGCACGATCCTGAAATCGAATCCCGCGTTGACGAGCGTCGCGGTCGAGGACGCCGTCGCGCAGGGCATCGTCAACACGATCAATGTCTACGTGTGACCGCTACATGGACTGCGCGTAATGCTTGTAACAGCGGTGACCTCACGAGCGCCAGGGCGCTCGTGAAGCTGCGCGACGACCGCAGGGAAGCCAGCGGCGGAACGCAGGAAGCGCATCATCGCCGCGCCCACCGGACGCAAGCCGGCGGCGCAGAGTCGCTGACCTGCAGCGCGTCCGCAACGACCGCGCCCACCCTAGCTCCGGACTCCACCATCGACGTATCGGCCTGACCGTCCACCTTGGCCCGGCATGCCGCCGGACCTGTCTCGCACTAACAAATCAGCAACTTTGTGACATTCCGCGTATATGCATATTCGGAATTCTCATGCTCGCCAACGGCCTTTGCGTGGCCGGCAATGCGGGCATCCTCCCCAGAATAGCCGTATTTCGTCTATCACAACAAGCAAGATTGCCCTTCGTGCATCAATTTCACAACAGTATAGACAGGTGACGATTGTGAATACGGCTGGGCGCTCGTTACACTGCGTCACGCCTGGCCGGCATCCAACCCGGTGCGGTTGGGCGTTCTCACAACAACAACCATCGACGAGAGAATAAGGATGACCCAACTCCGCGCCGTACCCGTCTTTACCCGCACTCTGCTTGCTTCCTCGCTGTTCCTGGCCTTCTCTCCCGCCTGGTCTCAAGAGACCCCCGCCGATCCTCCCCCCGCCACTGCTGCGCAGGCACAGCCGGCCGCCGACAACGGCATGGCGTCCGTCGTGGTGCTGGGCTCGCGCTCGACCGCGCGCACGGCGCTGGACTCGGCCGCGCCGGTCGGCCTGATCGGCGCCAAGGACATGGCGATGGCCGGTCCGGTGGAACTGGGCAAGCTGCTGCAGACGCTCGACCCGTCCTTCAACTTCTCGACCACGTTCATCAGCGACGGCACGGACATCATCCGCCCCGCCACCCTGCGCTCGCTGGGCCCCGACCAGCTGCTCGTGCTCGTGAACGGCAAGCGCCGCCACCAGCAGGCGCTCGTCAACGTGCAGCAGACCATCGGCCGCGGCTCGGCCGGTACGGACATCAACGCGATCCCGATGTCGGCGATCCAGCGCATCGAGGTGCTGCGCGACGGCGCCGCCGCGCAGTACGGTTCCGACGCGATCGCCGGCGTGATCAACATCGTGTTGAAGAACCAGACCAACGAAACGCAGCTGTCCGGCACCGTCGGCGGCACGACCGAGGGCGGCGGCGAGCTGCGCCAGGGCAGCGTCAACAAGGGCTGGACGATCGGCGACGGCGGCTACATCAACCTGACGGCCGAGGCCCGCCACCGCGGCGAAACCAACCGCGCAGGCGTCGACTCCCTCCGGGTCGACCCGCCGCGCGTCACGCAGCGCATCGGCGACAGCCTCGCGAAAGACAAGTACTTCTGGTGGAACTCGGCCGTGCCGGTGTCGAGCCAGGGCGAGTTCTACACGTTCGGCGGCGTGTCGCACCGCACGGGCGATTCGGCCGGTTTCTTCCGCTCCGCGGGCGACGGCCGCAACGTGCCCGCCGTCTACCCGAACGGCTTCCTGCCGAACATCCGCACCACCGTCAAGGATGCGTCGCTGGCCGTCGGCTACCGCCGCGACCTGGCGAACGACTGGAAGGTCGACGTCTCCCTGAACCACGGCCGCAGCGAACTGGATTTCCACGAAAAGAGCACGATCAACGTCAGCTACTGGTTCGAACCGAAACCGGGCGGCGGCATCTACGCCGAATCGCCGCTGGAAGCCGATACCGGCAAGCTGAAATTCAAGCAGACGACCTTCAACGCCGACCTGCGCGGCCCGCTGGACGTCCTGGGCAGGACGATCAACTTCGCGACGGGCTTCGAATGGCGCCGCGACGGCTATGCGATCGACGCCGGCGACCCGGTCTCGTACCAGTACGGCCGCACGAACAATCCGGCCATCGTGATCAAGGACCAGACGGGCGGCGCGGCCGCGTCGGGCACGCAGGGCTTCCCCGGCTACACGCCCGCTACCGCCGTCGACGATGCACGCCACAACATCGCGCTGTACGCCGACGCCGAATACAACATCACGCCGCAGCTGCTGGTCGGCGCCGCCGCGCGCTGGGAAAAATACTCAGACTTCGGCAGCACGACGACCGGCAAGCTGTCGCTGCGCTATGACCCGAGCCGCCAGGTGGGCTTCCGCGGCACCTTGTCGACCGGCTTCCGCGCACCAAGCGTGCAGCAGAAGTTCTACAGCTCCGTGTCGACGAACCTGAACGGCGCCGGCGTGCTGACCGAGACGCTGACCGCGCGCGAAGGCAGCGCCGTCACCAAGGCCTTCGGCATCCCGAACCTGAAGGAAGAAACGTCGAAGAACGGCAGCGTGGGCATCATCCTGCGTCCGGCCTCGAACTTCTCGGTCACCGCCGACCTGTGGCGCATCGACATCGACAACCGCATCGTGTTCTCGTCGAACATCGCACCGGAATCGGGTGGGTGCGCGACGGCCGCCGCGTGCCCGATCAAGGCGATCCTCGATCCGCTCAAGGTCGGCCAGGCGCAGTTCTTCACGAACGCGATCGACACCGAAACGAAGGGCCTGGACATCGTCGCCGAGCACACGACGCGCTGGCCGGCCACGACGCTCGTGCTGTCCGCGCAGCTGGACTTCAACCGCACGTCGGTGACGGGCCGCCATTCGGATTCGCCGGTGCTGACGGGCGCCCAGCTGTTCGACGATTCGCAGGTGACGCTGATCGAACGGGGCCAGCCGCGCCAGCACCACGTGCTCGCGGCCGACCTGACGCACGGCCAGTGGAACGGCAACGTGCGCGCCAACTGGTATGGCGAAGTGCAGGGCCAGGGCTTCACCGCCCCGTTCGTGCAGACCTGGGACGGCAAGTGGATCGTGGACGCCACCGTGCGCTACAACTTCTCGAAGTCGACCAGCCTGACCGTCGGTTCGAACAACATCTTCAACACGTTCCCGACCAAGTGGGACCCGGTCAAGGCCGCGCCGTTCCCGCAACTGGGCTTCACCTACTGCTGGGAGACCTGCCCGTTCGGCATCAACGGCCGTTCGTGGTCGGCCCGCCTGGACGTGGCCCTGTAAGCGCGGGACGCGGGCGCGCGTCGTCTCCGGACAGGCGCAGCGCCCAGCGGATCGCCTCCGTGTACATGCGCGCCACATCGGGATCGTCGAAGGCTTCCTTCGCGTGGCCGATCGTGGACGCGAACACCCGTCCCTGGCCGTACTGCCTGATCCACGCGACGGGGACGTCGCGGTCGGGCGGCAGTTGCTCCGGGATGCGCGTCATGTCCAGCCGCTCGCCGTCCATGCTGAGCAGGACTTCCGAGTCGGCGCGCGAGAAATTCTTCACGACATAGAGTTCGTCCTGGCGGATCCAGCGGGCCGGCAGGAACGACGTCATCGGGGTATCGCGGTTCTCGGTCCGCAGCGGGAACGGGAACAGCGGCCACGCGTGGTTGTTGAATGGATGGGAAACGAACACGCCGCCCACCATCTCCACATAATCCTTCCAGCCGGCATTCGCGTCGACGCCGCCGTGGATCGCGACCAGGCCCCCGCCCGCGCGCACGAAGTCGAGCAACGCGGCTTTCTGCGCGGCGTCCAGGCCCCAGTCGCCGGTCGCGCTGACGACGACGATCGCATCGAAGTCGCGCAGGCCCACGGGCTGGAAGCCGGCCGTCATCGGCTGGCCGCCGCGCCCGTTGACGAGGCTGAATTCCGTGCGCATCTCGGTGTCCCACAGATGCGTCGCACGGCCCCAGTTGTAGACGGCGGCCATGCCGGCCGGGATCGAATCGTGATGCCAGCCGCGCGCGCCGCCCAGCACCAGCACGTGCTTGGGCGACGGCGAGCGCATCCCGGGCGGCACCGGGGACGCCGGCGCCGCGCCCGGCGGCGGAGGCGTGACGGCGATGGGGCCCGCGTTGGCGGGCGGTCCGGCCCAGGTGCCGTTCGATACGGTTTGGGCGGATGCGCCGCCCATCGTTGCGGCCAGGACGAGCGCGGCCAGCGCACCGGCGCGCACCATCAGTACGGCCCCCGGATGAAGTCGCGCACGTGGGCGCGGTAGACGCCCGCGAGCTTCCCGTGCAGGTCCGCCGGCAGCGGCCGCACTGCCGCAGCGTCCACGTTGGCCCGCACCTGCTCCGGGCGGCTCGCACCGGGGATCACCACCGACACCTGCGGGTGGTCGAGGATCCAGCGCAGCGCCATCTGCGCCATCGTCATCCCGGCCGGCACCAGCGCCGCCACCTGCTCCGTGGCCGCGATGCCGCGCTCCAGTTCCAGTCCGGCGAACGTCTCGCCCACGTTGAACATCGCGCCGTCGCGGTTGAAATTGCGGTGGTCGTCGTCGCGGAACGTCGTCGCCCGCGTGATCTTCCCGCCCAGCAGGCCGCTCGCGAGCGGCAGGCGCACGACGATGCCGACCTTCTGCTCCGCCGCGCGCGGGAACAGTTCCTCGGCCGGCTTCTGGCGGAAGACGTTGAAGATCACCTGCAGCGACGTGAGGCCGTCCTGCGCCAGGCAGATCAGGCCCTCTTCGACCGACTCCACGCTGGCACCCCAGCGCTTGATCAGGCCCTCCTGCTGCAGTTCGCGCAGCCAGTCGAACACGTGACCCTGGCGCATCACCTCCGTCGGCACGCAATGCAGCTGCGTGAGGTCCAGCGCGTCCACCCGCAGGCGCTCGAGCGAACGCTGCGTCGCTTCGCGCAGCGACGCGCGCGTGTAGCCGTCCGGGTAGATGCCCGCGCGGCCCAGTTTCGTCGCCACGACGATATCCGGCTCCTTGCGGCCGGCGAGGAAGCGTCCGATCGAACGCTCGCTCGCGCCGTCGCCGTAGACGTCGGCCGTGTCGATGAAGCGCACGCCGGCGTCGATGGCCGCCTGCAAGGTCTGCTGCGCGATGTCGTCGTTCCAGTCGTTGCTCCAGCCGCCGCCCAGCTGCCAGCAGCCCAGGCCGATCTCCGGTACCGTCAGGCCGTCCTGGCCCAGTTGTCGTCGTTGCATGGTCTTCCCTCGGTTGTGGGTGAATTTGGTGCGCTACTCTACCCCAGTTCGTAGGGTGGGCGGCCCTCCGCCCACGCGTGACGCCGGCAAAACGCATACGTCACGCGTGGGCCCGGGGTAACCGCGCTACACCGGCACCGGCGGCTCGGCATCGGCGGGACGGCGGCGCGCGGCCAGGCTGGCACTCGTCGCGGCGCCGATCGACGACGCGACGATCAGCGCGATCGCGAGCCATTGCGACACGTCGAGGTGCTCGCCCAGCAGCACGAGGCCCATCAGCGCGCCGATGGCCGGCTCCGCGCTGAGCAGCGTGCTGAACGTGTTGGCCGGCAGGCGGCGCAGCGCGACCATCTCGAGCGAATACGGGATCGCGCTGGACAGCACGGCGACGGCCACGCCGAACAGCAGCACCGAGGGTTCCAGCAGCGCCGCGCCCGCGTGCGCGATGCCGACCGGCGCCGCGATCAGCGCGCCGAGCACCGTGCCCCAGCTCGACGCGGCCGCGCCATAGGCCGCGCTGGCGCGCTTGCCCGCCAGGATGTACACGGCCCAGCAGGCGCCCGCGCCGAGCGCGAACGCGATGCCGCGCCAGTCGACGGCCGGCGCATTGCCGCCCAGCGGCAGCAGCAGCGCGAGGCCCACGCACGCGAGCGCGATCCAGGCGAAGTCCAGGCGCCGGCGCGACGTCGCCACGGCCACGACGAGCGGCCCCGTGAACTCGACGGCGATCGCGATCCCCAGCGGTACGTACGCCAGGGCCGAATAAAAGCTCAGGTTCATGGCGCCCAGCGACAGGCCGTATTGCAGCAGCGCGCGCCTGTCGCCGCGCGGCTTGAAACGCCACGGCCGGAACACGATCGCGAGGATCACGGCGGCGAAGGTCAGCCGCATCGCGGTGGCGCCGGCCGCGCCGACGACGGGGAACAGGTGCTTGGCGAGCGAGGCGCCCGTCGTCAGCGAGACGAGGGACAACAACAGGGCCGCGTAGGGGAAAATGGACGAACGCGTGAAAGAGGACATCGAAAAGCGGCGTGTAGCGAAACGTGCGACGATATCATCAAACCGGCCCCCTCCGCCGGCGCTACGATGGGATGGGACCGGGTAACGCTCTTTTTCCGGAACATGAACATCTGTAACAGCCTGTAAAACAACAGGCACGCGCCAACGGATTCTTTATAGTTGGCAGGTGAGGAGAACCGCCATGATCAAGCTCGCTATTATCGTTTCCTGCGCCGCCGCCCTGACCGGCTGCGCCACGTATTACCCGGCGCCGGCCAACTACGGCACGCGCGCCTATGCGCAACCCGACGCCAACGGCTGGCAGGTCGTGTCCGTGACGCCGGTGGCGCCCGGGACCGGTGCGGCCGCGGCAGCATCGGGCGACGCCGGCCGCGTGACCTATTCCCCGGCCCCGGCGACCGTCGTGACCCAGCCGGTGTACGTCGCGCCGCCCGTGTACGCGCCCGCGCCGATCTACGCGCCGGCCCCCGTCTATGCCGACCCGCTGTGGTATCCGCCGATCTCGATCGGCCTCGGCTTCAGCTGGAACCACTGGAGCGGCGGCCATCGCGGCGGCTGGGGCCATCGGGGCGGGTGGCGTCACCGCTGACCTCCGCCGTACCGAAAAGGCTGCGCTTCGGCGCAGCTTTTTTTTCGTCCGTACCCCTGCTGCCTGACGCTTTCCTTACGCGTTTGCATGAATGACGCATGTTGCATCGCGTCACATCAATCGATTGCTGTTGTCTGATTGCTATTCTACAATCGGCTCACGATGGGCCCGGCACTGGTCCGCGGCGCCCGGCGTAAAACGAGAATACGACTACGGAGACGACAATGAATTTCAAGGTAAAGGCATTGGTTGCAGGGGTAGTGTTGGGTTTTTCGATGTCGGGCATGGCGGCGGAGCCGGTCAAGATCGGCGTGTCCGGTCCGTTCACGGGCGGGTCGGCGCCGATGGGCGTGTCGATGCGCGATGGCGTCCGTCTCGCCGTCGCTGAAATCAATGCCAAGGGTGGTGTGCTGGGCCGCAAGGTCGAACTGGTCGAACGCGACGACGAAGCGAAGAACGAACGCGGCGTGCAGGTCGCGCAGGAACTCATCAACAAGGAGCGCGTCGTCGCCACCGTCGGCTACATCAACACCGGCGTGGCCCTCGCCTCGCAGCGCTTCTACCAGCAGGCGAAGATCCCCGTGATGAACAACGTGGCCACCGGCTCCATCGTCACGAAGCAGTTCGCGAACCAGCCGCAAAACTACATCTTCCGCAACTCCGCGAACGACACCATCCAGTCCGCGATGATCGTCGAGGAAGCGATCGCGCGCCGCGGTTTCAAGAAGCCCGCGATCCTCGCCGACTCCACCAACTACGGCCAGCTGGGCCGCGAAGACCTCGAGAAGGTGCTCGAGAAGAAGGGCGTGAAGCCGGTCGTCGTCGAGAAGTACAACATCGGCGACGTCGACATGACGGCGCAGCTGCTGCGCGCCAAGCAGGCCGGCGCCGACGTCGTCCTCACCTACGGCATCGGCCCCGAGCTGGCGCAGATCGCCAACGGCATGCAGAAGCTCGGCTGGAAAGTGCCCATCGTCGGCAGCTGGACGCTCGCGATGGCCAACTTCATCGACAACGCGGGCAAGAACGGCGACGGCACCCGCATGCCGCAGACCTTCATCCAGAACCCGGACACGCCGAAGCGCAAGGCGTTCATCGACGCCTACATCAAGGCCTACAACCCGCCGGGCGGCCGCATGCCGTCGGCCGTGTCGGCAGCGCAGGGCTACGATTCCGTGTACCTGCTGGCCGCCGCCATCCAGCAGGCCGGCAGTACCGAAGGACCGAAGATCGCCGCCGCGCTGGAAAACCTCACGCTGCCGGTCGAAGGCGTCGTCACCACCTACAACAAGCCGTACTCGCATGCGGACCACGAGGCCATCAACTTCGAGAACACCAAGTTCGGTGAAGTGAAGGATGGGCGAGTGGTGCAGGCCAAATAACGTCGTCCCCGCGAAGGCGGGGACCCAATTTTGTTTGCGCCGTCGTTACGCACGCAAATTAGGTTCCCGCCTGCGCGGGAACGACGTTACTGGATTCACGCGTCTGCTCCCGGAGGAACCATGGAGATCCTGCTCCAACTCGTCGTGTCCGGCATCGCACTCGGCATGATCTATGCCGTGATCGCGTTCGGCTACCAGCTCACGTTCGCCACGTCCGGCACCCTCAACTTCGGCCAGGGCGAGGCGCTGATGCTCGGCGCGCTCGTCGGCCTGTCGCTCGTCGGCACCATCCACGGCGGGCCTTATCTCGGCTACTGGCTGATGATTCCCATCGTCGTCCTGTTCGGCGCGCTGCAGGGCGTGTTCGTCGAATGGATCGCCGTGCGGCCCGCGATCCGCATCAAGTCGGAATTCGGCTGGATCATGTCGACCATCGCCCTCGCCATCATCTTCAAGAACGTGGCCGAGAACATCTGGGGCAAGGACGTGCTGCCCTTCCCTTCGCCGCTGTCGTCCGAACCGTTCACCGTGCTCGGCGCGAACGTGCAGCCGATGCAGGTCGCCGTGATCGTCGGCGCGCTCGCCATCATGTTCGCCGTCGAGATCTTCAACCGCAAATCCATCTACGGCAAGGCCGTCGTCGCCACCGCGAACGACCGCGACGCGGCGGGCCTCATGGGCATCAACACCGGCATGGTCATCACGTTCTCGTACGCGCTGTCGTCGGCGACGGCCGCCTTCGCCGGCGCCCTCGTCGCGCCGCTGACGCTCACGAGCGCCACGATGGGCGCGTCGCTGGGCCTGAAGGCGTTCGCCGTCGCGATCATCGGCGGGCTGACGTCGGGCATGGGCGCCATCGTCGGCGGCATCATCCTCGGCATCGCGGAGACGGCGACCGGCTTCTACCTGTCGACCGGCTACAAGGAAGTGCCGGGCCTCGTCCTGCTGCTGCTCGTGCTGGCCGTGAAGCCGTCCGGCCTGTTCGGCAAGGCCGCCATCAAGAAGGTATGACGATGAACAAGCTGACCTGGGGCGGCGCGATCGCGGGCATCGCGCTGCTGGCCGCCTTTCCCGTGCTGGTCGGGAACCCGTACTACATCCACCTCGTCGAGACGATCCTGATCTACGCGATCCTGCTGTTCGGCCTCGACATCGTCGTCGGCTACACGGGCCAGGTGTCGCTGGGCCATGCCGGCCTGTTCGGCGTGGGCTCGTACGTGACGGGCGTGCTGGTGATGAAGCTGGGCGCCGCGTGGTGGCTCACGCTCCCCGCCAGCATCGCGGGCGCGGCGCTGTTCGGCGCGATCCTCGCCCTCCCCGCCCTACGGGTGACGGGGCCGTATCTCGCGATGGTGACGCTGGCCTTCGGCACCATCGTGCAAATCCTCATCAACGAGATGACCTTCCTCACCGAAGGCCCGATGGGCATCATGCTGACGAAGCCCAGCGTGGCCGGCCACGAGCTGACGGAAGTCGAGTACTACTATGCCGTGGCCGCGCTGATGATCGTGTCGCTGCTGCTCGTGCACCGGCTGCTGAAATCGCACATCGGCCGCGCGTTCGAGGCCCTTCGGGACAGCCCCATCGCGTCGGACTGCATGGGCGTCTCCGTGTACCGTTATAAAGTGTATGCATTCGTGATCAGCGCCGGCTTCGCGGGCCTCGCGGGCAGCCTCTATGCGTATTCCGAACAATACATCTCGCCCAACACGTACAACTTCGAGCTGACGATCCTGTTCCTGCTCGCCGTGATCATGGGCGGCCGCAAGACCCGCAGCGGCGCGCTGATCGGCGCCGTGATCGTCGTGATGCTGCCGAGCCTCCTGTCCGACATCGACCTGTTCCGCCGCATCGCCGTCGGCGCCGCGATCCTCGCCGTCGTCGTCGCGGGCCTGTTGCTCGCGCGCCGCAAGACGACCGCGCGCCGCGTCATCGTGCCCGTCGTGGCGACGCTGGCGCTGGCCGTCGTCTCCTACAAGCTGCAAAGCATGGTCGACTGGCGCCTCACGATCTTCGGCCTCATGACGCTGTTCGTCGTCTACTACCTGCAGGAGGGCATCGTCGGCTTCCTGCGCGACGTGCTGGGTCGCGGGCGCCAGCATGCGCGCGCGCTGGCCGACCACGGCGGCGATCCTTTTGCAGGCGTCCCGCAGGCGGAAGCCGCCGGCGGCGACCTGCTGAAAGTCGAGCAGGTGCTGATGCAGTTCGGCGGCCTGAAGGCGCTGAACCAGGTCGACCTGACCGTCGCGCGCGGCACCGTGCACGGCCTGATCGGACCGAACGGCTCGGGCAAGAGCACGATGATGAACGTCCTCACCGGCATTTATAAACCGACGGCCGGCCGGGTGGTCTTTGCCGGCAGCGGCATCACGGGCCGCACGCCCGCGCAGATCGCGCTGGGCGGCATCGCGCGGACGTTCCAGAACGTGCAGCTGTTCGGCGAGATGACGGCGACGGAAAACATCCTCGTCGGGCTGCACCACAGCTTCCGCTCGAACGTGTTCGACGCCATGCTGCACACGCCGCGCCGTTTGCGCGAGGAACTGGCCGCACGGGCGCGCGCCGCGGCGATCCTGAGCTTCGTCGGCCTCGCCGACCTGGCGGACGAGGAAGCGCGCAACCTCCCCTACGGCAAGCAGCGCCTGCTGGAGATCGGCCGCGCGCTGGCGCTCGACCCGCGCCTGCTGCTGCTGGACGAACCGGCCGCGGGCCTGACGGCACCGGACATCCGCGAGCTGATGGCCATCATCCGCAAGATCCGCGACCACGGCATCACCATCGTCCTCATCGAGCACCACATGGACGTCGTGATGTCGATCTCGGACACCGTCACCGTGCTGGATTTCGGCCAGAAGATCGCCGAAGGATCGCCGGCGCGCGTGCAGTCCGACCCGCGCGTGATCGAGGCCTACCTGGGCGGTGCCGGCGAACCCGCCGCATCCGCCGCCGTCTGAGGAGACCGCATGCTCACCATCGACAACCTGCACGCGGCCTATGGCAAGGTCGAAGTGCTGCACGGGATCTCGCTCGAGGTCCCGAAGGGCAAGCTCGTCACGCTGATCGGTTCCAACGGGGCCGGCAAGACGACGACCATGCGCGCCATCTCCGGCATGATCAAGCCGCGCGGCGGTAAAGTGACCCTGGCCGGCCGCGACATCACCGGCATGGATTCGCATCGCATCGCGCGCGCGGGCCTCGCCCATTCGCCGGAGGGGCGGCGCGTGTTCGCGACGATGACGGTCACGGACAACCTGCTGCTGGGGGCCTTCCCGCGATTCACGCGCTCGCGGCCGAAAGGCGACGTGCAGCACGACCTGGAGCGGGCACTCGAACTGTTCCCGCGCCTGAAGGAACGCCGCACGCAGCTGGCCGGCACCCTGTCGGGCGGCGAGCAGCAGATGCTGGCGATGGCGCGCGCCGTCATGCTGAATCCGGACGTCGTGCTGCTGGACGAACCGTCGATGGGCCTCGCGCCCATCCTCGTGGACGAAGTCTTCCGTATCATCGCGCGCCTGAAGACGGAAGGCGTCACCATGCTGCTCGTCGAGCAGTTCGCCCAGGCCGCGCTGAACGTGGCCGATTACGGCTATGTGCTGGAGAACGGCAGCATCGCCGTGCACGGCCCCGCCGCGAGCCTGAAGAACGATCCGAAGGTGGTCGCGGCCTACCTGGGCGGCGCCCACTGACGGATCGCATCCGCCAGCGCATCGAGGTCTTCGGGCCCGTTGTACAGGTGCGGCGTCACGCGCACGATCTCGGTGCCGCCGAATTTGCGGATGACGGTGAAGATGCGGTGGTCATCCATCAGCCGCCGCACGACCTCGGCGGCGGGCACGCCGTCGATGCCGAACGCGCCCAGCGCGCCATGCAGGGCCGGATCGCACGGGGTGTACACGCGCACGCCCGGCAGGTCGCGCACCTGGTCCATCCAGCGCCGCGCGAGCCAGCGCAGGCGCGCTTCCTTGTTGCCGGACCCGATCGAGGCGTGGAACGCCAGCGCATCCTCGATCGCCATGACCGGCGCCGGCGGCACGGTGCCGAACGCGCCCAGCTTGTCGATGTCGGTGCGGCCGGACGTCACGTCGCCGTACAGCGGGGCGATGTCCGCGATGCGTTCGCGTGCGATGTACAGCAGGCCCGTGCCCAGCGGCGCGCCGACCCATTTGTGCAGGTTGAACGCGGCGATCTGCGTCCCCAGTTGCGGGATCGTATAGTCCAGTTGCGCGAGCGCGTGCGCGCCGTCGACGATGGGGTCGATGCCACGCTCCCGGGCCAGCGCGCCCAGGCGCGCCACCGGCATGATGCGGCCGGTACGGTGCACGATGTGCGTGATCAGCAGCACGCGGGTGCGTGGCGTGATCGCGTCCGCGTACAGTGCCGCGATCGCGTCTTCGTCTTCCACGTCGTGGGGCACGTCCACCTCGATGACGGTCAGGCCCTTGCGCGCCGCGACCATGCGGACGATGTCGTGGCTGAAGTCGTAGTCGTGGCGCGCCATCAGGATCGCGTCGCCCGGTTCGAACGGATAACCCTGGAACACGATGTTCAAGGACTCGACGGCGCTGCGGGTGATCAAGAGCTCATCGGCCGCGACGCCGGTGAAGCCGGCGAGCAGCGCCTTCACGTGCGCGAGGCGCGCGGGCCAGCGCTCGCGCAGGAAGAACGCGTTCTCGGCATCGACCTCGTCCTGGTAACGCTTGAGCGCCGCGCGCACGGGATCGGCCGGCATGCCGAAGTAGCCGTTCTCCAGGTTGAGGAAGTCGGGCGAGCGCGTGTACTGCGCGCGGATGGTGGACCAGAACGATTCGTCGTCGGGAAGGATGGCGGTCAAGACGGGCTCCTGGCGGGCGTTGTGCAACCGCCATCATAGCCCGCTCCGGTCAATGCTGCAGGCGTCCCCCCAGCGCCAGCGCCGCCGCGAGATTGCGCGCCGCGCGGCGCAGGTTGTCCGCGCCCGCGGCCAGCGCCTCGGCGACGGAACACGGCCGCGCCACCGCGGCGACCACGACCTCGATGCCGTGCGCGTGCACGGCGCCCGCATCGACGGCGAGGCTGCCGCCGATGGCGACGACGGGCTTGCCGTGGCGGCGCGCGACGTTGGCCACGCCCATCGGCGTCTTGCCGTGCACGGTCTGGCCGTCGATGCGGCCCTCTCCCGTCACCACGAGGTCCGCGTCGCGCACGGCCGCATCGAGCCCGACGGCATCGAGCACGATCTCGATTCCGGGTTTCAGCTGCCCTTCGAGGAACACGACCATCGCCGCCGCGATGCCGCCGCCGGCGCCCGCGCCCGGGCTTTGCGCGATATCCTGGCCGAGGTCGCGCCGGATCACGTCGGCGTAATGCGCAAGCGCGGCGTCGAGCTGCGCGACCATTGCCGGCGTTGCGCCCTTCTGCGGGCCGAACACGGCGGACGCGCCGCGCGGGCCGGTGAGCGGGTTGTCGACGTCGCACGCGATCCGGAATTCAGTCGCGCGCACTCGGGGATCGAGCCCGGACGCGTCGATGCGGTCGAGGCGC
This sequence comes from Massilia sp. Masssp94, assembly GCF_059491305.1. Classification (NCBI taxonomy): domain Bacteria; kingdom Pseudomonadati; phylum Pseudomonadota; class Betaproteobacteria; order Burkholderiales; family Oxalobacteraceae; genus Massilia; species Massilia sp. Masssp94. The sequence goes on from NZ_CP168501.1 coordinate 6,898,026, forward strand.
GCCAGTTCCGCGCCGCCCGGGCCGATGTCCTTGCCGTCGGCATCGAGCAGGCGCACGCCCAGCGCCTGCAGCATGCCGGCGCCACCGTCGTTCGTCGCGCTGCCGCCGACGCCCAGCACGATCCTGCGCGCGCCGGCATCGAGCGCCGCGCAAATGAGTTCACCCGTGCCGCGGCTCGTGGCCGTGCGCGGATCGCGCAGGTCGGGCGGCACCCCTTCCAGGCCGCTGGCCGCCGCCATCTCGATCACGGCGACGCCGCCGGCCTCGCCGTAGAACGCGTCCACCGCCTGGCCCAGCGGTCCGGTCACGCGCACGTCCACGCGCCGGCCGCCCGTCGCGTCGATCATGGCCTGCACGGTGCCTTCGCCGCCGTCGGCCACGGGCACTTTCACGTATGTCGCGTCGGGCCAGACCTCGCGCATGCCGGCCTCGATGGCGTCGGCCACCTGCAGCGCCGTCAGGCTTTCCTTGAACGAATCGGGGGCAATGACGATCTTCATGGGCTCTCCTCAGCGGTTGACCAGGCGCGCCGGCACGGTCATGACCAGCACCGCGCCGACCAGCAGCACGGTCGACAGGATATACAGGGCGACGTCCGTGCTGCCGGTGGCGTCCTTGATCCAGCCGACCAGGAACGGGCTGACGAAGCCGGCCACCTGGCCCAGCGAATTGATCAGGGCGAGGCCGCCGGCCGCGGCGGCGCTGCCCAGGAAGGCGGCGGGCAGCGGCCAGAACATCGGCAGTCCGGTCAGCGCCCCCATCGTGGCGAGCGTGAGCCCGATCATCACGAGCACGACGTTGTGCGAGAAATTCGCGGCCAGCAGCAGGCCGGCGAGCGCCATCGCCATCGGCACGGACAAATGCCAGCGGCGCTCGCGGCGGGCATCGGCCGAGCGGCCCACGATCACCATGAAGATACCCGCGAACAGATACGGCAGGGCGCTCAGCCAGCCGACCGTCGTCGGGTTGTCGAAGCCCAGTGCCTTGATGATCGACGGCAGCCAGAAGTTGATCGCGTACACGCCCATCTGGATGCTGAAATAGATCAGGCCCAGCATCCACACGTGGCCGTTGCGCAGCACGCTGGAGAACGAGTGCACCGCATGGCTGCTGGCGCGGCGGCCCTGCTCGTCGGCGTCGAGCGCCTGCTTCATCGCGGACTTTTCTTCCGGCGTCAGCCAACGGGCATGCTGCAGGCCGTCGGACAGGAAGAACAGCACGGCCACGCCGAGGATCATCGTCGGCAGCCCCTGGAGCAGGAACAGCCACTGCCAGCCGGCCAGGCCGCCCTGGCCCGTCGCGAAATGGCTCAGCATCCAGCCCGACAGCGGACCGCCGACCAGGCCGGAGACGGGAATCGCCGACATGAACAGCGCCATCACCTGGCCGCGCTTCTGCGCCGGGAACCAGTTCGTGAAGTAGAACACCATGCCCGGGAAGAACCCGGCCTCGGCGACGCCGGTGAGGAAGCGCAGCGCGTAGAACGAGACCGGGCTCGTGACGAACATCATCGCCGCCGACAGGCCGCCCCACATGATCATCATGGCGGCGATCCAGCGGCGCGCGCCGAGTTTATGCAGGACCAGGTTGCTCGGCACGCCGCTGGTGACGTAGCCGATGAAGAAGATGCCGGCGCCGAGTCCGTACACGGTCTCGCTGAGCTTCAGGGCGTCGAGCATCTCCAGCTTGGCGAAGCCGACGTTGACCCGGTCCAGGTAGTTGAACAGGTAGCAGATGAAGATGAAGGGGATCAGGCGCCAGGTCGCCTTGCGGTAACCGCGCTCGAGGATGGCGGGATCGGCAACGCCCGCCGGCTGGGCCGCGCCCGTGCTCATGCTGTTTCTCATGGTGTCTCCGTGATGTCCGCCATCGGTCGGGGCGGCAGACCGCATTATGACCAAATCGTCACTGCAAGTCCTCGGCACGCGGCACGAGACGCGCGGCTTCTTGCGCGTGCCGATTGTGCATCTTCACAAAATCGTTCACATAAACACAAGATCGGCACGCCCGGCATTGGTACTTGGCACAGTGACCGCGATCGGCTAGAGTGGCTGGCATGCTCGAACTCAGCACCCGCCTCGCCCAGGACATCGTCAGCCGCACCATGCGCATCATCCCGTTCAACGTCAACGTGATGGATGCGCGCGGCGTGATCCTGGCCAGCGGCGACGCCGCCCGGGTCGGGGAGCTGCACGATGGCGCCCTGCTCGCCTTGGCGCGGCGTGCGACGGTCGAGGTGGACGCGGCGTCGGCGCCGCACATGCACGGCGCGCGGCCAGGCATCAACCTGCCGCTCGTCGTGGATGGCCAGATGTGCGGCGCGGTCGGCCTGAGCGGCGCACCCGACGCCGTCCGGCAATTCGGCGAACTGGTGCGCCTGACGGCCGAGATGATCCTGGAACAGGCCAGCCTGGCCGGCGAACTGCAGCGCGACAGCCGCTATCGCGAGACCTTCGTGCTGAACCTGATCCGCGGAGATGCCGGCGGCCGGCCGGAACTGGAGACCTGGGCGCGGCGCCTGGGCCTGGATTTCGGGCGCGTGCAGGCGGTGTTCGTGCTCGAGCTGCGTGCCGGTGCCGTCGACGCCGAACGGACGATCAGCGAGCTCCAGCGCCTGCAACTGGCCCTGCTGGCGCGCCAGCCGGCGCTGCTGTCCGCCACGACCGGCCCATACGACATGGTGATCCTGGATGCGTTCGACCCCGCCGCCGCCCCGGTCGACACGGCGGCGCGGCGGCGCCACGCGGCCCTGGTTGCGCTGGTGCGGGAATTGTGCGCCCTGCCCTTCACGCTGACGATGGGACTGGCCGCGCGCGGCGCCGAGGCGGCGGCCGTGTCCTGGCAGAGCGCACGCACCGCCGCGCGCATCGGACGCCGGCGCGACCCGGCGCGCACGGCATGGAGCCATTACGACCTCGCGCTGCCGGTGCTGCTGTCCGGCCTGGACGCCGGCTGGCAGGCGGCGCAGCTGCGCCAGCCGGTCGCGTGCCTGGCCCGCGACCGCAGCGGCGCCACGCTGCGGCGCACGCTGGACGCCTGGTTCGCCCACAACGAAAGCGCGGCCGCCACCGCCGCCGCGCTGCACATCCACCGGAACACCCTGGATTACCGGCTGCGCCGCGTCGAGGAACTGACCGGCCTGCTTCTCGCGCGTGCGGAAGACCGTTTGCTGCTGTACGTGTCGGCCCTGCTAAGCCAGGATTAAGCCAGGAAGTCTTGCTTTATCGACAAAAAGGCGTTCATAATCCTGCGACCCCACCCAGGAGAACGCCATCCGCTCACCGCTCGTCCGCCTGCGCCTGCGCTGGTACGCCATCAGCACCGCACGCCTGTTGCTGCGCCGCTGGCAGGCCATCATGCTCGCCACCGGCGTGCTGGCGTCGGCCAACGCGTCCGCCTTCGGCAACCTCGACACCTACACCCGCCCCCTGCTGTCCCTGCTCGCCCCCGACCACGGCGCGATCTGGCGTACGGGCTATCTGCTCGCCCTGCTGCTGCCCGTGGCCGCCTGGGTCACCATGCAGCGCGACCAGGTCGCGGGTGGACCGTTCGTGGCATTCGCCGGATCCCGGACAAGGTCGCCCGCATCGTCGAACGCTTCGGCCTCGTGCGCCATCTCGACACGCGCTGCGGCGCCATGTCGCTTGCGGTGGAGACCGTGGTGCCGATGCGCGAGCGCGACGGCAGTTGTGAGGTCTCCGGATATTTCGTGAAATAGATGTGGATACCCAACTTCTCTTCATCTGCTTCCTGACGTTCGTGATCCACCTGATCGGGACCCTGGCGTACTCGGTACGGATCGCCGGCGTACGGACCAGGCGGATCGCCGTGTCGCTGGCCCTGTTCGGCATTCTCATGCTCGTGTCGCGGACGTCGAATTCGTTCCTGGGCCCGTTCCTGGCGAAGCGTGTCGAGACCCACCTGGACCCGCTCGCGGGCGGTGCGCTGCTCGCCGATTTTCGCTGGCTGCTCGTGTCCGCAAGTCTTGCGACGGTGGCTGGCGCCCTGCTGATTCCGACGTTCCAGCGTGTATTCTGCCGCGCGGTCCTGCATTTCCAGGCACATCGCTCGATCCCGAAGCTGATCCTCCACGGCTTCTTCAAGGGTGGCCTGTCGTACGTCCGCGACGTCGCCCGCATGCCCGCCGCGCGCAACATGACCGGATTCCGGTCGGGACACGGCGTGTCGGGCCGGATCACGCTGCTGAACGTCGGCGCCACCGCGCTCTGGACCGTCGGCGTGTTCGCGGCCCTGTACGCCGGCGTGCTGGACCCGTCGGTGCGCGTCACGTCCAGCACGCTCTCCTCGATCATCAACGGCGGCGCGACCATCATGATGGCCGTGTTCATCGACGCGCACATGTCGGGGATGACGGACGATGTCGTCGAAGGCAACGTCACGGAAAGCCAGTTCAGGAAAGCCATCGTCTGGCTGGTCGGCAGCCGGCTGGCGGGCACCGTTGCCGCGCAAGCGTTGCTGGTACCGGCGTCGCTGCTGATCGCGTCCGTGGCCCGCGTCATATGATGCCATGCTGACCCCTCCTCGCCAGGCCAGGCCCGACGAATCGCTTGGATTCCCATCCGCGCTGCGCGCTTCCGTACGCGCGGCCGTTGCCGTCGTCGCGCAGGACGAACTCGCGCCCCCGCACGGTGCCTTCGACGTCGACGTGGATGGCGAAACCTTGCACATTCCATATCGGCTGTACTACGACCCAGCCCGCCTGCGCCGCGCGTTGGAGGATGCGCGGGGCGTCGACCGGCGCATCGTCGCCTGCCTGGGGACGCGGCATTACGACGGTCACGTGCGCCAGGCATGCCTCGCGCAGATTCTCGACCGCGACGAACCTTGGCTCCTGCCCTATATCGTTCAGCTGGCCGGCGAGTACGTAATCGAGATCGTCGAGGACGTCGCGCGCTGGATCGGGACGCGCGACGCGTCGTCCCTCGCGTCTTTCGCACGCGCCAACCCGGCCTGGCTCGCAACCCTGGCGCGACGTGCGACGAGCTACTGGAACTGCTATCATCGGCCGGCGTTTCCGGATCGGGCCGACTATCCGGGCACCCGAGTCCTTTCACGCTTCAGATCCGATGCCACACGCCGATAATTTGCAGTTGCGACGCGCAACCCGCGCCGCCCAGGGCTGGCGCCGCGCGCCCGTCGGCGCCACCGAGATCGCGTACACGCTGGCACGCCCGGTGGTATCCTTGGCGCCATGACTACCGATTCCGATATTGAACTGTCCGGCCCGTTCCAGGCCAAGGACGCCAATGGCCGTACCCTCGACGTCAAGTCGATCCGCATTTTCGACGAGGGCTACGGGATCATCGATGTGTACGTGAAATTCAAGGACCGTCTCGAGCCCGGCGCCTACAAGGACGCCGTCCTCGTACGCGCCATCATCGACCGGCTGCGTGCCGTCGGCTACAAGGGGCCGGACTTCGGCCACAGCGATCCGGGCCTGCAGGAGAGCCGTCTCATCGTGCTCGAGGCACCCGAGGAATTCGCGCCGTTCGCGAAAAGCAAGGGGTGGAAGAACCTGGCCGAAGACTTCGACAGCTGATGGCACGGCGCCCCGGACTGCTCGCGGGGGCGCTTGCCGTCGGCCTCTCATGCGCGGCGTCCGCGTACGCCGACCCGGCGTACGAAGGCTGGCTGCTGCGCATGGGCGACTACGAAACGCTCGCCAACGTCTGGCGGGCGGATACGGACAGCGGCGACGGCGCGCAACAGGAACGCCTGGCCGAACTGTTCCTCGGTCCGCATGCGCGGGCCGCGAAGGCGCGGCCGTTCGAGGGCATCCACAATCTCTATTGGGCGGCCCTGCGTGGGCGCCGCGGCGCCGTGCTGCGGCTCGCGGATGCGCTGGACAAGGGCGCCTTCGGTCTGCGCAAGCGGCCCGACGCCGCCCGCTGCTGGGCGCAGCTGCCCGCTACGTTCGACGCCCGCCTCGCGTGCGTCCGCCTTACCGAATTCCGCGACCCGAAAGCACGGCTCGGATGCGGCGACCTCCCCATCGCCAGGGCAGATGGCCGCCCGCTCGACGGCGCGGACGCGGCACGGATCTGCGTCGCCACCGGCACACCCACCCTGCTCGAACCGGGTCCTCCGCCCGGCCCGGAGACCGTCAGGCGCATCCGCGCCTACGCGCGCCACGGCATCACGCTATCGGTCACGGGCGACGTGTACGACCCGGCGTTCGAAGCGTACCGCGACCGGTTCAACCGCACCACGGTCGCCGCGCTCGAGGCCAGGCATGGGCGCGGCTATCTCGAGCGGCTGGGGCACGAGGTCGACGCCCGCGCGTCGTCACAATAAGTCAGGGCGCCCCGAACAAATCGTGCGCATCGAGGATCGCGTACGTGATCTCGGGATGGCGTTCCAGCACCCTGCGCACGGCCGCCGGCACGGACTGGCGCACCTTTTTGCACAGGCCCGGCCGGTCTTCCAGCACGATGAGGATGCCGCGCAACGTGCGCACCTCGTTCGGGCCGGGCGCGATCTTCAGTTCGACGCCGAGGTTGGCGCGGATGCGCTCCTGCAGCCGTTTGAGTTCGTCGTAGCTGGCGACGGCGCCGATGCGCTCGAGCAGTTTTTGCTCTTCCGTGCGCGTGAGGCGCAACGGGCGCAGGTCCGCCTCCGGATCGGCGAGCAGGATCTCGCGCTCGCAGACGCAGGCGCCAGGGGGGCATTCGGTGCGGATGGGTATCGGTACTTGTTGCAACATGGGGTCACGCTGTCAACGGATGGCTCGTCCGGGAAAGTAGTGTATCTCATTTAATACGCCCGCCATGCGCTGCCAGTGCGAGCCCTTCCAGAACACGCCGTGGCAGCAGTCGCATGTGCTGAACTCGTCCTGCGTGGCCGCCACGCGCGGCGGCAGCCGGTCCCTCACCTCCGCCTTCGCGATGGGCCGCAACGGCGCATTGCACGACAGGCACAGCGTGAACGGGCGCATACGCTCGGCCAGGCCGAAGCGCTCGACCACTTCACGCAACTGCGCTTCCCCCTTCAACGCCCGCACGTAGCAGCCGTACGCGATGCCGCGGCGCTTCAGCAGTTCGCGGTCGCGCGTCAGCACGGCGCGTCCGTCATCGAGCGCGATCGCTTCGACTTCGGCGTCGTTCAACGTATTGCGGTAGACGGTGTCGAACCCCGCCATTCTCAACAGCCGCGCGAGACCGCCGAGATGCGCATCCGCGACGAAGCGCACGCGGCCCGGCGGACGCTGGTCCAGCCGCGCCACGTCGGCCACATCGAAGGCAGTGAAGCGCGGATAGACGGCGATGCGGTCGCCCTCTTCCAGGATGTCGTCGAGTCCCCGCGGCTCGCCGTTCAGGAGCACCAGCTCCACCTCCGTGTGCGGCACGCCGAGCGCCTCGATCATGTGCTTGGCCGTGGCGGCACGCGCGCACGGCGCCGCGAAGGAGTGTCCGCGCCGCGCGCGCGCGAGGAAGTCGTTCAGTTCGCCGTAGAAGCGGAACGTCGCGCTGACCATGATTCGTCCACGCCGCGCAGCACCTCCAGTGCGTTCGGCACCGAATGGCCCTCGGCCGTGTTATCGAAGATGCACCAGAGGTCCGCGCCGGGCTGCGCCATCGCGACGATGCGCTGCTCGACCTCGCGCAGGAATTCGGGCGGATAGGACGAGTAGTAGATGCGCGGCGTGCCGTGCAGGCGGATGTAGGTCGACGCCGTCGTCGGCGCGTGCGGGCCGGGCTGGCCGGCGGGCGGATCGGCCATCACGCGCGTGACGCCGTGCTCGCGCAGCAGCGCGGTCGCCATGTCGCCGAACCACGTCGGATGGCGTCCCTCGATCGCCAGCATGCAGGGGAAGCGAGCGCGCAGGCGCGGCAGGAAGCCGGCGACGGTCTCCGGATCGAACACGCCGCTGGGCGGCAGCTGGACGAGGACGCAGCCCAGTTTCGGCCCCAGTTCGCCGGCTTCGCGGACGAAACGGTCGAGCAGCTCGTCCGCGTCGCGCAGCTTCGCCTCGTGCGTGATCGCCTTCGGCAGCTTGACGGAGAAACGAAAGACGTCGGGCACGCTGGCGGCCCAGCGGGCGTACGTCCGCGGCTGGTGCGGCCGGTAGAACGACGAGTTGATCTCGACCGCGGGGAACACGGCCGCGTAGCGCTCGAGGTGGCTTCCTTCGACCGGGAAGTCGGCCGCCACGTCCTTGTTGAGGCCCCAGCCGGCGCAGCCGATCAGGGGCCGATTGACTGCCGTGGATTGCAATTCGCTCATCTGGACCCATGTTGGAGGGCATCCGCCCGGCATCCGATTCTATGTCGAACGGCATGGTCGACGGCGCACGCGCCACCGGGCATACAATATCAATCGCAATCAGGAGGAAACACCACCATGGCCGAGTCCCTGCACATCGTCTGTCCGCACTGCGACGCCGTCAACCGCGTCGCCGGCGCGCGCCTGGCCGACCAGCCCGTCTGCGGCAAATGCGCGAAGGCGCTGTTCACCGGCCAGCCCACGGACGTGTCGTCCGCCCGCTTCGACAAGCACGTCGGGCGCAACGACATTCCGGTGCTCGTCGATTTCTGGGCCGCGTGGTGCGGCCCGTGCCGCATGATGGCGCCCGCGTATGCGCAGGCCGCCGGCCGGCTGGAGCCGCACGTGCGGCTGCTGAAGGTCGATACGGAAGCGTCGCAGGATCTCGCGGCGCGCTACAACATCCGCAGCATCCCGACGATCGCCTTGTTCCAGGGCGGGCGCGAGATCGCGCGCCAGGCCGGGGCGATGGATGCGAACCGCCTCGTCGCGTGGGTGCAGCAGACCGCGCGCGCCGCCTGAGCGGCCGATCGGTTATCGTAATGGCAATCTAGAACCAGGAGAAGTCATGGCCCAGGAACTCGTCTACGAACGCGGCCTCGAGGATGCCAAGCAGTTCGCCCGCATCCTGTACGTCGCCCATGCGCTCACGTTTTTCTTTTCGCTCGGCACGCTGTCGATCCTGGTGCTGATCGTCAACTACATCCGGCGGCCGGACACGGCCGGGACGATGGTCTACAGCCACCACACGTGGATGATCCGGTCGTTCTGGTTTTACGCGCTGTGGATGGTCCTGGGCGCGTTGTTGTGGTTTACCGTCGTCTTCCCCTTCGTTATCTGGGGGATTGCGTGGGTGTGGATGGCGTACCGGATCATCCGCGGGTTCCTCGACCTGAACAACAACCGCGCGATGCCAGTGTGATCAGAGCCGGCCGAGGGCCTGCTCGATGTCTGCGATGAGGTCGTCGGTGCCTTCGAGGCCGATGTTGAAGCGCACGAGCGTGCCCGTGTCGGGCCAGTCGCGCCGCATGCCCTGCATCCGGTACGGCACGGCGAGACTGTGCGTTCCGCCCCAGCTGTACCCGATGCCGAACAATGCCAGCGCGTCGACGAAGCGGTCCACCTGCTCGCCCGCATAGCGTGCATCGAAGACGACGGAGAACAGGCCGCCCGCGCCCGTGAAATCGCGCTTCCACACGTCGTGGCCGGGGCAATCCTCGAATGCCGGGTGCAGCACCTTCGCGATTTCGGGACGGCCTTTCAACCACGCCGCCACCTTGCGCGCGGACGCATCGTGCGCGTCGAAGCGCAGCTTCATCGTTTCCAGGCCGCGCAGCACCAGGTAGGCATCGTCGCCGCCCACGCCCATGCCGAGGCGCATATGCGACGTCGAGATACGGTCGTTGATGGCCGTGTCGCGCGTGATCACGGCGCCCATCAGCACGTCCGAGCCGCCCGACTGGTATTTGGTGAGCGCCTGCATGACGATATCGGCGCCGACGTCGAAGCCGCGCAGCGCGAGGCCCGCGGCCCATGTGTTGTCCAGCGCGACCAGGATGCCCTTGTCGTGCGCCGCCGCGCAGATCGCGGGCAGGTCCGGCACTTCCATCGACACGGAGCCCGGCGCCTCGGTCCAGATCAGCTTCGTGTTCGGCTGGATCAGGTCCGCGATGCCCGCGCCCACGAGCGGATCGTAGAAGCGCGCGGAGACACCGAAGTCGTTCGCGAGCCAGCGTCCCAGCTCGCGCGTTGGGTTGTAGACGTTATCGGGCAGCAGGACGTCGTCGCCCGACTTCAGCAGCGCCAGCAGGATCATCGAGATCGCGGCGAGACCGGACGGCGCCAGCAGGGCGTAGCCGCCGCCTTCGATGGCGGCCAGGCGCGCTTCCAGCGTGAACGTCGTCGGCGTGCCGTGCAGGCCGTAGGTATAGGCCTGCTTGCTGCGCCAGTCGCCCGAGCGCAGGCTGGCCACGTCCTTGAACAGGACCGTGGACGCGTGATGGATCGGCGTCGGGTACGCGGCGAAGCCGGCCGGCGGGCGGTAGTCGCTGTGCGTGAGCGTGGTCTGGATGGACTTCTTCGTCACGTCGCCGCCTCCCTGTCAGCGGCTGTCAGGCCACGGTCGCCCACAGGTCGTGCGCATCCGCCTTCGTCACGACCACCTCGATGAACTCGCCCACGGCCGGCTTGGCCTTGCCCGGCGTGAGGGCGCGCTTGATGTGGACGACGCCGTCGATTTCCGGCGCATCCGCTGCCGAGCGGCCGACCGCTTCGCGCGGGCCCACTTCGTCGACGAGGACGCGGATCGTCTTGCCGACCTTCGCCTGCAGGCGCTGCGCCGAGATCTCTTCCTGCAGCAGCATCACGCGGGCGCGGCGCTCTTCCTTGACTTCGTCCGGCACCGGGTTCGCGATCTCGTTCGCCGTCGCGCCTTCGACCGGCGAGTACGCAAAGCAGCCCAGGCGGTCGATCTGCGCTTCCTTCAGGAAGTCCAGCAGGTATTCGAATTCCGCGTCCGTCTCGCCCGGGAAGCCGGCGATGAACGTCGAGCGGATCGTGAGGTCGGGGTTCATCTTGCGCCATGCCTGGATACGGTCGAGGTTCTTCTCGCCGCTGGCCGGGCGCTTCATGCGCTTCAGGACGTCCGGATGCGCGTGCTGCAGCGGGATGTCGAGGTAAGGCACGACGTTCTCGCCCATGAACGGGATCACCTGGTCCACGTGCGGGTACGGGTACACGTAGTGCAGGCGCACCCACGCGCCGTACTGCTGCGCCATCTGGCCCAGGGCTTCCGTCAGCTGCGTCATGTGCGTCTTGACCGGGCGGCCGTTCCAGAAGCCGGTGCGGAACTTGACGTCCACGCCGTATGCGCTCGTGTCCTGCGAGATCACCAGCAGTTCCTTGACGCCCGCCTTGAACAGGTTCTCCGCTTCCTGCAGCACATCGTGGATCGGACGCGACACGAGGTCGCCGCGCATCGACGGGATGATGCAGAAGCTGCAGCGGTGGTTGCAGCCTTCGGAAATCTTCAGGTAAGCGTAGTGCTTGGGCGTGAGCTTGACGCCGTGGTCCGGCACGAGGTCGATGAACGGGTCGTGCGGCTTGGGCAGGTGCATGTGCACGGACTCCATCACTTCGGCGACCGCGTGCGGACCGGTCACCGCGAGCACCTTCGGGTGCACCTTGGTGATGATGTCGCTGCCCGATGCATCCTTCTTGGCGCCGAGGCAGCCCGTGACGATCACTTTACCGTTTTCGGCCAGCGCCTCGCCGATCGCATCGAGCGATTCCTGCACGGCCGCGTCGATGAAGCCGCAGGTGTTGACGATCACGAGATCGGCGCCGGCATACGACTTGGCGGTCTCGTAACCCTCCGCGCGCAGCTGCGTGAGGATCTGTTCGGAGTCGACGAGCGCCTTCGGGCAGCCGAGCGAGACGAAACCGACCTTCGGCGGCACGGCGGTGCCGGCAGCGTCGGAGGTGGCGGGAAGAGGGTTACGGCGGAGTTCTTGCATTGTCGGATTGCGGCAAAAATTCAGGGCAATCCGCGATTGTACAGGAAGCGGGGGCGGAGGGAAATCGACGAGCATGTCGTATACAGAGAATGTCTTTGCAGCCCGCGCCCTCTGTACGCCGCCCCTGCGAAGGCAGGAGCCTAATTTTTCATGCGTTGCCGCAATGCGGGCAACATTGGATCCCCGCCTCCGCGGGGACGACGTGCAAACGTTACTTCTTCTCCGGCGGCACCCCGAACGGGAACGCGCCGAACATCGCCTTGCTCTGGCTCTGCATCTGCTCCTGCATCTGCAGGAACAGGTTCTTGCTCTGGTCGATGTAGTTGTTCATCATGCCCTGCATCATCGGACCCTGGATGTTCATGAACTGGGTCCACATCTCGGTGCTGAACGGCTTGCCTTCCATCGCGCCCGCGGCCGAGCCGACGAATTTGTTCTGGATGTCGGTGAACGCCTGCACGTTCTTTTCCAGATACGAGCCCATCATGCCCTGCATCGCGTGGCCATAGTAGCGGATGATCTGGGACAGCACGCCGCTGGAGAACATCGGCACGCCGTGCGCTTCCTCTTCGAGAATGATCTGCAGGAGGATGCTGCGGGTCAGGTCTTCGTTCGTCTTGGCATCCACGACCGTGAACTCGTCGGAATCGAGGACGAGTTGCTTCACGTCGGACAAGGTGATGTAAGAACTGGTCTGGGTGTCGTACAGCCGGCGGTTCGGATACTTCTTGATCAGGCGTTCAGTGCTTTTTTTGACACTACTCATCTCATTTCCATGTACAGCGCCGAAGCGCATTTATTATGCAGCGACCGCGGGGATCTGCCGCGGCGTCTCCGATTCCAAGAGGATATCCGCTAAAAATACCACGTTGCGAACGCAGGTGCAGCAATTATTCGCTGAGCAACTGAATGATTTCTTTCGCAATGTGTTAGCGGTCCCTTCAATCGGCCCTGGCCTTGACGTACCGGCCCGGCGCCGGCTCGATCGCCGGATACTGCGCATTGCCCGGCTGTGCGGGCGGCGCGACCTCCTTGCCGCCGTGTTCGACGAGGAACTTCGCCCATTCCGGCCACCAGCTGCCCTTCTTCTCGACGGCGCCGGCCATCCAGTCGGCCGCCGTCTTCGGCCGCGTCTTGCCGCCCTCGTTGACCCAGTAGCTGCGCTTGTTCTTCGACGCGGGATTGATCACACCTGCAATGTGGCCCGACGCGCCCAGCACGTAACGGTTGTTCTTCGGCTTTTTCGGGTTCAGCAGCCCCATCGACGCGAACGCCGCCTCCCAGGGCACGATGTGGTCTTCCTTCGACCCGTACAGGAAGGTCGGGCAATCGATGGTGCCCAGGTCGACCTTGACGCCCGCCACCGTCAGCGCACCCGGCACCTTCAGCTTGTCCTCGAGGTAGGTATTGCGCAGGTACCAGCAATACATCGGACCCGGCAGGTTCGTGCTGTCCGCATTCCAGTACAGCAGGTCGAACGCGGGCGGCGTCTTGCCTTTCAGGTAGTTTTGCTGGACATAGTTCCACACGAGATCGTTCGGACGCAGCGCGGAGAACGTCGTCGCCAGGTCGCGTCCCGGCATCAGGCCGCCGCGGGAAAGCTGCTGTTCGCGCAGCTTGACCTGGGTTTCGTCGACGAACACGTCGAGCACGCCCGTGTCCGAGAAATCGAGCAGCGTCGTGAACAGCGACAGGCTGGCGGCCGGCTTCCTGCCGCGGGCGGCCAGCACGGCCAGCGCCGTCGCGGCGATCGTGCCGCCCACGCAGAAGCCGAACACGTTCACCTTGTCCTGGCCCGTGATGGCGCGGGTGGCGTCCAGCGCGCGGATCGCGCCCTGCTCCACGTAATCGTCCCACGTCGTGCCGGCCAGGCTCTGGTCCGGATTACGCCAGGACAGCATGAACACCGTATTGCCCTGCTCCACCAGGTAGCGGACGAGGGAATTCTCCGGCTGCAGGTCGAGGATGTAGTATTTGTTGATGCACGGCGGCACCATCAGCAGCGGCACCTCGTGCACGGTCGGCGTCGTCGGCGTGTACTGGATCAGCTGGAACAAGTGATTCTCGAACACGACCGTGCCCGGCGTGATGCCGACGTTGCGGCCCACCTCGAATGCGGACTCGTCCGATTGGGAGATACGGCCCTTCTGCAGGTCGGCCAGCATGTTCTGCAGACCCTTCGTGAGACTCTCGCCCTTGGTCTCGATGATTTTCTGCTGGGCTTCCGGATTCGTCGCGAGGAAGTTCGCGGGCGACATCGCATCGACGATCTGCTGCACGGCGAAGCGGATCTTCTGCTTGTCGCGCGGCGGCGCTTCGACGGCCTCGGCCAGGGCCATGATGAATTCGGAATTCAGCAGGTAGGACGCGACGCTGTACGCGGACATCGCGTTCGCCGTCCACTCGGGCGCGGAAAAGCGGCGGTCGCTGAACGACGGCAGCTTGCCGGTGACAAACTCCTGCCACAGCTTCATCGCCTTTTGCAGGTAATCGTCGCGCAGCGCTTCCAGCTTGCCCTGCGACAGCCCGGCGCCGATATCGCCCAGCATCTTGGCCACCGGTGCGAACGCTGCCGAGCCGTCGGCACCGTCGGGGAGTTTCATCCAGGACTGCCAGGCGGAGGGATCGGTGAATTGCGCGAACGGCGCCATCCAGGGTGCGGCAAGCATCTGCGGGGTAGCATCAGGCGTATTCATAAGGCGTCCATTGTGTAGAATCGTTTTATCGACAGCAACCGGAGCATCGCATGTGGATCGTAGCCATAGGATGGATGTACGTCGTAACCCTGATGGCGGCGACGGAGCCGACTGTGGTTGGCGGCATTATGACTTTTTTCGGCTATGGCGTGTTGCCATTCTCAATCGTTTTTTACCTTGCGGGATCAAGACGGCGGCGCGCCCGCGCGGCACAGGCGGCGTTGCGGACGGCTGACGGGACACCGGTCGTGCCCGCGGCAGGCCATGCGGCCGGCGCCGATGGCGCTGCGGCCGGGCACGGCCACGATGGAGGCCGCTGAACGGCCCGCCCTTATTTCAACCAGATGAGGCTGGCCTGCCGGCCAGTCACGCCGTCGCGGCGATACGAATAAAACCAGTCGGTCTCGGTCGCCGTGCAGCGGTCGCCGCCATGGACGCGCGTGATCCCGTCGCGGGCCAGCATGCGACGCGCCAACAAATACATGTCCGCCAGATACTTGCCCGGACGCCCCGCATACGGCCGGAAAGCATCGTCCACCTGCCCCGGCAACGCGGCCTCGAAGGCGGCCAGCACGTCGGCGCCCACTTCGAACGCATCCCGGCCGATCGCCGGCCCGAGCCAGGCCGTGATCTCGCCCGCGCCGGCCGCGCGCATGGCCGCGACCGTCTGACCAAGCACGCCACCGGCCAGCCCACGCCAGCCCGCATGCGCGGCGCCCGCGACCTTGCCGCCCAGGTCCGCGAACAGCACGGGCAGGCAGTCGGCCGTGAGGATGGCGCAGACGACGCCCGGCACCGTCGCGATGCTCGCGTCGCCCGTCAGCACGGGACCGCCCGGCTGGACGGTCGCCGCATCGACGACGTCGGGGCCGTGCACCTGCGCGATCCACGCGGGCGGGCCCGGCAGGCGCGCGCGCAGACGCATCCGGTTGGCCTGCACGGCCTCCGGATCGTCGTTCACGTGCCGGCCCAGGTTCAGGCCGCCACCGTCCCGCCCATCGCCGTACGGGCCCATGCTGACGCCACCGCGCCGCGTCGTGGCCAAGGCACCGAACGCGTCAGGCAGATCGGGCCACTCGGTCGCGGGGTGGATCAGATCGGCGTCCTTCAGATCGGATTCCACCATCAGATCGCTTCCGGTTCTTCGATCCCGGCCTGTTCCAGAAGTTCCGCGAAATCGTCGGCCAGCGGCACGACCCATTCCATGTGCTCGCCGGTGGCCGGGTGCGTGAGACCCAGGCGGCGCGCCTGCAGCGCCTGGCGGTGGAAGAACGAACGCAGGTGCTGCTTGCCGTACACGGTGTCGCCGACAAGGCTGTAGCCCAGCGACTGCATGTGCACGCGGATCTGGTGCGTGCGGCCCGTCTCCAGGCGGCATTGCACGAGGCTGACCGGGCGGCGGTCGAGCTCGCCCGTCTCCAGCAGTTCGTAGTGCGTGATGGCCGGCTTCGCCGACGGGCTGTTCGACACGGCCATCTTGACCCGGTCCTTCGCGTCGCGGCTGATGGGGGAGTCGATGGTGCCGTAGGCGCGCGGCGTGCCCCACACGAGCGCGAAATATTCGCGTTTCACCGTGCGCGCCTGCAGCTGGCGCACGAGGTCCGTCTGCGCCTCCAGCGTCTTGCCGACGACCATCAGGCCGCTCGTGTCCTTGTCGAGGCGGTGCACGATACCGGCACGCGGCACGGACACCAGTTGCGGGCAGTGATGCAGCAGCCCGTTCAGCAGGGTGCCCGACCAGTTGCCCGAGCCCGGATGCACGACGAGGCCGGCAGGCTTGTTGATGACGATGATGGCGTCGTCCTCGTGGACGATGTTCAGCGCCATCGGTTCCGGCGTGTAGGCCGTGTCCTCGGGCGCCGGCTGCGGCACGACGGTGACCGTCTCGTCGCCATAGGCCGTGCTCTTGCCCTTCGCCGGCTTGCCGTCGACGGTGATGTGGCCTTCGTCGAACCATTGCTGCAGGCGGCTGCGCGAGAACTGGGGCACCAACCCGGCCACGACCTTGTCCAACCGCTGGCCGCAGTGTTCGGGGACCAGCTCCAGGGTGATCGGGGCGTAATCAGGGCCACCGGTGCCGGCATCGAGCTCGGCGTCGAGGTCCTCATCCAGGTCGGGGTCGAAAAGGTTTTCCGCCGAATTCGGCGCAGCAGTTAATATCACGTCAGTCCCATCGGCTATAATCAGCCGTTCGTTGAATCTCGGTAAAACTTTCTTGCACTAAGAGCTTATGCAAAAAAAATTGTCTGTAATAGTCGTGACTAGCGTTCTGCTAAGTTTGTCAGCTTGCGGTTTGTTACCGGAAAGATCCGACGAAAACAAGAACGTGTCAGCATCGAAATTATACGCTGACGCGCAGGAGGAAATGGCGGGCGGCCACTACGAAGCCGCGATCAAGCTGTTCGAACGCCTCGAATCCAACTATCCGTTCGGCACCTACGCCGCCCAGGCGCAGATGGAAATCGCCTATGCGCACTACAAGGCGCAGGACCAGGCCGAGGCGCTGGCCGCCGTCGAACGCTTCATCAAGCTGCACCCGAACCACCCGCAGGTCGACTACATGTACTACCTGCGCGGCCTGATCAATTTCAACGACCAGATCGGCTTCCTCAGCTTCATCTACGCCCAGGACCCGACCGAGCGCGACCCGAAGGCGACGCGCGAAGCGTTTGCCGCGTTCAAGGAACTCGTCGACAAGTTCCCGAACAGCAAATACGCGCCGGATTCGGTCGCCCGCATGAACTACCTGATCAATGCGATGGCGCAGTACGAAGTGCACGTGGCGAACTACTACTACCGCCGCGGCGCCTACCTGGCCGCGCTGAACCGCGCCCAGGGCGCCGTGACCCAGTTCAGCGAAGCCCCGGCGCGCGAGGAAGCACTGTTCATCATGATTCGCGCCTACGACAAGCTGGGCATGTTCGACCTGCGCGACGACACGCAGCGCATCTTCACCATGAACTACCCGAACAGCCGCTTCATGGGCGGCAAGGGTTCGGGCGACGCGCCGTGGTGGAAGTTCTGGGCCAAGGCCGGCCCGAAACCGGCGCCGAAAGACGCCGTGCAGTAACAACAGTGCCCGCGGAAGCGGGCTTTTTTTCGCGCCCCCGGCCCAAAATTCGGGGTCAGAGCACATTTCCGATCAATGTCCGGCGACCAGTTGCTCTGGCAACGCTCTGCGCGCGTGCACGCCCTCCATGGACGTTCGCGCGCGGCGCCACGCGCAGAACTTGCTTCGCGGACCTTGCGCAATAAAGTGCTCTGACCCCGAATTTTTCGAAGTCGTCAGCCTTCGATGCGCCGGCGGAACACCCAGGATTTGTCCGTCGACACGGCCTCGTCGTACGCATACCCGTCCACGTCGAAGTCCTTCAGGCGCTCGACGTCCGTGATGCCCTGCTCGGCCGCATGGCGCGCCATCATCCCGCGCGCCCGCTTGGCGAAGAACGAGATGATCTTGTACTTGCCGTTCTTCCAGTCTTCGAACACGGGCGTGACCACGGGCACGTCCAGCAGCTTCGGCTTGACGGACTTGAAGTATTCTTCGGACGCGAGGTTCACGAGGACCGGCGCGCCCGCCTCCTTCAGGTCCGCGTTCAGCGCGGCCGTCACCCGGTCGCCCCAGAAGGCATACAAATCCTTGCCGCGCGGGTTCGCGAGGCGCGTGCCCATCTCCAGGCGGTACGGATGCATGGCGTCCAGCGGTCGCAGCACGCCGTACAGGCCCGACAGGATGCGCACGCGGTCGCGCACATAACCGAGCGCCTGCTTGCCGAGCGTGCGCGCAGCCAGGCCCGTATAGACGTCGCCGTCGAACGACATGATGGCCTGGCGCGCGGCGGCGTGGTCCGGGTGCCAGTCGGCGTAACGGGTCACGTTCAGCACCGACAGCTGGTCCGAGATCGCCATCAGCGCGCCGATCTCGGCCGGCGATTTCGGCTTGAGAACGCGGATCAATTCGGCGGCATCGTCGATGAAGCGGGGCGTCGAGCGCTCCTGCGTGGTGGGTGGCGATTCGAGGTCGAGGGACTTGGCGGGCGAGAGAACGATCAGCATTTAGTTATGAAACACGTACAGCGGGTAAAATTGCTGACATGATACCTGCTTCAGCGAAACCCATCGTCATCGACACCAACGTCTGCCTCGACCTGTTCGTTTTCCGCGACCCGCGCTGGGCGCCCCTGCTTGCCGCGCTCGAATCCGGCAAGGTGCGCGCCGTCACCCGCGCCGATTGCCGCGACGAATACCGGATCGTGCTGCATTATTCGCACCTGCCGCTCGACGACAGCACCCGGCCGCAGGCGGAGGCCGCCTTCGACGCCCTGATCGAGGTCGTGGCGCCGACATCGCGCGCGCTGCGCCTGCCCGTCTGCACGGACCGCGACGACCAGAAATTCCTCGAGATCGCGCGCGACGCCGATGCCGCCGTCCTCGTCACGAAGGACAAGGCGTTGTTGAAACTGGCCCGCCGCGCCGCGCGCGAGAACCTCTTCCGCATCATGACGCCCGACGCCTGGATCAAGACCGAGGCCCCGGCAGCCCCATCCAACCTGTACGCACCATGACCACACCCGTCCTGCAATCGCGCCTGCCGGCCGTCGGCACCACCGTGTTCACCCTGATGTCCGCGCTCGCGGGCGAGCACGGCGCCGTCAACCTGGGCCAGGGCTTCCCCGACTTCGACTGCGATCCGCGCCTGCTGGACGCGGTCGATGCCGCCATGCGCGCGGGTCACAACCAGTACGCGCCGATGACCGGCCTGCCCGTGCTGCGCGACGCCGTCGCCGCCAAGCTGGCCGCACTGTACGGCCACGCCTACGATGCCAGCGCCGAGATCACGGTCACGGCCGGCGCCACGCAAGGCATCATCACGGCGATCCTGTGCGCCGTGCATCCGGGCGACGAAGTCATCGTCATCGAGCCCTGCTACGACAGCTACCAGCCGTCGATCACCCTGGCCGGCGGCGTGCCGGTGCCCGTCGCGATGCGCGTGGACGCGGGCGGCTACAGCGTGCCGTGGGACGCCGTCGCGGCGGCCGTCACGCCCAGGACCCGGATGATCGTCGTGAACACGCCGCACAACCCCACGGGCACGATCCTGCGCCGGGCCGACCTCGATTCGCTGGCTGCCATTGTCGAAGGGACCGATATCCTGATCCTGTCGGACGAGGTGTACGAGCATATGGTCTACGACGGCCAGCCGCACGCGTCGGTGAGCCGCCATCCCATGCTGGCGGAGCGCGCGTTCGTCGTGTCGAGCTTCGGCAAGACATACCACGTGACGGGCTGGAAGGTGGGCTACGTGGCCGCGCCGGCGCCGTTGATGGCGGAATTCCGCAAGGTCCACCAGTACAACGTCTTCAGCGTGAACACGCCGATGCAGGCCGGCCTGGCCGCCTTCATGCGCGACCCGGCGCCGTGGCGCGACCTGCCCGCGTTCTACCAGCGCAAGCGCGACCTGTTCCGCGCGGGGCTGGCGCACACGCGGTTCACGCTGCTGCCGGCGGACGGCACGTATTTCCAGTGCGTGCGCTACGACGGGATTTCGGACCTGGGCGAATCGGAATTCGCGCAGTGGCTCACGCGCGAGATCAAGGTGGCCGCGATTCCGGTGTCGGCCTTTTACAGCAAGCCGACGGAGTCCGGCATCGTGCGGTTCTGCTTTGCGAAAAAGGACGAGACGCTGAACGGCGCCCTGGAGCGGTTGGCGACAGTGTGACGCGGGCTCAGTGCGAGAGCTGCTGGATGCGGCGCTCCACGAACCCCTGCAATTCCTGCGACAACCCGCCGCCGGCGCGCGCCCGCTGGAACGCGTCGAGCGCCTCGCCGTTGCGTTTCTCGGCCTGCAGCGAGATGCCGAGGCCCATCCACCACACACCGTTCGACGGCACCGCGCGCACGGCCTGGTGATACTGCTCGGCCGCCTCGCGGTGACGCTGCTGGCGGGCCAGCGCGGCCGCCAGGAAGGCGTGGTAGTCGGCGTCGTTGCCCGCGTACGGCAAGGTGCGCATCAGGGTGTCGATGCCGTTGCCGCCACGCTCGATCTGCAAGCGCGCCAGCAGCATCGCCATCGCGGGCTGGCGCGGGTCCAGGGTGAGGCCCAGCTGCAGCTGGCGCATCGCCTCGTCGTTGCGGTTCGCCTCGATCAGCAGGCCGACCAGGGTCTGGCGCGCCGCTTCGTGCGTCGGTTCGTATTTCAGCGCCTGCTCGAGCGCCGCGACGGTCTCGATCATGCGGCCTTCCTGCAGGCTCGCCAGTGCGCGCCGGTATTCGCCTTCCGCGCGCTGGGCGCCCGTCTCCTGGCGGCCCTGGGCGTTGCGTTTGCCCTTCGGCGGCGCGTCGTCGTGCGCGGCCGCGCGCGCGGCGGCCACCATCGCGGCGGACGTCTTCTTCGGGGATTTGCCCCGTGCGGCCAGCGCCTGCGCCATGGCGCGGCGCGCCGCGCGCGCTTCCGCGCTGTCCGGTTCCATCGGCGCCACGTCCTGCGCGCGCACGAACGGCGTCTGCGCCGCCCTCTCCGCCTTGCGCGCCGCAGCGTTTTCTTCCGCGAGGCGCTTGCGTTCCGCACGGCGCTCCGCCCGCGTCATGTGCTTCGTTGCCGGCGCGTCTACGGTCTTTTCCACGGCGGGCGGCGTCGCCGCCGGCGCGGCGGGCGCCTGCACCGGCACGGCCACGACCGGAGAAGCCTGCACGGGACCCGTGACCACCGGCGCCACGCGGACGGCAGCGACGGGCGCCGGCGCGGCCGGTGCCCCCGTGCGGTGCAGTTGGGACAAGGCCAGCCAGCCGAGTGCGCTCGCGGCGAGCGCACCGCCGACGGCAGCCGCGATCGCGCGCCGGTTCGGCCGGTACGGCTCGCGCGCCACCGGCTTCACCTGGCCCGGCAGTTCGCCGTCCTTGGGCGTGCCGCGCGCATCCAGGTCTTGCAGCATCTTGTTAATCAGGCTCATTCCGGCTCCCCGTCAATGGCTCAGCGCCCAGGCCAGGCCCGCGCCCGCGGCGGCCAGCGCGGCGGCGGATGCGGCCCAGGGCCACATGCGGCGCCTGCGCGTCGCGAGCGTGTCGCGTGCGGCCAGGTTCACGTGCGCGCGCGCGACCTGCTGGCGTCCCTGGCCGTAGCACAGCATCATGGCCTTGTGCGCGAGGATGTTGACGAGGCGCGGCACGCCGCCGCTGGCGGCGTACAGGCGGGCCACCGCACCGCGCGAGAACAGGCGCGCCCCATCATACCCGGCGACGCGCAGGCGGTGCGCCACATAGTAATCGAGGTCGTCGCGGCTCAAGGGACCGAGATGATAGTGGAACGTGATGCGCTGGGCGAGCTGGCGGATCGATTGCAGCTCCAGCTTGCGGTTCAGCTCCGGCTGGCCGAACAGGACGATCTGCAGCAGCTTGCGCTTTTCCGTCTCCAGGTTCGTCAGCAGGCGTAGCGCCTCCAGCGTCTCGACGGGCATCGCCTGCGCCTCGTCGAGGCACAGCAGCACGCGCTTGTCCCCGCCCGCCAGCTGCAGCAGCCGGTGCGTGATGGCTTTCAGGACTTGGTGCTGGTCGGCGTCCTTGTCGTAGCCGACTTCCAGCTCGTCCGCGAGCGCCAGCATCAGCGTACGCGGTTCGAGGTACGGATTCGGGATGTACGCCGTGACGAATTCCGGGCCCAGCGTCGCCATGAACTTGCGGCACAACAGGGTCTTGCCGGTGCCGACTTCGCCCGTGATCTTGATGAAGCCCTCGCCGCCGCGCGCCGCGACGAGCAGCGTGTTCAGGGCTTCCTGCGAATGCGGGGCGCCAAAGAAGAAGCTGGTGTCCGGCGTGATCCCGAACGGCAGTTCGCGCAGGCCGAAGTGGGCCGTGTACATTCAGCGGCTCCCCCGGGTGCGCGGGTCGAGCTGCTCGATGCGGCGGTTCGTGTCGAGCAGGTCGTCGTTCCAGTTGTTGATGCCTTCGACGATGGTCGGCTTGATCAGCACGACCAGTTCGCGCTTCTGGTTCACGCGCTTCTTCGCGCCGAACAGCGCCGACAGCACCGGCACCCTGCCGGTCCCCGGCAGCTGCGAATCGTCCGCGGTCGACGACTGGCGCATCAAGCCGCCGATGGCGACGACCTGGCCGTTCTGGCCGCGCACGATGCTGTCCAGTTCCGACGTCGCCGATGCCGCGAGCGGCAGGTTCAGGCTGCCGGCCGTGCCCAGGTTGACGGACTTGTTGATCGTCGAGACCTGGCTCACGGACGGGTGCACGTGCAGCAGGATGTTGCCCTTCTCGTCGATCTGCGGCGTGACGTCGAGGACGACGCCGGAGAAGAACGGCTGCAGCGTGACGCTCGGGGACACCGTGTTGCCGGTCGTCGTGGAGTTCGTGGTCGTCTGCACGCCGGTGACGTAGAACTCGTCGGTACCGATCTTCAGCACGGCCTTCTGGTTGTTGACGGCCGCCACGCGGGGGCTCGACAGCACGTGCACGGTGCCCTGCGTTTCGAGGAACGAGATCAGCGCCGCGAAGTTCGCGGTCTGCACGGCCAGGCCGAACATCGAGCCGGCCGCACCCGCCGCATTCGACAGCGAGAAGCCGCTGCTGGCCGACAGGCCGGTGCTCGGATCCGTGATCACGGCCGGCTGGCCGCCGCCGAACGGCAGCGGTGTGAGCGTGGCGCCCGGCGCGATCGTGCCGCCCGAGACGCGGTTGTCGTGGCCGCTCTTGATCGACGCGAACGACGCCCAGTTGACGCCGCTCTGGTAGCTGTCGTTCAGCTCCACTTCGAGGATCTTCGCTTCCAGGATCACCTGGCGGTCGACGGCGAGCTGCGTGGCCTTCAAATAAGCGTCGACGTTACGCAGCTCGTCCGGCATCGCGCGGATCACGAGCACGCCCGACTGCGGGCTGACGACGACGCTGCGGCCGCCCTCCTTCGATCCCACGATGGCCTCGATGGCCAGTTTCAGGTCGCCCCAGAAATCGTTGGCGGACGTCGTGGCGACGTCCGTGCTGTCCATCTGCCCGCCGTTCTGGCCGTTCGGGTTGTTGCCGTTGTTGTTCTGGTTGTTGCCGTTGTTGCCGTTCTGGTTCTGGCCCTGGTTACTGCCGTTGTTGCCGTAGCCGTTGCCGTTCTGGTTGTTGACCGCGTTCGAAACCGACGTCGACGTCACGCGCGTGCTCGACATGCCTGAGCGCTTGCCGACCAGGTAATTCACGTGGAACATCTTGGTCTGCATCGTCAGCGGCTTGATCGAGATGCGCGTGCCGTCGATCCGGTAGTCGTAGCCGTACATCTCGCGGATCGCGTCGAGCGTCTCCGGCAAGGTCACGTCCTTCAGGTTCGCCGTGATGGTGCCGGCGACATCCGGATGCACGAGGATGTTGTAGCGCGTGCCCGCGACGATCGAGCGGAAGAACTGCTGCGCCGGCACGTTGTTGAAGGAGACGTTGAAACGCTCTTCCAGCGCGGGCCGCGCCTTCGGCAGTTGCGTCGCCAGCGCGGCGGCCGGCGGCAGCAGCGCGTCGGCGACGGCCGCGTCGACCGTCGGCGCGGCGGCCGGGCGCTTGCTCGCGCCGCTCGCCACCTCGCCCTTGATGTTGTCGTAGGTCGTCACGCTGGGCGTCGTCTGGCAGCCGCCCAGCGCGATGAGTGCCAACAGCGCGGCGGCGGCCGCCGCCATGGAACGCATCGGAATACGCTTGTCGTTCATCCTCATCCTCTGTCAGCGCCGCACGGTGACCGTGGCGGCGTGGTCGCCCTTGATGCCGCCTTCGGCTTCGGCGTACAGGCGCAGCACCTGGCGTTCGCCGCCGCGCACCAGTTCCACCTCGTTCTCGCGGATGCGCACGACCTTCGCGCCGCGGAAGCTCTCGCCCTGGCGCACCGTCTCGCCATCGATGACGGCCACGTGGCGCCCGCCCGCCGCGCGCCCGATCAGGATCGATTGCAGCTGCGGGCCGCTGCTCATGGCCTGCGGACCCAGCGCGACCGGCGTCGCCGCCGCGGGCGGTTTCGTCGGGTCCTGCAGCGGCTGCGCGTGGGCGCCGCCCGCCAGCAGCAGCGCAAGGAATGCGGCGCGCAGGGCCGGCTTCATCGTCGTCGGAATCACAGCTTCATCCATTTCGGGTCCAGGCTCAGGGTGTACAGCGTCAGGGTCAGGCGCACGTTCGGGTACGCTTCCGCATCCAGCTGCGCCTTGCCCCAGAACAGCTGGGTGGGCAGCGTCTCCAGCGCCTGCATGTAGTCGACCATGTCGAGATAGCTGCCGCGCACCGTCAGTTCGACGCCGTGCCGGTACAGCAGGTCGGGCGATTTGACGACAGGCGGCGGCGCGGGGGCGGCCGACGCCGCTGCCGGCACGGCCGCCGGTGCCGGCGCCGCGCCGTCGGTCAGCGTCGACACGGGCAGCGTCTTCAGCGACACGAGCTTCAGGCGCCCGTTCGCGCGCAGGATCGCCTCCAGCAGCGGCGCGATGCGTTCCGGCGGCACGAGGCCTTTCTGCATCGTGCGCAGCTCGTCGCTCGTGCGCGCCGTCTCGGCCCGCAATTCGCCCAGATGCTTGCGCAGCGCCTCGTTCGGATCGTTGCCGTACGCGCGCGCCTTGCCCTCGATGTCGGCCGCGATGCCGCCGATGGTGATGGTCTGCTGCTGCAGCGTCGAGCGCAGCGCCGCTTCCTTGCGCGACATCGGCGCGAACACGAACGTATTCGCGAGGAACACGAGCACGACGACGGCGGCGCCGAATGCCATGATGCGTTCGCGCGGCTGCAGCGCTTCCACGCGCGCCGCGAACTGGAGCCAGCGGCGCTTCATGGCTGGCCTCCGGGGACCGGCGTCGAGGCCGCACCGGCGGCCGCCGACTGCAGGCTGAATTCGACGTACGGCGCGGGCGCATCGGACTCCTTGCCGTCGGCATCGCGCACCTTGACGGTGGCGGCCTGGCCGATCTGCATGCTGCCCACCGGCTTGCCCTGCAGGACGCGTTCATTGCGCAGTCGCGCGAGGTAGCCCGGCACGAGGGCGGGGTCGAGCGCGCGCCCGCGCACGCCGATCTCCGTGCCGGCGCCGGTGATGGTCACGCCCGTCAGCCACAGGCCGTCGACGCTTTGCCGCGCCAGCGCGCGGAAGTATTCGGCATAGCCTTCGGTATTGCCCAGGTCACCGCGCTGGATGACGTCGGCCACGCGCCGCAGCGCATCGTGCTCGGCCTGGGCCGCGGCCACCTCCGCTTCGAGGCGGCCGTCCTTCGTGCGCGGTGCGAATTCGGCGGTGGCGGCTTCCAGGCGCTTCTGCGCGGCCTGCACCTGCTCCTCGCCGCGCGCGACCCTCGCTTCCAACTGCGCGACGCGCACCTTGGCGTACACGCCCGTGCCGACGACGAGCAGCACCAGCACGCCGAGCGCACCGGCCATCGCGTTGACGGAGAAGATCTTCTTCTGCGGCTGGAACGCGGGATTGAACAGGTTGATCTGCTGGCTCATGCCGCGCCCTCCTCCACGCGCAGCGCGGCGCCGATAGGCACGAAGAAGCGCTGCTGGCGCCCCGGGTCGGCCAGGTCCGGCACGCGTTCGAGGTCGAGCACGTCGGCCAGGTCGAGCGTCTCGACCCGCGTGTAAAGGTTGCCCGACAGGTATTCGTCGAGGCCCGTGGCGCCGATCGGCGCGAGCACGAGCTTGGCCACGCTGATGAACGAGAACTGGCGCTCGAAGTTGTCGAGGGAGCGCTGCAGTTCGAGCGTGATCTTGTCGAAGGCCTGGTGCTTGCGGTCGTGGTCGTCGTCGAGCAGCAGGGCCAGCGTGACATCGATACGGCGCGACAGATACAGCTCGCCGCGCCACGACACGGTCAGCAGGCCGCCGTCCTCGCCGAACGACAGCAGCGCGATGCCGCGGCCGTCCTGCTCCAGCAGCGCGGACACGTTACGCTGTGCCATTTCGGGAATGTCGATCGCGCGCAGTTTCACCTTGGCCGCGTTGAACATCTTCTGGCGCGCGGCCACGATGCTGTTGCGCGCCGCGATCGCGAACACGCTCTGCTGCGGGCGCACGACGGCATTCGGGTCGAGCGGGACGTCGAGGACGTCGAACGTGGCGTCGTCGATGGGGAAATCGAGGATGTCCTTGAGGCGCCAGCGCATGGCGCTTTTCAGCTCCTCGCGCGGCACGTTCGGCGATTCGACCGACATGAACTGGTAGTCGCCCCCGGCCAGCACCGTCGTGCAGCGGTAGCTCGCGCTGTGCATCTCCTTCGCGGCCTTGTCGAGGCTGTCCGCAGACGGGGCGCCGGGAAAGAAGACGGCATGCGTCACGGCCGGCTTCGCGCCATCGTCCGCGCCACGGCGCACGCTGGCCGCCGCGATCCCGTCGCGCTGCGGCACCATGGCCAGCCAGGCTGCATTGTTCTGTGCTTTACTGAAAAAACCCATGCGTGGCGATGGTTATCCGTGACTTGGTCGAGATAAGTGCGATAGAGGCTTGATTATATTCAAGCGGTAGGAAATTCCGATACCAAATTTTTACTCTGGGAGAATATATTTGGTTTTCCGTGCGGAACTACTAATGGGGTGTGGTCTATACGCTGCAATCGGCTCGTAAACGACAATCGGGACCGTGCATTGCGGTCCCGATTGATCAAGCGTAAAAACGCTTAGTTGCAGTTGGCTGCCGTGCCGTTCACTTTGATCGTCGGTGCGCCGCCCGCCGTCGTCGCCTCGGTGTACTGGACGTAGCAGTTCGCCTCGTTGGTCGTGCCCGCAAGGCTCTGCGGTACGAGCTTGATCGAAGCACCCGAAGCATTCGTACCCGTCGTAGCCGCCGTCGCGATGACCTTATAGTCGACACCGTCCTTCATGCCGGCCGCCTCCGCGAGATTGCTGTCCGCCACCGGATAGCCGGTCGTGGTGTTGATGTTCATCGTCACGCCTTCGACCGTAAGTTGCTTGCTCGACGTGACAGTCGGATCGACCATGAACTTGCCATGCGCCATTGCCGCCGTCGCGCTGAGTGCACCTTTCGCAGCATTCAGGCTGGCCACGCGGGCATCGCTACCCAGGTTGGCAAACTTCGGCAGTGCCGTCGCAGCCAGAATGCCCAGAATAACGATCACGACGATCAATTCGATCAAGGTGAAGCCGCCCTGCGCATTGTTCTTGATACTTACTTTCATGCTCTCTCCGATGTAGGTGCGGCGTTCCCGGCCGCATGGGTTTTGATTAACGACCGCCTTGCGTATCGATTTCATTCAATGCAAGGCTCATCATTTGTTTCCCTGCGTCAGCAGGTGTATGAGTGAATTCTACCTTGAACGCGGGCAATTTCGATTTGCCCGAAGCAAATCTTTCTCGTTCCGAGGTGAGATAAACAAGGGTTTTGTCGCGTGGGTCAAACACCCACCCGTTTCGTGCCACACTACCCTGCCCGGATAGTGCGAATTCGCCAAGATAATCCGCCGGCGGACGGGCCAGCAGGCGCATCGGATTCTGTCCGGCCAGCGCCGCGAGCCTGTCGGGATGGCGGGCCGCCTCGACCTGCAGCGCCGTGCGCAGCGCGGCCACGGTCTGGCGCGCCGCCGCGTCCTCGGCCGCGCGGCGGTACCCGTCCAGGCGGTGCAGCAGCACCGTGGAAAGCGCCGCCGTGATGGCGGCGACGATCGCGAATTCGTACAGGGTGAAACCGCGGGTTGTCTTCACACGAATCATGGATGCCTCGTCAATGATGCAGGGCGGCCTTGCCCAGGTCCCAGATCGGCAGGAAGATGCCGAGCGCCAGCACGAGCACCATCGCACCGAGGAAGGTGATCAGGATCGGCTCGATCTGGCTGGACAGCGTCTTGAGTTCGTAGTCGACCTCGCGTTCGTACATCTGCGCGATCTCGTCCATCAGGTCGTCGAGCGAGCCGGATTCCTCGCCCACGGCGATCATCTGCAGCACGATCGGCGTGAACACCTGGGCGTTGGTCGCGGTGCGCAGGATGCTTTCGCCCCGCTCGACGCCGTCGCGCATCTGGTCCAGGCGCATGGTCAGGTAGGCATTGTCGGCCGTCTGCGCGACGACCGACAGGGCTTGCACGATCGGCACGCCGCTGCGGATCGACAGCGCGAAGCTGCGCGCGAAGCGGGCCATCGTGGCCTTGTGGATGATCTTGCCGGCGATGGGGAAGCGCAGCTTCCAGCGGTCCCACGCCAGGCGGCCGGACACGGTCCGCGTCCACGTCCGCACACCGAAGAAGGCTGCCACGGCGGCGCCGAGCATCACGGGCCAGTACTCGACGGTGAAGCGCGACGTCGTGATCAGGATGCGCGTCATCAGCGGCAGCTCGGCGTGGAAGCTCTTGAAGACCTTTTCGAACTGCGGGATCACGAACACGTTCACCACGACCATCGCCGCGATCATCGCGATGATGACGAACGTGGGATAGCGCATCGCCGTCTTCACGCGGTCGCGCATGTCGCGGTCGAATTCCAGGTGGTCGAACAGGCGCAGGAAGACTTCTTCCAGGCGGCCCGTCATCTCGCCCACGCGCACCATCGACAGGTAGAACGGCGTGAAGCATTCCGTGTGGCGGCGCATCGCGGTCGACAGTTCGCGGCCCGCGTCCAGCGACTCGCGCAGGTCCTGGATCACGCGCGCGAAGCTTTTATTGGTCGCCGATTCCTGCAACCCGGCCAGGCCGCGCATGATCGGCACGCCCGACTTCAGCAGCGTGTAGATCTGGCGGCTGAACAGCTGCACGTCGATCGACGTGACCTTCTTGCGCGTCAGGCGCTCCCACAGGCTGTCGTTCGCGCCGGCGGCGTTGCCCGGCGTGGTCGCCTTGCGGGTGGTCGGGGTGATGTCGAGCGGCGTGACGCCGGTGCCGAACAGCTGGTCGGCGACGGCGCTGCTGTCGGCGCCTTCCAGCACCCCCTGCATCAATTCGCCGCGCGCGTTGCGGCCCTTGTAGGCGAAGAACGGCATGAATGTCTATCAGTCTTCCATCTGGTTGCTGATCCGCATGGCTTCCGCCACCGTCGTGCGGCCCTGGATCGCGAGGCGCACACCGCTGCGGCGCAAGGTCTCGCCGCGCATCTCGGCATGCGCCACCTTCAGGAAGTGCGACGGGTCCGGGTGGTTGGCGGCTTCGTTGACGGCGCGCGTCATCTCCAGCAGTTCATACACGCCCGTGCGGCCGCGGTAGCCCGTGCCGTTGCAGTGCGAGCAGCCGCGCCCGTGGAAGAACGGCACCGTTTCGGCGCGGTCACCCAGTTCGGCGCGCAGCCAGGCGCGTTCCGGCGCCGGCAGCTGGTACGGCTCGGAGCAGCTTTCGCAGATCACGCGCACGAGACGCTGCGCCAGCACGGCCTGCAGCGAGCCGCTCACCATGTAGCGCGGCACGCCCATGTCCATCAGGCGCAGCGGGGTCGATGCCGCATCGTTCGTGTGCAACGTGGACAGCACGAGGTGGCCCGTCATGGCGGCACGCAGGCCGATCTGCGCCGTCTCCTGATCGCGCATCTCGCCGACGAGCACGATGTCCGGGTCCTGGCGCAGCGCGGAACGGAGCACGCGCGCGAAATTCAGCTCGATCTTGTCGTTGACCTGCACCTGGTTGATGCCGGACAGCCGGTATTCGATCGGGTCCTCGACCGTGATGAGCTTTTTCTCGACGGAGTTCAGCTCGGCCAGGGCGCTGTACAGCGTGGTCGTCTTGCCGGAACCCGTCGGTCCCGTCACGAGCACGAGGCCGTTCGGCCGCTGGACGATGGCGCGGAAGCGTTCCACCAGCGCGGCCGGCATGCCGATCGCATCCAGGCGCAAGTTCATGCCCACCTGGCTCAGCAGACGCATGACGACGGATTCGCCATACTGCGTGGGCATCGTCGAGATACGGACGTCGATGCGCTGGCCGCGCACCTTGACGGCGAAGCGGCCGTCTTGCGGCAGGCGTTTTTCCGAGATGTCCAGGTCCGCCATCAGCTTCAGGCGCAGCGCCAGCGGCGTCGCGATCTTGATGTCGGCTTCCGTCTGCAGGTGCAGCACGCCGTCGATGCGGAAGCGGATCTGCAGGCGGCCGTCCTGCGGTTCGATGTGGATGTCGGACGCGCGCACCTGGGCCGCGTCGTCGAACACCGACTGCAGCAGTTTCACCACCGGCGCTTCTTCGAGGCCGGAGTTGGCGGACAGCGCGTTGAAGTCGACGGAGGTCGTGTCGCCCAGGTCCTGTTCGAGCTCGCGCGCCAGGCCCGTGATCTCGCCCGTGCGGCGGTAGATGCGGTCGATCGCCTGCAGCACTTCGGTCTCGT
Source organism: Massilia sp. Masssp94 (assembly GCF_059491305.1). Classification (NCBI taxonomy): domain Bacteria; kingdom Pseudomonadati; phylum Pseudomonadota; class Betaproteobacteria; order Burkholderiales; family Oxalobacteraceae; genus Massilia; species Massilia sp. Masssp94. Next base: position 6,928,773 of record NZ_CP168501.1, read on the forward strand.
TGACGACCGCCAGCTCGACGCCCTTCTTGAGGAGTCTCGCGATCTCGTCGTAGGCAAACAGGTCGGTCGGGTCGGAGACGCCGACGAGCATCGTCTCGCCGCGGTCTTCCAGCACGAGCGCGCGGAAGCGGCGCGCCTGCGTTTCCGGCAGCAGGCGCACGACGTCCTGGTTGATGTTGTAGAACTTGAGGTTGAGGTAAGGGATGCCCAGCTGGCGTGCCAGCGCGCCCGAGATCTGCTCTTCCGTGACGAAACCGCTCTCGACGAACACACGGCCGAGCTTGCGGCCCGTGCGTTTCTGGTCGGCAAGCGCCTGGTTCAGCTGGTCTTCCGACAACAGCTTTTGTTGCACCAGGATTTCGCCAAGTCGGACTTTTTCGGGCCGGGCCATACCACCTCTTCGATCAATGTAGGACTAGTCCTTCATTGTATTCCAGAGGAACGAAAAATTAACATGGAGAATGACTTTACGTAAGGCAAAACGTCTCGTCCGCGCGACTCCATGTCACTCCTGCATGCCATGCAAGAAACAAATGTTGCCAAGATTCGGGGTCAGGTCCACTTTTTCCCCGACGCGCGGCGTTAAATCTGCGATAAAACAGGCACTTGCGGCTGCGGCACCTGCCCAAAATGTGCTCTGACCCCGAATTTACACGAGGTGGCTGCTGGGCTACCATGCTGGCAAGGCGCCTGGGCTGCGCATTATCCGCGGAGCTTGCTGTGCAGCTGTTACAACGTCGTTCTCTCCCTTCCATACGCGCCAAGCTCGTGACGCTCGTCCTGGCGTGCGCCCTGCCGATCCTGATCGGCTACATCGTGTTCGCCAGGGACGCCGACCAGCGCGAACGGGTCCACGTCGCCGAGGATGCGGAGATGATCGCGCGCGCGCTGGCCGCGGCCGTCGACCGCGACCTCGCCAACGGCGAAACGGCGGCGCGCACCCTGGCCAACCAGGCGAATCTCGCCAGAGGCGACCTGGCCGCGTTCCACACGGCCGCGCGCCGGCTGCTGCGCCCCGAATTCCCCGCCTATGCGGTCGCGGTCAGCGCGCCGGACGGCAAAGTCCTCCTCGACACGCGCCACGCCGTCGGCAGCATACTCCCGCCGCGCGGCAACGAGGCCGACATCCGCGCCGTCTTCGCCAAAGGCGACGCCGTCACGTCCGGCCTGCACCGGGGCGACGCCACGCAGCCCTGGGTGATCTCGATCACCGTGCCGGTCTGGCGCGAGGGCAAGGTTGCGTATGCGGTGACGGTCGAACTGCGCCCACGCCGCCTGCAGGAACTGCTCGCGAACCAGAACCTGCCGGCGCGCTGGAGCGCGATCGTGTTCGACAACAACCGCAGGCTGGTCGCCTACCGCGGCCACATACCGCACGGGATCGGCGACAGGATGCATCCGGATCTGATCAAGGCGGTGGCCAAGAGGCCGGTCGGCATCGTCGAGCTGACGGCGCATGGTCCGCAGGCGATGTACTCGGCCTATGCGCGCACGCTGGGCCACGACTGGGCCGTGGCGATCGGTTTCCCGCGCCACGCCGCGCGCGAGATCCTCGGCCCCGATCCCGCCACGACGCTCGCGTGGATCGCCGTCATGCTGGCCGTCAGCCTGGGCCTGGCCTGGCGCATCGGCGACGCGATCGCGCGCTCGGTGCGCGCCCTGACCGAGCCGGCAGCGGCCCTCGGCCGCGGCGAGGCGCTCGTGATCCCGCCGCTGGCGATCCGCGAGGCGGCGACCGTCGCGCGCGCGCTCGGCAAGGTCGAAGGCGAGCTGCAACAATACCGCGCCGGCCTGGAATCGCTCGTGGCCGAGCGCACCGACGAACTGCAGCGTTCCTCCGCCATGCTGGCGACCGTGTACGCGACGGCACCGGTCGGGCTCGCGTTCCTCGACCGCAGCCTGCAGGTCGTGATGATCAACGACTACCTGGCGGCCGTGAACGCGCTCCCGGCCAGCGCCCACATCGGCCACACCCTGCCCGACCTGCTGGGCGAACGGGGCGTCCACATCGAACGGCCCTACCGCCACGTGCTGACGACGGGGCGGCCGCTGATCGACGTCGAGGACAGCGGGGAATCGCCCGCGGAGCCGGGCATCATGCGCCACTGGATCTGCAGCTACTACCCGGTGTACGGGCGGGATCGGGACCTGGTCGGCATCAACGCCGTCGTCCTCGACATCACGGAGCGCAAGCGCCAGGAACAGCGCAACCGCGACAACGAGGTGATGTTCCGCGCGCTGTTCGAAGGCTCGGGCGACGCCCACGTGCTGATCGCCCACGGGGCCGGCTTCATCAGCGCCAACCAGGCGGCGATCGACCTGTTCGGCTGCGCGGGCGCGGACGAATTCCTCGCGATGGCGCCGGCCAGCAGCTCGCCCGAATGCCAGCCGAACGGCCGCCGCTCGGACGAGCTGTGGCACGAGGCGATGCGGCGCACGCTCGACACGGGCGGCAACCGCTTCGAGTGGATCTACCGCCGCCGCGACGGCTCGCTGTTCCACGCCGACGTGCTGCTGAACAGCGTCGACATCGGCGGCCGCGGCATCGTGCAGGGCACCATCCGCGACATCACCGCGCGCGTGGAGACGGCCGCCGCCCTCCGGGCCGCCAGCCGCCGCCTGGAAGAAAGCGAACGCATGATCCGCACCGTGACGGACCACCTGCCCGCGCTCGTCGGCTACTGGGACGCGGACCTGCGCTGCCGCTTCGCCAACAAGCCTTATCTCGACTGGCTGGAGCGCGACGCCGCCGACGTCATCGGCCACACGATGGTCGAACTCGTGGACGAAGACCAAGTCCGCGAAGTGATGCCGCACATGGAGGCCGTGCTGCGCGGCGAGCGGCAGTTCTTCGAGCGCAGGCTGCACCGCAAGGGCTCCGGCAAGGTGATCCAGGCATGGGGCAGCTACATCCCCGACTTCGACGCCGACGGCCGCGTACAGGGCTTCTACATGCTGCACGCGGACATCACGGAACTGAAACGTACCCAGTCGCGCCTGGAGGAAGCGCTGCGCGCGGCCGAAGCGGCCAGCAGCGCCAAGGGCGAGTTCCTCGCCAACATGAGCCACGAGATCCGCACGCCGATGAACGCCGTCATCGGTCTCGCGCGCCTGCTCGAGGAGGCCGACCTGGGCCGGCGCGAGCGGGGCTACGTGGCGCGCATGCAGATGGCCGCGAAATCGCTGCTGTCGATGCTGAACGACGTCCTCGATTATTCGAAGGTCGAAGCGGGCCAGCTCGTGCTCGAACAGACGCCGTTCGCGCTGGACGACGTCCTCGCCAGCGTCGCCGCGATGTCCGCCACGAGCGCGTGGAACAAGGGCATCGAACCCGTGTTCGCGGTCCACCCCGACGTGCCGGCGCGCCTCGTGGGCGACCCGATGCGCCTCGGCCAGGTGCTGCTCAACCTCGTCAGCAACGCGATCAAGTTCACGGAACGGGGAGAAGTCGTGCTCACCATCGAACCGGCCGGCCCGGATGCGCTGGCGTTCACCGTGCGCGACACCGGCATCGGCATCCCGCCCGAGCAGCAGCAGCGCATGTTCGAGGCCTTCTCGCAGGCCGACACGTCCACGAGCCGCAAGTACGGCGGCACGGGCCTGGGTCTCGCCATCAGCCGCCGCCTCGTGCGCCTGATGGGCGGCGACCTGCGCGTGGACAGCGTGCCCGGGCGGGGCGCCACGTTCCGCTTCAGCGCGCCGTTCCGCGTCGCCGGCGACGCCGCGCCCGCACAGCCCGGGATGCCGCCGCTGCGCGTCCTCGTCGCCGACGACAACGCGAGCAGCCGCGCCGCGCTGGCCGCCCTGCTCGCGGGCCGCGGCTGGCACGTCGAGACGGCCGCCAGCGGCGCGGACACGCTCGCGCTGCTGCGCACCGCCGGCCCGTTCGACGTCGCGTTCATCGACAGCGTCCTGGCGGACCTGGACGGCGCGTCCGTCATCGCCTTCGCGCGCGCCGACCAGGCGATTGCCCTGCCCCGCTGCGCGCTGCTCGCGGCCGATCCGGAACGGGAACGCCTCGACGCCGTGGCGGCCGACCTGCGCATCGACGCCGTGCTCGCGAAGCCGTTCACGCCGGGCGCGGTGGCCGACGCGCTGGCGGAACTGCACAGCGGCGCGCCCGCGCCGCCGAGCAGACGCCCGACGCCGCTGGCCGGGCGCCTGGCCGGCATGCGCGTGCTCGTCGTCGAGGACAACCTGCTCAACCAGGAAGTGGCGAACTACGTGCTCGTGCACGCGGGCGCCAGCGTCGATTTCGCCGCCAACGGCCGCGTTGCCGTCAGCATGCTCGCCGAACATTCGGCCAACTGCGCGGCGCACTACGACGCGGTGTTGATGGACCTGCAGATGCCCGTGATGGACGGCTTCGAGGCGACCCACGCGATCCGCGCGATGGGGCTCGACCGGCTGCCGATCATCGCGATGACGGCCAACGCACTGGACGAGGACCGCCGCCGCGCGCTGGCCGCGGGCATGAACGATTACCTCGCCAAGCCGATCGACGTGGACGAACTGGTGAACATGCTGGTCCGCGTCACGGGCCGGCCGGCAGCGTCACCGTCCGAAGCGGCGCAGTCGGCGCTCGCCGCCGGGCTGGCCGTGCCGGCTTACCTGCCCGGCATCGACCTCAAGGCGACGCTGCCCCGCTTCGGCGGCAATTTCGCCAACTTCGCCGCGTTGTTCAGGCGCTTCGAAAGCTCGCAGGGCGGCGCCGTGGCCGACATCCGCGCCCTGCTCGACGCCGGCGACCGCGCCAGGGCGGGCCAGGCCGCGCACCGCCTGCGCGGCGTGGCCGCCAACCTGGGCGCGACGGACGTGGCGAGCCAGGCGCTGGAGCTGGAACAGGCGCTGCGCAGCGAGGACGAGGCGGCGCTCGCGCTGCGCCTCGCCCGTCTCGGCGCCGCGCTGTCCATCGTGCTGGAGGCGGCACGCGACCTTCCCGCACCGGAGGCCAGGCCCGCGCCGGCCGCGGTGCCGGAAGATAGCGCTATCCTGCAGCGCGAGTTGGCGCAGCTCCTCGATTTGCTCCACAATAACAACATGAAAGCGATCGCGCAGTTCGAGACGCTGCGCCCCGCCCTCGCCCGCCTCGAACCATGCCAGGTGGCCCCGCTGGCGGATGCCGTGGCGACCCTGCGCTTCGAAGAGGCCGCGCAGCTGGTGCGGACGCTACTGGATACGAAGGAAGATGCATGAGCTGGACCGACATGGCCGTCAACGGCCGCATCCTGGTGGTCGACGATGCAATGGAAAACATCCAGATCCTGCACGGCGCCCTGCAGGACGAGCACGAGGTGTTGTTCGCGATGGACGGTCCGCGCGCGCTCGAGATCGCCCGTACCCAGCAGCCCGACCTGATCCTGCTGGACGCCGTCATGCCCGGCATGGACGGGTATGCCGTCTGCAAGGAATTGCTGGCGGCGCCCGAGACGAGCGACATCCCCGTGATCTTCGTGACGGCGCTGAAGTCGCCCGAGGACGAGACGCGCGCACTGGGCGCCGGCGCGGCCGACTTCATCAGCAAGCCGGTGAACGCCGCCGTCGTGCGCGCCCGCGTGCGCACGCAACTGACCGTCAAGCGCCAGCGCGACGCCCTGCGCGCGCTGATCCTCACGGACGCCCTGACCGGCGTCGCGAACCGCCGCGCCTTCGACGAGCGCCTCGATGCCGAATGGCGCCGCTGCGGCCGCGCGGGCCTGCCGGTGGCGCTGATCCTCGTCGACATCGACCATTTCAAACTGTACAACGACCACTACGGCCACCAGGCCGGCGACGCGACGCTCGTGCAGTTCGCGACCGCGATGCGGCGCGCCGCCGCGCGCACGCAGGACCTCGTGGCGCGCTACGGCGGCGAGGAATTCGCGATCCTGCTGCCGCAGCTGGACGGCCGTGGCGCCACCGGCGTGGCGCACCGCCTGATGACGGAGCTGGAGCAGATGGCGATCCCGCACGCCGCATCGCCCACGGCCTCCCGCCTGACCGCCAGCATGGGCATCGCCTGCATGGTGCCGGGCGAGCACAGTATCCCGGCCGACCTGATCCAGGTGGCCGACGCCCTGCTGTACCAGGCCAAGGCCGAGGGCCGTAACCGCTACCGGCTGGGCGGCGCCGACTGCGTCGCCTAGTTTTTCACGCGTAGCGCCGCACGAGGAATTCGGCCACGCACACGGGCTTCGTGCCGCCCTCGCGTTCGACCGTGACGTCGAGCGTCAGCTGGCTCGATCCATGTTCATCGTCCAATGCCGCCAGCACGATCGCCGCGCGCACGCGGCTGCCGGCCGGCACCGGCGCGGGAAACCGCACCTTGTTCAAGCCGTAGTTCACGACCAGCTTCGCGTCGGCCATGACGAGCACGTCGGACAGCATCGACGGCAGCAGCGACAGGGTGAGAAAGCCGTGCGCCACGGTCCCGCCGAACGGCGATTCGCGTGCCGCGCGTGCGGGATCGATGTGGATCCACTGGTGGTCGTCGGTGGCGTCGGCGAACGTGGCGATGCGGTCCTGGCCGATCTCGAACCAGCGCGACCGGCCCAGCTCCGTGCCGACGAGGCCGCGCAGCGCGTCCAGCCCCGTCACTTCGTGCAGGGCGCTAGCCATGGCGAGCCTCCGCGCCGGGCCGGCGCCCGAACATGCCCATGCCTTCGACCGTGCACACGGTCTCGCCATGCTGGTTGATCGCGACCCACGTGGACCAGACGACGCCGCGGTCGGGCTTCGACGCGGACGCCTTCACCCGCGTGGTCCGGTAATGCACGTTCAGCGTGTCCCCCGCGCGCACCGGCGCGAGCCAGCGCACGCCGTCCAGGCCGGGCGAGCCCATGCTGGCCGAGCGGTTCAGCAGCCCGTCGACGACCATGCGCATCATCATGCCGCACGTGTGCCAGCCGCTGGCGATCACGCCGCCGAAGATCGACTCCGCCGCCGCGCCGCGATCGAGGTGGAACGGCTGCGGATCGAACTCCCGCGCGAACGCGACGATCTCGTCTTCCGTGACGGTGCGCGTGCCCAGGTCGATGTCCTGGCCGGGTTCGAAATCCTCGAAGTACCAGTACGCCTTCATGCCGCCTCCTCGTCATCGTAAAAGCCCGGCTGCGCGATGAAGCGGGCCAGGTGATGGTCGCAATCGCCCAGCGTCAGCTCGATCGTCGACAGGCGCTTGAAATAATGCGACGCCGGCAACTCGTCCGTCACGCCCATCCCGCCGTGCAGCTGGATCGCCTGCTGGCCCACGAAGCGGGCGGCCTGGCCCACGCGGTACTTGGCGGCCGCGACCGCGCGGCGGCGTTCGGCGGCATTGCCCGTGCGCGCATCATCGGCAAGGCGCACGGCGGCCAGCAGCGCCATCGAACGGGCCTGCTCCAGATGCACGTACATGTCGGCCATGCGGTGCTGCAAGGCCTGGAACTTACCGATCGGCACGCCGAACTGCTGGCGCGTCTTGAGGTAGTCGAGCGTCGCGCCGAACAGCGCATCCATCGCACCCAACGCTTCCGCGCACAGCAGGCCGGCGCCATGGTCGGCCGCCGCTTCCAGGATGGTCCAGCCTGCGCCCACGGTGCCGATCACGGCATCCGCGCCGACCGTCACGTCGCTCAGCAGCACGTCGGCCGCACGCTGGCCGTCCAGCATGCGCACGTCGCGCATGACCACGCCCGCCGCGTCCGCCGGTACCGCGAACAGCGTGATGCCGTCCTCGTCGCGCTGCGCGCCGGCCGTCCTGGCCGACACGATCAGCACGCCCGCCTGCGCGCCGTGCAGCACGACCTTCTTTTCGCCGTTCAGGCGCCAGCCGGCGCCATCCGGGGCGGCACGCGTTGCGATATCGCGCAGGTCGTGGCGCGACTGGCGCTCGCCCAGCGCACAAGCCAGCTTCAGGTCGCCCGCGGCCACGCGTTCGAGCAGCGCTTCATGCGCACGCCCGCGACGCAGGAACTCGGCGCCAAACATCGTCGCGAAATACGGTTCGACCACGAGGCCGCGGCCGAGTTCCTGCATCACGACGAACATGTCGACGGCATCGCCATCGAAGCCGCCCTGCGCTTCCGGCAGCGGCAGTGCCGTGAGGCCGAGCTCGGCGAGCGTGGCCCAGGCGGCATCCGATACGCCGGCCGGCGACCCGACGATGGCGCGGCGCGCCTCGAACGTGTAGTCGCGCGCGATCCAGCGCTTGAGCGCATCCGCCAGTTGCAGCTGCTCTTCCTTGAAGTTGAAGTCCATGTCTTTCCTCACAGGCCCAGGATCATCTGGGAGATGATGTTGCGTTGGATCTCGTTCGAGCCGCCGTAGATCGACGTCTTGCGGAAATTGAAGTAATGCGGCAGCAGCGGCGCGGCGAAGTCGTCGTCGATGGCGCTGTGCGCCTGCTCGCCTTCCAGGTAGGCCGGGTCGAACGGCAGCGCCAGCGGGCCGGCCGCCTCGACCATCAGTTCCGACAGCCGCTGCTGGATCTCGGTGCCGCGCACCTTCAGCACGGACGCTTCCGGCCCCGGCGCCCTGTCGGCTTGCGCCAGCACGCGCAACACCGTCATCTCGAGGGCCATCAGCTCGATCTCGAGGTCCGCCACTTTCGCCGCGAACAGCGGATCGCGCAGCAGCGGCGCGCCGTCCTTCCGCTCGCGCCGGGCGAGCGCCTTGAGCCGGGCCAGCTCGCGCTTGGACCGGCCCACGGCCGCGATCCCCGTGCGCTCGTGGCCCAGCAGATATTTCGCATACGTCCAGCCGCGGTTTTCCTGGCCGACGAGGTTCGCCACGGGCACGCGCACGTTGTCGAAGAAGACCTCGTTCACCTCGTGGTCCTCGTCGAGCATGACGATGGGGCGCACGGTGACGCCGGGCGCATGCATGTCGACCAGCAGGAACGAGATGCCCTCCTGCTTGCGCACGGCCGGGTCGGTACGCACGAGGCAGAAGATCATGTCGGCGTGCTGGGCCAGCGTCGTCCACGTCTTCTGGCCGTTGACGATGTAGTGATCCCCGTCGCGCACCGCCGTCGTCTTCAGCGACGCGAGGTCGGACCCGGCGCCCGGCTCGGAATAGCCCTGGCACCACCAGTCCTCGCACGCCAGGATGCGCGGCAGGTAATACGCTTTCTGTTCCTCGCTGCCGAACGCCATGATGACGGGCGCGACCATGTTCACCCCGAACGGCAGCACGGGCGGCGTACCGGCGCGGGCGCATTCCTCCTCGAAGATGTGGCGCTGCACGGGCGTCCATCCCGGGCCGCCGTACTCGCGCGGCCAGCCGGGCGCGGCCCAGCCCCGGCGCGCGAGGATGCGGTGCCAGCGCACGTAGTCGTCCTTGTGCAGGCGCAGGTGGTTGGCCACCTTGTGGCGCAGGTCGGCCGGCAGTTCGGCCTCGAGGAAGGCACGCACCTGGTCGCGGAAGGCCAGGTCGTCGCCGGTATAGGTCAGGTCCATGTTGTCTCCTTTGTTATGCCGGCCAAAAAAGCACGACCGTTCAAAAGATTGTACCCGAAATCATCCGGCAAGAAGCGCGCGGCCCAAATGCAAACGCCCCCGCGCGGGCGGGGGCGTTCGTGCTGCCGCGTAGCCTGGCGATCAGCGCTTGCGGCGACGGACGATGCCCATCGCGCCCAGCATGCCCGCCATCATCAGGGCGATCGACGACGGTTCCGGCACGGCCGCCGCGGGCGCGGCCGGCAGGCCCACGCCGACATCGTCACTGATGCCGCCGATGCCGCCGATGCCGCCGCCGTTGCCGGCGCTGCCGCCGGCATGGCTGTTCTGCGCCGGGATCGGCAGCTGGACGATGGCGCCGCCCTCCTGGCCGCCGGCCGCCGGCGTGATCACCGTCGCGCCGTTCCCATTGTTGTAATTGCCGGACGGGGCGCCGTCGACGCCGTTGCCCGCATTCGTCGAGCCGCCGCCCTTGGTGGAACCACCGCCGGCCACCGCCGTGCCGCCGCCGGACGCGCCGCCGCTATTGGATGCGCTGCCGCCGCCGGACGCATTGCCGCCGCCCGGCGCGCCGCCCCCAATCGCGCCGTTGCCGAAGCCGCCGCCGAAGCCGCCACCGTTGCCCACCGTCACGCTGCCCGATTGGCCGACCGTGACGACCTTGCCGTCGCTCGTGGACACCACCGCCATGCCGTTACCCAGCATCGCCGCCAGCCTCGCATTGCTCGTGCTCAGCAGATACGTGCCTTCGATGCCCTGCGAATACGTCAATTTGACCGGGGCACCGCTCTGGCCGACGTTGGCGCTGGCCTTCTGGTACAGGGTTTCGGCCAGGTTGCCGCTGCCGTAGGCGGCGCCGCCAACCAGGCTTGTGCCGTTCGCCAGCACGCCCGAACTGACCACGTCCGCGCCGTTCCCGCCGGTCCATCCGGACAGGAAGCCCGATTGGTTCCCCGAGACCACTTCTGCCTGGGCTCCGCATGCGCTCCCGACCAGCAGAGCCGCCGCGATGAGGTAACGAGTTGTCATATTGAACTCCTTGCTCAGTTCATAAAGTTATTGTTAAATTAACTGCTGAGTGACTGTAGCACACCTGTAAAAAATCCAATTTTCAATTGAACGGCATAAAAAAAGGCGAGACTCCCAGGGGAGCCTCGCCTTCGGCCATCCGGTAAGGATGAGCGCTTAACCGGCGGCTATTTCACATTTAACAACCAATCAGTTCCCAGGTTGTTTCAACATCGACATGTATGGCATCGCACGCGACGCCATGCGGGTGTCGGCCTTCAACATGCCGGCCTCGTCGGCCAGGATGTGGGCGGCCTCCTGCAGATACACGTCCTTGGCGTTCTTGGCGGCCTTCTCGGCGGCCAGTTCCGCCGTCAGGCTGCGCTCGTCGCCCTGCAGCCCGTCGTCGGCGCTCGCCGCGCCTTTCAGCACGACATTCGTCTTCTTCGGGCTGGTCGGCGTCGGCACCTTGCCGCGCTGCTCCTTGCTGCCCGGACCGGACACCGGCTCGTCCGGATTGTCCTTGCCGGCCAGGCGCGATTCGCGCAGGCGGGCCTTCGCTTCCTGGTTCTCGCGCTCCTTGCGGCGCACGGTCTCGTTCAGCGAGATGAGGTTGTCCTTGCGGACCTTCAGCGCTTCGGCGATGTCCTGCTCGATGTCCAGGAAGTCGCGGTCCTTCGCGACGCGGGAATCATGCTTCTTCTGCAGCGGGTTGAACAGCTCCTTCAGGTCGCCGGACGGCATGTACGTCGCCGGCTTGATCTGGACCCACGGCAGCGCGTTGTCGTAGGACGCTTCGCCGAAGTTGTCGTCATCGGACGTGACCGGGAACTTGATGTCCGGGGTGACGCCGCGCAGCTGCGTGGTGCCGCCGTTGATGCGGAAGAACTGGGCGATTGTCATCTTGAGCTCGCCGTACTTCATCTTGTCGTTCTGCGAGAAACGGTCGAGGTTGATCAGCGTCTGCACGGTGCCCTTGCCGAAGCTCGGCTCGCCGATGATGATGCCGCGACCGTAATCCTGGATCGCGGCGGCGAAGATTTCCGACGCCGATGCCGAACCACGGTTGATCAGCACGCCCATCGGGCCGTCCCAGGCCAGGCCGGCATCCGTGTCGCTTTCGACTTCGACGCGGCCTTCGGCGCTGCGCTGCTGCACGACCGGGCCCTTGTCGATGAACAGGCCCGTCAGCTCGACGGCCTCGATCAGCGAACCGCCGCCGTTGTTGCGCAGGTCGATCAGCACATTGTCGACCTTCTCTTTCTTCAGTTCGCCGAGGATGCGCTTGACGTCGCGCGTGGCGCTCTTGAAGTCCTTGTCGCCCTTGCGGCGCGCCTCGAAGTCCTGGTAGAAGGTCGGCAGCTGGATCACGCCGATGCGGCGCTTCACGCCGTTATCCGTGACCTCGATGATCTTCTTCTTGGCCGACTGCTCTTCCATGCTGATCTTCTGGCGCACGAGGGAGATGGTCGTGTGCTTGCCGTCCTGGCCGGCGTCGGCCGGCAGCACGTCCAGGCGGACCGTCGAGTTGCGTTCGCCGCGCACGAGCTGCACGACGTCGTCGATGCGCCAGCCCATCACGTCCGTGAACGGGCCATTGCCCTGCGCGACACCGACGATGCGGTCGCCCACCTTCAGCTTGCCGGATTTGTCGGCCGGGCCGCCCGGGACGACCTCGCGGATCACGGTGTAGTCCTCGCGCGACTGCAGCACGGCGCCGATGCCGTCCAGCGACAGGCGCATGGCGATGTCGAAGTTCTCGGCCGAGCGCGGACCCAGGTAGTTCGTGTGCGGCTCGATGGCCATCGCGTACGCGTTCATGAACATCTGGAACACGTCTTCGTTGTTCAGCTTCTTGAGGCGGTTCTGGTAGCCCTCGTAGCGCTTGTCCAGCGTCTCGCGGATCGCCTTCTCGTCCTTGCCGGCGAGCTTCAGGCGCAGCCAGTCGTTCTTGACGCGCTTGCGCCACAGGTCCTTCGCCTCGTCCTCGTTCTTGGCCCACGGCGCCTTCTCGCGGTCGATCTGCAGCGATTCGTCCGTGCTGAAATCGAACTTGCCCTTCAACAGCTCGCGCGCATACGTCATGCGGTCGAAGAAGCGCTGCTGGTAGACGTTGTAGATCTGGAAAGGGACCGTCAGGTCTTCATTGTTGATCGCATCGTCCAGCTTGGCGCGCACGGGCGCGAAGCTGTCGATGTCGGCCTGGGTGAAGTAGAGTTTCTCGCTGTCGAGCGCCTTGAAGTAAGCGTCGAAGATCTTCGCGGACATCGCGTCGTCCAGCGGCGTCGCCTTGTAGTGGTAGCGCGCGAGCACGCGCGATGCCCACAGGGCGGCCTGGGTCTGGGCGGGGGCCGGCTTGATCTGGACGATGGGGGCCGTGTCGGTCTTGACCGCGGCAACCTTCTCGGGCTGCGCCGTGACCACGTGGGCCGACATGGCAAACGCCAGCGCGACCGTCAACAACTGCTTCTTCATTCTTGGTTCTCCGGACGGGAATATTCATGCGACTGCATGGCGGGAGGGCCGGCAGTCGCGCCGACGCAGCGGCGGATGCAACCCATTTTACAGGATAGCGCGGCGGCGCAGAGCCGGCTTGTTCGCGTCTTCAGCCGAGCTTAAGTCTTCTTGGCGCCCGCCGGCCTACGCTTTTACAAATCGAAACAAACTGGTTTGAAACCAACAGTAAGCCAGGCCGCCCGCCGCGATGATCAACAGATAAGGCCAACTGCGCGCGCTCAGCTTCCAGTCGACGGGCGATGGCCAGAACGACAGGAACTGCGGTGCCAGCAGGAGGGTCAGCGCCAGGTCGGCCGGGCCGAAGTGCCACGGGGCGCGGGTGCGCCACCAGGCCACGGTGACGGGTACGAGCAGCACGAGGAAAGGCGCCAGCGCCGCCGGCGCGGCGTTGTACCAGCGCAGGTTGGCGAACGAGACGGACCCGAGCTCCCACACGCGCCCGTTGCGGCGCGGGATGATGGTAAAACCGACGGGCTCTGCGCCCAGCAGCAGCCCGACCGAGAAATGCGCCAGCTCGTGGCAGAACGTGCCGACCGCGCTGAACAGGAAGAAGGCCGGGTGCGCCCGCGTCACCATCCAGATCAGGAACGCGAGCGCGAGGGACGGCACGAGATAGAGCAGCATCTCGCCCAGGCCGCAGGCCCAGGCGGGCAGATGGGGGGCGCAGCCCGCAAGCCAGGACATGGCCGCGGCGCGTCAGCCCAGGTAGAAACAGCGGGCGCAGGCCTGGCGGTAGCTCTCGTTGCCGCCGATGCTGACCTGCTCGCCTTCGCGGATGCGGCGTCCTTCCGGATCGACCCGGATGTTCATCGTCGCCTTTTTCCCGCACGTGCAGATGTTCTTGATTTCCTCGATATCGTCGGCCAGCGCCAGCAGGTGCGCGGAGCCGGGGAACGGCTCGCCGCGGAAATCGCTGCGCAGGCCATAGCAGATGACGGGCACGCCGCGCACCTGCGCCAGCTGGTGCAGCTGCACGACCTGCTCCTTCGTCAGGAACTGGGCTTCGTCGACCAGCACGCAGGACACGGCCGGCGCCTTGTCCAGGAAATTCGTGGTCTTGTCGAACACGTCGGTCTGGCGCTGCGGCCCCAGGCGCGAGGTGATCTGGCCGATGCCGTAGCGGTCGTCGATGGCGGCCGTGTACAGCTGGACCTTCTGGCCCTGCTCCTCATAGTTGTGCGCCACCTGCAGCAACGACGTCGACTTGCCCGCGTTCATTGCCGAATACCTGAAATAGAGTTTTGCCACTGCCCTGTCCTGCCCTGGAAAGCCGTTGTACGATCCGAGGATTATAACAATCCCGCCGGCAATCCGGCATGCCGCGGCGCCAGCGCAGCGGGCCGCCGTCACTCGCCCGGATGGTATTTGCGCTCGAGCTGTTTTTCGATATCTTCCTTGTAGTACAGCACGTCCTTGAATTCGCCGCGGCTGTACATCGCGGCCTGGTCCGCGAAATGGGGAGACGCCGGATCCCCGCTCTCGCCGCCGGCCAGGATGCTCTTCGCGCGCAGGCGCGGGCCGAACTCGACCGCGGCAACGAAACTGTTGCCGCGGTCGCCGTAGATGCGCTTCGTGGTCTGCTGCGCCGTCATGCCGAACGACGCGAGCGAGCCCCAGTTGGCGGACGTGAATCCGACGGGCAAGCTCGGCCTGTTGTCGTCGTACTGCTGGTCGACGGCGCCGGACAGGCGCTGGAAGCGGTTGATCTCGCCCCACGGCGTCTTCCAGCTGCCGAAATCGGCCTGCAGCCTGTCGCTCGCGCGCCCCAATGCATCCAGGCGTTCCTGCGGCGTCAGCCGCGTCTGCACGAATTCGATCACGGGGACATGCTGCGCCTTCGCGCGGGTCGATGCCTGCGCGACCATGGCCTGGCCCCAGTACACGGCAAGCGACGTCGGCACGGACGCCGTCGAAAAGCGCAGATCCCAGCCGCGCAGCAGCGCCACCTGGTCGGCCAGCTTCGCCTTCCGCGGATCGCTGTCCGGCAACGCATCCCAATCCTTGGCGACGGCCGGGACGAGCGGTTCGAACGCCGTCAGGTAGCTGTCATACGCCTTCGCGATGAGCCCGTCGAGCGTGAAGTCGCGCGCATCGTGCAGCACGCGCTCGGCGTGCACGCCGCGCGGATTCTGCGGCAGCGACCACATGTAGGCCGGATATTTCGAGCAATCCGGGCTGCTCGCGCCGAAGCCCGTGCACGGCCAGTTGTTCGTGTTGGAGATATAGCCGCTCGCCGGATTGAACACCGTGATCGTCTCGCCGACGTCGTGCAGGCCCTTCCACTCCGTGGCCGGGTCGCTGCCGTCGACGGGCTTCGTCCAGTCGAAGCGCGGATCGCGGCGCGGGATGAAATTGCCGTGGAAGTAGGCGATATTGCCGTCGGCATCCGCGTAGACCGTGTTGTTCGACGAATTCGTGCGCAGGTCCATCACCTTGCGGAACGCCGCGTAGTCGCGCGCCTTCGTGCGGCCGTACGACTGCATCAGCGCGTGCATCGGGTCGTCCATCATGCGCACCGCGACCCACTTGCCGTCCTGCGCGCGGATCACGGGACCGTGGTGCGTGAAGTACGCCGTGACGGTGCGCGTCGTCATGCCGTTCGCGGTTTTATAGGGCAGCTCGATGGTCTTCGCGCGCACCGCGCGTTCGCCGGCGCCGTACTTGTAGACGAACCGGCCGTCGCGCCGCTCCACCGTTTCCAGGTACTCGTCGATGACGTCGCCGCCGCCCGACGTGTGCATCCAGCCCACGCGGTCGTTGAACCCCTGGTAGATGAAGAACTGGCCCCATGTGACGGCACCGTACGCGTTCAGGCCCTCCCCGCTCGCCATGTGGATCTCGGGCCGGAAATAGAACGACGTGTGCGGATTGATCATCAGCAGCGCGTGGCCGCCGGCCGTCAGGCGCGGCGCGATGGCGAAGCCGTTGGAGCCGCGCGGCTCCGGATCGAAGCCCTTGTCGGCGAGCGCCACGGCGGGCGCCGGTGCCGTCCCGTAGAACGCCTGCAATGCCTTCAGGTCGATGGTCTCGATGTCGCCGCCGATGCTGCCCTCGCTGAACGCGAGCGCCATCCACGGCTCGAAACGCGTGATCAGTTTCGGCTTCACCTGCGGATGCGTGGCGAGGTACCAGTTCAAGCCATCCGCGTACGCATCCATCAGCTTCCTGAGCCATGCCGGACTCTCCGCATACTTCGCCTTCAGCTCGGCCGGGTCGACGTACAGCTTCATGCGCAGGTCGCGCCAGATCTCCTTCTCGCCCTCGACCTCGGCCAGCCGCCCCAGCGCGTTGATGTAATTGAGCTCGACGCGGTTGAAATCGTCCTCGGCCTGCGCGTACAGCGTGCCGAACACGGCATCCGCATCGGTCTTGCCGAAGACGTGCGGGATGCCCCATTTGTCGCGCAGGATCGTCACGCGCCGTGCCTGGGCCCGCATGCGCGCGCGCTCGGAGGATGCGGCAGCGGCATGCGGCTGCGTGGCGACATGCGCGGCCACGGGCTGGACGAGCGCGAACAGCGCGGCGCAGGCGATAGCGACCAGGGTCGCGCGGGACGACGTCATGGGAACGCCTCGATCAGGCGCCGCCGAGCGCGGCGAGCTTCTGGCGCAGCACTTCGTTTTCCGTCATCAAGGTGGCGACGCGGTCCTTCAATTCCCCGACCTGGGCCCGCAAGGCCTTCACCTGGTCTTCCGGCGAATCCGGCACGACTTCCTTCTTCGGCTTGGCGCCCGCCTTCTGTTCGCGCACATGGCGCGCGGCCTGCTGCAGCTCCTTGCGCCCGCCGGCGACGGCGGCGACCTGCGCTTCCGGCGGCAGCGACGCGACGCTGGCGGCGGCGCTGACGGAAATCGTCCCGCTGCGCACGGCGTCGACCAGCTCCGGCGCCGCCGTCTTGCGGATGCGCTCGATCTGGCTCAGCGTGTTGGCCGACACGCGCGCGGCCTTGGCCACATCCTCGCGCGTGCTCCAGGGCGGGTCGACCGGATCGTCGGCAGGTTCCGGCGCCGGCTGGTCCGGCGGCGCCTCGGCGGCACGCTGGGCGGCGCGCGCGGCGACGATTTCCTTCTTGCGCAGCGCGAGCATGCCGCGCTGGAAGTCGGACACGCTGCGGCGCGCGAGGTTATTGTCGATCACCCACAGCATGACGTCTTCCAGCGAGTCGAACTTGTCGTTGTTGACCGTCCGGAACGGAATGCCGTGCTTCGTGCAGATGTCGTAGCGGTTATGCCCGTCGATCAGGACGTCGCGCCACAGCACGAGCGCGTCGCGGCAGCCGTCGGCCAGCAGGCTGCGTTCGAGTGCGGCGTATTCGACGGGAGTGAGGGGATCGATGAAAGAGCGGAGTTCCTCGTTGATCGTGATATTCAAAATGTATCCTTGCATGTTTCCTGCCGCGGCGATGGCGGCCGCGGGCGTATCGCCCCGCATGCTACACCATGCGCCGCCGGCCGGCACGCGTCATGCATGTTGAATGGCAGCATCGGCCGGATCGGCGCACAATGATACGGACTCAGCCTTCAGGGAGCGAACGATGAATCGACGCCATGACCGCATCTCCGCCATGTTCATCGAGGCCGTGCTGGACGCCAGCCGGCACCATGGCACCGCCCGCGCCGCCCGCCTCCTGCACGAGGACGGCGTGGCGTTCGACGTCGCGTTGCGCGTGCTGACGCGGCCAAGGGGGCGACGGCTGGCGCCGCGTCCGCCGCATGTGCTGGTGGCGGCGGCGGCGGCCGTCGTGCGGCCGTTCGGGGCGGCGCATCCTCACCGTCGAGAAAGTTTACAAACCAACGGTTGAGGTTTGCACCATGCTCAATAACTATCTGTTGATATTGACCGCGCTCTGGTCAGGCAGATTCAAGGCAAGACGATCATTGCGGAATGCCTCGCATTTTGCGGGACGATCGCAGTCGGGAAAAGAAGTGGCGGCTAGCTGCCAAATGCGCAGAGGCACCTGGTGCCCGGAGCCGGGATCGAACCGGCACGCCATCGCTGGCACGGGAGTTGGGTCGCTTGGCGATGCCTATTTTTTTATAGGACGCTCACCAAGCTCCCACCAAACCGGACGTGCAACTTTCATAGCATCCGGCTTTCCAGCAAATTTTACCATCATTGCGGAATATATGAGAGGTCGGACAGGCCGATTCCGTCATATTTTCCGGCGTGTACATCGTCGTGGCATTTCCTGCACAGCGGGATCTGCTTCCGATTGATGGCGCTCATAATACGGTTGAACCCATTAGTGATGCTCTTGTTGCCTTTGCGTAAAGCGCGGACGTGGTGCATTTCCACGCTACTCTCGGAGCCGCATACTGCACAAGGGTGATTCAAATGGGTACGGGTTAATCGATACACCTTGGCCAGAATTACATCAATATCTTCCAGCCCGACGAAGGCCGCTCCTTCGCGCTTCCAAACAGGCGGGCGCCAGAATGTTACCTCTTTCGTTTCCCCGTTCGCTAGCATATATGCTACTCTCGGAAATACACCAACCTTTCGGATCGTTGCCGGAACCCTTCGTCGATGCTTGTGACTCAGGGTCATCAAGCATGAGTACTGGAGCAGATACATGACCCTTCGCAATTGCGCAGCGTTGTCGCATATAGCGTAGTAATTGTAAATGCCTCGCCAGACGCTGTTAAAGCGCATCACAATTTCGTGATCTTCAAGAGCAACAAAAGCTTTCTTGGAGCAGGGAAAGAAGGTCTTGCCTCTGACCGTTTTACAATATCCAGCCTTTTGCAACCTTTCGACTAGCTTTTGTGTTGGGACGTCAACTCTGGGTTGCCAACCCGTTGTCCTTCTGACGGCGGCTCTTTGGCCCTCGGGTCTAACCTTGGTCCTTCGAACGCCGTCCCCAACTAAGATTCGGAAGCTGAGGAACTCCGACTTTCCGTTCTTAGCATGGGAGATAAGTGTTTTCTCCGGTGACAACTCAAGTTTTAGAACATCTCTCAGGAATAGTGTCGCCTCGTCCTTTATAGACTGAGCAAACTCCTTGTCTCCCACGATCCCGATTACCCAGTCATCTGCATACCGGGTATAAAACACCCTACAGAAGTCCGGATCATTGACCATGACTGTGGGAATTGCGGACGCAAGACGTTCTAAGTAGTCATGCAAAATTTATCGTGAACTTGCTGCCGAAGCCACTCATCAAGGATTGAATCTCGTCGAGCAAATCTGCGCCGTTCCTGGCAACGAAGCGGCGCCAGAAATGCTTGGCATGCTTCCACAAGATCTCGATCCGATTGAGCTCCGGGCTATAGGGAGGCAAGTAGTACAGATACAGCCCGTGTTTGGCCCACTGGCGTCGCTTCTTCTCCATCAGGTCGCCCTTGTGAATACCGGCATTGTCGATCAAGACGATGCGTGGAACCGCGTAAGGCTGGAGCGCAATCCGATCGAAGAATGCGATCACATCGTCGCGTGTCGTCGGCCGTTGCTGAGTGCTCCAGGTCAGTTGGCCGTCGTGACGCAAGGCTCCAAGCACATTCACGCGCTGTCGGTGCGCGAGCGGTTCGACGGCCCGGGTCTCGCCGATCCTGCCCCAGCCGTACTGCACGGGAGGATTTGGACTGAAGCCTGATTCGTCGAAGTACAGCAGCTCGCAGCGTTGTTCATGGTCGAGCTTGGCCAGTGCGTTGATCACTTTTCTGGCGTGCTCGAACGCCACCTGATTTCGCTTTTTTTTAGAGCGTACCGATAGCGCTTGTACGTGAAATTCATCTCCTTGAGATACCGTTTGGCTGTGCTTTCGCTGATCGACGCATGGTCTCGGCATTGCTCGATCTGGCGCAGCAGTGCAACCACGCTTCCGCCCTCGGAATGCGCCAACTCGCCAAGAGCCTGCTGCTGCTGAGGCGTCCACTTCCTTGGTCGACCGGTATGACGCCCCTCGTACAATCCGGCCAGGCCAAGCTTGTTCCAGCGTTGCCTCCACTGCTCGACGCTGTTCAGGTGCACCCCGAACTCATCCGCCGTTTTCTGCAGCGTTAATCCCTGACTCAACCGCAAAATTCCCTGTGCGCGCATCCGTGTCCGCGGATGCGGGTGGAACACGCCCATCTCACGCAGCGTGCGCCGCTCGTCTTCGGACAACTCCAAGTGCTTCATCGCCCAACCCCTGCTGCGTGATCAATTTAGCTTTGACAGCAAAAATTGGGCGACTACTTAGTTCCTTGATTTCTTCAGATTCCCTTCCTACTCCTTGCTTGAGTAGTCTGTCTCGACGGCTACTAAGCTTCCGCCAAGCTGGATTGGCTTTTCTCTTCTTGCCCTTGTTGTGAATACCCTGTTGTCTTTCAACCCACAAGTCAAACTCGTGCAAGTAGATATTTGCGAGGATAGGGCTGATGATGCCGCCCTGCGGAGTGCCAAGCTTATATTTGGTCAGTTGACCATTTTCCTCTCGCACTCCTGCTCGCAGGAATTTCCAAATGAGGTTAATGAACTTTTCGTCCCTGATCCGCTTTCGCAGCAGGTTAATCAGAACATTATGGTCGATGTTATCGAAGAACCCATTGATATCACCTTCCACCAGCCATTTGACGCCCTGCCAACTAGTGAACTCCCTGATCGACGTGTGACAGCTTCTTCGCGGTCTAAATCCGTGACTGTGCTCAGAGAACGTTGGAGATTCAGCATTGTCGTAGATAGATTCGAGGATTTCTCTAACCATCTCTTGGACGATCTTGTCCCTTGGCGAGGGGATGCCGAGTGGCCGTAACTTTCCATCGGCTTTCGGGATAAACTTTCGCCGCACTGGGCGAGGCTCGTACGATTCATCACGCACGGATGCGCAAATATCTTGTAGTGCCTCAAGGGAAATTTCGTCTAAGGTGACGTTGTCTTCACCCGCGGTCATGTTTCCAGGAGCGGATTTGATTCGCTCGCAAGCAAGCACCGCCAGCTGTGGTGAGCTCACTAGCCTAAAGATGTTGTCGTTGACCCAGTTAGGGTCGCGGTTCAACCTTCTTAGAGTCTCTAGTCTCTCTATGATCTTCATAGGTCATCCGACCCAACCATTGTTTGACTATCAACATTGCCTGTGACCCTTCTGAGCTTCTTCCCCTTACGGGGTCGAGCCCCCTCCCTATTAGGGGAGTAATGGTGCCTCGGACCGGGGTCGAACCGGTACGCCGTGAAGCGCAGCATTTTAAGTGCTGTGTGTCTACCAATTTCACCACCGAGGCGTCACTCTACTATGATCACTCCGTGACCATATCGCTTACGCGATTTAGGCCATCCCCGCGTTAACGATCGAACGCTGCGCCGGACTTAGGTACCCATTTCGTCATTTAGTCCCCTCGTCGGGGCTGTGCCACGACGGAAAACTATGGTGACCCTTAAAATCTTGATCAACATCATCGTGGAATGGGGCCTCGGTGTCCTTTCCCCATCGATACGGTAGACCGCACTCTGACTAGGATTCGAGCAGTTTAGCTCTTACCATATCCGTTCTACCTGCCACGCCGGGAAAGCGGACACTTTTCCCTTTGTGACTTTTCACGTCATGCTACAGTCCCTTACGAGGTTTCCCTCTCAGGTAAGACGCTGGTTTAGTCACTCTGCTTTCAGTGACATTGCATGCCTGCAACTACGTTCCATCGCCCTCTACGGGCGCACTTTTAAGTCCCGGGTGTCTACCAGTTTCACCATCCGGGCAGCGCGCCAAATTCTAGCACAGCCAGACCCGATCAGGGTCGAAATTGCAATATTGACCGCGATGGCGCGGGTGTCATTCCGGCTTGAAGGTCAGGTCGGCGTGCCCCGGGTCATCCCGGTGACGACCCGGCGCAAGCGCATGAGCCGCGCGCGCGACACCCCGAGCCGGAACGTCAAGGCCAGCACCGCCGCGCGCGGCCGGCCGGAGTGGCGGAACGCCAGCCACAGGCAGGACGCGGCGCGCCGGTCGTCGAGGACGAACAATCCATAGGCCGCCCACCACATCTTGTCGGCCCACAGCGCGCGCTGTTGCCGCGTCAGGCGGCCCGAGCGCAACCATTTCTGGCGGATCAGGAAATTCGAGTGGTGATACCAGGCGCTCGGCTGGGCAAACACGGTACGCACGACGGACGTGGCCACGATACGGTAGTGCGCCACGACCTCGGGCTGGAAAGCGAAGGCATAACGGTCCGCCAGCCGCAGCCACATGTCGTAGTCTTCGTAATTCAGGCGTTCGTCGTAGCCGCCGACGGCCTCCAGTGCGTCGCGCCGGATCAGCGTCGCCATGGCGGGGATGAAATTGCCGTTGGCCAGCCTGCTGAAGATCCGTCCCTGCGGCGGGTCGGTGACGCCATGCGCCTCGATGAAGGGTTTGGGGAGCAATTTCCCCGCTTCGTCCATCTGCCCGGCATCGGCATAGATGACGGCCGTGTCGGCGTCGAGCGATTGCGCCAGCGCCACCTGCGATTCCAGCTTGTGCGGCAGCCATGTGTCGTCGGTGGCGGTCATGCTGATGTACGTACCTTGCGCCAGCGCCAGCGCTTCGTTCAGCGAGGCGCAGATACCGCGGTTGACCTCGTGGCGGATGAAACGGGCCGCCGGATAATGCTCGGCCAGCCAGTTCGCGATGACCTGCGGCGAATGATCGCGCGAGCAGTCGTCGATCACGATCAATTCGAAGTCCTGGAACGTCTGGGCGCGAATGTTCTCCAGGCAGTCCAGCACGAAACGCTCGTGGTTATAGCAGAGGGCGATGACGGTGACGGTAGGGGTGTGCATGGATTGCCAATGCTCTAAATATAAGAACGATTGCCAGATAGTAGCCCAGCTGTAGGAAAATTCCTACTCGCTAACTGCCTGGCGTTGCGTACTTACATCGCTCGCCGTCCACGAGCCGTGCATCCGCGACCCGGTTCCGCCCGCCCCGCTTGGCCGCATACAGCGCCGCATCCGCCCGCTGCAACAGGCTTGCCAGCGACTCCCCGTCATCGAGACTGCCCACCCCCAGGCTGACCGTGTAGCGCACGGTCACGCCCCCTGGTCCGGCCACGGCGGCCTGTTCGAGCGTGCGCCGCAATTCGTCGGCGAGCGACATGGCCGCGTCCGCATCGGAATCCGGCAGCAGGACGCCGAATTCCTCCCCGCCCAGCCGGGCGCAGGTGTCGCCGCGCAGCACGGCGCCCGTCCGCGCGACGAGGTCGGCCAGCACAAGGTCGCCGACGGCATGGCCGTGGGTATCGTTGATGGACTTGAAATGGTCGACGTCGAAGATCAGCACCGACAGCGTCCTGCCCGCGCGCACGGCATCCGCGTGGGCGCGCCCGGCGCGGCCAAAGAAGGCGCGGCGCGACCAGGCGCCCGTCAGGTGGTCGTGTTCCGCCGCATACCGGGCCTGGCCGATCAGGCCGGCGTTCGCCATCATCACGGCGCCCAGGGTCAGCCCCGGCAGCGCCAGCGTGCCGAGGGCAAAGCAGACCAGGTTGACCGGCGAAGCGTCGAACAGCGCGACCTGGGCGTCATGGTGGGTCGCGTACATCAGCGCGCGCACCGCGTGGGCCGCCGCCAGGGTCAGCGCGGCGCCGAACGCGAACCGGATCGGATAACCGGCCCGGCCGGGCTGCGCCCAGGGCCGCAGCCCCCAGGCCATGGCGACGTACACGATGCCGTGAAACAGGGACGACAGCGCGACGCGCACCGCCATCGCATCCACGACGTAGTGGAATGCGCCCAGCGCCGCGGTCGACGCGGCCACCAGCACGGCCAGCGCACCGTACGGCGCCGGGCGGCCGAGGTGGCGCTGGAAGCCGGCATGCATCAGCGCCGGCGCGCACAGGAACAGCAGGTTCGCGATGTCGATCGACAGCACGTCCGCGATCCGCCCGCGGCCGGCGAACAGCAGCAGCGCCGCGATGGCCAGGACGTTCGCGACCGTCCACTCGCGCATGCCGGGCACCCCGCTACTTGCCAGCGAGCGCAGGACCATCAGCATGATCGCCGACAGTGCGATGGTGACAAATAATAGGAGTAAGGCGCTCAAATCGAAACGGGCTGGATGGGCTGGACGTGCAACACTGTCGAGACTGGCACGAGTCCCGGGAATCGCGCGCGAAATTGCGCGATAGCAATAAACCATGAGTTTAGCAAATTTGAGTCGAATGATCTTGCCGAGAAGGAACTATTCACGCGCTTTTCGGCAAAATCGTTGAAAAGATGCCCACCACGATGATGCAGAAACAACAGGGCGGCCGGTCCGCCGCGGCGCGCATCCAGGCCGTCGACGTCTTCCGGGTCCTGGCGATCGCCGCCGTCATCGCGCTGCACACCGCGCCGCGCGCAGGCCCCGACGCGGTCGGATTGCGCTTCGACGCCCGCACGGTGTGCGACCAGCTGGAACGCTTCGCCGTGCCGCTGTTCTTCATGTTGTCCGGCTATTTCTGGGCCGGCCGCTGCCAGGACCGTGCCGTATGCCGGACGGCCGGCGTGGCCCTCGCCCGGCGCGTCCTCGTGCTGTTCGTCGCCTGGTCCGCGATCTATTTCCTTATCACGGTCGCGGCGGTGGGCTGGGAAGCCGCCACGCGCCCCCTGCCCGGCCTGCCCACCCTGCTGCTGCAAGGCACCAAGGCCCACCTGTGGTTCCTGCCGGCACTTGCACTGGCGGCCCTCGTGACCGGCGTCCTGCTCGCGCGCGGCATGGAGCACACGCTCGTCGTCCTGGCGCTGGCGCTGTACGCAATCGGCCTTGCCGGCAAGGCGTATGCCGACACGCCCATCGGCTTCCACACGCACGTCAACATGCGCAATGGGCTGTGCTTCAGCCTGATCATGTTCGTCACCGGCGTCCGTCTGCAGCGCCTGGGTCCGCGGCCCGCATGGCGCCGGCTCGGCCCCGCGCTGGCGCTGGGCGGACTGGCCCTCCAGCTGGCGGAGGTCGCCTGGCTGCACGCACATTGGGGTACGAACATGGCACAGGATTTCGTGCTCGGCACCTATTTCTATGGTCTGGGCTTGACGATGCTGGCCCTGTCGGATCCGGCGCCGCTGCGCTGTCCCCGCCTCGCCGGGCTCGGGCCGCTGGTGCTGGGCATCTATGCGTCGCACTTCCTGTTCGTCGACCTGCTTGCCGGCCCGGATGCGCCGCTGCGCGCCGTCCCCGGCCGGGATATCATCGTCGTCGCCCTCGTCTTCGCGCTGTCGCTGGCGCTGACGGGATTGTTGTGGCGGTTCGCGCCCACGCGCCGCCTCGTCGCATGAATCCGGCGCCACCAAGTACGGACCGACCCGCACGGCGCGCCCTAACGGACGACCGGCGTCGCCCATCTGCGCTACCATCGTCCCATGTGTGGACGATTTGACCAAAGCCAGACCGCGCGCCATTACGCCAACCTGATCGGCTGGACCGACGCCGTGTTCGACAGCGAGTCGAGACCGACGACGAACGCGGCGCCCGGCACCTACCGCCCCGTCATGCACGTGCAGGACGGCGAGCAGCGCGTGGACGACGTGTTCTGGAGTTACCGCGCGAAATGGGCTGAAGGCAAGGTGCCCATCGTCATCAACGCCCGGCTGGAAAAGCTGGCCAACCGCTACTGGTCGCGGCTCGTCAAGAACGGGCGCGGCATCGTGCCCGCCGAGGGCTGGTACGAGTGGACGGGAGAAAAGGGCCACAAGCAGCCGTGGCACATCCACCGCAAGGACCACGCCCCGCTGTTCATGCTGGCCGTCGCCAACTTCG
The DNA here is from genome assembly GCF_059491305.1 of Massilia sp. Masssp94. Lineage (NCBI taxonomy): Bacteria > Pseudomonadati > Pseudomonadota > Betaproteobacteria > Burkholderiales > Oxalobacteraceae > Massilia > Massilia sp. Masssp94. The sequence goes on from NZ_CP168501.1 coordinate 6,954,396, forward strand.
GCCCGTTCGAGGAGAACCGCGCCGAGGCGGGTTTCGTCATCGTCACGGACGACGCGTCCGGCGGCATGCTGGACATCCACGACCGCCGCCCCGTCGTGCTGGAGGCGGAAGACGCGAAACTCTGGCTCGATCCGGGCCTGTCGCCCCAGCAGGCCATCGAACTGGCGCGCCATGCGGCCGTGCCGGCGGATGCCTTCGAATGGTACAAGGTCAGCACGGCCGTCAACCGGGCCGGCGCCGACGGGCCGGATATCACCCGGCCGCTCGACGACTGACGTATCCCAAAGTCAACAATTGCAGCAAGTCACCTTCACAACGACAGCTGAGAACCATTATCGCAAACGCCGTTATGAGCTAGGTCGTATCGAATGTCGCAACCAAGCGCGGCGATCGATGGTCATACGAGACCGCAAGACATGACGAAAGGGTTGCGCAATGGGTGACTACCTGAGGATCCAAGAAATGTTGAAGGAAGGCGAAGCCTATGCCGGCCTGATACTCGGCAAGAACGGCGAGTCCGACTACCACCTGGTGCTGTTGCCGGACGAAGCGTCCGACGTCAGCTGGCCTGCCGCGCGCGAATGGGCTGCCGCGCGGCAAGGCGGGCTGCCGACACGGCGCGAACTCGCCCTGCTGTTCGCCAACCTGCGCGAAGGTTTCGACCGCGTCTGGTACTGGTCGAACGAGTCCCACGACACACGGCCGCAACTGGTCTGGGGGCAGAATTTTGCCAGCGGCATCCAGACCGTGTATGGCCGTCCGTTCCGCGGGCATGCCCGCGCGATCCGGCGTATCGACGCCGGATGACGGCCACGGCAGGCGGTGCGCCGCCTGCCGCAGCGCTGCTGCTCTTACTTCGTCGTTTTCGCCTCGGTGAAGACGTTGGAGCGGCCAATGGGCTGATCCATGTTGGCCAGGAACCAGGCCGTCGTCGCCATGACGGCGGCGTGGCGGCGCAGGTTTTCCGGATCCACCTTATCGAAGGTATCGGCGGGGGTATGGTGATAATTGAAGTAATCGGACGAATCGATCCACGGTTCGAAGGTCGGCACGCCCGAATCTTCCAGGTCGTGCAGGTCGCCGGCACCGACGACGTCGTCGCGCCGGAATGCGCCCGCGCCCATCGGATACAGGGCCGCCTGCAGCGGCGCGAGCAGCTTCGCGCCGGCCACGCCGATGCCCGCGTGCAGGCCGAACGGACGGCCCGAGCCGCCGTCGTCCTCGTACGCCGCGAAATGCTTCTCGGCGAGCTTCTTGTTGACGGCGTCATACGTGTGCCCGCCGCGGCCGCCGTTCTCCTCGTTCATCCAGGCGACGACGCGGATCGTGCGGCGCGGGCGGTAATCCAGCTTGCGCAGCGTGTTGATCACTTCCATCGCGCTGACGACGCCGGACGCGTCGTCGTTGGCGCCGGTGGCGAGGTCCCACGAATCCAGGTGGCCCGACACGATCACGATCTCGTCGGCCTTGTCGGTGCCCGGCCAGTCGGCGATCACGTTGTAGCTGTCGGCGTCCGGCAGGATCTGCGGCGTCAGGGTCAGGTGCATCGTGACGGGTCCGCGCTTCGACAGGCGCGAAATCAGCAGCGAGTCTTCGATCGTGACGGCCGCCGCCGGGATGCGCGCATCGTCTTTGAGGAGCGTGGCGCCCGTGTGCGGGATGCGGTAAGCGGCACCGCCGACGGCGCGCACGAGGGCCGCCGCGGCACCCATCTCGGCCGCCATGCGCGGGCCGGCCCCGCGGAACGCGACGGCCTGGCCATACGCGGTGCCTGCCAGGCCGCGGTCCGCCATGTTCTGGTCGAACGGCACGTCGAACAGGACGATGCGGCCCTTCACTTCGGCCGCGCGCGCCTTCAGTTCTTCGAACGTGCGCACGACGATCACCTGGGCCGTGATGCCGGCGGCCGGGGTCGCGCCCGATCCGCCCAGCGCGGTCAGCACGATCTTTTGCGTGACGCCGGCGGGACGGCCCCGGTAGTCCACGAGCGCCCCCTTCTCTTCGCCGCGCACCCAGTGCGGCACCTTGACCGGTTGCAGCGTGACCTTGGCGCCCAGCTTGCGCAGCTCGTCGGCGACCTGCGTCACGGCGGCGGCGGCGCCGGGCGAACCCGACAGGCGCGGGCCGACGAGGTCCGTCAGGTCTTCCAGCCGCTGGTAGGCGTAATCGCTTTGCAAGGCCGTATCGCGCACCTTGGCGAGCGCGGCCGGATCATTACCGGGAGTGGCGGCGTTCGCGGTACTGCCCATCAGGCAGGCGGCGAGCAGGCTCAAGGCGGGGAGACGGAGGCGATTCATGCTTGCAATCCTTTGGTCGGTGGAAAAACCAAAACGATAACGCATCCGCTTGTTTTTGGGGAAATATATTGGCGTACTCAATCACACGCGGCCGGGCACCAGGCGCACGAGGGTGATCTCGGACGGCGCGCCGAAGCGTTTCGGCGGCCCCCAGTACCCGGTGCCGCGGCTCGTGTACACCCACAGGGAGCGCACGCGGTTCAGGCCGGCGACGAATGGTTGCTGCAGCGGCACGAACAAATTCCACGGGAAGAACTGGCCGCCGTGGGTATGGCCGGACAATTGCAGGTCGAAGCCGGCGTCGGCCGCGGCCGGCGCCGTACGCGGCTGGTGGGCCAGCAGGATGCGCACGGCGACGTCGTCCGGCGCGCCCGCGGCGGCGAGGTGCGGGTCGCTCTTGTGGGCGGGATTGAAATGCTGCGCCGTGTAATCCGTGACGCCGGCAATCATGAGCTTGGCTCCGCCCCGGTGCCGGATCACGTGCTCGTTCAGCAGCACGCGCAGGCCCAGGCGGCGCACTTCCGCGATCCATTGCTCGGCGCCGGAATAATATTCATGGTTGCCGGTGACGAAGAACGTACCGTCCGGCGCGGACAGGCGCGCCAGCGGTTCCGTGTGCAGGGCCAGGCGCTGCACGCTGCCGTCGACGAGGTCGCCCGTGATGGCGATGGCATCCGGCCTGAGCGCGTTGACCTTCGTGACGATGGCGTTCAGGTAAGGCCGGCGGATGGTCGGGCCCACGTGGATGTCGGAAATCTGCGCGATCGAATACCCGTGCAGGTCTTCCGGCAGGCCGTCGATCGGCACCTCGACCTTGACGACGCGCGCCACGCGGCGGGCGTTGACGAAACCGATGCACGTGATGGCCAGTGCGAGCAGCGGGACCGCGACGGCGCTGTCGTGGGTGAAGCCGGGCCCGCCCGCGCCGCCGAGCGCGAGCGCCAGCAGCAAGAGGTCGCGCAGCAGCGTCAGCACGAACAGCGAGGAAAACAAACCCATCGCGAGCAGCCCGGCCCACGTGAGCGGTTCGGTCCAGCGCGTGCGGCGCAGGCTCGGCGCGACGAGGCCGATGCGCACGAGCGCGGCCGACACGGCGAGCAGCACGACCCCCGCCAGCATGCCGATGACACCGGCGTCCAGCGCAGGCAACAGCCGCAGGCCGATATAGGCGTGCAACAGCACCAGGATGGCAAGGATGGAAACGAAAGAACGCCGACGGGCCATGGTAGGTTCGTACAGTCGATGACGCTTCCAAGATGGGGCGGCGAACGCCGACTGCAAGGCCTGCCTGTAACCGATGTTACCGGGGCGGAAGCAGATGTAATAATCTGTATTAACGCGTGGCAGCATACACGGATGTATCTATGATGATTGCATGCCTGGCGTAGTTGCGATCATCCCGATCCCCGTTGAGGCGCAAGGAACTAACCATGTTGAAGAAAAAATGCATTGGTGCCATGCTCCTGGCCGCAGCTGCCGTGTCCACCTCGGCAATGGCTGGCGATCGGGGGGTGAACACGGTCGTGGGCGCACTGGCCGGCGCCGCCATCGGCGGCAGCGTGGGTGGTCGCGACGGCGCGCTCGTCGGGGGTGCCATCGGCGCCGCGGTCGGCAATTCGGTCCGCACCAACGACGACTATTACTATCGCAACCGCGGCTACGCCTACTCGGGCGGCTATTCCGGCGGCTATTACCAGTCGGCACCGGCCTACGTCGAGTCGCGTCCGGTGTATGTGGAATCGCCCCGCTATTACTACAACTCGCGCCCGGACGTCGTCGTCGTCGAACGGGGCCGCGGCTACGACCACGACCGCGGCGGTCATCGCGGCTGGGACCGCGACCGCGGCGGCTACGACCGCGACCGCGGCGGCTGGGACCGCGGCCATGACCGTGGCTGGCACCGCTGATCGCAGCACCAGATCCGGGAACCGCGCCTCGTGCGCGGTTTTTTATTGCGCGTTCGCGTGCAGCCCGGCCGGCGCGGACGCAACGGCACGCGCGTCGGCTTTCAGCGCGGCCCACGTCCAGATGCCGCCCGCCAGGTCGACGAGGCCGAACAGCACGATCATCGGGCTGACCAAGCCGAGCAGTGCAAAGACGACGAACGCGGCGCACACGAGCGCACGCGTGTAGACCGATGCTTCCAGGAACGGCCGGTGCCTGGCGCCGATCCACGCGTAAATGCCGATATTGAATGCGAGTACACCCGCAACGCGGATCCACACCTCGGACGTGGAAGCGATGCCGAAGATCCCCAGCAGCACGTTCGGCGCGACGACGAGCACGGTACTGACGACGAAGACGTAGCAGGCGAATACCCGGGCACTGAACGTGGCTTTGGACATGGCTTCCTCGACTGGTTGTGATCACGGCAATCTTGTCGACTCTAACACGTTTTCTCCCTCCCCCCGCTATCCCCCGCCGAGGCGGCGCCGGCCGCCCGTTCGGGAGGCTACATGGTCGAGGCAGGCGACATCATCACGTTGACGGCGGGCGCCTGGCGCCTGCGGGCGCCGCTGGGCGGGTCCAGCTACGGCCAGGTGTGGCGCGCGGCGTCGGTGCTGGACGGCACGCCGGCCGCGGTGAAACTCGTCAACCGCGCGCAGATGGAGCTCGCATTGCCGTCCCAGCGGACCGTCTGGCGCGCGTGCTTCGAGGCGGAGATCGCTTTCCTGCGCGGCCTGCAGCCATGGGACCAGCGCCACATCGTGCGCCTGCTCGACAGCGGCGAACACGACGGCCAGCCCGCGCTCGCGCTCGAATTGCTGGACGGCGACCTCGCCGCCCACGTGGCGGCGTTGCGCAGCCGCGGCGACGGTCCTCGCATGGACCAGGCACTCGCGTGGACGGCGCAAGTGAATACCGCGCTGGCGAAAGTCCACCAATACGGCTGGCGCTACCTGGACCTGAAGCCGGCCAACCTGCTCGTCGATGCGCACACCGGCACGCTCAAGCTCGCGGACTTCGGCACCAATCGCCCCCTGCAGGACAGCGCCGCGCATTCGTATGCAGGCACCGCGGCGTGGCAGGCGCCGGAACAATTCTTTCCCGATGACGCCGGCCGCTACCGGACCGACGCGCGCAGCGACTATTTTGCACTGGGCGCCCTGCTCTACTGGCTCGTCGCCGGCATCCCGCTGCGCTTTTGCGCAGCCTGCGCGGACGCCTACCGGGCCCAGGGCACGGCGGGCGCCGCGGCACTGCGCGCACCCGCGATCCTCGCGCCGGACGAGGCCGCGCTGTTCGCCGGCCACGGTGGCGACGCGCCCGTGGCGCTGCTGCGCGCGCTGCTGGCACCGCGTCCGGAAGCGCGGCCCCGCCATGCGCTGGACATCAGCCGCCTGATCGCCCGCGCCGCGGCCGGCGCGAACCCGCTGCGGAGCGCCGCATGAGCCGCACCCGCCTCGCCGCCGGCACGCTGGTCGCCGCCCTGTGCGCGCTGCAGATGCTCGCGCTGCTGCGCGCGCCAACCGCGTGGCTGCCCGCGCAGGTCGCACTGACGGTGGCGCCGGGCGCGACGCTCGACGTCGACCACGCCGCCCTCGGCGCCCCCGCGGCGGATACGGGCCGCCTGCGGCTGGGGCGCGACCAGGATGGCACGTGGTGGGCGGCGGACGACGGCACGGGCGCCCCGCTGCGCGTCGAGGACGGCAGCCGCCAGCGCCGCAGCGGCAGCGTGGTCCTGAGGGCCGGCCAGCAATTCCAGTTGGGCGTGCTGCGCATGCGCGTCGACGCGGCCGGCGCGGACGCCGTCGACCTGGCGGCAGGCGGCACCCGCTGGCGCTACGACGGTGCCCTGCTGCGCCGCGACGGCACGCCGCAACCGGCCTGCCCCGACACGCGCTTCGCGGATGCGTGGAACCGGATCGCCCCGCACGCGCTGGCGTTCGGCCGCCCGCTCGTCTTCGGCGGCAACCTCGACTGCGGCAACCGCATCGCGATCGCGGGCCTGCCCCTGCACGCCGGCGGCATCGCGCGCAACGACGACGGTTTCCTGCTGGGCGCCGCACCCGCCGTGCCACTGCTGCTGGAAGACGAGCGCGGCGCGGCATTGCTGGCCGGCCGTCCGCTGCGGCTGGCGGCCGGGCAGACGCTCGTCGCGGGCCGCACCCGCCTGCTGCTCGCCCCGGGCGGCGACGTGCTGCGGCTGCATCCCGGCGGCCACGTCGCGCTGTATGCCGACACACGGAAGCGCCTGCCGGCCGGCGTCGCATGGGCGTGGACGCGGCGCGGCCCGTGGGACCTGCCGCCACACGCCGCGCTGCCGCTGCTGGCCGTCCTCGGGCTGGCCCTGACCGGCGCGCTGACGGCGTTCGTCCTGAACCCGGCCAGCCGCCTGCGCGCGGGTGCGGCGATCGGCCTCGCGCTGCTGCTGGCCGGCAGCAGCGCCGTCCTGTTCTGGCTGCAGCGCACCGGCACGCCGGCGGGCGCGGGCGTCGGCCTGCTCGTGGCATGGGCCGCGCTCGCGTTCGCGCTGCTGGCGCCGCGAAGGCTCGAACCCGTCCTCGCGGCCGCGCTGCCGCTGCTGGCCGTGGGCCTGCTCGCCCAGCTGGACCTGGGACTCGGCGCACCGGACACCGCCTGGCTGCGCCATTTCCACAAGACGGCGGCGCTGTTCGCGCTGGGCGCCGGCGCCGCGACATTGACAAGCGTCGTGCGTCCGGCGCGGCCGCTGCCGCAGGCGCGCATCGAGCTGGCGCTGTTGCTGCTGACCGGCGCCGCGCTGCTCGCGCTGTTGCTGCAGGTGGCGTACGGCGACGAGACGGGCGTGTTCGACCTGCAGCCCGTGGAATTCGCCAAGCTGGCGCTGGCCGCGCTGTCCGCCCACTGCCTGGCGCTCGCCTGCGCGGACGGTCCCGCACCGGGCGGCGCGTGGCGTCGTGCCCTTCGGGTCGGCGCGCCCGCGCTGCTGTTCATGCTGCTGCTGGGCGTCGCGCTCGTGCAGGTCGACGATTACTCTCCGCTCGTGCTGCTCGCGCTGTGGGGCGGCACGATGATGCTGGCACAGGCGCTGGCCACGCGCCGCCGCGGCACCGCGCTGGCGCTGGCGTGCGTCGCGCTGGCGGCCGTCGCGACGGTGGCCCTGTTGCGCGGCGCGGGCGCGGACGGCATCGCCCGCTGGGATTTTTATGCGGACCGCTTCCTCGTCTGGCTCGATCCGGGCACGCATCCGCACACGGGACAGCAGTTGCTGCTGGGCGCCCGCGCCATCGCGCACGGCGGCTGGGTGGGCGCCGACGGCGCGTTCGGCGTCACGGCGCTGGGCCGCGATCCGGGCTTTGCGCTGCGCATCCCGGCCGTGCAGGACGATTTCGCCGCGTCGTTCTACCTCGCGCGCCACGGGCTCGCGGCCGCCGTCGGCCTGTGGCTGCTGCAGGCGCTGTTCCTCGCCGCGCTGCTGCGCCTTGCCATGCGCTGCTGGCTCGCCGGGGCGAACGCGCGCGACTTCCGCGTGGCGTGGCTCGCGCGCCTGCGCTGCTTCTTCCTGGCCGGCGGCGCCGCGTTCGCGTTCGGCCACTTCCTGCTCTCGTGGGGCACGAACCTCGCGATCTTCCCGGTGATGGGCCAGCCGATGAGCTTCCTGTCGGCGGGCGGCTCGCACCTGCTGTTTTTCATCTGCCCCCTGCTAGGTGCCGCTGCCGCCAGCAGCCAAACTTTAGAGGAGAACGAATCATGCCGGTCTACGTCCAACATGAAGTCCTAGGCAAGATCAACGACGTCTTCGACGCCCACGCCATCTGGCAGGCGCCCGGGCTGGCGCTGTTCGCGCGCCGTCCGCTGCTGCGCGACCTGCTGGAACGCGCGCCGCGCGAACAGCGCGGACGCGCGGCGACGCGCTGCTTTTCCCACATCACGCTGATGCTGCCGCAGGAAGAGGTCGACGACGACCGCCACCTCACGCGCGGCGCCCGCGTGCGCGACCTCGCCGAGTCGCTGTCCGCGCTGCACCGCAAGGATTTCGGCGACCTGCTGCAGGGCGACGACGTCCGTTACCACGTCGTCGGCGCCGACCGCCTGGAGCCGGGCGAGGTCGAAGTGAAATTCGGCCATGCGGTGTACCTGCCCGCGCCGAGCGAGGCCGTGCAGTACACCGTCAGCGTGTCGCGCGACAGCGCCGTGTGGAAGACCGTCTGCCCCATCTACCCGAACCAGAGACTGACCCTGATCGGCCACGATGCGCACGAGGCGACGTACGCCGCGCCGGGCTGGCCGTTCGGCGCGGAAGGCGCCGTCCTCCTCATCAACGACGGACCGGACTCGCCGCTCGAAGTGCAGGTGCGGCCGAAGGACGCCTTCGACTGCGGCTACGACCCGGCCGTCGGCTACTGGACGATCAAGTCGCGCCGCGGCGCCGTCGACGCCACCGGCGCGGCGCTGCGCCTGCTGCTGCGCGTGACGCCGACCGCGACGAGCCGCGCGCCGGCGCCGGTCAAACCCGCCTCCGCCCGCCCCGCCGTCTGGAAACCGCGCGCCGCACCCGATCCCGAACTGACCGCGGTGCCGGTGGCACGCCCCCCGGCACCGCCAACGGTCGACGCAACGTACGCGCCCGTGTCGCGCCAGCGCGTCACGCTGGCCGCGCTGGCGCTGCCGCGGCTGTCGCGCTATCGCGAAACGGGCGCGCAGGCGCTCGAGATCAACCTGAACCGCGCGTTCATTCCGGCGGCGCAACCGTCGGACACCGTCATCGGCTTCGCCGTCGACGACCAGGACCAGCTGCAGGCGATCACCCAGGCCGGCCGCGAACGGATCGCCGCGCCGGCCGCGTTCAGCCCCGTCGACGGCACGCGCGTGGAACTGGCCGCCTGCGCACCGGCGCTGGCCGACCGCTACTGCGCCCTGCTCGTGCTGCCGCAGCCGCCGGCGCTGCCGGTGGCGCCCGGCGCGCGCTTCACGTTCGGCCGGGGCGCGCCCATGCTCGCGGCGCTGCGCGTCCTGGATTCGCCGGCCTTCCTCAAGAATGCAGCCGGCACGCCGCCGTCGAGCGCCGACCGCCTGGGCCTGTCGCGCGACGCGTTCAGCTTCGAAGCGGGGCCGGACGGCTGGCGGATCGCGCGCCTGTCGCCCACGCAGGCCTTGTACCACCTCGATGACAAGCTGGCATTCGTCGCCGCGATCGACACCGCGACGCCGGAACAGCCGTACCGCCTGCCGGCCGGGCACCACCTCGTCGCGGGCCATTACGTGCTGCGCTTCGATGCGTGAGGCGGCCATGGCTTCGTGGCTCGTGTGGGCCGGCGCGCTGGCGGCGACGCTCGTGCTGGCCGCGTGGTGCACGCCGCGCGCATGGTGGCGCCGGCCCAACCTGCGGGCGCTGGCCGTCGTTGCCGGCGGCACGCTCGGTGTCGGCCTGCTGTTCTCCGCGCTGCTGCCGGCCGCACGGGTACCCGAGGCCGTGGCAGCCGGCCCGGCCGCCGGCGCGCGCTACCTTGTCGTCGACGACCTGAACCTGCGCGAGGACCGCGGCGTGCGCGCCCCCCGCATGCGCGTGCTGCGGGTCGGTACGGTCGTCAGCGCGACGGGGGCGACCGACGGCGACTGGTGGCGCGTGCGCGTGGAAGGCAGCGGCGTGGAAGGCTGGGCGAGCAGCCTGTGGCTACGCCGCACCGACGAGCGCCATTGACAGGCGCATCGGGTTGTAGCGCACCTTGTCGACCTGCATGGGCGCCGTGCGTTCGAAGCCGAGCGACACGTAGAACGGCACGGCGAAATTCGACGAGTTCACGGTGAAGAAACCGGGATGCCCGGGCACGAGCGCCGCCGCGCGTCCCGCGTCCCACAGTGCCCGCGCGATGCCGCGCCGCTGGTACGCGGCGTCGACGAACAGGTGGAAGACGTGCGTGCCGCCGCGCACGCCGATGAAGCCGGCCAGTATGCCGTCGACGACGGCCACGTGGTAGACGAAGCCGGCATCGAGATTGCGGCGCAGGCCGGTGGCGTCGTGCTGGGCGAGGAAGCCGGCGGCGTCTTCCGGCGCGGATTCGTGCAGGAAGAACGTCTCGGCGGCGCGGCGCAGGACGGCGGCGGCGGCCGGGATGTCGGCGGGTTCCAGTAAACGTATTTGCATGCGTCACAAGATAACACAGCCGTCTTGTCGAAACGTCACGTTGGGAAAACCACGCAGGCCGCCCCACCGCCGCGTTGACCCGGCCGGGCCGCACACTTAGACTGGCCCGATGACGACATCCAGCTTCACCCCGGCGCAGGCGGGTACGCGGGCCCGGCGCAAGGTCCCGCTCACGCAACCGCTGCGCCACGCGCGCTACCGGCACCTGTGGTGCGCCAACCTGGTCTCCAATCTCGGCACGTGGATCCAGACGTTCGCGTCGGCCTGGCTGATCGCGTCCAGCTCGCACTCCGCGTCCACGACGACGCTCGTGCAGACATGCACGTACATCCCGATCTTCCTGTTCGCGCTGTTCGCGGGCGTCGTCGCGGATGCCGTGCACCGCCCGCAATTCCTGTTCTTCTGCAACCTGTTCATGGCCGGCTGCGCGTGCACGCTGGCCGCGCTCGTCGCCTCCGGCCATGCGCCGCACGCGGTCGTGCTGATGGTGCTGTTCTGCCTCGGCTGCGGCTCCGCGTTCATGTGGCCCGCGTGGCAGGCGGCGATGTCCGGGCTCGTCGAGCCTGACGAAGTGGAAGCCGCCGCGACTCTCAACAACCTGTCGTACAACACGGCCGCGATCATCGGGCCGGCGCTGGGCGGGGTCCTGTTCAAATGGATCGGCCCCGGCCCGCTGTTCCTCCTCAACGCGATCTCGTTCGTCGGCCTGCTCGCCATCTACCGCGCCTGGTGGCGCGCCGACCGCTCGCACGTGAAACCCTGCGCGGGCTATCGCGCACGCCTGCGCGAAGGCGTGCAGACGGCGTTCGGCTGCCCGCGCTACCGCCGCATCCTGCGCAACGTGGCCACCGTGTTCTTTGCCACCATCGCCTTCGCGGGCCTGCTGCCCGTGTTCGTGCGCGACGTCCTCCGGATGGACGCCAGCGTGTTCGGCACCCTGATGGGCAGCCTGGGCGCCGGCGCCGTGCTGGCCGCATTCTGCCTTCCCGCGATCCGCGCGCGGGTCGACAAGACCAGGATCCTGGCCGCCGCGCTGGCCGTGTACGGCGCGATGCTCGCGGTCATGCCCTTCCTGCATACGCTGGCGCTGCTCATCCCGCTGATCGTGGTCGGCGGCATGGCATGGTCGGCCGTCGTGTCCACGTTGAACGCAGCGGCCCAGCTGTCGTTCCCGGCGGAGGTGCGGGCGCGCACCCTGGCGATCTATCTCGTCGTGATGGCGGGCGGCTACACGCTGGGCAGCCTGTTCTGGGGCCGCGTGGCGGACGCCTGCGGCGTGCGGTACGCGATGGCGGCGGCCGGCGCATGCGTGCTCGTCAACGCGGCCGTGTTGCTGACAGGTAGACGGCAAACCCCCATCTAATCGAAGCTTGGTCGTTTGGCATTTGCGGTTAGAGTAAAGGATGCCAATTTCTCCCTTCATTGCCGGGCTGCGCTTCGGCCCCCTGGACGTTGCGGCGTGCTCGCGCCTGGGCGCCGGGCCGCGCCTGCGCGCGGAAAACCAGGACAACCTGCTGCTGATCGACGTGGAGGGCCACGCCGCCTGGCTGCAGGACCAGGCCGTGCAGCGCCGGAGACTCCCCGGCTGGCATCCCGGCCACGCGCGCCTCGCCGTGCTGGACGGCATGGGCGGCCATGGCCACGGCCGCGAAGCCGCGGAAGCCGTCGTGGCCGGCCTGCTCGCCCTGCCTCCATGTGCAACCGGCGCCGGGCTGGCGCGCCGCCTGGACGCGCTGCACGCCGACCTGCAGCGCCATTTCGCCGACGCGGCCGGCCCCCGCCCCGGCACCACGCTCACCCTGCTGGAACTGCGCGCGGACGACACCCCGCTGCTGTACCACGTGGGCGATTCGCGCCTGTACGAAATCACGCCTTCGCGCGCGGCGCCGCTGACGGTCGACCACGTCCCCGCCACCGCCTATGCGATGGCGGGCCTGCTGGGCGAAGCCGACTGGTGGCGCCAGGTGCATGGCGAACACCGGCCGCAGATCGCCCAGGCCTTCCTGCTCGGGAACGCGTTCGCCGACCCGACGCGGCTGAACGACCCGCTGTACGAATTGTCGCCGCTGAACCTGCCGTCGTGGCTGTCCGGGCTGGCCGACCGCCGTCCGCTCGAGCTGCGTCCCGGTGCCTCCTACCTGCTGGCGACGGACGGCCTGTGGTCGTGCTCGGACCCGGCCGGCTGGGCCGGACAATGGCCGCAGCTGCTGGCCGGCACCGCGGACGCCGCCACGATGCTGCACGCGCTGATGGAAGCCTACGATGCCCATCCGGCCGCATTCTTTTATCCGGACAACGTCAGCGCCATCCTCGTGCGCGTCCCTGGCGCGGCGCGCGACGAGACCGCATTGCCGGGGGCATGACTGTGGTAAATAGTGCATCTTGGAAAAAAGTCTTGCTCAACTATGAAATCCGCGCGCCGCGCTACGCTACAATCGCGTAAGCTGGGTCCCCATCCCCCGAACCGATAATCGCCCATGAAGCGTTGCAGCAGTCCCGATCACCCGCATTGCACCGTCTGGGTCGCCCCGGGCGAGGCGCAGTGCGCGCACGGCCACCGCCAGCCTTCCGGCGCGGTCGATGTGCTCGGCTCGAGTTTCGAGATGCTGAAACGCGTACGCGCCGAAGGACCGGCGCGGATACCGGCGACGATCCATGCACCGCCACCCCGGCCGCACCTGCACGTGAGCGGCTTCGACCCGCGCGCGGCCGGCGGCCGCCAGGCCATCAAGCTGGAATTGCGGGGCATGCCGGACGACGCGCCGGCGCAACTGACCCTGCTGCTCGAATCGAAGCTGCTGCCGATGGGCGCCGGCCAGCTGCAGTTTGCGCGCACCCTGCGCGGCGACTGGCGGCCCGTGTTCGTGGAATTCTCGTCGCGCGGACGGGAACACGGCCAGTACCGAGTCGACCTGGAAATCCATGCCCGCCACCCGGCGCGCACGTGGGTCGCGACGCTCGTGCTGCTCGTGCCGCGGCCGGACGCATCGCTGGGCGAGATCCACCAGACCTATCTGTCCACGCATAAAAACGTGCGCATCAGCGCCGACGATGCCGCCATCGCCCGCGTACAGGGCCTGGCCGGCGGCGGCGCGATGGACATCGACATCCATGCCCGCAACGCCTCCATCGCCCAGCTGAACCTCGAGGGGAGTGCCGGCGGCAAGGTGGCCGTCGGCCTGCCGACCATCGCGTGGGACGAAGACCTGATCGAGATCGACCTGCCCGCCGAGCGCGCGGCGCATCCATGCCCGGCAAGCACCGGCTGCCTCGTGTACGCGGAACCGGACGCCGGCGCCCAGCGCCACGTGCGGCTGTTCGCGCTGGACGAATGCGTGCTGGGCCGCTGCGACACCGTCGGCGCCGAGGCCGACCTGCTGCTGGAACACCATGGCGCGCAAGGGCCCGAACGGGATGGCCTCACGCGCCGGCTGTCCGCGCGCCACGCCGTCATCCGCCCCGCGCGCGGCGGGTTCGAGATCGAGGACGTGTCGCGCTACGGCCTGTTGCTGGACGGCACCTGGCCGGGCAAGCACGCGCCCGTCCCCCTGCGCCTCGGGATGCGCATCGAATTGACGGCCAGCATACGCGGCGTGGTGACGTTCGTCGTGACGGCGCTGCACGCGCATGCGCTGACCCTGCACCGCGTGGATGCCGGCGGTGCGTCCGAGTGCTTCGTGCTGCTGGCGCCCGGCGTCGTGCCCGAGCCGGCGGCGCTGGGGTCCGGCGCCCTGCCGCGCGCGGCGGGCATGCCGGTCCTGTTCCACCGCGACGGCGGCTTCTGGCACCTCGACCCGGCCGGCGGCCAGGAAACGCCCATCGGCCCGTCCACGGTGCTGGACCGCCTCGCCCGGTTCACGGGCCGCGTGCGGTTCGCGGCCAGCCCGCGTCCGGAAGACCACGCCGAACACACAGGCGACCGCCGGCGCACTTACGCACGCCTGCTCGACGCCTACGCCGGCCGCGCGTAGATCAGCCCGGCCGCAGGATCAGGAAAATCAACGCCGCGCCGGTCAGCAGCACGGCTTCCAGCGACAGCACGATGAACGGGATCTGGATATCCTTGGGAATTCGCATGATCGCCTCCTTTGCAGAGTGCGATTCATTATGCGCCCAAGGGTGAGACACCGCGAATTTCCGCTGCGTATCGTGTTGGCTACATCAGGTCGCGTACGATACGAAAACCCACGATGTCGTTCGACAGGGCGGCCGAAAAGCCGTTGCGCAGCGCCGCGCGCAGGTAGCGCGGGTTGTACAGCCAGGAGCCGCCGCGCAGGATGCGGCGGGCCTGGTCGCCGCCCTCTTCCCACGCGCTGCCGTCGAGCGGGGCGCCGTCGTAATTGTCGTGGACGACGTCCTGCACCCATTCCCACACGTTGCCGTGCATGTCGAACAGGCCCCAGGGATTGGCGGGGAACATGCCGACCGGCGTCGTGCCGCGCCGGTACTCGCCGCGCGGGCCGCCGTTGTAGGTGAAATTGCCGTCGTAATTCGCCTGGTCCGTCGTGATCCTGTCGCCGAACGAGAACGCCGTCTTCGTCCCGGCGCGGCACGCGTATTCCCATTCCGCCTCGCTCGGCAGCCGGTACGATTTACCGGTCGCTTCGGACAGCCAGCGCACGTAGCGGATCGCGTCGAACCAGTTCACGCCGACGACGGGATGGCGGTCCGTCTGCGCGAAGCCCGGCGCGTCCCAATCGGTTTCCCCGCTCGGCCGCCAGCCGGTGCTGGCCACGAACACGCGCCACTCGCCGACCGTCACCGGATAGCGGCCCATGGCGATCGGCTTCTCGATGCCGACCCAGTGCTGCGGCAGTTCGCGCGCCAGCCAGCCCGGTTGCGAGCCGGCTTCCATCGCGACCTTCCGTTCGTGCTCGGGAGAGCCCATCTGGAAGCGGCCCGTCGGCAGCAGCACGAGTTCCGGCCCCCTGGCGTCGCCGCCCAGGAAGCGGTCGCGCAATACGCCTTCCGTGTCGGCGACGGGGCTGGCCGGCGTGGGCATCAGCTGCGTCAGCACGGCCTGGGCACGCGCCGCCTCCTCGAGCCGGGCGCGCTTCTGGTCCGCGACGTATGCCGCGGCCGCCTTGGCCTGCACGAGCTTGCGCTGCGCCTCCTCGCGCTCCAGTCGCGCCTTTTCCGCTTCCGCCGCGCGCCGTTCCAGCAGCTGCTGGCGCAGCGCGTCCTTGCGCGCCGCACGCGCCGCTTCCGCCGCCTGTTTCGCGGCCCGTTCCTGTTCGCGGCGCTGGCGGTCGAGCTGCGCTTTTGCCGCGGCTTCCGCCTGGGCCTGCGCCAGCTTGCGCGCCGCCAGTTCGCGCGCGGCGCGCTCCCTGTCGATGGCGTCCGCCGCGGCCTGCGCCGCCCCGTCGACGACCGGCGCCGCCTGCAATCGGGCGAGCAGATCCGTCACGCTGGGCGGACGCCGGGCCGGGTCCTGCGCGAAGCCGGCGCGCAGCACGGCCCACTGCGCATCGTTCAATGCCGCCGGCCGGGCCGGATCGGCGCCGATGGGCAACGCGCCGGCCAGCATCCGGTACAGCATGACGGCGACGGCATACACGTCCAGCCCACGGTCCGGCTCACCGCCGGTGCCGGTGGCCTCGGGCGCGCGATAGCCGGCCGTGCCGGAGCTGGCCGGGGCTTCCAGCGCGAGGCCGCCCGCGCGGGCGCGCGCCGCGATGCCGAAGTCGAGCAGCTTGACGTCGCCGCCGCGGGCGATAAACACGTTGGCGGGCTTGATGTCGCGGTGGACGAGGTGGTGCCGCTCCCACGCGTAATCCAGCGCGGCGGCGACGGGCGCCAGCACCTCCAGCGCGCGCGCCGGGTCGAGCCGGCCCACGCGCGCCAGCAGCGTGTCGAGGTCCTCGCCGTCCAGGCACTCCATGATGATGAAATAGCTGCCGGTGGCCGGATCCTGGGCCCAGTCGTACACGCGCACGATGTGCTGGTGCGCGAGCTGGCGCGCACGTGCCGCTTCCTCGATCAGCAGCTTCGCGTGCAGCGAGTTTTCCGTGAGCCGGGGCGGCAGGATCTTCAGCGCCACCTGCGCACTGTGGCCCAGTTCCGCGTGCGTGGCGAGGTCCGTCGCCTGCCACACCTCGCCCATGCCGCCCTGTGCGATCAGCCGTTCCAGCCGGTAGCGGCGGTTCACCGGCCCCACTTCCTGCGTGGCCATCAGGCCGATCTCGGTGCCGGCGCGCACGGGCGCGGCCGGCGGCGGATCGGCGGAAGAATCGGCCGGATAGGCAGCATCGAGGATCGCGTTCTTGCGGCTGTCGAATTCCTGGCGGCTCAACAGGCCGTCCTCGTGCAGCGCGCGCAGTTCGCGCAGCTTGTCGATCGCCGTCTGCATCATCCCCGCGCCGGCAGCGGCGCGCCGCACGTACCGCAGAACCGGTCGCCGGCCTGGGCGCCCGCGTGGCGGCAGGCCGTACCCGCGATCAGCGCGCCGCCCAATTGCGCCTGCGTGGCGAGCGCCGTCTTGTTGACGTCGTTCTGCAGCGCGAGCAGTTCCAGCTGGTGGCGCCGTTCGCGTTCCAGTTCGTCGTTGCGCCGCGCGCGCTCGCGTTCGACCTGTTCATCGGCGAGGCGCGACGACGTCAGCGCCGCCAGCTGCTCCGCGCTCATGCCGGCCTGCGTGCGTGCCTTCAGCACGTCGGCCAGCAGCGCGGCATTGGTCGCGCCGGCCACCACCAGTTTCGTCGTGTCGTCGACGGCGCCCAGCGTCTCCATGCGGCGCAGCTCGTGCGTGCGCTCGGCCGCGAGCAGCTCGGCCTGCAGCACCGCGCGGGCTTCCTCGCCATCGATCGCCACCCGCTGCAGAGCGGCATCCGCTTCGATCGTGCGCAGCAGCTTTTCGTGCTGGGCCAACGCGTCGGCCTGCGTCCCGTCGCGGCGCAGCGCTTCCACGCGCTGGCGTACGGCTTCCACCTCGATGGACTCGGCGCGCTCCGCCGCCCGCAGCCGCGCCGCATGGTCTTGCGCCTCGATCGCGCGCGCGCGCCGTGCCGCATCTTCCTCGGCCGCGTGCAGGCGCGCCAGTTCCGCGCGCTGGCGCGCCGCGTCCTCGATGCCGCGCGCCTGCTCGATCTTGTTGCGGATCTGCTGCTGCAGCAACTGGTGCGAGAAGCGCTGCGCGGCGACCGTGCGGGCCTGCGCCGCGTCCTGGCGCGCGAGGGCGACCTCTTCGCGCATGCGCACGGCGGCCAGCTCGCGCAAATGCGCCCATTCCGTTTCCTGGTCCACGCGCGCGCCGCGTTTCTGCGCCAGCTCGTGTTCCAGCTCCGCGACGAGATCCTGCGCGCCCCGTTCGATCGCGTGCTTGCGCGAGCGGGACTCGACGATCCGGCCATACAGCTCGATCTCGCGGGCGCGGATCGCCTGCGCGCGCTCGGCGTTCTGCAGGCTCATCTCCGCACGCTCGATGCCGGCGCCCTGGCGCAGTTCCGCGCGGCGGTGCGCGAGGCGCGCCTGGCTTTCCTCGCGCGCGATGCGGCGCCACTCGTCGTCGGTATACAGCTCGTCGAGCTGGCGCGCATGCTCGACCTTCACCCGCTGCTCATCGACGGCCAGCCACAGGCTGCCGATGCGGGCGCGGTTGGCGTCGAAGCGGTCGTGGCGCAGCGCCAGCGTCTCCACGCGGACGATGGCCAGCCCGTAATCCGCGAGCAGGGTCGCGAGGCCGCCCTGCAGGTGCTGGTCGAGTTCCGGGCGCAGTTCGCGCTGCCCCGCCATCTCGCGCAGCGAACGGGCGCCGACGAATTCGCCCGCCAGCTGGCGCACCGGCTGCAGCAGCAGTTCGCGCAGGTGGTCGGCCTTCACGGTGCCGGGCATCGTCATGAAATGGCGCGCGAACGCGGGCACGCTCTCGATCCGGACTGACAGCGCCAGCCGCGCGGACACCTCCAGATGTTCGGCGCTGACCAGGCCATCCAGTTCGAACTCGACCGGCAGCGCGCCGCTCCTCGTGACGAGGATCTCCGCATGCTGGTCGCGCAGCAGGTGGTTCAGGCGCGTGAAGAAGCCTTCGATCTCGTACTCGCCCTGCGGCACTTCGGTGGCCTGATCGCCCTGCAGGATGTAGGCACGTGCCGTGGCGGGCACGCGCAGGGTCTTGACGAATACGCCGGACAGCGCGCGCACGCCGAAGAACACGGCCAGTTCGTCCGGACCGGGCACCCAGCGGTTCTCCACCAGCACGGGCTCGTTGCGCGGCGTGCCGAGCATCAGGCCGCAGGCGGTGCAATAGCCGTCCGCCGCGCCCGTCCCTTGCGAACAGCGCGGGCACTTTGCCCCACCCAATCCAAACATCCGCAACATCGTCGACTCCTTCCGGCTCACCCTGCAAGCCTACATCAAATGATTCCGATCCGCTCCACGCACGCCACGCTCGCGCCGCGCGCGCGGACGTCGTCCGCGAAGCCCGCCGGCAGCGCATCGCGCCACGCATGCGGCAGCACGATGCGGTCGCCCGGCCCCGCCTCGCGCAGCAGCAGCGCGCATTTCGGCGCGATCCCGTCGACCGTGTCCACGCGGCCCGCATGCCACGCGTCCGAGCAGCCCGTCGCCAGCAGCCGCGCACGCGGGATGAATTCGCGGCCGCGCGCGATGCGGTCGGCCAGCACGAGGGCCAGTTCGTACGAACGGCCGGCGAATGCGGCGTCGCTGAAGCGCACCGTCGTGCGCCAGCGCCCGAGACCGCGGCCATCGAAGTGGCGCGCACCGGCCAGCGCCTGGCGCACCGCCAGCTGCCGTGCCGCGTCCGCGCCCGCCACGGCGATCGTCTGTTCCTCGTCGAGGCGTTCGCCCTCCAGCGGGTGCACGCTCACCTCGACCCAGCCGAGGCCGTCGCCGTCTCCCCCGCTGTGCAGCGGGAACCACGCGCGGGCGCCGGACACGCGCGCGCCGGGATCGGAATGGCCGTCCAGCTGGCCCAGGTGCGACAGGCCGTCCGGGCCGCCCAGCAGCGCGTCCGGCGACGCGTCCGCGACGTCGTGGCCGTCCACACGGCCCAGCTGCCACGCATCGGACCAGCCGTTGGCGACCACCTCCCGTCCATGCCACACGCCGCGCACGATACGGTCGGCCAGCACGAAGGCCAGTTCGCAGTCGCGCCCTGCCGGCGCGCGGTCGACGCCGAGCACGACCTGGTCGCGGCTGTCGATCTTCGCTTCCGTATGGCGCGCGAGGCGGACCACCTGCTGCAGGCGTTCGGCCAATGCCGCGTCGCCCGGCACGGTGCACTTGACGTCCGCACGGCCCGCGCGCTCGCGCCGCGTGGCCGTCACGGTGAGCAGCGTGCCGTCGGGCTGGCGGGTACGGCACACGGCCTGTTGGGGTATGTTCATGCCGCCTCCGCGACGTGTTTCGCCGCGCGCCGGCCGGCGCAATCGGCTTCGAGGTTGGCGACGATGCGCTCGGCTTCGTCGTACAGCGCGGCCAGGCGCTCCCCTTGCGCGCCTTCGAGGCGGGCCAGCAGCGCCCACGCTTCGTCCAGCGCGACGGTCGCGCGGCGGCTGTGGCGCATGCGGCGCAGTTGTTCGTCCAGCGCGAGCGGCTGTCCCGGCGCGGCCAGCACGAGGGCGGGCATCGTCGTGATCTCGACGGACAGCCGGTCCAGCCGCTGCAGCAAGGCCTGCTGCTGGCGGAACTGTTCCTGCCCGTTCGGCAGCGCGCCGAAGCGCAGGCCGCACATCAGGCAAGGCAGCTCCAGGAACAGCCGGCGCATGGCCTTCGCGTCGGCCAGGTCCGGCACGACCTTCTCCGCCACGGGCGCGGGCGCCGCGGCCGCTGTGCTTCCGACTGCGCGCGCGGCGAGTTGCGCCGCGTAGTCGACGCCGTCCAGTTCGACGGGCACGCAATCGTCCACGGTCAGGCCGAAGCGCAGGTACAGCAAGCGGTTCAGGCCCTGGCGGAACGCGTTCCACTCGTCGATGTCCGCGCACGGCGGCAGCTCGAGCACGCCCTGCGCCAGCGCGCTGCGCACCGCACTTTCCACTTTCATGCGCAGCGCGGCCAGGTCGACGCGGCCATCCGCTTCGGCGGCCAGGTACAGGTCGAAGCGCTTGCCCGCGGCGGCGGGGTCCTGCGGGTCGATGGCGAACGTCGTGCGCAGGCCGATCTCGGGCGCCTGCGCGTACGGGGCCACGGCTATCGTGTACGGGCCCGGGTGGAACGCCCACGCGAGTTCGCCGGGACGCAGCTCGACCTTTTTCCCGGCCGGCGTCGTGGCGCGGCGCGGGCGGCCGTCCGCGTCGACGATGACGACGGGGCAGCCCGGCGGCGCGCCGCAGCCGGGCGACAGCGGCAGCGCGACAGCCGTGCGTCCGAGGGTGCAGGCATCGTGGACGGGCGCGGCGCGCTTGAAGAATGGGATCATGGTGTGTCCGCCTCCAGCGGTTCGACGGTGAAACGGGCGCCGTGCGCCTGCAAATGGTCCGAGGGTGCGGCGGCAAACGGCCAGGCGGCCTCGCACTCGCCGTCCGCATCGAGCTGGCCGGCGAGCACCACGGCGCCGGCGCCGTCCACGACGCGCAGCGGCGCGCGCGCCACGAGCAGCGCTTCCGCGAACGGGGCTTGCGGCGCCAGTTGCAGGACGGTGCGCCACCCGCCGCCGGCGGACATGAAATGCAGGGTCCACCAGCCGTCGTCCGTCACGACCGCTTCCGGTGTGCCGGTGCTCGCGGCCCGCAGCGCGCCGCGGCTGCCCCGCCACGCGGCCGATGCGGCCGCGCGCCGCGCCAGCGCGAGATGGCGCAGCCGGCGCGCGGTCAGCGGCGATGCCCGCAGCGCGGCCCGCTCGCCCGACGTCAGCGGCCGGCTGCCGTCCAGCGCCGCGGCCAGCGTGGCATCGTCCAGCATCAGGCGGTCGCCGTCCTTGCGGCGGGCCAGCAGCAGGGCTTCCTGCAGCCGGCGTGAGCTCGTGTCGTTGCTATGCATCGCGTCCTCGCTTCGTGTCAAAGGCGGCATTCATCCGGGCGATCGCCGCGTCGCGCCGCTTGCGCAACGTCGGCAACGACACCTCGGCCAGCGCCGCCAGCTGCTGCATCGTCGGCAGCGCGCCGGTGGCCGGGTCGCGCCACGCGTCCGGGTAGGACGCGTCGTCGGGGCCCAGCAGCTTCGCGTACACGGCCAGTCCCACCGGCAGGCCCTCCGCCGCCAGCAGACCGTCCGGCACCGCTTGCGCCACATAGCCGGGGGGCAGTGAAACGCTCAGCGCGAGCGTCTCGAGGCGCGGGTCGGCTTCCTCCGGCACTGGATCCGGTTCCGGTGCCGCGGCGTCGAGCGCATCCTGCTGCGCTTCCAGGATCCGATCGGGGCCAGGCGCCGCCGCGCTTTCCGATTCCTGCAGCACGCGCCAGTAATCTTCCACCCAGACCGACGCGTCGTCCAGGTCCTGCAGCCAGTCCTCGTCGCGGTTGGCCGAGAGCTGTTCGTAATCGCCGATCTCGCGCAGCATGGCGGCGATGCGGTCCGGGCTCGTCTTCAGGCTCGCGAAGCGCTTGGAGCGCGTGTGCAGCGGGCCGGGACCGCCGCCGAAGTCCTCCATCGATGCGCTCCAGCGCAGGATCCACTCCGCGCGGCAGTCGTGGATCGTGCGCAGCTGGCGCACTTCGATGGGGTCGGCGCCGTCCGCGATCTCGCGGCCGAGGATTGCGCCGACCTGCGCCCGGTGCGCGCGCCAGTTGGCGAACAGGCGGGCCACGTCGTGGTAGGCGGTGTCCAGCATCCGGTAAGCGTACATACGATTCGGGCTGCACGGACGGCCGCAGGCGGCCTGGTAGTTGTCGGCATCGACCCGGTCGCGCAGCACGGCGTACATGTCGTTCACCTTCTTGCGCAGGAGTGCGTCGCCGGAGGGACCGTCCGCCAGCGCGGCGCACAGGGCGTCCCAGTCGGCCGGACGGGCGCGCAGCTCGACGACGAGCGTCACCGCCAGCTCGTGGACGGTGTCGCCGTAGCCGTTGCCGGCCGCCCGGGCGCGGGCGCTGTGGCGCTGGGCCAGGAGCTGGTCCGTCATGCGCTCCACGTAATGCTCCAACCGAGCCTCCAGGTCCGGATGTGCGGCATCGAGACCGCGCAGCGCGGCGAGCGAGCACTGTCCCAGCAACTTGCGCACTTCTTCCCAGCCCGGTTCCTGGTACCGGGTTCCCGGCAAACGCATAAATCCTCTTCGATGTTCGGCCACTAATAGCAGGACCGTAATAGATCATGCCACAGAACCACATCTCGTAGGCGCGCAGATGAGTGGGAAATACCCCCTATTTCGCCCCCTTGATTTGCATACGATCGGCCAGCGCCCCCAGGACGGCGGCAGCGACGGGCGCCGCATGCTCGCCGCCCGTCGCTTCCGAGCGGCTGGCGAAGACGGCGACGGCGAGCCGGTGCTCCTGCCCCGCCACGCTGTGCGGCTCCAGCCAGCCCGTGAACCATACCGTCGCCAGCGATCCGTCGCCCACCGGCGCCGTCCCCGTCTTGCCGGACAGGCCGCGCCGGATGCCGGCCAGCGCAGGCGCCCGGAAGGCACCGGCCGCCGTGCCCACGTCGACGACGCCCTTCATGCCCGCGCGCACACGGTCGAGGCGCACGCCCAGGGCCGGCCCGTTCGACGGCGCGGCCGGTTTGCCGTCGAGTTCCCCCAGCAGGTGCGGCACGATTGGCCGCCCCTGCCCGACGGCACCGGCGACGAGCGCCATCTGCAGCGGCGTCGCCTGCATGCGCAGGCCGATCGCCATCTGGCGCAGTTCGTGACGCGTGTGGACGGGGTCGATGGCGGCCGGCGTCGCCTGCAGCGCGTCCCACGCCGACCAGGCGAAATCCGCCGGCAGCAGGCCGCCGTCGAGCCGCAGCGCCTGGCCGAAGCCGAGCCGGCGCGCCATGGCGACGATCGGCCGGACCGGGTCCAGCGCGCCCGGTTCCAGCGGCTGCAGGTCGGGCACGCCGCCGTCGGGCCGGCCGAGCAGGCTCCGGTCGGACAGTTCTCCCGTCCACGCGAACCACGTGTTCAGACTGTAGGTCAGCGCCTGCGCGAGGCCCAGCCGGCCATCCCTGGCGCGCCGGTCCAGGCCCTGGTCGCGGAAGTTCGTGATGCGCGCGCGGCCCTCGACCGGATACGTCGGCGCATCCGTGCGGAAGGCGAAGCCCCGTTCGTGCGCGGCGGCGTTGATGCCGGCGAGCGGCAGGCCGTCCAGCAGGGCATCCAGCTGGCGGTCGGACTGCGCGGCCAGTTCCAGCCCGAGGGCGCTGACGATCTTGAACGTCGATCCCGGCGCCCGCTCGGCGCCGCCGTCGTGCTGCAGCGCGGGCAGGCGCAGCGGGCTCGCGGCCGGGTCGACGCGGTCGAAGTCGCGCGCCTCGCGCCAGTTGTCCGGCGTCACGGCCGGCATGCCCGCCCCGGCCGCGGCGAGGATCGCGCCCGTCTCCGTGTCGAGCAGGACGACGCCCGCCTGCCGGCCCGCCGGAACGGCCCCCGCCCCCGTGCAGCCGCGGCCATCCCAGTGGCCGCGCCGCATCGCGATGCAGTCGAGCGCCGCCTGCGCGGCCGCCTGCAGGCGCAGGTCCAGGGTCATCCGCGCCGTGTGACGGCCGCCCGGCACGCGGCCGAGCAAGGTGGCGACGCTGCCCGCCTGGCCCGCGCGCACGCCCAGCATCGTCGCGAGGCCGGCCGCGCGGGCCGCCTCCGTCGGCGCACCGTCGCGCCACAGCGTGACGCCGTTGCGGTCGGCCAGCACCACATCCGCCAGCGGCGCGGACGGACGCGACGTGGCCGGGCGCAGCGCCTGCCACGCGAGCCGGCCGTCGCGCACGGCGAGGTGGCGGTAGCGCGCATCGCCCGGCGTGGCCAGGGCGCCCTGCGCCAGCGGTTCCGCATCGATCACGATCTCGCCGGCGTCGGGCAGCAGGTCGATTATCTGCACCTCGTCCGGCGCCGTGCACGCGCGGCCGTCGCAGACGGGCAGCGGATCGGTGCGCAACCGGGCGCCGGTGACGTGGCGCAGGCGGCCTGCCAGCATCAGCCGGAGACTCGCCGTCCCGTCGGGTACGGTCAGGCGCAGACGGGCCACGCCGCCGTCCGCCGGCCACGCGCCGATCCGCTGCCACGGCGCCCAGCCCTGCGGCAGCCGGGCGAACAGGCGGGCGCTGGCGGGGGGCATGTCGTCGGCCAGCGGCACGGGGACCGTGGCCGTTCCTTGCACGACTTCCGCGCGCCGCGTGGCGGTCGCGCCCGCCGGCAGGCGCCACGCGAGCAGCCGCCGCTCGGCGTTGAAGATGCGGACCTGTTCGCGCACGAAATCGCCGTCGGCGCGGCGATACAACCGCTCCAGCAGCCGCAGCGCGTCGCCGTCGAGGTTCACGTCATCCCACGGCGTCTTGCCGGCCGCGCGCCATGCGGCAAGGTCCGGCGGGGCCAGCTCGGCGAGACCGTTCGCACCCAGGCGCACGAGGCCGCGGGCCTGCAGCTGGGCGAACAGCTGCTCGTCTTCCAGCGTGGCCGCGGGCGACGCCGGCACGCGGTACTCGCCCGGCGCCAGCAGCGCCTCGCCCGGTTCGCCGTGCGCCGGCACGGCGACGACCAGCGCGCGTGGCGTCGGTGCGGGACGGTACAGCTGCACGAGGAGTTCGCCGGCGGCCGGGCAGGCGCCGCTCGGCCGGTGCCGCAGCCGCAGTGCGCCTTCGCGCCATGTCAGCCAGCCCTCGCTGCCTGGTGCGACCCGTGCCGCGGCGCCCACCCACTGCGCCTGCCCGTCCCAGCGCACGTCCAGCGGCGCCCCGGCGCGGCCGTCGACGCGCACGCGCGGCATCGGACCTTCCGCCAGCAGCACGTTGTGCGGTGCGGTCAAGGCGGCCGCGTCGGCGAACATCCAGCCGATCCGCAGCGGCAGCAGGCGGCCGGGACGCGTGCGGTCGGCGAGCTGGTCGCACAGGTCGACACGCTGCACCGGTCCGGCGCGCATGCCGGACAGGATCAGCAGCGCCGCGCCGCCGTGCGTGCGCACCATCACGCCGGGACTGTCGGGCACCGTGAACGCGACGCCGGGCAGCACGGGCGTCAGGCGGGAAGCGCCGTCGCCCGGCGGCGTCGCGCCGGCAGCGGCCAGCCAGCGCGCGTGCACGACGATGAGCGCGGCGCCCGCGACGGCCAGCAGCACGCAGCCTGCCGTCAGCCAGCGTAGCGGCACGGGCCCGCGTGCGCGCGGCTGGGCGGCCACGTGCGTGCGCGTGCCCGCGCGCAGGTTGCGCGCACGCCGCAAGCGCGTCCGGTTGGCCGCGACGGCCTCGACGAGCGTTCCGATCATCGCTGGGTTCTCCCTCGTTGTGTTCGCGTGCGCCTAGCCGGGGGACGATGAAAGCCGGTCCCGCTTATCTGCGCTTCGTCCTGCGTTTCGTGCGGTTCGTCGCACGCGGGTGGAGACCGGGAACCCTTGTGGCTACAGTACACACATCGAGAAACGCTTAATCACCCGACCCCGCATCCAACCCCGAGGAGAGCATCATGAACGTCATCAAGCACATGGAAGCCGCCTTCATCGTCGCCCTGAGCTTGGCCGCCGCCGGCAGCATGGCACTCGACAGCGCCAAGCCCGCACAGGCGACCGCACCCGTTCTCGCGACCACCGCCGGCATCCCCGTCGTGCACGTCACCGCCAAGCGCCTGACGCCGGTCGAGAAGCAACAGATGCTGGCGCTGGAACGCGTGCGGAGCCGCGCATGATGTTCGCCGCGGGGACGGTCAGCGCCGTCCCCGCACACAATCTGTTTCAGATGTAAGAGTCTGCTTCAACCGCTGAATCGCTCCGCCCACCGCGCTATATTGGTCACATCCGAAGTCCGGATTGGAGACCAACATGAAACGCCTCGCACTTGCCGCCCTGATCGCCATCGGCGCCGCCGCCGCACCGCTTCCTTCCATGGCTTACAGCAATGTCAGCCTGACCATCAGCACGGCCCCGCCGGCCCCGTTGTACGAACGCGTCCCCGCGCCGCGCCACGGTTATGTGTGGGCACCCGGCCACTGGGAGTGGTCCGGCCACCGCCATACGTGGGCACCGGGCTACTGGGTCGCCGAGCGTCCCGGCTATGTCTACCGCGCGCCGGCCTGGTACCAGGGCAATGGCGGCTGGTACATGCAGCCTGCCGCGTGGACGCCATACGGCCCCGACCGCGACCGCGACGGCGTGCCCGACCGCTTCGAACGCCGCTACGACCGCGGCTACGACCGGGGTTCGTACTACAACGACCGGCCGGGCTATCGGGACCGCGACCGCGACGGCATCCCCGACCGCTACGAGCGCAACGGCCGCCGCTGGGACGAAGACCGCGACGGCGTGCCGAACCGCTACGACCGCGACCGCGACGGCGACGGTGTGCCGAACCGCCGGGATCGCAGGCCGGACAATCCCTACCGGCGCTAATCCTGAAAACAGCGCCCCGGCGCTGTTTTTCTTTGTAGTATCCTCTCGGCATGAATGACCTTCCCGACCTGGACCGGATCGCCTACAAGGCCGAGCGCGCGGCCAGCCGCCGCCTGGCGCTGGCCGAAGGGCTGCCCGCCGACCAGGCGCTGCGCCGCACGCTGGAACTGGCGGCCGGCGCAGCGGGCCTCGCCGCCCTCGTCGAGGTGCGCACCGGCGTGCTGGCCGCGCAGGCGGCACGCGATGCGGCCCGCGCCTCCACGAAAGCCGCTGCGGCCTCGCGGCGCGATGCGCAGCCAACCGCATGGCGCGCCTGGTTCGACGGCTCCGCGAAACCGAACCCGGGCCGCTGCGGCATCGGCGTGCGGATCGAAGGCCCGGACGGCCATCTCATCGAACTCGCCCATCCGGCCGGCCACGGCAACAGCAGCGAGGCGGAATACCGCGCGCTGATCGCCCTGCTGGAAACGGCCGCCGCCCACGGCGCGCACGAGCTGACCATCCACGGCGACAGCCGGGTCGTGATCGACGATGTCACCGGCCCCGACCTGTACGCGGCGCCCGCCCTGGCCGGCTATCGCGCCCGGGCGCTGGCGCTGCTGGCCCTCCTGCCCGACGTGCGCCTGCGCTGGGTGCCGCGCCACAAGAACACCGGGGCCGACGCGCTGTCGCAGCGCGCCCTCGTTTCCGTAGACTCCAATGCAAGCACTCCATCCTGAACTCGACAGCTGGCGTCCCCGCCTCGCCCAACTGGCCGCACAGGCGGTCGCCGACCAGGGCCCCGACGGCGCCCATGACCTGAACCATGTCGAACGCGTCTGGCGCAATGCGCAGGCGCTGCTGGCGCACCACGACCAGGCCGATCCGCTCGTCGTGCTGGCGGCGTGCTATCTGCACGATCTCGTCAACGTGCCGAAGGACGACCCGCGCCGCAGCATTGCATCCCGCCTGTCGGCGGAACTGGCCACCGAGCGTTTGGCGGCGCTCGGCTTTCCGGCGGACAAGCTTGCGGCCGTCGCCCACGCGATCGAAGCGCACAGCTTTTCCGCCGCCGTCCCCGCGACCACGCTGGAAGCCCGCATCGTGCAGGACGCCGACCGCCTGGACGGCCTCGGCGCCGTCGGCCTCGCGCGCATGTTTTATATCGCCGGCCGCATGGGCAGCGCCCTCGCCCACGGCAGCGATCCGCTTGCGCTGGACCGTCCGCTCGACGACAAATCGTATTCGCTCGACCACATCGACGCGAAGCTGGCGCGCCTGCCGGGCATGATGCAGACCGATGCCGGCCGCCGCCTCGCCGAACAGCGGCTGGCGATCTTGACGGACTTCCGCAGCGCCTTCGCGGCCGAATGGGCAGGCATTCCGCACGTGGCAGCTTGATCGAAAAGCAAGCAGTTGTCTGCCGGGCAATCGGTGCTACCATAGACGTTTTCCGCATCGTCCCGGAACGCCCATGGCCAGAAGCGCGAACCTGAATTTCGTCCTCATCTGCGTGTTCGTCGACATGCTCGGCATCGGCCTGATCGTGCCCGTTCTGCCGAGCCTCGTGGGCGAATTCGTCGACAATCGCACGCAGCAGGCGCTGTGGTACGGCGTGCTGGGCGCCACGTTCGGGCTGATGCAATTCCTGTTCATGCCGATGGTGGGCGCGCTGTCCGACCGCATCGGCCGCCGCCCCGTGCTGCTGTATTCGATGGGCGGCATGTGCATCAACTTCCTCGCGACCGCCTGGGCCCCGAACCTCGCCTGCCTGTTCATCGGGCGCGTGATCGGCGGGGCGTCGTCGGCCAGCATGTCCGTCGCGTCCGCGTACGCATCGGACGTGTCGACGCCGGAAAACCGCGCGAAAAGCTTCGGCAAGATCGGCGCCGCGTTCGGCTTCGGCTTCATCTGCGGGCCGATCCTGGGCGGCCTGCTGGGCAATATGGGATTGCACCTGCCATTCTACGTGGCGGCCGCGCTGTCCGCCGCGAACTTCGTCTACGGCTACTTCGCCGTGCCGGAATCGCTGCCGCGCGAGCGCCGCGCGGCGTTCCAGTGGTCGCGCATCAACCCGTTCTCATCCCTGCTGCGCCTCGTGCGCCGCACGGACATCCGCGGCCTGATCACCGTCTACACGCTCGTCGCCTTCGCCCAGATGATGCTGCAGTCGACGTGGGTCCTGTTCACGACGTTCCGCTTCGACTGGACGCCGCGCGACAACGGCATCGCCCTGTTCTGCGTGGGCGTGTGCTCGATCGTCGTGCAGGCCGGGCTGCTCGCGCCGCTGATCCGGCGCTTCGGCGAAGTGCGGCTGTCGCTGATCGGCCTCGCGTCCGGCGCCGTCACCTACTTCCTGTACGCGATCGCGACGCACGGCTGGATGATGTACGTCTTCATCCTCTGCAACCTGCTGTCGTTCGCCGCGGGACCGGCGCTGCAGGGCATCCTGTCGAAATCGTCGTCCAGCCGCGAACAGGGAGAACTGATGGGCTCCCTGCAATCGATCAGCAGCATCGGCCTCGTCGTCTCGCCGCTCGTCGGCACCCTGCTGCTGGGCGCCGCGAGCGACCTGCCGCCGCAGGACTGGCGCGTGGGCGGGCCGTTCTTCCTGTGCGCCGCCATGCAGGCGGCCGCGCTGCTCGTCGCGCACCGCTACTTCCGCCGCCACGGCATTCCCGAGACGGCACCGGCGGCCGAGCAGGCGTGACGCCTTCCGAGCTGGGCGCCGTGCTGGGCGCGGCGTTGCTGCACGCGAGCTGGAACACGCTGCCCAAGCGGCGCGGCGAGCCGCTGCTCGCGACCGTGCTCGTCGTGGCCGGACCGGCCTGCGTCGCCATCGTCCTGCTGCCTTTCCTGCCGGCGCCGGCGCGGGCCAGCTGGCCGTTCATCGCGGCGTCGGGCGTCGTCCAGGCCTACTTCCTGCTGCTCATCGAGACCTACCGCGCCGGCCGCGTACACGCTATGGATCTTCCTGCTGACGGGCGCCTGGGTGTGCGCCTGCGCGGCCCGCGGCCGCGTGGGCGCACGGCTGGCGGCCGTCACCCTGATCGCGTGCGGCGCGGTCGCGATGCGGCTGGCCTGACCCTATTGTCGAGGCGTCGCAACGACAGTCACCACCGACATGGGCCGCGCATGCACGGACAACCTGGCGCCGCATGATGCGGGTTTCGACGTCGCGAGGCTGTCTTCTGCCTGGGTAATATAGGTCTTGCATGTCATCGTGCCGAGTTTTGCATCCGGCAGCCGGATGTCCAGCATCCGCGACACGATCCCCGGATTGACGGCCACGATGACGACTTCATGCGTTTCCGGATTTTCAGCCACCAGCGCATCCGGGTTATCGGATTTCAGGAACCGAAACCCTGGCCTGATGAATCTCGTGAAATTGGCAAACGCCCAGAATTTTTTCGTGATCCGGTAGTCCGGTCGCTCGAGGTTTGAAAAATCAGTCTTGATCAATCCCCAGTTCGAGCTCTTCTTTGGATCGGACGACGTGTTTTCGATGGCTTGCCACAGAACCCAGGCGCGCGGATTCATGCTGTTGATGTCAGTAACGATCTGCTGCGCCAGCGCAATGGCCGGGCGCATGTCGTCGATGTCTTCCCGCACATTGCTGGGCGATAGATCGACTTCCGACATCCATAACCGTTTTCCCGACGTTTCCGCGATGTCCCGCACCCCACTTTTTGCTATCCATTCGTAGGTATGGACGTTGAGTTGCCGGATGACGCTTTTCGCATCGGGTGACAGACCGGCCCAGTCGACGAAAAAAGTCTGGGGATTGGTTTCGTCCGGCCCCGATATTTCCGTCTTCATGCCATATTCGGCCAGCACCTTGGCCAACGCAATGAACATGCGCGATTGCGCTTCCGGCGACCAGTGAGCGCCTTCCTGTTTGTTGGTGGAAAACCAATAAGGCGTATTCGGCTCGTTGACCGGAGACAGCGTTCTGAATCGGATACCGTGGCGTCGCTCGAGCTCCGCCGTGACGCGCGCGAGATATTTGGCAAATTGGGTTTCGAATCCCGGACGAAGGTTGTCCTCCAACCCATTGACGTTACCGGAAACCAGGCCACTGCGGGTCATGAAATACGGCGGCGAATTCGAAAACGCCTCGAGGATCAAATCGCGCGGCGCGACCCGCGCCTTGATGGCATCGAGCCACCAGCGCTGCCCGGCATCCGCGGACCAGTCCCAGGCATCGTCGGCGTCCGGATTCCACCCATCCGGCTTGCGCCAGAATCCGGGAATATCGCCACCGGGGCGCAAATACGCTGGTGTCCCGGGCGCATTGCCGCCACCAATATTGTAACGCGCGATATTCAATGCAAGACCGTCCCGCCCATAGAGCAAATCGGCCAACCGGGTGCGCTGCGGCTCGGCGAATTTCCCGGTCACATGGGCAAACCAGGCAAGCGCGGTGCCCCATCCTTCAAACGGTCGCGTCGGATGCCGCCAGTCGACATTGATCACGACGGAAACAGTCGCCGGCTTGTCGCCGGTATGTTCGGCATGGGCGCCGCTTGCCAGGACACCCAATCCGACGACAACCATATACTGCAGTAGCTTGCGCAACCTCATTCAGCGATTCTCCATGGTCGAGGCCAGCTTGTGTTCCTTGATGTAGGCGGCATGATCCGGAAGCCTCGACACGATTTTCTTGAAGTTGCGCTCCAGATTGCTGTACGCAGTCGCGAGCATGGCGTCGTCTTGAAGGGCCATCGTAGGCATGTAGGCTCTTGGCCGAATCCCTTGGCCCAACAGGACGGCATGCCACGACGTGCTTTGGAACAGTTCTTCGGCGGCAAGGTTCAGTTGTCCGCGCTCACGGAACAGCTCAATTCTTTCCTGGAGACTGTCCGGAATCTGCATGGCTTTCACGTAGCGCCATAATGCCGAGTCGTCACGTTCCGTCGCGTGGTAATGCAGGATGAGGAAGTCCCTGACGTTTTCGACTTCCCGGGTCGCCTCCTTGTTGAAAGCCTGTGCACACACCGGCGCCAAACCGGCGTCCGGAAAATAGCGGATGAGCCGCTGGATGCTGGATTGAATGAAATGAATGCTGGTCGACTCCAACGGCTCCAGGAATCCGCTGGCAAGCCCGATGGCGACCACGTTCTTCGTCCAGGGCGTCCTGCGCCTTCCTGCCGTGAACTTGATGCGGTTGACCGGCGCCAGCGGCTCCCCCTCCAATCCATCCAGCAGACACCGCTCTGCCGCTTCATCCGTGGCAAATTCGCTCGAATACACCACGCCGTTACCAACGCGATGCTGCAAAGGTATCCGCCACTGCCAGCCGAAAGGTCTGGCGGTGGAAATCGTATAGGGAGTCAGTGCCAGCTTTTGTTCGCAAGGCACCGCACAGGCGCGATTCATCGGCAGCCAGCGCGACCAGTCTTCATACTCGACACCCAGCTCCTGCCCGAGAAGCATGGCGCGCATGCCGGAGCAGTCGATGAACAAGTCACCCGTCACGAGCTCGCCCGTCTTGAGCTTCAGGCCTGTGACATGCCCGTTTTCCGGGTCACGCTCCGCCGTCAGCATGTCGCCAATCTTGTGCGACACCCCGCGCGCCAGGCAGACCCCCTTCAAGTATTTCGCATAGCGGCCGGCGTCGAAGTGATAGGCGGACTGGAGATGCTGCAGCGGATCGCCGGGCCGTTCGGACGCGGGCGCAAATACGTTATTTCGCGCTGCCAACGTGCATAGCGAGAATTCGGAGAAGTCCGAAACCTGCCCTTTCTCCTTCAAACGCAGCCAGTACTGGAAGAAGTACCCGATGTCGCGCTCCACCCCATACGCGCCGAAAGGGTGGAAATACGTCGAACTGTCGTTGAGCCAGCCGCGAAATTCGATACCGAGTTTGAACGTCGCCCCGGTGGCGCGTATGAATTCGGCTTCATCGATGCCGATCATCTGATGAAACGTGCGGATCGGCGGGATCGTCGCTTCGCCAACGCCCACCGTGCCGATGGCGTCCGATTCCACCAGCACGATCTCGACGGCGTGACCGAACGTGTGGGACAACGCGGCCGCCGTCATCCATCCTGCGGTTCCGCCGCCGAGGATGACAACCTTGGCCATCCATCTATCCTTGACCATCCTGCCCCCTTGTGGATCGCGTTCACAAAAAGCGCGCCGCGGAAAGACCCGCGGCGCGTTCGCTCATATCAGCGTTAGAAGCTTGCCTTCAGGGACACACTATATCGACGATCGTTAAGTTGCCACAACAAACCGCCCGAGGGCCGCTCGACATACGTGTGGTACATCGAGTTCCTCAGATTCACGGCGTCCGCCGACAGCGTGAAGATCTTGTTGATCTGGTAGCTCACCGACGCATCGAGCGATGAATACGGCGCTGCATACTGGTTCGCACCAAACACACCGCTGCCGTTGATCTGGTCAAGGTAGGAGGAACGCCAGTTGTACGCAAGACGCGCTTGCAGCGGTCCCTTTTCATAGAGGCCGATCAGGTTGTAGCTATTCTTGGACAACTTCGGCAAAGGAATGAGGGTCCCGGGCTTGAGCTCGACTTTCGAGTCGACATAGGTGTAGTTGGCCTGGATGCCGAAGCCCTTGAACGGGTCGGGAAGGAAATCAAAGAACTGGGTAAAGCCAGCTTCGATGCCTTTTACCGAGCCCTTGCCGAGATTGATGCTGGTGCCGATATCGTAGATGACGCCACCGAAGTTCATTGGTTCCGTGCCCCCGGCCAGGTAACCGTCGATATCCTTCTTGAATAACCCCACGAACGCCATATTCGACGTTCCCCAATAGTCTTCCAGTGTCAGATCGTAGGACGTCGCAGTCATCGGCTTCAGGTACGGATTACCGGAACTGCCCGTCGGGCGGCCGTTGGCGTCGTATTGCGAAGGGATGTTCGGATTCAGCTGGACATGGGCGGCCATGTCGGTAAAGTTTGGCCGCGTCATCGTCTTGCTGTAGCCAAAGCGGACCTGCACATCCTCGTTCAGGTGCAGGCGCGTATTGAGGCTGGGGAGGAAATTCCTGTAGCTGTTATTGAGCGTGGCGGCGCGCGACCCGGTGCTGTCCTGGACATAGCCGATCGACGTCTGGTCGGTCTTCACGACGCGAATACCGGCGGTACCGTCGAGCTCGTAACCGAATACGCTGGTACCGAAGTCACCCGTGACAAAGAACGACCGCGTCTTTTCGTGTTGCTCGTTGATATCCCCGGGACGGAACGTCGTGTCGAACGTATACGTATTCGGCTTGCCGGCGAATAACTGCGCATACGTCGCGACGGTTCGATCGAGAACGCTCGAGTCGGGATTGGCGTACTCCGGGAACACGGCGACTGGCCAGCCGATACCCGGCTGCATGAAATTGCTGGAAGGCCCAGCGTAGGCGAGATCCGGATGCTGCGCAACCGGAATAAGCGGGCATGCGCCCCAGCTGGGGTTGGTGCCCGTATCGTTACAGACACCGGTATTGTTCCAGTTACCCCGCAACAGCACCTTGGTATCGGCAGCGCGTATGCCGACGTGCAGTTTGGTAAAGAAATGATCGCCGAGGTCGTCGTCGAAATCCTGGCTGAGGGCCGACATCTTCAGCTTGTGACGGTCGACCGCATTCGCGAGCCACTCATAATACCAATTCTTCGGATTGCCGAAATAGGCGTAAGGATTGCCCGGATTGGCTGGATCGACGATCGAAAATGTCGGGATCCTGCCACGCACGTCGAAGGCGAGATTCAGGTTGGGGATATTGGCGACACTCCTGCTTTCATTATCGTAAAGCTTGATGGAGTCGCCATTGCGGTCGGCATCGTAGTTGGCACGTTCATACGCGAAGTCGGTCTTCGACTTGAGCCTGTCCGAAATGCGCCACTTGACGTTCACTGCGGACAGGTTCGTGCGATTGCGAACGTCCTGGTCGAACCGGGAGGATGAAAAAATCTGCGGCGACAACGTGCCGCTCGTGGCACTGCCATCAGGTGCCCACGTCCATGTGGAACCTGCCGCTGCGCGCGGGTCGCTGTTCTTGTCGTCGCCGTAGATGTATTCGCCGCGCCGGATGAACGTGTAGTTCGAATAGAGGTTTTGTGCCGTGAGGAGAACGTCGCTGTTCACCTGCCACTGGTAGGCGAGCGCCAGGCCCTGGCGCTTTCGCTCACCCGAGTCCTCGTACATCTCGAAGGATGTCGGCACATAGAGTTCCGGGAGCGACCCCTTGTTCGGCATCGAATTGTAGGCCGCGACCTTGGCCGCCGAGGGCGGTTGCGCCGCGTCCGTCGCACATTTGCCAACCGTTGCGGTCAGGCAGTGCTGCTGCTGTTGAAGAACGGCGTCCTGGCGATAATAGGTCTTGCTCGCCGTCGCATTCACCAGGAAGCCCATGCGGCCGAAATCCGTCTTGAACTGGCGGCTCAACAGGCCCGATCCCGCCGGCGAATACTTGCGAATGCGGTCGTAGTAATTGGACTTGAGCGTAATGACGTTGATGTCTTCTTTCGAGTCGAACGGCAGTCGCGTGCGAATGTTGACCACGCCGCCGACACCGCCTTCGATCAGGTTCGACGCCGCGTTCTTGTACACGTCGACGCCGGCCATCAGTTCGGAAGGCAGCCCTTCCAGGTCCGGTGCCCGGCCCCCGTTCGCCGTAAAGAAGTCGCGCCCGTCGATCAGGTTACGGACTTGCGTAATGCCCCGGATCGTGATCGCGGGCTCGGTGCGATGGTCGTAATCGGTGCCACCCTCGCCATAGCGGCGCTGGATCTGGACGCCGGCGACCCGCTGCAGCGACTCGACCGTACTCACGTCCGGCAGCTTGCCGATATCGGTCGCCTGGATCGAGTCGACGATCTGATTGGCGTCCTGCTTGAGATCGCGCGCCGACTTCAGCGCCGCGCGCTGACCGGTGACGATAACGGTGTTCGGGGCGCTCGTGTCCCCGCTTGCACTCGCAACGTTCGTGTCCTGCGCATGCGCGGCAATCGGCCCTGCCACGAGAAGCGCGCAGGCTTGGGCCACCATCGTCTTTCTAATCGTTTTTACATTTCCGTTTCGCACAGCAAATATCTCCTTATAGTAATTTTTGGGCATTGCCTTGTATGCTGCCGGCTCGTGTGGATCACATTCCAGCCGGCGGGAATGTCGCGCAAGTCATCGCGCTCGCCCACCGGAGCAGCGCGACAACGTTATCGCATAAATACAATGTTACGAGAAAGGATTGCCAACAATCCTATGCGGATTTTGTATGGTGGTATAACGATTGCGGATAGATTGGGATACGCGTCCGGCTCGGCGTGGCCGGGCCGGTACGCGATGCTGCGGCGCGTCGATGCGGGATCAGAACTTCATTTCGAGCGTCGCGCGCACGCTGCGGTACAGCGGCGTGATGGTGCGCGTCGACTGCGTGCCATTGCCGGCCAGGACGTAGCTGCTTTCGCTGATATAGTCCTGCGCGAGCAGGTTCGCGGTGGCGACGCGCAGTTGCAGCTTCGGGTTGAATTTCCACAGCGTGTACAGGTCGAGGTCGCGGCGCACGGACTGGTAGCTGATCTGGTTCGCCGAGACGCGCACCTGGCCGCCGTTCTTGAACACGTACGAGCCGCCCACGGTCAGCGGTCCGCGCTTGTAATCGGCACCCAGCGTGGCCGAGACCGGCGTCTGCGCGTCCAGGCGGTTGTTCGGACCCGGCACGGAGTCGACGGTCGACCAGTTGCGCGACAGGCTCGCGCGCAGGTCGAGCGCCTCTTTCGTGCCGATCAGGGCCTTCAGCGGGAATTTCGCTTCCAGTTCCACGCCGTGGGTACGTGCCTGGCCCGCGTTGGATGGCGTCGACACCCAGCGCGTGCCGTCGAACAGCACCTGGTTACGCGTGTAGTCGTCGATGCGCCGGCTCGATACGCTCGCCGACAGCAGCGCGCCCTCGGCCCAGTAATGCTCGTACGACGCGTCGATGCCCAGCGCCAGCTCGGGCTTCAGGTTCGGGTTGCCGATGAAATCCGGCTCCGTCTGGCTATTGTTGACGGACGTGAAGCGGTGCGGGATGAGACTCTGCAGGCCCGGCGCCTTGTACGTGCGCGTGACGGCGAAACGGACTTGATCACCCTTCGTGCCGGGCAGCTTGTACAGCGTCTGCATCAGCGGGCTCAACACGGTCGAGCGCGAGTGCGCCGTCGCGAAAGTGTTGCCTTCGGTTCTCGTCTGGATGCCTTCCCAGCGCGCGCCCAGGTACACGGACCAGCGCGGCGTCACGTTCCACTCGTCCTGCGTGTACACCGCCAGCCGGGCGACGTGGGCATTGTAGATTTCGTCGCCGCCGGGCAGCGCGACGTCGGGCCGGAAATAGTCGCGGTCGCGCCGGGCATCGTCGCGCGTCGAATAGCCGCCGTCCCAGCCGAACGCGAGCGCGTGGCCTTGCCAACTGGCGCTTGTGTATTTGCCCATCGAACTGATACCGCGGTCGGTGCCGGCCGAGAAGATGACCTCGTGCAGCGCTGGGGAGGCCGGGTTGCCGCTGCCCGTGCGATACGTCGCGTTGGCGAGGGCGCCGTACAGCCCGCTCAGCTTGGCGTCCAGCTTGCCGCCGCCCGCGAACTTGTGCACCCAGTTCAGCTCCTCGCGGAAGAAACGGTTGTCGTTGCTCATCGTCTGGTCCAGCCCGGGATACGCGGGGAGCGGGCCGAGCCAGGTCGTCAAACGCCCCTCGGACGCGTTCTGGAACCGGTTGATGTTGAAGAACGTCTGCGACGTCAGCGTGTCGCCGTTGGCGAAGCTCCAGTTCAGGCGCGGGCTCAGGTTGAAGGCCGTGAACCGGGCGGCATCGGACTGGCCGCCCAGGCGCAGGCCGTCGAGGCGGCCGGCCGTGTCGAGATGCCGTTCGACGGTCTCCGGCTCGCGCCAGAAGTGCGAGCGCGACAGGTTCGCCGACAGCGAATACGACAGCTTGCCGGCGCGATCCGACAGCTGCAGGTTCAAGGACGGATTCGCCACGTCATGCCCGTGGCCATAGCCCGCCTTCAGTTCGCGCTGGGCCGTTTTCACCGTCTTCTTGAGGACGATGTTGATCGTGCCGGCAATCGATTGCGTGGAGAATTCCGCGCTCGCCGCGCGCAGCACTTCGATGCGTTCGATGACGTCCGGCGCCAGCGAATCGATGGAAAACCCGGCCGGCGCGCGCTCGCCGTTGAGCAGCACCTGCGTGTAGCCGGCGCCGAGCCCGCGCATGCGGATCTCGCCGCCCCGTCCGCCACCCGTCCCGCTGACGGTGACGCCCGGCACGCGCTTCAGCACGTCGAGCACGCTCGTGTCGCCGTACTTGACGATCTCGTCGTGATTGACGACGATCTTGCTGGCGGTGTCGTCGCGGCGCGGATCATAGGCGTCGGCCGCGCCTTTGACCTC
The DNA here is from genome assembly GCF_059491305.1 of Massilia sp. Masssp94. Taxonomy (NCBI): domain Bacteria; kingdom Pseudomonadati; phylum Pseudomonadota; class Betaproteobacteria; order Burkholderiales; family Oxalobacteraceae; genus Massilia; species Massilia sp. Masssp94. The sequence goes on from NZ_CP168501.1 coordinate 6,992,524, forward strand.
GACTTGCTGGATCTTGTCGTCCTTGGCGAGCGGTGCCGAAGGTTGTTGGGCGTGGGCGATGCACGGGGCGGCGACGGCGGCGATGGCGGCGGCCAGCAAGGTCAGGCGGAATGGCGTTTTCACGGTATGCATGTCAGAATGGCAAAAGAGACCGGCCGCCATTGTCCGACAGATCGCCGGCCTTTTGTTGCTTTTGCGTAAATATTTTTGATATGCATTGGCGCCCGGCCGGCCCCGCGGACCGCCCGCCCGTGGTTTTGCCTTAGAGAACATCCGTGCCGCTATAATGGCGCGTCTTCATATCGAGGTTCACCGTGTCCGATCGCCTGAAAGTCCTGCCCCAGTACCTGTTGCCGAAAAGGCGCCTCACGACGTTTGCCGGCCGCGTGGCCGGTGCCAATGGCGGCACGGTGACGACGCGGCTGATCCGCTGGTTCGTCGCGAAGTACGGCGTGAACATGCTCGAGGCCGAGAATCCGGACATCACGAGCTACAAGAGCTTCAACGAATTCTTTACCCGTCCGCTGAAAGCCGGCGTGCGTCCGCTGGCCGAGGCCGACTTCGTCTGCCCCGTCGACGGCGCCATCAGCCAGTTCGGCGCGATCGACGATCACCACATCCTGCAGGCCAAGGGCCACCGCTTCACGACGACGGAACTGGTCGGCGGCGACGCGTCCCTCGCCAAGCAGTTCCAGCACGGCTGCTTCGCCAACCTGTACCTGTCGCCGAAGGATTACCACCGCCTGCACATGCCGTGCGACGGCAAGCTGACCCGGATGATCTACGTGCCGGGCGCCCTGTTCTCCGTGAACCCGACGACCGCGCGCGGCGTGCCGAACCTGTTCGCGCGCAACGAGCGCGTCGTGTGTGTGTTCGAATCGTCGGAACACGGCACGTTCGTGCTGGTGCTCGTGGGCGCGACGATCGTCGGCAGCATGGCCACCGTGTGGCACGGCGTCGTGAATCCGACGCGCCTGCAGAAGGTGACGGAGTGGACTTACGCGGACCGCGACATCGTCCTGAAAAAGGGCGAAGAGATGGGCCGCTTCCTGCTCGGCTCGACGATCGTCATGCTGTTCCGCCCCGACACGATCCGCTTCAACCCGGACTGGGCGCCGGAACGCGCCGTGCGCCTGGGCGAATTGATGGGCAACCGGCCGGCCTGATTGTACTAACAAGTTTTTCGTGGCAGCATGGACGCCTTATTTCATGGAGGCAAGCCATGCAGGACACCCTTACCGTCGCCGGCGCCCAGCAGGACATGCGCACGGCTTACCTGGGCGGCGCGCCCGGCCTGTTCGTGTCGGGCACCGTGTGGACCATCGCCGGTCTCGTCTGCCTGTGGAAGTCGCCGCGGGACGCCGTCTGGGCCCTGTACGCGGGCGGCGTGCTGATTCATCCCGTGTCGTCCCTGCTGACCCGCCTGCTGGGGCGGTCCGGCAAGCACGCCGCGGGCAATCCGCACGGCATGCTCGCCTTCGCGACGACGATCTGGATGATCATGATGCTCGCCCTCGCCTACGGCATCTCCCTGTGGCGCATCGAGCTGTTCTTCCCCGCGATGCTGTTCGTCATCGGCGGGCGCTACCTGACGTTCGCCACGCTATTCGGCACGAAGCTGTTCTGGGTGTGCGGCGCCGTGCTGGCGCTGGCGGGCTACGGCCTGGCCGCCCTGCATGCGGCGCCGGCGGTGGGCGCGTTCGCCGGCGGCGCCATCGAGATCGTGTTCGGCGCCATCGTGCTGGCCGCCCTGCGCGGGACGAAGGACACGTTGCGCGTATCGGCCTGACGCTTATTCGGACTTGTTCCGGTCCTTGCAAAACACCTCGTCCAGCATATCGAGGAACGCCCGCGTCTTCGCGGGCATCAGCCGGCGGCCCGGGAACACGGCCCAGCCCGTCGAGCCCGGCAAATCCCAGTCCGGCAGCACGCGCACCAGTTCTCCCTTCCTGACGTGCTTGGCCACGATGAAATCCGTGCTCGCCGCGATGCCGGCCCCGCTGCACGCGATCTTCGCCAGCAACTGCGGCGAATTGGCCGTCAGGCGCGCCGTCAACTCCTTTTCCCAACGCACCTTGCCGCGCTGCAGAATCCACGGCACGGCACCGCCGGACCGGCTGAGGATGCACAGCAGGTCATGCTGCAGCAGATCGTCCGGATGCTCGGGCAGGCCCCGCCGCGCGAGGTAGGACGGCGCCGCGTACAGGCCGAACTGCTGGATCGCGACGCGCCGCGCGGCCAGCGTGGAATCCTCGGGCAGGTCGCCCATTCGGATCGCGATGTCGAAGTTTTCCGCGACGAGGTCCACGCGCCGCGGCGACAGGTCGAGTTCCAGCGACACGGCCGGATAGCGGTCCATGAACTGCGGGATCATGTCGGCCATGACGACGTTGGCGAAATCCTGCGGCATCGAGATGCGCAGCTTGCCGCTGGGCGCCGCCTGGCGGTGCTGGGCCAGCGCGCCCGCCGCCTCCACCTCTTCCGCCACCTTGCGCGCGTGCTCCAGCAGGCTCGCGCCGAACTCCGTCAGCATCAGGCGCCGCGTCGTCCGCTGCAGCAGGCGCTCGCCCACGCTCGCCTCCAGCATCGCGATGCGGCGCGATACGGTCGACTTCGGCAAATCGAGGCGCTGCGCGGCCATGCTGAAGCTGCCCGCCTCGACGATACGGGCGAACAGCAGCAGGTCGTTCGGTTCGACGTCCATATGATTGTTCCACTCGTTGAATAATGTTATCCATTCTAACGTCTACCGCACGATATTTGGAACCGTTAAAGTGTCCATATCGAAACGCAAACCAAGGAAGACACCATGAACATCCTGCAGATCAATTCCAGCCTCCGCGGCACCCAATCCGAATCGACCCGCGTGGCCAATGCGATCGTCGCCAAAGTGGCCGCCGCCAATCCGGGCGCGACCGTCACGGTGCGCGACCTGGGCGCGAACCCGCATCCGGTGCTGGACGAAGCGGCGCTGGGCGCCCTGTTCACTCCGGCCGACCAGCGCACCGCCGACCAGGCTGCCCGCGTGGCCCTGGACGACGCGCTGATCGCCGAAGCGCAGGCCGCCGACGTGATCGTGCTCGGCGCCCCGATGTACAACTTCGGCATGCCGATCCAGCTGAAAGCCTGGTTCGACGCCATCGCCCGCGCCGGCGTCACCTTCCGCTACACGGAAAGCGGTCCGGAAGGCCTGCTGAAGAACAAGAAGGTGGTCGTGGCCACGGCCCGCGGCGGCATCTATCCGCTTGACGCCGACCCGCAAGTCCCGCACATCCGCATGCTGCTGAACTTCCTGGGCCTGACGGACCACCAGTTCATCTACTCGGCGGGCCTGGCGATGGGTCCGGAGGCGGCGGCAAAAGGCCAGGCCGAAGCGGACGCCGCGGTCGCAGCACTGGCATAAATCATTAACATTGCGTCAAGGAGAGAGAGATCATGACCCAGCAAGTGCAAACCCAGGCCGTGGCCACCAGCCGCGGCGTCGAACGCCTCGTCGGCGGCCAGTTCGTGATGGATGGCGCGGGCGTCAAGATCAACCGCGTCCTGACGCAACCGCTGCAGCGCCGCCTCGACCCGTTCCTGATGCTGGACGCGTTCGGCAGCGACAAGGCCGGCGACTACATCGCCGGCTTCCCGGAGCACCCGCACCGCGGCTTCGAGACCGTCACCTACATGCTGACCGGGAACATGCGCCACCGCGACAGCGCCGGCCATGAAGGCGCGATCACGAACGGCGGCGTGCAGTGGATGACGGCTGGCCGCGGCGTGATCCACTCGGAAATGCCGGAGCAGAACGAAGGCCTGATGGAAGGGTTCCAGCTGTGGCTCAACCTGGCCGCCAGGGACAAGATGAGCGCGCCGTGGTACCGCGACATTCCCGCCGAAGCCGTGCCCCGCTTCACCCTGGACTCGGGCGCGACCGTGCAGGTGATCGCCGGCAGCTCCCACGGCGTCGCCGGCGCCGTGCAGCGCGAGGTGACGGAACCGCTGTACCTGGACATCGGGTTGCCTGCCGGCGCCACGTTCGAGCAGGCGCTGCCGGCCGGGCACAACGCGTTCCTGTACGTCTTCCGGGGCGAGGTCGTCGTCGAGGGTAAAGCCGTGCCGCAGGCCCGCATGGCGATCCTCGACAACGCCAAGGCCGCCGACGGCGTGCGCATCAAGGCGTCGCAACCGTCGCGCCTGCTGCTGATCGCGGGCCGGCCGCTGGACGAGCCGATCGCACAATACGGCCCGTTCGTGATGAACACGCAGGCCGAGGTGTTCCAGGCCGTCGAGGATTTCCGTAACGGGAAATTCACGGACAGCACGGCGGCTTCGGCGGCGTAAGCGCTCGAGCTGGTTTTCCGCGCGGGCGAGCGACCTGGGGTCCGCTCCCCGCGCATTTCCTTTTCTTGGTCTACACTAGCGCGCATTATCCGATTGACGTTCGCTAACGATGCCGCTTCTCCCCGTCCTGTCGTCCCTGCTGTCCCGCGCCAGCCGCGCCCTCGGCCTGGAAAGCGTCGACGCCTTCCCGCCCGGCCACCGCTATTCCCACACGCGCTGGGACCGCGCCTATTTCGACATCGCTTCCGACCTCACGGCGGACCAGATGGAGACGGCGATCTGCGAAGCCATCACGAACACGCCCACCGTCTTCGCCCACATCACCCATCCGACCCCGCGCATGCAGCGCGCGCTGCTGGCCATCATCCACGCGCGCCTGCGCCGCGGCGGCACGGCGCCGACGGACCTCGTCGCGATGCTGATCGACGCCTGCGACAGCCCGCGCACGCCGGAAGCCCTGCCCGGCCTGCGCGCGGCGCTGGCGTCCACGGACGGCTACGACCCGTCGATGCGCATCGCCCACCTGCAAGCCTGGCTGGCCGACATGCCGGCCGCCTTCGACGTCATCGAAGCGCCGGTGCGGGTGCGGGGCTGAGTGCCGCATCCCAACGTGCGCGCAGGCGCATGAACGGCGCCTCGACGAGGACGTACAACAGCCCCCCGGCCGCCAGCGATGCCGCCATGCATGCGGCGACCGTGATCGCCTCCTCCGCCCCGTGGCCCGCCTGCGCCAGCCGTTGCGCGACGAGGATGCTGACGGATTTGTGCGTCAGGTAGATCGCGTACGACCACAACGCGAGGCCGGCCGCGCCCGGCACGCGCACGCGGTGCAGCAGGGAATGCGGCGCCAGCGCGGCCAGGATCAGCAGGGCAAAACCGAGGGCGAGCAGCGGGTAGCCGGCGACCGTCTGCGCGAATCCATAGTGATCGTCAAGAAACCACGCAAACGCGACACCGATGACGGCGGCCCCGGCCGCAAGCAGCGCATCGCCGTACGCAAGCAAGCGGCGCCACAACCCGGGCGCACGATGCTTCAGCAGCGCGAGCGCCACACCCGCCAGCAATTCGTCGGCGCGGCACCAGCTCGAGTAATAGATGTACTGGTAGTAGTAACCAAGTCGGTTAGGTGCATTCTCGCCGTCCTGCCAGATCGTCGCGCGGGCCAGCATGCCGCCCGCGACGGCCAGCAGCAACGCGCCCCACGCCCAGCGCTGCCGCACGCCACCTTGCCCCAGTGCGGCACCGAGGATGGCGGCCGCCGGCAACAGCATGTAGAACTGCTCTTCGATGCACAGCGACCACGCGTGCGAAAATGCGGTGCCCGGCTGCAGATGGATGTTTTGCGTGAACGTCAGGTATTGCCACAGCGGGAGCATCGGCGTGGCGCCGCGCCACGCCGGCCACAGCGCGTACAGGGCCAGCACGACCCAGAAATTGGGGAGCGTGCGCAGCAGCCGCCGCACGTAGAACCGGCCAAGGCCGAACCCGCGGGCGGAACCGAGCGCCGCGAAGATCTGGTTGCCGATCAGGTAGCCGGACAGCGCGAAGAACAGGTCGACGCCCGCCCAGCCCATCGCCCCGACCCAGCCGAACGTGGGCGCGTCGCTGACGAACAGCGTGTAGTGGTGCAGCACGACGAGCGTGACCGCAAGGGCGCGCAAGGTGTCGAGGCCGTGGATGCGGGACGCAGTCCCCGTATTGACGCCGTCCATGCTGACATTCTTCTACGAAAACCACGGATGATGCCATGGGCGGGGCCGGCACGCTACAATGCCGGCATTCTTTTTTCCTGGAACACGACGCATGATCCCCGCCAGCCAGCTGCACTTCAAGTCCGTCAACTACACCGGCCAGGGCCCCGGTCCGAGAGTCATCATCATGGGTGCCACGCACGGCAACGAAAAGTGCGGCACCCAGGCCATCCAGCGGATCATGGCCGAGATCGACGCCGGTACACTCCCCATCGTCAACGGCGGCGTGACCTTCGTCCCCATCGTGAACCCGAAGGCGTATGCGCAGAACACGCGCTCGGGCGACCGCAACCTGAACCGCGACCTGTCGCCGAAAGCGGAACCGCACGACTTCGAAGACCACGTCGCCAACTGGCTGTGCCCGCTGCTGGCGCAGCACGACGTGCTGCTCGACCTGCACTCGTTCAACGCCGCGCACGGCGAACCGTTCGTGATGGTCGGCCCGCTCGACAACGACGGCCCGCTGGAACCCTTCACGCACATGCGCCAGGAACGCGCACTGGCACGCCGCCTGGGCGTGCGCCGCTTCGTCACGGGCTGGATGGCCGCGTACGGCGGAGGCGTCCAGCGCCGCTCGCGCGGCAACGCGCAGGAACTGCAAACGGTGCTGCGTTACGGCATGGGCACGACGGAATACATGCGCAGCACGGGCGGCTACGCGCTGACGCTCGAATGCGGCCAGCACCTCGACCCGCGCGCGCCGGACGTCGCGTACACCGCGATCATGAACACCCTCGCCTTCCTGAAAATCATCGACGCACCGGAACCGGAACCCATCCCGTTCGAACAGATGGAAGCGCTGCAGATGGTCGTCGTGCACGACAAGCTCGACGCCGGCGACCAGTTCACGCGCCAGTGGGCCAGCTTCGACCCCGTCGCGGAAGGCGAACAGATCGGCGTGCGCGCGGACGGCACGCCCGTCGTCGCGGAATTCGCGGGCCGCATCCTGTTCCCGGACGTGAACGCCCAGCCGAACCACGAGTGGTACTACCTCACGCGTCCGAATCCGGCGTTCGGGCGCGAGTGACGTCGAGGTCTGCGGACTGACGCGGACGGTGCTACGATGTCCGGCACCGTCCACGCCGCCTTCAGACCATGACGCCCAACACCTTGTTCCTCATCCTCGGCATCCACGCGCTGGCGCTGATCTCACCGGGTCCCGACTTCGCCGTCGTGACCCGCACCGCCATCGTCTCCGGGCGCCGCGCCGGCCTGTGGGCCGCCACCGGCGTCGCGACGGCGATCGGCATCTACGTCCTCATCTCGGTCCTCGGCATGTCGCTCGTGCTGGCCGCGCTGCCGGGCCTGTCGCGCATCCTGGCCGTCGTCGGCGCGCTGTACCTCGCCTGGCTCGGCATCCAGTGCCTGCGTTCCCGCGGCCAGTTGCCCGAGGCGCAGGCAGCCAAGGCCGGCCACAAGGCGTTCGTCAGCGGCTTCCTCACGAACCTCCTGAATCCGAAGGCCATGCTGTACTTCGGCTCGGTGCTGTCCCAGGCATTGAAGCCGGACCTGGCCACGGCCGACGTCGCCCTGCTCTGGACGCTGCTCGTCGCCGAGTGGCTGCTGTGGTTCGCGCTCGTCGCGCTGCTGTTCTCGTCGCGCCCCGTGCTCGCGTGGCTGCGCGCGCGCCTCGTCTGGCTCGACCGGACGGTGGGCGCCGTACTGCTGGTGCTGGCCGCCAAGGTCTCCCTGCTCGCCGTGCGCTGAGCGCCGGATCAGCCGCAGGTTGCGCAGGTAGATCGCAACGCCGAGGCCCTGCCCGGCGACGAACACGGGATCGCGCCGGTGCAGTGCATAGGCGAGCAGCACGAGCGCGCCGGCGATGCTCAGGTACCAGAACGACACGGGGATCACGCTGCGGCGGTTGCGCTCGCTGGCCAGCCACTGGATGACGAACCGCCCCATGAACACGGCCTGTCCGCCGAAGCCCAGCAGCAGCCACCCATCCACCTCAGCCATCCTGCCTCCTTCTCTGGACCCGTTGGACGAGCCGGACCAGGCCGATCTTCGGCGGCCACCAGCGCAGCTGCGGCGCGCGGATCGGCGGTGCTCGGGACAGGCAACCAATGTCCCAGGCGCCCCAGACGACGCACGCGACCGCGAGCAGGCGCTGTGCCGGCAGGATCGCCGGAATGCCGATGTGGCGGCTGACCACGAGGCTCGCCGCGACGGCCATCAGCAGCGCGCCGGCCAGCTTGCCGGCCGGCCCCGCCGTCTGCCACGGTCCGTGCCGGCGGGCCTGCAGCGCGAGGCCGCACCACGCGCCCAGCCAGCCGCCCAGCATGCCCCACAACACGTCCAGCGGCCAGTGCACGCCGACCATGATGCGCGACACCCCGACGAGACTGGCCAGCACGAGCAGCAGGCCGCGCCACAGCCGCCGGCCGCGCACGCCCATCGCCCAGATGCCGGCCAGCGCGAACGCGGCCGCGGCGTGGCCGGACGGGAACGACACGCGGCGGTAGGCCGGCCCGGCCTGGTGAAACGCGCCGCCCGCGAACACGGACAACGGACGCGGCACGTCGACGAACTCCTTCGTGACCTGGGTCCACAAGCCCGCCACGATGGCCGCCAGCAGCGCGGCCCAAAAGAGGCGCGGCGCGCGCCGGATCCAGGGCAGCACGAGCGCGAGCGCCACCGCGCCATCGCCCAGCATCGTCAGGTGGAACCACACGAGGTCGCCAACGGCCTGGCCGGTCCGGTTCAGCCACAGGAACAGCGCACGGTTGGTGTCCGTGGCGAGGATGCCGGCCACCAGCGCCAGCGCGACGGCGGGCGGAAGCCAGGTCCAGGGCGAGCGCAGCGAGACGGACATCGCCTCACCCTTCCACGCGCACCAGAAGCACGCCGCCTTCGCGGTACAGCACGCGGAAGGGTGACGGCAAACCGTCCAGCGCGTCGCTGCGCGTGAGGATGACGTCGCCCGGGCCCGGCGCGTCCGTCGCGGGCGTGACGGCGCCGCGGTAGACGGAAAAGCTGGGCACGTTGATGCGCCAGCTGCGCACGGGCCAGCCGGCCCGCCGGGCCAGCAGCGCGGCCCGCTTGACGGGGCCCTGCTGCAGCTCGGCCGCGGCGGGCAGCAGCAGGCCGCCGATGGCGTACGAACAGGCCAGCGCCGCCGCGACGAGGCGGGGCCACGGGCCGCCCGTGCGCGGCCGTCCGGGCCACAGCATCAGCAGCACCACACTAGCGAGCAGCGCGATCGCCTGCGCATGCCAGGCCGGGCCAAGGACGTCGGTCCGCGCCAGCGCTTCGCGCACATAGGCGTTGCGCGCGCCCGGTGCGGCAAGGCGCAGTGCGGACGGCAGGGCCGCGACGGCGCCGGCCAGCACCAGCGCCGGCAACAGTGCCGCCACGCGACTGCGCAGCGTGTGGCGCCGGCGCGCCATCAGGATGAACAGCGGCGTCGCGCCGTACAGCAGGTAATGCGTTAGCTTGGTGCCCGCCAGCGTGAAGAAGCCGAACACGAACAGGAACCAGCACCACAGCAGGGTGTCGAGCGGTGTCGCGCGCAGCCGCCGCATGCCGGGAAGCGTGGCGAGCAGGAGACCCGTGTACGGCAGCACGAGCAGCAGCAACGCCGGCAGGTAGAAGAACGGACTGCCCGCGTGCCCTTGCAACGGCACGAGGAAGCGTTCGACATTGTGGCGCATAAAAAAACCGGCCAGGAACGCATCGCCCCGGGCCGCGTATTCCAGCGCATACCAGGGCCCCGCGACGCCGAGCAGGATCAGCCAGCCGGCCGGGTCGCGCACCGCGCGCCACCAGTCGGCCATCCGTTGCTGCAGCCCGAACGCGAGCAGGCTGGCCGCAGCCGGCACGAGCAGCGCGACCGGTCCCTTCGTCAGCACGCCGAGCGCGATCCAGAAGAATGCGCGGCGGCGCCAGCGCGGCCGCGGGTCGACGAGCTCGCGGTAGACGTCGAACAGCGCCAGCGCGAGAAACAGGTTCAGCAGCGCATCGGCGATCGCGCCCCGGCCGATCACGACGACGCCCGCGCTCGTGGCCGCGATGAACGCGGCGGCGCGGGCCGTGTCGCGGTCGACAACGTGGCGCGTGAACGTGTGAATCGCGGCGATCCACGCCGTGGCCGCGAGCGCGGACGGCAGCCGCAGCGCGAATTCGTCCAGGCCGAACAAGCGCACGGACGCGGCCTGCAGCCAGTAGATGAGAATCGGCTTGTCGAAGCGCGGCTGGCCGTTCAGCCACGTCGACACGTAGTCGCCCCGCACCAGCATTTCCCGCGTCGCTTCGCCGAACGCCCCCTCGTCCACGTCGAACAGCGGGATCGCGCCCAGGTTGTAAAACAGCCCAAGCCACACGGCCGCCGCGAGCAGGACCGGCCATGCCCATGCCGCCAACAGGGCGCGCGCCCCGGTCGGGGGCACCGGTACCGTTTGACCACGCGCCGCGCTCATGGCCGCTCCCGTGCCGTACGCGGCCGCTGGTGGGACGGCAGGTCCTCGCCGCTGCCGCCGACCGTCTCGCGCACGAGATAGGCCGGCGCACCGCCCGCCTCGAACCAGGTCCGGGCCAGCAGTTCGGTGAGGATGCCCGTGCAGACGAATTGCACGCCGATCACGACGAGCAGGATGCCCAGCAGGAGCAGCGGGCGCCCGGCGATGGCGGCGCCCTCGCCCAGCTTCTGCCACGCCAGCCACCCCAGCGCGGCCAGCCCGGCACCGCCGCATCCGAGCCCGATGCGCCCGAAGAAGTGCCCGGGACTGGCGCGGAAGCGCACGAAGAACGCCATCGTGAGCAGGTCCAGCAAGACTTTCGCGGCGCGCCCAAGGCCGTACGTGCCGTATTTCGAGCGGCCGTGCCGGCGCGGGAAGTGACTCACTTCTTCCTCGCGGATGCGGTCCGGCGACGTGAGGGTCGCCATCCAGCTCGGGATGAAGCGGTGCATCTCGCCGTACAGGCGCACCCGGCGCAGCACGGCGGCACGGTAGACCTTCAGCGTACAGCCGTAGTCGTGCAGCGGCACGCCCGTCAGCACGCCGATCAGGCGGTTGCCCAGCCGCGACGGCAGGCGCCGCCACAGGCCGTCGCGGCGCGCGCGGCGCCAGCCGACGAGGAGGTCGAGGTCTTCGTCGAGCAGGCGGCGCACCATGCGCACGATGTCGTGGGGATTGTTCTGCAGGTCGCCATCCAGCGTGGCGATGACGGTACCGCGCGCGAGATCGATGCCGGCCTGCATGGCGGCCGTCTGGCCGAAGCCGCGGCGCAGGATCGCGCCGCTCAAGTGCCGGGGACCCGCGGCGACGGCCTCGCGGATGCGTTCGCTGGTACGGTCGCGGCTGCCATCGTCGACGAGGATCAGTTGCCACGGCCACGGCGCGCCCGCCAGCGCGGCCTGGACCTGGGTCACCAGCGGCAGCACGTTGTCTTCCTCGTCGCGCAGCGGCACGACGATTGAGAGCGAATGGCCCGCCCCGGATCCCGGCTCACGCATGACGAACTCCGTGCCGGCCGGCGTGTGCAACCGGGCCCGGCTTCGCGATGAAGACCATCATCCCATCTCCTTGTCGATGCCGGCCGCGGCGGGCTGGCAGCGGTATCTTCGCGCGCGGCCGCGATGCGGAGACGATTCAGGTCAAACGTGCGCGGATCGTGCGACAATCGGCGGTCTCGCAAGATCTCGACAGAACGACATGCGAATGGAGAACTACCCAAGGACAGTGCGGTGCGCGGTGCTGGCATGCGCGCTCGCCGCGGGCCCGGCGGCACGGGCGCTGGAGGTTCGCGTCGCCTCCCAGGAAGTGCTGGAACCGAAGTGGCTACGCGCAGGCGGACGCGTCACCGGCATCTGTCCGGACATCATGGCGGCCATCCAGAAGATCGAACCGCGCCTGCGCTTCACCGGCTACCAGCACACCAGCCGTTCGCTGTCCGGCATCGAAACGGGACTGGAGACGGGCACGCTGGATGCCGCCTGCGGCCTCGTGTCGTCGGCACGCCGGCTCGGCATCGGGCAGCCGGTGGGCAAGCCGATCTACCAGGTCCGTCATTACCTCGTGGTACGCAGGAACGATCCGGTGACGATCGAATCGGAGGAAGACCTCGCGCGGCTGGGCGACCTCGTCACGACGCAGCGCGCCTCGGTGTTCACGGAACGCCTGGTCGCGGCCGGTGTGCGGATCGACGATGCGACCGACGACAACCGCGCGAACCTGCGCAAGATCCTGGCGGGCCACGGCCGCTTTGCCTACGTCAACGACCTCACGCTGCACTACCTGATCCGCAAGGAAGGGCTGGAAAACCGCGTGCGCGTGCTGCCCATCGTGCTGGCCGACGAGCCGACGTATTTCTGGGTCAGCCGCAGGGCCGCGCCCGCGCTCGCGCCGCTGCTGGGCGCGGCCCTCGACAAGCTGAAGACCAGCGGCGAACTGGACCGCATCTACGCACGCTGGGCCGGCACGCCCTGATGTTGCCCCGGACTCTGATCAGGCCGGCGTCAGCAGCTTGAGGCCGACGATGCCGGCCGCGATGAGACCGATCGACAGCAGCCGCAGCGCACCGGCCGGCTCGCCCAGCAGCACCATGCCGGCCACCGCCGTGCCGATCGTGCCGATGCCGGTCCAGACCGCGTAGGCGGTACCGAGCGGCAAAGTCCGCAGCGCCAGGCCGAGCATGCCGACGCTGCCCGCCATCGTGGCGAGCGTAAACACGGATGGCCACAGGCGCGTGAATCCCGCCGTGTACTTGAGTCCGACCGCCCACGCGACTTCCAGCAGGCCGGCCACGGCCAGGTAGATCCAGCTCATCGATTGCTCCTGCCCGACGAAAAACCCACCAGTATAGCAGCGGTCCCGCGATGCCGCCCCGGCACGGCGAAATCGAGCCGTCCTCTGCAGGATTTCCGACCCTGCTTTAAGATGCCCTCTTGCGCCGCACGAACGCGGCGGATCAACGAAACAGGAGTACCGATGACGACTTTGTTTGACCCGATCAAGGTCGGCAGCCTCGAGCTGCCGAACCGCATCATCATGGCGCCGCTGACCCGCTCGCGCGCCGTGGGCGCCGGCCGCGTGCCGAACGCCCTGATGGCCGAATACTACGTACAGCGTGCCTCGGCCGGTCTGATCCTGTCGGAAGCGACCTCGGTGACCCCGATGGGCGTGGGCTATGCCGACACCCCGGGCATCTGGTCCGACGAACAGGTCGAAGGCTGGAAGCAGGTCACCGCCGCCGTGCATGCCGCGGGCGGCCGCATCTTCCTGCAGCTGTGGCACGTGGGCCGCATCTCCGACCCGCTCTTCCTGGACGGCGAGCTGCCGGTCGCGCCGTCGGCCATCCAGCCGAAAGGCACCGTCAGCCTCGTGCGCCCCGTGAAGCCGTACGTCACCCCGCGCGCGTTGACGCTCGAGGAGATCCCCGCCATCGTCGCCGCCTACCGCAAGGGCGCGGAGAACGCGAAGAAGGCCGGCTTCGACGGCGTCGAGATCCACGGCGCCAACGGCTATCTGCTCGACCAGTTCCTGCAAGACAGCACCAACCAGCGCACGGATGCGTATGGCGGCTCGATCGAGAATCGTGCCCGCCTGATGCTGGAAGTGACGGATGCGTGCATCGCCGTGTGGGGCGCCGACCGCGTCGGCATGCACCTGGCCCCGCGTCGCGATGCCCACGACATGGGCGACTCCACGCCGCTGGACACGTTCGGCTACGTGGCCCGCGAGCTCGGCCAGCGCGGCATCGCGTTCATCTGCGCGCGCGAAGCGATCGGCGCGGATCGTCTCGGCCCGCAGCTGAAAAAGATCTTCGGCGGCGTTTACATCGCCAACGAAAAGCTGACGAAGGAAAGTGCGGAGCAATTGCTGACGAGCGGAGACGCGGATGCGGTCGCCTTCGGCCAGTGGTTCATCGCGAACCCGGACCTGCCGGAGCGCCTGAAGCGCAATGCGCCGCTGAACGCGCCGCGCCCGGACAAGTTCTATGCGCCGAACGCGGAAGGCTATACGGACTATCCGGCCCTGCAGGCCAACGGCTGACGTCGCCTTGATGTGCGGACGGACGCCCTGTTCGTCCGAACATCTTCCTCCTTTCACATGCATATATCCCGGTAAAAAAACCTTCATTCGCAGGCGTCACCGATACGAATACTATTGCTGACATGATATTCTTGTGAGATTCCTACGGGCCGTGGCCACAAGCCGCGGCCTTCGTTCAGCCTCGCAAGGAGTCCCGTGAAGACCTGCCACCCCCGCCTGATGCCGCTCGCCGTCGCCACCGCGCTGGCGTTTGCCTCATCCCCTGCCGTCAATGCTGCCACCACCCCGGCGCGTGCCGACAACGCCTACCTGTCGCAACTCGACGCGGCCGCCCGCTCGGCGCGCGTGTCCAACGTCGACTACCTGCTCGATTTCACGCTCACCGGCAAGGAGACGTTCAGCGGCACGACGACCCTGGCGTTCGACCTGAAGGATGCGGACAGCCCGCTCACCGTCGACCTCGACAAGGCCACGATCAAGTCGCTGACCGTCAACGGCAAGACCGTCACGCCGCGCTACAACGGCTGGTTCATCACGCTGCCCGCCCAGGACCTGGTCAAGGGCCGCAACACCGTCGTCGTCGCCTACGAGCGTCCCCACAGCACGAACGGCGAAGGCCTGCACCGCATGGTCGACCCCGTCGATGGCCGCGTCTACACGTATTCGCATTTCGAACCGGCCGCCGCGCACCAGATGTTCGCCGTGTTCGACCAGCCCGACCTGAAGGCCACATACCAGGTGACCGTGAGCGTCCCGGCCGACTGGCAGGTGATCTCGACCACGCGCGAGACGAACGTCGCCCCGGCCGGCGACCTGCGCCGCTGGACGTTCGCGAAGACCAGGAAGCTGAGCCCGTACAATTTCTCGATGCACGCCGGTCCCTACAAGATGTGGGAAGACACGAGCGGCAAATACCCGATGCGCCTGTTCGCGCGCCAGTCGGTCGCCGCGCAGGTCAAGCCGGCCGAATGGTTCAAGTACACGAAGGCCGGCCTCGCGTTCTTCGACGATTACTTCGGCATTCCCTACCAGTTCGAGAAGTACGACCAGGTGCTCGTGCCGGACTTCCTGTACGGCGCGATGGAAAACGCCGCCGCGATCACGTTCGCCGAGCGCGGCTTCATGTACAAGGCCGACATGACGGCCGAACAGCGCGCGCGCCTCGCCTACGTCATCATGCACGAGATGGCGCACCAGTGGTTCGGCGACCTCGTCACGATGCAGTGGTGGAACGGCCTGTGGCTGAACGAAAGCTTCGCGTCGTTCATGGGCACGCTGGCGACGGCCGAGGCCACGGAGTTCAAGGACGCGTGGCGCGCCTTTTATTCGGAAGGCAAGCAGCGCGCCTACGCACAGGACCAGCGCACCACCACGCACCCGATCGAAGTCCCGGTGCCGTCGACCCGGAACGCGTTCGACAACATCGACAACATCACGTATTCCAAAGGCGCGTCGACCCTGATGCAGCTGCGCCACCTGCTGGGCGCCGACGTGTTCCGCAAGGGCGTGCACAACTACCTCGTCAAATACCAGTACCGCAACGCGAAGCTGGACGACTTCATCGGCAGCCTCGGCCAGGCCGCCGGCCGCGACCTGACGGGCTGGACGAAGGAATGGCTGTACCAGCCGGGCGTCAACACGATCGCCGCCAACTACACCTGCAAGGCCGGCAAGGTCACCGGCTTCACGCTCACCCAGACCGCGCAGAGCAAGGCCCTGCCGACCCTGCGCGAACAACGCGTGCAGGTCGCCGCGTTCCGCCTGGACGGCAAGGCGTACAAGCTCGAACGCAACGTCGCCGTCACGTACAAGGGTGCGAAAACGCCGGTCCCGGCCATGAACGGCGCGGCCTGCCCGGACCTCGTCTACCCGAACTACGACGACTGGGGCTTCGTGAAGGTCCAGCTCGATCCGCGCTCGTTCGACAGCGCACGCAGCCACCTGGCCTTTGTTGCCGACCCACTGCTGCGCGCCATGCTGTGGCAAAGCCTGTGGGACGGCGTCCGCGACGGCAAGCTTGCCCTCAACGACTTCCTGTCCACGGCACTCAACAATGCGCCGCAGGAAAAAGACTACACACTACTCGGCGACGTGCTCGGCAAGGTCCTCGGCGCGAAGCGCAATCTCGACCTGATGGATCCGCAGGCCGCATACGCCCAGGCGGTCACCCGCCAGCTGGAAGACATGGCCTGGACCAGCACCCTCGCAAGCAAGGGCGACGACAACTTCCAGCGCCGCTGGTTCGGCACCTATGTCGACGTCGCCAGCTCGCCGGACGCGCTGCGCCGCCTCGCCGCCCTCCTCGACGGCAAGGAACAGGTCGACGGCCTGGCGATCAACCAGGATCTGCGCTGGGCGATCATCGGCCGCCTGAACCGCTACAACTACCCCGGCGCCGCCGCCCTGATCGACGCCGAGCAGGCGCGCGACAAGTCCGACGCCGGCCAGGCCGCCGCCCTGGCGGCCGTCGTCAGCCGCCCCGATCCGGCCGTCAAGACCGAATGGCTGGACACCGTGCACGACCTGCAGACGAAGCTGCCGTTCTCGAAGGTGCGCACGGCGATGGAGCACCTGTACCCGGCCGAGCAGCACGGCCTGGGCGAGCAGACGGCAGGCGCGCGTCTTGCACGCCTGCCGCAGCTCGACAAGACGGCCGGTCCTGTCTTCATGCGCGCCTACGGTCCGGCACTGATCCCGGCCGGCTGCACGCCGGCCAGCGTCCAGCGCCTGCAAGCGGCGGCCGACGCCGGCAAGGACCTGTCCGCCGGCACCCGCCGCGCCCTCGTCGACGCGGTGGAGGACGCGCAGCGCTGCGTCACCATCAAACAGGCGATGACCGCGCACTGACCATGCGGAACGGCGCATACACGCTGCCCAACGCCACGTTCGACGCGCGCCGGCGCGGCGTGCTGGCGTTCACGTGCGCCGCCCACCTGCTGGCGCTGTTCCTGTGGACGCAGGAACGGCGCCTCCTTCCCGTCCGCCCGTCCCGGGCCGTGACGATCCTCCTGCAAACCGACCGTGCCCAGCCTGCGCGGCCGCCGCTGGACGCGGACATGCACCTGCTGCCCGTACCGTCGATGCCGGCCGCGCCGTCGATTGCCGCGCCCGCGATGCAGCGCGAACCCGCGCACCGTGCCGATGACGACGACATACAGCACGCCACCCGGCGCGACCGGCATGCCGACATACGTGCCGACGCACCTGCCGACGCCGCGCCCGCCGCTGCACCACCGGCGCCGGACGCCCTCGCGCCCAACCCCATCGACACGGCCCAGCCGGTCGCCCCGAACACGGACGCGCGCTCCGCGCAAGGCGGCTTCGTGGCCGGTCTCGCGAAGCAGCAGGCCGGGCGCGTCGACCGTGAACTTCGCAAGGGTAAATCGGGCGTGCCGACCGAAGCCGATACCCCGGCGGCCCGCTTCCAGCGCGGGGTCGAGTCCGCCTACATCGACCGCACGCTGACCTGGCAGTCGGACACCTACACGTCGCCGGACGGCGTGGTCATCTACCGCTTCCGCCAGGGCAATCGCGTGCGCTGCCGCCGCGCCGGCGGCGTCGGCATGCCCCTTGCCGGGATGCCGGGTACCGGCTCGATCACCGCGGCAAGCGCGGGCGCCGCCGGCGCCACCGACTGCCCCAAGGGCGTCGTGTGGAACCAGGACTGATGATCGTTGCCGGACTGCGCTAACGCCGTGCCGACCTGGCAGGTCTGTCGCCGCTTCCTCCTCCGCCACCTCCTTCCTCGCCATTGCCCGGCTGTTCCGGCGCGCGGCACAGCTCGGCCATCCGTTCCCATGCCCCTTCGGCCTGGCAATGCAGGGGGGCATACGCCTGCAGCGCCTTGGACAGGTCGATCGGCTTCATCCCGTTGACCCGGACGTTGTTGTTCACCTTGATGCACATGACGTCCTGCCACGCCGCCGAGTAATTGCGGGGGATGGGCACCGGCCCACGCAACCTGCGTGCTGCCGTTTCACACGCCTCCTGCTTCAGGTACTGCCCCCGCAGGTTGGCCTGGTCGAGCGTCACGTCCAGGCCCTGCTGCAGGTACAACAGAAGAATCATCGTGTACATCGCCGCCCCTCCGTCATTTCCATAGACCGTACGCCATTCCGGCAGTTCGCTGCGCACACCTGAGCTGGATCAGTCCGCGGCATCGGTGCCGCGCTAGCCTGACGATCTCGAAAGGACGGCCATGCTCACACTGATTACCTGGAACATACAATGCGCCCGCACGCCGGACGACGGCGCCGACCTCGACCGCGTCGTCGACCGCGTGCTGGCGTTCGGTGCCCGCTTCGACATCCTGCTGCTGCAGGAAGTCGGCTGCGGCCTGCCCGCGCGCGACGGCCGCCCCATCGGCGACCAGTTCGCGGGGCTCGCCCGGCGCCTCGACCACCTGCACGCCGCGTCCGCGTTCGCCCTCGACGCGTGCAACCCGGACGGGTCCCCGCGCCGCCTCGGCTGCATGACGTTCGCGCGCGGCCACATCGTCCACGTGCGCCGCCACGCCCTGCCCTGGCCGTCCGATCCCGGGGTGCCGGCGATGCCCCGCGCCGCCCTCGATACCGTCGTCGCGACGGCGGACGGCATGCTGCGCGTGCTGAACGTCCACCTCGAGTATTTTTCCGCGCGCCAGCGCATGGCCCAGGTCGGTCACCTGCGCGAGCTCCAGGCGGAAGCGCTCGCACACGCGGGCGGCGCAGGCGCGCCGGCGGCGGCGCCCGACGGTCCGGGCGGCGTCCCGTTCGCGCCACTGCCGCATCCCGCCGCCGCCGTACTCGCCGGCGACTTCAACATGGTGCCCGGTTCGGATGGCCACGCGCGCCTGCTGGCGCCCGGGCCGGACGGTGGCGCGCTGTGGCGCGACGCCTGGGAACTGGCGCATCCCGGCGAACCGCATGCGCCGACCGTGGGCCTGCACGACACCACGGCCGAACCGCCCTGCACGTTCGATTACGCCTGCGTCAGCCCCGCGCTGGCGCCACGGGTGCACACGGTCCGCGTCGACACGGCCGCGAGCGGATCCGACCACCAGCCGCTGCTGCTGGAGCTGGCATGAGCAGCCCGGCCGTAAAGACCAGCCTTTGCGCGCGCCGACGTAGAACAGGCGGCACCGCAGCAACGGGAAGGACTTGTCCTGGATTGGGATTTTCCGCACCCGTTCACCCTGCCCCGCGTGCCCGAAGCGGCCGACATCGACGGGCTGAACCACACCAACAACGCCGTCTACGTCCGCTGGTGCGAACAGGCCGCGTGGGCCCACTCGGAGGCGCTGGGCCTGTCGCTGGACGATTACCGGCGCCTCGACCGCGCCATGGCGATCCGGCGCGGCGAATACGACCACGTGCTGCCGACCTTTGCCGGCGAGGCGCTCGTCCTCGGCACATGGCTCGTCGCGGGCGACGGCGCGACGGTGCTGCGCGGCCGCTGGGACCTCGTGCGCATCGAACTGTCGAGCGGGCGCCCGCGCCGCATGCCGCAAGCGTTCCGGGACGCGTACATGACGGTGGTGGTGGACGCGCAGGCCGCGTCGTGACGCGGCGCGGGGCAGCGCCCGCGCGGACGTCAGCCGCCATTTCCCTTCTGTGCCCGCACCAGCCAGCGCAACGCGCCCCACAACAGCAGGATGGCGATTACCGACGAGGCCCCCAACACCAGCAGCGTAAGGTCGTACCGGGCGTTGCCGAAGATCCAGGCGCCGCCCGACACGACCGTGAAGATGTTCGCGAACACGAAGAATTTCGCGGCCGTCAGCAGGCAGTGCCGTGCCGCACGGTCGCGGATGGCCGGGTCGGCGGACTCGAGGTCCCGTTCGAGCGCCTGCGACGCCGTACTGGCGCTTTCCAGATACCGGTAGATATAGCTCGCGACCACGCTGCTCGCCACGCCCACGAGGACGAGGACGATGTCCTTGGCTTCGATCTGGATGTTCATGGTCTCGGGTCCGTGGGTCCACCGTCCGGCCGGCTGCCGTCGACGTTCGAGTGGAACGAGGCCGCAAGATTCCGTGCGCGCAGCCGCCAGGCCGATGCGATCAAGCACCGCCGGCGCGCGCTGGCATCACTCGGCGTCGATGAGGGGCGCAGACTCTGACGGCACGCTGAACCGCGTTCAGCGCATCGCGAGCGGCCGGCGCCGGCCGGGTGGCGGAAAGCCCGCGTCCAGCAGCGCCAGGTCGTCGGCCGTCAGCTGCGGCGCGAGGTCGAGCGCGGCGCGGTTGGCGCGTACGTGGGCCGGCTGCACGGCCTTCGGGATCGTCACGACGCCGTCCTGGCGCAGCAGCCACGCCAGCGCCACCTGGGCCGGCGTGACGCCATGACGGCGCGCCACCTCGCCCAGTTGCGGGCGGGTCAACAGCGGCCGCTGCTCGGCCGGCGTCGATTCCAGCGGCGAGTACGCCATCACGGGGATGCCGCGCTCGCGGCACCACGGCAGCAAATCCCATTCGATGCCGCGCTGGACCAGGTTGTACAACACCTGGTTCGCCGCGATGCCGGCACCGCCGGGCAGCGCGGTCGCTTCCAGCATGTCGTCCGTGTCGAAATTCGAGACGCCGTAAGCGCGGATCTTGCCCTCGTCGCGCAGGCGCTCGAACGCCTCCAGCGTCTCCGCCAGCGGCACACCACCGCGCCAGTGCAGCAGATAGAGGTCGAGATGGTCCGTGCGCAGCCGGCGCAGGCTGCGCTCGCACGCGGCGCGCACGCCCGCGCGCGAGGCATTGTGCGGATAGACCTTGCTGACGAGGATAACGCCGTCGCGGCGGCCGGCGATGGCCTCGCCGACCACTTCCTCGGCACCGCCTTCGCCATACATCTCGGCCGTGTCGATCAGGGTCATGCCGAGATCGAGGCCGAGCCGCAGCGCGGCCACCTCGGCCGCGCGGGCGGACGGATCCTCGCCCATGTTCCAGGTGCCCTGGCCGAGGATGGGGAGTTGAGTCATCGTGGTCTCCGGATTCGAAAACACGAAGATACCGCAAAATCAAACACCGTCGTTCCCGCGCAGGCGGGAACCCATACTGCGCTAGCGATGCTGCGCAAGTCGCATAACCGCAACGTCAGCATGGGTCCCCGCCTCCGCGGGGACGACGCTATTTGGCCGCCCTGGCCGTCGCAATCTGGTCGAGGATGTGCTTCGGCACGGCGGCGTAGTGCTTGAACTCCATCGTGTACGTGGCCCGCCCCTGCGTCAGCGACCGCAGGGTCGTCGAGTAGCCGAACATCTCCGCCAGCGGCACGACGGCGTTGATCAACTTGCCGCCGCCGCCCGGGATCTCGTCCATGCCCTGCACGACGCCGCGCCGCGTGGACAGGTCGCCCATCACGTTGCCCGTGAATTCCTCGGGCGTCTCGACCTCGACCTGCATCATCGGCTCGAGCAGTTCGGGCGACGCCTTGCGCATGGCGTCCTTGAACGCCATCGACGCGGCGACGCGGAACGCGTTCTCGTTCGAGTCCACGTCGTGGTACGAACCGAACGTCAGGGTCGCGCGCACGTCCACGACCGGGTAGCCCGCCAGCACGCCGTTCGGCAGCGTCTCCTGGATGCCCTTGTCGACCGCGGGGATGAACTCGCGCGGCACGACGCCGCCCTTGATGGCGTCGACGAACTCGTAGCCCTTGCCCGGCTCGAGCGGTTCGAGCTTCAGCACGACGTGGCCGTACTGGCCCTTGCCGCCCGACTGCTTGACGAACTTGCCCTCGACGTTCTCGACGGCCTTCTGGATCGTCTCGCGGTACGCCACCTGCGGCTTGCCGACGGTCGCCTCGACGCCGAACTCGCGCTTCATGCGGTCGACGAGGATTTCCAGGTGCAGCTCGCCCATGCCCGACATGATCGTCTGGCCCGATTCCTCGTCCGTGCGCACGCGGAACGACGGGTCTTCCTGCGCGAGGCGCGACAGCGCGATGCCCATCTTTTCCTGGTCGGCCTTCGTCTTCGGCTCCACGGCCTGCGAGATCACGGGTTCCGGGAACGTCATCTTTTCCAGCACGATGACCTTGTCCGGGTCGGACAGCGTATCGCCCGTCGTCACGCCCTTCAGGCCCACGGCCGCCGCGATGTCGCCCGCGAAGACCTCCTTGATCTCCTTGCGTTCGTTGGCGTGCATCTGCAGGATGCGGCCCAGGCGTTCCTTCTGGCCCTTGGTCGGGTTGTACACGGTGTCGCCCGAGTTCACGACGCCCGAGTACACGCGGAAGAACGTCAGCTGGCCGACGAACGGGTCGGTCATGATCTTGAAGGCGAGCGCGGAGAACGGCTCGTCGTCGGACGGATGGCGTTCCAGCGGCTTGTCGTCCTCGTCGTGGCCGGCGATCGCGGGCACGTCCACCGGCGACGGCAGGTACTCGATGACGGCGTCCAGCATCGCCTGCACGCCCTTGTTCTTGAACGCGGAGCCGGCCAGCATCGGCACGATCTCGCCCGCGATCGTGCGGGCGCGCAGCGCGGCCTTGAGCTCGTCTTCCGTCAGGGCTTCGCCGTTCAGGTATTTTTCCGTCAGCTCGGGCGTCGCCTCGGCGGCGGCCTCGATCATCGTCTCGCGCCACTTTTCCGCGACGGGCACGAGGTCGGCCGGGATGTCTTCGTAGCTGAAGCGCACGCCCTGGCTCGCGTCGTCCCAGCGGATCGCGCGCATCTTGACGAGGTCGATCACGCCCTCGAAGTGCTCTTCCGCGCCGAGCGGAATCTGGATCGGCACGGCGTTGCCCTTCAGGCGGTCCCTGATCTGCTGCTGGACGCGGAAGAAGTCGGCGCCCACGCGGTCCATCTTGTTGACGAACGCGATGCGCGGCACCTTGTACTTGTTGGCCTGGCGCCAGACGGTCTCGGACTGCGGCTGCACGCCGCCGACGGAATCGTAGACCATGACGGCGCCGTCGAGCACGCGCATCGAGCGCTCGACCTCGATCGTGAAGTCGACGTGGCCCGGCGTGTCGATGATGTTGATGCGGTGCTCGGCGAAGTTGCCGCCCATGCCCTTCCAGAAGGCCGTCGTCGCGGCCGAGGTGATCGTGATGCCGCGTTCCTGTTCCTGTTCCATCCAGTCCATCGTCGCCGCGCCGTTGTGCACCTCGCCGATCTTGTGATTCACGCCGGTGTAGAACAGGATGCGCTCCGTGGTGGTGGTCTTGCCGGCATCGATGTGGGCGCTGATGCCGATGTTGCGGTAACGCTCGATGGGGGTCTTACGGCTCATCACAATCTCCTGTGGATACGGAACGCCAATGTAAGTGCATATACCCCCACTTTCAAGGCCGGGCTGCGTGAACCGGTCTTAAGACAGAGGGTATAGCCGCACAATGTAACTGAAGTGCGGCTTTCGTGCTGGCGGCGACACCCACGCAGGTGGCGTCATGCGATGCGGATGAATCAGCCGACGATGGTCTGCAGCCCCCGCGCGGGTATCTCGACCGCGACCTCCTGCCGGTCGACGAACAACCGGTAGCGCTGCGGCTGGTCGCTGCGGTTCATGACGACGACGGCGAGGCGCCCGTCCGCGTTGCGGAACGCCGTCGCGTCGAGGGTACTGCGGCTCGTCGTGGCGCCCACGCGGCGCGCCTTCGGCCGGATGTAGCGGCTGAAGTGGCCGATGGCCGTGTAGATGGGCGTGAACACGAGCTGGCCGTCGTCGCTCGCGTGCAGCGGCGCGAAGCAGAAATTGTTCTTGTGGTTCGGGCCGCCGCGGCTGTCGAGCAGCATGTTCCAGTCGACCCAGCCGCTGGAGCCCGCGTTCAGGTCCGCGATCATCTCGCGGCCGTAGCGTTCGCCGTTGGCCCAGTCCTGCAGGCGCGCGGGATCGAATTTCTCGATGCAGCCTTCCGTCATCAGCAGGTTCACGTCCGGCCAGGCCGCGTGCACGGCGGCGACGTTGCGGTGCATGGGTTCGCCGCCCGCCCACGTCTCGTACCAGTGGTAGCCGACGCCCCAGATGTACGGCCGCGCCTTCGCATCCGCGAGAATCGTCGCGGCACGCTGCGGCAGCAGGTCGCGGTTGTGGTCCCACACGATGACTTTCCTGCCGCCGAGTCCCGCGGCCTTCAGCGCCGGGCCGAGGTGGTCGCCGAGGAAGCGCGTTTCCTCGTCCGCGCTGAAGATCATCGACTCCCACTTCTGCTTCGCCATCGGCTCGTTCTGCACCGACAGGCCCCACAGCGGGATGCCGGCCTGCTCGTACGCCTGGACGAACTTCACGACGTAGCGCGCCCACGTGTCGCGGTACTCGGGCAGCAGGCTGCCGCCCGCGAGCATGCTGTTGTTCGACTTCATCCACGCCGGCGCACTCCACGGGCTGGCGAACACGCGTATGTCCGTGCCGTGGGCGCGCGCGGCCGCCAGCGCGGCGCGCAGCAGCGGCACGCGCAGCTTCAGGTCCGGAGCGATGCTGAACGATGAGAGCGACCGGTCGCCGTCGCGCACGTACGTGTAGCTGCCGCTGCCGAAGTCGGAACTGTGGATCGTCGTGCGCAGGATGTTGTAGCCAAGGCCCGCGCGCGGGTCGAAGTACGCCACCAGGAATGCCTGCTGCTGCGCCGGGGTCAGGGTCGCGTGGACCTCGGCGACGGCGTCCGTGACGGCGCCGCCGAAGCCGAACACTTCCTGGTAGCGCTTCGACGTGTCGACGAAGACGGCGATGTCCGTCTCGGGCGGCTGGCCCGCCGGCTGGAAGGCGCCGAGCGGACGCGCGGCGAAGCGGTCGGCGCCGGGGGCGGACGTCACGACCTGCCAGCCGGTGCTGCCGGCCGCCGGGGCGGTTGCGGGCGCTGCCGCGGTCCGGCCGGCCATGGCCACCTGTCCGCCCATCAGTGTCGCGGCGCCCAGCAGCCGCATCGCATCTCGTCTCGTCGTCATCGTGTCTCCTGTCGTGTGTTGTCGGCCGCGCGATTGGAAACGTTACCAATCGAAGTCGGACGACTATACCACTCGTCGTTTCACGATGTCAAAAGACGTGTCAAAGGATCTCCCGCACCAGCTCGGACGGCCGGCACAGCCGCACACCCTTGGTCGTGACGACGAACGGACGATTGATGAGGATCGGATGCGCGACCATTGCGTCGAGCAGCGCGTCGTCGGTCGTGGCCGGGTCATCCAGGCCGAGTTCCTTGAACAGCGCCTCCTTGCTGCGCACGGCGTCGCGCACTTGCAAACCCGCGCGGGCGATCAAGTCCTGCAGCTCGTCCCGCGTCGGCGGCTGGACGAGATAGTCGACGACGCGGGGTTCGGCGCCGGTCGCGCGGATCGTCTCCAGGGTCGTGCGCGACGTGCCGCAGCGGCTATTGTGAAAAATCGTGATGTCCATCTTGAAAATCCTTGTTTGAGAGGCAAGGATGATACCGACGCGGCCGCAACGCTTCCAGTCTTTTTGCTTGTCCGCCTTCTGGTAGCGCTATAAAATGCCCGGTTTGCTTGCCGAGACGCAATCATCATTGCTTGCAGGCGGCCTGCCGTATGGAGAGAACATGGACGACTACCTGGTGCGCCCCGAGGGGTTGCCGACCTGGCGCCAGCGCGCCGCGCTGCGTCTGCTGAACGCATTCGGCTGGCGCTTGAATTTCAAACCCCTGCCCGGTCCGCACGGCATCGTGGTCGTGTATCCGCACACATCGAACTGGGATTTCCCCATCGGCCTGTTGGCCAAGTGGGCCGTCGGCATCCAGTTCCGCTGGCTCGCCAAGGATTCGCTGTTCCGCGGCCCGATGGGCGCCCTGATGCGCTACTGGGGCGGCGTGGCCGTCGACCGCAGCTCGCCGCAGGGCGCGATCCGGCGCCTCGCGCAGACGATGCACGCGGCCGACTGGTTCTGGCTCGCCATCACGCCGGAAGGCACGCGCAGCTACCGGCCGCACTGGAAGAGCGGT
This sequence comes from Massilia sp. Masssp94, assembly GCF_059491305.1. Classification (NCBI taxonomy): domain Bacteria; kingdom Pseudomonadati; phylum Pseudomonadota; class Betaproteobacteria; order Burkholderiales; family Oxalobacteraceae; genus Massilia; species Massilia sp. Masssp94. Next base: position 7,018,462 of record NZ_CP168501.1, read on the forward strand.
TTCTATCGCATCGCGCTCGCCGCCGACGTGCCGGTGCTGCTCGTCGCGCTCGACTACGGCAAGAAGGTCATCGACGTCACGCGTACGCTGACGATGACGGGCGACGAGGCGGTCGACATGGCCGCCATCGCGCAGGCGTACGACGGCGTGCGCGCGCTGTATCCGGAGAACGCGGCGCCGATCCGCCTGACCGACCCAGGATCGCGTTCAGGCGACGCCCGCAAGCAGGTATAAGCCGGCCGCGCCGATCGCGGCGCCAGCCATCCGGCGCACGCGTTCCCCCGGCAACGCGCCGGCCAGCATCAGCAGGGCGCTCGCGACGAGGAAGCCGGCGCCGCTCGCCATCCCCGCCAGTTCCCGCCCGTGCGCCAGCCCGTGCAGGAACGCGCATCCCCCCACGACGACGATCGCCACCTGCGGCGGCAGGCGCCGCTGCAGGCCCGGCGCGCACGCAACCAGGGCGCCCAGCAGCAGCACGGTCGCGGCGATCGACGTCTCCAGCGCGGGCAGCACGAGGCCCGCGCCGGCGCAGGCCGCGCCGACCGCCAGCAGCGCGCACAGGTGATCCAGCCCCGTCAACGGATGCAGCAGGCCGGCCGTGAAGCCGCCGTCGGGATGGCCCGGATGCGCGGCCGCGGGCAGCGCCACGGCAAGGGTCGCAAGCGCGGCGACCGCGCCACCCAGGCGCGTGGACGGACGCGGGCACGGGCCTTCATGACGCACGCGGATGTTCGTGTTGTCGTTCCATTTCATGGCTTTCCCCTTTCATTGGTCAAGTAATCCCTGCTCGCGGATGAAGCAAACGACGGTGTCCACGCCCTCGCCCGTACGCAGGTTCGTGAACACGAACGGCCGCGCCCCGCGCTGGCGCCGTGCGTCGCGCGCCATCACGTCCAGGTCGGCGCCCACGTGCGGCGCGAGGTCCGTCTTGTTGATGATGAGGAGGTCGGAGCGCGTGATGCCCGGCCCGCCCTTGCGCGGGATCTTTTCGCCGCCCGCCACGTCGATGACGTACAGGGTGAGGTCCGACAGCTCGGGGCTGAACGTGGCCGCGAGGTTGTCGCCGCCGGATTCCACCAGCACCAGTTCCAGTGCCGGAAAGTCGGCCTGCAGCCGCGCGATGGCTTCCAGGTTGATCGACGCATCCTCGCGGATCGCCGTGTGCGGGCACCCGCCCGTCTCCACGCCCATCAGCCGCTCGGGCGGCAGCGCATGCGCGCGCAGCAGGATCTCCATGTCTTCGCGCGTGTAGATGTCGTTGGTGATCACGGCCATGTCGTAGCGGTCGCGCATGCGCCGGCACAGCATCTCGCACAGCGCCGTCTTGCCGGAACCGACCGGACCGCCGATGCCCACCCGCAGGGGATTCGATGTCATTGCTTTACCTCTTTCAGGAACGGTACAACCGCCCATGCTGCACCTCGTGCCGCATCGACAGCATGGACAGGCCGGGCGACCAGTTCGACAGGTCCGCATCGGGCAAGGCGCGAGCGGTGGCGGCCGCGCGTTCGAGATCGGGCCGCAGCGACAGCAGCAGCCGCTGCCCCGCCACCTGCCCCAGCGGCACCGACTTCACGCACACGAGCACCTGGTTCTCGGCCCACGCGAACAGCAGCGCCAGCAGCGCCTCCTCGTGCGGGATGTCGAGCGCGTCGACGGCGCATGCATAGGCCGCCGGCAGCGTCACCTCGTCGCCCAGCAGGCTCACGTCGGCGACGCCCAGCTCCGCGATCAGCCGCGTGAGCGAATAGCCCATCTGGACGGTCTCCGCGCGCGACTCGGCCGTGTCGCGCGACGCGAGGAAGCAGGCGCTCCACTCGTCGACGCCGGCGGCATCGCGCGCGGCGAACGCGTTCAACAAACGCCACAGCAGCGGCGCGTCCCAGCGCGCCAGCACCTGGTCGAGATAGCGCACGAGCCACGCATGCGCGCTCACCGCATCGTGCACGCGGCCTTCCTCGATGGCAGTCTCCAGGCCCTGCGAATAGCTGTAGCCGCCGATCGGCAGCGCCGGGCTCGCGAACTGCAGCAGGTGCAGCAGGCTCGCGGCGTTCATAGGTCCGCCGGCCGGTGGATCTTTTGCCGCAGCGGCACGGGCGCCAGCAGGCCGCCGCCGTGGTCGTGATGGCCGTGACCGTGGCCGCCCGCATACGCGCCCGCTTCCGGTTCGAACTTCGCCAGCTCTTCCTCGACGTGCGCGCCCAGGCCCGCCACCATGTCCTTCAGCACCGGATCGACGCGGATGCGCAGCCAGCCCGTCCCGACCTGCGTCTGCGCGTGGCGGTTCCCGAGGTGGAAGGCGCAGCGCGCGAGCAGCGTCGGGTTCGCGCAGCGCACGAGATAGGTCGGCTCCGCCGCGGCGACGACCCGCACGACGCGCCCATCTTCCCCCGTCAGCAGGTCGCCGTCGCGCAGCACGGTGCCGCGCACCAGGAACAGCGCGACTTCCTCGCCGGACGCGAGCCGCGCGCGCTGGCGGCAGCGTTCGCGCTGGTCGTACGGCAACTCGAGCAGGTCGTGGACGGTGTCCGCGTGGGCGATCTTCGTATGCAGTGACATCATGGTGGCTCCCGATGATCAGAACAGGAAATACCGCTGCGCGAGGGGCAGCACCCTGGCCGGCTCGCATACGAGCAGGCGCCCGTCGGCGCGCACCTCGTACGTTTCCGGATCCACTTCCATGTGCGGCGTGGCCCCGTTGTGGACCATGTCGCGCTTGCGCAATCCGCGCGTGCCGCGCACCGGGATCACGGTCTTCGCCAGTCCCAGCTCGCGCGCGATGCCGAGGTCGAATGCCGCCTGCGACACGAACGTGAACGATTTGCGGAGTCCCCCGCCGAATGCACCGAACATCGGGCGATAGTGCACGGGCTGCGGCGTCGGGATCGACGCGTTCGGGTCGCCCATCAGGCTCGCCGCGATCATCCCGCCTTTCAGGATCATCGACGGCTTCACGCCGAAGAACGCGGGCCGCCACAGCACGATGTCGGCGATCTTCCCCGGTTCCAGCGAGCCCACCGCGTGCGACAGGCCGTGCGCGATGGCCGGGTTGATCGTGTACTTGGCCACGTAGCGTTTTACGCGCGCGTTGTCGCTGCGGGACAGATCGCCTTCGAGCGGGCCCCGCTGCACCTTCATCTTGTGCGCCGTCTGCCACGTGCGCATGATGGTCTCGCCCACGCGGCCCATCGCCTGCGAATCCGACGACATCATCGAGATGGCGCCCAGGTCGTGCAGGATGTCTTCGGCGGCGATGGTCTCGCGGCGGATGCGCGATTCCGCGAACGCCACGTCTTCCGCGATGGCGGGGTCGAGGTGGTGGCAGACCATCAGCATGTCGAGGTGCTCGTCCAGCGTGTTGATCGTGTACGGGCGCGTGGGGTTCGTCGACGACGGCAGCACGTTGTCCTGGCCGACCGCGGCGATGATGTCCGGCGCGTGCCCGCCGCCCGCCCCCTCCGTGTGGAACGTGTGGATCGTGCGGCCCTTGAACGCGGCCAGCGTGGACTCCAGGAAGCCGGCCTCGTTCAGCGTGTCGGAGTGCAGCGCGACCTGGATGTCCATGCGCTCGGCGACGGACAGGCAATTGTCGATCGCGGCCGGCGTGCTGCCCCAGTCCTCGTGCAGCTTCAGGCCGACGGCGCCGGCCTCGACCTGTTCTTCGAGGGGCCGCGGCTGGCTCACGTTGCCCTTGCCGAAGAAGCCGAGGTTCATCGGGAACGCGTCGGCCGCCATCAGCATCGAATGGATATGCCACGCGCCCGGCGTGCACGTCGTCGCGGCGGTGCCGACGGCGGGGCCGGTGCCCCCGCCCAGCATCGTCGTGATGCCGGACATCAGGGCCTCGTCGATCTGCTGCGGGCAGATGAAGTGGATGTGCGTGTCGACGCCGCCCGCGGTGACGATCATGCCTTCGCCCGCGATGATTTCCGTCGCGCCGCCGATGGCCATCGTCACGCCGGGCTGGATGTCCGGGTTGCCGGCCTTGCCGATGGCGGCGATCAGGCCATCCTTGATGCCGATGTCGGCCTTGACGATGCCCCAGTGGTCGACGATGACGGCGTTCGTGATCACCGTGTCCATCACGTCCGCGCGCACGCGCTGCGACTGGCCCATGCCGTCGCGGATCACCTTGCCGCCGCCGAATTTCACTTCCTCGCCGTAGATGGCGTAATCCTTTTCGATTTCGATGACGAGCTCCGTGTCGGCGAGGCGGATGCGGTCGCCCGTCGTTGGTCCGTACATGTCGGCATAGGCCTGGCGGGAGATCGTGGCCATTCAGGCGCCTCCATCGAGTGGGCCGCCCATCAGGCCCTGGAAGCCATGCACGATGCGCGCGCCGCTCAACGCCACCAGCTCGACGGTGCGCCGCTGACCCGGCTCGAAGCGCACGGCGGTGCCGGCCGCGATGTTCAGGCGCATGCCGCGCGCCAGCTCGCGCTCGAACTGCAGCGCGTCGTTCGATTCGTAAAAGTGATAATGGGAGCCCACCTGCACGGGACGGTCGCCCGCGTTCGCGACGACGAGCGTCACCGTGGGGCGGCCCGCGTTGATGACGATGTCGCCATTCTCGAGGAAGTATTCGCCGGGGATCATGGGGCGCTCACGGGATTGGGTTGTGGACGGTGACGAGCTTGCTGCCGTCCGGGAACGTGGCTTCGACCTGGATGTCCGGGATCATCTCCGGCACCCCGTCCATCACGTCGGCGCGCGCCAGGATCATGGTGCCCTCGCTCATCAGCTCGGCCACGCTGCGGCCGTCGCGGGCGCCTTCCATGATCGCGGCCGTGATCAGCGCGACGGCTTCCGGGTAGTTCAGCTTCAGGCCGCGCGCGCGGCGGCGTTCGGCCAGCAGCGCGGCCGTGAAGATCAGCAGCTTGTCTTTTTCGCGTGGGGTCAGGTCCATGGCGATCCTTTACGTATTCCAGATGCGCGGCGGCGTGGCCGGCCGGTCCAGCAGGTGCGGCCGCAACGCCGTCCACGCCCCCGTCAGCGCGGCACGGGCCCGTTCGCCGTCGTCGCCGAGGAAGCGCGCCACGAACACGTGCTTGACCTGGCTGACGGCGAGGCCCGGATCGACGGCGCGCACCGCGTCCCGCAGCCCCGCGGGCACGGGCCTGCCGACGGCGACGAGCGTCGCGCAGACGCTGTGTCCATCCATGCCCAGCGGGCTCGCGAGCAGCGCGGGCGTGGCGCCGCCCTGCTCCCACCACACGGGCCGGCCGTCGATGCGGATGCGCGTGCGCTGCCCTACCTGGCCGCGCGTAAAACGTTCGCCGGACGCGCGGCGACCGAAGCACAGCACCTCGCTGCCGATGTAGACGGCGCCCGGGGCCAGGTCGACGTCGTGCGCGAGCATCACCTCGGCGTCGTCGTAGACGATGGTTTCCTGCGGCAGCCATTCGATCGCGGCGCCGGGACCGGCGGCCAGGCGCACGTCCTGGCGCGACATGCGGCCGTTGGCGCGATACCACTTCGCGGCGCCGGGCGACGTGGCCAGCACGTGGCAGCCGGCCGGCACGTCGAGCGCGATGTCGAGCCGGTCGCCGCCCACGATGCCGCCGGGCGGGTGCACGACGATCACGTGGCAGGTTCCCGGCCCTTCGGGATACAACGCCTTCTGCACGCGCAGCGGCCCGCGGTGCTCGCGCCGGACGAGCCGCGTGCAGCCGCCGTCGCGGGCGAAGCCGAGACGCAGGGATGCGTGCCAGGAGGTGCAGGTCGGGTCGTCGAAGGGCATACCCGATGAGTTAGCACGATGCGTGCCACTCGCGGGACAGAGGAACGCGCGGACGCGGCGCACCAGCACGGCACCGGCGGCACCGGAACGGTGCAGGCGCACGCCCGGATCAGGTGATCAATATGATTTCGGCAACGTCAAAGGTGAAGCCGACAGAGGGCCGCGCGCGGCGACCAGGTGAGGAAATCGGAGGGTGTCCGCGGGCCGGACCGGCGAAAGCACCGGTCAAGCGGGCGAACCAGGGCTGAAAAAAATCAGCGGCGGCGGCGCAGCGGGCGGGCGATGCGGACCGGACGCAGGGCGCGTTCGCGGTCGGCGGCACGCTTGTAGGCGGCCAGTTCGAACGTCAGCGCCAGGGCGATGCCGGCCGGGACAGCGGCGGCGAAGCCGAGGGCGAGCAAGGCGACGGTTGACAACAGAATAACGATAGTACTTGGGCGCGGCATGATATCCACCTTTTCTCTAAAACCGTGGTTCCATCCTGCCACAGCTGGGATTTGCTTGCAATCACGTGTCGTGCCGTGCGAGGGCATTCCAGGCATTTGCTGTACTTAAAAAGAGACGTCCGCTGAGCTCACTCAACAAAGTCGACGCGCGCAGGCGGTCCAGCACCGGTCCCTTGACCTCGGCCAGGTGCAGGCGGACGTCGCGCCGGGCCAGGGCGCGATTCAATTCGAGCAACCCGAACAGCGCCGAACTGTCGATGGCGTTCACGGCCGACAGCACGAGCACCAGATGGCGCGCCTCGCGGTGCGCGGCCAGTTCTTCCTCGATGCGCTCGCTGACCGCTTCGATATTCCCGAAGAACAGCCCCGCGTCCACGCGCAGCAGCAGCACGTTCGGATCCGTCTCGGCCGAGTACCGGTCGATGTTGCGGAAGTGTTCAGTGTGCGGAATCCGGCCCAGCACCGCGATGTGAGGCCGGCTCTCGCGCCAGATCATCGTCCCCAGCGACAGCAGCAGCCCCAGCACGACGCCCGCCTCCACCCCGAGCAGCAGGACGCCGCCGGCCGTCGCCACCAGCGCGAGCGCGTCGGCGCGGTCGTAGTTCCATGCGGTGCGCAGCGTCGACCAGTCCAGCAGGCCGAGCACGGCGACGATGATCGTCGCCGCCAGCACGGGCAGCGGCAGCAGCGCCAGCCAGCCGGTGGGCAGCACGAGCGCGCCCGCGAGCAGCGCCGCCGTGATCACGCCCGCCAGCTGGGTCCGCGCGCCGGCCGCGAAGTTCACGGCGGAGCGCGACAGGCTGCCGGTCACGGGAAAGCCGCCGGACAGCGCGCTGCCGACGTTGGCCAGGCCCAGCCCCACGAGTTCGCGGTTCGTGTGCAGTTTTTCCGCGCGCTTCAGCGCGAGCGTCTGCGCACCCGACATCGCGATCAGGAAGCTCATGAAGCCGATCAGGAGGGACGGTTTCAGCAACGCCTGCCAATGCGCGGCGGACGTCGCCAGGCTCAGGCCCGGCAGCCCGGCCGGCACGGCGCCGATCACCTGCACGCCCATGCGGTCGAGGCGCATCGATGCCACGAGTGCGATGCCGCCCAGGACGAGCACCATCGGTGCGAGACGCGCGGCGACGTCGGCCGCGCCGGACGGCATGCCGAGCCGGCGCAGCAGCGGCGCCAGCCAGCGCCGCGCGAACAGCAGCAGCGCGATACTCCCGACGCCCAGCGCGGCGCTGGGACCGTGCACGTGCGGCAGCGCGCCGCCCAGCAGGGTGCGCACCTGCCCCAGCGAGATGACGACGGCGGAGCCCAGCGTGAAGCCGCTCATCACGGGGCGCGAGAAGAAGTTGGCGAGGTAGCCCACGCGCAGCAGGCCGCACGCGAGCAGCACGACCCCGGACACCAGCGCCAGCTGCGCCGCCAGCATGCCGTACAGCGCGCTGCCCGGCGATGCTTCCGGCGCCAGCGCGGACGCCGTCATCAGCGAGATGATCGCCATCGGCCCGACGGATTGCGAGGAACTCGTGCCGAACAGGGCGTACAGCAGCGGCGGCACGATGCTGGCATACAGGCCCGCGACGGGCGGCAGGCCGGCGACGAGCGCGTAGGCCATGCCCTGCGGGATCATCATCATGGCCACGACGATGCCGGCGCCCACGTCGCCCGCGAGATCGTCGCGGCGATACGTCCGCAGCCAGCCGAGCAGGCGCGGGTTCGTCGCTACCGTGCGCATCGGCGCGCCGCCGTTCACTGCATCGCCAGTTCGACGCAGTTGCGGCCCGCCCGCTTGGCGCGCGCGAGGGCGGCATCGGTCCGCTGCGTCAGCGAATCGCCGCTTTCCTGCTCGCCCAGCTGGGCCACGCCGAGGCTCACCGTCACGTGGTCGCAGCCGGGAATCTCCGCCTGTTCGATCGCCACGCGCACCTTTTCCGCCATTTTCAAACCGTCGATGGCGCTCGTGTGCGGCGCGATGATGTGGAATTCCTCGCCGCCCGAACGCACGAGGATGTCGCTGGCGCGCAGCACGGCGCGCGTCGTGTCGGCCACGGTGCGCAGCGCCACGTCGCCGACCGGGTAGCCGTACGTGTCGTTGACCACCTTGAAACGGTCGATGTCGAACGACAGCAGCGCGAGCGGCACGCGGTAGCGGCGGGCGCGCTTGATCTCTTTTTCCAGCAATTCCTCGCCGTGGCGGCGGTTCGCGACGCCGGTCAGCGCATCCGTCGTCGAGATGTACGTGAGGCGCGCCATCAGGTGCTCGTTTTCCTGGCCGATGGCGACGAGGCGCAGGCCGAAGGCGGCGAGGCGCGCCACGTCCTGCAACGTCGCCCACTCGTCCGGCGCGAGCGCGCGCGCGGCGCCGAACAGCAGCGACAGCGCGCCGCGCGGCGTGCCGGGACCGTCGGCGGGAATGGGCAGGCCCAGCGCCATCGCGACGCCGTGCGCGCGCAGCCCTTCCGCCAGCGCCGGTTCGCCCGATTGCTCCGGGACTTCGATCAACGCGGCCGCGCCGCCCGCCGCGGCCAGCAGGCCGGGGAATGCGTGGCGCAGCGGCGCCTGCAGGAGGCGGTCCGTGCGCTGCAGCAGCGCGCCGAGCAGCAATCCCTCCGGTCCCTGCTGGGCTTCCAGTTGCAGATCGTTGCCCTCCTTGAGCAGGAAGACGCCCGCATGCAGCACGCCCGGCCACGCGCGCAGCGCGGCGCACAAGGCTTCGGACAACGTATGTGCGTCTTCCGCCTCGTCGAGCGCGGCCTGCACGCGGGCGCGCAGGTCCAGCAGGGCGCGCAGGCCGGCGGCGGCGCCCGACGGCGCTTGCGGCTGCGCAAGGCGCGTGCTCACCGCGGCGCGCAGCGCGGCCGCGTCGAGCGGCGTGACGGCATAGTGCACGGGGCCGTGCGCCATCAGCGCGGGCAGCCAGGCGGCGCCGGCGAAAGGACATAACAACAGCACGGGCGCGCCGGCACGGCGGGCGACGAGGTCGCCGAGGGCTTCCGCGTCGATGCTGGGCTCGAAGCGGTCGAGGTCGATCACGAGCAGGTCCGGCTGCTCGCGCGCCAGCAGGCTCGCGGCGACGTCGGCACTGTCGGCCAGGTGCAGGCGTGCGAACAGGGAGGCGCAGGCGTCCCCGAATTCGGCGCGCCGTTGCGCCATCGGACTCAGGTAAATCGCGGTCTGCTGCAGCATGAATCACCTCTGGAATACTTTGTTACGCTAACAAGTTTGCCACAAAGCACCTGTAACGGCCAGCAAATGCTCGCAATGTGTGGAAGCGCACCGTCAGCGCGTCCTTCAGGCGGGAATACTGGCGGAATCATGCACAAGGAGAGCACCATGGCAATACAGGACGACGCAGCGAACAGGCAGAAGGCCATTCAGAACCGCCAGGACCAGGCTGACGCCAGCATGCAGAAGGGTGACCAGGGGTCGGGCGGCGCAGCCCAGACGGGTATCCAGCAGCCCAGCGGCGACTTCCCCGCCCAGCACCTGGCCAAGCCGGGCATCGAAGCCCAGATGGAGCTGAAGCCGAAGTTCATGGCCGAGCACTACAAGGGCAGCGGCAAGCTGGCGGGCCAGGTCGCCATCGTGACCGGCGGCGATTCCGGCATCGGCCGCGCCGTCGCGATCCTGTTCGCGCGCGAAGGCGCCGACGTCGCCATCCTGTACCTGAACGAACACGAGGACGCGGCCGAGACGCAGCGCCTGATCGAGGCCGAGGGCACGAAATGCGTGACGGTCGCCGGCGACGTGAAGGACATGGAATTCTGCCAGCAGGCCGTCGACCAGATCGTCGCCAAGTGGGGCCGCCTGGATGTCCTCGTCAACAACGCCGCGTTCCAGGAACACGCCGAGTCGCTGCTCGACCTGACGGAAGACCGCTTCGACGAGACGATGCGCACGAATATCTACGGCTACTTCCACATGGCGAAGGCCTGCCTGCCCTACATGAAGCGCGGCGCCGCGATCATCAACACGGGCTCCGTGACGGGCCTGAAGGGGTCGAAGAAGCTGCTCGACTATTCGACGACCAAGGGCGCCATCCACGCCTTCACCATGTCCCTCGCCGCCAACCTGCTGGACCAGGGCATCCGCGTGAACGCCGTCGCGCCGGGCCCCGTGTGGACGCCGCTGAACCCGGCCGACCAGTCGCCGGAAGACATCACCAAGTTCGGCCAGAGTACGACGTTCGGCCGTCCCGCGCAGCCGGAAGAGCTGTCGCCGGCGTACGTCTACCTGGCCTCGAACGTCTGCTCCGGCTATGTGACCGGCGTCGTGCTCCCGATCACGGGATCGGTGGGCGAATAACCTCGAGGAGAGCTCCAGATGGCACGCAGCATGTGGAAAGGTGCGATCAGCTTCGGGCTGGTGCACATCCCGGTCGAGATGTATCCGGCGGCGAGCGACCAGGGGCTCGACCTGTCGATGCTCGACCGGCGCGACTTCGCGCCGATCGGCTTCAAGCGCTACAACAAGGCGACCGGCAAGGAGGTGTCCTGGGACGACATCGTCAAGGGCTATGAATACAGCGACGGCGAATATGTCGTCCTGTCCGACGAAGACCTGCGCCGCGCCAACCCGGACGCGACGCAGACCATCGACATCCTCGCGTTCGTGAACGCCGAACAGGTCCCGCTGATCTACTACGAACAGCCCTACTACCTCGCGCCAGGCAAGGGCGGCGACAAGGTCTATGCGCTGCTGCGCGAGACCTTGCGCGACGTCGGCAAGATCGGTATCGCCAACGTCGTCATCCGCGTCAAGCAGCACCTCGCCGCCCTCGTCTGCGTGGGCGACACCATCGTGCTGAACACCTTGCGCTACCCGGACGAGATCCGTCCCACCGACGAGCTGAAGATCCCGGCGGCGGACTCGAAGGCCGCGCAGGTCACGGAGAAGGAATTGCAGATGGCGAGGGCGCTCGTCGAAGGCATGAGCGAGAAGTGGAAGCCGCAGCAGTACCGCGACACGTACCGCGAGGACGTGATGGCGCTGATCAAGAAGAAGGTCGCCGCCAACCAGACCAAGACGCTCACCGAACCGGAACCGGAAGAAGAGAAACCCGCCAAGTCGAACGTCATCGACCTCGTCTCGCTGCTGCAGGCCAGCCTCGGCAAGAAGCCTTCCAAAGCCGCCGCGGCGGACGACGATGACGACGACGAACCGCCGCCGCGCAAGTCGAGGAAACCGTCTGAGGACGACGAGGATACCGACAAGGACACGGGCAATCGGCCTCCGCCACGCGCGCGCAAGGCGCCTTCGCATGCGGCCACGCACGCGAGCGCAAAACGTACGTCAGCGGGCACGACAGCGGCCAAGTCGGCCGCGACGAAGACGGCGGCGAAGACGGCGGCAAAGAAAACCGCCGCGAAAGCCGCGCCAAAACCCGCAGCGAAAGCGGCGCCCGCCCGGCGCAGGAAGGCCGCCTGAGTGGATCCGGATACGCTGCTGGACCTGCTGCAATGGCCCGCGATGGCGGTCACGCTAGTGGCCGCCTTCCTCGTCGGCGCCCGGCACGCGAAGAAACGCGTGGTCGGGTTCTGGACCTTCATCCTGAGTAATGTGTTGTGGATCGTGTGGGGCGTGCACGACGAGGCGTGGGCGCTGATCGCGCTGCAGGCCGGCCTCGCCGCCATGAACGTGCGCGCGATCTTCCGCAACGAGCGGGGGGATCCGGCGGACGACAAGGCCGCCGGCGCCTAGCAGCGCTTGTGCCCCCGCCTCCGCGGGGGCGACGATCATTTTTTCTCCGCCTTGAACCCCAGCGCCTTCATCGCCCTGGTCAGCGTGACCGCGCTCTTGTCGTAGTCCGCCCACGGCGCATTGCCCTCGTCCAGCCGGGTGTGCACGTTCTTGACTGTCCACTGGCTGCCCGACTTCAGCTTCGGCAGTTCTTCCCAGCGCACGGGCACGGAGATGCCCAGGCCCGGACGCGCGCGCGCCGACCACGCGGCCACCGTCGTCGCGCCGCGCCCGTTGCGCAGGTAGTCGATGAAGATGCGGCCCACGCGGTTCTTCGCGCCGCTCTTGGCGGAGAAGCGGTCCGGGATCGTCTTCGCGAGATGCGTCACGATCGCGCGCGAGAAATCCTTCACCGTGTCCCAGTCCAGCTTCGGCTTCAGCGGCACGACGACGTGCAGGCCCTTGCCGCCGCTCGTCTTGAGGAACGGGTTCAGCCCCAGCTCCTCCAGGAACGCGCGCACCAGCTGGGCCGCTTCCCGCACCTTCGCAAACTCGACGCCCTCGCCCGGGTCGAGGTCGAACACCATGCGATCCGGCGTGTCGTAGTGTTTCGACGTCGCGTTCTGGCTGTGGATCTCGACGACGTTCCATTGCGCGCTGGACAGCAGGCCTTCGATCGTCGCGATCTCCGTCATGCGCGGGTGGTCCGGGTCGAGCGCCTGGTCCATCTGCGCGACGCCGGGCATCTTCGCGGTGTCCGCGACGTGCTTCTGGAAGAACAGCTCCTTGCCGATGCCGTCGGGCGCGCGCACCAGCGAGACCGGGCGCCCCTTCAGGTGTTCCATCATCAGTTCGCCGACCAGCGCGTAGTAACGCACCATCTCGACCTTGGTGACGCCGCTTTCCGCATCCATCACGCGCTCGCCGTGCGTGACCTTGAACGTGGCGGGCAGATTGCCCGGCAAGCCGTTCTCCGGCTCGGCCTTCTTGGCCGTCCGCTTGTTCGTCGTCTGTTCAGGGGCGGGTTTCGCATTTTCCACGGGTGCCTCCTGCATGTGCCTGGGCAGTTCGCGCACGACGCTCTTCGCCGGCTTGTCCTTGCGCAGGCCCTGGAACACGGGGTGGCGGATGGAGTCGGTGGCCGTCCATTCCGAGAAGCTGACTTCCGCGACCAGGTCCGGCTTCACCCAGTGGTTCGTCCGTCCCGGCACGGCGCGCGCCGGGAACGGATTCTCGTCCGTCTCGATCGCTTCCAGCACCTCGCGCATGTGGCGCAGCGAGGCGCCGTTGAACCCGCTGCCGCAGTTGCCGGCGTAGCGCAGCACGCCGTCCTTGTCGTAGTACCCGAGCAGCAGCGAGCCGATGCCCGTGCGGGCGCCATGCGGATCGGTGTAGCCGCCGATGACGAATTCCTGGCGCTGGCCGCATTTCAATTTGATCCACTCGGGCGAGCGGCGCGTGACGTAGCGCGAGTCCTTGCGCTTGCCGATCACGCCTTCCAGGCCGATCTGGCACGCGGCCACGACGAGCTGCGCCGGGTCCGTCCCGAATTCGGCGGAGAAGCGCACCGTGTCCGACGGCCGCGCCGCCAGCGCCTCCTGCAGCAACGGACGCCGCTCGTCGAGCCGCACGTCGCGCATGTCGTAGCCCTTGAAGTACGGGGCGTCGAATATGAAATAAACGATTTGCGCGCTGTTGGAGCCGTCGAACGCCAGCTGCAGCAGGTTGAAATTCGGCTTGCCGTTCTCGTCGTGGACGACGATCTCGCCGTCGTACCAGCCGTCCGGCAGTTTCATCCGGCGGATTTCCTGCTGCAGCGGTTTCAGCTTGTCGGTCCAGTCGTTGCCGTTGCGCGTGACGAGGCGGACGTCCTTGCCCTGCACGCGCGCGACCATGCGGTAGCCGTCGAACTTGATTTCGTAGATGTAGTTTTCCGGATCGGCGGGCGGGCCGTCGACGAGCGTCGCCAGTTCGGGCGTCAGCGTCTCCGGCAGGTCGGCCTTGACGGCGCCGGCGGGCATGACGCCGCGCTTCGGTTTCGCCGCCTTTCCGGGCGCCGACTTGTCGGCCTTCAGTTCCTCCACCTTCACCTCGGCGCCATGCTCCGGCATCGGCAGGTCCTTCACGCTGTCGGGGAATTCGTCGACGACGGAGAATTCGGCGGCCGGCCTCGCGTATTCGTCGTTTTCCTTGATGAGCAGCCACGGTTCCTGCTTGTCGTCCTCGTGGCCGCGCAGCCGCACGAGCACCCAGCGGCCGTGCATCTTGTGGCCGTGCATCTCGAACTTGATCTCACCTTTCTTATAACCCTGGCGCGGGTCGCCGACGGGCTCCCACGTCCCTTTATCCCAGATGATGACCTTGCCTGCGCCGTACTGGTGCGGCGGGATGGTGCCTTCGAAATCGGAATACGAGATGGGATGGTCTTCCACGTGCACGGCCATGCGCCGGTCGTGGGTATCGTAGCTGGGGCCTTTCGGTACGGCCCAGCTCTTCATGACGCCGTCCAGTTCCAGACGGAAATCGTAATGCAGGCGGGAAGCCCAGTGCTTCTGGATCACGAAGGTGAGAAGGCCCTTGCTGACCTCCCCACCCTCTGCGGGCTCGGCAGTGATCTTGAAATCGCGCTTGGCCTTGTACAGCTTTAACGGGTCGGGCATGGCATCACCTCTGCAGCAATTTGCCTTAGTGTAGGCAGTAGCTGCAGACGCGACTGTTCGCTGGCTAACTCTATGTGGTGCGCGTGGGCTCCCCGAGCCCACGTTGGATTGCAGATTACTTGCGGTCGGATGCGGTCTGGTCGCGTGCCGCACGGAACTCGGAGTCCTTCGACCAGTTCGGCCAGGCGCCCGAATCGGCCAGGTCGCGGCCCACCGAATACAGCACGCCGAGATCGCGCGCCATGCCGGTGAACGGCCACGAGGCGCTCCATTCGTCGGCCGGCTGGTGGTACGCGACGGACACGTAGTTGTCCTCGGCGGCCTTGCCCGCGGCGACGCCGCCCTGCTCCCAGTCCTCGCCCGAACCGAACGAGATCGCCGGCACGCCGTGCTTGGCGAACGGGAAGTGGTCGGAGCGGAAGAAGTGGCCCGCTTCCGGTTTCGGGTCGGCCGAGTAGCGGATGCCGTTCGCCTTGGCCTTCGCGACCAGCTGGTCGAGCAGTTCGAGCTTGGCGCTGCCCGAGATCGTGAAGTCGCGCGACGGGCCGTACGGGCTCAGCGCGTCCATGTTGATCACGCCGACCGTCTTGCCCAGCGGGTAGACCGGGTTGTTCGCGTAGTATTCCGAGCCCAGCAGGCCCTTCTCTTCCGCCGTCACGGCCAGGAAGACGACGCTGCGTTTCGGCGCCGGCGCCTTGGCGTAGGCGCGGCCCAGTTCCAGCAGCGCGGCGATGCCGGTGGCGTTGTCGACGGCGCCGTTGTAGATCTTGTCGCCCTTCGCGTCCGGCAGGCCGACGCCCAGGTGGTCCCAGTGGCCGCTGTAGATCACGACCTGGTCCGGGTGCGCGCTGCCCGGACGCACGGCCAGCACGTTCTTCGACGTGATGACCTTGGCGTCGACGGCGTAGTGCGCGGACATCGTCACGCCCTTCAGCTCGACCGGCTTGAAGGTGCGGGCCTGCGCCTGCTTCTTGAGCTTGTCGAAGTCGAGGCCGGCGCGCTTGAACAGGTCGACGGCGACGTCGCGCTGGATCCACGCTTCCACCGGCGCGTGCGCTTCCAGCGGGTTCTTGCGCACGATGTCGTACTGGACGTTCGTGTTCGAATTCTTCACCGTGGCCCAGCCGTACGACGCGGGCGCGGTCTCGTGGACGATCAGCGTGCCCAGCGCGCCGCGGCGTGCCAGTTCCTCGAATTTATAGGTCCAGCGGCCGTAGTAGGTCATGGCCTTGCCGCCGAAGTCGCCCTTGCCCGTCTCGAAGTCCGGGTCGTTGATCAGCACGACGGCCAGCTTGCCCTTCAGGTCCTGGCCCTTGAAATCGTCCCACTTGCGTTCCGGTGCCGTCACGCCATAGCCGACGAACACGAGCGGCGCATTCTTGAAGTCGACGCTCTTCGCGCCCGTCATCGCGGCGCGCACGGCGACTTCGTTACCCTGCGTGAAGGCTTTCGTCGTGCCGCCGGCCGTGACGGACACGTCGACCGGGCCGCTGATCTCGAAGCGGCCCAGCGGGACGTCCTGCGTCCAGCCGCGCTTGCCGTCGACGAGGTCGCCGCCCGGCTGCAGGCCGGCCTGCTTGAACTGTTCGATGATGTAGTTGACGGTCTTCGTCTCACCGGCCGTGTTCGGGCCGCGGCCTTCGAACGCGTCGGACGACAGGACTTTCACGTCCTGCGACAGGATTTTCGGATCGATGTGGACGGCGTCTGCGGCCTGGGCGGCCAGCGCCGCGGTGGCGAGCGCGATGGCGGTCAGGGTGGTACGGAGGGAAGTTTGTAGTGTCACGAGCGGTCTCTTGGGCGTCGAATTATTGGATGGGCACGGATAGTGCCGCCAAAGTATCGTTCGAATGATTTCCACTGTCAAACATCGTTCCGACAAAAGGATTTCCGTACGTACACTTGTAACGGGATGTAAAGGATCGTCAACCACGCGCCGCATGGCCGCGTTTCTGGCCCAGTAGCACACTTTAACGACACCTGAAGGAAATGCCGCCATGAACAAAATCGTCGCCACCCTGATCGCAGGCCTGTTCGCCACCTCGGTGTACGCCCAGACGACCGCCACCCCGGCCACGCATGCCGAAGTCAAGGCCGACAAGAAAGCGGCGAAGGCCGAGGCCAAGGAAGAGAAGGCCGACGTGAAGGCCGACGCGAAGCTGGAGAAGAAAGCCGCCGAAGCCAATGCGGACGTCGCCGTCGCCAAGGCCGACGCCGCGAAGACGAAAGCCAAAGCACACAAGAAAGCCGCCAAAGCCAAGGCGGAAGCCGCAGCCGACAAGGCCGAGGCACACGCAGACCAGAAAGCCGCCGCTGCCAGGTAAGTCCCCTCCGGTAGCGCACAACCGGCTCAAGCCCCTCCATCCTCCGAAGACAGGGTTCGCCCTGTCTTTTTTTCGTCCGCGATCTACAATGGCAGTCCGTTATCAGCCGGGACTACCATGCACGACATCGTCTTTTTGGACCGCGACAGCCTGATCGCCACCATCCGCAAGCCATCCTTCGAGCACCGCTGGCGCGACTACCCCGCCACGAACGCGAACGAGGTCGTCGAACGCCTGCGCGGCGCCACCATCGCCATCACGAACAAGGTGCCGCTGCGCGCGGACGCGATCGCGCAACTGCCGGACCTGAAGATGATCGCCGTGGCCGCGACGGGCACGGACAACGTGGACCTCGCCGCCTGCCGCGAGCGGGGCATCGTCGTCGCGAACATCCGCAACTACTCGCTCGTCTCCGTGCCCGAACATTGCTTCGCGCTGCTGCTCGCCGTGCGCCGCAACCTGCGCGCCTACGTGGCCGACGTCGAGGACGGGCGTTGGGAGCAGTCGACACGTTTCTGCCTGCTCGACCACCCGATCGGCGACCTGGCCGGCAGCCGCCTCGGCATCGTGGGCTATGGCGCGCTGGGGCGCCGCGTCGCCCAGATCGCGCGCGCGTTCGGCATGGACGTCGCCGTCACGTCGCGCTCGCCCGTGGCGGACACGGACGTGGTGCAGTTGCCGCTGGATGAACTGCTGGCCACGTCGGACGTCGTGAGCCTGCACCTGCCGCTGACGGACCAGACCCGCCACATGATCGGCGCACGCGAGCTCGCATCGATGAAGAGAAGCGCCATCCTGATCAACACGGCACGCGGGGGCCTCGTCGACGAAGCGGCGCTGGCGCAGGCGCTGACGGACGGGACGATCGCGGGCGCCGGGTTCGACGTCCTGAGCAAGGAGCCGCCCGTGCCGGCCAACCCGCTGCTGCAGCTGCGGTTGCCGAACTTCGTGCTGACGCCGCACGTGGCGTGGGCCAGCGGCGGCGCGATGCAGACCCTGGCCGACATGCTGGTCGATAATCTCGAGGCGTGGGTGGCCGGAAAGCCGACCAACACGGTCTAGCCGTCTGCCCGCAGCGGCAGCTCGACGATGAACACCGTGCCGTGCCCGGGCCGGCTCTCGACCCGGATCGTCCCCTGCAGCAGCGTGGTCACGAGGTTGTACGCGATGTTGAGGCCGAGGCCCGTGCCGCCCTGCCCCATGCGCGTCGTGAAGAATGGATCGAAGATGCGCGACAGGTGCTCCGGCGCGATGCCGCGGCCGTCGTCGGAGAATTCGATGCGCACGCGGTCGCCGTCCAGCGGCCGGGCCTGGATGCGCATGCGGCCGCCCGGCGCGTCGAACGCGTGCAGCAGCGCGTTGTTGATGAAGTTGATGACGACCTGGCCGAACGGGCCGGGATAGCTGTCCATCGCAATGCCGGCCGGGACCTGCAGGTCGAGCGTGTGGCCGGCACGGCGCACCTGGTTCATCATCGTCGCCGCGATCTCGTGGCAGGCCTGGTCCAGGTCGAAGCGGCGCCGCTGCGTGCTGGCCTGGTCCACCGACACCTGCTTGAAGCTGTTCACGAGATCGGCCGCGCCGTGCAGGCTGCGCACGATGAGGCTTGCCGCTTCGCGCGCCGCCGCGATCCACGTCTCCAGGTCCGATTTCTTCAGCGCGTTGTGCGCGAAGCGGTCGGCCAGCGCGTTCGTCTTTTCTTCCAGCGTGCTGGCCATCAGCAGGCTGTTGCCGATCGGGGTGTTCAATTCGTGCGCGACGCCCGCGACAAGGGCGCCGAGCGACGCGAGTTTTTCGCGCGCGGCCAGCTGGGCCTGGGTTTCCTTCAGCTGGCGGTAGGCGTCCGCATTGTCCAGCGCGACGCCGACATAGGACGCGAGGGTGCTCAGCATGTCGAGCTGCACGTTCTGGTACGCGCCGGGCCGGCCGCTCTGCACCGTGATCACGCCCAGCACGCGCTGGCCCACGAGGATCGGCACGACCATCAGCGAGCGCGGCGCCGGCAGCGTGTCGGCATCCGTGCTGGCCGGATCCGCGCCCAGCACGTCGCGCACGAGTCCCGAGAACCGGGCGTAATCGCGGGCCAGGTCGCCGATCAGGATCTCCTCGCCCGTCACGCGGCAGTATTCGCCGAGGCCGCGCACGCGCGCGGGGAAGCGCCCCTGGTCGGGCACGCGGCGGCCGTCGGCGACGACGTACGGGTAGTCGATCGGCCCGTCCACGCGCGCCACGCCGATCGCGAACAGCGGCGCGTCCATCAACTGGCGCACCTGGCCGTACACGTTGGCCATGATCGCCTCGCCGTCGAGGTTCGCCGTCAGTTCACGGCCGATGTCGGACAGCAGCGCGATGTTGCGGCGCGCCTGCTCCACCGCTTCCTTCTGCGCTTCCGCCTCCTGCTTGCGCTGTTCCGCCCGCTCCTTCTGCAGCACCAGCTCCGCCGTGCGCGCGCCGACCTGGCGTTCCAGGCGCGCCTTCTGCTGCACGAGCACGCGCACGCGCAAGCGGTACAGCGCGACGGCGATGGTCGCCAGCACGCTCGCCGCGAGCAGCCGGAACCACCACGTCGCCCAGAACGGCGGCGGGATCGAGATGTTCAGGGTAGCCGGACGCTCGCTCCACACGCCGTCCTTGTTGGCGGCCTTCACCTCGAACACGTACTCGCCCGGATCGAGGTTCGTGTAGGTGGCGAAGCGCTTGCGGGCGTCCGTCTCGGTCCAGTCCCGGTCGAAGCCGAGCAGCCGGTAGGCGTAGCGGTTCGCCTGCGGATCGGCGTAGTGCAGCGCCGCGAATTCCAGGGTGAACACGGAATCGCGGTGGCTCAGGCGGATGTCGCGCAGGCGGTCGGCGGCGACGGGCAGCGCGCGCGGCCGGTTGAACACGAGGAAGTCGGTGATGACGACGGCGGGCGGGAACGGGTTGTCGTGGATGTCCTCCGGCTGGAACGACGTCATGCCGTTGATGCCGCCGAAATGCAGCTCGCCGTCCGCGCCGCGCGCCGCCGAGCCGACGAAGTACGAGCCGTCCGTCAGGCCGTCCTTGGCCGTGTAATTCTTGTAGCGCCCCGTCTCCGGATCGACGCGGGTGAGGCCCGTCGTCGTGCTGACCCAGATCTGGCCGTTGCCGTCTTCGAGGATGCCGCCGATCGGCACCTGCTCGCGCGTGGGCGCGACGGGGAACCGGCGGAACACCGTCTTGCCGCCCGGCTCCCGCTGCATGCGGTGCAGCCCGCCCGCCGTGCCGACCCACAGGTCGCCGCGCGCGGACTCGTACAGATAATAGACGCGGTTGTGGCCCAGGCTCGCGGGGTCGCGCGCGTCGTGGCGGAAGTGCGTGAACGTGTCCGTCGCGCGGTCGTAGCGGTCGAGGCCATTCTCCGTGCCGATCCAGATCGTGCCGGCACGGTCCTCGAACACGGCGAAGCCATAGTTGTCGCCCAGGCTGGCCGGATGCGCCGGGTCGTGACGCCAGCCGCGCAGCGTGCCGTCCGCCGCCACCATGAACAGCCCGCCGCGCGTGACGATCCACAGCGCGCCGGTGCGGTCGAGCGTGAGCGCCTGGACCCAGCTGGCGCCCGCCTCGCGCCCGAGCGGCACGGGTGTAAAACGGCCCGTCGCCGGATCGCGCCACGACAGGCCGCTGGGCGAGCCCACCCACAGCCGCCCGCGTCCCGGCAGCGTGCTGCCGACCGTGTCGTCCGGCAGGCTGGCGGGGTCGCGCGGATCGTGGCGCAGCATGTCCACGCGGCCGCTCTCCGGATCGAGGTGCAGGATGCCGCCGCCGGTCGTGCCCAGCCACAGGCGGCCGGCGGCGCCGACGGCGATGCTGCGGATCTTGCGCGCACTGCGCGGGTCCGCGACCTGCCCCGGCAACAGCGCGAAGCGGGAAAAACCGCCGCTGGCGAGGTCCGCGCGATTGACGCCGCCGAACATCGTGCCCGCCCACAGCGTCCCCGTGCGGTCGACCCAGATCGACATGACGCGGTTGTCGGACAGCGTGTGGCGGTCGAGGGGCTGGCTGGTGTAGCCGATGAAGCGCCCGGTCGTGGGGTCGCGCCATTTGAGGCCGTCGAGTTCCGTGCCCACCCACAGCGTGTTGCCCTGGTCGTGGTACAGCGACTGCACGCGGCCGTCGTTCATGCCTTCGTCGGCGCCGACATGGTGGCGCCGCGGCGCACCCTGGCCGATGCGCCACGCTTCCAGGCCGGCGTCGGTGCCGATCCACAGCGTGTCGCGCGGGCCCATCGACAGCGCGACGACCGCATTGCGCTTGCCGGCGTCGATGTCGTAATGCGCGAAGCGCGCGGCGCCCGCCGGCAGGTGGTCGAGACCGACGCCGGTGCCGATCCACAGGCCGCCGCGCGGATCGAGGGCGAGCGCGGTGACGCGGTCGTCGCGCAGGCTGCCGGGATCCTGGCCGTCGTGGCGCAGCGTGCGTAGCGTGCCGGTTGCCGGATCGACGTGCACGATGCCGTCGCTGGTGCCGACCCACAGGCCGTTGGCGCCATCGCCGATGATCGCGGTGACGGCGCTGTTGCGCGCATTGCGTTCCGTGCCGGCCAGCAGCGGCAGGCGAATGAACTTGCGGCTCGCGGGATCGAACCGTGCGAGCCCGCCGCGCGTGCCGAACCACAGCCGGTTCTGGCCATCCTCGTACGCGGCCTGCACGTAGTTGTCGGCCAGGCTGGACGGGTCGTTGGGGTCGTTGCGGAAGACCTGGTTGCGGTAGCCGTCGAAGCGGTTCAGGCCTGCCTGCGTGCCGAACCATATGAAGCCGTCGTGATCCTGCAGGATCGCGAGGACGGATTCCTGCGACAGCCCTTCTTCCAGCCCGATGCGCTCGAAACGCAGGCTGCGCGGGCCGCCCGCCAGCGCCAGCGTGCACACGCAGGCCAACAGCAGGCCGCACAGCATGCGCCGCAGCGCTTGGTTGACGAATGGGAAGGGTTCGGGTTTCCAGGACACCTGGGCTAATCTACCAGAACCCCAAAAAATGTTGAAAGAAATTAAGACTTCCTCATTCGTCATGCCACTGCTATAATGCGTGCATCGGGCGGCTGTAGCTCAGCTGGATAGAGTACTTGGCTACGAACCAAGGGGTCGTGGGTTCGATTCCTGCCAGCCGCACCAAGTTATACGAAAGGCCAGATCGCAAGATCTGGCCTTTTCCATTGGTCGTTCCCATTTGCTGCTGTACATCTCATCATGTCCGACCAGCTCATCATCCGCCCTCTCGATCCCCAGGACCTCGCCGGCTGGCGCCCGCTGTGGGACGGCTATAACGCCTTCTACGGACGCAGCGGCCCCACGGCCCTTCCCGAATCCATCACGCAAGTCACGTGGCACCGGTTCTTCGATCCAGCGGAGCCCGTGCACGCGCTGGTCGCGGAAAGCGCAGGCCACATCGTGGGTCTTGCCCATTACATCTTTCATCGCAGCACGACGCGGCTGCATGACGTCTGTTACCTGCAAGACCTGTTCACCACACCCGACAGGCGCGGACTGGGCGTCGGCAGGCAGTTGATCGAAGCCGTCTACGACAAGGCGCGCGCGGCCGGCAGTTCGCGCGTGTACTGGCAAACGCACACGGACAACGCAGCCGGGCGCGCCCTCTACGACAAGGTCGCGCGGCACCTGGGCTTCATCGTCTATGCGCACGAATTGTGACGGCTTTGCCAAACACGCTTTTCCAAACAATAATCCGCTGCTATAATGCGTGCCTCGGGCGGCTGTAGCTCAGCTGGATAGAGTACTTGGCTACGAACCAAGGGGTCGTGGGTTCGATTCCTGCCAGCCGCACCAGCTTATACGAAAGGCCAGATCGCAAGATCTGGCCTTTTTCATTTCGCGCTCCCCTCTTCCCCGTCCGGCTGCGCGGTCCCGACCCGGATGCCCCGCCGTGCCAGCGCCTCGCGCAGCAGGAATTCGATCTCCGCGTTCACGCTGCGCAGATCGTTGGCAGCCAGCCGCTGCAGTTGCTCCCACAACGCGGGGTCGATCCGCAGCGGATAGGACTTCTTGCCGGGACTTGCCATCGACGCACCGCCTCAGTTGTACAGGGTGCCCGCATTGATGATGGGCTGCGCGTCGCGGTCCGAGCACAGCACGACCAGCAGGTTGCTGACCATCGACGCCTTGCGTTCCGCATCGAGCTCGACGATCTCGCGCTCGGCCAGGCCTTTCAATGCATCTTCCACCATCGTGACGGCGCCATGCACGATGCGGGCGCGCGCACTGATGATCGCCTGCGCCTGCTGGCGGCGCAGCATCACCTGGGCGATCTCGGGGGCGTAGGCCAGGTGCGTCAGCTTCGCATCCAGGGTTTCGACGCCCGCCGCCTCGAAGCGCGCCGTCAGTTCCGCGCTGAGCGCGTGCGCCACTTCCGCCGCGCCGCCGCGCAGTGTCGTTTCGCCCGGCGCGAGGTCCTCGCCTTCGTCGTACGCATATTGCGCGGCCAGGTGGCGCAGCGCAGCCTCGGCCTGCACGCTGACGTAGCGCTCGAAATCGTCGACCTCGAACAGCGCCTGCGCCGTATCGCGCACGCGCCAGACGACGGCGGCGGCCAGTTCGACCGGATTGCCCCGCTTGTCGTTGACCTTCAGCGTGGACATGTTGAGGTTGCGCGCCCGCACGGTCAGCTTGCGCTTGCGATACAGCGGGAACGCCCAGCGCAGGCCCTCGCCGCGGTCCGTGCCCACGTAGCGGCCGAACAAGGTCAGCACGGCCGTCTCGTTCGGCTGCAGCATGTACAGCCCTGCGCACATGAACACGCCGGCAAGGACGAGCGCAATGCCGGCCAGCGCCGCCCCGCCCGCCATGCTGCCCAGGATGGACAGGTGGACCAGCCAGGCGCCGGCCAGGACGGCGAGGATGCCGCCGCCCAGCGCGAGGTAGCCATTCATCGAAGCGAGCGGTATTTCCTGACGAGTGAGTGCAGACATGCCGGATCCCATGAGGTTATATGAAAGTGATATCACTTTAAGATCACCTTTCCGCGTTGTCAAGCATGCCGTTTTGTCATTCGCGGCAAGCCTGCTATAATGCGTGCCTCGGGCGGCTGTAGCTCAGCTGGATAGAGTACTTGGCTACGAACCAAGGGGTCGTGGGTTCGATTCCTGCCAGCCGCACCAACTCATTACGAATGGCTCATAAAACGCGTTGCGGTTTATGAGCCATTTTTCATTGATACGTGCCGTTCTGCGACGTTTTCCGTCTTTTCTGTCTTTGCCGTTTTCCCGGACGCGCGCCGTCTCGTCCCGTTCAATTCCATCGCGCAATATTCCTGGCATTGCAGCGCTGCCTTTATCCGATCTCGCCGGAAATGAATATTCCATTGCGGCGATCTATTTCACCGTTTCGTTCTCTCTTTCTTTAGATCACTTGATTACAGTCAACTATTTCTGTCGAATAAATTTACATCGATCTTTTTTAACCAAGAGTTTTTAAATTAAATCGCTGTAAACACGGAATTTCAATTCTCTGGCACGGTCATTGCAACATTAAATATTGCATTACCGTTCATCCGAAACCAGGGAGAAATCATGTTCCGCACTAATCTTTTAAAAGCCAGCGTAGCCTGCTCCATTCTCTTCGCCGCACAAGGCGCATATGCCACCACGGTATCGTGTACGAGCATATCGCCCGCCTACGATATCTCGGGCAAAGTCAGCAATACCAGTAATTGCGCGATTCTCTCGCCAATCAGCGACAACCTGAATGACAACGATCTCTCCACCATCAACTCCGGCGGCTTCTTCAGCATCTCGGACTGGGTGTTCGACGGGAAGTACGACGACATGGACTCTACCGGAGGCAACGACACCTCGGCACTGTTCAACTTCACCGGCAACAACGTGTCGGGCACCTACATCTACGCCGGCGGCTCCCCCGCACCGCAGGACGTGTTGCTGATCTTCAAGGACGGCGACAATACCAACCTGGTCGGGTATCTGCTGAAGACGCCCTATGGCGGCACTTATTCGCGGCCTTTCACCGATCCGCCGTTCCCGCTGAATGGCGCATCGACCGTCCACAACATCTCGCACATCTCGGTGTATTACCGGAATGGCGACGGATCGGGCGATTCCGGCGGCGGCGAAGTGCCGGAACCCGCGACACTGGCCATTATCGGCCTCGGCCTGCTCGGCATGGCCAAATTGCGCCGCAAAGGCTGATTTTTCAGCCCGCATTCCTCGTTCATTTCAAGGCCCACCGACCGGTGGGCTTTTTTTATTCCGCACTCATAAATCATCCCGCCTTAACTGCAAGTTACTTTCCTTGTTTTTAATTGTTTCGTTTTTTCCGACTCCCCTTTTTTCATTCCAAATGTATTAACTTCGTTATCACACCCATTTCACTTTCGATATTGAACTGTTGCGACCACGCAATTAGTTCCCAATACGCTTACACATTCTTTCCATTTAGCAGTACATTTATCCCGGGAAACGATTATGATTTCCCGAAACAGCTGAACGCTGCTTATTGAAAAGGGCAAAGCCCGCGAAAGCGGGTGACGCAAAGTCAACGGTCTAACGAGCTCAGGCTCCAGGACGGCAGGACTGCCAGATGCCAGCTTTCGATACAGGCCCTCGCCTGTCGCGACAGAACGTCATTGCGCACGATCCTGCCCATTTTTATCTCAAGGAATCGTACGTGATGAAGTCCGCACACACCTCCCTCAGCCTGCTGCCGATGTTGATCGCCAGCACCCTTTCCATCGGTGCCGCACAGTCCGCCCTCGCCGCGCAAGACGCCGGCTATGCGCGCGGCCGCATCCTGGTCGAGGCGCGCCCGGGTCTGTCGGACGCGGCCCTGGATCGCATCCTCAAGGAACACGGCGGCAAGCGCCGCAAGGTCGGACAAAGCCGCCTGCAAATCGTCGACCTGCCCGCCAACGCGTCGGAAGTGGCCGTCGTCGCGAAGCTGGCGCACCGCCCCGAACTCAAATTCGCGGAACTCGACCGCATCGTGCCGGCCGCCATGGCCGTGACCGACCCGTATGCCGGCAGCGAGTGGCACCTGAACAAGATCGGCGCGACCAGCGCGTGGGACAGCTCCCTCGGCCGCGGCGTGACGATCGCAGTGCTCGACTCGGGCGTGAACGTCAACCACCCCGACCTCAAGGACCGCCTCGTGGCGGGCTATAACGTCTACGGCGGCAACTCCGACTTGACGGACGTCTGCGGGCACGGCACTGCCGTCGCCGGCACGGCGGCAGCCACGTCCAACAACGCGGCCGGCGTGGCCGGCATCGCGGGCGCGGCCAGCATCATGCCCCTGCGCATCGCCTACAGCGACAGCACCGGATGCCACGCCTACTTCAGCACGATCGCCAGCGGCATCACCTATGCGACCGACCACGGCGCCCGGATCGCGAACATCAGCTACACCGGCATCGCCGGCAGCTCCGCCATCCTCAGCGCGGCCCGCTACATGAACAGCAAGGGCGGCCTCGTGTTCGTTTCCGCCGGCAATAACAACGTCGACGAGAACGTGGCGCCCGATCCGGCGCTGGTCGTCGTGTCGGCGACCGACAGCAACGACGCCAAGGCCAGCTTCTCGAGCTGGGGCAGCTTCGTCACCATCGCGGCGCCGGGCACGAATATCTGGACGACGAACAATTCCCTCGGCTATTCGGCATGGAACGGCACGTCGTTCTCGGCCCCGGTCACCGCCGGCGTCGCCGCGCTGATGATGGCGGCCCGTCCCGATCTGGGCGGCGACACGATCCAGTCGCTGCTGTACTCGACGGCCGTCGATCTCGGCGCGGCCGGCCGCGACCCCGTGTTCGGCTATGGCCGCGTGGATGCCGCCACCGCCCTGCGTGCCACCGTGGCGTACCAGGCGCCGGTCGATACGACCGCCCCGCTCGCATCGATCGCCGCGCCGCTGGCGAGCAGCTCGGTCGCCGGCCTCGTCGGCGTCTCCGTGAATGCCGGCGACAACGTGGGCCTGGCACGCGTCGACCTGAAGGTCAACGGCACCGTGGTCGCCACCGATACCGCCGCGCCGTACAGCTTCAGCTGGGACTCGACCGGCGTCGCGAACGGCATGGCCAGCCTGGTCGCCGTCGCCTATGATGCCGCGGGCAACGCCGGCCAGTCCGCCGCCGTCGCCGTCAACGTCGCCAACAGCGTGACGACGGTCAGCAAGGACACGACGCCGCCTGTCGTCGCCATCGGCAATCCAGTGGCGGGTGTGGTCAACGGCAACGTCGCGGTCTCGGTCAACGCGACGGACGACGCGGGCGCCGCCGGCATCAAGACGACGCTCGTCATCGACGGCCAGACGAAGGCCCAGGGCACGGGCGGCACGCTCGGCTATAACTGGAACACGCGCAAGGCCGCTGCCGGCCAGCACACCATCACCGCGACGGCGCGCGATGCCGCGGGCAATACGAGCAGCACGTCGGTCACCGTGACGACGAAGTGATCTAGGATTTGCCAAAAGGAAAAAGTCGGCTATAATGCCGGCCTCGGGGCGGCTGTAGCTCAGCTGGATAGAGTACTTGGCTACGAACCAAGGGGTCGTGGGTTCGATTCCTGCCAGCCGCACCAACTTATACGAAAGGCCAGATCGCAAGATCTGGCCTTTTTCTTTATCTTCGCGGATTTCTGCCGAACCGGCATCATTGCCCTTTGCGAAACCGCGATTCGCCGCTATAATGCGTGCCTCGGGCGGCTGTAGCTCAGCTGGATAGAGTACTTGGCTACGAACCAAGGGGTCGTGGGTTCGATTCCTGCCAGCCGCACCAACTTATACGAAAGGCCAGATCGCAAGATCTGGCCTTTTTCATTGCCGCGCCCCCTCCTGCCAGCCGTATCCCCCGCGACTTTGACGAGCGCCCAGTGCCCGTTTGCAAACAGAAAAAACTCAGCGGCGGATTTTCTCGCGTCTTTACGTAGGAGTGAACCTACAAATACTATGCAATTTGGCTGATTTCCGCCGTTGACTGATGCCAGACACACCAACTCCTCTATGAAAAGCGGGTGAAAACCGCATCCTCGCGGAAACTATTTATGTTCAGCATCTTTCCACGAAGAAGCGCACACTTCGGTGATTTTTCGTGCGTTTTATCGATGATTTGATACGATGAAGTTCCCCGATTCTTGAAAACCAAGCTGCAGGACGCGGCTGTTTCTTTGCGAGGTAAGAAATGAAAAAATCACTGATTGCTGCTGTTGTATTGGCTTCTGCGTCGTTCGTTTCCACCGCTGCCATGGCGGCCACCGTCGGCAACACCCCGCAGGTCCTCGACCTGACCGACGGCGCCGGCTTCTTCGGCGACACGTTCGCAACCGGTAACAACGGCAATACCTTTGCCGACCGCTTCACCTTCTCCGTCGAAGGCACCACCGGCTGGAACCTCGACGCCATCATCTCGTCGGTGAGCCATAGCGCCGACACCGGTCTCGACATCACTGGCGTGTCCCTGTACAACGCCACCGGCAACGCGCTGATCTCGTCGGGCAAATCGCTGCAGTCCGGCGACATCGACGTCTGGACGATCTCGAGCGACAACCTGTCTGCCGGCAACTACTACCTGCAAGTGAGCGGCAACCTGGTGTCCGACCAGGCCGCCAGCTTCGGCGGCGCGGTGTCCCTGGCTGCGCCGGTGCCGGAACCGGAAACCTACGGCATGATGCTGGCCGGCCTGGGCGTCCTGGGCTTCCTGGCGCGTCGCCGCAAGCAGGGCAAGCCGGCTTGATAGCCCCCTTCGCATGAGTCGGGCGGAAGCGCACGCGCTTCCGCTTTTTTTATGTGCGCAGCTTCTTGATGACGCTGCGGTTCCCCAGGATTTCCTCGATCTGCTCGAAGCGCACGGGCTTGACCATGTGGTGGTCGAAGCCGGCCTCGAACGCCAGTTGGCGGTCCTTTTCCTGGCCCCAGCCCGTGACGGCGACCATGACGGTCATCGTGCAGCACGACAGGTCGCGGATGCCGCGCGCCAGGTCATAGCCGGACATCTGCGGCAGGCCGATGTCGAGGAAGGCGTAATCCGGACAGAAGCGCTTGGCCGCGGCCAGCGCATCCGCGCCATTGTGCGTGATGACGACGCTGTGCCCCATCGCCGTCAGCAGCGCGCCGATGCTGTTGACGAAGTCGACATTGTCGTCGGCGAGCAGGATGCGGTACGTTTCGGCGCTGATGAACGACATTGGCGTCGGCTTCGCGGGCAGTTCCGGCTCGACGACGATCGGCAGCCGCACGACGAACTGGCTGCCGTGGCCGAGGCCCGCGCTGTGCGCCTCGATGGAGCCGCCGTGCAGCTCGACCAGCTTGCGCGCCAGCGACAGCCCCACGCCCAGGCCGGCCACCGAACGCTCCAGCGTCGAATCGACCTGCACGAACATCTCGAATACGGTGTCCAGCATGTCCGGCGCGATGCCGATGCCCGTGTCGGACACGACCAGCGTCAGCGTGCGGTCATCCACCGTCGCCCTCAGGCCCACGCGGCCGCCGCGGTTCGTGTATTTGGCGGCATTATTCAACAGGTTCGAAAGGATTTGCGCGAGACGCGTCGCGTCGCCGTTCAGGAATACAGGGCGGTCCGGCAGGTCGATCGTCAGCTCGTGGCCATGCAGTTCGATGTACGGCCGCACCACCTCCAGCGCATCGTTGACGACCGCTTTCAGTTCCACGCGGCCGCTCTTGATGGTGAATTTACCCGTGTTGATGCGCGAGACGTCCAGCAGGTCGTCGACGAGGCGCACCATCTGGCGCAGCTGGCGCTCCATGATGTCGGTCGCGCGCTGGGTCGCCTGCGCGTCGCCGCTGCGCAGGCGCAGGATGTCGAGGCCCGTGCGGATCGGTGCCAGCGGGTTCCTCAGCTCGTGCGCCAGCGTGGCGAGGAATTCATCCTTGCGGCGGTCCGCGAGGCGCAGCGCTTCCTCCGCGCGCTCGCGCACCTGCATCTCGTGTTCGAGGGTCGCGTTCGCTTCCTGCAGCGCGTGCGAGCGGCGGCCGATCTCGGCCAGCATGTCGTTGAAGGCGGCGACAAGCACGCCGATTTCGCCGCTATCGTTCCCCGGCACGCGCAGGGTGAAGTCGCGCCGCTGCATCACCTGGCGCGCGACGTTCGTCACGGCCGCGAGCGGCCGCGTGATGGCGGCCTGCAGGCGCGACGCGACGAGGCCCGCGATCAGCAGCGCACCCAGCATCACGGCGCCCAGGATGGCGCCATAGCTGAACAGGCGGTCGACGAGGCCGTAGCGCGAGCGCAGGTAGACCGTGCCGACCATCTCGCCGTTTTCCACGATGTTGCGGAACACCGCCACTTCGCCGCCCTCGATGCGGTAGCCGGACGGGGCCGGGCGCGCCGGGATCGCCTGGTTCGGGGCCGCCGCGTACGTGGCGAAGCGCGTGCCGTCGCTCGTGTAGATCGCGGCGGCGAGGATCTGCGGGCGCACGCGCAGGACGGCCAGGTTCTGGCGCGCCGTCTCCTCGTCGTTGAACGTGAGGGCCGGGGCCGTCACGCGCGCCATGATGTCGGCCTGCGTCATCAGGTCGTCCGTCCAGTAGCGCTGGAACGCGCGCAGGTCGAACAGCAACATGGCGACGGAAGCCGCCAGTAACGCGACGAACGTCGTCGATACCGCCATCAAAATCAGTTTGCCGCGGACCGTGCCGCCGTCGCGCACCACCATCACTGCGCTCCTTTCTGCACCCGGTTCGCTACCGTCAGCAGGCGCGAACTGAGTTTGATGCCATTGCGTTCCGCCGCATCCAGCGCGACGTCGAAGCGGACCCGTTCGTCCACGATGCGGAAATTGATCACACTGCCGACCTGCAGGCCGTTGTCGCATTCGGTCACGACGAGCATCGCCCCGGTCGCCTGGTGGACGATGCGCGCGACCCGCTGCGGATCGCTCCCGCCCACGAACAGCAGGTGCACGCGGGCCGCCGCATCGCTTTCGCGCAGCTCGCGCACTTCGATCATGCGGTTGTTGACAGTACGTCCGGCCACCACGCGCGCCAGCTCGACGGCGAGGTCGTTGGCGCCGATCACGCCGATCGTCAGCGGCGCCGTGGCGTCGGCGAACGCGCTCGCGGGAAAATCGGTATAGCCGAGAAATTTGTACAGGAAGGCCGCCTTCACGCGCCGCTCCAGCGGCACGCCGGGCACGGCGCTCTGCGCGCGCGCGGGCGGCACCAGTCCGGCGCCTGCGCACAGCAAGGCCAGCGAGGCCAGCGCCCAGCCGGCAAAGGACCGGCGCAGGCCTCGATTCATGGATGGCTTCAGTTGACGATGCATCGGCCGGATGGCAAACCCTGGACTGGAAACGGTGGCAGGAAGCGCCCGGGCTTTCGGCGCCCTACGGAACGGCCGGAAATGGACGGCTCATGATAGCCGGGTATGGTCGACCATGCCAACGCGGCGCACTGCGGCAACGTCCACACGGATGGATCGACTCGAAAATTCGTAAACGACAGCAAGGCGTCTTTAAACATTTTGCTATCGTAGAACATTTTCTTTGGTGCACCAAGAGTGACCCGATTGAAGCGTGCACGGCTGTGTCATTTATAAAAGCAATGGCTGACATTAGAAATCTAAATTGGATTTCTTTTTTGCGATGCAGCATTATGAACCTGTCTCCTCTATTCTCCTCCAAGGATAGATTCAGCCCGCTCCCGTAGCGGGCTTTTTTTTTGCCCCGGCGCGCGCCCAGGGCCGCATATGCTGTAGTGCAATATCAATCGTGCACGATGTTGTTGTTTTACGACCCGGTTGCCGTCTTTTCCGACTCTGCGCAGGACGCGCAGTCGTGTCGCCCCCTGCTTACAATTTGGGGTACTATGCAACCTCTTTTCGTTTAGATAACAATATTTACTGCGCTATGCTCCATCCCGGCAGGTCCGCACACTCTTCCAGTTCGTACGACTGGTCCGCTTCCCGGCTCGGCGAACCGCAGCAATGGCCGCAGGCACTGAGGCTGGCCGCCGACGTCATGTTCAACACGCCGCTGCCCCTGCTGCTCGTGTGGGGACGCGACATGACGGTGCTGTTCAACGACGCCTACGGCGCGCTGGCCGGGCCGGCGTACGGACGGGTCCCCGGCGGCAGCGTGCCGCCCGTGATGCCGCCTCCGCTGGCGGTGGCGGGCGACGAACTGCAGCGCGCCTGGAACGGCGAGGCCGCGTACGCGCCGGACCGCAACCTCATGTTCGCGGGCAGCGCAGGCGGCAGCGGCCGCTACGACCTGTATTTCACGCCCGTGCGGGGGGACGGCGACGCCGTCGCGGGCGTGCTGTGCGCGCTGGCGCCCGCCGCGCCCGTCGTGGAGGCGCCGGCCGAGTCGAGCGGCCCCATGCGCATCCTCGTCGTCGAGGACAACGTCGACGCGCAATACCTCGTGTGCGAGATGCTGCGCGCCTTCGGCCACGAGGCGGACGGCGTCGGTCATCCGAACGACGCGCTCGCGCGCCTTGCGGCCGGGCAATACGACGTGTTGTTCACGGACGTCAGCCTGCCCGGCATGTCCGGCGTCGACCTGGCGCGCCAGGCCGTGACGCAGGCACCGTCGATGCGGGTGATCTTTGCGTCGGGTTATGGCGACACCCTGCTGCGCCACGTGGAATTCCCCTACCTGTCACTGCAGAAGCCCTATGAGCTGGACCAGCTCCAGCAGGCGCTCGACAAGGTGGCGCATCCGCTGCCGGTGCGCACCTGAACGATGGCCCAAAGGTGTGCAACAAAGCGCCCGGGCTGGGCTAGAATCGGTGTACGGCTCATTACGCGCCGTGGACGGACGTGCCCGTCCATTTTGCGTGACACCACCGTCGCGCGCGCAGAGCCCAACACGATGATCGATTTCGAGCCCACCGGCAGTGCACCCCGCCCCTCCGAGCTGACGGACATGCTCGACCCGGCGCCGTCCGCGATGGTCTCGCGCGGAGGCGTACGGTGAGCAACGAGCGCGACGAGCTGCGGCATCCCTCCGCGCAGCCCGCTGCTGCCGCGGCCGCGGCCGCGCGCGAACTGCAGGAAGCGCGCGAAGCCCTGCGCCTGGCCAACGCGCGCATGGAAAACATGCTCGAGAGCCTGGTCGACGGCTTCTGCGCGGTCGACCACCACTGGCGCATCATGTACATCAACGGGCGCGCGCTGGAGATGCTCGCGCCCCTGCAAAAGACCCGGCCCAGCCTGGTCGGCCACGACCTGTGGGCCTCGTTCCCGGAACTGCGCGGCAGCATGCTCGAAACCGTCTACCGGCGCGCGATGGTCAGCCGCGAGACGGCGATCCAGGAATTCTTCTGGCCGGCGCTGAAACGCTGGTTCGAGGTGCGCGCCCATCCGTCGCCGGACGGCCTGACGCTGTACTTCCAGGACATCAACCGGCGCAAGGCCGACCAGCAGGCCCTGCAGCAAGGCAACAGCCGCCTGCAGGTGGCACTGGCCGCGGGCCGCCTGGGCGACTGGCGCTGGGACGCCGCCAGCGACCGCGTGATGCTGGGCGAACGGGCAGCCGCCATCTTCGGCCTGCCGGCCGAGCAGCCGCTCGCGTGGAGCGAACTGCGCGCCCGCATCGACCCGGGCGACCGCGAAAGCGTGCGCCGTGCCGTGCTGCAAGCCTTCGCCGGCCACAGCGACCTCGAACTGGAATGCCGCCTGCCGGGCCCGAGCGGCGAACCGCGCTGGGTGGCGCTCGTGGGCCGCGCCGATTACGCCGACCAGGCGCGGCGCGAAGGCGTGCT
Organism: Massilia sp. Masssp94; assembly: GCF_059491305.1. Taxonomy (NCBI): domain Bacteria; kingdom Pseudomonadati; phylum Pseudomonadota; class Betaproteobacteria; order Burkholderiales; family Oxalobacteraceae; genus Massilia; species Massilia sp. Masssp94. The sequence continues at coordinate 7,051,999 of NZ_CP168501.1, forward strand.
CGGCATGACCGGCGTCGTGCAGGACGTCACGGCCCGGCGCAGCGCCGCCGACGCCCTGCGCCAGAGCGAGGAAGTATTGCGCGCGCTGGCCAACACGATCCCGCAGCTGGCCTGGATGGCGCAGGCCGACGGCGCCATCGTCTGGTTCAACGAACGCTGGTTCGAATACACGGGCACGACGCCGGACCAGGTCGTGGGCTGGGGCTGGCAGACGGCCGTCGAGCCGACGGTGCTGCCGGCCGTGCTGGAGCGCTGGAGCGCCAGCATCAAGAGCGGCGACCCGTTCGAAATGGAATACCCGATCCGTGGCGCGGACGGCCAGTACCGCTGGTTCCTCACGCGGGTGAATCCCGTCCGCGACCGCCACGGCAAGGTCTTGCGCTGGTTCGGCACGGACACGGACGTCGACGAGGTCAAGCGGGCCGAGCAGGCGCTGCGGGACGAATCGCACGTGCTCGAACTGCTCAACAGCACCGGCAGCGCGCTCGCTTCCACGCGCGACCTGCGCTCGCTGCTGCAGGTCGCCACGGACGCCGCCACGGGCATCGCCGGCGCGCGCCAGGGTGCGTTCCTGTACCACGGACGCAACGACGGCATCGAGCCCGATGCGAACAACCTGTTCACCCTGTACACCGTGTCCGGCGGCAGTCCGGTCGGATTCGAGGCGTTCGGCGCGTCTGGCCCCACCGGCCTGTTCGGCCCGGGCCTGCTGGACCATCCGGCGGGCGTGATCCGCTCCGCCGACGTCACGCTCGACGCACGCCTGCGTGACGCACCGCCGTTCGCTCTGCCGGCGGGTCACCCGGCCGTGCGCAGCTATCTCGCCGTGCCCGTCGTCGGCCATTCCGGCGAGTTGCTCGGCACCATGTTCTTCGGCCATCCGGAACCGGACGTGTTCAGCGAACGCACGGAACGCATCGTGCGCGGTATCGCGGCCCAGGCCGCCGTCGCCATCGACAACGTGCGCCTGTACGAAGCCGCCCAGCGCGCCGCCGAGGAGCGCAAGGTGCTGCTCGAAAGCGAGCGCCAGGCGCGCGCCGAGGCCGAACGCACGAGCCAGATGAAGGACGAATTCCTGGCCACGCTGTCGCACGAACTGCGCACGCCGCTGTCGGCGATCCTCGGCTGGGCCCAGGTGCTGCGGCGCGGCAGCCGCGACCAGAACGACCTGCAGAAAGGCTTGCAGACGATCGAGCGCAACGCCCGCGCCCAGGCCCAACTGATCGAAGACCTGCTCGACATGAGCCGTATCACGTCCGGCAAGGTCCTGCTCGACATGCAGGCCGTGGCGCCCGCGAGCTTCATCGACGCGGCCATCGAGACGGTGCGCCCCGCGGCCGATGCGAAGAACATCCGTATCGACAAGCAGTACGCGGCCGATCCGGGCCTCGTCGCGGGCGATCCGGCGCGCCTGCAGCAGGTCGTGTGGAACCTGCTGTCGAACGCGATCAAGTTCACGCCGCGCGATGGCCAGGTCAGCATCGAACTCGCGCGCAACGATGCGAGCGTCGCCATCACCGTGCGCGACAACGGCGCAGGCATCCGGCCGGAATTCATCACCCACGTATTCGAACGCTTCCGCCAGGCGGACGCATCGATGACGCGCCGCCACGGCGGCCTCGGCCTCGGCCTCGCGATCGTGAAACACCTGATCGAGCAGCACGGCGGCACCGTCCGCGCCGAGAGCGCCGGCGAGGGCAAGGGCGCCAGCTTCACCATCGAATTACCGCTCGCCAAGCAGCAGCCGCCGGCGACGCGCAGCGCACGCGCCGCGATGATCCTGCCGACGCCCGCCACGCCGGAGATGACGGTGCTCGACCTGTCCGGCGTCAACGTGCTGGTGGTCGACGACGACCGCGATGCGCGCGAACTGATCAAGCGCATCCTGAGCGATTGCGGCGCGTCCGTCCGCATCGCCGCCAGCGCGCGCGATGCGTTCGCCCTGTTCAAGGAACGCGTGCCGAACCTCCTGATCAGCGACCTGGGCATGCCCGAAGTGGACGGTTTCGAACTGCTCGACTGGGTCCGCCACCTGGGGCGCGAGGAAGGCAGCCAGGTCCCGGCCATCGCCCTGACGGCATTCGCCCGCTCGGAAGACCGGCTGAGCGCGCTGGAGGCCGGATTTTCGGCGCATATCTCCAAACCGGTCGAACCGAGTGAACTAATTGCAACAGTTGCTTCCGTTGTCGGCCCCTCCTCTCCGCTCGTGAATCGTGCTGCCGCATCCACGGCGGGCAGAAATGGCGTACGCTAATAGGGACTCGAGTAATTCGAAAGATGTTCCTACCCAAGGACGCGGCGCTGTCCTACAAGAAATTCTCGGCGTTTTGCTAGACTATGAAATGTTGTTCTAGAGCTGGTATGAGTAGTTAAGGAACAAATAATACCGGCCTTGATTTGACGAGAGTACGCATGCCCAGCCGACAAGACATCCTGAACGCGAAGATCCTGGTCGTAGATGATTCCCCGGACAATATCGAATTGATGGAAGAGATATTGCGCGAGGAAGGCTACACCGACGTCAGTTCGACGATGCTGCCGGAACAGGTGTGCCCGCTGCATCGCGAACACAACTACGACCTGATCCTGCTCGACCTGCAAATGCCGGGCCTGAACGGTTTCCAGGTCATGAAAGGCCTGAAGGAAATCGAACAGGGCGGCTACCTGCCCGTGCTCGCCCTGACGGCACAGCCCAGCTTCAAGATCGCCGCGCTGGAAGCGGGCGCGCGCGATTTCATCAGCAAGCCGTTCGACCTGCTCGAAGTGCACAAGCGCATCCATAACATGCTGGAAGTGCGCCTGCTGTACAAGGAACTGGCCCAGTACAGCCGCGCCCAGCAGGAACTGGCGCTGCACGACGCCCTCACCGGCCTGCCGAACCGCCGCCTGCTGGAAGACCGCATCGAAACGGCCCTGCAGCACGCCAACCGCAACCACCACAAGGCCGCGGTGATGTACCTCGACCTGGACGGCTTCAAGGCGATCAACGATACATACGGCCACGCCTACGGCGACGAGATCCTCAAGATGGTGTCGCAGCGCCTGCTGTCGAATTCGCGCAAGGAAGACACGGTGGCGCGCCTGGGCGGCGACGAATTCATCGTCCTGCTGGCCGACGTGCACAGCCTGGCCGATGCGCAGGGACCGGCCGCCAAGCTCGTCGAGGCGCTGTCCGAACCGTTCTTCATCAACGACCTGACCCTGCAGTTGTCGACGAGTATCGGCATCAGCCTGTATCCGGACGACGCGGAAAACGTCGTCGACCTGATCAGCATCGCCGACTACGCGCTGTACGAAGCGAAACGCGCCGGCAAGAACCGCTATTGCGCCAACGGCAGCGCCGCGCGCCAGGCCGCGCTGGCCGTCAAGCCGACCATGCCGCCGCCCGCCACGCCGGCCGTCGCGCCGTCGCCGGAGCTGGCGCAACACCGCTGACCGTCGCCGTCTCCATCTCGACGCCCGCCTTGCGCGGGCGTTTTGTTTTTCTCTTTACAACATTGCCCACCTCTAATGTAAAATTTGACAATTGCAATTTAGCATTTTCGATTTTTCACTTTTGAGGATCTCATGGAAGACCTGAAGGAACCGGCCACCGCCACGCCCGTCCACCCTGCCCGGCCGCCCCGCCGCTGGGGCCGCCTCGTACTGTATGTGCTGGCCACGGTCGGCGCGCTCGCCCTGGCCCTGATCGCGCTGGCTTACTGGCTGCATGCGAAGGACGCGCAGAAACGCGTCACGATCGACGAAGCCGCCGTCATCGACGACGTGATGGGCCAGACCTACGGCAAATACTCGGCCGCGAAAAAGGGGTGGCTGTTCGTGGGCGAAGACAACGTGACGTATCTGATGCGCGTCGTGCAGCAGGCGAAGATCCCCGACGGGGCGGCCGGCGACGAGCTGTACTTCGTCGCCAGCGGGGCCGCCGTGAACGGCGACGGCCAGGCGGTGTATGGCGTGTTCTACGTGCACCCGGACGGCAAGGACGGCGGCCTGGCCCAGGAAAATACGCAGATCCGCTTCCTGTCCAACGCCCCGGTCAAGCCCGAACAGGTCCGCTTCGAAGCCCTCAGCGAAAACCTGTGGGGCTGGGTCGTCAAGACGCGCTGGGACGCCGAGCCGGACAGCGAGGCCGTCACGACCATGAATACGGTGCTGGCACCGCACGACGGCCAGATCGCCGTGCTGGGAGAATTCCTCGCCGCACGCGATGCGAAACCGGAGGGGTCCTGCGAGGACGCGAAGGCCGCGTACGACGCCTGGCTGGCACAGGTCGCGAACACGGAGCATGGCGACGACGGGGGCATACCGCCGGCCCGCTGCGACAAGCGCCGCTGGACCTATCGCACGGCCACCGTCAACGGCAATATCCCCGTGCCGATCACGGTGACGGCGGGCGGCACGCTGGACGACCAGCCGGTGGAAGCACAAACCTGGAAGCTGATGTTCGACACCAGGACGTTCAGCTACGACATCCCGCCGGACCTCCAGAACTAGCGGTGTTGGCCATTAACAACAAGGGAAACGTTGCTTAAATCATACGCCGGGCACGCCACAGGATGCCCGGCGCCGACCTTCAGCGCCGCCCTCTCCCTGGAATCCGCAAATACGATCGTGAACCCCAACCCGTCACTATGCAACAGTGGGTCGGCACAGGCAAATACCGTTTAGTTAAGTAATTTATACGTTTTCAAAATATATACATCGACATCTTTTCCAAATGTCTTTACTGCTAGGATGAGCAATCTTTGCCAAATGACAAAGAGAATAAAAACAAGCATCAAGACAAGGAAGAGATATCCATGAGCGTACGCCCCACCCGACTGTTCGCCCGCACGCTGCTCGCCGCCGCCGTGACGAGCGCCTTTCCCATGATTGCCCAGGCCGACGAGCCGGACCAGGCCGTGGCCGCGCAAGGCACCTCCACCGCCGCCAAACCCGCCGGCCAGCGCCTGGAAACCGTGATCGTGACCGCCCAGCGGCGCGCCGAGAACCTCAAGGAAGTCCCGATGTCGGTCACCGCCATCAAGGGCGAGAAGCTGGACGTGCTGACGTCCGGCGGCGCCGACATCCGCTTCCTGGCCGGCCGCTCGCCCTCGCTGAACGTCGAATCGGACTACGGCCGCTCGTTCCCGCGCTTTTACATCCGCGGCCAGGGCAATACCGACTTCGACCTGAACGCGTCGCAGCCGGTCGGCCTCGTCGTCGACGACATCGTGCAGGAAAGCCCCATGCTGAAGGGCTTCCCCGTGTTCGACGTGGACCAGGTCGAAGTGCTGCGCGGCCCGCAGGGGACGCTGTTCGGCCGCAACTCGCCCGCCGGCGTGATCAAGTTCGATTCCGCGAAACCGGTGTTCAAGACGGAAGGCTATGCCGTGCTCGGCGCCGGCAATTACGGCACGATCAATGCGGAAGGCGCGTACAACGTGCCGCTGTCGGACATGCTGGCGCTGCGCGTCTCGCTGCAGTCGCAGCACCGCAACGACCGCGTGCACAACCCGCGGCCCAACGCCTACACCCGCGATTTCGAAGGCTACGACGACAACGCCGCGCGCATCCAGCTGCTGTTCAAGCCAACGCGCGACTTCTCCGCGCTGTTCAATGCCCACGGCCGCGCCATGAAGGGCAATGCGACCCTGTTCCGCGCGAACATCATCAAGAAGGGCACGAACGACCTCGTCGACGGGTTCGACTACGACCGCTACCCCACCGACGGCGGCAACAGCCAGACCTTGCGCACCAGCGGCGCCAACCTGCGCCTGCGCTGGGACCTGGACGGCATGACCCTGCACTCGATCACGGGTTACGAGCACGCGGACTTCTACAGCCGCGGCGACGTGGACGGCGGGTTTGGCGCGGTGTACGCCCCGCCGATGGGACCGAACTATCGTGGCCAGAACGCCTTCATCCCGTTCACCGTCGAGACGGCCGACCTGCTGCCGGAACACGACCAGACGACGCAGGAAATCCGCCTCGAATCGAACACGAAGGATCCGCTGCAGTGGATGGCCGGCGTGTTCTATTTCAACGAACACATCCGCATCGATTCCATCAGCTTCAACACGCTGGCGCCGGGGAATCCGCAGAACGACGCCTACGCGACGCAGACGCAGGACGCCCGTTCGTGGGCCGTGTTCGGCACGCTGAACTACAAGGTCTCGGAGCAGCTGAAACTGCGCGGCGGCCTGCGCTACACGAGCGACAACAAGGATTTCGTCGCGCAGCGCTTCGAACCGCCGCAGACGAGCGGCCCGCTGCCGCTGCACCGCGATTCGCACAACGTGAGCTGGGATGCGTCGGCGACCTATGCGCTGGATGCGGACACGAACCTGTTCGCGCGCGTGGCGACCGGCTACCGCGCACCGTCGATGCAGGGCCGCCTGAACGGCCTCGGCGACAAGCCGTCGATCGCGGGTGCGGAAAAGGCGTTGTCGTATGAAGCGGGCATCAAGGCCGACCTGCTCGACCGCCGTGCGCGCCTGTCCGCAACGGCGTTCCAGTACCGCGTGAAGGACAAGCAGCTGACGGCCGGCAGCGGCACGATCAACATGAACCAGCTGATCAACGCCGAGAAGGTCACGGGCCAGGGTGTGGAACTGGACTTCCAGGCGATCCTGGCGGACGACTGGCGCGCGAGCATCGGCGCGAGCTACAACGACACCGAGATCAAGGATCCGAACCTGTTCGTGCAGACCTGCGGCAACCAGCCCAATACGGGCGGCGTGAACGGCTGCACCCCGACCGGCGCCCCCGGCCCGTTCCCGTACACGCAGAAGCTGAACGGGCTGCCGCTGCCCCGTTCGCCGAAATGGCAGACGAACTTCACGTTGCGTTATTCGCATCCGCTGGCCGACGGTGAACTCTATGCGCTGACGGACTGGTCGTACCGCACCGAGTACAACATGTTCCTGTACGAAGCGAAGGAGTACAAGGCGAAGGCCCTGCTGGAAGGCGGCCTGCGGGTCGGCTACAAGTGGGACAACGGCAAATACGAGCTTGCCGCATTCGCCCGCAACATCACCAACCGCATCCAGGTCGTGGCGGCGATCGACTTCGACAACCTCACGGGTATCGTCAACGAACCGCGCAACTACGGCGCGCAGTTCCGCGTGAACTTCTGATCGCACGGGTGTGCGCCGGCCGGGCGCACACCCGCAACGAGTTAGGCCGCGCCGGCCGTCTTTTCCCCGCCCGGGCCCAGCGCCCGGCAACCGACCGCCTGCTCGTTATGCGCCTCGATGGCGGCCGCGTTCTGGTGGTCCGAGCTCGCATCCACCTTTTCCGGCGCCACCTCGATACGGGTGATGCTGGATGCCACCGAGACCGGGTCGCTGGCCGGGAACGTCATTTCCACGGCGTCGTCGAGCAGCGTTTCCTTGGCCATGGCTTCGCGCGGCTCGGCTTCGGCGCTGGCCATCGTGCGGATCGCGCGCGCCCATTTCACGACCTTCAGGTCTGCCAGGTCGGCGATGGTATTGATACCGAACGCATCACGCAACGCATCCGCCTGCTGCTGGGTGACGTCGCGCAGCGCCGTCACGGGCTGGTTCACCAGTTCGCGGAAACATTTGTCGTGATGGGTGTCGTTTACGATGATTTGAATATTCATGTCTGTCCTTTCAAGTGGGCCCCTGACACGTTCGCACTATCGCATACGGCCTTGACACGGTATGTGCGGCACCGAACGATGGCCGCGCACGATTGATTTTCGGGTAAGGACGCGCCCGTGCTACCATGACGAATTGCAACAGTTTTTATCAATATATTTTGCAAAACGGCATGCTCTGCTATCCTGCCGAGCTTGTGAATACAGTTTCCGAGCCTGTTCAAACGCCGTGTCCCACACCGAAAAACCGAAGATTCTCGTCGTCAACGACGACGCTGCCAGCCTGCTTGCACTGACGAGCCTGCTGGAGCAATGGGCCGACGAAAGCAATTACGAGGTCCTGTCCGCGCGCTCCGGCCAGGATGCGCTGCGCCAGGTACTCCGTCACGATTTCGCGGTGATCCTGCTCGACGTGAACATGCCCGGCATGGACGGATTCGAAACGGCCGAGGCGATCCACCTGCGTCCCCGCTCCGCCGACATCCCGATCATCTTCGTCACGGCCTTCCTCGCCGACGAGATCGACCGCCTGAAGGCCTATCAGCGCGGCGCCGCCGATTTCCTGTTCACCCCCGTGATCCCGCAGGTCCTGCGCGCCAAGGTGCAGGTGTTCGTGGCGCTCGCGACGAAGAACGAGCAGCTGAAGCGCCAGGCCGAAAAACTGTCCCAGCGCACGACCGAGCTGACCGCGACCAATAAACGTCTCGTGCGCGAGATGGAAGAGCGGCGCGCGGCCGAACGCAAGAGCAGCGCCAAGGACGAATTCCTCGCGATGCTGGGCCATGAGCTGCGCAATCCGCTGTCCGCCATCAGCAGCGCCGGCTCGCTGCTCGGCATGCCGGGCGTCAGCGGCGATTCGATCGCGCGGGCGCGCCTGATCATCCAGCGCCAAAGCCAGCATTTGTCGCGCATCGTCGACGATTTATTGGATTTGTCGCGCGCCATGTCGGGCAAGATCCTGCTGTCGCGCAAGCGCCTGGACATGGCCACGCTCGTCTCCAGCTGCCTCGACACGTTCCGCGCGACGGGCCGCACGACCGGCTACGACATCGACGCGCAACTGGCGCCGGCCTGGGTCGACGGCGACGCGACGCGGCTGGAACAAATCGCGACGAACCTCATCGACAACGCGCTGAAATACACGCCGGCCGGCGGCCGCATCGAGATCACGGTGGTGCCGATCGGCGAAGACGTCGTGCTACGCGTGAGCGATTCCGGCGTCGGCATCGCGCCGGACCTGCTGCCGCACGTGTTCGACGTGTTCGTGCAGGGCGCAATCTCGATCGACCGCTCGCAGGGCGGCCTCGGGATCGGCCTGTCGCTCGTGCGCCGCCTCGTCGAACTGCATGGCGGCACCGTCAGCGCCAGCAGCCCCGGCAACAGCAACGGCAGCACGTTCGAGATCCGCCTGCCGCGCACCGACGCGGCGCTGGCCGCCGACGCGCCCGCGCGCGCCCGGCCGCAGGAAGCCGGCAAGCCGAAAGTCCTGCTGATCGAAGACAACGACGACGGCCGCGAGATGATGGCGACGATGCTCGCGTCGTTCGGCTACCCGGTGTTGCAGGCAGGCGACGGCCTCGAAGGCGTGCGGGTGGCGTGCTCGGAAACGCCGGACGTGGCCCTCGTCGATATCGGCCTGCCCGGCATCGATGGCTACGAAGTGGCGCGTCGCTTGCGCCAGGACCCGGCGGCGCGTGCAATCCGGCTGATCGCGGTGACGGGTTACGGTCTCGAAGAAGACCAGCGCCGCGTCATGGAGGCGGGTTTCGACCTGCACCTCGTGAAGCCCGTGGATCTGAATGCCCTGCTCGAACAGCTGGCCGCCGCGGCGCCCGCTCCGGACGACGCGGGCCGGCCGCAAATCCAGCCGGCGGCCGCCGGCTGACCGACAGGATTACAACGTCGACATCAGTTCCTGCTTGCGCAATGCCATTTCCTGGCCCAGCGCGAGCAGGTCGAGGCCGGCCTTCTTCGCCTTCGGGAACATCTCTTTCTCTTCTTCCTTGACGTGGTGCTCGATCTGTTCGCTGAGCACTTTCACTTTCGCGTCATACAGGTCGTCGTCCGGCTGCATTTCCTGCAGCTGCTTGATCAGGTCTTTCGCCGCGGCGTGCTCGACGATCGCCTCGTCGACCATGTCCTCGCCCTCCTCGACGTTGGCCGCGCGCACGGCCGGATAGAAGATTTCCTCTTCGATGGTCGTGTGGGCGATCAGCGCCTTGCAGATCTTGTCCTTCAGCTTTTCCTTGCTGGTGGTGGCGCGGTCGCCCAGCTGCTCGAACTGTTCGAACATCTCGGACACTTCGCGGTGGTCGGCCGTCAGGAGGGCGATGGCGTCCTGGCCTGCGGCCATGGCGTTCGATTGGGTGCCGGCGCGTGCGCCGGATTGGGTTCTCGTGCTCATGTTGACTCCTTCAGTGGGGGTTATCGGCGCTTGGCCAGAGCCCTTAGAATGACCGGATCTGCAACATCGGACTGTACGGGAACTCACAAAGACGATTCCTGCGCCGCCCCGGCCCAAGCTGTTGTATCATCCCGAGAAACATAATTTGGTTGCCTTCATGAAAGTTTCGGAACCTCATCCGCCGGATTCCGGGGAAGACAGCCAGCATGCGGCGCGTGCCGCCGAGCTGGCCGAACTCCTGGCCCATATGACGACCTGCTGGGACGAAGAACGACGCCTGCTGGCCCGCCGGCTGCACGACAGCCTCGGTTCGTCGATGACGGCGCTGACGATGCATCTCGGCCTGCTGTCGCAGCACCTGCAGGAACAGCCGCAGCGCGACCGCGCCGCGCAGATGAAGCAACTGCTGAACAACATCATCGAGACCAACCGCAAGATGCAGTTGGCGCTCTGGAACGACAAGCTGGAATTCCTCGGCCCCAAGGCCGCCATCGCGGAACTCGTGCAGGAATGGAGCCGCGAACACGGCATCAAGGCGAAAGCCAGCATGCCGGACGAAGATCCCGACTACACGCGCGCCCAGGGCGTGGCGCTGCTGCGCTGTGCCGAGGAAGGCCTGCGCAACATCGTCAGGCACGCGCAGGCGGCGAAGGTCGACGTGATCCTCGACGACGACGGCGACCAGGCCATGCTGACGGTGCGCGACGATGGCGTCGGCCCCGGCACGGCCGCCTGCCCGCCAGCGAGCTGCTACGGCCTGCGCATGCTGCGCGAACGGGCCCGCACGCTGGGCGGCACCTTGACCATCGGCGCCGGACCCGACGGCAAGGGCACCGCGCTCACGCTGGTCTTTCCAAAACAAGGAAACTGAGAGGCGACCTAACGCTCAGTGCAGTTTGACGAGCGGCGTCGTCCGCCGGATCAGGAAGCGCGCGAACGCCATCAGGCCCGTGCGCAGCGATCCCAGCACGGCCTTGTGGTGCATCAGGTGCAGGCTCATGTACATGATGCGCGCCATGAACCCTTCGACGAACAGGCTGGCGCCCCGTAGCGAACCCATCAGGCTGCCCACCGTCGTCTCGCGGCCGATCGAGACGAGCGACCCGTAATCGCGGTAGACGTAGGGATCCTTCTGCGGTTGTTCGCCCTTGTCGAGGCGCAGGAACGTCTTGAGCAGATAGTCGGCCTGCTGGTGCGCGGCCTGGGCACGCGGCGGCACCGGCTTGCCGTTGCCGTCCGTGCAGGCGGCGCAGTCGCCCAGCGCATACACGTCGGGCACGCCTTGCGCGCGCAGGTGCGCGTCCACCTCGATCTGGCCGCCCTTCGCGACCGGCAGCCCCAGCGAGCCCAGGAATTCCGGCGCGCGGATGCCCGCCGCCCACACGCACAGGTCGGCCGGATAGACATTGCCCTTGTTGTCGCTGACCTGTTTCTGGCTGATGCCGTTCACCCGGCAATCCGTCACGACGCGGATGGCGCGCTGGTCGAGCAGGCGCGCGGCCGCGGCGGACACCCGCTCGGGCAGCGGCGCGAGGATGCGCGGCGCGCCTTCGAGCAAGGTGATGCGCACGTCGCGCTTGACCTGCAGGCGCCGGAAGCCATACGCGGCATACACGCCGGACGCCTCGCGCAATTCCGCCGCCAGTTCGACGCCCGTGGCGCCGCCGCCGATGATGACGATGTCGAGCCCGGAGGCGCCGGCACCGTCCTCCTTTTGCTGCTCGGCCTGGGCGAGCAGGCGCAGCAGGCGCAGGCGGAACCGTTCCGCGTCCTCGGTGGCATTCAGGGAAATCGTGTGTTCGCGCGCGCCGGGCACGCCGAAATAATTCGACGTGCTGCCGACGGCGATCACGAGCGAGCGGTAGCCGAGGGTGCGCTCGGGCAGCACCTCCTCGCCGTCGCCGGCCGCGGTGACGGGAGCGATCGTGATGCGGTGCGCGGCCGCATCCAGCGCCGTCATGGCGCCGTACACGAAGGAAAAGCCGCGGTCGTGCGCCAGCATCTGGTACGACAGGCCTTCCTGGTGGATATCCAGCGTGCCGGCCGCCACCTCGTGCAGCGACGGCTTCCACACGTGGTACAGCCGGCTGTCGACCAGCGTCACCTTGTCCGGGCCGAGTTTGCGGCCCAGTTTGCAGGCCAGCTCCAGTCCGCCAGCCCCGCCGCCCACGATCACGATATCGCTTTGCAAGCCTGCCTCCGTCGGTCGCGCCCGTTGCCGGGCTCACGCAGGCAGTTTACTACGGGGCGGCGAAACCACCCGGCACGGATCAGTCGTGGCCGTGTCCGTGACCCTTGCCGTGGCCGTGGCCGTGGCCATGGCCATTGCCGTGGCCGCGGTCCCAGTCGCCGCCGTGGCCGCGGTCGTCGCGGTACTCGACGCGCTCGACGACACGCACTTCGCGCGGGCCGCCGCGGTAGTCGCCGCGGTAGCCGACATGCTCGCGGTAGCGCGGCACATACGTGTTCGTGTACCACTCGTCGCGCACGAACAGGACCGGACGGCCGCAGGCGCCGTAGCGGCCGCAGAACTTGGCCCAGTGCTTGCGGTGGCCCGGCGGCACGCGCAGGTACACGGGCTCCGCGACGTAGTGCGGCGCCGGCGCGATGATCACCGGCTGCGGCGCGTACACGACGGGACGCGGCACGTAGTCGCCGATGTCGATGCGGCCATAGAAGCCGGGCTGGCCGATGCTGACGGAGACGTTGGTCTGCGCCAGGGCCGGGAGGGAGGCGGCGCACAGCGCCACGCCGAAGATCAGGGCTTTCATAGGATGACCTCGTTGTAATGTTTAAGTGAAGTTTATCAAATGAAAGCATATGCACAATTCGCTGCAACACCTGCTTACATTGTCGTTCCGGGCGGGATTACCACAAACCGCAGCGCAACAATTCCACTGCAGTAAGTGCGCAGCTACAATCGCGGCCTCAACCACTGAAAGGCTATCGATGTTCGCAAAATACACCGTGCTGGCCGCGGCCGCCCTGCTGGCGGCAGGTGCCGCCAACGCGCAGGTCGGCGTAACGGCCGACCTCGGCTCCACCGGCGTGGGCTTCCACGTCGTCGTGCCGATGGAAACCTATTTGAACGGCCGCTTCGGCGCCAACTACTTCCGCCACAACTTCGACAAGACGTCCGACGGCGTCGACTACGACATCAAGGGCAAGCTGCAGACGTTCGACGTGTTGTTCGACTGGTACCTGACCGAAGGCAGCAGCTTCCACCTGACCGGCGGCCTCGTCTACAACGGCAACAAGTTCAATGCGAAAGCGAAACCGAACGGCACCGGCGGATTCACGCTGAACGGCCACGCGTATTCCGCTACCGACGTCGGCCTGCTGACCGGCCGCATCGACTACCGCAAGGCCGCGCCCTACCTGGGCATCGGCTGGGGCAACGCGCTGGCCCGCTCGTCGCACTGGACCACGAATGTCGATCTCGGCGTCTTCTACCAGGGCAATCCGAACGTCCAACTGGCCAGCGTCGGCTGCACGGTGTCGAACACGGTCTGCAAGGCCCTCGCCAGCGACGTCGCCGTGGAGCGCCTGCGCCTGCGCGACGACGTGGATGCGTTGAAGGTCTATCCGGTCGTGCGCGCGAGCATCGGCTACCAGTTCTGACGATGTGACCGGCGCGCCGCTCGCCCCGGCGTTGCGCTACGATGCTGCCAAAGGAGGCGCATCATGAACCATCGCGCACGCTGGAGCCTGCTGCTCCTGGCCTGCCTCATGCTGGTGGCCTGCCAGGACCGGCGCGAACCGGTGAAGCCCACCGTCGTGCTGGCCGCGGCCGCCATCGCCGTCACGGCCTGACCGCGCGATCGCCGCGCGGCCTGCCCGCCTTCCGGCCCCGTCCGCGGGCCGGTGTCCCTGTGCATCCTCGTGTTAGAATCTTCCCTGCCATAAGGCAACGCTAGGGGTCCTGCAGCCGCCACCGCGGCCGCGGGTGAGAAACACCCTCCGAACCTGATCTGGGTAATGCCAGCGAAGGGAAGCATGCGGATTCCGGTCGCGCACCGGCTCCGGTTCTCCCTTGCCGGCTCCACCCGTCGCACTTACGAGGAGCCGCATGCATCGTCCCGTTTTCCATCTGGTCGCGCACCCATGAACGTGATCGTCCTGGGCGCCGGCGTCGTCGGCACGGCATCCGCCTGGTATCTCGCAGAAGCCGGCCACGACGTCACCGTCATCGAACGCCGGAGCGGCCCCGCGCAGGAGACGAGCTTCGCCAACGGCTGCCAGATCTCCGTCTCGCACGCCGAACCGTGGGCCACGCCCGCGGGCCTGCTGAAGGTCGTGCAATCCCTGGGCCGCGCCGACGCGCCGCTGCTGTTCCGCCTGCGGGCCGACCCGCTGCAATGGCGCTGGTGCCTGCAATTCGTGCGCGAATGCGCGCCCGGCCGCGTGGCCGCCAACCTGCGCCGGATCGTCGCCATGGCCGAATACAGCCGCCGCAGCCTGCAGGCGCTGCGTGCGCGCACCGGCATCGAGTACGACAGCCTCACGCGCGGCATCCTGCACTTCTACACGGACGCACGGGAATTCGAGCGGGCCTGCGATGCGGCCGCCGCGATGCGCGACCTGGGCTGCCCACGCATGACGGTCGATGCCGACGAGGCCGTGCGGATCGAGCCGGCCCTCGCCGCCGTGCGCCGCAAGCTCGTCGGCGGCGACTTCACGGCCACCGACGAATCGGGCGACGTCCACCGTTTCACGACGCAGCTCGCGGCACGCGGCGCGGCGGCCGGCATCCGTTTCACGTACAACACGACCGTCACGCGCCTGCTGGCCGAAGGCGACCGCATCCGCGGCGTGGAAATCATCGATGCGGACGGCCGCCACCGCGTGCTGCATGCGGACGCCGTCGTCGTCGCCCTGGGCAGTTTTTCCGTCGGCCTGCTGGCGCCGCTGGGCATCCGGCTGCTGATCTATCCCGGCAAGGGATATTCCGCCACCTACCCCATCCTCGACCCGGACGCGGCGCCCACGGTCTCGCTGACGGACGACGGCCACAAGCTCGTGTTCTCGCGCCTCGGCGACCGCCTGCGCGTGGCCGGCACGTGCGAACTGAACGGCTACACGCGCGACCTGAACCCCGTGCGCTGCGACGCGATCACGCGCCGCGTGCGCGCGCTGTTCCCGGACGCCTGCGACTACGACAACCCGACCTACTGGGCCGGCCTGCGCCCGCTGACGCCGTCGAACGTCCCGTACATCGGCCGCACGCGCTACGCGAACCTGTACCTGAACACGGGGCACGGAACGCTCGGCTGGACGATGGGGTGCGGGTCGGGGCGGGCGATCGCGGACATCGTGTCGGGGCGGACGCCGGAGGTGGACTTCGCGTTCACTTGCGGGGCGTGACAATCGACGTGTTTTGCGGCGCGCGAGCCATGCTACATTACCGTCTTTACACGACAAGGCAGCAATGAAAAAGCTATTCGAAAAATACCGGTGGGTCGAACTCCCCTGCCTGTTTTGCGCGATGGCGCTCGCCGACGCGCTGCTGCGCGCCGCCGGGCTGGACGCCGCACTGCCCGGCCACGGTTCTTCGCTCGCGCAGCTCGTCGTCTGGACCTGCTGCGTCTTCGCCGTCGACCGGGCGCTCCGGTTCGCACTGTGGGCCGTCGTGCTCGTCGTCGCGCCCGCGCGCGCCGCCAAGATGCCTTGAACCCGGCTTGAAGAATCCGGCGGGCGTCATCCGCGTCCTGTACGCGGTCTGTATGGCAGGGGCTGCCTGGAACCATGCGCGCGCCGTGTTCCAGCACGGCCTCGGGTGGGACTACGGCGGCGTCCCGCCATTTGTCTCCGCTTTCTGGACGTCGCTGACGTTCCTCGATGCGCTGGCCGTCGTCCTGCTGCTGGCCCGGCCACGCGCGGGCGTCGCGCTGACCGCGCTCATCATCGTGTGCGACGTGATCGTCAACACCTGCGTCGGGCTGGCGTACGGCTTCGATGCCGCATCGTTTGCCGCGCAGTGCGTGTTCCTCGTTTTCGTCCTGGGCACGGTCCAACTGACCTGGGCACCGCAACTCAACCCGGCGCGTCGTCTCTGACGAACCGGCCGCTAGGCACCAGCACCCGTTCGATGTCGGCCACGACCCGGTCACTCCCGTCGGGAGCATGAATGACACAGGCCCAAACGTCGTCGTCGATCTCGTAGCATCCGCCCGCGTACGACCATGCGCCCACATAGCGGTCGCTCGCCATCATCGCCTGCGCCGCCGGCGCGGATGTCGGTGCGCACGTGGCACCGAGGCCAGCGGCCAGGAGGCGCGCGAGGTCCGGAAATCCCGGCGCCCGGTGATCCCCGCAAAAATCGATGCGCAGTCCCGTTCCGCCGCTTACGGACCTGATCCGGAATGTCTCCACGTCCCCTCCCTGCACCGACAGGTTACACTGTCGCCTTTTACAAACCGCCTCGTTCACCATGTCGTTCGCATCGCTCGGCCTGATCGACCAGATCACGCGCACCCTCGCTTCGCTGTCCTACAACACGCCCACCGCCGTCCAGTCGCAGGCGATACCCGCCGTGCTGGCCGGCCGCGACGTCATGGCGGCCGCCCAGACGGGCACCGGCAAGACCGCCGGCTTCGCCCTGCCCCTGCTGCAACGGCTCGTGATGGACGGCGCGCAGGTGGCGGGCAATTCGGCGCGTTCCCTGATCCTCGTGCCGACGCGCGAACTGGCCGAACAGGTGCACGAGAGCGTGCGCGCCTACGGGGCCGGACTGCCGCTGCGCACGATGGTCGCGTACGGCGGCGTCAGCATCAATCCGCAAATGATGCGCCTGCGCAAAGGCGTCGACGTCCTCGTCGCCACGCCGGGCCGCCTGCTCGACCTGCAGCGCCAGAACGCGGTGCGCTTCAACCAGGTGCAGACGCTCGTGCTGGACGAGGCGGACCGCATGCTCGATCTCGGCTTTTCGCGCGACATCGACAACCTGCTCGCGCTGCTGCCCAGGCGCCGCCAGACCCTGCTCTTCTCCGCCACCTTCTCCGACCCGATCCGGGCGCTGGCGACGAAGCTGCTGGACGATCCGGTCAGCATCGAGGCCACGCCGCGCAACACGACCGTGAAGGCGATCCGCCAGTGGATCGTCCCCGTCGACAAGAAGCGCAAGCCGGACCTGTTCCTGCACCTGCTGAAGCGCCACGGCTGGCCGCAGGTCCTCGCGTTCGTGAAGACGCGCAAGGGCGTCGACCAGCTCGTCGACCTGCTCGACGCGAAAGGCATCGCGGCCGACTCGATCCACGGCGACAAGCCGCAGCCCGCCCGCCTGCGCGCGCTCGACCGCTTCAAGGCGGGCGAAGTGCGCGTGCTCGTCGCGACCGACGTCGCCGCGCGCGGCCTCGACATCGAGGAACTGCCGGTCGTCGTCAACGTCGACCTGCCCATCGTGGCGGAAGACTACGTGCACCGCACGGGACGCACGGGCCGCGCGGGCGCTTCCGGTGAAGCGGTGTCGCTCGTGTGCGCGGACGAAGTCCAGCAGCTGGCCGCCATCGAGGCGCTGACGAAGCAGGCGCTGGAGCGCAAGGACGAAGCCGGCTTCGAGCCCGAGCACCGCGTGCCGCAGACGAATGCGGCCGGGCAGGTCGTCAAGAAGCCGAAGAAGCCAAAGAAACCGAAAGGCGGCACGAAGGACGCGCGTGGCGACGCACCCGTCGTGCGGGAAGACGTGCGGTTCAGGCGCTGACCGGATCGCGCGGGTCCGGCAGGGCAAGGTGGCGCGCCAGCGCACGATCAGTTCAGCGATCTTGCCTCCGTTCGTTTGTCGCACCGATTTTACGTGACGCAAGCCGCAAAATGATCACGGTTGGTCACCACGACGTCACCGCAACTCCAGCCAGAATTTACGCACACCCTCGTCCTCGTCCACCGGCCCGACGGTGAACCCGAGCTTCTTCACGAGGCCGATGACGGGCGCGTTCTGCGGCAGCGCCTCGCCCACGATCTCGCGCGTGCCGCGCGCGCGGCAGTAGGCGATCAGCTTGTTCATCAGCATGACGCCCAGGCCCTTGCCCTTCAAGTCGGAGCGCACCGTCACGGCGAATTCCGCGCTCATGTTGTCCGGGTCCGCCACGACGCGGGCGACGGCGAGCGTCTCGGGATGGCCGTCCGGCCCCGTGCGCGTGGCGATGAAGGCCATCTCGCGGTCGTAGTCGATCTGCGTGAAGCGCGCCAGCTGCGCAGGCTGCAGCTCGCGCACGCGCACGAACATGCGGTAGCGGACGTCGTCCGGCGTGAGCGCGTTGAAGAACGCCACGTGCGCGGCGCCGTCTTCCGGACGGATGGGCCGCAGCAGGATCGTCCCGCCCTGCCACGGCACGACTTCTTCCAGCTCGACCGGATACGGGCGGATCGCGAGCCGGTCGAGCGCATTGCCTGCGCGGTCGGCCATCGCGATGCGCATGCGCGCGTCCAGCACGACGGCGCCGTTGGCATCCGCGAGCAGCGGGTTGATGTCCAGTTCGACGATCTCCGGCACCTCGGCGATGAGGCGCGCCACCTGCACGAGCACGGCGGCGATCGCATCCAGGTCCGCGGCCGGGTGGTTGCGGTAGCCGGCCAGCTGGCGCGCCACGCGCGTGCGCGCGATGAGGTCGCGCGCCAGCACCGTGTTCAGCGGCGGCAGCGCGACGGCGTGGTCGTTCACCGCTTCCACCGCCAGACCACCCTGGCCGAACAGGATCACGGGGCCGAACACGGGATCGGTGGCGGCGCCCGCGATCAGTTCGTGCGCTTCCGGATTGCGCGCCATCGCCTGCACGATGAAGCCGTCCAGGCGCGCGTCCGGCTTCAGTTCCGCGAGGCGCCGCGCCATGCGTTCCGTCGCGGCGCGCACGGCGTCGGGCGTGTCCAGGTCGAGCGAGACGCCGCCCACGTCCGACTTCTGCACCACGTCCGGCGACAGGATTTTCACGGCGACCGGATAGCCGATTTCCGCTGCCATCGCCACCGCCTCGTCCGGGGTCGCCGCGGCGCGCGTGGGGACGGTGGGGATGCCGTAGGCGTCCAGGATCGCCTTCGTGTCCGGGTCGTCCAGCAGGTAGCGGCCCGTCCGGCGGCCGCGCTCCAGCGCGGCGCGCACGAGGCCGCGCGCGCGTTCGCGGTCCGGCTCGCCGTCGCCGACGGACGCCGGCACTTCCATCAACAGCTGCTGGTTGCGGCGGAAGTTCACGATCTGCAGGAAGCCGTTCACGGCCGCTTCCGGCGTGCGGTAGGCCGGCATGCCCGCCTCGTACGCGATCGTGCGCGCCTCGCCCACGGACTGCAGCCCGAGCCAGCACGCGAGCACGTTGCGCGACGACGCCTTCGCCAGCGGCGCCACGGCGCGCGCCACGTCGGCCGGATCGACGACCGCGTTCGGCGCGTGGATCATCACGACGGCGTTGGCCTGCGGGTCGTGCAGCAGCACGTCGATGACGTCGCGGTAGCGCTCGGGCGGCGCGTCGCCGCGCAGGTTCAGTTCACCGGTGCCGCTCCATTCGGGCACGAGGTCGCGCAGCCTGGACACCGTCTCCGGCGCGAGTTCCGCCTGCTGGCCGCCGCCGTACTGCAGCGCGTCGCTCGCCAGCACGACCGGGCCGGCGCCGTTGCCGAGGAGCGCCAGCCGCTCGCCGAACAGCGGCTTCGCGCGCGCCAGCGTTTCCACGGCAGCAAACAGCTGGTCGGTCGTGTACACGCGCAGCATGCCGGCGCGGCGGATCGCGGCGTCGTAGACGTCGTCCGGCCGCGCGAGCACGCCGGACAGGCAGACACCGGCCGTCGCCGCTTCCAGCGACCGCCCGGCCTTGAGCATCAAGGTCGGCTTGCTGCGCGCCGCCGCGCGCGCGGCCGACATGAACTTGCGGGCGTAGCGCACGCTCTCCGCATGCACCAGGATGGCGGACGTGCCGGGATCGCTGGCCAGGTAATCGAGCACGTCGCCGAAGTCGACGTCGGACGATTCGCCCAGCGCGAGGATCGTGGAAAAGCCGACGTTGCGCGTGCGTGCCCAATCGAGCACGCCCGCCATCAGCGCGCCCGATTCGGACACGAACGCGATCCGCCCCGCCGCCGCGCCGCCCATCGCGATGCTCGCGTTCAGGCCGATGCCCGGCGCCAGCAGCCCCGAACTGTTCGGGCCGAGGATGCGCAGCAAATACGGGTTGGCGGCATCGAGCATCGCCTGCTTGATGCTGCGGCCGCGCAGGTCGCGCGCCGTCGACACGCCGGCGCTCATCACGATGGCCGCCCGCGTCCCCAGCTCGCCGAGGCTGCGCACGATGCCGGGGATGGTGGACGGCGGCGTGCAGATGATCGCCAGGTCCGGCGCCGCCGGCAGCCGCGCGACGTCCCGCCAGACCTCCAGGCCGTCCAGCGTCTCGTACTTCGGGTTCACGGGGTACAGCCGCCCCTTGAAGCCCCCTTCGCGCAGGTTGCGCAGCATGGTCGCGCCGACGCTTCCCGGACGTTCGGACGCGCCGACGAGCGCCACCGACTTCGGGGCAAACAGTTGCTTGAGGTTACGTACGCTCATCCACCCGCTCCCAGCCGTGCAAGCCGCTCCACGCGGATTGGCTACACTTGGTTCGACATAGACAGGATGATATCAGCGCTGACACACCATGACGGAAACAAACAGGGAAGAAAGCGGAACAGACGGCGGCTCGCGCAAGGTGATCTACGCGGCGATCCTCGCCAACCTGGGCATCGCCGCCGCCAAGTTCATCGTCGCCGCCATCACCGGCAGCGCGGCGATGCTGGCCGAAGGCATCCACTCCGCCGTCGACACCGGCAACGAATTCCTGTTGCTGGTCGGTGAGCGCAACAGCGAGAAGCCGCCCGACAAGCGGCATCCGTTCGGCTACGGCAAGGCCTTGTATTTCTGGGCGCTGCTCGTCGCGCTGTCCGTGTTCTCGCTGGGCGGCGGATTGTCCATCTACCACGGCATCAGCGCGTTGCGCCATCCGGAGCCGCTGACGGATCCGATGTGGAACTACGTCGTGCTGGGCGTGTCGGCGTGCTTCGAAGGCTATAGCTGGAACGTATCGCGCAAGGCGTTGAACAAGCGGCGCAAGGCGGGCGCCTCGCTGTGGCAGACGGTCCACGCCAGCAAGGACGCCTCCGTGTTCACCGTGTTCATCGAAGACACGGCCGCCCTGCTGGGCCTCGCCATCGCGGCCGCCGGCATCCTGCTCGGCCATGTGTTCGACAGCCCGTATTTCGATCCGGCCGCGTCGGTGCTGATCGGCCTCCTGCTCGTGGGCGCCGCGTTCGCCCTCGCGCGCGAGACCGGCGCGCTGCTCGTGGGCGAAGGCATCGGCACGGACGCCACGCGGCACGTGTGCGAAATCCTGCGCGACGATCCGGCCATCGAGGACGTCGGCAAGCTGCTCAGCATGCAGCTGGGGCCGGACGAAGTCCTGCTGACGGCGGCCGTGCGTTTCAACCGCGGCATGCGCATCGACGAAGTGGAGGCGGCGATCGAGCGCCTGGAGCAGGCGGTGACGGCCGCGTATCCGGCCATCCGCCACATCTATTTCGAATCGGGCGCGCTGCGCTCGGCGATGCGCTGATCGGCCTGCGCGACGGGCAGCGCCCGGAACCGCGGCGAACGGGCGCGGAACTCGCGCAGCAGGCCATCGACGACGGCCGCGGTGTGCAGCCGCAGCACCGCCGGATCGGGATTGCGCTTCGCCACGGCGGACAGCACAGTGCATTCCGCCAGCTGCGCCAGCGCCACCGCGACCCCGTCGCGGCCCGGCATGACGGGCGCGCTGGAAAAGTGCGGGCGCAAGTGGCGGTCCAGCGCGAACGAGCCTTGTACGAGGCGATCCACGCCCATGTCGAAGATCACCCGGTCGATGACCTGCGCGGCCCGTTCGCCTACCTGGCGCTGGCTGCGCATGGTCCGTATCGCGAACATGCGCCTCAACATCCCCGTTCCCGTTTGTTCTCGTTGTAATAACAATATGCTAGCACGCGTGGCCATTCTTGCATCATTTATTGCGCCCTGAATGCATCGAAATGCAACAGTCCATCGTGCTAGAATGCGCCCGATGAAGACCGTAATGCGCTCACTGATTGCCTGGCTGCTGCTGCTCGCCCTGCCCTTCCAGGGCCTGGCCGCGGCACGCATGCTGCCGTCCGTGAGTGCGCCGGCCGTCACGCACGCGACGCCGGTCGCGAAGCACTGCCACGCCACGGCCGCGGCCAAGGCGGACGACAGCGCTCACCAGCACGAGCACCGCAGCGTCTGCGGCGACTGCTGCATCGTCGTCGCGCTCGTGCCCGTGCCGCTCGTCCCGCCGGCGTTTCCGCCGCCTTCCATCGCGATCCCCTTCCGCGCCGGCCACCTGGCCAGCGTCGACCCGCCCCTACTCGAACGCCCTCCGCGCCGCCTCGCCGCCTGATCGCCGTAGTCGCCGCCCGCGCCCGTGCGCGGCGGTGCCATTCACGCATTCGCAACGAGGACGACATGAAACGACTCACGCGCGTACACGCGCTCGTACAGACTTCTTCCGCCGCCGCGCTGGCCCTGCTGGCCGGCTGCGCAACGGTCACGCCGGACGGCGGCTTCGGCGACGTGGCCGCCACGACGCAGGCCCGCATCGGCACCGCGCCGCAACTGACTCGGGACGGCGCCGGCCAAGGCGCGCTCGCCGCATCGCTGCGCGACCTGCCCGTGTTCCGGGAAGGCCGGCCGCTGGACATGGACATGGCCGTGCGCGTCGCGCTCGTCAACCACCCGGGACTGCAGGCCACGTACTGGAACGTCGGCATCGCCCAGGCGGATCTCGCGCAGGCGGCCCGGCCCCGCAATCCCTCGTTCGACTTCACGCGGCTCGCCGGCGGCGGCGTCCTCGAGATCGAGCGCGGCATCACGTTCGACCTCGTCGGCCTCCTGACGACGCCGCTGGCCGCGCGCATGGAGACGCGCCGTTTCGAACAGGTGAAACGCGACGTGGGCGCGGCCATCGAACGCCATGCGCTCGAGACGCGCACGGCGTGGATCGAGGCGGTCTCCGCGCGGCAGACGCTGGAGTACGCGCGCCGCGTGCAGGCGTCCGCGGAAGCGGGCGCGGAACTCACGGGCCGCATGGCGAAGGCCGGCAACACGAACCAGCTCGAACTGGCGCGCGAACAGGTGTTCCTGGCCGAAGCGGCGCGCGACGCCGCACGCGCGGAGAAGCGCGCAACGAGCACGCGCGAGCGCCTCACGCGCGCGCTGGGCCTGTGGGGCCAGGACGCGAACTACGCCCTGCCCGACCACCTGCCCGACCTGCCGGCCGCGCCGGCGGACCTGCCGGACGTCGAACGCATCGCGCTGGCGCAGCGCCTGGACGTGCGCGCCGCACAGGCCGAGGCGGCCGCCACCGCGGCGGATCTCGGGCTCACGCGCACGACGCGCTTCATCAACGTGCTGGACCTCGGCGTCGCCAACAAGACGCAGACCGGCGAGCCGACCGGGCGCGGTTACTCGCTGTCGCTGGAACTGCCGCTGTTCGACTGGGGCGGCGCGCGCGTCGCCCGTGCCGAAGCCACGTACATGCAGGCGGTGAACAAGGTCGCGCTCACGGCCGTCACGGCGCGCAGCGAGGCGCGCGAAGGCTATCTCGCCTACCGCAACGCCTACGACGTGGCGAAGCACTACCGCGACACGATCCTCCCGCTGCGCAAAAGAATCGGGAAGGAAGTCCTGCTGCGCTACAACGGCATGCTCGCGAGTCCGCACGACCTGCTGGCCGATGCGCGCGCGCAGGCCGAAGCGGTCAGCGCCTACATCGAGGCGCTGGACACCTTCTGGACCGCCCACGCCGAGCTGGAAGCCACGCTCGGCACCCGACTCAGTTCCCAGCAACACGAGGATCACGCACAATGACCACCCGTCGCAACTTCATCACCGGCGCGGCCGGCGCCATGGTCGGCGCCTCGCTCGTGTCGAAGGCCGGCGCGGCCGCCATTCCTGAAGCCCCGGTCCAGTCGTCGCCCGCCACCCAGCCGCCGCTGCATCCGCCGGGCGGCCGCCCGTACAACCCCGTCGTCACCCTGAACGGCTGGAGCCTGCCGTGGCGCATGAAGGATGGCGTCAAGGAATTCCACCTGGTCGCCGAACCCGTCGTGCGCGAGATCGCTCCCGGCATGAAGGCGAACCTGTGGGGCTACAACGGCCAGAGTCCGGGCCCCACCATCGAGGTCGTCGAGGGCGACAAGGTGCGCATCTTCGTGACCAATAAACTGCCGGAGGCGACGACGATCCACTGGCACGGCCAGATCCTCCCAAGCGGGATGGACGGCGTGGCGGGGCTCGTGCAGCCCGCGATCGCCCCGGGTAAAACGTTCGTCTACGAATTCGTCGCGCGCTACGCCGGCACCTTCATGTACCACCCGCACAGCGACGAGATGACGCAGATGGCGATGGGCATGATGGGCTTCTGGGTCACCCACCCGAAGGACCCGCGCCGGCACGCCGTCGACCGCGACTTCGTGTTCCTGCTGAACGCGTACGACATCGAGCCGGGCAACTACACGCCGAACGTGAACACGATGCTGGACTTCAACCTGTGGACCATCAACAGCCGCACCTTCCCCGGCACCGACCCGATGGTCGTGCGCAAGGACGACAAGGTGCGCATC
The DNA here is from genome assembly GCF_059491305.1 of Massilia sp. Masssp94. NCBI lineage: Bacteria > Pseudomonadati > Pseudomonadota > Betaproteobacteria > Burkholderiales > Oxalobacteraceae > Massilia > Massilia sp. Masssp94. The sequence goes on from NZ_CP168501.1 coordinate 7,076,631, forward strand.
CGCATGGGCAACCTGACGATGACGAACCACCCGTTCCACATCCACGGCCACCGCTTCGAGGTGACGGGCACGGACGGCGGCTGGATCCCTCCCAGCGCGCGCTGGCCCGAGGTGACGGTCGACATCGGCGTGGGCCAGATGCGCGCCATCGAATTCGTCGCCGACAATCCCGGCGACTGGGCGTTCCACTGCCATAAATCGCACCACACGATGAACGCGATGGGCCACGCCATGCCGAACCTGGTCGGCGTCGACCAGGCCGGCGTGGCGAAGAAGATCAACGACCTCGTGCCGGGCTACATGGTCATGGGCGACAAGGGCGGATCGATGGGCGGCATGCACATGGCGCTGCCGGAAAACACGTTGCCCATGATGACGGGCCGCGGGCCGTTCGGCGACATCGAGATGGGCGGCATGTTCACCGTCATCAAGGTGCGCGAGGGCCTCGCACGGGGCGATTACCGCGATCCGGGCTGGTACAGGCATCCCGCCGGCACGGTGGCGCGCGAGTGGACGGGTCCCGTGCCCGACCCGGTCGGCGCACCGGCGGCGCCGCCATCCGGCGAGGTGATCGGGACGGCGAAACGGGGTGGGCACGAAGGCCACTGACGGTCCCGTCACGCCCAATGGGGCGTTGGTCACACAGGTCGCGCGCCGGCCGCGCTCGTCGCCGACAATCTGGTTCGCCAGATGAAAGGACAGATGTGACCAAGCCCCTCGTGTTCCTGCTCGGCCTCGCCGCGACGGCCGCGCACGCCGGCGATGCCAACCCGCCCGCACCGACCGTGACCGTCACCGCCAGCAAGGAGGCGGTGGCGAGGAAGATCGACAAGACCGTCTACGACGTGTCGAACGCTCCGCGCGCGGCCAACGGGTCCGCGCAGGACGTGCTGCAAGCGACGCCCGAACTGGCGGTGACGGCCGACGGCCAGATCGCCGTCCGGGGCAACACGCAGGTCACGGTCCTCGTCGACGGCAAGCCGACGGCGCTGCTGTCCGGATCGAGTGAGGACCGCGCGGTGGCGCTGCAGACGATGAGCGGCGCCGGCATCGCGAGCGTGGAAGTCATCACGAATCCGTGCGCCGCGCAAAACGCCAACGGCGGCGCGATCGTGAACATCGTCCTGAAACGCAACCGCATGCCCGGCGCGCACGCGCAGGTCCAGGGTAGCGCGACGGACCAGGCGTTGTGGAATGCCGGTGCGTCGGGCGATGTGACGCGGGGCCGATTGAGCGTGCACGCCAGCGTGGCGCACCGCCATGACGGCACGCGCAAGTTGCGCCGGTCGGCCGTCGACTGGCACAATCCGCTCACCGGCCAGGCCGGGCAGACGGTGCAATCCTCCGAAGTGTTCGTGCGCCGCGTGGTCGACAGCGCAGCGCTGGGCATCGACTACGCGCTGGGCGACACGGACAGCTTCGGCATGACGGTGCGGCACAGCGGGCGCCGGTCGCGGCCCCTGTTCGACGTGCTGGGCGAGGAGCGCGAAGGTGGCATGGAGACCATCCACCATCGCATCTCATACGGTCCCAACGAGCAGTCCGACGACAGCGCGAGCCTGAGCTACAGCCGCCAGCAGAACGGCAGCGCGCTGAAGGCCACGCTCCAGCACAGTACGACGGACGCCCTGGTCGACAAGTCGTACCGCGACGTGTTCGTCGTGCCCGCGCGCGCGACCGCATACAGCCGCGGCGCCGGCAGGACGGCGCGCCGCCTCGACCAGGCCACGGTTGACTGGACGCGCGGCCGGTGGGGCCTGGGCCTCGACATCCAGCGCAAGTCCGACGCCATCGGCAACGTCCAGGCCGCCGTCGATCCCGCGACGGGCGCCGAGACGCCGGACCGCAACACGACCAATGCGTACACGGTGACGAAGACGTCGGCCGCGGCGTATGTGACCGACCGGATCGTGATCGGCAAATGGGAGGCGCTGCTGGGCGGCCGCGCCGAACGCATCGCCCGCTGGCGGGCGTTCGATCCGAGCCTGCATGTGAGGTATGGGCTGCAAGACGACGCCGACCTCACGCTCAGCTACCGCCGCAGCCTGCAGATGCCCGATCCGCGCGACCTGAATCCGTTCACGACGTATGTCGACGCGCAGAACCTCAGGCGGGGCAATCCGGGGCTCGGACCGCAACGCCTGGGGGCGTGGGAGATCGGCGTGAACAGGGAAACACCGCAGGTGACCGGCAGCCTGGGCGCGTTCTACCGCACGGGCCGCGATACGGTCGTCGATGCGCGCACGTTCGAACATGACGTACTGGTCACGTCGAAACGGAACGGCGGGGAGGCCCGCTCGGCCGGCGTCACCGCGTCGCTGGACTGGAAGCCCGGCGGACCGCTGCTGCTCGGTGCGGACGGCGGCGTCTACCGGGTGGTGCTCGACCGGGACGCCGTCGCAGGTTATGTCAACGTCAGGGTCGGGTACGGCGACGTGTCCGTCGACGCGCACGCCCAGTCGGCCGGCATCACGCCGCAGGGCCGCTACGGACCGACGAGCAGCGTGAACCTCACGTGGAAACACGCGCTGGGCCAGACACTCAGCCTGACCGTGAACGCCAACGACATCTTCGACGGCAGCCTGCGTGCGTATCGGACCGACACGCCCACGTTCCGCCAGGCCGGGTTCGACCACTTCGTCGCCCGGCGCGTGTACGTGGGGCTCGTCAAGCGCTTTTCGCGGTGACCGGATAGCCGGCCGCCACGATCGCCTCGGCGATCCTGTCGAGGTCCGCGGTGCTGTCGACCTTGACCTTCTTCGTGGGCAGGTCGACTTCGACTTTCGCATCCTTGTCGAGGGCCTGCACGGACTTCGTGACGCGGCCCACGCAGTGGCCGCAGCTCATGTCTTCGACGGTCAGTTCATACATCTTGTGTGCTCCTTGGGGTTGGGTTGGAATGGGTTCGGGTGCGGGCCGCGGCGCCGGCCGCCAGTGCCGCAGCAGCAGCGCGTTGGTCACGACGCTGACGGAACTCAGTGCCATCGCCGCGCCGGCCAGCACGGGGTTCAGCAGGCCCAGGGCCGCGACGGGGATGCCGACGACGTTGTAGACGAACGCCCACACGAGGTTCTGGCGGATCTTGCGCCACGTGCGGTCCGAGATGTCGATGGCGTCCGCGACGAGCAACGGGTCGCCGCGCATCAGGGTCACGCCGGCCGTGTGCAGCGCGACGTCCGTGCCGCCGGCCATCGCGATGCCGACGTGGGCCGCCGCCAGCGCCGGCGCGTCGTTGATGCCGTCGCCCACCATGCCCACTGTACGTCCTTCCGCCATCAGGCCGCGCACGACGTCCGCCTTGTCCTGCGGCTGCACCTGCGCGACCCAGCGCGTCAGGCCGAGCGCCTGCGCGACGGCGCGCGCGCTGCCTTCGTTGTCGCCGCTGAGCATCATGCTGTCCACGCCGAGATCGCGCAGGCGGGCGATGGCGGCGCGGCTCGTCGGTTTCAAACGGTCGCCGAACGCGAGCACGCCTTCCACGCCGATGCCGCCGCCCGCTTCACGCGCGAGCCACGACACGGTGCGCCCGTCCGCTTCGTGGCGTTCGGCCGCGGCCACCAATGCGGCAGCCGGGGAACCGGCGCCGATTTCGTCCAGCAACCGGCGGTTGCCGATCCAGACGGTTGCGCCGTCCACGCGGGCCCGCACGCCGCGGCCCGGCAATGCCGCCGCTTCCGTGGCGGCTGGCGCGGCCACGTCCTGCGCCGCCGCCAGCGCCGTCACGGCCCGCGCCAGCGGGTGCGCACTGCCCTGCTGCACGGCCGCGGCCAGCGCCAGCAGCCGTGGCGGGTCGTCCCCTTCCAGTGCCACGACGCGGGGACGGCCTTCCGTCAGCGTGCCCGTCTTGTCGAACACGACCATCTGCAACGCGTGCGCCGTCTCCAGCGCTTCGGCGTCCTTGATGAGGATTCCGTGGCGCGCGGCGGCGCCCGTGCCGACCATGATGCCGGTCGGCGTGGCGAGACCCAGCGCGCACGGGCACGCGATCACCTGCACCGCGACGGCATTCAGCAATGCCTGCTGCCAGTCGCCCGTGGCGAAGCCCCAGGCCAGCAGCGTGACCAGGGAAATCAGCAGCACGACGGGCACGAACACGGCACTGACCTTGTCGACGAGGCGCTGGATCGGCGCCTTCGCGGCCTGCGCATCCTCGACCATGCGGATGATCCGGGCCAGCATGCTGTCCGCGCCGACCGCGGTCGCCTCGATGAGCAGCAGGCCTTCGCCGTTGACGGCGCCGCCCGTCACGCGGTCGCCCGCGCCCTTCGCCACGGGCAGGCTTTCGCCCGTCAGCAGCGCTTCATCGAGGTGGCTCGCGCCTTCCACGACCTTGCCGTCGGCGGGCACGCGCTCGCCCGGCCGCACGACCATCAGGTCGCCGGCGCGCAGGGCGTCGAGTGCCATGACGGTGTCGCGGCCGTCGCGCCGGACGATGGCTTCCGAAGGCCGCAGCGCCTCGAGCGCGCGGATCGCCGCGACGGTCTGGTGCTTCGCCCGGCCTTCCAGCCATTTACCGAGCAGCACGAGCGAGATGACGACCGCGGCCGATTCGAAGTACAGGTGGCCGTGTCCGCCCGCATTCAACAACTGCCAGAGCGACAGGAAATACGCGGCCGACGTGCCGATGGCCACGAGCAGGTCCATGTTGCCGGCGCCGGCCTGCAGCGCCTTCCAGCCCGCGCGGTAAAAGCGCGCGCCGAGCCAGAACTGGACGGGCGTCGCCAGCAGCAATTGCAGCCAGCCGGGCAGCATCCAGTCGATGCCGAACGGTGCCAGCAGCATCGGCGCGATGAGGGGAAGGCTCAGTAACGCTGCCAGCGCCACGGGCCACCACGTCGGCAGGCCCGGCGCAGTTTCCGCCTTCGGGGTCCCGGTCGGCCGCGCCGTGTAGCCGGCCTGCTCGACGGCGGCCAGGATGGCCTGCAGGTCGAGCCCCTCGCCCTGCACGGCCGCGCGTTCCGTGGCCAGGTTGACGCTCGCGTCGCGCACGCCCGGCACGGCCTTGATCGCCTTTTCGACGCGCGCCACGCACGAGGCGCACGTCATTCCGCTGATGTCGATATCGATCGCCATGGGTATCCTCCTGTCATTACCAGTACAGGATATGCCTTCCTACAATGGGAAGGTCAAGCGGATTGTAAAGCGGGCAGCGGATCCAGCGGGCGGAGTTCGTAACAGAGGTCGGCCCGGTCGGCCGCGGCGGGTACCGACAACAGGTAGCTGTCCAGACCGAGCCGGCGCCCGGACCCGTCCAGCTGCGCCGGCCCCAGGTCGGCCTGGCGCAGCACGAGCACGATGTCGTAGGCAAGGGTCGGCACGGCGAACAGTCGCAATAGGGTGCGCAGCGCGCGGGCGCCCGGGGCGCCGGGCAGGAAGTGATCGTAGCGGGCACGGTCGAGGGGGCCGATGCGCACGCGCACGCGCAGGTCCGGCCGCCAGCTGCGTTCCCCCAGCAGTGCGCGGCGGCCGAGCAGCGCGTTGGTGCCGACGATCGTCTGCTCGCCCGGGGCCAACGGGTCCCAGTGGCCGATGCCCTCCTGTACGCGCACGGCCACGCCGAAATGACTGGACAGCACCCGGCCCAGCACGGCCCCCGACACGGGCCGCCGGCGCAGCAGGCCGGCGAACGCGGCCAGCGCGGTGTCCGGCACGCCGTCGTGTGCGAACACGCCGCCGCCGGGCACGCCGGCCAGCGCCAGCAACAGCGGGAGGAACGCGTCGCGCGGGGCGGCCACGAGGTGCTCGACGCGGTATTTCTGCCACGCGCGGTACCACAGCGCGAGCATGCGCGTGCTGAACATGTCGAGGAAGGCGCGGGCCGCCTGCGCGTCCTGTCCGTCCTGCGGCAGCGCGAGCAGGCGTTCCGTCACGTGCAGCGGCAGCGCCCCGTGCGCGCCCAGCAGGCCCATGAAACTCGGCGTCAGGCGGTAGCCGTCGGGTTCCGCCGCGGCGGCCTCGATCTGGCTGGGCGGGAACGCCAGCGCGAGGCTGTTCGCGAAGCGCAGGTGGCGGGCCAGCGCGCGCCGTTCGGGGATGCCGCGCGCGCCGAGCGCCAGCAGCAGCAGGCGCACGGCCTGGACGAAGTCGAAGCGCTGGGGCTCGGCCAGCAGGCGGGCGATCAGGTCCATCCGCCGCCGCTCGTGCGTGGAGAGCAGGCGATGATTTCGCGGCCGGTCTGTTGCGACACGACTTCCAGCCGCGTGAAGCAGTTCAGGTGGCCGTTCAGCGCGAAGTACTGGTCGAGCACCTGCACGAACGGATACAGGCCCGTGCCCGCGAACGCTTCCTCGTCGACGGTGAGGCGGATGCCGATGCCCGGCATCAGGCTCGCGACCGGCGCCGCACCCACCCACGCGCGCACCGTGCCGTGTTCGAGTCCCACGATGCCCGCGATCTGGCGCTGGGCGACCGGGGACCGCGGCAAATCGTACAGCGCCAGCATTTTCTGGAAATCGGCGAGACCGGCCATCGTCAGGCCCGCGTGGTTCAGCGCCAGGTGGGCGATCAGGCGCCAGTGTGACCCGCGCGTGCCGCCGAAGCGCCGGCCTCGTGTCGGTTTCCTCAGCATGCGGATGGGCGCCAGCGTGGACAGTTCGTCGCAGCGCAAGTCTCCCTGCGGCTGGCCGTAAGGCAGGCGTGACGGCACGTCGCGGTTACTGCACGTCAGGTCCGTGGACAGGGTGGCGCCGGCCGCGTCCAGCGGATGGAAATCGGCGTCGACGAGGGCGATGCGCATCTCGTGGCCCGGGCTGACGGCTGCCGTCGCGTAATCGCGCCGCGCGATCCAGTAGTGCGCGCGGTGCGACGCTTCGCCGCCCGCCCTGCCCTCGTCGCCGGGCGCGTAGAGGGGATCGAAACGGGTGACCGTGCCCGTCCCTTCGCGCACGAGCCGCACGGCGTCCACGCTGTGGATCTCGTACGCGCCCGCGTGCGCGCCGTCGGCCAGCAGCGGATAGTCGGCGCTCGTGTACGCGAGCTGCACGGGCGCTCCGGCCTTCGGAAACAGGTTGACGACGGGCGTGCAGCCGGGCAGCAGGTTGCGCGCGTCCAGGCCGGCCAGCAGGCGGGCGGCATCGGAATCGGGGGCGATGCCGGACAGCGCGAGGTGCAGCGTGAACCGGCGGCAGCGCGGCGGCAGCATGCCGGCCAGCGCCGCGAGGTCGACGTCGATGAAATTGAATTTTTCCGGATAACAGAAATACTCGGTCAGCAGGCGCGGCGCCGGGTGCGAGCGGGCGGGATACGGCAGCATGGCATCGGCGGCCGCGAGACCGGCCAGGCGCAGCGGGACGCGCGGCAGCGGCAGCCAGCCCTTGTCGCCTTCCGGCTGCACCCAGGCGGCGGCGCAGCGCAGGAACAGCGCGTCGATCAGCGCGGCGCGGGTCGACGCTTCGCCGTCCGCGAACAGGCGCCACGTCGGCGGGAGGCGGCCGACGTCGCCGCGGGTCGCTGCGATCGTCAGGCTGATGCCGCAGCCGGCCCCGCGCGGTGCGCGCGCGGTGCGCGGCGCGTCGAGCAGCGGCACGAACGCGAGGCGCGCGACGGCGAGCGGCGCCAGCAGCACGTCGTAAACGGTGCGGAACAGGCACGGCGTGTCGGTGCCCGCGCTCGAGCGCAGCATCGTCCCGCGCGGCAGCACGGACGGGGTGTCCGGCACTTCGGCCGGCCCGCGCTGTCCTACCTGGACGATGGAATACGACGGCAGCGGCCGCAGGTAGTGCGGGTACAGGCTGTCGAGCAGCGCTTCCGTGAACTTGGGGTAGTCGTCGTCGAGGCGCTTGTTGATGCGGGCGGACAGCAGCGCAACGGACTGGATGAGCCGGGCGACGCCCGGATCGTCCCACGTCTCGCCGGCCACGTGCAGGTCGCTGGCGGGCTTGGGATAGCGGGCGCGGAATTCGCGCGCGAACTGGCCGAACAATCCCAGCTCTTCCTCGTAATAGCGCAGCAGGTCGTCCATGGCTCCCCATCGTTGCCCAAGACCAAGATGTATGCTCCCACCCGGCGAAAAACCGGACCTTGAGTACAATCAACGCTCTCAACCCGAAGGAGACCGCCGTGTCCGACCTGAACGACTTCCTCATCACGCAGAGATGGCCCGCGCAGCACCCCGACCGCCTGCAGCTGTATTCGCTGCCCACGCCGAACGGGGTCAAGGTGGCGATCATGCTCGAAGAAATCGGCCTGCCCTACGAGGTGCACCGCGTCGCGTTCGACAAGAACGAGCAGACGTCGCCGGAATTCATGTCGCTGAACCCGAACAACAAGATCCCCGCGATCATCGACCCCGACGGCCCGGGAGGCAAGCCGCTGCCGCTGTGGGAATCGGGCGCGATCCTGCTGTACCTGGCCGAGAAGACGGGCAAGCTGATCCCGGCCGATCCGGCGCTGCGCTACCAGACGATCCAGTGGCTGATGTTCCAGATGGGCGGCATCGGCCCGATGTTCGGCCAGTTGGGCTTCTTCCACAAGTTCGCCGGCCGCGAGTACGAGGACAAGCGCCCGCGCGACCGCTACGTGCACGAAGCCAAGCGCCTGCTCGGCGTGCTGGACGGCCACCTGAAGGGCCGCGCCTGGATCATGGGCGACGAGTACACGATCGCCGACGTCGCTTGCTTCCCGTGGGTGAACAACCTGGTCGGCTTCTACGACGCGGCCGAGATCGTCGGCTTCGACCGCTTTCCGGAAGTGGGCCGCGTGCTGGAAGCGTTCCGCGCGCGCCCCGCCGTCATCGAAGGGCTGCAGATCCCGCGCGCTCCCGCTGCCTGAAGGTGCTCAACTGAGCATCCGCAGGTCGGCGATGACCTCGGCGCCAAACCCGGCGCCGAGCAGGTAGTCGACCAGCCGTTCGGCGCATTCGTCCGGCTCGACGAGCGCGCCGGTCTCCTTCATGTCGACGAAGCGCTTGCGCATGGGGAAGCGGTCTTCCGTCGTGGCGCGGATCTCGGCCTGCATGTCCGTATCGATGACGCCGGGCGCGAGGCTGCAGATGCGCACGCCGCGTTCGCAGTCGAGGGCGACGGCGCGCGCGTGGTGGTCGAGGGCGGCCTTGGTGGCACAGTAGACGCTCCAGCCCGGGTACGCGTTGCGGCCGGCGCCGCTGGAAATGTGCAGGATGCGCCGTTGCGCCCCGCCGCTGGCGCGCACGACGGCGGCGGCGAGCGCCATCGGCGCGGCCACGTTCAACTGCACGGCGCGCAGCACGGCTTGCGGGTCCTGCGCGTCGAGCGGGCCGACTGGGCTCACCATCCCCGCATTATTCAGCAGCAGGACGGCGCCGGTGCCGTCCAGGTAATCGCCCAGCATGCCGTCCGCGAGCCAGCGCGACAGCGCGACGCTGTCGGCCAGGTCCAGTTCGACCTCGTCGAACAGGTCGGGATACGCGTCGACCAGTTCGGCCGAACGGGTGCGCGCCAGGCCGAGGACGGGTACGCCGCGCGCCAGCAGATTGGCGGCGAGCGCGGCGCCGAGGCCCCTCGTGTGGCCGGTGACGATAGCTTTCATGGGAATCTCCTGGGGCGGGTGAATCAAATGTTAACCCAAGGACGTCCTACCGCCAATCGTGCGCACCAATGCGAACGTGTGAGCGAACGTATGAGCGAACCGGCCACTGGGTGTGGGCGCAGTCGCGCGGCAAGGTCGTCGAGCGCGGGGCGGACGGCCAGCCCGTCCGCATGGTCGGCACGAGGGTTTTCATGATCGTTCGCTTTCCAGGCGTTTCGGACCTGAAGCTCAGCGTACGGGTGCCGCAACCGGGGCCAGCACCGGGTTGTCGCCCCGGTTGCGCGCCGGTGCCTTGTGCACCATCGTGTAGGCGTAGTCGACGCCCATGCCGTACGCGCCCGAGTGTTCGGTGACGATCTTCATCACGGCATCGTAGGTGTCGCGGTGCGCCCAGTCGCGCTGCCATTCGAGCAGGACCTGCTGCCACGTCACGGGCACGACGCCGGCCTGCACCATGCGCTGCATCGCGAAGTCGTGCGCGTCCTTCGACGTGCCGCCCGACGCATCGGCCACCATGTAGATCTCGTAGTCGCCGTCGAGCATCGCGGACAGCGCGAAGGTCGTGTTGCACACTTCCGTCCACAGGCCGGCGACGATGATCTTCCTGCGGCCGTTGGCGGCCAGGGCATCGCGCACCTTCTGGTCGTCCCAGGAATTCATCGACGTCCGTTCGAGAATCTCCTTGCCCGGGAAGACATCCAGGATCTCGGGATAGGTCTTGCCGGAGAAGGAATCGCTTTCGACCGTGGTGATCACGGTCGGGATGTCGAACGCCTTCGCCGCCTTGGCCAGGCCGACCACGTTGTTCTTCAGGGTCTGGCGGTCGATCGACTGCACGCCGAACGCCATCTGCGGCTGGTGGTCGATGATGATCAGTTGCGAGTTATGCGGGGTCAGGACTTCCAGTTTGGCGTTGCTCATGATGTTCTCCAGTGTTATCGGTTGGGGGGTCGATATTGCATCGAACGTTTCGAAGATCTCCTCTTCGTTGTTCGCTGCGATGGAGACATTATGCGCGGTGGCCCGGCATTAAAAAAACGAGAAAATTGCCAGGCTTTTATCGAATTTTTCGAACGTTGGTTGAGCCGCCTGCGACCGATGCCGGCGGCCCGATCCGGATCAATCGTTGATCCACTTGTATTGCACGGTGGACCAGCTCGGCTCGCCGTCCTTGCCGGCGGCACCGAACTTGCACGTATAGCTGGCACGCAGCGAGGCCCGGTCCAGCGCGCGGTGGCCGCTGGACTCGACGACCTTCGCCCGCTTGACCGAACCGTCAGGGTCCACGAGCACGGCCAGGCGGACGGTGCCCTGGAGGTATTCGTCTTTCAGGTCCGACGTGAAGGCCGGCGTGCTGCAGGTAGCGGGTCTCAGGCGCGCAGCCGGTTCGGCGGCGTGGGCGTTGAACGAGAGGACGGATGCGAGAGCAACAAGGTGACGTTTACCGATCATGATCAGCTCCAGTGGTTGGGTTCGAATAGCGAGACTGCGAATCCAATTTACTGCGCTGCAGCATGCTTGAAAAATTTATTGTTCGAATGGCAGTTATGCACCGTCCGGTTATATCGGCGATAAACGCGCCAGATTGTTATTCAAGATGGAATTCTGAAGGCAAACTTTGCTAGATTATCTTTGCATCAAAATCAATCATCATGACTTCACGCTCAACCAATTAAGGAGGTCACGATGAACACCCAAACCCAACACACCCCCCGCGTCGCCCTGGTCACCGGCGCCTCCCGCGGCATCGGCGCCGCCGTTGCGAAACGTCTCGCCGAAGACGGGTTCGCCATCGCCGTCAACTATGCCGGCAACGAGGCAGCCGCCAACGCCACCGTCGCCGCCATCGAAGCGGCAGGCGGCCGCGCCATCGCCGTGCGCGCCGACGTCGCCAAGGTCGACGACGTGAAAGCGATGTTCGCGGCGATCGAGGCAAAGCTCGGCCCCGTGGACATCCTCGTCAACAACGCCGGCATCCTGCCGTACGTGACGATCGCCGAGACGACCGACGAGCAGTTCGAGCGCACGATGGCCATCAACGTCACCGGCACCTTCAACACGATGCGCGAAGCGGCCACGCGCCTGAACGAAGGCGGACGCATCGTCAATTTCTCGACCAGCGTGCTGCACATGGCGCCGCCGACCTATGGCGTGTACGCCGCCACGAAAGGCGCGGTGGAAGCGCTGACCCGCGTGTTCGCGAAAGAGCTGCGCGGCCGCGGCATCACCTGCAACGCCGTGGCGCCGGGCCCCGTCGCGACCGAGCTGTTCCTGACCGGGAAGTCGGATGAGCTGGTCCAGCAGATCGCGAACTCGGCGCCGCTGGGTCGCCTGGGCCAGCCCGAGGACATCGCCGGCGTCGTGTCCTTCCTGGCCGGTCCGGACGGCGGCTGGGTCAACGGCCAGGTCCTGCGCGCCAACGGCGGCATGGCCTGAGGAGATCGCAACCATGGACCAGGCAGTCATCCTCATCACGGGCGCCGGCAGCGGCATCGGCAAACTCTCGGCACAGGCGCTGGCCCGCGCCGGCCACACGGTCTACGCGTCGATGCGCGACGTCGCAGGACGCAACGCGGCCCGCGCCGCCGCAGCGCGCGACTGGGCGCGGCAGCACGGCGCCGACCTGCGGCCGCTCGAACTGGACGTGCTGTCCCAAGCCTCGTGCGACGCGGCCGTCGCGGCGGTCGTCGCGGAACAGGGCCGGCTGGACGTCGTCGTGCAGAACGCGGGCCACCTGGTCGTCGGCCCAACCGAAGCCTTCACGGCCGAGGAAGTGGCCAAGGTGCTGGACACGAACTTCCTCGGCGCCCAGCGCGTATTGCGCGCGGCCCTGCCCCAGCTGCGCGCCCAGGCATCCGGCCTGCTGCTGTGGATCTCCAGCACGACGACGAAGGGCGGCTTCCCGCCTTTCCTCGGCCCGTACGGCGCGGCGAAGGCGGCGCTGGATTCGCTCGCGGTGTCGCTGTCGTACGAAATCTCCCGCTTCGGCATCGAGACCGCGATCATGGTCCCCGGCGCGTTCACCCGCGGCACGGAGCACTTCCCCAGCGCCGGCAAGCCGGCGGACGCCGCACGGATCGCCGCGTATGCCCGCTACGACGGGGTGCTGGACCAGGTGGGCGAACGCCTCGACGCGTTGACGCCGCCGGAAGCCGATCCGCAGGCCGTGGCCGATGAACTGGTGCGCATCGTCGGACTGCCGCGCGGCCGGCGGCCGTTCCGTACGGTGGTCGACTTCGTCGGCGACGGCGCGCGCGAGGTGCTCGAGGTGGCGGAGGCCGTGCGCGTGGACTTCGCCCGCCGCATCGGCATCGCCGACCTGCTGGTGCCAGCCGCGCCGACCGTATAATCGCAGAGGGAGGTGGCGCATGTCGACGCAGATGGACCGGTTTCAGGAAATGCAGATTTTCGTGCGCATCGTGGAGCGCCGCAGCTTCACGCAGGCCGCCGAGGACCTCCTGATCCCGCGCGCCACCGCGACCAATGCGATCAAGCGGCTGGAAAACCGCCTCGGCACGCGCCTGCTGGAACGGACGACGCGCGCCGTCGCGCCCACGCAGGACGGCGCCGCTTACTACGAACGGTGCGTGCGCCTGCTGGCCGACCTCGACGAAGCGGAAGACGCGTTCCGCGGCAGCGAGCCCGCGGGCCTGCTCCGGGTGAACCTGCAGCCGACGCTGGCCCGCTACTTCGTCTTTCCCGCGCTATCGGGATTCCTCGCGCGCTATCCGCGCATCCAGCTGCACGTGGGGGAGGACGACCGCCTCGTCGACCTCGTGCGCGAAGGCGTCGACTGCGTGCTGCGCGCGGGCCAGCTGCACGATTCGTCGATGGTGGCACGGCGCGCGGCCGACATCGAGCAGGTGACGGTCGCGAGTCCCGCCTACCTCGACCGCTTCGGCACGCCGGCCGCGCTGGCGGATCTCGTGCATCACCAGGCCGTGCACTACGTGTCGACGGCGACGGGCCGGCCATATCCGCTGGAATTCATGACGGACGCGGGCCTGAAGCTGGCGACGCCGCCCGGAATCGTCTCCGTCACCGGCACCGAAGCCTACACGGCGGCCGCGCTCGCGGGCCTCGGCCTCGTGCAGGTGCCGCGCTACCGCATCGCCGGGCAGCTCGCGGACGGCCGTCTCGTCGAGGTGCTGGCGGACGTACCGCCGCCCACCATCCCCGTCTCCGTGATGTATCCGCACGCGCGCCAGCTGTCGGCGCGCGTGCGCGTGTTCGCCGACTTCCTCGTGCAGTGCTTCCGTCAGACGTAGTCCGCGTCGTCCAGCAGCATGTCCTCGAAAAACGCGCCGAAGCGGCGCCGCGGATCGAGCAAGTGGATCTCGAGGATCCAGCGCATGTCCGATGGCGCATGGTCGTAATCGGCCAGTGCGCCCGTGTGCAGCGCCGCGTGCGGGAAGTCGGAGACGCGGTGGCCCGGCAGGTCCGGATCGAGGTCCCAGCCCAGGTCGCGGGCACGCCGGTCCGCGAACTCGTACAGCTTCCTGCCGCTCCAGTCCTGCGTCTTCCACGCCTGGCGCACCTCATGGAACAGGCGCTCGGCGTCGGCGGCGCAGCGCGCATACCCGGGCACGTCACCGACCGTGAACGTGGCGCCGCCGTCGCCTTCCCAATGCGCCACGCGCGGCGCGATGTCGATGAAGAAGATGTCGTGCTCGCCCAGCACGATGCCGGGTGTCGACGCGCGCTTCATCGGCAGGATCGTGTTGGCGCCGAAGCGCACGCGCACCGGGTGCCAGCTGAGGGTGTGGCCCCGCGTGGCGATGACGTCGCGCGCCATGGCCACGGCGTCTTCTTCCACCATGCCGGGCCGGATGCGCCGCGCGATCGCGGCGATGGCCTTGCGGGTCTCACGACGCGCGCGCAGCATGCCGTCGACGGAGAATGCGGGGCCCACGCGTTCTGCGGTATTGTCCATTGTCGTCCTTTCGTGTGTTGGGGATGACGCCATTCTGGCGCCGGGCCGCGCGCCGACGCCGGCAGCGTGCACCGGTTTCCCGCCACGGTGCGCGCATTTCCCGCCACGCCCCGCCGCGGCCACGCGCGCGCGGCTATAGTGATGGCGTGCTTGTCGATCCCAGGAGCCCGCGCTTGCCCACCATCGCCATCCTCGCCTTCCCCGGCGTGCAGTCGCTCGACGTCACCGGACCGCTCGACGTGTTCGCGGAAGCCAACCGTTTTCTCGCGCCGCGCGACCATTACCGCATGCGCGTGCTCGGCACGGTGGACGGCCCCGTCGCGTGCTCGAACGGGATGCTGCTGCAACCGCACGCGCGCTACGACGAAGGCGACGGCGCGCCCGACCTGCTGCTGGTCCCCGGCGGCCCGGACCTGCCACGCCGGCCGGCCGATACCGCGCTCGCCGCGTGGCTGCGCACGATGAGCACCCGCTGCGCCCGCATCGCGTCCGTCTGCAACGGCGCGTTCCTGCTCGCCCACGCGGGCCTGCTGGACGGCCGCCGCGCCACCACGCACTGGAACGACGTCGCGCTGATGGCCGCGCGCTTTCCGCGGGTGGCCGTCCAGCCGGACCGCATTTTCGTGCGCGACGGTCCGGTCTATACGTCGGCCGGCGTCACGGCGGGCGTCGACCTTGCGCTGCACCTGGTCTACGAAGACCACGGCGCGGACGTATCGCTGAACGTGGCCAAGCGCCTCGTCGTGTTTACCCAGCGCAGCGGCGGGCAATCGCAGTTCAGTCCTTACCTGACGCCGTACGTGGGCGACGATTCCGTGCTGCGCACCGTCCAGGACCACGTGCTCGCCCACCTCGACGCGCCGCTGACGGTGGCCGACCTCGCGCGGGTGGCGGCGCTGAGCGAGCGCCACTTCGCGCGCCAGTTCGCGCGCGCGGCCGGGGTCACGCCGGCGGAATTCGTCGAGCGGGCGCGCGTGGACGCGGCCAGGGCCCTGCTCGAACGCTCCGACCGGCCCCTCAAGACGGTCGCGCACCGCTGCGGGTTCGGCACCGCGGCGCGGATGCGCGCGGCGTTCCTGCGCCACCTGGGCGTCAGCGCGCTCGATTATCGCCAGCATTTCGGCGCATTCCGCCAGCGTGATTAATTCCTGGCTGCAACGCCATGCCAAGCTCGTGCCTCCGCTTCGCCGGTCGTGGCAGAATGTGACTCAACGAAGCTCCTCATGACACGACATGCAGACCCCATCGATACCGCTCGACGAAGCGCGCCGGTTGACGGCGCTGCACGCCACCCGCCTCCTCCACAGCGCCCCCGAGGACGCGTTCGACCGCATCACACGCATGGCGAGCCGGCTGCTGAAGATGCCGATCGCGCTGGTCTCGCTGGTCGCCGAGGAAGATCAGTGGTTCAAGTCGCGCTGCGGCATCGACATGACCGGCACCCGCCGCGAGATCTCGTTCTGCGGCCACGCGATCCTCGACCACGAACCGCTGATCGTCCCGGACGCGACGCAGGATGCGCGCTTCGCCGACAACCCGATGGTCGTCAATCCGCCGCACGTGCGCTTTTATGCGGGCGTGCAGCTGTACTCGATCGACCGGATGCCGCTGGGGACCCTGTGCGTCCTGGACCGCGTGCCGCGCACGCTGAACGAGGAGGAACTGGACATCCTGCGCGACCTCGCGCGCATGACGGAACAGCTGATCCACTTCCGCCAGCTGGCGACCGCAGCGCAGTCGCTGCACTCGCACGTCTACGTCGACAATGCGAATCCCGACCTCGCGGCGGCCGCGGGCCAGGTCGAATTCCTGCTCACGCACGACGTGCTGACGGGCCTCGCGAACCGCCAGGTGCTCGTGCGGACGATCGGCCAGAACCTGGACAAATGGAAGAGCGACGGCCTGCACACGCTGGTCGCGACGATCAACATCGACAAGTTCAAGCGCCTCAACGAGCTGCTGGGCCACCATGAAGGCGACAAGGCGCTCGTCGCAATCACGTGGAGCCTGCAGAACCTGCTGCGGCCGGGCGACATGCTGGCGCGCGCCGGGAGCGACGAATTCGTCGTGCTGCTGCCGGGCCTGGGCGACGACAGCGTCGCGCGCGACCGCTTGCGCCAGCTCCTGCAGGCCGCCACGCGCGAATTCAAGACGCCGGGCGGCGCGATCCCCCTCACGTGCAGCATCGGCTATGCGATCTTCCCAGAGGACGGCACCGACGGCGACCTCCTGCTGAACAACGCGACGATGGCCGTGCGCCGCGCCAAGGTGCTGGGCGGGGGCCAGATCCAACGCTATTCGGAAGAACTGAACCAGGCATTGCAGCGCAAGCTCACGCTGGAAAACCAGTTGCGCCATGCGATCGAGCGCGGCGAACTGTATTTGAACTATCAACCCAAGACGGACCTGCACAGCGGCGGCGTCGCCGGCCTGGAAGTGCTCGTGCGCTGGAAGCATCCCGAGCACGGCAGCATCTCCCCGGCCGAATTCATCCCGATCGCCGAGGATTCCGGCCTCGTCGTGCCGATCGGCGAATGGATCCTGCGCACGGCCGTGGCCCAGCGCCGCGCGTGGACCGATGCCGGCGTGCCCGACGTGCCGGTGGCCGTCAACCTGTCCGGCAAGCAGTTCCTGGGCACGGACGTCGTGGCGCTCGTCGGCGCCGTCCTCCGTGAATCGGGCCTGCCTCCGCGCCTGCTGGAGCTGGAACTCACGGAAAGCATTTCGATGGACGACCCGGTCCGCACCGCGGACCTGATGCGCCAGCTGCGCGAACTGGGCACCACGCTCAGCATCGACGATTTCGGCACCGGCTATTCGAGCCTCAGCTACCTCAAGCGCCTGCCCGTCGACAAGCTGAAGGTCGACCGCTCGTTCGTCCTCGACGTGCACCAGAGTGCCGAATCGCTGGCGATGGTGAAGGCGATCATCGCCATGGCGCACACGCTGCGCCTGGAAGTCATCGCCGAGGGCGTCGAGAACGATGGGCAGCTGGCCGCCCTGCGCAGCGCAGGCTGCGACCAGATCCAGGGCGATTACTTCAGCAAGCCGCTCGACGCCGACGCCTGCGCCGAGTACCTGCGCAAGCACGGGGCCGCCACCAAGGCGCTGCCGGCCGCAGCCGCGTCGCACTAAGCAGTAAAGACGGCCTCGCGCAACACGATTCCGGCAAATTCATGGCCGGAATTGTGGAATCCCTCATTAAGGCTTACAATGGTGACACGGAGCGTTGCCTAAATTCATGAGGCACATCCGTCGCTCAACGGGTCCGTCGCTTTCGGCCGCACGGACCGCATCCGAATCATTGCAAACCAATCCCATAACTATGCGTTACTCGAGTAACCATAAGGCCGAAACGCGCCAGCGCATCATCGGCGAAGCGTCGCGCCGCTTCCGCAAGGACGGCATCGAAGGCACGGGCCTCGTGCCGCTGATGAAGGCGCTCGGCCTGACCCACGGCGGCTTCTACGCCCATTTCGAATCCAAGGACGCGCTCGTGCAGGCTTCGCTGGAGGCCGCCGTCCAGCAGACGCTGGAACGCTGGCTGCCATCGGCGGACGCCGCGCCGCGCGCCGTCATCGACCATTACCTGTCGGCGGAACACCGCGACGAACCGGGCGAAGGCTGCCCGCTCCCCACGCTGGCCGCGGAGCTGGGCCTGCGCGGCCAGCCCAGCGCGACGGCCGACGCCATGGTAGCGCGCATGACGGCGCTGCTGGCCGAGTGCCCCCTGGCGCCCGCCGCCGGCGACGCGGGCATCGTCGCCCTCGCCGCGATGGTCGGCGCGCTGACGCTCGCGCGCGCCGTGTCGGACCGCACCGCATCGGACGCCATCCTCACGGCCGTGCGCGGCGCCATGCAACCGGCCGAACCGGAGGCTTGATCCCGTCACCGGCCGCGCCGTTCCACTGCCGCGCCGCCGAACACGAGCTGCTGGACGAGCGGCCGTTCGGTAAAGCGCTGCGGGAAGATGGGCGCCGGCCGGCTGGCCGCATTTAGGCGCGTCACGTGGTCCGGATCCAGTTTCACGTCCAGCGCGCCCAGGTTGTCCTGGGCCTGCGCGAGCGTGCGCGCGCCGATGACGGGCGCCGTGACGGCCGGATGCAGCAAGGTCCACGCGAGCGCCACCTGCGCCGCGCTGGCGCCGGTCGCGCGCGCGACGGCCTTCACTTCCTCCGCGATGCGCAGCGACGCCTCGTTCAACAACCCGGTCGACGCGATCACGCCCTTGCGCGTGTCCGCCACGCCGGCCGCGTCGTTCGTGGCGAGGTCGGACGCCCCGTACTTGCCGCTCAGGAGACCGCCGCCCAGCGGCGACCATGGCATCACGCCGAGTCCCAGCGCGCGCGCCATCGGCATCAGTTCGTGTTCGACGCTGCGCTCGACGAGGCTGTACTCGATCTGCAGCGCGACGAACGGCGACCAGCCGCGCAGGTCGGCGATCGTCTGCAACTGCGCCACGCGCCACGCGGGCGTGTTGCAGATGCCCAGGTACAGCACCTTCCCGGCACGCACCAGGTCGTCGAGAGCGCGCAGGACTTCGTCGGGCGGCGTCGTATCGTCCCAGGCGTGCAGGTGCAGCAGTTCGATGCGGTCGGTGCCGAGCTGGCGCAGGCTCTGCTCGACGGAGCGCACGAGATTCATGCGGTGGTTGCCGCCCGAATTCGGATCGCCTGGAGCGCGCGCCATCGTGAACTTGGTCGACAGGACGATGCGGTCGCGCCGCCCTTCCATCAGCTTGCCGAGGATGCGCTCGGACGCGCCGTTCGTGTAGTTGACGGCCGTGTCGACGAAATTGCCGCCGCGGTCCACGTAGACGTCGAAGATGTTCCGGGCCTCGGCTTCGTCGGCGCCCCAGCCCCAGTCCTGGCCGAAGGTCATCGTGCCGAGCGCCAGCGGCGAGACGCGCAGGCCGGAGCGGCCCAGCAGGCGGTATTGATCGAGTGCGGTCATGGTGATCTCCTGTGCGGTTGAAAGTGGGCACAGTGTCGGGCCGCACAGCCGATCGGCGGTAGCGCAAACGTCGCACAAGCTTGCACGATCGTCCGGCGGCGCGCACACCCGCCTGCTGGCCTGCTATCCTTGCCGCCATGGATACGCTCGCCCTCTTTGCCGCCGCCATCGCCCGCCACGCCCCCGTGGACGGTATTCACGACACCGTTCTTCCGGGCGTCCGCCTTATCCGATCGTCCAGCCCGACGATGCCCATGCCCGTGCTGTACGAACGGACCGTATGCCTCGTCGCGCAGGGCCGCAAGCGCGCCGTGCTCGGCGCGACGGCCTTCGTGTACGACCCCGCGTACTACCTCGTCGCATCCGTCGAACTGCCCGTGACGGGCGCCGTGATCGAGGCGTCGCCGGAGCGGCCGTATTTGTGCCTGAGTCTCGACCTGGACATGGTGATGCTGGGGGACCTGGCGGTGCGGCATCCTCCTGCCGATGAGGATGGTGGAGAAGACGTGGGCATGGCACTGAACCGGACGACGCCCGAACTGCTCGACGCGGCGCTGCGACTGGCGCGGTTGCTCGACACGCCGGCCGACATCGATGCGCTGGCCCCGCTCGTCACGCGCGAGATCCTGTACCGGTTATTGACGGGCGCCGGCAACCGCATCGTGCGCCGCATGGCGCGTGGCGACAGCCGGCAAAACCAGATCGCCCGCGCCATCGTCTGGCTGCGCGCGCATTACGCGCGCGACTGCCGCATCGACGAGATGGCCGACGTGGCGCGCATGAGCCGGTCGACCTTTCACGCGCATTTCAAGGCGGTGACGGCGATGAGTCCTCTCGAATTCCGCACGCAGTTGCGCATGCAGGAGGCCAGGCGGCTGATGGTGGCCGAGGGTATGGATGCGGCCAGTGCGGGGTATCGGGTGGGGTATGAAAGTCCGTCGCAGTTCAGTCGGGATTATGTGCGGTTGTTTGGGGTGCCGCCGGGCAGGGATGCGGGCAGGTTGAGGGAGACGGCGGGCGTGGCGCACTGAAGCCGATCAGCGCCTCTCGACGCCGGCGCCCGCTGGTTGGCCGACCGCAACGCGGCCAACACTGCCGAAGGTCAGTGGGCGGTTTCACCAAGTGTCGTGCGCAGTCCATCAAATCCCGACTTGTACATCCCGGCGACGATTTCCTTTGCCTTGGCGTCATCCACATCCTTGGCCGCCGGGTCGCGCTTGAACCGGCTCTTCCACGTGATTGTGCTGCCCTTGCCCGAAGGTGCCACGGCGAGTCCTCATCCTGCACAACCTCGAGCACATTACCCGAAGCCGATAGTGCGCAGCCCACTCGACCCGCCCACCCGCATCGGTCATCTCCCGCGGCATCCCCAGATGGTCCGTATGCAAATGCCGCAGCTCGGCCCGCGCCGCGCCCTCCCGACCAGCGACAGCATCCATCCGCGCCAGCGGCACAAACGCATCCTCGCCATACACGCACGTCCGCGAATGACTCCCGCACTGCTCGCTGAAACAAGCCATCATGAGTCATGAGCCACAATTCGTTTCCCAAGAAACTCATAAAAATTCTCTGCATACAGAATGTGCTCTCCCGACGGAAGCCTGAGATATATCGAACATTCGCCGTCTTTGAAATTCATATAGTCAAAGAAGAAAACTTCGCCAAGATCAGTTTCGCTAATGACAAGTTTTGAATCATCAAGCAAGCCAGCCTTGCGATTCATTAAGTGGCGAAAAACTATGTCTCCCCCATTAGCCGACTCGAAAGGAATTCCGTAAATGCTATAAATCTCTTCCCCTCCGACTTCACCGCCTGCATATCGTTTGAGAAACCATTTATATGATTCCGGCAATTTGCGGTTTAGTGCATTTTCTGCATTTGCCAGCCATTCATCCTCGACCGCATCGGACGATAATCCAAAATTAATGATCGACTGATGGGCCGCGATCAATTCCTCAACTCCCGCTGCTGTTAAAGGTGTACTCACAATCTGTTGTGCCCCATACCCCTCGGATCTCCCCGCTCTGCACATAGTTTGAGAAACCATTTGTACAATCGTGGCAACTCACGATTTAGCTTTTCTTCCGCCTTCATAAGCCATTCATCGTTGACCGCATCAGAGGGTAACCCAAAATTAATTACCGATTGATGGGCAGCAACTAATTGTTCCACCTCTGCCGCTGCCAAAGAGACCATTATCGTCGTCATGCAACTTCGTCGAGTTCGCAAGCTTCGACTTGGCGCCCAATGACGTAGCACTGTCCGTCCTCGCGCACTTCATCCAGGGAGCTCGGATCGCCAGCCAGACTGTAATCGCCGTCAATATCAATACACCACAAATCTCCAAAGTTAAGCAGTTTCACTCCGGAGGATATGGAATTAAATTGATTTCCCTTAACTTTTGCAACGAGCTCCTCGACGTCTCCAACCACCACTTTAACCTTGCGCCAAACGTTGCCGTCCAGCTTATGATTTCGAGCGTAAAGAACTATTTCTGCAGCGAGCGGCTCGTTAGATGTGTAAAAGTACCTGAACGATAAAATTAGACCGTCGTCAAAACGCCCATCCTGGCACTCAAGCAATAGCAGAAGAAACGGCCGGAACTATTCGTCAAGCGCATCTACGATCAAACGGGACTCGACACTTTGCGTCTTTCTGTTACGGCCTCAGCAACGATGCGCAAGAATGGAGTCCAGTCGCAGACGTGCGCCGTCCTGCAGAACTTCGCTGATATTGCTTTTTTCACGCACGCATTCGACAACCATTTTTGCGAGATTATTGGACGCAACGTCTTCGAAAACAAACTCCAATAGCCCACTCATTAGTCAATAAATCCTGCTGCATGCTCGGCGGCTTGCATGATTATGACATAACCTGCAATGCTGCTCCGGGCACAAATTCTTCGCACACATATACATGGATGGGACTTTCGCCAAAACTCCATTCAATGATCGACTTGATTTCATTCCAGTCACCCCCTCCCAATCCAGCACCAATGCGCGGCATATAAATTTCAGAAATTTCGGCATCGGTTAGAAGTTTCTTTAATCGAGTCATCGAAATTTTTATGGCTGAAACGTCAGCCTTTGACCTCCAGATCCTTTGCGTTCCCAAGTTGTATATTCTGGTCGCACCGTCAGTCCACTCAAAGACATCGCCTAGAACGAAGGCACCAGTCTTGCATAATTCTCGATACCGTGCGTACATCAATGGCCATTTTTCACGAAATGTAACGGCAATGCCTTTCCCCATTGCGCCAGCACAGTTACAACCGTGCGCAAATGCTTGAGGCGAGCTCACTGCAAATATATCGCCTTTGCAAAATATGACGGTCACTGCTTTTTTCCTTCAGCCCAAATTCTCTCAAATGTTTCTCGATCCAATTCTTCCGCCTCTTGATCCGATTCATCAAATTCTGGCTGATCAGTAAAAGGATAATCTTCACTATACTGAGATCCAGGTTCAGCCCAATAAATTTCGGAACCAAACACATCGATTTGCCGAGTGATTAAGTTCTCGGGCGACACCTCGCAATAGAACTTCCCCACTTCACCCTTAAGCGATTCAGAGTAGAAACAATAGTACCGCATCAAAATGTCCTTCCTGTCCGTACGATACGACCCGTCAAATCCATGTCATTTTTGTTCAGTATAAATTGAACATGTTCGCGGAATTCTGTGCCGGATGAATTAAGACCTTGCCTAACCGGAAGACCGGTAATGTCGATCTCAACAAAATTCGTAAGTTTCCCCAACTTTCTAGGATCATTAAACAGGAATCGTGAAGCCTGTCCGCCTGAGATGACTCCATTACCTAGCTGCTCTGCCGACAGCTGCCCCACCGTGCGTGCCCCAACCATTTCTGGCGCCAAATCAGTGAGGTATTGCCCATCGCCGTAACGAGCATGTGTTACTCCTGTCGAAACCCGCAGTTCTTGTGAACTGATAATTCCCCGCATTCCTGCCTCATCAGTGTAATGAAACAGGGTTTGCCTGCCACCAGTATAAGCGGCGCTCGGCAGTCGATCTGCTCCGCCCGCAACTCGGAGACGATTTTATTCGCATCATTCGCGTTACTGGTCTTGCATGGACTTAGACCGAGCGGATCGACCGAGGCTGTTGGATTGGCAGAGTATGCGAAAGTGTTTGCCCCGCCAGACAATCCGATGGGATCAATCGAAACAAATCGCCCAATGTCCGGATCATAATAACGGGACCGGTTGTAATGCAAGCCCGTTTCGCTGTCGAAATACTGCCCCTGAAACCGAACAGGCTGTGCCTCCCCGATCTCATCGGGCGACACCACCTCCGGCGAATCCTGCTGCGCAACCTCAAGTACATTCCCCCACGCACGATACCGCGCAGCCCACACGACCCGCCCACCCGCATCGGTCATCTCCCGCGGCGTCCCGAGATGATCCGTATGCAAATGCCGCACCTCAACCCACGCCGCGCCGTCCGCGCCAGCAACAGCGTCCACGCGCGCCAGCGGCACGAACGCATCCTCGCCATACACGTACGTCCGCGCATGACTCCCCCGGTTCTCGCACAGCAACCGGTTCCCATCCCACACGAACCGCGTGACGCCAAACGCATCCCGCTTCGCAATCCGGCGTCCGAACGGATCGTAGGCATAGCTGACCGTCTGCGCAGTATCGATCTCCCCGCGCGCCACCACGCTGCGCACCAGCTGATGCGCCGGATTCCACTCGAACCGCATCCGCGTATGCTTGCCGACCAGCTTCTCGACCACGTTGCCGTGCGCATCGTAGTCATAACGCTTGTCCTCGTACACCCGGATGCGGTTGCCCTCGACGCGCCCGACGGCCGCCACTGTCGTGTCGAGCATGTTGTGCGCCGGATCGAACCCAAAGCGCTCGCTCGACTGCGGCTGCACGGCCGACAAAATGCGTCCGATCGGATCGTAGCTGTAGCGTGTCACACCGTTGCGCTGGTCGTCGATCGATACGAGGTTGCCAACTTCGTCGTACTCGTACTGCCGCGCGATGACGGTCGACGCGCCCTCGCCCGCCGTCTGCGACAACAGCCGCCCCACGGGGTCGTACCGGAACTGGCTGACGAGCGTCCCCTGCGAGCGGGCGATCATCCGGTGCGCCCGGTCCCCGTTCGATGTCGGTAATGACCTCGCCGTCCAGGTTCACCTGGTGCAAATGGCCCGAGCCGTAGTACAGGTTGTTCAGGACACGCCCATCCGGCAACGTCGTCTGCACCCGGTTGCCCAGCTCGTCGTACTGATGACGAAGGACACACGAAACGCCCGAGGCATCCGTCTGCTCCGCAATCAATTGCCCGACCGCGTCATACGTCATGCCAACCGTCGCATCCGCATTGATCGCCTGCGTCATGCGCCTCAGCGCGTCGTAGGCGAAGCGCAGCCGCATCTGCTGCGCCTGTGCCGCACCCGTCACGCGCGAAATCACCTTTTCCGTCAGCTGGCCCAGCGCATCGCGCACATACGTCGTCGCGATGGGCGTCAATTCCGTGCGCGGCGCGCAGCCCAGCTCGTCCTTGCCGACGATGAGCCCGCTGTCGTCGTAGCGATAACGCGTCACGCGCGCATCGAAACTGGTCTCTTCCGCCAGCCGGTCCAGCGTGTCGTAAACAAACCGGTGCACGTCGCCGTTCTCGTTGATCAGTTCCGCGATCCGGCGCGCCGTGTCGTAGCGGTATTCCAGCACGCCGCCGCGCGTCGATGAATTTCAGCGGCTTGCCATCGCGATCGAATTCGTAGGCGGTGCGGTGGCCCGGATTTTCCAGTGTGGTGGCATCGATATCAAGATGGACCTTGCGCCACTGGCGGCGGTAGTCGGCGCCGCGCTTCTTCGTCTTCCACCCGCCTTCACCCAGCATCTTGATGCAGGTGCAGTCGACCAGCAGATGCAAGCCCGTCGTCGTCGGGTGCGCTCCGATCATCGCCGCCAGATGTTTTTGGCGCCGGCTGACGGTGCTGAAGTCGGGAGTCTGCCAGTCCAGGCCGGCTAGCCTGAGCAGACGTTGCGTCATGCCCATCGCCTGTCGCAGTGGCAGATTGAACAGGCTTTTGATCGTCAGGCAGAACTGAATCGCCGCCTCGCTGTACCTGGGTCTGCGGCCCCGTTTGCCGTTGGCGCCGCCGTGCCAGCGCATGTCCTTGCCAGCCGAAACAGCAGCGATCGGCTCGCTCTCAACGCTTCGTCGTATTCCTTCCAGTTGGTCGTTCGGTATTTCGGTCTGGTTGGCGCGCACATGCCGCTGGTTTACCCATGGTCCGGCTCGGCCTCTGCAGGGACAGATTTGTGCAACAAAGCCAGTACGGACACAGCCGAGTTTCTTATCGCGCCCTCCGTGCCTTTTTTACCGGTCAATCATTTCCGCGGATCAAAGAAGTCATCTTTCTCACGATAAAAATTTATGGCGAAGATGATTTCCGAAACAGACGCTCCAGGATTTCTCTTCCGCTCGAAATTAACTACATCTCGAAAAGTTTCCATATCAAATAGTTGCCGCACATTCCTAACTTCCGCAATCTTTGGCAGATGCGTCCCTGGAACGACGTCTTCGAGTTCTTCATCCCCTTCCAAAACGAGGATCTCTGTGTGCTGAGGATCGCCCTTCCACGCACTTTCATTAATAAAAAGAGCCGAATCCCAGTAAAGCCCGTGTAACTCACCAAGCAAATCCTGAATCGATTGATATATTTTCATAAACACTCCTAAAATTAACGGCAACGGGTTCCGCCACCCCATGTGTTCCGACCGCCAACACCATTTGCATGATAGTCAAGATGGCGCGACGCGTGATCCGCTCTGTCAACCAATTGCAGCGTCGTCAAATTTATATTTTCGTTTTGTGAGAATGGGTTAAATATCCATAAGAAATTATCTATCTTCCCAGTGCCAAATAAGTTTATAAACTCTTTGTAATCTTTGGGAAGAGAAGTTGCAAGCGTGGCTTCAATCTTCGACCAATCATGCTGTTGGGGAGCTTCGTTTGGATTGTTTGGCGGAGTAATCAATCTTGCGATGTCGCTGATGCTCATTTTTAGGTTGCCCGAGCCGTATTACAAGTTTTTCCGAACATGGCCATCCGGCAGCGTCGTATTCACAATATGGTACCGGGTCATTATCACGCTCGACCTGGACAATGTTTTTCGTGGCGTCCCCTTGGCTCGATGTCCTGTTTTACCTATCCCTTGAAAAGCCTTATCTCTTTGGTTTTACTTCATCAGTCCTACCGCAATTCCATGACAGGACCGACTCGATCTTTCGAGAATAGTTGCGTCTGCTTGTCCGAAGCGGGCTCTAAGCCGCCGAAGAAATTGGCGATGCGATATTTGACGCTGAACCCTTTAGCCCAACGATAAAGCTCTTCAGATGTCGATATACCTGCTTTCTTGCAATCGAAACTTGAAAAAAGCAATGAGACATCGCTGATGTCATCATAATGAATTATACGCAACGTTACACACTCAACTAAGTTCTCACCGACACTCAGGTGTTTGAGATTAGCGGTGCACGCAACGTCTTCATCGCCAGCTGCGATTTTCGACAAGTAGGCCGAGTCGAGAACAGAATCCAGTCGCAAGGGTACGCCGTCCCGTACCACTTCGCTGACGTTGTTCTTTTCACGCACGCATTCGATAACCATTGCCGCGAGATGACTGGGCGAAACCTCTTCGAAAACAAACTCCAATAGCCCGTTCATTAGTCAATGAATTCTTTAAAGGTCTTATCTTGATTCAACCGTACTCCACGACCATCAGGCAAACGCTTTTCCAGAAAGACCAGATTCCCATCCGCTATCGGTGAAAAGTCACCGGGAGCCCGAATGATATCCTTCAGGTGGAACTTGCCTTGCTCGTTCCAAGTGGTCATTTTTCCTTTAATCTTCCCCCATACCTCGGCCCCAGAAACAGACGGATTGCTAAACGTAACAGGTCTTCCGCTATGTTTAGCAAGCGCATGCCCGACGATAGTAGATCCTTTATAGGGCACTTGTGCAGATGACAGAACTGTCTTGGTCTCAGATAGGGTAAGACCCCATGAGGCTGGCGTCGCGATCTTATTCGCCCCTTCCGTATTGCCATTTTTACATGGACTCAGTCCTGCCGGATCCACCCAGCCAACTGGGTTAGACGCATAACCATAACCATTTGTACCGCCAGCTAGGCCAATCGGATCAATC